>JAFDVK010000009.1 GCA_018269005.1 Acidobacteriota bacterium | reverse complement strand
TCACGAAGTCCACCGGCGCACTGGTATCCACGAGGATGCGTTCACCACTCATCGCGCAGTTGCCGTTGGACCTTCAGCGTTGGTCCGGCCAGTTCCGGGAATGCCCCGAACCACTTCATCGCATCTAACAACTTTTGTGGCGGCGCTTCGTGCTTGCCCCGCTTTGCCCGTGACGCCGAAACCTTCTTGATCGCTCGCACCTTCCGTTTGGGTGCCGGTCGCACACGCGCGGTTCCTGCATTCACCGGCTTGTTCTTCTTGGGCATGGTGATACGAAGATACTTCAGGCCGCGTCCTTCATTCCATCTCGCTCTCCATCGCCTTAGGCCGCTTTGCCCGAAGCCAACGGGATCCCGGCCAGTTCCTTGCCTTTGCCCAGCAGTTCTTCCTCCAGGTCGAAGCCTTTGATGATGAACTCCTTCAGCGTGTTGGTGGCCCAGATCCTGAACCTGGTGGCGCGGGCGCTGTTCACCCGGTAGCCCACCGTGATGATGGCGTCCAGGTTGTAGTGCTCCACGAGCCTTTCCACGTCCCGCGCGCCTTCCCGTTGAACTATCCGGAATTTCCGGATAGTTGCCTCCGGGGTCAGTTCGCCTTCCTCGAAGATCCGGCCCAAGTGCTCGTTCACCGTGCGCACATCCTTATCGAAGAGTTCGCCGATCTTCTTCTGGCTCAGCCAAAAAGTCTCGTCCTCGAAGTAGACCTCGATGCGTACCTCGCCATGGGGCGTGGTGGATGATGTCGGAGGTGTTCATGTGCGGGGTTGATGGACTTTCTGGCGAGGGCAGGGGGTAACATACTGCGGCGGCGGCGTTCGTAGCGTGGAAACGCCGGCGTGAAGTTCTCCAAAGAGCGTTGTGTTCCTCTTTATCCCCTATTTTGTCCACGCACGCTTGCCGGAATTCCCGGCGATCGTGCCACTGTCCGCCTTTTGAAAGCCCTGCTCGATACCAACATAATCATCCATCGCGAGGCCGTAACGCCTGCGGTGAATGCGGACGTGGGAACGCTCTTCAAATGGCTGGACCGGTTGAAGTACGAGAAGTGCATCCACCAAGTGACCGTGGCCGAGATTCGTGGCCATCGCGACCCCAAGGTGGTGAAGGCCATGGCGATCAAGATGGACAGTTACGTCTTGCTGCAGACGGTTGCGCCACTGGCGGACGATGTGAAGCAAGTAGCTGCCGAAATCGATGTCGATGCCAACGATGCGGGCGATACCGCGCTCGTCAACGAAGTCTTCGCCGGTCGCGTGGACATCTTGATCACCGAGGACAAGAAGATTCACGAGAAAGCGCGCCGCCTGGGGTTGGAAGCGCGAGTGCTCAACATCGAGCGTTTCCTGGAGCGGGTTGTGGCAGAGAATCCCGAACAAGTGGACTACAAGGTCCTCTCCGTTCGGCGTGAACTGTTCGGGAACATCAATCTGACTGATGCCTTCTTCGACTCGTTCAGAGAGGACTACCAAGGTTTCGACACCTGGTTCAACAAGAAGGCCAACGACCACGCTTATGTCTGCCGCCGCGATGAAGCGATAGGCGGCTTCCTGTTCTTGAAAGTCGAGGACGAGTCAGAGAGCTACGCGGACATCACGCCGCCGCTGGCACCAGCTAAACGCCTGAAGATCGGAACGCTCAAGGTGGTGCTGAACGGAAGACGGCTGGGCGAGCGCTTCCTGAAAATCGTGTTCGACAACGCACGGATCAACAAGGTGGAGGAGATCTATGTCACCATCTTCGAGCGGACCGACGAGCAGAAGCGCCTCATCGACCTGCTCACGACTTGGGGCTTCACCAAGCACGGTGTCAAGCGGTCGCAGTCCGGAGAAGAGCTGGTGTACGTGCGCAACATGCGCAAGGACAACCCGGCAACCGAGCCCAAGCACCGTTACCCCTGGTTGCGAAAGGACAGGAAGGTCTATGTGGTGCCGATCCGGCCGGAATTCCACACGGAGCTGCTGCCCGATTCGATCCTGCGCACCGAGGACTTGTCCGCCCAACAGGATGGTGAGCCGCACCAGAACGCGATCAGTAAGGTGTACGTGTCGCACACCATGAATCGGGACCTTCAGCCAGGGGATACCTTGATCTTCTATCGTACCGGTGGAATGTACAAGGGAGTGGCAACGACCATCGGCATCGTGGAGAACGTGATCAATCCTGTTCCGGACTTCGATACGCTCCGCTTCCACAGCCGGAAGCGATCAGTGCTCAACGTTGATCAGCTGCGCGAGTTCTGGGAGCGTAATCCCCGGAACCGTCCGTGCGTGGTCAACTTTCTCCATGCTTATCCGCTCAAGAAACGTCCGAATCTCAAGGCTTTGCTGGAGGCCGGCATCTTTCCTAACATGGACATAGTGAGAACCATCAACGAGGTTCCTTTCGATTCGCTCAAAATGCTCCTCATCTTGGCCGGGCTATGAAAGTTCTCATGTCCATCAAGCCGGAGTTCGCAGACAAGATCTTCGACGGCTCCAAGCGTTACGAGTTCCGGCGCATGATCTTCAAGCAGCCCGCCGTGAAGAAGGTGGTGGTATATGCCAGCGCCCCGGTACAAATGGTGATCGGGGAGTTCGAGATCGAGAGCATACTGGAGCATCCGCCCGAAGAGCTGTGGCGCCGTACTCGCGAAGGCGCAGGCATCAGCAAGGAATTTTTCATGTCCTACTTCGGCGATAAGGTCGTGGGTTACGCAATCCGTATCAAGGCTACCAAGCGCTACCGCAAACCTCTGTGCTTAAAGTCCGACTATAACCTTAAGCCGCCGCAGAGCTACTTGTATTTGTAGACATTTTATGGGCCGGCAAAGTAGCAAGCCGATACCTGAAGGGCTATGGGGTCTCAAGCAGCGAGGTGGCCGAGGAAGGAAGCCTCAACATCGCCGTGGACCCTGGCCCTGACAAATCCGGCTATAGCGTTGTCCCCGGGTCCGCATGAATTTGAGCGCCGGAACGCCCAACCCACCTACACGCTCTCCTTCACGCCAACAACTATTTCCAACGCCCGCTTCGCCTCCCCGAGGTTCTTTACCGCCGCCACGGTGATCTTCAGCTTGCCGCTCTTCTCGTACACCTTGTAACGCTTGGGTTGGGATTGTACCGCGCGCAGCACGGCCTGGAAGCCGTCGCCGGAGAAGAAGGGATGTTGCTGGTCCGCGATGAAGGTGCCGCGCAGGTCGCCGTTCTTCAGCACCATCTTCTCCAAGCCCATGCGTTGGCCCAGCCAGCGTAATCGGATGCCCTCCATCAGTTCCTCCACCTCGTGGGGGATGGGGCCGAAGCGGTCCTTCACCTCGGTGGCGAAGGCTTGCAATTCATGCTCGTCCTTGATGTCGTCCAAGCGGCGGTACAGGGCAAGGCGTTCGGCGGTCTCGCTTACGTAGCTGTTGGGGATCAGCATGGTGAGGTCCGTCTCGATGATGCAATCGTCGCTCTGGTCGCGGCGGGAGCCACGGGCCAGGGCGCTGCCGCCTTGCGCATC
>JAFDVK010000008.1 GCA_018269005.1 Acidobacteriota bacterium | reverse complement strand
ATGTATAAGTCTTTCCTCTGCAGTTTCTAGAGTAACCACGTTTTTCAGAAATTTTCTGCTACATGTCATTATAATCGTTTGTGTAGTGTTCATAATCGGGTCCCTCAAAAGTTTCTTTAGCTAAGTACATAATTGTTGAAGTGTCGTTGCAAAATAGCCGCTAACGGACAGGGCTTTATGCAGGTTGGGAATTAGAATTCCGTCTGCCCGAACCGATGCCCGGATTTATTCTAAAGTTGAAATTAAGAACTAAAGTTGAGATTTATTCGTCCAGCCAGAACTGAAGCTGGGATTTGCACTTGGCTGATGTTATATTGTCAAGCCCAAATTGCATAAAACCCAATGTTGCCTGTAGTTGTTTTCTGTCACTCAATTAGTTTTTTGATACTTGTCAAATATGTCAATTTTATTACTGTCAATTACTATAAGTCCCGAATTGCGTCCTGTCAATGTATAAGCTGCTAATGGTGAGCCTCCGGTCAACTGGTATAAACAGACAAGTTTGTTTCCTGCCTTAATAATATGTGTCTGATGGAAACGAATGGGTTTATTAAAAATTCTTTGTCGCTCCAGAATTGTGTCACTCTTATGAACGGCAATGAAAGTTGTGCTGTCATTGCTGAGAAAAGAATATAAACTATCCTTAACTATAAACGAAATCAAAGACATGGTTGAATAAGCTCCTCGGTAAAAGTTTACTCCACCAATCGGACTCGTTTCCCAATAATTTTTTAAGGTATCAACCTCAACATACCAATTGCAATGGTTTTTCTGCTTTTCGTCAGTTAATTCATAGAGTTTTGTCGGGTCAGGTACAAATAAAAAACTCATACTGCCTGATAAATGAGCTAAGTTGTTGCAAACAACATATTGGTCTTTAAATTTCAAAATTTGTGATGCACAAGTTGCAAAATAAGAGTAAGTCTTATTTGTCAATTTATTTAGAAAAAAAACTGAACCTCCAAATTCTCCTGCACAGCAACCGTAAACATAAAATGTACTGTCTTCGTACAGATAGTTCCCATACATTCTTTCCGTTCGTTTAAAGTCTTGTGGCTTAAAATTGTTGTCAATAAAATATGTTTTTTTACTTGTACCTAAAAAGACTGTGTCCCGAAATATAAGGAGATAGGTTGATTCAACGTTTTTAAAATTATTTTCTAATGAATATTGTCTATTGTAGCTTGTGTCAAGGATTGCAATTTTGTTATTGTCTTGTAAACAGATAATGTGTCCCTTAAAATAAACAATGTCAGCGATTGTTGTGTCTGTTTGTAACTGATACTGATTAACTGTAAAATGAATTTGTGAAAGCGATTTTACATCTCCATGTTTGCATGAAGTCAATAAAAAAAGGACGGTGGAAATAATTAGGGTATGTCTCATTACAATTACAGGCAACGGTTTGCAGCTTGGCGAAGTGGCGGAAATCGAAGGACAAATGTTGGGTTTAGCACAAAAGTTCAATAGAATTACTGCTGTTGAATTTAGCACTAAACCCGCCATTTTGCCAAACTGCTGTTAGTTGCAGTATTTCTTATTTCGTGTTCTCATTAATTTCCTTTTGCAAAGTAGTAATTTTATCTTTAAGGTTATTACTTATTTTGCTTGGTATGTCTTTCACTTTTTTAAGGTCAAATGAAAGAATAGTTAACGCAGTACCAATAAAAATAAATGCTAATGCTGTTGCTGTTACAATTGAAATCCCTGAAAATATTGGGTTTGCCAAAAGTATGAACGAAAAAACAATACCTAATACACTTGCTATGGCAAGGTTTCCCCATCTCAAAATACCCAAAGATTTCATATCAAATGCAATTCCTAACAATTGGAAAGAACGAAACATTACCGTAAATCCTACAATAAATGGTAAAATAACAATTGAAATTCCAGGATAAATTACCAAATAAACACCCATTGTTAATGAAAAAAGACCTCCAACTAAATACCAACCCCAACCAGAATGTGTTTTTGAATTTTGAATGGAAAAAAATATTTCAAATAATCCAGAAGTAATAAACGATATACTAAATAATATTGACAGCGTTACATAAGTTTCCAGAGGCACTGTAAAAATGTATATACCAAAAACTAAAAACAAAATGCCCAAGATAAGTGGCACATACCAATGTTTGATTGAATTAATTAACGTGTTTAATAAATTTGCCATTGTAGTTTATTTTAATGATTTATAAGAATTTGCTTCTGCTCTAGCTTTAACTGCCTCAATGACTGCTTCTTGAGCATCCGATATTGCATCTAATGCAAAATAGACACTCATTTCTGCGTCATCTTCTGCCCACTCTGCACTCATTTCTGCATCCGCAGCTTTCAAATTATACTTCGCTTCCCTAAAGTCTGCTTTTACTTTTGAAACACCATTGTCCCAATTTGATTTTACATTGTCCCAATGAGATTTAACTTCATTTTCAAGAGAATCTTTTTTTGCATCAAATGCCGCTTTAGTTTCGGCAACATTTTCTTTAGCACTGTTTTGCCATTGTTGAAGTTGCTCTTTAGAATCGTTTTTGGAAGTTTGAAATTTGTCTTCCAATTGTTTTGCTTTAGCTGTCAGATCTGCTAACAACTCTGATAATTTCTTTGCCATAATTATGAATATTTATTTTTTGCCTACTTCTTAATACGGTGTTCGGCTTGTCCGTTTTTATTTATTATATTATTGTACTGCTGTTTTCTAATATTGCAACTAACGGT
>JAFDVK010000007.1 GCA_018269005.1 Acidobacteriota bacterium | reverse complement strand
TTCATCTACAACATCATCGGCATCCCCATTGCCGCCGGCGTGCTCTACCCGTTCAACGGTTTCCTGCTGGATCCCATGATCGCGGGCGCAGCCATGGCCTTGAGCAGCGTGAGCGTGGTGAGCAATAGCTTAAGGTTGAGGTGGGCGGGGTTGGAGTGAGGGGGTAGTACAATTCCCTGAACACCCCTCACTTCCCTCCGCCCAGCCGTTTCAAGCCCGGGTTGCCCAGCAACGAGCGCATCTGCGTGATCGCAATCGTGTTCAGCTGCATCAGGCGCTCAGGTTGCCGTTGGCCTTGATGGATCAGCACCGCATTGATACTCTCCAAGTTGGACAGCACCACCAACTGTTCCAGCGTGGCATGGTCGCGCACGTTGCCCTCCTTGCCTGGGTTGGCGCTCCGCCATTCCGCGGCCGTAACGCCGAACAGGGCCACGTTCAGCAGATCGGCTTCACTGGCATATACAGCACTCGTGCGCGAGCGGGTAAGCGCGGGTGGGATCAAATGCGCTTTGATCGCGTCGGTATGGATGCGGTAGTTCACCTTGGCCAGGGTGCGCTGCACGTTCCACTCTAAGCTGGCCGAACCGGCTTCCGCTTCCTTCAGCCGCTGGAACTCCGTGATCAGATAGAGCTTGAACTCGGGGCTGAGCCAGCTACCAAACTCGAACGCGATATCCTTGTGTGCGTATGTGCCACCATAGCGCCCCGCACGCGCCTCCATTCCTATCGCGCCAGTGGCTTCGATCCAGCGTTTGGTGGACAAGTAGAAGCTATTTCGGCCCGCCTCATTTCTAATTCCCTCGAATTCGAGGGGTTTGAAGGCGGGATTGTTCACCAGCTCCCATGCTCCGAGAAAGAGAATGGAGTCCTTGGCGCGGAGCCAATTCTCTATGAGGGCACCACCCCCTTCAAAGCCCTTCACCATATCGGTCAGCGAGATGTAGTCCTGGTCTCGTCGGGAGGTCACCGCCACCTCAGTGCCTTTCACGGTGATCGTGCGCTTCTTCATGTCGGATGGCCTTTGCACGGTTCGTTCGTTCCCATCGACGGTTTTTCCGCCGATCGGCGTTTGTCCAACATACGCCACACACGCGGATGCATGCACTGCTTGATGGCTGATCAGGGCGTGCCCCCTCACCACCCGCAAAGCCGCGCGCGGGGTCGGGCCATCCGCTGTAGCCCCGTCCGTCCGCGCCGCGCGGGTGGCGCTGCGGGGTCACCTCGTGCCTCGGTGCCTCCCTGCCGGCCGGCAGGCGGGCTCGCTGCACACCCGCGCAAGGCGCTCCCGGCCGGGGGCTGCCGCTGCTGTCCCTCACGCGGATCCCCGTGGCCTTTCCTATTTTGTCACCGAAATGTCTACCAAGTTTTTTACCAACGCTGACGAGAACACACTGCTGAAGAAGCTCACGGGCATCTTCCAGTACATGCAGGTGTATCATTTTGATGCACTGGTGGGTTACTTCCGGGCTTCGGGCTACTTCCGGATCCAGGACTACATGCAGCAAGTAAGCAAGGTCCGGATCCTGGTGGGCATCGACGTGGACAAACACACGGCCGATGCCGTCCGCAAGGGGCTACAGTTCGGTTTGCATAACGCGGATGTCATCGACGAAGCGATCAAAGCGTTGAAGATCGACATCCAAAAAGCGGCCTACACCAAGGAAATCGAGGATGGGATGGTCCGCTTCATCCAGGAAATTGGTTCCGGGAGGATCGAGCTGCGAGCGCACCCGAGCAAGAACATTCACGCCAAGGTGTACATCTTCCGCCAGGAGCACGAGCATGAGCACGCTGGTTGGGGAAGCGTGATCACCGGCAGCAGCAACCTGACCGAGAGCGGGCTTGAGCGCAATTTTGAGTTCAACGTCGAGCTCCGCGACCACGACGATGTCAAGTTCGCTCTGGCCACATTCGAGACTTTGTGGGCGGACGGCGTGGCGATCAGCGCGCCCAAGGTGCAGGAGGTCAAACAGGAGACCTACCTCAACGATTCGTTCACACCGTTCGAGGTGTACATGAAGTTCCTCATTGAGCACTTCGGCAAGAGCATCGACTTCGACCCGAACAATTACAAGGACCTGCCACCCGGCTTCGCCACCCTCCGTTACCAGATCGACGCGGTGGAGGAAGGCTTCGAGAAGCTCCGGCGCTACAACGGCTTCTTTCTGAGCGACGTGGTGGGTCTTGGCAAAACGGTCGTGGGCACCATGATCGCCAAGAAATTCGCCATCCATAACGGACTGCTGACCCGTGTACTCGTGGTGCATCCACCGCCACTGAGGCGCAACTGGGAGGACACCATCAACCGGTTCAACCTGCGCTTCCCTGTGGACTATATCTCCTGCGGAAGCCTCCACAAGGTGAAGCACCCGGAGAACTACGATCTCATCATCGTGGACGAGGCGCACAAGTTCCGCAGCGATACCACGGACATGTTCGACAACCTGCAGCGTCTCTGCAAGACACCACGCAGAAACGCGGGACCTGATGGCAGCCGCGTGAAGAAGGTGATGCTCATCAGCGCCACGCCGCTGAATAACCGGCCGGAGGACATCCGGAACCTCGTGATCCTCTTTCAGGACGGCCGCAACAGCAACATCGATTCGGTCCCGAACATCATCAGCTTCTTCCGGCCGCATATCGACATGTTCAACCGCATGCGCAAGGAGCAGGACCGCAAGAAGGCCTTGGCGAACATCCGGCGGATGTACGAGGACATCCGGAACAAGATCATCAAGCCGCTCACCATCCGGCGCACACGCACCGACCTCGAGAAGAACGAGGCCTATTGGCAGGACATCCTTGCCCAAGGCTTGAACTTTCCGAAGATTGCTCCACCCCAACCCATTTACTACCAGTTGGGTGAAGAGTTGGGCTGCCTGTTCGATGACACCATGAAGGTGTTGCGCAATGCGAACCATGATGGGCTGCTGTACTACCGTTATCAGGCGATCAAGTTCCTGAAGCAGGACCTGAAGAAGAATTACGACCGGGCCGACTCCATCGCCGAGCGGCTGGCCAGCATCATGCGCATCCAACTGGTGAAGCGATTGGACAGTAGCTTCTTCGCCTTCAGGAATTCATTGGCGCGTTACCGCGATGCGAACGACGCGATGATCACCATGTTCGAGCGCGGGCGGGTGCATATCGCACCGAACTTGAAGGTGAATGAGTTCATCAACGATGGACGCGAAGATGAGCTGATGGAGCTTATGGACCGCATGAAGGAGACGGACCCTGCGATCCAGACCTTCAAACCGGAGGACTTTTCGGGCGGTTTTATCGAAGGCTTGCAGCACGACCAGGATCTGATCAATGGGCTGACCGAGCGGTGGAAGCACTGGCGCGATGAGAGCAAAGACCCGAAGCTGGTCGAGTTCATCGCCCAACTGCGGGGGAAAATGATCCACCCATCCCGCAACGCCACCAGCAAGTTGGTGATCTTCTCCGAGTTCAAGGACACCACGGATTACCTGAAGCGCGAGCTGGAGAAAGCCGGCATTGAGCGCATCATCACGGTTGACGGTCACAGCTTGGACGAGTTCCGGGCCAATGTGGTGCGCAAGAACTTCGATGAACGCGTGCCCAAGGGCGAGCGGGAGAACGACTACGACATCCTCATCACCACCGAGGTATTGGCCGAAGGCGTGAACCTCCACCGCTCACACACCATCCTGAACTATGACACACCTTGGAACAGCGTCCGCCTCATGCAGCGCATCGGCCGCGTGAACCGCATCGGCACCAAGGCCAAGGAGATCCACATTTTCAATTTCTACCCCACCGATAAGACGGAGGACCAGATCGCGCTCAAGCACAAGGCCATCCTAAAGCTTCAAGCATTCCACAGCGCACTGGGTGAGGACAGCCAGATCTACAGCGACGAGGAGGAGTATGGTACGTTCGGTCTTTTTGACAGCATGGGTCGTGAGGAGGAGCGCGACGAGGCCGTGCGGCTGCTGCTGATGGTGCGGAAATTCCGCGCCGATGATCCAGAGTGGTTCAAGAAGATCGAACACATGCCCCTGCGGGCGCGCTGTGGGCGCGCGAATGGCGAGCCAGCGCGCGGCTCGGTCGCCTTCCTGAAGAACAAGATGCGCGATGGTTTCTACCGGATCGACAGCACCAAGTTCGTGGACGAGATCACCTTCCTGCAATGCGCCGAACTGCTGGAGGCGGAGCCCGAGGAGAAGAGCATCCCCTTACCACCGCACCACCATGTGCAAGTGGGCGCAGCCATCGATCACTACAAGGAAGCGCAGCGCGAAATGCGGGAGGAATCGCGCAGCATCGAGCGCTTCGGCCCCAACGAGCGCGGTGCGCTCACCATGCTGGACCTGGTGCTTCGCGGAAGCCTGCTGAACGAAGAGGAGAAGGCGTTGGTGTATCAAGGCATCGAAGCGGTGAAACACGGCCAATTCCAACACCTGCAGCGCGACTTGAACGCGCTGCGCCGCAACGTCAAGAAGAACAGCCTGAGCGTGGATGCCCTCACCAGCGCCGGGCTCCGCCTGCTGAAGAAGTATCCCCTCAACGGGAACGGGAACGAAGAAGAGCACGCCTTGGACCCGCTGCTCGCCGCCAGCTTCGAGGAACCCGCGATCATCATTTCCGAGACCTTCGCCTGACTTCATGCTATCGACACCCGATATCAAGGCGCAGCTCGAACGTCCCTATCGCCGTTCCGAGTGGATCGCCCTGCTCAATGCTGTCTTCAACGGCGAAGCGCTACGCACCGAGTGGGAGGCCCGTCCCCACGATGAGCCGCTCAGCACCAAGGCCGCGGAGTATTGCGCACGTTCCATCACATCCTTAGGGCGCATCACGTTGGCCGACCGCAAGGTGGTGGCCGTGTACGAGTGCGAAGTGAACCGCGCCACCATCAGCGAGATGCGCGTGGGCCTGCGCCGCCTGATGCGTGACAAGATCATCCCCGGCATCCATGATGCCGTCTTCGCCGTGTTCCACAGCCCGCAACAGCAGGAGTGGCGCTTCACCTTCGTAAGCAAGCACGAAGCGATCGACGAGGAGAGCGGCGGCACCATCAATGTGGAGACCGCCCCCAAGCGCTACACCTATGTGCTGGGCCCCACGCAAACCTGCCGCACCGCCGCTGAGCGCTTCGCCACGCTGCAAGCCCAGGCCACGCTGAAAAAGGTGGAGGACGCCTTCAAGGTCGCCCCGCTCTTCAAGGAGTTCTATCGCGACTATCACCAGGTCTTCAAGCGGACGAAGGAGCTGGTGCTGCCGCAATTCCCCAAGGGCGAGGCCGGGAAAGACCCCGCGCAGCTCTTCGTGCAGCGCCTCTTCAACCGCCTCATGTTCCTCGCCTTCATCCAGCGCAAGGGCTGGCTCACGATCAACGGCGGGAAGGAATATCTCGCGGCCTTGCACCGCAGCTACCGCAAGGGCAGCGGCACCAACTTCTACAGGGACATCTTGCGGCCGCTCTTCTTCGAAGGGCTGAACCAGGACGAGCGCCCGCCCGGCCACACCGATCCGCGCTTTGGGCAGGTGCCCTACCTCAACGGCGGGCTTTTCGAGAAAGCCGTCGACACCTCCGACGACCGCATCACCGAGATCCCGGACGAGGCCTTCACGGACATCCTGCATCCGGACCACGGCCTCTTCAGCCGGTACAACTTCACCGCCAGCGAGAACACGCCGCTGGACGTGGAAGTGGCCGTGGACCCCGAGATGCTCGGCAAGGTCTTCGAGGAACTGGTCACAGGCCGGCACGAGCAGGGCAGCTACTACACGCCCAAGCCCATCGTGAGCTTCATGGGCCGCGCCGCACTGGTGGAATACCTGGCGGATGTATGCACCAGGGAGCAACGCGATGCCCTTGAAGCCTTCGTGCATGAGCACAAAGCCGACAGCCTGCGCGACCCCGAGGCCGTGCTGGACGCCCTGCGCAAAGTGACCGTGTGCGACCCGGCCTGCGGCAGCGGCGCCTACCTGCTGGGCATGCTGCACGAATTGCTGGAGCTGCGCGACTGCCTCTTCAAGAGCAACCAAAAGCTGGACCCCAACAGCAATTACGAGCGCAAGCTGTCCATCATCGAACGCAACCTCTACGGCGTGGACAAGGACGACTTCGCCGTGAACATCGCGCGGTTGCGCCTCTGGCTATCACTGGCCGTGGACTTCCAGGGCGAGGTGCCACCGCCGCTGCCCAACCTCGATTTCAAGATCGAAACGGGCGATTCGCTCGCCGCGCCGGCCCCGCTGGACGTGATGCGGGACTTTCCGGCCATCACGGGGCTGGTACACCGCTTCACCGAGCTGAAGCGCAAACACCTGCGCGCCCATGGGGAGGAAGCCGATGCGTTGGAGGCGGAGATCAAGGCGGTGAAAGCCGAGCTGAGGTCCTGGCTCGGCGCGGAAGGTCCGCCCGATGCCTTCCAGTGGGCCATCGAGTTCGCCGAGGTCTTCCTCACGGAAGAGGCGCACAGCACCGTGAGCGGCGCCTTGAACCTGGGGCACGAACTGGCGCCACCGCCGCAGGAAGGCGGCTTCGACATCATCGTGGCCAACCCGCCCTACGTGCGCATGGAGCTGATCAAGCCCCAGAAGCCCATCCTGCGCAAACGCTTCCCGCAGGTGCATGCCGAGCGCGCCGACCTCTACGTGTACTTCTATGCACGGGCGCATGAGCTGCTGCGCAAGGGCGGCGTGGCGGCGTTCATCAGCACGAACAAATGGTTGCGCTCCGGCTTCGGCGAACCGTTGCGGCGCATGCTCCTGGATGGGCAGGCGTTCCATACCGTGATGGACTTCGGCGATCTGCCTGTGTTTGAAACGGCCACGGCCTATCCATGCATCTTCGTTTGGCAGAAAGTGGCTCGCGGCGAAACGCCGACGCATTGGACCACGGTGAGGGACCTCGCCTCTTGCTACGCGGAAGGCGTGCGTGAACACTTCCTGAAGAATTCGGTTGCTGTTCCCGCTGATCTCTTTGGCCCTGGCAAGCCACGGTTAGCCACAACAGCTACGGCTGGTTTGAAGGCCAAGATGGAAGGGAGTGGACAACCGTTAGGTGAAGTCGTCAACGGTGTTTTGGGCTGGGGTGTAAAGACGGGGTTGAACAAGGCATTCATCATTAATCGATCCATAAGAGAGCAGCTTGTCAAAGAGTCCAAAGCAGCAGCCGAGGTCATCAAACCCTTGATTGAAGGTGAAGATGTGCGACGCTACGAACTGTTTGACAGAGGGAGCTACCTGATCTACACCCATCACGGCATCGATATCAAGAAGTACCCATCGATAGAAGAGCACCTTCGTCCCTTCCGCTCATTCAAGGACAAGAAGGGAAAGACCGTCGGGCTGGATCACCGCGCCACCAAACAGGCGTGGTACGAGCTGCAACAACCGCAGTACGCGTACAAAGAGTACTTCGCTAAGCCCAAGATCATCTATCCGGATATCGGCAAGGAGTTGCGCTTCGTGGTGGATGAGAAAGGATATTTCGGCGCGAACACGACCTACTTCCTTCCTCTTGCTGATTGGTACTTGTGCGCCGTACTCAACTCATCATCCGTGCGCCAATGGATCCAGAAGAGCCTGAATGATATCCGTGGCGGCTATCTGCGATTCTTTGGTCAGCACATGGAGCAACTCCCCATCCCTGACGCCAGCGCCGCCGACCGCAAGGTGGTAGGCGATCTGGCCAAGCAGGCGCAAACGCTGCACGGCGAGCGCCGCGCCAAGGTGGAGGCTTTTTTGCGGGCATTGGGCATCGATCCCGCCGAGAGCAACAGCCGGAACCCGCTGGAGCAGCCCTGGAACTTGGTTGAGGCGGAGTTCACCAAGCGCTCCAAGAAGCTGAAGGTGCCTTTGCGCGAGGCGCACCAGCACTACGAGCAGGCCCGTGAGGAGACAGCAGCGCTTACGGAGCGCATCATGAACGTGGAGCGCGAGATCGATGAGCGCGTGGCCACCCTCTATGGGCTGGATGCCGAGGACCAGCGCTGGGCGGCCAAAAGTACCCCCACCGCCCGCCCGGATGACAAAGGCACGTTGCTCTTCAAGGTGCTCGGCGATCTGAAGGCGAAAGCGCCCTACTTCAGCTAC
>JAFDVK010000006.1 GCA_018269005.1 Acidobacteriota bacterium | reverse complement strand
GCGATCCATATGATTGTCATCTCTGCTGGTTTCAATCTGGTGAAGTTGTCTATTACTATTCATGACCCTATCGCTCTGGACCCCTATTTTCAAGGTTTTTCGATCAGCCGATGGGCTCAAGAATTTTTTCTTCGCCTGATTTGAAGTCTGATCGCTCCAATGAAAGCCAGTGGACCCATTGATATGCCTTTGACTTGGATCTTGGCTGAAATCTGTGACCTCATCACTGACCATATGACCCTCCTCAGTGGGGAATACTGAGATTTCACCCCCAGCAAGCGATTCCAAAGAGGAAACAAGGACATTCTTGATTGGTTTGGTCAAGAAAAGGACATTCTTGCACAGATAAAGCTTTCCGATGGGATGGAACTTCAAAGTTCGATTGAGCTCGGGTACCTTCACACTAAATCTCACAGAGTCGAAGTTGACTCCAAACTTTTTGTTCATATCAAAGAAACATAATATGTTTGCGATTGCATTGGGATTGTAATAAACCGTTCCAATACCATTAACATCAGCGATTAGAGTAGTCTTGAGCTTATCTTTGCTCACACCAGCAATGTAAATCCCCTCATCAGCCTCACGAATATTCGTGACCAATTTTGGATTACAGAAGACACTGATGGACGCTTGGGTATCCAATAACAAATCATTATTGCTGAATGGACGAACAGCTTGCTCAGTGAAAATAAACTCCTCAAGACCTTTGAAAGAGAGAATCACAGTCTTGATCTCATCCTTCAGTTGATCTAAAGTCTTTCCACTTTTGATAAAGAACTGGAGGGCCTTAGCTATCTGAGGACATTGAGTACGAACATGACCAATAGCATCACACTGGTAACATTTGACTCCATTCTTCTTCTGATTCTGACCTTTCTTACCTTTATCCCCTTTAGGACCACCTTTCTCCTCAGTGGTGGCAAAAGCTGCATCGTACCTATCTTGCTTTCCACGTTGCAATGCATCAAGCCGAGAACCGTTCTTGCGATAACGATTCGCCATTGCATATGCATCTACGAGAGTAGTGGGATACTCGTCTCTTCCCATCTGCTTCGCATTCTCCAAGTCATCAAGCAGAGTACTAAATCTCGACTTGTCCAACTTGTTCAAGAACGACATGGCCTTCATCTCCTCTTCGTTCTGTCTGTGCTCTTCTCTCAACTGTCTGAGTTGATTTGCATTCAATCCTTCAGGAATGAATAACTGAATGAGCTGTGCGCCCTGAGCAACCATTGCATCATAGTTCTCATTGAAGCGACTGTAAAAATCACCAACACTTTCATTCTGTCTTTGGTGAACTCTGTCGAAACGATGTCTTGCTTCGTTGATTCTCTTCGAATCATTCTCAGGCAACCCAGTGCCATTCATTGAGATGTCTACGATTCGAAGCCATAAAGCCAATGCATCTTGCTGACGATCCCACAGATCAAAGTCAGCATCTTCTTTCACTGCATTCTTCATCGCCACAGTACATTTTGACCAAATTAAATGGTATACCTGAGAACATTTTGCATCATAAGCACTCTTGCGTTTGATGAAAGCTCCATACTCAGTATTGTATTCCATTCTCACTCTTGGTCCATCAACTGGATCTTCCCAGTCATCTGGGTCAGGATAATCGGGAGCATAAAATTGGAAATGCTCTCCAAATTCAATTATGTTTGCACATTCGCCAAATTGCTTTCCCACCTCGGAATGAAGCAACTTCTTGCAAGCACTAAACTTTTCAACATCGCGATAGTTCGAATAATCAAACTGATAGTTTTCTTCGCTAATGCCAGACTTGCGATCATTTTGTTTTCTCGCACCAGAAGCTTGAGGCGTCCCCCGTCGCTTGGCGGCTTTCTTGTTCAGTTCGCTCAGAGACATTAGAGGATAATTTAATTGTGTTGAGATCCTTGATCGAGATTCTCAATCTACACCTTGTCTTTAAGGCAGGAGGTATCACAATAGACTAGAACCTAAATCACTCAAGCCGTAATGAACTCAGAACAGAGACAATTCTCTGAAGTTGTTGCAAAACTTCTCAATTAAATTATGATCCTTGGTTTTGTCGAAAGCAAGGAATGTTCTCACAAAAGGAGAGATCCGTTAAGCGGAACTTTCTCAACGTAACTATTCTCACTACTTGAAAAAACACTACACTACCTAAGCTGCTAAACTAATATAATACGCTACGCTAAATATCAGAGGGATAAGAGGTTGGACATTTGAAGGCAGGGCTCGCGATGAGTATATCAAGATAAACATCAAAGCATAAGAGAGTGTGAATATAATAACGCAGAAAAGATAAAGACAATCTGAACTCATTCCAATCAAGACATAACTTACCACCTTTTACTCAACACACCTCTGTGAGTTCATGGTTGTCTGATGTTCATAATAATGCTTCTGAACTTCTCAAACTGCTGCCCTTGCAAAGGTTTGGAAAAGAAATCTGCAACCATCTCCTCAGACTCAGACCACACGACCTTGACATCTTTTGCTTCAATACGATCTTTTACGAAGAAATAACGAATATTGATATGTCTTGTGCGATTGGTTGTTGATTTTCCTTTTTCAGCAAGAATGATAGTTGACTTATTATCTTGATGGATAATTGCTGAGCCAGTCTTGTGTCCTTGGGCTTCAACAAAGTTCTTTACCCAAAGAATCGTTGGGGTTGCATCTGACAATCCAACTAATTCAGCTTCAGTGCTGCTTCTGGTAACAAGTTTCTGCTTGGAAGACTTGCTAATAACTGCTCCACCACCAAGAGTAATCATTTCTCCGGTGTGAGACTTTCCATCTGGATGGCAAGCAAAACTTGCATCAACAAAGGCATTGATAGTGATACCATTCTCAGCAGTAAGATTTAATTTCAATTCTTTGGTACCTTTGAGATATTGGATAATTCTTTCCAATTTCATCCAGTCTTGTTCTGTTGAATTCAAAACACGAGTAGTTAAGAAAGCAACTGCAGTCAAGATATCTGGTCTTCCTCTCTTCGCCATATAGAGTAATTTGGCAACGATGGAATGAAATTTTTCTTTCTTCTCCTTATCCAATTGTTGACTTGATTCATCGACAGAAAACAAATCAATATTTGCAGGAGTTCGAGATTCCTTAGATACAGGAATATCATTCAACACTTGGTCGATGAGGGACTTCATTGAGATACTGACCAACCCAGGTTTGGAATAGTCGAAATCCATTCCTAAATAATCAATGACATCATCGTAATAAACATTGATTACCTTGTAGACTTCTTTCAGTCTTTTGATAACATCTTCGACACCTCTGCGATCTTGACAACTAATCTTCAAGTCATCAACATAAATCATCACGGTGCATTGTTTCCCATACATCTCTTTGTTGAAGACACATTCATCATAAGGGTTCTTAATAAAACCAAAATCTTTCAAAGCTTTGCTGATGTTCTCATAGAACAGTCGAGCAGATTGAATACAGCCGTAGAGAGCTTTCTTCAATCGAAGAATGATCGATCCATCAGGTAATCGATACATTCCATAGCGAGGATCAATCTTGATTAAAATGTCAGCAACGACTTTCTCAACTCTGATCAAGATCTCTTCATCGACAGGACAATGAAGATAAGCTCCTTCCACATCAACAGTAGCATGATGTCTCTTTTCCATTGCATCAATAGCTGATTGAATGAAAACAGACTCAGTGAAGACAGTAGGACTAGAAGGATCAACTTGAGACAAAGATCTAAGCTGCTTGCTTCCATCTGCAAGAAATCTGGATTTGAGAGTGTTGTTTCGCTTTCGCTTAACAAACATGAGAGATCTCAGAATCCTCAACTTTTGCTTTGCATCAAGAATGTTGTAATCGATAGGCTCGAAAACATCTTTGTCATGCAACTGCTTCATCTCCTTTGTCATTGACTCAACTCCTTCAGCACCATAATCCTCAACTGCTTTTCTAATGTTATAAGTTGATAATATCTCGCGATAGATCACAAAGACATTGTTAGAATACTTAGCTTTGTATTGTTCTCTCTGAGGAGTCTTGCGAAGGTTATAAGGATGATCAACATTCTCATCATCTTCTTCCTCAGGATCACTTGCTTCATCTTGATCTTCATCTACTTCTTCATCTTCTTCTTGAAAGTAATTGGGTTCATAATTCCATTCCTTTTCCTCTTCATCAGAAGGATTCTTCTCAGTATCTTTGTCTTCTTCCTCTTCTAGAGGTTCTTCCTCATCATCATTGAGGAATTCAAGATCATTAGGCTTGAAAGCTTCTTTTCCAATGCCATACTTCGCTTGTTCTCTCAAAGACTTCTTATTGATCTTCTCAATGATCTCTTTTGGAATAGGAAGCTTCACCCAGCCTCTTCTCTTTAGTACCTGCCAGGAATTCAGATTCAAAAAGAAATAACTATTCTGAATGTTTCCTACTGGACCAAGGCAAATAGAAGGAAATGTTCTACTCTTCAAAGAGTTCTTTACTGCATCTTCTTCATTGGCTTGACAGTAATCGCCAAATTCTAATTGGAAATCAGTATTGTAATCAAGCTTCTTCCCAGTTAGTTTTTCTTTCGGTGAGATCTCCAAGATACTAGTCGATCTTGGAACCGAATTGATCATTGTGACCAAATAATAGACGAGATAGATCGCCATCTCTTTGGTAACATCATAAGGAAGAGTGTTGACGAATCCTCTAACTCTTTCCTTGATCTGTCTGATCGCTCTCTCAATCGTTGCGACATGTTCGTTCTTGGATGATTGTTCTAACTGCACACCCATCCCCTCAATTTCAGCCTTTAGAGCTGATATTGCTCCTTCACCGTCGCAAACAATCACAGTAATTCGCACATTGTACTTAGAGTAAGAGGAGATCATTTGCTGAATCCCTTTTTCCATAGTAGAGACCTTTCGATCACTTAGGAATCTCACCATCAATACATTGTATCCCTTGCTGATAGACACCAGAAAGGCTAATCCATAGACAAACATCACATCCATGAAGAGAATGGTTGTATCTTGTTGGTCTCTGATGAAGACTTCATCATCAAGAGGCTTCGGCTTATGGGACAAAGTCCTACCCACGATAGCACCCAAGTCTTTGCCATAGATCATCGTAGCTCGCTCCACATCCTTAGTAGTCACTGGACAATTGCGAATCATGTTGTGTCTGATCATGTTTAGAAAATCCTTCATTGAAGGCCTGCCCATCATAGAGTAAAGAGACTTAGCAAGTTCAGCTGCCTTAAGGTCTCTCTTAGTATATTTCATCATGTTGCCATCGACAGTGTGAAGCAACACTGATGAATGAACTAATGGATCATTAGAGCCTTCCAATGTGATATGTAAACCAGCATCTTCATGGTTGTTTACCTCTGCAATAGCTGGAGATAACTGCGACTCAATGCCAACCTGTGCCTGTGATGTAAAATTATATGAGCCGTTTTGTGGACGATCGTACACATCAGTACGACGGTTTCGCATTGATGTTTCTCGATTGATGTCTTCCTTCTTGTCCAATTCATCAAACCAAGGACGCTTCTGACCTCCATCTCTTGGATATCCAATGTTATTCACATTATATTGATCATACTCAGTGGGGGAAGAAATTGGACCACCCAATAATGAGAAATTCTGAGTGGCAACTTTTCCAATTCGTGACGGATCGAGCTGAATTCCAGTTGGAGTTGAAGAATGAGACCCTGGGACCTCTGTGAAATGGACTCTAGGGCCAGCTGATGGTTTCTTGATGGCTGAATCAGTGACAGAAGACAGGGACATGTGAGTAACTTTCCCTTCAGACCCCATAACCAAGTGACCATTTTTTGCAATTTTAGTCTTCAGACCACGGGAGTTGCACCCAATCAAGGTCCCAGGCGATGGTATAAAGGATCCATCTTCCATTTGGTCACAGGACACACCATTATTCGCATGCAATTCACTCAAGGGTGACTTTGGGGTACCCCCTCGAGGTCCCTTCTCAGCTATGTATGACCCCTTTGGCTTCATCCCCTGCGACCTATCGCTGTTCCAATCGCTCGACACATCCGAGGAGGCCAATAGAAACTCATTTCCAGCAATCACAGAGCTTTCCTTCGCGTTTCGACCACTGGAATGGGGTAAAAATGGGGTACCGGACCATGACCAAGTCTTCTTTGCACCCAGATTGATCATCGAAGACTGGTTACCATTGGACCCTGGTGGCTTTGGTTGATCTCTAGACTTGATTTGTGATCGATTGATATCAATATCACTGATGGTGGACGTCATTTGCTGAAAATCAGTCTGCTCCAAGGCACCTCGACCACTATCAGCACTATGAGAAATCGCGACTTTCTCTGAATAACTCGCTGGCTTTCGCTCCGATTGAGTCATGTTGCTCTTCGGAGTTGTTGTACGAGATGTATTAGTCAATCCAATTGAGGTTTGAGGCTCAAAATGGCTCAACTCATTGAGACCTTGACCTCCAAAGTCAGTGCTCCTAACATTCATATTTCTCGCCTGAGAGGAAACTTCTCTGTCCAATATCTTCACGAAGGAAGGAGTAGAGACCATGATGTCTCTCTCGACATTAGTCATATTGGAGGTCCTCTTGCGATCCATATGATTGTCATCTCTGCTGGTTTCAATCTGGTGAAGTTGTCTATTACTATTCATGACCCTATCGCTCTGGACCCCTATTTTCAAGGTTTTTCGATCAGCCGATGGGCTCAAGAATT
>JAFDVK010000005.1 GCA_018269005.1 Acidobacteriota bacterium | reverse complement strand
TGTGGATGCCGAGCTCCACCTTCTTGCCTTCGCAGAAGTAGTCCACCTCCAGCAGGTCGAAGGCGGCACGCTGCACCTTCACGATGTCGGCGCCGGGGCAGCGTTCGTGCACGAGGCGGGCGTAGGCCGCTTCGGAGGCGGGTTGCGCTGTAACGGCAGCAGCGCTGATCAGCACTGCGCCGGTGATGATGGACTTGAGGTGTGGCATGAGGGGATTTGAGGAGATCCAGGGCACGAGCGCGGACGCTCGCGCCAGGGAATGGGTGCATCAGCGCAAACTTCGGGCTCAATCGGCTTGCTTGCGCAATTGCACGCCCGCGGCGTCGTAGGCCACCTTCCACTCTTCCGGGCCGTTCTGCAGCTCCACGATCCAAGTGGTGGCGCCGTCGGCTTCGATGCGCTTGGCATCATCGGTGCGGTAGCCGGGGAATTCCTTGGCGATGGCGGCTTTCACGGCCTCGGGCAGGTCGCTGGCGGAGACTTCCTCCTCATGGCGCAGCAGCTTTCCAGCGGCATCGTACCAGGCTTCGTGGTCGTCGCGGAAGAGGCCCGTCTCGAACTCCACCTTGTATTGCTCGCCTTTCTGCTTCCACTCGATGTCCATGGCCTTGGGGAAAGCTTGGGCGAAGGCGACGGTTACGGCCGCGGGCACTTGGGCCGGTGCGAGGTGCTGGGCGTGTAGGGCAGTGCCGGCAAGCAGGGCTGCGGCAGCAAGGGCGGTTTGCATGTGGATCTTCATCGGTTGTCCAGTTGTTGGTTCGTGTTCGTGCGGACAAAGGGAAGGGATGCTTTGGGAAAGATCTGGGAATGGATACAGGATAAATTTCTATGTCAGGATAGAGTGCCTGGCGGGATGAGGCGGGCCGGAGGCCCTATGTAAGTACGCACTCGGCAAACAGCCGAGCGCGTACTGGGGAATGGATACAAGACAAATTCCTTTGACAGGATGAGCAGGATGTAAAGGATGGAGCGCTTGGAAAAATGAGGCGGGCCGGAGGCCCTAGGTTCGGAACGCACTCGGCAAATAGCCGAGCGCGTACTGGGGGGAAGGGATGCTTTGGGAAAGATCTGGGAATGGATACAGGCTAAATTTCTTGGACAGGATGAGGTGCTTGGAGGGATGAGGCGGGCCGGAGGCCCTAGGTTCGGAACGCACTCGGCAAACAGCCGAGCGCGAGCTGCGGGATGTACAGGATGGAGCGCTTGGAAAGATGAGGCGGGCCGGAGGCCCTATGTTCAGAACGCACTCGGCAAATAGCCGAGCGCGCACAGGCGGTGGGCATGATCGCCGAGGGAGCTACTTCAGGCTGAAGCAGTGCCCACCGTCGAATTGGTATTCCAGCTTCATCCCGTACAGTTCCGCGATGGCCTTGGCGATGGCCAGGCCGAGGCCGGTGCCGCCATCTGCGGTGGTCTCCTTGTGGAAGCGGGTGAAGATGCGCTGCGCGTCCAAGGCCTGGTCGCCGGTGTTGCGCACCATGAGGCAGCCTTGTTCCACCTGCACGGCTACGCTGCCGTCCGACCGGTTGTGCACGATGGCGTTCTTGAGCAGGTTGGTGACGAGCGTGCGGGCCAGCGCGGGATCCATGGATCGCACCAAGTCGCCGGATGCTTCGAAATGCAGGGCCACGGAGCGGTGTTCGGCGAGGTCGGCGAACTCATCCATGACTTCCTTGGCGATGGTGGCGAAGGAGACCTCCCGCTCTTCAGGGAATTGGCGGTTCTCGATCCGCGCCAGCAGCAGCAACGACTTGTTCAGGCGGGTGAGGCGCTCCAGCACGGCGATCGTTTCGCCCAACGCCTGCATGCGCTCCTCCTCGCTCCCGCCCTGCTCGGCCAGCAGCTCCAGCTTGTTGATGGCGATGGCCAGCGGCGTTTGCAGCTCGTGTGCGGCATTGGCAGTGAAGGCGCGCTGCTCATCGAACGCATCGGCGGCACGGCGCACCAGAACGTTGGCGGCCGCGTGCAGCTCATTGAACTCGCTGGTGCGCGTGGGCACCGGCGGCAGCTCGCGCGCGGTGCCTAAGCGGAAGGCCTTCAACTGGGCCAGCATGGCATGGAAGGGCTTCCACAGTCGCCGCAGCACCACGTTGTTCACCGTGATGATAGTGAGCAGCAGCACCACATACAGTGCGATGAGGGCGAGGGCCACGGTTTCCAGCAGGTCGTCTTCCTCCACGGTGCTGGTGTATACGTGGATGCGGTAGTGCCGACCTTGGTGCTTGAAAGTGCCGGTGCGCAGGCGCACGCGCTCCACCTCGCCTTCGCTGGGCACGTAGAGCAAGGTGTCCGTGTAGCGCGCCTTTTCCTTGCCTGCGAAAGGTTCAATGGCAAAACCATTCAAGCCCAAGTCGCGCACGTGGAGCAGGGAGCTGTCGGTCTTCAGCCGGTGCGTGATCACTTCCACCTGGTCGTCCAGGCCTTCGTCGATGCTGTGGCGCACTTCGCCGCGCATGATGAAGAAGAAGGCCACGGCCCACACGGCCAGCACCAGCAGCAGGGCCAGGGAGAGGTGCAGCAGGGAGCGGTTGAGGAGTTTCATGTGGTTCAGGCGATCAGAAGATCAGAAGATCAGAAAATCAGAAGATCAGAAGATCAGAAGATAAGAAGATCAAATGAGGACAGACTGCGGGCAACAGGGAAACGATGCCATTGGCGGGCGGTGCGGGATAAGGGATCAGAGTGACCGCAATTCACCATACACCTGTTGGGCAGATCTTCCTTGCTCATCATGTTCCCACCAATCGGTATCCGATGCCGTACACCGCCTGCACTTCCACGGCTGCATCGCTTTGCTTCAACTTCTTCCGCAGGTTCTTCACCTGGGCGTAGATGAAGTCCAGGTCATTGCCTTCATCGGCGTGGTCGCCCCAGACGTGCTCGGCCAGCGAGGACCGTGTGACCAGTCGGTCCTTGTTGAGCAGCAGGTAGAGCAGCAGGTCGAACTCCTTACGGTTGAGCGCGAGCGGTTGGCCGCCCACGTGTACGGTGCGGTCCTCCGGAAGCAGTTCCACGTTGGCGGCGGTGATCGCCGTGCTTCCCCCGAACTGCTTGCGGCGCAACACCGAGCGCACGCGGGCATGGAGCTCCGCGATGTGGAAGGGCTTGGTGAGGTAGTCGTCGGCGCCAAGGTCGAGGCCGGCAAGCTTGTCCTCCAGCGAATCCTTGGCGGAGATGATGATGACGTTGCCCTGCTTGCCGCTTTCCTTCAGCGCGCGCAGCACGTCCAGTCCGCTGCCACCGGGCAGCATGATGTCCAGCAGGATGAGGTCGTACGTGTGGTCGGCCACCTTGCGCAAGGCCTCGGCCTTGTTCACGGCAGTTTCCACCGTGAAGTGTTCTCGCGAAAGCGAGCGCGTGATCACCTCGGCGAGCTGGGCTTCGTCCTCCACCAACAGGACTTTCATAGGGGCGAAAGTACCGGGGAGATGTGGGAAGGAAATGGGAAGGCCGTAATGGACATGAATATCCGCCGCATCATGTTAACGGCCAGGCCCGCAGCGCTATTTCCATTCGCCCACTGCGCTGGCCGACCGGCCCTATTTCCATGTAGCGGATCCACTTCGCCGTGGCACAGACGGCCCGCCTTCACATTTACGCACGCACAGGCCACCCCGCACGCCTTTCCCGCCGCCAATGACGAATTCCTACTTGACGACAAGTCATTTCTTGTCGGACGATACCACGTCAATCTCTTTTTATCGTAATATTGCGTTTTGTTGTTCATTTCAATGGGCCTCTCCAAGACCGACGAGTTCACTGTGCGCGACAACCGGATAGCCCGCTACGCCAAGGCGCTGGCGCACCCGGCACGCGTGGCCATCCTGCGCTTCCTGATCCAGAAGAAAAACTGTGTGTGCGGCGACATCGTGGACGAGCTGCCCCTCGCGCAAAGCACGGTGAGCCAGCATTTGAAGGAGCTGAAGGCCGCCGGGCTGATCCAGGGCGAGATCGAGGGCACCACCGTGTGCTACTGCATCGACCCCAAGGCCTGGGCTATGGCGGAACAGTGCCTGGGCGACCTGCTCAAAAGCTTCATCAACGGCGGATCCTGCTGCGCGCCGGCCAAACCAACGATCGCAAACAAACGATAGAACCATGAAGACAACGGACGACATCAAACAGAACGTACGTGCCAAATACGCCGAGATCGCCCAACAGGACCGCGCCGACAACGCCGCCTCCTGCTGCGGCAGCGGCGGGTGCAGCACCGAGGTACACAACATCATGACGGACGACTACTCCAAGCTGGAAGGCCATGTGGCCGAGGCCGATCTGGGCCTGGGCTGCGGGCTGCCCACGCAGTTCGCGGGCATCAAGCCGGGCGATACCGTGCTGGACCTGGGCTCCGGCGCCGGCAATGATTGCTTCGTGGCGCGACACGAAACTGGACCTGACGGTCGCGTGATCGGCGTGGACTTCACCCCGGAGATGATCGCCAAGGCGCGCGCCAATGCGCAACAGTTGGGCTATGCCAACGTGAAGTTCCGCGAAGGCGACATTGAGCAACTGCCGCTGAGCGATGCCATGGTGGACGTGGTGGTGAGCAACTGCGTGCTGAACCTGGTGCCGGACAAGAAGAAGGCGTTCACCGAGATCCTGCGCGTGCTGAAGCCCGGCGGCCATTTCAGCATCAGCGACGTGGTATTGCAGGGCGAGCTGCCCGATGCCTTGCAGCAGGCCGCCGAGATGTACGCGGGTTGTGTGAGCGGTGCGTTGCAGGAAAGCGACTACCTCGGCATCATCCACCAACTCGGCTTCGGTGAAGTGACCGTGCAAAAACGCAAGGCCATCACCGTGCCGGACGATATCCTCGCCAACTTCCTCAACGCCGGGGAACTCGCCGCATTCAAGGCCAGCGGTACTGGCATCTTCAGCATCACCATTTCGGCCACGAAGCCCGAGGTGAAAGCGGCAAAGGAGGAATTGAAGGCAGCGTGCTGCGGGAGCGGGAGCGCGTGCTGCTGAGGAGCGGGGGCCGAACGATACCGCATTTTCGGGGTCCCGGAATAGCTTTGGTCGATGTTGATCCCAACCCCGTGATGCGCAAATTCCTCTTCCTCCTGCTCCTTGCCTTGGGCAGCACCCCCGTTTCCGCCCAGGCCACGCACACCTTCGCCGCGGCCAATGGTGCCTTCTTGCTCGACGGCCAACCTTTCCGCATCATCGGCGCCGAGCTGCACCCGGCACGTATCCCGCGTGAGTACTGGCGCCACCGCATCCAGATGGCCAAGGCCATGGGCTGCAACACCATCAGCAGCTACGTGTTCTGGAACGACCTGGAACCCGTGGAGGGCCAGTTCGACTTCCGCACGGA
>JAFDVK010000059.1 GCA_018269005.1 Acidobacteriota bacterium | reverse complement strand
TCGTGACCCTTGCGCAGTTCAGGGAACACCGCATAGTCAGGCCCGAGCGCCGCGCACACATCACGGGCAAGGGTCAACGCTTGCGCCGAGGGGCAGAAATCCGCATCAGGGAGGGTACGCAGCAGCTTGACGATTCGGTCATAGTGCCGGCGACCTTCATCCTTACTATGAGCGCTCATGGGCTCCAATGCATCATCTTGCGGAAACAGCACCGCAGCATCAGGGAAGGGAGCGTTTTTCAGACGACAGGTGAAGCGCACCCAGTCAACATGCACCGCGCAGCCGGTTTGCAGACGTTCCGCTTTCAGGCGAAGCTTGACTTCGTTGCCGTCCAAGACAAGATCCGTTTTTGACGCTTTAGTCATACCGACGCCCCCAAACGACGCGTGGATGCATTGCTACCGTTGTTCTCCCCGTGATTACCATGGGGGACAGTCGACAGGCCAGCGGCCGAGGCCGCAGCGGCCGCGCTACGCTTACCGTCCGATGCGGCCTCAGCCGCAAGACGCCGCGCAATGACCAGCCGAAGATTTTGCAGGGTCAAAAAGTCCGCGATGGACAGCCATGCATCCCGATTGCGGGTGCACCCCCCTTGCGCTACCGCCGAAGCTGGCAGGCAAGCGGCAGCATCGACCGCAAGGGGAGTGCAAAAAGTGTTGTTGATGGGTTGAGACATGCCAGCTCCTTTGATGAGCTGGAATGTAGTCCTAACAACTCTTACTAGTCCTATACCCTAGTACCGTTGCAGGTCATATGACCCAAGACTAGGATGCAAGCGTTTCCACAAGACCACAAATGAGGCTAGAAATGAAAGCATTTGAATGGATAGACCGCGTGAAATCAGAGTGCGGATTGCCAAGCGACTACGCCGCCGCAAAGCGCCTAGGAATCAGCAAACAAGCGATAAGCACGTATCGCGCGAAAGGCTCGACACTAGACGAAGATGCTTCAATTGTTGTAGCAACAACGCTAGGCATGCCGCCTGCTGGAGTCATATTAGACCAAGCCGCAGAACGGGTGAAATCGCCCGAAGTACGAGCCACCCTGCTGGCCGAAGCGAAGCGCCTTTGTATATTATGTTTAATCACTAAGGCACGCCAAAGCGCTGCAAACTTCATAGCACGCCAGCGCAAACGCAACTATTTACCCCAATTGACCACAAAGTGCGAATCCGTGTAAGCGATCATCGCTGATGATTGCCGCATGTTTCGAGCACCGACACCCGGACGCATGCCGCACCTGCGGCTGATGCTGGCCGACATGGCAACCGACCATCGCAGCATTGCGCGGCATCTTGGCGTTGCACCGCGCACGCTGGCACGTTACGTCCACCAGGATCAAGCACCGCGCGCAATCATGCTGGCGCTGTTCTGGGAATCCCGATGGGGACGATCCGCCGCCGATTGCGAGGCCGCGAACTATGGCACAGTAAATGCAGGACTGGCACACGCGCTGCAACGCGAGAATGCCGCACTCAAACGGCACATTCTGAGGCTGGAAACGATGATCAACGATGCAGCCAACGCGCCGCTGTATCACGTGGGCAGCGCATCTTAATCCGGGCACGGGTTGCACTACCCGTTACATGGGGTTTTGCACCCCATACCCCGCCCCCACCGCTACGACACAAGGTCTTCGCTCCCGGGGCCCCGGTTTGTCTCCAAGACGAAGCGCTAGACTCGCGCCCATGAACATGCAACAAATTGACACCATGGCAATGCGCGCCCTCATTTTTGAGGCCTCAGTGGGCGTGATCGTGTTGATCCTGCTTTTCTGGGCAACCTATTGGGTGATCAAGGCCGGTGTTCGCGATGGCATTCGAGAGGCAGGAAGTGAACGCCGAACCTATGAACGACCGCCCGCCCCTGCCGGATTCAAATGGGCGTTGATCAAAGAGAAGGCCGCAACAGAGGACATGCGCGCCGAGTAGTCGCCTTACTGTTTCAGGCTGGATCGGACTTGCGCATTGCGCGCCATGAGGCCCTGTTCCCATTGACTGATCGCCTGTTGCGATTCCTTCATGGGTTCGCGTTCATGCTGCTGCTGACGCTGCTGCTGCTGCTGTTGCACTGGTTCATGCTTGACCCATTGCTGACGCTGCTGCTTTTCCTGGGGAAGATTCCACTCGATAAAGAAACCCTGTTTGACGATCTGAAGGCACACTTCACCAGACACGGCGAGCAACGTACCTTGTTGCGTGTAGCAGTTACAGACTTTCCCCATATGCACACACGCCGCCGGATACGGAGCATGCGCAGGCCGTGTCACATCATCGAACACGGGAGCGGTATGCGGGAAATCCGGAATGCGTGACTTGCGCAATGTGATGTAATCATCCGCCGAGATTTTGACCAACTGCGCATCAGGACGCGGGTTTATACCGTCAACCACTGCGCCCACTGACTTAGTGTCAGCCGGAGGCGACGCCTTAACCATATTACTTTTGACCGAGGTAACGGCGTAATACAAACCCGCAGGAACAATCAGCGCCGCCGCAACCACCACATACACCGCCCTAGGAATTTTCTTTTTTCCAGTGTGCAGACTGGCCGAACGGTACCATGAATAAACGTCTTTCGGATATGCGCGCATGGCTACTTCACCGCGCGCGCCCGAACCCGGATCTTCACACTTCATATCCGGCGCACTGAAGCGCAACACGCTTACCATATCCGCGCCGAATGCGCGTTTTAGATGCCGATGCCAGGACGGTTTATCGATCAACCGCCGAATGAACACATCCAATAATGATGGATGAGGACAGATCAGCCAGAAATCGAAACCACGACGCCGACGATGCTGCGCTATGGCGTTCACGTAATCGGGAACTTCAGAACCGCTTCGCCTCAACGGGAATTCGTTTTGGCATTCGTCCATGACACAGATAGAGCCGTCTGGCAAATCCTGCCACTGTTTTGGATCAAATTTCTGCCATCCGAATTCCGCAGCCTTGGATTCGTCCATGTCAAAACCATGGTAATAGACCGGACGATTCTCTTTTAACTGCTGCTCGCGAACGTCTTTCAACGTGAGCAGCGTTTTACCGGCGCCATTTGCGCCCGTGGTCAAATAGATCATTTCAAAACCCAGCGTTTGAATGTATCGCCACTCAGACCATCAATCAAGGCCCGCGCAGCCATTGCACTAGTCACAATGCTAATACATGTTCCGACTTTGAGAAACCCCGCCAGTTGAACCGCCTCAGCAGGCATACCGCTAAGCGATGATAAAGCCCCCGCTTTCAACCAATCTAGCGTCGTAGCAACTCCCGTATAAGTGATTACTCCTATGCCAAGCGCCACCAAGACACGACCGGCCAGGGTGCCGACGATGTTTATAAACATACCGCCCAATGCGGCAATAAATACAGGCATGATTAACCCCTTGTAACAATACGCGCCGCAAGCAACATCGAAACGGCCACGAGCAAATTACCGAACATTGCTAAGGACGGACAGACGCCCGAGAACGGCAGGGTCACAGAATGACCCCACACCGTTACAACACGATCAGCAATGCACGCGCCGCCGCCCAAAGAGTCGCTAGTATCAATACGGCCTGCAATAGATACAGTTGCATTATTAGGATTGTCCTTAGTTTGATCGCCCGTTTTATCTTTATTCGCATCGTACAACTTCGATTCAGGTGAAGGATCATTAAACATAACACAATTACGCATATGCTGTTCCCTAGCTATAGCACACTGAACCGCGTCACCTTTGCACGCGAAGCCCGCCATACAACTACCGCCAAACGACCCACCACCATCACCATCACCATTACCATTACCATTACCACCACCACCACCCGAAGGCGTCAACGGAACACACTTAAGACCTATCTTTATATAGCCCTCATTACATCCACCATCTTTATCTGGCTCTTTGGGTTCACTGCCGTAACATAACCCAACACCATTAATTGCAGCAGTACCCGGAGGACAAACCCCAGATTGATCCTTATCAACCGGCTTAGGCGGTTTTACATTTGGTAATTTAGCAGGTATATCACCAGACACACCCGAATTATTACCTTTACCCCCGCCAGTACCACCGCTAGTACCGCCGCCAGTGCCGCCACCAGTGCCATCACCAGTACCACCACCAGTACCGCCACCCGTGCCACCAGCGCCGCCAGTGCCGCCACCCGTGCCGCCAGCGCCGCCAGTGCCGCCACCCGTGCCGCCAGCGCCGCCACCCGTACCGCCGCCAGTGCCGCCACCCGTACCGCCGCCAGTGCCGCCACCCGAGCCGCCACCATCGCCACCGCCGCCCCCACCAGTCCCAGGCTTCGGCGAAGTAGATGAGCTATTACTACCCCCCGAACAACGCCCCCCCGTACCCTTACCCGCCCCCGAATAACCAAACTTAATTACCCCGTCTTGACCCGTATACGACACTTCAAATTGTGTTCTTACCCGAATTTGACAACCATCGACGCCTTCTGAGCCTGAACTGCTGCAAAAATATTCAACCACATTAGCGCCAGAGGTCTCGTAAATACCATAGTCCTTACCCTCGGGGCATTTATTATCCTCCTTACATACACCATTAACACGTACTTGTCCCTTTGGACATTCCGGCTCTTTAACACACAGACCATTTACGCGGATTTCATCCGGTTTGCAATTGTCAGGGACGCAGGCACCGCCTTCTTCATGCTGGCCCCCTGGGCATGGATTAGCCTTAACACATGTGGCCCCTTTATCATCGTATCCCGCATTACATACACATTGACCACCCGACAAAGTACTATTAGCAGGACATGACAAACGCTGATCGAATGAGAGATATGTTACACTCCCAAAGGTATCCGGAGCGTAATAACTATTTGTCCTATAACCGTCAGATGCGCCGACACAAACAACCCAATCCGCGAACACTGCGTTGCCTTTTGCCCAATTACACCAATTATTAGAAGCACCCTCGCGCGTAGATGCCCAAGACGAACCCTCACTGGGCCCGCGAAACGCGCGATATTCAGACACGCCAGTAACTGCAAATGAATTTCCAACAATTAAGAAACCAACAAGCACAATTACTAAGCGGTAAATATGAACCATACCGCCCCCAGTACTGCGATTATTAGATATATTCCCATTTTCTCACCCCTTTACCAAAGTACGCATTACGTACTTTGGTAAAAATGCAATAATTTGAACTTTAACCCAGGCCGTAAGACCTGGGTTAATCCAATTTTAGGACATGGCCTTGCGCACCCACTTGAACGCCTTGATGCCCACCATCAACACCAACACAGCGGCGCCGATGGCAGCAATGGGCGCTGCTTGTGCCGCAATGTCGGTTGTCACAGCAGTAACATCCACAGCTCCTGCATGCGCCTGAGAAACAAGCACCAAAGCGCCACCGGCAACAACTTGAGCAAAGCGACGGGTTTGCAGATTGAATTGGTTCATGATTGGTTATCCTCCATAGTTGAACCACTGTCGATATTAAGGGTACGAATCACCATGCGAAATGCATAGCCAACGACCCACACCACCAGGACAGCACTGGTGATTAATGCGGCTTCATCCGTACTCAGATTGAGCACGGGCAAGGCCAATTCGTGAACGACTGTCACCGTACAGGCCCCGGAGCATTCGACTACTTGCGAAGCACTCATAGGGGCACCGACCGATGCAATTGGGTTAAATCAACTACCTGCGCACGGTGAAACGGTTCCGTATGGTCCTCAATCAACTGCGCGCAGGTTTCGAGGTCATCCACCGCGACCGCATCACGAAGAAGCATCACCCATTCAGGCTGCCCATCCTCGGGATTCGGGCTCAGGAAAGCCCCCGTTGTCGCGGATTGAATGACGTAGGCCATTTATGCCGCCTTTTGAGCCGGTGCAGGCTTGATTGCGAGCAGCGTCAGCTTTGCCGACTGGTCCGCACCCGCAACGATGTCGAACTCACACAGGACGGGAATGCCGCCGACAGGCCAGCTATTTTTCAAGTGCTCCCACTTTTTGTATTCGTCCGATTTGCCGCACTTGAATGGACGGGTTACGACGCCCATGCTTTCGCCTGACGACGACTGGCCGAGATCGACCGAGATATGGAACGTGGTGCTGTCGTAGCCACGTCCTTCGATTTCGCCCTTACTGGACTTGATGCCGTGAAGAACGGCGACGCTTTGCATTTTCATTTTGCAGGTTCCTTTATGGGCTTAAAAGGCAGGCATACCGGCGCGCCCGAAGCCGGTTCCCAGGTTTTTCATGAAGAGATCGGCCACGCTATCCAATTCGCTTTCGCCAAAGCGCTGGAGACGGCCCGGCAACTGCTTTTGCTCGCAGACCTGCGCAAGCTGATCCATGGAAGCGAACTTGACGAGGAAGGACAGCGCAGGCCCTGCCGTGTTGCGCGCCCAGCGAATAACGCGCGAGACTTCCGCCTGAACCGTTTCCACCGCGAGGCGTGGCGTGCACTTCACCGGTTCCGGTGTGGCATCCACACTGGCAAGGCTCAACTGCTGTTGATGCCAGTCCGAGGCACCCGAAAAGAAGTCATCAGGCCGCCGCAACATGTCGGAGGGCAGCACACGGAGCTTATTGCCGTAGCGCAGTTCAATCCGCGCCCAGGGATTGCCAGACTCAGCGCCGTAAAGTTGATGACCTTTTTCGTAGACGTTGGTTTGCTTGCCCGCTTCCTTGGAGCCGACATAGAACGACCGCGCCGCGCCGTTGCACCAGTCGCCCACCATGTTGCACTTCGGACGCTTGCCCCGGTGATCCATGGCGCCCGCCATGTAATCCTGCCGCACGCCATCCAGGCCACCCGCGAGGCCATCAAAGAAGTCCAAGGCCAGATCGACACGGGTAATCTTGGCGTCCACATCGTCCACGAGCTCCGCCAAACGCTCATTGAAGCCCGGAAGCGCAAAGGTGCATGCTGCGCCGTACAGGTTCACGTGCAGCGTTTCAGACTGTGCATGCTGGCGTGGACTGTCGCCACTGGCCAGAAAACCGACCCAGCCGCATTCAACATCGTTGCGCACGATGGACCAGCGGAAACGGTAGAAGTCGTGACCCTTGCGCAGTTCAGGGAACACCGCATAGTCAGGCCCGAGCGCCGCGCACACATCACGGGCAAGGGTCAACGCTTGCGCCGAGGGGCAGAAATCCGCATCAGGGAGGGTACGCAGCAG
>JAFDVK010000058.1 GCA_018269005.1 Acidobacteriota bacterium | reverse complement strand
CATCTGGCTGCGCTCGTCGGCGCCGTAGCGGTGCTTGAGCGCCTTGGCCCAGAGGCGGCGCGCCACGCGGCCCATCACGGCGTACTCGGGGTCCATGCCGTTGCTGAAGAAGAAGCTGAGGTTGGGCGCGAAGTGGTTGATGTCCATGCCCCGGCTGAGGTAGTACTCCACGTAGGTGAAGCCGTTGGCGAGGGTGAACGCGAGCTGGCTGATGGGGTTGGCGCCGGCCTCCGCAGCGCCTGCCCCGGCCGCCGAGCCGGGGTGGTAGCCGCTGATGCTGACGCTGTAGAAGTTGCGGACCTTCTTGTCGATGAAGTACTGCTGCACATCGCCCATGAGGCGCAGCGCGAACCTACCTGTCCGGTAGGCAGGATCGGTGCTGAAGATCGTTGTTCTGCGCCTGGTGGTTTCGCCCGCCCTGAGCTCGTCGAAGGTTTGGGCGTGCCCCGGCTCAAATGCAGCCGGGTCGGGCCAACCGCTCCAAGTCCTCGCCTCCTTCGTCGGCTCCGGGCTTTCCGCTCATGTCCCTCACGCGCTGTCGCATAGCCGGTGATCAGGCTTGACCAACGGACTTGCCGCACAAGAAGTTGAATTATCCAATCAGACCAAAACCTAGCACTACAGCCGCTTCTCGGCAAGCTACTTTATCATTCGAGCTGCTGTACCCCACCACCCAGAAGACCTGCTGCCCGATCAGAAGGCCGCTCCACCTCGAACGAGAATTCGCTCTTCAGCTGAGTCAAGTATCGTCGCACCTGTTCATCCATCTGTGGGCCTTTCAAAACATCCGTGTCCGTGATGATGATCGTATGCCTCCTGGCGCGACTGGTAGCGACATTGAACAAGCGCTGCTCCAAGGACCAACTATACTGGGTGTTCGGAACCACGTAGATGGTCACATCCGTGGTAAGGCCCTGGACCCGGGAAACGGTTTCGACAAGAACGTTCTTTCGATATCCGAATGTCTGGAACACACCTCGTTGAAGCGCCTTCGCGGTAGCGACGAAGGGTGCCAACACCGAGATGTGCAGCGGTTCGTCGATCCCGAGCAAATGGCCAACGAGTTCGACGGTGAGCAGGACCAAGTCGTTGGGCTTGCGATCGCCCACAGAGAGCTTTGTATAAAGCAAGGTTGGGCCTCCGTCCGGATGGAAGAATTTGGCAACCTCCGGCAGTAGTTCCGGATAGGTCGTGCGCAATGGCTTGGAAGCTCTTGCCTTTAGCGAGTCATGGTAGAATACACCCGTATACCGGGCAGCGCGTTCGGTGAGCCGGTGAGTCTCCGTAAGCTGGAAGATCGGGGTCGAGCCACCGGAGGAAAGCGTTCGAAGTCCATCGACAAGGGCACCAGTTCCCCGCTTTTCGACAACGTCCTCATTCATGCTGATCACCGGGGGAAGCTGGCGGACATCACCGATCCACACGTTCTTCCGCCCCAACAGCTTCGCGGCACCCAACATTGCCAACAAGGCTTGGCTGGCCTCATCTACAATAACATGATCGAAAGGCGGCTCGCTCGCAACCTGGGTAGCGCCGCCACTGGCCACATGGAATGTTGACAGAAGCAGTTTGCCCGGTTGGGGTGCAAGATCGACCGCCTGTTGCAGGTCCTTCAACAGCCGGTGCTCATCGATGGAGACTTTCGTCTTGAAGACCCGATGCGCCTTCATTAGTTCGGCCAAGGCAGGCTTCTCGGCGACCTCGATCAAGGCCCGGTTCGTAAGCGCGGTAACCAGTACCGACTTCCCTTCTTCACACAAGCGCTTGCAGAGCTCAGCGATCACATGGGTCTTGCCGGTACCCGGTGGTCCTTGGATGATGAGGGTATCCTCCAACGCAAGTTGTGCAAGGATGAAATCCGGAATGCTCTTCTTGGCATCGATCAGAGCAGGGGTCCAGTCAACTTCACGAATGTCGGCATCAAGAACAGGCACCAGCCGCTCGTTGCTCTCGTTCTGAACCACGGTCTGCAGGTTCACCAGATACTCGAACGGCGGTTTGTTCGGCCCAAGGAGCAATATGGCCCCTTCGCTGCCCTCAAGGTGCTGCGCGAAGGCGAGCTCCACCCCTCTGAAGCCGGCGATGCTGAAGGCCTTGTCATCAGCAGGTGCCTGCCAGATACAGACCAGCTCGGAGTAGTTGAGCTTGGTCTTGATCAAGTCACCGTAAGTGCGGTCGCCCCATGCCCGATGATCACGTAGGTCAACAGGCACGGTGAATCCATAGAGAAACTCGCCTCGGCGCGGAAGGCCGCGTGAGTTGGAGAACTTCAGGATCAGCATACCGTCTCTCAGTGCCAAGTACTGGGCCACGAACAGCTCCTCGCGATCGCGCAACAGCGAAGTGGCCGCGCTGTCCAACTTCTGTTTGAACGCCTCCGTTTGCGCACGTAACTCCTCCTCCAGGAACTGCCAGTGCTGCTTGCGCGAATGAACCATCAGTGCAGCAGATCTTCACTGTCGTTGCCTGCATCCAATGCTTCATTCGACCTGGCATTAAACCGGTACTCCTCCAAGGCATCGGCCATCTTGAAGTCCGGAGCATCCAACTGGAAATGCACGTTACGGACGTAACGGAAAACCCCAGCGAACTTGGCCATCCCTTCCCGCCCGAATGTGGCCGTTTCAAACTGGACATGGAACTCCTTGTTCGCTTCCAATAGGTCCTCCAAGCGCAACACTACCAAATTCCCATTGCCACGATACACCCAGAACATGGCATTCTCCTTATCCAGTTGCGCCCACTCATTGGGACGGATGTTGAACTTGAAGTTCGTGTTCCTGTAACTCTTGATCACCAGCGGATATGCAATGCCATCCTTCGTTACGCCATCCACTACGGAATGCTGTGCATCCACGCCGTCAGTAGAGAATCCTAATTCCCTTAATCGTGCAAGAACCGCATCCCGCGCTTCCCGGTTGGCTTCGTTCCTTGCATCCTGTGCGAGGTGGTTCTTCGACGAAACAGGAATGTTCTCCTCGTCAGGGTCTTCATCTTCGGGGGCAAGCACCATGACCGCCGCATTCAGAACATTAGCAGCTAGTTCTTTCACATCGCCCCCCAACTCGATCATGAAGGCTTCAATATCGCCAAGGTCGGATTGCAGGAGCCGCATCAAGTCCATGTCAAGCCTGGGCACATCCAAAGCCTTGGCCAATTCGGGCACCAGCTCGTATATCGTGGATTTACCGTCCCATTTGCCTTTGTATCGGATCGTGTTGCCTTTCCGATGGCATTGCATCGGATCCCCGGGCAGCTCCTCCCCGGCAGAAGTGAAAACAAGCGAGAGTTCGGAGCATTGCAGCAACTTCAACTTCTTCCTTCGGTCCTCGATCCGCTCAAGCGCCACATTCAGGTCCTCGGTCTGGCGAACAGATGCGACCAGGGCGAGGAAGGGCACCAATGCCTTGATCCGATCCATGAAGGCCGTATCCCTGCGCTCGTCTTCGGCCTTCACTTTGAATGCGTCGATGACCTCTACGCCTAAGTCCCTCAGGAGATCTTCAAAGCCCTCATCCGTGGGGCAGTTGTCTGGAACCATCAGCAAGCGGATCCGCCCCTTCGGCACCCTGGCTCCGGTTTCCTTCACCCACTTCAGTTCCGATGGCAAGGCGAACTCTCCGTCCGTGGCGAGCAACCTGGTCTTCTTCGCCCAATCCCTTAATTCCTCAAGCTTTTCTGGAGAATAGGTCTTCAGCTCTTTGGACAATTTGGCATAGATGAGGCCGATTCGCTTTCGATCCGACTTGCGTCGAAATCCATCTTCAGCTATGGCCTGATTAGCCAATTGTCCCAGAACTTTCAGGTAATCCTCAAGCTCCAACTTCGTCCTGAGCGGAATGAGCTTCAACCAGTCCTCCTTCATTACCTCCTCGCAGGAGAAGACAGGAAGACTATCTCCGCCGATCTCTATGATTTCGGGATGATTGACAAAGACTTGGGAAGCTAGAAGGCATTCACCTGTTGTGGTCGGAAAGATGGCCTCATGTTTGAAGCTCCACGGGATATAGTTCTGCACCAATTCTATGCTCCCATAATAACCCCAATGAAGCGTTGCATGCCTAACAACGCTTGTGGGTGTGATGTATCGGAACACTTGTTCCCAGAACAGCATCGCGAATTCATGCTTGGTTGCATGTTCACTGAACGAAATCTTGCTGAAGTCAATCCTGTTTCCCCCTCTGAACAGATGAGGATATGCCCTTCTGCTTGCATTGTCTACAGCGTTGGCCTGCGCGAAGTACGCATATGGTACCAAATTCGCCGTGGTATGTTCATTTCCGGATAAATCAACGACTGAAAGCTTTTCAGCCACTCCTATCCGCAAGAAGAATGACTTCCAGTCGCTGATCAGGTCTCCTGGTTGAATGTATTCTACACATACATATTTCCCAGATCCATGGACTTTCTCCAGCTTCAAGCGTGGCTCGTAATCATCACTTAAAAAGCAATTCTGCGATATCACCAAGACACCCCTCGTTGTCTTCAGCTTTAGTCCATGTAGTGTTCGGTAATGTTGGGAACTCAATTCACCCTTTCTGCTTTTTTCAAATAGGAACCGTGTCACTTTCTTGTAATTGGCCTCGGTGATGCAGTTCCCGATATTTCCGATTATTTCATTCTCCAAATAGGCCTCCTCCGAAGGCTCCTTCATACCCATTTCCTTCAACCACTCTCGCACCTCAAGGTCATTTTCCACGGCCGTATAAACAGCCTTGTGTAGCAGTGTCACTCCCTCTCCGAACTCGTTCGTGTACTCCATCGAGGGGAAACACAGGGCACCCGGCGTGCGTAGCTTTTCACCTACCGCATAGATGAAGGGGATCGATTGAAGTCGGTGGGTCCATTCACGACTGTTTCTCGCTTTGTCGTGGAGGTACCTGATCAACTCGTAGTTCTGCTCGGGCGAATGGTTCGCGCGAAATACTTCGCCAGTGACGAATACCTCGAAATCATCAAGCTTGAAAAAATGCGCATGCAGCCGTTCGAGCCTGTTTGGCTCTCGCACACTGGTGCGGATGAAGGCCCCCACATCAAGCGAGGTTCCATGGGTGCTATTGAAATAGGCGACAACCGCTTCCGGAGATATGAAGGCTTCGTCTGAGAGACCGGCAACGTCCACCAACGTCTCTCTTGCTTTCAGCAGGTTCCCATTCCTTGCAGGGATGAACGCCAGCTTCCCCGCACGTTGCTCGAAGGCCGCGTGGAAATGCCCCTCGAGATTCCCTCCAACGGGCCTGCCCGATGGAAGGAGCAATAAGATCTGGTCTGAATAGACTTTGGTCTCGGCCAGCAATGCCAGCCAATCAATGATCTTCTCCCCCGCTTGCTCCATGAGCCATTCGTTCCACTTCCGGTCTTCGTGCAGCTCTTCACGTCCGGCGTTGGTCAGGAAGCTGCCGTTCAGGAGGAAGGGGAAGCCGAACTTCCTGACCTTGGTGGGCAGGTAGGTGAAGATCAGACTCTCCTCAGGCGAAAGCCGAGTTATCTTCCCTTTATTCACCTTGGCGGCGAAGGAGATTTCGGCCTCTGTGGCTTCTTGCAGCTTCTTCGGGGTCTTGTCGTCCTGGGCCAGCACCTCGCGCACCTCCGGATCGATCGGGATGTGCTCGAAGGTGTGGGTGATCCACTCGCTAATGACCTTGCCGTTCTTACGGATGGTTACCTCCTTGTAGGCTTCGGACCCAGCGTTCACCGTACGCGCGATGGTCATCTCTTTCGGCCCTTGCACCCGTATGGTCTTCAGGTGCCGCAAGAACAGCAGCACCTCGCCATTACCGATCAACTCCATCAGGTCCTGCTGAAGCTGCTCTGTGCTGCTCATCGCGATCACCGTGACCACATTCCAGTCGACCGATGAGGGCAGAACAAAAACGTCAGCGGGATAATCCTTGCGTTCAGCCCAAACTGGGATGATCTGCCAGGGCATGCGCGCGTCCGGATATCGTGGATGACGGTACTCGTTCGTGAACTTGAACTGGAACCCTTGAGAGAAGACCGCAACGTGCTTGGACTTTCCGAACACGGACTTGAAGCCGATCCCTTTGTAGCCTGTCTTGGTCTGGTCTGCCCGCTTGGTGCCTCGACCAATGCTGCAAAGCGCCTTTACGTCCTGATCGGTGAATGCTTTGCCATTATGCGCAACTACGATGTGGCCAGGTTGCAGGTTGATCCACACATCACCGGCCTCAGCATCATCCGCGTTCTGGATCAGCTCAAAAAGGAAGCGGATGTACTCGGTGAAAATGTCGCTTGACAGCGATTCTACAGCATGTGCGAGATCCTCAGCCATATCCTCATTGGCAAAGGCTGTCTTGGTCTTATAGAGCTCCGTAATGAACTCACGTTCTGTCATCGGCAGGAAGATGGGGGATTACATATTCCTCCGATACTGCCCCCCCACCTCGAACATGGCTTCGGTCAACTGTCCAAGCGAACAGTACTTGGTGGCCTCCATCAGCACCTCGAACATGTTCTCGTTCCGGATGGCGGCTTGCTGCAGGTCCTTGATCGCCTTCGCCGCTTCCGCGCTGTAGGCCGCGCGCAGGTTCTCCACCGTGGCGATCTGCGCCTCCTTCTCCTCCTCCGTGGCGCGGATCACCTCCTTCGGCAGGATGGTGGGTGAGCCCTTGCTGCTGAGGAAGGTGTTCACGCCGATGATCGGGTATTCGCCGGTGTGCTTCAACGTCTCGTAGTAGAGACTTTCCTCCTGGATGCGGCTGCGCTGGTACATGGTCTCCATGGCGCCGAGCACGCCGCCGCGTTCGGTGATGCGGTCGAACTCGGTGAGCACGGCCTCTTCCACCAGGTCGGTGAGCTCCTCGATGATGAAGCTGCCCTGCAGCGGGTTCTCGTTCTTGGCCAGGCCGAGCTCCTTGTTGATGATGAGCTGGATGGCCATGGCGCGGCGCACGCTTTCCTCGGTGGGCGTGGTGATGGCCTCGTCGTAGGCGTTGGTGTGCAGGCT
>JAFDVK010000057.1 GCA_018269005.1 Acidobacteriota bacterium | reverse complement strand
GTGCAGCACATTGCGGAGATCCCGCAGAACCTCAAGGAACTGTACAAGACCGCCTGGGAGATCAGCCAGAAGACCATCATCGACATGAGCGCCGACCGCGGGGCCTACATCTGCCAAAGCCAGAGCCTCAACGTCTTCATGGAGAACGTGAACTTCGCCAAGCTCACCAGCATGCACTTCCACAGCTGGAAGGCGGGCCTGAAGACCGGCATGTACTACCTGCGCACCAAGGCCGCCACGGACGCGATCAAGTTCACGTTGGACAAGAGTAAGCTGGCGGAGCCGTCGGGAAAGGTGCAAGAGTTAGAGGGTGCCCCTTCGACTTCGCTCAGGGCAGGAGTGCAAGAGCAGACCTCCGCCGAGGAATTGGCGAAGGCCGGGATCGCTTGCTCGCTGGATGATCCGGAGGGGTGCGAGATGTGTGGGGCGTGAGGGATTTTGAAATAGGAGAACAGCCGCAGGGCCAAGGGTACCTGCGGCTGTTTGTAAGTAAGGCACTCGGCGCAGCCGAGCGCCGAGGTGGAAGATTATTCAGCCTTTTGCAGGCAGGTCAATAAATCCTTGAATCGATTGCCTTCTGAAATAGCCTGGTCATAAATGTAAAGACGGATATCTGTGATAGCAGAAGTTGTCAGCTTATGTCTGTCAGCCTCAGTGATTCTAAATGTTGATATGGCATAGTAATGCGCCTCCGGATTAACACTGATTGACACATCTGCGTTCGGCTTCTGGATTTTGGAACCGTTTTCCAATAAAATAACGACCCCCTTGCCTCCATGAACATCTGCATGTAGAGTCCGAAGCGACATGTAATAGAGGTCTCCGCTCGCGCTTTTCACTCGCCTGAAGTAAACGAGAGGTAATAAAGGTGTCGACCATGATATCTCGTCAGTGAATTTGTCCTTAGATTTTTGGACTTCACCACAATAATACCCTACAGGTGGTGTCAGGTCATCTACTGAGTAGAGTTCCATATTGAAATCGTTTTCGGTATCATAAAGGTAATAGATGAGGCCCCAATTTGCAGATTGAAGAATTAGAACATTATACTTACCATAATTTAATTCATTGGCATTATATGGCACCTTGTTAACTCTCTGTACGATAAAAGTGTCTCCAACCAAGCTATCATATATGAGTGCCCTGGGCAGTATAAACCGCGCTGTTGAGTCATACTCCTGAAAAAAACCTTTGTAACCAAATCGCTGAAATGCAGGATCTTTGGGTGTAGCTATTAGTCGTTTCCCAATAAGCAAATCGGTGTATTTGCCAACGAATGCAGGTCTGTGATATGGCTGGCAAAGTGAATTCAACGACAAAAGGAGAGCAGCGAGAAGGATGCAATGCTTCATGCGGCCAATATAGGGCTTCCCCCGGAATCGCTCTGCTGATTGCCGAGTGAGTGGGCGGCCTTATCTTCACCAGAAATTCCTCAACCATGGGTATTATAGACAAGCTCTTCGGCAAGCCCCTTTCGTCTTCACCAGCAACGCCTGCGGTTGCGACACCAGTTGCAGATGGGCTACCTCCGATTATTTCAGTGAATGGCCTTAAGGAGGTTGCCAGTGTTCAATTCGGTGATGACGACATCGACTTACCGGTCCACCTTTGGGGACACTTCGACAAGGCTCTTTGTCATCCATGGTTGAACGAGGTGATTCTCACGAGTAGCCGAACCGCTCCCCCGTCATTGAGCCAGATTCGCGCACTCTTCGATGAATTACATGCATGTTTCGGAACCGATGGTCACGGAGACGGACCCTTCGACAGAAAGGACCTTTCTCAGTGGGAGCAATTTCGTGAGGTTAACAGGTTGTACTATTTCTACGGCGACAACTTTACGGGCGTGCGATACCAAAAGGATCATGACTTTGAACCCGATGACATTCTGAATAAGCCGTCTATAAGCGTCACTATCAAACGAGACGTAAGTGATCCTGAGATGGACTGTGAAGTGAACCTGAAGTATTGGGATAAGATCAAAGAGAGGTACTTGTCGTGAACACCACATCTCGCGCGAGCCACAGACCCCCCGCACTCGCTCGGGTATCTACAACGCGGGCACTCCCCGCCCCCCCCCGCACTCGCTCGCATGTCTCGGTACTCGCTCGCGTGTCTCTGTGGCTGGCGCACCCGATGGACATCAACCCCGCACTCGCTCGCGTGTCCCCCGCGAGCCCTCGCTCGGGTTTTTTCCCGAGCGAGTGGGCGTTATAGGGCCTCCGGCCCGTCTATGAGTCACGCTTGCAGATAGTGCATTCGGCGGGCCGGAGGCCCTATGGATGAACGCACTCGGCGAAAAGCCGAGAGCGTGCTGTCGGGTGATGTCGACCAACCTACGCACTCGCTCGGGTTTTTCCCGAGCGAGTGGGCCTTATAGGGCCTCCGGCCCGTCCACGAGCCACGCGTACACGTTGCATTCGGCGGGCCGGAGGCCCTAAGATGGAACGCACTCGGCAAAAAGCCGAGCGCGAGCTGTCGTGTAATGCCCGCTCTCGCTCGCGTGTCCCACCGCGAGCACTCGCTCGGGTTTTTCCCGAGCGAGTGGGCATTATAGGGCCTCCGGCCCATCTATAAAACTGCTTGCAAGTAGTGCATCCGGTGGGCCGGAGGCCCTATGCATGAACGCTCTCGGCAAAAAGCCGAGCCTGCCT
>JAFDVK010000056.1 GCA_018269005.1 Acidobacteriota bacterium | reverse complement strand
CGGGATAAGCGTGGTGGCGCTGTAAATTATGGAGAGTGGCGAGACGCAAGGGAAGCAGTCGCCCTCGACCTCCTCCAGCGCATAGAGGAGATGGAGGCCACTTTGAGAACCCTGCGCGGAGGCATCTTCGCGGATGCCAACGCGGTTAACGCCTTCATTGACGCCGCCCTGAAAGGAGGCCAGCCATGAACCACGACCTAAAGATCGAGCGCCCCTACTTTCAGGCTATCCGCGATGGCCGGAAGACATTTGAGATTCGCTATAACGACCGAGGCTTCAATGCCGGTGACACGGTGACGCTCAAGGAGTACGACGGCTTCTGTTTTTCCGGCGAACAAGAAACGCGCCGCATCGGATATGTCACCGGCTTCAGCCAGCATCCGAACTGGGTCGTTTTCTCACTTCTTCCATTGGAGGTGAAGCCATGAACCCCACATGTGAACTACCCGGCTGCCTAGTTCCACCACGCAAAAGTTTGCGTCGCCCCTTTGAAGACCCTGTCAAACGGTTCTGGGAGCGCATTCACTTCGAGCCCATGAGTGGATGCTGGCTCTGGTCTGGTGGCATCAACAGCCATGGCTACGGTCACTTGAGCGTTTATGGAGGACAAATGGGAGCGCATCGCCTTTCATATCTCATCCATAAGGGTGAGATTCCACCCGGTTTGCAGTTGGATCACCTATGCCGCAATCGAGCCTGTGTGAATCCTGACCACTTGGAAGCTGTCACGGTGCTTGAAAACATGCTGCGAGCGCCGCGCTACCAAGATAAATCCCGTTGCCCTCACGGCCACGAGATGACGAAACAGAACAGCATGCCCATTAAGTATCCATCAAAGATTGGATACCGATGTAGGGCCTGCTGGAACGCTTACCAACGGACGAAGTATTGGAGGAAGAAACATGAATCCACTCTGTGAGATATGCGGGCTGGAGATGGAACCCGACGAGGTGTTCCATCCCCGCTGGGTCTGCCCCCGCAACGCCGATGCCCACGCGCTCTGCGCCAAGCTCGCCGAATCCGAAGCGCGGGTGAGGGAGTTGCAGGAAGGTGACGAAGCTCTCCTGGCCGTGCTCCCCGAAGACTTCGGGGCCGTCGAATACATCAAGCACCTCACCGCCGCCAACGCGGCGCTGGAGGCGAAGCTCGCGGAAGGTGGTAAGGCGCTGATCTGGTGCTACGAAAAGCTGGACGCTGGAACGCGCATCTTCGCCAACCAAGCCACCCACGATGCCTTCTATGCCGCCGTTGCCCGCGAAGAAGCCCGCAAGAAAGGAGCCGAGCATGGCGACTGAACTTTCAATCCTCAAGCCGTGCCCGTGCTGTGGCCACGACGCCGAACTTCGCCAGCGCTACGAGCCCTATATCCGCTTCACAGTGTGCTGCGGGATCTGCAAACTCGGCCTCCCGTGGAGGGTGAGCAAGGCCCGCGTCGTTGAACAATGGAACAGGAGAACCCATGTCTGAACGCTGCCCGAAGTGCGGAACCGAGCTTGTGCCGAATCCCAGCTACCCCGGAGTATTCGATTGCCCCAAGTGCGACGAGGGCTTTCAACTGTGCACAACAATCAAAAGAGGTTCCCTTTCATCGCGCATTCGGCCTGATGTCGAAGCTGCGCCGTGGGTTTGTAAAGAGGTCGCCGAGCTGGAGCGCCAGCTTGATGCGGCGAAGACCGAGGTCTATACGCTGAAGACCATACCCTATGCTCAGGAATTGGAGGCTAAGGTCGCGGAACTTCAGTCCGAGCTTGACGCCGCGCTGGCTCAGGTGGGGATGTTCCACGAGCGCCTTGAAGGGCACGAATGCTCCTACAAGGATGGGGACGGAATCTGCGAGGACTGCAAGCTTCTAGCTCGCACCTCCGCCACCGCCCAGCAGTTCGTCGCCAGGATCGAGCGGAAGGTGCGGGAAGCGGTCTGGAGCGCCGTGAAAGATATGTGGGGTGCGTCCCCCATGCAGTTCCGTGCCGCCATCCTCGGCGAGAAGGAGAAACCATGACCCCCACCATCCACCCTGGCACGCACCCCAAGTGCTCCATCTCCGGTTGCGGCCGTCCGCTCGTGTACACACGCCACGAGAATCTTTTCTGCCGCGACTTCGGCGGCAACTGGCACTGCCCCGTTCACCCCAAGACCACGCCCGCTCCCCCTGAGCCCGATCCGCACGCCCGCTGCTACGATGTCATCGAGGTTGTTCTCATCGCAGCGCTGGCCTTCATGCTCGGCTATGTCGTCCGCGGCCCGAATCGTCCCCCCGCCCAAGGTACTACCCACTCCCTTTCTGACTGATTCCCACGCCCTTTTTGACCGATTCCGCGGCGCGTGTCGCGCGTAGCTAGGAGATGTTCATGCACTTCATTAGCGTTTCTCCGAATGTTGGGGCGGGGGTTCCGGCGGTTCTTCATCCGTTCGCGCAGGTTGGGCGCATGGTGTTCATGGAGGGTGATCTTCTTCTGGAGCTTGATCCCGAGCCCAGCCTTGAATCCCATGAGTTCGGGCTGATCGTCTTTCAGCCGATGGACGAGGAGATTCCCATCGGTGCCCGGATTCTTCTGCCGCTGTCCAAGATCGTGATGGGTCTCAAGCCGAATGAGCCACTTCCCGAGGTCACGAGTCCGCGTTGGGTTTCGGGTCGTGTCCTTTTTCGGCCGATGTCGTCAGGCAATGCGTCGCCCCTCGCCAAGCCTTTGCTTGAGCCGGTCGGGCCTATCGGCTAGACTGCTCATGGTGGACGGGACTGGTTCCCTCGTCCTCGCTGGCTTGAGCCCCAGTCTCCGAAAAGCAGCTCCGTGGGCCTCGCTTCGGTGGGGCCCATGTGCTTTGTGTGCATTGTGATTCAACTTCATCCCAGCTCAACTTCATCCAGACGGCCATGAGTTTTCCATGGTCGGCCGGATGAATGTTTCGGGCGGCCCTATTGAAGGGCCCGGAACTAGGTGCCCATCGCCGGTAGGGGGTCTGAGATTCAGTCTCAGCGTTTAAGGCCCCGGTTCCTCGTGGCGCGGCGCTCCTGCCTGGGCGAATCGTCCAGCGTCTATGGCCATTGTCCCGCGTCCCGCTGGGCCGGTTTCTCGTGGCGCGGGGACCAAGCAAAAGGCCCCGTCACTGCGGGGCCCTTGTCCAGGTGATTCGCTGTAGTCCGCTTTGGCTAGCTACGGTCCATGGGCACCTCCGTCGTTGCGCTTGCTACCAAGAGCCCCAGTCTACACCCCTCAACGCACAAGGCAAGGGCCCCATGTAGGGGCCCTCGTCAGGTGGCGCGCGTCCCGCGTCAGTTCTTCCCAGCCGTCCCACACGAGGCTTGCGCTACCGCGTAGATGAAGAATGCACCAATGGCAAGGATGAAGACGCTAATCAGCGTGGCGAATAGCAGGATGCGGCCAATGGCACGGAGGAGTTTCACAAGCTCGCGTTCACGCGGCCCCGCCACATGGGCAGCGGGCCGCGCGGTCTGGGGATGCCTTGGCTTCATCGGGGAAATTCGGACATCGCCCAAGGCCGGGCCCCGCTTTCCAGGAATTCCGCGCCCGTTTGTTCCAGATCCCCGCGGATTGTTTCTTCGCTAAGGTACTGGTCCCATTCCTGGCGGACCAGTTCACGGAACGCGGCTGGCAGCTCTTGGGCCGCGTCGTTCAGGCTTTTGCCCTTGCGTACCGCGTCCAGGAACGCGCTAAGGAATACATCGTCCGCGTAAAATCCGGTCCATGGGCAGGGCGGAACCTTCCCCGCATAGTACGCATTTCCGTACTCGCGTACCTTGTTCCGCTTGTCCCCTTTCCAGGGGATTCGCAGCGGACCCACGAGGTTATTCTCCGCCCAGGCCATAGCGCGGCCCTTTTGGAATGGTCCCACCTCGTCAGGGAATCGCTTAGGGTCCCCGTCCCGGTCCACCTCCAGGCCCAACGCGTCCAGGATCGCGGAATACGATTCGCGCATTTCCTGCGCCCGCGGTAGCTCCGAATCGGCGCGCGTTCGGTATTCCGCGCGGACGGCTAATGTTTGAGCTTCCGGGGATAGTTCTTTGAAAAGGTAAATTTCCCGCGTTTCGGTCCGCATGTTATCCCCCAATCGGATTGCGGAAGTCTTGATGGACATAAATAGGATCGGCCTTGGGCCGTCCCTTTTCATCCACCTGCAAAACAAGCATGGTCCGGCCTCCCCCATCGGCTGCGATATTGGACCGGAACGCGCGGACCACGAAACTAAAAGGGTCCGCCATGCCGTTCCGCGATGCTGGAGCGATGCTGCGAATCTTCCAGGTATTCCACACAAACCGGGAAAGGATGAATGCGTCCGCGTTGTGTTTGCGGATGGCGCGCGAAGATGGAGCCGTGTCTAGGCCGTTGCAATAGGGGTGTACCTGCGTCCATGCGTTGTCTTGGATGACCTTTCCACCGGCTCGCAGTTCCCCGCCGATTGTGTATAGGCTGGCCTTGATCCCTAGCGCGTCCAATGCCTCGTTTATCCGTTCGCGCGTCGTGCTGGAATGACCCCACCCGGCTGGATTGATCCAAACTCGCAAGGTCTGATGACCTTCCTTTACGGCCGATTCCCAACGCACGATTTGCGAGCCGTGCATCGTGAGAGTTGCACCTTGGGCCGTGAGGGATTCCTTCCCGCTGCTCGCATGGATGACGGTTTGACCCAAGGCCAGTTTCCCGCCACGCGGGCCGCGCGTCATTTCGATAGCGTCACGGAATGCGGCCAGGACCCTTTGGCGCTCTTTTGGATGATTAGACATGGTCCGCCCCTTCCGCCTTGGCAATGGCCTCAACACTCCTACTCCGGTCAAGGTTCGGAGCCCATTTCCGAGCTTGCGCTTCCAGATCTTTCAGCGCTTCCAGCAGCTCGGGCGCGGCAAGGATCAGGTCCGCATTCTTCCGCAGTTCCGGGTCAATCTTCCGTTTCCCGTGCTGGCAGAGGTAGACTCGCGCGAAGGCGACATGCTCAAACGGGCCGCCCTTCTGTGCCTTCGCACAGATCCAAACGGAATGTGTTTGCGGGCCGCGCGCATACCACGGACTGGGAGTGTGTTTCGCGTTCATAGTTCCACCTCTGAGTAAACCTGCGCCGACAAAAGAGAGCATTCCCCGTATTGATTCACGAGAGCCGCCCAGACTTCCCCGGTTTCGGAGTCTGGGTAGGCATCCACGCGGATGGGGCGGGGACCGTAGATATGGGCCCGGCCCTGCCAGTAGCTCCACGCGGGGACGCCCGACATGGCACGCTTGGCGTCCATGAAGGAAGCGAAGGGCGCGGACCAATGCGCCACCCTCCGGGCCGATTCTTCGGCATCCGTGATGACCAGGACGCAAGTTTCCCCTTTGTCCTGGCAGATTCGCGCGGCCTTGTCCATGGCATCGCCGAAGTTGTATTCCTGCGTCACGCTGGACAGCTCCACAGTCCCCGCCCAGACTCCCAGGGCGAATCCCTTATTCATTGCCCATGTGTCCGGCTGATGATGGGCCAGCGTTTCGCGCAAGGCCGGGGATGAAGCGAAAAGGGTAAAGGTTTTCATGGGTTCCCCAGTTCGGCGATTAGGCCAGCTTGGACCGTGTAGCGTTTGCCGGTGGCGATGACGGAAACGCGGATGAATTGGTCCGACACTCCGCCATATGTGAGAGCCATGCGGAGTTTTGCGGCCTGGGCCTGTGCTTGCGCGAGGTTGGAGAAGGGAACGAGTTTATCTCGCATGTTAGCGACTCCGGTGAATGGGAAGGTGATGCGCAACGCGATAGGCGCGAACCCATGACGCGGCGCGGAAGGTAGCGAGCAAGTGGCGCATTACAGCACCTCGTGAAGCGGGAACAGTCCCGCATGTTGGACCGGATACTTGCCGGTCATATAGAACGCCCCCGCTTGTCCGACCACCTCTTGCGCCATGGCTTGCAGCGCAAGGCGCGCGCCGATGGTAGCGGGGAAGGTAGCGGCATGGGCGCGGAACGCGTCAACTTCACCCTGGAAGGTATCGAACGGATGGCCCGGCATCGCATGACCGAAGTAGTCATGGACCGCGCGGAACATCCAGTTTTCCTCGTCGGTGAATTCGGGATGATTGAGGCATCCGGCATAGACGCGCATGGTCCCGTCTTTGATATCCTCAGCCAGATCCAGGTGGCAGTGATAGGGTTGGGGATCATCCGAGCGCAGGAAGCGCATGCCCATCCGCTCAAGGCCGCGGAATTGTTCAGTGACGAGGAACGCGAGCTGGCGATAGGCCAGAGAGACTGTGTAGTGATCGTGGCGGCCCGCTTCAGAGGCTTCACGATACAGGCGGGACGCGCGGAAGGGAGTCAACATTTTACCACTCTCCGAAGGTGCAAACGGGGCCGCAATGCGAGGCGCGGCAATCGTGGCGCGCTTCGGGCCGGTTAAGCGCGGCCTTCCGCGCGAAGTAGTTTTTCTGCCATCCGGCACGAGGCGCGGAACCCGCTTCCAGTTCAGCACAACGAGGGCAGTCCGCCACGCGGCGACCAAAGATGACCTGATGAGTGTGCGAAGTCATCAGAGCACCACTTCGATAACGCGGCCTTCATAGGCGCGGGAGTGGATGACGGGAATCTCGACCATCAGGGCCGCGCGATCATTGCGGACGATGGCAGCGGCAACAGGAAGTGTTTCGCCGGTCCAGGACGCACGCTCGACGGCATCGCACAGAGCGGCCAGGGTGAGAGGGGCAGGCGTGAGGGGGAGGGAAGTAGTGGCCATGGGGTTTGTCTCCACTCTTTTCTAAGCACGGCCCGTGCCAGAGTTGCGGCCCAATAGAATCAAGCATTTACGATCAAGCGTCACGGGCCCATGGACGCCCAGCGTCCAGTGCATATGCAAGCGCAGCGTGCATATTCGCTCCGGGCCTTACTGGGCGCGGCTCTGAGCCAGTGACGCTATGCGCTGGCCTTGTGCCGTGGTGCGTCAGTGCATGGGCATGGTGAGGCTGCGCGCATATATGTATTGATATCGCTTGGCTTGGGTCAAGTGTAGCGCGGGCAGGGTAGCGCGGGGCAAAAGCAATGTCATGCGAGGTATAAGCAATTCCCGTGCCATTCCGGCTCGGGTCCTGTGCCCCTATCAGGCGTCGGGGGTGGCCGCGCGCGCCCGTGTTGTGGCGCGTGTGTATGCGGCGATTGATATAGGGCATTAAATTTAATATAGTGCAAATCAGCCCATATACCAACATATGCACGAATATACCAATATATGCACGAGCATACGACAATATGCACGAATATGCGGCCATTCGGTGCATATTTACTGGCACAGGACTTGCTTATTTCGCCCCACGGAATTTACGACGCAAAAGCAGGATCGTAATTATCCCCGAGGCAATCCGCAACTGTTTTCCGCCAGAAAAACGTAAATTTCTGCGAGATTTACGTGTTTTGAGGGGGTTGCTTTTTGTCGATTGGCCCATTTCGACGACCCATTGATTCGTGCTCCAATAATCGCACGGCTCGTAAATCAACTCTACCCAACAACATGCAGCAATTGGCACAACACTTGCAGCGTGCGCGCATATACGCGTGCGCAGGAAGCACTTTTTTTACGAAAGAACAGTTGCGCAACATCTTTGTGACACAATTAAATGGGCGGAGGTCGCTTCCAACACCACGCAAAATCAACACATACAGAAACGGTATTTCGTCGCCGTACACGATATTTACGTTTCGTTGTTGTTTCCTTGGTTTTTGAGGGTTGCCTGGGTAGGGATACAGGCAAAAGCATTCCGTGTGTCGCCAATTGTTTTTTCGTAAAAAAAGTGCTTCCTGCGCAGGCGTGTATATGCGCATGCGCGCGTTCCATATAAGGCGACGAGCCCCACGTTGTTTTCGTTCCCGCCCCGTGGTATGCTTTTGCTATGAGGAAGCGGTTCGAGGACACACTCTCACCGGAACGGTGCGCGGATCTCCAGGAGGCATTGGAGCAGGGCCGGTCGTGCGCGTACTTCAAGGCGGCGTTCGGGCTCGATCCGTCCAAGGTGTCGCGTATCCGTAAGCGGATGGGCACGCGGCCGGTGGTGGCTGAACGGCTCAAGGACCCGCAGCGGATGATCGACAACCTGATGAGCCTCCAGGACGACACCTTTGACGAGCAGCTCGAAAAGCTGGGCATCTCTCGGAATCAATTGCAGCGCCTTCGCCGAAAAGCTGGCCTGGGCCGAAAGCACATGACGCACCTGGAAAACGAGTCCGCGATGACTGCGGACACGCAGGAGGGCGCGAAGAAGGAGTTCATGTGGGAGATCCGGCACATGGCCATCTGGGAGCTGAAGGAGAAGTACCCAGAACTCACCTCGCGGAAAATCTCGTACTACCGCAAGCAGGCGGGGCTCGTGAAGCCGCGCTGGACGACGGACATGGTGGTGCGGGCATGCGCCGATAGGGGCTGGCTCGGCACGATCAACGGAAAGGAGACACTGATCCGGCCGCTTGGGTTGGTTGCATCGGAGCTAGGCATCCATCGGGACTCTCTACGAGCCCACCTGGAAAAGCGGGATATGTACGAGCGCGTCGAGCCGGGCGAGGGTAAGCCCGTACAACGGAGGCCCAAGAATGTCCGGTGAAGCGAAATTCCAGTCGAAGATGCTCACAGCCTTGAAGGGCCAGGGCTGCATCGTGCAGAAGTTCACGGACAGGTTCACCAAGGGAATCTGCGACACGCTCGCGTGCTTGCCGACGCAGGACATGGCCGTGCTGACGAAGTACCCACCGGGCATGTGGATGGAGATCAAGAGCACGCTCGACGTCCCCGCCCTGTCGGCGACCTCATGGGACAAGGCGATGATCCCTGACGTGGACCAGCGCCGCTGGATGAAGGACTTCGGCAAGTCGGTCTTCCCGGCTATGGTGGTGATGAGCACGCCGTGGGGTTGGACCGCATATCCGGAATGGGCCATCGATGAAGTGTTCGACACCCCACACGCTATGATCCACCTCGTCAATCACCGGAACGCCATCACCTACGCCGCAATCTATCAGGAGTACGCCCGATGGATCAGGTAGTTCAACTCCAGTTTGACATCAAGCGAACCGCGAAGGTCTTCGAGCGGTTCGGTCGCCAGACCAACTTCGCCGTGGCGCGCGCCATCACGGAAACGGTAGGGTTCGTGCGAACGACGAGTCGAGATAGGCTGGGCGAGTACCTGAAGATCCGCACCAACTGGATGCGGAACTCCATCGTGACGCCGCAACCAGCAACGCGCGACAGGCTCATCGGCACGGTGGGCGTGCGAAAAGGGAATCGCGGATTTGATCTCGCTCCGTTGCTGGTGGAGGGAGGCGAGAAGATGCCTCACGGGGACACGCAGGGCGTGCCGAAAATGGGTGCGGACTTGCCGACAGTGCAGTTCCCGCGAGGCGCGGCGGGTGAGCGCACCACGCTGCGCGGCCAGAACTGGCCCGGCCAGATGTTGCTCGCGATCACGAAGGCGAAGATCAAACAGGAAGAGGCGCGGCATGGGCTGGCCTCGGGCCGCAGGCGTCGCGTCGAGAAGGCGGGCGCGGCTCCGCGGGTGAAGAAGTACGCGGGACTCGTGTTCCTGGAGCACGCGGCCATCCCCACCATCGCGATTCGCGTCGGTGGGCGGAAGGCGTACAAGCCGCTCTGGTTCTTGCTCGACCGTCCGGTTCACATCAAGAAGAAGTGGCCGTTTATCGAGAACGGCTTGGCGGTCATCAATGACGTGTTGCCGGTGCTCACGACCGGGTATCTCCAGGAGATCCTTAGCGGCGTGAGGACCACATGAAGACAGTGGAATTCGCGGCGATCCTGGGCATCGACCACAACGAAATCTCGAAGCTGAAGACGGACCGGGTCGTCAAGGAGAACGGCCGGAACGATTGGGATATGGATCAGGTGACGGCTTACTGCGAGTACCTTCGCGGCCATATCCGTTCCCAGGCATCGTCGCTAAGGCATGCGGCTCGCGGCAACAAGGTCACGGACCCGGACGCACCGCAGGGCGAGGACAAGGAACTCGCGGAATTCCGCAAGCAGCGAGCACGCATCGAGCGGTACAAAGCAGACGAGATGGCCGGGGATCTCGTTTCGATCAAGGCCGCGTCGAAGTACATCGTGTCTATCGTGGCGCGCGCGAAGCTGAAACTGCTCGCCATCCCGAACGCGGTCGCGGCAAGCTCCCGCCCCTACTTGCGTGACGGGGCGACGCCGGATCAACTGCAAAAGATCGTCACTGAAATGATCCACGAGGTGCTTGATGAGTTGGCTGGAGAGAAAGAAAAAGCCCGCATACTCGACGGTAGCCGGGACAGTTGAAGACGTCACGAACCGCATCGGGAAGCAGGTACGCGCGGCCTGGAAGCCTCCCGCGAATATGACCGTATCCGAATGGTCGGATGCGTACCGCATGCTGCCGCCCGAAGCGTCGTCGCAGCCGGGCAAATGGCGCACGAGCAAGGTGCCATGGATGCGCGAGATCATGGATGCGTACAAGGACGACCGCATCGACCGGATCGTGATGAAGTTCTCGGCGCAGATGGCTAAGGCGTTAGCCCTGGATACGCCGATCCCGACGCCGAACGGGTGGACCACAATGGGGGATATCGTGGTGGGGGACATGGTATTCGGAAAGAATGGTAAGCCGACACGAGTTGTCCTCGTATCGGAAGTGTTTCAGGGGCATCGCTGCTATGCTGTCGAGTTCAGCGATGGCGAAGTGATCGTCGCAGATGCGGGCCACTTGTGGGAAACCAAAAGCGAGCGGTACGGGACACGCGTGCTTACGACCGAACAGATCGTGAAGCGTGGGGTGAAGACGGGAGTGCGAAACAACTTCTCGGTGGCCCTTGCGGAGCCGCTGGAGTGCGCCCCGATTACGCAGAGCATCGCGCCGTACAGCCTGGGGGTGTGGCTAGGCGATGGGCACAGCTATTCTGGTCAGATCACGCTCCACGAGAACGACGCCCCCGACATTCTGCGGCACGTCAATGAGCGGCAGGAAGTGGTCCATCGAACGGATACCGGAGTCTTGACGATCGCGTTGGGGCGTCGCGATCCCGCGGAGGTGTGCCGCCGCGGGCACAGGCTTGCCGAAACAGGGAGAACGAAAAGCGGGTACTGTGCCGAATGTGGGAGGCAGGCGGCGATGGCGTCCAAGTGGGGCCGCGCAAGGAAAGACGCCCCTGATTCGGCAGCGATGGCGTTCAGTGATCGACTGGTGGCTCTCGGGCTGATGCGGAACAAACACATTCCCGCCCCGTATCTTCGGGCGTCGTCTGAGCAGCGCCTTGAGCTATTGCGGGGGTTGATGGACACGGATGGGACGTGCGGGAAGAACGGAAGATGCTCTATCACGCTCACCAATCGCAGATTGGCTGAAGACGTTGTTGAGCTGATCCGGTCCTTGGGGCTGAAGCCGAGGATGGCGGAACGGAAGACTCGATGCACATATCTCGGTGAGCGCGTGGAGGGTGTTGCGTTCATCACGACGTTCATGGTCTATGCGGATATGCCGGTGTTTCATCTTGCTCGCAAGGCGGCGCGGCAACCTTCGCGTAAAGGGCGACGTACTTCGGAAGTTTTCCAGCGCAGGATCGTGGCTATCCGCGAAGTGAAGAGCGTGCCTACGCGCTGTATCGGTGTGGCGGCAGAGGATCACCTGTTTCTTGCGGGACGTGGGATGATCCCTACGCACAATACGGAGGGCATTCTGAACATGATCGGCTACACGATGGACATGGCCCCTGAGCCCATGCTTCTCATGCTGCCGACAGGAGGACTCGCGAAGACGTGGATTAAGGATCGCCTCGATCCCACGATCCGCGACACGCTGCCGCTTCGTGAGAAGGTGCGAAACCAGGAGAAAGACAAGTTCGCCGGGAACTCGAAGGAGACATTGGTACACAAGAACTTCCCTGGCGGACACTTCACGGCCATCGGTGGCAACTCGACCGCGGAAACGTCGATGCGTCCCGTGGGCAAAATCTTCGTGGACGAGATCGACCGTATTCCGCTGTCGATCGGTAAGAACGGACAGGTGGAAGGCGACCCGTTTCTGTTGGTGGAGAAGCGCGGCAACACGTTCTGGAATCGGAAATCGGTGGTGGCCGCAACGCCGACCGTGCTCGGCATTTCGCGGGTGGATGAGCTGTGGCTCGAATCCACCATGGAGCGGTTCTTTCTTCCGTGCCCGCATTGCGGCGCGCTTCAGGTGCTTGAGTTTAAGAACCTCACGTGGCCGGAGAACAAGCCGCAGGACGCGAAATACCAGTGCGCGCATTGCCCAGAGATGATCGAGGATCGCCATAAGACCGAAATGATGGAATCGGGCGTCTGGCTGGCGGAGCACCCGGAGCGGGTCACGTGCCGCGGATTCCACATGAACGAGATGTACAGCCCGTGGCGCTCGTTCGGGCAGATCGCACAAGCGTTCATTTCGGCGAAGCGCGGCGGCCTGGAGAAGTTGCGGGTGTTCGTGAACACGGTGCTGGGGGAATGCTGGGACGAGAAGCGCGAGAAGACCGTGGATGTCGAGGGCATCCAGGACCGCGGCGAGAACTACGGCGCGGAAGTGCCGATGGAGGCATGCGTCATCACCGCGGGCGTGGACGTGCAGCCGGATCGCTTGGAGGTGCTGTTCATGGCGCACGGAGTGGGCCAGGAGCGGTGGGTGCTTGCGCTGCCGGACGATCAGGGTCGGCCCATCGCGCCGGTTCAGCTCTGGGGCGCACCCCAGCAGCCCGACGTCTGGCGCGAGCTGGACAAGCTGCTCCAGCGGCAATGGACCCATGCCTCGGGCCGGAAACTGCCCCTGAGCTGCGCGCTGGTGGATTCGGGTGACGGCAACACGTCCACGTTCGTCTACAAGTACACGAAGGCCCGGCAGAAGTACCGGGTGTTCTCGTCCAAGGGCTCCAGCAACCCCACCGCGCCGCTGAGCACGACCCCCACGCAGTCGAACGAGCACCGGGCGACCCTGTACAGCATCGGCACCAATGCCGCCAAGTCCATTCTGGACGACTCAATTCGGATGGTGCCGATCCCCGGCCCGAGCTACACGCACTTCCCGGCCGGGCTGTCGGAAGAGTTCTATAGACAGCTCCGGGCTGAAAAGGCTACAATCAAGTACCGATCAGGTGTCAAGTACGTTGTGTGGGAGAAGGTGCGGGAGAGAAACGAAGTGCTCGATTGCGCGGTGCTGAACATCGCGGCCTTCTCGATCCTCGACGTGAAAGACATCGCCACCATGCTCGCAGAACTCAAGTCCGGCCTGAAAAAACGAGGGAAATGACATGCCCACCCTTACTGAGCTGGAAGCGGATCTCGAAGACTGGTTCAAGGCGCTGCGCGCGCTGCAAAAGGGCCAGCAGTACACCATCGGCGGCATCCGAAACGGGCGTCAGCTCGTTCGCGCTGACTTGCCCGAGGTGCGCGAGACAATCGACTGGTACAAGGTGCAGATCGCCGAAGCGAAGGCGGCGGCACAGGGCGGAACCGGGATCAACGTCGGAAGGTTGGTGGTGTGAGCATGAAAAAGGGACCGAACATTTTCGAGCGTACGCTGTTCAACATCGGCGTTATGGACGCGGACCAGTTGATGAAGCGCGCCAAGGCACGGAGCGCCATGGCCGCGCTGGATGGCTTCGGGTGGAACAACAACACGACTGAGCCGTACTACGGCGCGAGCAAGACGCGCAGCTCGTTGCGGAATCTGGTTTCCCGCCTCGTCAGCAGCGACCGCAACACCGAAGGAGCGTGGAGCACAGGCGTGAACCGCCGTCCCCGCGAAACCATCATGGCGCGCTCGCGGCATCTGGTGCGGAACGAGCCGTACGCCACGGGCCACGCTCGCAACACGGTGCAGGCCATCGTCGGTGACGGGCTGGAGCTGCAATCGCAGCCGGACGGCGACACGCTGAAGTGGTCGCCGAAGAAGGTGGAGAAGTTCTCGAAGCAGGTCGAAAACGAGTTCCGTCTCTTCGCCATGAACCGCGACCTTGACGTGGCGCGGAAATTCAACTTCTACGAGCTGACCAGTCTCATCACCATGCACGCCATGGTGGACGGGGACGTGTTCTTCATGTGCCCGCAGATCGACCGCAACACGCGATACAAGACCCGCGTGCAGATCGTCCCCGCGGATAAGTGCTCGAATCCATACATGAAGAGCGACGCGGCGAAGCCCACGGGCAAGCTGGTGGCGGGCGTGGATCTGGGCCCCTACGGAGATCCGCTCGGGTACTACTTCTCGAATCAGTCGGATTTCGACTTCGATCCCAACACGCGGAAATGGACGCGGTACGAGGCGTTCGACGCGAAGGGCCGCAGAGCGGTGCATCATCTGATGCTCACCGACAGCTACGATCAGACCCGTGGCATGAGCATCTTCGCGCCGGTCATCGAGAAGTTCCACATGCTCGGCAAGTACAGCGACGCGGAACTCACGGCGGCCGTGGTCGCCAGCTATTTCACGGTGTTCATCAACTCGAAATCCGGGAAGCAGCTTCCGCCACTGCAATGGACGGATGCCGAGACGACCGGCAACAACACGACGGGCGACAACGAGTACCAGATGGGCCCCGGCGCGGTCGTGCAGACGGACGCCGACACCGAGGTCAAGATCGCGGACCCCTCCCGCCCCAACGCCAACTACGACCCGTTCGTGACGGCCATCATCACGGAGATCGCTGTGGGCGTGCAGATGCCGCGCGAAGTGTTCGTGATGTCGTTCTCGTCGAACTACTCGGCGTCGCGCGCCGCGATCCTGATGGCGTGGCGGTACTACGAGACGAAACGAACCTGGATCGCGCACCATTTCTGTCAGCCGATCTTTGAGCTGTTCATGGACGAGGCGGTGTCGGCCGGGCGCATCAAAGCCCCAGGGTATTTCGAGGACCCGATTCTGCGGCAAGCGTACCTGCGTTGCATCTGGCTGGGCCAGGAGGCGGGGAGCATCGACCCGCTGAAGGACGCCAATGCGGCGAACGTGCGGCTTACGACGGGCGTGACGAATCTGGACGAGGAGTCGATGCGCGAGACGGGCATCCCCTATACCCAGAAGCACGCGCGTACCGTGGAAATCGCCAACATGCGCCGCGAAGCGGGGCTGGCGACGCCGGGGAACAACGTCACAGCGCCGGTCGCCATCGGCCGGACAGACGCCGATCCCGAACCGGAGCCCCCGGAGATGCCGGACCCGGCGGACGGCGAAGCGGACGACGCGGGCAAGGAGCCCCCGAAGCCGGGCGCGCCGCCCCCGCCGCCGAAGCAGAAGCCTGACAACAACAAGAAGCCTTGAGCAGACCCGCGGTCGCGGTTATAGTGGGGAGAGATCCAAAATGAGCATCCTCGATATCCTCAACGAGCCGTGGGCGATGGTTCCATCGAAAAAGATGGACATCGACGCCGTGTACATGGATCACCGTCGCGGCCCGAAGATCGACGTGAAGGCTGTCGAGGCGGCGCTGGGCTCGAAGATGGCGACCACCCGGAGCTACGACGTCGTGAACGGTGACGCGATCATCCCCATCGAGGGCGTGATCTCGAAGCAGCCGTCGCTCTTCCAGGCGGTGTGCGGTGGGGTGTCCACGAATCAGCTCGGGGCCAAGCTGGAAGAGGCCCTGGCCGATCCTGCGGTGGATAGGATCATCTTCGCGGTGGACTCGCCGGGCGGAACGGTGGACGGAACAAAAGCACTGGGGGACGCGATCTACGCGGCCCGCGGCAAGAAGCCGATGGTTGCGTGGGTGGATGGCCTCGCGGCCTCTGCGGCGTACTGGTTGTGCTCTGCCGCGGATGAGGTGTACCTGAAGGACACCACGAGCTTCGCGGGGTCCATCGGGGTCATCGCGACGCACGTGGATGTCAGCGGCGCGGAAGCCCAGGCGGGCGTGAAGACCACGGAGATCACGGCGGGCAAGTACAAGCGGCCGGACTCCAGCTATGCGCCGCTGACCGAGGAAGGCCGCGCGTCCATCCAGGATCGAGTGGACGCGCTGTACAGCGTGTTCCTCGGCGATGTCGCGCGCAATCGCGGCGTGGACACGGAGCAGGCCCACGAACAGATGGCCGATGGCCGCGTGTTCATGGGGCAGGCGGCAGTTGATGCGGGACTGGTGGACGGTGTTGCCACCTGGGCCGAGATGATCGCCATGAAGAAGACCAACCAACCCAACCCGAAACAGAAAGGACTCGCCATGTTCGCGACCAAGGAAGAGTACGAAAAGGCCCTCGCCGACGGCATCGCCGCCGCCGCGGCCAACAAGACCGAGGACGCGCAGGCCATCGAGCGCGCCCGCATCCAGGGCGTCCTCGACGCGGCCCTGCCCGGCTACGAGGACGAGGCCAAGAAGCTCGCCTTCGACGGCAAGACCACGCCCGGCGATGCCGCGCTGATCTTCGCCAAGATGGAGAAGGACCGCCGCAGCGTCGAAGCTGCCGCCGCGGCCTCCAACGCGCCCCCGGCGCTGAAGGTCGAGAAGACCACGGACGAGCCCGGTGCGTCGGCGTCCGAGAAGGACGCGGAACTCAAGACGCGGTGGGACGCGATGAGCGCCGCGCAGAAGAAGCTCTTCGGTGGTGACTTCGAGAAGTACGCGAAGGGCCGCCGCGCCGTCGATGAGGGGATCAGCAACGGCACCGTCCGCGCGTTCTCCCGCCCCGAAACCAAGCTCAAGTAGAGGAGACTGACATGGCTCAGCTCAGCGCCCCCAACATGCTCCGGTACCGTATCGGTGATCTCGGCGAGGCCCCCATGGCTGTTGCCGCGGTCATCTGGAAGGGTGCCGCTCTCGGGTTCACCGGCAACAACACGGTGCGCCCCCTCGTCGCGCTCGACAAGTTCGCGGGCTTCGCGGACGACAGCTACGACACCACCAAGGGCAGCGTCGTTGCCCGATTCAAGAAGAAGGGCCAGATCGTTCTCACGGTCGCTGGCCTCGCTGCCAATACCGCTGTCGGGACTTCGGTGTACGCTTCCGACGATCACACGTTCACGCTGACCTCGACGGGCAATTCGCTCATCGGCAAGATCGCCAGCGTGGATGACGCCACTCACGCGACCGTCGCCTTCAACGCCGCTCTGATCTAAGGAGATCACAATGTCCATCTTCGACGGTTTTGTCGGAAATCTGGAATCCAAGGACGTCATCGCCCTCATCGGCCTCGGTCTCGATACCGGCGGCGAGGAATGGGTGGCGTCCATCTCGAACGAAATCGAGTCGGATCAGGAATCCGAGCAGTACGTGTGGCTGGGCACTGCGCCCTCCATGCGCCCCTGGACTGGTGGACGCCAGCCCGACACGCTGCGTGAGAACGACTACCGCGTGTACAACAAGGATTTCGAGGCCACTCTCGAAATCAAGATCGACTGGCTGCGCCGCGACAAGACCGGCCAGATCCAGCTCCGCATCAACCAGCTCGTCGAGTCGGCCAACCTGCACGACGCTGAGCTGCTTTCCGCGCTCATCCTCGTCGCGGGCTCCACGGTCTGCTACGACGGCCAGTACTTCTTCGACACCGACCACCAGGAAGGGGATTCCCCCTCCCAGGCGAACATGACCACGCACACCTCCAGCATCGGCAGCACGGGCGTCACCGCCGCCGAGTTCGGCGACGCGCTCATCACGGCGATCCAGAACATGCTGCTGCTGAAGGATGACCGTGGCCGTCCCATGAACCAGTCCGCGAAGCGGTTCCTTCTCATGGTGCCCGTCGCGCTGATGAAGGCGGCCTACACGGCGCTCGGCGCGGATATCATCCTGAGCGGTGGCCAGTCGCAGACGAACATCGTCAAGGCGGTGGGCAGCTACGGCGGCTTCATCTTCGATGTCGTGACCAACGCGCGCCTCACCTGGACGGACAAGTTCGTGCTCTTCCGCCAGGACGCCGCGGCGAAGCCCTTCGTGAAGCAGATCGAAGTGCCGCTCCAGGTCTCCGCGCTCGCCGAGGGCTCCGAAGAGGAGTTCAAGAACAAGCGCCACCTGTACGGCGTGAACCGGACCATGAACTTCGGCCTGGGCATGTGGCAGGGCGCGTACCAGATGCAGTTCGTGTAATCCAACCCAAGGACGAGAGCCAGGGGCAGTGCGCCCCTGGCTTTTTCGGAGAGAGCCATGAGCGACATCACGATGTACGAAGTGACCGGCAAGGTGCAGCACATTCCCGCAGGCACGCAGATGGTGCTAACCCCCGCGCAGGCCGGGGTGCGTCACGTGGCTGCCGTGAAGGGGGCCGGGAAGAATGTGTACGAGCTTCAGGCCAACACCATGTTCAAGCGTGGCGAGATCATCGGCCTGCTGGACAAGGCCCCCAAGGGCGCGCAGCTCGAAGAGGTCCAGCCCGAGGAGAAGACCAAGAAGCCCGGCAAGCTGACGGCGGCCGAGGGCAAGGAGCTGGCCTCGCTGAACAAGCTCGGCGAAGAGATCGACGAAGAGCAGACGGCCCGCAAGGCTGAACTGATGGCGAAGCTCGCGGGCGAGTAAGCCATGCCGATTGGAAGCGGTTTCGGGGACGACGACATCGACACGTTCTTTGTCGATTTCGGCGTCCCTTTGACCGAAGCAGGAACGGACATCGGGCCGGACGGGACGCTCAAGCTGTGCATCTTCGACACGGAGACGGACACGCACCAGTTCCCCACGGAGAAGTCAGAGGTGTTGGCGGGGACAAGCTCCGCGCTGGTGCGCGCCAAGGACTTCATCGGGAACGCCTACCCCAAGCGCAACGCCGTGGTGACGATTGACGGGCTGGAATACATCGTGAACTACACCAAGATCGAGGCCGATGGCCGCACGGGCAGGCTCTTCGTGAGGAAGAACTTCTGATGAGCACCACGACGCAGGAGAAGATCATTCTGGAGGTGCTGACGCGCCTCACCAACGGGCTCCCTGCGCTGCCCAGTCCGGTGCTGCCGCCAGCGGGCGTGTTCCCGCCCCACCGCAGCATCATGCGCCCGCTGGAGGACGACGAGCTGCCCACCTACGCGGTGATGGTGGCCGAGAACTCGATGGACGACTCTCAGCCGGAGCCGGTGCCCACGGAGAGCGTGTACCGACGGTGCTTGTGGCTGTACATCGAGGTCCGCGCGCTGGGCGACCCCGCGAACCCCGACGGCGCGCCGGACCTCGCACTGGAGCCGCACGTGGACTTCATCTCGACGGTGATGCTCACGGATGAGCAACTGGGCGGCCTGTGCGACCGCATGGAGTTTGATCGCGTGCAGTACCACAGTTTCCAGGGCGATAGAACCTATGCCGCCGCGGCACTGGTTTTTCGGCTATACTATCTCGGAAACCCGCTGTAAGGAGAGACCATGTGGAATGTCCGTAGCAACGCGGAGCACCTTGATTTCCATCCCGGCGCGCACCCCGCAATCACGACGACGATTTCTCTCGGTGCAGGGGAAGAGGGCATCGTGGTCTCGGATGAGGTCGGCGAATTCCTGAAGAATCATCCGGCAGTCACCGCCTACCGCATCAAGGACAAGGCGAAAGCCTCCCCCACCGCCACCGAAGACCCCACCATCTAGGAGAACGACATGACTCTCTCTGTCCAGAACAACACCCTGATTCAGACCGCGCCTGGGCGTGTGTTCCTGTCTCTGGCCCTCGCCTCGTTCGTGGGCAGCACGTTCACCGCGAAGGTGGACGAGCTGTTCGGACTGTTCTACACCGACCCCACGTCCCGCAAGCTTTTGATCGGCAGCCCGTGGGCCGCCATCGACTCCACCGGGATCAAGTCGAAGCTGAAGCAGGAAGCCGTCAATTTCGATCCCAACGACGGGCCCCCGTTCCCTGTCGGCTATCAGCATCTTTCCGCCGACGCCGAGATCATGGTCGCCGATCTGAGCGCGATCAAGCTCCAGGAGATGCTGTCCGGCACCGCGGGTGCGCTCCAGACCAAGGTTGCCGCCACGGGCATCGCGGGCCGGAACACGTACGCGGCGGGCGGCGAGGCGTACCCGACGCTGTACAGCGTGCTCTACCAGTACCCCTCGAAGAAGTTCCCTGGTGAAAATGAGCACGTGCTCATTCCCTTCGCCACCTTCCAGGTGGACACGGACTACGAGCTGTCCAAGAAGGCCCTCCGCCAGGGCAAGATGAAGCTGGTCGCCCAGAGCCGCCCCGACTTCGTCAATCCCGACACGGGCCGTCCGATGGTGTGGATCGAGGATCGCGTCACCGCCGCCGCACTGTAAGACACCCAACAACCCAGGAGCAAGAAATGACCGACACGAACACCAACAAGAAGCTGAGCTTGATCCACATGGAGGCCGGGGCGACTGTCCTGGCCTCCCCGGATCAGGCGTACAAGAACCTGCTGGCCGTGGCCATCTACCTCGCGACACCGGCCGAGCTGGTGAAGCGGCGCACCGACGGTGACGACACCGCCATCGCGGAACGCATCAACGAGGCCGCGGAGGTGACGGAAGAGGAGGCGGAACAGATCCTCACGGTTTTTACGGAAGCCTGCGAACGCTACGAGATGAATACCCTGAAGCGTGCGGGGATCGAGCCGGAGGTGTTCCAGGCGATGAAGGCGAAGGCGACGGAACAAGCGAAGCAGCGTATGAGCGAGCTTTTCGCAGAGAAGCCCGTGCCGTCCCCGGCGAAGACAGGTATCCCATCTGCGATCTCCTCTCCCTCGAAACCGGAATCTCCTGGACCGAATTCGCTGTAAAGTATTACCGCGAGGCGTTCGCGAACTTCACCTACGTCCTGCGGAAGATGAGATGGAACAACTACGTTTCGCGTAGACTGGAGTGGGCCGCGAGCCTCGGCCTCTACGCGAACGGAGGCGAACCGCCACCCCCGCCCGAATACGACGAGGAATGACCGATGGCCTCCCAGAACGATCTCTCAGTGATGCTCCGAATCTTGGGGGACACCTCCCAAGTCCAAGCAGAACTGGGGAAAGTTTCGGGGGGCCTTGGTCGTGTCGCGACGGATGCGCGTGACAGCATGGCATCGGCGAGCGTGAGCCTGTCAGGCTTCCGCGCAGAGCTGCGGAACATGATCGGGCAATACTCGGCGTTCTGGGTCGGCTTGCAGGCTGCCAGGGCCCTTGGACGCGGCGCATTCATCGGTGTGGAGTTCCTTCAGCAGATGGAGGACGCGCGCCTCAGCATCGCGGCGTTGATCGTGGCGGAGGCCAAGCTCACCGACAGCCATGGCAAGCAGCTCAGTGTCCAGGATTCGTTGACGGCGGCCATGGGCCTCGCTGACGTCCAGATCCAGAAGTTGCGGATCTCGGGCCTCCAGACGGCGGCCACGACCGAACAGCTCATCAGCGCGTACCAGGACGCCATCGGCGGCGGCCTGAAGGCGGGCCTGAGCCTGGACCAGATCCGCGTGCTGACGATCCAGACCGTCCAGGCGGCGGGGGCCATGCACGTGCCCATGAACCAGCTCAACCAGGAGATCCGTTCGATCCTGGACGGCACCATCGACCGCAACTCTCGCGTGGCGAAGCGCCTCGGTATCACGAACGAGGACGTGAAGCAGTGGAAGGAAGCGGGCACGCTGTTCACGGAGCTGAACACGAAAATGGCGGCGTTCAGCGAGGCCGGTAAGGTCGCGCAGGGGAACTGGACCACCATCACGAACAACATCCAGGAGGCCGGGCAGATCCTGCTCGGCGAGATGTTCCGTAATCCGTTCGGCAGCATGAAGGAATCCCTGAACGGGATTCTGAACATGATGATGGACATCAAAAACGCAACGGTTGGCGAAGCAATGAAAGACGTGCTCGCCACCGGAAAGGACTTCGCTCAGTTCCTCGTCTCGACCCTGACCTCCGCCCTCATGGGCGTGATTGGCGTGGTCATGGACCTGTCACATTGGTGGGTGACGAACCGTGAAGCGATTGTGGGAGTGCTGACCACGATGCGCGATCTCGTCGCGGGCCCGCTTGGGGTCGCCGTGTCGATCTTCGGGTTCCTGGCGAAGAATGTCATTGCCTTTGGGCTCTGGCTCACGAACACGAATCCTATCGTGCGGACGTTCGTGGTCGGCATCGGGATGCTGACCGCGGCGAAGCTCTTGCTGTCGAATGTCGAGAATACACTTGTCGGTCATGCAGTCACATGGGCATTGGCTATCGCAACTGAGACCGAAGCGGTGGTGACGCAGCTCCCGTGGATGTTCGCTAGGAACGCGTCCATGCTTTCGAGCAATGGGATCATTGGTGGCCAGATCACGCTTCTAGGTGGCCTCAAGGCCGCATGGCTTACCGTATCGGAAGCTGCGGGGATCGCACGAACCGCAACAATGGGTGCGTTGGGCCCGATTGGCGCGGCTGCCGCAGCCATTGGGCTGCTGGTGTACGGGGTTTCGCGATGGATTTCGGCCGGGGACGAAGCGAAAACAAAGAGTCTAGAGGCGTTTGCCGCAACACAAGCCGCTGCGGCCACCGCCGCGGAATCGGTGACGGGCCTTGTGGACGACCTGAAGAAAGCGAACACGGCTTTGAGATCCAATAAGCTCAGTGCGGAGGCACATGGAGCCGCGGTGTCAGAATTGGAGTCTGCTGTACGCGCGATCTCTGACAAGTACCCCGAGTTCCTTGGGTTCCTTAAAAAAGAAGGCGATACGTACACGAATATCGACGTGGCCTTTAAGGACATGCTTCGCGCGAAAATCGCGGGGTTGGCCATTCTTCACAAGCAAGAAGTGGACGCGACAAACGAGGCGCGTCACAACGCAGACGCGGCACTGAATTACGGAGGCGCGTGGGGATCGGCATTGCGAACGATTCTTCCGTTGTCGTTCATTTGGGTAAACAAGTTCAAAGAGCTGAATAAGCAGGGGGATGCTCACTTCGATGCCGCGAAGCACATCACAGAGCAGATGGAGGCATACGAACGGGCCCTGAACGGCGTCGTGTTGACCGCAGCAAAAGGCGACGACAAGAAATCCAACGCCCTCGCGCTCCAGAAGAGGTACGAAGAAGACCTCAACACCATCGACAACGCCCGGCTCGCCGCCATGGAAAAGCAGACGCTTGAGCAGCAGCGGCAGCTCGCGCTCGACAAAGCCATCAAAGACGCGCACGAGCGCGATACGAAGCTGGGGGAAGATCAGGCGGCGGACCCCAAGCGCAAGAGCAAGTACGTCGCTCTGCGCTTGGAGAACCAGCAGTACCTCACTCAGCAGCTCACGAACATCAACAAGGAGTACGACGACAAGGCACTTGCTCAGGAAGACGAATTCGAGGACGCGTGGGACGCAACGGATGCGGGGAAGTTCGCGCGTCGCTTGGCGAAGGCCAAGACCGCGTTCGATAAGCTCGTGGCCATCCACAATGCCAAGGGCCTCGACATCATCTCCAATGAGGAGCGCGACGCCAAGTGGTCTGAGCAGATCAGCGACGAGGTGACGCAGCACAACATTCAGCAGATGGACAAGCTCAAGAGCGCGATGGACAAGTTCCAGAGCGACAACGGGCTCGTGCTCACACTGAAGGAGCAGATCGCCATGCTGCCCGCGTTCGCGCGGAGTATGGGCTTGGGGAGTCGCGCCGTCGCGGACCTCACGATGAAGTTGAAGCAGCAGGAGATCGAGCAGAAGAAGTGGGGCAAGGGCTGGAAGACCGGCCTGAAGGAGTTCTACGTCGAGGGTCAGAACGCCTTCAAGTTCTTCAAGAACACCGCCATGTCCGCGATGAGTTCTGTCCAGGGTGCGTTCAAGCAGGGCATCTCTCAGATGCTCCAGGGGCAGATGACGTTCAGCCAGGGCATGAAGTCCATTTGGAAGGGTATTGTGGGGGCGGTGGCTGACGCCGTTGCCGAGATCATCGCCCACTACGTCGCGATGGCGATCGCCCGTGCCGTGATGGGCAAAGCGGAGCAAGAGAATGCCGCCGCGGACGCTACTGCCGCGCAGGTCAGCGCTGCCGCCCAGATGTTTGAAGCGAATTCGGGAATCCCCATCATCGGTGCCGCCATCGCTGCGGCTGAGGTCGCGCTCATGGAGATCACCATGGCGGGAGTCGCCACGGCGGCAACAGTGCCCAAGCACGCGGAGGGTGGCCGATTCACGCGGCCGACGCTCGGCATCTTCGGTGAGGCCGGGCCCGAGCTGATCGCCCCCGAAATGAAGTTCGTGGACTGGACCAAGAACGTCGGCGCGCGCGTGCAGGACCAGATGCTCGCGGGCACGCGCACCAAGGCGGAGGCCGCACCTCAGCGCCAAGCCCCCGCCCAGTCCGGGGGCCACGTGTTCCATATCGACATGCGCGGCGCGACGATCTTGGATAGCTCCAATCGAGGCATGAAGAAACTCGGCCGTAAGATGGTCGATGCCGCGTCCATCGCGATGCGGCAGTCGAACGGCGGTCGTCTGCAACCTGGCGTCGTTTTCGGTGGTCGATGAGCAAAATCCGTGTGGTCCTGATCGAACGGCTCGGTGCCCCTAATCCCGCATGGCCCACTCCGTTCGGGCCAGTGGCGGGGACAGATCCCATCGCGGCCAACGGCTTGCGGATGTTGGACCTGACGCCGTTCCTGAAGCCCGCGCAGACCCTCACGCAGGTCATGGAGCGCGACCTCTCCACTGGCTCGTTCAGCTCGTTCGACGTGGATCTGCGCGATGACGACGGCTCGCTGGCGGACGCCATTGGCCCGTTCAGCACGAGCCTGGGAATCGCGGGCAGGTACTACGGACCGTGGGCGTTTGTCTACGAGGAATGGGCCGCGGGTACGTTGTCTGCGGTTCGGTTCCTCGGGTACGTGGACGTGACCACGATCCAGTGGACGGAGATGGACAAAGAAACGAAGCTGACCGTTGTTCACGCGACGCAGTTGACGCAGGACAGGTTCCTCACGGATTTCCCCACGCTGCTTCGGCAGTACCCGCAAGTCCCTACGACGGCCACCGAGAGTTTCGCGGCCAGCAACGCGGACGACATTCTGCATGCCGCGGTGAGCACGTACACGCAGCGCGGAACCAAGCTCGCGCTGGAATCGGCGTTGTGGGCGGCGGGGAAGATTTCGTGGGAAGCGGGCATCGACAAGTCGAAGGACTGCCAGATCATCGGCACGCGGCCCATCTGCACATACGACAGCCCGGGTCCGCCGACAATGCCATCGCTCACCCTGAGCATTGGCGCGAACAACTACATCGTCGATCACATCGAGTGGGACACGTCCCTGAGCGCGGACGTGCCGTACGGCCCCGGCTCTCCGGCGGATGGCGATCTCTACGGCACCTACACCTACGGCGTGGCGCGGATCGTCCTCCAAGGCGCGCCGGACCTCACGGCGGTGCTGAGTCCCGGCACCACGATCTCGTGGGCCGTGGCCGAGGAGACGCGCACGCACTACTTGCTGGCGGCGGATGTTCCCACTCCCGCTTCCGGTAGTGACGGGCAGCGATACATCAAGCTCAATACCGTCGAACAGCTTGTGCCGGGCGACGTACTCACCTTCACATACCAGGATACCACCAGTGGGGCGCAGCGGCTCACGACCGCCGACCTCCCGCCCATCGTGGACCTGGACGGGGAGACGGGTACGGTGTGGCTGTACCAACCGCTGACGCAGGCGTATCTTCGTACCGACGTCTCGAAGGTGCGCCGGAACAGCCAGAATCCCGCGCTCTTCAATGGCCTGGAGTACGCGAAGGCTATCGTGGCCCCGTTCGTGTTGGACACGACATTCTTTCACGAAGCCATCACCGCGTTCCCTGTGCCGTGCTGGCGGCCCTACGATGCCGCGGTTCCGCAGCTCTACGGCGCGCACAACATTCAGACCATCGCGTTGGATGGGACGCTCCAGCTTGCGCGGCGTGGCGCGGACAATGGCACGGGCGCGTTCACGGTGGCCGGTGTCTGGCAGGGCTCTTGGGACGCAGGGTGGGCGTGGCAGGCGATGCCTTCGGCGTCCGCGACGCACGATGTCTACGGCGATGCGCTTCAGTGGCCCGGAACCCCCGCTCCGTTTCAGCCACCGATCATCTACGTGGCAGCGGACCTCTCGGGGGGTGCCACCATCCCCAAGAACGGTTGGCGGAATCCCTGGCGCACCTGGAAGGGCTTGTCGGATCAGAACCAGGACATCGAGAGCTATTGGGATGGCACCTCGATCAATTGGGGGGGCCACGCCGCCGCGAACTACATTCCCGCGAAGCTCGTCGCGTACAGTGCGAGTAGCGCGAGCCCTGGCAGATACACGCGGGCCTCGTCGGGACCGACTTGGACTTTCGAGGCGCACACGGCAGATCGCACTCTGGGCAGCAGCACCACGCCGTCCATCAGCGGCAGCCCTGCGGCGGGCAACTGGACCGCGCTGGGCATGGGCATCTACGCGGACGTCACGGTAGGCCATAAGGAGGGCCTGATCTCCTTGAGCATGGCGACCACCACGGGGCCTACGTGGGCAACCACGACGGCTACGCTGTTCAGCATCGGCTCCAGTGGCGCGTTGACCGTCCGGCAGACCCCGGCGCTCACGGTGCCCACGGCGGGCCCCTGGGGCTTGGGAGGGGGCTTGGTAGCCTGCACGTGGAACGAGACGCGCGGCGGCCAGACCTATCCCCGGACGCGGCTCTTTCTGGTGGACGGCCGCACCACGCCGTTGCAGGCCGACTTCCCCACGCTGGAGATCATCCCCGGCACCATCCAGCCGCTCCAGCTCGCGGGCGCGGGATCAGCATCGGCGATCAGCGGGTGGCATTGTCAGGCCATCGAGACGTTCATGGACGCCAACTACCACATGAGCCGACGGCTCCGGTTCATCTGGCTGGACGCGAACCTCGTCGTGAAGAATGGGGATGCTGAGCCGGACCCTGCGGACCCGCTGAATCCGGCCGCCAACTTCCGGCGTGGCGAGGTGCTTGCGGAGAGCGTAGCCGATGGAGCGATCATCGCTCGCATGGTCCGCACCGCGTCGGCGACGGACGAGATGGCAGGGATGGCGGGAGGGCGGCTGTTCACCGTGGCGAACAAGATCACCACGACTGTCGAGCGCCTGGACATTGGGGCCACGGCCATCTCGACGAGCACCATTGGGTCTGTGACGGGCTCGGGCGACGGGCTCTCAGTCACGGACTACCTGAACGCATTCGCGCAAGCCATGGTGGCGACGTGCCTTCCCGCCCCCGACGGATCGTTCCGGCTCGTGAGCAGGGACTCGGGGAACTTGAGGCTGAAGACGAGTTCCACGCCTGGGTACGTTGTGGGTATCGAGGGCCGGGAACGCGCGAACAAGACGAAGCTCCAGACGTGGCAGAACTTCATCCGGCTGGTCCGGGTGACGTATGGGGATATGTTCACGGGCAGCGGGCTCACGGTGGATTGCAAGAGCGGGTTCGATGGCGGGGACATTCTTCCGGTGGACATGAGCAAGATCGTATGGGGCGTGGCTGGAGCGCGGGCCTTTGGACAAGCTCAGGCGTACTTTTTTGGGGCCCCCCAGCCGATTCTGACGGAAACCTGGGTAGATAGGGCATATGGGGACACACTGGATTCAGCACCTCCGTTCTACGCCGAATGGCAGGTTGGCGATCTAACCACGTACACGCAAATCAATACATCCACGGGGCTCCCGGCGATGGTGGATGCGGTTCAGATCATGTCCATGGCCCCAGCACTTGAGCAACGCGGTGTGGACGTAGAGCTGCTACAATTGACGAATCAAGTTCCGAGCAACGCAACAGGGTGGGTCGAACCAGGATGGGTTGATCCGGCTTGGGTTCAGTAGGAGAAAGAAATGACAATCCTGAACTTCATCGACAATCACACCGGGCTCATCGTGGGCACGATCTTCTTGATCGTGACGGTGCTTCTGTACCTCCATGGCGAGGCCAAGGGCATGTTCGCGTTCTTCTACGACACGCTTTCGGAGTTCGATCCGCGCGCCAATCGACTCGTGCCCAGTACGAAGCGCATGGCGCTCATCTCCACGGTCTACGCGCTGGATTGGGCGTTTGTCAAACTCACGCTCGCGGTCTGCCGGTGGATCGACAAAGGGAATGATCCCACGTATCTCTACATCTTCGTACTGGTCACGCTTGCGGGCGTGGGCACGGGTACCTATGTCGCGGGGAAGTGGATCGCTGGGAAGTTCGGCGGCTCGTCCGACCCTGCCGCGCCTCTCGAAGTGAAGGAGTAGTCCCATGCTCAAGCGCATCCTCTCGATCTTCCTGTTTCCCGCGCTGATCTTCGCGCAGGCCCCGACCGTCAGCGTGCCCACTCGGGCAGCGTTGACGCGGGCACTGACCATTGCGGAAGCCGACAGCATCGGCACCACGCTCCAGCATCAGGTGAACGCATCGGCGCGGAGCTGGGGGTACCGCGAGACCGGCAGCTCGGGCCTCGTCTTCGCCTACTACGGGGGTCCGGCCTGGAACGGCTCGACCTACACTAGCATCGCCGATGGCACCGTGACGCTCACCGCCAGCGCCACGAACTATGTGGAGCGCACCGTCGCGGGCGCAGTGAGCGCGAACACGAGTGCCTGGACATCGGGCAGGCTCCCGCTCTACAAGGTCACGACCAGCGCCAGCGCGATCACCGCCATCGTGGATCAGCGCGGAGCCTCTAGCTCAGTTCAGAGCGTGTTCGGGCGCGCGGGGGCCATCACAGCCACCTCGGGCGATTACAGCTTCAGCCTGATCTCTGGCACAGCCGGAGTGGCCCAGGGCGGCACGGGCGCGAATCTAAGCTCCACAGGCGGGACTTCCCAGGTGGTCCAACAGACCACCAGTGGCGGCGCGTTCACCGTGGGCCAGCTCGCGGCTTCAAATCTCAGCAACGGGACCACAGGGTCAGGCAACGTGGTCCTGGCGACCTCACCCGCGCTGGTGACGCCGAATCTCGGAACGCCATCCGCAGCGGTCCTCACCAACGCATCGGGCACAGCAGCATCGCTCACTGCGGGCAACGCAACGGCAATAGGCGGAATTACTGTGACGGGTACGCCCGCCGTAGGGTACGTGCCCACTGCGACGAGCACTTCTGCGGCAACATGGCAAGCGGCGGCTGGCGGTGTGGGCTCCTACGAGCGCATCCAGAACGGGACGTTCTATAGGAATCTTGGTGCGTGGGCGGCCAGTGGAACGAATCCACCGACGGCGCTGAGCGGGACAACGCACACGGGCACAGGATCAGCATCCGGGGGCATCTCTTCCACCGTGACGTTCGGGAATGCCGTCACGCAGACGGGGTCTCTTTCGCAGACATTCACGCTCACATCGGCAGCGAGCCCCACGCTGAATTTCTACTCGTTTCAAAAGGTCAGTGCTGCCGCTGGCAGCGTCTCGGGATACGTGAAGGTGTATGTGCTGAGTCCGTCCACCGGGAACGAAACCCTTGCGTCCACTATCACACTTAGCGGATCGAGCAGCACCACGGGCGTGTGGACATCACGGTCTGCTTCACTGTCGGGCACAATCACCGGCGCGGGAACATGGGGGATTCGTCTGGAAATTCAGAATGTGAACGACGACACTGGCGGCATTTCGGGTTCCAATACGGCAATTGTCGCGGTCGATGAAGTTTCGCTCATCCAATAAGGAGTCACCATGCGATTTCGTGAGATCGGCATCATGCTTCTTCTGGCCGTGCTGCCGCTGGCCGCGCAGCAGTCCCGCGGCTTCAAGAACCTCTACTCCACGGCCGTCTACTCCACGGACGGTTCGGGTACGGATCTGACCACGGGCACGCTCACGGCGACGCCCAGCGCAGCGTTCAAGCTGCCGGTGGCCCAGTTCACGTGCCACGTGGCGCTCGTCGGTACGGTGGTCACGGTGACGACCTCCTCCGCGCACAACCTTCCCATCGGGGCGCACTTCACGCTTTCCGGTATCGTGGACTTCGACGGCTTCAACACCAGCCAGAGCTTCGATGGCGTGATCGCCACGGTGCCGAGCGCCACCACGTTCACGTACACGAGCCCCGTGAGCGGCAGCAACACCCCGGCCAACCAAGCGCCCACGCTGGTGCCGTACCTGGGCCTCGGGTTCAATCGTGGCGCGCTCTGGGCACCCGCTGGCAACAAGAGCGGCTACTGGCTGGAGGCGGCCAGCGGCACCTACAAGCCGGTGCTCTTCCAGGACAACACACTCGCCACCACGTACCTCTGGACACCCGATACGGTTAATGGAACTTTCGATATCCGGGTCGGCTCGTCTGTCGGTGGTTCAACCACACTCGGCCTGCGGTTTGGCAACAACTCCGTGGGCGACTACTTCACGGTCCAGGGCAACGGCGTGTTCTGGCAGAAGAAGGCTGTGAAGCCGTCCAACAACAGCGGCGGCGCGCAGACGTACGTGGATGCGAGCGGCCTGCTCCACGTCCTCGACGCCAACAACTTTGACACGCTCTTGAGCATGGAGAAGACGATCAACGGAAGCACGGGCGCAGTGACGATCAACCAGTCGCTCGGCGAGGTCCAATTCGCCGCGGCGGCATCCACGCTCGTCGTCACGAATTCCTTGGTGGATACCAACTCCGTCATCGTGGCCACGGTGCAGGGGACGGACGCCACGATGACGTCAGTGCGAGTCACCAAGGCGGCCGGGTCGTTCACGCTCACCGCTAATGCCGCAGCCACGGCCACCACCAAGGTCGATTTCGTCGTCTTCAACTGATAGGGGCACCATGACCATCGCACCGATTTACGGCTCGGGCCCCACTCGAATCACGCTCTTCGATTCGAGTGGGGTGAAGACGAAGCGGCTGACTTTCCAGGTCCCCGAGAAAGAGGGCCTGACGCTCACCTTCACGCCGGAGGGGGTGCTGCACGAGCTGGGGTCCGACTCCGACTACGAGCGGCAGTACGCCTACAACGGCCACCGGCCTCAGCTTGAGGTGAAGTGGTCCGTGGGCATGCTCAGCAGCTATGAGGTGTGGGACACGGGTTCCTCGACATGGGGCGCGCTCACGCAAATCTCGACTGCTCAGGCCCTCAACTGGCTGCACATGGCCGCGTTCATCTACCCGGTGCTGGTCGAGCCCCACACCGACAAGGCGTACTCCTTCTCCGCCCAGCCCGATCCTCAGCAGACGCTTGCGCTGTCGGACGTGAAGGGCATCGCGCACACCGGGCTCGACATCACGCTCATCGGAAATGTGGTGGCTCCTGTGCCGGACTTCTCGTTGCTCTAGGACGTTCCCCGAGGTACGATTTAAGAACAGGAGGCACCATGGATCGGGAGCTGATCGACGACCGTAGGGGATGGTCCATCAAGAAAGAAATCAACGTGGGAGAGATCGTGTACGCGATTGTCATCCTGCTCTCCATGGTCCTCTACGTCGGGCGCATCGACACGAAGACCGAACTGAACTCGAAGGACATTGCCATGCTGAGGGCGGATGCGGCGCGTCAGGACGCGCAACGCCAGCTTTCAGACCAGCAGCACCGAGAGGACATCAATCGGCTCGGGGACAAGCTCGATCACATCTTGGATCTTCTATCGAAACGGTGAGCCATGCAGATCACACGCGATCAGATCCTCAAGATCATGCCCACCGCGGCGCATCGTGTGGACGCATACCTTCCTCACCTGAACAAGTACATGCCGCTCGCTGGGATGAACACGGTGCTTCGGGCCGCGTTCTTCCTGGCGCAGTGCGCTCACGAGTCCGGTGAGTTCCGCTACACGCACGAGTTGGCGTCTGGTGAAGCCTACGACACCGGCCGCTTGGCTAAGCAGCTCGGCAACACGCCGGAGGCGGATGGCGACGGGCAGAAGTTCAAGGGCCGTGGGGCCATCGAGATCACGGGCGCGGACAACTACCGGCGATGCTCCATCGCGCTCTTCGGTGACGCGCGCCTACTGGACACGCCGGATCTGCTGGAGGAGCCCGAGTGGGGCGTCGCGGCGAGCTGCTGGTTCTGGACGGACAAGATGCTCAACTCGTTCGCGGACAGGAATGACTTCATCGGTTGCACCCGGAAGATCAATCCTGGGCTGCTGCATCTCGCCGAAAGGCAAGCGTACCTTACGCGGGCCATCCCGGCATTGACCTAGGGGGCACCATGCAGATCCTCATGGATCGTCGCGTTTCCATCCTCGCCTACATCGGTCTTGGCGTGGCCGTCATCGGCACGACCGTCTACGCCATCCGGGCGCACAAGGCGCGTGCCTGGGCCGAGCAGGCACAGCATCAGGCCGATGAGAATCAGGCCCTCGCTCAGAAGGCCCTCGCGGACGCCACAGCGGCTCAGACGGCGCGGCTGGCGCTCGCTGGCCAGAACAAGGCCATGCAAGCCGAGCTGGACACCCTGGCGGCCCAGCGCAAGCCGGTGCCTCCTGTGCCCGGCAAGCCCCCCACCAACCTCTATGGCCAGCTCGGTACGATGGGCCTCCGCCTCCCCGCCCAACTCGACCCCAAGGACGCCGTGACGGTCTGGGGCTGGGGACAAGAGGCGCAGAACGCGCCTCAACTCCGTGACGCCATCGCAGAGCGGGAGTACGAGCTGGCGCAGGCGAAGAAGCTGGCCGACGGCTACAAGAACGAGGCCACGGCCGCAGAGGAGGAGTCCTACCACTTCCAGACGGCCTACGGTGAACAGCTCGCGGCCACGAAGGCGACTCAAGCGTCACTCGACGCTACGCGCAAGCTGGTCCATCGCAAGTCGGCCGGGGTCGTGTTCCGCACAGACGGGGCCAAGGGCCTGTACTTCCACTACGACTACAACGTGTTCCGGCTCGGGGTCGAGGCGACGCAGCAGCCGATCCGGGGCACGGAGGCTGCTGCGTCGGTCGGCATCGTCTGGTAGCAAAAGCATACAACGTAAATTGACCCGCTCCTGGGGGCGCGGAAGGGGCCGGTGGGGCCATCAGCCTACCGCGACCGTCCCGTTGGGGCCGTACTGACGCTGCCACGCCTCCACGATGCGGGTTTCGAGCTGCGCGAGGAGGGCCGAATCGGGCTCCAGACCGCAGAAGTGGTCCACGGCCACCCCAAGCATCGGGTCGGCCTGGGCGTGCTCGGCGCGCCAGCGCAGTTCGGAGATGTACTCCAGGCGTGAGGTCTCTGTGAGCCCCCCGTAGGTGAGTTCGACCATCAGGCGGTCACTTGACAAGAGATGAAGCATCTTCGGCCTCCTTGGGCTGGAAGGGCAGGATGACGGGAAGGCACTCGTAGGCCACACCGAGGAGCTGGAGCGCGTGCCGTAGCGCCATCAGCTCTCCGCGTGCGCGGTGGAACGGAGCGTTGTTCACGCGCTCCGATTCGCGGATCTGGCGCACACGGTACTCGGCCATCTTCAGCAGCGTGGAGCGGGTGCGAGAGTCCTTGCTCACGACTTCCTCCGCAGGACGTCGGACGGACGGATGATGGTCTTGCCCGCGAAGTCGCTCTTCTTGAATTGGGCCGCGCTGCTCGCGAGCATGCACTCCTCGGCAGGGAGGCCGGAGGCTTCCAGCACTTCCTGGGCCGTGATGAAGCGCGGCTTGCCGGGCTTGTCGTCGCCGAGGTACCCGGCGAGGATCACGTATTTCTTGGTCATAGGCACTCCAGACAGATCACGTAGGGGTTGGTCTTCAGCTCATCGTCGCCGGGTACACGCAGAACGAGTTCACCTTCGACGTCTCGGTGACACGTGGCGCACAGACACGGCTCGCGCACTTTGGTGAAGCCGTGGAAGAATCGGTCGTTTCGCATGGTCAGTCCTTTGAGGCGTCCCACCAGTTCGCGGCGAGCGTGCCCGAGGACCGGATGGGGGTTCGGAGGAACAACGGGCACTTCACGCCATCGAAGCACTCGATGCGCTTGCGGATCTTCCCAGCGAGCGCATCCTTGGCGGCGTTCGGGAGGCTGCTGTCGAATTCATCGTGGACGTTCAACAAGAGATGCGCTCCCGTTCCTTCGAGTTCTGAATCCACTTCGATGAGCTTGAGCTTCAGCGCGTCAGCTGCGGTCCCTTGGAAGATCATAGCACCGGCCTTGTACGCTTTGACACCACCAGGGAATCGAATTCTCCGCCCGAAGCCCGTCCGCACGAATCCGCGGGACTTGGCCACCGACTCCATCTCGTCTAAGAGAGCCTTGACGCCACGCACAGACGAGTGGTACTTGGCAAAAAGCGCCTCACCTTCTGGCCCGGATTTCTTCCATGACGAGCCATCGGTCCGAAACACCTCCGTGTACGGAAGGCCCATCTCCGCGGCCATCTTGCCCTTGCCCATGCCGAACATGAGGCCAAGGTTGATGGACTTCGCATCGCCTTTGATTCCCGGCGTGGCCTTGCGCGGCAGGCCGGTCATGTCCGCGACGATCTGGTGGAAGTCCGACATCGGATCGAGCAGATACATCTTGTCGATGGCCGGGTTCCGCAGGTAGTGCGTCGCGATGCGGAAGTCCATCTGGCTCCAGTCCGCGCAACTCCAGGCGTGGCCCTCTTCGGGCAAGAAGCAGCTCCGCACCAGCGCACCCATCTCCGGGTCGCGCTTACTGATCTGCTGAACATTGGGTCCGTTGGACGACAAGCGCCCAGAGCCCGTTCCGTACTCGTCCTCCCCTTCATCCGCCATGCGCGTCTGGTTGAACGTCGTGTGAATGCGGCCGTTGAACGCGCTGCCGATCACGTGGCCACCTAGCAGCGTGTCGCGCGTCTTCTGGGCCACCTTGAGTTTCATCACGAGGCGCGCGACCGGCATCGTGGACTTGATGAGCACGTCCTTGCCCGACATGCTGGGCCGACCGCCCTTCGTCAGCGGAACGAACGTTCCATCGGGCAAGTACCAGTAGCCGTCCTCGCGCTTCTCGGGTTTCAGGATCTCGATGAGCTGAGGTGCCGAGTTCACATTGAACTCCCGCCCCACTTCCGCGAACAGTTTCGCCCGGCGCTGCTCGATGAGCCCGGTGAGCTTCTTGTAGTTGCGGTCGGCGAGATCCAAATCCACTCGCACTCCGCGATGCTCCATGTTCAGCAGCACGGGCATGAGCCGGTCTTCGAGGTCCGCGATGCGCGTCAGCTCTTCGGCGACCAGCTTGGGGCGGAGGGCATCGCGGAGTGCCAGGGTGGCGCGGGTGTCGGCCTTGGCGTACCGCTCCACCAGCTCGTAGGGGGCCAGATGGAGATTCGACATCTGCTTCTTGTCGGCCTTGCCGCCGAAGATGGCCGCCAGCTCCTCGTAGATTGAGGTGAGCTTGCGCTGGTCCGTGTACTTGGCGGCCAGCGCCTCCAGCGTGTAGGAATCCTCATGCTCGTTGAGGATGGCCGCGTGGACAGCCGCATCTTCGGACATGCGAAGATCCAACTCCACGCCAGCGCGGCGCAGGAAGTGAGCGTCGAATTTCAGGTTGAAACCCACGGGCTTGCGGATGTGCCGGAACTCGGCGCGCGCCCAGTCCAGCGCCTCGGGGTTGCGTCGCAGATCGTAGTAGTAGTCGTGGCCGTCGGGAGTGGACAGCGAGATCGCGAAAATCGAATCGCGTTTCCAATCGAGGCCGGTGGTTTCGGTGTCGATGGCGATCCGGTCGTAGGCTTCCAGGTTCGGGTAGATCACGACAGCACCGGGGGCCGGAACCAGTGCGTGATCTTCGCAGTGGCTATCGAGCCGTGCTGGCTGGCCCAGAAACGGCCGCCTTTGCCGCCCACGCACATGCGGACGAACTGCCATCCGCCGCGGTACGTGGTGTTGTACCCGATGACCCACTCTCCAGGCAACGGCTGCTCCGTTGCGTCGTATACCTCGATCTCACAGATCATACGCATTCGCTCCATCCACAATGTCCAACTGGTGCCGGGCCCTGGTCACGGCCACGTACCAAACGCGGTGCTCTGAATCGTTCATCTCTTCGTAGGTCCGTTCACCCATCGCGTTCATCAAGATCACCCGATCCGCCTCCGCCCCCTTGCTCGCGTGGATGGTCGAGATGCGGGTCGTGGGCGGGAGGTTGAGATCGACACGGCCCAGGTACGATGCGACATCTTCAGGCACACCGTGGAAGTGCCGAGAGGGGGCGTCCTTGGCGAAGCGGAAATCGCCGCGCGAGATGTTGGCAGCGACACCGGGCGCGATGCGCGCGATGAGTTGGAGCGCGGCATCGTTCAAGTGCTCACCGCGGCGCAGTCGGAACCACGCGCGGGTGGCGTTGGCCCACTTGCCCTGGAAGTGGCTGGGGAACGGCCCTGCGGCCGTGTAGGGGATCGCGTGCTCCATCAGCCAAGCCTCGATGTCGCGTCGCGAGGTGTGGTTGCGGTAGAGCATGAGCGTGTCGCCCTTGGGAAGCGCAACGGGATCGAGGTCGCCGTACCGGCGAACCGTGCCCCGCTCCTCGCGAGGCTTGTAGCGTTTCTCGACGCGCTGGCCCACGCGGCTGATGACGCGGTTGGCGATGGCGTGCACGAGCTGAGGAACGCGGTAGGACTGATCGAGGATGCGCTGGTTCCCCTCGTAGTGGTACTTCGCCATGCCGTGCGGGTCCGCGCCAGACCACTCGTAGATGGCTTGATCGTCGTCTCCGGCCAGCCAGATGCACTCCGCGTGTTCCGCGAGCCCGGCCACCATCGCCCATTGCAGCGGCGAGAGATCCTGGGCCTCGTCGAGAAACAGGTACTTGGCTCCGACGTTGATCGGGTCCGCGAGATAGCGCAGGATCATGTCGTTGAAATCGACCCAGCCGAATCGCCGTTTCCATTCCGTGTAGCTCTTGCTCACCATCTCCGCGACGGTCCTGTTGAGCGCGAGGCCCGGCATCTGATCGAAGGCTTGGGCCACGGGGATCTGCCGCGCGACGGCGAAATTGTGGACGCTCATGTACTCGTCGCCCTCCTCCACGTTCTCGAAGCCGACCGCCGATTTCCCGTTCATGGGGATGCCGATGAAATCGCCGAACTGCCGGAGCTTGAGCGTGTCCACGACCTGCACCTTGGACACCTGGGCTGCCTCGTAGGCGAGCGAGTGGAGCGTCCGCATGGTCTTGGACGACGTGACGTTGAGACGACGCTTCGCCTCGTCGGCCGCGGCGCGCGTGAACGCGAAGAAGCCGATCTCGTGGCTGGGAATGCGGCGCTCGTCTTTGAGTTTGGCCATGATGTCCATGAGCCTTCTTGTTTTGCCGGTCCCTGGGGGCCCGTAGATAGCGATGGCCTTCTGACTCACCGCTCCTCCGGCAAGCGCACACCGTACGTCGTGGTGGCGATGCGTTTCACGATCATCGTGGTCTCGCAGCGAAGACATTCCCATCGCGTCGAGTAGTGGATCGCGATATCGGGAGTGAACTCTTCGCCGCACATCGGGCAGACCGCGTGCTGGTGAGACGTCGAAAAGAGACTGTTCTTGTCCACTACATCACCCGGCGCTTAGGGTCGAGTGCCCGAAGACGCTCGAAGAGTTGGGCCTCGGCCTCACGGCCACCTTTGCGCTCCCAGGCCGCGTTGGCGCGGCGGATGGCGCGACGATTGGTTGCGTCTTGCGCTCTGCGCTCTGCGTGGGCCGCGAGCACTTCTTCTTGAAGAGAGGGCAACGGATCGTTGGCCCGGTCGTACTTCTCGTCGGATTTTCGTATGAAGTATCCGATCACGATTCCCATCGCAAGTAGCGCAGTGGCCCCGATCAGTTGGGTAGCCGTCATTGGTTCCTCCTCCTGGGTCAACTGTACCAAACGAACGGCCCCGGTCAACGAATTTCTTCGCTTCCGGGGCCGCGTATTCAGTGGCAATTCACGTGCCGAACTAGAAACGATCCGAACTGGGTTCGCCGCTGGTCGCCGCGTCGATGTCCTTCGCGGAGAGCGTCAGGTTGGCCCGGTTGAGCTGGTCGTTGAACGCCTTGAGCTGGTCCATCAGCGGCTTGGGCGTCCAGCCAGCCTGCTTCGCGCTGAAGTTGAAGTAGTTCTGTCCGCTCTGACGGTCCTTCTCCGTCACGGTGCTCAGTTCCCAGACCACGGACCAGCGATCCACGCCGAAGCCGTCCAGGATCGCGTTCATGGCCTTCGCCACCTTGCTCTTGCTCTTGGCGAAGTAGATGAGCGCCTTGCTCACCGGCACGCCGTCCCGGTTGAGGATCACGCCGCCCTGGATGCGCGTCTCGAAGACCTCCAGAGTGGCCGCGTTGGGGTGTGCCGCGGCGACGGCATCGGCCTCTTCCTTGGTGGCGTGGTTGCTGATGAGGCCGCCCTTCGCGTCCTTCTTGCGGTTCACGCCGACGGTCCACTGCTTCTTGAAGAAGCAGTCCACCCAGAGCAGGGGGCTCTCCATCTTCGTCTTGGTGAGCGAGTTGAACAGGTCGCCCTCTTCCAGGCCCGGCACATAGGCGGGGTCCATCTTCTGCCGCTGGGGGCTCTGCGCCTGGATGATGATGATCTGCGGGATGCCGATGTCGTCCGCGGTCACGTTCTCCTGGCCCAGGCCGGTGCTGTTCTTGACGTGCTCGGGCATCTCCGTCAGGAGGCCGAACGGCGTGGCGAGCGGCTGCTCTTCGTGCTTCTTCACTTCGGTGTTTTTGGTCATGTTGCGTCCCTCGTGGGATTGGTGGGCAGATTGGCGGGTCTGCTCAGGGATGCCCATCCCTGTCCCGCGTACGGCTCGGTACTACACCGTGCCGTAGAACTTTGCGACGGTGCGGATCTTGACCGACAGGCCAGCATCCGTCAGCGCCTTGAACTGGGGGTCGAGTTCCTTCGCGAGCTTCTGCTTGTCCAGCAGCGCCCGAATGTGGGCCTTGAGCGTGGCCGGAGCGATGGTGCGCTTGATGATTCCCGCCCCTCCGAAGTCTTCCACGACGGCCATCACGCGGTCCAGGATGCCGCCCTTCTCGGGCGCGGACACGTTCAGCTTCTCTTCAGTGTTGATGCGCCTTCCGGCGATGGTGAAGTTCGGGATCTCGTCTTCAGCCATCTTGTCCGCGAGACGATGCGCGATCCATTCCATCTTCGAGTTCAGAACCGCCAGCTCTTCCTTCTTCGTCTCGATTTCCTTGTCCGTCTCGACCATCGCGCGGCCGAGTTCCATCGTTGATCGGTCGCCGAGTTCCGTCTGGAAGTCCGCGTACCGCTGGGCCATCACCTCGTTCGCCATGTCACGCTCCGAAGAACGCGCGCAGCGCAGGGATGATTTCAGCGTGCCGGGCGAAGAGCGTCCAGGCGGTATAGGGGCCACCGAGGATGGCCGCCCAGATCGCCCACCAGAACGAGTGGTTGAGTGCGTAGCTCAGCAGGCCAGCGAAGAAGCTAATGACGACCAATCTCTGATGGTCGTTCACCACTCTCACCCGCATCTGTGTCTTGTCTTTGTCCGCGTATGCGGCAATCAGGTCCATCAGCATTGGTTCCTCCAGGAATGTGACGCTACCGCGATGGTGCGCCGGGTGTCAAGCGTTTTGTCGGATGGCGAGTTCGTTCATCATTTCCTTGTGGTAGTCCACTCCGGCCATCACGGAGCGGTACACGCGGCTATCCACAAGCGAACCGACGAGCGTGAGGTCGATGTATAGGCACGAGTCGTGTTCCTGGCTGATGCGATGAATCCGGTCTTCGGCCTGAATCCGGTCCTCCGCCCCCCAGCAGTTCGAGAAGAACACCATGGCCCGCGCCGCGGTGAGCGTGATCCCGATGCCGCCCGTGGCCTGATTCCCCACGAAGAAGCGCACGCTGGGATCGTCTTGGAACGAGCGTCGCGCGGCCGTGCGGTCCTCCTGGCTCACCTCTCCGTGGAACTCCACCACCTTGCCGTAGGGGCGGAGGGCTTCGGCGATGAGCTTGATCTCGGCCACGTAGCGGGCCCAGATGACGAACTTGCCGTCGATCTCCTGCACGATCTCCAGCAGCTCGTCGATCTTCGCGTTGCGGCCGGGGATGGCCTCGCACTCGTACAGCACCTTCTCCGCGGCCTTCTCAAGGAACTCCTCGCCGAGGCCCGAGGCCAGCAGATCCGCGAGCCGCTGCCGGGCGCGCTCTTTGACGATGAAGCCGCCCGTGATCTGGTGCAGGCGCAGGTTCCGCACGAGTGCCGTCGTGTAGCGGCTGTCCTCCATCTCCGCGTCGGCCAGCAGTGCGTCGTAAGCGTTGCGCTGCTCCTGCGTCGGCTGCACGCGGCGCACCTGATGCACCTTGGGGGGCAGCTCCGTGAGCACGTCCTCCTTGCGGGCGATGAAACTGTACGGCGACACCATGTCGAGGAGGATGTCCTCGTTCACACCGCCGACGATGCGCGTCGGGTGCTGCGGGTCCACTTGGCAGAAGAACCCTCGGAAGTAGCTGAAGTCCAGATCGAGGATGTCGGGGTCCAGGAACTCGAATTGCGGCCAGAAGTGGTGCGGGGCCTTGGTGACGACTGTGCCAGTGGCGATGCGTCGGCGCGCTGCTTGCCCTCCGATGCGGATGATCGTCTTCGTCCGCTTCGAGTCGTGGATACGAATGCGGCTGGACTCGTCGATGCTCATCGTTGCGTTGGGGTGCGCTTGCAGGAACGCTTCCGCCATCTCGACGCCGGATGGCGCGCTCAACTGCTCGACGCCCATGATGAACCACTTCGTGTCCCGCGTCTTGAGCTGACGGAACTGATCCGCGTGCTTCTTCTTCGATGCCTCGTAGCTGTGAGCGACGTACCCGGCGCTGGAGTGCTTGGCCAGCTCATCCTCCCAGTTGCTCTTGATGGAGTTGGGGCAGATCAGCAGCACGGCCGGGGCCACATCGCGCCGGAGGATCGCCGCGTTGGCCTCGTTGATGAGCACGGGTGTCTTGCCCGTACCGGGGTCCATCAGGTACGCGAATGCCTTCATGTCGCGCCCGGCCGCCATCGCGTGTCCCTGGTACTCGCGTGGGCTCAGCTTGAACTGGAAACTGGCATCGAGTCCCGTGTAGGGTGCGATGCGCGGCATGGGCGGGAGCTGTTCGCCCATCCGCTCGAAGAATTTTCGGATGCGCGTCGCGTTCGGGAACGTCCACTCCCCTGCTCGGGGGTTGAATTTCCTGATGGGCAACATCTGGAGCAGCGGCACGTCCGCAGGAGCGGCGCGCACCACGAGCTTGTTGTCCCGTCCCGAGATAATCACTTCCCCCGCCCCCAGAGCCCCATCACGCATGCTGCGACTCCGCACATGCAGATGAGGATGTCCACGAACAGCGACCACTTCACTTCAGTCGGTAGTTTCCTCACGCGGGCACCTTCGGCATCTTGATGCTGGTCTTGTTGAACGCGATGGCCACCTCGTAGCGCGAGCGCACGTCAAGCCAGTGGCGCAGCAATTTGAGGTAGAAGAGCGTGATCGTCTCCGGCGACGCGGGTCGCGCGCGAATGTGCCGGAAGTACTCCTGCACGAGCGGAAGCGAATCGTCCATGTGCTTCAGGCCAGCGACGGTTTCATGCCCGCAGATAGGGCACGTGATGACGTTCTGCCACGCCGGGATGTATACCGGATTGAACGGGCAGTCCGACATCGGCCGCTGGCCTTCCAGCGTCACGACCTCCTGGCGAAGGAGGTTATCCCTGATCGACTGACGCATTGCCCGTCTCCTCTGCGTCGATGACGCCTTCTGCGGCGCGCTCGTGGCGGTCCAGGTACTTGATGTTGTTGAACAGCGGCAGCGTCGGGCACTTGGGGAGGTGCATCTCGATCATGCCGCACACATTGCAGCGACCCTTGCCTTCGGGGGTCTGTGAGAGCATCAGCGCAGCCAGACCCAGCGCTACTTGTCGCCACTTGTCGCACCGTTCCGCGTCACGAAACACGCGGAGCGCGAGGTTGTTGATGGTGCAGACATCCTCTGCGAAGTCGTCCTGTACCCGGGCCACGATGCTGTCCTTGTTGGGCCCGATGAATGCCACCTTGAGTCCTTCGGCGATGTCGCTGCGACCCTGAATCTGCCACGTCTGGCCACTGATCGCTCGGACGAAGCGATCCATGTCTGTTTTCGTTGCTTTGGTCATCTCTGACTCCTACTTGTAGTTGTTGGGGTTCAAGAAGATCACTCGCAACACCAGATAGACCAGGATCGCGAGTACGTCAAGTACCGCGAGAGTGGCGAGCACGATGAGTAGAATGTTCATTTCGTCTCCTGAAGCGCGGCCAGGATCGCGGGCAGATCGAGTCGGTGGATCATGCGCGTGCCGTGGAAGAGGTGCGTGCGGACTTTGGCCCGCCGCAGAAGCGGCGCGAGCAGGTAGTACGCTTGAAGCCCAAGCGCGCGCACAACCTGAGCCTTCGTCAAATAATTGGGGCGTTCCTGAATCATTTCTTGTACCTCGCATCCAGTTCCGCGAGCCCCGAGTAGTACCCGGCGATGTCCACCGGATTGTCTCGCTGCGGCTTGTGGAAGTCGCGGCTCAGTTTCACAGCGAGCAGGACCCTGACGATATCCGTCGGGGCCAGATCGATGCCGTAGACGGTGTTCAAGATGTCCGCTGCGCGCGTCATGTTCGACAGCCACGTGCCATAGGCTTCCGCCTTGGGGCCCGTGACGAGCGCGTGGGCCTCGCTGGCGATGGTCGTGGACTTGTCCGGTTCCATCCCTTCCGCGTGCGCGTCGAGCGTAGCAAGAAGCGCGATATGCTCGTCGGCAGCGGAGACGGGAGTGGGGTCAGGAACGACGAAAGAAATGAGCCCCCTCAAGTCATCCTCCGTGGTCCACCGGTCCAAGTCATCCTCCGTGGTCCACCGGTCCAAGACATGTTTTCGCACAGCCTTGCTTCCACGAATGAATTTCCGTTCCTTGCGCTGGTACAGAGCCCATTGACCCTCTGTCGGATGGTACTGGATGGATTCTTCTCGGTGATTGTTCCGCATTCCGCCCCCGGGACCCAACACAAAAATCCTGTCCTTGCCCCCTGGGCCGTTCGGTACATGGAACACGAATTCCTGAGGTTTATTCATTTTAGAACCTCTCTTCCGGCACAGGTGCCTCTAGTGTCGTGCCATTGGGCACGAAGGGTTTCGACCAGCTTTCCATTCCGTTCGCCAGCGTCTCGTATGTGCAACGCTGCTTCTGCATGACCGCCCAGAGTTCCCGCCCCGTGTACCCGCTGATCTTCCGGCGCTTGAGTTCGCGTTCCAAGTCCTGTGCGCGGAAGTAGGTTCGCAGCGCGCCGGAATCCGGGTCCACCATGACGATAGGGCGGCCCTTGATGAGATCGTCCGGCACGCTGATGCGAGGCTTCTGGTCGTAGTCCACCGTTTCCGCGTTCTTGCACCAGTCGAACAATGTCGCCAGCACGGCCATGTCTTCGTTCGCCGTGGCGGGGGCGGGGAGTAGTTCGCGGTCATGGAACAGGGATTGGAAGACGGCCTCCCATGCGTTCGATTTCAGCGGCGGCACTTGGAAGTCCGCCTGCTGCATGACGCGGATGCGGACGTTCCGGTAGTTGAGCAGTTCCTCGGCCTCCATCTGCACGCGCCGGTTGTTCACGTGCAGGTAGTAGGTAGGTGGTTCCGATTCGACGATGGTGAGTTTCGTGAATACCGAGCGCAGCGCGACCGCGCCATCCTCGCGTGTGTAGGCGGTCTTCCATCCGAATTTCCTAGTGTTGCATGTGGTCTTGTCGCAGCGCGAGCATATCGGCTCTTCTTGGCAGAGGTAGTTGTATGTTCCTGCGGCCGTGATCCGTTGGGCCATCTCCTTCAACGTCTTCGCGGTGGCCTCGCCGCTCATCACCATCCGGTTGAACTCCTGGAGGTGCTCGTAAATCCCGTCGCGGTCCTTGCCCATCTTGAGGAGCATCACGCCGTAGTTGTAGAGCGCGTTGTTCCGCGCGCCGATGTCCACGTTGCCTTCTTCGCGCAACCGGATGATGCAGGGCGGCGCGTCCGTGAAGTCCAGCTCCTCTACCACGTGCCCCGCGAAGCCGCGCAGCTCGTCCACGGTCAGGGCGCGCGCTTCCGCGAGATCCAGGAACTCCTCAAGCGATTGCGGCTGCGCGTCGTGAATGCAGTACCGATGACCGTTCTCCGCGTCGAAGTACGGGAGGTTGATCCATGTTCCCTTGTTGTTCGCGTCGAGGTGCCCCTGCTTCGGGAACACCTCAATCGGATTCCCGAACCCCTTCACGATGACGGCGAGCTTGCCGAGGTAGGTTCTGAGGTCCGCGGCCGGGAGCGGTTCCTTGCCGAACACGTAGACGTGCGCGCCCTTCCGCCGTGTCTGCGTCACGAGAACCGGATGCTTGAGACCCCGTAGCAGGGCTTCGAGCTTGAGGTGATCCACCTCGTGTCCGTCGTCGTGCGCGTCCACGTCCACTGCGCCGAACCAGCACAGCCCACGGTGATCCACCGGCACCACCCCCAGGCCGACTTTGCCTGAGAGGTGGTCCCGATAGTCGCCGAGTTGCGCGGGCATCTTGACAGTTGACGCGCGGCCCTTCGCGGTGCCGTCGGGAATCACCTGTCCATGAACGTCACCCCCGCCCCGGAATAGGGCAGCGAAGCGTTCGATCATCCGACGGGCTCGGCGTCGATGACCTTGGTGAGCTTGGCGGCATGGGCGCGGGTCGCGTGATGCACGATGGCGTCACGGAGCAACTGCACGTGCTCCGGTTCGGGCGTGTGGAGCTTCATCCACAGGAGCCGCTTCGGCTCGGCAGGGACATGGGCGGCCAGGACGAGCGCCAGCGCGGCGACAGCATCCGAGTGGGCGGAGGCTGTGTCCAGCTTCTCGGCGCGGATACTCGTTTCGAGATGCGCGTCGCTGACCTTGTTCTTGAGGAACAGCCGGATCGTCGGGTGCGTGGCGACGTGATCGGGATCGAAGGCGCTGATGGGATGGCCCAGCGTAGGGAGCTTGTAGGGCCGGGACTTCTTCTCGCGCTTGCGGGGCTCGGCCAGCTTGCCGAAGGGGACCGTGCTGATGTTCCCGAAGTCGTCCATCAGCGCCGCCTTCTTGCGGTTGCCGACCTCGGTGATGCCTTCGAGGGTGTAAACCATGTCGTACTCGTCACCTACGACACGGACTTTCGATCCGATGGGGAATTCGGTCATGGGGATTCTCCGATGAATGGGCCCGTTCTCCGCGACCGGGCAAAGTCCACCCTGGCAGAGACAAACTTTTTTGGCAAGCGACAAATTTTCTTGTTGACTTGCCCTTTCCAGGGTGGGAAATTGACCCATCGCGGCACGGAGCCGCTGGAGCCCAACATGAACGTTCCCATCTCCCCGGACGGCGTGCAGCAGGCGTTGCGCGGCGCGCGTCAGGTCGTCTCTCTTCTCTCCTACAAGGCCATCCCCGTTCCCCCGCGTCCGGTGATCGTCATCCCTGAAGCCCCTGTCGCGGCGAAGCCCGCGCTCGGCTCGTCGCTTTCCGACTGGCTCTCCCCCGAGCAGATGGTCAAGCAGGCGGAATCGCGCATCCATCGCGTCACTGAGGCCGCGGCCAAGTCCCTCCGCACCTACTACGCCTACACGTTCGGGTCGGAGCAGGTTGTGAGCCAGCGTAAGCGGCCGGACCACGATGCGCTGGAGGCGCAAGGTCGCGTGTCGCGTGTCCGGGCCCACGATCTCGCCGACGCGATTCGGAAGGCGGGTGCCCAGTGAGCCGCCGGAGGATTCTCCAGGAAGTCAGTGCGGAGCGCGATCATCAGATCGCGAAGTGGGGCGATCAGCGGCTCCGCAATTTCCGTTCGGGCACGTTCCGTGATCCCGAAGCCCCCAGCGTCCGCACCGGCACGCGACGCGCAATGCTGGGCCTTGCCGCCTCGACAGAGGAGTTCCGAACCCGCTGTGAGGTTGCCGAGAAGAACGGTGTCCTCTCCTTCGCGGACGTGCTCATGGAGGAGGTCAGCGAGGCCATGGACGCGGAGAGTGCGGTCGAGCTTCGCGCGGAGCTGATCCAGGTCGCCGCGGTCGCCGTCAAGTGGATCGAGTCGCTGGACAAGCAGGACGAAGAGAACGGTCGAGTGACAATCCATATTGACAGGGGTGGCCCCACTCCCTCTTTCGCCGAGCAAGAGGAACGGGACCTCAAACATAAGCTGACGACCATTCATGCTGAGTTCCATGATGTCGTGGTTCCGCACTTTCACCACTCGATCGACTCCATGCTTGAGCACATGGACGAACCCCACGCTCACAAGGCCGAGCATCGCATGTACCACATGGGCCAGCTCGCGTCCATGATCAATTACTGGAAACAGTTCAGTGTCTCCTGTGTCCCCGCGGCGTGTTGGGGCGCTGTCTGGCGCAAGGAGGGGAGTTTCGTGGCGAAGGTGAAGGGAGACGCGGCCTGGATCGCGGGCAAGCTCCACGGCAATCTGCAACTGTACACCGTCCGGGACGGGCAGCTTGTTCCGCGGGCCCCGAAATGAAGTGGCTCGCTTTCATTGTCCGCCGCGACGAGATCATCGTGCGCGTATTCCGGCTCTCGGTTCGGGCTCGGGACCTCTTCCGGTTCCCGCCCTTGTTTAGTGAACGGAACGGCTACACTCAATTCTACGATCTCGTGTGGAAGAAAGCTCGTGTCCGTGTCACGTTCCACCGAAGCCATGAATCCACAGATTTCCTTTTTCGGAGTCGTCCATGATCTATCTTCTCGCGTCTATCGTCCTTGCTATCGCGTGCGTGTTGTGGGAAGAATCGCATGGCGATGACTCTCCTTTTCCACTGGTCGTCGGTGTTCCCTCCGCTCTGGCCGCGGTAGTGCTCATCGTTTCTATCGCGATGGCTCGCGCGGATGCCTACGATCATCTCGCGCAGCGTGACGCGCTCCAAGCCACCTACAACGAGTTGCGCTCGCACCCGTCGTATGAGATGGCGACCGTCGGCAGGGACATCGCGGAATGGAACGCCTGGCTCGCCAGCGCCCAGTATTGGAACAAGACCCAGTGGGATTTCTGGTGGCCCGATGCGGTGATGTCCGCGAAGCCGATTCGGTGACGACATGCCCACCCTTGAACAACTGAAGGCCGAGCACCCGGAGTGGTGCTTCAGATGTGGCGCTACCGGGATAACCCAGAGCAGCCCGTGTGTACTGCATAGCCCCGTTATCTACGCCCTCATCGCCGCCAAGCTGGAGGACGAAGCAGCAATCGTGGATATTACGAACGCCATCTTCGGGATGGTAGCGGAATGCGGTGACTTTAAGCTTCAACTCACAGCAGAGCGCGAGGCCCACGAGGTGACGCGCAAGGCGCTGGAGGAAGCCGATAGGGCCCTCCTCTTCTGGCGCGGGTATCCGGAGTATATCTTCTCGTCCGACATGGAGGATGGGGAGCCCAAACAGGCCGTCAAAAATGCGCTAGCCCGCGAAGCCGAGCGTCAGAAAGGGAAGGTGCCCCATGCCGACTAACCCGTCATCCCTTCAGGCCAGGCTAGACGCGATGGTCCGGGATAAGCGTGGTGGCGCTGTAAATTATGGAGAGTGGCGAGACGCAAGGGAAGCAGTCGCCCTCGACCTCCTCCAGCGCATAGAGGAGATGGAGGCCACTTTGAGAACCCTGCGCGGAGGCAT
>JAFDVK010000055.1 GCA_018269005.1 Acidobacteriota bacterium | reverse complement strand
TGCGTGTAGATGTACCACGTGCCGTCTGACGGGCGGTAAACCGCAACGTCATCCTTGTTGTCGCCATCATAGTCAGCCGGGACAAGCTTGTCACCGTCAACGCCCCACGGCACTGCCGTGAAGTTTTGAGCCGGGATGCCCGTCGCGTTCGCCATGTAGAAGGTGTGGTCGCTCGAACGATAGACCGCAAGGTTTGCCTTGCCGTCGCCGTCCTTGTCCATCGCGAACGGCTTGTCGCCGGTCGTTCCAAACGATGCGATCGTGGTCGTCTGGCTGACAGTACCCCAGATGTACCAGTTGCCTTCTGAAGGCCTCCAAACAACGATGTCGGCCTTGTGGTCGCCATCGAAGTCTCCGGGAACCGCAATGTCGCCAACAACGCCGTGTGCGAAGCCGTTGAAGACGAAGCCGTTCGAGTTCAGGACATAGAAGTCCGTGTTGCCTTCCGTGTTATCCGGACGGAACACTGCGAAATCCGCCTTGCCGTCGCCGTCATAGTCGCCGGGGACGATCGTGTCGCCGTTAGCTCCCCAATGAAGGGCAGCAAATCCGGCGGTCGAACCCAGCGAGTACCAGTTGCCCTCGGACGGACGGAACACCGACGCATCCGTCTTGCCGTCACCGTCAAAGTCCGCTCGCGGATTAGCAGTACTGCCGCCGCTGCACGGGCCGCTGCCCGGTGTACACTGTCCCGGAGGTAATGTAGCGGTAAGCTGCAATCCGGGTGTCAGACTTGGGGTGTTAAACGAGAACTGCGTGAATTCGGTACCCGTACTCTGTCGCTGGACACCGATAGTGGCGCTTGATCCGTTGAGATTTGCGCCGAGGCCCGTAAGGACATAGCGATATTTGACCACGCTCGATCCTTCGGTCAGTACAACACCGAAGTTGATGTTGATATCAGTTCCCGCGTCATTGAACGGTGCTCCTCGCCACTCGATGATGAATTCGCGATTCGGAGCAGTACCGGACTCGTGGGTGTAGATGCCACCGCCGGTCATACTCGTCGTACGCATATCCATATCATCCCAGAACGGGAACAACGACGGATTGGCTCCGCCACTTGCTGAGGCGGGAAGCGCGGTGTTCGAGAAAGCCGTGCTTGCTGTACCGTTGACCGTCATCTGGCCATTCGTGCTTGCACTCAAGGACGTTACCGCAACACCATAAACAGTCGATGTCCATCCGCTGGGCAGTGGAATCGAAACCGCACCGTCGTCAACTTGACTGCCGGCGACTAGGGTGCCACCCGAAGGAAGCGTTCCCTGGCCGGGTTGCGAGGTAAAGGTATATGCATTGCCCGCAATTCCAACAGGAAGCGAGAAGTTATACACCAAAGGTGATCCGCCGCCGCCACCCGTGTAGGTGATGGTCAGAGTGAAGCTAGCCGATGTGTAGCAAGCTACCGAATTGTCGATCGAAACCTGGTACGGCGTCGAATTGGCGACATTCTGGCCGCCTGCCGGGATGTCCGGATAGGCCGAGTTCGGCTGAGTGACCGTAATGCCCGGAGTTGTCGAAGAGAGAACTGCGGTGATGCCGGTCGCATTCTGCGGCGCGTTGTTATTTAGGGCAACGTTCAGCGTGTTGCACTCATTCGGCTCCAACAAGTTGTTGCCGGATGTGACCGTCGCCGTGCTGCCCGCGACGGTCGGAGCGTCGAAAGCTTCCGTCACGGACGAAGCGCTTTGGACGCTGGCCGAGTAGCCCATACCGCGGATCCGGAAACCCTCACGGACATCAGCCGCGTCAGCAGCCGTCTGCGGAGAGACCGCTCCGGCGAGAGCTGTCGCGATGATCGCATCGCGTTCCTGAAGCATATCCGGGTTAAGCGGTGCAAGCTTCATACCGTTGGTAACATGATCGAGAACGGCCGTTGTACCGCTAGCGAAGCCGCGGCGAGCCACATAAAGGCCTCGGACTTCCCAAAGGGCTGATTTCCAGATCTCACCGGCATTGTGTACCTGCGAGCAGCTGCCCGAGGTCGCAATTACGGGGTTACGAGGATAAGCACTCGAGACCGCCGTTGACGGGGTGCCGAGTGTGGTATCGCAGTTCGAATTGATGTGACCGAAGGTCAGCGGATTGTGCGGCTTGTTCTGCGGGCCGCCCGTCGAGGCCATAACGGCCGTCGGGAAACGGCGAATGCCGTAATAGTAATTCGCGGTGAAGCCGGAGCCTAGGTTGAGCAGCGAATAACCACCCATTCCGTGAATGCCGAGCGGATCGTCGGTCGGTTCGGCGGTCATCGTGTGAGCATAGAAATCACCCCAGCCTTCGCCCATCATTCCGCCCTGGTTGCCAAGGCCTGAGCCGTTGCCATGCAGGCGGTTCGATGTACCGTGTGTAACTTCGTGGATGATGATGTGCGTGTCGGCAGTGCCGTCGCGATCAGGCGTCGGTCCCGTCCACAAGAACATCTGCATACGGCCGCGTCCGCCGTCGGCCGGTGTGGCAAAGTTCGCATTATTGGTACCCGAAGAGTCCTGGCCTTCCGAGGAAACACGGTCATTTCCAACGCCTTGGCCGGTGAAATTCACGTTCTGGAAGTTCCGCGCCGCTTCGGTAAACCCGCGTAAGTAAAGTTCGTCGTGATAGCGGTTCATCACATAGAACATGTGAATGACCGCACCGCGTTGAGCCTGAGCGGTGAGTGGATCGTCGCCGGGAGCGGGATTTCCGGGAGGCGGGTTCCACGTCGATGTAAACACACGGCATCCGGCTCCGGGGCAACCCGTATCGCCGGCCATCGGCGCGTCAACGCCGTTTGGAGAAACGCGGTCAAGGCCGGCCTCGTTGGCGTTTCCGTCGGTGAAGTTGTCCGCATCGTTGATCCAGCCGTTGTTATTGAACGAAAGCGGCCCTTCATTACCGATCAAAGTGATGTTGTTTCGCGATAGCATCGCACCTTGCGTTCCCGCAGCGGGATTGCTTGTCGGGCCGCCATACGGCGTGAGGGGTGCTACGCCGTCGGCAAAGTTAGTGTACGCGTTCGGGTTTGTATAGACCTGATAGGTCGCGGAAGCTGTTTGGTCGTCAGTGATATTCTTGTGCCACAGAACGATGCCCGTCTGAGCGTCAACGATCACATAATAAGCGTTCACGGGCTGCCAGATGAGCACACGCCATGCCGGAACTGCAACGCCGGGCTCGGTCGGGAAGTACATCTTCTCGGCCGTTGTCGCCCAATCGCCACTGCCGAAAACGGCCTTCAGATCGGACGATTCAATTTTGTTCAGCGTTGTTTCTTCGCTTCTGAGCTGGTGGCGAATGTGGCCGGCCGCAATATTGACGGCCGCTGCCGGATCGCCGAACTCGGTCGAGACCGAACCGTAGTCGATTCCCGGTGCAAGGTTGTTGATGACACGGATGATGCTGCCATCCTGCCTAAAACCGGCTTTTACTTCGCCGCGAAAGACAGGAATACCGTTGATGCGCTGCTCAAGATTTGCATAAGAGAGAACGCCGTCAGGGTTGGTGTAGTCGGCAACTGTCACGAGATCATCAACCTGCTGGGACGTGACACCGATCAATTCCTCGTTCTCTTTAACGAAGTTGCGCAAGATATCCGAGCGTTTCGCATCGGACGGACCCGTAAGCCATTCTACGCGGGCCTTGTAAACATCCGGCGAGATGACCTCCGGGATCTGAATATCATGGTTGTATTCGATCTTCACGCTCGGCATCCTTTGACGGAGTGCCTCTTCGCCTCGTTTGAAGCCCATACGAAGATCGCTAACAAGAGCCTCGTTCTTTCCCGCACGTTCGCGGAGAGACGCAAGGCCGGCCTCTCCATCTTTTGCCTCGCGAATATCCCACATTTTGGGGATGCCATCGTCAAGGCTTGATGTCCGCTCCAAAAGGCCCAAACCTGTCCCGGCCTCTGAGTGGAAGTAGGTCGGCAGGACGACCAAAGTCGCCGCGATGCCGAGAATAAGTAGGCATAGCAATACACCGCCACGCCAATCTCCTAAAAAACGTCTCTGCATTTATTGAAGCCCTCCTAAAGCTTTTATCTACGTTTTTATTTAATGATCGTTGAGCCTTCAAGCCCGGTTGGTCGTTCTTGCCAAGGAACTCTAATGTCGAGATGACGCTAGAGTTGCGGCTGCCTCGTCAACCGGATAAATCTAGCCCTGTCGGGCCAGCCAATTTTGGTTGTGGGGGCGAACCAAAATCAAAGATCGTCAGTTGCCTGACCAAGTTGTAGTAACAATTAGCAGAACTTCTAACATAAATAAGGCCTAAGGTCAACCAAAAAAGTTGACCTTAGGCCCAAACCGGTATGGCCGGAGAATTATGGAATGTATTTGCTCGGGATCGGTGTGTCAGCCGGAAGTCCGAATGATACGACCTGAAAACCGGCAGTTGAGCGGTTCAGATACCATAATCCGGCCCGATAGACCGCCTGATCGAACTTTCCATCGCCGTCATAATCTCCCGGCGCCGGCACGTCGCCCGATAGCCCGAATTGGATGACGGAATACTGCCCGTCACTGCTTCGGAGGCTGTACCACGTGCCATTTGAGGGCCTCCAGACCGCGACATCGGTTTTTCCGTCGCCATCGAAATCGCCCGGAACCGGCCGATCTGTCGCAAGCCCGAACCCGACCGCGGTGAATGAGCCGTTCGATGAATTTAGCCGATACCAGACGCCGTTCGAAGGCCGGAAGACGCTAACGTCCGCTTTGCCGTCGCCATCCCAATCGCCCGAAAGGGCTTGATCGCCGTCAAGGCCGAAGCTGACAACGTTAAACGCATCGTTCGAGCTGTTCAGCCAGTACCAGCGTCCCTCGGAGCCACGGAAGACTGCGAGATCAGCCTTGCCGTCACCGTCAAAGTCTCCGGCTCTCGGAACATCGCCGTTCAGGCCGAACTGACGCACGACGTATTGGCTGTCGCTGCTTCTAAAGATGTACCAGACTCCTGTCGAAGGCCTGAATACCGCAACATCGGCTTTACCGTCGCCGTCGAAATCACCGGGAGTCGGGATGTCTCCGGATGATCCGAAGTGCATCGCAGTAAATCCTGCGGTCGAGCGATTCAGGTACCAATCACCTGCCGTGTCTCTGAAGACGGAAACATCGGTCTTGCCGTCGCCGTCAAAGTCGGCCGGCGGCCTCGAATTGTTCGAAACCGGTGTGCAGGCGGCGTTTCCATAGACACGGATCGTGTCGATATACCAGCCATCGACAGCCGTATTGTCGTCCGCACCAAAACGCCATTTGAACCGAACGCTCTGACCTGCCGCCGCGACCGGCAGTCGCACCGTCGTCACAATGTAACCGCCCGAATCGCCGCTCCATCCAAGGCGCGTAGTTATCGGGTTATTCGTCCCGCCCTGCAGCATTCCGTTGTAGCCGTTCTGAAGGAATACACCGCCGGCTGCCTCGATATCCGTGAAGCTGCCGCCGCCGATGCTGACCTCAAGGACGCCGCCGTCCCAGCCGGATTCGGTGTTGAACTTATGTGTGAACTCTAGGGTCGAGTTCGCCGTTGCTATCGCAAATGAAGCCGATGTCAGGTCAGTACCGCCGCCCGTTGTTTCCGGATCGACCGCGAACGCCGCGTTCGGGGCCGTGCTCGGGGTTGTTGTCGTGGTTACAAAAGGCGTTCCGCTCTGTACGGTCGTAACTGTCCAACCTGCCGGGAAATTCGGCGCGGTCACCGTATCAAAATTCTCAGACGCAGTTACCGACGGTTGACCCATCGCGAGCTGTTTTGTGAACGAGGAACTACCGAGGCTGCTGGTGATATTGAACGTTAGCGTGATGACCGAACCGCACGGCGTTTCGGCAGGGACGGTGTAAGAGATCAGGCGGGACACCATCTCGCCGCTTGCGATCGTACCGTAATCCGTCGAACTGCCGCCAACGATGTTCAACGAAACACCGGTCGCAGCAGCCGCACCAAAGTTCGTAAGCGGAATGGTGAATTCTAGGCGTTCGCCCGGATCTGGAGTGCCGGAGCCGTTGCCTGGCAGGTCGGATATCGTCATTGCGGGAGTTTGGACGACATTCGGAACATCAAAAGCCTCAGTGACGCGTGTGTTGCCGGTTCCGGTGCCTACGTTCTGGATCGACGCACTGTAACCGATTCCGCGCGTTGCAAAACCCTGCCACACATCGACGACGTCAACGCCGGCTTCCGGTGCGAGCGAGCTGCCCTGAGCCGCCGCGATGATCGCATCGCGCTCGGTCAGAAAGGTCGGCCCGAGCGGCGCCAACTTCATTCCGTCGGTCACTAGCTGAAGCGTCTTGCGGTTGCCGACAGCCCAGCCAAGACGAGCGACAAACTTGGCACGCACTTCCCAAAGAGCAGAGCTCCAGATCTCGCCAAGATTGTGCACCTGATCCGCCGTCGAAGAGCCGAAGGGCCCGCGGGGATATGCTCCGTCAGAAACGTTAAGCTGTGTTTGATCAGCGTCGGCAAAGGTGAGCGGGTTATGCGGCTTGCCGTTCGGCCCCGTGAAGGCACGAACAGCTTTCGGAAAACGTCGGATGCCGTAGTAGTAATTGTTCACAAAGCCCGATGAAAGATACGTGTCATATGAACCTGTCGTGTAGATCCCGTTGATCGGATCTGTTGGCTCGCTCAGAAGGCTGTGGCCGTAGAAATCTCCCCAGCCTTCGCCCATTCCACGCGACATATTCAGCGACAGGCCGCTGCCGTTGCCGTGGAGGCGATTCGAGAGGCCGTGCGAGAATTCGTGGATCACAACATCCGCGTCGAAGTTGCCGTCGATGTCCGGGTTCGGGCCGCTCCATAGATACATCTGCATGCGGCCGCGGCCGCCGTCGGCCGGTGTCGAAAAGTTTGCGTTGTTCGTTCCTGAGGTATCCTGGCCCTCGCCGCGAACGCGGTCGCCGCCAACTCCGCCGCGTCCAAAATTGTCTTGCTGGAAGTTGCGTGCCTGCTCGGTAAATCCGAGACGATAAAGCTCGTCGTGATACCAGTTCGTGATGTAAAAGAGCTGCGTTACACTGCCCTGCTGATAGGCACTTCCCGGATACGTCTGCGGCGAAGGAACCGGCGCATCACCGCTATTAGTATTCGGATCGAAAGGCGAAAATGCGTAGCTGAAGTTTCGTGATGCGCTCGAGGCTTCGCTGTTCGTATCGACACCGTCAACTCCGTCGCGGTCGAGGCCTGCCTGTATCGCGTTGCCGTCGGTTACCGTTCCGCCGTCGGTTATCCAGCCGTTGTTGTTGAACTGATACGGTGCTTCGTTCCCGATCCGCGAGATCGTCGTGCGAGAGATCGCCGTACCTTGGACGCCATTCGGTGACGTCGGGCCTGGCGTCATCGGGAACGGGTTATCTGCGACATTTATCATCGCATTCGGGTTCGTATAGACGCTGTAAGTGGAACTCTGCGTTTGATCTTCTGTGATGTTCTTGCGCCAGAGCATCGTGCCGGTGTGAGCATCAACGATGACATAGAACGCGTTCACCGGCCGCCAAATAAGCACTCGCCACGCCGGAACGGCAACGCCGGGTTCTGTCGGGAAATACATCTTTTCTGCCGTCGTAGCAGAATCGCCGGTACCGAACGTTCTTTTCAGGTCCGTCGATTCTTCGGCATTTGCCCGCAGATCGATACTGCCGGCTTCGACGTTGATATGTCTTGCACCTGCCCGAACTGCTTCCAACGCATCACCAAAATCATCGGAGACCGCAGAGTTTGCGAGTCCCGGAGCAAGGTTGTTGATAACGCGGATGATCTCTCCCTGCTTCGTGAAACCCGCCTTGACCTCACCGCGAAACACCGGCACGCCGTTGAACTCCTGGTTCAATTCGACGAATGAGAGGTTGCCGTCCGGATTCGTGTAGTCGGCCGCAACTTTTAGCGAATCGATCTCGCCGGCGGAAACACCAATGAGAGATGTGTTCTCTTTGAGAAAATCGACAAGCAGCGGCGCCCGTTTTCCGTCCCGAACTGCGGCCGGAGCCGTCAGGAAATGACGGCCCTTGGAGACATCCGGCCCGATCACTTCGGGGATCTTTATGTCCGTGTTGTATTCGATCTTTAGCGTAGGCACCCGCTCGCGGAGCGATGTCTCGCCGCTCAAGAATCCGTTTCGTTCTGCTTTCACATCCAGGGACGAAAGGCCTGAGGCGCCGCGGTAAGACTCGATCTTCGCGGCCGCATCCTTATCGGTTCGGATGTCATAATTCGGAAGCGAATCTTCCGACGACACGGTTTGGACGAAAAGGCCCTTTGCCGCCTTTGCGGCAAAATGCGGATACAAAAGAACCGCGGCGGTAACGGCGATCGCTGCAACTGCAGCGAATACTAGTCGGCGGTTGTTCTTAAGGGAAACGGAAGCGAAAAACATCTGGTTTTGTCTCCTGGAAATTTTTACAAAATGTGCGTTCTTACGTGAAATAAGCATTCGTCAGGCGTAGCAAACGCCGGCGTGCGCAAGGTAGAATAGAGTTTTCTCTGGAAAACGTGCGGGTCGAAAAAGAAACTGCATTCGGGCAGATTCATGCGACCTTATCGTGAACAAAAAAGTTTATCAGAAACTTGGATGCAGTCAACGTCGCGGCAATGACAAAGGCAAAAGAACAAAACGGCAGTGAAATGGTGTTCTCGCCCGGCGGCCTTGTATCTAAGTTTCACGAGGCTTACGAATACCGCGAAGGCCAGGTCGAAATGGCCGAAAAGATAGCCGAGGCGTTCGACAAGAAGCAGCATTTGATCGTTGAAGCAGGCACGGGAACAGGCAAAACGCTCGCCTACCTGATACCTGCCGTCGCTGCCGCCATAAAGGGCAAATGCCGGATCATCATCTCCACCGGTACAAAGAACCTTCAGGAACAGTTGATGGAGAAGGATCTCCCTTTCCTGCAAAAAGCTTTGCCCACGAAATTCAAGGCCGCCTATATGAAGGGCCGTGCGAATTACGCGTGTATCTATCGCATCTCGAACTCCGGCCATCAGCCGATCCTCGACGGCATTGACGATGTCGATCATTTTCGCATCGTTCGTGAATGGCTCAACGAGACGGAGACGGGCGATCGCGCCGAATTGACCGACCTTCCGGAAAACCTAGCGTTCTGGAACCGCATAAATGCCCGATCGGACACCTGTCTTGGGCAGAAATGTCCTGATTTTGAGCCGTGTTTCATCACGCGGATGCGAAACAATGCAGACAATGCCGAGATAATCGTCGTAAATCACCATCTTTTCTTTGCTGATCTGAACGTCCGCGATAATCAGTTCGGCAAGGTGCTGCCGGACTATTCAGCGGTCATTTTCGACGAAGCACATCTGCTCGAAGACATCGCCGCGGACTATTTCGGCGTGCAAACATCGAACTATCAGATCGAGGAACTCGCGCACGACGCTGAGGCATTGCCGATCAGCAATACGGTCTCATCGGTCGCGATCACAAAGGCCGCGGGCAAGGTGCTTTCGATCGCCGAATCATTCTGGCAGCGTTTGATGCCCGAACGTCAGGCCGAAGGGCGTTTCCAGCTTTCTCCCGATATCTCGGTCGAACGCGGCGACGGAATGTCGTTCGGCGATGCGCATATTGCCCTTGCCGAGGCGCTCAGCCGTTTGGAAGGTCTCGTTGACGCTTTCTCAGGCGAGATGGTCGAAGCGGAATCGATCGTCCGCCGTCTGAAACAGACTCGTGCCGATCTCGCGTTCATCACGAAGCAGGAAGATACGAACTACGTCTATTGGCTCGAACGACGCGGCCGAGGGATGTTCCTGCAGGCATCGCCAGTCGATGTTTCGGCTCTGTTGAACGAAAAGCTGTTCGAAAAGACCAACACTTGCATCCTGACCTCGGCGACGCTTGCGACAAAAGGCGGCTTCAATTTCATACGCGATCGACTCGGACTTCCGACCTCGCGGACGATGACGCTTACGGCGCCTTCATCGTTCGATTACGAGACGCAGTCTCTAGTCTATCTGCCAAAGACGATGCCCGACCCGCGTTCGCCTGACTATACCGCGGCCGCTGCACGCGAGATCACTGACATTCTGCGTGCGACGGATGGTCGTGCGTTCGTGCTTTGCACATCGAACGCATCGATGAACGCGCTTTATCAGCTCGTGAGTTCGCGCGTAGGATTTACGTGTTTCGTTCAGGGGACGATGTCGAAGACAGGGCTTCTTGATCGTTTTCGCTCGACGCCGAATGCTGTTCTTTTTGCAACGCAGAGTTTTTGGCAGGGTGTCGATGTACGCGGCGATCAGCTCTCATGCGTGATCATAGACAAACTGCCTTTCGCCGTGCCGACCGATCCGCTTGTTGCGGCGAGAGCAAGGTTTATTGATGAACGCGGCGGGAGTTCGTTCTTTGAATACAGCGTCCCGCAGGCGATCATCACGCTCAAACAGGGAATCGGCCGCCTCATCCGCAGCCGTTCGGACCGCGGCGTGATCGCGATCCTCGATCCACGTCTTCGAACGAAAGGCTACGGCCGCGACTTCCTTGCGTCTTTGCCGCGTATGCGGATCACGAGCGAACTCGACGATATTCGCCGGATTCTCGATTAGAACGCTATACTCTTCAACAGACTATGCCGGCATTTTACGAAGTAATGATCGAGCGGAATTTCTCGTCTGCCCACCAGCTGCGAGGCTACAAAGGCAAATGCGAGAACCTGCACGGACACAACTACAAGGTCGAGATCTTTGCGCGCGGTTCGGAACTCAACAACATCGGTCTCTTGATCGATTTTGGCGATCTCAAAGAAGCCGCTGACGAGATCGTCCGATACCTCGATCACCGGAACATCAACGAACTCCCGCCCTTTGATGAGGAACTAAATCCGTCGGCCGAGAATCTCGCGAAATTCTTTGTTGATTATCTAAATTCACGCATAGATGATGATCGGGTCCAGGTCTATAAGGTCCGCTGCTACGAAACCCCGACAAGCGTCGCAACCTATCAACTCTCTTGACCATCGACCTGAGAGCGAGTCAAAGCGAGCTATTCTCCATCCTTAAGGCTTTGAGACAAAACCTTAACATCAGCAATGTCCTGCTCCCGGCCCGCGGCACGTTTGTTGACGATCAGCTCACTTACATCAATTACGGGAATCTGTCTCCCGTCTAATTCAAAGATCCGCCCGCCGCTTATCGCCTCGTCGAACGTGATGCCTGAGACTGCGGTGAGAATATCAATGCGATTTGGCGGCACGCCGACCTGCAGAACATTTCCCGCTTCGGAAAGATCGCCTTCGGAGGTTTTAAGGCTGCTCATGGGTGCGCCGAATTTGGCTAGCGCCGAATATACCTTTGCTGCATTCTCGCGGGTTGCCCGCACAAGCACGTCCAGGTCTTTTGTCGCTCTTACGTGACCGTGAAAGGCCATCGCGTATCCGCCTATAAGGACAAAATCAGCGCCCGAGTCTGCCAACTCGATCAAGATATCGTTGAAATGTTCGTTTAGCTCTATCAATCTGATCTCTTGACGAGCCGGATAGGCAGATTCGCGCGATCATAGCTCGGGAAAGGCTTTCCGCTTAGCGACCACGCCTGCTTTGAGAGTTCCCAGGCAAGTAAGATTCCCTCAAGGCCGCTGACGGGGAAAGGGTCGGTCGCCGCCTCTTCCAAGCTTACGAGCCGAACAGTTGCGATACTTCGCCTTTTCTCAGCTCTCGCTCTTCTTTCTTCGTTGCTCACCTCAACATTGTAGCGCTTTATCGGTTCGCCATGGGTTGCCGCGGACAAAATACTTGATTTTCAAAGAACAAGGGTCAAACTATCCGACCCTTCTCAAGAGTCCCCAACCCTGCCGCGAGGTAAGCTAACAAAATGCGCACAATGCGGAAAATGCAGAAAAGCCGCCGGAATAACTTCCAAGCGGCTTTCTTCTCTAAAGGTGGTCGGGGCGAGATGATTTGAACATCCGACCTCACGGTCCCGAACCGTGCGCTCTACCAGGCTGAGCCACGCCCCGATAAGTCAAATTACAAGTGTAGGCATCGAGCGTACCGCTGTCAACCAAATTCAAGCGATATCCCGCGAAGCATCCTCGGCCGGCTTCTTTGCAAGGCGATGCCGCAGGTATTCGATCACGGGCGGCAGGAGCGAAAGTGCGACGACAACGATCACGACCTTTTCGATGTGGTCCTGCAGCTTGATGCCGAGGGCGTTCTCGATGATGCCGCCGAAGAAATATCCCGCGAGGACCATCGTTGAGATCCAAAGGGCTCCGCCAGCCACACTGTATGCGAGGAACTTCGGATATTCCATCTTCACCGAGCCGATGACGATCGGTGCGAAGGTGCGCACGATCGGCACAAAGCGTGCGAGAACGACGGTCTTCGGCCCATAGCGTTCGAAGAAATCGTGTGCCTTTTGCACGCGCGAAGGTTTAAAGACCCAGGAATTCTCGCGTCCAAAAAGGCTCTTGCCCATCACGCGGCCCGTCCAGTAGCCGGTGCTGTCGCCGATAACGGAGCCGAGGAAGAACGCGAGCATCACGAGCACGACGTTCAGTTTTCCCGCCGCGGCAAAAAGCCCAGAGACGACGAGAAGCGAGTCGCCAGGCAGGAAGAACCCGACCGCGAGTCCGGTTTCCGCGAAAATGACGAACCAGAGGCCGAGATATACCCAATTCCCGAGCAAGGCGAGAAGATAGTCGATCAAATGGGCCGGATTCAGGAATTCGCGTACCGCGTTAAAGATGTCTATGAGTGTTTCCATTTACTGCTGTGATTCCTTCCAGCCGTGATCGCCGATGAGGGGAACGAATACGCACGGCCCGAAATCTTCCGTTCTCGTGCCGCTCTCGGTTCTCGTCACTCGAATCAGTCGCTGATTCTCACGTGTTTCTCCGACCGGAATGACAAGTTTACCGCCGACCTTCAGTTGAGCGACGAGCGGTGCCGGAACACCGGGACCGCCCGCTGCGACAAGTATAGCGTCAAAGGGCTGATATGCTGACCAACCCTTTGAGCCGTCGGCGGTCTTGAGCGTAACGTTTCGAAATCCCAGGCCCGCGAGCCTCGAACTTGCCTCGCGCGCGAGGCTTTCGAGCCGCTCGATCGCGAAAACTTTCTTTGCGAGAGTTGCGAGTATCGCAGTTTGATAGCCTGTGCCTGCGCCGATCTCAAGTACGGTCTCGGTGCCGTCGAGTTCGAGAAGTTCGGTCATACGGGCAACGATGTACGGCTGCGAGATCGTCTGTCCGCTTGCGATCGGTAGAGCACCGTCACGATATGCCTGAGCCTTGAGTGCTTCGGGGACAAAGCGATGTCGCGGGATCTGTCTCATCGCCGCGAGAACCCGCGGATCACAAATCCGAAATTCATCGGCGAGAGCCGCGACCATTTGTTCGCGGCGGATCGTCATATCATCGAGCATTGCTCCGGGCGGCATAATTTCAGATCGTGCTAGGCGTTCCAATCATCAAGAAGCGTAAGTGACATGTGGTCGGTCAGATCGGCGCGCATCGGCGTTACGGAAACGAGGCCGGCATCGATCGCTTCAAAATCGGTTCCGCCTTCTGCGCGGTAGCCGTTACGAACCTCACCGATCCAATAATACAGCTTTCCGCGGGGGTCCGTGTGCTCGCTGATGACAGGACGTGCGGTTTTGAAGCCTTGGGTCGTGATCCGCGTTCCGGCAGGCACGCCTCGCGGGACGTTTACGTTCAAGAGCGTTCCGCCGGGGAGGCCGGTACTCAGTGCCTTATCGGTGATCGAGGCGGCGACCCTTGCAGACTCGCGAAAGTCAGGGTCGCGTGAAACGGCCAGGCTGAATGCGATGCCCGGCACGCCGAGGATCGTCGCTTCCATCGCTCCGGCAACCGTGCCCGAATAGCTTGCGTCATCGCCAAGATTCGGGCCGTGATTGATCCCTGAACAACAAATGTCCGGCGGCATATCCAGCGGCAATATCTTGTTCAGTGCCATCACGACGCAGTCGGTCGGCGTTCCGTCAACCGTCCAATGATGATCGTCTATTCGCCGAAGTCTCAAGGGGCGGGCAAGCGTTAGACTGTGCGAGGCGCCGCTCATTTCTGCTTCCGGAGCGACGACAAAGACCTCGCCAAGGTCAGAAAGAGCGGCCTCAAGCGCCTTGATGCCGTCGGCGTGAATGCCGTCGTCATTTGTGATAAGAATTCGCGGTTTCGCCATTTAGCTTTGCAGAAATCAAAAAGTGAAAAAGCGACCAAAGGCACACTTTTTCACTTTTTCCTAAAGAACGGGTTTTTATCTACCGGCCGGTCGTCGCCGGACGCGGTGAGGTCGCTGCCGGACGCTGCGAGCGGAAGCGGCGGCGGTTGCGTTTGCGCGCGTTTGCCGACTTCAGCTTTGCCTTTTGACCCGGCGGAATGAAGTGAGAATGCTTCTTGAAATCCTTGATGATCTCTTCGCTGATGACCTTTCGCTTGAACCTGCGCAGTGCTGATTCAATAGATTCATTTGCGTTTACTGTTACTGATGCCATTTAATTTCTCACCTCCTCTTCGGCTAAAGATCTTCAAGCTTGAGGCCTGAATCTGCCCCCGGACGCGCCTAGAGCAAACGAATATTAAAGCGCGTTTGCCATCGAAAATGCAACCTCATTAGCAAGAAATCGCCCTTTCACCTATTTCGGGGCCGGTGCGGGCGGTTTTAGGGGCAGCTTCAAAAGCTGTCCCTTATACACAAAATAAACCGAACCCACCGTCTCATCGACCCACATGGCCATACTGTCAAAGGTGATCTTGGGGATCGTCCGCACGGCCTTGAATTTGAAGGTTCGGGCGTCGTACACACCGATTTCCGTTGAATTTTGTTCAGAGTTCGGCAACGCTGCCCAAAATGTCCCGGGCACCGACGCACGCTGCAGCGGCCGGAAAGTTTGCTGACCCAGCGGGCGATATTCACCTACGGCAGGATAGGCAAGGCCTGTTTCGGGGTCTAGCAGCATAAGGCTCTCGGCCTGCACCTCCGTGTCATATTCGTTCGTGATGGCGAGCAGGACCCGCCGCAGATTTGGCAAATACGCCGCGGCCCGATAGGGCATATAGTCTTCAAGGCCCTTGACGGTAAACTCCTTCTTAGTCAGCGTATTGGTTCTCCGAATTCCCATTTCCTGAGATGAGGCGGCATCCCAGGCGCGATACGTAACGACCCATTTGCCGTCGGGTGTTACCAGCGGAGTTTCGTAAATTCCCTCGGAGAGTTTCTCCTCGCGGCCATTGACGATCTTGTAAAGGCCGTCGCCGCCGCGATACTCGGTGCTGCCAACGCGTGCTTTCCATCCCTGTTGTACACGTTCGCCGGCAAGACCGTCGTGTGGAACGATGTATTCAACGCCCGTCGGCTGCGAAACTGCGCTTCCAACCGAGCCGTTCACAACTTTCCGCCAGGAATATCCGTCATACTTCCGCTTTTCTGCGATCTCGGCCGACAACTGCCAGGGTTCCTTGGAATCATCACCGGTCGGATGCTGGAGAACATCCTGGACCTCTTTGTCAACGCGTTCGCGTTCGGCATTGTCGCTGACAACGACGCGCAGGTCATCGCCATCCTTCCAAACCGAGTAAGCCGTATAATTATCATCGGCGAGCATCAAATCGAGTCCGGGAATCTCACGGCTGAGCGCATACTTAACGGTCGCAGGACGCTTTCTGACCTCCGCAAAGAAATTATCGAGGCCGGCAAAGAATTCACCGGGTTGGCCGGTCATAAATACGCGGCGGCCGCCCGCCCGGCTGAGCATTACAAGCTCTTTAGCCTCGCAATAATCGCCGAAACATTCCAGGAACGGCGGCAGCGTATCTACTTGATTCTGAGCGAGATATTGTTTTAAGTAGTCAAACTCTCCCGGTTCGAGCGGACGCTCTTTGTAGCGAGAGTCGTCCTCTTCCCACGAATAGATGACGCGGTCTTTATAGATGCGGACGTAATTTGCATCATATCCGTAGATTCCGACGAGCGAATCGTCTTCCTTGACCTCTTTCTGCAGCCGCTTTTCGATCGAAATCAATATGTCTTCGCCGCCGACATAAGTGCTGTAATATTGGAGCGTTTCATCGGAAGCCGTGAAAAGATTCGAAAGCCACGTTGAATCTTCAGATTCAGAATCGGTGACCTTGAAGGCGGCGGTCGCACCAAGGATCTTTGCCTCGTTCGGGTGCAGCGAAAGGACCACTTGCCTCGATTCGGGCGAATCCTCGCTTTCAAGATAGGCGGCGGCGGCAGACGCGAGCATTTTGTCCGTGCCTCGAGCCGCCTCGAATGCCTTCGAAAGCGGGAGTTTCGCTCGCACGAGGCGTCCGCAGGCAAACACGGCACGCTTTGTTTCTGCGTTTTGGCCGTTCAGGATCGCTTCGAATGCTCCGGCATCGTTAAGAACGCAAGCCGCGACCGCGACAGATAGCGGCGGACCGCTGCGAAGGTCAAAAACATCATTTGCATTCTTTTCAGCGAGCACCTTTCGGCGTGCGAGCACACGCAGCACTTCCTCCTGGTCGGCGATGCCACGCTTCACGTCCCGGACGGTCATAAGGTCGATCGGCGGCAGTATCCATTCGAGCGCGATCTTCCGCATCAACTCCGAAACGAGCGGCTCGCGGGTCTCAAGCGCATCAATGCGGGCAACGACGGCGGCCGCAAGGTCGTCTGTCACGAGAGAAGGATCTGTCTTTATCTGTTCGGCAAGAGACGCCTTGATCTGAGCGGGCGTGGCGACCTTCGCGTCGGTCGACCATTCGTTGCTAATCGCATTAGCATTGTCGGCGACGAGATCTCTGCGGACAGAAGCCTCAAGAGCATCGACCTGTTCGGGAATAGAAAATCCCTTGACCTGGATCAGAGCCTTCATCAAGCGGATCCGCTCGTAACTTGTCGTCGGTGAAGCGAGAAGACGCCTGAGCGGCGGTCCCGCCTGGGTCTGACCCTGGAAGCCGAGAGCCTCGATCGCGTCATCTCGGTATGGATAGCGGTCCGTTGATTCCACAGCCGAAACCATCGCATTTGCGGCACTAGCGGCCGCATTCGCTGCCGCGTTTGTAGCGATACTCGCCGCGTTCGCAGCCGCTCTTGCAGCGTTCGCGACTGCATTTGCAGCCATCGCATTTGCGATCGAGGCATTTAGGGCCGGCCTGTTCGCAACTACGTTTGCCGAGCCGGAACTCGATCCCTTTCGCACCCCGGCATTCGGATTCTCCTCGTGAAGGAGTCGGATGAGTGCAGGGACGCTATCAGGGAGCTTGACCTTCTGCAAAGCTTTTACGATCGATGCACGAGCGTTGCCGGTCGGATCGTCGGCCCACTTTGGATTTTCCAACCACGGGAGCAAGGCCTGCAAGACCTCAGGCTTTGCGAACTCGATCTTAATGAGCAGATTCTTGACCGCGGCAGAGCGTACGACAGGATCGCCGGAATTGAGCAGCTCGAGCATCCTCGACGAATACTTGCCCGGCGATGAGACATTTACAAGCGTCGTAAGGCCGGTGTAGCCGCCCAGATCCTGCAGCGTCTTATCCTGAAACATCGAGACCCACCATTCTTCGCGGCCGGGCCAATCCGGTTCGGTAACAAGGGCGTCCATCGCAAGATCACGCAGCGGAGCCCGCAGGTCCTTATTCTCGACGATCGCTTTCAATTCATCTCTGTAACGATCGGCGTCCATCGACGAGCCGCTTTCGATCGCGTGACGATAAAGGGCCCAGCGTGCGAGAACGTGCGTCGCCTTGTCCTCATCTCTCGCATACATCTCGTCGATCAAAGGACGAGCCTTGTCGAAATCAAAACGCGTAAGCTGAAGCAGCTCTTCCTGATTCTCGACGTATGTGGCGGTGTCTTTTGTTGTCTGAGCCCGTTCGAGAAGTTCGTTCGTAAAATAGGGGCTGTGCATCACAAGCCACTCGCGAACCAGATTAAGCTCGCCTTCTTCCAGCTTCTCCGTTGCGGAGAGCGTGTCGAACGTCTTTTTGACAAGCTCGTATGATCGTTCGCTGTCATCAAATGCACCAAGGACCGAGTTGATCTCCGTCGGATCGTGTTCAATACGGGCTTTGATCCTCTGGAACGTCTTGTCCGACATCTTTGGACGGTAGCCCAAGGATCTTTCCGGAATATTCACGCTAGACCAGAATGCCCAAAGATCGGCCATCGGAGCGTCATCCCCCGGTGGTTCGGCCTTTGTTTCACCATCCGAGTAAACCGTTCGCACGACGAGCGGATTCGGCGGCGGCGGTGCCGGAAGCTGCAGCAGTTGCCCGACGACGTCTGCTTTTGCGGCAGAGTGGTTCACCAGGAAAGCTGCTTCGACAATGAGCAGAACAAAACAGAAGGCTGCAACGGTTAGAAGTCTTTTCATATCTGCAAGAGATCGGGCTCAACACCCTGATACGCGGTCACTAATTAGAACGGTCCGACTGAAAGAATTTGCTTGATTATAGTCTGAAATCAGAAGAAAATGACATAAATATTCGAGGAGCTTTGGCGCCTTCAAAGCTGAGAGACACTTTGCAGCGAGATTTGTTGCGAAGCAGGGAAGATCATGGACTTTTACTTCTTATTATTCTCGCTTTTCTTTCCGCGGATCGTGATGGTCGTCTATCTGCTCGCATACCCGCAAATGTTCCCGGCCAATACTGTCCCGCAATGGGCGGACGTTCTGCTCGGGGTGTTTGTGCCGAGAGTGCTTGTCCTTATCTATATTTATCAGAATATGGGCTACGACAATATCTGGTTCGCGGCCCATCTCGTAGTGATGATCTTCGCGTACCTCGGCGGAACTCGCGAAACAAAACGCCGGCGAGCCAGAAGCTACTCAGAATAGACACTACGCAATTGATCTCAGTTGATCTCAGTTCATACTCAAACCGTAATATTGCAATATTACGATATATCGCTGTCGATCTGGATTTTGGAGGTTCGAACAAAGGAAAGCGGCCTTTTGATTTTCGGGGATCAAAAGACCGCAAAGTAAAGCTGATTGGGTTTAACTGTAGGCCGTGCGGAGTAGATAGGCAAAAGGCAGATTGTCAAAGGGCAGGAAAAGACCGGCGAAGCAATTCTCCGCAACTTACTTTGCCGGTACTGGAACTTGTGTTTTGGCGCCGAGGTCCTTGACCGCGATGCCGAGGCGCTTCGCCTCTCGTTCAATAACTTTGGGATCCGTCTTCAAACTGTGGATCTCATCCTGGAGCTGAAGATTTTCGTCCGTCAGGTTTTGGATCATCGAATTCAACTGCTCGTTCTCGCGAACCTCAGCGGTTACGGCTGAGAAAGACCTATATGTGATCGAAACGAAGAGCATTCCCGCGAGCGTAAGAACGACAAGAAACGAGATCCAGAACGGCCGCTGCCGCTTTGTCTTTTCGTTCCTCTCCTTTGCTGTATTGCGTCGCCCTTTCATTTCTTTAGCTCTCTAGCCTAAAAGATACTTTTTTCCTTCTTCCAACAGCTTGTTAACGTCGTCGCTCGATTCACTTTCCGCGTAGATCCGGACCACAGGTTCCGTTCCTGATGGCCGCAAAAGAATCCATGAATCATTTTCAAATCGGAACTGGACGCCGTCTATCCTGTCCGTGCTTTGTACCTTGCGGCCCGCAAATTCCGTTGGGTCTTCGGCAAGCTTTTCCTTAAGCTTGGCAGCGACCTCATCATCGAGCCTTATGCCGATCCTGCCTGAATAGAGCCTCCCGACCCGTCCCCATAGCTCCTTGAGCTGTTCGACCAATGGCGTTTGCCGTACCGCAACCGCTTCGACCGCGAGCAGGCAGGCAAGGATGCCGTCCTTCTCTGGGTAATGACCCCGGATCGTAAGCCCCGCGGATTCTTCACCGCCGAGAATGATCTCGTCCTTATTTATCAATTCGCCGATGTACTTAAAACCGACCGGCGTTTCAAAAACTTTTATATCTCTCGCTTTCGCGACCCTGTCGACCAGGTGCGAGGTTGCAACGCTGCGTGCTACTCCGAGCTTCCAGCCGCGGGTCTCGACCAAATAATCTGTCAAAAGTGCGATCAGTTCGTTCGGCTCGATGAAAGTTCCGTCGTGTGCGATCACCCCAAACCTGTCGCTGTCGCCGTCGGTCGCCAATCCCAAGACCGCTCCCGCATCCTCTACTGCCGTGAACAGGTCCCCCAGATGCTCCTTGCCCGGCTCCGGAGCCTGTCCCCCAAAGGTTACATCGCGCCAATCGTGCAGTGTTTCAACGGAAACTCCGCGGTCTGCCAAGGCCTTATTCAAATATCCGCGGCCGGTGCCCCATAATGGGTCATACACAAACTTGCCGCCTGCTTTCTCGATCGCATCGAAGTTGATCTTTGTTGCAAGATCGTCGAGATATCCCGGCCGCGGATCAAAATCTTCTATCGATCCGCCCTCCTCCTCCGCGACGGGCGAGGTCACGATCAGCTGTGCCTCGATCTTCCCGGTCACTTCCGGCAAAGCCGGTGCTCCGTCGGGTGTCGAGAATTTAATGCCCTGATACTCCGGCGGATTGTGCGATGCGGTAAAATTCATCGCCCCGTCCGTCTTCAAGGCTCGGATCGCGTGTGCAACTGTCGGCGTCGGCACAGGATGTGTGCACCTAAGCACCTTCATGCCTTTGGACTCGATCAACTTTGCCGCCACGTCCGAAAACGCCTCGCCCATGAACCGTGTGTCGTGTCCGATGATCAGGGTGCCGCCCGATCCTGGTTCGCTTTTCAAATATCTACAGATCGCTTCGGTAACACGCCGGACGTTCGCGAATGTAAATTCATCTGCGATGACCGCTCTCCATCCCGAAGTTCCAAACTTGATCGCCATTTGGGAAATTTGTCCGGCACACCGGCCCTCAAGAGCGTTCCTTAAATCTAGTTGTCCTGTTGATATCCCTTGAAGTGCTAAAAAATGTAACACAGCTTTATGCGGTTGTAAAGCCCTTTTTTAAGTTTTTTTATCCTGTGCGTTTTCAAAGGTTTACGAGGTGTTATCTGAGGTTGGTATTCAAAGCCTCTTAAGCAACTCAATTCAGTTTGACCGATTTGGTTAAGCGCTGGGGCGAAAAGAGCTGCGACGACCCTGTGTGTATCGAATTGATACACATATATGGCTCTCATTTGCTTCGTGTGTCACGCGGCGATCGGTGTCCCACCGACTATAGACACGTGTAAAGTCTGTTTACGCAACTATTTAGGGCCGTATTGTATCAACCGGCCGGTTCGGCACATTATTTGCTATTAAAGATATACAGAGCGCCCGCGTTCGGGCAGTCGATGCCTCGGAAAGAGGTTGGGATCCATTAGCGGATCCGGCATTCGTGGAGAACAGCAAATAATATTATGAGACCCATCAAACACGTAGAAAAAGGCCTTAGCTTCATTGCAGGAGCGGCGTTCAATGCCGTCCGGAGTGTTAATAAATACAAACCGAATCCGTCGTTCACGCCAAAATGGGCCGACAAGCCGATCCTAAAATCTTGGCAGAAGACGAAGCCGACGCTGGGCTTTCCGCGTACGACCGATTCGCTCTGTCCGCAGTGCGTCATTGAGGCACGTGAAGAGATCCTTTCGGGCAAACGCGATGTCGCTACTTTAGTTAATGAAAAGGTCGGCGAGATCAAGGCACAGATCATCGAGCGTGACAATCAGGTCTGGATGATCAAAGAGTGCCCGATCCACGGCAAGGTCGAGGATATGATGGCGATCGATGCGAACTTTCTGAAGCACGTTGAATCGCTCTTCCCGGGCCGCGATATGGAAGCCCACAATGATGAAAAGCTTCACAATCATGGTTCGTCCTCGGTGAAATACGGCCGCGGCGCCGTTCTCACGGTCGATCTTACGAACCGCTGCAATATGATGTGCGATCCGTGCTTTATGGACGCAAACCAGGTCGGATTCGTTCACGAGCTCTCGATGCAGGACGTGACGGAGATCCTCGACAACGCGATCTCGATCAAGCCGCGTCGTCAGATGTCCGTTCAGTATTCGGGCGGCGAGCCGACGATTAGCCCGCACTTCCTTGATGCGATCAGATACGCCCGCAAGGTCGGCTACAACTCCGTCCAGGCGGCGACGAACGGCATCGAGTTCGCAAAATCGAAAGAATTCTGTCGCGAGGCTGCCGAGGCGGGACTTCGCTTTGTGTACCTGCAGTTCGACGGCATCGGCAACGACGCTAACTCGCACCGCCAGATCGGCAACCTTTTCGACGTAAAGCTCCGTGCGATCAACAACCTTCACGAAGCCGGCGTTGACATCATTCTTGTTACGACGCTGGTCAACGGCATCAACAACGATCAGGTCGGCACGATCATCCGCTTTGCGATGGAGAACCCGAAGAAGATCTCGTTCATCGCGTTTCAGCCTGTGTCATTCACAGGCCGCGACGAGCACATCACCGAGCAGCGTCGTCTGCAGCAGCGTTATACGCTCTCGCACATGGCCCTTGACGTGAAAAAGCAGCTCGGGATCACTGAACCTACGCGTGACTGGTTCCCGCTCAGCTTGATGGGAGCCTTCGCAGACTTCGCAGACGTCGTCCACGGCGAAGATGCGGATTGGGGACAGGTCTCTTGCGGATGCCACCCGAACTGCGGAGTCGGCACGGCCGTTATGATCAACAAGGAAACTGGCGATATGGCTCCGGTACCGCAGTTCCTGGATATTCAGGGCCTTGTTAAGGACATGCAGCACATCTCGGATACGAACCGCGGCAAGTGGTTCTCGAATATCATGATGGGCCTCGCATTGCTCAAGAACTTCGATCCGTACGGTGCGCCGCACAGCCTTACACTCGGTGCGATATTCAAGAAGTTCGACAAGTCGTTCGGCCTTTCGGGCAAGGATTACGGAAAGGTCGGTCCCGACCGCACGATCGCCGACGTCGAGAAGCGTCGTCAGGATCCTTGGAACTTCCTCTTTATCGCAGGAATGTGGTTCCAGGATCTTTTTAACTACGATTTCCGTCGAACGGAAATGTGCATCATTCCGTACGGAACGCAGGAGGGCGAGATCTCATTCTGTGCCTACAACACCGGCATCGGCTGGCGCAATATCATCGAGAATATGCACCAGAACGCGACCGTTGCGAAATGGTACAAGGATCACGGCCGTCACGAGGTCTTTGCTCGCGGCAAGCACGTCGAACTCGATTCGACCGAGCACAACCTTACTCTGAACGAGGTCGATCTTTCGCGTCCGAACAAACCGCACATGGAAGGTCCAAAGACCGCTGCCGAGGAAATGCAGATGATGCGTAAACTCTATCAGCAGATGGTCATGGACAAGAACCAGATCAAGGGCGATAACCTCGTTCAGATCGGCGGAATCAAAAAGGAAGCGAAAGAGAAAGAAATGGCAGTTGCCGAGTAGTGTCCCGCACCGCCAACCTTTCTCCTACAGACTTCAACGGGCCCGTGAGCGATCACGGGTCTTTTGCGTCCAAGATGCGGGCGACGTGTCGAGATGTTCCGCGCAAATGTAAAGTATTGTAAAGCGCGAACATTTCTATTAATTTTGATTTGCTTATATACACCATATTGGGTATAGATAGTAGATGAACGAAAATGTCTTTCTCGTTCGTTAGTTGCTTTCACCGAAAATTTATCGGGTCAAGGCTCGACGGCCGGTTTCATCAGCCTGTTTCCATTTAGGGCGATCAAACTGCTCAAACAGCCGTTGGAAAAATTTAAGATCTATAAGGAAGCCTCTTAATATGAATCAGGCAAGAACCGCTACCAGAATCTTCTTCTACTGTCTGCTGATCGGTGTCTTTACAATAGGCACCAGTTACATTGCGCGGGCACAATCACAGGCATTGAACGGCCAGATCGAGGGCACGATCACTGACGCTTCGGGCGGAGCGGTACCCAGTGCGAAGGTCGTTGTAAAAAATACTCAAACCGGCACCGAACGTACGGTTGTTACCGACGGCAACGGTGTGTACAGGGCTCCGCTGCTCCCGCTTGGCACCTATCAGGTCACGGTCGAAGCCCCGAACTATAAGCGGCTCGTTCGAGAGGGAATCACCCTGACGACCGGACAGACGGCCACGGTGAACGGGGTACTTGAAATAGGTGACGTTTCGGCGACCGTAACAGTTGACGCCGATGCTCCTATCGCCGACTCGGCAAAGATCGACCTTGGACGTGTGATGAACGCACGTGAGGTCGAGAATCTGCCGCTCGTGTCGCGTAACCCGTACAACTACGCTCTTCTTCAGGCGAACGTTACGGGCCGTCCGAACGCAGAGTTCGGTGTGCCGCGTATCAACGCTAACGGCTACACTCGCCGCACGAACTACCAGCTTGACGGTAACAACAACACCCAGCAGGATCGCGGGGGCATCCGACTGATGCCGATCTCGGACACTTTCGTCAGCGAAGTTCAGCTCGTGACGAACGGTTTTGCTCCCGAATTCGGCAACACGCCGGGCCTGATCATGAACGCGATCACCCCGTCGGGCACGAATGGGTTCCACGGAGAGGTTAGCTATCGCTTCCGTCGGACTCCGATGTCATCGCGGCCTTTTAATACATCACCATTGTCAACAAAGCCCGAGACCAAGGTTGATGACTTTACGGCGTCGATCGGCGGCCCGATCATCAAGGATCGCTGGCATTTCTACACAGGCTACGAGTGGGTGAAGCGTGATCTCGGCGGCGAACCGCAGCGTGTCATTACTGTCACGCCGGCGAACCAGCAGGCTCTGATCGCAGCCGGAGTCCCGGCATCGGCATTCCCGACAGCGATCCCTGCATCGCAGAAGGTGAACTTCTTCATCTTTAGAACCGACGCGCAGCTCAACCAAAGTAATCGGCTAAGCGGCCGGTTCAATTATTTCAAGAACATTTCGCCGAACAATATCGGCGGCGGCCTGACGACGCTCGAACGAAGCATTGACTTCTTGGATAAGTCTTACTCGGTCGGGCTTCAGCTCGTTTCGACCCTTTCATCGAACTTCCTGAATGAGCTTCGGTATCAGTACGCAAAACGTGATTCGCGGAATATCGCAAACGGAAATTCCGGCACGGGGCCGAGCATTGTCATCACAGGTGTAGCGAACTTCGGTGCTCCTGAGAACGACGACACGATCGCACCGCTTCAGGTCACGAATCAGGTGCAGAACAACCTTACGTGGACGAATGGCGACCACGTAGCGAAGTTCGGCTTTGGTTTCAATCACATTGCCGACACTCGCCGGACGAACTCTTATGTTCGCTACACTTTCTCGAGCATAGCGAACTACGTTGCGGCAAATACGGGTGCGAACCCGTTCGCCTACACACGGTTCGATCAGATCTTCGGCGATACGAACATAAAGTACGACAGCACGTTCTTCAACTTTTTTGCTCAGGATGACTGGAAGATCACCAGAAAATTGAAGCTCAACTACGGCGTCCGATACGACCTTTACAACATTCCGAAGGCTGATTCGCAGGCAGTGTATGAGCCGTCGCGACACTTTAAGGTCGATAAGAATAACTTTGCCCCAAGACTGGGCCTTGTTTACGGCGTAAGGGATGGAAATCGGCCTACCGTGATCCGTGCAAGTGCCGGTATCTACTATGATACGGTCTATCTCGATACGTATCAGCGGGCATTGCAGGCGAACGGCAGTCCGAAATTCTTTACGGTCTCGTTCACAAATCCGGCCACACCCGGTGCACCCGGCTTCCCGAATAACGTTTCGACCGGAACACCTCCGAGACAGGATATTACGGCGATCGCTTCTGATTTTGAGAATATGTATGCGATCCACGGGAACGTACAGGTCGAACAGGCATTGACCCAGGATCTTTCCTTCACGGTCGGCTATATACACTCGAGCGGCCGTCATATTCCGATCTACAGGAGCGTCAACCGCATCAATCCGGTCGGTGCTCTTGCTGATGGACGTCCGATCTATAGCGATACCGTTAGTGCCGCGACCAGAATGGATCCGCGGTTCAACAACATCCTGCTTGCTGAAGCTTCCGGCAACTCGAACTACAACGCGTTTACGGTTCAGCTCAACAAGCGATTCTCGAAGGGGTATCAGTTCAGCGCGAACTACACGCTCTCAAAGTCGATGGATGACGCCCCGGAACAGAACCTCGTGGCCACACAGTCAGGCGGACTTGTTCAGCAGGATCCGACAAATCGCAAACGTGATTACGGTCCGTCACTCGCTGACCAGCGTCACACCTTTGTGCTGAGCTTTGTCGGCCGTCCGGACTTCCATTTTGAGAACAAGGCGTTGAACTACCTTGTGAACAATAACCAGTTCGGTATCATCGCAACGGCGAACAGCGGCGAACGCTACAACATCGTTGCTGCAACGGACATTAACCACGACGGCTTTTCGGGAACCGACAATCCTGTCGGGATCACACGTAATTCCGGAGTGACGCCGAAGCAGTTCAACGTTGACTTCCGCTATTCGCGATTCTTCCCGTTCACCGAAAGACTTCGCCTCGAGGTCTTTGGCGAATTCGTGAATGTTTTCAACATCAACAGCATCTATCAGATCAACAGTCTTACCGTTACGACAGATGCTCTTGGAAACCCGACCCAGGCGTTGCCGAGCACGACCACGCGGCCGGTGACCTCGCTTGATGCCCGACAGTTCCAGATCGGCTTCAAGTTCCACTTCTAAAGGAAGTAAAAGATTCGCCGATGCTCCACTCCCACGGGGCATCGGCGAACCGCTTTTCGGTTGCGATGAAAGATCATACAACTAAGCCGGACGAGCCACCTGTTGAACGGCCCGATGAATGGTGGTATCGGATCTATTTTGCTGTCATTGTGACGACGGTCGCCGTTATCGCGCTCTTAGAGGCTTTTTCTTACTACTTTTCGCACTGAACAAAAATGAGACCTTTGGATTGGGCAGTTGTCGTTGCGTATCTCGTCTATGTCATCTGGGACGGCATACGGATGACCAAGCACAGCGGTAATGTCGAAGGCTATTTCCTCGCGAATCGCAGCCTGCCTTGGTGGGCAGTAGGACTCTCGGTAATGGCGACGCAGCTTTCCGCGATCACGCTTGTCGGTACCACCGGCCAAGCGTATTCGGACGGAATGCGCTTCATTCAGTTCTATTACGGCTTGCCGCTTGCAATGATCATTCTTTGCATCACGGCCGTACCTTTCTTTTACCGTGCGAACGTTTACACTGCATACGAATATCTCGAAAGGCGTTTCGATGCAAAAACGCGCAGCCTGACGAGCTTCTTCTTTCTCATCTCCCGCGGCCTTGGTGTGGGCGTGATCATCGCTGCCCCTTCGGTCATTCTCTCGATCGTGCTCGGCTGGCATGAGATGACGACCATCTTCGTTATCGGTTTATCGACGACCATCTATACGATGATCGGCGGAGTTCAGGCGGTTACGTGGACAGACGTGAAGCAGATGTTCGTCATCTTCTTCGGCCTGTTCGTTTGTATCTTTGTGATCATTTCGCAGTTTCCCGCCGGCGTTTCGTTTACTGACGGCCTCACGCTTGCAGGTGCGACTGGAAAACTTACGACAGTAAGCCTTAGCTTCGACCTTAAAGAGAAGTACACGCTTTGGTCCGGGATGATCGGCGGCCTGTTCCTTTTCCTTTCATACTTCGGCTGCGACCAAAGCCAAGTCCAGCGGTTTCTTACTGCAAAATCGGTTTCCGAAGGCAGAACATCGCTCTTGATGAGCGCGTTTCTCAAGATCCCGATGCAGTTCATGATACTGCTCGTCGGTGTTTTGGTCTTCGTCTTTTATCAGTTCACGGCGCCGCCGATGATCTTCAATCAGGTCGAGGTCGGCAAGGTCGCGCAAACGGCGCAATACCAAACTCTCAAGGGCGAATTTGACGCCGCTCATCATCAGCGTGAGTTGGCCGCTCAAGCTTTTCTTAAGGAGCAGACCGAGGCGACGAGACAGGAATATCTTGCTGCCGACAAGGCCTTTAACGCTTCGCGAAAGAATGGTGTTGATTACGTAAAGACCGCGACAAAGAACGAGAGCTTTAATGACGTGAACTACGTCTTCCCGTCGTTTGTTGTACAGAATATGCCGATGGGCGTGATCGGCTTGATCATTGCCGCGATCTTTGCCGCAGCTATGTCGTCGATCTCGGCCGAGCTTAACGCTCTGGCTACCGCGACGACGATCGATTTCTACCGCCGGCATTTTAAGAAAGACGGAACCGACCGACAGTATGTTTTCTTCGGCCGGGTCGCAACGTTTGTTTGGGGCATTTTCGCCTGCATTGTCGCGACATATGCGACGAACCTCGGTTCGCTGATCGAGGTCGTCAATAAATTTGGATCATTTTTTTACGGCTCGCTCTTAGGAGTCTTCGTCCTGGCATTCGCCGTGAAACGAGCGCGAGCTCGCGGGGCATTCTTTGGCCTCTTATTCGGGATCGGTTCCGTTTGGGTCGCAAGCCACTTTACGGACATCGAGTTTTTGTGGTTCAACGTTGTCGGGTGTTTAGTGACGGTGATCTCTGGTTACTTGATCAGTCTCACCGATAAAGGAGAAGTCGATGCTATCAAGGTTTAGGAAAGTTACTGTTCTCTCATTGCTGTTCGTTCTGGCGTTTCTGAATGTTCCGAACACACGGGCGCAGGTCCGTCCTGTTTACGATATGGGTGCCATCGGCCTCGGGCAGCAGCTCAAGCGTTTGCAGACGACCGCAAGCGCGATGCACACAGGTGCGCATCCTGATGACGAAGATTCAAATCTGATCGCGTTTCTCGCTCGCGGCGAGAACGCACGAACCGTCTATCTCGCCCTAAATCGCGGCGAAGGCGGGCAGAACGTGATCGGGCCAGAGCTGTTCGAGCCTCTCGGTGTCATCCGTACGGAGGAACTCCTGCAGGCGAGGCGTCTTGACGGCGGCCAGCAGATGTTCACGAATGTGATGGACTACGGATTCTCGAAAACGCGTGCAGAAGCGACGCGTATATGGGGAGAACAGCCGACGCTTGCGGAAATGGTGCGTGCGATCCGGACATTCCGTCCGCTCGTCATCATTTCGCGGTTTTCGGGTACTCCCGCCGACGGTCACGGCCAGCACCAACTCGCAGGCTACTTGACGCCGCTCGCTTACAAGGCAGCGGCCGACCCGAACCAGTTCCCTGAACAGATCAAAGAAGGCCTGCTTCCGTGGCAGGCGAAGAAGCTCTACATGGGGCAGGGATTTACCGCACCTGCGGGCGAGAAGGTATCCGTTACGGTCGATACCGGCCATTTCGATCCGCTGATCGGACGCTCCTACGCAGAGATCGCGAGCGAGGGCCGCAGCCAGCACAAGACTCAGGAGATGGGCACGATCGAGCGTCGCGGAGATCAGTTCTCGGGCGAAAAGCTGCTCGATTCGAAGGTTTCGACGAGCTCACCGGAAAACGATATTTTTGAAGGGGTCGATACCTCGATCAGCGGCATCGCAAAGATCACCGACGACAACGAGGCCGGACTTTCCGACAAGCTCGCCGCTCTCCAGGCAACCGCGAAGAAAGCTCTCGATGAATACAATGCGTACGCTCCCGAGAAGATCGTCCCGGTTCTCGCCACCGGCGTAAGGCAAGCACGCGAAGCGAAGGATGCTGCGAAGAATCCCTATGCAAAGGCTCTGATCGCCGAAAAAGAACAGGAATTCGCGCATGCCCTTCAGCTTGCCGCAGGCGTCGTAGTTGACGCTTTGAGCGACACTGACACGATCGTGGCGGGTGACTCGACCGGAGTTTCGGTAAAGGTGTTCGGTAAGGCAGCGGCCGTGAAGAACGTAACGCTGAACACGCCTTCGGGCTGGAACGTCGCGACTGCGGCCGAACCCAAACCGGCAGGGAACTCATTCTTCTTCCGGCCAGAAAAGGCAGACGCCGCGTCATATTTCAAATTGACTGCGGCTTCGAATGCCGCACCGACGCAGCCATACTGGCTTGAAAAGCCGCGGCACAATTTTACATTCGATTGGAGCGCCTCCGATGCCGTCAAGAACGCTCCGTTCCAACACAAACTCGTAACCGCCGAGGTCACGATGTCGATCGGCGGTGTTGATATTACGGTTTCGCAGCCCGTCGAATATCGCTTTGCAGATGACATTCGCGGCGAACTCCGCCGTGATCTTAATGTCGTGCCGCTCGTAACGGTCGCCCCGGACACGAATCTTTTGATCGTTCCGACCTCGGCAAAAGAGCAGAAGCAGCGTATCGCGGTTTCGGTTACGAACCAGGCACCGCGTGAAACAAAAGGTTCAGTGAGCCTCGCATTACCTGCGGGTTGGCGTGCAACGCCGGCGTCGGCAGATTTTGACCTAAAGGCCAAGAACGAGAAGACCGCGGTCACTTTCGATGTGGTTGTTCCGGCCGGTGCGAAGATCGGCAAGTACGACGTTACGGTCAATGCGAAGGTCGGCGGCCAGGTCTTCGACCAGTCGATGCAGGAGATCGCTTATCCGCACATTCAAACGCATCGTCGATATTCGACCGCGACCGTCGCGACCGAGGTTCTCGACCTTAAGGTGGCTCCCGTCCGCGTCGGCTACATTATGGGCAGCGGAGACGCGGTTCCGGCGGCGATCAAACGTCTTGGCCTGTCGGTCACGATGCTTGAGGAAAAGGATCTTGCGACCGGCGATCTTTCACGCTTCGACACGATCGTTGTCGGCATACGCGCATCGCAGGTTCGCCCTGATTTCGTTGCTAACAACGGACGCCTGCTCGACTTCGTAAAGAAAGGCGGAACGCTGATCGTTCAGTACCAGCAGAACCAGATCATCCAAAACAATATGCTGCCTTTTGCGGCGAAGATGGACGGCGTGGTCAACGGCAAGCAGCGGATCTCGAACGTGCGTGTTGTCGATGAGACTGCACCCGTGAAAATGCTCATTCCGAACGATCCGATCTTTACCTATCCGAACAAGATCGGGCAGAGCGATTGGGACAACTGGGTACAGGAGCGAAATCTTTACACGCTTACGCAGCTTGGGCCCGAATGGGTCTCATTGACGGAAACTGCTGATGAAGGCGAAGACCCCGTGACCGGCGGGCTGATCTACGCGAAACTTGGAAAAGGAGTTTATGTTTACAACGCCTTTTCATTCTTCCGACAGTTGCCGGTCGGCACGCCGGGTGCCTACCGTATGCTCGCAAATATGCTGAGCTTGCCGAAAGCTCCGTCGAAATAGTTTCGACTGGAACTTCTATAATTGAGGGCATCGCTCGGCACGAGCTTGCATCGAGTTGGACGGTGCCCATTGCTTTATTGAACCGGGGAGATCTAGAAAGTGTCAGCTGAAAAAGAGAAATTTCCTGCGCCAAGCTATACCGAGAACGTGCTGGCCGATTGTTTTGAGGACGCCAAGAGTTACTTTCTCGAAGCACTGATCGACGTCGATCATGCACACGCGATCATGCTCGCCGAGCAGGAGATCATCTCGGAAGCTGAACTGAAAATGCTGCTCACGGCTCTCAGTAAGCTCGACCTCGACGCGATCCGTGCGGCAAAATATGACGGCTCCTACGAAGATCTTTTTTTCCTGCTCCAGCGGGAGATCAAGGCAAATTGTGAAGACAAAGAGGTTGCCGGCAAGCTCCACACCGCCCGCAGCCGCAACGACATCGACGTTACGATCTATCGCCTGCATCTGCGAAAGGTCGCGCTAAAACTTCTCAATGAAACGATGACGCTTCGCGGAGTGATGCTTGCTCTCGCAGCACAGCATCACGAGACGCTCATTCCGGCTTATACGCATACGCAGCCAGCCCAGCCATCGACGCTCGCGCATTTCCTGCTTGCGATCGCCGAGAATCTAGGCCGCGATATTCGAAGGCTGCAGAGCGCGTTCGAGAATATGAACTACAGTCCGCTCGGGGCGTGTGCGATCACGACGACCGGCTTTCCGATCAGCCGCGAACGTACGGCGGATCTGCTCGGCTTTTCAGCTCCGACCGTAAATTCATATGCTTCGATCGCTTCGATCGACTATTTCACCGAGCTGCTCGGCGCAGTAAGCGCTCTGCTCGTGAACGTCGGAAAGTTCGCACAGGAATTCCTGCTGATGGCGATGCAGGAATTTGACGTGATCGTGCTGTCAGACGGTTATGTTCAAGGCTCATCGATAATGCCGCAGAAGCGAAATCCCGTCGCGATCGAACACGTTCGAGCCATCGCGAGCAAAGGTCTCGGCCAGGCGCTTGGCGTGCTCACCGCAGTTCATAACACTCCTTTCGGCGACATCAATGATTCTGAAGACGACATCCAACCGCTGGTCGCGAGTGCTGTCCGAGATGCAACACGAGCGGTTTCGCTCCTCGCGAACAGCCTGAAGGCCGCGGCGTTCAAGACCGACACCTTGCGGCACCGGGCCGAAGCCAACTTCATCACGGTAACCGAGTTGGCCGATTCGATCGTTCGGCACGAAGGCCTTTCATTCCACATCTCGCATAAGATCGTCGGGACGGCGGTTAAAGCGGCACTCGAAGTGGACAAGCATGAACTCTCGCCCGAAATCGTGCAAAATGCCGCCCGTGAAGTTCTTGGCCGCGAGCTTTCGATGTCTGCCGACGAGATAACCGCGGCGCTTTCAGCGGAGAATTTTGTTGCGATCCGAACGATCTACGGCGGGACCGCTCCGGAAGAAACGAGGCGAGCTCTTGCTGTCGAGAAAGAGAAAGAGTCTGCAGATCAAAAATGGTTTGACGCTAAAACGCAGCATCTTGCGGCGGCCGCTTCGACCTTACAGGCGAAGGTCGCGTCCGTTATTTCGGCTTGAGTTTATTTGCGTTTCCAGCGTACGCCGAAAGGTGTATCTTCGAGGACGAATCCGCGGTCGCAAAGCAGGTCACGGATCTCGTCCGAACGGCCAAAATCCCGAGATCTTCGGGCATCGTTCCGCTGCTTGATAAGTGCGGCGATGTCGGCCGGCAGCCATTCCTTTTCAGCTCGACAAAATATTCCAAGAACAGCGTCGAAGCCTTCAAGTGCCTTGAACACTTCGCGGCGATCTTCGCTACGAAAAGCGTTGTTGGACAGCGATATATTGACCTCACGGATCAGCGAATGGAGGGCGGCGAGGGCAGCAGCGGTATTCAAATTATTGTCCATTGCCGCTTCGAACTCTGACGTGAAGGTATCGACCGTCGTGTGAAAATCCGGCGTTTCGCCCTCGGCAAGATGCTCATCCCGGAGACGTCTGAAAAAGTCGTGCAGACGCGTTACGGTCGCCTGAGCTCCGTGCAGATTCTCGTGTGTGAAATTCAGCGGCTTGTCGAAGGGAACAGAGAGCAGGAGATAACGGACCGCGAGCGGACTCACGTCAAGCTTCGTGATATCGCGAAGCGTGAGCACGTTGTTCGATGTCTTTGACATCCGTTCATCGTTGACGTTCAGAGCTTCGCCGTGGAGCCAATACTTGGCGAATGGCTTGCCCGTTGCACCTTCCGACTGTGCGATCTCATTTTCATGATGCGGGAATTTCAGGTCGACGCCGCCGACGTGTATGTCGAAGGTCTCGCCGAGAAATTCCATAGCCATCGCGGAACATTCGATGTGCCAACCCGGCCGCCCACGCCCGAATGGAGCATCCCAGCCGACAGGTTCGTCCTCGCGTACGGCTTTCCAGAGCACGAAATCGCACGCGTTCACTTTCCTGTAACGGTCGGCGTCCATCCTTTCGCAGTCGAAGATCGAACCTACGGTGAGCCGCGAGAGCTTGCCGTATTCGGGGAACGAAGCGATCCGATAATAGACAGAGCCGTTCGACTCATACGCATGGCCGTTCGCGATCAGCTTTTCGATCAGCCGAATTATCTGCGGTATATGCTCTGTCGCCCGCGGCGTGTATTCAGGCCGTTCGCAGTTAAGAGCGTCGATGTCTTCCCAAAAGATATCGACGAAATGCCGCGTGAGTTCGTCGAGCGTGATGCCTTGCCGTTCGGCTTCGGCGATCGTGCGGTCGTTGACGTCCGTCAAGTTCATCACCTGCCGAACTTCGTAGCCCTTGTATTTCAGATAACGGCGAAGAACATCGCCGAAAATGAAGGTGCGAAAGTTGCCGATATGCGCAAAATTCCAAACCGTCGGCCCGCACGTGTACATCTTTACTTCGCCGCCGATCGGCACAAATTCCTCGATCTTGCTCGTCAAAGAATTGTGAAATTTCAGCATAGATACAACACCGCGCCAAACACGCGAATGCCTTGATTATACGCCGTATCCGCAAGAAGTGGAAAATGGTGTTGACCAGCGGTGCGTGAAAAGATCTTATTTCGGCGTCTTCTTCTGTGGCTTTGCGAGTCTTGGCTTTAACTTCCTTTCGGCGCTCTCAAGGTGCTTGATAAAATCCTTTTCGCCTTCGCTGAGATCATTTTTTCGAGCCTCACGGAATTTTTCATATTCGGCGGTGGCTTTCTTCAGCATAGTTTCGTGGCTGATCGTTCCGGAGTGGTCGAGCACCTCATTTCCTGCCATTCGCAGAAAATCGTCGAGCTTTGTGCCCCAGTCCTTCATATACATCGCCTTGCGGTTCATCGCCTGCAGTTCGGCAAATTCCAGATAGGCCGTTACTATGCGGTTTAGAATGTTCAATTCCGTTTCGTTCAGATAGTTCTTGGCTATCTCGGTTTCTTGCTTTGTCGGTTTTTTGCCATTGAAGTTTGTGAGGCCGAGATTCGGCTTCTGTGCATCAATGCGTTTATAAATAACCTCTGCGGCAGTATTTCCGTGAGCCGCCCAATGCATTTTATTCTGAACGCTCTTAAAGAACTCTACTGAGGTGCTAGATCTTGGATCGTAATCAACGCTTGTTGCATAAATATCGAGCACCTTTCGCCAAAAGACCTTTTCAGACGAGCGGATATCGCGGATCCGTTCGAGCAGTTCGTCAAAATAGCTTCCGTCGCCGGATTCTTTTAACCGGTCGTCGTTCAGTGTGAAACCCTTTACAATGTATTCACGCAAACGCTGTGTCGCCCACTGTCGAAATCGCGTGCCTTGAATACTTTTGACCCGATAGCCGACCGAGATAATAATATCGAGGTTGTAAAAGTTTGTCGGCTTGGTAGAAAAATCGGAAATTCCGATTTTTCTCAAACTCACGGCTTCGGAAAGTTCGCCATCCTGATAAATGTTGAGAATATGTTCGTTTATTGTCGAACGTGACTTTTGGAACAGCTCGGACATCTGGTCTAGCGTCAACCAGACGGTTTCGTCCTCAAGCCGCGCCTCGATCCTCGTCCTGCCGTCTTCAGTTTGATAGATAATCAGTTCGGTATTATTCATTCGAATCGGCAATCTGCTTTTGCCTAAGTTCGCTCATCGAGTCCCTTCGGCTACACGCCCAATTTGTTGCCCTACGAATCGAATCGGTACCTCCTTGTACAACTGTCCTGTTCAACGAGATCGAGCTGCCGGGGATCAATGAGACGATTTTACAACATCCAATGAGTGTGCTGAAATTGAAAGGCTGGAGCGATTCGTGCGTGCCTGTTACCAGCAAATGAAGATGTCCGATTTTATTAGCACATCAAATGGATGTGCTAACCGGGGCACTTTTTTCTTTACTATTTTTGACAAAAAAGACTAAAATGTGGGCAGTAGAAGCAACTATTCATAGGAGGTCGAACATCATAGCCCACGACGAAGTATTACAATCAGGCAGCGATCTAATAGGTTCGACTATGGATATTGCAACATTGGCGATCGATTCGAATGTCGCCCATGGGCTTGAGGACGCCCGAGTCGGTGTTCTTCGGTCTCCCGTACAAGCTGAAATTGAGGTAAATGCAGAGGCACCCGACCTTGAGCTGTGCAGAATGGCGGCCGAAGGCAGCCTTGAGGCTTTCGAGGTGATCTATTCGCGGTATCATCGCCGTACATATAGCCTTGCGCTCAGAATGACGGCCAGCCAGACCGACGCCGAGGACCTCACTCAAGAAGTTTTTGTTCAGCTTTTCAAAAAGATCGGCAGTTTTCGGGGAGATTCGGCCTTCTCGACGTGGCTGCATAGAATGACCGTCAATCAGGTGCTTATGCACTTCAGACGGCGAACCGTAAAGAACGAACGTACGAGCGATGACGGCGAAATGCCCGAACAGGCGGTTCTCGGCACCGCAAATCCCGGGAAAATGCAGGTGATCGACCGCATTGCCTTAAAGAATGCCATCGCCGAACTGCCTGACGGTTACCGAAATGTGTTCATTCTTCACGATGTGAACGGATTTGAGCACGAAGAGGTCGCAAAAAGGCTTGGAATCTCGGTCGGAACATCGAAATCGCAGCTTCACAAGGCAAGGCTGAAGCTTCGCGGCCTGCTCGTGCAGGTAAAGGGTTAGAGAGGCAAGATCCCAAGGGAAGGCACGAACGCCGATAATTTGGCACTGTTCGTGCCTTTTATTGCGTCTTACGGCCTTCTGCAAGGCAACCAAATGCTTGTCGGGCTAATCTATCTAAAGTTAGAGAGTTGGCGGGCCGAAATGCTCGCAAAAGGTAGCAAGAGACAATGAATTGCGAAGAGTGCAGAGCGACGATCAGCCCGTTCCTCGACGACGAGCTTGATCCGGCACTTGCGGACGGGGTTCGCGAGCATCTTGCGGTCTGCCTCGAATGTTCCGCCGTTTGCGAAGACCTTGCTGCGATATTCGATGTTTGCCGCGAAGACGCCGAGGATCTGCTCACTCCGCCGAACTCACCCGCTCTTTGGCGACGCATCAGCAACGTGATCGAGAGCGAGATCAAACCTCCGCCGGTCGAGCCCGAACCGCCGACGCGCCGATTCTGGCGATTTTCGCTGCCCCAGCTTGCGGCCGGTTTTGCTCTGATCGCGATCGTTAGTTCTTTACTCACCATCATTGGCATTCGAACATACTCAAGGCCCGAGGCGAGTGCCTCACCGCTGCGTTCTTCTGCCGAAGAGACGACCATGGAGAAGGTCCTTGGGAAGCTCGGCCTGATCTCAACGCCGCAGCAGGCCCGCGAGCGGCATTTTGCCGAACAGCAAAAGGCGATCGAATACTGGAACGCTCGCGTCGAGATGCGCCGTGCCGAATGGAACGAAAAAACGCGCGAGGCATTTGACCGAAATATGCGCGTCATCGATCAATCGGTCGCACAATATACGAATATCCTGAAACAGGATCCGGAGGACGATCTCTCTGCGGAGATGCTTGATTCCGTATTAACGGATAAAATGAATCTTTTGCGTGATTTCTCGGATCTTTAGCACAATGTCCTTTTGCCAGAAACTCTCCAGCCATCTTCCTTCAGCTCTCAGATTCACGGTTCTCGCCGCGTTGGTCGCGGTCCTTTCGGTTTCAGCATTCTCGCAGAAGAAGTTTTCGAAAACGTATCCGGCGCCAAGTAACGTCCGCCTGCAGTTGATGAATAAGAGCGGCACTGTCACGGTCGAGGGTTGGAACCGTCCTGAGATCCAGATCGTCGCCACGCTTGAAGCCCCGGCGGCGAACGTCGCCCCGCAGAATCTCTCCGGAACGATCGTCATCAACCTCGTCAAAGATAATCAAGATCGCGGCGATATCGGCAGCGTGAATTTTACTGTGCGTGTGCCTTACACGACGATGGTCGATATTGAGACGCGTATGGGAAACTTGAACGTGTCGAACGTTCGCGGCGGCCTCGTGCGAGCCCGCATTTCGACCGAGGGCGACATCACTCTGACGAATATCGGGGCAAGTGCCGTTTCGGCCGAGAATGTGACCGGCGACATCTTTTACGATGGCGATATCGTCGCGGGCGGAACGTATCGGTTCGCATCGACCCGAGGTGCGATCAACCTCCGCATTCCATTCAATTCCTCATTCCGCGTCGTTGCGACCGCACCGACGACACGCAATATCTCGCTCGGCGTATTCGGCGGCGGTGCCATCAACTATATCGGCGATGGACGCCGCGTCGTCGGAAAGTTCGGCGACGGCAGCGCAACTCTGTCGGTTACCAACCAACAAGGCAGCATCTCGTTCTTCCGTCGATAACGATCGATTTTGTGCATTTCGTGCATTTCGTGCATTTCGTGCAAATCGTGCGGTTTGATACATTTTGTGCGGAATGTGCTTCTAACGATCGCGGCGTTTGGCTATGATGACAACACGGTCGAGCCGGCCGTTCGGTCTTTGAAAAAATGTGAATGGTGAGTGGTGAGTGGCCTTCTTCCTTTGCGAACTTTGCGGTGCCTTAGCGTTCTTTGCGTTTACGATCTCGGTTTGAAAACGCAAAGGCCGCCAAGCGAAACCCCGCAAAGACCGCAAAGGTTCGGAGTATCGAATTTCAAATTTCGAATCTCAGATTCTCTTTTTTTGAAATTGAGAGTTGAAACGGATCAGATTCGCGAATTCGTGGCCTTTTTCCTTCGCGTTCTTTGCGTTTACGATCTTGTTTGAAACGTAAAGGATGACTTCTGACTTCTCACTTATCACCTATTTCGGAACCGTTGGAGGCCAGAGGCGCTTTTGGAGTGGGACAAGGATCAAGGTTTCGGGCGGAATGGCGGAAAGTGACAGAATTTGTAACACGAGCCTCGAAAAACGCCGATGTTTGTTCCGTTTTGTTCCGCTTGTTCCGTAGCGGGCGGAACGGAACAAACATTGTGAATTGTGAGTGGTGAATTGTGAATTGTGAGTGGTGAATTGTGAATTGTGAGTGGTGAATTGTGAATTGTGAGTGGTGAATTGTGAATTGTGAGTGGTGAATTG
>JAFDVK010000054.1 GCA_018269005.1 Acidobacteriota bacterium | reverse complement strand
GCGAAAGGTGTCAAACTGCTGCATAGAATATCGGCAAAAATGTTCGCGGTCTTTGTCGTGTCCCGTTCTTTTGAGACCGGCTTGAAGCGAAGATCGTTCACAAGTGAACTACAATAGTTTCGGAATGCAACTTATACAAAACTACGTAAACGGGAAGATCGTAGGGCCGCGGTCCGACGCTTATCTGGACAATTTTGAGCCCGCAACGGGTGAGGTCTATTCGCAGATCGCGGATTCGGACGAACGCGACGTCCAACTCGCGATCGATGCCGCAAAGGCCGCGTTTCCGGCTTGGTCAAACACATCCGCAGAAGACAGGTTCGCTATTTTGATGCGTTTGTGCGGCCTGATCGAACGCGACCTTGAGGCGTTGGCTCAAGCAGAATCCCGTGATAACGGAAAGCCCGTAACGCTCGCCCGCTCGATCGACATTCCTCGTGCTATTGCGAACTTCCGTTTCTATGCGACGGCCGCGATGCATCTCTCGAACGAGTCGCACGAGACGGTCGGCCGCAACGCGATCAACTACACGCTGAGACAGCCGCTTGGCGTCGTCGGCTGCATTTCGCCGTGGAATCTTCCGCTCTATCTCTTTACATGGAAGATCGCTCCGGCGATCGCCGCCGGCTGCACGGTCGTCGCAAAGCCCAGCGAAGTTACGCCGATGACCGCATATATGCTCTCGAAACTTTGCATCGAGGCCGGACTTCCGCCCGGCGTGTTGAATATCGTGCACGGCCTTGGGCCAAAGGTCGGTTCGGCGATCGTCGCCCATCGCGACACGAAGGCTATCTCATTCACCGGCGGCACAAAGACAGGCGAAGAGATCGCACGCGTTGCAGCTCCGATGTTTAAGAAACTTTCGCTCGAACTCGGCGGCAAGAACCCGAACATCATCTTCGCCGACTGCGATTATGACGAAATGCTGGCAACCACGATCCGCTCGTCGTTCTCAAATCAGGGAGAGATCTGCCTGTGCGGTTCGCGCATTTTCGTCGAACGCCCGATCTACGAACGATTTCGAACGGACTTTGTCGAACGCGTTGGCAAGCTGAAGGTCGGCGACCCGAAAGATGAGACGACAGATGTCGGTGCGATCGTTTCAAAGCAACATTTTGACAAGATAATGTCGTACATCGAACTCGCACAGGCCGAAGGCGGCACGATCCTTTGCGGAGGCCACAAGTCAGAACCGCCTGCGTTAGCGAGCGGTCAGTCGGATGGGACAGCGGCAAACTGGCCGCCCGCTAACGCAGGCGGTTCTGACGGGATCGGTGGGTTTTTCATCGAACCGACCGTTATCGAAGGCCTGCCGCATGACTGCCGTACGAATCAGGAAGAGATCTTCGGCCCGGTCGTCACGATCATGCCGTTCGACACGGAGGACGAAGTTTTGGCTTACGCGAACAGCGTTCGTTACGGCCTGTCGGCGACGGTTTGGACCGAGAATCTCTCGCGTGCACATCGAATGGCCGCGGCTCTCGAATCCGGCATCGTGTGGATAAACTGCTGGCTCTTACGCGACCTCCGCACTCCGTTCGGCGGCGTAAAAGACAGCGGCCTCGGCCGCGAAGGCGGCTTCGAAGCACTTAGATTTTTTACCGAAGAGAAGAATGTTTGTTTAAAGATCTGACCGTCCGATGCGTTATACGTTTCTCACGAACGCTTTTATCGCCAACGGCGACCGACGTATAAAGCCTAGGGTAAGGCCGCAAGGCCGCAACCCTAGGAATTAGTTCCAAACCCGGAATGCTCCCTGAAAGGGAGCAACAATAGGCAACAACACATATGCCGCAATCTCTCGTTAAGATCCTGGTCCACGTTGTCTTGTCAACAAAAGATCGTTTTCGAATGATCCCCGCCGATCTCGAACCGCAACTTTTTGGGTACATAAGCGGTATAATAAAAACAATAGTGGTCGAATGATCGCTGCCGGATGCGACGCCGACCATGTCCACATTCTCATTTCGATCGGACGGTCGGACATCAGCAAACTGGTCGACGACATTAAACGCGAAACGTCTAAATGGATGAAGGAACACGGCGTTGCGAAATTCTATTGGCAGAGCGGATACGGAGCATTTTCGATAGGCCAATCACAAGTCGTAAATGTTTCAGCGTATGTTCGTTCGCAGAAGGAGCATCATAAAAAGCAGACGTTCCAGGACGAGTTCCGAACGTTGTGCCAGAAATATGAGGTTGAGATCGATGAACGTTATTGTTGGGATTGAACGGCGATGTTCGTCGCCTTCAGCGACGGAATATTTTGGTTGGCTCGTTTCCTAGGGTTACGGCCTGCGACCTTACCCTAGGCTTTAGAGGTTGATCGCCGTTGGCGATAAGAAAATACATCTTTGTCGTTGCCGCCGATATTAAGGAACTTACAATTTTGATATGAAACAATTTGCATTATTCGGCCCTTTATTTGTCCTTTTGTCTTCAATCTGTCTTGCCCAGACCAATCCGCCGAAGGAGACGGCGATGTCGCGTTTTCTTCGTTATGTGAAGATCGACACGCAGTCGGCCGAGGACGCCAACAAGGTTCCGAGCACCGCAAAGCAATGGGATCTTGCAAAGCTGCTTGAGAAGGAGCTTAAGGAACTTGGCGTCAAAGACGTACGTACGAGCGAATTCGCGATCGTTTACGGGATGGTGCCGGGGAATCTCGCCGACAATTCGAAGGTGCCGACGATCGGTTTCATCGGCCACATGGACACGTCGCCGGCTGTTTCCGGTGCGAATGTGAATCCGATCATCCACAAGAATTATCAGGGCGGCGACATCGTTCTGCCGAACGACAAGACGCAGGTCATCACGGTCGCGCAGAATCCCGACCTCAAGAATCTGATCAGCGATGACATCATTACTGCCGACGGCACGACGCTTCTCGGTTCGGACGACAAATCAGGCGTTGCCGAGATAATGACGATGATCGACATTCTGCGGAACAATCCGCAGATCAAGCACGGGAATATCGCTATCGCGTTCACACCCGACGAAGAGGTCGGCGGCGGCATCGACAAATTCGACATCAAGGGCTGGGGAGCGAAATTCGCATATACGGTCGATGGTGAGGAACTCGGCGATGTCTCGGACGAGACGTTCTCAGCTCGTACGGCGACCGTTACTTTCCACGGGCTTTCGACGCATCCCGGAACGGCGAAGGGCATCATGATCAATTCGATGTATGCCGCGGGCGATTTCCTTAGCCGTTTTCCGACCGAGGTGCCCAATCGTCCTGAAACCACTACAGGCCGCGAGAGCTACATTCACCCTTATATCGGCACGCTGGACATCGAAACGTCGGTCGTCAAGATCCTGCTTCGCGATTTTGATATCAGCGGATTTGCAGGACTCGAACAAAAGGTAAAAGACCTTGTCGCCGAAACTCAGAAGAAATATCCGAACGTAAAGATCGACTATTCGAGCGAGCTTGGCTACTTGAACATGAAAGAGGTGCTCAAGGATTATCCGCAGCTGACAGACTATGCGATCGAGGCCGCAAAACGAGCGGGCATCGACGCACATCGAAAACCGATCCGCGGCGGCACAGATGGTTCGCGCCTTACGACGATGGGCCTTCCGACGCCGAACCTTTTCACGGGCGGACACAATTTTCACGGAAAGCTTGAGTTCAATTCGCGCAAAGGCCTCGAAAAATCGACCGAGACGCTCATCAATCTCGTTAAGATCTGGGCCGAGAAGGGCGGAAAGTAAACTTAAAAGGCCTGTGAAACCCGTCCGTTAATTACTCGTTCGGCAGCAGAAGCGGTCGGCTTGGCGCCGCATCTGCTTCGAACGGGGCGATCTGAAGATTCAGTCGATACTGGCCGTCCGGGACGTCATCTGAAACGTAGATCAACTCTGTGATCGTCGCGTTTCGTCGTGCATCGACTCCGGCCTCGACGCTTCCCGAACCCATATTCCAAAACTTCCGATGATTTGAGAGTCGTCCGCCGTCGTCTATTCGATCGATCGACGGCAGATCGACGAGAAGGTGCTTTACGCCGAAGCGGACGATCAATTCGATGGCCGCGTCCGAGAAGTAGCCCGGAACGTTCGTGTCGTCGTATTTGGCCGATATCTTGTCGGAGGAGTTCGGCAGCGTTCGGACGATCAAGGCCCCGCCTTTGAGTCTCGCTTTATGATCTGCATTCAAGGCGTCGAGCGTTCCTTGCAGCCGCACTGCGGTTATTAGTCGATCACCGGACATCTTCGCTGCATAGGCCTCCGACGCATCCGTTTCGGGCTCGACAGTTACAAGGACAGCGGGCACGATCACGTCATCGAGACACGACCGCACCGAGATTCGTTCGCGCGTTATATGTCCGATACATTCGGTATGCGTTCCGCTGCAATGCGGCGAGAATGAGTAGCGCTCGAAATTCACGCTGGAACCTTCCCGCGTGTCGCCAAGCGTCATCGCAACGGCACTTTCGGCACCGAAGGCATTCGGCTGCTGCCCGTGAAAGTCGAGCGGTATCGAGATGTCAAAGAATTTTTCACTCATCTTGGGTAACGTCTCATTTTTCGGTTTTCAGTTCAAGAAGGTCTAGAATGGAAATATGGCCGGATGCTGACCCGCATCTTACCGAAGTTTGGAGGAAAATATGCAGCGCATCAATTATCACGCCACGAACCACGACCTTTTCAAAGCACTTCTCACGGCTCAGTCATACCTGGAGAACGCGACGATCGAACGAAGTCTGATGCATCTGATCGATATGCGCGTCTCGCAGATCAACGGCTGTGCGTACTGTCTCGATATGCACTCGAAAGACCTTCGCCACGAAGGCGATACGGAGCAGCGTCTCTATCTTCTGAGTGCTTGGCGCGAGGCCGGTGATCTTTTTACACCGCGGGAAAGAGCCGCTCTCGGCTGGGCAGAGGCGGTGACCCGGCTCACCGATCAGGAAGTTTCCGACGCCGTGTACGCGGAAGCACGAGAGCAGTTCAGCGAAGCCGAGCTCGCCGATCTAACGTATGTGATCACGATGATCAATACGTGGAATCGGTTCAATATCGCATTTCGTACACCTGCGGGAAGTTATCGGCCTGGACAGTACTCTGCAGCCGCATAAGCCCAGAGTCTCCGCACGGATGCGATCGCCGCTTCGGCGTCGATCTCAGAACTTTCGGAGGCCTCTGAACACAGACGCATCAGCAGCTCGTCCTGCAGGTTTCCGCGCCTCTTTGCCTCGGAATACGGCAGGTCTTCTCGAAACGTGACCATCGAATACTTCGAGAAATAGTCGTCGTACGTCTGTTCGAGCCGAGTTTCGAGCGCTCGCTTTTGCTGGAAAACAGGATCGGCAACCTTGTCGCGCATCTCGTAAAAATTTTCGATCGCCATCGATTGGATCGCCGCCGCATTCGGCATTCGCTCCTGCTCGAAAGCCTCGAATATCGAACGCCAATCGACTCGACCGCTCGCTGAGGCAGGCCGCTCTGATAAGAGGGCATTGAGGGTTCGTACGTCCTCGAACGCGCAATTCATTCCCTGTCCGTAAAAAGGGACCATCGCGTGGGCTGCATCTCCGATAAGCAGCACGCGGCCGTCCGCATGCCACGGCGAGCAATGAACGGTGCCGAGCATTCCGGTCGGGTTCGCAAAAAAATCTTCGGCGAGCGTCGGCATCAGCGGCAGGGCATCGCCGAACTCTCGCTCGAAGAACGCGATGAGGGCCGCTTCATCCGTCAGTTTTGAGAAAGATGGTTCGTCGCTGTCTTCGGCCGTATCGTGAGCGAGGAAGAGCGTGCACGTAAAGCTCCCGTCAAGGTTCGGGAGCGCGATCATCATGAACTTGTGCCGCGGCCAGATGTGAAGGGCGTTCTTCTCGATCAGAAAAGAGCCGTCCTCGCCCGGCGGAATGACGAGTTCTTTGTAACCGTGTTCTAGGAACTCTGAGCGTGATACGAAGTCCGCGACATTCGCGTCCAGTGCCTGACGCACAGCCGAACCTGCACCGTCCGCCGCAAAGACGAGATCGCTCTTAAACGTTTTGCCCGACGTGAAATCAAGCTCGCCGCTTTCAGGGTCGCAGCCGGTCAGCTGTTCATTGAAATGAAACGAGACGCCTGCATACTTTTCCGCTTCGGTCATCAAAGCGGCATTCAAACCTGAGCGTGAGATCGAGTTGATGTACTCGCCTTTCCGGCCGCTGTACAGAAGAAGCTTAGTGTCACCGCCGGGCGTATGGATCATCCGTCCGTGCATCGGAATGGCGGCATCGAGCATATATTCGTCCATCCCGACCTCACGCAAGGCGGCGATGCCGCGATCCGAAAGGGCCATATTTATCGAACGGCCGCGGGCGGCATTGCCCGCACGCATGTCGCCGCGGGATTCGTAAACATCGACCGTCTCGCCGCGTTTCGCAAGATTGATCGCAAGCAGCGAACCTGCAAGGCCTGCACCGATTATGACAATACGATCCATATTTTGACTTTAACGCTGCGG
>JAFDVK010000053.1:367500-396581 GCA_018269005.1 Acidobacteriota bacterium | reverse complement strand
GGCACCGTCACCTGGAATCCGTTGTTCTGCCCCGTTGCGTACACTCCCGTCGATGTGTTCGCAGCAGAGGCCGTCGGTGTCCCGCCCGTCCAACTAAAGAAGGTCGGATTGTTGCTGTACCGCTGTGTCGATCCGCCCCCGATACGCGTGAAATTGCCTATCTGCTGCGTTACACCATTCTTATGGTTGAAACTGCTCGCATTACTTATGCCCCAATGTGCCCAATCGGCCGTTCCTTCGGCCGATAGATTCACATTCGCCGGTGATACCGCACTGCTTGCCGAAAGCGACCCGGCGGCACCGGCAGGATTGACCGTCACGGTCAGATCATCCGATGCACTCAACGCGCCGTCGTCGCCCGTCAGTCTCAGCACGTACGTTCCCGCCGCACTAAAGTCTGCTGTCGTACTCAGTGCGTTCGCATTACCTAATGTCACCGTTCCCGGTCCGCTCACCTTCGCCCACGCCGTCGAAACGGCCGCCGGCGGATTCGGCAGCCCGTCGTCCGTCACGGCCCCGCTCAAGCTTGCCGACCCCGGCAGCATGATTGCCTTGTCGCTTCCTGCGTTTACAATAGGCGCCTGGTTCACCGGCGGAGCAACACCACCGGTCAGGGTTACTGCCTGAACGTTAATATTGCCAACCGGATAGGTGGTCGATTCAATGTACCAACGCAGCCTTAATGTCTGGCCCGCCGATGCAGCCGAATATGTGATCGTATAAACGCCATTCTGCGCTCCGGCCGGATAGACAGTTGAAAGAGAGTTATCGATCAGAGGCGAAGCACTGCCATCACTAAGTTCTGCTTCAAGCCGCCCTCTTATTCTCCAGACGCCGACATACAGCCTTAAAGTTCGTTGGAAAGTGTCCGCCGGTACTGTAAATTCAAATCCATTGCCTTGACCGTAGGTGTAAATACAAGTCGGAGTATTGACCGCGGCACCAGTCGGGGTTCCATCATTCCAAGTGTAATAGACTGTCGGGTCGCCGTTAGCGGTGCTGCGTATAGTACTGATCGTTCCGATCCGGCTCAGGTTGCTGATCTGCTGAACGACACCGGTCTTATGATCAAAACTGGTGGAATCCGTCAGCCCCCAGTGTGCCCAATCAGAGGTTCCCTCGGTCGAAAGATCTACCGCTAAGTTTGTCGGAACCACCTGACCGCCCGTAAGCGAGCCGCCAGCCCCGGTCACCCCCACAACCACTGTAATGTCATCGGACGATGTCAATGCGCCGTCATTTGCAGTCAACCTAAGAACGTAGATCCCGGCCAACGAAAAGTTCGCGGCCGTGACCGGACTATTGGCATTTGCAAAAGTGACATTGCCCGGGCCAGTAACCTTCGACCATGCGGAAGTGACCGCCGCCGGAGGTGACGGAAGGCTGTCATCGGAAACGGCCCCAGAGAGGCTGGCACCAATCGAAATATCGACGGTCTGATCCGTTCCGGCGTTGACAATAGGAGCGAGGTTCGTAACACCGCCGCCTGCTTGATTCACTGTGAAAAGGTGTCCGCCGATGACCATTGTTCCGACACGCGATCCGCTGGCAGAGTTATCCGAGACCGAATAGGTTACGACCCCATTTCCACTTCCTGAACCACCGCCCGGTGAGGTTATCGTTATCCATGGATCATTGCTTACGGCGTTCCAGACACATCCGTTCGACGTAACGGTTACGCTGCTGCTTCCACCGGCTATACCAAAATTACCGGTTGACGATGAGATCGAGTGTGCGATCTCCGTACTCGTCGTGTTGTAGCCCATACCGCAGGACAGCGGGTGAACCGCAACATCCGAGAACGTCACCGGAATCGACTGGCCGGAAGGATCAGGGGAGACCTGTCGTTGAACATGAAGGTGGTCTCCGCAGTTGTTGAAAGATCCGCTTACCGAACCCGTGTGCCCTTGACGGCCGACATAAAGACCTTGGCAAGCGCTTGTACCGACTTCTACCTGGATCGAATTTGTCTGAAGGTGCGAGAAGGCAGAATACGTTCCGTCTGCGTGCTGAATTATCACCTGATTCCCCAAATAGAATCCCGGACATCCCGTAGAACTGTAGTCCGGACAGCTAGGCTGAATAAAGTTGCAAGCCATCGTACTATGCGTAAAGACGACCAGACCGTCAGCGATCGCAAGCGCGTGAGCCCCGACCGTCGTGCGTTGAAAGTCATACGCATATCCCATCGTGTCGTAGTGCGCGGTAAGATTGCAGGCACCCGGCGCGGGGTAACTCCCGCCTCCCTGGATCATCGTTGAATTTGCCAAAGGCAAACGATAATCGACAGGAGTCAATCCCAACGTCGATACATTACCGTCCCAGTCCAGATATTTCGTCACCGTTGCTTCGGGCAAGAATTCTTTGACGATAACGCCGCCATCAGACACTCCCGCAAGTACGGCTTTCCCGATACTCTTGCTCGTGCCGGAAGCAAGATCCTGAAGGATCAGGTTGTCATAGCCAATTAGGTCTTCACCCGAGATCCGGTGCTGGCCATCGACTGAATAGAGCTTGAATGAGCGCAATCCTGGAGTCGGTTCAGTATCATTCGCGCCACGAGCCAAAAGGTCAACAGGTACCCTGCGATCAGCGTCCAATCGCGGAAATTCTGAGTCCGAATCGAACATCGCCTCTGACGATATCTCTCCGTCTGCGGTCGCCGTCCTGGCGGAAAGGACAAGATCTCGCTCGTTGGTCGCCCTCCTTACCAAACTTATTTCGCCATCCTCATTGCGCCAACCTGATCGCCCCGTAAATGTTCCGTCACTTGGCGTATTAAGAACAACCTGTGCTTCTGCGGCGGACGTGCTGAAGTAATGAATTCGTGAGTCGGTTCCCCAGGTGACGAATTCGGAGAACACGTTGGACTCTGCCAAAACGCGGTCACTGGAATTATTGAGGTCGGCTAACCCGAGTCCAAACCCGCCATTTCCCGCGAACGTGTAAGCGATCTTCGTTGGGTCGTACGGTGACATCGCTGCGGACAGGATCAGCTTTTCCGTAACCTTGATTCGTTGTTGAACTGACAGGTCTTCGAGAAAAAGCTGGCCGCTTGGCCGTCCGTTGATCAGCGGAGAATACAACAACTGACTACGATCATCAGATATCCCAAATACCTTAAATGCCGGCAAAGAAGTATGGAGCGGAATGATCTCGACGTCCGGGTCGTGATCGACAACGAGAATGGCCTTACCATTGACAGCCGTAACCGCAGGCCGCACTCTTTCAAGCAACGACCGCGACTTGCCGCTGTCCACGGCCCTTTCCGACGGCTCTGAAGAGACTGATGGCACTCCCTGATCTGCCCCTCCCGTGCTAGCTGTAACTCGATGCGCATAATCCATTCCTGCAACGGTGACAAGGAGCGTCGCAACGATGGCGAGAATTCGCCGAATAGTGAATAAATGCTTGAACATTTCCAAACCTTCTGACAATTGCATTACTTTCTCCAACTTCTGACCCTAGACTTAAACTCCAAACTTTACCGACGGTCCGTTGCACCGGGCTCCATCGCATCACTGTCTCGATCCGCGAGATTCTCACAAAGATAGATCACGTGCGGATACGGCAGCCAATCCGTGATCGGATACATCTCGATCCGATCGAAATGCCGATCCAATTTCTGATAGAACCTTTTCTCGTTCCAATACCACATGTCGAAACTTTTGGTCATCACAACGTCCAAAGCCCACGTAAACGCGATCTTAAAGAACGGTCGAGTGGTAACGTCCTTGATTATCAGTCTCCCATCGGCAGCCAGGTGCGACGCGCAGATACCAAGCAGCGTGGACTTTGCTGTGTCGTCGATATGGTGAAGGAGGTCGACCATCATGATCGCGTCGTATTGTTCGTCTATAGCGAGGTCGCGAGCATCGCCTACATTGAATCTCGCGTTCCTTAGCCCTAATCTCTCGGCAGCCAGGTTCGCCTCGCGTACTCGGCGTGCGTTGAGATCGTATCCGCAATATTCGATCTCTGGATACATCGATGAAAAATAGCAGCCGAACAGCCCAAACCCGCAGCCGACATCGAGGATCCGCTTCTTTCCTCGAAGGCACAGGCTTAACATCTGCAAGATGTTGATGTTGATGATCGTGAAGCGCGCTTTGCAATAGGCGCGAATGAGCGGAGAATCATAAACGTCAACGATCTTCGCCACAAAGCGACGATAGTCATACGGCTGAGCGTTGTGTGCGGCCTGTGCGATGACGGGTGGCGTTGCCGCCAATTCCGGCATCAAAGTTATTTTTTCGGGCGATAGCATCTTTCTGATATATTCCCCGACGACCGGCCTTACTTCTCCAGCGTCTTCAAAGCTTGTTCTGCATCCAGTGGTCCGGCCTCGACTCGATAGCCGTCGCCCGTGATCGATGGCCCATCAACTAACCAAACCTGCCTATCAGCAAAGGAACCAAGTAACCGAGTTTGAGTGGCAGTTCCTTTGTCGAAGGCAAAAACCGGCAAATCGCCATCGAAATTCACCGGGTTTAACGTCCAAGCCGCTTGGTAATCCGGGCTTTCGCTGCCCCGAACAAGAACCAGGCTCTTTCCGAAATGACGGTCTCTCGCCAAGTCTCTAATACTTGGGTCAATGCCGAGATAGTGGTAGTACTTGTCGGCCGATCGCCAAGGTACATAGCAGATCAACGCAAGGGAACATAAGGAAAGCAGTGCAAGGACCAATCGATTCTTGACCGTATCCGACACCGTTCTGATAAGCCACTCGAGGCCGCTGACAGTGAGAGCAACCAATGGAATTATCGAAACAAACCAGTATCTAGCCCCAAAGTCAGGTCCGCCGTGGTACCAAAAGAGACCGTAAGTCAGCACAACAACCGCAATCGAGATGACCGCCCAAAGGTCTTTACGTCTAGCTTTCCCGGAGAGGACAAAGAAGACGATGATCAAAAGCGAGCCGACTCCCCAACCAAAAAGTTCGCTCTGCAGCAAACTTGTATTCAAGGCAGTGTTGATCAAGGCCTCCAACGGAGAATGGCCGGGAAACGCATCCAATCCCCAGCCCATGCCTCGCTCCGGCCCGAAACCTAATGCCATGACCTTCGGCCAAAAGTATTTCGTGTAGTAAGCATCGATCGGCATCGCAAACGCATTGCCGGTTACGGCCGCATCGTAAGGAAAGATCAATGAAGCGGTCGCGATCGTACCGAGGACCAGAGCTGATGCCGAGAGTATTCGCTGCCTCCACGTGCTGGAATAAAAAAGGACAGTAGTGCCAAGCAGGACGGCCACAATGGCTCCGTCAAGCGGACGGATCAAACTAACTACCCCGATCAGACCTCCGGCGAGCAAACACATCCAGACCCGCCGGGATGCAAGCGAACTCAAGAGGATCACGGCGGCCCCTAAAGCAGAAGCAAGTGTGAACATATGCCCCATAAAGTTCATACCCATAAAAATGAACCATGGAGAGCAACTCAGAAGAATGACCGCGATCCTCGCCGACCGCCGATCGTAAACCTGTTGAAAGAACACATAGGCAAGCAGAATGCACACTCCTGCTAACACCGGATTTACAAGCCATTCAACGCCAGCCCACACTCCAACAGCCAGCATCGCAGGCCATCCGGGCGAAAATATCGAATACCATCGGTCGTCGAGATACGGCACCATGTAGAGACTGAAGGCTTCTGGTACCGCGGGGGGACTGACCGTGAGTTGCCCTGCCGCCATATAGCGAGCTTGGAAGAGGTACTGAGCTTCGTCCGGCACATGGGGATAGGCCTGATAAACGAAAAAGCTAAGTGCTGCCGCCAACAATACGACGAATAAGGCCGCACCGACGGCAAAACGGTCAAGGCGCGGCCGCGTTGCCGCTTGCCCATCGCTGCCGGCAAGTAATACATCGATCTTCACGCTGATCCGCTCCATGGCCAACTCGGGCACCGAAGCGGCCATGATCATCACTGTTCCGAGAGTCACTATCTGGACCCATGCGCCGATCAGAAGACTCGCACCGTATATCTTCAGGTCAGGAGTTACCGCTGCACCGGCAAGCACCAAAAAGAGTGAACCTATTGCGAGCTTCCAATATCCAATGTTGCTTCGGAGCCACGCTGCGATCGATCCGATGTGTTTAGTGATCGCGTAAGCGACAATACAAGTTTGCAGAACGACAATGGCCACCTCTAGCGAATGCTGCTGCAACAGATCAGAAAGCGCGCGATAGTGCTGAAAATGAATTAGCCGCCCTGCATCCACCATCTGAAGCGATGCCGCTTCGCCAACTAGAGCAACGCAAAGCCAACCCGCAAAGGCTCGCCACGCAGTTGTCGCCAAACAACCAAGGACAAAAAGTCCGACGCCTGCCGAGAGCGGCAGCACGAACTTGCCCGTCAAGGCACCTTGCCCGTCGCGAAACTCGCTCAAGCCGAAACTTGCTCCGACCAGAATGATTCCCGCCAGCACAAGGACCGCCGATATGAAATGCCGCCACCTTCTGTCTATCGAATGCACGGGCGCATTCCCTGCAACTCCACCGTCGATAGAGACAAGTTCAAACTTTTCTGCGTCCATTTATGCGATACGACGTTACTAATCCTCGACAACGTGCTTTGCAAATTCCTTCCGATATTCCGACCATCTGCCGGCAGAAAACTTTCCCGAATCGTCGAGACAATCGACTGCACCGTAAGCCATCGCAAGAGCGTGATGCGTGTTGTCATGTGCGAACAACCCCTGTCGACCAAAAGTCAAAACTCGATCCTGGCTGCCAGCCCACTCGTCCTGGATGCTGAAATATTTCTCATACCCTTCGCGATAGATCGGATAAGCGAAGGCAAGGCGTTTAGTAACAACAGCAGAGATCGACGCGTTGATCGGCACTCCGCATTTCTCAAGCGACTCGCGGCAAAGTTCGCCCAGCTCCTCATCCGACGCGCTCCAGACATCGTCATTGACCATGCACGGTAGTTCGCCGCAAAGGACCGTCCTCTCCTTCGGGCCGTTGCCGCCGCTGTAGTTTTTCGGTTCTGAAAGACGCGTTAGCTTGATCTCGGTTTCGGGGAAATAATGGGCGTCAAATTCTGTCCATTGCGGCTGGTCCACCACGAGGTAAATCAGGACCATCGCCCGATACGAGATTTGTTTTGCTGCATCGACCACTCGCTCAGGAACACCCGGGCTTGCGATCTTTGCAAGTACGGTGATCGGCAGCGTTGACCACACGTGATCAGCCTCGACCGTGTGTGTCTCGCCGTTGTACTCATAGCTGACCCGATGCACGGCACCGAACTCGACCTTCTTTACGGTCGAGCTGGTGCGAATGTCCGCACCGAGCTCAGTCGCGGCATTGGCTATCGCACGCGAGATCTGTCCAAAGCCCTCTCGCGGATAAAAGAACCGTCCCGCTCCCGGTGCCTTAAAGCCCGGAACGATCGAAATGATCTTCTTTGCCATCTTTCCGAGAGAACCGGCGGACACTCGACGGTGAGCTTGGGTTGCAGAAAGTTGGTCCGGCGGCATTCCCCAGATCTTTACGGCATATGGAAAATAAAAATCCCGGCAGATCGTCGACCCGAGACCACGCTCCAACACACTTGTGAATGTCTCGTGCCCGTTCTCGCGGGCAGGACGCACGAGCTTGCGCGTCATATCCAACGCCACTCCTCCACTAAAAGAAAGCGGCAGCCGAAGTGCGAGATCTTGCGGCTTAAGCGGAAAATGGATCCACCGTCCCTGTAGCCGAATGCGTCCATGACGCGGCCGGCTCAGAAGGTCGTCTCCAAGAAGTTCGCGAAGATCATCCAGGATCCTCGGTTCGCAGGCCGGATGGAGCCGATGGCTCCCATAATCGACCTGCATTCCTGCGACTTCGAAACTGCCCGCATTTCCGCCGACGTCGTCCCGCTGCTCCAGTACAGTTACGTCCGCCTTACCCTGCTTGACGAGTTGCCAGGCCGCCCCCACGCCTGCAGGTCCAGCACCGAGTATGACTATCCTCGATCTTGCCATCTAAAAAACGAACGGAATAAAACGCTTCGAACGCCGACAATATCGCTCATAGCCGGGCAACGCATCGACGAGCATTTCCTCTTCCTTCATTGCCTGCATCATCACGACCGGGGCTAGCAGAAGGACGCCGCAGACGAACCACGAATTAAGCGCAAGTTCGAGTCCGAGCAGCAAAAAAATATCACCCGTATAAATGGGATGACGAACAAAGCCGTAGATCCCCGATTCGACAACAGCCTGTCGCCTTAGGACCTGTCCGGTTTCGATGTTCGCCCAGTTGTCACCAAGCTGTAGCCGAGCCGCGACGGCCGTCGCAAGGCCCAATGTGAACAAAGCGACGCCGATGATCCGGAGCCAGAACGGCTCCGCCACGATCGGTGGCATGTCAGGGAACCAGATCTGTACGACGAGTCCCAACAAGATCGCGATCTTGACGGCCTTGATAAAGAACAGTTTCGGCGAAGCACCCTCGATCGGCTTCTCTGGAGAGCCGCGTCTGAGCATTTCCCAGATGACCTTATGAAGTACAAGCCCAAATAGTAGATATAGTTGCAGCACCAACATAGTAGATCGTTAACTGGCCTTTGCTTCTTGTCTTTCGGTCTGAATTAGCACCGGTCTCTCACCTGCCGCGGGAACATCGGCGACCTCAACATACTCTTTTGGCCTAACACCAAGGGCGGCATATTGATTGAAACGCCCGAGTCTCGTCGCAACTGCGTCACCCAACATCCCCGTGAAAACCATTATCAGCGCACTTACGAACGCCAATATCGCCGAAGCGGAGATATTCGGATCGTGCGTCAGATCGATCGTCGCTTTCGCGACTCCGTAAACGAAACACAAGACGGCGACCGGAAAGAAGACCCGCAGCGGACGAAAGAGCATCGCGACCCGCAAGATCAATATCGCGAAACTGCCTGCGTCCCACGGCACGATCTTCGACTTCCCTTGTCTCTTTCGATAGTCGATGGGAATGTAGGTCACCGCGTACTTGTCGCACAGCAGTGCGAGCGTGATCGTTGTAGTGAAACTGAACTGATCCGAGAGGATCGCAAAATATTGAACGGCAACCTCGCGGCGGAAAATTCTTAAACCGCTGTTCAGATCCGGTATTTTTGTGTTGGAAACATAGTTTGCCATCACCCGGAGACACCATTTTGCAGGACGTCGCGACAGCGGAATATGCACATCCGAACCGGTGCGGGAACCGACTATCATATCGGCATGCTCAAGCTCTCCGAACATCGTTGGAAGATACTTTGCCGGATACGTTCCGTCCGCATCCGTAATCGCAATTACGTCATTCGAAGCCGCAAGAATTCCCGTCTTGAGCGATGCTCCATATCCGCGATTGTTCTTGTGTTGAATTACGCGTGCTCCGGCCGCCCGTGCCTCCCGTGCAGTCGCATCTTTCGATCCGTCATCAACAATGATGATCTCCGCCTTTATGTCCGTCCCCTCAAACATCCGGCGGAGTTCAAGCACAGTTTCGGCAACTGCAAGTTCCTCGTTGAATGCAGGGATGATCACGCTCATCCGTTTTGCCGTTTGGCGATCGTCCGTTAGAGACGACCCATTCGTGATCGGCACGACACCATTTCCATTTACGTTCTTTGCTTCTAAGTGCATAACAATAAACCTTCCGCCAATTTCTCTTTCCTAACGCTTACGCTTTCTTTTTGCAGACAAAAACCTCACCGCCATTTAGCGTCCCTGGGAAGACCTTTACAACGCTGTAATCGCGTTCGATCACCTTCCAGAGATCCGGCTTGAACGCCTTTATCTCAATCGGGATCGTATAAACGAGCCACTCGCTGTCTGTCCTGTTCTCAAGGGCCTCAAGATCAGATGCCGACGAGGCGACCGGCCACGGAGGAGTGAGATATCTTCCATAAACGACGCCGGCAAGACTTACCGCGACAATTCCGTCACTCTTGGATCGCTCGTGTTCGATAAAGCTGCGCGCCCCGGAAAAGTCCTGCTTCGGCAGCGAGTAGTTTCGGTGAACGGTGGCCACCGAAGCGGCGATCAAAATAAGGGCGAGGCAAGTGCCAACGATCGAGGAAGCCGGACGAAATGTCCTGAACGGCCGCACTAGATCAACGAATGTAAGGGGCAGTTGAGTTGCTCCGTGAATCACGATGATGAGACCAAACCCCATCGAGAAGAAGAAGAAGCGAGGCCAAATGTTGTGGCCCATCATCACCATAAACCCGCCGGCAAGAAGAGCCGGAAGCGTCATCACAAGAGCCGCTCTCCGGTTCTTCCGGAACAACAGCAGCCAACCGAACGCGACGAACGCGATACCGAGGATCACAACAACAATTCCGCCGAATCCGATCTTGAGGGCCGCCAAGCTCTCAGTAAGCACCCATAGCGGATTCGTCCATTCGGACGGCTTTGACTCTTCGTGAAGGCCGAGCAAAAAGAATTCAGGCAAAGCCAGCGCATATAGCTGCAACGTAATGGTCACGCTCAACGCCCAGGCGATGAACGGTCTTGTGCTCGCTCTCCGCTCTTCCGAATATCCGCCTTCGCCTGACAAACGCGGAAAAGCGAGGAAAAGAATGTAAACCAGTCCATGACCGGCAACTACGAACGCCATCGTTGGATGTATCCACATTCCGGCGACTACTGATGCCACATATCCAAGCCACCAGACGCCCTTGTTCTCCTTAAGAGCCTGCAGCCAGCACCACGTCGCGAGCAGAGTGAAAAGCAGCAGACCCATGTATCCTCGAGCGTTCTGCGAATACCAGATGTGGTGATACGAGACTGTCATCAGCGCGCTGCCAAGAAGGGCTTCGCGGTTGCCGAATAAATGCCGTGCCAAAAAGAAGAACGCCCAGATACTTGCAACGCCAAATATCACGGATGGAAGTCTCAGAGCCCACGCACTTTCACCAAACACGTCCGTAGAAAAACGAGCGAGCAGCGAAAACAGCATATGCTGATTCTGGCTTGGAAAGCTCGTGACGATCGTTCCTAACGGCTGCCGGACAAAATCCAAAAGTGTAAAGACCTCGTCGATCCAGAGATCAGAATTTAGATCCCAGATGCGGAGGACAAATGCGACCACGCTGAAAGCTCCCAGCGTCCAATACACCCAAGAAGTTGCCTTTTGCTCGACGGGAGGTTCGATGGATGTATCCAATAATTCGGCCCTGACGGTTCGGCGTTTCCGATAGACTCCGTAGGCGACAAGGAGCAGCCCATGAAACCCGAGCAAACAACGAAAGAGGGTCGGCCCCCACGAAAGATCTTTGGTGTCCGATACCAAAAAGTGGCTATATGCCGCATTCGGCACGACCACCGAAAAGACGCAGAAGAAAGCCCCAAGGACGATAGCCGTCGCTCCGAACTTTCCTACTCCGTGAACGCTATTTCCAGCTGAGTTCGACATTCTTCCTGTTAGCTCCGAGCGTCCACAAAAGCCAGATAAGCACGCCCGATAGCAAGAAAAGTGGGATCACGGATTGCGAACTCACAAAGCCCATCCGTTCGAGCGTAGTCAGCCAAGGCAGCCTAAAGCCTTCGAGCGTTATGTGCCTTATCGACTCAAAAATTCCAAAGCCTTGCTCGACATCACGGTACATTGCAAGACACCAACTCCAGTATGTTCCGATCACGCCGATCATCGACGCGGCTATCACCGGTAGCCTAAGCAATACATTCGCAGCCAGCAAAAACACGAACGGGACAACCGGCACGATGTGGCGCACACCGGTATTGAACTGCATCCGTCCGTACTGGTTTGCCGAACAAAAAACAAAAAAGAGAACAGTCAGCGAAAGCACAAACACGATCTCACGACGTTCAAGGAGCCGGCCGGTTTTCTTGAGCCACAATGGAACGAGAAATACCGCAAGAAGGATCGGGGCTGACGTGAATAGTCCGTAACGAAGCCCGAATGCCGTCTCGAGCAGCAAGTCAGCCTGTGGAAATGAAAACCCGCGATAGCCAAGCTCGGTAAAATTCGCAGGCGGCATATAGCTTTGGGCCGGAAGGATCGGATTCCCAAAGCTCGACCACTGATAAGCCATCAGCACAACAGCACACAATGCGATTCCTAAGCCAAATCGGCCCAGGTCACCGAACTTTCGCTCACCTGCCGGTGCCGCTAACCAGATCGCAAAGGCATATCCGCAAAGTGCAGCAACGGCGACCAGGCCGCTATAATCCAGAACGACCGTCCACCCTGTGCAAAGGCCGGCGAGAAAATAGAAAGGTTTGCTCGCCGCGCTTCTCGACCTTATCGGACGCCAAAGCAGCACGAACGCGAATAAAGCAAAATCTGCAACTAGAGCATTTTGATTTAGCTGCGCCGTCCTGAAAAATATCGGTGTCGCAAATGCATACAGCAGCGAAAGCAATATCGATACCCGCCGGGCGCCTGTCAGCGACAGGAATATCCAGAACATCGCAACCGCCCCCAGTGCCGAGATCGGAGCCATCGCGAAAGCCTGCATAACGCCCGCTGCAAGGCCTAATTTCACGTCAAGATTCCGCTCTCGGGCCTTTTGCAGGAACTCCTGTGCGAGCGGATAGATCGTGTCGTACTCGACCTTGCCCGGCGCCGGATCACCTGCCCTTGCGGCATTCACCCTGTCAACAATTCGATCTGTCAGCGGTCGAAAGAGCCAATACGGAACTGCCCCGATGATCGACGCACCGGGATTGTTGTTGATAAAACTTCCTCGCCCCGGAATCTCAAAAATGTCCTGATGAAGCCCGTTGTATTCTGAAACATCAAAGCTCAAATGATCGCCGAGACTTAGTGCCGGATAGATCTCGCGAACCGTATTTGTTGCAAAATGCAGCGTGAATATCAGCCAGCATGTCAAAAATATTCGAAAAGCAATTCCGCGATCGGAATATCGTCGAAGAAATGAGCGGTTGTCGGGTTTCAAGGGCAACAAGCAAAAATCAAAGCGAAACCAAACAACGGCTTCGTTTACCTTGGTGTCTCCGCTGCACCTCCAAAGAGGTGCCTATTTGCGTTCTCGATCATCGACGGAACGCCGAACAACGTTCGCTTTGCAAGCAGCCAGGATGATATCAAGACCGAAACTTCAGCAAAAAAGACTCCCGAGGCCGCTCCTGCCGGTCCACCGTTCAAATATCCGAACGGGATCAAGATGACAACCACCAATGCCCCGAGTGCGGAAGTAAACATCTCCTTCTTCTGCTGTCCGGCAGCAACGAGGCCAAATCGATAGTGTCCGCTGATCGCGGCTGCGATCCATGCACCGGCCAACCACTGCAGTGCGCTGGCTCCGTTCAGAAAACTTCCGCCATACGAGACCGTCATCATCGTCGGGGCGAGTAAGTACCACACCGAACCGACAACGACGCATGCGGCGACCACGATCCGTATCGAACGTTGAAATAACCACCCGAACTGTTCCCGCCCATCGACCCAAGCGCGCGAAAGCGACGGGAGCAGATTGAAGTAGTAAAGAAAAACAAATGTATGGAGGGCGATGAAGATTCGCATCGCACCGGCGAAATAGCCCGTGTCTTCAGCACTAGCAACGAGCCCCAGGATCAGCGTCGCGCCGAACATTCGGAGAACCCAGAAGCCTTGGCTCAACCCGATGGGCGTGCCTTCGAAAAAAAGCTGTTTCGAGATAGTCGGCTTGAACCAGACCTTCCCCGCGAAAAATCGTCGATACGCCCAAAGGCTGAAGATCGCTGCAACCGTCACCCCTGCGAGCTCTGCAAAACCGACAAAAACGAGATCATCGGCTCGCCTTACGAGCGTAATCACGACCGCGACAAAGACCGTCTGCCGTATTAGCTGGGTAATAGCGACAAGCTTCATCCTGTCATGCCCTTGAAACACCCACTGAAGAAGCAGCGGCAGCGTCCAAAGGCTAAGGCCGTAGGCTAGGACAAGCTTCAAAACACTCTCTTCCCAAACGAACGCGAAGGCAAAGGCGACGATCGCCGCAAAGCTCAAAGCAGCAAGGAGAAAGCGTGCCGACACGATCTCGGCTACGTATTTGACTGTCGATCCCGGATCCTTTGCGATCTCGCGGGCTCCGTAAGAGCTGAACCCTTGATCGACGATCAAGCTGGCGCACATAAGAATTGCCGCCGACCATTCGACATACCCGAATCCCGCCGGCCCGCAGATCCTCGCGAGGTAAGCGAATGCACCGAAGGTAATGACCTTGCTGAACGCTTCCGCCCCAACAAGGGCGACAAAATTCCTGAAAAGTGAGATCCTCGGGTTTGGATTCTCCTGATGCTCGGGCATTTCAGGCATTGGCTTCCTTCGGCTCTTTGAAACAGTAGCCAACGAACTCACCGCAGGACCACCCGCAGAGGAGGAGGAAAGCGACCGGCAAGGTCGAGATCATTCGGCCGAACGTAAGTTGCTGTCGCCACATATTTCTAAAGCCGCGAAATAGCATCAGGGGCGGTAGCAAGGGTGAACCGGCGGCATAAAGAAGGCAGAGGATCTTGCTGAGCTCATTTGCCCTTGTCTCAGCAAAAACCCGTCCCCACTCGACCCGTTCACCCAAGGCTTTTCGAAGCGTCAAATGACGCCTCTTTTGAAACACGACCGGACGGTCATCCAAATATAGAGTTTGTCCCTTTGAGAGCATTGCCCAATGGACCGTCGTTTCGTGGTAGGCGTCCTGCCATATCGCTCGTGTAGCTTCGAGAGCTTCGCGCTTGTACGCCACATTAACGTCGGAAATGTAAGCAGCAGGTCCCGACTCAAAAGGGCGTCCGTACCTCCCGAAATCACAAAAATAGACTGCTCGGTTCAATACGGCATCCACACCGTTCTCTATCGCTCCACCGATCGCAAGATACGGCTGCTCGTGAGCTGCAACTATCTGCTCCACCCAATCATCTGCCGGTTGGGCGTGATCCTCCGTCATTGCAACGATCTGTCCTCGGGCTAAATTCAAACCCGCTGAGCGACGCCGGTCATAGAGACGGTGTTGATGCGACGCGATCTGCTCCGATTCCGCCGCTCCAAGACCGTCTATCAAATGGAAGGTCACCTCCGGAAACTCAGACGTCAGTTCACCGATCTCTGCGGACCATCTGTCAAAAGGCACGATGATTTCAGAACGCTTGGGGTCAAGCTGCGGACAAAGGTGAGCAAGGAGTTCCGCTGTCGCTTGCTTACCGCTGACGACCGTAATTACTACACTTAGCAGGATCTGAGGATCGTGAAGATTTTCGGTCATCAAATGGCGGTCGAGCCAACTCTTAAAGAACTGGTCGGGCGGGCGAAAAATGCAGGAATTTCCTCTGGCCGCCGACTTTGGCTGCCAAGAACCCGAAGGAAGCTGCTTTTGCACAGCGAAACTCTGCTCTCTATTCGGTCGCTATCTTATATCTCGGAATGGTGGATATGCATCAGAGAAAGCGACCATTGCGCCTTGTCGTTTTGTCCTTTGCGAATGCTTCCCAAGAAGTTCGGCAATTCATCTAAAACCCATTGGTTCCGCTAAGTCGTTTTTCCGCAATGCCTTGCAAGCCCGAAGGCACCTCTGCCGATTTCGACGGGTTGGGCCCCACTCACATCCGCCCGAGCCAACAAATCAAGCCGTTTTGGCTTGAGAAGTGTTAAACACGGTGCTAAACTATTCTTCTATTTTGTGGAATCCCCCCTCGAATAGGTCTTTTTTATATTTGGGTCAACAGCTTTATTTTTGATCTTGACGCCGATTCCCCCTCCCATAGTTTGCACAAAACTGACGTAAGAAAGAGGTAGAATTCAAATGGATCGCTTTGAGTTTTTCCGCTGCGCACTACGCGTGCGCCGGATTGGGGTTTCGCCGCTAGGCTGCATCTTCCTTTGTTTGCTCTCACTAATATTTAGCTCGCCATTGATCGCGAACGATACCAGTTCCCGTCGGACCACCCAGGAAACCCTCGGCTCTGCCCCGCCGACAAGATTCGACTTTGACGGCGACCGAAAGGCAGATCTTGCCGTATTTAGGCCGCTCGAAGGCACTTGGTACATATCGAACAGTTCATCTCAGAATATGAGTGCATACCGCTTCGGCGCGAGCGGCGATCTACCTGTAGCAGCGGATTATGACGGAGACGGCAAAGCGGATGTCGCGGTCTTTCGCGCAGGCGTCTGGTATCGGCTCTTCAGCATGACATTCACGGTAGATGCGGTTTCTTTTGGCGTGACGGCGGATAAGCCGTCTCCGGCAGACTACGATGGCGACGGGAAAGCGGATGTTGCGGTGTTTAGGCCCTCAAGTGGTACGTGGTATCGCTTGTCAAGCAGCGACTCTTCGTTCTCTGCGATACGTTTCGGCACGGACGGAGATATACCTGTCCCCGGCGACTATGACGGCGACCATAAAGCTGACATCAACCTCTTTCGGCCAAGTGCAGGGACGTGGTATCGATTGAACAGCAGCAACGGTTCTTATGCCGCGATGCAGTTCGGAGCTCTCGGCGATCGCCCGATCCTTGGGGACTTTGACGGCGACGGAAAGTCCGACCTCGCAGTCTGGCGACCCGAAACCGGTGTTTGGTATGTCCAGAAAAGTGCCAATTGGAGTTATCTGATCGCTTCGTTCGGTCTTCCCACGGATATACCGGTAGCGGCGGACTATGATGGTGACGGAAAGACCGATATTGCCGTTTATCGTCCTGGTGACGGGGTTTGGCATCGGATCAACAGCAGCAACGGCAGCTATCAAGCCAATGTCTGGGGTACGGGTTCTGATCTGCCGATCGCCGGCGACACACTTCCGGTACAGGGCACGCCGACATTTGCATGTAACTACTATGCGGCGCCAACCGGCGCACCGAACGGCAATGGCACGGCCTCAAATCCTTGGGATCTGCAAACTGCCCTCGGGAAGACCACCGTTATCACGGGCGGAAAAACGTTATGCCTCAAAGGCGGAACTTACTTGGGCAAGTTCCGGTCTCCACTGATAAATGCAGTTGTGCGAAGTGCTCCCGGCGAATCCGCAAGACTCGACGGATACAGGACGACAACGCTGACCGCGGCCATCACGGCCACACAAACGAACTTTACGGTCGCTGACGCATCCAATTACTTGAACGGCGGCCCTGACAACCTGGTGATCGAAGGAGAGGTCATCAAGGTCTTTTCCCGATCGGGGAATACGATCACCGATTGCTTAAGAGGTGCCAGCAATTCAATGAATGGTGCGGAACCTCATGCGGCAGGTTCGACCGCAATTACCGGAGGCGATGTCTTGTACATTGAGGGTTCCGGCAGTACTTATCGAGACCTTGAGATCCTAAATAGCCGCCCGAGCCGCGACGGAAATATTGCGAATCAGGGTATCGGGCGAGGCAGCGGTGTGGTTGTTGTAGGTGCTGGCAACACGCTGGTAAATCTTGTCGTCCACGATAACCTCAATGGCATCTTCACGAGCAGCGTAAGCTCGAGCACCGAGATCTACGGTTGTCTCGTTTACAACAACGGTGTCCATTCTCGTGACGGTGGAACGGTCGAGAATGGGCATGGTCATGGTCTTTACCTTGAGAACAGGGCGGGCTATTCGCGAGTCTACGAAGATATCGTATTGAATAGCTTTAAGCTAGGTGCTCAGGGTTATGGTGTTACCGGGCCTTATGTAGGCGGCGATTTCGCTGGAAGCGCATTTGCGAACTCAGGAGCTCCGCTCGGCAAATTCGGCGACGTGAATATTCGCAACTATAATTTGCTAGTCGGGCCTGACAGCCAACGCAGTGCGACGGCGATCGTTCGTAATTCCTACTTTTATCACCCCGCGTCTTCTATGGGCTATATGCTTGGCTTCGGGTACGGAGCTGGCGTGGATACGGGGACTATCACCGACAATTATTTTGTCGGCGGCGGTACCCTGCTTGCCACCGGCAACACAACTCACGCCACGATCACCGGGAACCATTTCTACAGTTCGCGGGCGGGCGCCCAATATACTCTTGTGGCTCCCGGTAGTTCCTACAACTGGAACTACAACACTTATGACGGTTCTATCGGCAGGAATGTGTTCGGCGTGGCTGGATCGTCATTATTTCAATTCGCCGGCTGGAGAACTGCGACTGGGTTCGACTCTGTGAGCAATGTAACATCATCTGCGACCCCCGACACGGTCATCGTCAGGCCGAACTCTTATCAGGTGGGCAGAGCGAATGTGATCGTCTATAGCTTTAGCGGTGCTACGAGCGTGTCTATCGACCTCTCATCGACCGGCCTCCTTAATGGTCAGAGCTACACGATCCGAAATGCGCAAAATTACAATGGACCCGCCGTCGCGTCAGGCACTTTCAACGTATCGAGTCCGACGATCGCAGTTCCGCTTTCGGGAGCGGCATTGACCGTCGCAACGCCCCTCGGATACAGTTTCACGCCGGCGACCACATGCCCGCAATTCTGCCCGATGGTCATCGTCCCGAACTAATATTCGGAAGACACCTTGCGGAACTTCAGCGAACTATTGCCTTTACTGCCGCAACGAGTCGATCTAGTTCTGCAAGCGAAGTAAAGACGTTTGGGGTGACCCGCAACCCGCGGATCTCGGGCGTTCGCTCGTTGCCGGCCATCGATTGCGTAAGTATATGGTATCGCTCGCGAAGCCGTTTCTGCAGATCATCGCTTGATACGCCGGGCAGTTCGAAGGTCGTAATACCTATGCTCATTCCGGCATCCGTCCCGGCATAGAATCTTGCGTCCGGCAGATCTGCCTGCAGCCGTTTTCGCAAGTATGAAGTAAGGTAGGTCAGGCGTGCCGCTTTCTTTGCGGGCCCGAGCGAACGGTGGAGATCGAGGGCCGGGAACGCTGCGGGCAAGATATAATCGGGCGACGTACCTATCCATTCAAAACGGACCATCGCCGGCACCTCCGGCGATATGGGCGGCGGCGGCACCATCGGCCAGATCTTCTTCACATGTTCGGGGCGCATCCACAAGATCCCTATTCCAACTGGCGTACCCAGCCACTTGTGGCCGCTTGCTCCGTAATAATCGCAGCCAAGATCCGAGATACTTTCGACGTGCAGTCCAAGAGCTTGTGCCCCATCGAGCACCACTTCCGCTCCCACTTTGTGAGCGGCGGCACAGATACGCTGGATAGGGTACAACTGCCCTGTTAGGTTGCTGACATGTGTGACCAACACAAGCCTCGTCCGAGGCGTGATCGCGGCTTCATAGAGTTCTGCGAGGGCATTAAGCGACGGCGCAGGGATCGGAGGCCTGATCATTCGAAGAACGACACCGTCTCTTGCTCTCCGCTGATCCAAAGCGTCTAGCATCGCAAAATAGTCATGAGCAGAACAGACGATCTCGTCACCGTCTTTCAGCGGAAAGCCAAGCAAAACCGTATCGAGAGCCTCCGTTGCATTTCGGACGAGGGCGATCTCGGTCAAAGGGACTCCCAGCGCGTGCGCAAATGCCGTATGCAGCTTTAAATTGCCCTCGCCAAAGAAAATATTTGCAAGTTCCTCTGCCGGCAAGGCTTCCAGACGGCGTGCACCGTGAACTAACTCGTCGACAGCGGCACGTGGAGTTGGGTTGGTCCAGCCATGATCAAGATTGATGACGCTAGGATTGAGGACGTAAGAGGTGCGAACTCGTGCCCAGAATCTCTCATTTTTCGCTAACAACTCAGGCGAAGCACCTGCGCCCAAACGCTCTAGATCGAGGTCTATCCAGTTCTCTAACTTGGATGCCGCAGCGAGTTGATCCGAAAAGACCGCGGGAATTGCGGCGAGTGCACCCAGTGTACTGGCAGCACGAAGCGCGAATTGACGTCTGTTGATCATCTTATCCTCCGAGATTGTCATAGGAGCGCTTTCTATGGGAGGCAAAGTTAGTTCACATAAAACATCGGCAAATTACGCACAATGGATACTATTCGCAACCCAAAGGACTGTCAAGCAACTGTGGACCACTTGGAGATTGCCATGCGGTTTCACGCGCGGCGACTTGGTGCATAAGACGATTTGCTACAATCTCTATTAACAGGCGGAGCGTCGATTGAGCGACGGATCCATCTGCTTGTGAGCGAGATGTCATCGTCCGAGCGAACACTGCAAGCCCTATCGTACGCTGTTGCGTTCTGCGGCTTTCTGACGCTTTGGGTTTCGGGGACGTTCGGTATCGCTGCTTCGATCCTGTATTTGGGAGCGATGATCGCGGCCTGGAATCTCGAAGGCACTCGATGGCAGATCTCCGAACGTGCCGGAACGGTAATGATCGTTCTCGCACTGCCGTTCTTCTATCTAGCGTGGCGATTGCAGGTTCTTCCGGATCGGGGAGTTGAGAGTGCCGTCGCGGGAATGCTCGCACGAATGATCCTGGCTCTTTCGGCGATCAAACTTCTTCAACGGAAAAAAGACCGCGACTGGGTCTTCCTGCACTTGATGACGTTCTTCGCGGTGCTTCTCGCCGCCGGCCTCAGCATCAGTCCCCTTTATCTGGCGAGCTTTGTTCTATATATTCTCGTCGCCGTCGCAACGATCATCATTTGGGAAAATGTGAGTGCAAAACGCCGCACGATCGAACGCAAGAGTACAAAGGAAGCTCGGATATTGGAGACGCCGGCGTGGATGCGGCTCACAGGCGTATCGCTCACGCTCGTCGTCCTTACGATCGTGCTCGCGATTCCGCTCTTTTTCCTGCTTCCGCGCGTGGGTGGGGCAGGATTCGGCGGCTCGGCTGGAAGCGTCTCGACCTACTCAGGCTTTTCGGATTCCGTCCGTCTCGGAGGCATCGGCCGGATACAGCAAAGCGACCGCGTCGTGATGCGCGTCGAAACATCGCCATCTGAACTCGCCGGTGCCGACGGATATTATCGCGGAGTCGCATTGGACACCTTCGACGGAAACACTTGGAGCAAAAGCCGTCCGCAGATCCGAGAGACATTGGTTCCCCGCCTTGACGGCCGGATCGCGATCGAAACTCCAGGGCCTTACGCTCAGCTCGTCGAACAGGAGATCTACCTCGAACCTATCGACACACCTGTCCTATTCGGTCAGACGAAGATCGTCGAGGTCGCATCCGGCTTTCCTGCACTCTATCGCGACAGCTACGACAGTCTCGCATATCCACGCACCGGCGAACGCTCGTCGTACACCGTCGTCTCGGATATTTCTCGCCCGACCGCCGAACAACTCCGTACCGATGTCGAGCCGTACGGCCATGATGTCGAACGCTATCTCGAGCTTCCCGAAAGCTACGACAAACGCATCTTTTCGCTTGCCCAAGAGATCACCGCGAACGCTCACAACCGGTACGACAAGGCGATGGCCGTACGCGACTATCTACGCTCGAACCTTGGCTATACGCTCGAGATGAGGGCGAGCGGAGATGAGCCGCTCGCTGACTTTCTATTTAACGTGCGCGAAGGGCATTGCGAATATTTCGCAACCGCGATGGCCATTATGCTCCGCACTCAAGGCATCGCCACTCGTGTTATAAACGGCTTTCACGGCGGGGATTATAATAACGCTTCGGGCGTGACGGTCGTGCGTCAGCGAAATGCGCATTCCTGGGTCGAAGTTTACTTTCCGAAAGAAGATCAATGGGTCACTTTTGATCCGACACCGGCCGCGGGCCGGGATCTGAGCAGCGGCGGATTCACGGGCTTTACGGGTCAGATCTCAAAGTATCTCGATGCGCTCGAAACGGTCTGGATACAGTATTTCGTTGCCTTCGACTCGCACGGCCAAGCGGCGATCTCAAAGGGCCTTCGCACGTCTGCCTCTGAAGTAAACTCCGCAGCAACGGCATTTCTTGCCGAGGCCGCAGGAACTTTGTCGGACTGGTGGCGTGACATCCGCGGTGATTCCGGTCAACGCGCACGCCTCTGGGCGATCGCCTATTTTTTACTCGCAGTTATCGGAACGATCGTCGGGGTCGTTTTGATCCGGACGATCTATCGATTCATAGCGAACCGCGGGGGGCTTTTCAGACGGCGGAGTCTGAAGTCGCGAAACTCAAACCCCGCAGCCGATGCGATCTTTCAAGAGCTAACAAAACTTCTCGAAGGCAAAGGCTTTGTTCGACAAGCATCACAAACTCCACTCGAGTTCGCCCTCGGTGTCCCATTTCCCGAAGCGCAAAAGATCACCTCGCTATACAATCAGATTCGCTTCGCAGCAGATGGCCCATTCCCGCACAACCTTCGAGATGAGGCCCGCGACCTCCTCGATAGCCTAAGGGCTCAACTTAGAAGAATTAGATGACAGACCGGCACGCCCCGCTGGTGGGACTGCGATGGTCCGTGTCAATGTTGGAAGCACGCGTTGTGCTCGAAGGCTGGCGTAAACTCTCCAAAAACGGAACGCACGCATTCTCTGCTTGGCTATCGGATGCACACCGAGTTTAGGGGGAAGCCCAGCCTCCGGCCGGCTTCCCCTAAAATCGAATCCGACTTGCCGTCAGTTAAACCAGAAACACTAGATTTCCAACCGATGTAAAAATCGGGGCAACACTATTTTCATCCAAGCTTGAAAGCAACCGGAGCATTAGTTCAGAATTTCTCTTTGGCGGTCCGCTTCGCGAACTTCGCTCGATCGTCATTGACCATCGGATTGACGGCATTTGGGTTGTTTCGCAAGAAGCCAAACGGGTCTTTCAGTTTACGCATTCCATTGAAATCCTCATTCTCGATCACTGGCCGCTGCTCTTGAATTTGCCCAAGTTTCTGTTCATTTTCGAGCCGAGCCGGTGCGGTGCCGTATATGTCTGCAACTGCGAGAACATTGTCATATGCCGTTTTTGCAAATGCGGCAGCGGCGCGGTATTGCATGGCCCGATAAGATAGGAGGGCCAGGGTCGCCGAGCCATCGGCGGCAACTAAGCGAACCTTATCTTGCGGCCGCAGATCTTGAGCCAAAATATCCGGAAGTAAGGTATTGGCGTGATTAATATTGATGGCGGTCATCCATCTGTCCATATTGTCGCGGTCGAATTGGCTGTAGTTATTTGACAACATCATATAACCCATTACGGAATCGGACTCATCCGCCGAAGCCATGAAAGGAAAATAGTGTTGGTAGTAGATACCATTGTCCTCATAGTCATATACATCGTGCGGATGCGTCAGACCGAGGTGATGCCCGACCTCATGGATCATTGTGTAGGTCATGCCATAGTAATCCCGATTCGACGTCAGATTCCAATCAAAGGTAAAACCGGGATACGAACCCATCGAGAATGCCACGCCTAAAGGTCCTCCAGCAGCCTCTACATCGGGCAATGTGTAGTCGAAGTTCATTATTTCGTGGTCCGCATTGCCGTAAACATATTCATTCAAATGATCTGAATGAAAAATATTGATATCCCAACCACCATTTGACCTGCCGGGATAACAGTTCGTCGGCGTCCCAAACCAGTAGGGTAAAGCGCATTGGTAAATGGCATCGTGCTCCGGTGTATAAGGTACCTCACGTTCGGCGATCGAGATCGGATTGAACGGCCGCAGCTTCTTCATTTCTAGTTGGCCGCGGCTCGGTTTCATCAGGTCCTGTCCACGTGCCGTACCGTCACCGTTGAAATATGTGATATCAGTTTGGATCGAATTTGGCAGCCTTTCACTTAATGCCGGATTTAGCACAGGACTTGAAGTGAACTGAGCGTCGATCGCGAGGTATCGCACGATCTGGCTCAGATCGCCCGAAAGGTCGTCAAACGGCCGGTAGGCGGACATATTGCCGTATTCCCAGATCGGCGGTATCCGATAGTCGTCGTAACCGTCGCCATTGATATCGGCGGTGTTCAGAATGTAAGAATTGGACAAAAGGTCCGGGCCCGCAGAAAGGTCGTAAAACCAGATTCGGCGGAGCGATCCGAGTCCGTTCTGTTCGTCGTCGGGCGTCGTGCCGCCCCAAGCCTGCGTTTCACTGTCCTGATAGTCAGCCGGACTAAACCCGGTGTCTGGGTCTGGGTCAGGGTGGTCCAATATTGAGTAGGTGTGAAAATGAAAATCTGGCCGGCCCCACCAGTTTATTAGAAAGATCGTGTACTTTGTTGGATCGACCCCGATGTCCCGCGCATGATCGCCAAGCCAACGCTCAGTGTTATTTGGGTCGATACACGAGTTTTCGTTGATATTTACCGAGTGCGAAGGCTCGGCATTGTAATATTCCTGCATATAGGTGACCACGCACCCGGGATTTCGCTGGCTGTCCAGAAAGCTGAAAAAGGCATCCTCAAACCTGCGCGGAGCAAATTTGACGTTATATCGGTAATCAAACGAGTTTCCGACCCAGCCGGTTTGCCAATTCCATGTCCGATAGCGGCTTGCCAGGAACTGCCGCATTCTCGTTTCATTGACCTGCTGATAACCGTCACCTCGCTGAAATCCAACAAATACGATATTGATATCCAATTGCTGGTTTATTTCGCGAAACGCTCCGGGTTCAAGGGTCGCGAGGTGGAAGCTCGTGGTTCCTTCGGCATACTTTGGATTATCTCTTGCCAAGGTTTTCACAGTCGGCAGAAAACCCGTGATGCAAAAAACTGCGAAAATAAATGTAGTGAGTTTGTAATTATGTTTCATGATTCTTCTCCTATTGGGCCCAGTTCACCGGTTCCTGCTGTTCTGACAGGCATAAACACGAACATTGTCGAGATACCAACCGTGACCATTCGCTTCCTCCTCGATCGATTTATCAGCGGCTACTTGTTACGAACGCCCAACATAGTTCTGGCAACCTAAATAGAAAAGTCCTATAATCGTCAGGATCTTGCCCCTAAATTTAGGCGTTCGGAACGAGTGGTCGATCCTTTTCGTCTTACCGATTTTGTTGGCAAGAAGTCCTGTAAATTTTCGGAAGTTTTTCAGAAAAGATCTGGAAATGCTAAACGGCATCAAAAATGGAGTGTCCGCGAACAACTCGCTTTACTTGTTCGATGATTTTGAGGTTGACTCAGTAAACCGGACATGCACGCGAAGTGGTGAGCCCGTGCCGATGACCGGCAAGGTATTCGACGTATTACTCACCTTTTTGGATAGTCCTGGCCGGTTGCTTTCGAAAGAAGAACTTCTTGACCGCGTATGGGCTGACGAATTTGTCGAGGAAGGCAATTTGGCCCGGTCGGTTTCTACACTAAGAGGATCACTCGGAGACTCCGGCAGGAAGCATAAATACATTCTCACCGTTCAGGGACGCGGCTACAGATTTATCGGCGAGCTCAAGCAGCCGACGATTCTTGCGGGTACTATTGAGCTCCGGCGCCCGCGATCACGACGCTGGGTGCTGTTGACATGCTTGTGCATTGTACCCGTCTTTATTGCGTTTGGTTTCGTCGTATCAAAATACTCAACGGTTGGAGGGAGAGACCTCTTCAGCCGGCCTTTGATATTTCATCGATTGACGACATCGGGACACGTAACAAAACTTGCCCTTTCGCCCGATGGCAATTTGATCGCTTTTGCCTCGGACGACCGGAACGGTTCGAGCCTTTTTGTACGCCAGACGGGCGTAAGTAACGAAGTCACTCTCGCTTCTGTCAAAGGGCAAATTGCAAGTATCAGTTTTTCTCCGGACAGCAAGCTTGTTTATTATTCGGTCTTTCGTGGTGATATTTCCGAAGGTGAGCTTTTCTCCGTTCCCGTGCTCGGAGGCGTCAGCCGTGCCTATCCGGGCTTACCGGTGATAGATTTTTCATTCGCACCGGATGGCCATCATTTTGCTGGGGTCAATACGAGCCGCGACAAAGGCGAAGCGGTATTGGTGGTCGCCGATACTGCCGGCGACAGCGAACGCGAATTGACTAGGCGGACATCCCCTTCGGCTTTCGACGCAGGGGACAAGAAAGTGGCGTGGTCACCGAATGGAGCGTCTATAGCGGTGGTTGTGAACGAAAAGAACGCTGAAGTTCAGTACTCTTCGCTTCTTTTGATCGATCCAAGTTCAGGTGCAGAAGATCCGTTCACAACATTTCAGTGGAACCAGATAAACAGTGTGCAATGGATCTCTGATAGCAGTGGTTTGGTCGTCGTAGGAAGCGCCGGACAAGGCGAGACAGATCAATTGTATTTCGTCTCGATGGACGGGTCGGTGAGCCGCTTGACGAATGATGACTCCACTTATTCACTGGTTGCCGCCAATGCCCACAACAGGTCCATGATTGCTATTAAAAGCAGCCGTACAAGCAGCCTCTGGAGTCATTCGCCCGGCCCGTTGCCATCAACAACCGAATTGACCTCGGGGAGCGGCATCCTTGCGCCAATAACATTCTTGGCCGGCCAGATCGTCTATCGAACAAGCGGCATTGGCGGTTCGGACCTTTGGACCGTTTCCATTGATGGCAACGGCAAACATCCGCTTACTCAGGATGCAAAAGTCGATTCTCGCGGCCTCTGTTCTACGCCGAATGGAAAGATCGTCTTTTCATCAAGGAAGTCAGGAAAGAACAATCTTTGGCGTTTCGACCCGGCCGACAGCTCGATGCAGCAAATAACATTTGGTGAAAATGAGATCTTTCCGGCTTGTTCGCCGGATGGAAACTGGGTTGTGTTTCAACGGATGGCCAGCTCAAATCAAAAAACGAGCCTGTGGAAAGTTAACATCAACGGAGGGGAACCCGAAAGAGTTACCGACTACCTTGCAGTTCGCCCAGCGATCTCGCCGGATGGAAAATGGATCGCCGTATTCTATATGGACGATCCGAGATGGAAGGTAGGTTTGACCCCGTTCGCCGGTGGTGAGATCGAAAAGAGCTATGATCTGCCGGAAGGTATGGGCGATCGTATCGCTCGATGGTCGATCGATGGCCGATCCCTTTTGCTCGTTGGTAACTACGGTGAAGTTGGAAACATCTGGCGCCTTCCGTTCGATGGATCGGCCGCACAAAAAATAACTGATCTTGATCAGCAAAATATCGAAGATCTTAGCGTTTCACCGACCGACGGGACACTCTTCTTAAGCCGTTCAACGACTATTAGCGATGTCTATATCTCGACCGGAGAAGAGTGAACAACCGGCTCTGAAATAGTAACCATCCTGTAGAATGGCACTATTGGGAAGTGGAGTTTTGTAACGATCGTGGGAGGTTTGTAACCTGACATTGCGGCAAACACAAAGAAGCCCGCACATTTGATGTACGGGCTTCTCCTATTTAGATCCGGCGACTTCCTACTTTCCCACACCTGAAAGATGCAGTATCATCGGCTCCAGTAGGCTTAACTTCCGTGTTCGGGATGGGAACGGGTGTGACCCTACCGACAGAATCACCGGAAAACTTGGGGGTCGCGTTGCGACCGGTAAATCGTGAATCGCAAAAAGTGAATAGAAGGAATCGTCTTCTTGCCGACAATTTACGATTTACTATTTTCAATTTACTGACCTGATATCTGATAACTGAATACATTGCTTGAGCTGATCTCGATGGATCAAAATCCGATCCATCATTCACAATTCACTAATCACTACATGCGTTGCTATGCTCATAAATTTGCTTGTAAACAAGATTTATGGTCAAGCCTTGGGACAATTAGTATTGGTCAACTAAGTACATTACTGCACTTACATCTCCAACCTATCAACGTGGTGGTCTTCCACGAGTCTCACTGGCAATACTTATCTTAGGTCTGGCTTCACGCTTAGATGCATTCAGCGTTTATCCATGCTCCACATAGCTACCGAGCGATACCGCTGGCGCGATAACTCGTACACTAGAGGTGGATCCAACCCGGTCCTCTCGTACTAAGGTCAGATTCCTTCAATATTGCTACGCCCACACCAGATAGGGACCGAACTGTCTCGCGACGTTCTGAACCCAGCTCACGTACCACTTTAATCGGCGAACAGCCGAACCCTTGGGACCTTCTTCAGCCCCAGGATGTGATGAGCCGACATCGAGGTGCCAAACCCTGCCGTCGATGTGAACTCTTGGGCAGGATCAGCCTGTTATCCCCGGCGTACCTTTTATCCGTTGAGCGACGGCACTTCCATAAGCGACCGCCGGATCACTAACTCCTACTTTCGTACCTGCTCGACGTGTATGTCTCGCAGTCAAGCTGGCTTATGCGTTTACACTCTGCGGCTGATTTCCAAACAGCCTGAGCCAACCTTCGAGCGCCTCCGTTACTCTTTAGGAGGCGACCGCCCCAGTCAAACTACCCGCCTGATAATGTCCCTGGCCCGGATTACGGGTCGAGGTTAGAGTCCAAACAAACGAAGGGTGGTATCTCACCGATGGCTCCGCCAAGCCCAAAAGCCTGACATCAAAGCCTCCCACCTATGCTGCGCATCGTTTGCCCGAAATCACTATCAAGTTGTAGTCAAGGTGCACGGGGTCTTTCCGTCTAGATGCGGGAAACCGGCATCTTCACCGGTACTACAAGTTCGCTGTGCCCCTCTTTAAGACAGCTTTCAGATCGTTACGCCATTCGTGCAGGTCGGAACTTACCCGACAAGGAATTTCGCTACCTTAGGACCGTTATAGTTACGGCCGCCATTCACTGGGGCTTCGATTCGCAGCTTCGCCCTTACGGACTAACCACTCCTCTTAACCTTCCAGCATTGGGCAGGCGTCAGCCCCCATACGTTGTCTTTACAACTTTGCGGAGACCTGTGTTTTTGTTAAACAGTCGCCTGAAACATTTCTCTGCGACCGTGTTCTTGGTGAACACGGCTATCCTTCTCCCGAAGTTACGGATACATTTTGCCGAGTTCCTGAAAGAGGGTTCTCACAAGCACCTTAGAATTCTCATCCTACCTACCTGTGTCGGTTTGCGGTACTGCCAGTGGAGTATGTATAGATGAACGGGAATTTTCTCGGCAACTGGTGTCATCAGCTTGTTCCGGACCCGAGGGTCCGTACTTTCGTCCGTGTATTTAGCCTTGTGCTGCCCGGATTTGCCTAAGCAGCGGCCTATTTACTTCAACGGCATCCATCAGCCGTCCTGACTAACCTGTTGCGTCAACCCACATCACATACCCATGGTTCCGGAATATTAACCGGATCTCCATCGACTACGCCTTTCGGCCTCGCCTTAGGTACAGACTAACCCTGCGCAGATTAACTTGACGCAGGAAACCTTAGGTTTTCGGTGCGCATGGTTCTCACATGCGTTATCGCTACTAATGCCGACAAAGTCTTCTCTGATTTCTCCAACGGTCCTTACGGATCCGCTTCACAG
>JAFDVK010000053.1:0-362500 GCA_018269005.1 Acidobacteriota bacterium | reverse complement strand
AGCGGCATACGCGAGTGCAACAAAAGCACTGCATAGGAAAAACATTCTATGTACCAAAACGTTTCGAGGAATCATGGACTATTTCCTCCTAATCAGGTTTGAATTGGACGCATCTTATATTAGAGACCTTGCCATGTCAAAAGTCGCGGGAACAGAAACAATATCTGGAGCGGGTGACGAGGCTCGAACTCGCAACTTTCAGCTTGGGAAGCTGACACTCTACCATTGAGTTACACCCGCACACAGCTCATCCGACGGGGTTGTTTCACTAAACGCAAATATCGCATAGAATAGCGTCTCTTACAAGAATAAAGATGCCAAGCGATTTCATATACGACGACGTTCCGTATCCCAGCTTTGTTTTTCCGCAGACGAGCCCGGACCGGTTAGCAACTCTTGCGCACATCCACGGGATCGACGCGGCGGCACCGTCCGATTGCCGAATGTTGGAACTAGGTTGCGGCGACGGCACCAATCTTCTTGCTCTCGCCTTCGCGTTGCCTGACAGCCGTTTCGTAGGAATCGATCTCGCGGCAACACACATCAACTCTGCGAAAATGGCGGCGGAAAGACTCGGGCTCAAGAACGTCGAATTCTTTGAAATGGATGTCACCGAGGCAGACGCGGTCTCGCTTGGCGAATTCGACTACATTGTCGCGCACGGTCTTTTCTCCTGGGTGCCGGAGTTTGTACGCCCTGCGATCCTCGATCTTTATTCAAAGTGCCTGTCAAAGAATGGCATTGGCTACATAAGCTACAACGCACTTCCCGGCTGTTTGATCCGCGAGATAACGCACGGAATGATGCGATTCGCCACGCGCACCATCGCCGATCCGAACGAAAAGGTCGCCTCCGGCATCAAGTTTCTCGAAACGGTCGTTGACGCAGCAGAAGACGATAGTATTTATCAGACGATGCTCGATCTCGAACTCGAACAGATCAGTGAGCGAACGCCGCAGAACGTTTTTCACGACGACCTTTCTGAGATGAACCGCCCGTTCTATTTCGAAGAATTTGCCGGAATGCTGAAAGAGTACGGTCTTCAATATGTTTGCGAGGCAGAACCATCGGAACTAGCGAGAATCGCGGGTTTTAGGTTCCCCGAGGAGCTTGGCTCGGACGTTATCACACGCGAACAGTATCGCGATTTTGTGACCGGAAGGCGTTTTAGAACGACGCTCTTCTGCCGAAAGGACTTAAATGTTGATCGAACATTCCCGATCGAACGTATCTCCGGCCTCTCTTTTGCCGGCAAGTTCGAGACGGAGGAGAGCGAGAATGATCCGAGCGATGCTTCGATGACGTTCGTGACCGCAAAGGGCCACAAGCTCACTCTCAATCATCCGCTGACAAAGACGTGTCTTATCAAAACATCGGACGCTTGGCCGCATTCGATCAAGGCTTCCGACCTTATCGGGGCAGCGGGAAAGGACGATGCGGAAATAACACTCGGCTATCTGATGCAGCTTTACAAGGCAGGGTTTATAAAGGGCCACCGCATCGAACTAACCTCCGTCACCTCGATCAGTGAGAAGCCTGAGGCAAGTCGATTTGCACGATTTCAGATCGAGCAAGGTGGAAATGCGGTCGCAACTCTAACGGGTTTGAACCTCGAAATAAAGGATCCGGCCATCGGAAGACTCCTATTCCTGACAGATGGCACTCGCGACATTGAAGATCTTACGCAGGCGATGCTCGAATATGCGGCAGAATTTGACCAGGACGAGATGCTCGGCGAAGAAGAGATGCGCGAGTCGGTCCTTAACAATCTCGAGGCGTTCGCGGAATCGGGGCTCTTGGTCGGATGATCACGAAGTTGCGGCCCTTGCTGCAAAGATCATGTCAATGACCTCGCGAACAGCACCTTGCCCGCCATTTGCCTGCGTGATAAGATCGGCCTCCGCCTTTACGCTCGAATGGGCATCAGCCACCGCGATCGAAAGGCCAACCTCGCCGAAAACTTCAAGATCGGGCGTGTCATCGCCAATGTAGGCCGTCTGTTCGGCCGCAACACCACTCTCGGCAAGTATCTCGGCAAGGGCAGCGGCCTTGTCGTTACGTCCCTGCAGAACGAACCTCATGCCAAGTTGGCCGGCCCGCAGTGCCACGGCGGGCGAGTTTCTGCCTGAGATAATTCCTGACGCAAGACCCGCAACTTTCCATTGAGACAGGCCTTCGCCGTCGCGGGCGTGGAAGACCTTAAAGGCCTCTCCCTCAGGCCCGAAATACAGACGTCCGTCGGTGAGGACGCCGTCGCAGTCCATCAGCAAAAGCTCGATCTGCCGGGCACGACCTTTTAACTCGTCGCTAAGTTCCATTGACGCCGACCCTCATTTTTCGAACCTTTACGCCCGGAAATTGCCCTGTGTCCTGCACCGTCTTGAGGAATTTGTTCGCGGCCGCGAGCGTCTTGCCCGCAAAGACCGCGATAAAGACGTAGTTATCATCAACACCGATGTAATAGTTCCCGCCGGGTTCAAAACATTTTAGGGCAAATACCTTGTTTGTCGGAAACATTGTCTGGGTCGAGAAGAACTCACTGTCGGAATAGACCTTTTCGCAGTCGGCACCGCTCGAATAATCGAACTTTGCACTTTTCAGAATGATCGCGTAAAACGGTTCTGATTCGGCGATCACGCTATTCTCCGGCCATTCGACCGGAAGATCGTAGGATTGAAAGTACGATCGGCCTTTGCAGGCTTCGTCAGGATTTCCGCAAACCCGCGGCAATTTCTTCGGCTTCTTCTGTGCTTGTACACTACCGAAAAGAAAGCACACCGCGACCATTGCCGTAATCACCAATAAGGTTTTCCTCATAAGCCGATACCCATTCTAACTGACCTCGAATATCTCTACGCCGGCAAGACGCCACGTCCCGTTCACTTTGATCATACGAAAGACCGCGAGCCCGGCTTGTTCAGGTCCGGTGAGCAGCTGCGTCGCAAGCTGAGTTTCGACCAGACATTCTGTCTCACCGACCGCATCTACCTGCGTCACTGTTGTCTGCCACTTAGCTGCGGAACCGGACAAATTCTCGACAAATCGCGTGATCTCGCCGGGCAGCACCATTGAAGCGACCTCTGCTTTTTTGTGCGCAACAGCTGCGGCATCGAACCTTGCGAAAAAATCCTTGATCGCAGGATCGATCTTGGTCGTTCCGCCTAAACTTGTACGAAGTTTTCGTGCCGCGTAGCTCGCTCCGTAATCGCCGTCAAAATTTATTGTCTTTTCGATGAAAGCGAGAGCATCAGCGTTTCGTCCGGCCTTTGCGGCGGCCTCTGCTCGGATCTCCATTGCCCATGCCATACTCTTCGCAGTTGGCAGCTTAGATGCGAGAACTGCATTCGCCTGCTGATCGGCATTTGTGATGTCGGCCAACCCCAAATATGCGCGTCCAAGCTGTATCGACACATCGTCATACGCCGGAAGGTCGCGAAGGATGTCCTTTGCGGCACGGACGGCCTGCTCGAATTTCTTTTGATCGAGCAGTGACTTAACGCCCGCGACCGCATCATTTTCGTCAAAGACCTTCGGCGCGATGTCGTCGAAGTAGGTGTTCTGCGGATAGAGCTTTTCGGTGTCGATCTCGGTGCGCACGATCTTATCCGGCGTCTTGAACGCAACCTCGCCAAAACTTGTCGCCTTGATGGTTACAGGTGCATCAAGAGTTTTCCCGGAAGCTGTCATCGCACGGACATTCACCGTAACATCGATCGCCCCCGAGTTCCGCAACGCAACCTTCGTCTCGCCCTGCTCGGTTTGGGGTAAACCGGCAAGCAGATTCATCTCGGTCGGTTTTTCAATAAAGTACGAGACGAGTTCCTTTTGCGTCGGAAAATTCGAGCGAACGTCGTCGAGCGTAAACGTCCCATCCGCGAGTGAGTCGCCTAGGGCCTTTGTAAGCGTCGCTCTGCCGACCGCACGATCGAGCAGGGCCCAGAACATCGCCCCCTTGTTCGCGACCTCGCCGAAATAAACGTCATCAAGCGGCGATACGATCCCGAGCGGAACATCGCGTGCGACAACGGCCGAATACGCGGCCCGCTGACGAGCCCGAACGGCGTCTGCGACAGGTTGGCCGAATTTTTCGCCAATGAACTGATTCGCGATAAATCGAGACAGCCCTTCGCTGATCACGCCAAACCCGTCTTCACGAGCTTTGGCGGAGAGCGTTAACTTTGCGGCAGCCTCGGCGACGTTCTGCACCGTTGCCGCATCAAGAGTTGGACGGCGGAACACCGCTTCATCGACAAACGCGACGCCCGCATCCGCAAAACCTGCCCCACGCCGGACCGAGACGACCTTAAGCGGCACACTCGGGCCGGGACCAAGGAACTTTTCGGCAAAGGCTTTTGCTTCGGAGAAAACGGCGGCAAGATCGGCCCCGCGAGCTTTTCCGACCTCACCGGAGGCCTTTGGCAAGAACACGCTGACACCGCCCGCCTGTAACTTTTCCCAATCGCCGACCGCAAAGAACGGCTGCGACGCCGACTTTGTCTCGAACGAGCCGCCGGGTGCTTCATCTCCCGAAGACACGACCTGCATTCCGGCCTGAGCTTTTATGCGAACGGTGAACGGCGCAAAATCTGCTCCTCGGCTGTAATACCAGTTCGTTGGCGTCGGATACCAGAAGGAGAGCGGCAGCAGGTGAGATCCGACAGGCGAAAACACACCGGCGTCCCCATTGTCTTTCAGGGTAAGAGTGTACGTAACCTCGACCTTCACGGTGCCCGAGGCCCGAACCGACGGCAACCGCAGCACAACGCGCTGCAAAGTTCGATTACCGACAAGTTTCTCTTCACCGCCCGAAAAATCCTGCGCGGCTCCATTGACCGAGACGGCAGAAACCTTTGCAAATGGACTGATCCGAAGGGTTAATGTCGAGGCCGACGACGGCGAGATATTCTTTACATCGAGCGTGGCCTTGATCGCCGCCTCGCGGCCGTCAAATGTTTGCGGCAAGGTAACATCGAGGTCGTATTTCGCGACCTCCCAGACCGCTCCGCCTCGAATTTGGGCAAACGTGCCGACCGCAAATGCAAGAACGATCAGTAGGGACGCAAGTAACTTTGTTGTCATCAAAAATTTCGGGTCGTCTATTCTGAAACGAGTTCGTGTATCGCCTTTAGCTTTGTGAGCAGCGGCTTAAGGCGTGCAAGTGGAAGCTGATTCGGCCCGTCGCTCGGAGCCCGCGACGGATCGTCGTGAACTTCCATAAATACGGCATCAAGCCCGCAGGCAACGCCCGCCCGTGCAAAGTTTTCGATGTATTGAGACTGTCCGCCGGTTGCCTTTCCGAGTCCGCCCGGAAGCTGTAATGAGTGTGTCACGTCAAAACATACAGGCACACCGAATTCCCTCATCGCAGGGAACGAACGCATATCGACCACAAGATTATTATAACCGAAACTCGCTCCGCGCTCTGTCAGGATGATCTTCTCACAACCGGCCGAACGCAGCTTTTCGACAATATTCTTCGCGTCCCAGGGCGAAAGGAATTGTCCTTTTTTGACATTCACTGCACGTCCCGTTTCCGCCGCAGCGGCCAAAAGGTCGGTCTGCCGGCAAAGGAACGCCGGTATCTGAAGAAGATCTGCGACCTCAGCCGCCTTTGCTGCCTGCCAGGGTTCGTGAATGTCCGTGACGATCGGGACATTGAATTCTTCCTTTATCTGCGCGAGAATGCCCAGCCCGAATTCCATTCCCTCGCCGCGAAAGCTCTCGCTCGAACTGCGGTTAGCCTTATCGAACGAGGATTTGTAAACAAAGTCAACGCCGACCTCACCACACACCTCTTTGATCGCGCCCGCCATCTTTCGGGCATGGTCAAGCGATTCCACCACACATGGCCCCAAGATAAAACTTAGTCCGCCGTCGCCAAATGCTGCATCCCCGACCTTAAAAGAGTCCATAGTTATTGTCTTGCTTATAGTACGCGACCACCTTTTGCTGCGTAAAATACCACCAACTAAGACCTAGCAGGAACAGAGGCTTCAACAGGGAGAAGCCAAATACAAAGATCGACGCATCATAATAGCCGGCGGCGTCTTTCTCCGCTTTTGAAATAGCGAATATCAGCACAAAAACTGACCAGAGCATACTCAGGGATAAGAATGCCAACATAGAGATCCTGCCGGCGTTGTCCCCCAATAGCGCCCAGATCGCCGATAACGCGCAAAGCACGTCAAGGCCGATGACCAGCGCGGTAATGATCACCGGGGTTTCGACCTCGGCATTTCTCATCGCCATAAAGTCCTGAATGAACTGATAGAGTCCGAAATTCAGGAACACGAGGCCGCAAACAATAAAAACACCGGTCGGTTTTCGAATTTTGACCTTTGGCGGCACCTCCATCTTCTATTCTTCGCTAGCGACCTCTACACGTTCCGGCATCTCCACCTGCTTCTCGGCCGCGATATCATGGCCGAGATTTTCACTATGCAGCTTGTTGCTCCACGCGGCTTTTACGAATGAATCAAAGAGCGGGTGCACATCGAGCGGTTTCGACCTATATTCCGGATGGAATTGGCACGCGATGAAGTGCGGATGCGTATCGCGGGGCAGCTCGACTATCTCAATAAACTTCCCGTCCGGCGAAATACCGCTGAACACGAGACCTTCCTTTTCGAGAACATTTCTATATTCCGGATTGAACTCATACCGATGGCGGTGCCTTTCGCTGATGTTTTCCTCGCCGTGATAGACGTCGCGGGCGAGAGAATCCGGTTTCAATTCGCACTCGTAGGCACCAAGCCTCATCGTGCCCCCGAGTTTGTCTTCGCCGACAAGGTCTCGCAGTTTGAAGATGATCGGGAACGGCGTTTCTTCGTTGAACTCCGTCGAATCCGCTTCTCTCAGGCCGCAGACATCGCGTGCGAACTCGATACACGCCGTCTGCATTCCAAGACATATCCCAAAATACGGCGTGCCCGAACGGCGTGCGTATTTGATCGCGCGCAGCATTCCTGAAATACCACGCTTTCCGAATCCGCCAGGAACAAGGATCGCGTCGTAATCATTTAGCTCCGTCTCGTAGCCATCTTTCATCAGGTTCTCTGACTCAAGCCACGTCACATTCACCCGCAGGTCGTTCGCGACACCGGCATGTGTCAGGGCCTCGCGTAGGGATTTGTATGAGTCCTCAAGTTCGACGTATTTGCCGACGATCGCAACCTTGACCGAACCCGTAGAAGGTTCCTTGATCGTGGCCACAAGATCACGCCAGCGCGTAAGATCCGCCGTTGGAAATCTCTCGCTCAGCTTCAGGTCGGAGACGATCAGCTCATCGAGCCCTTGTTCATGGAATGCGAGCGGGACTTCATAGATCGTCGGGACGTCGAGGGCCGAAATTACGGCAGATTCTTGAACATTGCAGAAAAGTGCGATCTTCTTTCTCAGATCAGCGGAGACCGGCCGATCTGAACGGCACAAGAGAATATCCGGGGCGATACCGATCTCGCGAAGCTCACGGACGCTGTGCTGCGTAGGCTTTGTCTTCAATTCACCTGCCGCAGCAATGAACGGAACCAACGTCACGTGAACGAAGATCGCGTTCTCGCGGCCTTCTTCGTTACCCATTTGTCGGATCGCTTCGAGGAATGGGAGCGATTCGATATCACCGACCGTTCCGCCGATCTCGACGATGAGCACGTCCGGTTGGTGCGAATCAGCGACCGTGCGCACGGCCGCCTTTATCTCGTCCGTGATATGCGGGATCACCTGGATCGTCTTGCCCAAATAGTCGCCTCGGCGTTCTTTTTCGATCACGGAGAGGTAGATGCGTCCGCTCGTCCAGTTATTCGCCTGCGAGAGATGAGCATGCGTGAAGCGTTCGTAATGGCCGAGGTCGAGGTCCGTTTCCGCACCGTCGTCGGTAACATAGACCTCGCCATGCTGGAATGGCGACATCGTGCCCGGATCGACGTTGATATATGGATCGAGCTTCATCATCTGGACGTTCATACCGCGAGCTTCCATCAAACAGCCGATCGAGCTTGCGGCGAGGCCCTTACCAAGACTCGAAACCACGCCGCCTGTTACGAATATGTATTTGGTCTTTTTGTCGGTCATTTAGTCTCCTTTGCTCCGTCTCCTTCGTCCTTCTTTTTCTGATACCTTCCGTCTTTCATCTCTGTCTGAACAACTTTTGCCCGCGCAAAGCCAGGATCGACGACCTCCTGCAGTGCGTTTGCCATCGCACCCATCATTGTCGAGTTCTCTGCGGCCGACCTCTCAAACTCTTCAGCCGTGCTCTTTCGCGGACGGCTCAATACTCTAAGCCCGACGATCGCCCCAATGACCAGCGATGCAATAAAGATCAACCCGATCCAATCCAGAATCCCTTTTGAAATCATTACTAATTACTACCAATGCTCGTGGAAACTTGCGTTTCGACGATCCTTCTTACTTTTTCGAGATCGGCCTCTGTATCGACCCCATGCGACCGAGCGGCCGCCTCGACGACCCGAATTCTCGCACCGCTCTCCAATGCGCGAAGCTGCTCGAGCATCTCGGCCTTTTCGAGCGGCGACTGCGGCATCCGCGTAAACTCCAACAGGTATTCGCGTCGATAGACGTAGATGCCCGTATGTTTCTTGAAATGCCGGAGCAGCTCAGGTTCGACCTCGATTGCCTTCCGAAGGTCACCGCCGAACCGCACGCTTGCATCCCGCAGCCAAGGCATGACCGAACGCGAAAAATATAACGCATAACCATCTGCACCGACGACCGCCTTGACATTATTCGGGTCGAATAATTCTTCCGCGGTCTCGAAGGGCTCGAAAACCGTCACGATGTCCGGTCCGCGATCCTCCAGCATTGCTGCGATAGCTCGGTCGATCGTCTCGGGCGAGATCAAGGGTTCGTCGCCCTGAACGTTGACGATGATAGAACCTTCGGGCAGCGTCTCGGCCACCTCTGCAACACGATCGCTGCCGGACGAATGCTCCGCAGATGTCATTTGGGCTTCACCGCCGGCCGCGAGAACCGCGTCTCGGATCTCGGCATCATCGGTTCCGACAATGACCCGCGAGACGGTCTTCGCCTTCTTTGTCTGCTCAAGTGTGTGGACGATGAGCGGCTTTCCCGCGATCTCACGCAGCAGCTTGCCCGGCAGACGCACTGATGCTGCCCTTGCCGGGATGACCGCGATCACATTATTTGATGGAGAATTCCCGTGTGGTTCCACGGGATTTTAGGTTAGCGTCAATTGCTCGGTTTCGCAAGGTTCAACTGTCGATTTATTTTTTCGTGCTTGTTAAGATCGCGGTCGTTTCGCTACACTTCGATAGTGCAGAACGCCGACGAAGCAGAAAGACAGCACCATTATTCGCAACTTCCCATTCCGCCGATCGAGACGAAAGACCCAACGCCGGACGATCCGCCTTGGTCGCTTCCGGCCGGTATCAGCGTCTGGGTGCTAAGCATCCTTGCGATTCTATTGGCACCGGTCTTTTTTGTTCTTCCTTATTATGCACTTCGCGGCGACTCGATGCCGGCCGATCTCGAAAAAGACCCGACCGTGATCTTGTTGAGTCTGGTAGCGGTCGTCCCTGCACACATCTTCACGATTCTTGTCTGCTATCCCGTTGTTACAAAGTGGCGCAAATTCCGCTTCTTCGAAATGCTCGGCTGGCGGATGGGCCCGTTTCGCTGGTGGCATCTTGCACTGATCCTTGTCGGCTTCTTCCTTGTAATGCAAGCCGTAAGCTCGATCTTTCCTGAGACGGACAACGAACTGCTCCGCATTTTGCGAAGTTCGCCGACCGCTGCATATTCAATGGCGATCCTTGCGACGCTGTTCGCACCTTTTGTTGAGGAATTGGTGTATCGCGGTGTGCTTTATTCTGCATTCGAACGCTCGACGGGCAAGATCGCCGCCGTTGCGATCGTCACGCTTCTTTTTGCAGGGATTCATTACCCGCAATATTGGGGAAGCCCCGGCTCGATCATCGCGATCACATTGCTTAGCCTTATCCTCACCGCAACACGTGCCGTATCCGGCAACCTTCTGCCGAGCGTGATACTTCACTTCCTATTCAATGGGCTGCAGTCGATCTCGATCGTGTATCTCACAATGAACGGCGGCATTGATGGACCCGCTGCAGCCCTTTTCCGCTAGGGACCGTATCGACCAAAGGAAAACGCCCCGAAGGTCTTTCTTCGAGGCGTTTTTTTATCCTTCCACGACGAGTTATTGCGGCTTGGCGCCATTATTGCTTCTCGCGCCAGTATTTGCCGGCGGCGAAGGAGGAATATAGATCGGACGCGGCGGTGTGTAGGTCGGCCTTGGCGAATCATCATTCGTCTGGAGGCCGCGACCGCCACCGCCGTTCATCCTTACAAATGGCGGTACGGGTGCACGCGTGCCTGCAGAGACGATCGGCGTAGGCTGATTCTGCGGAGGAGTCGAACTGCCTCCGCTCGGATTACCATGACTGCCTCCCGTAGGATATCCGTATGGATACCATGGGTTGTTCCACCAAGGATAGTTGTAGGGATAGTAATATCCCAGGTAGTTACCGAAGCCATACCCGTACGGGCTGTACCATCCATAACCGAACGGCAGGAAGCAGTATCCGTTCAAGAAAGGATCAAATACCCACAAACCGAACGAATTATAGGCGTTAAAGGCGGTCGTATAGAGCGAATTCCGAAGGTCATCGCGCACAGCCCTGCGTTTTAGGTTCGCGGTCGCCTTTGCAAGTTCCTTGGAACGGGACTTGCTCCATGCTTCAAGCGAATCTTTGTCATGATCGAACTTCGTGATCGAAACGGCACCGTTCGCCAGAATGCCTTTGCGGTCCTCTTTAACTACCGTTTCTGCCCCTCGACCCATCAGAGCCTTACCTTCCCAAACGGCGACAGCGGTCGAATTCTTATCGACATCGACACGATAAACCCCGGTTTCGGCGAGCCTGATCTTACCGTGCGGAGTCAAAACATCGACACGGAATTCGTGATTCGCATAGACTTCAAGTACCGCGGCACCGCGGTCGAGACGGATCCGCAGGTCTTCGAGATCGGTCGAAAGGAATTCAAATACCGAGTTCGCCCCCAGACGGAGGTAAGAGCCCGGATTTAGCAAGACCTCGGCGCGGCCGTCGATCCCCGTGGACACACGGTCGCCAACAAAGACAGCGTCACCCTTGAGCAGAACGCCGCTTTTTCCGACCTTTCGTGCAACGGTAACGTCTCCCTCTGTATAGCTGATGCCGCCTGCAGCGGCCGAAATAACGAACTTATTCGTGGACGCGCTGATGCCTTGCGAAAATGCGAGGCTCGCACTGAACACGGCCAATCCTGCGAATATCGCAAGTCGGGAGATTAATCTTGTCATTGTCTTTTCCTCCTGACGGCTTTCCGCTGATTTTACGCTATTTATTGTAGAAAATCCAAACTTTTTCATACCTGTTGATAAGATGCAGCATTTTGCCGCCTGGCTGGATTGTTTTTTTAGATCTTTGAAAACAACTTGTCCGGCTAATTTGCATCTAAAGATCGAACACCTTTCGTATCGCGGTGTCGACAGAATGGCAAGTTTCAAGGACCCGAAATTTACTTTTGCCCCTATCGAAGTTATCGATCGGCTGCTCGAGATCCGCTCCGAACTCGGCTTTGCCGAGACGCTCTACCTTGACCGTTCTAACGAGTTGACGGACATTTTGGATGCTTACGGCTTCGATGTATATGCATTCTCTACGCAGAACGACAAGATCGACCTCGATCTACGCTCGACGCCGGTTGTGCCCGGCGGGGATACGCTTCACTCGTCCGCGACCGGCCATTAGTACGCCTGATCTCAACAACGAACGCCGGAAGGTCTTTTTCCATCGACTTGGCATCGATGGGCGGATGCTTACGGCGTTGTTTGATTTTCAAGTGGCATATTAGACCGCTTTCACGATGAACAAGGTGCCGTCGTCATCAAGGACCTTTCTTTCGGTGAAATCCGTCACGCCTTTCCGGACGTGATCGATCAGCTCTTTTGCAGGCAGATGTATTCCGTCCAGAACGCGTTTGGCGAATCTGTCAACTCCGTATTCTTCGCCAAGATCGTTAGCGGCCTCCGTGATCCCATCTGTGTAGATCACCATCACCTGGCCCGGTTCAAATCGAATAAAATGCTGGTGAAAATGAACGTCATCGAACATCCCAAGCGGTTGATCCCCATACTCGACAAAGCGGTATTCACCGTCCGGCTTGATCAGAAGCGGCGGATTGTGCCCGGCGTTCGAAAAGACGAACGTGCGGTTCGTTGAATCAAGTACGCCGTAGATCGCGGTAATGAATTGATTGTCGTCGATCGATTCGTACAGAAGGCTGCTCACCTTTGAGAAGGCCACGTTCGGGGCATATCCGGTTTGAGCGCTAGTCCTTAAGGAGGCTCTAAGGAAGGCCATCAACAAGGCTGCCGGAATGCCTTTTCCGACCGCATCGGCGACCACGATCCCAAATTGGTCCTCAAAGAGCTTGACCCAGTCATAGTAGTCGCCTGAAACCTCTTCTGCAGGAAAAATGAACGCGCTCACATCAAAGCCGGCAACGTCCGGATCATCTTCGGGCAGCAGTTCGAGTTGAACTTTTCGGGCAATATCAAGTTGGGCCTCGATGCGCTTCTTTTCGACGACCTGCTCGTGCAGCCGAGCCTTTTCGATAATGATCGCAACCTGCGAAGTAAGAAGCTGTAAAACTGCGAGATCATCCTCGTTATAGGAATTCACCTCGTCGCTTTCAAGGTCAAAGGCTCCGATCACACGATCGTTCGAGATGATCGGGGCAACCATCTCTGAACGCGTCCTTTCGCGCGCCCTGAAGTATCGCGGATCTTGACTGACATCCGGCGAGATGATCGGTTCGCCTGACTGCACGACCGCACCGAGGAAGCCTTCGCCCATGCGAAGACGCGGTTCGATCAGCTCAAAACTCAGCTGATAACCGCGGATCGCTTTCGCCTTGAACAATTCTTTTGGGCTGCCTTCTTTTGGCTCAACGAGGTAAATGCCGGCCGCGTCGTACGGGATCAGCGAACCGAGCGTATCCATTACAAGGTTCAGCACTTCTTCCAGATCGAGCGACTGCGAGATCGTCTTCGTGATATCGAGAAGGAGACGCAGTTTGTCTTCGACGGTGAGTCTTGAAGTGCGGTCGGATTGTTCGGGCTGAACCTGCTGCATTGAAAAGTGTCCGGGTCGAACGAGAAGGGCGAGTTGTTCCGATGAACTTCGCCCAAAACGAATATTATACACGATTCTCGCGTTAGCCCTTGAAGAGATGTTCTTCGTATTCTGCCCAAAGACGGGAGATCTTGATACGAAACTCGACAAGCGCCGAACTCACGGCAAAATGACGAGCGATCTCGCGAACGGTCTTCCCTTCGCGGATCATCTTCTTTAGGCCGGAATACGGGACAAGTGCCGCGGCGCCGGTCGAATATGCTTCTTCCTCGATCGCGTGGTTATAATCCCGGGTCTTCGTCGTCTTTCCGTCGCTGTCCTTCACCGCAAGTTCGTTGGCCTTGTGGCCAAGAAAAACGTGGCTCACTTCTTCCATCAGCGTCGCGGCATGTCGATTCTTATTGTGTGTCGGGTTCAGAATGATCAGCGTGCGGCCGTCCGGAAGCGGTATCGATGCTGCGCCGCCCGACCAGGCATCCTTCCCTACACCAAGCAGATGCTCGCGGGCGGAGGCGCCTAAAGCCAGGACCTCTTCAAAAGGCACGACGAGCAGATTCGCGTGTGCGGCAAGCTCGAACGGATCGAGACGATCAGTGTCGCTCTTCAGGCCTGCGAACTGTCTAAGGCCCTGGGCACGCATCTCGTAACGCCTTCCTTTCTCTGTCGGTGGAAATTCTTTTATCACTAGGAAATACAAACGGCCCCGGACGAGAAACGCCGCGAGGCATCTCAGCCGAAGCCGTTCCCAAAACCAAATTCTTCCTAAACTTCCTTGTACTCCGAATCCACAACTTCACTCGAGAGGGCGACGCGGTAGTTCTTCGATTGCTTCTGCATTGTGATCAGAAGGTCTTCCTTCTTCTTCAAAAGATCAGCCCGATTGAATACCGAGATCTCGAAATTATACCCGTGCGTGATCGCGTCTTTCGGGCAGGCCTCGACGCAGTAACCGCAGAAGATGCAGCGGCCGTAATCGATGTTATAGACTTTTGCGTACCGCTCGTCGCGTCCGATGCGTTCAGCATACGGCCTTGCGTCCTGTTCGGCCTCGATGTAAATGCAGTCCGATGGACACGCCGCCGCACACAGATAACACGCAACACATTTCTCCTTGCCGTTCTCATCAACGTGGAGGAGATGCTGGCCGCGATAACGCGGCTGCACCGTCACCGGGACATCCGGATACTGAACCGTCCATTTCTCACGCGGGATCTCAGCGAGCGTGCGCTTCATACCCTTGACGACGGCCACAGTTGATTGGAGTACATCTGAAATTATTGACATCTATCTAAGTATGTCGTCGTCCCCGACAAAAGACAATGGGACGATCAGAATCCTCGTTGAAGCATCTGCATGCCGCCGAACGCAAACATAAAGACCAAGTACGCGATGCTTAGCAGAAGGCCGACAATACCGGTGATCAGACCGACCATTGCCATGCCTGAGCCGCCGTAATGTGCGGGGTCGCTAGATGCTTTGCCTCGTGCCATAAAGCCGAGAATGATCGCAACAAAGCTTGGCAGCACCGTACCGCAGCAGAGCGTGAATCCAAGAATGCCAAGGATCATCGAGACGATCGCAAGGGTCTTGCTTTGCCCGCCTGCGGCTGCGGCCGGAGGCGGAGGCGGAACCGGGAGCGGCGCTGACGGCTCAAACTGCGCTTGCGGAATCTGTGCGACGGGAGCGGCTGCCATCGGGACGGCCGGTATCGGTGCCGGCGGCTCGGGAAACGGCTGCTTCATGGTCGGCGGTTCGTCTTCGAAGCCCGACAGATCCGACGCCGGTTTCGGCACGCCGAACGGTGACGCAGGCGGTGCGATATCGCTGAAATTTGGGGCATTGCTGAAATGCGGAGAAGTGATCTCAGGCTCGGTGAATTTCGGAGGCTCGGGAACCGCCGCCGGGATCGGTGCAGGCGGGATGGCCGCAGGCGGAGGCTCAGCAGCAGGCGCCTCGGGAATCTCCATGCCCGGATCGTCCTTTTCCTCCAGGATCGCCCGCATTTCATCGGCAGAGGCGACCATCGTCTTCATCATATCGCCGCCGCCCGGAGCTGGCAGGTCGAGCATATTGTCCGGCTCTGCGATCGGCACCGGTGCATTGTCGGCTTCGGACGCGGCCTTTATCTCCGCCGGGCTCGCGACCATCGTTGCGTACGGGTCAACCGCCGGCGCATCGTCCAAGAGCGGCGTGCCGTCCGCCTGGCAAAACTTCAACGCATCCTCAAAAGTGTTATCGCAGGTCGGGCATCGTTTCATACGTTTTTCCTAAGCTACAGAGTTACGAAGTTACAGAGTTACGAAGTTACAGAGGTGGACTTCAGTCGCCGGATCGTGTGGGTAATCCGCACGTTGGTAAGGCACTCTTCGCAGCTTCGCAACCTCTTAACTCCGTAACTTTATACTCTTAACCGCTATACCAATTCAAGCCTGCTGAAGAAATATGCGATCTCGATCTGTGCATTTTCTTCAGAATCCGAGCCGTGGACGGCGTTCTCGCCGATCGACGTTGCAAAGTCCTTGCGAATGGTACCTTCAGCGGCATCTGCCGGATTCGTCGCCCCCATCAATTCGCGCCAGGCCGGAACAGCATTGTCCTTTTCGAGCACAAGCACGACGCACGGGCCGCTTGACATAAAATCGCAAAGCTCATCGAAAAAGCCTTTGCCCGCGTGGACCGCATAAAAGCCTTCTGCCTGCTTACGCGTCTGGTGCACGAGCTTCATTCCGCGAATGGCAAAACCGCCGCCCAAGATCCGCGAAATGATCTGTCCATATTTCCCTGCCCGAACTGCGTCGGGCTTGATTATTCCGAATGTTAAGTTACTCATAAAGCAAACAGTCTAGCAGGAGAACCCCATCCCGCAAAAAACACCGCGACAATTTCGCAAATAAATCTCTCCCCCTTTGTTCCGTTCCGCGCGGAACAGAACAAGCGGAACAAAACGGAACAAACATCGACGTTTTTGAAGGTTGTGGTTACACATTTCGTCACTTTCCGTCATTTTTCGTGTGAACGCAGCCAGTTTTTGCAAAAACCCCGCACGTTAGCAAGGGCATAGTCCAATGTCAGAACCGCCTGCGTCAGCGACCGGTCACCGAAAGTCAGAACCGCCTGCGTCAGTGGGCGGTCAGCATTGCAGAAGCCCGCACGGCAGTAAGGGCTCAACACTCAACGCAGATTCCCGCCGAATTGCCACGGCATTTATGCCGTGGAACCGATCCCAAAACCGATCTCGGAGGCGGCCTACCGCCGCTAATGGCTTCGCATAGCCACGTCGTTTACGGCGTGGGTGACGACGGCAAATGAATCCTCGGAGGCGGCTTGGCCGCCGACAAGATCCTGTCGCTCCTAACGGAGCTCCATCGATCTATTTGACGACGGGTTCCCAGGGTTGCGGCCTTCGGCCTTACCCTGGGCTATAATCTTTGTCCCCTACGGGGACTAACGCAGCGAAGCCTGGCCGCCTTACTACGTGCGGCGTTCCGCAACAACTGACCGCCCGCTTACGTAGGCGGTACTGACAAGATCGGCGGCCGAAGCGGCCTTTCGTTCTCAGTTTTCCATTCTCAATTTTCCGTTCAGAGCGGCGGCCTTACCCTGGGCTATGATCTCGCGTCCCCTACGCGGATTAGGATCTTCGCGACTTTACGGATTTCGCTTGGCGAGCTTTGCGTTTTCAAACAAGATCGTAAAAGCAAACAACGCAAAGGAGACGCAAAGGTCGCAAAGGGAAGAAAGCCGCCGCGATTTTACGAATAATATTTCAAGACTTGAAATACAGCCCTGATTGAGCGAGGTCTGAGGTCTGCAATCTCAAATCTCAAAATCTCAAATCTCAAATCTCACATTTCAAATTTCGAATCTTAGATTTAGAAATGTCTTACCTCTGCGGTCTTTGCGGGTCAGAGCGACGGCGAGAGTAGAAGCCGAAAGAGAACCACCCCGTCAGCCGAGGCGGCTGCCACCCCTCCTTCGTAAGGAGGGGAGCTTTAGCTCCGCCATTCACCATTCACTACTCACCATCAACCACGAACAATGAACAACGACCAACTTTGTCAAAGACCAACGGCCGTTTCGACCGTGTTGTCATCATAGCTAACCGACGCGCCCCTTTTGAAGCACAAACCGCACAAAATGTATCAAACCGCACAAAACGTATCAAAGTGCACGATTTGCACAGAATGCGCATTTTTGCATTCCGCATAATTAGCGATTGAGCTATATTTGCACTATGAATTTCCGTTCTTCGCATATTTTCACACTCATTCTCGCCCTCGCAGCGTTCACGGTTCCGCTGCAAGCGCAGGCCGCAGATAAGCCGTCCGTCGGCATCGATCTTTTCAACAAGGGTGACTACGCCGGTGCCGTCCAGGCCTTGAAGGGATCGAAGAACTACGTTGAACTCAGCTATCTTGGACTCGCGTACGAAAAACTCGGCAAGGCAAAAGAGGCGGGTAAAGCTCTCGACGATTCGTTCGAGCGCACCTTTTGGCTCATCACCAATGTGCTTGCACAGAAGCCGAAAATTTTTGGAAAACATCAGGACGCACCAAAAGGAACAGCCGAGGAACGCTTGAATGCCTTAAAGGAACCGATCGCCTTTGCGGTTGCGACTGCTGCAAAGGCAACAGCTTTGAAGTCTGGGGATAGCAAGAACGATCTCTTCAAGAAGCGTGTAGAACTTTTGGCAGGGCTTCTATCAGTTCTTGAAAGGGGTGAAACGATCTACGCCGAAGCGGACGTTACGACTAAGCTTAACTTTACCCATAAACCGATTCCGCGATATACGGATGAGGCACGGCGGAATCTGATCCAAGGCACCGTCGTTTTACTCGCTCTTTTCAAACCGGATGGTACATTGATCTACGTGCCGTTGAACACGATCCAGGGCGGACTTATGCCCGGCATTTACGATGCCGCCAACGCCATAAAATTCACGCCTGCGATGAAGGACGGAAAGCCTGTTACGGTCCTCGACACATTGGAGCACAGATTTGAGATCTTCTAGCTGATCCCGCCGGTCGTTAGCTTTTGTTTTTTGCGTTTCAAGCAAGATCGTAAACGCAAGGGCGACGCAAAGTTCGCAAAGGGAAGAAAGCCACGAATTCACGAATCGGAAGCCTATCTGAAATCTCAGATTTGAAATTCGAAATATGGATCTCGGACCGGAAACCGGAAACCTGAAACCCGACACCCCAAACCCGAAATCTGAATTTAGCTTTTCAAAGACCGAACGGCCGTCTCGACCGTGTTGTCATCATAACGAACTGACGCGATCGTTTGAAGCACATTCCGCACAAAACATATCAAAGTGCACGATTTGCACAATTTGCACGATCTGCACAAAAAAGTCAGAACCAAATACGGTAAACGGAGAACGCGTTGTCAGCGTCGGCCTGTTCCCTTCACTATTCTATGCCCTACCAGCTTCCGGATGCCCCGCCGGTGTTTAGTTTTTGAGGCAGCGGAATGTCGGGCATCATATTGCCGACCATGTGCCGCGTAAAGAAGTTGCCGTTCGCAGTGACCCTTACATCCCGGCCGGGGTTTCGGCCTGGTGAGCTGCTAACGATCTCGCCATTAATCGGCACATAGTTGATGATCTGCGGATTGCCGCGAAGTGCACGGAACGACATCATTCCGACGAGCGGCGCAGGGTTGATGGTGCTCGCAAAAAGGCCCGTCGCAACCGAAGAATAAGCCGCGAGCCCGCCGCCAAGCGAGTGTCCGGCGAGGTGAAGGTCACCGTAACGCTGCATATAGCGTCGGGTCAGGTTCAATGCCTGTGAATATTGGACCGAATAACCGCCAAGCGCCTGCACGCCGTCGTGAAGGAAGTCCAGACCGGAATCGCTGCCCGCAAAGGCAAGGACGTAGAGTTCGCGATTCTCCGGCTTTGTCAGCACCGCCTTAAAACCGGTGGACCACGTGGCGGCATCGTCAAGGATCGACCAAACAGAGCCATCCGGAAAAGTGTACCGATCACCTTCGACACCGTCGTAAGCGATGTGGCAAACTCCTTTGGTTTCGGCAATTGTTATGTTAGGCATAGTTTCTCCACGTTCGAATGCTCAATTGTCACACTTTCTCCCTCAATGGACGTTTGATAGCTTACTTTTTTGCATATCAATTCTCAATATTTCAACAAAAAGTACGTCCGGCGGACACAATGCCTGCCGGACGTACAAAGTCAGCGAATTGAGCCGCTTAAAGCGACGCGGCGATCGCCTCGTCAAAGATCTGAAGTGCAACGTCAACGTTCTCTTTGGTCAGAATGAGCGGCGGAGACCAACGGATCGAGTTCGAGCCGCAGCCTAGAATTATCAGGCCGCGGTTATAGCATTCCATCTCGATCTTGTCGCGAAGTTCGGCATTCGGCTTCAAAGTCGTTTTGTCGGTCACGAATTCGACGCCAAGCATCATTCCAAGGCCTCGAACGTCGCCGATGCAGTCGTACTTATCCTTAAGCTTGTTGAGGCCTGCCTCAAGATAAGCTCCGACCTCGCGGCTATTTTCGACAAGGCCGCCCTGCAGCAGGCGGATCGTCGCCATCGCGGCTTCAAGAGCGACAGGATTGCCGCCGAAGGTCGAGGCGTGTGCTCCCTTGTGCCAATCCATAATGTCGGCTCGCGCCGTACACGCTCCGATCGGCATTCCCGAACCAAGGCCTTTTGCCATACAAAGGATATCGGCCTTAATGCCGTCGTAATGGTCGAGAGCGAACATCTTTCCGCTGCGTCCCATACCGGATTGGACCTCATCGACGATGAGCATAATGCCGTTCTCGTCGCAGATGCGTCGAAGCTCTTTGACAAATGCCTTCGGGGCCGGAATATAGCCGCCTTCGCCCTGCACGACCTCAAGGATGATGCCCGCAACTTCCTGCGGCGGCGTAGTCGTTTGGAACACGCGATTCTCAAGCCAGTTGATCACGTCACGGGTGATCGTCGCCTCATCGGTCGGCATATCCGTCGCAAAGTGGCGGAATTTGTTCGGATACGGAATATGGACGACATCGAGCGCCTGCCGCATAAATCCAAGCCGCTGAGCACGCTTCGAAGAGGTCAGCGAGAGTGCACCGAGCGTTCGCCCGTGGAAAGAGCCGTAGAAGGACACGAACTTTTGCCGGCGTGTGTGATACATCGCGACCTTAAGGGCGGTCTCGATCGCTTCGGCACCGCTATTGGCAAAGTGCGTTCGTGTCGGGCCTTCGATCGGCACAATGTCCTCGAGCATCTTCCCAAGTTCGGGCATCTGGCGGTAGAAATAGTCCGTTCCGCAGAAGTGAATGAACTCATTCACTTGCTTCGTGATTGCCGCGACAACTTCCGGATGGCAGTGACCGGTCGAACACACCGCGACACCGGCATTGCAATCGAGGAAAAGATTCCCGTCCGGATCTGTCACCCAAACGCCTTTGGCGTGATCGACCACGAGTTTGTAGTCGGGACGTGGATAGCTCGGCGTTACGTATCGAGCATCGGCATCGATGATCTCGCGGGACTTCGGCCCCGGCAACTCTGTCTTTATCTGTGGTTTCTGTAATTCTGTTGACGGCGTCATTGTCTTTTGTCTCCTGAAAAAGGTTTGCTTCGCATGCTGGCGAAGTGTCTGAAGGCTTATCGAACGCAAATGCGGACGTCCGATGCTAACTGTCGAGTTTTCTAGGATTAATCGCCGCCAAAGAGGTTGGCGCGCTGGCGTGCGGGTCTAAGCTTTGCAATGGAACGCGAAGTCATAGATAAGTGCAATATACCAGAACTTTGTGAAAGACAGAAAAGTGCGGCGTCCATTGTGATTTTGAGCCTCTCGTTCCGGCGTGAAAGAATAGACCTATGTCATCACCAAAACCCAAAGCCAATCGGCTCATTAACGAAACTTCGCCCTATCTGCTTCAGCACGCATATAACCCCGTGGACTGGTATCCGTGGGGTGATGAGGCGTTTGCGAAGGCAAAGGCCGAGGATAAGCCGCTATTGGTCAGCATCGGCTACTCTGCATGCCATTGGTGTCATGTAATGGAGCACGAATCGTTCGAGGACGAAGAGACGGCTCGCGTAATGAACGAGAATTTCGTGAACATCAAAGTCGATATGGAAGAGCGGCCGGACGTCGATCACATCTATATGAGCTTCGTCCAGATGACGACAGGCCGAGGCGGCTGGCCGATGAACGTATTTCTAACGCCCGACAAACGCCCTTTTTTCGGCGGAACATATTTCCCGCCCGCACCGAGATACGGAATGCCGTCGTGGCAGCAGATCCTGTTGAGCATCGCCGAGGCCTACAAAGAAAAGCGCGACGAGATCGAACACTCCGCAAATGAGATCGTAGGTGAACTCCGCCGACTCTCAATGGTCAATGAAGGCACGGCGCTTTCGAACGCCATTCTCGACGACGCATTCGCCTCGTTCGAGCGGAGTTTCGATGCGAAGAACGGCGGGTTCGGCGGCGCTCCGAAATTCCCGCAGGCGATGTCGCTTGAGTTCCTGCTCCGGCATCACCATTCCACCCACGATCAGAAGGCTCTCGACATGACGCGGCTTACTCTCGACAAGATGGCATTCGGCGGTATGTACGATCAGCTTGGCGGTGGCTTTCATCGATATTCTGTGGACAATGTCTGGCTTGTGCCGCATTTTGAGAAAATGCTGTATGACAACGCCCAGTTGGCACGCATCTACCTTCACGCATTCCAGGTCACGGGCGACCCTGAATACAGACGGATCGCAACGGAGACGCTTGACTACGTTCTGCGGGAGATGACGAATCCAAGCGGCGGATTCTATTCGAGCCAGGACGCCGACAGCGAGGGAGAAGAGGGCAAATTTTTTGTTTGGAGCGAACGCGAGATCGATGATTTGCTAGGCGATGATTCAAATGCGTTCAAGTTCTTCTTTGACGTTTCAAAGGATGGAAACTTTGAGGGAAAGAATATCCTCAATCGCCCGCGTACGATCGATTCGGCAGCCTCGGCTCTCAAGATCGAACCGTTTGAGCTTTTCTCACTGATCGAGAATGCAAAGCAGGGGCTTTTTGAGGCGCGCGAGACCCGCATCAAACCTCACAGAGATGAGAAGGTTCTTGCATCCTGGAACGGCCTGATGCTCGCCGCGTTCGCTGACGCCGCAGGCGTACTGGGAGACGATAAATACTTGAAGACAGCCGAGAAGAATGCGGAATTCTTACTGAGCAAGATGCTGACGGACAGCGGGCGTCTCTTCCGTTCGTGGAAGGCGGGCGAAGCAAAACTCAATGGATACCTCGACGATTACGCTAACGTTGCGGACGGTCTGCTTGCGCTCTATCAGGTAACGGGAAACATCCGCTATTTTCAAAACGCAAGGTCCCTGGTCGATCTAATGCTCGAGCATTTCTGGGATCAAGAGGCCGGCGGTTTCTTCTATACCTCGAACGATCATGAAGAGCTGGTCGTCCGCACAAAAGACTTCACTGACAACGCAACGCCATCCGGAAATTCGGCGGCCGCGGACGTGCTGTTACGGATCGCCATGCTCACAGGTGACGACCGATACGAGCGATTCGCGGTCGCCACGCTTAGGCTTGCCGCAAACCAGATCGCCCGCTACCCGCAAGGGTTCGGACGAGCCCTTTCTACGTTAGGATCTCATCTTTACAACGCCGGAGAGCTCGCGATTGTCGGTCCAGCTGGCAATGAACTTGCCGAAGTCGCGCTTGCAACATATTTACCGACGACAACGGTCGCTCTCTCCTCCGACCCGGACAATGATGCTGCCGAAGTTCCATTGTTCGAAGGCCGCGGCAACTCCGATAAGCCTCTTGCCTTTCTTTGCAAGAATTTCGTCTGCTCACGCCCGGTCACTTCATCAGTGGAACTTCGCGAGATGCTTGCCGCCAATGAGAAAGGCTCGAATGTCTAGAACATTCGAGCCCGATCAAAGAAAGTAACGGAAGTTCCGTCAACTATTTCTTCTCGTCTTTTGCATTTGCGTTGGCAGGTGCATTAGCAGCCGGCTTAGCAGAGTTGGCCATCGTGTTTGCAGCGTTTCCAGCAGCGTTTGCAGCGTGGTTAGCAGCGTTTGCCACGGCGTTAGCAGCATTTGCCATAGCATTTGCAGCGTTTGCCATCGCAGCGTTGGCGGTATTCATCGCGTTTGCGACTGCTTTATTAGCAGCGGTGTTTGCGGCCGATTCACCACACGCCATTCCAAGAGCACCCAAGGCCAATACGGCCGAAAGAGCGATCACTTTTTTCATAACAATTGACTCTCCTGTCTTCTTCAAAGATTAGATCTAATTTCTTTCAAAGGCAGCATACCTTTCGGCACGGCCTTGAATTGTCCCTGTAAAGCTTGTTTTTGGGAACATTCGACAATATATGCAGGTAAGGGCAACAAGTCAACCCCTAAAAGTGCTTTTTTCAACAAACTTTTAACAAGAGAAAAGACCCGATCTCCGATAAATCGGAAAGCGGGCCCTTTGAATCGTTTGCCTTAACGCGGTCATCATGACCACGCAGTTGGAAAACTATTTCTTCTCTTCGGCTTTCTTATCGCCAGCTTTGTTAGCTGCAGCGTTTGCAGGCTCAGCCTTTGCATTCGAGTTTGCAGCGCTGTTAGCGGTCGTGTTGCTGTGAGCGGCGTTCGAGTTCGAAGCTGCTGCGTTCGAGTTCGAAGCTGCTGCATTCGTGTTCGAAGCTGCCGAATTGGTGTTCGCTGCGTTCGTGTTCGACGCATTGGTGTTGTGGTTGGCATTGTTAGCCGTGGTGTTGGCAGCCGGTGCGCCGCAGGCAAAGCCGAGAGCGGAAAGACCGAGAACTGCTGAAAGTGCAATTGCTTTTGTCATTTTATTTAAGACTCCTAATCTATTTCTCAAAGTATCGTTTACCCTTGCAAGGTAAGCCGGCCGATCAAACACGGCCAAATTGCTCCAAACTCTTTCTTTTTTAGAGCAAAGGATAAGATAAGAATCTGTGAAGCTTTTGTCAACCTGAATTTCACAAAATTCAGACATTTTCGAAAATAATTTTTAGCCCGATTTCCCGCCTAAAATTGGACACTTAAGGCCGCTCGGCCGCCGCGTGCAGATTCCGGAAACGGATGCCGGCAGATCGTCGGTCGAAGAGGCAGGTATCTGTCATTCGGTCACCAAGCTCCGGCTCTTATGGTAGATTATGTCAATGGCAAGCGTTTCATTTTTTGGCGGCGTCGGAACCGTTACCGGTTCAAAATATCTCCTACAGCATAACGGTAAAAAAGTCCTTGTTGACTGCGGCCTGTTCCAAGGTTTAAAGGAACTCCGTGAGCGAAATTGGCAGCCGCTCCCCTTCAACCCGGAGGAGCTCGATGCCGTGATCATTACGCACGCCCACATCGACCACACCGGATTTCTGCCTCGCGTCGTAAAACTCGGGTTCAAAGGCCCGGTGATCACAACAAAGCCGACCGGCGACCTGATGCGGGTACTATTGACAGACTCGGCACGGCTTCAGGAAGAAGAGGCAGACTATCGCAATCGTCACGCGCTGACCTCTCATTCGCCTGCGCTCCCGCTTTATGACGAGGACGACGCGCGCGCCGCTCTCGACCTTCTGCAGCTGTATCACAACGACGGAAAGCAGGTGGATATCTGCGACGGCGTGAAAGCGACTTTTCTTGTGGCGGGCCACATTATGGGGTCGAGCCTTGTGCTCGTCGAACTGGAGAACGCAAGGCCTGACGGGAGCTCGATCAAGTTCCTCTTCTCGGGCGACTTGGGGCATTACGACCAACCGATCCTCAAAGATCCGGCAACGCCGCCGGCCTGCGATTATATGATGTGCGAATCCACTTACGGCGACCGACTGCACGCAGACGTCGATCCGGGCGAGAAACTCGCACGTATCATCAATGAAGCGATCCACCGCAAGGGCCCGATCCTTATCCCCGCGTTCGCGGTCGGCCGAACTCAAGAGATCCTTTATCTCATCCGTGAGTTGGAGGATGCCGGAAAGATCCCGATCCTTCCGGTCGTCGTTGACTCTCCGATGGCTGCACAAGCGACCCAGATCTATAACCGTTTTGCCGAGGAACACGACGAAGAGTATGCGTCGATCCTCGCTCAAAAACGTCATCCGCTGCGAACGGGCTCGATGCAGACGGCGTCCTCCCGGGAGGAGTCCAAACGCATCAACGAAATGCGCGGCCCGCGCATCATCATCTCTGCTTCGGGAATGATATCGGGCGGCCGCGTATTGCACCACGCTATCCGCATCTTGCCCGACCCGAACGCGACGGTCATTTTTGTCGGGTTTCAGGCCGCAGGGACGACCGGACGCCGTGTCCAGGACGGCGAACGTGAAGTTCGAATTATGAAGACGCAGGTAAAGGTCAACTGCACGATCGAGAGCATCGATGGCTTCTCTGCTCACGCAGACTGGAAAGGCGTTCTGCGTTGGCTTTCCGGTCTGCCGTCCGCTCCAAAGACGATCTTCACCACGCACGGCGAACCCGAGGCCGCCGCCGCTATGGCAAAGCACATTCACGACCGCTTCGGCTGGAATGTTGAGGTCCCCGAATTTGGATCGACGGTCGAACTGACCTAAGGAACGCGGACGCCCCCGTCCGCATCTTGTCAGAACCGCTCGCTGACCCAGGCGGTTCTGACAAGAGTGCCCTTACTAGCGTGCGGGCTTCCGCAACGTACGACCACCGACCACCGTCACTCATACCGTAAACACTCGATCGGATCGAGTTTTGCGGCCTTTCTTGCGGGCAGGACACCGAAGATCAGGCCGACGCCGATCGACGTCGAGATTCCCGTGATTATCGCCCATAGCGGCACTTGAGCCGGCAGCGACGGGATCACGAGGACTATGAGCGTGCTGATCCCGATAGCAAGCACGATCCCGATGACCCCGCCGAAAAAGGTCAATGTCATCGCCTCGAGCAGGAATTGCAGAACGATCGCCGAGCGCGTGGCACCGAGGGCCTTTCTGATCCCGATCTCCTTTGTTCGTTCGGTAACCGAGACGAGCATAATGTTCATCACACCGATGCCTCCGACTAGCAGCCCGAGACATGAGATCGCGATCGCCGCGATCCCAACTCCGCCGATTATGCCGTCGAACTGAGCGATCATCTCCTCGGCCGTCTGGATGTCAAAATTATCGGCGTCACCGACCTTTAGCCCTCGGCGTTTGCGCATGATGCTTTCGACATCGTCAACCGCGAGGCTAAGTTCGCCCGGTTTCGTCTGGGCGATGATCCGCAGTTCTTCCCTTTCCGGAGCAGACTTTCGGGCCGTGCGAAACGGCATAAGCACCTTTCGGTCTTCGGGGTTATCACCCAAGAAGGCAGCTTTCCGCTTTTCGATCACGCCGATGATCTCCCACGTCTGGCCGTTCATGCGCACAACCCTTCCAACAGCGTCTTCTTCGTGATCCGGAAAGAGAGCTTCGGCACAGTTGACGCCTATTACAAGAACGTTGCGTCGCTGAACATTGTCCGCTTCGGTGATGAACCGGCCCGCTCGAAGAACAAGATTCGAGAGCTGAGCGTAATTTGGCTCTACTCCATCCGTAAGCGCCCAGCGATAGTTTTTGCCCTCGTAAACGAGGTTGTCGTTAAAGTTACCGTTGAATGAACCGATATTCGGGGCGATCTTTGTCAGATCGGCAATCGACGCCGACTGTGCGAGGATCGCTTCGGCATCCGCATCTGTCAGCGGTTTGCGATTCCGTTCGTCGCGGCTCGGCCCGTCGAACCCTGACGACAGGTGATAGATCTCGATATTGTTGCTGCCGTATTCTTCGACGATCGAGACGATCGAATTCCGCATTCCGGTCAAAAGTGACGCGACCACGATCGCCGTGATGATTCCGACCACGATACCGAGCACCGTGAGCGCGGACCGGAACTTGTGCGACAGGACGGAATCCATCGCCATCCGCAGAACCTCACGTGGTAAAGATGTCGTAAGCCGCATAGATATCTCCTGTTAAGCCTGCGTAAGCGCAACGATCGGGTCGAGTTTCGAGGCCTTCCAGGCCGGATATAGTCCCGCAACGACCCCGATCGAACTCGATACGACGATCGAGAGGATGATGTAGCCCGGCGTGATCGTCATCGTCATTCCCGCGAGCATCGTTATCAGCTGCACAACACCGACCGCTAAGATCAACCCGGCCAATCCGCCGCAGATACAAAGCAGAGCGGATTCGATCAAAAACTGAAGCAGTATCTGCTTCCGTGATGCCCCGAGAGCCTTTCTCAATCCCACTTCAAAGGTCCGTTCCGTTACCGAAACGAGCATAATGTTCATCACGACGATTCCGCCGACAACAAGAATGATCATCGTGATCGGCACTACGACTGCGGCGATCGCACCCGTGAACTGGTCCATCTGCGAATTGAACTCGTCGGTGTTCACAAGGCTGAAAGTATCCTCTTCGCTCCCCGTGAGTTTCCGATAATTGCGAAGCAATACGGTAACTTCATCCATCGCATCGGGAAACTTTTCGCGATCGATCGTGTTGGCATGCACCTGAATGCCGCCGTCGCGATTGAAGATCTGGGTGTGAAGACTGATCGGTATATACATCAGCCGGTCCATCGGCGAGCCCATAAAGGAACCGCGGGCTTTCTCGACACCGATCACGGTCAACGGAACCCCACGAAGTTTAACCTCTTTCCCGATCGCGGAGCCGACCGGAAAGTATTTATCCCGAACATCCGCACCTAAAACCGCGACCGGTGCTGCCCGTTCGAGTTCCTGTGTCGTGATGAAACGGCCTTCTTCAAGCTCCTTGTTCTCGATCTCGGCCATGTCGGGCGTGACGCCTCGGATCGAAACCGACGGCATCTCGACACCGTTCATATCGAGATCCGCGTTATCGCCCGCCTGTGCTCCGACATAAGAGCACGTTCGGCAGTTTTCGCGAATATATTGGAACTCGCTCCAGGTAACACGCCTGTTGCGTCGATTCTTCTTTTCGTACTCCTCATCCGACATTCGCCCCGTTGACGCCATCCTCGTGACCATAAAGTGCTCTGACCCGAGCACCTTCGAGACACGGTCGATCACGTACGTTTTGAGGCCCGAGATGCTCGCTCCCACGACGACCACGGCGGCCACACCGATGATAATGCCGATCAGCGTCAGAAATGCCCGGAGCTTGTGCTCGAGGATGGATTTCAACGCGATCACAAAGGCGTCTGTGTAAAATGAGTAAACCTCTCGCATAACTACCCTGGTCCCGGAATTCTTCGAAGGAGTTCGTTTCTTGGCAATCGCCTTTTTGTAAACGAAACGCCCGCCGGCAAAGTTCCGCAGAAGATAGAACGCTCCCGCTGCAGGCAGTATTCGCTCGGCTGTGCTATACTCGACGTTTGTTTTTAATACCTTAGTTTTCAAGGAGCTATTCAAAATTGAGTATCCTAGTCGATAAGAACACGCGCCTGCTCGTTCAGGGAATTACAGGCAAAGAAGGCACATTCCACATGCTGCAGATGCGTGAATACGGCACGAATGTCGTTGCCGGTGTGACGCCGGGCAAAGGCGGTACCGCGCACGAAGGCGTGCCTGTCTTCAACACCGTTGCAGACGCCGTCAACGAGACCGGCGCGAACGTTTCCGTGATCTATGTACCTCCTGCATTCGCCGCAGACGCCATTATGGAAGCCGCGAACGCCGAGCTTCCGCTCGTTGTCTGCATCGCGGAAGGCATTCCTGTTGCCGATATGGTCAAGGCCAACGAATACCTCAAAGATCGAGATACACGTCTTATCGGCCCGAACTGCCCTGGCATCATCTCACCCGGAAAATGCAAGGTCGGCATTATGCCCGGCCATATCCACAAGGAAGGCCGCATCGGCGTCGTTTCCCGCTCCGGCACGCTCACCTACGAAGCTGTCGGCCAGCTTTCCGCTCTTGGCCTCGGCCAATCGACCGCTATCGGTATCGGCGGTGATCCGATCATCGGAACGACCCATACCGACGCCCTACGGCTCTTCGAAGCCGACGACGAGACCGACGCCATCGTGATGATCGGCGAGATCGGCGGCACTGCCGAAGAGGACGCCGCGGCGTTCGCCAAGGACAATGTCTCGAAGCCGATCGTCGCATTTATCGCGGGCCAAACTGCTCCTCCGGGACGCCGAATGGGCCACGCCGGTGCGATCATTTCCGGCGGCAAAGGAACTGCCTCAGAGAAGATGAAAGCTCTCGAAGAAGCCGGCATCCGCGTCGTCAATTCACCTGCCGACATCGGTAAAGCGATAGTTGACGTCCTCGGCTCGAAAGCCGCAGCCTAAACTCATCCTCAGTAACGGCCGGTTCAGTGGTCAGGAAACTGCGGGCAACGTGCCGTCGCGGGTCCAGCCCCTCAGTCCGAACCGCGTGCGTCAGCGGGCGGTCAGTTCCCCTACAACGGAACGCGGACGCCCCCGTCCGCATCATGTCAGAACCGCCTGCGCCGGAACGCGGACGCCCCCGTCCGCCGCTTGTCAGAACCGCCTGCGTAAGCGGGCGGTCAGTTCCGCTCGCTCTAGGAGCCGCATGTTTGTAGGACGCCGTAGCCAACGCATCCTCGGAGTCGGCTTGCCGCATCGCAGTGCGGTCGGGCTTGCCCGACCGTCGCGTCGCCCACAAACACCTTGGAGGCGGCTTGCCGCCGACTTCTTCTTGTCGCGTGCTCCGCACGCTCCGATGTGGTTTTGGGCTCGATGACCCAGGGTTGCGGCCGAGCCGGCCTTACCCTGGGCTATATTCTTTGTCCCCTACGGGGACTAGGATCTTTGCGGTCTTTGCGTTTTCAAACCGAGATCGTAAACGCAAAGAACGCAAAGGCGACGCAAAGTCGCCATTCACCACTCGCCATTCACCACTCACCATTCACCACTCACATTTTTTCAAAGACCGAACGGCCGGCTCGCCCCTGTTCTCATCATAGCCAAACGCCGCATCCGTTTTGAAGCACAAACCGCACGAAATGTATCAAAGTGCACGATTTGCACGATTTGCACGATTTGCACAAAAGGCACTTTTGGATTCCGAATTCCGAACTCTGCCTTTAAGATCCGCACGCCGGCAGTTTCAAACCTGACAGTTCGAAAGAATTATGAAAATATCTTTATTTCATTCTTGACTTAATTAAGTCTTTGCTATATTGTATGGCTTGTGGATGCATTCAGCGCCATCGCAGAACCGAATCGGAGGAGGATCCTCGAGTTGCTTGCGGCCTTCGGAGCCCTTGCGGCGAGCGACATCTACGCACGGTTCGGAACAACGCACGCTGCCGTTTCCCAGCATCTTAAGGTGCTGAGAGAGGCCGGGCTTGTGGACGTCGAAAAGCGAAAACAGCAGCGGATCTATACATTGAACGCCGAAAAGATCGCCGAATTCGACGTCTGGGTCAAGAGATTCACGCAGAGGACCGACGAAGCATTCTCCCGACTAGATGCTCTGTTGGAAACAGAGAAGACGAAACTTTCAGGAGAAAAATAATGGCGAATAGAACAGAGATCAAGGCCGAGCCGGACAAACAGGAGCTCTTTATCATCCGCGAGTTCGATGCACCGCGGGAACTGGTATTTCGCGCCTACACCGAGCCGGAACTCTATGCGAAATGGGTCGGGCCGAATGACCTGACAATGACGATCAAGAAAATGGAAGTGATCGACGGCGGTTCATATTGCTTCATTCACGAACGGGATGGCCATGAATATGCATTTCACGGCGTATATCACGAGGTGCTCGCGAATGAACGGATCATCGGAACGTTCGAGTTCGACGGGCTCCCGGAGAAAGGCCACGTCATTCTCGGCACTACCCGATTCGAAGAACTGCCCGGAGGACGATCGCGGATCGCCCACCAATCGGTCTTCCAAACCGTTGCCGATCGTGATGGAATGCTGCAGTCCGGAATGGAACGCGGCGTTAATGAGGGCTACGAAAAGCTCGACCACCTGCTCGGCTCGATGAAGGACTTGGCCGGGACGGCCTGAGCTTTAGTAATTCACGGACTTTAGGTCCAATAAAAGTTTGGCCGCGAGCTCACGAATCAAATCTTTCCGAATTCGTGAATTCGCGGCCAAATTGTCTTCTTGCTTCGCGGTATTCGCGAAAAGGTCCTTACGCTTTTGCTTTCTGAACCTCTTCGATCAAGACCGGGACGGCCTCAAACAGATCGCCCACGATGCCGTAATCTGCGATATCGAAGATCGGAGCTTCGGCATCTTTGTTGATGGCGACGATGGTGCCCGAATTCTTCATCCCGACGATGTGCTGGATGGCACCTGAAATGCCGAGGGCCAAGTAAAGCTTCGGAGCCACGGTCTGGCCCGAAGAACCGATCTGGCGGTCAATCGGCAGCCAGTCTGAATCACAGATCGGGCGTGACGCCGCAAGATCGCCTCCGAGGGCGTCGGCAAGCTTTTCGGCAAGAGCGATGTTCTCTTGAGACTTGATACCGCGGCCAATTGCGACAATGACGTTAGACTTTGTCAGATCCACGGACGCCTTTGCTTCCTGAAAAGCAGCTTCCGAGGTCATTCTGACGGCCCCAATACTCACTTCCCGACTCTCGCTCTGCGCGGTTCCTGAAGCGGCATCGTCCGAGCGGAAAGCACCCGATTGGAACGTCACAAAATACGGAGCATCGCCGCCGAGCGACACGTCCGCATCGAGTTTGCCGAGGAAGATACGACGCGTGAGGACGAGTTTGCCGCCCTCTACGCGGTATCGAATGCAATCGCCAACAACTTCGCGTCCGACACGTGCGGCGACCTTCGGGGCAAAGTCGCGAACCTGGTATGTGTGCGACATCACGACGTACTGCGGATCTTCTGTCTCAATAACGGCCGAGAGAGCATCAGCGTAGGCGTCCGGCGTGTATTGGGCGAGCTTTTCGTTCCGGGCGACGATCACTTTCTCTAGGTCGTAGGCGGCGATCTCGCTTGATATCGGACAATCCTTGTCACAAAAGATCACGGCAGATGCTTTGAGCCCGAGATCGCTCCCGATCTTTTGGGCCGCCGCTATTGCCTCGATCGAAGCCTTGTTCAATACACAATTCTTGTGCTCGATGAATACTAAAATGTCGCTCATAATCGCAAAATCGTATCGGAAAATCGAAGTGAAATTATGCCAAGAAATGGGTTCGTAAGCAACTTCGGCGAAGGTTGCGGCAGCTTGCCAAAAAGGAAAAGACTGCCCTTGCGGACAGCCTTTCCCATACGCAGCTTTGCTACGGTCTTTGACGTTATGGGTTAGCCGAGGCCGGCACCGGCTTGTCGGAAGCCAGTCCAAAAGGCACGACGGTGAGCCCTGCGGTAGAGCGGTTTATCCACCAAGTACCGCCGCGGTAGATCGCGAGATCTTCCGTACCGTCTCCATCGTAGTCGCCCGGAACGGGAACATCACCCGACGCACCGAACTGGAACACCGAGGTCTGGGAATCGCTGCTCCTTACGATGTACCAAGTTCCATCCGAAGGACGGAAAACGGCAATGTCGGTCTTCGAATCCCCGTCGAAATCGCCCTGGACGGGAATGTCGCCGGCCGCACCGAGCACACCTGAAAGTACGCCGCCGCCCGAAAGCGGGCCTGCCCACGTGCCGTTAGTGTAGGTGATCGCATCGGACTTGCCGTCGTTATCGTAGTCGCCGATAACAGGTGTCGTGCCGGGAACGTTCATCACGACCAAGCCGCTCGTGCTGCCGAGAATATAGAAATTCGATTCGGACGAGCGATAGATCGCGACATCGGCCTTGCCGTCGCCATCAAAATCGCCGACGGTCGGAACGTCGCCGGTCGATCCCCAGGCGTATCCCTTCAGGGTTGAATCCGAGCTATTAAGTATGTAAAAGTCAGCAGCACCTTCGGTATCGTTCGCTCGGAAGATCGCGACATCTGCCATCCCGTCGTCATCGTAGTCGGCCGGTGCAAGAACGTCCGTTTCGATTCCCCAATGAACAGCAACAAAACCGCCGCTTGTTTGACGATACCAATTGCCTTCGCTTGGGCGATAGACAGCAACGTCCGTTTTGCCGTCGCCGTCGAAGTCAGCTCTTGACGTCGCGGTCGGGACACTCGAGGAAGTACCTACAAGCTTGAATGGAAAGTCCTGTACAACATCGGGAGCCGACGCCGGATTTCCAGCGTCAAGCGCATCGGTCCATGCGGTACCATTCCACTGACGACCGTTCCAGCCTGGCTGGGTACGACTTCCAACAACGGTGGCGAGCGGCGCAAAATGAGCCGCATTTGCCGCTACGGCCGTTTGAAAATCGACCCAGTAGGTACCGGGGCCAAGAACCTGAGCTGGGCTCACGGTGATGTTATTCTGCCAGACTTTTCTGGTAGTTCCCGGGGTGGTCGGGTTCGGCACAACCGTGCCGCCGATCCTATAAGTAAGGGCATCTGTGGACGTTGCCAGCCGGTTCGTGGTCGTGTCGCCGAAAATTATCGACGAGCCGGAGTCGCCGGGGCGACCGCTCCAGATCTGAATCGTCGCAGCAGTGATAGGACTACTCGAACCTGCAAAATTTGTCTGATATGCATACGTCACGACCTGATCGATCGTCCAGGTTTGGCCTGCCGGAACGGTGAAATCATCCGCGCAGCGAAAATTGGTCGTCGTAAGAGAACAACTCGTTCCAAGTGTCGTATTGCTTTCTGTCGTATTGCCGGTATCGTGCTGGAGTTCGCTCCATTGCGTACCGGTCGGAGCAGCCACTCCGCTTTCTGTCATCGTTCCGGTTTGGATATTACCGTTATTGTAAAGGTAAGGTGATCCAACTGTTGAAACCGGGGTCTTTGCTGTTGTGTCGGTCGCCGACCAAAGACCGAGAATGACCAATGTACCGATCGCGAGAACGCCCGTGACCGCACGAATGGATTTTCTAAGGTTCATAACTTTTCTCCTTTTCAAACTAGAAAGATTCCTCGAAGAACAACGTTTTGAAAATGCCTTTTTCATCAGATCCGAGATGGTGATCGAACCGCTAGAGACCGTTGTTCGACTCCAACAAAAAAGGTCGTAATGTTGACCGAGTTACAAACGATAATGCCCTAAGTAGGCGAGAAAGCCAAACCGCCTTTGTCGCTTAGCCATTAACGCAAAGCCGAATGCACAAGTGACCCGACCGCCGACACAAAAAGCCCGACACTGCTAACAGTATCGGGCAAATAGAAAGCGGAAGATGCTAAGCTCGCGTTAGATCACGCGGACTTCATTCTTTAGTTTTTCGACGAGTTCAACGGCGCCTTTCTTCGCGTCACCATCCCCAAGTATTTGGGTCTGCTTCGTCTTTAGCGGCATATAGATCTTTTCGATCTTGGTCGCGGAAGCAAATGGCTCGACCGTCGGCGCAACTTCGCGGATCTCTTTTGATTTCGCGGCCATAATACCCTTTAGCGAAGCATATCTGATCTGTGAGATGCCGGACTGGATCGTAAGAAGGGCGGGAAGATCGTAGGTAAACCATTGATACCAGCCGCCTTCGAGCTCACGTTTGATGCGGATCTTGTCACCTAGGCTTGCCCGATCGACCTCGATCACGATCGTCGCATGCGGGATACCGAGCAGTTCTGCCAGAATGACACCGGTCTGCCCGAAGCTCGCATCATCTGACTGCAGGCCGGAGAAGATCAGGTCCGCGTTCTCTTCGCGAATCGCATCGGAGATCGTTTTCGCGATCTGATATGCAGACAGCGACTTCGTATCGTCAACAACGATATGTATGGCGCGGTTCGCTCCACGAGCCAAGGCGTCCTTGATCACGGTCTTCGCAGACTGCGGCCCGAGCGTGCAAACAACAACTTCACCTTCGCCTTTTGCCTCGACCGTTCGGAGTGCTTCTTCGAGAGCGTAGCCGTCGGACTCATTCGTCTGCAGAGCGACGTCGGCTTCGTTGATCCATTTCTCGTCGCCGGCGATGCGGAGAACCGCATCCTTGTTGGCGACCTGCTTCATTAGAACAATGATCTTCATCTTGCTTATTCAGAATATTTCTTAAAGATCAGGCAGGCATTTGTGCCGCCGAACCCAAAATTATTTGAAAGGACATATTCGGCCGAGTGTTCTCGAGCTTCGTTCGGCACGTAGTCAAGATCGCAGTCGGGATCCGGCGTCTTATAGTTGATCGTCGGCGGCACAACGTTCTCGTTCAAGACCTTTACCGAGAATACTGCTTCGAGCCCGCCGGCGGCACCGAGCGCGTGACCGGTCATTGATTTCGTCGAGCTGACCGGGATCTTGTAAGCACGCTCACCAAAGACCTTCTTGATCGCGAGCGTCTCGAATTTATCGTTATACGGCGTCGAGGTGCCGTGGGCATTAATGTAATCAATGCTGTCAGGCGAAATTCCTGCATCTTTCAGTGCCCGCTGCATAACGGCGATCGCGCCCGAGCCGGTCTCATCCGGCATTGTAACGTGAAATGCATCGCCGCTCATGCCATAGCCGACGATCTCCGCAAGAATATTCGCACCGCGCTTTTTGGCGAACTCGAGTTCCTCAAGTATCAATATCCCCGCACCTTCGCCGATGACGAAACCATCGCGTTCGAGATCAAACGGCCTTGACGCCGTCTTGGGGTCGTCGTTACGGGTCGAAAGGGCACGCATCGAAGCAAAACCTGCGACCGACATCGGAGTGATCGCGCTTTCGGCGCCGCCGCAGATCATCGCATCCGCATCGCCTCGTTCGATCAAGCGAAAGCTGTCGCCGATAGCGTGCGCACCTGCTGAACAAGCGGTCGCGGTAGCAGAATTGGGTCCTTTGGCACCGTGCCGGATCGAGACATTGCCCGAAGCGAGATTCACGATCGCCGACACGATAAAGAACGGCGACACACGATCCGGTCCGGAGGTGAGCAGCTTTTCGTGTTCGCGCTCGATCGCCCAGAAATCGCCGATTCCTGAACTGATATAGGTCCCGACCATTTCGGCGTTCGATTCGTCGATCACGAGGCCGCTGTTTTTTACGGCTTCGTCCGCGGCGGCAAGGGCAAAATGGGTGAATGCGCCCATTCGCCGAGCCTCTTTCTTATCGAGGAATGAAAGCGGGTCGAAGTCCTTGACCTCACAAGCGAATTTCACCGAAAAGCCCGATGCATCGAACTTCTTGATATAGTCGGCACCGCTCTTGCCATCAAGCAAAGACTGCCACGTCGTTGGCACATCGTTGCCGACGGCCGTTACCAGACCAAGTCCTGTTACAACTACTCGACGCTTCATATAGTGTTCATTTTAGATGCCAAAATGGTGAATGAAGGATCACGTCCTCTTCATTCACCATATTGCAAACCTTATTCTAAGCAAGGCTCGCTCGCTCGCGAGTTAGCCCTTGTGCTGTTCGACATACGCATAAGCATCACGAACGCTCTGGATCTTTTCTGCATCCTCGTCGGGTATCTCGATATCGAAATCCTCTTCGAAACGCATAACCAGCTCAACCAGATCGAGTGAATCTGCTCCGAGATCTTCGATGAATCGTGCATTTTCAGTAACCTCGGCTTCATCGACGGCGAGCTCATCTACAATGATCTGTTTGATCTTATCCTGTACTTCTGACATAAGTTCTCCTTTTTGAATTGTTTGCTTAACTTAAATTTTCTCGTAAAGACTGAGTGTTTTCGATATTACTATAACTTGCGTCCTTTTCTATCTGACGGACGAGGCCCGTGAGCACTTTGCCCGGGCCGATCTCTACGAATCTTTCAACGCCTTCCTGCGACAACCGTCTTACGGTCTGCAGCCATTTTACCGACTGCGAGACCTGCCTTTCCAGTTTTGACCGAACGGTCGACGGATCCGCATTCGGTTCCGCATCCACGTTCTGCACAACGGGAAACACGAAGTCCGCGTATTCCAATGCCGCTAGATCACCTTTCAAACGCTCCTCGGCCGGCTTCATCAACTCACAATGGAACGGGGCAGAAACATTCAGCTTGATCGCCCGTTTCGCACCCTTTGTCTTTGCGAGTTCGCATGCACGATCGATCGCTTCCGAGTTCCCTGCAATGACGATCTGCGTTGGCGAATTGATATTCGCGGGCGAACAGACCTGGCCATCGGCAGCGTCGGCACAAAGAGCTTCTACGCCTTCGAGCTCAAGCCCCATTATTGCTGCCATTCCGCCAACTCCTACCGGAACCGCGTCCTGCATATACGTTCCGCGATTGCGAACGGTTCGAACAGCGGAAGCAAAATCGATCACGCCAGCGGCTACCAAAGCTGAGTATTCACCCAAGCTGTGACCGGCCGCAAAGGCCGGAGTCGGCAGCCCTTCTGCACGTCCGACTCGATAAAGGGCGGTCGATACGGTCAAGATCGCCGGCTGCGTATTCGCCGTGAGCTGCAGATCGCTCTCGTCGCCTTCAAAACACATCCTCGAAAGCGAAAACCCGAGAGCATCATCGGCTTCTTGGAAAACCTCGCGGGCAGCGGCAAAGTTGTCAAACAGGTCCTTGCCCATCCCGACGGACTGTGAGCCCTGTCCGGGAAAAAGATAGGCGACTGCAGAATCACTCGTCATCGTTCCTTAGCTTCGTCGGTCTTAGAATCGAATGACGGTTCCGCCCCAAGTAACACCGCCGCCAAAGGCCGTCAGCAGTACGAGCGAACCTTCTTTGATACGGCCTGACTCGATGCACTCATCCATTGCTATCGGGATCGAAGCGGACGATGTGTTTCCGTGTTCGGCGATATTCGAGAAAACCTTCTCTTCCGGCACACTCAAGCGTGCGGCAACAGCGTCAGTAATACGCTGATTTGCCTGATGAGGGATCACAAGATCGACCTCATCGGCTGAAACGCCAGCCTTCTCAAGCATTTCTGCCGAGATGTCTGCCATCGAACGAACTGCCACCTTAAAGAGCTCGTTGCCCTTCATCTTAAAAAAGCAATCACGATTGTCGATCGATTCGTGCGTTAAGCCGAGCCTTGTGCCGCCGCCGGGTGAATAAAGCTGCTCCGCGTAACGACCGTCCGACTTGATCTTGGTCGCAAGTATGCCCTTCCCTTCTTCAACAGGCCCGAGCACGGCGGCTCCGGCACCGTCGCCGAAGATAACGCACGTTCCGCGGTCCGTGTAGTCGACATATTTCGTCAAAACCTCGGCGCCGACAACCACAACATACTTCGCCTGGCCCGTTCGGATCATCGATTCGACCATCGTTAGGCCGTACAAAAATCCTGAACACGCCGCAAAAACGTCCATTCCGGCCGCATTAACAGCACCGATCTCGGCCTGTATCAACGCACCGGTTGACGGAAGAATTTGATCCGGAGTGGTCGTTGCACACACGAGAACATCGATGTCCTCCGGCTTTAGGCCTGCGCGTTCGATCGCTTGCAGTGCCGCCCGCGAGCCAAACTGCGACGTGTATTCATTATCCGCCGCCTTATGACGCTGCTTGATGCCGGTGCGCGTTGTTATCCACTCGTCGCTTGTCTCGACCATCTTCTCCAGATCTGCATTCGTTAAAATACCTTCAGGATAAGAATGGCCCGTACCGAGGATTCCCGCGTTTTGTCCCATTGATCAGACTTATTTGGTCTTTTAGAAATTGTAGATTATTCGGCCTCTTTGACGTCGATGATCTTGCGGCCCTTGTAAGTGCCGGTCGCAAGGTCGATGCGATGCGGAATCTTTGCTTCGCCCGTGTCCTTGTCAAGATAGAACTGCGGCGTATTCAGCGCATCGTGAGCACGGCGCGTTCTTGTACGCGCTTTTGAATGTCTTCGTTTTGGATTTGGCATGACTACCTCTAAAAATTCTGTCCCGCACGAGCTTATCGGCGGCTAATTACGATCCTCTAATGCTGCCCATCGCGGATCAATATCTGCGGAACAGTTACAATCTATCAAATTTCGATCCTGCCCGCATTTCGGACAAAGACCGCGACAATCATCGCGGCAAAAGATCTGTTCTGGAACCTCCAGAAGTATCTGCTCCCGCAAGACTTCGGCAAGTTCTACCGAATCTCCCGCAAACGATACGTCCAATAACTCCGGAGTAACTTCGAGCTCGCCGGGAGTCGTTTGATCTTCTTCAGCAAATAGATCGTCGAAATCGCCCTCGATCGGCTTTTCGATCGCTGCAAGGCACCGAACGCATTCGAGCTTTACCCTCGTCGAAAAATGCCCCGAAATATGCGGCCCGCGATGGTCGCGCCAAATGGAGCCGCGAAATTCGACGTTCGCAACGATCTCCGCGTCAGAAGCGGCGTCTATCGATCCAAGCGGAAAACTGACCTCTATTTCTTTAGGTGTCGTTCGTATCGCTGCGAGATCGATCTTCATTATCAAATAAGCCTGTTATGGCGTTCTTTCTGCCTCAAAAGGCAAAAGAGTAATTATAGTGTCTCAAACCGGCGTGTCAAACAGATAGCAGCCCTTCCGAAGGCTCTCAGATGCCTGAGCCAACGGCCTCGTCCAGCGACTTAAAGCCGCGAGAGCTCAATATCTCGGCAAGACCGTTACAAACGTCGTGCGGAAACGATGGACCGCCGTAAATAAAGCCCGTGTAAGCCTGCACCAACGACGCACCTGCCGCGATGCTATCGAACGCATCTTCGGCAGTGAAAATACCGCCTACGCCTATGATCGGCAATTTCCCTTTCGTGTGTTTGTAGATGGTTTCGACGATATGCCGCGACATTTCCCTTAGCGGTCGGCCGCTCAGCCCGCCGTTGCCTATCCTGTTCGAAACGTCCTCATCAATACCGGGCCTCGTAATGGTCGTATTCGTAGCGATCACACCAGAAATGCCGATTGAAAGACAAATATCCGCGATCGCCTCGACCTCGGCTCGCGAAAGGTCGGGCGCGACCTTTACAAGAAGCGGCTTTGCTCCGAGCTCGCCGTTCGCGGCGTTCAAAGCCTCAAGAAGCTGCGAAAGGCTTGCTTCTTGTTGCAGATCGCGAAGTTCCGGCGTATTCGGCGAAGACACGTTTACTGTAATGTAATCAGCAACCTCGTGAACGATCCTGAGGCAAGCAACATAATTCTCGACCGCCTCGTCGTTCGGAACGTTTCGATTTCTGCCGATATTCACACCAACGATGCAGGTCCGATCTAGCTCACGCAGCCTGTCAGCAACCGCCTTTGCCCCGTCGTTATTGAATCCGAGGCGGTTGATCAAAGCCTGTTGTTTCGGCAGACGAAAGAGACGCGGTCTTGCGTTGCCGGGCTGAGCTTCAAGCGTGACGGTTCCGACCTCGACGCACCCAAACCCGAGCGAGGCAAGCGGAGCGACAACTTCGCCATTTTTATCAAAACCGGCCGCCAGTCCTATGGGATTCGCAAATTTGAGCCCAAACCTCTCGATGGTTCCAAACGCATCGGCAGCACTTTTCCGATAGAACGGACGGGCAAGGCCGGCCTTTAAGCTCGCGACCCCAAGTTCGTGTGCACGCTCCGGATCCATTCGGAACATCACGGGACGGGCCAATTTTTCCCAAAAGAGTGTCATTATCGTGAAAACTGAAGTGTATTCAAAAACCTTCCCTGCGCAAAAGAGGCCAGCCGTTTTGAAAATGAATTTCGCGTTTGTTACGATTTGCGTGACCTATGGCATCTGACCTTAACCTCGTAGAAAAGTCTCGCGTAATGGACGCATCGGCAATGAACCGGGCATTACGGCGGCTTGCGACCGAGATCGTTGAAAAGAATAACGGTGCAGAGAATCTATATCTTGTCGGCATTCGGCGACGCGGTGTGCCGCTTGCCGAACGCCTCCGAGACAAGATCGAAGCTCTCGAAAACATCAAACCCCTTTACGGAATTCTCGACATCACGCTCTACCGCGACGATCTTTCCACGGTCGGTGCAAATCCGGTCGTGAACCGAACCGAACTCGACGACGACGTCGATGGCAAAAAGATCATCCTCGTTGACGACGTGCTATACACGGGACGCACGATAAGGGCGGCGCTCGACCAGCTGATGGATTTCGGCCGTCCGAAAAAGGTCCAGCTAGCGGTGCTCATCGACCGCGGCGTCGAACATCGCGAACTTCCGATCCAGGCCGATTTTATAGGCAAATACATACCCACAAAGCAGAACGAGATCATCAAGGTGATGCTCAAGGAATTTGATGAGACCGAAGCGGTCGGTATTTATCACCGATCGAGCGAGTAACTCGACACAATGACTACAGAAAAGCCGTATCGACGAAGGGATCTGCTCGGTATTCGCGAGTTGGCCGCTTCCGATATTATTGGCATTCTGGACACTGCCGAGAACTTTCGCGAGATTTCGAATCGCGAGGTCAAAAAGGTTCCGGCATTACGCGGCAAGACCGTGATCAACCTATTTTTCGAGAACTCCACACGCACTCGAACGTCCTTTGAGATCGCGGCAAAGCGCCTGTCCGCTGACGCCGTCAACATTTCGATCTCCTCATCATCGGTCTCGAAGGGCGAAACCTTGCTCGACACCGCTCTCAATCTCGATGCGATGGCTCCGGACTGCATCGTTGTCCGCCATTCGAGCGCCGGCGTGCCTCATCGATTGGCAGAAGTGAGCAAGGCCGCAATCGTCAATGCGGGCGATGGAGCGAATGAACATCCAACTCAGGCATTGCTCGACGCGATGACCATTCGCGAACACAAGGGGCAGATAGACGGCCTTTCGGTCGCGATAGTCGGCGACATCGTGCACAGCCGTGTTGCTCGCTCGAACATCCATTTGCTGACCAAACTCGGTGCAAATGTTCGTGTTGCAGGACCGCGAACTCTCGTACCAAAGGATTTCTCTTTTCTGATACGCGATCAGGAAATTGAGAGCGGAAAGAAACCGCTCGAAGTGTGCGACCACGTCGAAGACGCGATCCGCGACGCGGACGTTGTGATGATCCTGCGTATCCAACGGGAAAGACAGGACGCCGCGTTCTTTCCTTCGCTCAGCGAATACTCGATCCATTACGGCCTGACAAACGAGCGGCTGAACCTTGCTAAGAAGGATGCGATCGTCCTTCATCCGGGCCCGATGAATCGCGGTATTGAGATCGCATCCGACGTTGCCGACAGTTCGCGTTCGCTGATCCTCGACCAGGTGAAATACGGCGTCGCCGTCCGCATGGCCGTCCTTTATCTTGCAACCGGCGGGAGTCCGGCGAGTGGATAGAGCTTCGATAGAAATCGGAAAAAGATGCAAAAACGGGCCTTTTGGGCCCGTTTTCTGTTGCCGGCCATCGAGATCTACTTAAAAGGTAAATCTCGCGCCGAATTGGAATGAACGCGGGCCGCCTGTTCCGAACACGCTGTTCGAACGCTGCGACGGACGCAAGGTTGTGATCTCATTCGCCGGAGTGCCTTCTACCGGCAGAACGACGTCGCTTACATTCACGAGATTGGCAAAGTTAAATAGATTGAAGACTTCGCCGATCAATTGAACGCGGAACCGTTCATTGAAGTTGAACGATTTCGTAAGACGCAGATCCTGGGAATAGATCGGGTCTCCGCCGATCTGAGTGTCCGCGGGAAGTTCTGCGAGCCTCACCAACGGTGTACCGAACGGATCGGTCTGTCCTGGCGTCAACGAAGAGTTGTACGCTCGGATCAGATCGTTGAGCTGTCCGACCGTCCGAATATTTCGGCCGATCGCTCCGCCCGTCGTTCCGGGAAGGTAGGTCGCGAAGGTACCGGTTCCGCTCATGTCGATGCTGTTCGGCAGAAAAACGCTCTGCGGCGTTCCGCTGAACATCGTCGATATCATCGAGACGGTCCAGTTTCCGAGGAGGTTCCGTTTGAACCAATTCGCATCCTTCTTGAACCACGGCGTATCGTAAACCGTGCTGAACACGAAACGATGACGGCGGTCAAGGCCTGCAGGGCCGAAATCGCCTCGCAGGTTGTTCAAATCGGTCGGTGCTCCGCCCAATCCCAAGGAATCACCGTTGAATGCCTTGAAGCTGGACAATGCGTAGCTCGCCGTGAACTGAAATCCGTTCTTGAAACGCCGATCGACCCTGGCAAGCAGTCCCTTATACGTAGAGTACGCAGATGAATCTGCATAAGGTACAGGAACAGGGAACGCCGCAAGACGTGGGCCTGCGACCGAATCCGCCTGATTGATGTCAAAGACATTGACCTCGTTCAAACCCTTGCGGTAGTTGAAATCGACCTGAGCGATCAAATTCCACGGCAATTCTCTCTGCATACCGATCGAATACTGCAGCGAATACGGCACCTGGAAATTGCTTGAGAAGATCGGGCCCGAAACGCTGTCAGTGCATTCGAGTCCGGTCGGAAGCGAGCAGTTCGTCAGTCTCGATTCGAGATCGGTGCGGATCGAAGGATAGAGCGCGAGCATCTGCGCCAGCGTGATCTGCCCACGCGTAAATCGCCCGTCTCCGCCGTACGGATTCAAAAGCGGACTGATGATCGCCGTCCCGACGAGGAATTGCTCCGCACCGACCGGGCCGAGATCGGCACGTTCAAATAGACGCAGATTGTCGATCGTGTTGTCATAATACACTCCGAATCCGCCGCGAACGATCGTCTTCCCATCGTTGAAAGGATCCCACGCAAAACCTACTTTCGGCGACCAATTATTGTTGTCGCGTCCTGCCGGAGCCGTTCCCTTCTCGAAGAGAGGAGCGATCACCGCCGGACGAGCAAGGTCGTGATTCCAAAGGTTTGAGTCCCATCTATATCCGACGCCGTAATTGAACGTCAAATTCGGACGAATACGCCACGAATCTCCGCCGTAGAACGAGATGCGGTTATTGATGGTCGGGCCATTGCTGTTGAATGGAAGGTTCGGGCTTCCTACGCCCATCGAAATATCTTGAACGAATAGGTTCATAAAATCGGCTTCCGTGTTAAGCGGCAGCGTATCGCCGGCCGCATCTGTCGCGAACAAACGAATACGCACGGGATTTGCGAAAACGAACAGTCCGCCAATGGACGTACGCTCGTAATTCCCGCCGAACGTCATCGTGTGATCCCCATGTATCCACGTGAGGTCGTCACGAAACTGAAGACGCTTTTGAGGCGTTTCCTGCGGAGTTACCGCATTCGTACCTGAACGCCAATCCTGTTCGGGATTCAAACGGATCTCGGGAACACCGGCGACGAACGGATTGATCGCGTTCTTAAAATTGCTGTAATTGACAACAAGATTGTTGCTGATGTTCGGTCCAAAGACGTATGTCAGTCCACCGACAAAGTTGTGGGCACGATTCGTGATCAGCTGATCGTTGGATTGAAAGATCCCGCTTGCGCTGTCACGCGGCATTATCCCCGATCCCGGAGGAAACGGATTTTGGGCCTTGTTATCGTTGAACGAGTATCGGAAGAACGCCGCAGCATTTTTCGTTGCCGTCCAGTCCACCTTGCCCGTGAACAAAGTTTCATCGAACGGGTTGCCCGAAAACCCGGCGAAGTTCGGTGCCCGAAGCGGATTGTAGATCGACGAACCGTCCTGATTGTTCCGCTCATAGCTCGTAAAGAAGAACAGCCTGTCCTTTACGATCGGGCCGCCGATGGTTCCGCCGAACTGTTGGCGGTCAAAAGGGACGCGCGTTGCCTGTGCCGCGAGCGGAAGTCCGTGTGCGGCGTCCAGACGGCCGAGACCCGGGAATGCGGAAAACTTATCATCGCGTGCGAAGACGAAAGCATTCCCCTTGAACTCATTCGAACCCGAACGCGAGACGATGTTGACAGAACCGCTCGCGGTCGCGCCCGTTGAAAGGCTGAAGTTCGAAAGGCCGATCTGGAATTCCTGCACGATCTCCTGCGAGAAATTCTGAACGGTCGTTCCAACGACGTTGTCAACGACCGAGCCGCCGTCAACCGTTATCTGCGTCGAGCGTCCTGCCTGTCCGCCGATCGACACGCCTGTGAAGTTGGCCTTTGTCGGATCGAACGAGCCGCCGTCAACCTTTTCGGTTCCCGGCTGCAGCTGCGCAAGATCCAAAAAGTTGCGCCCGTTTAGCGGAAGATTCTCTATCTGACGCGTACCGACAACTCCGGAAACCGTGCTGTCGCTCCGCTCGATCTGAGCCTCGCCGCCGCCGGTCACGACTACGGTCTCGGTAGCGCCGCCGATCTGAAGAGAAACGTCCGCGGACGCGATCTGGCCGACCTGAACCTGGACGCTCTCGATCACCGACTGTTTGAAGCTGGCGGCACTCGCCTTCACCTCATAGTTTCCCGGCTGCAGCTGAAGGATGCGGTATTGCCCGTTGTTATTCGTAACCGCGGTCCTGCTGGCGTTCGTCGCCAGATTACGCACCGTTACGGTCGCGCACGGTACGACAGCACCTTGCGGATCCGTTATTGTTCCTTGGATCGATCCAAATGGATCCTGTGCGAGAGCCGCTGAAGCAAAAAGGGAGACAAAAAGAACAAATACAAGAAAAGGTATTCTCATTTTTCAACTCCTTAAAAAATTACAAAGAAATCGAAAGATGCTATACTTCTCAGCATTCGACGGCAGAAACGCTGTCGAACAATGAGCCTGAAGAGTCTCATTCGAGCTTAGAGCCTTTGGATCCGGCGGGATATTTCGCGATAGAACGCCGTTTCCTAAGGCTTTAAGTGTGTATAGCCTCAGTCTTTCTTGAAAGACCTCGTAACAAATGGCTTTCCCAAAAAGAAGGAAGCCTCTAAAAAAGCTGCAAACCAGCCTTTCTAATTTCCAACGCAAACTTTGAACCAAAAGTTTCCCGTTTGCGTCCGATGTCCATTTTTCGGGGGAAAATGTGATCTCTGCGCGAGTTTGACCGGTCTGAGATGGCAGCGGGAAAACACAAAATTGAAATTTTCGGATGGGTATCCATAAATTTAATTTTCCATATCCGGCGTATCCACAAACAAGCCTTATAATGCTCGATCTATATTGGATAGCTGAGGCTAAGCAAATGGTTGCCTCGCGGTCGAATTTTTCTGTGAATGTCGTCAATTCCGATCCAAGCGTTCCGCGAACGCGAAAGGTCTGTAATATAATTCCCGCTAGACAAGGTTAAAGCTAAAATTCCCCCCGACGACGAATGAAACTTCTTATAGCCAACGGCCACCTGATCGACCCTGCCGCTCAGGAGAATACCGGAATGAATATCCTCGTCGAGGACGGCAAGGTCGCGGCCTGGCTCAAGGCATCCGACGGCGCACCCGAAGGCTGCGAGGTAATTGATGCCGGCGGCCTTCTCGTTGCACCGGGCTTCATCGACATGCACGTGCACTTGCGCGAGCCCGGACACGAGCACAAGGAATCGATCGCCTCGGGATGTGCGGCGGCCGTTGCAGGCGGTTGGACGAGCGTCTGTCCGATGCCGAACACGAACCCCGTCAACGACAATGCCGCGATCACTCGATATATGATCGAGCAGGCGGAAAAGACCGGCCTCGCGAACGTCTTCCCGATCGGAGCGATCACAAAATCCTCCGACGGCAGCGAGCTTGCCGAAATGGGCGAGATGAAGGCGGCCGGAGCTGTCGCGGTCTCCGACGACGGCCGTCCGGTGCCGAGTGCCGGAATAATGCGTCGTGCGATGCAGTACGCTGCGGATTTCGCCTTGCCCGTCATTGACCACTGCGAAGACAAATCGCTCTCTACGGGCGGCGTAATGCACGAAGGAAAGATGTCGCTCCTTCTCGGCCTCAAAGGTTTGCCTGCCCTTGGTGAGGAGATCGACGTCGTACGCGACATACTGCTCGCCCGCGACACCGGAGCACACGTTCACATCGCACATATTTCGACCGCCGGTGCCGTCGAGGCCGTTCGCCGTGCTAAGAATGAAGGCCTGAGTGTCACGTGTGAGGTCGCACCACATCATTTCACGCTGACGGATTCCGCGGTCGAAGGCTACGACACGAATACGAAGATGGCACCGCCGCTTCGAAGTGAGGAAGACCGCCAGGCCATTCTTGCCGGGCTTTCCGACGGCACGATCGACGCTATCGCGACAGATCATGCACCGCATCACGCCGACGAGAAATCGCTCGAATACGATCGTGCACCGTTCGGCATCACCGGCCTTGAAACTGCGGTCGGCCTTGCCTTTACCGAGCTCGTTCACAAAGGCGTGATCGATCTCGTTCGCCTTGTCGAACTCTGCTCGACGAATCCGGCACGCATACTGTCGCTTGCCGGCCGCGGCACTCTCGCGCCCGGTTCCGTCGCAGACATCACGATCCTCGACCCAGACCGCGTATGGACCTTCAACCTCAATGATTCGCGTTCCAAGTCGAAGAACTCGCCTTTCGACGGCCGGGAATTCCGCGGCCGTGCCGTAACGACAATCGTCAACGGACGTGTCGTGTTCAACGTTAATTGATTAGCCATACTCTTTTTTAACTTATGGAATGGATCTTTGACCCGAATATTTGGATCGCGTTCTTGACGCTTTCGCTGCTTGAGCTTGTCTTGGGCATTGACAACATCATCTTCATCTCGATCCTGTCGGGACGTCTTCCGGAGAAGGATCAGCCGCGTGCGCGTTTCATCGGGCTCTCGCTCGCTCTCGTGATGCGCGTGATATTGCTCTTCTCGCTCTCTTGGGTGATGAGTTTGACGGCGCCGCTCTTCACCGTCTTTGGAAATGCGATCTCGGGACGAGATCTGATACTGGTCATCGGCGGCCTCTTCCTGCTCTTTAAGAGCACGCACGAGATACATTCGGCGCTCGAAGGCGGCGACGGCGAGTCTTCGCGAACGGTCTATTCGGGTTTCTCCGCCGTCATCATTCAGATCACGCTGCTCGACATCGTCTTTTCGCTCGATTCGGTCATTACGGCGGTCGGGATGGTAAACAACATTTGGGTGATGATCGCGGCGGTCGTCGTCTCGATCGTTGCGATGATGCTCTTTGCAAGCTCTATCGGAGGCTTCGTCCAACGGCATCCGACGATCAAGATGCTCGCCCTCTCGTTCCTTTTGATGATCGGGTTTTCACTCATTGTCGAGGGCCTCGAATATCACATTCCGAAGGGCTATATTTACTTTGCGATGGCGTTCTCGGTGATGGTCGAATTCTTGAATATTCGGCTGCGAAAGAAGTCCGACAAAGTTCATCTGCACAGCCAATTCTCGGAAGAAGACGAGGCGAAAGCGATCCAAGGCTAGGCTTAGAATACGATGCGAGACAAACTCCTATTTTTTACTTTCTTCATTCTCATCAGCGGGATCTGCGGCGGAAGCACGGCCGCTCAGAGTAATTGGGCAGGAGGCGATCTGCGGAATTTCACCTACTCGCCGAGCTGCGCGTCCGAGGATTCGGCGAAACCCGTGACCGTTAAGGACGGCGAGTATTCTTACGAGAAGCAGGAGGACGGATACACGGATCGCTTTTATTTCTCGGTGACCAACGTCATCTACGGCGACCTCACCGGCGACGGGAAAGATGAAGCAGTCGCTCTCACGGTCTGCAACACAGGCGGCACCGGCAACTTCTCGGAAGGCTTTATCTTCGGAGCTCAGAACGGCAAGGCCGTACTGCTCGCAACGCTGCCCGGAGGTGATCGAGCTTACGGCGGAATTCGGAAGGCGTGGATTGACCACGGCCGCCTTGTTGTCGAAACCAACGACCCGGGCGAACTCGGTGGAGCTTGCTGCCCTACGGAGATCGTCACCTCGACCTACAAGCTTGCCGGCAAGAAGCTTCTGGAAGCTGGTAAACCTACAAAACGTTCGATCTACCCATCGCAGCGAGTAAATTTTGCAAAGGGAAAGTCGGAAGCGGCAGTTAAGTTGACTATCCGAGGCGATGAAGGCGCAGAGTTGGTCCTTCGTGCAAACAAGGGGCAGACAATGACCGTAACGACCAGCGACGAAGCGATCGGCGCCGTGCTTTCCAACGACGCGAAAATAACGCAGATAGACAACGGATTTCGAGCCGTGCTCAGCGAAACGGGTGACCAGAGGATCCGCCTCGACAACGGTGCCGCCGAATCTGTGACAGTCACCGTCACGATTCGCATCCGATAGCGCGGAAGTTCGCGAAAACGTCATCGAATTCTTTCGGCTTCGGCGCTGCAAATGCGAGCTTCTCACCAGTTCGCGGATGCGGGAACGCGATTCTGTGTGCGTGCAGATAAAGCCTTTCGCTCGCACAGCCGCCGCGTTGATGATCGCCTAGGATCGGATGCCCAAGATGCTGACAGTGTATCCGCAATTGATTCGTGCGGCCCGTTACCGGTTCGAGTTCAACAAGCGAATGGCCGTTCGAACGCTTTAAAACACAGAAGCGCGATAGGGCAGGCTTCCCTTCCGGCATCACCTTCCAAAACTTTGCCTCTGCATCGCGGCCGATCGGTGCTTCGATCTCGCCGCGATCTTGTTCGGGCGAACCGACAACGATCGCGAGATAGCGTTTTTCTACCAGTTTCCGCATAAAAGAGCGCGTAAGATTTCGTTGAGCGAGCTTTGTTTTTGCGACGACGAGAACCCCCGAAGTGTCCTTGTCCAACCTGTGCGGAAGGCCGGGACGGATCGCCGGCGTCAAGAGCGTTACATCGTGCCGGTTTAGATAATACACAAGGCCGTTGAGAAGAGTTCCGCGGTTCTCGCGATGTGACGGGTGGACAAGTACGCCCGCCGGTTTATTGAGCACGATCAACTCGTCGTCTTCGAAAATGATGTCGAGCGCCATCTCTTCCGGCAGCATCGAAGTCTCTCGCTCGGGATCGACGACGATCTCGACAAGGTCGTTCGGCCGAAGGCGATAACCAATATTTTCCCAGCGTCCGTTCACCTCGCACAACTCATTGTTGACCCGATCGCGAAGATACATTTTGCTCAGCCGCGAAAAATGCGCGAGCAAAAAATCCTCGAGCCGCATCTTTCGTGCGGCCTCGGGAACGACGATGATCTGGCGGCTTTCCACCTAGACAGTTTGCCTACTCGGCAGCGAACTTGCAAAGCGTCCGAAAATCCTACATTTTTGTATTACTTTGAAACTTCGACCTATCGACATCGCAGAACTCTTCGCCGAGATCCAAGCCGAAACGCTTGGGCCGCGAGGTTCGGCGTTGGGCATCAGCAAAACGTTATGTCATTCAGCCGACGCGGTTTACGCGTTCGTAATGTATGATGATGCGGCAATGTCGGGCAAGCTCTCGCTGCTCGCCGCGTCGGGGCTCGATGCCGCAGCCTATCGACGGCTGGAACAGCGTGCGGGCTCGACGGCCCTTATGCGTGCGTTCGATCAAAACGAGGTGATCTTCCTCCTAGTTCACGACGAACCGAGCCTCGATTTTCTCGTCATCGAGAGCAAAATAATTGAGCTTATCATTGCACCGTTCAAGATCGACGAGTCTCGCGAAGGGTTCGTCGCCGCGGCGTTCGACAAGAGAGAGCTTCCCGACCGATACGGTGCTGTCGCGATAACGAGGCTTGCCGCGAGAACGGTCGCGCAAACGATACGCATTGATGATATCCAGCGGCAATCCAGCGACCTTGCGACCGAAGAAGCGGCCAAAACGCAGGAAGCTCTTAGAAGCAAATACGACATCGCGAAGGTGATCGGCAATTCCGGCCCGATGCGGCAGGTCGCGGATCAGATCCGTCAGATCGCACGCTCGAACGCCGCCGTTCTGCTTCGCGGTGAACGCGGGACCGGTAAAGAGATGCTCGCTTACGCGATCCATTACGCAAGCCTGCGGGCAAGAAGAGAGTTTCGGCAGATCAGCTGTGCCGGCGTGCCCGACGCACTTCTCGAAGCCGAACTCTTCGGCGTCGAGACTCAACCGCCGAAGCTCGGAATGATCGAGCAGGCAAAATTCGGCACGCTTTTCATTGATGAGATCGCCGCTGTGCCGACCGCAACTCAGGATAAGATACTTCGAGTCATCCGAGACAGTCGTTTCGAGCGCGTGAGCGGCTCCGAGGCGATACGTGCGAATCTTCGGTTGATCTTCTCGACCGTCGCGGATCTGGAAGACCTGGCCGCAAAAGGCAAGTTCAGCGAGGAACTGCTGTATCGAATAAATGCCTTCTCGGTGTTCGTTCCGCCGCTTCGCGATCGCAAGGCCGACATACTTCTTCTTGCTGAGCACTTCATCGAGAAGTATGCGCGCGAACATCGGCGTCGTGTCGCACGCATTTCGACCGCGGCGATCGATATGCTCGCAAAGTATCACTTCCCCGGAAACGTTCGTGAACTCGAGAATGTGATCGAACGCGCGGTGATGGTCTGTGACGAAGGCGTGATCCATGCACGGCACTTACCGGCGACGCTTCAGACCGCGGAGGAAACCGATACGCAGGCAGTCTCAACACTCGACGCCGCGGTCGCCGCCTTCGAACGCGACATGATCGAAGATGCATTAAAATCATCGAGGGGAAACATCGCAAAAGCCGCCCGCGACCTCGGCACGACGGAACGGATATTGGGTTACAAGATAAAGAACGCGGGGATAGAACCTCGACGTTACAAATAATGCTCATCGAGGATCAGATCATTTCAGAATTGCCAGCCCCCGAGGCGGCACGCCGCTTTCGCTATGCTCTGCCGCCGAAGATCGTTTCGCGGCTTCGCCGGGACGAAGGCCTCTTTTCGGATGTGCTGACAGTCGCCGCATTCTCACCTCTGCTTTCGACGACGCTGCTTCAGAACGAAGAATATTTCGCTTGGCTTGGGCGCCAAAGGACAACAAAAGGCGGACGTTCAAAAGAAGAGCTGCTCGAATCGCTCGGCAGATTCTCGCTGACGAACTCGACGCTGGAAGCACAGGTAATGTTCTCGCGGTTCAGGCGCCGCGAACTCATACGCATCTTCCTGCGCGATATCAGAAGGCTCGCGACGGTCGCAGAGATCACCGACGAAATTTCAAGTCTCGCCGACGCGATCCTTGAATCTGCGTTGGGCGAGGCCCGACGGGAAATGGAAAAGCGTTTCGGCCAGCCGCTCGAACTCGACGAGAAACAGCGGTCGCGGGCAGCCGAGATCGCTGTCGTCGCACTGGGCAAGCTCGGATCGCTCGAACTGAATTATGCGAGCGACATTGACCTTCTTTTTATCTATTCGTCAGATGGGATGACCGCGGGCGGAGAACGTGAACCGATCACAAACCGCGAATATTTCACGAGGCTTGCCCAGCACGTCATCAAGCTGGTCGGCGAACGCAATGGCGAAGGTGCGGCGTATCGCGTCGATATGCGCCTTAGGCCGAACGGTTCGCTCGGTGCCCTCGCGATGTCGGTCAAGGACACCGTCGGATATTATCGAACGACCGCTCGTCCGTGGGAGCGGCAGATGCTGATACGCTCGCGAATCGCGGCCGGTGATCAGAAAACATTTCGCCGATTTTGGAGCAGTGCGGCACCGTTGATATATGACGAAGAGACGAACGTCTCTGAAGCTCTCGCCGGTGTGCGGGCTTCGAAAGAATCCATCGACGAGAACGCAAAGAGGAAGACCTCCATCGACGTAAAGCTGTCGCCCGGCGGCATTCGCGAGATCGAGTTCATCGCTCAGGCACTCCAGCTTGCTCACGGCGGACGCGACAAATGGCTCCGCAGTCCGCACACGCTGATCGCGCTGTCGAGGCTGGCGGATCGCGAACTGATCTCGCCAAGCGAGCGCGCCGAGCTTTCAAATGCCTACGATCTGCTTCGCCGCACGGAACATATTCTGCAGATGGAGAACGGCCTGCAGACGCACACGCTTCCTTCCGATAGCACAAAGCTGAAACTCATTGCCGAGCGGGTCCGGTTTGCGACCGGTTCGAATATCGAGAAAGATCTTGAACGCTCGATGAAGCGTGTGAGGAGGATCTTCGAGCGTGTGTTCGATAGCAGTACCCTGGCCGACGCCGAAAGCAGCCGGTCGAGCGGCCGTGTTTCTACGAAAGCCAAGCAGCCGACACGTTCGAAGATCGAAGACCTTTCACCGCCATTCGCAAGCCTTCTCGCTAACGCGCCCTTACTTTCCGAACGCGCGGCAAAGTATCGTACCGAGATCGGATCTCTCGATCTGCGCTCCTCTATTTTCAAAAGCCTTGAGCAAAGCGCCGACTTCCGCTCGCGGCTAGATGCACTGCGTCGCGAGTGGACATCTGTTTACATCGCCATCGGCCTCGCCGATCTCTTCGAAGAAATTTCCGTTGATCGATCTAAGGCTCTGCAAACTACTCTCGCCGAGGTAAGCCTTGATGCTGCAATGCATATCGTCCAACGGGAAATGCCGGAGGGTGATATTGCACCTCGGATCGCGGTCATCGCGTTGGGAAAACTCGGCGGCCAGCGGCTCGACTTCGGTTCGGACCTCGACATCATCCTTTCTTACGATCCGGAACATTTTGCCGCGAACGAGGCTCATCAAGAGTACTTCTCGCGGGCCGCTGAACTTTTTATCAATGCTCTCTCATCTATGACGCGTGCCGGCAGTCTTTATCGGGTCGATCTTCGCCTTCGTCCGTTCGGGTCAAAAGGGCTGAGCATAATTTCGACTTCAGCGTTTGTCCAATATATGAGCGCGACCGCCGGCATTTGGGAGTTGCTTGCTTATGTAAAGGTTCGCGGTATCGAAAGCGGCTCTTATCTCGACAGCGAAGGAGCGGGCAGGCTCGAAGCCGAGATCCGTAAGATCGTACACTCACGCGGATCCGCTCTTTCCGCCGAGGAGCTTCGCGACAGCACACTGAACGTCCGAGAAGCTTTGCGAAAACAAAGAACGACGGCGCGTCGGGGTGTTCTAGACATCAAGTACGACGAGGGCGGAATGCTCGACGTGTATTTTGCGATGCGTTTCCTGCAGCTTCGCGACGGAATTCTGGACGACGACAAGGACCGTTCAACACCGTACACGTTGAAAAGACTCTTCGATGCGGGCTCGATCTCCAAAGCGGATCTCGATGCTCTGGTTGCGGGGCATTCGCTCCTCTCGTCGATCGATCACGCTACGCGTCTATGTATTGGGCGGTCAACGAGGCTTCCGGTTGCGGATTCGCCCGCAATGGACAGGATCGTCCGCCGGCTCAAATATGATTCGACGGCCCGCTTATTGGAAGATCTTACCGTCCATCGAATAGCGATCCGCGAGGCATACGAGTCGATTTTACGATAACCATCCCTTTGAACTTCGGGTATAATTTCGAACTATGGTTCGCCCGGCCGCCTTTCTTTTGATGCTATTGCTTTCCGCATCGCTTGCGGCGGGACAGTCCCGTCATAAGAAGCCATATTCTGAAAGCGTTTCCCGCTATGACGTCACCGTTCCGAAGGACGAAGGATCCAAGCCTAACGGAGTGGCCGCAAACGATGACGTCCTTCGCATCGAGACCGATCTAATAATGATCCCGGTGAAAGTTACGACGAAGAATGGCCGTGCTGTGCCGGACATCCCTCGTGATGAATTTCGGGTCTTCGAGAACGGCGAAGAACAGGAGATCGCATATTTCAATTCGGACGAGGCGCCGTTCTCCGTCGCATTGCTTCTCGATATGAGCTACTCGACGGTCTTCAAGCTGCAGGAGATACAAAATGCGGCGAAGCAGTTCATCAATGAACTAAAGCCGAACGACCGTGTTATGATCGTCGCCTTCGCAGAGAAAGGTCGTGTGCTGTGCGAACTTACCGACAACCGAACTGCCCTTCGATACGCGATAGACGCGACAAAGATCGAAAGCGGCACTTCGTTCTATGACACCTTGGACGACGTTCTGAATCACAGGCTCGCAAGTGTCTCCGGGCGGAAAGCGATCGTCGTGTTGACCGACGGCGTAGATACGACCAGCAAGAAGGCTAATTTCAAGAGCGTGCTAGACGACCTGACAGAGTCGAACGTCATCGTCTATCCGATCCGATACAGCACGTATGATGACGTCCAAAAGAGCCGCAGAAACGATGCCGAGATAAGATACGATGACGACGACCGGCCGTATGTCGTCGAGACCAGCCCGGGCAAGGGCGAGCGGATCGAAGACTATGCAAGTGCGGACGATTTTATGCGTGAAGCAGCCGAACGGACCGGCGGCGGCGTGCAGCGTGTTTCTTCCCGCACAAATCTTGCGGCTGCCTTCTCCCGAATCGCAGATGAACTTCGCAAAACTTACAGCTTGGGGTATTATCCTACAAGCGATCGCATACCCGGTTCGCGAAACTTTATACGCGTTCGGGTTTACCGTCCCGATCTCGTGATTCGTGCAAAAGAAACATATTTGAAACCGCCTCACCGTAAAGACAATTAGACATCCCTGACTTAGGAGTGAAACTTGAAATGAAGAACATACTCGCTGTGCTTATGCTGGCTGCCATTCTGGGCGTTGCGGCCGTAAGCACTTTCGCACAAGAGAAACTGACGAATGCAGAAGTGATCTCGCTGACAAAAGCGGGACTCGCCAGCTCTGTGATCGTCGAAAAGATCAGAACGTCATCAACCGATTTCGATACTTCGACCAACGGCTTGATCGCTTTGAAACAGGCCGGCGTCGCCGACGATGTCGTTGCCGCAATGGTTACCGCAAAGAGCGGGGGAAGCACACAAACACCTGCGACACCGGGCGGAGAACCGTCCGGCGACCCGAACGACCCGATGAGCAAGCACGGGCATGGCATATATCTCTACACCGAAGAAGATGGCGCCAGGAAGATGACGCAGCTGCAGCCCTCGATGTCGGCACAGAACAGGACCGGCGGACAGTTCACCGCTTCGATCACGCCATTCGGACTCGGAAAAGTGAAGACCAAAACGAATCTGCCCGGCCGCAACGCCGCGATCCAGATCAAAGAAACATCGCCGGTATTCTATTTCTACCTCGACGCTTCGAGCGGCGGATTGAATACATCGAGCGGCATTCCATCAAGCCCGAATGAATTCACGCTCGTTCGTTTCAATCAGCGCAGCGACAACCGTGAGGTCACGATCGCAAAATCGAATTCGTGGGGCGGCAAGGGCGGCCTCTCGGATGAGTATGTCGTCGGATTGACGGCCGAATCTCTCGGCAACGGCGTGTATAGAGTAACTCCGACCTCGCCGCTCAAGAAAGGTGAGTATGGATTTATGATGCTCAACTCGGGCAACTCGAACACGTCGGCCGGCGTCGGTTCGAAGTTCTTCGACTTTGGCGTGAATATGACGCCGTAACTCTTCTTCGCAGATCGAAAGTAAAAGGCATCGGTCATTTCTCGGCCGATGCCTTCTTTTTTTCACAAAAAAGAAGACCGCAAAAAGCGGCCTTCTTTTATTGAAACCATCCTAGCCAAACTCAACGATCAATGAGCTGCAATGCCCGCGGAATTTTCGTTCCGCAAAATACTCGAGCCGAAGGAGTTTGCTGTTCGCTCCACGTACATTCTCATCGATGTAGATCAACTCGGGTCGAACTAGCTGAAGCCGGTTCGCCTGAGGTGGCAGATCAGAATGTATTTAATATGGAGTTGGTCACTCGTTGATCAAGAGTAGCTAGGAATATTCAGCTATTTTTTCGCCGGAGCTTTCTTTGCTGCCGGTTTCTTAGCTGCTGGCTTTTTCGCGGCTGCTTTCTTAGGAGCTGCCTTCTTTGCTGCCGGTTTCTTAGCTGCTGCCTTCTTTGCCGGAGCGGCTTTCTTCGGCGCTGCTGCCTTCTTTGCAGGAGCCTTCTTTGCTGCCGGTTTCTTTGCTGCAGGTTTCTTTGCTGCTGCCTTCTTAGCCGGGGCCGCTGCCTTCTTTGCCGCTGCTTTCTTAGGAGCCGCTTTCTTTGCCGCCGGCTTCTTTGCCGCGGGTTTCTTTGCTGCCGGTTTCTTAGCAGCCGTTGCCATTTTAGCCGTCGAAGCGGTAGCTTTCACTGCCGCCTTTTTGGCCGGTTTCTTAGTTTTTTTGGTAGTTGCCATTTTTTTCTCCAATGTTTTCTTTTTCCGGGATAGGTCACAAACAAATCAGAAAAATTCCGCAGCATCAATGTTGTATCTCTGCCCACCTATGCGGCGCGTGTCTTAGCCGGCCGCATAAATTTGCAAAGCACCGATGTGCTTCACACCTTCCTCTCTGTCTGTGATCTTTCAAACCAACAGTTCGTGCAGAACTGCTGCGATCTTCTTCCGCTCTCATCGTGATGATGAGTCCCGAACTTTTTCTCGACGATGATCCTTTCGTCTCTGTCGAGTTCTTTCCAGGTTTTCAATTTAGCAACTAAACATCGCGGACAAGTTTCTTGTTGCGGTGAAGTCATTGCTATAATTTCACGCGGTTAGAAAACCACAAAAGATTCTATCAGAAAAATCGAAAAGTAAATGAAAAAAACTGCACAACTGTTTTTTATTTTTATATTTTTTTTCACCGCGCATTTTTCGTTTGCGCAAAGTGAGAAGCAATTTGATTTCTATGCACGGGGAAACTATCGCGCAAACGTTCCGCGTCCGTCGGAAATTCTCCGCTTCGATGTCGGAAATTTTCATACGAGTTACGCGCAGATGGAATCTGTTGTGAACGCGATCGCGAAGTCCGCGCCCGATCGCGTGCGCGTTTTCGACATCGGTGAAACGAACGAGCATCGGATGCAGCACGTCATCGCGATCTCTTCGCCGGAAAATATTCTTGCACTCGACCGCATCAAGTCGGACAACGCGCGTCTCACCGATCCGCGTATCACGTCGCAAGCAGAAGCGAACGCGATCGCCGAAAAAAATCCCGCGATCGTCTGGCTTGCTTACACGATCCACGGCAACGAATCTGCATCCTTCGAGACGATGATGCAGGTGGTCTATCAACTCGCGGCATCGGAAGAGCCTGCGACGCTCGAAATACTAAAGAACTGTGTAACCCTTATAATTACAGGGGAAAACCCCGATGGGCACGAGCGATTCGTCTCCTGGTACAACTCGGTCGGCGTCGGCGACGCGAATCCTTTCGCTCTCGAACATCGCGAACCGTGGTCGGTTTACGGCCGTCTTTCTCACTATCGTTTTGATCTGAATCGCGATGCTCTCGTCACGTCGCAAAAGGAATCGCAGAACTTGCAGCGCGCATTTCTCGAATGGAATCCGCAGGTCTCCGCCGATCATCATGGTCAGCCGTCGCAATTCTTTTTTCCGCCCGATGCTCTTCCGATAAATCCGAATCTTCCCGAACCTGATTTCTCGAAATGGAATGAGATCTACGGACGCGCAAATGCTGCCGCGTTCGATCGCAACAAGTGGGACTATTACGTGCGTGATGTTTTCGATGCGTTCTATCCCGGCTATTGGGATATGTATCCGTCGCTCAATGGTGCGATCGGAATGACATACGAAACGGATGGCGGCGGCACGAAAGGTTTGCGTTACACGCGCGATGACGGAACGATCGCGACGCTTCGTTCGGCGATCGCAAAACATTTCGTCGCATCGATGACGACTTTGGAGACGACGGCGAAACACAAAGCGGATCGCATTCGCGATTACTATTCTTTCCGCGCAGACGCGTTGAAGAATTTCGCGTCGTCGAAAATGAAGCGCGTAGTGATCGTGCCCGACAAGGATCGCGTAAAATCCGCCGAGTTGATCGAAGCTCTCACGCGTGCGCGCATCGAGGTCAAGCAAACTGACAAAGCGTTCGCGTCCGCCGCGGCGCATTCTTATATGGAGAAGAAGAATTCTGCCGCTACGCGCGAAACTTTTCCGGCGGGAAGTTACGTGATCGATCTCAACCAGCCTCAGCGGATCCTCGCAAAGTCGATCCTCGAACCCGACACTCCGCAGGACAAGGCGTTCGTTGACGATAATCTTGCGCGCTTCCGCCGGAATCAGATGAGGGGCAAGCGGCAATCGAAGGAAGACTTCGGATTTTACGATATTACCGCCTGGTCGCTGCCGCTCGCTTTCGGTGTCGATGCGTATTGGACGGAAGATGGCGGCGATACGGCGGGCCAGCTCGTCAATGCGAGTTCGCTTGCGGCGGCGAAAGCGGGATCTTTCGCGGGACGCGCCGAGATCTCATACATCATTCCCTACCAGACCGACTCGACCGCCGCGTTCGTCATCCGGCTTCTGCAGGACGGCGTCCGCGTGAACGTCGCGTCAAAGACATTGAACGCGGGCGGGCGAAATTGGCCGGCCGGAACCTTTGTCATTCGTGTCTCGCGCAACGATGAGAGCGTCCACGACAAGGTGGAGCGGCTCTCGAAAGCGATGGGCGTGAATGTTGCGTCGGTCAACTCGGGTTTTGCCGACGAGGGCGACACGAGCGTCGGCGGTGAATCCGTCGTTTCGCTGAAAGCTCCGAAGATCGTGGTCGCGGCGGACGACGGTGTTGACCAAACTTCCTTCGGTTCGATCTGGTGGACGCTCGACCGCTTCGGCATCGAGTTCACGCCGATGTCGATACGCTCGATCCGCAGCGGCGGCCTGAAAGACTACAGCGTTCTCGTCCTTCCCGACGGTTCTGCCGGCCAGATGATGTCGCAGTTCGGCGCATCCGGCGTCGCCGCTCTGAAGGATTGGGTCGCGGACGGCGGGACGGTCGTCACGATACGCGGGGCGTCGGTGTTCGCGACGCTGAAGGACGTCGGCCTCACGACCTCGAAGCTCGTCGGGAGCGGTGATGACGAGAAAAAGGATGTTCCCGACGCTGCGACAAAGTCTCCCGCACCTGCGGCTTCCTCGCCCGCACCTAAAACCGACAAGCCGAAGCCGGAGCCGAAAGCGAACCCGTCGAGCGAAGAGATGTTGAACGACTCGGACGACCGCATCGCGGGCATTCTGCCGCCGATCGTCTCGCCGTCTGCCGATGCTAACAAGGTTCCCGTGCCGCTGCCGGGCTCGATAATGCGCGCGACGGTCGATCGCACTGCATATATTAATTATGGTGTCGATCGCGACGAGCTGCCCGTGCTTCTCTCGGGCGGATATTTCTTCCGTTACTCGAAAGAGGGCACGAACGCGCTCGTATTTCTCGCGTCGGTGAAGGCGCCGCTAACGATCTCGGGCTTTGTGTGGCCGGGCAACACGGAGCGTCTCTTGGCGGGAACGTCGTACCTGATCGACGAGCCGAATGGCGGCGGACACGCTATACTATTCGCCGAGGACCCGTTCTTTCGCGGCGTTTTCCGCGGCACGACGCGGCAATTCTTCAACGCGATCGCGTTCAACGGAGCGTTTTGATGTTTACAATTAAGGCCGGTTACAGCAACGACATCGAGATCCGTTCGGGCATCGAACAGGTGCGCGAATTTTTCCTCGACATCACGAATTTCGCCGAGCTGATGCCGGGCGTCGTCAACATTCACACGGACGCGCGCGGCGTCGCGCATTGGAAAGTGCAGACCGAGATCCCCGTCGTCGGCCGCATCCTGCAGAATTTCACGCTCGAACTCGCCGAAGATTCCGCCGACCGCGTCGAATGGCTGCCGCTGCGGAGCGAAGCGCAGAACTTCCTGCGTTACTCGGCCGATTTCCTCGAAAAGGCGAAGAACGTCACGCTCGTCCACTTCTCGCAGATGGTCGAACTGCGCCGCAAGTCCGCCCGCGACCTCCACATGCTCGCCGGCCTCGCCGGCGAAGCCATCATCTCGAAGGAAATGACCAAACGCGTCACCGAAATGATCCGCGTCTTCATCGAAAAAGCGAAACATCAGCTCGAAAAGTAACTCGCCGCCGAGCTCGGTCAGGAGCGGAATGTTTGTAGCATGCGGGCGTAATAAAGATCCTGGAGCCCCGCGAGGGGCGACACGGTTTGGGCCTAGCTCCGTTAGGAGCGGAATATTTGTAGCATGCGGGCGTAATAAAGATCCTGGAGCCCCGCGAGGGGCGACACGGTTTGGGCCTAGCTCCGTCAGGAGCGGAATGTTTGTAGCATGCGGGCGTAATAAAGATCCTGGAGCCCCGCGAGGGGCGACACGGTTTGGGCCTAGCTCCGTCAGGAGCGGAATGTTTGTAGCACGGTCGGGATTTAGCTCCGTCAGGAGCGGAATGTTTGTAGCATGCAGGTGTAATAAAGATCCTGGAGCCCCGTTAGGGGCGACATGATTGTCTCGCGGCGTAGGAATGTGTCGCTCCTACGGAGCTCGCAATATTGGTCCGATGTGTTCTACAAACATTCCGCTCCTAACGGAGCTAGAGCCTGTTTCGATCAAAATCGGGCGGAAATATTTCAAAATCGGGCGGAAATATTTCAAAATCGGGCGGAAATATATCAAAATCGGGCGGAAACATTTCAAGATCGGGCGGAAACATTTCAACATCGGGCGGAAACATTTCAAGATCGGGCGGAAATATATCAAAATCGGGCGGAAATATATCAAAATCCAGCCGAAGAATGATTTTCGAGGCGTCTCAAAAATATTGTGAGGACTCTCAACAAGCTTCTGAGCACGCTCAAAAACATTCTGAGCACGCTCGACAAACTTCTGAGCACGCTCGACAAACTTCTGAGCACGCTCAAAGACATTCTGAGCACGCTCGAAAAGCTTCTGAGCACGCTCAAAAACATTCTGAGACGCCTCGAAAAGGCTTCTCCACGCGAAAAGAAAGGCTTCTCCACGCGAATAAAAGGCTTCTCCACGCGAATAAAGCGTTCCGAGACCGCTCGAAACGCTTTTTTGACCATATTTTAAAGGTTTTAGGTGACGGCGCCGCCGTCGAGGATCACGACTTCGCCGTTCATGAAGCTGTTGCGGTCGCTCGTCATAAAGGCGGCGAACTCCGCGAGCTCGTTCGGGCGGCCGAGACGGCCCTTCGAGACCCAGAATTCGTGAATATGCAGCAGCCGCTCCGGCAAAGTGTTGCCGAGGTCCGTGTCATAGATGCCCGCGGCGATGGCGTTCACCGAAATGCCGAAGTTCGCGGCTTCCCGCGACAGACACTTCGTGAATCCGATCATCGCCGACTTCGACGTCGCGTAATGAACCGACGTCGGCAGGCTGCGGATCGCCCCGACCGACGTGATGTTCAGGATCGCACCCTCGCGGGCACGTATCATCTGCTTGTAAAAAGGTTTTGTGACCGCAAAAAGGCTTCCGACGTTCGTATCGACGACCCAATCCCAGCTCTTATCCGTCGTCGTCGCGAAGTTGTCGGGCTTATTGACCGCGGCGTTGTTCACGAGCACGTTCAAAGGCCCCCACTTTTCGAGGATCTCCTTGGCGACGTGCTTCATCCCGAGCCGGTCAGTCACAGAAACTTTGAAACTCAACGCACGGCGGCCGTGCGCCTCGATCTTGCTCACGACCTCGGCCGCGAGATCGTCCCGCGAATTGTAATTGAATGCGACATCGGCACCTTCGCGCGCGAATATTTCGCATATCGCCGCCCCGATACCGCGAGTTCCGCCCGAGACGAACGCACGTTTTCCTTCAAGTAACAGACTCAAATGTGTTCTCCGTAAAATGACAAGGTTAAATAAATCCGAAAGACCGGGCAAGTCGGCAAAACGGATTGCCGTTCCCCGGTCAAGCGGCTATTTGATGTGAAACCGCGTTCTGCGGAAGCAGCGAATAGATCTCCGCGATGATGCGTTCAGTGGAATCAGGCAAGGCAAGCTCAGCGGCCGCGGCCTTCATTCGTGCGTAATTGGCACGGTCCGAGGCGAGATCGCGGACCGTCGAGACAATGTCGTGACTATCTTTTAGAAGGATCGCGGCCCCGCGTTCGGCCATCAGACGAGCCGTGCCCGCCTCCTGCGGCATCGGCGGCGTCGTCGCGTCGGCGATTATCGGAAGACGGCAGGCAAGCGCCTCGAACGTCGTCAAACCGCCGAGCTTTGAGACCATCACGTTCGCCGACTGCATCAGCTTCTCGATCTCGTCGGAATAGCCGATCACCTTCACAGGGAACTTCGCCGAGAGAGCTAACTGCTCTGCCTCAGCCCGAAGCTCCTGATTTTTACCCGCAAGAAATATCGCCTGGACATCGAGGTCGCCGCGTACGAGCTCGCGGAAGATCGCCGGAATATTGCCTCCGCCGATCCAACCTGCGTTCACGAAGACAGTGAATTTGTCGGGATCGAGCCCGAAAGCACGACGCGCGGTCTGGGCGTCCGCCTCTTCGACCTCGCGGAACTTCGGATGAACAGGCATCCCCGAGATCTTGATCTTCTCGGACGGAACACCGTAATCGATCAGCTGCCGACGCGCATCGTCATTCGCAACGAGGTAGAGCGTCACTTCGTCGCATGCCCAGCCTTTCCAAAAACCGTAGCAAGGATCGGTAACGACCGTCACTAGCGGGATCTGCTCGGAAAGTTTTAATTCTTTGAGTACCTTCGCGAAAAAATGCTGCGTCAGCGGATGGACGCTCACGACGATGTGCGGACACCATTTCTCGAAGATGTCCCGCGTGTATGCAAAACATTTCCGATGAAGAAAACTGCTCTTTTCCGGCCGCATCTTATTGACCGTCCAATAAAGGTACTTCATCCAATGCTGCTTGTTCTGAAGTATCCAATTGTAAACATTCACCAAGCGCTCGGTGATGCGGTGCGCGTCCTCGATCGCACGTATCGTGCGGACAGCGACCGAATCGCCACGCCAAAACTTCTGAAATCCTTCAGAAATGGTCTTTGCCGCAGACCGATGCCCGCCGCCGGTGTCAGACGAGATGATCAGAATTTTTGGAGTATTCGGAGCCATTTAGGGTGTCGGGATCATCAACTGCCTGCAAATTGCGTTAACGGTAAAACTCGGGATCTCACTGTGCCGCGGGATGGAGGTTCTCTTCCCGGTCTTATTATTTACGAAGATCGAATGGCTCCCGCCTTCTCTAAGGAGCGAACAATCATGCTTCTTCAAATGGAGAAGCAGATCACGCCGCTTCATATTCTACTTCAGGAACCACTTTCACCATCGAAGCGGCCTCAAATATCAAATAGATCGGTTCAACAAGATCCGCACCGCTTTCGGACGCGGACATTTCTCTATCGGGCAACGGAAGAGGTTCACCAAGTGAAAGGTTTGTTTCGGCCATATCTACCAATGCCCCGGCAAGCAGGCGTCTCGCTTGCGCAAGGTCAACTCCAAACGTGATAACACCCGGAAAGTCGACGACCTCTCCATGAACCCCCTCGTCCAAAAATGTATATCGTGCCGTATAAGTAACCATCTACCTCAAACCTTCATTGCGACTTCTTTTGCCGCTTCGAACTTCATCTTTTCGGCCGCCTTCCTCATATCGCGTTCGAGCCCTTTGATCTTGAGAAGATGTCCGGGATTAAGCGGCAGCGACGGATAGAAGCAATTCGATTCGTGCGTGCAATGGCAGCCGTCCGCGACCTCGACCCGACGCTTCTTCATCGCGTCGCTGTGCCATGCCTTCTGAAAATCCCAAGCGAAATCCCGAAGATTTAGGACATCGGGCTTATTCTCGCAAGACGATAACGCTCCGTTGTCGTAGATCACGGCACCGGCTGAGCCTGCGTAGCATTTCAGCTGCGCCTTGTTCTCTTCCTTGGTCTTCGCGATGATATCGTGCATATAGATATCGACCGCGGCCTTGAACATTCCCGAATCGCCGCCGTAGTTATTCTTCAATGCGGCATTCTTCGTATCCTCCAGGATCATGTGCGACAACTCTTGATAGCGCTTATGATCGAACTCTAGTTCCCTCGGATCAGCCGACGGCGGGCGAATGTAGTTGATATTCACCTTGTCCGGCTTCAGATCGTATTTGAGATAGTCGTACCACTCGAAGATCGTGTCCTCGTTCGAATGCATCACGCAGGTGCAAGTCTGAATATCGAGCTGCGGATACTGCTCCTTTTTCATCTCCTGCAGAGTGCGCGCCGTGTGGATCGCCTTGTCCCAGCTTCCCTCTTTGCGGCGGATCTTCTCGTGAGCGTCCTTCAAACCGTCGATGCCGAGAGCGACCGAGACGTTCAATTTCGGACACTCGTCCATAATTCTCGCAACGTCCGGGAATATCCGCGGATGGATCTGGCCGTTCGACATCAAATAGACCGAATCGAGTTTGTTGTTCTCGTAGAACGCACGGACGATCTCCGGCAGATCTTTTCGCGTGAAGGGCTCACCGCCCGCCAAAACGAGGACGCCGAGATTCCCTCCCAACGTTTCCGAGATGCGGGCGATCTCGTCGGCCTTCATCTGGAGTTTCTTGCGCGGACGATCATCAAGCTCGTCCGTGAAGAAACAGTGCGTGCACCGCATATCGCAGACGCTCGTAACCAGAATGTTTAGGAAAACGGGCGACATCGTCCGTCCGACGACCATGCTCGCATACCGCTTGAATATCTCTTTTGTCGCAAAATCCATTTAGTTTACCTGGCCCCCAGCCATCCTTGCCGTCAACCTTATAATTTATCCTTTATAGGCAATACAGGCAAGCATTTAAGGGCGAAACGCAGTACCAACCACCTCCGCACGGCCATTTCCGAAATAAGTTATAAGGGATAGGTGATAAGTCCGAATGCCTTCAACACCACTTCTGACTTTTTACTTTTCACTTATTCCGGAGCTTGCGAGCCGGTCGCGCTACCGCTAATGGTTCCTCGAAGACTATACTTAGGCTATCGTGGAGCGAATATACCTCGACAATAGTGCTACGACGCCGCTCGATCCGGCGGTTCTTGAAGCGATGATGCCGTATCTGACGGAGGATTTTGGGAACGCTTCGAGCATCCACACCTACGGGCAGAAGGCCAAGATGGCCGTCGATCGCGCACGGCATCAGGTTGCGGCTCTCCTGAACGCAGGTCGCCCGAACGAAATAATTTTTACGTCCGGCGGCACCGAATCGAACAATTTGGCGATACGCGGCCTCGTCGAGGGCAATTCGCGTCACGGCAGACACATCATCCTTTCGGCGATAGAACATCCTGCCGTCGAATCGGTCTGCGAAGACCTTGAAAAGAAAGGGTTTGAACTCACCGTTCTGCCCGTTTACGAGAATGGGATAGTCAAGATCGAAGATGTCCGTCAGGCAATTCGGGAAGACACGATCCTGATCACTGTGATGGCCGCAAACAACGAGATCGGAACGCTTCAGCCCATAAACGAGATCGGCTCCTTGGTGCGCGATCTGCGAAAGTCGGGCAGGAAGATCTGGTTTCATACGGATGCCGTGCAGGCAGTCGGGAAGATCCGCATCGACGTCGAAGAGATCGGCTGCGACCTACTTTCTTTTTCCGGGCACAAGATCAACGGCCCGAAAGGTATCGGCGGCCTTTATGTGCGCCGCGGTGTGAGGCTTCATACACAGAATATCGGCGGCCGCCAGGAACGCGGGACGCGGGCCGGAACCGAAAACGTTCCGGGAATAGTAGGTCTTGGTTCTGCGGCAGACCTGGCCGAAGCGAGCCTCAACGACCTCGATTCGCGAATACGTTCATTCCGCGACCGAATAGAGAACGTCATCCTCGAACGCGTCCCCGAAGCGGTCCCGAATGGTGACCGCACAACACGGCTGCCAAACATCGCGAACATCTCCTTCCGCTCGGTCGAGGGCGAAGCCCTCTTGATAGCCCTCGATATGCAGGGCATCGCGGTATCGACCGGCTCGGCTTGTTCGTCAGGTTCGCTCGAGCCATCGCCGGTCATTCGTGCTTTAGGACACGGAGATGCGACAGCCCGCGGGGCAATTCGATTCAGCCTTGGGCGCCAGAACACCGCCGCTGAGATCGACAAACTCCTCGCCATACTTCCTTCTGCTGTTGAGCGGCTCCGGGCCTTGCAGCCAAACGCAAAACACGCATAAAAAATGACCCGCCGCTTTCGCGACGAGTCATCTTGGTGGTGTCACCGTGGTACCCCGGTGCGTCACAACCCAATTTCGGAGAGCCTAGTCCGTGATGAGGATGCCGTCACGAGCACTGCAGCTAGACGGTGCCGTACGGTCGGTGATGAGGATTCCTACGAGATCCGTGATGAGGATGCCGGTGAAATCCGTGATAAGAATGCCCGTTGCGCTGCTGACGAGGATGTCACGCGATCCGTTCATGCTGGTGCATGCTGTCGGGTTGCGAGTGCCGCTGTCATCAACGAGTGTGCCGCCGACGATGATTCCATCACCTGCGAATGCGTTTCCGGCCATGAGCATAAGTCCGAGTGCGAGTCCTGCGATTGTCTTTTTCATTTTCCCTTCTCCAGTAAAATTTATTTTTTTTGGAAGCCCCTAAGCTTCGGCGTCTTTCGCCCTTCCCTATTTCAAGACGCGTGCCACAGCATTCGATCTTGTTCAGAAACTCTCTAACTCGTGTATTTGCAGTCTTTTACAAGCGTCGGAATTGCGTCAGGCATGAGTCGATCGCGGTCGCGATCATCTGTATACTTACTATTCAACACATCACAATTTATGCTAACTGGTGTAGTTTCAATGATTTACCGTCAGTGGATACTGGCTATACACTCATAGCTGCTGGGTATTTTGTATACACTCGCAATTCGGCCGTATCAAAAAGCACAGAAAAATGCTTGCATTCTTGGGTTCAACACGTGTTAAACTTAATACCGGCCTGGGTTTCGCCTTTATCTATCCGTCTGCTTAGATCATCACCGTCAAGGATGGCCATCGACCCCAACGAAAAATTTTCACGGATCTTAACGATCGCCCTTGGGGTGTGCGCGATCGCGTTTGGCATTGTCGGATTCGACGTCTCGAATCTCACGCCATTGCTCGCTGCCCTCCTGCTGTTCGCCGTAGTTATCGCTCCGCGGGCGAGCATTCCTCTACCGGGAACTGACATTGCTCTAACATTCTCTGACGCCTGCATCTATCTCGCCTTTCTCTTCTACGGCGGTCCGACAGCAATTCTCTTTGCAGGGATCGAAACGACGGCAAACTGTATTTATCTCTACTACCGGAAGGGCTTTAGATTTCAGCCCTACATGGTTCCGTTCAATATTGCTCTGAACGTCGTTAGTTTCACGGCAGCCTACCTGATCTGGACGATCCTGCCATCTACCAGGCTGGTAACGGGGCCGTTCGGAAGTGTGCAGCACCTTATTGTGACCCTCGGGACGATCTCGGTCCTGCATTTCGTGATCGCCTCCTCTTGGTTGTCGTTTATCAGGGCGAAGAACCGTCTTAGCGAGGCGTATCGAAGTTGGCGGAAGGATTTCTCCTCGCGAGCGATGATGCACATCGTTGGAGCGGGCCTCGCCGCTTTGGTCTATATGCTCGCCACCTACGGCGATATTCTTACGGCCGTCATCTCGGCGGTCGGTATCGCGATCGTCTATTTCAGCTATCGAAGGTCGGTTCAGGACCTAAAAGAGGCAATGCTGGAGACCGAGGCGGCGCAAAAGGAAAAAGCGGAAACCGAACGGATGCTACGCAGAGAGGCTGAAGTGTATGCGTCCGAACTCGCCGCCTCATTGGAAAGCCAAGAACGGGCGAATATCGCGTTACGGAAGAGTGAGCAGAATTTTCAGCATGCGGCTTTGCACGATGCATTGACAGGCCTTGCAAACCGAAAACTCTTCCACGAAAAGCTCATGGATCGGATCGCAGCGTATCGCAGCGACAACACTGCGGCCTATCACGTGCTCTTCCTCGACCTTTCAAGATTCAAGAACATCAATGACAGCCTCGGCCATACGATCGGGGATAAGGTCTTGAGCATCGCTGCCCGCCGATTCCTGCGGCTTGTGACGCCGGCGGACATGGTTGCCCGGCTTGGCGGCGACGAATTTGCGATCGTACTGAAAGGCCCATCCACCGCGGCAAAAGCAAAAAAGGTCGCGCAGCGAATACACAGCAGTATTTCGCAGCCCTTCTCGCTAAGCGGCAACCGCATCTCGATCTCGGTCAACATCGGCATCGCACCTGCCGACATGGAATACACGACACCCGAGGAGGTTCTCAGGGATGCCGACATCGCAATGAATTATGCAAAGGCGCAGAGGGAGAGCGTCGCGTTGTTTACGCGTGATCTCCGCACGAGATTCCTTGAACGTGTTCGCCTGGAGATGGACCTTAGCCACGCAATCGAACGCGGCGAACTCTCTATGAGCTATCAGCCGCTTGTCAGGATAACCGACGGAAAGCTGCTTGGCTTTGAGTCTCTTCTGCGGTGGAATCACGGTGAATTCGGAAACATCCCGCCGGCAAGGTTCATACCCATAGCCGAAGACTCAGGACTCATCATACCGATCACTAAATGGATCCTGCGTGAAACGACCGATCAGATGGCCGAATGGCGAAAGATCTCGGCTGAGACTCGCGACATCCTCGTCAGCGTGAACATCTCAGGAAAACATCTGTCGAGCGAGGATCTTGTTTACGATATCGAGTGTGCTCTCGAGCGATCGAAACTTGCGCCCGAGGCGTTGAAGCTAGAGATCACGGAAAGCACCGCGATGGACAATCCTGAATTTACGCTGAAACTCCTCAAAGACCTTAAGCGACTCGGCGTTCAACTTAGCCTCGACGATTTCGGAACAGGCTACTCAAGCCTGAGCATTCTACACAAACTGCCGTTTGATACGATCAAGATCGACCGGTCGTTCGTCTCGGGCGTCGGCCCGAATGGCGAAGATTCGGAGATCCTACAGACGATCGTCTCGCTCGCAAAGAACCTTCGCATGAAGGTCATCGCCGAAGGCATCGAAACGCAGGCTCAGCTTTCCGTCCTGAAACATTTGGGCTGCGACTATGGACAAGGCTACCTTCTTGCAAAACCTATGACCGCTGCGAAGGCGGAAGCGGCACTCTACGCCGGGCGAACTTGGCTTCCCTACCAAGCGGCGGAGAATGGCAATTCGACCAACGCCGAGCTTGATAGAAGCGACATCAGCGTCTTTTGACGGTCCGCTCGCTACCGGCCCAATCGACAGATCCAACCGATCCCGATCAGAACCGGCCGCTAAATAATGGCGATCTAGCCGCCGCACTTCGTTTTGGAGCGGTCGCGGTCTATACTCTTCGCATCAATCTAGATGTGAGGTGACCGTTCGATAATGCTCAAAAAGAGTTTTGCCCTTTTCCTTCTGCTCTCATTCTTGACCGTGAGCTTTCCGGCTCAGGCAAAGTTTACTTATCCGCCGGCACATCGATCGGATCAGGTAGATGACTTTCACGGCGTTAAAGTTCCCGATCCGTATCGCTGGATGGAGGACACCGAGTCGGCCGACACGCGTGCCTGGATCGAAGCCGAGAATAAGCTGACCGAATCGTATCTCGAAAAGATACCGCAGCGTGAAAAGATCAAGGAACGCCTGACCGAGCTTTGGAATTACGAGCGTTATTCTGCTCCGTCAAAGGTTGCCGACGGTTTCTATATCTACTCGAAGAACGACGGCCTGCAGAATCAAAGTGTTCTCTATCGTGCGAATTCCGTATCGGACGAAGGCAAGATCTTCTTCGACCCGAACAAGATACTCGCGGACGGAACGGCCGCCCTTTCCGGTTCGAATTTTACTGACGACGGCAAACTTTGGGCGTACGGTGTTGCTATCGCGGGCAGCGACCGCACCGAATGGCATGTGATGGACACGGCGACCGGCAAGCTGCTTCCGGACACCCTCGCTCCTAACCGCCAGGGCGTTTCCGCCTGGAGCAAGGACAACAGCGGATTCTATTATTCGAGCTATGCTCCGACGAAAAAGGGCGAGGAACTCAAGGAGAATACGTTCTTCCAAAAGATCTACTACCACAAATTAGGAACGCCGCAGTCTGATGACTACGTCGTTTACGAGCGTCCCGACAACAAAGAATATTTCTCGGGTGCAGAGATCAGCGAGGACGGAAATTGGCTCATCATCACGGTCGGCAAAGGTACCGAGCGGATGAATATGGTCTATTTCAAGAATCTCAAGATGGACAAGGCTCCGATCCTCCCGCTCATCGAGAATCTCGATAACAGTTGGAATTTCATTGGCAACGACGGCTCGACCTTCTATTTTCAGACCGACAAGGACGCCACTCGCGGCAAGATAGTCAAGGTCAATGTATTGGCACGCGAACATAAGTTCGCCGACGTGATCCCGCAAACTGCCGACTCGATCGCGGGTGTGAATCTCCTCGATAACGACAAACTCGTCGTCAATTACCTGCACGACGCGCATACGCTTATCAAGATCTTCACGACCGACGGCAAGTTCGTTCGCGACGTCAAGCTGCCGGGCATCGGTTCCGCAGGCGGTTTCGGCGGAAAGCGTAAGGACAGCGAGACGTTCTATTCCTACTCGAGTTTCAACGCCCCGCCGACGATCTACAGCTACGATATGAAGACCGGGGCGAGCAAACTCTTCCGCAAGTCGAACGTGAAGTTCGACTCGTCGCAATACGAGGTCAAGGAAGTCTTCTATCCTTCGAAAGACGGCACGAAGATCCCGATGTTCCTTACCTACAAGAAAGGCATAAAGCTCGACGGCACGAACCCGACGCTGCTTTACGGCTACGGCGGATTCAATATCGCGATGACGCCCGGATTCTCGGTCGCCCGCGTCGGCTGGCTCGAAATGGGCGGCGTCTATGCCGTTGCCTGTCTTCGCGGCGGCAGCGAGTACGGCAAAGATTGGTGGACCGGCGGTTCGAGACTCAAAAAACAAAATGTCTTCGACGATTTTGCGTGGGCCGCGAAATGGCTGATCGCCAACAAATACACTTCGACACCCAAACTTGCGATCAACGGCGGTTCGAACGGCGGACTTCTCGTCGGAGCGACACTTAACCAGCATCCCGATCTTTTCGGTGCGGCGGTGCCGCAGGTCGGCGTGATGGATATGCTTCGTTTTGATAAGTTCACGATCGGCTGGGCATGGCGTAGCGACTACGGCAATCCGACGGACGCCGCGGACTTCAAGGCGATGTACGCCTATTCGCCTTATCACAACGCAAAAAGGGGCACGAAATACCCGCCCGTTCTCGTTACGACCGCCGATCACGACGACCGCGTATTCCCTGCCCACAGCTTCAAATACACGGCGGCGATGCAATATGCTCAGGCCGGCGACGCTCCCGTTCTGATTCGCATCCAAACTCGCGGCGGCCACGGAGCCGGATTGCCGACGACGCTTGCCATACAACAGCAGGCCGACATCTACGCATTCCTCGTAAAGGCTTTGAATATGAAATGATCGAATGCCGTTCGATCACCGATCGTGGAGAAACAATAGGGCGTAGGGTGCAAACCCTACGCCCTGAATCTTGTTCGTCCCCCGTGGGGACGACATCAAATGGTCAATTCCGTTGATCAGTCTTGACAAGTGTGTTATACTTATAGGGAGATACACAACACACGTTGTGTGCTTTGTTCTTTGAAAAAATGGCAACTTGCAGATGAGGCGAGGGCGTCCGCCGCTCCAAAAAGTATTTTTTTTATTTTTTTTCGCAAAAATCGGCTGTAAGTGTTGAGAACACAGATACTTATTTGTCCCACGGGGTGTTTGGGACACTTTGGGACAGTTTGCGTAAGTGCTGGCAATAAAGGAGTTGCGTGTCCCACGCTTATTGGAACTGGGATGGGACAGCGGCTTTGAACCATGAGAAAAGCCACGGGTCGGCTTGAGGCCGACCAGTGGCGTTGGATCGTCCAAAGGCTAGTTTGCCTTCTTCACATCGGCCGGCTTCTCGGCGACCTTGTCATCCTTCTTTTCAGCGTCCTTCTTGTCGGTCGCCTTCGGATCGGAGGTTGTCGGCAAACCCGGTTTCGCGTCGTTATTCACGTCGCTTTTCTTGTCCGTGGCCGCAGGAGATGCTGCCGGACTTGCGGTTGCGGTCGGTGATGCCGTCGGTTTGACCGGCGGAGTGTTCGTGTTCGGCGTAGCGGTGCCCGAACAAGCTGATGCCAATGCAGCCGAGGCTGCCAAAACTGTTCCAAGAATTACTTGTCTTCTCATTGTTCTTCCTTTTGCTCACTAAAACAAGCGGCTCTTTGCAGGCATTCCGAGCGAGCGAACGGACGCCTCCGCGTGGGTTATTCACGAGCAGACGGGAGCGGCATTTTGAACACACTTCTCCCAACCTCGCGGACTAAGAACGCAGGTGTTTGTCATAACTTGCAAGTTTTTTGGAAAAATCTTTGCTAGCGATGGAACGTGCAGAATTCCTTGGGTTCTTCACCTTTTGGAAAACTCCGCGGCTCCCGCTGCGGGCATTTCGAGGTCGCACGCAGTCCGGTCATCGGGCAGATCATCACGGTCACGAGATCCTTTGCTGCGGGCTGCGATTCGTTCTGCGGCGGCCCTTCGGTCGAATCGGCAGAGTCGGACCAACTTTGCTCGATCGGCGTCTGCGACGGCAGCGGGAGCGGCCCGTCGCCCGCCAACGCGTCTTCCGTCGAGATCAGTTGGCGATTCGGCAAAGTTCCCGAGATAAAAAGCTCCGTGCGAACAAACTCTTTCGGGACGTTCGTAACGTAGATCTCAGGTTCGGCCGGAGCGGTCGGCGGTTCGTCGATAAGTGAAGGGTCAACGCCGGGGCTCGGCGGCATTGGAGTCGGTGTTGGCGATGCGGCAGCATTTGGGTCGGTCGAGGTAAGATCGTCGAGGGGCCGTATGAGCGAACCATTACGAATGTCGATCTCCGCACGGCGAATTCCGGCGGGCATCGCCCAGTCCCCGTTCCATTCGGGATGAAGCGCGAGCGCGGCTTTCATATAGTCCGCCCAGATCGGCAACGCAGATTCCGAACCCTGCATTCCGAGATCGTCGCCGTTGTCAAAGCCAACGTAAACGACCGTGACGAGTTCGGGCGTAAAGCCCGCGAACCAGCCATCGCGTGAAGTGCCGGTCTTACCTGCGAACGCAGTTTTGCCCGGTACGTTCTGAAAGCCCCAGGCCCGTGCTCCGGCCGCAGTGCCGCGGTTGATCACGTCCTTCATCATATCGTCCATGATGTACGCAACATCCGGGCGAATAACTGATTGCCGGTCGGGCGTTACAAGCTTTTCGGTGCGGCCATCACCGCTCGTGATCTGAGTAATGGGTGTCGGAAGTACGCGATCTCCAAGATTCGCGTACATCGTGTACGCGGTCGCCACCTCAAGCGGTGTCGCCTCGGCCGTTCCCAGCGCCATCGATGGATAAGCCTTCTCGACCTTCGGGAAGCCCGCCTTTGCCGCTAGGTTCATCACCTTGCCGATGTTCAGCTGCATCGCAAGATCGACCGTGATGACGTTCTTGCTCTTGACGAGAGCATCTCGAAGCGTGAGTTCCTTGCCGGAGAACGTGTCCCCGAAATTATTCGGCGAATACGAATCCTGGTTGAACGTGAAGACCTTCTTCTCGTCCTTGATGACCGTGGCGGCCGTAAAGACACGCGAACCCGAATCGTACGCCGAGTTTATCGCCGTGCCGTAAACAAAAGGCTTGAAGACACTGCCCGGCTGACGCTTTGCGTCCGTCGCACGATTGAATTGGTTCTTGAGATAGTCCCGTCCGCCGACCATCGCGACGATCTCACCGGTCTTCGGTCGGATTGAAACGAGCGCCGCGTTCAAGTTGTCCTTCTTCTTCGGGAAATACTTGTCGAGCGCGTCCAGACGTTTTGCGACCGTCTCGTAAGCCATCTTCTGCAGATCGGGATCGATCGACGTATAGACACGCAGATGCTGAAGAGCTTCGGGGTCAGAGACAAGTTTCGGCAGCTGCTCGATCGCGTACTGCGAGAAATACGGCATTCCCTGCAGATCGCGTCTGCTGTCGATCTTCTTCAGTTCGATGGGCGTCGCCTTTGCGGCATCTGCCATCTGAGGTGTGATCTCGCCGGCCTCGACCATCGACTGTAAAACTTGATTGCGGCGTTCTTCAGATTTTTCCGGATGCTTATACGGGCTGTATCGATTCGGGCTGCGAATGATACCCGCGATGAACGCGGCCTCAGGAAGCGTGAGCTGAGCAACATCTTTCCCGAAATATGCGTCCGCGGCCTCGCCGACACCGTAGATCGAGACGCCGGATTGCTGGCCAAGATAGATCTGGTTCGCGTAAAGCGTGAATATCTCCTGCTTGGTCAGCCGCGTTTCCAGGATCACGGACATATAAGCTTCCGTGACCTTTCGTGTCAGCGTCCGCTCATTCGAGAGAAGCAGATTCTTGACAAGCTGCTGCGTTATCGACGAACCGCCCTGATTCGAAAGCGGGCCGTCGTCGTCGCCCTCATATCGGCGCCACGCGGCACGAGCGATACCGCGAAAGTTCACGCCGTAATGATCGAAGAACGCTCGATCTTCGGTTACGGTGATCGCCTTAACGAGCGTTGGCGGGATATCGTTGAAATTTACGGTTCGGCGGCGGCCGTCGCCTTCGCTTGCGATCGAGCTGAGCATTTTCGGTTCGAGTTTTGCCTCGCTCACCTGTTGGCCGGAATCGCGATCGCCTATCGCGTCAACTGCCTTACCGTCTCTCGAGAATTTTACCGTCAACGACGGAAAGGCCTTCTTTCCGTCGATCATCGCCGAGGCTCCGGGTTCGATGCCGAACGTGTCGCCATCGATCGAATAGCGGCTGCGCGACTGGTCGGCCTTATCGTTACGCTCGATATAGCCCGCCGACTTCAAATAGCCTATAAGTTCATCTCGCGAGATCTTCTCGCCCTTTCGCAGTGTCTTCGGAGCTGAATAAATACCTGCGGTCGGCGTAAACACTTCGCCGGAAAGGAGCTTGCGGTCGATCTGTTCAGAAAAGTCGAGCCAGAAATACGTTGCGGTCAAAAACGCGGATACGATCACAACGCCGGCGATCGAGATCGTCCAACCGTTGAAGATCAGCCGCAGAAACCGTCGAAATTTCGACCGCGGCACCTGCTTCGGTTCCGCGCCCCGATGCCTCTTAAGCCACGCCTTTGGCGGCTTTTTTGAGCGTACATGATTTGGTTTTATGCTGTCGGGCATTGATCTGCGAAACGGCGGGCGGCACAAACTGCGGCCGACTTTTAATTTTACTACATCGCAACGGTCTTGAAGTAGAGGAAATAATCCTTTCTAATTGAATTGTGAAAATACTTGTTACAGGCGGCAGCGGCTATTTGGGCACGCACATCCGTTCGCATTTCAAGGCGGACGACCTCTCACTACGGCACGGCAAGGATATTCTGAATGTTGAACACGCTCGCGCGGCCGGAGCCTACAACGTCGTCATCCATCTTGCGGCAAGTCTCGATCGTTCGGGCGTCGGATCCGAAAATACCCTGAATGTAAACGTTGACGGCACCAGAAAGCTGCTTAAAGCAATGCGTAAAGGCAGCACATTTATCTTTATGTCAACAAAAGACATATACGCACGCGTTGCCGACCAATATTCGGAAGTCCCGGAAACGTGTCCCATCGACTATATGGGGCAAACCGCGTACGAGTGGTCCAAATATATTGCCGAACGGTATGTCGAGCTCTATGCGAACACGAATGAATTCCGAAGCTGCATATTTCGCCTGTCAACACCGTATGCACCGCCGAGCGACGGAAACTCGCCGAACTTTGTCGGTGCGATCGCCGAGGCGATAAATTCGGGCGAACCGATCGCACTTCCCGCCGATGGGCGTCCGGTTCGGGATATTATCCACGTCGACGACATCTCGGCGGCGTGCGAGAGTTTCCTCGAATCAGCGGTCCGTCACGGAAAGTACAATCTTGGCGGCGGCAGGAAGAATGCCGTCTCGATGAAAGAACTCGTGGAAAAGATGGAGGAAGTCTCCGGCCTGCAGGCAGCGATCGACAGCGAGACCGTCTTGCCGGCCCCGTCGCCAATGAACTACGTTTCCGATCTAAGTTTGATCGACCACGAACTCGCGTGGAGCCCGAAGGTTTCGATCGAAGACGGCCTTGCCACGCTTTTTCGTACCGCAGCAAAATGAAGATACTCGTCCGCTCGGCAAATTGGATCGGTGACGCCGTAATGTCCGTGCCGGCATTACGCGAGCTTCGCCGTGCGTTTCCTAGCGATCAAATAACACTGCATTCGCGAAGTTGGGCCGATGGGCTCTTTCGCGACGCTGATTTTATTGACGAGATCGTCACCTATGATCCGGCAAAATGGCGCGTCCGCGATATACTCGACAACTCAAAATTTCTGAAAGAAGATGCATACGACGCCGTCATTTTGTTTCCGAATTCCTTCGAATCGGCACTCACCGTCGCCCTTTCGCGCATTCCGATCCGCATCGGCTATAACAAGGACGCTCGCGGCTTGCTCCTGACCGCTCCGATAGCCGTTCCCGAATGGAAAGATCGCGCTCACGAGTCGTTCTACTACCTTGAACTTGTGAAGGAGTCGATAAAACGGATCACCGGCCGTGAACCGATCTTCGGTGAACCTGATTCGACGCTCAACGTTTCCGATCAGAGGATCGCGGAAGCACGTCAGTTCATGGCAACCGAGGGCGTTGATCTCTCAAGGCCGGTGATCGCTCTCGGAGTCGGGTCGCAGAATTCGCTTGCCAAGCGCTGGCCTGCCGAGAGCTATGCCCGTCTTGCCGACATGCTGGACGGCCACGCTTCGCTTATCATACTTGGCTCGAAGGCTGAATCAGCCACCGCCGCAAAGGTCGTCGGGCTGAGCAAAGCAAAATTGATCGATCTATCAGGGAAGACCGAGCTGGCCTCTGCGGTCGCTGTCCTCGCCGCCTGCGATGCAATGATCTCGAACGATATGGGGCTCGCACACATTGCACCTGCGGTCGGCACAAAGACATTCGTCATCTTCGGGCCGACGAATCCGGTTACAACACGGCCACTCTCGCCGAATGCTGAGGTTATCTCACATCCCGTAGATTGTTCGCCGTGTATGCTGCGGGAATGCCCGATAGATCATCGATGCATGACCGGCATCACATCCGAATTCATCTTCGAGCGTATTCTTAACTATCTAACTCTAAATGATTGAACAACAACAGCTTACTCCTGCGATATTCCTTGATCGTGACGGCACCTTGATCGAAGAGGTCAACTTCCTTTCGCGGGTTGACGACCTGCGTATATTTCCGTTCACAAAGACCGCTCTTGAGCAGTTTTCCGCTGCCGGCTTTCTTCTATTTGTCGTGACGAACCAATCCGGTATCGGCCGCGGACTATTCACTGCCGAAGATATGCAGAATATTCATAAGGCGTTGCGGGAAGAATTCGGCAGTCTGATCCGCGGATTTTATTATTGTCCGCATCTGCCGGATGCCGGATGCGATTGCAGAAAGCCGAACACAGCATTGATCGAGCGCGCGGCAGGCGAACACAATATCGACCTTTCGCGCTCGTGGTTCATCGGCGATAAAGATCTCGATATTCAAACCGGGGTCAATGCCGGCTTAAAAACTTGCTTGGTCTTAACAGGTTACGGAATGGAGCATAAAGAGACACTTGGATCTTTGCCAACATTGATCGCGGACAACATTGGTGAGGCCGCCCGGAAGATCGTCACATTCTTGCAGGACTAAACTCGGCCGAAGTCGTCCTCAAGCCGTTCTATATCGTCCTCGCCAAAGTAGGTGCCGGTCTGGACTTCGATAAAGACCAAGGTCTCTGCGTCCGGGTTTTCGACGCGGTGGGCCGTGCCCGCAGGAATATCGACAGCGTTTTGTGCGTTGACAAGGCTTTCCCGCCCGTTTAGTGTTACTTTAGCCGTCCCGGCAATGACGAACCAATGCTCGCTGCGTTGCTTATGACGTTGGTAACTTAGGCGTTTTCCCGGAAGAACCTCGATCCTTTTGACCTTATATGTGTCGTGCTCTTCAAGGATCGTGAACGTGCCCCATGGGCGAGCTTCAAAACGCGAAGAGTTTTCCATCTCTGCCATATTTGAATTCCTCGGCTATTAGATGACGAGTTTAGACGAAAATTCAGTTCCAGCCAATAGCGGAAAGGTCGCTCGGGTCCAGACCCTGATAATCGGTCGGCTCGTCGTTATTTTCGTACTGCTCGTTGCGAGTTGGGTGTGGCATAGCGGAACGCTTCGTCTAAGCTACGAAAACCTGCCTGACGGCCTGCTTCTCGTCTTTGTGATATCGGTCGGCCTTACGATCGTATATTTCTTTCTGCTGCGGCTAAGCCGATCGATCGCCTGGCAGTTAAGGGTGCAGTTCATCCTCGACGTTTTATTGACTACATGGCTTGTGTGGCGGACGGGCGACCTTTCCTCGCCGTATATCACGCTCTACATCGTTATCATCGGAGTCGGCAGTTTCTTCCTAAGACCGCTGGCAACGCTCTTGATGGCGATGTTCTGCTCTGCGGCCTTTGTCACAATGTCGGCGCTTGTCGCGGGCGGCATTATTGATTCCAGCGGGGTCGCTCAGCCGCCCGGCAAATTCGTTCAGATCGTAAGCTTTCACGTAGTCGCGTTCCTGGTCGTCGGGCTGCTCGCATCGCGGCTCTCGGATCGGCATTCCTCGGGCGAAGAACTTCGCGAAACGGCGAAGACGCTGGCCAGCCTTCGTCTCCTGCACGAAAGGATAATTGAATCTATTCGCTCCGGCCTCATAACTACCGACCTCGACGGAACGATATTTACGTTCAACGCCGCCGCCGCCGAGATCACAGGCCATCACGCCGATCAGGTTACCGGCGAGAATATCGCGGTCATTTTTGGGGATATTCGCGGTCCGATCGCAATGTCGATCGGAGCGGCAAGCGCCGGCGAGCAGGCTCCGCGGTTTGAGACCGAGTTATCGACGCCCGAAGGCTTTCTTGTCCGCGTCGGATACAGCATCGCACATCTGTATTCGCGTGAAGGCGAGGCTTCGGGCCTTATCATCACCTTTCAGGACGTAACGCAGATCCGTTCGATGGAGGAGAATGTTCGTCGAAAAGATCGCCTTGCCGCGGTAGGAAGAGTCGCGGCAGGACTTGCTCACGAGATCCGAAATCCGCTCGGGGCGATGCGCGGTGCTATACAAGTACTCGAATCGTCAACGCAAGCCGGTTCTTCGCAGGCTGGTCTAATGGACATCATTCTTAAGGAGTCTGATCGACTTAACGGGATCATTACGAACTTCTTGAGTTATGCACGGCCCGCGACCGCCGAGTTCGCAGACGTGGACATTCACGAGGTTTTGCGGGAGACCTTGATGCTCTTGAGACACGGCCCCGACGTGAACGATCGGCATGAGATCATTGATGCGGCTGGCGATACGCCAATAACAATGTCCGGTGATGCTTCGCAGCTAAAGCAGATCTTTTGGAATCTTAGCCGAAACGCCATGCTTGCGATGCCTGACGGCGGAAAGCTGACTGTCTCGATCGAGAAGATCCTTGATAACCGGATTCGCATCTCATTTGCTGACACGGGCTGCGGAATGCCGCCCGAACAGGTCGAACGATTATTCGAACCGTTCTCGAGCTCGCGTACCGGCGGAACCGGACTTGGCCTTTCGATCGTTTATCAGATCGTTCGCGATCACTTCGGGACGATCAGCGTACGCTCTCTGGAGAACAAGGGCACGACGATCGTCATCGATCTTCCGACAGACAGCAAACCTTTGCCGGCCGTGCAAAAGCACGAATCCGACCCGCCGAATCCGCATCTGAACAAATTCCTGAAGGTGCAGAAAGAAGATCAAACTTCAGTTGACCGCTAATGCACCGTTTTGTGAGATAATGACATTGGCCGCTATTTGCGATTCCCCGCGGCCGCATTTAAGACAAAGAATGGCAAAGATCCTCATCGTTGACGACGAGCAAAGTTACCGACAGCTATTGACGCATGTCTTTGAGCTCGACGGCCACGCGGTTCGTACCGCGCGTAACGGACGCGAGGGCCTCGAGGCTCTCGAAGCCGAACCCGCAGATGTTGTCATCTCGGATGTAAAAATGCCTGACATGACGGGCATCGAGATGCTCCGTGCGATACGCGAGACGCAGCTTGACCTCGGGCTGATCCTGATGACCGCGTTCTCTTCTGTCGAAAACGCCCGCGAGGCGTTCAAGCTCGGCGCTGAAGATTTCATCGAAAAACCGTTCGATGTCGAGGAATTGAAGCTCATCGTCCGAAAGGTTATCGAGAAGCAGCAGCTTATCGTTGAGAATCGTGCGTTCAAACGAGCTCAGCGGGAACGCGGCAGCGTCAGGAACATCGTGGGAAGTTCGGCGAAGATGCAGGCGATCTTCCAGATGATCGAGACCGTTGCGGAAGTTCCATCGACTGTCCTTATTTTTGGCGAAAGCGGAACCGGCAAAGAACTCGTTGCCCGAGCGATACACGATCTGAGCCCGCGTGCCGAAAAGCCTTTTGTTTCGATAAACTGCGGCGCTTTTACAGAAACACTTCTTGAAAGCGAACTATTTGGTTATGTAAAAGGTTCGTTCACGGGCGCGAACACTAACCGCAAAGGCCTTTTCGAAGCCGCAAACAACGGCACGATATTTCTTGATGAGATCGGCGAGATGTCGCTCGCGATGCAGGTGAAACTTCTGCGCGTGCTGCAGGAAAAACGCGTTCGTCCTGTCGGCGCTCACGAAGAGATCGCCGTCAACGCGCGGGTCATCGGCGCCACGAATCGCGATCTCCGTAAGATGTCCGACGAAGGAACCTTCCGCGAAGATCTCTTTTATCGCATCTCCGTCATTCCGATCGAATTGCCGCCGCTCAGAGAACGCCGCGACGATATCCCGATGCTCGTCGATCATTTTGTCGCGAAATTCGCCGAGATGACGGGCCGCACGATCGGAGTTTCGCCGAACACTCTGGAAATGCTTGAGAATTATGCGTGGCACGGAAACGTCCGCGAACTTGAGCACACGATCGAGCGCGCCGTTGCCTTGGAACGCACCGACGCGATCCAGCCCGAACGCCTTCCGACCCATATAACGAATTACAACCCCGACCGCATTCGCTCCGAATTCGAGCTTCCCGAGGATGGTATCGACCTCTCCGCTCATCTCGACAACCTCGAAAAGACCTACGTCGTCGAGGCTCTGAAACAATGCGGCGGCAACCAGACGAAAGCCGCTGATCTCCTCAAGATGCCAGTCCGTTCGCTCCGCCACCTGCTCGACAAACACAACATCCGCGAACTCTCCGCGCAGATGCGAAGCTCGTAGGAGTCTATCGAGTCTGCGGAGTCTGCCGACAGATGCGACTCCGACGACTCGATAGACTCGATAGACTCACAAGACCCAAATTCACACTTTTTGTCACCCATCGAATGCCATTTTCCGTTAATTTGACCACTTTCCTAACGGCGTTCAACCCCAATTGCCGAATCGACTCGCCTCCACTAACCCATCTAAACTCAATAAACTCAATACTCTACGAACTTCCTTAACCCCGTACTTTCCTTTTGGCACGCCCCTTGTATCTACACCACTGCCTGGGAAAGGTACGTAAGACTTTTCAACATTTTTAGGAGATTGTGAAAAACAAAATGAAAAACCAAAAGGGCTTCTCGCTTATCGAACTCTTGATCGTCGTTGTTATCATCGGCATCATCGCTGCTATCGCTATCCCGAACCTCCTCGCTGCACGTCGTTCAGCTAACGAGGGCTCGGCCGTTTCTTCGCTCCGCACCGCTCATGGTGCTCAGATGACCTACGCTGCAACCTATGGTGCAGGTCAGTACGCCGGTTCGACGGCTGCTATGGATAACACAGGCCTCGTTGCAATGGCCGCTTCGGGTGTCAACCTTGTTGACGGCAGCCTCGGCAGCGGTTCAAAGAGCGGTTACACGTTCACGGGTCAGGCTAGCACGGCTAGCCCGAGCGCTCCTGCAACATTCGTGTTCGGTGCCGTTCCGCAGTCGGCTTCGGGTGTTACCGCAACCGGTACGCGTAACTTCGGTATCGCTACTGACGGTGTCATCCTGAACAGCCCTGCGGCAACAGCTCTTACATTCAGCTGTGCATCAGGCTGCTCGGTCACGGGTGGTACGGTTATGGGTAACTAATGATCGACTAAAATCGGTCTATGGACTAGAGAGGCTGCCTCAAAAGACAGCCTCTTTTCTTTTGCGCTCGAATGCATGGTTCGTTGTTCGTTGTTCATCCATTCCTCATTCCGCCTTCCGCGCCCGATCGCAGCTCCGCTAGGAGTGAAATGTTTGTAGATCATGAATACAACAGAGAGGTTAAGCCCCGCTAGGGGCGACACCAACGGATTGCAAACAACAAGATGCCGCTTCTAACGGAGCTTGACGAATCGCTGCGTTCCGCCTGCTACAAATATTCCGCTCCTAACGGAGCTAGATCCAAATATCAAATTGTTCAATCTCGCGTCGAACTTCTGATATGACCTCTTAGTCGGCCTTTATTCCGGAGCAAAGCTATCATTTTTTGCGAGAGCGACTGTTGCAAAAAATGTAACACCAGGCCTGCATGATCGTTTACACCGATCGGCCGGCTATGACGTATATTCCTCTAAGCTCTTACTATCACTTGATTTAAGGCGACATCCTGAAGGCGAATGATCTTTGGCACAGCTCTTGTAAGTATCGAACCGTTCTTGGAGAGGTGTGGAGCCTTTCCGCACATTAGAAACTTTGGACAAACAAATGAAAAATCAAAAAGGCTTCTCGCTTATCGAACTCTTGATCGTCGTCGTGATCATCGGCATCATCGCTGCGATCGCAATCCCCAACCTTCTCGCGTCGCGCCGGGCAGCGAATGACGGCTCTGCAATTTCGTCGCTTCGCACTCTTCATGGCGCACAGATGACCTATGCCGCAACCTACGGAGCAGGCGACTACGCGGGTAGCGCGGGCTCGTTGGACAACACCGGTCTTGCAGCCTTGGCTGCAGCAAACGTAAACCTGGTCGACGGATCTCTCGGAAGCGGCTCTAAGAGCGGCTTTCAGTATATCGGAGGACGGACGGCCTCAACCCCGTCGGCTCCCGCTACATTTGTATTCATCGGCTACCCGCTTTCGCCGACCGGTGTTACCGCAACAGGAACGCACCATTTCGGAATCACCACCGACGGCGTCATTCTGCAGACCGCGGATGCGTCAACACCATTTACTGTTGGCTGCCCAACGGCGGTCGGATGCTCGCTCACAAACGGCACGGTAGTCGGTAACTGATTCGACCAACGTCGAACTATAGACACGAGAGGCTGTTTGAAAAGGCAGCCTTTTCTTCTTTCTGGCGATAGTGCCCTTGTTATAATCTATAGACGTCAGAACGGCTCGCCGCTCCTATTAATGTCAAAAGAAAAGATCAGAACATTGCTCCCCTATGCCTTCGGCATTGCTGTCGGCATTGTGTTTCTCGTGCCGATCATCAACGTCAAGCCCGAGTGGGACGTGTTTATGCATCCGTGGCGGCCGGAGACCGCCGCTTCGCTCCTGCTTTTGGTGTTCTTGGGCTATGGTTGGTTTACGGGCGAGCAGCAGCGGACGATCCTTTTATTTTCGCGAAGTGAAAAGCTGCTTATCATCGCACCGATGATCCTTTTTACCGTCTGGAGCGGCACTTCGGCTCTCTGGGCAAATTCCCTCTCTTCGGTAATCCATCACACAGGCGTCTGGGCGAATTATCTCGGATACTATCTTGTCGCAAGATGGATCCTTGCCAGGCGTGACGCTCAAGAACGTTTTACGATCGGCCTGTGCGTTTTCGTACTTCTCCTCACCATATCGCCGCTCATCGAGTTCTTCACGGTCTCGATCTTCAAAGAAGGAGGCACGACGCTAGGGCTTCGCTTCTCAAAATATACCGAACTCTCGAACACGATCTATCCCCTCGTTGGAATACTGGCAATATTTGCAGGCAGGCGTGCGCGACGGTTGGCGTTTGTTGGCGTGTTTATTCTGGGAATGTTCGTGGTGATGAGTTTCAGCCGAACCGGCGTCGGAATCTTCGCGATCGAAGCTATCGCATTAGCGGCTGCAGCCCTGATTTTTCCGCTCTTTCGTAGTGCAAGAAAGAAGGCCTTTGCGACGGTCGGAGTCGCAATTGCGGGAATCCTGTTGGCCACCTGCTTACCGTTCGTCATGGTCGAGAAAGCTCCGATGGTCGAAAGAGTGGTCGATCCGGGCTCCGCCGAGAGTGCCCGAATTCGCCCGTTCTTTTTCGACATCGGTGTCGAGATGTTAAAACACTCACCTTTTGCGGGAGTAGGTGCGGATAATTTTGGGCAAGAATTCGTCCGATACCGAGCTAGCTATGCGGAACTACATCCCGATGATCCGAATCTTTCCTTGGCAGATGACGCTATCGCGGAGCGTGCACACAACGAATACATACAGATCGCGGCAGAGCTTGGTGTCGTCGGAATAGTGATCTTCGGCGTTCTGCTTGCGGGCATCATTTATGCGGGGATCTGCCTTTTGCGGCGTGCGCCTAGGGCATCGCCTTATACCGTCGCGGCGTTCATTGGTCTTGCGGCATTCTTGTCGAGTTCGTTCGTAACATCCTATTCCTTCCGTATCATCCAGAACGGCATCGCATTCGTCATCGTGCTGGCTATAGCGATCGGTGGAACCCTCGGCCGCCAACGCCAAGCAAAACCCCAGTCTCAGGCCTCAAGAAAGTGGAGCGTCTTGTTCGCAGTCATCTCGCTGTTGGCCGTGATGCTTGCGACGTATTCGATCGTGCGGATCGTCGCCTTGCAAACCGCGATCAACGGCGCTTATGAGAGCGACCTCGAGGCCCGATACAAAGCCTTTGATCGGGCCATCGCGATCGACCCGGCAAATGCGACCCTTGAATGGGGATATGCCAGGAGCCTGGCCGCACAAAAGCGTTACCGCGAAGCGGCCGAGCATTTTCAACGGGCGATCAACAAAAGCAAGGCAACCTCGATCGACTATGCGCGCATGTCGATCGTACAGCGCCTGGGGGACGACCTTGACGGAGCAGAAGCGACCATACGCGAGGCTTTGCGGGCATATCCTCGATCGCCTTTCCTTTACGTGCGGCTTGCATATATTCTCGACCTCAACGGCAAACACGAGGAGTCCGCGGCTGCTTTGAACCAAGCGATCGGCCTTGATAAGGGGCAGTCTCTCTCGTGGTGGAATTTTATGACGAACGGCGGTGCTGTGGCCGCAAAAGAGGCTTTTGATCAGAAACTTCCGCCGCTTATGGAGTTGAAACCGCGAGAAGCCGTTTATGCGATCATGGGCGAACGCGAGGTTCTGCATCCTGAGGAAAAGATGAATATTCCGGGACTCGAGTCACCATTCAGCAACAACGACTAAGACGAATCTGGATGATGGGTGACGATATCGCCCGGCCTAATGTAGAATATTTTATGTCGCACGCTGCCCGCTCGCGATAAAAGACTAGAGTGCCGAATCAGAATTCTTTTTCCACGATATACGCGGTTGCCCGCAATGCGTTTCGCGAAGCGGTGCGCGACCGTGTGCTTTATAACCTGATCGTTTTCGTACTGCTGCTTACAGCGGCGGCGATCTTTCTTGGCGAATTGACCGCCGGGCAGGAAGCACGCGTCGTAACGGACCTTGGCCTAAGTGCGTCGCTCATATTCGGCGTCTTTATCGCCATCTTCGTCGGTGTAAGCCTTGTCTGGAAAGAGATCGAAAAGCGCACCGTCTATTCGATCTTCGCAAAGCCAGTAAGCCGCACGAACTTCATTCTTGGCAAGTATCTCGGATTCTGCGTAACGTTGCTTGTAAACACCGCAGTAATGGGCATCGGGATCACGCTCGCTCTCGTATATGTCGGCGGCGGAAAGTTCATCGCAGGTGTGTGGCCCGCGATCTTTCTGATCTTTCTTGAAATGACGATCATTACAGCGGTCGCGATAATATTCTCGTCATTTTCGACACCGGCACTATCGGCTCTGCTCACGTTCTTCGTTTTCGTGATCGGGCATTTCAGTTCGAGCCTTCGCGACCTCGCACAGTCGATGGGTTCTGAGGCCGCCCTCGTCTTCTTCAACGTCGTCTATTACCTTCTCCCGAATTTTTCGAATTTTTCAGTGATATCGAACGCGGCCATCGGCCAGCATCCACCGGCGTCAATGCTCGGGTTTGCGACCGTGTACGCCATTGTTTACGACATCATTCTGCTGACCATCACAACGATCATCTTTAAGAGGCGAAACTTCAAATGAGGGATCGTTCGCTCGTAAAAGATCTGCTTCTACCGCTTGCGATCGTCATCGCGGGGTTTCTTGCGCTTTCTCCGCTGAGCGATCTCGTAGCCTCGCAGAAGCCGCAACTCCCGGAAAGTTACGCCGATGCGGATCTCTTCGTAAAAGGCCGCGAATTGAAAGGCTATGTCCTCGGAACTGACAGCCTCGTTGCCGATTGGTATTGGATGCGGTCGCTGCAATACATCGGCGACAAACTCGTGAACTCCACTGAGGACGTACGTCTCGACGACCTGCGGTATCTCAATCCGCGATTGCTTTATCCGATGCTCGACAGTGCAACGGATCTTGACCCGCATTTTATAGCCCCATACACGTATGGAGCAATGGTGCTGCCCGCGATCGACGGCGAGCAAGCCATCGCTCTCACGAAAAAAGGGATCGCGAACAACCCAAAAGAATGGCGGCTCTATCAGCACCTTGGCTATATCTATTGGCGAGCAAAGGCCTATCCACAAGCTGCCGAGACATACGACATCGGGTCGAAGATAGAAGGTGCCGCACCTTTTATGAAGATGATGGCGGCGGCGATGAAAAGCGAAGGCGGAAGCCGTGCGACCGCTCGTGCGATCTACCAGGAGATGTATGACAGTGCTCCGGATGAGGCGGTGAAAAGGACGGCAGAAAGCCGCTTGCAGGAACTCAAATGGTTCGATGAGCGCGATGCGATAAATGAAAAGCTCGCCGAGGCAAAGACACGCACCGGTGAATGCCCACAGAAACTTAGCGAGATCACATCAGCGTTATTGACCGTAAACTTGCCGGGCGGAGACTTTGGCGTCAACGCTCGGGGCGATCTTGTCGATCCGACCGGAGCTCCATATCTGCTTGATCGAACCGAATGCCGGGTTGAGATCGACCGCAACTTGAGCAAATTGCCGCTGGAGACAAATAGATGAAATACGTCGTAGAGATCGAAGGCCTTTCGAAAGAGTACGAGACCGGTTTCCTAAAGAAGAAACGCAATCTTGCGCTCGACGCTCTTGATCTGAACGTCAAGGGCGGACAGATCTTCGGTTTCTTAGGCGGCAATGGTGCTGGGAAAACGACGACGATCAAGATCCTGATGGGCCTGATATTTCCGACCGCCGGCACAGCCAGCGTTCTCGGAAAAGATGTCGCCAACGTAAAGATGCACTCGCAGATCGGCTATTGCCCCGAAAGCCCGTACTTTTACGATTATCTGACGGCGAACGAGTTGATGGACTACTTCGGCAGGCTCTTTGGCTTGGATGCGGCGGCCCGCAAGGAAAAGACCGACGCGCTTCTGACCGAAGTTGGTATCGCAGAGAAAGACCGACGACGCCAGCTTCGAAAATTCTCCAAGGGGATGCTCCAACGCGTCGGTATCGCCCAATCGCTCATAAATGATCCTGAGCTTGTCTTCTTCGATGAACCGATGTCAGGGCTCGACCCTGTCGGACGACGCGATATACGCGACCTGATCGCGAACTTGCGGGCCAAGGGAGTGAGTGTCTTTATGTCAACTCACATTCTCTCGGACATCGAGGCTCTTTGCGACGAAGTCGCAATTCTCAGAGGCGGCCGTCTTGCAGCATCGGGAAAATTGAGCGAACTGCTTGCAAAAGACGATGCGGGACGGGCCTTGATCGTGGAGGTTCAAGGCGTGAATGCCGACGCTATACGCGGTTCGGTCGAATTCATCAGCGGAGCGACCATTGAGGCGACGCCCGACGGCGCCAACATTCAGATCCTGGACGAAAGCGACCTCGATGCGGTCCTTGACCTTATCCGAAAGAACAGCGGCCGTCTAACCCGCGTCGAACCCGCAAAGCTGTCCCTCGAAGAGCTTTTCGTCCGCGACACCACGCTTTAGAACCTCTGCCGTTTGTCATTCCGCCGTGATTTTGATTGAATTTAAGTTTGGTCAAAAATCGATATGGCAAACGAACTTTTCTCTCACCTACGCACTTTTTCTGAAACCGACTGGCTTGATGCGGTCGGCGAACTTCAGTCCGAGATCCACAAGGTCGATCAGGACGCCGTAAACATCTGGTTCCGCTTCTTTCCGCTTGAACTTCGGCTTTATATCGAAGCCGCTGAGGACCGCAAAGAGGCCGAACGCGTCTTGAGCCTTCAGGGCAATTATATGCTCGAAGATTCGCTCGATACGTCGCATCATTTCCTTTACGGGCATCGCTACTGGCCGCACGTCAAGGCTGCAGTGAATGAGGCATCCGCGAGCTTTAAGGCCGACTCCAAGCCTTCGCTCGTCGAGCTCGTAAAGACCGCTGCTGCAAATGCAGCAAAGAAGGCGGGCGTGGACGAAAAGCTCATCACCGCGATATCAGCGCTCGCCCTTGCGACATTCAACCAGGTCGGCGCGGATGAATTCGCAAAGACTGCCGGAGATGTCGCAAAACCGACAGGAGCGATGGCCGGTTCCGCAGATGCGGTCTATGCCGCACGCGAAAAAGACGATTCGCAGGGGCTTTTTGGCTTCTTAAAGACGGTCGATAAGAAATTCTCGGTCTCCTATGCCGCAGAAGACTATTCCGGCAAGTTTCAGGTCTATGACGATCAGGAGATCACGCAGGCCGCCGGTCAGGACAGATCACGCGACTGGAAAGCGCTCGACGAACGCTGCTGGCAGGGCCCGATACCGATCGAATGTACTGCCGCAGCGTGCGGCACGTGCTGGGTCGGGGTTCTTGGCGGCAAGGAAAAGCTAGATCCCGTACATCGACGCGAACGCCGCCAGGCCAAGGTCTTTGGTTACGGTCAGCCCGAAGTGGAACGTCCCATTCTACGGCTTGCGTGTCAGGCGCGCGCCCACGGGAATGTTACGCTCGTTATCCCGCCATGGAACGGTGTTTTCGGCAAACAGATCTACAAAAACGTCGAGGAACGTGAACTCGAACCAAACACCACTTCCGCAAAACACCTTCGCGAGGCAATAGCAAGCGGCGTAAAGGCGGCTTCGACCGACGGCGAAGAATCGGAGTAGGTTTCTGTCCGGGGAGACGCTGCTTACTCCTTTTCGAGGCCCGCGAACGGCATAAATCGTCCCTTCTTTCCCGCCGTGTCCCACAAACCGGTGGGACACGCACTCCTTTATTCCCAACACTTACGGAAACTGTCCCAAAGTGTCCCACACACGCCGTGGGACAAATAAGTGTCTTTATTCTCACCACTTACAGCCATTTTAAACAAGAAAATCGAAAAAAAATTTTCTCGCGGGCGATCGCGGCCTTTTCGGAACTTGCTACTTTGGCCAACGTTGCCGGCGTGGCCGCCATTACGAGGCTGACGCGTGGAGGGCACCGCATCTTCTTACTGCGACGGGAAAGAGCAAAGATCGTCTCATCGGTCGGGTTCATTATCAAAGATCAATATGGCAACAGGTGTGCCTGTTACATAAACAAGTATAGCATAGCTGTCAAGCATGTCTCTTTCTTCTTTTTTGCCCATACCATCTGCCGTCAATTTGACCATTCATTTCCATTTGGATTTTTCAGGCGTCTCGATATAATTTCGTGTGCATTCGAATAAAGGCCGCTTTCCGCCATATCTCTACGTCGTTTTCGGCGTGCTGCTTTGGAGTACGGGCGGGCTTTTCATCAAGATCACCACGCTTGACCCATTTCAGCTGACTTTTTTCAGGTCGTTTTTGGCGGGGCTGACCGTCCTGCTTTTTACATACAAACGCGGACTGCGGCTCACGCCCGTCGGTGCTCTCGCATCGGTGGCGTATGCGCTGCTGCTCTTTCTGTTCGTTTGGGCGACCAAAAATACGACAAGTGCGAACGCGATCTTCCTTCAGTACACGGCACCGATCTACATACTCATCCTTTCGCCCTTCATTATCGGCGAGAAATTCCACCTTCGCGACCTTTTCACCGTGATCTTGTGTATTGCGGGAATGTCGCTCTTTTTTGTCGGAAAACTTGAGGTAAGCGACTATCGCGGGAACCTCGCGGCCCTTGCGAGCGGCGTCTTCTACGGACTTTATATAATGCTCTTGAAGCACCCGAAGGCGCCAGGAGCGGCAGCACTTCCCGCTTCGGCAGTCGCTGACGATGATGCTTCGATCCCGAACCAACATGCAGGAAATCCCGTTGTTACGGTAATATACGGCAACTTTCTGCTCGCGGCCGTGATGCTTCCATACGGGATCTCGGCAGTTCCCGTAATGACGGCCGGCGACGCCTTCGCCGCCGCATTTTTGGGGATCGTCCAGATCGGCATCGCGTACATGCTCTTTATAAAGGGTGTTTTCAGCGGAACCCGGCCTCTTGACGCAAGCATAATAGGATTTATCGAACCGCTCTTGAATCCTGTCTGGGTATTTCTATTTATCGGCGAAAGGCCCTCAAATTGGGCGATCCTCGGCGGTATCGTCATCATCGCCACCGTCGTGGTACACACGCTTATGCAATACAAAAGTTCGAACGGCTCGCCGGCCGGGCAGAATACCTGACGGAAGGATCACCACCCTACCTTTCTGCTTATTTTATGATAAGCTATTCGAATATCGCTCGAAATCAGGACTTATTACTCCTTTGTTAAATTTTGCTGAAAAAAAAGGTGATAATTGGTCTATTGGAGACAAAAAATATGACTGATCTAAATATTCCCTCCTCTATCAAGAACGAAGAACTTATCAAATTCGTCCAGGAGGCTGTTGAACTTTGTAAACCGGCCAATGTGCATTGGTGCGACGGCTCTCAGGAAGAGTACGACAAAATGTGCTCCGGAATGGTCGCAGGCGGCACCTTGATCAAACTGAACGAGGCGAAACGCCCGAATTCGTTCCTTGCGCGCTCGCACCCGTCGGATGTGGCCCGCGTCGAGGACCGTACATACATCTGCTCGCGTGCAAAAGGCGACGCAGGCCCGACCAACAACTGGATGGCACCGGTCGAGATGAAGGCCATCCTGAAAAAGAAATTCGACGGAGCAATGAAGGGACGCACTATGTATGTTGTCCCTTTTTGTATGGGTCCGATCGGCTCCCCGATATCGCAGTTCGGCGTACAGTTGACCGATTCGCCTTACGCGACGGTCAATATGCGGCTTATGACCCGCATGGGCACGAAAGCTCTCGACGCTCTCGGCGACGGCGAATTCACAAAATGCCTTCACTCGGTCGGAATGCCGCTTGCCGACGGACAGGCCGACGTTGCCTGGCCTTGTTCGCCCGATCCGAAAGATAAGTACATCGTTCACTTCCCGGAAGAGAACTCGATAATGTCCTACGGCTCCGGCTACGGCGGCAATGCCCTCTTGGGTAAAAAGTGCCTTGCGCTTCGGATCGCGTCGAACCTCGGGCGTTCGCAAGGTTGGCTCGCCGAACATATGCTGATCGTTGGCGTGAAGTCACCCGACGGCCGCAAGGATTACGTCTGTGCCGCATTCCCGTCGGCCTGCGGAAAGACGAATTTTGCGATGCTCGTCCCGCCGAAAGCCTTCCAGGAAGAAGGTTGGGAGATCACGACGGTCGGTGACGATATCGCGTGGATCAAACCGGACGAACACGGGAAACTTCGGGCGATCAACCCTGAGTACGGGTTCTTCGGCGTCGCACCGGGAACGAACTATACAACGAACCCGAACGCGATGGAGTCGATGAAAGAGAACGTCATCTTTACGAACGTCGCTCTTACCGACGACGGCGATGTTTGGTGGGAAGGAATGGACGGCGAACCGCCCGCACATGCGATCGACTGGCAGGGCAACGATTGGACGCCGGCCAGCGAGAACAAAGCGGCTCATCCGAATTCGCGTTTTACCGCTCCGATCACCCAGTGCCCCGTCGTTGACGAGAATTTTGACGATCCGAAGGGCGTCCCGGTCGCCGCGTTCATCTTCGGCGGACGACGGAATTCGGTCGTGCCGCTTGTCCAACAATCATTCAACTGGGCATTCGGCGTCTATGCGGCCGCTACGATGGGTTCTGAAATGACGGCCGCCGCCTTTGGTAATATCGGCCAGGTCCGACGCGACCCGTTCGCGATGCTGCCTTTCGCGGGTTACCATATGGGCGACTATTTCGGCCATTGGCTCAATTTCGGACGCCAGATCCCGGATCCGCCGCGTATCTTCTCGGTCAACTGGTTCTTGAAGGGCGAGGACGGCAAATTCCTATGGCCCGGATATGGCGAGAACATGCGCGTCCTCAAGTGGATCGTCGGACGTGCTCGCGGAGATTCTACCGGTACGGAAACACCCCTCGGCTGGATGCCCCGTTACGATGACATCGACTGGCGTGGGCTCGATTTCTCGCGTGAGGAATGGGATCAGGTGATGAAACTCGACCGCGACCTCTGGCTCAAGGAGATCGCTATGCACGATGAACTCTTCTTCAAACTCTACGACCGCCTGCCGAAGGAAATGACGTTCATCCGTGAACTGCTTGTCTCGAATCTGTGGCGTTCGCCAGAGCTCGGGCTTGCGGCCCCAAGGCCGGAATCAGCAGACTCGCCTGCCGAGGTGGGCAAGGCTGCGGGTTGAGCTTTTAATTTATGACCAAATAAAGCCGGTGCTCTTCGGAGAACACCGGCTTTTTTGATATCCGATTTGCGGAAGCAGGCAACCTTTGTCATCATTTTGGTTACAAATAAGGTTCGGTCCAAAGGTTTTCAGCTTCAGGAGGCAGTTTATGGAGAAATTAATGGGGCGTCATGCGTCCTACTACTATGCGTTCTTTCGCATCGTGTTCGGCTTTATGTTCCTTTTGCACGGAACTCAAAAGTTCTTCAATTTTCCCGCTTCCGCAACTTGGAGTGGAGCACCGTCGGGAATGCCGCTTGTAGGCGGAATAATTGAGATCGTCTGCGGGACGCTGATCATGATCGGATTTTTCACGAGCTTTGCGGCATTCTTGGCAAGCGGAATGATGGCCGTCGCATACTTTATGTTTCACCAACCGGGCGGAGCCTTGCCGCGCACGAACGGCGGCGAACTGGCCGTCGCATACTGTTTCGCGTTCCTTTACATCGCGTCGAGAGGATCGGGAGCTCTCAGTGTGGACTCGGTCGCACGACCGAACAGTGGGACAACACCATACTAGTCGCGAAGAGCGTCTGTATCCAGGTCCTTTGTGTAGAGACCGCCGTCGGCCGAGCGTGAAAGTATTTCGATACGCCGCTCGGCCGCATCTAGCCTCTCGCGGCAAGTACGCGAGAGGGAGATGCCTTTTTCGAACAGAGCAAGGCTTTCATCGAGCTTTAGCTCGCCGCCCTCGAGCTTGGCGACGATCTTCTCGAGTGCAGATAACGCATCTTCAAATGAAGGTTCTTTCATAGTCGATTACTGTAAAATTTCTTCGGCCCGGCGAAGCAGGTCTCTTAAGCCGTCCGGTCCGGTTCCATTTGCCTTGTTGCCGAGATCACCGGCCATCGCAATCGCAACAAGCTCTTCACCGATCCTGCGGGCGATCTCGGTCGCGAGAGCGTCGTCCTGAAAGCCTGTCACCTTCCAGCGATCGCCGACACGCGTCATTTTGAGTTTCAACGGTCGATCCGGAAGCTTGCTTTCGACAATGGCATCGTCACCCTGCACCTGGACCCGCAAATACCGATCGGCCCCAGCAACGATCAACGGGAATGGCACGCTGCCGAACTGATGCACCCGTTCGCGGATCAATTTCGGAAGGGCCGGACGTGCCTGAGCCTTGACAACGGGCATTATCGGAACCGCAACTTGCTTCAGCCGTTCTATCACGGCAGGCGACAGCCCTTTTCCGTACATTTCGACAGCTTTTTCCGTAACCTGCGGCGTAAAGTTATCGGTAATAGCATCAACATCAACGAGAGAATCGAGCTCGCTTTGATCATCGCGGTTTGCCGCCTCGACGATCAAAGCGAGCGAATACTGCGGCGAATCCTTCAGATGATGCCAATAGAACAAGGCGGCGATCGCCGCAGCAAAGGCAACGAATACGATAGCGATTCCGGCGAATTTAAGCACGTTCTTCATCGTTTAGACCGCTTCTTTGACGCGTAAAAGGCATCGAAAGATCGCCGTGGAAAGCTACTCGTCGCCAAGATCCTGTGCCAAAACCTCCGCATCAAGTGTGCCCCTTTTGAGGCGGATCTTCAATTTATCGCCCTTTTCGACAGAGTCAGCGGAAGTAACGATCTTCCCCTCCGCGTCCAAAGTTACGGAATATCCTCGAGACAACGCAGCAAGCGGAGAGAGCGCATCGAGCTTTGCCGCGAGCATGCCAAGTTCCCCTTTTCGTTTTGCTTGAGCGGCGTTAACACTAGCGCCGAGGCGGTGTTCAAGCATCTCCTGCTTCGATTTCAGCCGCTCGGTTCGCGTCCGCAAATTGTCGATAGAAAGCTTTCCGGCTGCTTCGAGAAAGCGTTTGGATGCGGCAGCACAGGAAGCATCGGCAAGACTTACGAGGCGTTCAAACACGAACGAATGGGCGGCGTCGAGAGTTGAAAACTTATTCTCGATCGAGTTAAATATCCGCTCTTCGGCCGAAGCAAAATAGGCGATCAGATCTTCCTCGACGGCGGCGACGATCGCGGCGGCATCAGAAGGCGTAGCGGCGCGGCGGTCCGCAGCATGGTCGGCTATTGTCGTATCGATCTCGTGGCCGACGGCCGAGATAACGGGTATCTCACTGGCACGTATCGCCCTTGCGAGAGCCTCATCGTTGAACGCCCAAAGATCTTCAGGCGAACCGCCGCCGCGGCCTACGATCACTGCATCGAGCTTTGCACCGTCATTTAGGCTTCGGTTGTACTCGTTAAGCGCGTTGAGCGCCCGACGTATGCTGTCTGCCGCACCTTCACCCTGAACCAATGCCGGAGCGAATACGACGCTCACCGAACGCGCCCGTCGTGTGATGACGGTTAAAATGTCGTGGAACGCGGCACCTTTCTTTGTAGTTATTATGCCGATCCGCTGCGGGAAGAAAGGCAGCGGACGTTTGAGTTCCGGAGCAAACAGCCCTTCACGCTCAAGGCGGCCGTAGATCTCTTGAAAAGCTGCGGCAAGTGCTCCTTCGCCTGAAGGTTCGAGCGAATCGACGCTCAGCGAAAGCTCACCGCGTTCGCGCCAGAAATTGATGCGTCCGCGAACTCGAACGCAGATGCCGTTCTTGGGGCGAAACCTGATCCGAAAATTCGTGCCCTTCCAGCAAGCGCATCTGATCTGAGAAGTACCGTCGTTAAGGTTAAAATACCAATGCCCGCTTGCCGCAACGTTGAAGCCTACGACCTCGCCTTCGACCCAGACCGAGGCAAAATTCCTTTCGAGCTGAGCCCCGATCTCGGCGTTAAGTTCAGTAACGGTCATAGGACGACGCACTTCAGTGTCGTCGTCATCTTCCTGCAATATCGCTTCAAATAGTGTGCTTCCGTTCACGGTGTCTGTTCCTGATCGGTCGCCATCTCGGCAGCTTTTACCGACGAAATGGTCACAAAAAGATCCTCACGCTTTACACGTATTCTAAGATTCGGCGGAACACCTTTTTCAGAGCTCAAAGACCGGAAAGTAATGGTGTAGGCTCCCCTAAGCTGCTTAACAATGTCCTCGTATGCGGTATTGATCTGTGCAAGACGTGAGATCGGAAAGAACACGCCGCCTGAGATCTTTGCAAGTTTCTCACCTTCGCCTTCGCTCCGTTTTGTCAGTGACATATACCGTTTTCGCATCGGGTCGATATCTTTCTTCCCCAGCATCTCCTCTTGGATCAACCCGGTGGGAACAAAGAGCGGATAGATCATCGCCCCGCTTTCCTGTATAGACCCCAGCAATGAATCAAAGGCGAGGAACGAGCGATTGTCCTCGCCGTCAGAGAGAATGACGATCGCCGTCCGTTCACCTTTCATCGGCCGCAAAACGTCTGCGACCGTGTATGCGAGAGCGTCGTAGAATGCGGTACCTCCACCGGCTTCGAAAGAGTCGAGCGTCTCCGAAAGATGTTCTTTGTCGGTGGAAAAGCCGCTCAAGACCTTAACGTCCTCATTAAATACAATGATCGATATCCTATCTTTCTTCTCGACCGTTTCGATGAATGCACGCGCGGCTTTTCGGATGAAGGTGATGTAATTTTCAACGCTTCCGGAAACGTCGAGCAAGAGCACTAAATTGAACGGTGCGTCTGAGCGGTCAACTTTGACTATCGGCCGTTGTTCGCCTGATTCAGTGACCACAAAATCCGATACGTTCAGATCCGACACCGCACGATTCTGCACGTCAACGACGCGTACAAGCGCGGTTTTGAACTCTGCCGCCGGCCCTGACTCACGACCGGACGAATTGCCGAGCGAAGGCAGGCGTTTCATCGGGGGCAAACTCCGAAGATAATCACCGTAGTATTGCGGTGCAGCACGCCTGATCGCTTCCATCAGCAATGAATCTCCGCTTCGAACGATCGCTTTGGCAGCTTCGGTCAACGGCCTTTCCCGGAGGTCGCTTCCGACCTCGTTCGGCGGGACATTGATCAGAACGATGCCGCGCGCTGTCGAAAACTTGAGCTGGATATGCTCAGGAACCTCGCTTTGTGCATCCACATCCTTATCTTTATGCGACTTTTTGGCCTTTTCACCGTTCTGGCCTTCGATCACAAATCGGCCCGCACTCTTCTCTTTGACTTTCTCAAGTTCGAAGTCCGCGACGAATCTCGGACGCGACTGCGTCCATTCGAGATCGTACTTAACGGAGCTTGCCGGAACGTCGGTCGTGATCGTGCCGGTTGTCGTTCTTGCTTCAACAGATTCAAAGTTGCCGACGATCGCGATCTCGCCTTCCCGCGTCTCGATCCGAACGCGGCATCTCTGCGGCAAGATGATAGTAAGGTCGATCCTCTTGTTCCGATCCTTTGACACGACCTCGATCTTGCTTGCGGAGATCTTCAGATCGTTTTCGGCGGCACCCGTCGGTGACGCTGCTGTAAGCGATGGCTTCGCGTCTTTCTCAGCACGCACAAGCACCCGACCGGTGAGATTGGTAATATCCAGCTTCGCACCATCTTTCACCTTCAATTCCGCGGTGAAACTTTGTGCATTTGCGCTGTATGCCGCTGCAAGGCATATAGCGGATAGAAAAACTAGGTGTTTAGCGAAGGGCCTGATCACTTACGGTTCGCTTTGGGGACGAATGGATTGCAGCCTGCGACGGCGGACCCGCTGCTGCCATTTTTTCTTTGGCCGGTCATCGTCATCAAATCGATCAACTAGATCATCCATCGATTCGCCGCCGGCAAGACGCGTTTTCAAATAGAGCAACGCAACGATTATAGCAGAAAACGAAAGTACGATTATCTGGACGGGCAGCCAAATGATCTGGAAGATAGATTCGATCAAGGTTTGCTTAACACGCTTTGACGTATCCATCTTGTCATGCTTTCCATCGGTGATCTCGATCGAGGACCGGCGACCGACACTGTACTTAATTTTGTCATCATCGCCAGAGGCCGAAACCGTCACGCCGGCCGGCGGTTCCGCTTCGGAACGAGCCTGCTCGACGGCGGCCTCCGGATCGATCCCTTTGCCTGCCAGATTTATCAGCGACGATAATGTTCCGGCGAGAAGCATCGGCGTTAACATCATTATCATCCCGGCGGCGACCGTCGTGGCGAGAGCCCTCTTTGTCAATGCAACCGAACGGCGAAATGCCTGCACAAAGCGCAAACCTTCGATCATCGCGACCGGTATCACCAGCATCGTCGATCCATAGGCAAAGAAGAAGCCCGCCAGCGTGGCAACGGACCCGGCCACAAGGCCAATGATCGGCGCACCGATATTTATTCCTGCTACGGACGAGATGATCTGAAGCACGCCCCAAACGACAAGAAAAACGGCCGCAAACACGCCGACAGCGACAGCGAACGGCACGAAGGCGGCAGCGATGCCGGAGACAGACAGACTCTTCCAATGCTTTTTGATCTGCCGAATGGCAGGCCGTATCCTCACCGGCCTAAGCGGCATCACAAGGTATTGGACAACCATCCAGACGATCGTTCCGACATTGAAGACCGAACAGAAGGCACTCACGAATGTTAGGGCCAGCACTACTCCTGCCAAGATTAGAGTCGCGGTCACGTCCGAAAAGATATTGCTTACCCTAAGGAACGAAAGTGTGATCTGAGCGAGCGTGAGCAAGATGACCGGCAGCTGAAAGATCGCGGTTACAAGCAGGAGCTTCGGAAGGTGCTCCCCATAGATCACGAGGGAGCGGCGCAGCAACCCGAATATCCCATCGGCTCGAGCCTGAAGTTCATCAGAAAATGCAAGCGCCGTCTGTGGACGCTTCTCCGGATCTTTTGAAAGTGCGGCCTCGATCGCCCAACGCATTTTCTTTCGCACACCTCGAGCAACAAGCCGCGGCGGCGGCAGTTCTTTATGTGCCGCCATGACGACCTTGTAGTCGCCCTCGAAAGGTGTCCGGCCCGAGAGCATCTGGTATGCGATGACACCAAGGCTATAGATGTCCGATCGCGCATCGAGAACATCCCCACGGCATTGCTCCGGGGACATATAGAGCGGCGTTCCGAGAACGGCACCGGCACGGGTCAAGCCCGCCGAACTGTGAGAGTCGACCAATGACCTGGGAGTGGTCCGGGTCGAGGAGACAGGATCAGGATGCACAATTCGTGTCTCCACGCCATCCGCTCCGATCGGGGTCACGTAGATCGCCGTCGCCTGGTCGTCGGCCGTAACACTCTCGATATCTAGGTCCGCAGTGCTCGCGGCCCCGGCTTTCGTCGCGTCAACGACCAAAGTTGCCGCTCCGTCATCAGCCACCGTGTTTCCGTCAAGTTTCGCGTCGATCGTGTCAGAATGCGCGCCAATGGTTGGCAATGCGGCCAGGTCGGAATCCTCAGGTGCACTACTCGGTTCATCCTGGTACTCTTCCAGCTTCGCGATCCCGAAATCGAGAACCTTTACCGTATAGCCGCCGCGGCGGTTCGGTTCGAGCCAGATATTGTCGGGCTTTAGATCGCGGTGAATAATTCCCTGCTGATGTGCTTCGTTAACGGCCGAACATACCTGTTCCAAAATGTCGAGTGTCCACGAGACCGGAAGATTGCGCTCCTCATCCAGGATCTCACCGAGAGTACAGCCGTCGAGATACTCCATCACAAGGTACGCGACCTGTCCCTCGGACAGCTCTGCAAACCCGAAATCTGTTACGTCAACGACATTCGGATGGCGTAGGCGGCCAGCGGCCCGAGCTTCCCTGCGAAAACGCTCAACAAACTCGGCACGCTGCATGAACTGCGGCGAGATCACCTTGACAGCAACCGGTCTCTCGGTGCCGAGGTGCACTCCAAGATAGACGGTTCCCATACCGCCGCGGCCAAGTTCGCGCGTCAGTTGGTATTTGCCGTCAATTGTCCTGCCAACGAGGGCCGGCGACTCCATAGAGGCTCACCTATTCGGTTAAATAAAGACGTTACGCGACTACCACGATCCAATGCAAGGTTCGATGCCAAAACCTTTGAAATGTTCTGCTCCGAAAAGAAACTCAGCCGGCCAAACAATCTTGTCCGGCCGGCTGAGCAAAGCGGTCAAAATGCAGTAAATGCCGCTATTTCTTTATGTTCGCCTTGAACGCGGACTCCCATTGCGTGATCACGGGCATTGCCTGTGCGTTATCCTTGAACTTCTCCTTGAGAGCGTCAAAGATCTGCTGCCCTCGCGGATCGCCAAGCTTAATCGCTCCTTGGGCGGCGGTGACCAATCCTTGGATGTCGTTCGCAGCAAGCGCGGTCTTGAACTGGGTGAGCAAAAGGTCGAACGCTCTTGGATCACCATTTGCGGTCGCTGCAGCGGTGGTCGCGGCTATTGCCCTTACCGTCGTCGAGCGCCCTTTGTCGTTGGCGATCGCGATCGCAACATCAAATCCGCGCTTGTCGCCGAGAGCTTCGAGCCCACGCAAACCCGCGACGAGCAAACGGTCATGCCAAGACTTTGAATTCACAAGCTTTGACAACGCGTCATACGCCTTTGCATCCTTCGTTTCACCTAGAGCCGGAGCTGCCTGGTCGATGACACCATAGCTTCGGTCATTCAACGCAGCAAGATACTCCGGAACGAACTTCGTGTCCTGGGTCTCACCAAGCAATTCGATCGCGTCCGCACGTATAAGCGACTCCTTATCCTTAGTAAGCCTAAGAACAAGGGCCTCGACCTTCGGATCAAGCTTGGCCGCCGGACGTTTTTGACCCGGCGCCGGATCGGGCGAATAGACGTTCGCGATGAATGCGAGCGCCGCTTTGCGGACACGCCAAAACGGATCTTTCTCAGCGGAGACGATCAACGCATCCACATACTTTGCCTCGACCGTCTTATCATTCTTTGCAAGGCTCTGAAGTTCACCCATTGCCCAACGGCGAGCGATCATATCCTTGTCGTTCGCCATCTGATAGAGCAATTCGTCGGCACTCTTTTTGAACGTCATCTCCTTGAGGAGCGTGCCTTCATAATCGAAGTTCACGATCTTCGGCTCGGCGGCGGAGTCGAACGTAAAGGTATTCGTTTCCTTCGGGTCGATCCAAACTCGATGGATCGTGCCGTCGATCTCGACCTCGACCCACGTCTGGAAATACCGCGTCTGCGGGAACGGATTCTTCTCATCCGGTTCCTGGGTCTGCTTGACGTTCAAGGTGAGCTTCTTTGTCGCCGCATCATAGCTCTTTGTGATGTCAAAAACAGGGTGTCCCATCTTATAGAGCCATTCGTCAAAGAACCAATCGAGCGACTGCCCTGTCGATTCTTCGAACGCAATTCGAAGGTCCTCGGTAGAAACGGGCTGATGGGCATTCGTCTTCAGGTAGTTGTTCAACGCGCGGAAGAATCCGGCGTCACCGACCGTCTTCCGGAGCATGTGCAGTACACTGCCGCCGCCGGGATACGCGTAATTGTCGAACATCGCGTCCTTGTTCGCATAGTATTTGGTTACGATCGGGCGGCGATTTCCGCGTTCCCAATCACCGAGCACGGTGTTTTGGTTCGCACGCACGTCACTATAAAGAAATTCGTCGTGGCCCTTGAATTTCTCATCCCACATCGACTGCATATATGTCGCAAAACTCTCATTGAGCCATATCTGACCCCAATCGCGACAGGTTACGTAATCGCCGAACCATTGGTGCGCAAGTTCGTGCGACTGCAGGCTTTCGCTGTCTTCGTCTAAGAGTTCGCGGTCGTCGTGGATCATCTCCTCGATCTGCGTGGTCGCCGAAATATTCTCCATTCCGCCGCCAAAATCTTCGACAAATGCCTGCGAATACTTTGGATACGGATAGCGGACGCCGGTGATGTCGGAGAAGAACTTGATCGTTGCCGGCAGGTTCTTCGTTGTCGCCGCGACCTCTTTTGTTTCGTTCGTATAACCGTAGTTATAGACCGGCGTGCCTTCGAAATTCTGGACAACGGGTGTCGTTTCAGCGACGACGATCGAGGTCAGATAATTCGCATACGGCTGATCCATTTTCCAATAAAACGTGCGTGTGCCGTCCTTGTTCGCGGTCGTGCTCTCCAGCTTGCCGTTCGAGACCACAAAGAAAGGCTTTGCGACCGTCGCCCGCAGCTCGGTCGTGCGAAAATCGTTAGGCGTGTCGTAAGACGGGAACCAATAGCGGTTGAACTCCGTTTCGCCTTGCGACCAGATCTGTCGCGGCTTGTTCGGATCGTCTGGCCCGGGCTTGATGAATCGAAGACCTTTTCCAAATCCGCCGATCGGTGAATTCGCATCGGCCTCATTTACGTAATGCGTCGCATAGGAGATCTTCACTGAACTTATTTCACCGGCCTTTAGTGTCTTATTGAGCGTGATCACCAGATTGTCGTTGGCATCTTTTCCGGCGTAGTCGAATTTAAGCGGTGAACCATCTGCGGCCTTGACCCAATTTATTGTCATATAGGCGGCGTCAAGAGTGAGCTGGTTCGAATCGACGAACGGTGCGAACGAGACGGTCTCCTCGCCCATTGCCTGTTCTTTTTCCCAGTCGAACCGGAGGTCTATTGAAAGATGCTTGATATCGTACTTGCGGCTGCGGATCCAATTTACCGGAGGCAGTTTGTTCGTATCGGCAAATACGTCGATCGGTGCCTTGGAAAGAGGACGAATGAAGGCAAAGCTTGGAACGGTAAAAACGAAAAGAATCGCTACAGTCGCGATTCGACGGAAAAAGATCTTTGAAATCATAGGTTTAGAGTTACGCGATCAGAAATAAATGTCCGTATTCAATTTCGTTACGCGCAATTTCTTTCAATTGTTTCACAAAAGTTTCCGCCCGCCCCGCGATCCTCCAGACCAGCGCCGCAAACGGCCCATGTTATGCACACGGGCCGTCAGCAGTCATTAAAATGAAGGGTCCGTCTCTAACGATCCGGCGAATTCGCGTTTGAATTCATGTTCGAATTCCACGCGGTCCCGTTAGCGTTGGATTCGGTGTTACTGTTTGATTCCATATTCGAATTTTCATTCGCATTAGAATTCACGGGCGGCGTCGCCGTTGTCTTTGCTCCGCTCCCGAGTCCGTAGTTTCCATCCGCAGCCAGCATGACACTGCCGACTCCTCCAAGCACCAAGATCATTGCCAATAATGTCCTCATCCTCATTCCTCCGTAATGTGATTCCTCAAAATTCGGGGACGGGTTTGGGGACGTAAGGTCAATTAGGCACCATTAAAGACAGCCGCTCTGTCCGCAAGGATACGTTCTTGTTCCGTTCTTAAACGATCAGGGTCTTCGCGACTCGACAAAAAAAGAGCCGTGCGACCGTTAAGGTATCGCATCGGCTCTAAATTCTGAGGTTTCGGATCGACCTACTTCTTACTAATGTAATTGAACGCCATCGATGCAATGTCGTCGAGGGCACTGCCGTCGTGATCGCTGTCGAGCATTGCTGATGCGATCCCTGAGAGGCCGCCTGCAGATGCCTGCTGAGTTTGGCCGCCGCCCAGCAATCCGCCCAAAATACCGCCTAGCCCATCCGCACCGACATTCTCTTGCTGCTTCCTTTGTCCCAAGTAGCTCATTACGATGGGAGCAAGCATCATCAGTATCTGAGCGACCTGCCCGATATTTAGGCCTGTTTTTTGACTTACATCCTGAGCAACGGCATTCTGCGAATTGCCGAAGATATGGCCTAGAATCCCACTGCCGTCGGCAGCGGGTGGTGGTGCCTGCTGCTGGCCTCCGCCGAAGATAGCACCGGCAAGACCGCCAAGATTGTCCAAAATACCGCCCGAGGTGTGATCGCGGTCGAGTGCATTATTTAGGCTTTCAGCACCCTGAGGTGTCGAAGCATTATTTGCGAGTCCATTCAATATCGCCGGAAGGGCCATCGAGATCGCTGAATTTACAAGCGACGGTTCTGCGCCGACATTCTGACTTATCTGATCAACAGCTTCTTTTCCACGGTCCTGTCCCAATAATTGGTCGAGAGAAAACATATTATCCTCCAAAAAGTTGAAGCAATTTAGTGTGCAAGCTAATATTAACATCTCCGGGTCTCAAATATCACTTTTTGAAATTCAACCGGCTTACTGATCTTGATCTTGCATAGATCCCTGACAATTTTGACCATAGTTTTGCTAGGGCTTGCTGCCTTAGGTTGCGGCATTGGCGGTCAATCAGCTAAGTTTCCGACCGCTGTTACGACCTTTGCCGGCCGGGATGGAGCGTTTGGAGAGCCTTTCGGCATCGCGGTTAGAGATGGCGATTTATATGTCTCCGACGGCGAGAAGGACTGCATTTGGAAGATCGACCAACAGGGCAAGGCAGTGGGGTTCGCATCAGGACTAAACACGCCGTCGCAGATCGCTTTCCTCCCGGATGGCAGCATGATCGTTGCCGACACCGGCTCAAATACTATCCGATCTATCGACTCGAGCGGTGCAAATAAAGTTATCGCGGGAATCATCGGTGAGGCAGGTGACAACGATGGTGCCTCTACCGAAGCCCGCTTTCGAGGTCCGGTCGGTGTCGCAGTTGGCAAAGACGGCCGCATCTTCGTAGCCGACTCGTACAATGATCGGATCCGGGTGATCGAGAATGGAACGGTCCGCACGCTTTCGGGTTCAACCCAAGGCTTCGCGGACGGTGCCGCAGCTCAATTCGATACGCCGACAGGCCTTGCCATTTGGAAAGGCTTGCTCTTGGTAGCCGATACAGGCAACGGTCGAATTCGTGCGGTCGAGAATGACGGATCAGTGTGGACGCTGACTGGCGGAGGCGATGGCCGATCTGCAAATTCCACCCTATCCGCGGCGTCGTTTTACCGTCCTGTCGGAATCGCCGTCGGCCCGAATGACGAGCTTTTTGTTGCGGACCGCAGTACCTTGAGATATGTCGGAGGCGCCGTCCCCCGAATTCGTACCCTGAACGACGCGAGTCGCGGCCTTCGAGACGGAAAGCTGACTAATTCCCGCTTCAACCGCATCTCGGGCCTGGCGGTCGATGAAAAGGGCCGCGTCTTTATCGCGGACAGTGACAACCGAGTTGTCCGTGTTGTAGAAGCGACCGCAAGCCGGCCGCCGCTTTCGCCCGAAGAGGCGGCGAAGATCCAATTTCCTGCCGAGATGTCCCAGGAGCGCGCTCCGGAACTGCCGCGATGGCCATACGATCCGCCGGATCAAAAACGCGACATCGCAGGTACGTTCGGAGAGATCCGCGGAAAAGTAACAGGAGAGCCGACAGATATACTTCATTTTCACAATGGCCTAGACATTGCGGGGGGTTATGGAGAGACAGCTCGGCTCGTGAGAAGCGAAAAGGTGCTTGATCCCGCCGCGGCAGACAACTTCGACACATTGCGGGAGCTTGTGCGTATGCCGCAGCTTGGGTACATACACATACGGCTAGGGCGAAATGCGAACGGAACGACATTCGGCGATCCGCGATTTCTGTTCTCGATCGATACGACTGGAAAGCTGATCGACGTTCGTATTCCGAGGGGATCACGATTCTCTGCAGGCGAGGCACTCGGCACATTGAACCCGATGAATCACGTGCATCTTGTCGCCGGACGCAGCGGTTACGAGATGAACGCCCTTGATGCTCTTGTTCTGCCGAACGTTTCCGACAGCATCGCTCCGGTCATCGACAATGTCCATCTTTCTATCGGCGGACAGGAAATTGAAACAAACGCTCGCCTCAGCCGTATTCAGCTTGCCGGAAATGTACGTTTGCTCGCAGAGGCCTATGACCGTATGGACGGCAATCCGGATCGCCGCAAGCTCGGGCTCTATAAGCTCGGCTGGCAGTTGATCAAAGGCGATGGAACACCGGCGGCCGACGTGGATTGGACGCTCAAGTTCGACCGTTTGCCGCAGCCCGACGCCGTACCGCTCGTATATGCGAAAGACAGCTATTCGGGAGCGACGGGAATTACGCGGTTCATCTACATAGTCTCGAATCGCGTCAGCGGTGACCTCGTTCAAGAGAACGTCATCGATCTGAAGGACATAGAGCAGGGCAAGTGGACGCTGCGCGTCTCGGCAGCGGATCGATTCGGCAATTTGGCAACGAAAGACATATCGTTCGAGGTGACTGAATGAAGACGACAATACTATTCCTGATCTTGGCAGCATTGACCTTTTCCGCATTCGCGCAAGTGCCTACCGGGCCGATCGCGACGCCGCCCGCTCCCGTCTTCTCAGACAGTGAACGGCAGACAGAGCTTGCAAAACGCCGTGCTCAGGTAGCTGCTCAGATGCAGGACGACAGCGTGCTCGTCTTGTTCAGTGCTGAACCGAAGCTCTACACCGCTGACGTTGATTACGTCTTCCGGCAGGAGAACGACCTTTTCTATTTGACCGAGCTGAAAGAGCAGAACATCAGCCTTGTTATTGAGAAAAAGAATGGCAAGGTCACGGAAACCGTCTATTTGCCGAAGCGGAACCCTCAGTTCGAAACGTGGAACGGCAAACGCTATTCGATCGAGGATGCAAAACGCATTTCCGGGATCGATAACATTGTCGATGCGTCGGGATTTCGCGGTTATCTGAGCGCACTGGCGAAGGACGCTGCACCGACAGAGCACATTTACCTCCTCTTGCCGGACGGCGACAACGATTCTGAAGGCAAACGCGAATACCGCCAGGAAGCAGAATTTGCGTCAAGCATCGCATCCGCAAAGCCGATCAACGCAAGGCCGATATTCGACGCCCTTCGCCAAATAAAGAGCCCATACGAGTTAAGACTTCTTCAGCACGCGATCGACATCTCGATCGAGGGACATATGCGTGCATGGGCGACCGTCGGACGGGCAAGTTGGGAGTATGAAGTCCAGGCCGAGCTTGAGTATGTCTTTAAGCGAAGAAACGCCGACTATTGGGGCTATCCGTCGATCGTCGGATGTGGGCCGAATGCCACGACCTTGCATTACGAAGAGTCCCAGTCACCTGTGAAGGCCGGTCAACTGATGCTGATCGACGCGGCCGCCGAATACAGCCATTATTCTGCCGACATCACGCGAACATTTCCCGTGAACGGTAAATTCACAAAAGAACAGGCCGACATCTATCAGATCGTTTATGACGCACAAGAGGCTGCCGCAAAGACCGTTAAGCCGGGATCGACATTTGCCGAGGCGAGTGCGGCAGCCGACAAGGTCATTCGGGAAGGACTCTTCAAACTCGGCCTTATTACCGATAAGGACTCGGGAGAATATCGCGTTTGGTATATGCATGGACTTGGCCACTGGATCGGCATGAACGTTCATGACGTCGGAAGCTACCAAAAACCGCTTGCCCCCGGAATGGTCTTCACGCTTGAGCCCGGCATCTATATTCGTGCGGACGCTCTCGATTACCTGCCGAATACGCCGAAAGCACAAGCATTCAAGGCCAAGGTTCTCCCGGCATTCGAGAAATACAAGAATATCGGTGTGCGGATCGAGGATGACGTTCTCGTAACACCGACCGGTATCGACTGGCTCTCTAAGGCCTTGCCGCGAAAGATGGCGGACATCGAGGCGTTTATGAAGGCGGCTCCAAAGAAAGTGCCGTTCGGGACGACGACCCCGTCCTTATTCCCTTATTTCAGCCATTCGGCGGAATGACAAAACTGACTTCCGGGCGATCTAGAGCAGCCGTCACGGTTCCGGTACGGCTGCTCTCCGTTTTGTGCTTTGAAGATAAACGGATGATAATTGTTCAGGCGCCGAAGTCTTCAGCCCCCCAATGAGTAAAGAGCCATCTGAACAAAACTCCAAGCTGCCGCTAGTGATCGTGAACCCCAAGTCGGCCGCCGGGTCAACGAGGGAAGCTTGGGCCGCGACGGCAAGCGAACTCCGAACGCATTTCGGTCCGTACTCGGCTGCGTTTACAAAAGGCGCCGGCGACGCCATTGCGATCGCTGAACGGGCAGCAAATGAAGGACGTACGTTCATCATCGCCTGCGGCGGCGACGGCACGATCAATGAGGTCGCAAACGGCATCATTCGATCGGGTGCGGATGCGGAGCTTGGAATCCTTCCCTCGGGCACCGGCGGTGATTTTCGTCGTTCGCTCAAAATGCCGAATCAACCTCGAGAGGCTGCAAGGGCTCTGCGAGAAGGCTTTACGAAACGCCTCGATGCGGGCAAAGTAACTTTCTCCGGGAATGACGGCGAGGAGGTCTCACGTTTTTTTATGAACGTCTCTTCGGTCGGGCTTGCAGCATCGATAATCGATCGGGTCAAAGGCACAAAGGCTTTTGATTGGCTTCCGACAAAGCACCTTCGCGGGCAAGCGAACTTTGCGGCCTCGACCTTGCGTGAGATCGCCGATCTCGAACCGTTCATGCTTCGCGTGCGCATAGATGATGGCGACGAGATGAAACTTCGATCGATCAACTTCTGCGTTGCGAACGCTCGATACTTCGGCGGCGGCATGATGATCGCCCCTGATGCAAGCCTCAGCGACGGTTTGCTCGATATAGTGAATATCGGGGCGATTTCTGCCGCAAAGGTCGTTGCCCGCGGGATCACTCTTTATCGCGGAACGCATCTCGGACTTGATGAGGTCGATCATCGCCTTGCCCGAAAGATCGAGGTCGCGGCCTTCGATCCGACAGAGGAGATCCGGCTCGAAACCGACGGGGAGTTGCCCGGCCGTCTGCCGGCTGTCTATGAATCCGTTCCTAACGCTATCAAAGTGCGTATGCCGAAAGTTGGATGACGCACACCATCCAATTTAGTAAATGAAGCTTTTTCTAAGTATTATCTTTTTCCTCACGTTTCCGATCGCGGCCGCTGCTCAGACCGCACCTGATCGCTCCGACACTCAGTCCTGGAACGACATTCAACTGACAGTGCCGCTTGCCGCGAAAGTGGACCTCGTCACAAAGCTTACATTGAGATTTGGCGGCAACTTGACAAAATTCTCCGAGAATCGAATCTTGTTCGGCTTTTCGTTCAAGCCGAAGAAAGGACTTTCTATAACGCCGTTCTATTGGCAGGCTAACACCAAGAACCCGCGAACGGGTAAGTTTTCAACGGAACATCAGCTTGATGTCGCGGCCGCCTATCGTATACCGGTCGGCAAGAAATACGGCATCACTCATCGGAGTATTTACGAATACCGAATGCAAAGGTCGGGAAATTCTTGGCGCTATCGGCCGCTTCTGGGCATTGACCGAACGCTTCCGGCGAAGTGGCTCAAGAATACGAAGATGTTTGTGACTGCCGAGGCCTTTTATGATTCGAAGCTTAGGAAATGGAGCCGAACCCGCTTTACCGCCGGCATCTCACATGCGTTCACGAAGCAGCTATCGCTGGATCTGTTCTATACGCGCCAGAACGACGGCTATTCGCGTCCCGGCGATCTGAATGTCATAGGTACTGCCTGGAAGGTCCGTCTTTAGACGACCGCTTGGCCGCAATATTGTTTTCTGCTCGATAATGAGCGAAAATTGCTTGTAATCAAACAAGTCTATTCTTAAGGAGAATCAAAGAAATGAAAGCGACCGTTCTTTTTGTCTTGGTGTTCACATTTACCCTTGTGACGTTCGGGCAGGCACCGGCTCCAAAGGTCGACGAACTTGCCGTCTATATCAAAGAACACTACACAAAGCGCGAGGTTCAAATACCGATGCGTGACGGCGTCAAGCTCTTTACATCCATCTATGAACCGAAAGATAAGTCGCAAAAATATCCGATAATGATGAGTCGAACGCCTTACAGCGTCGCTCCTTATGGCCCGGATAAGTTCAAAACCCTGCTCGGCCCCGATTACCAATTTGCTCGCGAAGGCTACATCTTTGTCTATCAGGATGTTCGCGGCCGCTGGATGAGCGAAGGTACTTTTGTTGACGTTCGCCCGGAGCTTGCACAATACGGAAAGGCAAAGTTCGACGAATCGACCGATACGTACGACACGATCGATTGGCTCATCAAGAACGTCGATAATAACAACGGCCGAGTTGGCACTTACGGCATTTCTTATCCGGGATATTACACATCGGCGGGTTCGATCAATTCCCATCCTGCGTTAAAAGCCTGTTCGCCTCAGGCCCCTGTCAGCGATTGGTTCCACGGCGACGATATGCACCACAACGGAGCACTATTCCTTGCCCAAAACTATTCGTTCTATCGGTTCTTCCAGCCTTTCACGGCGCCCTCGAACAGCTTTGATTATTTGCGCCCGTGGAAAGGTCGAGATACTCAGGACGGTTATGACTACTTCCTGAAACTTGGTGGTCTCCAAGAAGTTGCAGACAGCTTCGAAACAGGCCTCGGAGCTCGGCAGCCGTACTGGGACGATATGCAGGATCATCCGAACTACGATCAATACTGGAAAGACCGTAATGTTCTAACTCATTTGAATAAGGTCGGCTGTGCGACGATGACCGTTGGCGGTTGGTATGACAACGAGGATCTTTATGGTGCTCTTAACACCTATCGACACATCGAAAAACAGAATCCCGGCATTTTCAATATTCTCGTTGTCGGCCCATGGTTTCACGGCGGTTGGGCCCGTTCGGAGGGTGAATGGCTCGGAACGGCGTACTTTGGTTCAGAAACATCTGAATATTACCGTGTGAATATGGAGCTCCCATTCTTCAATCATTTCCTGAAGGACAAAGGCGACATTTCGCAGCTCAAAGAGGTCAACGCGTTCGATACCGGTGCAAATACGTGGCGTTCGTTCGACAGCTTTGAGCCGACAAACGGCAAGGACACCGCTCTTTATTTCACGGAGAACGGCGGCCTTTCATTCACACAGCCGAGCAAAGCAGGATCGAACGAATACATTTCGGACCCGATGAAGCCCGTCCCATATACGCAGAAGATAACGTTGGGCTATCCACGCGATTATATGACCGAGGATCAGCGATTCGCATCTACAAGGCCGGACGTTCTGGTGTATGAAACTTCCCCGCTCGAAGCAGATATCACGGTGGCCGGCGACATTAAGCCGTCGCTCTTTATATCTTCCTCCGGCACCGACTCAGATTTTATCGTCAAACTCATCGATGTGTTCCCTGACGATTACAAGTTCCCGGAAGGCAAGAAACCGCCTGAGAACTCAGCATTTTCGGTGTTCCAACCGGGCGGATATCAAATGCTGCTACGCGGTGAGCCGATGCCGGCAAGATTCCGCGAGGGGTTCGAAAAAGGAATTCCGCTCGTCCCGAACAAAGCGACATATTTGCCGTTCACGATGCCCGGCATCACACACACGTTCAAGAAAGGCCATCGCATAATGGTTCAGGTCCAAAGCACATGGTTTCCGCTCGTTGCGCGCAGCCCGCAACAGTTTTTGGAGAACAATTTCAAGGCGACGACCGCTGATTTCCGGAAGGCGACTCAGCGAGTCTATTTTGGCGGTAAGACGGCATCAGCTATCATACTGCCTATCCAAAAGTAGCACCTTTCTGTTTACGCAGGTGCCAAAGATCTAGGAGAACAAAATGAAAATCGCTAAGGTCCTTCTATTGTCGCTCCCAATTATTCTCCTGCTGTCGATCTCCGCGTTTGGCCAGTCAGGCAAGGCCGCGTTCGACCAAGCTATGTCGGACTTCGACGCCAACCGTTACGAACAAGCCATTTCCGGCTTTAGGCAAGCGGCGGCCCTGGGCTATAGCGTCCCTGAGGCCACGTATAATGTCGGTCTTTCGTATTACAATCTGAAGCGGTACACCGAGGCGAAAGGTGCTCTGCAGGAGGCTATCAGCCTAAAGCCGACCGCGAACGCGTACTACTATCTTGGTAACTGCCTTTATTTCGCACAGGATTACTCCCGTGCTGTTGAATCGTTCCGTGAGGCGGTGAAGCTCAAACCTGATTACTACGAAGCTATTGTCTACCTCGGCAATTCGCTCGATTATCTGAAACGATACGATGACGCTGTCGCTCAATACAAACGGGCGATCGAATTGCAGCCAAATAGAGCTTGGGGCTATTACGAACTCGGGGTCGCCCATTACAATAGTCAGCTCTATTCGTCCGCGATCGGAGCTCTTTCAACAGCGACGCGTCTTGACCCGACATACACGAAGGCCTTTCTTTTTCTTGGAATGAGCTATCGCCGCTCCGATAATGAAAAGGATGCTGAAACCGCCTTGCTTAAGGCGATGCAGCTCGACCCGAATTCGTCTCTTACGAACTATGAACTCGGGTATATCTACGAGGGGCAAAAGCGTGACTCCGACGCGCTCATTCGATATAAAGAGGCTCTCAGGCTTGACCCGACAAATCCGGATCCGCATCTCGGGCTCGGCAACCTCGCGTACAACGCCAACGATTATATCGGGGCTCTTGCGCACTATAAAAGGGCCTTCGAACTTAGTCCTTCGTGGGCAACTGCGGCCCTGTATATTGGCGACACGCAATACCACTTAAAGAGCTATCAGGCCGCGATCGATTATTACAGAAAGGCTCTTGTTCTCGACCCAAAAAGAGTTCCGGCCGTGTACGGGATGGGCCTCGCCTATATCGCTCAAAATGATCTTTCGAATGCCCGCGGCCAGTACGCTCAGCTCTTAAAAATGGATGCCGCGGAGGCCGCCAGGCTATTGAAAGCTATCGATGCTGCCTCGAAGCCGTAGCGAAGTTTCTTCGACTGATAGAAAATTGGAGATTTCTTTTATGACGTCATTATCGATCTGGTTTGGAAGGTTGCTCGTTCTCGTCGGCATCGTCGGCTACGCGTACGGGATGATCCAAGGAAATGCCAGCTTTACGGCCTTGATCCCGGCCGCCTTCGGGCTCGTCTTGATGATCCTCGGCTACCTGGGCCAGCGAAGTGAAGGGGCCCGCAAGCATTTTATGCACGTGGCGATGCTTATCGGATTGATCGGATTTGTTGTACCGGCGTGGCGCCTGATCTCAAAATTCGATGGCTTTTCGGCATCCGCCGCCCACCTTTCACAACTGGTGATGGCGGTGCTCTGTCTCCTTTTTGTGATATTCGGGATCCGTTCCTTTGTGAACGCTCGACGGGGCTAGCTAAGCCGCTAACGATGCCGCGGCCCGGTTTCTAATGGGCCGCCGCATCGCCGTTGTTCTTGGGCTCGTCATTACCGTCCAGATTCAGGGCGATCTCGACCTCCAATCCGCCGCTTACATTGCGGGCGCTTATCGCTCCCTTGTGGGCGACGACCGCCCGTCTTGCGATCGCAAGTCCGAGTCCCGTACCGCCGGTCTTTCTATCCCGAGCCTCACCCAAACGATAGAATGGAATGAACAGGTTCTTGAGCTCAGCTTCAGGAACGCCGCCGCCGCGGTCTCCAATGTGGATCTTGGCGGTTCCGTCCTGTGCGATCAAAGATACGCGTACCTTTGTGCCGTCATCCGTGTATTTCACGGCGTTGCGAACGACATTCTCGATCGCACTTCGCAATAGGTTCTCGTTGCCGACAACCCTGCAATTGTCCGACCAAACAAGCTCGACCGATTTGCCTTTCGGCTTTGCCTCGAACTCCGCATCCTCCACGACCCCACGAACAAGCTCAGTAAGGTCCAGCTCTTCACCGCTAAACTCATCGAAAGCGCCGCTTTCAAGTTTAGAGAGCGTGAGTATTCGCGAGATCATTTCGTTGAGCCGTTCGGATTCATTCTCTATCCTAGCCAGGATGGGATGGAGCTCCGGGCCTGAACGCTGCTTTGCAAGCTCTAAGGCAACATTCATTCTTGCGAGCGGGGAGCGAAGCTCGTGTGACACATCGCGTGTCAGCCGCTCTTGCGAAGTGATCAAGGATTCGATACGCTCGGCCATTTCGTCAAAATCGCTTGCAAGGTCGGCGAGTTCATCGCGGCGTCGCGGAAGCTGAGGTTTAACACGCGTGCTAAGGTCGCCGGCGGCAAGGCGTTGAGTCGCTCGTCTGAGCTTTCGGATCGGCGATGTCAAGTATGCAGCAAGCAGGGAGCAGACGAGAACCGCCGAAGCCAACAGCCCGGCAAGCCGCAAATTCCCTACCCAAGAGTCGAAGAACAAGGACGGAATACGCGGCGTCTCCCATTGGATAACCAAATACGCGGTCTTCCCGTCTTTCAGAGTGACGGGAACCGCACCCATTGCAGGCTCACCTTCTCTATCAATGATCTCAGGTTCGTTCGAACTGCTGCTAAGGGCGATGACCTCAGAGTAATTCTCGGGGCCTTCGCCGAAGAGCCTCGCCCCATCGGGACCGGACAACTCAACATCACGGATCGAGCCGTTCTCTCTTAAGCGAGTAAGGAACTTGAACATTCCCTCGTCTCCGCTGCCGACCTCGATCTGCTCGGTGATGTTCTTGTAGAAAACAAGCTGGTGCTTAGCAGAACGCTGCCAACGGCTATAGGCCGGCTGCATTTGAAATGTTCGCGTGATGAAGATTATCACGAAGAACATCAGCGTTACTGCGACAAGGAACCAGAGAAAGATCTTTAAGAAAAGCTTCATACAACGGTATAGATATAACCGACCGACCTGATGGTCTTGATGCGGACGCTGCCATCGCCCCGGTTACCCAATTTCTTACGAAGATTGCTGATGTGCATATCGAGGCTCCGATCAAAGGGCGAAAGCTTCCTGTCGAGGACCGCTTCGCTTAGATCCTCCTTTCTCACGACCTTTCCGGCATTCCTAAGTAGTTCAAAGAGCAGTTCGAACTCGACGGACGTAAGATTAAGCTCTTTGCCGGCAAGCGTTGATACACGTGAACTCGAGGAGATCGAGATGTCATCAAGTTCGACCGTCTCCCCGGCTTGATCAGCGTTCGTCGGCTCGGAAGTTCGACGCAGTATCGCGCGAAGTCTTGCGGCCAGTTCACGCGGATTGAACGGTTTTGCAAGATAGTCGTCCGCCCCGATCTCGAGGCCGACTATCCTCTCCATATCATCACCGCGGGCAGTCAGCATTATGACCGGCAGGTTGGATTCTTTCCTTAAGTTTCGCAGCACCTCGAAGCCGTCCATCTTCGGAAGCATCACGTCGAGGATCGCCATTTCATAGTCACCCGATAATGCTCTCTTTAACCCCGTCTCTCCGTCATTGACGGAATCGGCGTCGAAGCCCTCGACACTCAAATATTCGCTCACCAATTCGCAGAGCTCTTCATCATCATCGATGATCAGCACTTTATTCATTGCCTCATTCTACGTCATCTTTTGGCGCGTTTGAGCAGGTTTTACAATTCTTTACGAATCCAAACACAAACTTAAAGGCCAAGCGGCGACAACTTTCGTCTAACTCTACATAACCCGACGCTTTCCGGGCGGTGAAAGCACGCTATCAACTCTAAGTAAGGAGCAGAATTCAAAAATGAAAAAAGGAATATTAGGTCTCATAGCGGTCGCGGTCGTCGCAACTGGTGCAATTATCGGTTTCAGCCAGGTTCGGACCGCTAAGGACGGTAAAACGTTCACCGGGATGAAGCACGGTCGCGGCGGACACGGCATGGGTATGGGCATCGATCTTCGCGGCCTTGACCTGACAGCAGATCAGCAGGCGAAGGTAAAGGCGATCTTCGAAGCAAGTCGCGAAGCGATGAAGCCGTTGATGGCGGACATGAAGGCGAACCATCAGAAGCTCGCTGACCTCAACAAGACGGTCTTTGACGAGGGTGCAACGCGTCAGCTTGCAAACGAGCAGGCCGCGATCATGGCAAACATGATCGTCGAACGTGAAAGGGCAAAATCACAGGTCTGGGGAGTGCTGACCGACGCTCAAAAGGCGAAAGCATCGGAGCTGCGTTCCGTCAAACGCGAACGCCGGATGATGAACAAGGTTGAAAAAACTGAGGCCACAACTCCGCAGCAATAGTCAGCTCACAGGTGCGAGCCGCCGCTTGGAAGCCAAAAACTTCCAAGCGGCGGCTTCTTTCAGTCAACTAACCGATAGCGTTCCCGACTATCTCCAGATCGTCGGTCAACTCAATGACATCGGAATCCAGCAACTCGATCCCAAGGAGCCGGGCCGGATTGCGGCTCGCCATCTTCGTGACGTCCTCAACGGAGAAGCCCCAACGCAGCATCTTTCTGACGGCATCGAGCATCGTTATGACCGAACCAGCGATGCTTCCGCGTTCGTTCTGCGTCGTTCCGTTGACAACTGAGATCCGCTCACCCCAGAGTTCGAAGTTTCCGTCGCCTTGTCCGGTCGGCGCGACAGAATCGCTAATCAAGGAGACTGATTCAACACCCTTTGCTCGGCACGCGAATGCAACCATCTCAGGCTCAATATGCTTGCCGTCCGCAATTATATCGAACGTCACGCCACCTTCTGTCAATCCCCAACCCGCAACGCCCAGTTCACGATGGTGTATGCCGCTCATTGCGTTGAAGAAGTGTGTAATGTGCTTCGCACCGGCATCTAGTGCCGCTCTCAACGTCGCGACATCTGCATGCGTATGTCCGATCGAAGGGATCCAACCTCGCTTCGTCAATTCGCGGATCAACTCAATACCACCCTCGACCTCCGGAGCGAGTGTCATCATCTTAGCTCCATATTGCGGCGTTGGAAGTTCGTCGAGTTCGCTGCCGGAGAACTTCTTAAAATACTCCGGCCTCAGCGCGCCGCACATCTTCTCATTGGCGAAAACGCCTTCGTAGTGCACGCCAAGAATTCGAGCTTGCGATGTTGCTTGCGTACTTTGTCTCTCAACCGCCTCATCTATCGAATCGATCACGCTCCGATACGCTTCGTTCGAATCCGGCACAAGCGTCGGGAGCCAGCCGGCAACACCTTGAGAAGCCAGAAATTCGCTCACTTGTAAGAGACCGTCGGCCGTAGCGGAATTAACGTCAACGCCGATGGCACCATGGTTGTGAATATCGATAAAACCGGGCAGTCGAATGGCCATGTCGAACAGTATTACAAAAAATTTAAGCCCGTGGAGCCTTTCTCATCACGAAAAAGACTCCACGGGGCAAAACACCTTTTGATATAAAGCTCCCTAGAACAGGAACTTGATGCCGAACTGCATCGTCCTCGGATCGCGAACGCCGGTAATGCGTCCAAAGCTCGAGGTCGTTGAAGCCGCCGTCCCGAAGGTCGTAAAGTTCGTCGTATTCAAAGCGTTGAACATTTCGCCCCTCAACTGCAGCCGCATCGTTTCCGTAAAGTTGAAGTTCTTCACGAGCGTGAAATCGATACGGAAGGTACGCGGTCCGTTGATGATGCCGCGGCCTGCATTTCCCGGAACGGCCGCTGCGCCGGTCGGCCGCACATTCTGGAAGACCGAGGTATTGAACCACTGATCAAAGGTATGCGGTGCATTCGAATTCGGATCTCCGTAGAGATACGGACGACCGCCCGCAGGGGATGCAGAGTTCAGGAAGCCGATACCCGCCGGATCGTATGAAGAATAAGTCGCCGTGAAAGGAATACCGGTCTGGTACGTGACGATACCCGAGACCTGCCATCCGCCGAGCATCAATCCCGTAAAGTCATGACGCTTGTCAAAGAACGGCAGTTCATATACATAGCTGCCCGTCAGCACATGCCTGCGATCAAGGGCGGCTCGTCCCCATTCGGCATCGATGTCATAGCTGTTCATCGGAGCCGATGAACGGTCAGTTTGACTATTGGTCAAATTCTTTGACCAAGTGTAGGCGATGTTAGCCTGCGAATTTGAACCTAGCCGACGAGTTCCGGAGATCTGCAGGCTGTGATAATTCGAGCTGAATCGCGGGGCAATGATGCCTATACCTTTCCAACCACGGAACGGGCGGATCTGGTCAAGGATCAATTCTGAGGCAGCCGAGGTGAACGGGATCGGAAGCCCGGTCACGCCATCGGTTCCTTGGCAGGCAACTGTCGGTGTCGTTGACGCTCCGACGGCACACATCTGTGAATATGCATATCCAGGTCTAAGGTTATTAACGTCGATGATCCCGATAAGATTCGTTCCCTTCGAACCATAATACCCGATGCTGAAGACCGTGTTCTTGTCGATCTGACGCTGATAGTCGAGCGACCAGTGCTGCATATAAGGCGTCTTGTAATCCGTTTGAATACCGCGGATCAAGCCGGGAGCTGCCGCACTGGCAACGACCGCTGCCGAGCCCGGGACCGGATTGCTGATATCCACACCGGAAACAGTGATCGTCTCCTGATACGGCGGATTCGGCCCCAAGAGCTGCTCGAACGTACCAACGAGCGTCTGTTCATGATAAATGCCATAGCCCGTACGGATAACATTCTTGCCGTCACCGAATGGATCCCAAGCGATACCGATTCGCGGTGCAAAGTTTCGTTTTGGTGCATTTACTATGTACTTGCCGTAAGGCGAACTTGTCGGCGAACAGTTATATGACGCGGGACCCGTCTGGAAATTCTGTGCATTGACGATCATGCCGTTGCAGAAATTTCCCGAACCGGCAACGCGATTGCCGGCCCCGGTAACAAGCGGTGCCTGAGCCGGATTCCAAAGCTCAGGAACAAAGTTCGACAGGTGGCCGTTCTTGTCCCATGGAGAGCCAAAGAACGAATAACGAACGCCGAAATATAGCGTCACGTTGCGACGGATCTTGAACTCATCCTGAGCAAAAGCTTCCCAGTTTTGCTGTCTAAAGTCGGCCTTTAGGTCGAATTTTGACTGGGTGAAGCCGGCATTGGTTCCCAAGAGGAAATTCGCGAACGCCTGCTCGATCGCCTGGTTGCCTGAACAAGTGATTCCGGCACCTGAGGTATCCACGCAGACAGTACCGCGGGTCGGGCTTGCTGCCGAAGTGTTATTAAAGGCGCTGAATACACCCTGGTTTGAACCGCCAAGAGCGTTCTCGACCTTACGGTATCGCGAGTACTCACCACCGAACTTCATCGTATGGTTTCCAACGATCCACGTAGCGCTGCCTGAAAACGCATGTTTGTCCGAGAAGTTATCATATCCCCCGAACGCCTGAAGATTGCTGATACCCGCACCGGTGATATGAGCGACGCGTTCGTCATTGTTCTGGAACGGCATCGGGATATTGATGCTTGGACTATTCTCCTTTGCGAGGGTACCGATCGTCTTGCTCAAGATCGCTCCGTACGAATAGGTATATCGTGCATCGAGGATAAAATTTGGATTCACGACCCAGGTCGTCGCAAGCGTATGTGCTCGGCCGGGTGAATCGGTCTGTGATGTAGAGACGCCCGGAATTCCCGATCCGCCTGAGAAAAGCGAGTTCGGATCGATCGTCGGGATCGTATCTCTCTGATATCGATAGTAGGCTGTCCAGTTGTTCGTAAAAGCAGTATCGACCTTTACGATCTCCTGACGGAAATCGAACACACCGGACGCCGGGAAAAGAAGGCCGTATGTGCCGTTGTTAGGTGACGGTATCGAGTTGATGATGCTCGAAAGGTACGCCGCCGAAACGGGATTGATCGTCGCCATTGTTGAGAATGGCGTGCCCGCCGGGAGAATCTGGGTACAGGTACGGGTGGAACCCGAGATCGTGCCCGACAAACAGATCGGATACGCAAAGACGCCGTTCTTCATTCCTGCGGTCGGAACCGTCGAGCTTAAGGTCGGATAGCGTCTGTCCTTTCGCTGTTCTTCAGAGAAGAAGAAGTATGTTCGCGGCATTTTCGAGAACATTGAGTCGCCCGGTTTCGCGTTACCAAAGCGAAGGAAATAGATCGGGCCTCCGATCGTAAATCCATAGTTGTTGTAGCGGAACGGTGGGCGGATCGCGTTGCCATCAGCGTCGCGTCCAAGCGGATGTGTACGGTTGTTCAGATACGAGCTTGCATTGAACTTCTCGTTCCGAACGAACTCGAACAACGAACCGTGAAACTTGTCCGTACCGCTGCGGGTAACAACGTTGACCTGACCGCCGCCGCTTCTGCCCGATTCTGCCGGGTAAAGCGAACGCAAGACTTTGAATTCACCGATCGCATCTACACTAGGGTAAGCCTGGATCGTCAGATTCGAACCGCGGTCAGTAATGTCAGCTCCGTCAACCGTGAAGGTATTTTGACTGCTGCGAGCACCGTTTACCGAGATCTGAACCGTATTCGCCTGGCCATCCGGGTTCGACGTGCCGACGTAAACCTGATCTGAAAGATTCGAGGTAACGCCCGGAGCGAGGGTAACAAGCTGCACGAAGTTCCTGTTGTTGATCGACAGCTCGCGAACCTGATTGCCGCTGATCGTCGTACCCGCAGTCGGCGTTGTCGACTCGATGACGACATTTTCTGCGTCAACAGTAACCACTTCGTCTATCTGTCCTGCGGCCAATGTGACATCGAGTTGGCGTCGTTGGCCGACATCGACCTTCACCTGGCTGTTTACGACCTTCTTGAAGTTCGGTGCCTCGACAGTCACTTTATAAACGGCGACCGCCAGGTTCGGTATCGAATAATTACCGGCACTCGTTGTCGTTGCGGTTCGCACGACGCGGTCACCTTGAGATGGAAGGGTAACGGTAACCGTCGCATTAGGAACTGCCGCTCCGTTGCTGTCGGTAACCGATCCCACGATCGATCCTGTGATGTCCTGAGCGATCATGACCCCGCTTAGGCATAGAATGCCTATCACGGTCATAATGCCCGAAATCAATGCTCTCTTAGTCATATTTTTCTACCCTCGATTTGTGTGAATGCGGTCATCTCCAGAGCAACATACCCATAAGCAACAATTAAGCCTTATCGGTTTTGCTCAAATTTTCGTTATCGTTTCAATTACAGTTAATAGCAGGTCTCTCTCGAACTGCGAGATCCCAAAGCCGAACAAATTGCCAATGCGAAAATGAGAAACTAAAGAGTTATAACTCTAAAGCACTTCATTTGTAAAGCAAATAAGCCCCTCTCCGACGTAAAAATTCACTTAAAGCGGGTGCTGTCGATCTTTCTAGCTTTTCCAAGCTCGTTCCTTGCTTCAGATCATCGAGCGTCTCGGCGTTGACGAGAAGACGCCCAAAACGGTCGATCTGCCAGTCGGTCGGATATAGTTTCCTCAATGCGATCGCGATCGCAAGGCCCGTGCGGACGGAATTAAATACCCCACGATCGATAATTATCACGTTCACGCCGCCGCACGCCTCACCCTTGAAGACAGACGCGGTCGGCGCGAACTTGATTGGCACGAACCGAACGCCTTTGAGCCCCATCCCATTCAGTTCTGTTGCGAGCTTGCGCCCGTCGATCCACGGCGCTCCGACGACCTCGAATGGTGTATCAGTTCCTCGGCCGACGCTCACGTTCGTCGTCTCGAGCAGCCCGATGCCCGGATAAAGCGTCGCTTCCGTCAATGAACGCATATTCGGCGAAGGATTCACCCAAGTCTGACCTGTCTGATCGAACCACATCGAACGCTTCCAACCGGACATCTCGATCACTCGAAGGTTGGCACCGATCTTCCGCTCGGCATTCATCATCTTTGCGAACTCACCGATCGTCATTCCGTATCGAACGGGCATGGTGTGCGCGGCAATAAATGAAAGCTTTTCCTCGTCGGCAAGAGGCCCTTCAACGCCAAAGCCATTTAGTGGATTCGGACGATCGAGGACAAAGACAGGTTTGCCGGCCTTCGCGGCTTCTTCCATCACATTTCGAAGCGTTGCCGTGTATGTATAGAACCTTGTGCCGACATCTTGAATGTCATAGACGATCGCATCGAGAGACTTCAGCTGTTCAGGCGTCGGGCGTCGTGTTTCGCCGTAGAGCGAATAGATCGGAAGACCCGTCTTTTCGTCCTTGGTGTCGCCGATCTTCTCCTGGTCGAGTTCGCCGCGAATTCCGTGCTCTGGTGAAAAGAGCGCCGTGAGGTTCACGTTCGCGGCTTTATGCAGAACATCGATCGTCAAATCGCCGTTAAGGTCTCGGCCGGTCTGGTTCGTAACAAGTCCTATCTTCAAGCCCTCAAGCTGCTTGAATCCATCCCGCTCCAAAACGTCAATTCCGTTGAGAACTAGCTTGTCAATACGGTTCATCGGCGAAACCAAGCCGCCAAACTCCAATCTGCTGAAGTCCTTTATCCACTCGGCTTTTTGTTTAAAGATCGGGAGCTTGGCAGCGACCTGTGCCTGATATTCGGCCTCGGCCTCGCGTATTTTCTCGATCGGCGTATCCTCGACCGCTGCGGCCGCAAGCGTCGCGATCTTTGCGCGCAGCGGCGTCACATTCCCTTTTCCGGTCGGATGAACACGATTCGAGAGGAAGACAACGAAGGTCTGCGAAACGCGATCGATCCAGAGGCTTGTTCCTGTAAACCCTGTATGGCCGAACGATCCGCGAGGGAAAAGTTCGCCGCGATTCGATGAGAATGGCGTATCAATATCCCAACCAAGCCCGCGAGTGTCGCCACCCTCTGACACGACGAGCGGCGTGGTCATCCTGTTAACCGTAGCTCGCGAGAGAACGCGCCTGCCATTGTACGTCCCGCCGTTTAGAAGCATTTGGCAAAAGATCGCCAGATCGTCGGCGGTTGAGAACAAGCCTGCGTGTCCTGCAACACCGCCCATACGATATGCGGTCGGGTCGTGAACTGCTCCTCTGAGAATGCGGTCACCCGTTTTCGAGTCGCCGTCGAACTTCGAACCAAGATAGCTCTGCTGACCGCGAATATTCTCCGTCGGAGCGATCCGCTGATCGATCGCACTGGGTAGATCAACGGCCGAGACGACGTCTCCGGTGTCTGATGTCGGCAGAAGTAGTTTTATAAAGAACGTCCTGTCCATACCGACCTTCCGGAAGACGTTCTCATACGCAAAGTCGTCCAACGGCTTGCCCGAAACCTTCAGGACAAGAGCACCGAGTATCTCGAAATTGATATCCGAATAGACGAATTGCGTGCCGGGCAGATCACGCAGTTTCTCTTTGTAAAGAGCCTGGAGCATCCCGTCTTGGCCGCTCCATTTTTGTTTTAGGTCAAAGTCCGGCGCGTACCCCGAGGTGTGTGTCAAAAGCTCAAGGATCGTGATCGTTTTTGCCCTCTCGTCCTTAATCTCGGGAAAGTATTTGCCGACCGAATCGTTGAGCCGGAGCTTGCCGTCCTCAACGAGTTTCATAATTGACGTCGTTGTGGCGACGACCTTCGTCAAGCTAGCGAGGTCGAAGATCGTATCGACCGTCATCTTCTCGACATTCGGGACGATGGCTCGGTTACCAAAGGCCTGGCGATAGACGATCCTGCCACGATGGCCGATCAAAACAACGGCACCGGGCAGTTCCTTATCAGCGATCGCTTGGTTCACGATCGGGCCGATCTCTGCAAGTTTGTCAGGATTCATCCCGACGGTCTGCGGACTCGCCGGCGACAGCACCTGCGCGAAAAGGCCGGTCGAGAGCGAACAAAGGTAGATCGAAACAAAAAAGAACAGGCAAACAGAGTTCAATAGCGTGTTCGATGCCTTTGCCCTTGTTTTCACTCGTGTTTGCATCCTATTTCCTTGAGCGTTGTCCTTTCGCTCTTTCGGCGAAGTTCGCCTTGCAGAGCGATACGAACTCCTTTGCGATCGGAGAGTAATAGCCGCCGCGGAGTCTCGCCAAACCGAGGTCCCAATTGATCTCCGCACCTTCGATCATCCACGAGACGAGCTTCTTCTGCTTTACAAGCTCGGCGATGGTCTTTGCACCGGCGGTCCCGACGCCCATATTCGCTTCGACCATTTCGTTTATCGCGGCCTGCCGCGACAGTTCCATAATGACGTTCGGCCGCACATTCGCCGCGTTAAAGAAATCATCGATCATTCGCCGCGTATTTCCCCCACGCTCGCCGAGGATCAGTTTCTCGCCCGCCAGCGAGGCCGCCGAGATGTAGCGGTCTTTTGCCAACGGGTGCGTTGGGTGGCCGATCGCGACGATCTCATCGCTAAGCAGAAGGTCTGTCGTGATCGAAGAATTATCGACCGGCAGGCTAACGAATGCGATATCGATCTCGCCGTGCATAATCTTGTCAACCAAGAGCTGGCTTGTCCCCGAAGTTACATGCAGATCGCCGTTCGGAAATCTTCGCCGAAGTTTACCGAGGATCTTCGGAAGTTGATTGGCAGAAAAGTTCGAAGACGAACTGCCGATGCGAAGGCGTCCATGTTCGGCACCGGCGACCTCTGCGATCTCGGCGATTGCCGAATCATGTTCACGCAAGATCTTCCTCGCCCGATCAAGCAGATATTCTCCCGCTTCGGTCAAGATCACGCGCCGTGGTGTTCGGGTGAACAGCGGCATTCCAACCTCGTCCTCCAATTGCCGGATCTGCATTGAGATGGCCGCCTGCGTGACGTTGACGCGCCGGGCACCCGCCGTAAACGTCTTCGCCTCAGCGATCGCTAGAAAGGCTTTGAGCTGTCGGATCTCCATAATTTTGTCGATCAGGATTGCTTATTGACTACATAAAATCCTTTAAATTTGATTATATGTCAAGCCTAGCGAAGAATGTATGTGCTTTTTGCGTTTCGCCGGCATCCGACCAGATGCCTGAAAGAAGATGAAAAAAGAAGGGAGAGCCCACCCGTATCAGTTTTATCTAGGCGTCGATGGAGGCGGAACGAAATGCACCATCGCGATAATGAGCAGCCAAGGGCGCGTCGTTGCCGAAGCCCTGGGCGGCCCTGCAAATCCGCTGCGTGTCGGTGTCGAAACGGCGGTCTCGAACATCGCGTACGCCATAGACAAGGCCTGCGATGATAACAACATTTCTCGCGGCGATATTGTAGCCGCAACGCTCGGGCTGGCGGGAGTGCGGAGATATGACATTCGAGAGCGCGTCCGCGACAGCTTTCTTGGACGCTTTGGCGTAAACCGCCTTATCGTTACCACAGACGCCGAGATCGCACTCTACGGCACCACGCTTGGCAAGGCCGGACTCGTCGTTATCGCGGGCACCGGATCGATCTGTCTTGGTATGGACAGCGATGGTAAACGGGCAATGGCTGGCGGCTGGGGACCGATCGCCGGCGACGAAGGAGGCGGACGCGGCATCGCAGGCGAAGCTCTTCATCGGATCGCAAAGGCATCGGACGGCCGAGGTCCGCAGACGGCGCTTTCCGACCTTGCCGCAGACTATTTCCGTGCATCGAATGTCGAGAACCTCATCGGTGCGATCTACGCGCCGACTATGGACAACAGTCGGATCGCCGGCTTCTCTCGATTTGTGACCGAGGCGGCAAGAGCCGGCGACGCCGTCGCACTTGCGATCATCAGTGAAGCCGGAGAAGAGCTTGGCAATGCGGCTGCGGCAGTAATAAGGAAGCTTCGTCTGCAAGAAGCGAAATTCCCTGTCGGATGCGTCGGAAGCGTCTTTCTCGCTGGCAGCCTTTTGACCGACAGGATGAAGCAGCTGATTCAGGCCGAAGCACCAAAGGCATATCTAACGAAACCGAAATTTTTACCTGCGCACGCCGCGTGCCAGATAGCTCGGACAAATGGTAACGTTGTTGAACCGATGCCGGGCGACGACGGACCGTCTTTGAGAACCGGGCGCAGGCCATAGCTGGACGACAAAAGTGATCTCGATTACCGAATCTGAAAACGAGGCGACACGCGACATCGACAAAGCTTCGACGCTCGATGCCCTTTCGCTTATCAATAACGAGGACAAGCATGTCGCATTCGCCGTCGAAAAAGCCTTGCCAGAGGTCGCGGTGACGGTCGATTCGATCGTAGCCCGCCTCGAGAACGGCGGACGCCTTTTCTACGTCGGAACCGGAACGAGCGGCCGCCTCGGCGTTCTCGACGCGAGCGAACTGCCGCCAACATTCGGCGTAGAGAGCGGTCTCGTGCAGGGCGTGATCGCGGGCGGCATCGATGCTCTTTATAAGGCTACCGAGGCAAGTGAGGACAACGCCGACGCCGGCAGGATCGATCTTGCGGCCCGCGATTTGAACGCAAAAGACGCTCTTATCGGGATCGCTGCGTCAGGCCGCACGCCATACACGATCGGCGCCCTTGAGTATGCTCGCTCGCTCGGCTGCTTTACCGCGTGCATTACCTGCAATCCCGATTCACCGATCACCAAGGCGGCCGACGTCGCTATGGTTGCTCTCGTCGGTCCCGAAGCTATCGCCGGGTCGACTCGTATGAAGGCCGGAACGGCGCAGAAGCTCATTCTGAATATGATCTCGACCGTCACGATGATCCGTTTGGGCTACGTGGTCGGCAATCGTATGACGAACATGCGCACGGCAAACAATAAACTTCGTGAAAGGAGCCTACGTATCATCGCTGCCGAGGCCGGAAAGAATGAAGTCGAGGCGCAGGAGCTTCTCGCTGCGGCAGAGGACGATCTTCGCGTTGCGTTGGTAATGGCAAAGGCAAATGTTGGTCCGGATGACGCGAAACGCTTCCTCGCCGATTCAAACTTTATCGTCCCGAAAGCAGTAGAAATGGCAATGGCTAACAACTGACTGCTAACGGCTGCCGGCGCACATTGGTACACTGTTTTGATGCATCGATTCGTTTTTTTCTTTGACGTCGATAACACGCTGCTCGATAACGACCGCGTGTCGGCGGCACTGCGTGAATTTCTGAACAAAGAGGTCGGCGAGCATCGAACGGCGGCCTATTGGAAGATCTTTGAGGAACTCCGGACGGAGCTCGGCTACGCTGATTATCTGGGGGCGTTGCAGCGCTATCGCGAGAAGTTCCCCTATGAATCACACGTTCTCGCATTGTCGAATTACCTTATCAACTACCCGTTCGCAAATCGCCTATTTCCGAATTCGCTCGATGTCATAGATCGATTCAAAAAGCTCGGGCCGGTCGTAATCTTGACCGACGGCGATGCCGTATTCCAGCCGCGAAAGATCGAACGCTCGGGCCTCGGCGAAGCCGTTGAGAACAACGTGCTCATTTACATCCACAAAGAGCAGGAACTAGCCGATATCGAACGTCGATACCCGGCGGAGCATTACTTTCTTTTCGACGACAAAATGCGAATACTCACCGCGATGAAGAAGCAGTGGGCGTCGAAGCTTACGACCGTATTCGTCAAACAGGGGCATTACGCGGCGGACACAAAAGAGATCGCTCAATATCCGGCCGCTGATATTTCGATCGAAAAGATCGGCGATGCTCTTGAGATACGCATCCCTCAAACTTAGCCAATGCAAATACTCGATCTCGTAATCATCTTCGGCTATCTGATCGGCATCACCGCCTTTGGGATTCTCTTCTCCGGAAAGCAGGAGACGACAGAAGACTACTTTGTTGGCGACCGCAGTGTTCCATGGTGGGCGATCGCAATGTCGATCGTCGCTACAGAAACGAGCACGATCACGTTCGTCTCGGTTCCCGGCATCGCTTTCGCGAAAGGCGGAAATTTCCAATTCCTTCAGCTCGTCTTCGGATATCTGCTCGGCCGCATCGTGATCTCGCTCCTTTTCATTCCGCTGTATTTCAAGGGCGAACTGCTTACGGTCTATCAGCTTCTTGGCGATAGGTTCGGCCGGCGAGTAAAGATGCTCGCCTCTGCACTTTTCGTCGTAATGCGAAACATCGCGGACGGCATTCGCCTGCTCCTGACGGCGATCGTCCTTGCAGCCGTATGGGCCTCGTTCTACCCGAACACGGATCCCGCGACCGTGATCGTAGCTTCGATCGTGCTGCTCGGCCTTGTGATGATAATTTTTACGTTCTACGGCGGGATGGAAGCGGTCATCTGGGTCGAGGTCGTGCAGCTCGTCATCTATATCGGCGGCGCAGCTGCGGCCGCGGTCGTTCTTGTCCAGAACATCAACGGCGGTTTCTCCGGTGCCGTCGCACTCGGTGAACAATTCCATAAGTTCAGCGTTTTCGACTTCGGCTGGGACATCACGAAGACGTACACCTTCTGGTCCGGCCTGCTCGGCGGCTGTTTCCTTACGATGTCCACTCACGGCACGGATCAATATCTCGTGCAGCGTTATCTATGCACGAGCAAGCCGCTTTCTGCCGCCACCGCACTGCTCTCTTCCGGTCTCGTCGTTCTTGGGCAATTCATCGGCTTCCTATTTATCGGCGTATTGCTTTTCGCCTTTTACGCTCCATATGCGGCGGCCGAATACGCGCAGGCGGGTGTCGCCGGTTCCGGCATCACAGCAACGTTTCCTTTCTTAAAAGGCGATCAGGTCTTTCCGAATTTCATTACGGAGCATATGCCCGCCGGGCTCTCGGGCCTTGTTGTCGCCGCGATCTTTGCGGCGGCGCTGTCCTCTTCGCTAAACTCGATTGCGGCAACGGCAGTAAACGACCTTTATAAGCCCTTTGCTTCGGGGGCAGACGACAAGAAACTCGTAAAGATCGCCGGATGGCTCACCGTGATCGTCGGCATCATACAGATATTGATCGCGGTCGGTTTTATGCGGTCAGGTGAATCGGCGTTGGCTCTTGCTCTTTCGGTCGCGTCCTTGATAAACGGCCCGATCCTCGGCGTCTTTCTTGTCGGCACGCTAATAAAACGTGCAAAAGAAATCCATGCGCTTCTGGGGATGATCGCAAGCATTTGCCTTATGGTCTATATCCTCGTCGCGACTAAGATCGCATGGACGTGGTACGCACTTATCGGCAGCCTTGTTACGTTAATTGTTGCGTGGCTCGCCTCGCTAGTTTTTGGTTCGAGATCAAATGATGAAGTCAGTATATAGCTCGGTCATCCTTCTTGCTTTCCTCTTGAATGGAGTGCTTTTTGCGAACGCGCAGCAAAGAGCAGCGAACAGGTTCACACCGTCAGAAAAGGATCGGAAACGCGTCGACAAGCTGCTCAAAAAGATGTCGGTCGAGGAGAAGGTCGGCCAACTTATTCAGATCGGCGTTAACGCGAAGTTCGCGAACCGCGACAGCTCCTTCTATAAGGAAATTAGACGCCAGATCGTGGATAACAAGGTCGGCGGCATCATCTTTTTCGGTGCTCCGATGTACGAGACCTCGATCCTCATCAACCGGATGCAGACCGAGGCAAAGGTGCCTTTGCTGATGGCTCTCGACGCCGAGACCGGCATCGGTATGCGTTTTGCCGATGCGATAAATTTCCCTTGGGCAATGGCCGTCGCCGCGACCGGCGATGCTGAATATGCACGTCGTATCGGTGTTATTACGGGACGCGAGGCCCGTGCGATGGGATTTCAGCACGTATATGCTCCGGTCCTCGACGTTAATAATAATGCTGCAAATCCGGTCATAAACGTCCGAAGTTTTGGTGAAGACCCTGAGGAGGTCGCAAAATTCGGCACTGCGTTCATCGAAGGCGTTCAGAGTGAAAAAGCCATTGCGACCGCAAAGCATTTTCCCGGCCACGGCGACACGGATGTTGATTCGCATCGCGGTCTGCCGATCATAGATCATTCGCTCGCGTCTCTCGAAAAGACCGAGCTTGTGCCATTTCGTGCCGCTATCAATGACGGAGTCGCGTCGGTAATGATCGCTCATATCGCTCTGCCGCAGATCGATGATGAGATCGTTTTGCCGCTCAAGAATTATCGCGGCGGCGACGCCGAAACGGGGGCAGAGATCGTCGAACAAAAGGCGTATATTCCCGCGACCCTTTCCAAAAAAGTGCAGACCGGTCTCTTGAGGAATGAAATGGGCTTTAAGGGCCTGATCGTTACCGACGCGATGTCGATGAGCGGACTGACCCTATATTTTGAACAAGGTGAGGCAGGCGTCCGAGCGTTTCTCGCCGGCTCAGATCTGCTCGAAAAGCCATCCGACCCGGACGCGATGATCGCCGGTCTTCTCGCGGCCGTAAAGAGCGGCCGCATCCCGCAGGAACGACTTGACGACTCGGTTCGACGCATCCTCGCTTGGAAGTCCGCCGTCGGTCTCTTCGATAACCGCATCACGAATATCGACGCGATGGACAGGATCATTTCAGGTCCCGAATCGCTCGCTTTGACGAACGAAGTGGCGGCCAAAGCGATCACGCTCGTCCGTAATGACGCAAACGCGCTACCTCTTGACCGCTCGAAAAAGATCGTCGTCCTCGGCCTCTCGAACGGCTTTGACGGGCCGGACACGATGGCACCTTTCGTCTCTGCTCTTCGTTCAAGCGGCCTGCGCTCATCGTCATTTTACCTTCAGGAAAATTCGCTCACCGAACAGGCACAAGCGGCACGTAGCGCCGCCTCGGAAGCTGACATCGTCATCGTCGGGCTTTACGGACGCGTGCGTTCAGGTGCAAAGAACAGTGTCGGCGTTCCCGAAAATGGAGCTACGATCCTTCGCGAACTCCTTGCGAACGGAAAGCAGGTCGTCGGCGTAAGTTTCGGCAATCCGTATGTTCTGAGCAGCTTTCCGGAGATGAAAACTTATGTTGTCGCGTACGGCGATATGTCCAGCCTTCAGCGCGCCGCCGCCCGTTCGCTCCTCGGCCTGCAGCCGATCACCGGCCGCCTCCCGATCTCGCTTCCCGGCTCTTATCCGCGAGGAACGGGCATTCAATTCGTAAAATAAAATAGGTAGGGTGAAAGTTGCCTTAGGCCGACTTTGTTACATTAGATATAAGTATGTCTCAATCTTGGGAGATCGAAAATTTTCTTGAAGTCAGTGATTCTCGCCTGCACATCGACGGCGTCGATGCCGTGGAGCTTGCACGCGAATATGGCTCGCCGCTCTTTGTTTACAGCGAAAGGCGTATACGCCGGAATATCGAGCGTCTAAAACAAGTCGCCGAAGTCGTCGAATGTCCGGTCAAACTTTGCTACGCGGCAAAGGCGATGTCCACGCTCGGGATCCTGCGTGCCGTCAAAGACGCCGATTGTGATATCGAGGTCAATTCGGGCGGCGAACTCTGGAAAGCGTTAAAGGTGGGCTTCGTCGGCTCGCAGATCATTTTCAATGGTACGAGCAAAGAAATTTGGGAACTTGACCTCGCGATCGCGAACGATATTTATGCGATCCAGGTCGATTCCATCTTCGAACTCTCTCTCATAGAGGAAACTGCCGCGAGGCTTGGCAAATGTGCGAATGTGAGTTTGCGGCTCGTCCCGGAGATCAAATCGGACACGCATTCGGGTTTGCAGACGGCTCTTCTAACATCAAAGTTCGGAATGATGCCCGAGGAGGCTTACGCGGCCGTCCGCAAGCATGCCGATTCTCAGCACGTGAATATTTGCGGCGTGCACTTGCATATCGGCTCGCAGAATCCCGAACCAAAGGTCTATGCCGAAGCGTTCGAAGCGCTTTTTTCCAGTCTCTTGCACATCTTCAAGGAGACCGGCCAAAAGCTCGGACACATAAATCTTGGCGGCGGCTTTCCGGTCAGATATTTGAAGGGTGGTGTCGTCGGCCTCGGTGAAAAGCAGCGTGCGATGCTCGCTGCAGATTTCGAACCGAAAGACGCGATCCGGCCTGCGTGGCTCGCAGTTCAGAGTGCAGCCCGAGAAGTCGGAGCCGAAGATCTGCTGAACGGCCTTACGCTCTTGCTCGAACCCGGCCGCAGCATAATTGCGGATGCGGGAATCTGCCTGACAACCGTTCGAAACACCAAAGCTCGGCCGACAGCCAACGGCGGAACCGATCATTGGCTGCTGACTGACGCGGGATTCAACATCCTTCTTTCAATGGAAACTTACAAGTGGTATTACCATCTGATCTCGGCAGAACGCGCCAATGCCGTTCACGATTTCGACTACAAGGTGGCGGGCCCTTTGTGCGATGGCGGTGATGTGTATTTTGATATCGAAGGTGAGGGCCGTCTGCCGGAGCATCGCAGGCTTCCCGAAAATGTAGAAGCCGGCGAAATTCTGGCTCTTCTTAATTGCGGCGCGTATTCGCTCGCACAAGCCTCGCAATACAACGCTCGCTTTCTTCCGCCTGTCGTACTAATAAAATCTGATGGCACGCCGTCGCTGATCCGGCGGCGCGATAATTTCGAAGATCTGATCGCCTCTGACCTATAGCCTAGGCTTCGGCCGCCGCGATCAGGCGAATGAGTCCGTTCTGTGCGGACTCCGAGAGAGTCGAAATGTCTCCAACCGCAGAGCTAAGGGATGCAAGCGACGTTACCCGCCGGCTTTCGTCGCGGATCTCAAGTATCGCAGCGATAGCATTTTCCGCGGTCGCGGTTGCCGAAGCAGATTCGCCGAACTCCTTACGACGCTTCGCGATCTCGATCAGCAGGTCGGCCTTTGCCGACACCTGCGGAACGGTGTTCGTGATCGTTTCTGCTTCATTGATGACCGCCGGGATCTCTGCTGTTTCGCCTTTCAAGGCCAACGCATCGACGACAGAGAGCAGCGTCTCGGCCTGATCATAATGCTCTTCTTGCAGGCGTGCCGTCTCACGGGCATTTTTCGCATCGCCGGTCGTTGAAAGTATTTGCGCGATCTCGCCGATGGCCTTCGCCGCTTCGCGGTCATCGACATTCTTCTTTGCGATCTCGATGCCGCGATCTGCATAACCAAAGCCCGCAAACTGCACTGCGATCGCCGTCCAGATCGAATTCCGCGCACGACTGTCACGAGTCTCTTTTTCCTGCTGGCCTTCGAGTATCTCGAACGCTTCTTCAAGATCATTTAACGCATCATCGCTCTTTCCTACGTTTGATAGATGTCGGGCAAAAGCAAGCAGCGTTCCGGCGATCTGCGTCTTATCCGTGATCTCGCCGAGAGCTTTCTCGGCGAGGTCATTGCTTCCGGATTGCAGCAGACCGAGGGCCGAGCTCCCAAGATAAAAGTCCTTGTGCGCACTCTCAACGTTTGCCGCAAAGTCATGGGCCTTCTGAAAGGTCTTAACTGCGAGATCGCGTCTTTCGGCCGTAATGAATAGATTGCCGGTGTCGCAAACGGCACGCACCTGCTCTTCGCGATGCTCTATCTCATCAGCAGATGCAAGACTCGCTTCTAGGATCGCGGCCACATCTTCCGGCCTCTTTTGTTCGATCCATTTCGCGGCTATCTGTTGAAATGCTTGCACTCTCGCCAATGGGAATTCGACCGCCCCGACGGACGCCATCGCATCTTCGACGCTTCCGTTCTCAGTTTCTGCAACAGCTATCGAGGCATCGACGAAATCGGGCTGAGTCATTTGGGACGCGATCTCGCGTGCGAGTTCGAGGTCGCCGCTCGCAGCTTTTGCCATGCCGATGCGCTCAAGAGCGAGAAGCCGCATCCCGTCGTCTTCGATCGCATCAACAAGCTGAAGCGCGTACTCATTATCATTGACCTCGACGCATTTTTGTGCGACGGAAACGATCAGCTTGTCGCGCGTGAATGGATCATCAACCGTATTCGCCAATTCCGCCGCAAGATCGACATCGCCGCGTGCGAGATAATGCGGCACGACTGCCGACATCGACTCGGCCTGGCCGTCGGCGGTGTGGATCCGCTCGCCGATGAATGTCGCGGCCGCAAGAAGATCCCGCTCCGCATCGTCGCGGGAAATAAAGTCTGAGCTCATATTCTATTCGGTCGTAAAGACGAGACGCAGCGATTCAGGAAACCAATCGCGCAGATCGTTTGCAGTCGCTCTCGCACCGGCCTCGCGCATCTTCTCTGCCGGCACCGTGTTCGTAACCCCGAGAGCCTGTAGGTCGGCCTTTACCGCCGCGACAACTCCCGGCGGGCTGTCCTCGATCGCAACGCATTCTTCGCGCGTCATCGGAAGATGCCCCGACGATGTTCGAACCGCATCGATCCTCCGAAACCCGAGGTCGTACGATTCCGGATCGGGTTTGCACTTTGCGACGTCCGCGGAAGAAACGATCGTCGAAAAATACTTCTTCAGGCCAGCGCGTTCCAGAACGTATTCGATCTCGTTGACGTTCGCCATGCTGACGATGCCAAGCGTGTAGTGATGTGCCATCTTCTCGATGAAATCATCAATGCCGTCAAAGAGTGGAAGCGTCGCATCGACCTCTTTACGCCACGCCGCCGTCTTCGACGCGATGATATCAGAAACATCTTCGTCAGAGACCGTCTTGGCAACGCGGTCGAATGCGGCACGGACAAATGTCTTGTCGTCCATTCCGAGCGAATTGTAATAATCCTCCTCGGTCAGATCGACGCCGTGTTCCTTTAGAACGGACAGATATGCCCGCATCTGTATCGGTTCGTCATCGATGATGACACCGTTGAAATCCATTAGGATCGCCTTGATCATAAGACTTTTTCTTTAACGCTAAGCGGTCAAATATGCCTCGCTGAACACATTCCCTCGGCCAAGAATGCCCTTCGGATCGAGGGCACGCTTCACCTCGGCCATTTCATTCAAATAACGCTCGCCCATCATCGCGGCGAGATAGTTTCGTTTCAATTTTCCGATGCCGTGCTCTGCAGAAACACAACCGCCGAGCATTATCGCCTGTGCGATGCAGCGTCCATAGATCTGCCGGGAACGCGTCGCTTCTGCTTCATTTTTCGGAAGAAGATTTGCGTGAAGATGCGAGTCACCGATATGCCCGAAGATCACAAATTCGATACCGCTCGACTCAAGAATATCTTTATAGAAGCGAAGAAAACTTGCAAATTTGTCATCCTGCACGGCCATGTCCGTTCCGATCTTCTTCTGCTTGTTTCGGACAACGCGCTCATTAACCGTAACGGGAAGCGCGTGGCGAAATTCGCGCATCTTCCCAAGATCCTGCTCGTTCGTAGTGAACCACGACGCGGACTCCGCAGCGTTGTGTCTTTCGAGAAGTTCATTCCACGAACCGAGGAGAGCATCTTCATTTTCAGCCGTAGTTTCCTGCTCAAAGAATATCGCTCCCGCCATTCCTGACGGCGTTTCAGGAAACTTTTCCGAAATGAGTTTCAAGGAGTTCGCGTCGAAATACTCAAGCAGCGTCGCATCGATCGGAACGCGGACGCCCCCGTCCGCCCGCTTGTCAGAACCGGGAGCAGTAGCGACTGGGTGCTTCGGCAATGCGTTCCGAACCGCATCAACGAATGTGAGCAGATCACTCTCTTCAGGAAAGAACACGATGCCGCTAAAGAAACCTTTTGGCTTTTCTAGAAGCGAGAGTTCGGCCTCGACGATCACGCCGAGCGTGCCTTCGCTGCCGATGAAAAGATCGACCGCATCCAGGCGGTCCGAATTGAAATACCCGCTCACATTCTTGCGGACATTCGGCCGTTCGTACGTCGGCACTTTGATCTCGATGGCGTTCCCTTTATCCGTCTTGACCCTCAAAACACCATCTGGATCGGCGATGAACTCTCCTCGTTCGATCGATAGGATGTCGCCGTCCGCGAGCACGACACGCAATGCTCGCGCATACTCGCGCGTGGCTCCGTACTTAAAGCTCCGCGCACCCGAAGCATTAGTTGCGATGTTGCCTCCGATCTGACAACTCCATTCGGTCGGATCCGGCGGATAGAACAAGCCGTGTCGTTCGACCTCTTTTTGGAGATCGCCCAAGATGACGCCCGCACCGACCTTGACCACTTTCTTATCAGGATCGACCGTGATGCCATCCAGCTTTTCAAGCGAGAGTACGCATCCGCCAAATGGAACGGCCCCTCCGACGGTGCCCGTCCGCGCACCTGAGACGGTAACCGGCGTTCCTTCTGCGTTCGCCTCACGGAGTATCTCAGCAACCGCCGCCGACGTCGCCGGCACGAAAAGCTTCTCGGCGCGCCCTCCGGGCATATTGCTCGCATCGGTCAGGTAATTCTGAATATCTTCAAACTGCGTCCTTGTTTGCATTTTGGCACTTACATCTTACCGAAAACCGGAGTTTCTCTCTAATTGCTCAGTCCCGGAAATCGAGCTCTGGGTTCATACTGCTTGTTTACGGGGGATAAAAAAGTAAACGGCCAACAATACGTAAAAGACTCCGATACACAGGACCGTTGGAAAGAAAGCCGACCAAACGCACGCGGTCAAGAATACCGCGCCCCAGAACTTGGTTTTCAAAGAAAGCAGCCCCGCAAAGATCGCCGGCAGCCAGATCCGGGTCAGAATACTTCTTGTACCTGCGAAAGCCGCGTCGTACGAAAGACCGCTTCCGAGAGCGATAAAGAACTCGACCGCGACCGCGCAAAAAACACCTATTAGACAGAGGACAATATTCAGGACCAACAGTGAACGACCGGATGGGGCAGCACTTACGTTTTCAATGGCCTCGGAGACTTCAACGTCCTCAAGAGAGACGGACTGACCGCATTTTGGACAAACTGGATGAAAAAGCGTTGCATCCGTGTCTTCCGAACAAAACGTACAACGAATAACGTTCCTCATAGGTAACCTCCGGGCGATGCAGATCGCATTCAGGTGAATCTCAAAGTCTTACGCAAGATCTCGCGAATACTTTAATGCTGAATTCATTGCACATCAAACCGAACTCGGACTAACCGTATCCTTCCTACCGATATTCTAATTCTCGTTCCCGCAGATACTTCAACCTGTCGCGGATCTCGGCTGCGTGTTCGAACTTCATATCCTTCGCAGCCGCGCGCATATCGACCTCGAGCTGTGCGATTGTCTCTTTAAGCTGCTTTGGCGAATATTCTTCGAACTTATCGATCTCCAAGGGAACCTTGAAATAGTCCGCCTCGTAGGCCGTCACGAGCGTCGCCTCGACGGGCTTCACAATGGTCTTCGGGGTAATGCCGTTCTCACGGTTGTATTCTTCCTGGATCGCACGCCTGCGGGCGGTCTCGTCCATCGCATGCTTCATCGAATCCGTGATCTTGTCGGCGTAGAGTATCGCCTTGCCTTCGGCATTTCGTGCCGCCCGGCCGATGGTTTGAATGAGCGACCGCTCGCTTCTCAAAAAGCCTTCCTTGTCGGCGTCAAGTATAGCAACAAGCGAGACCTCCGGCAGATCGAGGCCTTCTCTAAGTAGATTGATACCGACAAGAACGTCGAACTCTCCGCGTCGCAGATCGCGAAGTATCTTGATCCGTTCGAGCGTGTGAATATCGCTGTGCAGATACGCGACCTTCACGCCGACCTCGGCAAAATATTCGCTCAAATTCTCGGCCATTCGTTTTGTCAGGGTCGTGACGAGTACACGCTCGTTCCGCTCCGCACGGCGGCGACATTCCTCAAGAAGGTCGTCGATCTGGCCCTTGACCGGCCGCACTTCAACGACCGGGTCGAGCAATCCGGTCGGACGAATGATCTGTTCGACCACCTCGCCTTCCGTCTGGGTGAGCTCAAAGGCCCCGGGCGTTGCCGAAACGTAGATCGTCTGTCCCCGTCGCACCTCGAATTCATCAAAGTTCAGCGGCCGATTATCCTTTGCGCTCGGCAGCCGAAAACCGTATTCGACGAGCGTGCCCTTTCGCGATTGATCGCCTTTGTACATCGCCCCAAGCTGCGGAACGGTTTGGTGCGATTCGTCGATCACGATCATCGCGTCCGAAGGCAGATAATCGAGCAGTGTCGGCGGCGGTTCACCGGGTTTCTTGCCCGTCAGGTGCCGCGAATAATTCTCGATCCCGCGGCAAAATCCCATTTCCTTGATCATCTCAAGGTCATACATCGTCCGCTGATGAAGCCTTTGCGCTTCAACGGTCTTTCCTTCTTCGACGAGAAATTTCTCGTGTTCGTCCAGCTCCGCACGGATCGTCTGCACAGCGTGCTTGATCGTCTTCTTTGACATCACAAAGTGCGTCTTCGGATAGATCGGAATGCGATTCTCATGCTTTTCCAGCACCTCGCCAAGCAGCGGATCTATCGTCGAAACCGAATCGACCTCGTCGCCCCAAAACTCAATTCGGTACGCCTGATCCTGATAGCTCGGATAAAGCTCTACGATGTCGCCGCGAACTCTGAATGCACCGCGCTCGAAATCTACATTCACCCGCTCGTACTGCAGCTCGACGAGCCGCTGCAAAAACTCGTCGCGCTTCATCTTCATTCCCGGCTCAACGAACATCAGCATCCCGTAATATGCGTCCGGGTCGCCGAGTCCGTATATGCACGAGACCGATGCAACCACGATCACATCGTGCCGCTCAAAAAGCGAACGCGTCGCGCTCAAGCGAAGACGGTCGATCTCGTCGTTGATCGTCGCTTCTTTCTCTATGTAGAGATCGGCGGCCGGGACGTATGCTTCCGGCTGGTAATAGTCGTAATACGAGACAAAATACTCGACCGAGTTCTCAGGAAAAAATGTTTTGAATTCCTGATAGAGCTGTGCGGCGAGTGTCTTGTTATGAGCAAGCACTAGCGTCGGCCTTTGCACCTTCTCGATCACGTTCGCGATCGTAAAGGTCTTTCCGCTGCCGGTAATGCCGAGCAAAACCTGGTCTTTGGCTCCGTGGTCGAGGCCTTCAACGAGATGGTCTATTGCGGCGGGTTGATCGCCCTTGGGCTGATTTTCAGAAATGAGACGAAATTGCACACTTTAATCATACAACAAAACGCCGATGACAGAAAGGCCGCCATTTCCCATTGGAAAGAGCGGCCTTCAAGCGAGTTTTCGGCGAAGTCTATGCCGCGACAGCGTCCGCGATCTCGGCCAGATCCTTTAGTCTTTCTTTTACTTCACCCGAAAAAGGCTCATCGTTCAGCACCTTGAACGCATCGATCGACTCGGGATCGGCCACCACCGCAGTAACGTGCAGGAGCGCAAGCCGTACGCGATCATCCTTTGAATTCCTAAATGCGTCAAGGAGCGGCTGCGTCTCACCGGCCTTTAACACAAGTGCGACCAGAGCAAAAGCCTCATACGCGATCTTCATATCCTGATGGACCAGCCGATCTACCGACTTGCTCAAAATGTCCGATTCTATCGCGGCCTTTGCCGCCAAACTCATTCGGAACTTGTCGTCTGTATTAATAATGCGTTTCCACGCTTCGGCGCGGTCGAAGCTCAAACGGAAAAGTCCTCTGGCCGCCGCGGCACGTACTTCACGCGTCGGATCGGCGCAGGCAAGCAAGATCGTCTCGAAGACTGACTCATGGTCGAAATCGACAAGTGCGTTCACCGCTTTTGACCGTATGTTTGCCGAGAGATCATAAAGAGCCATCTGTGAAAGCCCTTCGACCGCATTCCGCGTCTTGAATTTCGCAAGTACTTTCACGGCGATCTCGCGAAATGTCTCTTCCTCTTCGAACTCGTCGTGAGCCTGCTCTATCGCGCTCAGAAGGTCCGGATCATAACCGACCGGCAGCTTATCGAACGGCCTGGCCTCGGTTATTTGTATGAACGAGTGGACCGGAAGCTGCGAATATTGATACTTGCGGAGCTTTTCCTGATAAGCCCGAGCGGCCGTCACGGTATCGACGGTTGAAAGCACCGGTCGTTCAGCCCTTGGCGGCCGTACTTTTGTTCTGCGATCGCCGCCGTTGCGGCGTTCGGCCTTTGGCCCCACTACCTTCGGCTTTTTCTTTGGTTTCTTTGACTTGCTGAACCACGCGATCTCTTCATCGGCATCAACGTGGTGAGCAGTTCCCCAAGGCTGGTCAATCGACCCTTCTTCCTCGGCCGTCTCAGGCTGCTTCTGCTGGCTGCGCTTCCAAAGGTAGAAAGAAAGGCCAATAAGTCCGCCCGCGAGCAGCAAATAGCTGAACCACGTCCAGATGCCGCTGCCTTCGTCCGGCAATGGCGCAGGTTTTGCCGCCTGAAAGGCAAATATATGGCCTGCGAAGAAAACGCAAACTGAAAAATTTGAGATCGCCTTGCGATAAATGGAAAAGATGCTCATTTCAAAAAACTGCTAAAGAAAGGTAGAAAGTTCGATGTGAACTTCTCAGATTTTGGTGTGAAAGACTTGCGCGTCGCGGTGAAAAGCGTCGAAAATGCCTTCTTTCGATGCCGTCCTTAATTATGCCTCAATATTCCTCATTTGTCATCAAAAATCTACAACGCCGTTAAAAAATGTACAACGAAAGAGGTTTTCCAGAATTTTTTGTCGCGCTTGCCTTTTCCCGCAAAGGGCGTAGTATTAAGTCTTTCGGCTATGACCGCAACGGCAACCCTTTCAAGCAGCGATATCCCGGGATTAAAACTACTCCACCGAGGCAAGGTCCGAGACGTTTACGAAGTTGACGAAGAGCGTCTGCTTCTGGTCGCAACGGATCGGCTTTCCGCGTTCGATTGTGTACTACCGACTCCGATCGAGAAAAAAGGCGTCGTACTGACCCAGCTCTCAGCCTTTTGGTTCGAGAAGCTCGCGAATATCTTTCCGAATCATCTCATCACCGCTGATACGGCCGAGATGCCGGAACCGATCTCGGGCGACCCGAGGCTTGCCGGACGCTGCAGCTTGGTCCGAAGGACCGAGGTCATACCTTTCGAATGTGTGGTCCGCGGCTATCTCGAAGGCTCAGGCTGGAAGGACTACAAGGTCGCGGCATGTGTTTCAGGCCACAGCCTGCCAAAAGGACTAACGCAGTGCGATCGCCTCCTCGAACCGATCTTCACACCTGCAACAAAAGCTCCGACGGGCCACGACGAGAATATAACGGGACTTGAATTCAAGGCCGCCGTAGGCGCCGAGACGGCCGCAAAGCTAAAGGCCGCGTCGATGAAGCTATACTCGAAGGCCGCCGAGTACGCCCGCGAGAAAGGTTTGATCATAGCCGATACAAAATTCGAATTCGGTATCGACTCGGACGGAGAAATACTGCTCATAGACGAGATACTTACACCTGATTCTTCCCGCTTCTGGGACGCCGGAAAATATGAACCCGGCCACCCTCAGCCTTCATTCGACAAGCAGTTCGTCCGCGAATACCTCGAGACCCTTGACTGGGACAAGCAGCCGCCCGCCCCGCCGCTTCCGCCTGCGATCGCCGAGGCCACAAGCCAACGCTACCTCGATGCATACTTCATCCTGACGGGCAAAACCCTCTAATACCTGCAGCGGCCAAATGCCCCTGCGAAAAAGAGCTGTTGACTTCGCTCCTGGTAAGGGCGTATATTCTCCGTACTCAAAACCCAATACAACTGGAGAATATTTTCGATGAGATCCCCGTTCCCGACCACACGGTCGCTTACTTTATGCCTTTTTCTTTTTGTGTGCTCAGTGTCAGCACAATCTACTGAATTCACGTATCAGGGGAAATTACTCGACTCGAGCATCGCCCCGACGGCGCTCTATGATCTTCAGTTCAGGCTTTGGGATGCGGCCTCCGGCGGCGTACAGCAAGGTTCGGCCATTCAGGTCAATAACGTTCAGGTCAGAGACGGCATTTTCACCGTTCAGCTCGATTTTGGAGCGAATTTTCCCGGCTCCCCGAGATGGCTTGAGATCTCGGTCAAGAAACCGATTGACGGATCATTTACACTCCTTAATCCGCGACAACCGGTTTCTACCGCACCATACGCCGTCCGCAGCCTGAACACCGCCTCGGCCGATTCGCTGTCGGCGGGATGCATTGGATGCGTAAATTCCGGACATATTACAAGCGTGAACGGAAGCTCGGTTACGGGCACGATCCCGGTCGCAAGCGTTCCTTCTGGCAGCGGAAATTACATTCAGAATCAGAATGCTTCACCGCAGGCAGGCAGCGACTTCATCATCAGCGGGACCGGATCGGCGGACACGTTCAATGCGACAACCCAATACAACATCGGATTAAATCGTGTGTTGAGCGTTCCGGGAACGGACAATCTTTTCGTCGGCAACGGTTCAGGCAACTCGAACTCAGGCACACAAAACACCTTCGTCGGACGAAGCGCCGGCCAGGGAAACTCGACCGGTGTCTCTAACGCGTACTTCGGCAGTTTTGCCGGCTTTGCGGTTTCGACGGGCTCCGGGAACTCTATCTTCGGCAGTTCCGCTGGTTTTGCGAACGCGGGGAGCAACAATTCATTCTTCGGCGCGAGCGCAGGTCAAGCGAACACCGCAGGAGGCTTTAACGCTTTTTTTGGCAATTCTGCGGGAATTAACAACACGGCCAGCGACAATTCCTTTTTCGGAACAAATGCGGGGTACTACAATACGACGGGCACTTTTAACGCTTTCTTCGGGCGTTCAGCAGGCACAATGAACGCTGCCGCCAATAACAATTCTTTCTTTGGTGCCGAAGCAGGCTTTGCGAACACGGGCAATCTCAACGCCTTCTTCGGGCGTTCAGCGGGCCTAAATAACACTGCCAGTGAAAATTCTTTCTTTGGCGCCGAAGCAGGTAAGGAGAACATCACAGGCACCCCGAACGCTTTCTTTGGGCGTTCAGCGGGCAAAGCGAACACGGATGGCCCCGCCAACGCCTTTTTCGGCGGGTTTGCTGGCGAAAAGAACACAACGGGCGGGAACAATTCCTATTTCGGCACAAATGCGGGTGCATCGAACGTGACCGGGAACAACAATGCTTTTTTCGGGACGAATGCCGGGTTCAATAACACGGTCGATGGCAACGCATTCTTCGGAAGCTTTGCGGGCAGTTCTAACACGACCGGCACCCGTAATACTTTCTTTGGGCCTAGCACCGGCCACACCAATTCCACGGGCAGCAACAATGCATTCTTCGGCAATGCCGCGGGCTTTGCCAACACCGCCGATGACAATTCTTTCTTTGGCGAATCGGCAGGGAGATCGACCACGACTGGTGGTGCCAACGCTTTCTTTGGTAAGGACGCCGGTACGTCAAATGTAGGCGGCCTCGCGAATACTTTTGTCGGCAAAGATGCAGGCAGAGCGAACACTTCGGGAAACTTCAACAATTTTTTCGGCATTAGCGCAGGCCTCGCGAACACGACCGGCGGCGACAACAATTTCTTCGGGCGGGACGCAGGCAAAACGAACACGACCGGCAGCGACAACGCTTTCTTTGGGCATGACGCGGGTCTCGTCAGCACCGCGAGCAGCAACGCCTTCTACGGCAGCGGTTCGGGCAAAGGCACAACGACCGGCGGCAGCAACGCGTTCTTCGGAACGGGATCAGGCATCAACAATGTGTCAGGAGATCATAATTCCGCGCTCGGTTCCGGTACGGATTTCCAAAGTTCTGCGCGGACATTCGCCACAGCGATCGGGGCTGGCACAGTGGCTTTTTCGGATAATCAAATCCAGCTTGGCCGCGACGGACAAGACACCGTTCGAATCGGAACTCTCGCGGGAGCAGCTTCAATGCACTTGTGCTTCAATACATTTAATGTGATCGCCGCCTGCTCCCCTTTCGCTCCGGGAGTCACGGACGACGAGGCCACTGCTCTGGTCAACGCAGTCAAAGAGCAGCAAGCCCAGATCGAAGCTCAGCAAGCACAACTGGCCGAGCAAAAGGCCATCAACGAGAAATTGCAAACACAGGTCGAAGCATTAACAAAACTCATTTGCACCCAATATCCGACCGCCGACGCTTGCAAACAAGCGCCCACCCCCGCGGTTCGATGAGCGGGCAGGGCAAGAGAGTCAAAGGAAATTAGCTTGACAGGAAAGTGAAATGGCTATATGCTCGCGAAAAACTTGGTTTGAACGCGCGTCCCGAAGCAAACAGTTTTGTTACGTCTAAGAGGTTAGGAGGAAACCTGATGTTTTATCGTTCCATTCGAAACTTGATCTTTGCGTTTGCTTTTGTGCTGTTCGCGGGTTTGATAACGGCTTCGGCGCAGGTCGCGTCCGGCGGCGCGTATTCGCTTGAGCAATCAGTGATCGCCGGCGGCGGCGCTATTAGTACTAGCGCAAGCCCTGCTTATTCGGTCGAGGGCACCATCGGTCAGTCGGTCGCTGGCACGCGCTCGGCATCCGACTTGCCTGGCCCTGAATACGGCCTCGATCCCGGTTTCTGGCAGTCAAACTTGATCCCGACCGCGGCAATGGTTTCGGTCACGGGACGCGTCGTTACGCAGGACGGCCGCGGTATCGTTGGTGTTCGCCTAACGCTCGTCGATCCGATCGGCAACACATACCAAGCCCTTTCGAGCTCGTTCGGTGCGTTCCAATTCGACGGGATCGCGTCCGGCCAGGCATACGTGCTCACGGTCGCGAGCAAGCGGTTCCAATTCCAACCGCAGGTGCTTGCTGTCAACGACAACGTATCGGATCTCAAGATCGTCGCACTACAGTAAGACGCTCGTTACGCACTTCCTTATTGACGATCCATCTCTACGATCGGTTCACGATAGCCCACGACCTCGATCTGATCGCCGACGCTGACAGTTCCTTCTGCGGCCTCGGCGATCAAGTTTTGCCCGAAGAACGCTCCGCGTTTGCCGTTGAGAATTCCGCCGCGATAGCTAGCGATCGTCGTGAGCGGTTCTTTCGGAGCCATTACTCCTGTCGCGGGATCGACCGTCGTGATCACGCAGCGTGCCGATGGTTTCGCGCCGTAAAATGTGTTCTCTCCAATGCGAAATTCCTTCCAACGATCTTCGTCATAAGGCTCGCTTCCCTTTACGACAAAATTCGGCCGAAACCGTTTCATCGGCAACGGAACGCGGACGCCCTCGTCCGCCTTCTCTGCAATACGCTCGTTCAGATCATCCAATGATGCCTGGCCGATAAGAAGAAAAGGATACCCGTCCGCAAAGCTCACGATATCGCTCTCGCGAATACGATATCGCTCGCTAACCGAACGTCTCGAAGACCGCGGCATCCGCACAAGCCGCAACTTCATCCCCAAAACATCGCTGAACCATTCGTTCACCGTGTCGTCATAGAACTCGGCGTCAACCGTGCTGTCAAAGATAGTTACGACCCGCGAAACGGCATCGATCGGTGCCAAAGCGATCCTTTGTGAGCCAAAACCACTGCAGCTTACCGTCAAAACGTCGCAATCCAACGCAACGTCGATCAACGTCATTTTTGGAAGTTCACGCTGCGTAACGAAGCGGTCGTTCTCATCAACGAGCATCCAGCGGCGGTCGTTTCGCAGGCCGCGGTCGTCGATCTCGGCCGTTTGCAGCGAAATTCCGCGTAAAGACTTGATCGGATATATATTTATCTCGGAAAGGATCATAAACTTGATAATGTCATTATCAACTTTTCTAAAAGGCCTGCCACCTTCTTGACATTCAGACCCCGAAAAAATATACTAGCACTCTTGAGCGAAGACTGCTAAAATCTCTAATTTTGGACAGAGACTGCTCAAGGCAGCTATTTTAACAAATTACGAAATAGAAGGAGTTAACGACTATGGCAACAAACATCACACCGCTCCACGATCGCGTGATAATCAAGCGAATCGAGGACAATGTAAACCAGACGGCCGGCGGACTTTTCATCCCCGACACCGCAAAGGAAAAGCCGCAAGAAGGCGAAGTTATCGCTGCCGGTGCAGGCAAATATAAAGAAGACGGCACGCGTCAGGCCCTTGACGTCAAGGCTGGCGACCGTGTTCTTTTCGGCAAATATTCGGGCAGCGAGATCAAACTCGACGGCGACGAATTCATCATTATGCGTGAGGACGAGATCCTCGGCATCATTAACAGGGCGGGAGCGGCCGCGTAGTTACGAAGTTGCAGAGTTACGAAGTTACAGAGTTGGGAAGGCCGAAACTTTCTTCGGCTCGGCCAACTTCGAAACTTCCAAAACTTCGAAACTTCGGAAACTAATTTCGACCTTAGGAGAAATTTAAAAGATCATGGCAAAACAAGTTGTTCACGGTGAAGAATCACGTGCCGCTATTCTGCGCGGAGTAAACCAGCTCGCAGACGCGGTCAAAGTTACGCTCGGCCCGAAAGGCCGCAACGTCGTTATCGACAAGAAGTTCGGCTCCCCGACGATCACCAAAGACGGTGTGACCGTTGCAAAGGAGATCGAATTGAAGGACACGCTCGAGAATATGGGCGCGCAGATGGTCCGCGAAGTCGCTTCGAAGACCTCGGATGTTGCCGGTGACGGCACAACGACCGCTACGGTTCTCGCACAGGCGATCTTCAAAGAAGGCGTCCGCACGGTCGCCGCGGGTGCGAACCCGATGGCATTGAAGCGCGGCATCGACACCGCCGTTAAGGCCGTCGTCGAGGAAGTTCACAAACAGTCGCAGCCGGTCGCCGGCGACGCTATCGCACAGGTCGGCACGGTTTCGGCCAACGGCGACAAGACCATCGGTACGATCATCGCGGAAGCGATGGACAACGTCGGCAAGGACGGCGTTATCACCGTCGAAGAGTCCAAGACGATGGACACGCTTCTCGAGGTCGTCGAAGGTATGCAGTTCGACCGCGGCTATCTCTCGCCTTATTTCGTGACCGATCCCGATCGCATGGAAGCAGTGCTTGACGAACCTTTCATTCTCATCAATGAGAAGAAGATCTCGAATATGCGCGACCTTCTGCCGATCCTTGAGCAGGTCGCGAAACTCGGCCGTCCGCTCGTAATCATCGCTGAGGACGTCGATGGCGAAGCGCTCGCAACGCTCGTCGTCAACAAGCTTCGCGGCACGCTGAACGTTGCCGCTGTCAAGGCTCCGGGCTTCGGCGACCGCCGCAAGGCAATGCTCGAGGACATCGCGGTCCTCACGGGCGGCAAGGTCATCAGCGAAGACCTCGGCATCAAGCTCGATGCGATCACGATCGACGATCTCGGCAAGGCCAAGAAAGTTACGATCGACAAGGAGAACACCACGATCGTGGAAGGCTCCGGCTCGGGCGAGGCCATCGACGGCCGCGTCAAGCAGATCCGCACGCAGATCGAGGAAACGTCATCCGACTACGACCGTGAGAAGCTCCAGGAGCGTCTCGCGAAACTCGTCGGCGGCGTTGCCGTCATCAAGGTCGGTGCAGCAACCGAGACCGAGATGAAGGAGAAGAAGGCTCGTGTCGAGGATGCGATGCACGCGACCCGTGCTGCTGTCGAAGAAGGCATCGTCGCAGGCGGCGGTGTCGCTCTCGTGCGTGCGGCAAAGGCTCTCGACGGACTTACCGGTGAAGATGAGGACGAGACCGTCGGCATCAACATCGTACGTCGTGCGATCGAAGAACCTCTTCGTCAGATCGCTGCCAACGCAGGCCAGGAAGGCGCTGTCGTTGTCGGCAAGGTTCGCGAAGGCGGCAAGGATTCGTTCGGATTCAACGCTGCGACCGAAGTTTACGAAGACCTCGTCTCAGCGGGCGTCATCGACCCCGCAAAGGTCACGCGCACCGCTCTCCAGAACGCAGCCTCCATCGCAGGCCTTATGCTCACCACCGAAGCTATGATCGCCGATATCCCCGATGATAAGGGCGACCCGATGGCCGGCATGGGCGGCGGCGGCATGGGCGGCATGGGAATGGGAATGTAATTCCATTGCGGAGTGCGGAGTGCGGATTGCGGATTTCTTTCCTCATTCCTCATTCCGCATTCCGCATTCCGAATTCCGCATTTCCCCGGGCGGTGGTTCTCTGTCCCCAACGGTGTTCTGTATCGCGGAATGCAGATCGCGGATTGCCGACTGGAACGCAGGCGTCCCGCCTGCCCGGTTTGCACTCCGCATTCGGCTCAGTCAGAACCGCCTGCGTCAGCGGGCGGTCAGTAGGCTAGGTTCCCGCGCGTGCCGGCCTCCCGCACGTATCCGTAGCCCGAACGTCAGTAAGGGCTCAACACAGAACCGGGACGTTCGCATCTTTGCGAATCCTTGTTGTATAGTGACAAATATGAATCTTCCGGTCACCCGAAAATTCTACTTGGTCCTCCTTACGATCATTCTCCTTTTCCCCATATTCTCCACCACCTACGCGTTTGGGCAAGAGATCGATACGGCGAAATTAGACATAGCCGTCAGCCGTTCAAAGAAAGCAGCCGAAATAATCAAAGCCGTAATGACCTTGCCGGACGGCAAAGGCATCCCTAAAGACGTAATCGAAAAGGCAAATGTTATCGGGGTTGTGCCAGACGCCTTCCAGCTTTCACTTTTGATCCGTCGGGCCGTCCGCGGTCATGGCGTGCTTTCTGTACGACGGGAGACCGGTTGGACACTGCCGATCTATTACTTTTACGGAGGCAGCGGCGGACCGTCCAAGGCGGGCGCAAAGAATTTTGATATCGTCCTTGTAGTCGTAGATGCGGATCTCAATGGTGATCAATCAGATAAGCCAAAGTCCGACAAGAAGAAAGGAAAGGCGGGCAACGCCAAACTTTTTCTCTACTCTTTCTCGGACGGCGTGTTGGCTCCTATGAAAGGCGTAAAGAACCATGTCGTATTCATCAATAGCCCGAGTGCCGTCTATGACGAGTCGCTTAATAAGTTGGTTTACGGAGTGAAAGGAGACGACATCGTCTCAGGAAAGACCGCCGACCCGAAACTCGCATCACCCGATGTAGCAGCTTTTCGCGATGCGCTGACAGAACTGTACCAAGTTAAGTAATTTCTGGCCTCGGTTATGTCGGCGGCTTGCCGACCTTCTGACCGCCCGCTCACGCAGGCGGTTCTGACTGGCGTGCACCGCGTCCACGGCATAAATGCCGTGGCAATTCGAGAGCCTTTTCCTATAAGCGACCATAATTTTGGATTCCGGATTTCGGCAAAGGCGTGATATATTCATCTCGCAAATTCTCAGACCTTCGAACAGACAAAACATATGAGCGATATCCTCGGATTGGACGAACCGCGTCCGACGACCGGCACAAGCAATGCCGAAAATGCCGTTGCGACAGGCCCTGACCCTGAACTCGAAGCTCACGTAAAACGCGGTGCGAACTGGTTCTACTGGATCGCCGCGTTGTCGGTCGTGAATTCGGCCGCGTTCCTCTTGGGCGCGAACTTCCATTTCCTTGCGGGCCTCGGTATCACCGAACTCTTTGACGGCCTGTCCGAAGCGTTGATCTTCAACGGCGCTCCGGATTTTGTCCGTGCGATCGCCGTCGTCTTCGATCTGTTCGTCGTGATCGGATTTGCTCTGGCGGGCTACTGGGCGAACAAGCTTGTCGCACCGGTATTCCTGATCGGCATCGTGCTCTATTTCTTTGACGGCCTTCTCGCGCTCGCGTTCAGCGACATCTTCATGGCGCTTTTTCATGCGTTCGCTCTCTATCAGTTGATCCGCGGATATATTGCCGTCCGCGAATTGAAAAAATTCTACAAGCCGGATGCCCTGCTTCCTGCTCCGCCACCGCCCCCCGCGTTCGGGTAAGCTAAACCCGCGGTTCCAGCGGGATTTGGGATTTGGGATTTGGGATTTGGGATTTGGGATTTGGGATTTGGGATTTCGGATTTGGGATTTCGGATTTGGGATTTGCGATTTGGGATTTGGGATTTCAGCTCCGTAGGAGCGAAATGTTTGTAGCAACCGCCAGCAATATAACATCCCGGAGCTCCGTCAGGAGCGACAGATCTTGTCGGCGGCGCGCCGCCTCCGAGATGGAGTTGGCGATGGCGTGCTACAAACATGCGGCTCCTACGGAGCCAAGAGGCTTGCCCGACCGTGGACGCTAAAATCTCTCAATGGAGGCGGCTTGCCGCCGACGAGCCCGCTGTCGCCCGCTACGCGGACTCCTGGGAAATTCCTGGACGTGCCTCGGTCGGGCGAGCCCGACCGCACTGCCAATGGGCAAGCCCGGGGAAAATCTTCGACCACAATAGGTAACACAAGCTTTCAATTCTCAAATGGGCAGGCCTGCGAAAAACTCTCGACCACAATTGGTAACACAAATTCTCAATTCCCAATTCCCTTGGTTCAAAATGTGTGAAAGTTCCCGTAATGGCGAAATGGCGGCGGACGGTCCCGGTGATCGTCGATCGACGGTGAAAATTCTATATCGAGGCCGCCATCCGGCAAGACTTCGATAATGCTGCCATTCTCATCCTCATCAACGACCATTGCTTCATTGCCGTAGCGAAACTTGTCCTCGTCGTCCTCTTTTTCTTCTTTCTGCATTGCGACGGACGACTCCTCTTGTTCGTCCTCATCATCGTCCTCGTCGCCGAAATCGATCGTGCTCCAGAGCGCGTATAGACGCTGGGCCTTCGATTTCGAAATATCGAGCTCGTCCGCGATGCTTCTGAACGACATCTCATCTTCGTCGTGCATCTCTTTTACGCGCTCGATTATGTTGATCAGATCAGCGTCGAAGGTTCGCTGGGCCACGGCAAATTCCGGCCGATCCTGGCCCGCCTCCGTTTCTGCAAAGATCAAACGCAGCGGTGCGTGCACCGTCCATTCGCTCGACACGACACGCGACCGCACTATCGTAAGGCTGCGGCGGTTCGTCTCGACATTTCCGGTCATCGCGATGACCGTGTCCGCAAGATCGCAGACGCCGCGAAGCCTGCGAAGATCGTCCACGCCGGCCGATCGTTTCGGATATCGCCGCGAATCGGCAAGAACGAGGACGGAGATCGAGTTAACACAGACGAGCCGGCGAAGCTCGGTCATCAGAGCTATCGCATCGCGCGCGGAATAGCTTGTCCGCAGAAGCGCGTTCAGGTCGTCTATCACGACGCAGTCGATCGAGTTCGCTTCTATTGTCTCGCGGATCCATTGCACCACGTCGGCTCCATGCGGCGGCCGTTCATAAAGGAAGTTCCGCGAAAATGTCATCCGCCCGCGCGTTGGGCCGTGCGCGTACCGATAGCGAAATTGAGCGTCGCTCAACACGAGATCGACGTAGAGCACGCGGCGCCCTTTTGTCGGCATGCTAAGGCCGCCGAACGGCTTTCCGCCCGCGATCGCATTGGCCGCCTGCACCGCGATCAGGCTCTTGCCCACGCCCGCTTCGCCAAATAGAAGTGCGATCTCGCCCTGCCGCCAGAATTCGTCGAACAACATCTCGGCTGCTTCGCGTTTCGCCTCACGCATCAGATCAGCGGCGCTCCGGAGCTTCGTCTGCATCGCCGCTCCAACTTTTCCTCTTGCAGAATCTCTCATATGTGCTATACTGTATCACAGATGCAACAGTCGTTGCAAGAAGTAAGTTGATCGAAAAGTTTTTTTTGAAAATGTCGATTTTCTCAGCTGTAAGTCGTTGAAACCAAAGGGTTAATGGTGTCCCACAAGTGCCGTGGGACACGAGTGGGACAGTGGGACAGTATTTTGGCAGCTAAAGTATTGAAAAATAAAGAGGTTAGGCTGATTGGGACACGGCTTTACGCCGCGCGTGCTTTCGGGGGGAATCTAGTATGCCGGGCCGCCGGTGTTGCCCGCAGGCGAGTAGTTGCAGACGACAAAGACGACCCATTTGCCGCTCAGATGGCGATTGATCCCGCAGCCGATGAGCGTCGTTTCCCGCCACATTATCTGCGAATAGTGCGTGCAGACCGTGTCCGGGACGCAGTCGCCCGTCTTCACGACGTAGTTCGGCTTCTCGTCGAGCCAATCAGGGACGACGGTGGAAATCGGTTGGTCGGCGTTGTTCGCGACAAAGAGATTCTCGCCGACGGAAGGGTCGTCGCGATGACGGAATTTACCGCCATTCGCCCATTCCTGAGCATAGCTCGCAAGGCCGCAATCCCATTTGAGTTCAGGGAGCTTCAACGCCTTTCGCGCCTTGTTGTGGTCGGCAAGGATCGCTTCCCTTTCGGCTTCGGTGAGTTCGCTCTCGATGGTGCATTTTCGCGGAGATGCCGCGGCCTTTGGAGTCTCAACTCTGGCGACCGCGGGTTTCTTGGCCGAGCGCCGCCTTTGGCCGGAGGCAGGTATCGCAAATATCATTGCCGCCGCCAAGAAGGCAAAAAGAACGACAATTGACCGATGAAATGCAGCGAACACCATCCCGAAGATCTCCAAAAACTCCTGCTCGATTTTGTTTTGGTCAGTTTACCACATTTGGAGGAGATAGGTTGTCGGGATCGGGAAAACGGTGATATCTTCTCCGGTGAGGCAGAGCTTATGGGACTTCTTGATCAGACAGAGAATGCGAGCGATCCGATGCCGATCGACCCGAACGACAAGAGCCGACTGTTTCAGACGGTAAGCCGCAGCCCATCGAGTTCGCGGAATTACCTGAAGACGCTCCTGCCGATCGTCGGTCTTGTCATCATCTCGGGGATCGCGTACTTCTACTTTACGATACCTGGCATTGGCGACAGCTTCCGGCCGCAAACGGAACTCGACCTCGGCGTCCGCTATCACCTGCTCGAAAAGCACGGCCGCGTCGCCACCGACATCACTTTCTATAAGTGCGATGGCTTTTCGTGGGCGCTTGCGGACGTCGAGAAGAGGCCCGACATCCCGAGTCCGGTTCTGCAATTGGGCACGTACGTTGTAAAGGCCGTGCCCAACGGTGCGAACTCATGGGATTTTACGTCAAGACCTTTGGAGGCAGGCGATAGACCCGCACCTTGTTCGGAGTTTTGAACGGCAGGACCTTACGTCATCGTATTCCTCGTTCCGAACAATAGCCGGACGATGAAGAGCAAGACGATCGCACCGAGAATGGACATTATCCACCCGGCCGTATAGTTCTCGCCCGCCCAGAACGTTCGGGCGATGTAACCTCCGATGACCGCCCCAACCATGCCAAGCAGAGCAGTCAATATCCAACCGACAATGCCGTCAGGAAAGGCTTCTTTGCCCGGCATGATAAGCCTTGCAATGACCCCGACGATCAATCCACCGATTATCTGTCCGATCATAACTATGGTCTCCGTTAAGCTACGCTTCGCGTATCCATTTCCACACTTCGGGAAGCGTCGCACGTTTTCCGTACATCAGCATCCCGACACGATAAACTCTTGCGCACAACCACACCATACCACAGATCGCGATCGTGTTGATCGAGATCGAGAGCGCGATCTGCCAGAACGGCGGAGTTTCGGCGAGTATGCGAACGGGCATTGTGATCGGCGCCCAGAACGGCGCGATAGAGACCCAGAACGAGAGCGGCGAACTCGGATCGCGTATCACCGCGAAGCTGAAGTAGAACCCGATGAGCATCACCATTATCGGTGGAAAGGCGAATTGCCCGCCCTCCTGCACGGTCGTGACCATCGAGCCGATAAGGGCGAAGATCGAGGCGAAAAGGAAATATCCGAGAAGGAAGAAGAGCAGAAAATAACCGACCATCAGCGGCGTTATATGCGGTGCTCCCGCAAGCAGCGGCGCAATGTCCGTCTGCAGCATCAGAAAGCCGACAAGCAATGCGAGCGAGGTGACCCAGATACCCAATTGGGTCAGTCCCGCGAGCCCGACGCCGACAAGTTTGCCGAGCATCAGCTCGAACGGCCTCGCACTCGAAAAGAGGATCTCTGCGATACGCGTCTCCTTCTCCTCGACGACGGCACCAAGGATCACTTGGCCGTAGATCGTAAGAGAAATGTAGATCATCAGGCCGATGACAAATGAAGCCGCAAGCAATGCATCGGAATTCTTTTCTCGGCCGTGTTCGTCGATGGCCTTCGTCTCGATATCAGCCTTTTTGTTGATCTGCTTGAGAGTGTTCTCGCTGATATTCGCCTCGGTCAAGCGCTCGGAACGAACCGCGTCATTGACGGCGTCTTCGAGCATTCCGCTGGCGACAAAATCCCCCGCTTTGCGCGAAAGAAACTCGAACTTGCCGCCCAGGTCATCTGGCACGATCAGATACGCGTCGATCTTCTTCTCGGCGGCCATTGAATTGAGTTCGGTACGGATCTGTTCATCCGATTTGCCATTCAGATCAAACGGCATAAAGACGAAGCCTTCCGTCAAATTCTTCAGCGAGTCGGCTGACTGCTTGGGATCGACCGTCGGTTCAAAAGAACTTTTCTTAAGTGCTTCGGCCTGTTTTTGGGCTATCTTTTCAGGCGAAAGATTGCTTCGTATCCGCGGGCCGAGTTTACCTTCACGATCTACGATGACGATCCGGGTCGGCTCGCCCTTGATCGAGAAAATTAGGGCCGGTACGACTGCGAAACCAAGGCCAAGGAGCGGAAAGAGCAGGGTGCCGATCAGGAATGACCAACGAAGGACGACCTTTCGATATTCATGCTTTACGACGGCGAGGAATTTTCTCATTTCGCACCTCCGATCTGCTCGATAAATATGTCATTAAGAGTTGGCTCAACATATGCGAACTTGGTCACCGTGGCACCGGACGACACAAGGCTGCGAAGCAATTCCTGCGGGTCGGCATCGGAACGCATGCTAAGGATCTTTTCATCGGCTTTTTCCTCGATGCTTTCGACGCCGGAAAAATTATTAAGCAGGTCATGAGCACCATCCACACGAATAGCAACGCGGTTCCTTCCATAGCTCTCCTTCACCTCGCGAAGGCTGCCGGCAAGGACCTTCTTGCCTTTATTGACAAGAAGGATGTCGTGGCAAAGCCGCTCGGCAGTTTCCATCAAATGCGTCGAGAAGATGACGGTCTTATGGCTTTGGCGAAACTCTGCCAGCACGTCGATCATGAACTCCACATTCACCGGATCGAGTCCCGAAAAAGGCTCGTCGAGAATGAGAAGATCCGGGTCGTGCAGTACGGTCGCAATAAACTGTATCTTCTGCTGCATTCCCTTGGAAAGGTCGGTCGTCTTCTTGTTCTTCCATTCCGACAGCTCCATTCGATCCATCCAGCGGTCGATACGCCTGTCGGCCTCTTTCTGCGGAACATTCTTGAGCGCCGCAAAATACCTCAGCTGATCGACGACCTTCGTCTTCTTGTAAAGGCCGCGTTCTTCCGGCAAGTAGCCGATGTGGTCTTGAGCCGTTCCGTTGATGCGTTTACCGAAAAGCTCGATCTCGCCGGAATCGGGGATCGTGATACCGACGATCATCCGTATCGTCGTTGTCTTCCCGGCACCGTTCGGTCCAAGGAAACCGAATATGCGGCCGGCACGCACGTTAAATGAAAGATCATCAACTGCTGAAAAATCACCAAATGACTTTGAGATGCTATCGACCCGCAAGGTCACATCGTCTTCACCCATATCTATTTCCCTACGGCAATTGTCTCAGTTAGTTCCGAAAATCTATAATAGCTCGACCGCTAATGCCGTCGTTTAACTAGGTCTAATGCAGATATTTGTACTCAAAAATGGTGCCGATTGCGTCGAGGAAGGATTCGGACGCAAGGAACTTCCCGATCTGATCGCCGATCCGACAAATGTAGTGTGGGTCGATCTTCACGGGGAAACGCCCGAGCATATCGAGGAAGCAAAAGAGGTCCTAGAGAACGTCTTCAAGTTCCACTACCTGACGATCGAGGATTGCATCGAAACCCGCAATCAGCCGAAGGTCGAAGCTTTTCCCGACTACCTGTACTTTATCGTCCATGGCATTCGCCCGGGCGAGACCGGCCCGGCGAACTTCACAACGAAAGAGCTCGACGGCTACTTAGGGGCGAACTACGTGGTTACTTTCCATGCAGAGCGGTTCCGCAGCATCAAGACAGTAAAGCAAAGGATCCTGAGCAGCCCGTTCACGTTCAGCCGCGGAGCCGCTTACATTCTGCATAATATCTTGGATGAACTCGTCGATCTCTATATGCCGGTAGTCGATGCGTATGACGAGATGATCCACGAAATGAGCGAACGTGTTCTGGAACTGAAGAAAGGCCAGAACGAAATGCTGATCGAGATCATGAAACTGCGGCGAAGCGTCATTCGGCTGAGGAGGATATCCGGCCGGCAGCTCGAGGCCTTGTATCGACTCTCGCATGGAGAGTTTCCGCAGATACCGGATCAGATATTGCCGTTCTACCGCGATGTCCATGACCATTTGGTACGGATCTCAGACCTTGCAGAGAACTACCGCGACCTCGTTTCAAGCCTTTTCGAGATACACTTCTCCGTCATCTCGACACGAACCAACGACGTGATGAAAACGCTCGCCGTCGTTTCCGCGATCATTCTGCCGTTGAGTTTGATCGCTGGCATTTACGGAATGAATTTCGACTTTATGCCGGAGCTGAGAACGCGGTATGGATATTTTGCAACACTCGGCGGAATGGCGTTGCTTGCTATCGGCTTGATCGTATATTTCTGGAAGATCGGATGGATCTTCGCGAAAGATTACGAACCGCCGAAGGACCTTTCGATCGCTCCCGATCGGAAAGATGACGAAGACGTTTAGTCCGCCCTAGAAGATCGCGGCGATGTAAGAGGATATCGCCAGGCAAAGTCCAGCATAGACGCCCGCAACAAGATCGTCCGCGCAAATGCCGAGTCCGCCTTTCAGATACTGGAGGTCGTTTACCGGGTAAGGTTTCCAGATATCAAACAGCCTGAAAAGAAGAAATCCCGCGAGCAGCGTCGGCCACGAGAGTGTGAACGGCACGAACGCAAAAGTTACGAGTTGCCCCATCACTTCATCGACAACGGCCTCCGATGCATCTTCGTCTCCAAGAAGGTCGATCGCCCGCGTGCTTGCGGCAATTCCAAGAAGGCAGAAACCGATCAGCACGACGGTGTTGAGAATAAAGAGAATGCTGTTCGCCGAAGCGGCAGAAAAACCGTCGGTTCGCAGGTGGGCCGCAAACTTCGGTTCGAGCAGTACAAGGACAATGTAAATAGCGACGCCGACCGCAGAACCGTATGTACCGGTCGGCCCCGGCAGATAGCCAACGCCGAAGGTCGTGATGGCAAGCGAAGCACGATCCTTCCAGCTTTCAATTTGTCTTTTCTCAACCGGTCGTTTCATTAAAATTCGATACCTTGCTGTGCGTAGATGCCGACGTGGAACGGATGTTTGATCTCACGCATCTCGGTAACAAGTTCTGCGGCGTCGATGATCTTCTCAAGTTTGTTATCAACATTTCTGCCGGTCAATATCAGATGCAGATGCGGTTGTGCGGCGCGAACCTCACTGATCTCCGCGAGGATCTTGTCAATGTCGAGGAATTCATAGCTTAAAACATAGAGCAGCTCGTCAAAAACGAGAAGGTCGTAGTCTCCGCTCTTCATCTTCTCAGAGCAAACGGCCCAGGTCTCTTCGCTCGTCTTTATATCCTGCGACTTGTCCTTCGTATCCCAGGTAAAGCCGTCGCCCATCGTATGAACCTCGATGCCGAGTTTGTCGAACGACTCGTGCTCGCCGTATCGGTCGTGCTTCGACTTCATGAACTGGATCATACAGCATTTCAGGCCGCGTCCGGCAGCACGAACCATCGTCCCGATCGCCGCAGTCGTCTTTCCTTTACCGTCGCCGGTGTTGAGCATCAAAAGGCCTTTCGTCTTCTCACGATAATCCTCACGCCGCCACTTGTATCTTTTTTCTTTAATCTCAGCCATTTATAAATATTCAGCTATGACGGGTCGCGTGCGGTCAGCCGCAGTTGCCGGAATACAAAAAACGTTGGCACCGATATCATCCGAAGGAAAACCCTCGATCAGTTGGAGTCTCCTTTTCACTTCATCAACCTTATAAAAGTCATAGTTGCCGCGCTCCCCAATAAACTTGATCAGATCGTCCGGCACATATCCGAATCGCGAAGTTTGTGCGAGAGCCATCTCCATCAGGAAAATCGGCTCTTCATGCTGCGAAAACAAACTTTCGGCACCCTGCAGGAACATCATTTCCGCACCTTCGATATCAACCTTTACGAATGCAACGTCGCCAATATTGCGATTCAAAAGATATTTGTCAAGCGTTGTCATTTCGCAATCGAAGGTAGCCGACGGATGGCTGTCGTCAGCGGCAAACGATGCGTGTCCTGACGTAAGATCGTCAAAGAAATTGATTTTCAGGACAGCATCTCGATCACCCAAAGCCAAATTGTTGATCGTCACCTTTGCTGCGTCGGAGAGAAGTTCAATATTCCGCTCAAGTTGGGCAAATGTCTTTGGAACAGGCTCAAAAGAGTGGACTTGCCCTTCCGTCCCTGCATGTCGTGCCATTAAGGTTGAATACCAGCCAAAATTTGCACCGACATCGAGACAGATGTCGCCCTTCCGGACCAATCGTTCTGCGATCGACGAAATGAACGGCTCATACTCGCCGAGGAAGAAGACCATCTCTTCCATTCCCGTAGTTAGGTCCGAAATAAACCGCCTACCATCTTTTGCCTGAGCGCCGATTGAAGTCGGCTTATCTTTTACGAGCTGAAGAGCTGCCTGAAAGAGACGGTACTTTCCCTTTGCGATCGGTGTATGAAAGGTGTACGCACGGATGGTCCTTAGGAAAAGATCGCGAAATCGATGCTGAGCCGGTGGAGTCGATGAAGTGTTAGAGACTGAACCGTTCGAAGTAGGCATTCTGGTAACAACGACCGACTGTTCTTCAGCAAAGGATTATTGAATGCGGCTTTTGATCTCGGTTTGCAAAATGCTTACGAGTTCGGCTTCCTTATCATCCCAGTTGCCGTCGATCTGGAGTCCGGCAGCGTTCCGATGGCCGCCGCCGCCAAAGCGTTCCGCGATCTTTGCAACGTTCAGGTCACCCTTTGAACGAAGGCTGACGCGGTAACTGTTTGCACCGATCTCGCGCATGTAGATGACAGCCTCGACCTCTCGTGCGGCAAGGGGAATATTCACGAATCCATTGTTGTCGCCGTCGATCGCATCAGACTCCTGCCGCATCGCAAGCGTTTGACGCATATACGCGATCTTCCCCGTTTCGTCCCGCTTTACCGTATCGAGAACGCGTCTCATCAACTCGATACGCGACCACGGGTAGTTATTGTAAACCGCACCGGATATCTCGGCCGGTTTTGCTCCTGCCTTTATGAGTTCGGATGCGACCTTCAAGGTGCGGTCGGTCGTATTGGAATAATGGAACGACCCCGTATCGGTCACGAGCGCCATATAGACACAGTCCGCGATCTCTTTCGTGATGCGGCCGCCGATCGCCTTGCAAAGATTGTAGATCATCTCGCCGACCGCAGAAGCTGTCGGATCGATCCAATTGATCGTCCCGAAAGGATCGCCCGTCGAATGATGGTCGATATTGACCGTAAACGCTTCATTGAGGCCGCGTATCCCGGGACGTTCGAGGTCGGAACATTCGATTAGGAAAACGGCATCGTAACTGCCGTTCAGATGCTCAACATCGCGTATCAGATCGACGCCCGGCAATTTATGATACGCGGGCGGTACTTCGCCGCGGACTATCACATCGGCCGTCTTGCCGAGGCTTTTCAACAGCCAGCAAAGCCCAAGCGACGAACCAAGGCCGTCGCCATCCGGTTTAACGTGAGTCGTAATGGCAAACGCCTTCTTCTTTTCAATTAGTTCAACTACTTGACTTAACACTAATAAAACGAGACGGGCAAGGCACTCGGGGAGAAACGTCTTGCGTCAGCACTTCAGTTTTCCGTCTTTCCTTCTTCTGGAATGTTGAGATCGGAAAGGATCTCACCTACGCGGGCGGCATTCTCTTCTGCCGCGTCACGCACAAAATGCAAATGCGGCACATGCTTCACGTCAAGAGTTCGCGCGAGCCGCTGATGAACGAAGGTCGATGCATGTTTAAGGGCCGCAAGGCCAGCATTGATCTCGTTCTCATCGCCACCGATCACGACATAAACACGAGCATCGCGTTTATCCGGAGCGACTTCGACCTCGGTCACCGTTACGCTTTCAAGCCGCGGATCGTCGAGTTCAAATCCGACGATCTCGGCGATCTCCTCTCTCAGCGTCTCACCAAATCTCTCCGGTCGCCGCATCTTTCACCTACAACTCCGTGGCCGCGATCTTCTCGATCGTGTAGGCCTCGATCTGATCCTCGACCTTGATATCGTTGAAGTTTACAAGGCTGATACCGCATTCGAAGCCATTCTTGACCTCGTTTGTATCTTCCTTGAACCTCTTGAGCGATGCGATATCGCCGTCCCAGATCACGACGCCGTCGCGGATCAACCTAGCTTTGGCCTGACGTCGGATCACTCCGTCGATCACGCGGCAGCCTGCAATAGTGCCAAGACGCGAGACCTTGAACGTTTCCTGAACGACAGCCTTGCCAAGGATGACCTCTTTCTCGATAGCATCGAGCATACCGATCATCGCGGCCTTGATCTCTTCTTCGACCTTGTAGATGATCGAGTGCAGGCGGATATCAACGTCCTCGTGCTTTGCAACATCCGACGCACGCGATTCGGGCCGAACATTGAAGCCGATGATGACGACGGCTGTCGACGCACTGTCTGCCTGCGTAGCAGATGCGAGAAGAACATCGGATTCCGCGATGGCACCAACGCCGGCACGGATCACCCGGACCTTCACCTTCTCAGTGGAAAGCTTCTCAAGCGTTGCACGCAGAACTTCGACCGAGCCTTGAACGTCGGCCTTCAAGATAACAAGGAGTTCCTTGATCTCGGCCTGGCCGAGCGATTCGATGCCGCGACTCGACGACTTGACCATCGCGGCCTGTCGGGCGTGCATCTGACGCTGGCCGGCGATCGTTTGAGCACGATCGATATCTGCAACGACCTGGAATGTGTCTCCGGCCTGCGGCACACCTTGAAGCCCAAGAACCTCGACCGGTGTTGCCGGCGCAGCTTCCGTAACGGTCTCACCGCGGTCGGAGAACATTGCTCGGACCTTGCCCGAAAATTGTCCAACAATAAATGGATCGCCGACACGCAGAGTTCCTTGCTGAACAAGGGCGGTCGCTACCGCACCGCGGCCTTTATCGAGCTTCGCTTCAAGGACAACACCGCTTGCGCGTCGCGTTGGACTTGCCTTCAGATCAAGGATGTCCGCCTGCAGCAGCACTGTCTCAAGCAGTGTATTCAGATTCTCGTGCTTCTTCGCAGAAACCGGGATCATCTCAATGTCGCCGCCCCAATCGGACGGCTGCAAGCCAAGGCCGGCAAGGCCTTGTTTGACCTTATCAGGATTGGCATCAGGCTTGTCGATCTTATTGATAGCTACGATGATCGGGACGCCGGCCGCTTTCGAGTGCTCGACGGCCTCGACAGTCTGCGGCATCACGCCGTCGTCCGCTGCAACGACGAGGATGACAATGTCCGTCGCCTTCGCACCGCGTGCACGCATCATCGTAAAGGCTTCGTGGCCCGGCGTGTCTAAAAAGACAACGCGGCGGTCTTCGCCCGGTTTATCCGGATTCGGAACAAAAACGCTGTACGCACCGATATGCTGCGTAATTCCGCCGGCTTCGCCTGCCGCAACATTGCCGGAGCGGATCGCGTCAAGCAGCGAGGTCTTACCATGATCGACGTGTCCCATTACGGTGATGACCGGCGCTCGCGCAAGCTCTGTATCGTCTGCGTCAGCTGCGATAAGTTCCTCGAACTCCTCTTCGATCACCATTTCCTCGAAAGGAACGAAACTCAGGTCAAACCCGTATTCGAACGCCATCTCAATGGCCATCTTTTCGCCGATCGGCTGATTAAGTGTCGCAAAGACACCGCGTTTGATAAGCAATTGGACAATATCCCTCGGCGTGATGCCAAGAGCTTCAGCGAATTCGCGTACAGTAGCTCCTTCGACGAGGCGAATTGACCGAAGGTCGCCGGCAGAACCACCTACCTGATCGAGAATACGCTCTTCGATCGAGCGCTTCTGCGGTGCATCGATATCACGTTCTGCATTCCGGGCGTTGCGGTCGTTCGTTTTTCGTCCGCCCGAACGGCCCGGCCGGCGGCGGTTGTCTGCGGGCGGTGTGTATACAAGCTTCGGATCTGCCGTCTCACCACTCGTTCCGCGAAACTGTTTATCGCCCGACAATCTGCCGGTGCGCGTCGGCCCTTCGGAGACAACACGCTCACCCGGCTTAATGCCCTTCTGGATCGCACCGGGCGTCAATGTTAGGCGTTTCACCGTTGTACCCGACGTTCTGGCAGGCTTTTCGGCGGGTTTGGCCTCGACCTCTCCTGCTGGAGCATCCGCAGGTTCTTCGATCTCTGGAGCAACGGCTGTCTCAACGACCGGCTCTTTCGCCTCAGCTTTTAGCTGTGACGCTTTGACAACACGTTTCTTCTCAGTTCGCTTCTCTTCTGTAGGCTCGACTTTTTCCTCGACCGTCTTTGCCTTTGCCTTTGCCGCAAGGGTCTTGACCTTTACTGCTGATGTCTTTTTGGAGGCCGGCTTTGCCTCTTCGGCCGCAGGGATCTCCTCGATATGCTCGACCTCGACCTCAGGCGCCGCAGGGGCGTCACTCTCGTGAATAGCCTCGTCGGTGGAGCCGTCGGTCTTCTTGGCCTTCGTCGCCTTGATCACCTTGATCTGACGCTTCGGAGTTGGCTCGGCCTTCGGAAAATACTTCGCCTTGACCTTTTCGGCAAACTCCGCGCTGACCGAGTTCGATGCGACACTCACATCAGCGCCGAGTCGGCGCAAGTCTTCCATAACGCGCTTCGTGTCTTGTTTCACCTCACGCGCAAGATCGTAAATTCGAACGGATTTTCGAACCGCCATAAATTACCTACAAAACTCGACCCATGTCCTACGGGTTCCGCCAACTCGCAAAAAGGCCTTCAAAGATGAGCCCTATGCTTCACTTTCATTTTCCGTGCTGTCTTCCTGAGCGTTCGGTTGCTCAGCCGGATCAGAAGGGACCGACTCCGCCTCATGGGCCGCCGTCTCAGCACTTTCCGGTTCGGTCACAGAATCTTCCGTGCCTTCTTCTTCTTCGCCGCCTTCAACCTCTCTGTTCCGTGCCTCGACGATCTGCTGAGCAGAGGCGAGAATCGCCTCGGCCTCATCCAAACTCACGTCGAGAAAATCCACTAGATCATCGACCGAGGTGGTCGCAAGCGTTTCAACGTCCGTGATGTCTTTTTCAGCAAGCGTCTCAGCTTGGGTCGAGCTCACGCCTTCGAGTGCAGCAACGGGAACAGCCTCACCCGAAGCCATCATTCGTCCCATTTCAAGGGCAACGGCCTTCTTGAGCACATCTTCACTGACGATCTTGATATCCCAGCCCACAAGGCGAGCTGCCAGACGCACATTCTGCCCTTTTTTGCCGATCGCAAGGCTGAGCTGGTCCTCACCAACGATGACATCCATTTTTCGTTCGTTGATGTCAGTGATGCGCACCTGCGAAACTTTCGCTGGGGAGAGGGCATTCGCCGCAAAAACAGATGGTTCATCCGACCACTCAATTATGTCGATCTTCTCGCCGCGAAGTTCCTTGATGATATTCTGAACACGCGAGCCTTTCATACCGACACAGGCTCCTACCGGATCAACATCCTTTTCGTTCGACGTGACCGCGATCTTCGCACGATCGCCCGGTTCACGGACTGCCGATTTGATAACGACGGTCTCGTCGTAGATCTCAGGAACCTCCATCTCGAAAAGCTTCTTGAGCAATTCGGCAGAAGCGCGTGACGCGCGAATCTGCTGGCCGCGAGGCTCTTTTGAGATTTCAATGATAACCGCTCGGATACGCTCACCCTGGTTCCAGCTTTCGCCGCGGGAAAGTTCTTTACGTTCAATTACGGCCTCGAGATTATTGCCTAGATCCATGATCAGATCGCCGCGTTCGAACCGCTTAACGACGCCGTTGATAAGCGTGCCGATCCGATCGACGTATTCGTCATAGACCTTCTCGCGGATCGCCTCTCGAACTTTTTGCACAAGGATCTGTTTTGCCGTTTGTGCCGCGATCCGTCCCATCTCTTCCTGCGGAAGCGGAATAAGGAGCGCATCGCCCACCTCGATCTCATCGCCGGCCATTTCCTGCGCCTCGGCGAGGGAGAGTTCCGCAGAAGGGTTCTCGACCTCCTCCACGACCGTCTTCTGAACAGCGATCTCGATCTGGCTTTCTTCGGCGTTCCATTCTACCTGAATGCTGTCGCCGACCTTGTCGTGGGCCTTGAACTGCTTTCTAGCAGCGGCTTTCACAGCCTCCTTCATCGCCTCGATCACAAGATCGCGGTCAATGCCCTGTTCATTGCAAAGTACTTCTATGCTCTGTCCGATTGATGATGTCATACAAAGTTCACGCCAATTTTGGTATAAGCGCTCCCCACGATTGATACTTATTTTTTCCTGGCCTTTCCGCCTTTCAATTCCTTGCCGAGATCGATCTTCAAGTTCGCCTTCTTGATCTGAGAGTGATCGATCTTCACTAGGCCCTTCGCTCTATCGTCAAATTCGATCACCGTCCCGTCAACGCTGCGAATATGCCCGACAAAGTTCTTTTGCCCATCCAACTCGCACGTTAACGATAACTTCGCAAGTTCACCGCGAAAGCGATCAAAGTCGGCAACACTATAAAGCTGCCTCTCGATCCCGGGCGATGATATCTCCAACGTATATGTACCCGGAACGATGTCGCGGGCATCGAGGACCGCCTCGACCGAGTGAGAAAAACTTGTGCAATCATCAAGGGTTACGCCGTTAGGCTTATCGATAAAGATCCTGACCACAGAATCGCGCTTTGAACCAAGGATCTCGACGTGAACAAGTTCGACTTTCCTATCTCTCGCAACTCCATCTGCGATAGCTGAAATTTCCTCAACAAGTGATTCCACGTGGTTTTCGATCAACCCTAAAAATCTTTGCAAAAAAACAAAAAGTGGGCTCTATCGACCCACTTGATACGCTCACAATTTACGCATCGCGGCAAACTGTAAGATTACACTAATTGAACATTGATTTGCAAGCCCTTTGTGTTCCGCGGCGAAATCGCGTCCTTTCAGTGGGACCTTTCAAGCCCATTGGAACAACAAACCAGATCGGCGAAGGCCTATGCTTTTTTAACGGTCTCCACAGCCTTTGCAACAGCAGAAAATTTGGTAGAAACGGCTTCCAGTTTGTCCTCGTTCGGGTCGGCAATGAATTCTTCGACGATTACGGCGAATTCGCGGGTCTCCGCCAAAAGCCGTCGGGCCTCCTTTTCAACCTGCTTTGCCGAACTCGGCCCATTTGCAGCGACCTTCTTAGCCTCGGCGACCCCCCAATGCGTAATTCGAAGAATATTGGTCCGGGACTCAGTTACCCACCCTTCCTTCTTCATCTGAGTAACGATGCTGTCAATACTCGGGAAGTAGCCAGCTTTCTTTGTCAGATCAACAAAGTCGACATCAACACCTTCACGGCCTTTGGTGACTTCATATAGCTTTTGCAGCATCTTGTGATAAGGATCCATAACGATCTAAATTAAAGCTGTTGAAAAGTGTATTTTGCGGCCCCGAGAACACCGGCGTCATCGCCCAGCAGAGCTCGAACTATTTTAACACGACTTCGGCGGTCTGGAAGCGAGTTTTCATAGAGAGCGGCCTCCGTAGCCGGAAAAAATTGCTCCCAACCGCTCGCAACACCTCCTCCGAGTACGATAATGTCCGGGGAAAACAGATTGTTGACGATGGAAAGACCAAGCCCGAGATAGCTGCCCATTTCAGAAAAGATCGCTGTCGCAGCAGCATTTCCCGAGGCGGCCAAGTCGAAGACATCCCTGGCCGTACCAGCAGCCAAGCCGATCTCCCCTGCTGAACGAACGATCGCGGTCGCCGAACAATACTGCTCAAGACAGCCTTTACCGCCGCACCCACAAGGCCTCCCGCCAGGCACGAGCCGTATATGGCCGATCTCGCCGGCCCCGCCGCCGGTCCCAACGTAGAGCCGCCGATCAACGATCAACCCTCCCCCGACGCCCGTTCCAAGCGTTATTCCCACAGCGTTCAGAGCCCCTTTCGAAGCCCCAAGCCAATGCTCGCCAAGCGTCGCGGCAGATGCGTCGTTCACTGCGACGATCTTTAGACCGGTCCGGAGGCCAAGCTCTCGACTGATATCAGTGCCCTCAAGCTGAGGAATATTAGGCAAGTGGGCGAGCTCCCCGTTGTCGCCAATGGTTGTCGTCGGTATGGCCGCACCAAAGGCCGCAAACTCAAATACACCAGCCTCTTCTTTACATCGTTCCGCCAACCGCGCGATCTCGTCGTATATTTCGCCGGCAGACGTACTGCCGGTGGGCGAATGTTGGCGCGAAAGGATCTTGCCGCTTTCCGTCACAGCAACAACCCTTACGTTCGTCCCGCCAAGATCAAGCGAGAGAGCAGCTTTTTCGTTCATTTGAGATTATGGCCTCTTCGGGCGGTCCGCCTCCGGCACATTCTTGTAAACATCGTCGAATTTCGCGTATCCGTCCTTTATGACGGTGTCCATAAGATTACCCTTATCGACGGATATCACCTCAAGCAGGATCGCGGGAATCTCCTTCTTGATCGCATCATTCATGAACGGCTTAGTATCCGTGAGCGGCTCCTTCTTCGCGAGCTTTACAGCGGCTTCCAGAGCCTTGGTCGCAAGCGGGATGATAGGCTTATAGACGGTCATCGACTGCTTGCCTTCAGCGATATTCTGAAGCGCCGCAATTCCGGCATCTTGGCCCGTTACGATCACTTTCCCGGCCAAATTTCGATTTGAAAGCGCCTCGATCACTCCGCCGGCCATTCCATCGTTGGACACGACCATTGCCTGAACATTGTCATTGTTCGATGTGAGAGCATTCTCGGCAAACTTCAACGCCTCATCCGGCGCCCAGTTATCGATAAATTGGTCGGCCACGATCTTGATGTCCCCTTTGTCGACGGCTGGCTGAAGCACCGCGAGTTCGGACTTTTTCATAATGTGGGCGTTATTGTCCGTGTTGGCCCCATAAACCATCACATAGTTCCCTTTCGGAGCATGCTGAAGGGCGTACTCAGCGATCTTTTGGCCGATCACCGGCACTTGATGGGAGATGTAAGCATCGATCTTGTCAGAATTGATCAATCTGTCGTAGCTGATCACCGGAACGCCTTGAGCCTTCGCTTTATCGACCATCGTGGCCGCTTGGGTAGCATCGTGCGGAGCGATCACAAGTGCGTCGATGCCCTGTGTAAGCAGGTTATCAACATCATTCGCCTGCTTTTCTGCGCTAGTATCTGCAACCGTAATAATGCAGTTAACATTCATCCTCTCGCATGCCGCTTTGAAAGCGTCGTGGTCGCGTTGCCATCTCTCCTCTCGAAGCGTATCCATCGCAAAGCCGATCTTCAAGCGAGTATCCTTGGCACCGCTGCCGCAGGACAGCGAAATCGTAGCGGCAGCAAACAATGCCGCATATAGTAGATTTTTCATCCGATATAAACACTCCAAAGAACTTTATTTAGGGGTGACGAGCCAATTAGAGCAAATTGTTCTGGTTTGGGCAACAAAGGGACGACAACTGCCGCCAAATCTTTGCAAAATTACGTTACCATAAGGCCGCGTTGGGAGTTAGGACGAAAATCTTTCGTTTTTCTATTTGAATGCGCTCGCTTTTGTGGTATAAATGACTATCAAATCTCAGCTTAGAAGTTTTTGTTGAGCTTATTAGATTCGGTTTTTCAGCTTTTCCTGGAAGTGGGCGTTTTCATTGACATCGCGTCGGACTTCGTGTAAAAGATTGATTGGCTTGATTTTTTTGACTTTACTGACATTGGGCGATACAAAGAGGAGAAATATGAACAGCAAACTGTGGATTCGAAGAGCACTCTCAACGTGCTCGATGGTCGCAATATTCGCGACATACTCAATGGTTGCTTTGGCCGGAACGCCAAAAGCCTCCGGGGAGCTTCTGGTGTCTGGCTCTGATGACGCCATTGTGACGGTTGACGGACAGACGGCTCTTTCGGGCCGCACGATTTTCTCGGGCAGCACGATAGTAACTTCCGATACGGCCTCGGCGATTCTCAGTTGCGGTGCAGCAGGAAGCATCAAATTTGCTCCGAATTCGACCGCCGTCGTGAGTTTTGACGGTTCAGCTCTTACTGCAAACTTGAGCTCCGGTTCTTTGACCGTTGTTAGCTCTGCCCAACCGATCGCAGTTACGACTCCGACCGGCGTCGTCAACATCAACGCCGGTGAGACCGCTACGACCACAAGCCAGGATTCGAATTCAAAGAAGAAGGGCGGTTCCGGCTGGATATGGTTTGGTGTGATCTTAGGAGCGGCGGCGGTCGCCCTTATCGGTACGGCGGTTGTGGGCAGCGACTCTAACTTTGGCAGCGGCGGCACGGTCGTTCCCGGTCCTCCGACAACGAGTGGCGGAGTATAGGAGGAAATATACAAATGATCGGCAAAAATAACTTTAAAAAACTAACTACAGCTTTCACTCTCGCTGCCGTTTGGTGCGTTTACTCGATGGTCGCTTACGCAATGCCCGCTGGCACGACCGCAGAGATCACAGTCTCCGGCCAAGTTACAGTTAACGGTCAGACGGCGGTCTCTAACTCGACCATCGTTTCCGGCAGCACGATCGTTACCGGCCCTGGGTCGAGTGCAACGATCAACCTCGGCAAGACCGGACGCGTTGAGCTTCAAGCAGATACTACGCTTTCTTTGACCTTTAGCGACGGCACGATAGTCGGTACGGTTTCGGCCGGAAAGGTTCGGATCGCCAATGCCGCAGGCGTTGCGACCACGATGGCAACCAAGAACGCGACGTTCATTGCAGATTCCAGCCAAGCAAATAATTTTGCTCTCGAAGTCGAATGCTCGCACGTGCACGTTGACACCACTTCAGGTGTCGTAACAATGCGCGAAGGCACAAACGACAAGCAGGTTGCCGCCGGTTCTTCTGCGATCGCGGGGAACCTCGAACAAGCAGGCTGCAAACCGTGTCTGCGTCCCGGTTCGGCTCCGCCGACCGCGATCGCCGGATGGCCATGGCTCCTCGTCGTTGCTGGCGGTGTCGCGGGCGCAGCTATCTTCTTCGGTTCGCGAAACCATGACACGGAGATCGGCGGCGGCACGGTGATCGTTAGCCCGACCGCGTAGGCGTTTAAAAGAGTTTGCTTCCTTTCAGGCGGGTCATGTCCAATCGACGTGGCCCGCAAACTTTTGCCCGGAATTTGATTATTCTTTTTTAGTTTTTATATTCTTAAGCCTTATATTTTTCTTTTATATATGCAGATCGCAGTAATTGGTACCGGATATGTTGGCCTCGTTTCAGGCGCTTGTTTTGCAGAGTTTGGTATTGACGTCACTTGCGTTGACGTTGACCAAGCAAAGATCGATGGTCTCAATAACGGCGTTATCCCGATATATGAACCCGGTCTCGATATTCTTGTGAAAGAAAATGCAAAGGCCGGCCGTCTGCATTTCACCACGGATATCAAGACGGCTGTCGAGAGTTCGCTAGTCGTATTCCTTGCCGTGGGCACCCCGCCGCTGCCGGATGGCACGCCGGACATGAGCTACTACCGCTCGGCCGCAAAGAGTGTCGCCGAGGCCCTGAACGGATACAAGGTTCTCGTCACAAAATCTACGGTTCCGGTCGGGACTGGCGAATGGCTTCGCAAATTTGTCCTTGAGAACTCTCCGGAAGGCACAGAATTCGGCGTTGCATCAAACCCTGAATTCCTTCGTGAAGGTGCCGCGATCGAAGACTTTATGCGACCGGACCGCGTTGTCATTGGTAGCAACCAAGAGCGAGCGATCGAGGTAATGAAGGAACTCTACCGTCCTCTATTCCTGATCGAGACGCCGATCGTCGTCACTTCGCTTGAGGCGGCCGAGTTGACCAAGTACGCGGCAAACGCCTTTCTCGCAACGAAGATCACTTTCATCAATGAGATCGCGAACCTCTGCGATGCTATCGGCTGCGACGTCCATGACGTTGCTCGGGGAATGGGAATGGACAACCGGATCGGCCGCAAATTCCTGCACCCCGGCCCGGGGTACGGTGGCTCGTGCTTCCCTAAAGACACACGGGCATTGACGACCGTGGCTGATGATTTCGGCGTTGAGACCCGTATTGTTGATGCCGTCATTGACGCAAATGAGCGTCAACGTGATGCAATGCTGGCTAAGATCGAGAAACTTGTGGGCGATTTGAGCGGCAAACGGGTCGCCGTGCTTGGACTTTCTTTCAAGCCGGAAACCGACGATATGCGCGAATCGCCGGCAACCGACATCATCAAAAAGATGGTTGCAAAGGGCGCCGCCGTGAGGGCTTTCGATCCGGTCGCAATGGATGAAGCAAGGCACGTCCTTCCCGCCATTGAGTATGCGGCTGATGAGTATTCTGCCATTGAAGGAGCCGATGCCTTGGTGATCGTCACCGAATGGAATCAATTCCGCGCCCTCAACCTTCAAAAGGTCAAGGAATTGCTCCGATCACCGAAGATCGCTGACCTTCGCAATATTTACGAACCGGCAACAATGCGCGCCGCCGGTTTTGAGTACGTCGGCGTTGGACGCTAGGCGGCCCGTTTTTTATGTCGAACGATACCCCGACAGTTCTTGTTACAGGCGGAGCCGGATTTATCGGCTCCAATCTTTCTGATCGCTTGCTTAGGGAAGGTGCTCGTGTGCGCATTCTCGACAACTTCTCTACGGGATTTCGAGAGAACTTAAATGAGATATCAGGTGACTTCGATCTCGTAGAAGGTGATGTCGCTGACCCGGCTGTAGTCGCCTCGGCGATCGATGGCGTAGAGATGGTATTTCATCAAGCAGCCTTGCCAAGTGTTCCCCGTTCCGTCGAAGACCCTATCTCGACACATAAGGCTTGCGTTGAAGGAACCTTTAACCTGCTGCTCGCAGCCAAGGACGCCGGCGTAAGGCGTTTCGTGTATGCTGCCTCGAGTTCAGCATACGGCGACCAACCGACTCTTCCTAAATCAGAAGCGATGGCTCCGGCACCAATGTCACCTTACGCGGTCGCTAAGCTTACCGGCGAGTACTATGCATCGGCTTTCTATCGCGTTTACGGCCTCGAGACGGTGTCCTTAAGGTACTTCAATGTCTTCGGGCCCAGGCAGAACCCTTCGTCAGCCTATTCGGGCGTTATTTCGCGGTTTATTGACGCACTAATGACCGATTCACAGCCGGTCATCTACGGAGACGGGGAACAATCTCGCGATTTTACGTTCATTGACAACGTGGTTGATGCGAACATAAAGGCGGCAAACTCCGCTGCCGCTCCCGGGCTTGTGATGAACGCCGCAAACGGCGAACGGATCTCGCTCAACGACTTACTATCAGCTCTCAAGAAGATCGTCGGCAAAGAGCTGGATGCTGAGTATTTGGACGCACGGACCGGCGACGTGAAGCACTCGCAGGCCGACAATTCCCTTGCAGTTAAAACGATCGGCTATGAAAACCTCGTTGGCCTTGATGAAGGGCTTCGAAAGACCGTTGAATGGTGGCAGAGCAGCCGATTCGCTCGTTGATCTCACCCGCATGCCTCTCTACCCAAAATTTACAGTTTGGTAAAGGACCGTTGGATCCGAACTCTTTTATTCGCAGGTCAAGCTCAAATAAAAAAACGGGCGGGACCCCGAAAGGTGCCCGCCCTAGTTTCGGCTCGCTAACCGAGGAGAGTCGTCCGCTTTTTACCAACTAAAGCGGACTTGAAGCTCGATTCGGCGGTTTGCTGATCCACCAGAACCGCCGAATCTACCGAATCCGCCTGACGTGCTGGTCGATTGGCCGAATCGGCTTGAGCTGAGACTTGAAACCGGGTTTCCAAGATTCACGGTATTCAAGAGATTTGAAAAGTTTACTGAGACGTTAAGGTTGTATGGTTTACGGCTGCCGCCCATGCCGCCGAAAAATCCGCCTCGTCCCATACCCATCATTCCGCCGCCTTGACCGGCCTGGCCGCCCTTATCGTCAAGCTTGCCGAAGCCAAAGTTCTTGCTAACGCGCATGTTGACCGAGAAGCTGCCCGGGCCTTCACCGTAGTTTCGCGGAATGATCGCATTCGGATCCTTGCCCGCGATGTCGCAGAATGCATAATTCAACCCAAGCTCCGCACAGCGCGATGCCAAAGCACCATATGTCGGACGCTCGGTTATGTAACCGTCACCGTTCGAGTCGAACCCCGTCGTGATGTTGAAAGGGCTCCCCGATGAGGCAAAGATGAACGGATTGAGTGAAACGCCCCACGGCAGGCCGATGTTGCCGCCGATGACAAATCGATGTCGAACATCGTCTCCGCTGCGGCCCCATTCACCCGCAAAGCTGTAACTGTAAGCTGGAGCACTTCCCGCACCGTCCGTATCACTCTTTGAGAAGTTGAGCGAATAGTTTCCGAAAAGCGAGAATCGCGAAGAGTAGTTGTTCCTGAAACCTACACGGATCTGATTCTCATCGGATCTTCCGGTCGCTTCATACTGCTGAATATTGCCGAGCGTCGGATCGGGCCGAGGTGCGAGAGAGCAATCAAGTTCGGTCGGACAGACGGGCGCATTGATATTCCGCGAACGAAGCTGATTGAACGATCGAGAAATGATGTAGAACGCAGAGAGGGTCGTCTTGAACGGCAGCTGCCTCTCAACGCCGACCGTAGCCTGAGCCGTATATGGCGTCTTGAGATCGGTTGCCACCAAACGCGTCGTACTTGAACCAGGCAGGAACGCAAGGATCTGCGAAGGTGTAAGCACATTCGAGACCGTTCCGTCCGGGTTAAAGATCGGCTGAGCAAGCAGAGCGATCGCCGCGGCCTGTCGCGTCGGATCGGTCTCGTTCGCACTGACGAGCAGATTTAACTGCGTGATCCCGTCATATCTATGAGCCTGCAGCGTGTAGTTCTCGCTGAAGCGATCGTAGAAGATACCTGCACCGCCGCGGAAAACGGTCTTTGCTGGTTTCGAGCCGCCGGCTCCGGGTGACCATGCAAATCCAAATCTCGGCGCAAAGTTGTAGTCACTGCTAATGTTCGTCTGATTTTCGTACCTAAGGCCAAAGCTCAGTAGAAGCTTCGGCGAAAGGCGCCAATCATCCGAAACGAAGACGCCAAGGTCCTGCTGCGAGACCTTGGCGAGCGGATCGCCGGTCGTCATTGTGAATTGGGTCGGATCGTACTGCGTACCCACCGCGCCGAGAAGTTTCGCACGGTACTGTTCAATAGGTGAGACGAAACCATCACCATTCAGGTCGTATGGGCTCGCACCGACAAACCCAAGGAAACTAAAAGTCCCGCCGTAATTATTCTCCGAGCGATTGTCGATCGTTGTTCCGCGCAGGCGAATGCCGAATTTGACCGAGTGCTCCATATTCTTGCCAAGAGCGGTCGTTGTGTTGTTCGAGATCTCATAGCGCTGCCTCTGATTGAAACTCTCACCTATTTGCGACCCGCCGGATGTGAACGCAGACGAGATACTGACGGTCGGGACCGAATTGTCGCCATTCTGAGCACTCTTGTCGAACGAGTATTGAAATCGCGTCTCATTGACCGTTGTCGCATTCAAGATCGATGTTTCGGTAATTCGAAACTCGTGGCCGAAGCTCGTCGAATCGTACTGACGCGATGCGAGGGACGTTCCGCCAATTCCCTGATTCTTGCTCGACGATCGGTCGTAATCGTATCGGACGACCAGCGTATTTTTATCGTTGATCGCATAATCAAGCCTCGGTCCGATCGAAAAGCGTCGTGTCGGGACCTTATAGTCCTGCGAAAAGTTGACGATATTAAACGACGGGTCAAGCACGACCGCGTTGACGATCGTATTGTTGTCGATATCCCTGTTTGAGACATCCACAAAGAATGAGGCTTTCTTCTTGATGATCGGGCCGGAAATATTGCCGCCGAAGAAACGCGTTTGGCTCGGTGCCCTATTCGCGGCAAATGGATTACGCGAGTTCAGGCGAGCATCGTTAAAGTTGAAGAACGCGCTGCCGCGAAAACGGTCGGTTCCCGGCCGCGTCAATATCTCGATCCGGCCCCATCCAACGCGGTCAAATTCCGCCGAGAAAGGGTTCTGGTTGATCCGGATCTCTCGGATCGATTCTTTTGGCGGAAGGTTGCCGCCCGTGAAGCCATCGATATAGATCTGGCCGCCATCAGGGCCGGATCCGGGACCGGCCAACGCCTGGAGGGCCGACTGGAGTTCGTCCGGGTCATCAGGCAAAGCATCAAGGTCTTTGCCCTTGAGCACGGTCGCACTTGCGTTGCTCTCAGCGTCGGTCGAGACACCTTCGTCGGGGTTTACATTGACGTCCTCGGCAACGCCGGCAACTGTCATCGAAACTATCAGCTGATGCTTTTCGCCCGCAGCAAGAACAAGATCCGGATTCTCATACGGCGCGAAGTTCGCTGCCTCGGCCTTTATGGTGTATGTTCCCGCATCTAGGCCGGCGATCGTAAACTCACCGCGATCGTTTGTATTAGCCTTCTTTTCTTTACCTTCTGAGTTTACTGCTGTGACGGTCGCACCAACGACGACCGCTCCAAGACTGTCAACTACCTGACCAGTTATACTTGCCGCCTTCTGAGCGAAGGCTCCGCCTACGGATAAGAGCATAAGCGCGCCAAGCAGAGTTATTTTCTTTATGTAGTCCATATGTATCGTATGAATGAAAATTAGAACAAATATCAGAACCCGCTTCCGTCAAGGCCCGGGATAGAAAATGATGCGTCAAGCCCTTGGCCGCGTCGTCCGCCGCCGTTACCCATCTGCGCTAAACGCAGGAAGGGTTCAACACCGGCCAAAAGTTTAAATGCGGTAACATGTCCCGAGGCGTTCTCTCTCGTACTCGATATCGCGATCATATCGCCTACCTTAAGATCCGCCGTCGTGATCGTTGGGAAACGATCGAGCATTTCATCAACACCGCCGCGAGGCCCGCCCGCCATTCCGCCAGGGCGTTGACCACCTTGCTGTCCGACCGGCCGGTTGCCGCTGCCTTGTGCTTGTCCTCCTTGAGGACGTCCGCCGGCCTGCGCACCGGAAGCGGCGTTGCGCATCGCTGCCTGCATCCCGGCAAGCCTTTCCGCATCTTCAGCAGGAAAGCGCTTGAATGTTGTCACCTTTGCGGTAGCGATCGTTACGTCTTTGCCTGTCGCGAAATCCGAGATCACAACTTCGTTCTTCGAAGCGTCCACGGACTTCACCGTACCCGCGATCGTTTTAAATGACCCAACGAGCACTTTTTCGGCCGTGAACCCTGTACTGTCAGCACTTCGCTCACCGACAGCCCTCAAGATGTCACCGACTCCGATACCTAGAAAATCGGTCGGCTTTGCATCCGAAAATTCGATCGAGTCATCCGCATAATGCAGAAATTCAGCATTTGGCTTGAAAGAGACCAAGACCGATTGAGCGCTCATCAGCCCGCTCACTTTGATCGTCACGGTCCGTTTGATCGCATCGATCGACTCGACCTTTCCCGAAATGCCGCGAGTTTTCCACTCCGACGCTTCTTTTGCCTCTTTGGCAGAAAGTTCCGCGGTGCTCACCAAATAGCTGCGAATTGCGTTGCAGCCGCCATCCGGTTTGATCAGGCACGAAACGATAAGTTTGTCGCCAACCTTTATATCGGCAAGGCTTGAAATAACTGCGGACCGCAAATTGAGATCTGGAGAGATCTTCTTGAACTCCGTCTTCTCGGAGAACTCTGCCGTAACCGTTTTGCCGGTGGCGTTCAGAGTGGCCGAACTGGCGGAAACCGCCATGACGTCCCCGCGTACGAGCACAGGCTTCATCGGATCGATGGTCTGTCCGAATACTTGTGAAACCAACGCACTAATTAAAAGTATAAAAATCGATATGATTGCGTTCTGCGCCATATTTGCTACTTAAGCCTCAGATAGAGCCTCTCCCCAGTAAAAGGGTATGACGTAAATAGTACCAGTAAGGTTCGACGGTTTATGTAAAGTTGTGTAAACCTTGCGCAAAGATTGCAAAAGGCAATGCGTCTTAGCTAGATCGTCCGAAAATCAGACCTAGAAGTGGCCATCACGATCAAGCCAATGCCGAACGCAAATGTTGCAAACAATGCGATCGGCCAGACGAACGGCAAGGAAAGGACGAGCGTCCAAACTAGAACGCCGGTAAGAGTTGCAAGCGTCTCCGAGCGGTTATTCTCGGGAAACGTAGTTCTCTGTATCCACTTACCAAGGGACACATGTAGAGCGATCCTGCCAAAGACGTATCCGAAAAGCAATAAAAGGAGACAGAGGCCGAGGGCGGCTACCGCAAGAAAATTCGGGAGCGTGATGGCACTTGCGATCACAACAACGCCCGTGGCCATAAAAACGCCCGCCCCGATCGCACACACCTTGACCGGCGAGAGATTTAGTTTGGCAGCGGCACGCCCGACCGCACCTGGAGCGATCGTCGAGAACACCATCGAGATCACGAACCAGATAAGGGCAAGCACCAACCGCTGAGCAAAGAAACTAAGCGAGACGGAAGGTGAAAGCAAACTTGCCGGGTCGCGGGCAAAATCCTTAAGAGGTTCTTCCAACATCCCAAAGACGACAGTCTGCTTTCCGTCCACGCGCGCCGGTTTTTCGGCTTCCGGTTTGTAGGCTCCGCCGATCACGATCACATCGCCGCCGACAAAAGCGTCATGGCGTTGGATAATATTGCCGCCGATCGTCGCGACATCGCCCTCTATCCTGCCTTCGATCACGACGTCGCCGCCGATCGCAAGCACGCCTTTTGCCCGTTTGCTCACTGTAACGGACTTGCCGAAGGCATAAACTTCCTGTTCGGGAGCGTCGCCGACGGTTATCATTTTCTGCTCTTCAGAAACTGAGATCTCGGGATGTGCGGTCGCCGTCCGCGAAAAGGCCGTCAATGCCAAGAGCGTCACCACGACGGCGAAGATCGTACTTCGGCGTTTAGCTAAAATACCTTGGGCTTTAGAACTATTTTTCACGGATCAGAACAAAGGACGCAGGAGTTTGCGGAATGGCACAAATTTCAGCCCTAAAACGAACAAGCTAACGACTCCGAATACTCCTAACGTAGCCAGTACACCATCTGCCGGGTTCAAGATGCGAACTAGAGAACGTACGAGAACAACAACGCCCATTAGGAACGAATACGCCATCTGGGTTGCGAAAGCACCGACCGCGGCTAGTTTCTGAACTAGTGAACCGGACGTCGCGACAAGATCCGCACCTTCCGCGCCAAGAACGAAGAGCGAGAAAATAAGGAGGGAGGCGATGATGAATACCGCATTAAATCGCTCCTTCCAAGACCGCAGCCCAACAACGTTATTCTCCGCGGTAGTGATGATCCTTTTGGAAAAATCCCTCGGGAGCTCCATTTCAGCTTCCGGTTTGCGAAGACTTGTTTCCAGCATTCTCAAGAACTGCTTTTGAGCGTTCAATTCCGAGCGGCAGGACGGACAAGCACCCAAATGAGCTTCGATAGCAAGATCGGCATGCGCATCGAGTTCGCCGTCAACAAATGCGGCAAGGTCGAAATTTTCACAGTTTAGTTCTTTCGCCATCAAATGCCGTCGAAACCTCGCTTAATGAACAATTCGCGCATCATCTCGCGAGCACGGAACAACCTATTCTTGACCGTGCCGAGCGGCAAGCCGGTTATCTCCTTGATCTCGTCATAGCTTAGGTCGTGCGAATGCCGCAAGATGATCAGATCGCGATAGGCCGGAGGGAGACAGCGAACGACAAGTTCGATCTCGGTCCGCCATTCGCTTCGCTCACGCTCCTGTTCAGGACTCGGAGCTTTTGATTGAAGCTGCATCTCGAAGGCGCCTTCGTCATTTTCAGTCTCCAGGCTTTGCGCGGTAACCGTATTGCGGCGAATGTGGTCAATCGCCGCATTGTGCGCGATCCGATAGAGCCATGTCGAGAATTTGTAATCTGAGCTGTATTTGCTGAGTGAATTGTAAACCTTAATAAATACTTCCTGCGTTACGTCAAGCGACGCCTCAAAATCCCCAAGCATCCGATAAACATAACCCGTGATCGGCCGCTGATACCGATGGACCAAGGCTTCGAAATGGTCGGCACCTCCACGGAGCGATCTTGCAATAAGCTCGATATCCGAGAGTTCGGTAACATTCGCGAAGTTGATCGAAGCAGAAGGCATATTCAGACAGTATTTACGGAATTCTGCAAAAAAAGGTTTCAGCCGGCTGCCGTAGCGGAGAACTGCGAACCAAAATGAAGCGACGCTAGACCAGATGGTGCCGCAAGGACGTCAAAAGACAATCCAGTTCCGGCCCGATCCAGCCCTAGATCGTCCGCATCGAGCACGTCGATCTCCCGCCCAAATGCCTCTGCCGCGGCCGCGATCACATCGCTCCGGCCGATCTCTTCCCCGATCAGGAGAATGTTCTCGAGAATGCCGCCATACCGGTCGTGATAGAACATCAAGAGTCGATATATCTCGTTTCCAGCCTCCGACGGACTGCATGTCACCGAACGCACCACCGCCGGCTCGCTATTGCGGAGCAAAAGCCCGGAAAACCCGCCCGGTTGGGCACTCAATAACAGAGCGTCACCCGCCAAGCTGTTATAAAGCCAGGTCGCCTCACTGATCACGCGCGGCAGAACAAGGCCAGCGCGTCGGCCAAAACGCTCAAAGATCGTCTCGTATTCATCGATGACCGCGAGGCGTATCGCAGTTGTAAAGTAGCGCGATCGGCCCTCGACATCGTTCGATATCTTTCTGCGTGAGATCCGAAGATCTGAGGCACCGATCCCAAAAGTTTGTTCAGCTTTCCAATCGAATATCTCCTGCCACTCGCTCTTTGACGACGGTTCCGTTTCAAGAGTAACTATCGCCGTGCGAGCCGAACTTCCCGGAAGCGAGACCGACCAACGTTTTTGATTCAAAAGGCCGGCAACTGCCAACGTGTCGTCCAAGTATTTGATAAAGGACGATTCATCAACGATGTTCTGCTCGAAAAAATCACCCTTGATCACGCCGGGCGGAAGCGAACTCGTAGCGCATTGCCTTATGCGCAATCCACCTCGACCGCCATCCAATGAAACAGCTGTGATAGAGCGCTCCTCGATGCCGAGGCCGGCATTCGGAAAATTCGGCGAAGTCAGAAATTCGAACATCAATATTTTGAGTACTCCTTGCCGTTGCTGTCCATGCCTTCAGCCGTGCTTTTAACATCCTTTAGGCCGGTTTCGCCCTCTTTGGCGGCAGGATCGTCACCTTGCACCTCGGTCCATTCCGTGGATTCGGTCACGGGATCGATAGGCTTCTCACGAAGATATTTTTCTGTGACAAGGTCATCGATGCTTTTTGGCAGATGTCCCTTGTCCGCATAGAACTGATCGATCGCTCGCCGCATCTGCCAAAGATTCTCTTGCAGCACAGTCTCTTTTGCGTGCTGCACACTTCTTTGATAAGTCGGTATCGCAACCGAGATCAAAATGATCAGAATGAACATTGCGATCATCAACTCGAGCAGCGAAAAGCCGCCCTCGCGTCGTCGATCGCTCATTTTCTTAAGCATCACCAATCAGAATACTTCTCGCCGTTCAGCGCCTCATCGTCGGAGGTGGACCTAATATCAAAAACGTTAACGCTGTCCCAGGAATCAGCGTCTTTCTCCTGATAGGACGAACGCAGCTTCCACTCGGTCTTTCCCGTCATCGGGTCAACAGGCAGCTCACGCAAGTAAACTTTTTTCCGCTCCTTGTTCTGGTTGATGTCGGTCGCCTGCGTGTCATCATCGCCGAGCCCGCGGCCGCCGCGAACATCGGCCCCACGCGGACGCACCTTAACGCCATCGACGAGGACCTGAAGGCTCGGAGGATATCGATCGAGATTGTCAACAGTGAAGATCGTACAGTCGTCGATCACAACGCGGCTTCGCGGATCCGTCGGAATATTTCCGCCCGGCATCGTGCGATTTCCCGACGAGACAGCGCCTTGCGGACACGCTCCGAGTGAATCACGCTTGAACTCATCGATCGCACGCCGAACGTCCCGTAATGTCTCTCGAAGGCGGGTTTCCTTTTGTCGCTTTACAGCCGTCTGCGCGAGCGGTATCGCGCCCATGACGAGGATCGCAAGCACGCTGAGCGTGGCAACAAGCTCAAGCAGGCTGTATCCGTTTTGCTTAGAAAACCTCACTTCCCTTCTATCGCAACTGCGACCGGGATGTTCCGGCCGTCCTCCGTCATCAAATTCAGAACATCAGTATCGAAGGCGATCATTGGCACTCCATCGGCCAAAGCTTCGACATCCAGGTATGCGATCACACCGGTCGGCGGAGTGGTCATCCCTTCTGGTGCGATCAGCGAAAAGTACGTCTTTCCGTCCGTATTCAGAAATGGCATCACCTTTGAATTCGCTTTTTCACCAAACGCATCACCAAGCGAAATGCCTCTTATCGCCAGCTTCGTTGAGTCGTACTTGACGCCAAGAACGGCAGAACGAAACGCTTCAGGGCTTGAAAAGGCGACGGCAACGCGAACCTTCTCGCCAGCTTTCATTGCAGCTACGGCCGCTAGCTGCACGGCCGCACTCGAAACAGCCGCACTGATCGGTTTGAGGGCAAGGGGCGACGCCGGGTTGTCCGGCCGATCTGCCGTTTCGGTAAGATTCAGCGTTCGAACCGAATTATCGATCGGCTTGAGCAGCGGTGCGTCGGCATTTGATGTCGCAGAAGTTTTCGTATCAGCCGCCACGATCGCTGTCGGTTCAACTGCCGGTGAAGTCGTTTCCGGCGAGGCCTGAGCGGTGGTATCCGACCGAACATACTGCGGAGCATCGGGTTTTTGATCAGGAAGATCGATCACGACATTCGTCGGCTTGCGCCGTGCAGCAGCGAGAAGTTCTTCACGCTGCTCTTCGATCATCATCGCCTCAAGCTGTCCGCTTGTAGGCGTGGCAAGGCTTCCAGTATCTTGTTCGACAAGATCTTCAGGCAGAATGGCAGGAGCTCGGATGACGCGCGGCGTTACCGCGATCACGATATCGATCTGCGCATTCTCTTTCTTCGGCGCAGTAAACAATCTGCCAAGGATCGGTATAAGACCCAAAAGCGGTAAGCCCGTGCGGCCGTTCCGCTCGTTATTCTGTGCAACACTCGCAAGCAGCAGCGTCTTGTTATTCTGGACGCGAGCCGTGCCTTTTATCGTGCGCTCTGTGAAGATCGGCGTGAACGGATCCGGTCCGGCACCGATGTCCTTCGACTCGATCTCCATCGCGACCTGAACATCTTGATTCGGGAAAACGATCGGCTTGAACTTCAGCGAAAGACCGACCTTCTCGTAGTTGATCACATTCGACACTACGCCGCCATTGCCCGGCGTTGTTCCCGCACCGGTCACGAACTGTGCACTCTGGACCGGAACACGCTGGCCGATCGTCGCCGACGAATCTTCGTTATTGAAAGCGTGGATCTGCGTGGATGCGACAAGCTTTGTGTTGGTCTTGCTTTGAAGGGCCGCGATAGAACTGATCGGAAGCCCGATCGCTATGCTCAAGAGATCGGTGCCCGAGAAAGGCATTCCGTTCGTGATCGGGCCGGTCGAACCTTGATGCGCCGTCGGGAAGCCAACACCGCCCAGATTCAGCAGCGTTCCTCTATCGCCGCCCGTGCCGATCTGGTTACCAAATTGGAGAAGGTCGCCGCGATTGACTTCGTAGATCGCTACGTCCATAACGACCTCGGCGCGATCCTTATCGAGCGCGCGGATGAGTCTCCCGATGATCTTGATATTCTCCGAAGTGTCGCGGACGGTAACGCTGTTCGTCGCATCATCAGGCAGAATGATGGTCTGCGGACGGCCGCCTTGGGCAGGTATCGCACCTTGAATGACCTTCTGAATGTCTTTAGGGCTCGCATTTGCGAGGTAGAACGTCTTAAGTACGAGCTGCTGGAGAATATTGCGTCGGTTATTCGATGCGACGAGGATCGTACGCGGGCCGACCTTTTGGAAGAAAAGATTCTCCTGCAAAAAGATATAGTCGAGAGCTCGAGCCGAAGTGACGTTCTTCAACTCGATCTTCACCTTTCGCGAATCAAGCCGCGATTCGCTGTCGAAAAGCACGTTGAGGTCGAGATCCTTCGCAAGTTCCTTGACAATGAACTGAAGGTCGATGCCGGCCGGAAACGGCACATCGCGAAGCTTTTCAAGCTGCTGCGGAAGCTGCACATCCTCCGGTTTGTAGGCCGCCGGCTTGACCTTAAGATCTGAGCCATCGGCAGCCTTGCCATCCGGCGAGCTAGCGTCTTTTTGGAGCCGCACCATTCGCTCCATTTCGCTCTTTGCAAGCTCGTTCGTCGGATCGAACCCATACGCACGTCGAAAAGCATTGTACGCACCCGCATAATCCTTCTCATCCGCGGCGACGGTTCCGCGCCTCATAAACATCTGCGAGGCGTTGAACAGCGCACGCCGCAGGTGTAGGCGGTATTCCGGGTTCTTCGGGTTCTCGTTGACCGCGAGAGCAAATTCCTCGCAAGCCTTGTCCCATTCCTCAGACACCTCGTACTTCATTCCCTGTTTGAAATGCTTTTTGCCGTCGCCGATACCAAGCGCGAACGCCGGCGAAAGTAGTCCAAAAAGCAGGACAAGCGTCAAGGTCGTACGGAAAACCGCTATTTTCTTCATATAGTTCGGTGCGTGTGTAAAAATTCGAGGCTCTTCGCCCGAAGAATAGTCACGAAAAATACAACCCGAAGTTGCAATAATCGCGTCTCGGGCCTCTTCTGCAAGGAAGCGCTCGGCCTATTTTCCGTGTATTGGATGCAAAAATCAACTACTTGGCTGTAATTGTCAGTGCCGAAAGCGAGCGTCTGAGCAGATCCAAGGCGGCTTGGCTTGAGCGCCAGCGGATGAGGTAGCGGTCGCCGGGAAGGAAAAGTTTGATCGAGCGTGTGCCGGAAGGTCCCGAATATGCAAAGAAGACGGTTCCGACAGGCTTGTCGTCCGTGCCGCCGTCAGGGCCTGCAATTCCGGTAACGGAAACCGCGTGCGTCGCACCCGATACTTTCAACGCACCTTCGGCCATCTCGCGTGCACACTCTGCGGAGACGGCACCGAATTCGTCCAAAGTTTCCTGACGAACGCCGAGCATCCTCACTTTTGCAGGATACGAATAGGCAACGAGGCCTTCGAGGAAGTAGGCGGAAGAACCGGGAACCTCCGTGATTCGCCTCGAAACAAGTCCGCCCGTGCAGCTCTCGGCGAAGGCGACGGTCTCCCCGCGTTCCAACAATAGCCGGCCGACGACGGCCTCCATCGTCTCGCCTGTCGTCGTGAACATCGCAATCCCGAATGCATCGGCGAGTTTGGCGGTCAATTCGTCCGCAGTCGCCTCGGCTCCCGCTCTCGAATCGCGTCTGACGGCGATCTGCAGCTCGACCTCCGTCTTGTTAAAAAGTATCGACGTTTGCACCTCGTCGAATGCCGTGTAGATCGGAGCCGCGATCTCATCGACGGCGGACTCGCCCATCCCGACGATCCTCATCAGGCGGCGTTCTATGAACACTTCGCCGACAAGCTCTTTCAGCCGCGGCAAGACAAGGTCTATGAACATCGGCTGATTCTCACGCGGCGGACCGGGCAGGTTGACGACGCGCTTTTCGCCGACCGCGGTCAGCATACCGACAGCGGAACCTCGCGGATTTTCGAGGATCTCGGCACCTTCGACGACAAAAGCCTGACGCTTGTTGATCTCGGGCATCTCGCGCCCCCAAGCACGAAAACGCTCACGCAAAACGGCCTCGATCTCGTCGTGATATACGAGTTCCCGACCCAACGCATTAGCGGTACAGCCACGCGTGATATCATCCTCGGTCGGCCCGAGTCCGCCTGTCGTAATTATTACGTCCGCACGTTTTACGGCATCTGCTATCGCTTCTTCAAGGCGCGCTTCGTCGTCGCCGACGATCGTCTTGAGCTGAACCTCAACACCAATGTCGCCAAGTTTTTCCGTAAGCCAGAGGCTGTTCGTATCGACGCGGCTCGGCCCCAAAAGCTCCGAACCGATCGCAATGATCTCAGCAGAACGCAGCATCTAATTCTTGTAGATCTCGACGACCGGCTTGCCGTCCTTGTCGATGTAGGCCCGATACATTCCTTCGCTGTTGAACGAGATCGCCATATTCCCGAATTTGTCCATCGCAATGACGCCGCCGTCGCCGCCTGCATTCTGGAGTTTTGTGTGGATCACAAGATCGGCGGCGGCCTGGATCGGCATCGCACGATACTCCATCAGCGACGAGATGTCACGCGCGACGCCGAGGCGAATAAAATACTCGCCCCAGCCCGTGCCGGAAACGCCGCACGTCGCATTGTTAGCGTAGGTTCCCGCACCGATGATCGGTGAATCACCTACACGGCCGTATTTCTTATTCGTCATACCGCCGGTCGAAGTTCCTGCTGCGATGTTGCCGTACTTATCGAGAGCGACGGCACCAACTGTTCCAAAGCGATTCTGCGGCTCTCGTGATGCCGGCATCTCTGCATACGAAGGCTTCGCCGGAGGCGTCGCTTTCTCGCCTGCGTCCTTTTTCTTTTTCTCTTCTTCCTCTTTCTTTACTCGCTGCAAAGCATCCCAACGCGATTGGGTGAAAAAGTACTTCTCGTCAACAAGCTCGATGCCCTGCTCTTTTGCGAATTTCTCAGCTCCGTCGCCGATCATCATCACATGCGGCGACTTTTCCATAACCGCACGAGCAAGCGTGATCGGATTCTTAACGTGGTGAAGTCCGGCGACAGCGCCGGCCGAAAGGTCCTTGCCGTTCATTATCGAGGCGTCAAGCTCGACCTTACCGTCCGCATTGAAAACCGCCCCCTTGCCCGCGTTGAACATCGGATCGTCCTCCATCATACGGATCGCTATCTCGACCGCGTCGAGGCTCGATTTCCCATCTTGCAACGCCTTGTAACCTGCCGTTACGACCTCGGTAAGCTTGTCGCGATATGCCTTTTCCTGCTCAGGAGTAAGACTGCCTTTGCGGATCACGCCTGCACCGCCGTGGATAATAAAACCTATCCTCGGGTTCTGCGGCCCCTGAAGCTGTTTGATCTCGGGCTTCGGAGCTTTTTGAGCAACCCCCGCGATCGGAAGGACCGCAAGCACCGCGGCGAGGCAAGCAACGGTCAACTGCTGATAAGATCGGATCTTCATTTCCAGTGGTCCTTATTTGCGACTGAATTCAGATAATCTCGAACGATCTTCATATCTTCCCACACCTCGCGCTTCTTGTGCGGGTCGCGAAGCAAATACGCCGGGTGGAATGTCGGCATCACCTTCACGCCATAGTATTCGTGAAAACGGCCGCGTAATTTTCCGATCGGCACGTTCGTTTCGAGAAGATTTTGCGCCGCGGTCGCTCCAAGAACGACGATCACCTTCGGCCGCACGACCGAGATCTCACGCAACAGGAACGGCTTGCACGCGGCGGTCTCGTCCGGTTCCGGAGCACGATTCTTCGGCGGGCGGCAGCGGTTAATATTCCCAATGAATACATCCTTTCGCTCGATGCCGATACTCTCGATTATCTTTGTCAAAAGCTGTCCCGCACGCCCGACGAACGGTTCGCCTTGCTCGTCCTCGTCCGCACCGGGAGCTTCGCCAACGAACATCAGACGGGCGTTCGGGTTCCCTGTGGAGTTTACGACCTGCCTGCGGCCGAGCGTCGACAGTTTGCAACGCGAGCAATCTGGCCCGATATCCGCTCGAATATCATCAAGGGTCTCTGAGGTTGATCTGATCGTCTGCGGTTCCTGAGGTTTGTCGGCCACTTGTTCCTTTTGCATCGATGGTGCTGTTTCGTTTTTCTCGAGCTTCGATGTTCGCTGAGGTGAAAGCGACGCCAGCGACGGAATGTCTTTTAAGCGTGAGCCCGGCTTTGGTTTCTCCACAGAAGCGATCTCGGAGGCCAGCGGTTTGAGGTCGAAAGATGAGATGGTCGGCGGAATTTCGCCGGATCTTACCGACGAAGGTGCTGATGAATCTGGTGTCCGGAAAGCTTCGAGCTCCGCGTCAATGTATTCGACACCGAGTTCGCGGAAATACCGCAGGTATTCAAGCACCTCATATTGCGTGCTCATTTGCCGTGCTCCCCGCGAAAACGTTTGATCGCATCGCACACACGATCTGCCGCTTCGCGTTTTGGCATTATCGAAAAGTCATCTGCCGAATCTGCCGTCAGGATCGAGATGATATTCGTGTCCGCATTGAATCCGGCTCCAGGTTTTGAAACGTCGTTCGCAACGACGATATCGAGTTTTTTCTTCTCAAGTTTACTTCGTGCGTAGTCGATGACGTTGTTCGTCTCGGCGGCAAAGCCCACAACGATCAACCCATCGTGGCGGTTTGCAGCAACCTCGGCAAGAATGTCGGGAGTTTTCTTTAGTTCGAGCATCATCGTCTCGCGACCGTCCTTCTTTATCTTCGCATCCGCAACGTTCGCCGGAGCATAATCCGCGACTGCCGCAGCACCGACAAAGACCGTCGCATCCCTCAGGCGTTCGGACACCGCCTTGTGCATTTCGCTCGCTGAAATGGCACGTACAACGTTTATGTGTTTCGAAGGCTCGACCGCAGTCACGCCTGCGACCACTGTAACTTCAGCACCTCTTGCAGCCGCAGCTTCGGCCATTGCAAAGCCCATCTTCCCCGACGAATGATTGGAGATGAAGCGAACGGGATCGATTGCTTCACGCGTCCCGCCGACGGTAATTAGAAACCGCTCCGAGCTCAAGTCATCTAAGCTCCCCTCCTTACGAAGGAGGGGGGTCGGCGTTTCGCCGACGGGGTGGTTCTCTCCCCGACCACCTCGGAACCCAGTCGCTATCGCTCCCGGTTCTGACAGGAGCCACATCGCCTGCCGGACAATGTTCTCGACATCCTCGAGTTTGCCCGTGCCGACGGTCTTACACGCCAATTCACCGGCAACCGGCTCGACGAACTTGACGCCGTCGGCCTTCAAACGAGCGATATTTCGCCGTGTCGCGGGCTGCTCCCACATCGTGGTGTTCATTGCCGGCGCGATCAACACGGGGGCGGTCGAAGCGAGATACGTCGAGGTCAGGAAGTCGTCTGCGACGCCGTTCGCGAACTTTGCGATTATGTTCGCGGTAGCCGGAACAATAAGCAGCAGGTCGATATTCTGCGAGAAATTGATGTGGGCAATCGGGTCGCTGTTCTCCGGGTCGTAATCGTCAACAATGACCTCGGCGTCCGACAGTGCCCGAAAAGTGAGCGGCTGCACGAACTCGGTCGCGTGCCGCGTCATTGCGACGCGGACCTCGCAGCCCGCCTTTTGCAACGAACGCATCACCTCGACGGCCTTATACGCCGCGATCCCGCCTGTGACGCCTAAACCAACACGAAGTTTCGCCATATTTTTGTTAATGTTACATCATCCTGAGCTGCGAGTGCTAGACTTGAGGAGCTTAGAACAACGATGGGCTTTTTTCGGAAAATACTCGATGCGATGCATGCGGATTATGACCCGGTGGGTGCGAAACGTTTGGCCTACCTTCTCATAGCAGAAATAAGGCTATACGAACCGCATAAGCTTCGGCGTGGCAAAGACAGTAACGATATCCTCGGGGAGCTGAACATTGAGATCAGCTCGGCCCGGAATAGATTCCTCGAAGTCCATCCACAGGACGAAGCGGCGAAGATATTCGACGAACTCTTGTTAGAAATGCTTGCGGACGGCGACCCCACAAAGATGGGAAAGATCCCTCAGATCGGCCTTTCCGTATCATAAGGACATAAGCGTCGAAAACTTTTCTGCACGACCTTCCAAATGAAAACCTTAAAGACCGAGACTATTTACAATGGCCGCGTTTTTGACGTTACGCTCGACACGATCCGCGAGGGAGAACATGAATACACTCGCGAGATTATTGTGCACAAAGGGAGCGCGGTGATCATGCCGGTGTTCGACGACGGGACGATCGCCCTCGTGCGGCAGTATCGTCACGCTGCGGGCAAGTATCTTCTCGAGCTGCCTGCCGGAACTTTGAACGAGGGTGAAGACCCGGGAGTCGGTGCACGCCGCGAACTCGAAGAAGAGATTGGCGTTGTTGCAGAAAAGATCGAGAAACTCTGCGAATTCTACGTCTCGCCGGGCTTTTTGACCGAAAAAATGCACCTTTTTACCGCATCGGGCCTTACCGAGACCGCCCAAAACCTCGACGATGACGAATTTGTTGAGGTCGAGCTATATTCAATGACTGAGCTGACCGAAATGATCCGTTCCGGCGAAATCGAAGACGCAAAAACGATCGTCGGGGTCACGCTCCTTGCTTCCGGTTGGCCTTCGGCCACCAAAAACACCCGATAGCGTCCCTTCAGACTTGACGTTTGCCCGTGTATTTAGATATCCTGTCAGTTCGCATTTTTGCGGATTACGCTGTTAGTGTGTGTGATATGAGTACTTATTTTCCAAGTGGAAAGGAATTGGCGGACGGACGAAAGTGGTTCGTGGTCGATGCCAAAGGTAAAACAGTAGGAAGGCTGGCAACTGAAGTTGCACGCATCCTTTCGGGCAAAAATAACCCTGCGTGGACGCCTTTTATGGATATGGGCGACCACTGCGTCGTTGTTAACGCCCGGTATGCCGTTTTTAAGGGTTCGAAGAACGATCAAAAGATGTATCGCCACCACACGCTCTATCCGGGCGGGCTTCGCGAGACCTCGGTCAAGGATATGTTCGAAAAGAATCCCGAACGCGTGATCGAGCTTGCGGTCAAGGGAATGCTCCCGAAAACCAAGCTTGGCCGTGCAATGGTAAAGAAATTGAAGGTTTACGCCGATGCGGAACACCGCCACACGGCCCAGAAACCCGAGGCGATCGAAATTTAGTTCAAGGTTCTAGTTTGTTATGGCAGATATTCAGTATTACGGCACCGGACGCAGAAAGACATCGACCGCCCGTGTGTACCTTCGCCCGGGATCGGGTGCGATCACCGTCAATAAGCGTGAGTTCAACGCCTATTTCCCTAACGAAGCTCTGCAGATGATCATTCGGCAGCCGCTTCGCCTTACGGAAACGGTCGAGAAATTCGACATTCTTGTTAATGTTGATGGCGGCGGTACGGCCGGCCAAGCCGGCGCGGTCCGCCACGGCATCACACGGGCCTTGATCGAATTTAATTCCGATCTTCGCTCGACGCTGAAGAAAGCAGGCCTGATCACGCGTGATCCCCGCAAGAAAGAGCGTAAGAAGTACGGTCAGAAGGGCGCACGTAAGAGATTCCAGTTCTCGAAACGTTAGTTTGTTAATTGTTGATGGACAATGGTCAGTCGCTCCCGTTAATTCGGATCCGATCGACCATTGACGTTACCGTCAACGCGAAACCATTGGCGAAACTCATTGGTTAACGAGTTGTTTCGCCGAGTACATAAACCAAGGAGAAAATAGTTTTGGCTACAGTATCAATGAAAGAACTTCTCGAAGCAGGAGTTCATTTTGGCCACCAGGTTCGCCGTTGGAACCCGAAGATGAAGGAATATATCTTCGGTGAACGAAACGGCATCTACATTATCGATCTTCAGAAAACACAGAAGCTCTTCCGAGATTCGCTCAATTACGTAACTGAATCATTAACGCAAAAGCCGAATCAGAAAGTTCTCTTCGTCGGCACCAAGCGCCAGGCTCAGGATGCCATCAAAGAGGAAGCCGAACGCGCAGGGATGTTCTATGTGAACAACCGTTGGCTCGGCGGCCTTTTGACGAACTATCAGACGGTTCAGAAATCGATCCACAAGCTCAAGGAGATCGAAGCGATGCGTGAGGACGGCCGCTTCGAAATGCTCACGAAGAAGGAGCGTCTCCAGCTCGACCGCGAACACGAAAGCTTGATGAAGAACCTCGCCGGTATCAAGGATATGAACGGCGCTCCGGATATGATCTTCATCATCGACGTTCGAAAGGAAGAGATTGCCGTGAAGGAGGCAAATCGCCTCGGCATCCCGATCGTCGCGGTCGTTGACACGAACTGCTCGCCCGAAGGGATCGACCACGTCATTCCGGGTAACGACGACGCTCTGCGGGCTATCCGGCTCTTTGCTTCGCGTATCGCCGATGCGATCCTCGAAGGCAAACAGGTCGGAACAGAAGGCGGCGTTGCGGTCGCTCCGGCTGATGCCGATGGAGCCGCGGCAGAACAGGCCGAGATCGGTTCGCTTACAGCGATTCCGGCGGAATACCTGAGCGAAGACGAGAAGGCCGAGATGGAAGCTGCGGCGAACGAGACCGAAGAGGAAGAATCAGCCGACGAGGCTCCGGAAGCGGCCGCCGAAGAAGCCGTCGCATCGGAGACCGCATCGTCAGAAGAATCAAGCGAAGCCACGGCTAGCTAAAGTAGATACCACTTTTTTCAGGCGTAGCTTTTTCGGCCAGAACGGCAAGATCGGCTACGCCTTTTTGTAAGATTTTTTTTAATTGTTTGGAGTTCTAATATGGCAGAAATAACAGCAAGTGCAGTTAAGGCTCTTCGTGAAAAGACCGGAGCCGGAATGATCGATTGCAAGAACGCTCTTGTCGAAGCAAACGGCGACGAGGCGGCAGCAGTTGAGATCCTTCGTAAAAAGGGTATCGCGACCGCCGACAAGAAGGCCGGACGCGTAACGGCAGAAGGCGCCGTCGGCAGCTACATACACATGGGCGGCAAGGTCGGTGTGCTAGTAGAGATCAATTGCGAAAGCGATTTCGTCGCTCGCGGTGATGAGTTCCAGCAGCTCGTAAAGGACGTTGCGATGCACATCGCGGCGGCAGATCCGCGCTTTACGAATCGTGCGGACGTTCCTGCTGAGGAAGTCGCAAAAGAACGCGAGATCCTCATGGAACAGCTCAAGAACGATCCGAAAAATGCGAGCAAGCCGGCTGATGTGCTCGACAAGATCATCGATGGCCGCTTGAACAAGTTTTACGAAGAGAATGTTCTTGTTGACCAGCCGTTCGTAAAAGACCCGGCAAAGACGGTCGGCGAGCTCGTTACAGAGAAGATCGCTTCCATCAAAGAAAATATCTCCATCCGCCGCTTCTCACGTTTCAAGATGGGCGAGGGCATCGATAAGAAGGCTGACGATTTTGCATCCGAAGTCGCATCGATGGTCGGCTAGCTGATCGCTTCGTTTTTTCCAAGGCCCAAAGTCCAGAGTTTTTGTATAAGACGACTTTGGACTTTGGGCTTTAAACTTTAGACTTTAGTTTTATGCCGCCAAAATACGATCGAATTCTCCTGAAACTCTCCGGCGAAGCCCTCATGGGCGGGCAGAATTACGGCATCGACACAGAGGTCGCTGCAGCACTTGCCGCTGAGATCAAGACCGTTCACGATCTCGGCGTCGAGGTCGCGATCGTTGTCGGCGGAGGCAATATTTTCCGCGGCGTTTCTGAATCTGCCGGTAACATGGATCGAGCAGCGGCCGACTATATCGGGATGCTCGCAACGATCATGAATGCCGTCGTTCTGCAGGATGCGCTTGAGAAGGCCGATGTTTTTACGCGCGTGATGTCCGCGATAGATATTCCGGAGCTTGCCGAACCGTTCATTCATCGACGTGCGATCCGCCATCTCGAAAAAAAACGGGTCGTCATCTTTGCGGCCGGAACGGGAAACCCTTTCTTTACGACCGATTCCGCCGCCGCTCTTCGGGCGTTGGAGATCAGGGCCGACATTATCTTCAAGGCGACGAAGGTTGATGGCATTTTTGACGCAGATCCGGTCAAAGTTCCGACGGCAACGAAGTTCGACCGCATTTCTTATAAAGAAGTTCTCGAACGGCGGCTTAAGGTGATGGATGCATCGGCGATCTCGCTGTGTATGGACAACAGCCTGCCGATAATGGTCTTTAACATGCGGGAGCCGGGCAACATCGTAAAGGCCGTGAGCGGCGATCTCTCGATAGGCACTGTCGTTACGACTGAAGACAAATTATGAGCGTACAAGACGTGAAAAAAGATACCGAGCCGAAGATGGCGTCGGTCGTGGAAGATTTTAAGAGAAAGCTATCGAACGTACGCACCGGCCGTGCGTCGGTCGGCCTGCTTGATACCGTGAGCGTTGATTATTACGGCACACCGACCCCGCTCACTCAAATGGCATCCGTTGCCGTGCCTGAGCCGCAGCTTATTACCGTGCAGCCTTGGGATATGTCGCAGCTCGGCGCGGTCGAAAAAGCTATTATTGGAGCGAATCTTGGGCTCAATCCCTCAAACGACGGCAAGGTGATCCGCCTTCCTGTCCCTCCGCTCAACGAAGAACGTCGCAAGCAGCTAGCAAAACAAGTGCACGAGATAGCCGAAGAGCATCGCATCGCTATCCGCAATTCCCGTCATGCGGCGAATGACGCCCTTAAGAAACTCTCAAAGGACAAGCTTATCTCCGAAGACGACGAACGCGGAGGCCTTGACGACGTCCAGAAGCTTACGAATTCCTTCATCGGCAAGATCGATGAGCTTGCCAAGGGCAAAGAGGCCGAAATAATGACCGTTTAGTCCGGCAGGTAACGACAATAGAGCCCGTTCGAGGTATTTTGCTCAGGCAAAAGCACACCGAACGGGCATTCTTGCGTCTTCCTGTTCTACTTCCCTTTAGTCTTCTCGTCAGCCAGACTCTTTTCAAGCTGATCTCGAAACTCGCGACAGGTTTTCACAAGATCTTCGGTATTAGAGTTCCCATGAGCCTTGCTGTCATTGACCGCCTTCTTGATCTCGTCCTTTACCCGGTTAAGTATCGTCGTTTTTGCGGCGCGCGAGATGAAATTATCATCCGGCCTATTGGTCTCCCGATTAATGATGTCGATCGCCTCGTCGCATTCAGGTATGCCGCTGGTTTCGCCGGTCGATTCGGGTGCACCGGAGCTGGGCTCTCTGCCGGTCTCAGGCTTGCTGGCGGATGGTGCTTCCTTGTCGGTAGCGGGAGATTCCCTTCTGCTAAGCGGATTGAGCCGGCCGCAACCGATCACCGCGAGAATGAGTGCCAGAAGCGCAACTCCCGCAAAAAGATTCTTTCTCATAAAAACTCCCTAAGGCAACTTTGCCCGCCTTGAGAACGACGGAAACCTAATTCTCTTTTTGCAGATTCGCAAATTTTTCGATGAGCTTCTTTTGGCCAAACCCAGGAAAGCTGATCGTCAATTTTACGTTGTCGCCCGATCCTTCTCTTCTCAAGATCAAGCCACGGCCATACTTTTGGTGAATCACATTCGTGCCCGGAACCAGAGCGTCACCTGACGGGTCAGATGCACTCTTCGGCCGTCCTGAACCTGCCGCTTTCAGGCGATCGTAAGCCGTCGGCTGAGGTCTCTCGGGCGATGGATGCGTCGTGGGTCGCGGATTTCCGCCCCGATTCTTAAAGAACTCAGAGACGGCATCGGCGCTGTTGTAGGTCTTGCCGGTGTATTGCTTTCGATCAGCCGCTGCCGGCCGTTCGCCGCGAAGACTCCCGACCGCGGCTTTCGCATATTGCGTGGACGGATGCTTCGCATAGGAGAGCCATGACCCTTTGCCGGAAAGGTCCTCGATCAGGTCAAGCGGCATCTCGTTAAGGAACTGCGACGGTTCGGCAGCGATCTCCTCACCATAGACGCGCCGACGCATTGCGTGCGTTAGGTAGAGCATTTTCTCGGCGCGTGTGATCGCAACGTACGCGAGCCGCCTTTCTTCCTCAAGCTCCTTCTGATCGTTCGTCGAGCGTGAATGCGGAAAGATCCCGTCTTCGAGTCCCACGAGAAACACGACCGGAAACTCGAGGCCTTTCGCCATGTGCACGGTCATCATCGTAACTGAAGCCGTGCTGTCGTATTTGTCCGTGTCGGACGTTAGGGCCGCGTGGTCGATGAATTCTCGCAGACCGTCGGTCTCACTCTTATCGTAATCTACCGCGGCATTGACGAGTTCTTCGAGGTTCTCGAGCCTCGCTGCCGCCTCATCCGTCCCTTCGGTACGAAGGCTCGCGGCATAGCCCGTATCTTCGATCGCCGCAACGACCATGTCCGAAACCGGATGCGGCGTGTCGTGCATTTCCTGAACTTTCCCTATCAAGTTTTCAACGACAAATGCGAATTGTAAAAATGCCTTGACCGCACGCGGCGTTAGATTCACATTCCGGCCAAACCGTGAGCCTTCCGTGATCTCGAGCAACGCCATCCAGAGTGAGGTGCCCATCCCTTTTGCGTAGCGTATCAGCTCATCGAGACTCGTTTTGCCGATGCCGCGGGCCGGCGTATTTATGACACGCAGGAACGCGATGTCGTCCATCGGATTCAGTGCGAGCTTGAGATACGCGACTATATCCTTCACCTCGGCGCGTTCGTAGAATGAGAACCCGCCGACAATATTGTAGTCGATCCGCATCCGCCTTAGGGCTTCTTCAAATAGACGCGACTGTGCATTCGTTCGATACAGTATCGCGATCCTTTCCTTAAGCGAACGGCGTTGATGTTCTTCGATCTTTGATGCAACAAAGCGGGCCTCTCCATCCCCGTCGTACGCCTGGTAGTACAGTATGCGTTCCCCGCCGGGGTTTGCCGTCCAGAGCTTCTTTTTCTTCTGATGTACGTTGTTCTTTATTATCGCATCGGCCGCATCGAGTATCGTTTGTGTCGAGCGGTAATTTTGTTCGAGGAGGATCGTCTTGGCCGCCGGGAAATTATGCTCAAATTCAAGGATGTTCCGAATATCCGCTTGCCGAAATCCGTAAATGCTCTGTGCATCATCGCCGACAACGCAGATATTCTGCTGTTTCTCGGTCAGAAAGCTGATCAAGTTGAACTGAAGCGCATTCGTATCCTGATACTCATCGACCAGAATGTATCTGTAGCGTTCGTTATACTTTTCGCGGGTTTCGGGCGAATGCCGCAGGAGTTCGACCGTCTTGATGAGCAAATCGTCGAAATCTAGAGCATTCGCGATGTGGAGACGCTCGTCATACATTCGAAAGACCTTCGCGATCGCCAGTTTCTTCTCATCTCCGAATTCGATCTTGGCGGCAAAATCTTCTGCCGATTCTCCTCGATTCTTTGCGGTGCTGATCGCATTGCGAACATTGCGTGGCGGAATGCTTTTCTCGTCGATGCCGAGATCTTTGATGCACGCCTTTACGACCTTCATCGAGTCGTCGGTGTCATAGATCGTAAAGGTCTTTTTGTAACCTTGTTCGAGCTTGTCGATGTCCTGCCGAAGGATCCGCACGCAGAGGCTGTGAAAGGTCGCGATCAACGGAGCAGATTGCAATCCGCCGCCTTTGAAAAGATCTTCAACACGCGAACGCATCTCGCCCGCGGCCTTGTTCGTGAAGGTAACAGCAAGAATATTGTGCGGTGCAACCCCTTTTTCCGCAATGAGATAAGCGATCCTTACCGTGATCACGCGCGTCTTCCCCGAACCGGCTCCTGCCAAGATCAGGAGTGGTCCTTCGGTCGCCGTGACTGCCTCCGCTTGCTGTGGATTAAGAGTCGAGAGCAGATCCATTTACTACTTCGGCAGCCTTTTCCGGCGCGGCTTTTTCTGCGGCTTCCTTTGCCAACCGCTTGGCCTCGCGGCGCTCGCTTCGTTCCTTCATTTCCTTTTGATAGGTCTTCGCAAAATAGTACATTGCCGCACTGCTGACGATAAAAATAAAGACCATCATCAGCGAAATAAAGATGATCTCCGCGCGGATATTCGCTGGCATTTTTCTATTTTAGTTCGTTGGATAGCAGAGCGCCAATTCAGCGTTCAAAAAGCTTGACGAAGTCAGGCGGCAGCGACCGAATGCGACGCGAATTGTCTGTTACGACGTGAAGGGTTTCGCCGGTAGCAAGCAATTCCGAATCCGACTTCCTTATGACCTCGTAAGCGAATCTCACGCTCCGGCTCCGGACCTCGGCCGCTCGCACGCAGATCAAGAGCAGATCATCGTAGAAAGCGGGCCGCTTGTAGCGCAGAGAGACCTCTGCAACGACGAGCAGGACGTCATTTGCCTCCCATTCCGTGTAAGGCATATCTATCGTACGACAATAATCACTGCGTGCGGCCTCGAACCAGATAATATAGTTAGAATGGTGCACAATGCCCATCTGATCGGTCTCAGCGTATCGGACCCGAAGTTCCGTTTTATGCCAGGCGTCGTTCATACGCCAAGTTTCGCCTCGAAGGACGTCTCAACGCAAGCCATCGCGGGATGTTTCTGCTCTACTTAAATTGATCGGAAGGGGAAAAGATTGGCTGGGAGACAGGGATTCGAACCCCGATAGGCAGATCCAGAGACTGCAGTCCTACCATTAGACGATCTCCCAGCGTCCTTAATAATTTACGAAGCGAGGCAAACCTTGTCAAACCGGATCGGCAAAGAGCGTTCTTTCAATGCATTTTGTTAGAATCTAGCTCGTATGTCCGATGAAAAGGAGATCATTAGCAATCGGCAAGCGTATTTTGAATATCATATTCTCGATAAATACGAGGCCGGAGCTGTGCTGCTGGGGACGGAGGTCAAGAGCGTTATGGCGGGCAGGATCCAGCTTAAAGAGTCGTTCGTGCAGATAAAGGACGGCGAGATTTGGCTGTTCGGCGCCCATATTTCGCACTATTCGCATGGGAATATCAACAATCACGATGTTCTCCGGCCCCGAAAGCTCTTGCTGCATAAGCGCGAGATCGAAAAGCTCGTAAAAGAGACCACACAAAAGGGTATGACGCTTGTCGTAACCCGTATTTATTGGAAGAACGGACGCATAAAGTTCGAGGTCGGCGTGGCCAAGGGCAAGAAACTCTACGACAAACGCGAGACCGAAATGCGGCGGACGCTCGAAAAAGAAACGCGTGCAGAGTTGAAACAAAAACTGAGATAAGTTATAGATAGTAAACGAGTTCTCCATTTTAAGATCAAAATTTAAGAGAGGTAATTGATGAAATTTCAGGGCATTTCCGGCAATTTTGCCGAAGCTAATGCTGACGCTCTCGCGATTCCCATTTTTCGCGGTGACAAAGCAACCGATAAAGATTTAAAGCCGTTGGACAAGCTGACGGGTGGACAGATCGCCGATATTTTCGCCGCTGAGGAACTGAAGGGCGAAGCCGGAGACATCGCGACTCTCCGTTTTCGCGGGAAGAAAGGTCCTGGCCGGCTCATTCTAATCGGTGCAGGCGACCGAAAAGATTTTGACGCTCCGGCCGTTGGGCGTTTTGCCGGTACCGCCGCACGAGCGGTCGGCAAGTTAAAGGTAAAGTCGCTTGCTCTTATGCCGCGAGCAATGGGTGATCAGTCCGTCGCTCTGCAGAACGCCGTTCAGGGTGTTGTGACGAGCCAATTCGAGCTTCACAAATACCGCACGAAAGACAAGAACGAACCGAAGCTATCGACCGTTCAGCTGGCCGCCGACGGCCTCAAGCCTGCGGAGGTCAAAATTGCGATCGGCCGCGGCGTGGCGGTCGGTGAATCGATGAATTTCACTCGGGATCTTGCGAACGAACCGCCAAATATTCTCACTCCGAGCGAAATGGCGCGCCGAGCTCAGGCAATGGCGGCCGAGGTCGGGCTAAAGTGCGAGGTTCTTGATGAAGCCAAAATGATCAAGCTCGGAATGGGCTCGCTGATGAGCGTTTCGATCGGCTCGACCCAGCCTGCTAAGCTCATCACGCTTCGATACACGCCCGCAAAGTCCACTGCCAAGGACGGCGAGCTTCTTGCCCTTGTCGGCAAAGGCATCACGTTCGACACGGGCGGTATCTCGCTCAAACCCGGCGACGGTATGGAAGCGATGAAGTACGATATGAGCGGCGGTGCGACCGTCCTCGGCACAATGCGTGCGATCGGTCTTCTTAAACCCACGATTCCCGTCATCGGCGTTGTTGCGGCCGTCGAGAATATGCCGGATGGCGGAGCTTCACGTCCCAGCGACGTCGTGACCGCGATGAACGGCAAGACGATCGAGATCCTCAACACCGATGCCGAAGGCCGCCTCATCCTCGCCGATGCGGTCGCTTGGGCCGAAAAACAAGGTGCAACGCGTATCGTCGATATGGCGACCTTGACGGGTGCGGTCATCGTCGCTCTGGGCGGTGAAAATACCGGAATCATGGGCAACGACCAGGCTCTGGTCGATGCGATCATCGACTGCGGCAAGAAGACCGGCGAAGGCTTCTGGCAGCTTCCGGTCGGAAAAGAATACAGCAAGATGATCAAGAGCGACATCGCCGACGTCAAGAATATCGGCCCTCGCGGAAAGGCCGGTACGATCATTGGTGCCGTATTCATCCAGGAATTCGTCGATAAGGCGAAATGGGCCCATCTCGACATTGCGGGAACAGCGTGGGCGGACAGCGCCCGTCCATTCCAGGCTAAGGGCCCGACCGCCGTCGCCGTACGAAGCCTCGTCGAACTTGTCGAACGCAGCCAATAGCATCTGATGTCAAAGCACGCCGTCAACCTTGGTTGGATCTTATTCATCCTCTTCATCGTAACGGCGTGCGTTTGGCGCTCAGATCGCCCGAATACCTCTGTAAACAAACCGGTATCAGAACCCATCGTCGAAACTCCTGCATCGAACTACATTTCGGACAACGATCAAGGTGATTTCAAGGTCGATCATCGAGGTGCCAAGTCTGCGAAATTCGCTGAGATCGACGAACGGGTGAAGGCCGCGAAGCTGCTCGAAAAGGCTGCCGATAAGCTGAATGCCGCTTTGACACTCCCTCGCGATGTTATTCTCCGAACGGCCGAATGCGGCCGAGTAAATGCGTTCTATACGCCAAAGGAACCCTCTGTAACGGTTTGTTTCGAGCTGATGGATCATTTTTACAAGGTCTTTCGCTCTTCAGGTGAATCAAGCGACGAAGCCTACAATCAAATGTTCGACACAGTGCGTTTCGTTTTCCTGCACGAGGTCGGTCACGCTTTGATCGACCTTTACGCTTTGCCGATCACGGGCAATGAAGAGGACGCTGCGGATCGCTGCTCAGCATTTATCAACATAGAGTATCTCGGAAAGGACGGTGTCGATGCCGTGCTGGCCGCTGCAAAGGCGTTTGAGATCGATTCAAAGCGTTCGGGCCCGAGTCGCCTTGACCTTGCCGATGAACATCTTCTCCAGGAACAGCGATTTTATAACTCGCTATGTATGCTCTACGGCTCGGACACCGCGAAATATCAATATCTCGTAACCGATAAGATTTTGCCGTCCGAGCGCGCCGGCCGCTGTCAATCGGAGTATTCCCGCTCGAAGAACAGTTGGATGAGCCTCCTCGAACCTTACCGCCGGAAATAGGGCCTTTTGCTTCGCAAGGGTCATTTCGATAAAATTTCCTTTTATGAAAATTCACGAATATCAAGGCAAGGCCATTCTTAAAGAATATGGCGTCCCCGTGCCGCGTGGCATAGTTGCTCGTACCGCCGACGAGGCCGAGGCCGCGGCAAAAGAACTTGGCACGGACGTTTGTGTAGTAAAGGCACAGATCCATGCCGGAGGCCGCGGTAAAGGCGGCGGCGTCAAACTCGCAAAGTCGCCCGAGGAGGCAAAACAGATCGCGGCCGAGATGCTCGGAATGATGCTCGTTACGCATCAGACCGGTCCCGAAGGCCGCGAGGTCAAGACGCTGCTCATCGAGGAAGGCCTGCCGATCGATAAGGAATTTTATCTCGGCATCACGCTCGACCGCGTAACGGGCCGCAATGTCTTTATGGCGTCGTCCGCGGGCGGAATGGACATCGAGAAGGTCGCCGAAGAGACCCCAGAACTCATTCTCAAAGAGACGATCGATCCGGCCGTCGGACTTCAGGCGTTTCAGGCGAGAAAGCTCGCTTTCGGCCTCGGCATTCCGAACGAACTGGTGAATCAGGCCGTCAAGTTCATGCTCTCACTCTACAAAGCCTACGAGAGCACGGACGCTTCCCTTGTCGAGATCAATCCATTCTTGCTGACCAAAGACGGTCGCCTCATCGCACTTGACGCGAAGCTGAATTTCGACGACAACGCGATGTTCCGGCACAAGGCTTTTGCCGATCTTCGCGACCTCAACGAAGAAGAACCGCTTGAGATCGAGGCTTCGAAATTCGACCTCAACTACATCAAACTCGACGGCAACATCGGCTGTATGGTCAACGGTGCCGGCCTTGCGATGGCAACGATGGACATCATCAAACTCGCCGGCGGCGAACCCGCGAACTTCCTCGACGTCGGCGGCGGCGCATCACAGGAACGCGTCGAACAGGCGTTCAAGATCCTGCTTGCCGATCAGAACGTCAAAGCCGTTCTCATCAACATCTTCGGCGGCATCGTCCGCTGCGATATGGTCGCGAACGGCGTTGTTGCGGCGGCAAAGAACCTCGGCGTCTCGATCCCGATCGTCGCACGTCTCGAAGGCACGAACGTCGAAGAAGGCCGCCGCGTCCTACGCGAATCCGGCATCGGCATCATCCCTGCGGAAGGTATGAACGACGCCGCAGCAAAGGTCGTCGCCGCCGCCGGATAGCGTAACGCCATAAGTCAGAACCGCCTGCGTGAGCGGGCGGTCACCGAAAGTCAGAACCGCCTGCGTGGGCGGGCGGTCAGCATTGCAGAAGCCCGCACGTCAGTAAAGGCGTAACATTCAACGCAGATTCCCGCCGAATTGCCACGGCATTTATGCCGTGGAACCGTAACCCAAAAACCGATCTCGGAGGCGGCTCGGCCGCCGACAATGGCCGTCTTTTGTCCAAGCCAAGACGCTCGTGGGACAACTCTGGGAAAGCTCTTGGGACAAATAAGTGACGTGTTATCAATAGCTTACGCAATTTGTCCCAGAATTTCGCGACAAAAATTCAACCCGCATTTTCCTTGTCCGAGACGAACCAATCCGGGCTCCGTAGGAGCCGCACGTTTGTAGCACGCCGGTTCACAAAACACCTTGGAGGCGGCTCGGCCGCCGACAATGGCTTCGCATAGCCACGTCGTTTACGGCGTGGTTTAGGACGGAAAATGAATTCCCGGAGGCGGCTTGCCGCCGACAACGGCTTCTGTCGCTCCTAACGGAGCTCCAAGATTTATTTTGCGACCTCTTTCCCAAGGTGGCGGCCGGGGCGGCCTTACCCTGGGCTATAATCTCGCGTCCCCTACGGGGACTAAGGCATTGCCGCCGACAAGACTGAGAACATTTTCGGGGCTATGCCCTCTAGCAGGGCGGTCGGGCTTGCCTGACCGATGAACGTACCCGGCTTTTCTGGAGGCGGCTTGCCGCCGACTTCTTGTCGCGTGCTACGCACGCTCCGATATATTCCTAAGGCGAGTGACGGTCGGGCAAGCCCGACCGCACTGCTATGCGGCGTAGCCGCAAAGAACAATGAACAAAGACCAATGAACAACGAACAATGAACACCTTTGTCAAAGACCAAGCGGCCGTTTCGACCGTGTTGTCATCATAGCGAAACGAGGCGATAGTTTGAAGCACAAACCGCACAAAACGTATCAAACCGCACAAAATGCACGATCTGCACAAAATGCACGATTTGCACCCTTCAACTCCACAGCTCCGCAATTTCTACAACCCTGCCTCAAGCAACCAAACTTCCCTCTCGGTGCATCTTTTAGAACAGTCAATTCTAAGATCCTTCGGTTTGGAGATTTCCCGACAACTCTATGAGATATCTGTCAATCTTGCTCGCTATAACTGCGCTCTTTTCTAATACTGTTTTCGTATTTGGACAACAGTCTGCTTGGAGCTCGGCACCATCAAGTTCATCGTCATCAGTACTCCCAATAAAACGCGTTGTGCTTTACTCGAATGGCGTCGCGTATATCGAACGCCGCGGTTTCGTGACGGGCAATGCGGACATCGATCTCGCGTTCAGACCATCGCAGGTCGATGACATTCTAAAATCGATGGTCGTCGTTGATCGCGGCCAGGGAAACATCGGCTCGATCAGCTACGGCTCGTCGCAGCCTGCGTCTGCACGAACCGCTGAGATACCCTTCAGCATCGATGCGGAAAGCGAGGATTCGTCCGATTCTCGCGGCGGACTTGCAAATATCTTGAGCCAGCTTCAGGGCGATAACGTCACGATCATCCACGCGAAAGGCACCGCGACCGGAGCCGTGATGACGGTCGAAAAGAGAGCCATCACCGCGAAAAACAAGGACGGCGAAACTGAATCGAATACAGAATATTCCGTCGTTATCGGCTCACAAGCCGGCGAATTGACGAGTGTTCCGCTGAGCGACATCCGCAGCGTGAAACTGCTTGATGCGAACACGCGCCGCGACCTGAACGAATTCTCCGACGCGGTCGCCTCAGCTCGACGCCGCGATTCCAAGACGATCACGATCACCGCAAACGGCACGGGCCAACGCGAGATCTCGGTGAGCTATGTTGTCGCAGCTCCGATATGGAAGACGAGCTATCGCGTCGTCCTAGACGAGAAAGGCGATCCGTTCTTCCAGGGTTGGGCGATCGTCGATAATGTAAGCGACGACGATTGGCGCGATGTCGAGCTCTCGATGATCTCCGGCTCGCCCGTCTCGTTCATACAGAATCTCCAGAAACCGCTCTATCGCTATCGCCCCATCGTGCCCATCCCTGACGACCTGAATCTTGTCCCGCAGATCTACGATCCCGAGGCCGGCGTCGGATACGGCGAAGGCAATGGATCAGGCTTCGGAGACGGAAGCGGTGATGCCGGTCCGATTCTGCCGACAAAGAGTATCCAGCAATCAAATCTGTTCTCTTCCGCGAACGGCAACTACATCGTGTCGTCCGGCTATCAAGGATCGGGCGTGAGCGATGCCCTTTCGACCGACGGCACGGGTGTGAATACAGCGGCGACGGGCGATTCTCTCGGCGATCTTTTCGAATACAAGATCCTTGCACCCGTTACGGTCGAGAAGAATCGCTCCGCGTTGATCCCGATCATCCAGACAAAAATGGAAGGCGAACGCGTCTCCGTCTATCGCGATGAGGCCGTACCGGCAGTAGGCGAGCAGGAGTCAGACGACGACGATGAACCGTCTTCGGCCACGCCGTCGAGTTCGACACCGCGTGCGCGCATCGGCATTCGCCTTAAGAATACGACAAATCTCACATTCGAGGGCGGACCGCTAACCGTAATAGATGCAGGAGCTTACGCGGGCGAAGCCTTGATGGAACGCCTGAAGGCCCGCGAAGAACGTCTCATTTCGTACGGCGTCGATCTCGGCACGCTCATCCGCACAAAGACCGAAGAAGACCGCCAGCCCGCAAAGATCATAAAGGCCGTGGAAGGTGTCTTTCAAATTCACTATTTCAAGACCTTCAAGAAAACCTACTGGCTTTCGAATCAGACGGCCCTGCCGCGAGTGATGTACATCGAACGTCCGGTGCGAAAGGGCTGGGAGCTTTCGGATGAAACACAAAAACCGTCATCCGTGACCGCAAGATTCTATCGCTTCCGCGTCGAGCTGAAACCTTACGAGACGAAAGAGATAGCGATCGGCGAGAACCTCGGGATGATGGACAAATACGAATTGCGTACGCTGTCGCCGAAAGACCTTCTCGCCCTCGTTGTCAAAAAGACCATTGACGAGGCGACGCGCGCTAAACTCGCTCCGCTCGTCGATCTGAGGATCAAGCTCAACGACATCGACGTCAAGATCGAACGCGGCGAGAAAGAGACCGAGGAGATCACCGCCGATCAATCACGCCTTCGCGAAAATATCGAGGCTTTGACCAAGACGAACAGCGCTAAAACTCTGATCGCACGCTATATTTCACGGGCAAATGAGCAGGAATCGCGGCTCGAAAAACTCACGACCGAACGCCGTGCCCTTCTCACCGAAAAGGACGCTCTTGAGAAACAACTTGCTAATGCGATCATCGATCTGGAGTTGAAGTAGCAAGGCATTCAGAAGCTTGCGCAGCACACATCATTTCGCCAACTGCCGGAGGAGCGAAGCCAGTTGAAGCGTGTCGAAGATCGATACGGGTGTTCGGTCTTTGTCTCCGTACGGTTTTGTGCAAATCGTGCATATTGTGCAAATCGTGCATTTCGTGCACTTTGATACATTTCGTGCGGAATGTGTCGATTTGTGCGGAATGTGCTATCGGGATCGCGAGATTCTGAGTAAAATTCCTTTTGTGGCTCGGGGAGCAAACGAAAGTATGAAAAGATCGCGGGCAGCATTGGTTCTATTGCAGATACTTATGATCGCTAAGGACCTTCTCGACAAAGTTGCTGCCGACGAGGCCACGATCTTCGTCTATGATGCATCTGGAGTATTGATCGCGGAATATTCGGCTGAGGTGTCGCAGGAGCCGCGAGTTAGCTATTTGACAACCGATCATTTGGGTTCGCCCCGTGTCGTTACGGATGAACGCGGCTCCGTTGCATCACGTCGCGACTTCATGCCCTTTGGTGAAGAAATAAATGGTGTCGGAGGCCGCACGACCGGCTTGAATTACGGTTCAGACCCCATCCGCCAAAAATTTACCGGCTATGAAAGGGATGCCGAGTCCGACTTGGATTTCGCCCAAGCTAGGTACTACAACTCTTCTCATGGAAGGTTCACAAGCGTCGATCCCCTCACCGCGAGTGCAACGATCCGAAATCCTCAGACGTTTAACAGATATTCATACGGATTAAACTCGCCCTATAAGTTCACCGACCCGCTCGGATTAGCTCCAGAGGGATATTGGCAAACCAACTATGACAGTTCAGGCGCGTGTAGTGCCGCAGCAGAGGCTTGCAATGATACGTGGGACCCACGGCTCGACTCTTCGAATTTTCGATATTCATTTGCACCGGACGACCGTCCGTATGTCGGCTATATGGTTGCCGATGAAGCTGACCATGGACTTGATTCGATGGATATGTATCCCGACGACGACGAAACTAACAGATTTGGCAGTGGACACGACGGGGAACATTGGCTAACAATTCCGGAGGTTGTTGATATCCGGGCCATTCAAGGTCTCACGGGAACGGTTCTGACGTATTTCGCACACCAAAAGGACCCAACGCTTTACGCAGTTCTGATCCGTTTGGATCGCGCGCCAAACTTTGTACTGATGCTAAAGGATGTGCAGAACCTTAGCGCCCTCGTCCGAAGCGCTCCGCAAACTAGCGCGGGATCTACTGGCTTTACCAAGAAGAATGGGGAGCCGCTCAGTAAGATCAAGCTTAAGGTTGGCGACCTGATCGGACAGACATCTTCTTGGCCAACTTTTGACGGGTCTCAAAACAAGTATGGTACATTCCACTTTTCCCTTCTTCGGTACGATAAAGCGCAGGAGTGGAGAACAGCATTGGGTCAAGGAGCACTGGCAGGTCAGGTTCCCGATATTGCCGCCGACTCGCGTATCGTAACGGATCGACATGGCGTCATGCGTCTTGGCGATGTACCTGGACCGCACAATAGGGCATACCCTCAAAGTTGGTTTGTCGCTCCCTGCGGGTCTGCAAGCCCAGTGAGGTGCAAATAAATGGGGTGTTTAGCAAAGTATAGTAAATTTCCTTTTGGCCTCGGATTGCTGTTGTTCGTCGTGATGCCGTCATTCGGACAGAAGCAGAACGGGCCGCACTACCTTGGCTCTATCAGTCGTGGAGACGAAGACGTGGCTGAGAACGTTTATCGCTTTCGCGAGATGGCGCTCTCGAGTCGTAGGACTAAGGCCGACGCTATAGTCTTGCGGATTTGCTCAAGCCAACCTCTACCGATTGCACTCGCCGCGGCTGCATACAACCCGTTGTGGGTTGCGCAAAAGATCGGAAACAACACGGAACACGTCATCCTCTTGCGCACTTCACCTGAAGATTGCAACCGAGCTTCCGGTGAAGGAACCATAGAAGTGTGGTTTGCACAGAACGCCGACGTAATCCCGAAATTTAGAGAGTCCTACAAAGCGAGCGATCTGTCCATGCAAACTGTTGTTTCGCAAGATGATTGGTACAATGGCCTTATCACCAAGGCCGTCACGCCCGCCAATTTTCTCGAAATCATGAAAGAGATATCAGCAATTGCGGTTTCGGACCGATGCTCCGTTATCGTCTTCCAAGTGTCGAAAGCTCCGAACTCCACCCGTACAGCGAACTTGAGATCGGCCCAATCCCAACTAATTGCGAACGGAATCCCGAAGGATCGAATGGTGGTTCTCTTCCGGAATGATGTTAATGCGGAAAATTCTTCTAGATTTCCAGATATAACCATCGTTGGAAACTCCGTGAAAGCTCGGACCGAGACCATCCAACCGTAATTCCGATGCGGTGTACAGATACGATGGCGAAGGGCGGCGCGTGAAGAAAGTTTCTGCGGCCGAAACCACCATTTTCGTATATGATGCATCTTTGAACTTTGAACTTGCTTTTGGGCTCGCCCTTTGGCAGTGCGGGCTGGGTTCTTGGGTCATAGATCCCCAAGTGTTGCAAAGAACGCAACCGGGCCGGAGCGTGCTTGGCACGCGGCAATCTCGATAGCTACAGGTGAAGCGAAGCGGAACCTGTAGGAACACGGCCAATATTCATCGAGGAGCGTGTGAAACACGCGACAGAAGCCTTTGTCGGCGGCTAAAGCCGCCTCCTAGAATTTATTTGCCGTCCTAAACCACGCCGTAAACGACGTGGCTATGCAAAACCATGCGGGCTTCTGCAACTGGCCGACCGGCCCACGCTCCCGGGGCTTGTTTGGGCAGTGATCCACGGCATATATGCCTCTGCAATTCATCGGCTGCTTTCGATGTGACTTTACGCCCATACTAAGAGCGCGTTTCGGCAATGCTGTCTCTCTGCCGACGTTCTCGGTACTGGCGGCGAGCATGCGGAGCATTGATTTGGGAACTAATTTGGCATAAAATTACCGCGTAATAAGTATTTTTTGACTGAGGAGGTCCTTTCTATGACTAAGGTTTCGCATTTTTTATGCGGTTTCTTTGGCAGCGTCGTGCTTTTTGCCGCGGCGATGCTTATCCCCATGCAGACGGTCGAAAGCAAGAATGCGGCCATCGCTGATCCCCTTCCGACCCCGCCCGTGAACGCGGCAAAAATGGCAGAATTCCGCGGCGTTAAGATCGGAATGACAAAAGATGAGGTTAAGAAGACGATCGACAAAGATCCTGTCGTCAGCGACGATTCCGGTTTCTACTATGAGTTTTCGGACAAGGAGACGGCTCAGATCAGCCTTGACTCGGACAAAAAGGTTCGGGCAATTGCCGTGATGTATTCGGCGGTCGATGACTCAACGCCAAAACTCACCGATGTGCTTGGAGCCGACGCAAAGGTCAAGCCGACGGCGGACGGCCAAGTTTATGATATGGTCCGCTATCCTGCTGCGGGATATTGGATCTCTTATAATCGTTCGGGCGGCGACTCTCCGCGAGTGACGATAATGATCCAGAAGATCGAAGTCGCAGCGGACTAGACCTTTACATAGATCTGTTTGCGATAGAGCAGCCACATCAGGAAAAGCCAAAAGAGGATAAAGCTGACGGCGTACATCCACGAGGCATCGATAGGTTGCGCGATCGGCAGGAAGATGTGATTCATCACCCAGCCGTGAAGCGAGACGGATTTCTCACCGTCCATCACGCGAAAGCCATTCATCATCCGCGCATGGAAGCCGCTGAAGACGAACAAGGCGATGGCATTTGCCCCAAAAACCTCGAAGGGCCAGGCCCAACGGTGAATGCCCTTTAGATCGATAAGCCAATAGCAGCACCCTAGCATCAGCAACGCAAGGCCTGTCGTCGCAAGGACATACGAGCTTGTCCATAACGCTTTATTCATCGGGAACCAACTGTTCCAGATCAAGCCGGCGGCAAGCAGCACAACTCCGAAAAAGGACATTCCGGCCGCTTTTTCATAGCTCGCTGCAAACCGTTTTTGAGGGTCATCGTCTGCCCGACGCTTGAGGAGCCACGTGCCCGCGAGCACGCCCGAGATCGTCGTTACGATCGCCGGGAATGTCGATAATATGCCTTCCGGGTCATAAACCTTACCGTACCGCCAAATGTGGTTTTCCGTGAGGATCAGGCGGTCTAGATACGCAGCAAGATTGCATGCCTTGTCGTTCATGCTCGTGATCTCGCAGCCCGGAACGGGGATCAGCGTCATCACCGCCCAATAGATCAAAAGGATCGCCGCCGAGATCCAAAGCTGCTGCTTCCACGTCGTGTGCAAAAACAAGATGGCCGTCACGAGATAGCAAACGGCAATGCGCTGCAGAACGCCGGCGATCCGGAGCGTTCCGTAGTCGTACCCGATGACGTTGTAGCCGGCGACGTTCATTGCCGCGATGCCGAGAAGCCCGATACCGCACAGAATGCCCGCCCAAAGGAATTTCCTAAGCAGCAGCATGAAAAGGGCCGCACAAAAGACGAGCCAGATCAAGAGTTTGAGAAGGTCGGGTGCATCGGTCGCCTGAAACTGAAAGAACGGCAGGATCGACACCGACGCACCGAGAAGATAGATCGAGAGCGAGCGCCTGATGATCTTTGAGTATGTCCCAAATGAAGTTCCGTCGCCGCCGGTCGTGCCAACTTTTTTGCCAAGAGAGATCGAGATCGAAACGCCGACGATGAAAAGAAAGAATGGAAAGATCCAATCGGTCGGCGTCAGTCCGTTCCATTCGGCATGATCGAGCGGCCAATAGACCGGCGAGGTGCCCGGATTATTTACCAACACCATGCCCGCGATCGTGATGCCGCGAAAGACATCGAGTGAGATAAGCCGATCTGGACGCGTCTCCGCCATTCTAAAAATGAGCTACCAGCCGTTCCTCTCCCGTGTGCGAGTGATATGAGCTGTGTGGTGCTGGGAATGCCATGCGTAGAGCGCGGTCGCCATTTCGATCGTCCATACGCCCGTTTCCGGATGAATGTAGGCCTTCTGTAAGTCGGCATCCGAGAGCGATTCGAGAAGGGTGACCCAACGCGTGTGGATCGCGGAAAGCATCGCCAGCGAAACAGAGACCGGAAGGCTCGAATCAGCAAGCTCGGCCCAGCGATCCTCAAAATACGGAACGATGGTCGGGGGCTCGTCCTCGGTCAACGCAAGCTTGAAGCGCGTATAGGATGTTGCGTGGCTGTCGGCAACGTGATGGACGGTTTGGCGAAGCGTCCAGCCTTCCGGACGATAGCGAGTTGAAAGCTGCCGGTCATCAAGACCTTCGACAGCTTTTGCAAGATCTTCAGGCAACGCCCGAAGCACCTCGATCCGATCTCTAAGGGCGGTCTTAGAGAGTTCGATGTTCGCATCGAACTCACCGATCGGATATCTGAGGTCTTCGCTCATCATGAGTCGGCTAACGCGCAAGATTCTCGAAGCGTGTGTGCTCTTTGATAAAGGCAAGTTTGACGGTTCCCGTTGGCCCGTTACGCTGCTTGGCAACTATCAGCTCAGCGAGGCCCATCAGCGATTCGTCCTTCGGATTGTAGTACTCCGGCCGATAGATAAATCCCACGACGTCGGCGTCCTGCTCGATCGAGCCGGACTCACGCAGATCGCTCAAGACCGGCGTCGGCGGATTTCTGCTTTCTGATGCACGCGAAAGCTGGGAGAGCGCAACAACAGGCACATCAAGCTCTTTCGCAAGGGCCTTCAATTCACGCGAGATCTGTGAAACTTCCTGCTGGCGCGACTCGGTCCGCTTCGACCCGCCCATCAACTGCAGATAGTCAACGACAACCAGGTCGAGGCCCTTTTGTTCGGCAACAAGACGACGGCATTTTGCACGCATCTCCATCACGGAGATGCCCGGAGTATCGTCGATAAATATCTTTGCCGAGCTTAGGATGGAAATCGCCTCAGCAAGGCGTTGCCACTCGCTGTCCACAAGGTAGCCGCTTCGGAACCTGTGTGCGTTTATTCGGCCTTCCGAAGCAAGCATACGGGTTACGAGTTGTTCCTTCGACATTTCGAGCGAAAACAGGGCGACGACCGCGTTCGCTTTCAACGCCGCATTCTGTGCGAGCGTAAGGCAGAGCGCCGTCTTGCCCATCGAAGGACGGCCGGCGATGATAATGAGGTCGGTCCGCTGAAAGCCGGAGGTCAGGTCGTCGAGTTCATGAAAGCCGGTCGTAAGGCCGGTAATTCCTGCGGAATCGCCCTTCATGTGCTCTTTGACGCGAGCAAGGACGCGCTCAGCAACGGGTGCGATGCGAGCAAAGCTCTCGCGGGTTCGGGCTTCGGCAAGGGCGAATATCTGCTGCTCGGCGTGATCGAGAATATCGGCAGATTCATTCTCCTCCTCAAGAGCTTCGCTTGTAACGGCGTTGCAAGTGCGAATGAGTTGGCGAAGTACGGATTTATCGTGAACGACCTTGATGTATTCGGCGACGTTCGAAAAATGAGGCAGCCCGAGAGCTAGATTCGCAACAGCGGTCACGCCGCCGATGGCCTCTAGCGAACCTTGCTTCTTTAGCTCTTCGCCTATCAGCACGGCGTCGATCGGCCGCTGCATTTCAAAGAGCGAGAGCATCGCAAGATAAACCGACCGGTTGAATTGAGAGTAGAAATCCTCAGGCTTCAGATGTTCGATCGCCTCGGCGATAACAGCGTTATCGAGCAGGATCGCGCCCAAGATCACGCGCTCGCTCGGTTCGCTTGAAGGCAGCGGTTTTTCGAGAAACTGCTCTCGTCGATTATCGGGAAAGGCACTTACCATTTTGGTTGGTCTTTGTATTCTAGCCGTAGTCTCGGGCGTTGTCGATTTGAGCAGGCACGCAATTCCCCATTTTGCGAAATTTGGGGGTATTCCATTCTCAAGATCGAACAAGAATGCTAAAGCCCTCGAACCGGACAAGCCGATTCGAGGGCAAGGATCGATGAACGGCCGTCCGGATCACGGGCGGCCCTATCGGCTGTAAATACCGAAGTTTAAGCCTCGGCCGATTCCGCTGCAGCTTCTTCCGTAGGAGCTGCTTCGGCGACAGGTTTTGCGGCCTTTGCCGGCTTTTCTTCAACGGCTTTTGCGATGATCTCGCCTGCCTCGGTCGTAACCTTGACAGGGATCGGGATCGCAACTTCCCTATGAAGTTTCACATTAACGGTGTATTCGCCGGTCTCTTTGATCGGGTCGCGCAGGACGATGCGCTTGCGGTCGATCTCGTAGCCTTTCGCTTTGAGTGCATCCGCAATGTCCATTGAAGTGACCGAACCGAAAAGAGTTCCGTGTTCACCGGCCTTTCGCTCGAAGGTGAGAGCGATGGAACTCATCTGTTCTTTCTGGGCCTCTGCCGTTGCCCTTTCAACTGCGGCTTTCTTCAACAGGGCCTCACGCTCCTGCTCGATCTGTTTGATATTTCCTTTGGTCGCAAGTGTTGCGATGCCCTGCGGCAGGAGGAAATTGCGTGCGTAGCCGGCCTTGACCTTAACGATCTCGCCTCGCCCGCCGAGGTTATCGATATCCTCGCGTAAAAGTACGGTTGTATTTGCCATTATTAGATCTCACTTTTCATCTGACACGTCCGTCGTGTGCCGTTCCGGCACAACGAAAAAAGGCGTCAAGACGAAGAAAATTAAACTAGTCCGCAACGAACGGAAGCAATGCCATCGAGCGTGCGCGCTTGATCGCCTTTGCGACCCGACGCTGATCCTTTGCAGTGATGCCTGAGATACGTCGCGGCAGGATCTTGCCTCGTTCTGGTATGAACCCGCGCAAAAATTCGACATCCTTCCAGTCGACATAGGCCGGAACGACCTGTCGCGGCCGACGGCGTTGGTATCTACGCGGACGATCACCGATGACATCTTCTCCGACACCGAGGTCGCGGTCATCTACAATTTCCATTTCTTTGTCTGCCATAAAAAACTCTCCTCAACTAGGCTTCGGCGGGTGCCTCTGCTGCTTCGGCCGGTGCCGGCTTGAATGCGGCCCGTTTCGCTGCCCGAGCCTCCTTTTTTGCCTTGACCGCATCGGCCTTCTTTCGGTCTTCGTCAACGCGGACGGTGATATAACGCATGATCATATCGTTGACACGCATACGGCGTTCAAGTTCCGCGATCTCCTGCCCGGTTCCTTCGATCTCGAACAAGACATAGTGGCCTTGCTGTTTCTTTTCGATCGGATAGGCAAGGTCTTTGAGGCCGATGTTATCGACCTTCACGACGCTGCCGCCTTCCTTCTCGATCAACTTCCCGACGGCGTCATTGAGCTTCTCAATGCGGTCACTCGCCGTATCAGGGTTGACGATATACATAACTTCGTACGTTCTGTTTGCCATTTTCTTTATTTCTATTCTCCTTCCGGCTTAAACACCTCGGCAAAATTTGGAGCCGAAGTAAGGAAATCTTCCCTTCTCAATTAAACTTTTGCATCGCTTCTTCGATGCCATCACGAATGATCGTCTCGACCGCATCGCCCGCCCGTTCGAGTATCTCGGGCAGTTCGTCCGCCTCTCCGCGGCTGAAGTCTTCGAGCACGAACCGCGAAGCATCCGAGATCGGATGCTCAGGCATAATGCCGATCCGCAGCCGAATGAACTCCTGCGTTCCGGTTCGCTCGATGATCGACCGCAAGCCGTTCTGTCCGCCGTGCGAACCTTTTGGCCGAATCCTCATCGTTCCGAACGGCAACGCAAGGTCATCCGAAATGACGATCAAGTTTTCAATACACCGCGCCGCCTTCTTGAGCAAGCATTTCACCGAATCTCCGGAGAGATTCATAAATGTCTGCGGCTTCGCCAATTCGACGCTTTCGCTGCCGATAACGGCTCGGCCGATAAGAGCTCTGCACTCTTCGCGGCCGATCCGCGTCTGGTGCCTGCCCGCCAATAGATCGGCGAGCATAAACCCTAGATTGTGCCGCGTCCGCTCATATTGACGCCCCGGATTGCCCAGCCCGACAACGAGCCAATGCTTTTTGTCGGTGTCCTCAAGCATCAGACAACCCCGTAGGCCGACAGGCTACTCAGAAGCTTCGCCATCCGGCTTGGCTTCGCCTTCAACCGCAGGCTCCGCCCCGGCCTCGACCTGCGACTCAAGCTCAGGCTCCTTGGCCATGACAACGTGTGCCACAACCGAATCGGCGTCACCGTGAATCTCAATGCCCTTTTCGACCTTAAGATCCGAAATATGGATCGCATCGCCGACCTTGAGCTCCGTAACATCGACGACGATCGCATCAGGGGCCTTCGCAGGCTCACAAAGGATCTTGACCTCGCGAAGGATCTGGTCGAGTATTCCGCCTTCTTCCTTAACGCCGACCGGATCACCTTCGAGATGGACCGGAACGGTCAGCTCGATCTTCTCGCCCTTGACAAGGCGGCGAAGGTCCGCATGGGTCAGACGGCCCATCAGCGGATCGATCTGGCGATCCTGAAAGATCACATCCGAAGCACCGACGCCTGCGATGTCGAGCGAAAACACGGTGTTCGCACCGCTTTCGAGCCGCAGGATCGCCGCAAGATCGCTAAGTGCCGCCGCTGCCGCAACGCTTTCGCCGCCGCCGCCATAAACGACGACCGGGACGCTGCCGCTTGCACGAAGCCTACGAGCTTCGTTCTTGCCGCGGGTTTCTCTCTTTTCAGCTTTTACAGTAATTTTTTCAGCCATAACACTTTCTCTAACTAAATAAATAGCGACGAAACGCTTGTCTCGTCATGGATCGACCTGATCGCCGAAGCGAGCAGTTTGCCGATACTCAAGACCTCGATCCTGCCTTCTGCGATCAGCTCGGCAGCATTCTCGCGGGCAGGGATCGTGTTGGTTACGATCACTTTCTTCAAATGCGAAGAGCGAATGTTCGCGACCGCATTGCCGGAGAACACTCCGTGTGTAAAGCACGCCGATATCTCGTTGGCTCCCGCCTTGTACAGAGCCTCGGCAACTTTGCAGATCGTTCCGCCGGTGTCGCACATATCGTCGATGATGAGGCAATTCTTGCCGTCAACATCGCCGACTATATTCATCACATCGGCCTCATTCGCCCGCTCGCGGCGTTTGTCGCAAAGGGCAAGCCCGGCATCCAATCTCTTTGCGTAGGCACGAGCACGTTCGGCCCCGCCGGTGTCCGGTGCTACGACGATCAGATTCTCGATCGGGTTTTCGCGGAAATAATCCACGACGACCGGTGCCGCATAAAGGTGATCGACCGGAATATCAAAGAAGCCCTGAATCTGCGAAGCATGCAGATCGATCGTCAAAACTCTTTCGGCTCCGGCCTTGGTTATCAAATTGGCGACCAGCTTGGCCGCGATCGGGACACGCGGACGATCTTTCTTGTCCGAACGCGCATATCCGAAATACGGGATCACCGCCGTTACCCGCTCAGCAGACGCACGCACAAAGGCATCCATCATTACGAGCAATTCCATCAGATGCTTATCGCTCGGCGGACAAGTCGGCTGGACGATAAAGACATCGTGGCCGCGGACATTCTCTTCGATCTGGAAGTTGAACTCGCCGTCCGAAAATTGCGCCGTCACCGCCTTGCCGAGATCACAGCCTAGATAGCCGCAGATCTCTTCGGCGAGGGCAGGGTGTGCATTGCCCGAGAATATCTTTATCCTTCCGGTTACGCTCATAGCTGATCGGGCGATTCAAAAGCCCGGACTCAAAACAAAAAAACGGACGGTCGCTCAAATCGACGAGAGACTGTCCGTTCCTAATATTCACATCTGGCTGGGGCGGGAGGATTCGAACCTACGAGTGCCGGATCCAAAGACCGGTGCCTTACCACTTGGCTACGCCCCAATTCAAAAAAGTGAAGAAACTAACGGAAACAGCCGTTGACCTCAAGCCTTAAAGGCCGAGCTCTTCGCGGTAACATTCACGCGAAACGGCTGATACAGCAAACTTTCGCCAGGTCGATTCTTGATCGAGGGCATTTTCAGCAGTCTGCCGTGTCTCTTGTTTGTCAAAAACACCTAATACGCTTGCTCCGCTGCCGCAAAGGACCGCGTTAACCGCACCAAGCTCTATTAAAGCGTTCTTGACGCGGGCGACCTCAGGAAAAGCTTCGAACACGGTGCTTTCGAGATCGTTTGCAAGTTCTGCCGCCGCAGGACGAAACCTTTCGGCTTCCGCTCGGCAAACAGAAAGATTATGCTCTTGAGCCGTATCTGTCAAGGTCTCAGCTCGGTATCGGCCAAAGATCTCGCCTGTCGGAACGGCAATATTGGGAGTTACGACAAGCATCGGACCGACGGAAATATCGTCTAGCGGCTCGATCAAGTCGCCGCGGCCGGTGCCCAACGCTGTGCCCCCGAATAAGAAGAACGGAACATCCGCACCGATCCTGGCGGCTAACTTCGGAAGAAACCCTGTTGTTTCAAGGCCCCAGAGCCTTGATAGTCCGATCAGCGCTACCGCAGCATTCGACGAACCGCCGCCAAGCCCGCCCGGCGACGGAATGTTCTTTTCGAGGTGAATTCTCGCACCTTTCCTTATGCCGAGCTCGGCTCGAAGCATCTCGGCCGCCCTTACGATAAGGTTCTCTCCACCGGTAGGGATCCGCGGGTCGGAACACGTCAGGCTGACCGTCTCCGCATCCTCGAACGTCAGGCGGTCGCAAAGCGAGATCGTTTGGAAGATAGTGCAAAGTTCGTGAAAGCCATCGCTTCGCCTGCCGAGAACACGCAGTATCCAGTTGATCTTTGCATACGACGGCAGAGAGAATTGCATCTGCTCTAGAATATCAAAACGCCCGAATTTTGCTTATTGCGGCAAGGTTCGGGCGTCCAAAAAATATGGCCGATTCGACTATTTCTTATCCAAAAACACCTGCGTAAAGAAATATGAACCGTCATCTGCGACGGCGATGCCGACAGCGGATTCTTTCCAGTGGTCGTCGAGAAGATTCTGGCGGTGCGACGTTGAATTCATCCAGAGCTCGACCGTCCGCGTGATCGGGTCTGAGAAGCCGCGATTGAATGCAATGTTCTCACCGATCGCACGCCACTTCTTCAATCCCATCGAATCGGCACGATCGCTCACATATCTGCCGCTCATATCCTTATGGCTGAAGTAATTCATTGACGCCATATCGACGGAATGTTCTTTTGCGACGGCAGCGACAGAATCGCTCCATACGAGCGGCGAAAGGCCGCGTTCTTTGCGTTTTGCGTTGAGCAGATCGAATGTTTCCCGCTCTAGCTCGGCGATCATTGCTGGCGTCGGAATCGCACGTTTGGCCGGCTCTGCGACGCGCCGAGGCCGTGCAAGGTCGTTTGCACCAACAGCAATATTTGTCTGACTAAGCGATTGAGCAGGAGATGCGACGAACGCAAATGCTGAGATTATTAGAGCTAAAGCGATCTTCATTGATCCTCACTTCGGCAGCCTCGGCTTGCGATCGAACTTCCTGATCGCCCGTTGGCTTTGCGTGACGTTCAAAAACTAAGGAACGTCGTGCCTTTTCGGTTAAGGTTCGGATGGGCCGCAATTTCGGCCTATCATTAAGAATATATGCCTATTCCGCCCCAATTTCCACACATTTCTTTACCTGCGTAAGGTAAGCTAGAAGCTATGTTCACAGCGTCAAGTCTTGCAAAAAAGGCTAATGTTCCGATATTCACCGTCCGCTATTACACGCGGATCGGCCTTCTTAACCCGACAAAGAACAGCCTGAACGGCTACAAGATGTATTCCGCGGACGATCGCAGCCGGCTCCAATTTATCGCGTCCGCAAAGGAACTTGGATTTACGCTCGCCGAGATCGAGGAGATCCTCGGGCATTCGACCTCGGGCGATTCGCCTTGCCCGATGGTTCGCAACATCGTCGAAAAACGGATCGAAGAAAACCGGCAGAAGATCGCCGAACTTCGCCGCCTGCAGAAACGCCTCGAAACAGCCGCGGAGATGTGGAAAGGCATCGAGAATGCCGAACCCGACGGCCATACTGTCTGCCGCCTGATAGACGCTTTCTCAGAAAGTTCGAAATAGTACTTGACCTGACACCAACTCACAGGTTGTAGGATGTTCCGTAGGGAGAACAAAACAATGAAAGAACAAGCGTCTCAACCTGTCCAGCTCGGTCGAAAAAAGCCAGAGATCGTCGAGATACACACCGATCCCGTTTGCGGTATGGCGGTCACCGAGAACCTCGCGGCCGCCGTACAAGAACACGAGGGAACCAAATATTACTTCTGCAACGTCGTCTGCCGCGATCGCTTTGGGAACGATCCTGAGAAATATCTCGGCGGAGCGGCGAGTTCATGCTGCGGGACTGAAGAGAAGTCGATGCGTCATGTGATGAGCGAGACGGAAACCGCATCATGCTGCGGCAGTTCGAGGCACGAAGAACACGAAGCAACTGCTGAAGGCCATCACATCGATCCCGTTTGCGGCATGACGGTCGAGGAAGAGACTGCCGCCGGCACACATACGCACGACGGCATCGCCTACTACTTTTGCTCGAACGGATGCGTTGTGAAATTCAAGGCCGACCCGGACAAGTATCTGACTCCGCGCGAACAAGAAGACCTTCCGCTCGACGTTGAATATACCTGTCCGATGCATCCGGAGATCGTGCAGATCGGGCCCGGAACGTGCCCTAAATGCGGGATGGCACTCGAACCGATGGAGGTATCGCTCGACGACACGGAAGACCCGGAGCTCATCGACATGCGTCGGCGATTCTGGATATCTGCCGCGTTGACGCTGCCGGTATTTGTGCTCGCCATGGCCGAGATGATTCCCGGTTTTTCTGCGATCGTCCCGCCAAAGATCTCGATCTGGATACAGTTCGTTCTCGCAACGCCTGTCGTTCTTTGGGGTGGTTTTCCTTTCTTTGAGCGTGCCGTTCAGTCGATCAAGAATGTCAGCCCGAATATGTTCACGCTGATAGCGATCGGAACCGGTGCGGCGTATCTGCTGAGCCTCGCGGCCCTATTTGCGCCGGGAATCTTTCCGGACGCGATGCGTGACATGCACACCGGAATCGTTCCCGGATACTTTGAATCAGCGGCAGTAATCACCACACTCGTTTTGCTCGGCCAAGTTCTCGAACTCAAGGCTCGCTCCCGAACCTCATCCGCGATCAAGGAACTGCTTCGGCTCGCACCTGAGACGGCGATCCGCATCGAGAAGAATGGTGAAACAAAGGTTGTTCCGCTGTCTGAGGTTCATATCGGCGACCTGCTTCTTGTAAACGCGAACGAAAAGATCCCCGTTGACGGCAAGATCGAGAAAGGCGACTCATCGGTCAACGAATCGATGGTCACGGGTGAATCTTTGCCTGTCGAAAAGACGGTGGGAGACAGCGTGATCGGCGGCACGTTGAATGGGCCGAGAGTCTTTGAGATGCGCGCCGAACACGTCGGCCGCGACACGGTACTCGCACAGATCGTCAAGATGGTCAGCGAGGCACAACGGTCACGCGCTCCGATACAGCGGTTCGCTGATGTCGTTGCGGCCTATTTCGTTCCGGCCGTCGTCGTCGCCGCGATCATCTCGTTCGCCGTATGGCTTTTCTTGGGAAGCCTGGCCTTCGCGATCGTCGCCGCAGTTTCGGTGCTAATAATCGCGTGCCCTTGTGCACTCGGGCTTGCAACGCCGATGTCCGTTATGGTCGCGACCGGTCAAGGCGCACGCAACGGCGTGCTCATAAAAAAAGCTGCGGCCTTCGAACATCTGGCAAAAGTGGACGTTATCGCCGTCGATAAAACTGGCACGCTCACCGAAGGCCGGCCGGCCGTTAAAACGGTCGTTCCCATAGGGTCTCTTGCTGAAAATGAGCTGCTTGCCCTCGCCGCGGCGGTCGAAAAGCACAGCGAACATCCGCTCGCCCGTGCGATCGTTGCGGAAGCCGACGCACGTTCGATCGCGATTCCGACCGCTGAAGATTTCACATCGCAGACAGGTGTTGGAGTGACGGCCAAAGTTGACGGAAAAAATGTGGCCATCGCGGCCGCCGGTGCGAACGAGACGGTCGAACATCTTCGCCGTCAGGCTCAGACCGTTATCTCGGTGAATGTGGACGGTGCGGCCGCCGGCTACATCGGGCTGGCCGATGCGATCAAGCCTTCTGCAAAGGCCGTTATCGACGAACTGCATCGTCAGGGAAAACAGATATTGATGATGACGGGCGATAATGCGGTCACGGCGGCCGCGATCGCGAAAGAACTCGGCATCGATTCCTACATCGCTGAAGCAACTCCCGACAAAAAGGCCGAGAAGATCGCGGAACTCAAGGCGACGGGCAAGATCGTCGCGATGGCGGGCGACGGCGTAAACGATGCGCCCGCACTTGTTACCGCCGATGTCGGGATCACCTTTGCCGAAGGCACGAGCGTCGCCATCGAATCCGCCGACATCACGCTGCTTCATTCCGACCTCGGCGGCATCTTGAAGGCAATGAATCTGAGCCGCGCCACGATGAAGAATATACGCGAGAACCTCTTTTTCGCGTTCGGCTACAACGTGCTCGGAATTCCGATCGCTGCCGGCGTCCTGTTCCCGGTCTTCGGATTGCTTCTATCGCCAATGATCGCGAGTGCGGCGATGACGTTCAGCTCCGTATCGGTCATCACGAATGCCCTGCGTCTTCGCAATAAGAAGTTCTAGGTCCCTGCTATGAGACTCACAAACGAGAGATCGCGAATAAATTTCAAGATCTCTCTTTCTCTTCTTGAAAATGACTTTCACTTTCTATACAATCCCGTTTTATGAAGTTCACCAATATGAGAACACGACTTTTTTTCCGCTCGCTCAATGCAATTGTTCTAGTAACCCTTTTCGCCATTGCAGCGATGCCGATCCTTGCGCAGCACGACCATTCGGTCCACACGATGCCGACAGCAAAGAACAAGACCGGCGTTCTTCTCCTCGCACACGGCGGCAAAGCAGCCTGGAACGACGAGGTCAGCAGCGTCGCCGCCCAGGTTGGCAAGCAATTCCCTGTTGAGATCGCTTTTGGCATGGCGACCAAGCGAAATATCCAGAACGCCATCGATAAGCTCGAGGCACAAGGCGTCACGTCGATCGTCGCGGTTCCGCTTTTCATCTCGTCGAATAGTTCGGTAATAACCTCGACAGAATATTTGCTCGGTTTGCGAAAGGATGCGCCGGCAGATCTCGCCGTCTTTGCGAAGATGGATCACGGCAGCGGCGGCCATGGCAGCACCGATCATTCAGCCCACTCGTCGATGGCGTCCGAGCCGTTCGATCCGACAACTCCGGTAAAACACAAGGTGCCGATCACGATGCGGAAGGCCCTCGATGCCGACCCGACCGTCGCGGATATTCTGCTCTCGCGGGCTTCTTCGATCAGCAAGGATGCACAGAACGAGATCGTGATCGTTGTCGCACACGGTCCGGTCTCTGCCGAGACAAATCGCCTTTGGCTCAAAGATATGTCAACGCTTACGGACGGAATGAAGGCAAAGAGTTCTTACCGCGGCATCGAGTATTTAACCGTCCGCGATGATGCTCCCGAGCCGATCCGCGGAGAGGCGACCGCTGAGTTCCGCTCGCTCGTCGAAAAGGCGAACGCACAGAAAGCCCGCGTTCTGATCGTACCGCTTCTGCTCTCATTCGGCGGCATCGAAGAGGGCGTCAAACAGCGCCTCAACGGCCTCGACTACACGATCACCTCGCAGGCTCTCCTGCCTGACGCACGTATCGCACAGTGGGTCGTTCGGTCGGTCAACTCGAGCAACTCGATCAAGTAGGCAGTATCACATTCTGAAAGGACGCGGGTTTTGCGGTAACATCAATAGATGTATGGCAAAACCCGTTCTTGCTATTCATGGCGGTGCAGGAACCGTCGTCAGAAGCCTGATGACGCCTGCCCTTGAGGCCGAATATCGCAGCGGCCTCGAGACCGCATTGAAGGCCGGCTGGATCGTTCTCGACGCTCACGGGACCGCACTTGGCGCCGTCCAAGCGGCCGTCATCGCCCTTGAAGATTTCCCGCTGTTCAACGCCGGCCGTGGTGCCGTTTTCACGCACGACGGCAAGCAGCAGATGGATGCGTCCATTATGGATGGCAGCCGCTTGCGTGCAGGCTCGGTCGCCGAAGTGCGGAATATCAAGAACCCGATCAAACTTGCTCGTGCGGTCATGGATCGAACGGAGCACATTCTGCTCGCCGGCGATGGCGCGATGCAGTTCGCTGCCGAGCAAGGCTTTACGCTCGAACCGGACGAATATTTCTTTACCGAACACCGCTGGCTGCAATTGCAGGAAGCTCTGGCGGCGGGCCGCATCCAGCTCGATCATTCTGCACCTAAGCCTATCGGTACTGTCGGCGCGGTCGCTTGCGATTCGAACGGCCGGCTTGCGGCGGCGACATCTACGGGCGGGATGACGAACAAAAAATTCGGCCGCATCGGCGATACGCCGTTGATCGGTGCGGGCACATTCGCAAACGACGTCTGCGCGGTCTCGTGCACCGGCCACGGCGAATTCTTTATGCTCTCCGCGACAGCGTATGACGTTGCCGCTCGGATGGCTTACAAAGGGATCTCGCTTGCTGAGGCAGCAGATGCCGCCATCGAGCACCTTACGGCCATCCGAGGTGAAGGCGGACTCATCAGTGTCGATCGCAGCGGTCACGTTGCAATGCCCTTTAATTGCGAGGGAATGTATCGCGGCAAGATCGACGAAAGCGGTCTTAACCTCGGCATCTACCGCGACTGACCCTACATATCCACGCCTACTTGCCGCCTTGCGATTCCGCGAGGAATTTATCGCGGAGTTCCTGCACGATCTTGATGTCGTCCGGCACGCGGTCGGCAAGCGTTACGACCAACTCACCCTTTCGAGCATATTTGACCGCGTGTTGTATCGCGTCGGCGCTCTCCGGAATGATGCGTACCGCAGGTTCTTTGCCGCTTTTTGCGATTCCCTTCTTCAGCAGCTCGTAGGTAGCATTTTCATCACGCCCGCGAAGATAATGTCCGCGTCGCAGAACAACGCGGTCAAAGGTATCGCCTACGATCTTGCCCAAGGCGATGATGTCCTTGTCGCGTCGGTCGCCGGTACCGTTGACGACACAAGTGCGGTATTTGTTCGGCAGTTTCTTGATGAAGTTCGCAAGGCCGGTCAATCCTGCCGGATTATGCGCATAGTCCATTAGGACAGTAACATCGCCGATCTCGATGAAGTTCAAGCGTCCCGGCGTTTGAGCAGTGCCGGCATTGAACGTTGTCAATCCTACGCGCAGGTCTTCAAGCGAAACGCCGTGGACAAAGCACGCGAGCGTTGCCGCAAGCACGTTCTGGATCATAAACTCGGCACGGCCGCCGTATGTGAGGGGAATGTTGACGGCCTTCTCGACGCGGACCTTCCATTTGCCCTTCAAGATGGTGACGTAACCGTTCTCGTAAACGCAGGAGGTCCGGCCCCGTTCGGCCCGTTTCTTGATATTCGGGTGATTCTCATTCATCGAGAAACAGACCACCGTGCCTTCGACCAGATTCCGCATATCGTAAACGAGCGGATCTTCGGCATTCAGCACCGCAAAACCTTTTTTCGATACCGCACGAGGAACGACGGACTTCACCCTTGCAAGGTCTTCAAGCGTGTTGACATCCTTCATCCCGAGGTGATCGGCCGCGATATTCGTGACGACACCGATGTCGCAATGGTCAAAACCCAATCCCGCACGAATGATGCCGCCGCGGGCCGTTTCAAGCACGGCGACTTCGACGGTCGGATCCTTCAGCACGAGCTGTGCGGAGACCGGACCCGTATTGTCGCCCGTCACGATCTGCTGGTTGCCGATATACGTACCGTCGGTCGTCGTGAAGCCAACGTTCCGGCCGCTATTCTTCAGAATGTGGGCAATTAGGCGTGTCGTTGTCGTCTTGCCGTTCGTGCCGGTGATACCGATGATCGGGATCCGGGCCGGAGTGCCGGTCGGAAAGAGCATATCGATGACGTGCTCCGCCACATTTCGCCCTATGCCCTCACTCGGCGCAAGGTGCATTCGGAATCCCGGAGCCGCATTCACTTCGATAATGCCGCCTCTGATCTCTCTCAGCGGTTGTGCGACGTTGTCGGCGATGATGTCGATTCCCGCGACATCGAGGCCGATTATCCGCGCGATCCGCTCAAAAAGGAACACGTTCTCAGGATGCACTTCATCGGTTACATCGATCGCGGTGCCGCCGGTCGAGATATTCGCCGTCGTCTTAAGAAAAAGAACCTCGCCCTTTTTCAAGACCGAATCCACGCTGTGGCCCGCATTCTTGATGCAGCGGAGCGACTGCTGATCGATGTCGATGAGCGTCAGAACATTCTCATGCCCGAAGCCGCGTCTCGGATCACGATTTGTCTCCTCGACAAGCTCCTCGATCGTGCTCTTGCCGTCACCGACCACGTGGGCAGGAATTCGCTTTGCGACCGCGATAAGCCGGTTATTGACGACCAATGCCCGGAAATCAGACCCGATAAGCTGCTGTTCGACGATGACCCAACGCGAATATTCCTTGGCTTTTTCGAAGGCGATCGCGGCATCCTCAAGGTTGTGGATGCCGATCGTCGCACCTTTGCCATGATTACCGTCAAGTGGTTTAATTACAGCAGGATAGCCGACCCGCTCTAAGGTATCTTCGAGGTCTTCGAAGTGTCGGATCCGATACCCTTTCGGTACTGGCACGCCCATATCCCCAAGCAGCTTCTTGGTCGCGGCCTTGTCGCCGGCGATATCGACCGAGATCATATTCGTGTTCACGGTCGTCGTCGCCTGAATACGTTTTTGATTGATCCCGTAGCCTAGTTGCACGAGCGACTGGTCGTTCAGGCGAATGTAGGGTATATCCCGATTAACGGCTTCTTCCACAAGTGAGCCAGTCGAAGGCCCAAAGCGAACGTCCTCGCGGATCTCACGCATCTTCTGGACGTCCTCGCTGACTTCCTGCTTGATCGCTTCGAGGTTCTTCTTAGTGGCAAGTGCAAGCCACAAACGGACCGCCGCACGGCCCGCATATCTGCCGACCTCTTCTTCGAGGTAGCTGAAAACAACGTTGTAAACGCCCTTTTCGCTCGTTTCGCGAGTCCGGCCGTATCCCGTATCCATCCCGGCAAGCGTTTGGAGCTCTAGCGCAAGATGCTCGATCGCGTGACCTGCCCACGTACCTTCTTTTACCCGTTTCAAAAATCCACCGGGTTCGCCGTAACTGCATCCGTGGCTCTCGATCGAGGGCATAACCTCGATCAGTCGGTCATAGAAGCCCTTGATCTTGTTCGTCGGTTTCTTCTCATACTCGCCTATATCGAGGCGCATAATGATGAGCTTCTTCCAATAACCGCTCCAATAATTTGGGCCGCGAAGTGTGCGGATCTCCAAGATTTCCATAAAGAGTATTCGCCCCTTAAAAGCAGACCTGCCGCGTAAGAGGATCTACACCGCCGAGACGCTGAGACGCAGAGGTTCAAAATTTATTGACAATTCGTTTCAAACCATTCTTCAGGACCGTTGCGTGAAAGTTCGCAACAGCCCGACCCTTAGGTCCATCATTCTTAAGTAAGACAACACCTGTGCCTCGTGAATAGGCAACAAGGAGCTAACTGCCTTTATCTCCAGGATCAGTTCGTTTTCAACTAATAGGTCGAGCTTGTACCCACAGTCAAGATTCACGCCCTTATACCGTACCGGCAACGGCTTTTGACGCTCAAATCTAAGGCCGCGAAGCGAAAGCTCAAAGGCCAGGCATTCCTCATAAGCTGATTCAAGAAGTCCGGGCCCGATCGCTCGATGTACCTCGATTGCAGCACCAATAACCGTTTCTGTTAGCCGGTCAATTTCATCAGGTTTCAGGAGTTCCTCGAACATCTTTGGTTCCTACCTCTGCGTCTCGGCGTCTCGGCGGTCAAACTGGTCAGTCGTCACGAAGGGATCGCAATTCGAAAACCGAAGATCAGCCAAGGTCCGGAAGCAGAAACTCGCCTGCGGGCTGTATCGACAGGCGGTCAAGATAGTTATAGCTCAAGCCATCTCTTAGGATATGGAATTGAACTCCGCAAACGCTAAAGCTTTCATTATCACCAACTTCCGCGATCTCATTAAATGTGATACCTGAACCATCGACGATAGTTATTGAGCCTTGCCCAAAGACCTCAAGTAATCCTTTACCATCGAGAATGATGGCCGTATTCTCATCGATCCCGATACCGAGATTGTACGGGTTGTAAGAAACCGCGGTTACGAGCCGGCTGATCCGGCCGCGTTCGGTGAAGTGCTGGTCGATGATGATGTTCTTCAGAAAACCAAGACCGGGCGAGAGCCTGACCGCCGATTTATACGGATGCGAACTCGGTTCCCCGCGGACGACCATTGTCGTGCTCATTGCTGCGGCACCGGCGCTCGTTCCCGCGAGAACGATATTCGATGACCGCACAATGCTGCGTATCCGATCCGCAAGTTTTGTCCCGCCAAGCAGCGAAACAAGCCGCATCTGGTCGCCGCCGGTCATAAAGATGCCCGTGACGCCATCAAGCAGCGAATCAACATCCGCATCGACGATATCCTGCCGTGAGGTCGCGCGCAGCACCCGCGGTTTTGCAACGCCCAGATTCCGGAACGCCTGCGTGTAAACATCTGCAGCAAACTCCGGAAAATCCGAGGCTACGGGAACGATCAGAACTTCGGCCTTTTCACCGCCCGCAAGCTCCAAAAACTTCTTCAAAATACGGCGCTCGTTATACTTGTCCTCGGCTCCGCCGATAACGAGCAGATGCCCGCCTATGATCTCTCGATCGTGAGTATCAGTCATTAAAAATTTGTTGAGTTTTAGTATTCGGTTTTTGATTAACGCCATATTGTAGCAAACTGCCTCCAAAATCGTCTATTTCCCAGTCTCACGCTGATCACGCGTAAGCAACCAGCCTCGATGTTTGTTCCGTTCTGCCCGCAGCGGAACAAGCGGAACAAAACGGAACAAAAATAGGCGTTTTTTGAGGCTCGTCCTACAAAATTGTGTCACTTTCCACCATTTTCTGTGTGAGCCCGGCCAGCACTTCCGATGCGGACGACCGTTAGGATTTCTTTCGCTGATAACTGATAGCTGATAGCTGACAGCTGATAGCTGTAGGTTTACCCCCTGTTTCCTTTGCGTTTTTATCCAACAAGAGAAAACCGCAAAGAACGCAAAGGCCTCAGTCAGATCCGCCTGCGTGAGCGGGCGGTCAGCATTGCAGAAGCCCGCACGTCAGTAAGGGCGTAACACTCAACGCAACTTCCCCCCGAATTGCCACGGCATTTATGCCGTGGATCAGGGCAGAGGACCAAAGTCTCGGAGGCGGCTTGCCGCCGACATGGCCGTCTTTTGTCCCAGCCAAAACGCTCGTGGGACAACGAGATGGACAACATAACCGCCAAGTTTCAAAAGAAAAAAGGCTGTTCGGAGCGTTGTTCATACGCCCCGAACAGCTAGAGTAACTGCCGATCGATCCTAGTTCTGGGCCGGAAGGTATCCGGTTGGAATAGGCTGATCGGTCGCAAGGCCGAAGTTGGCAGTTCCGCTACCGCCGGTCGAGAACAGGCCGTACCAGGTTCCGCCGCGATAGACGGCGATATCATCCTTTCCGTCGCCATCATAGTCGGCCGGGACCGGGACATCTCCCGAGGTTCCGAACGGAATGTAGCTCACGCTGCTGTCCGTGGAATTCAGGATATACCAGGTTCCATTCGAAGGCCTGAACACGGCCACATCGTCCTTGTCGTCGCCGTCGTAATCGGCCGGGACGAGTTTGTCGCCCGCTGTGCCAAAGGCATAGACCGCAACGCCGGAACCGTCGGATTTCAGGATATACCAAGTGTTCTCCGACGGACGATATACGGCCGGATCGGACATAGCGTCGCCGTCGATGTTCATCGAGATCGGGATATCCGTCGCGGTTCCGAACGGAACAACGGTCGTTCCGCCGGTCTGCGAGCTCCAGAGGTACCAGTTACCCTCGGACGGACGGAAGATAGCGGCGTCGGCCTTACCGTCACCGTCATAATCGCCCGCAAGCGGAATGTCTCCTGTCCTGCCGAATGCAATGCCGCTGTAGGTAAAGTCATTGCTGTTCAGGATGTAGAAATCCGGGGCACCCTCTGTGTCGTTCGCACGCCAGACCGCAAAATCGGTCTTGCCGTCGTTGTCATAGTCACCCGGGACGAGAGAATCGCCCGCGGCTCCCCAATGAACGACGTTAAGGCTCGAAATGCCGGCAGGAACGCTGCCTGAGAGGTCCATGTACCAGTTTCCTTCTGACGGACGGAAGACCGAAAGATCGGATACGCCGTCGCCATCGAAGTCAGCACGCGACCTGACCGGGGCCGTCGCGCCGCCGCAGACATAACCGCTTGTGACGGCAACGTCATCGATGCTGATGCCGGTTGAGGATACCGAGCTATCGGACGCCATCAACCAACGGAGTTGGACGGATTGACCGACAGCGGCTGCCGGGAACGTACCGGTCGTTGTTATATAACCATTCGCGTTGCCTGTCCACGCCTGTCTGCCGCCGATCGGACTCTGGAAATTGGTACTGATCGTTCCATTGTAGCCGCCCGCCGTAAAGGCACCGCCCGCCGTAACAAAATCTGTCCAGGATCCCGAACCTATCTTGATCTCAAGAACCGCACCATCGAACGTATTCTCGGTGTTGTAGTTGTTTCTGAAAGTAAGGACCGAACCTGCAGACGAGATGTTGAACGCCGGTGATTCGATCGCGGTCGCATTGACCGAACCCGGATCGTTGGCGAACGCCGAATTCGGGCTGGAATTAGCCGGGGACGTAACCGTCGTCCAGGTAATGCCTGTGCCGACCGTCTGGTTTTGGACCCATCCGGCAGGCAGATTCGGGGCCGTAACGCCGTCAAAGTTCTCCGCCATTGCGGTCTGGAGTACGCCCAGGTTATACGCCTGTGTTGTCGAATAGTGCGTCGCACCATCGGCAATATCGAATGAGAGTGTGATCAGGCTTCCGCACGGTGCATCTCCGGGAACTTGGAAGGTGAAATTCTGAGTCGCCGAAGAACCGGGGTTTATCACGCCGTAGTTGATCGGACCGCTCGGATTGGTAATACCGCCCGAGTTTGCCAAGGTCACCGACACGTTTCCGGTCGCGGTACCGCCAATGTTGTTGACCCCGAGACTAACGGTAACCGTTTCGCCCGGATCCGGAACGCCATTTGCCGGCGTGCCGTTGTCAGAAACATAGGCTGCACTGCCAACTAGATACGGCTGGTTGGGATCGATACAGAACAAGCGTTGGTTATCGGTCGTCCCGCCGAAACCGCCGGCCGAAGAACGTCCGCCGATAACATAGAATGCGTCACCAAGGACAGCGCCTGTCATACGTGCACGTGCGGCGGTCATATCGGGCAACGCGTTCCACGTGTTGCTCACGGGATCCCATTTGATCGCAGAGGCAGAAAGGTTCGAGGTAGAAGTTCCGCCTACATAGCCGCCACTGAGCACCCAGCCGCCGCGGTATGCCGTGACAGAAGATGCCGCTCCCCAACGGCTGACGGGAAGATCAGCGATAGCGGCATCATCCCATGTATTGGTGCCGGGATCATACCGGTACGTCTTCGTCGAGGGAGTTGAACCTGTTTCGGCTGCAACACCGCCGGCAACATACATGTACGTCCCATCAGTGAATGCCGACATCCAACCTTGTGCCGCAGGATACGGAGCGCCGGCCGACCACGAGTTGCCCGCAATATCGTAGATATCGAGGGCTGCTGACGAAGATGAAGTTCCGCCCGCTGAAACATAACCGCCGACCTTGTAGATCTTACCGTTCAGATAAACCGCGGCCTGATTCCAGGTTGCAGTCAGAGTAGAAGTAAGCGTCGTGTAGTCATTCGTTCCTGGATTATAGCGATAGACCCCACCCACACTTGTGCCCGTCGTATCGACTCCATTCAAAATGTAGGCCGACGTGCCGTTTGATACCGCACTTGGGAATTCGAGAGCGGCGGGTACAGACGCAACCGAACTCCAAGTGGTTCCATTGAATTTCTGAGCGGTTGCAATGATCGCACCTCCACCGACGCCGGCGAAAGTGTATAGATCGCTGCCGACCGTCGTCGTAGCCTGGTCAAGGACCGGAAATGACGACGGTGTCGCCGCCGTCCATTCGCAAGGATTGCCTCCTAGCGGCTCCGAAACGATGGCCTGCTGCGGAAAAGCGGTCGCATTCGGGTCGAACTTTACATTCAGTTTTGGAGCATGACGGCTGGCATCCGGTAGATTGGAGTCACTCGGAGCGGACCTTAGATCCTGACCGAAAATAACCGCCGGCAAGGTCAACGCCATTAGCAAAAGAAGACTTGTAAAGATTCGTGCTCCTGGTTTTGAAAGCATTCTTACGCATCCAACGAGCGAGTAGTGTCGCATTTTCTTATATCCCTCCATTGAATTTAGGCCGCTAGGATCACGATAGTGATCCGTGGCCACCCTTAAGAAAATAGGAAGCCACCATTAGCGGCAGGAAAAGTAACCCATCCGGATCCAGACGCTGGACCCGGCCGCAATAGCAAATTTAGAAACACATTTAGGGGCTGACCCGCATGTTACCACACATTTTTGGAAAAAAGAACCAACCCGCCGCAATTTGTCAAGAAGTGACGGCAGCGAGATCGTCTGTCGGCTCTACTTGTCGATCCGCTTCAGGCTGCCCTGGCCGCTGATCTGCCTGTTGCCGGCAACCTTCTCCATTTGTGTCATTGCACGGAGGAAGTTACCACCCAAAACCTTTCGAATGTCAGCATCGGAATATCCGCGACGCAGCATTTCGTACGTGATCAGAGGCATATCCTCAACACCATTCATTCCGGCAGGAAGGAAAGGAATGCCGTCAAAGTCAGAACCGAGGCCTACGTGGTCGATACCTGCAACGTCACGGATGTGATCGATGTGGTCAACGATGCGGGTATATGGCGTGACATAAATTGGATTCTCAGCGAAAAGCTTTCGCTGAGCTGCATTGAAACCTTCCGGATCGTCTTTGAACTTCGCCTTGAGGGCATCGATCTCGGGCTTAAGACGGGCTGCCCGCTCGTTCTCTTCCTTGTTTGTGCGGGCATCAAGGAAAGATGGGTAGAAGTTCACCATAATAACGCCGCCATTCTTTGCTAACCGCCGAAGAACAGCGTCCGAAATATTGCGGGTGTGGTCGTTGAGAGCCCTCGCCGAGGAATGCGAAGCGATGATCGGTGCCGTGGAAACGTCTAGGACGTCGTTCATCACCTTCTCGGAAACGTGTGAGATATCAATGAATATTCCGAGCCGGTTCATTTCCCTCACAACGTCCTTACCAAAATCGGAAAGGCCGTTGTTCTTCGGAACATCGCCATGAGCGTCTGCCCAATCGTGCGAAACGTTGTGCGTGAGCGTCATATAGCGGACGCCAAGGCGATAGAAGTCTCGAAGCGCATAAAGCGAATTCTCTATGGCATAGCCGCCCTCGATACCCATCAACACACAGACTTTGCCCTGCCGTTTCGCATTGCGGATGTCGGCCGCACTCGTGCACATAGAGAGTGCTTTCGGATGACGCTCGACCTCGCGATATGTTGCGTCGATCAGATCCATTGCACGCCGCATCGCACCGCCTGTCTTGAGCGTCGACCCTGAAACATATATCGAGAAGAACTCGCCGGTGATCCCCCCGGCCTTCAGGCGCGAAATGTCCGTGCCAAATGGATCGCCGTCCTTGTGATATTTGCCGCGAGAGTCCGTACCGAGATCGAAATCCTCATCGACCATCGGAGAAGTAATATCGTTGTGTCCGTCAACGACGATCGCGGCCCTGTGGATCCGAAGGGCCTTTTGCCAGAGCACCGGATCGGCTCCTTTCGGCATCGTCTGGCCAAAGGTCAAAAGGTTGATAGCAAGTATTAGTATCAAAGAACTTATTGTTTTCATAGTGTTGTAAGACGCTCCCGTCAAAGGGGTTACAGAGCCACAAGAATGCCCGAAGATCCAAAGATGTCTTGGACCGGACCTAGTAGAAAAAGTAATAGCCGAAATTCAGGTCTTCATGTTACTATTAGATGTTGCGCTAACCAAGCGCACATCTTCGTACTACCGCAAACCTTCTATTTGCACTGCTTTATCTTGATCTAAGATCATTAACGAGTGCTCTCGATACTAGCTCGATCGTTCTGATTCCATTCGGTTTTTTAAGATCCTACCTTAGGCATGACGACCGCAAAGAAAAGCTCACAGATCGCCGCCAACGCGGCCGACCGCGCCGCAAACCTCCCTATTATTGCGGCCGATGACAGCGTTTTCCGCCGTTTCATCGAGAACCTGCCCGCAATGTTCTACGCAGTTACACCGGTGCCTCCCCATAAACCCATCTTTATCAGTCGATCGTTCGAGCGCTTTGGTTATCCGCTGGAAGATTGGTTGAACAAGCCTGACATCTGGGACATCGTGACCCATCCGGACGATCGTGACGAAGTCCTCGGCAAAACCCGCGACGCATTGAAACGCGGTGAAAACACGGACTTTGTCTATCGTGTCCTCTGTGCGGACGGGAGTATCGCCTGGATAAGGGATCGCGGCTGCTTTATCAAGGACAAGGATGGAGTGCCGGTCTTTTGGCAAGGTGTCATCATTGATATGACGCCGCAGATGGAGGCCGACACTGAGATCAAGCGGCGTGAACATTTGTATCGAACATTTGCCAAAAATATCCCTGACACCGGCGTTCTCCTTTTTGACTATGACCTAAGGTACATCTTGGCCGAGGGGCCGCAGATCAAGGCGCGGAATTGGACCGCGGATAAGTTTGAGGGAAAGACCATTTTCGAGGTCTTTCCGCCCGATCAGGCCGAGGTATGGGCTCAAAAATACCGGAAGGCTCTTGAGGGTGAAACTCTAAGCTGGCAGGACAAGACCGCCGACGGCTTCTTTTCGACAACCGTCATGCCGATCTGCGACGAAACAAACACGATCTTCGCGGGTATGGTGATCTGGCAGGATGTAAGCGGCCGGGTCGAATACGAGGACAAATTGCGCGAAAGCGAGGCTCGCTACCGCGAACTTTTCGAGAATGCAAGCGACATCTTGTACGTCCAGGACGTCAATGGCAACTACACCTCCATCAACAAGGCCGCAGAGGCAGTTTTAGGCTATTCCCTAAATGAAGCCTTAGGGATGAATTTCGCGGATATCGTCGTCCCGGAGCAAAAGGAGTACGCCGGGGAAGAGTTCCTAAAAAAGGTGGCAGGAAAAGAGACATCCTTTGAAGTTGACTGCATACGAAAAGATGGAGAGCGAGCAACGCTCGACGTTAAAAGCCGACCTATCCTAAAGGACGGAGTTTTCGTTGGCGTGCAGGGTATTGCCCGCGATATTACGGATCGCAACAACGCACAAGAGGCATTACGCAAGAGCGAAGCAAACCTCGCAGCGGCACAAAGGATAACCCACCTTGGAAGTTGGGAAATGGAGCTTAAGGACGGCATTTACTCCGCCGCCAATGTTATCAGCTGGTCCGATGAGGTCTATCGGATATTCGGCTATGAGCCGAGATCGATCGAACCGAGCATAGATTTTATCTACAAGGCGATCAAACCTACGGACCGGGCGATATTCTCAGAAGGCTTCGTCTCGGCAATAAAGGAAGGAAAATTCTTTGACGTAGAGGCTAGGATCGTCTTGCCGGACGGTCGCGACCGACTCCTCAGAACTCAGGCCGAAACCGTGATCGGCCCCGACGGCCGGACCGAAAGGATGTTCGGGACGATCCAGGACATTACCGACGGACGCTATGCTGAAGAAGCGTTGCGGGACAGTGAGGCGCGGTTCCGCGACCTTGTGGAAAATGCCAACGACCTGATCTATACCCATGACATGGATGGATACTTCACTTCGCTGAATCGGGCAGGCGAACTGATCTCAGGCTATTCGCGCGACGAGCTTCTGCAGATGAATTACGTCGACATAGTCGCTCCTGATTTCCTCGAAGCTGCCCGCAGCATGACGCCCAGACGGTCGGAACGCGACAAGCCGACGATGTATGAGATCGAGATCGTCGCCAAAGACGGCCGACGCGTCACACTCGAGGTCAGTACGCGTATCATGTACACGGACGGTGTGCCGGTTGGCGTTCAGGGACTGGGGCGTGACATCACACAGAAACGCATCGCTGAGCAAAAGCTTCACGAGACCGTCTCGCTCTTCTCTTCCACATTTGAATCAACGGCAGACGGCATCGTCGTAATGAGCCTCGACCGGCGGATCATCACCTTCAACACCAAGTTCCACGACATGTGGGGCCTTCCGAGCAATGTAGAACATAAAGGTGATGCCGACGAAATGATCGGTCACATCTGCGAACAGCTCGAGGAACCGGAACTCTTTCTCGCCGAGCTCGATAGGCTGTACAGCGACCCGTATCTGGCCACCGACACGCTCGTCAGGCTAAAGGACGGCCGCATTTACGAACGATACTCCCAGCCGCAGTTGACAGATGGGAAGCCGGTCGGCCGAGTCTGCTGTTTTCGCGACATTACCGAACGCACGCTGGCCGAAGAACGTCTGCGTCATTATGCTCTTCATGATCCGCTAACCGAGCTTCCGAATCGGGCGGCATTTATGAATCACCTTCGCGACGCGGTAGCGAGAAGCGAGCGCAGCGAGTACGCCCAATTCGCTGTGCTATTTCTTGATCTTGACCGGTTCAAGGTCATCAACGACAGCCTCGGCCATACGATCGGAGACAAGCTTCTTGTCGCGATAGCCGAAAAGTTGAGTTCGTGCATTCGGCCAGGCGACATCGTGGCTCGGCTTGGCGGCGATGAGTTCACGATCCTGCTGCAGCGAAGCAGCGATCCGCGTGAGGTCGCCGCTGTCGCCGAAAGGCTGCAAACGAGGATCTCCGAACCATTCAAGCTTGATAACTACGAGGTTTTCACGACAGCGAGCATCGGCATCGTCCTCTCTGGCCAGATACACCGAACGCCCGAAGACTTCCTTCGTGATGCGGATGCCGCGATGTATCGGGCGAAGGAAGGAGGAAAGGCACGCTACGAGATATTCGACCAAGATCTCCACGTAAGGAACATGAACCTGCTGCGTATCGAGACCGATCTAAGGCACGCTCTTGATAAGGACCAGTTCGAAGTTCATTACCAGCCTGTCGTCGATCTTGAGACCGGAAAGGTAAGCGAATTCGAAGCTCTGATCCGTTGGCAGCATCCGGAACACGGACTTGTCGGGCCGGAAGAATTTGTCCACGTGGCAGAGGAGACCGGGCTTATAATCCCTATCGGTAAATGGATCCTGCACGAGGCTTGCCGGCAGTTGTCCCTCTGGCAGCGAGATTCGACCCGTCAGCTTACCGTGAGCGTCAACCTCTCGGCAAAACAACTGATGCACCCGACCCTAACAGCTCAGGTTCGCGACGCTATCGGGAGAAGCCGCCTGCATGCATCCCAGTTAAAGCTCGAAGTGACCGAAAGCACGGTCATGGAACACAGCGACAAAGCGTTGAAGGTGCTCAAGGAGTTACGACGTCTAGGTGTTGGGCTCTCGACCGACGATTTTGGAACTGGCTACTCGAGTCTAAGCTATCTGCAGAAATTCCCTTTCCAAAGGCTGAAGATCGACCGCTCATTCGTGAAAGCAATGGACGATGACGAAAAAAGCTCTCTGATCGTGAAAACGATCCTAATGCTCGGAGAGAATCTTGATCTCGAGGTCGTTGCAGAAGGTATCGAGACACGCGGTCAACGCGAAAAACTCAGAGAGCTGAACTGCGGCCTTGGCCAAGGCTACCTTTTCTCGCGGCCGGTTCCTGCTGCTCAGGCAAAGGATATGCTTCGACGCGGCTTCGCATACATTATCGGCAACGCACACTCACACTCCGAACTGGCCGAGGTGATAGAGGTTTGCGACCTTCAATGATCCTTTGGGGTCAACGCATCAAGAACACGCCCCGCGACGGCCGGTATGAAGCCTGCCTCATCAGCATGGTCGACCGTAAAGACAACGAGCACGAACTTTAGCCCGTCTGGGGTCTCGATGTAAGCGGCGTCGTGCCGTGTCTTGCTCGTCCAACCCGCCTTTGACCATATATTTAGACCGGTCAACTTCCGATCGATCAGCATTCGCCCGGTAAAGCCGTGTGCCTGATCCTCCGCAGGCCCTTTAGCGAACGGATCACGGTGCAGCAAGGCCATCATTTCCTCCGTCCGCTCCTTATTTGCGATTCGGCCCGTAACTATCTCTGCGAGAAGCCTCGCAACGGCGTCCGTGGTCAGCATATTCCTATTCTCGCCTTTATATTTTCGAGACTGTTGTTCGATGCCGTAAGCATCCTCGCAAAAGGTCTTTTGATTCACGTTGATGTTCTCGTATCCCATCGACGCAAAAAATCTGTTTACACGGTTTCGCTTATACTGCCAAACCTCAAACTGCTTCTCGGGAAGTTCGGCCCCGCTGGAGGTATCGGTCAAGACATCGAGGATATACTGCGTGGCCTCGTTCGAGGAATCGACGATCATATCGCGAAGTCCCCGCTGAAGTTCTGGGGTGACCGTGACCTTCCCGTCTTCTATCTGACGCTCAAGAGCGGCCATATAGAAGAGCTTAACAACGCTTGCAGGATAGATACGCTCTGTGCCGCGCACGTCACCTTGCTTCCATTCCGCGGCATCGCCAAGCACGATCAGCGTTGCTGAAACATCCTGCGAGGTAAAATTCTTTGCCTTGAACTCATCTATAGTGGCATCGACCGCCCCTTTGAGGAGGTTGGCAATCTCACCTTCCTGCACTATCGGCGGCGACCGATAGCCGGAAGGTTTGACGATCTCATGACGGCTCACCTTCTGCCCGAACGTGGCACCCGCGGCAAGGAACAGAGCCAACACAACAAAAAAGTTCCGAAGTCGTTTCATAACTAAAGTTTCACCTTCGATATTTCGAGAATAGAAGCAAAAAGAGTATAAAACAATGGACGCTGTTGAGCGCTACGGCACGTTCAGAATGCAACACAAACTCATCCGCGGCCTCTCTCGAAAGGACTTCACCGCGGTCGTTATAAACACGATAATCGGTGCGGGCGTTTTCGGCTTGCCGGCTGCGATCTATGCGAAGATCGGCACATACAGCCTTCTCGCCTTTGTTGTATGTGCGGTCGTCATCGGATTGTTCGTACTTTGCTATGCAGAGGTCGGCGGCCGTTTCGACAAGAGCGGCGGACCGTATCTTTATGCCAGAGAGGCATTCGGACCGTTTGCCGGGTTCGAGGTCGGATGGCTGTACTGGATCGTCCGGGTAACGACGATCGCGGCAAACACGAACCTCTTCGTCACATATCTCGGCACATTCTTCCCGGCCTCGGATGCGATCCGCATACTTCTCGTGATCATGATCATCGCCTTTATCATGATCATCAATCTCGTAGGTGTCCGAGAATCCACTGCTGCAACGAACATTATGACGGTCGGAAAACTCGTGCCGCTCGTTGCCGTGGTTCTGGTCGGCATATTCTTTGTTGATCGTGGTGCGTTTCAGTTTGGAGCGGTCCCGGCATTCAATTCGTTCTCCGAATCGGTTCTATTGTTGATCTACGCGTTCGTCGGGTTCGAGTCCGCGGTGATCGTTACGGGCGAAACTAAAGACCCGCAACGCACGATCCCCGTCGGACTATTTTCAGCACTCGCGATCGTTGCAATCCTTTATATCGGAATTCAAATTGTCGCGATCGGAACCGTCCCCGATCTCGCGTCCTCACAACGCCCTATCGCTGACGCCGCCGCGGCCATCGCAGGACCGATCGGCGCCGTTGCGGTCACGATCGGCGCTCTCATTTCGATCCTCGGCAATTTGAATGTCGGCCTGCTGGCGGCAACGCGTCTCCTCTTTGCGATGTCGGAACAAGGCGACCTCCCGCAGCGGCTTCGAATAACGTCTGAGCGTTCGCACATTCCATCGACATCTATCGCGTTCACGTCAATCGTCGTCTTGATAGTTACTCTCAATACCTCATTCATCTCGGCGCTCGCGATCTCCGTCGTAACGCGTCTCATTGTTTACGCAACGACCTGCATCGCATTGCCGATATTCCGAAGACAAGAAGACCGGCCAAAAGCCGGATTTCGAGCACCTGCGGCTGGCCTGGTGGTTAGCCTGTCTCTAATTGTGATAATTTGGCTTCTATCGAATGCGGATCTCACCAAACAGGTGATCCCTATCGCCCTAGCGGCCCTATTGGGGGCCGTGATATTTGTGACTTACAGATCGGTCAACGTCAGACCAAGATGAAGAAGTTTTTCCTAGTCACCATTTTCTTTTTGTTGTGCTCTATCGCCGTGGTCGGGCAGAAGATCGAGAATGCGAGCAGACGCACGATAGCTTACGTTTCGTCTTCCGGCACGATCGAGAATGCGTCGAGGCGGACAGTTGGATATCTCTCCAAAAGCGGAACGGTCGAGGATGCGTCTCGGAGAACGCTAGGCTACATCAAGAGCAATGGGACCGTCGAAAACGCAAGCCGGGGTACGATAGGCTATTTGCTGTCTAACGGCCGCGTCGAAAATGCGTCTCGTAGTACGCTCGGTTATATTCTTGAGAATGGCCGCATCGAAAACTCCAGTCGGCGAACGATCGGCTATGCGTCGGGTGTCGAACCTCGAGCAGCCGCCGTTATCTTCTTTTTCTTCGATCTGATCCCTTTGGATTAAAAGAGACCGCCGCCGAGAAAATGCTTTTGAATATAGGCCACCGTGTCGTTTAGAGTCTCTTGGACATCGCGGGTTGGGAAGCCTAGTTCTTCTTTCGCTTTGCCGGAATCGAAATACCAAAAGTGCTCAGCTTGATCGACCTCACCGGGTGCGACCGGTGAAGCCTTTCCCCAATTTGAATACAGCGACTCGATCATCGTTGCACCGGCGAACGCCCACTTTTTCGGAACGCGTAGGCTCGGTGCCCGAACACCCGACAATCTTTCAAGCCTCCCGAAAAATTCAGAGAAGAGCATGTTTTCGGCGCCGAGCAAATACTTTTCCTGATGTCTTCCCTTTCCAATGGCAGAAATAAAAGCGGCGGCCGCGTCCCTTACATCTACAAAACTCAGCCCGCCGCTCGGACAGTACGGCACCTTCTTCCCGAGGAAATCAAGGATCGGCTTTGTCGAGGACAATCTTTCGTCACCCGGCCCAAGCAGCAGCGTTGGGTTCAATATCACGAGCCGTTTGCCTTCGCCGTCAAAGTTAAGCAACGCAGTTCGTTCTTGATAATATTTTGATGAATAATATGCCCACCGGGAAATGATCTCGACGGGTGGCGGAAATGTTTCATCGAACATCTCTTCTTCCTTGCTCACGGCGATCGTCCCGCTCGACGACGCCAGGAGCATCGTTCCGACGCCTGCCTCACTCGCTGCCTCGCAAAGCGTCCGCGTCCCTTCAAGATGAACGCGATTCATTGCCGCTGCGTCTGCGTTATCACGTGAAACCTTGCCGGCAAGATGCAGGACGGTTTCAACATCTTTGACTGCCCGCGACACGTCCTCGGGTGAAGTGACCGAGCCTTCGCACGCTTCAACCCCCGCATCGAGCATCCATTCCGGAACGCTCGATGCCATCACTCTCAGGTTCTTTTCGCCCGAGTCAACCAACTGACGCACTATCTCTGCGCCCAAAAATCCGGTGCCTCCGGTGATGAGGATCTTCTTGGGGACCTTGATCTTAGCTTTTGGTTTCGCTTTAGCCATTCGTAGTTACGATCTTTCCTTTAGCTGAACTATGAGAACTATTCATCGATAACAGGTTCCGCCTTTCGAGCCTTTCGTCGTTCAGCACGCCATTTTTTCCGCACGGCAGCAACGTCAAATTCAACGCGCGTTCCGTCACGAAGATTTTCAACTTCGTGCTGTACACGTGCAGCGATCAGCCTGTACGCTTCGGCATTTGGTACGCCCACCGTCATATCGCGCAGCACTTCGTATGAAAGAAACGCTCCGATCTTTGCACCGATCTTCGCACCGATGCTTGCTCGCTTCGGAATCGTCATACCTTTCGGATAGGCTTCAAAGGTTCCCCAGATATATATCGGCAGGATCCCGACCTTCTGATTCAATGCCAAGTAGCCGATGACGGGTTTGAATTCAGAAATATCGCCTGTAATGGACCGCGTACCTTCCGGGAAGATCAAAGCGTTGTAACCGTCATTCAAGATCCGCGTAACGTGCCTTAGCGACTGACGAAGGCCGCCGCTGCGTTCGATCGGAACAAGCGTAGTGAAATTGTTCATATACGCCCGCTTATATTTCGTATCGAACCAATAATCGGCCGCGGCGACGGCAACGGTCTGCTCCGCAACGTCAGCTCCCAGAGCACGCTTTACAAGGCCTGTATCAATGTGCGATTCATGATTCGGCGTAACGATAAAGTTTACGTGCTGCGGCACGTTATTCTGTCCTTCGATGGTAGTGTCCAAAACCTTTGAATAGAGTGCGTCCTGCGCAAGATCGACGACGGCGTTCCCGACGCGCCGGACGAGCGATGGAATGTAGATGTCATCTTCATCAGGCTTTGCCTCCTCGACTTTCTTATCGCCCGGCAAACGTTTCGATCGATCGAGCCGGTTGACGACAGTAAGAAGTTCTCGTACTGTCTGCACTTCGTTAAGCGTGTCGGGCATCAGAACACGTCCGCCGGCATCCTCGATCGCCGCCTGCAGTTCGACGAACATCAAAGAATCAAATCCGAGATCGGCGAGTTTGCTGTCAACGGACACATCGCCGAGCGGCCGATTTGAAACGGTCGCAACGATCTTCCGCATCCATGCCACATTGTCGTCGCCCTTTGATTCGACGATCGACTTTGTCTTTGAGCGGGCGCGGTCTTCCAACTTTTCGAGGATTGCGACCACTTCCGGCCGCTTTACTTTCCGCGTCGCTGTTCGCGGAAGCTCGAACGGCGTGATATGCATCACTTTTATTCGCTTAAAGAATGGAAGCCCGGCGGCGACTTCGCGGAAATGGTCTTCGATCTTCTTATTTACTTCGCTGCGCGACAAGGCAATGTCGTTCTCATAATCAGGAACGACCAATGCCGCGATCTTTTCACCGCCATCCGCATCCGGAAGCCCAACGACACTCATTTCTTTTATACTCGGCGATTTCGAGTAAAGGTCTTCGATCTCGTCCGGATAGATATTCTTTCCGTTCGAATCGATAATGACGTCCTTTGATCTGCCAACGATAAAAAGATTGCCGTCCTCGTCGATGCGGCCGAGATCGCCGGTCCGGAGCCATCGATCGCGGAGTACTGCTTCAGTCGCCTCATCATTGTTGAAGTAACCGGCCATTACATTTTGGCCGCGCGCAACAACCTCGCCGACACCGGTCGCATCCGGATCTTCGATCTTGACTTCAACGCCCGGCAGCGGCGTTCCGACGCTTCCTTTCAAGAGTTTATTGCCGGGCCTCGTGACGGTAAGAACCGGCGAAGATTCCGTCAAGCCGTAGCCTTCGAGTACGGTGAAGCCAAGCCCGTGAAGATCCTTTTGGACCTTTTCGCTCAAAGCAGAACCACCCGATATCAGATAACGTATCTTGCCGCCCATCCCTTGATGGATCGGGAAGAAGATTATCGGGCCAAGATTGAACGGCGTGTTATCGCGGATCCACGCGTTGAAGTCGATTATGTTGTCTGCAAGGTCAGCGACCCAGTCGCCTCGGTCACGCAGACGCGTCTTGATCCTGCGATGCAGCATTTCCCATAGCGCAGGAACGCCGACCATACCGGTCACGTGTCCGTGTTCGATCGTGCGGGTTAGTTCCTCGGACGTAAGTTCGTTGAGATACGTGATCTGCGTACCGTTCGAGAACGGCGTAAGAAAGCCCGCCGAGAACTCGAAAGTGTGGTGCATCGGTAGGACAGAGAGAACTCCATCCGTCAGGTCCATTTCGAGGACGCTCGAGAGCATCGAGACCATGTTCACAAAATTCTTGTGCGTGAGCATCACGGCCTTCGGCGTGCCGGTCGTGCCGGAGGTAAAGATCAGGGACGCGACCGTATTCGAAGGGACCTTTGCCGGAAGTAGCGCGTTACGCTTCGCCTCTTCGATCTCTGTCTCGATCTCAAAGACCTCATCAAAGCTCCACACACTTGGAGCAGTCTTCCCGAACTCATCTTTAAGCCTTGTTCTCAGCTCTTCGTTCTCAGCAAGAAGTTTGGGCGAGATCACGATCGCCGCGGCCTCACCGGCCCTTGCAAAATTGACCACCTCATTCATCGAACTCGCGGGATCGATCGGGATCGCGGTAGCTCCTGCTTTCAAGATGCCAAAATACGCCATTCCCCATTCGGGCATATTGTTCGAGAACAGGATCACGCGTTCCCCCGCTTGAATTCCCTTCGCTGCAAAGAAACCTGCGGCACGGAGCGTCAATTCGTTGACATCCTCAAATGTGTACTGTTCTTTACGGCCGTCACGTTCGATCCGCATCGCAACACGTGTCGAGAACCGCTTGACCGACGTATCGAAAAGATCGAGCAGATCACGATAGGTGAATGCCCGCTTCTCTACCGCCTTCAGCTCTTCTTCGAGCGTGGGCAGAACCCATTTCCGCATTCCCGGAAAATGAATATTCAGCCAATAGTCATACCAATCGAGACCTTCCGGATACCATGGTAAAAGCGGCTTCTCCTTTTCCTTGATCGACGAGACGAGTTCGCGCACGTTGTCCGATCGATAAAGATATTCGTTGTCGATCATGAAAGGCTTGAACATCGCAAAGGCATCCATAGTCGCCTGCGTTGATTCCTTGAAATTCTCGGTCGATTTTTTAAGGTCGGCAACGATGTTCCCGATCCGTCCGCCGCCCCAACGAGGCGTTACGCGATCCATCATATCGTCAGCGCGCTTTGCGAGCTTATTCAGCATTGGGGCGGAAGTAAGTTCATATGCACGCTGCTTAACGGGCGTTGCCTCAACGGCCCCCGCAAGACGGTTGACGAGTTTGTTGCCGGTCTCTTTCTTATCAAAATGCTGGCGCTTGTAGAGTCCGACGAGGCCTACGATCCGCTTCATATTGTTCGGATTCGAGTCGCCCGACGAAGCTTGAAAAACCAGCGGCGGTTTGTCGTCCATGAGGGCTCGAACCGCAGCCCCAAGGATCACGCCGGCGACCATATCGACCGGGATGATATCGAGGATCAGCTTTTCGTTCACAGGAATTACCGGCTGGCCGCGAAGCGCAATGAGAATGAGCGGCGCCGTCGTCGTAAAACCTTCGTTCCATCCGGGAAACGGATACGCTACCGAGCTTTCGACGATGCTCGGGCGTACAAGACATTTAACGATATCGTCCTGTTGGGCGATGATCTGCTCGGCAAGCGACTTCGAATATGTGTAGATATTCGTCCAGCCCCAATATTCCGCGCGTTCTGCGCCGAGCTCGGTCGTTCGCTCGCGGATCCACATCTTGCGCTCACGAAAGATCGCAGACTTCAATTCGGACTCGTCATCAGGATCGCGGCCTTCTTCAATGAAGCGCTTACGGGCAAGTTCGCGAAACTTCGCGGCCTGCACGGCGTCGTCCGCTTCCTGACGTGCCTGCTCACTCAGACGCGCGCAATCTTCGACCTCGCGATTAACGTCGAATGTCGTCCCGACCAGCTCATTCTTACGCGGAAAATAGCCGACGACCGGCTCATTCTCCCAGATCGCACCCGAACGCTTGCCCGCGACAAAGCACGTCGAAACATGAACAAGACGCGGCTTTTTCATCATCCGTGCGAGCTTGATGATGTTGTTCGATCCGACGACATTCGTTCTCAATGCAGATTCGAGCGGCGGATTGAAGGTCACATTTCCGGCACCGTTTATGATGATGTCGGTGTCCTGCATTATCTTCTTCGCTTCTTTTTCGTCGAGGCCGAGGAACTCGTTCCCGACGTCGCCGTTCACCGGCACGACCTTCGCCTTTATAAAATCCTCGAATCCGTCGCCGTACTTTTCCCTGAGCGGATCGAAGGTGTGCGACGTGACGATGCTCGTCCAAAATCTCGTCCGCGACTCGTTCTCATCCCTTGCACGGACGGTCGCATAGACCTTCCCAATATCCGGAAAATTGTTGAGCAGCATCGAAAGCGTGACCTTGCCCACAAAGCCGGTCCCGCCGATAAAGAAGATCTTCTTGCCCTTAAGCGTTTCTGTTGGTGATAACTTCATTGATCAATACTGCACTCTGCTCTCTGCTCTCATCCCTTCCGCAAATAGAACATCTTGCCCAGAAGGCTGTGATCCGTGTCCTTCTCTAAAAGCGTCTCGCAAGCGTACTTCGCGAAGATCTGCCTTACGCGCTCCACGTCATACGTGTAAACCGGCACGAATGGAACATGTCTGCCGCGGAGCCGATTCAAAGTTCGATGAACGCCTGGCACATCACGATAGACACGTGCGCGCATACGCCCGAAGAACGGCGAAGTGTCCTTGAACGTCGTGTGGATCATCGCGTAACCGCCGCTTTTCAAGCGATCCAAAAGCTTTTCGATCACCGTATATCCGATCGCGGGGTTTATATGCTGGAGCACGATATACGTGTGCACGAGATCGTACTCGACGCCCTCATCACGAAGGAATTCATCGACACTCTGGAGCGTGATGTTCGAACAACCGGCGGCCTCTGCATTCCGCTTCGCTTCCCTCAGCATCGCCGACGAAATATCGACGCCGATCGCGTGCTTGCTGCGCGTTGCGAGCGGGATTACCAAACGCCCGACACCGCATCCGTAATCGATCGCGTTCTCGGGTTCAAGATCCTTGCCTAGGATCTCGCGAAACGTCGTCCACGCTTCGTCGATATGCTTGCGGCCGGATCCAAGAAAGTCTTCCTTCAGGCCGGCATCAAGATTCGCCGCACGAAACTTATCGTGCGTCGCAACCGCCCAATAAGCCTCGCTCGTCCCTATCTCTTCCCAAAGCTCCTTTCTATCGTCCATTACAATTCAATAACCTAATGACTTATTTTGGCCCCTGATGACGTCCATCCGGCGGATCCGAGTCTTTTCCTTTTTCACTCTTAATCCGTCACGCTGCACAGCCCGATGATCGGTTGGTGGAGCATTGTGATCTCGGCGTTGCGGCCCATGTATGACCGTGCCATTGCGATCGCTTCGGTTAAATTATCGGCGCGTTCCCAGCCGAGCATTTCGGGGACGTGTGCGTTCTCGGCGCCGGCGACGATGACGTGGCCGACGTGTTGACGTCCGTTCTCGCCCCAATACCACATAAAGAACGGATGCGCGCCGTGATACGCATTCCCGCGGCGGTACATCTCGATATAGGCCGGGTTCTCGGCAAACTCGCGTTCGTATTTCTCGCGTAGATAGAACGCATCACGAGATTCCGGCAGCAGACGATGAAAGAACTCGATATACGACGGATGGAATTTCGGATCGAACTCATCAAAGCACGGATGCGTGATGATCATCACGCCGCCTTTTCGCAGGAGCGGCTTGTTCCGATACATATTGAAGTGATACCCGAGAGCCATCACCTGCACGAGCAGCGGATTCAAGGCCGAATAGACGTTGTACGGTGAAATGTCCGGGATGCCCGTGATCATTATGTCGCACTGCCCTTTTACGGGAATTTCGTATTGCCTGTAATTCAATTCGAGGATCTTTTCATGTACCGGCTCAGTGCGTCCGGCATAGCAGCCGATAAGTTCGTACTGAGCAGGAATTGCGTGAAGCATCTTGCGACGCGCACCACGCGGCATCTTCGAGAACGTACGCGCCATCGCCTCCCACTTCATCCTGTCCATGAACGAGAATTCGTCCTCGTTCCGCGTCAAGATGTCGTAGCCGTCCGAGAACATCTTGTTGTTCAACGCCGTCTCGACGTGAAATACCTTGCAGTTCTCATCGACGAGTTTTCCGAGCCGAATGACCTTGTGATTCAATTCCGAGGCCGGCGGATCCATGTACGAATGCGAATCGCGGATCGTCTGTGGTTCGTGGTGCGCTCGAAGCGATTCGTAATCGCACAGCCCGACCGCGACCGACTTATGCCCGCCGTCCATCGGAACAAGATTGATGTTGAGGTAGATCAGTAGATCGCTCTCGATCGCACGTTTGTTCACACGCAGCGGTTCGTTGTGCCGCGTGTGGCCGAGCGTTACGAGTTCGTCGTCGGCCTCTGCGTCGTGGTTGTAGTAGCGGTCGGGATAGTACGCGTCGAAAATCTTCGTACCGACCATCCGCTTCATCTCCCACGCCGTCATCTTGCGGTGCAGGGAATTCGCGATGATCAGGTGAATGTCATCCACGCCGTTCGCCGCGCATAGATCGAGCACGATCTCGAGCATCGTCTGCCGCATATCCGGCGTCGCCATCGGCGGCAATGGTAAGCTTATGTCATCCATCGCGATCGTTACACGCATTCCCGGTTCCAGCAGCGCGTAAAGCGGCTCCATTTCGAGCGGATGATTCAACGCATATCGGATCGCCGCCTCGCGGTTCGGCAAACCCTTGATCGGCGGATTCGGATAAATAACGCGCGTTCCCACCGGAATGTCCTCAAGGATAAAATCCTCGCCGTTCGGCATTATCCGCGGCGCCGAATCCTTATCAATGTACACGATCGATTCGTGCGTTTTTCTTCTTAGCTGTAAAGCCATATATTCTTCAAGCCCGCAACGCGGGCGACCAGCCTAAAGCCTAGGGCGTTAGCCCTAGGAAACGTGTGTTGATTCAACGCGAGCCCGCAACCGCGGGCGACAGCGTCCCCAACTCCAAATATCTCTCATCGAACTCGATACCGTTCTTAACTAGTAATCCGATAAACTCGTCCCGAAAATCATGTTTCGAATGGCGGATTGTCTGTTCGGCGATGTGTCAAGGTCGCCTTATCGAAACGAAGTTTCTTCTGAATCAACCCATTGTATTGTCATCAACTTTTTGAAAATAGGTTGTCTTTCAAGCCAACTTCGTGATATTTTCCCTTCTTTCCACATATTGACTTTCTTCGCTGCCTTAACGCATGACATTCGATAAAAATTGATTGCTCTGTTCCAGCCAGCTTTGGCATCCGGTTCTGTTCTAAAGCGATCATTTTCGTCTCTCATTAAGCGAACATCTTCCCACGAGATCCAGTCATTTGTATTCGGATCTGGTTCATAAGACTCAGGAATTACATCTTCAGGAATGTCCAATTCAGTATTTAGAAGTTCGTCTTCTATAGTGAATGGCCTCACGATACTCCTAGCTCTTTCAATTGCATTTTCATAGAAAAATTCAGTCGCTCGTTGGCTCTTAGATACATATCGAAAATCAGCACAACCGTTGTGAACCGCTGTTTCTACTGCTTTTACATTGCTTACTTTATAGGCGAAAACCGTTTCGAAATTCTCCGGAACATTGCTAGCGTTCAGACCGCGCTCTTCAACTGTCTCTTTTATCGTTTGCCCGATTTTCACCAAGTGTGGAAATAGAGGATTTCGCACACAATATATAATGCCGATATTATTCATTCTGATTCTCGTCCTAGCTGTGATATTCAAATAGCCTATTGGACGTCAATGTCATATTTGCAACCTTAATTCCCAAACCGACCCAACAACAACTTCCCATCGTGATCAAATAACCCCATCTTCACGCGATCGGGTTATCTTTGCGTAACTGTTCTAGATTAGCCACCCCATTTTAGGCCATGACCGATTCGTCAAAGGTAATCGACGGCCTTCACGCACTCTCAGCTTCTTCGATCTGTTCGAGCCGACAACTCCATGCCTGGCATAAAGGCCACTGCCTATTCGCTACTTCAGATCCACGACGGCCCAGTCGTGTTGTCTCGCGGTTTGTTTCAGGCGAAAGTCCGGGCAGACGGCGACGGGGTGGCCGACGATCGATAGCATCGGGAGGTCCGAGATCGAGTCGGAATACGCATACGAATCCGAGAGGTTGATATTCTCGCGTTCGGCATATTCGCGGATCCACTTCGCCTTTGTCGCGGACGCCATCACGGGCGGCAGGACGCGCCCCGTAGCATAGCCGTTCACGAATTCGAGTCGGTTCGCAACGTAATCGTCGATGCCTAGATACTCGGTCAGCCGGTCGATAGTAAAATCCAGAGCGCCGGTAAGCACGACCTGCCGCTGGCCGATCTTCTTGCCTTGAGCGATCAGCTCGGGCGTGCCGGGAAAGATCGCTGGCTTTAAGACCTTTTCGAACAATTCCTCTGAGAAATAACGCAGTCGGTCCTGCGAAAAGCCTTCGTAGCTGCGGAAGAACACCTCGTTGAAAACATTCCGCGAATAAAGATCGGCCACGCCAAAGAACGGCAGTTTCACGAGCGTCTCGACGCTCTTTTTGGTCGTCTGCCACAGCCCTTGCTGCCGCTTTGCATAGAAGGCGAGCGTGTGGACAAGATTTGTGCTGACGAGCGTACCTTCAAGATCGTAGAATGCCGCTGCGGTTCCGGTTTTACCCATGTTCGTTACTGTGCTATGTTTGTCTCGCTAAGCGTAAAGATTTCTTTTGATAGACGGATTTTACCACCGAAAGCCACCTTTTTGAAAGCATTTCAGTGGTTAGTTGACGAAATAATTACAAAATGTAATTACATAGTATCTACACTACGATGCGAAAAGCGATATTCCCCGGCTCTTTTGACCCGATCACCAACGGACACCTGGACATTTTGGAGCGCTCGACGCCGCTTTTTGACGAGATCGTCGTTGCTGTCCTCAATAATCCCGACAAACAGCCGATGTTCTCCGTTGAAGAACGCTGCGAGATGATCCGCGATGTCATAAAAGACGTAAAACGCGACGGCTGCTGCCTCACGGTCGAGAGTTTCTCGGGCCTGACGGCCGAATTTGCCCGCGCGTCCGGAGCTTCGGCGATCGTCCGCGGCATACGAGCTGTCGGCGATTACGAATACGAACTTCGGATGGCCTTAATGAACCGCCGCCTTGAGCCGTCGATCGAAACGGTTTGCCTGATGGCGGGCGAAGAATATTCGTTCGTCTCCTCGACGCTGATGAAGCAAGTCTTCCTGCTCGGCGGCCGCGTCGAGGGCCTGATCCCCGAATTGGTCGAAGCAAAAATGCGCGAAAGATTCGGTTGAAGACAATTTGGCCAGGAATTCATCTTCGTGGCTCACCCGCCTTTCAAATTCGGATTCCAAACAGATAAACGCTAGAATCTCATTTGTATGGCGAATTTCGTTGTCTCTGAAAATGTCGCGGCGATGCATGGTTCATCGACGATGATCGCGGCTCAAATGGCGTCTGAAATGCGTGCGAAAGGAATCGACGTGATCGACCTTTCGGTCGGCGAACCTGACTTCGACACGCCCGAATTCATAAAAAACCTCGCGATCGAGGGTTTGCGTTCCGGCCTCACAAAATACACGCCTGCCGCGGGCCTTGCGAAATTTCGCCAGTCGATCGTCGATTTCTATGCAAAAGAGTTCGGCGCTCAGCTAACGCCGAACGAGATCGCCGCTTCGTGCGGCGGCAAACAGGCATTGTTCAACGCCGCCTGCTCGCTGCTCGATCCGGGTGATGAGGTGCTGATCCCGAAACCGTATTGGGTCACGTTTCCGGAGATCGTGCATTTCTGTCGGGCGACACCAAAATACATCGAGACAGAAGCCAATGACTTCGTGCTCACAGCAGAAATGGTGAAAGCCGCGATCGGAGCCAACACAAAATTGCTGATCGTTAACTCACCAAACAATCCGACGGGCCGCGTCATTCCAAAAGACGAACTCATCCGGATCATCGAATTGTGTGCGTCCCGCGGCGTGTATGTGATCACCGACGAATGTTATCTATTCTTTGCGTATCCGCCGGCGGAGCCTTTCTCTTCAGCTGTCCTGCCGAAGGATGTGCGTGAAGTTGTCTGCGTTGCGGGCAGTTTTTCAAAGACCTTTGCGATGACCGGCTGGCGTATCGGCTACACCATTGCCAACCCCGAGTGGACAAAGGCGATGGTCAAACTCCAAAGCCATTCTGCCACGCATCCGACTTCTTTCGTGCAGTATGCCTGCGCACAGGCTCTCGATAGCTTTGATCAGACGAAAGCTGCGGTCGCCGCTATGACCGTAGAATATGAGCGGCGGCGTGATTGGCTTATTCCTGAGCTAAACAACGTGAACGGATTCAAATGCGGGATGCCCGAAGGTGCGTTCTACGCGTTTGTTGATGTTCGCGGCCTGCTCGGTGAAAAGTTCCCGACCTCTGCGGCTGTCGCCGAAAGTCTACTCAAAGAAGCACACATCGTCGTAACGGACGGCGAAGGCTTCGGCGCCGACGGCTTCCTGCGCATTTCGTACGCGACCTCGATGGAGAATCTGAAAAACGCCGTCAAGCAAATGAGGGAGCTTTTCGCAAAAGGATAGATCGGATTAGAGCGTCTTCAAGCCAGGGATACGAAGCGGCTTTCTTTGCTCTATTTTCGTGCATTCGTGGCTGACTCCTGCCTCATCCGCCGGTCATAAGCAGGCCGATCTCTTCGACGGAAGTTGTCTTTGGGTCAACCTCGCCGGCGATCTTTCCTTCGCGGATCACAAGAAGGCGATCGGCGAGAGCCGTCACCTCTTCAAGCTCGGCTGAAACTAGCAGGATCGCGGCCCCTGAGTCTCGCAGTTCGATCAGTTTTCGGTGAATAAACTCGATGGCACCGATATCGACGCCGCGCGTCGGTTGAGACACGAGCAGCAGCCGCGGGTCGATCTCGAATTCACGTCCGATTATCAGTTTTTGCTGATTTCCGCCGGAAAGAGCTCGAGCCGGAAGCTCAGCGTTCGGCGGACGCACGTCGAAATTCTCGATGATCTCGGTTACGCGCTTATTCACAGCTGCACTGCTAATAAATCCTCCTGACGCGATCGGCGGACGATAATGAACGCCGAGAATTGAATTCTCCGCAAGGTCTGAATTCAAGAGCAATCCGCGGCGATGCCGATCTTCTGGAATATGTGCAATGCCTAGCTCCTTCCTTCGGCGAGCGGAAGCGGTCGTAATATCATTCCCATCAAATCGGATCGAGCCCGAGGCGGCCTTAGCAAGGCCTGCGAGACATTCGATCAGCTCGGTCTGTCCGTTGCCCTCGATCCCGGCGATACCGACGATCTCGCCAGAACGCACCGAGAAAGATACGTTATCAACCGCTATCTCGTGCTTGCCGCTTACCGAGAGATCCGCAACCTCGAGCACGCTGACCGAAGGATGGGCATCAGGCTTCTCGACACGAAGAAGCACGTCGCGGCCAACGATCATTCGTGCGAGCTCTTTTGCGTTCGTCTCGTTCGTGACAACGCTTCCGACAACCTTGCCGTCACGCATAACGGTAACTTCGTCCGAGATCGCCAGCACTTCGTCAAGCTTATGTGTGATGATGATGATCGTCTTCCCTTGCTCGCGCATTCGCCGTAAGATCGCAAAGAAATCCTCGATCTCCTGCGGCGAGAGAACGGCCGTTGGTTCATCGAGAATTAGCAGATCGGCGTGACGATAGAGAGCCTTTAGAAGCTCGACCCTTTGCTGCTGCCCGACCGAAAGATCCTCGACCATCGCCCGCGGATCGACGCCGAGTTTTAGGTCTTCGGAAAGCTTTCGGATCTCGGCTTCGGCCTTGTCAAGATCGAGATTCACGACGGAACCCGTCTCAGCGCCGAGCACGATATTCTCCGCGACCGTCATCGCCTCGACGAGCATAAAATGCTGATGCACCATCCCGATGCCGAGGGCGATCGCATCGTGAGGCGTCTTGATCGAAACTTCGCGGCCATCGTACAAGATCTCGCCGCTGTCGGCATTGTAAAATCCATATGCGATCTTCATGATCGTGGATTTTCCCGCACCGTTCTCGCCGACGATCGCATGGATCTCGCCCTTTTCGACCTTCAACGAAACGTCGCGATTCGCGATAACCGAACCGAATGTCTTTGTGATGTTCTTTAGTTCGAGCATTCTTTCTTAGAAACGCTATTTCGCCATTGCGTCCGTAACCTTGATCTCTCCGGCGATTATCTTGCGTTTCGCTTCCTCGACCTTTTCGATGACGTCGGGCGGGATAAGTTTGCGGTTGTAGTCATCGAGGGCGTACGCGACGCCGTCCTTGTCTAGGCCGAAAGCGTGAAAACCGCCCTGGAACTTCCCTTCGACGACCTCTTTGACGACATCGAACACGGCATTATCAACGCGTTTGACCATCGAGGTGAGCACAAAGCCCGGTTTAACGCCGTTCTGATTCGAATCAACGCCGATCACGAATTTCCTCGCCTCGCCCGTTTTCGGGTCGATGCCGTACTGCTCGACGGCATCAAAAACGCCGAGGCCCGAATTGCCCGCGGCGGTGAATATCACGTCGGCACCATTCTCTATCTGCGAGAGCGCGAGTTCCTTCCCCTTTCCCGGATTGTTCCACGCAGAATCCGTTACACCGACATAGTTATCGATCACTCGAATATTCGGATTCACGGAACGCGCTCCTTCCTCGAAACCCATCTCGAATTTGTGAATGAGCGGTATGTCCATTCCGCCGACAAACCCGAGCACGCCCGTCTTTGATTTGTAGGCGGCGATCATCCCGACAAGATACGAGCCCTCGTGCTCGCGGAAAACGAGCGAGGCGACATTCTTCTTCGGGGTTTTGCCGTCGGCCTCGAAGATGACGCCGTCAACGATCGCGAAATTCACGTTCGGGTAATCGGTAGCAACCTTCTGCATGATCGGGCCCTGAGCAAAGCCGACACCAAAGACGAGATCGAAATTGCGTTCGGCGAACGCACGCATCGCAGGTTCGATCGATGTCGGATCGCCAGGTTCGACGTCGTAAAGACAAACGTTAAGTTCCTTTTGAGCCCGCTTTACACCTTCCCACGCCGCGGCATTAAAAGAACGGTCGTTCTTGCCGCCGATATCAAAGACGATACCGATATTCTTGTGGCAGCCCGTCTGAGGAAGGGCTTCGGTCGAACTGCACCCGCTCAACGACATCACCGCGAAGATGACCGTCAAGATCAGCGGAAAGGTTGGAGATTTGAACATAGTCCCTCGATCAAAGTGCTTTCAACGAGGTTCTAGCTTACTTTAGAATCGTAAAAAAGTCAGCAACGGCCTACTCATAACGAAGTGATTCGATCGGATTAAGTTTGCTTGCCCGAAACGCCGGGAAAACTCCCGCAATGAACGCTATCGCCGAAACAAGCGCAAGCACCGAGACGATCGAGGGAAGCGTGAATGAGAAAAAGTCGTAACCCTCGAAAGATGGCAGATAACTGGACACCAGAAACCTATTCGCGATAACGCCGCTTATGATCGCGCTCAGAATTCCTATGATCGCACCCCAAAACCCGATGAGGATCGATTCGAGCGAAAACATCAGGAATATTTTGCCGCGGCTCAGCCCGAGCGCCTTTTGGAGGCCGATCTCCTTTGTGCGTTCCATCACTGCGATTATGAGCGTGTTCACGATACCGAACGAAGCGGCAAGCAATGCGATCATTGCGAAGAAATTCATCCCGATCTTGAAGATCCCGATGGCATCGTACGTGCGCTTCTTCTGATCGGCCATCGTATCGGCCGCAAACCCTTTTGCTTCGAACGCTTTCTTTACCTCAGCGAGTTTCCCATCGCTTACGGACTCCATCTGAAGCGAGAAATTGAAGAATTTGTCAGCGTCGTAGCCTGTTTTTTGATCATCGTAGATCTGTTTGGCCGTTTGCACATCGACAAAGGAATTGGTATTCGTGATAAAGCCTTTGGTCGCGACGCCGACTATCTCAAGCGAGAGCGTCTTTAGTTCACCGGCAGCGTTCTTATAGACTATCGTTGCATGTTTTCCGATAAGAGCAGCGATGTTCGCATCAAGGGCTCGGGCAAGGCCATGCGGAATTATCACTTGATCCTTCCCGTCGATCGTCCGTCCGGCTTCGGTCTTTTGAATAACGCCGTCGGACAGCATTCCAAGCCCGGCCTGATATTTTTTGCTGCCGTCAAGCGTGATGTACTCAGCTTGGATCGAATAATGCGGGGTTATCGTCTTAATGCCGGGGATATCTTTTGTAATGCTTTCGATCTGCTGCAGTGTAAAAGACATTGCGGACGGGTCAAGGCCATTTTCATCCTTATTCTCGCCCTCACGATACTCTGCGGGCTCATCATCGCTAAGTCGCGGGCCGGCAACGGGAGCCTGCTTGCGGATAAATACGACGCGTTCCGCTTCGACATTTTTAACTTGGTTCTCTACGTAAGCGCGAAGCCCGTCGCCGAGGCCGTTGGTCAGCGTCAAGGTGAAAGAACCAACGAAGATCGCACTGATCGTAAGGAACGTACGAAGCTTATTGCGCAGAAGGCTGCGGTTCGCCATCCGGATAATGCCCCAAAGTCTCATCGCACCTCTCCCTTTGCTCCGAAATCCGTCTCGATGCGTCCATCCTTCACGTTCACAACGCGACCGCACCGTCGTGCAAGATCCGGATCGTGCGTTACGATAACGAGCGTGATGCCGCGAGCGGCATTGAGTTGAAACAGCATATCTTCGAGCAGCTTACCGGTGGTGGAATCCAGGTTTCCGGTTGGTTCGTCCGCGAAGATCATTTGCGGTTCGCCGACCAACGCCCTTGCAACGCAGACTCGCTGCTTTTCGCCGCCTGATAGGTCCTTTGCACGCTTGCCGGCCTTATCCTCAAGCTCCACCGAGGCAAGGGCCGCCTTTGCGGCCGATCGGATCTTGGACTCCCGCCAACCGCGGATTCGAAGCGGCAATGCAACGTTCTCCAAAACGGTCTCGCGTCCGTTCAGAAAAAACTGCTGAAATACAAAGCCGAACTTCTCGTTTCGAAGAACATTCCTTTCACGTTCGGAAAGACCGGAAATATCTTTGCCGTCCAAAAGCACACTGCCGCTCGTCGGTTCGTCAAGGCATGCAAGCAGATGCATCAGCGTTGACTTCCCGCTTCCTGATCGTCCGGTGATCGCGGCGCGTTCGCCCTTGTCGATCTTGAGATCGATGGTACGAAGGGCATCATAGCTTATGCCGTCGCTGATGTAGGTTTTCGATAAGTTGACCGCTTCGAGCATAAATTGACCTCGCCGACGACTCGCCGGTTTTTGGCTTTACGTCGGAAGCGAACGAATTGTTCAGAGGAATCGGTCAATTGACCGAATCGCGGATAAGCGCAGGCGGTTCGGCCTTAGACGTACCGATCGAATACGCTTTTCGGAGCAAGACCGCTGCCTGCTCAGCTTGGTCACTCCTGCGGCAGGACACACGACCAAGGATATCGCCCTCGTTCACGGGGTCGCCGATCTTTGCCAGGCACTCATATCCAACGCCCGGATCGATGTCGTCGGACGCCTTCAAGCGCCCGCCGCCAAGAGAGACTACGACCTCTCCGACCTTCAACGCATCTATCGACGAAACGTAACCTTCGCTTTCCGCTCGCAAGTCGAAAACGACCAGATCACGCTCGATCAGCTTTTCGGGATCATCACAGACCGAGGGATCGCCGCCTTGCAGGGCGATATTCGCTCGGAATCGCTCGAGAGCTTCGCCGCTTTCGTGCTTGTCCCGCAGGATATTCATGGCTTCTGACGCGTCATCGGCGACGCCGGTCAATACCAGCATTCGCGCGGTGAGATCCAACGAAAGCTCGAGCGTTTCGCGCGCCGGGTCCGACGTTTCGTTCCGAAGGATCTTTACGCATTCATACACCTCGTGCGAATTCCCGACGAACTGGCCGAGCGGCTGATCCATCGAGGTGATGACCGCCTCGGTGCGAACGCCGAATTCCTTGCCGGTTATCACGAGGGCTTCTGCGAGTTTTACCGAATCCTCAAATCTTGACATAAACGCGCCGAGTCCTGTCTTCACATCCAGAATGAGCGCGTCGAGGCCTTCGGCGAGTTTCTTCGACATTATCGAGGCGACGATGAGCGGTATGTACGGGACAGTAGCGGTCGCATCGCGAAGAGCGTAGATCTTTTTGTCTGCAGGGGCTATCGATTCGGTCTGCCCGGTCATCGCGAACCCGCAGCTCTTGATAACATGCCGAAACTGCTCTGTCGATAGATTGACGTTGTAGCCCTTAATGGATTCAAGTTTATCGAGGGTTCCGCCCGTGTGGCCGAGGCCGCGGCCTGAGATCATCGGGACAGCAATGCCGCACGATGCTGCAAGCGGTGCAATGATCAGAGAGGTCTTATCGCCAACGCCGCCGGTCGAGTGTTTATCGGCTTTCGGTGCGTCGATGTCCGAGAAATCCATCACCTTGCCGGAATGCAGCATTTCCCGCGTTATCACGTTCTGCTCGTTCGTGGTCAGGCCGTTAATGAACATCGCCATCACAAGCGCCGTGATCTGGTAATCTTCCCACGCTCCCGTGCAGACGCCATCGATGAACGAGGCGATCTCGGCGTCGCTGAGCGCCTTGCCGTCGCGTTTCTTCTCGATGATGTTCTGTGGACGCATCTCGTGTTATTGACCTTTTGAAGGAAAAAGCAAGACCGTGGCCGTCGCCGAAAGAGCACGCGATTCTCCGATCGGGCCCATGCCTTCGCCCGTCTTTGCCTTTATGCTGATACGGCCGATCTCAAGGCCTGTGAGTTCGCTCAAAATTTGGCGCATTTCGTCGATGAACGGGCGGATCTTCGGCCTTTCGAGATCGATGACCGCATCAAGACTGCCGACAACAAACCCAAGATCTGCGGCCAGTTCGACCGCCCTTTCAATAAAGACGCGGCTGTCGGCTCCACGCCATTTTTCATCTGAATCAGCGAAATGCGATCCGATATCGCCCTCAGAAAGTGCTCCGAGGATCGCGTCTGTTACCGCGTGAAGAAGCACATCGCCATCCGAATGTCCGACCGCCTGAAGATCGCAATCTATCGCCACGCCGCCAACCTTAAGCGGGCCGCCTGGCTCAAGGCGATGAAGGTCGGTCCCGTATCCGATCCGCGGGCGATGGTCACGTCCGTCGGCGACAAACGCCTCCGCGATCTTGAGATCTTCCTGCGTCGTGATCTTCATGTTCAACGAGGTCGCCGCAACTACCTTCACGTTTGCGCCGAGTTTCTCAACTAGCGAACACTCATCGGTCGCAGTCGCAAGATCAAGATCCGAAGCGAACGCACGCTTCAGCAGATCAACTGAGAAGCCTTGCGGCGTCTGAGCGGACATAAGCTGCTTGCGGTCTATCGTCTCGCGGATCTCACCATCGGCAACTCGTTTGACCGTGTCGGCGAGAGGAGCTGCCAAGCAGGCCGCGCCGAATTCTTCCGCCGCACGAACTACCTGCCGAATATCATCGACGCTGACAAGCGGACGGGCAGCATCGTGAACCAGCACGATGCCTTCACTTCCCTTCACCGCATTTAGACCGTTCTGCGTCGATTCCGCACGCGTTGCCCCGCCGATCACGACCTCGACAGGTTTGGCAAATTCGGCCGCACCAACGAGCGAGCGAACACTCTCGATCGCTTCCTTTGCTGCAACGACAACGATCGAATCGACCGCATCGCAACTATCGAATTTTTCGATCGAATGCGTGAGGATCGGCCGTCCCGCAAGAGCAACGAACTGTTTGGGTGTATCGCCGCCGAAGCGTGTGCCCGTACCCGCGGCGACTATGATCGCGGTGTTCATCTATGCCGTGAAAGACAGGTGCGGATCTTCGCCGTGCGTCAAGAGTGTTCGACCTCCTCGATGATGGTCGTTTGCCGGAGCTCACGCGTTGCCCGCCGGAAACCAAGCGATCGCGAATCGTGGATCGCGTTCTGGGAATTCGAAGTATCCTCGGGATGCGCCTCCTCCCAAAGCCTGCCGAAGATCATCTTGCCCGCCGTCGTCTGGAGCACGCTCGTCACGGCGATATCGGCGGTCTTGCCGATCAGCTTGCGTGCATTATCGACGACGACCATCGTGCCGTCATCGAGGTACGCAACTCCTTGGTTGTATTCCTTTCCTTCCTTGAGGATATAAACGCGCATCGCTTCACCGGGCAGAACCACGGGCTTTAAGGCGTTCGCAAGTTCGTTGATGTTCAAGACCGCAACGCCGCGCAGCTGCGACACTTTGTTGAGGTTGAAGTCGTTCGTGATGATAACCGCGTCGATCTGCAGCCCGAGTTCGATCAGCTTGAGATCGACCTCTTTGATCGCCGGAAAATCCGTCTCGACGATCTGAATGTCGAGCTTGCTGTTATTTCTGAGCCGCTGGAGCATATCGAGCCCGCGGCGGCCGCGCTGACGTTTCGACGAATCCGCCGAGTCGGCCACCTGCTGAAGCTCCGCGAGAATAAAGTTAGGAATGATGAGCGAACCGCTCAAAAAGCCTGTTTCCGCGACATCCGCGATCCGGCCGTCGATGATCACCGAAGTATCGAGTATCTTGTAATCGCGTTTTACTGCCTTGTCGCTGAAGATCCCGCCGAGGGCCGAAAGGTCGATGAAATCACCTTTCGCCGCACCGACCATCAAACCGATGTAGCCCATGAAAAAAGCGAGGGCGATCGTCAAGAACGTCTTCAGCTCGCCGGGAACGGTGTTTATGTCCTGAGAGGAGATCAGCATCCCGATCAGATATGCACCGATGATCCCCATTATCGAGCCGACTGCGGCTCCGATAAGAGTCTTTAAGGAGGCCTTTCGCGCTCGGACCTCAACTCCAATGATGGCAATAGCCACCAATGCGCCAAAAACGCCGGAAAGGCTTTGCTTTAGTCGGACGCTTTCGCCAACAAGTTCGTTAAGGTGTGAACTCTTGCCGAGTGGATTCAGCAAGTAACCGCCTAACGCAAGCAAAAGAACAAATCCGATCCTAATGATCAGCACGTCGAACTTCATACCTATAAAATACTACCACGCACAGAAAAATTCCGAAAAAATCGTCGCTCCCGAGAACTATCTAAGTTTTTGAAGATATTGGGATTTCGCCGCGTTCAGGTTCCTTAGTTTTGCCGTCTTAATGAGCATTTTTTACCCTCGAGTGTCCCACGCTGTCCCAAACGCTGCGTGGGACAGGTTAACCCCTTTCCGTTCAGACTTTTACGAGGACGAAAATCGGGCTTTCGAAAAAAAAAAATAATTTCGGGATGCAAAGCCGCACTTTCTCTCGGTAATCTTGTCAACTGCGCGACGTAAAACATCTATTACGTCCGCATTTATAAGTGTATCACACTTGTCAAGCCTTTTGATTTCGCGTGCAAAGGGCCGCGTCCGGGCTTTAAGCGCATATAAACATTGACATTTCATAGCTTTATCACGTAGAACTTAATGTAGATGGTCGTCGCCTTTTGGAAAATGCGGCTTCATCTTAAGCACTTGCATTTTTTTTTCCTTTAATCGACGCCCGGATCTAATATGAAAGTCTGTCCAGCCTGCAAGACGGTCTATAAAGACGACGACATCAACTTCTGTCTCGCTGACGGCACGACGCTGCTCGCAAAAAAGGGCAAGATCCAAGAACATTCGCTCACGAACGATATCGTCGCGATCATAGTTGCGGCGGCCGCATTGCTCGTATTATTGAGTCTCGTAACAAACAGCCCGGCGGATCGCTCGATCTTTTCGACCGGCGGCGCGGCAACGCGGAATTGGGTCGGGCCGATCGGGTCGAATATCGCAGCGATCCTTCTCAATCTCTTCGGCTGGACGGCATATTTCTTCCCGCTTCTTATCGGCTTGATCGCTTGGCGGGTGTTCAGGGCGTCGAGCCTTAGGCCCGGCGGGCTTCGAGTGGCAGGATTTGTCTTTCTGTCCGTCTCGCTCGCGGGATTGATCGCTCTTTTCGGGGGCTATGGAGCCGTTATCGGCGAGGCGACAGCACAGGGCACTGCGCACCTGATCGGCAACGTCGGAGCGGGCATCTTGCTCGCCGCGATCCTAGCGTGTTCCTTGATCATTGTTACCAACGCCACTCTCGCCGGATTCCTCTCGCATATGGAGGTCGCTGGCAGCGGCATTTACTTGCGTGCGAGCGGTTGGTTTGCCCGCATAATGCCGGAAGGAGCGGCAGACGATTCTGCAGCGAAACTTCGTGCCGAAAAACGCCGCGAGATCCGCGAGAAAGTTGACGATGCGGAGATCCCGCCAACTATCGTCCTGCCCGACATCAACGGTGAGCCGCCTTCGATCGCGAAACGCACGAAGAAAAATGCGGCCGAGGAGACCGCCGAGGTCTCGGTGCCGACCGTGGACGCCGATCCGTATGCCACGACAAAGGTCGAAGACGGCGATCTGCCGCTTGACGCCATAGAAGAGGCTCCGCAAAAGCGTTCGCGGAAAAAGAAGGCGGACGGCCTCGAACAAAGCTCTGACCAAGTGTCCGAAACGGTATCGACCGCGTCGCCTGATTACGCTGACTATCAGCTGCCTTCGTCTGATCTGCTGACACCGCCGGCGCCGCATATCAAGCAGGACGAGAATGAGCTTTATGCGACGGCAAGGGACCTGACCGATAAGACGAAAGAATTCAATGTTGACGGCAAGGTGATGAATATCACCCGCGGGCCGGTCGTCACGACGTATGAGTTCAAACCTGCCGCGGGCGTGAAATATTCGCGCGTAACTGGCCTAGTGGATGACCTTTGCCTTGCGTTGAAGGCCGAATCGATACGCATCGACCGCATACCGGGCAAAGCATATGTCGGCATCGAGGTCCCGAACAGAAAACGCGAGACGATCTTTTTGCGCGACATCATCGAGGGCCCGGAGTTCTCCGAGTCCAAGGCCTTGCTCACGCTCGCACTGGGCAAGACGATCGACGGCACGCATTACGTAACAGAACTCGCAAAGATGCCGCATTTGCTGATCGCCGGTGCCACCGGTGCAGGAAAATCCGTTGGCGTGAACACGCTGGTGATGTCGATACTTTATCGGGCGCGTCCCGACCAGGTGAAGTTCATCATGGTCGATCCGAAACGGCTTGAATTGGGGCTTTATGCCGATATTCCGCATCTGGCGGTGCCGATCATCACAGATCCGAAACGCGCCTCGAACGCCCTTCGCTGGGCCGTCGGCGAAATGGAACGTCGATACAAAGACCTTGCCGGCTACGGCGTTCGAAATATCGACGGCTACAATGTCGAGGCAAAACGCCGCAACGAGATCGAGCAGTCGGACGAGAACGGCGAACCGCACAAGATACTTCCCTACATCGTCATCATTATCGACGAGCTCGCAGACCTGATGATGGTCTCGGGCAAGGACGTTGAGGAATCGATCACACGTCTTGCGCAGATGGCGCGAGCCGTCGGCATTCACCTCATTCTCGCGACGCAGCGGCCGTCGGTGGATGTGATCACCGGCCTCATCAAGGCGAACTTCCCTTCGCGTATCTCGTTCCGCGTTTCTTCAAAAGTGGACAGCCGCACGATCATCGATTCGAACGGCGCCGAAGGCCTTCTCGGAATGGGCGATATGCTCTTCCTGCCGCCCGGAAATTCGAACGTAACACGTGTTCACGGTGCATTCGTGAACGAGGCCGAGATCAAGAAGGTCGTTGAGTTCATCAAAGCTCAGAAGGTCGAGGCCGAGTACGACAAGCGTATCGTCGAAGGCGAGGAGGACACCGCGGCCGGAGGCAATTCTGCTCCCGGACGCCAGGATCCGCTCTATTTCGAAGCCTTGAAGTCGGTCGTGCAGGCAAAACGCGGTTCGACATCGCTTCTGCAGCGCCAGCTTCGCATCGGTTACGGACGTGCCGCTGCGATCCTCGATGCAATGGTGATCGACGGCTACATAGGCGAGATGGATGGTTCGACGCGCGCTCGGCCCGTGCTCGCAAAGGCCTACGAGGATGTCCAAGATCTCTCGGAAATGGAGAACGAACAATAGGCAAATAGTTTATTCTTCCATCCGATGCGTGCTCCCATATTCGTGCTCATTTGCGCCGTCTTTTTTGCTTCGTGCTCATCGCGCGTCCAATACGAAAACCCACCAATACGCTGTGCCGGCGGCCAACTGAACATTAACAATGCGACGGAGCCGGAGTTCGTTCGCTTGCCCGGCATTGGAGGCCCTACAGCGAAACTCATTCTCGACTTCCGAGCAGCGAACGGAAAGTTTCGACGGCCTGAGCAGCTGCTTTTGGTCCGCGGAATGAGCGAAAGCCGTTTCCTCGGGTTCAAGCCAATGGTGTGTGCTGAATGACGAGGGCCGGGCGAAATGTCGCGAAGCTGTTTTCACCGTGGCCGCTCGCGATCCTTTCCGTATGCTTCTGCGTCGGAATCGCTGCTTCGTCGCTCGCCGTTTCAGTAAGCCTTTGGATATGGCTCGCGGCTGCGGTTCTTTTTGCGGCGGCATCCGGCATCTTTCGATCTCGGCGCTTTGCAACGATCCTCATCTGCACGGCGTTCTTTTTCGCGGGTGCATTCTCTTTTGCGGCATCGAAAGGCAGCGTCGCCCCCGACCGCATAAAAGCTCTGATCGGATCGCAAACTCTTCCGACCTATGGGATCGTCGAACTGACGGGCGTCATCAGCGGCCCGGTCGAGGTTACGCAGTTCGGAAGGCGTTTCCTGCTCGCCGCAAACTCGGTCTCCTTCAAAGGCATAGAGCGTCCCGCAAGCGGCATTGTCAGAGTTTCGATCACAGAGAAAAATGCTGCGGGCGACGGCCTCGCGTACGGTTCGGTGATTCGTTTCACGTGCGTCTTGGAACGCGAGGACGAATTCCGTGCGCCGGGCGTGCTTTCCGATGTCGAGCGTTCGGACCTTACCGGCATTGACGCAGCCGCCCGCGTAAAAAGCCCGCTTCTGATCGAACACCTCGGCGAGGAATCCGTCTTTCTTCCGCTCGCGTTCGTCTATCGTCAAAGAGCGGCGGCCGTTGAAGGTTTTAGACGACATCTTTCGCCATCAACGGCCGGTGTGATGGCCGCGAGCCTGCTTGGCGACCGCAACCTTCTCGACAGGCAGACAGCCGATGTCTATCGCGAAGGCGGCACGTTTCACGTTCTCGTGATCTCGGGGCTTCACGTCACGTTCATAGCCGGCGTGCTGCTGCTGATCGTCCGCTTTTTCACGCGGCGAAGATGGCTGCATTTTGCTCTCACCATCGGCCCGCTTTGGATCTACACGTTTGCCGTCGGTGCCGATCTTCCGATCGTGCGTGCGGCCGTGATGCTCACTGCGGGCCTTTTTGGGTACGCGATGTATCGTACAAGATCTATCGCGAACCAACTCGCCTTTGCCGCGATCTGCCTGCTTGCATGGCGGCCCACAGGTCTCTTCGATCCATCCTTTCAACTCACGCTCACCGCGGCCGGTGTGATCGGTCTCTTTGCGTTGCCGATGCTTTTGAAACTAAAGGCGATCGGCTCGTGGACGCCTTCGGCCGCAGAGCCATTTCCGCCGAACGTACCACGTCGGCTGCGGAGATTCTGTGAGACGCTCTATTGGAACCCGACAGCTTGGGAACGACAGCACAGTTCATATCTTTGGACGGCGAAGATCGAAAGATCGCCATTTTTCAAAAATCGGATCCAAGGCGGCGTTCAGCGAGCCGCGAGATATGTGTTCGAAGGCGTGCTGGTCTCGCTCGCCGTCCAGTTTGCGATGCTGCCGCTATCGGTAATCTATTTTCATCGGATCTCGATCGGAGCCATTTTCAGCAACCTTTGGGTGGGATTCTTCCTTGCGGTTGAAAGTTTCGCAGCGGTCATCGGGCTTTTTCTTTCGGCCATCAACGACACGCTCGCAAGGCCGCTTTTCGCTCTCGCCGAGGCCTGCAATTCGCTCAATCTGGTCGTTCCCGAAGGCCTCTCCAAATTCGCCTTCTTCAGCTTCCGCTTGCCGGAATATTCCGGTGCGGGGGCCGCCGTCTATTTCGTTTACGCGAGCCTGATGATACTTTTCGCCTTCGCCGCCGCGAGATGGAACGGATTTGCGATCATCCGCGACCGTACGATCGAGAAAGGGATAATTGCGGCCGCATGCGGACTTGTTCTCCTCGCCGCGGTCATCGCCCTGCATCCGTTTTCGGCACCGGCCGCGACCGGAAAACTTCGCGTCGATGTGATCGATGTTGGACAAGGCGATTCGATCTTCATCACTTTTCCGAACGGCGAGACGATGCTCGTGGATGGCGGCGGGCGGCACCTTCGTTACCCTGACGAGAAGAGCGAAGAAGACTTTCAACCTGACACGGCGAGCATCGGCGAACGCGTCGTTTCGCCCGTCCTATGGCACAAAGGCTACTCACGGATCGACTATCTCGCCGCATCGCACGCCGATATCGACCACACAGGCGGCCTTGTCGATGCAGCGAATAATTTCGCCATCGGCAAAGCCTTCCTTGGACGAATGCCGACTGATGACCCGGAGTTGAATGAACTGATGAATGTGATGCGGATCCGTCAGATCCCGATCGAATCGCTGGTACGAGGACAAACTCTTGACATCGGCGGCGTACACGTCGAAATACTCTATCCCGCCGGCGACCCCGCGGGCCGGTCCGACAACGATCATTCGCTCGTGATGCGGCTGGTTTACGGCAATCGTAAGATCCTGCTGACAGGTGACATTGAGAAGGACGCAGAGCACGAACTGCTCTTTTCGGGCACACAGTTGTCCGCAGATGTCGTAAAGGTCGCGCATCACGGCAGCCGAACGTCATCAACCGCCGACTTCATCCTCGCGACACATGCTGCGTGGGCGATCATCTCGGTCGGACGCCATTCGCAATTCGGCCATCCGCACAAAGAAGTTTTAGACGCATGGAAGAATTCGGGAGCCGCCGTCCTAACGACCGGAGAATACGGGATGATCACGATCATAACCGACGGCCGCGAACTCGAAGTTTCAAGCTACGCAGCACCTGACAAGTAACCGCAAACAAAAAACACCCGTCAAGAATGATTCCCCCTCATTCCGTCCGAGCGCGTCCTTCAGTCGTCTTTATTGTGAATAGTTTAAACACGACCACAACATATTGTCAATGCCTTTTTTCGCGGTGGCCGCTCGATTTGGACAACTCGCGAAAAGCTTGGCACAATCTAGCTTCGGCAACGAGCGGCGAAACGAATGATCGCAAGACGGTATTTTGTAAGCGGGATGGTGCAGGGCGTCGGGTTTCGCTATTTCGCCCAGCGGTCAGCCGCGAAACATCAGATCCGCGGGTTTATTAGAAACCTGAGCGACGGCCGCGTCGAAGCGTTCGTCGAAGGATCCGAACGCGCGGTCATCGCTTTTAAGGAAGACATTGCGGCCGGTCCGCCATTTTCGAACGTCGTAATGCTCGAAGAGATCGTCGAAGAACCGACGGACCAATATTCAACATTCAGGATCGAAAAAGATAACAAATAGAATGGAAGATCTTAAGAAACTCATCCGCGAAGTGCCGGATTTCCCGAAACCCGGCATCAACTTTTACGACATAACGACGCTGATACTCGACCCGACGGGCTTACGGCTTTCGGTCGATGCGCTCGCCGAACTCGCGAACGGCCACAAGGTCGATACCGTGATCGGTGTGGAGTCACGCGGCTTCATCTTCGGCGCGCCGGTCGCTTATAAGCTCGACGCGGGCTTCATACCGGTACGCAAACCGAAAAAGCTCCCGGCCGAAAAGGTCTCGATCTCGTACGATCTCGAATACGGCACCGACACTCTCGAAATGCACAAGGACGCGGTCGGCGAGGGCCACAATGTCCTTATCGTTGACGACCTGCTCGCGACCGGCGGCACGGCGCGCGCCGTCGTCGATCTAGTTGAAAGCGTGGGCGGCAAGGTCGCAGGGCTTCTTTTCGTCGTCGAATTGGATTTTCTCAAAGGCCGCGACAAGTTCGCAGGGTATAATGTTCAGTCGCTGGTCCGCTACGACAGCTAGCCGTTGACAATCCGCATTCCGCACTCCACAATCCGAATTTGTATCGGTCCCGTAGCTCAGTTGGATAGAGCGTCCGCCTCCTAAGCGGAAGGCCGCTGGTTCGAATCCAGCCGGGACCACCAATTACCCGTAAAGAGGGACATCGTTTCGGGTAAACGCGGCGTCTCGGCCGGCTCTCCGGTCGTCTATGCTGAAATTTGGAGGTCGTAATGCGAAGAATTATGCTTTTGATATTCACCGTTCTTTCGCTTGGTGTCGCGACGGCATTCTCTCAAAACGACATACGCGATAAACGAGTAACGATCCATATAAAGGAGGCACCGTTTAGCGTCGTCGCGGGGACGCTGATACAAGATTTCGACGTTCCAATTGGACTAGAGATGTCACCTTCAACACCTATCGACGACCTTGTATTCGAACCGAATCTAAGCTATACGCTACCTGACGGCGACCATATGAAATGGCCAATTCCTAAAGAGGAATGGTACAAGCCGAAGAAGTATTCATTTTCACTTGATCTTGATAATGCTCCGCTGAGCGACGTGATGAATGCGATCATCAAGCAGATGCCCGAGTACCGTTGGGAGAGCGACGGAAAGGTGATCAATATCCTTCCAACTAGCGACAGGGACGACCGTATCGTCAAGTTGCTTGCGACGAAGATCGAGAAATTCGAGAGTGAGGTCGATCCGAGGATCGTGACCGTGAGACTGAGCTTTCTCGAAGCCCCCGAGATACTACAGTTCGTTAATGATTCCCACATAGGGATTTCGAAATCTGTGGACTTGGCAAGCACAAATACCTTCCGACAACTGGATGGAAAGTTGCATTTCGAGCGACAGACGGTAAAGGAACTCTTAAACTCGATTCTTTTTGTAAAACGCGGCGGGTGGGTCGTCCGAATGGATCGCTTGCCGGAGAATGACCCGAAGAAGAGTCGAAACATTCTTGTGATCTTTTAAGTTGATTTAACTTTCGCGAGACTTGTTTCCGCTGCCGAAACCACCATTTTCGTATATGATGCATCTGGAGTATTGATCGCGGAATATTCGGGCGAGGTCGCTGCGGAGCCGCGAGTTAGCTATTTGACAACCGATCATTTGGGCTCGCCGCGTTTGACGACGAATGAGCGTGGGGCCGTGGCGAAGTTCTGCCGACCTTAAGTCCCCGTAGGGGACGCGAGATAATAGCCCGGGGTAAGGCCGTCTCGGCCGCCACCCTGGGAAAGAGGTCGCAAAATTGATCCTGGAGCTCCGTTAGGAGCGACAGAGGGATTTGTCGGCGGCCAAGTCGCCTCCGAGGTGGGATATTGATGGCGGCGTGCTACAAACGTGCGGCTCCTACGGAGCCAAGAAGGTTTTGTCCCCGTAGGAGACGCGAGATAATAGCCCAGGGTAAGGCCGCCTCGGCTGCCGATCTTGTCAGTACCGCCTGCGTAAGCGGGCGGGCTTGCGGCAACGATCCGTCCGCTTACGCAGACGGTACTGACACGGGTGCCCTTACTACGGGCGGGCTTCTTCAACGATCCGTCCGCTCGCGCGGCAATTCGAGAACCGTGAACTTGTTCCCTCAAATCACTTCGGTTTTCTGGAAACGGAACCTTAATGGACGTTTTCTTTAAATGAACGGAAGAAAAGCGTGTAAGAGCACAGTGGCAAACAAAACCTGCCGATGTGGACGCCCAAAGTCTATTCACATTCTCCAATTGAGTAAGTTTCCAAGGAAACCGCATCGGAAAGCGAGCCGACGCGGTTTTTTGGCGTCTCCGACAGTCGACAGGCTAAACCATTCAAAACAGGTGTGTTACATTAGGTCTTGATCTATGCAGCCTGTGCTTACCGCCGCCCAAATGCGCGAGGTTGACCGCCTCACGACCGAAAAATACGGCATTCCGTCGATTATTTTGATGGAAAATGCCGCGAATGCGGTTGCGCGGGTTATTACCGAGAAACTCGGCGGTTCGGTCAAAATGAAAGAGATCCTCATCCTCTGCGGCCCCGGAAATAATGGCGGCGATGGAGCCGCGTTGGCACGGATCCTATCGAATGACGGTGCCGGCGTGACCGCCATTCTGCTCGGCACGCTCGAACGCACAAAAGGCGACGCGCGAACTAACTTCGAGAAGCTCGTCGCGATGGCCGACCGGCCCAACCTCGAATTCTTTGAGGCCGAAGACGTCGCACATGCATCGGATCTTCTGAATGAGCACGAGTGGGGCGAACTTTCCTGCGTGGTCGATGCGGTGTTCGGCACAGGCTTGAGAAGCCCGCGAGCGGACGTTAATGAGTTGGTCGCGAGTTTTCCGGATGTGCTGCACGTCGCGATCGACATTCAGTCCGGGCTAATGGCTGACAGGGCGGACGTGGAAGGCACACAATTTAGGCCGCCCGACGTGACCGTAACCTTCACTGCCCCGAAACCCGCGAACGTGCTGCCGCCGGCGTCGAATTTCAATGGCGAACTCGTCGTCGCGAACATCGGCTCGCCGGAAGAGCTTGTCCGAGAGCAGCACTCGCAGTTGTTCCTTGCAGAAAACGCAGATGCAAAGGCCTGGTTGGAGAGAACTCGATTTTCGAGCGACTCTTACAAGAACACCCGCGGACACGCGCTCATGATCGCCGGGTCGGAAAGCTATTCGGGAGCGGCCGTTCTCGCAGGAAATGCCGCGATGCGTTCGGGCGTCGGCCTGGTGACGCTAGTAACGCCGCACTCGTCAAAGGATTCCGTGGCCTCGCGCATCTTGCCTGAAGTTATGATCCGCGGTGTCGAAGAAACCGAGGACGGTGCGATCGCGGAAGAAGCGTTCGACGAGATCGATGCGCTTCTTGAAAAGGCTGATTCCATCGCGATCGGCTGCGGATTATCGCAAAGCGAGAGTACTCGTAACTTCGTTAAGAAGGTCGTCGCTCGTTGTCGCCAGCCGGTGGTGGTGGACGCGGATGCGTTGAATTTGCTTTCGCCGTTCTCGAAAGAGAACCACCCCGACGCTAAAGCGTCACCCCTCCTTCGTAAGGAGGGGAGCCACGTGATCCTGACGCCGCACGAGGGCGAGTTCAGGCGGTTGCTTGGCGAATCAAAGAACCACCCCGACGCTGAAGCGTCGCCCCTCCTTCGTAAGGAGGGGAGCTTAGCAGCCGACCGCGTTGCGGCGGTTCGCGAGTTTGCGACAACGCACAATGTTATCCTTGTCCTGAAAGGAGAGCGTGTACTGATAGGTGCTCCCGATGGCCGCGTCGTCGTAAATCCTACCGGAAACTCCGGCCTCGGTAAGGCGGGCAATGGCGACACCCTGACGGGCATTCTCGCGGGTTTTACGGCTCAGGCCGCCGTGATGAAGATCGATGTCTTCGAAACGGTCGTGGCAGCGGTTTACGTAGCCGGAATGGCCGGCGACATCGCGGCGGCGAATTACGGCAAACGAGTTATGACGGCGTCTGACGTGCGCGAGTGTTTGGTTGACGCATTTGCAGTTCTTGAAAACTAGGGATGGATTCGATCACTCTCTTACAAACTTGGATCGACGCGTTTCAGGCTCGCGATGTCGGGCGTGTTGTTGCGTGCTACGCGGAGGATGCGGTCAACTTTCAGGTCGCGGCAGGCAAACCCTCGGTCGGCATGGAAGAGATACGCAACGACACGGCGAACTTCTTCACGGCGTTTCCCGATGCGTGGTCGCGGGTTGAGAGCCTGTTCGGCGACGGCGATCGAGCGGCGTGGGAATGGATCGGCGGAGGTACATTCCTGGGCGAATTTGCAGGCATAGAACCGACCGGAAGGTCCTTCGAGATACGCGGCTGCGGCTTTTTTACTTTTCGCAACGGCCTTATCGTCTATCAGCGAGGCTACTGGGACAAGCACTCGTGGTTCACTCAGATCGGGATACCCATCGAATGACCGGTAACTTCATCGGCAATACGCCCGAACAGACGTTCGATCTCGGCGAGAAGTTCAGCCGCGACCTTCGCGGCGGCGACGTGATATTGCTCAAAGGTGAACTCGGTGCCGGAAAGACCTTATTCGCCAAGGGCATTCTGCACGGGCTGGGCTACGACGCGGATGAGGTAACGAGCCCAAGCTTTACGCTGGTCAATCTCTATAAGACGAACGACCTTGACGTTTATCACATCGACCTCTGGCGGCTGGACGCAATGTCCAACGCATCAGATGCAGTCGGACTTGACGAGATCTTGGAGGATCCGAAGGCCGTCGCGATCATAGAGTGGTCAGATCGCTTGGCTTCGATGCCGGCCGCAAAACGAATTATCGAAATATCGGTATCGGGAGACGGAGACGACCCGCGAGTGATCGACGTGAGTGTTCGCGATGCGCCAGACCGCAGCGGCTAGCGAGATGAATCATTTGAAGCGGGCCTCTTTGACGCCTTCTACTTCGCGCCCGTACTTGACGGTTAAGCCAGGATAGCTGTTCGGTTCAACCTCCAACTCACCAACTCCCGATCGCTGTTCCGCAATTTGAATGTCATCCGGAGCGCCTTCGATCTCAACAAAGACCCCGAACGGAAGCTCGTCGATCACAACCTCGCAATTGGCAAACCGCCATGCCTTTCGACGCTTTTCGTAAACGAGAGAAAGCTGATAGCCGAGCCTGCCGATCATCGCCTCGGCCGCGGCAGGGTCAGCGATCTGTGTTTCGTACTCAAGCCGAGCCTTGAAACCATCTTCTGCATTCGCCTTCTCTTTGTAGGTCAGGAATGAACCCGAGCCGGTCTTCCTGATGCGTAGTACCGCATTATTCGCGTCGAGCTGTCCGCCGCGATAGAGAAGGTTCTCCTCGAACCGTTCGTATTGGAGCACGCCGCCGCGAGCTTCAAGAAGAGCGGCCAATTCGACGGCCTGCTCAACCGCTATCCGATACTTCTTCTCAGTTTCGATGGGCATTGTCTTGTGATATCTGTCGATAGTAAGCGATTCGTTCCCGCTGCGCCAAACTTGACGCGGTATCACCAAATTTAAGATACTTGAAAAAAAGGTCAAGTATATTTCAACCTTTAGGAGAATTTATGCCCTATCCAGAAATGATGATCCACGGTATGCGCGCTGAACTCGCGAGCCTTGGAATCGAAGAAACAAAGACGAGCGAGGCTGTTGAGGCCGCGGTCAAGAACACAGATGGCACGCTTATGGTCGTCGTAAATTCGGTTTGCGGATGCGCTGCGGGCGGTGTTCGCCCGGGCATTGCGATGGCGTTCCAGCATTCGGCAGTAAAACCCGATCGCGCGATCACGGTATTCGCCGGTGCAGACATCGACGCAACTGAAACCGCTCGTCAATATTTCACCGGCTACGCCTCGTCATCGCCCTCGATCGCGTTCTTGAAGAACGGAAAATTAGTGAAGATGTTCGAGCGTCGCGACCTCGAAGGCAGGCCGCCGCAGGTGATCGGCCAGGCACTTGCCGCCGCTTTTGAAGAGGTTGCGGAAGGCAACGAAGCGGCCGCAGCATAAAGTAGAAACTTATTTCTCACGGAAGGGACTGGTTCGGGTTTTATCGCGGGCCGGTCTTTTTGTGTTGCTAGAGCCCGCCGCAAACAGCTAGAATAGGCTGTTGCAGTTGTTTGTTCACCCCTGACAGCAAAATGTCTATCAGCCAACGCCAACATATCCGCTTCTCGCTCGACATTCCGGCGACGATCATCACCAAATACGGTGAGCGGCAGCAAACTCGCTTGCAGCAAATAAGCATTGGAGGCTGTTTTACCGGTTGGGAGGAAAACATCTACGTCGGCGACGAATTTCGCATGGAGATCGAGTTGCCGAACGGCAACCATTTACCGCTGTGGTGCAAAGCACTATATCGATTCGATCACACAGGCCTTGGTGTTAGATTTCTCGACCTTACTCAGTTCGAACAGGAACTTATCTCCTCGATAATCACTCATCGCCTCGACGAAGAAGGAGTGCCTGTACAGGTCGATCCATTCCACACGCCGCCGTCATTTTTGAACGAACATCCGAGCCCGCGTGTTACAGATATCCGCGCTAAAACGGACAGCATTCTCGACAAGATAATGGCACCGGAAATCTAGAGTTCTGTTTCTGCTTGCCGATCAATTCGGCCTTGCCGGCGGAGCAGGTTGTTTCGGACGAATGCCGGTGTATTGCACGGACGCGACCTTCCAGCCGCTCTTTTCCCGTTTGCACACGAACATCACTCGCAAGCTTCGAGGCGGTAGGGGCTTTCCGTCGGCAGTGAACGAGAACGTCTCTTTTACGATCACGACCGCCATCTTGTCGTAAATGCGGACCGAGTAATCGCTTAACTCCATATTCGTGGGCATTTGGTTCGCCGGCGGCTTCAATTCGGGCTTGTAAAACCCGAGAACTTTATCGCGCGTGTCGAATTCGCCAAGCGGCGATATCTCTATGTAGTCCGGCGTGAGGACTGCATCAAGAGCCTTCACATCGAAAGCAGCTTGGGCATCAACCATCCGCCGAACAAGCGATTTTAGTTCTGTCTCGGTCTTGTCGCTCGTCTGTCCGACGACTGCGAGTGACGACACAAGCACAAGTGTGAATACGATAAACAGGCGAAATTTCATTCCCAACAACAGCTCCTTTTTTTGTGTTGTTGTGAGATACGAACTGACGGATGGGTTTGTTCCCGAGACGAAAAAAGACCACGTGGACGGAACAGAATTAGAACAATTCATCCATCAGTTGGTCAAGATCCCTGATGCCGACGATGCGTATTCCGAGGAGTTTTTCGAGGCCTTTACGGTTTGATTCCGGAATAATGAGCTTCTTGAATCCAAGAGTCTGAGCTTCGCGGGCACGTGTCTGTGCCTGGAGAACGCCGCGAACCTCGCCGGTAAGTCCGACCTCGCCAAACAAAGCAGTTTCGGGCGGAATAACGAGATTGCGGAAACTCGATGCGACCGCCGCGATCACGCCGAGATCGGCCGCGGGCTCATCGACCTCGAAGCCGCCGGCAACGTTCACAAAAACATCGTCCGAAGCAAGCTGCATCCCCAGACGCTTCTCCATCACGGCGATCAAAAGCGATGTGCGGTTGTGGTCAAAACCCTGAGTCATCCGCCGTCCCGAGCCGAACTTCGTGCCGCTTGCGAGTGCCTGGATCTCTACGAGCATCGGCCGCGTGCCTTCCATACAAACGGTAACGACGGAACCGGTCGCGTTCTCGGGACGCTCCTGAAGGAAAAGCTCCGATGGATTGCCGACGGCGATCAATCCCGTGCCTGTCATCTCGAAAACACCGATCTCGTTGGCGGCACCGAAGCGGTTCTTTGTCGCGCGAATGATGCGGTGATTGTGATGCCGATCTCCTTCGAAATAGATCACGGTATCGACGATGTGTTCGAGTGTCTTTGGGCCGGCGATCGAACCATCTTTCGTAACATGGCCGGTGAGAAAGACGGGAGTACCGGTCTGTTTGGCAAGCATCATCAGCTGCGAGGCGACTTCGCGAACCTGCGAAACGCTGCCCGGTGCCGATTCGATCGCGGGGCTGAAGACCGTTTGTATCGAATCGACGATAACGACATTTGGACGCATCCTTGCTATCTCGTCCAAAATGGCGACAAGATTCGTCTCGGGCATAATGAAAAGCCCGTCGGCCTTAAGTCCAAGTCGAGCTCCGCGAAGCTTGATCTGCCGTTCGGACTCTTCGCCCGAAACATAAAGAACGGAAATGCCGCCCGAAACGAGCCGTTCGGCCATTTGAAGTACGAGCGTCGATTTGCCGATGCCCGGCGCACCGCCGATCAGAACGAGCGAACCGGCGACGATGCCGCCTCCCAACACACGGTCGAATTCATCGATACCCGAAGCAGTGCGTTCGTCCTCGTCCGACTCTATCGATGTGTAGGAAAAGGCTTCAGCAGGCCGGTAGTTGATCGAGGACGCGGCACGTTTACCCGCGGCGGCGGGACGAAAACGCTCTTCGGCAAACGTATTCCATTCGCCGCAGTCTGCACACTGTCCGAGCCACTTGCGCGACTGTGCGCCGCAATTCTGACAAACAAATATGGTCGCCGGTTGTTTTGCCATCGTAGTTGAGGGAACAGGATACCATTTCCGACATACCTGACGGGAACAGGTGCGCCCGTCGCGGGTCGAACGGAAATAAAAACGGTGTGGAAAACCAGTAAGCGGTTCTCCACACCATTTGTCAGCCATCAAAGGCGACTACTCAGGAATGTAGGCACTTGGCACGGGCACGTCCGTGCTAACACCCCATTTCACACCGGTCAAGGCTTGATCCGAGCTCTTCAGCACGTACCAAAGTCCGGTCGAGCCGCGGAAGACGGCAATGTCAGTCGTACCGTCACCATCGAAATCGGCCGGCGCCGGCACATCGGACGACAGCCCGAACGGAACGGCGATGTACGAACCGCTCAAGCTCTGTTGGATCCACCAGACACCGTCACGGTAGATCGCGACATCCTGTCGGCCGTCCCCATCGAAGTCACCCGCGACCGGTTTGTCGGTCGAAAGTCCCCAGCTCTGTATCGAAACGCCGCCATCCGAGCTGCGTAAGATATACCAGGTTCCGTCGCGATAAACGGCAAGGTCGGTCTTGAAGTCGCCGTCGTAATCGCCCTGAACAGGATGATCGGTGCTGATACCGAACTGGAGGGCGGTCGTACTGCTATCCGAGCTTCGCGAGATCCACCAGACACCGGTAGATGGCCTGAAGACCGCAAAGTCCGTCTTGCCGTCGCCGTCGTAGTCGCCTTGCACGGGCTTATCGCCGGCAGTTCCCCAAGACTTTGTAAGGATCGAGTTGTTCGAGCTGCGACGAACCGACCAAACACCGGCATTCGTATCGAAGACCGCAAAGTCAGCCTTTCCATCGCCGTCGTAATCACCCGGTGCCGCAACTCCGTCGATAGCGCCGGCAGCGGCGATGTCCAGCGAACCGTCGCTTGAGTGGAGAGCATACCAAAGCAAGCTGCCCGGACGGAAGACGCTGTAATCCGACTTCAGATCGCGGTCGAAGTCGGCCACATACGGCCGATCTTCGTCAACGATGACGCCCGCACCTTGGCCGTCCGTGATCGTCGTGTTCACCGACGGATTGCTCAAGTTTACAAAGAAGAATTCATTCGCTTCTTTGGTCGTATCTCCGGCGACCGGAACCGAGACCGTCTGAGTTCCCGTTGCGGAGAAACTGAGCGTTCCGCTCGTAGCAGAATAGTCGCTGCCTGCCGTCGCGGTGCCGTCCGACGTCGCGTACTGTACCGACGCTATCGTCGGACTGCCGTTTTGTCCGACAGGCGGGGCCGCAGAGGTCAGCGTCACGTCGAACACCATGTTCGCCGAACCGGAGTTGCCTTCCACCAATCGTGCGTCGCTGATGGCCACGTTGTAGGTCAACGCCGGCACGTCATCGTCCACGATCGTCTGAACTGCGGCAGATGGCGTACCTAACGTTGCACCGCCCGTAGGATTGGACAACGTGTAGTTCAACGTCTCATCCGGCTCGTCCGTTGCGTCGTTGCAGATCGTCACGTTGAACGTCTTGCTCGTTTCACCGTTTGCGAACGACAAGGTTCCGGAAGCGTTTACATAGTCGACCGAACCGCCGCACGATGCGCCGCCGGTAGCGGTGCCGTCCGAGGTCGCGTAATCGACCGTTACAGTACCGTCACTGCCGCCCGTGCGTGTAACGGTAACTACTGCGTCACCTCCCGCCTCGCCTATCGAGTAGGTGGCGCTGCTGAACTGTAATGAACCCGGCGACCCCATTGAGAGGACTTCGTCCGCACCAAGATCAGGAGGTGTCTGCCGAATATCGCCGTCAATGTCATCGGTCACACCGACGCTTGCACCCGAGGCCTGCATCGGCGAAGTTACCTGCAGATGCAGATCGCTATTGGAGACGAACAGCGGATCCGCCTTCTTGCTGGAATCGTCATTCCCTCCCCCTGCCGATAGCGGGTTGGTGTACGAACGGAAGTTCGTCGCGGGTGTCGTCATCGTCGGATCAAAATCGGCAAGCGTATATTCACCCGTGCCGAATGATGTGCCGACTTGCGCCATACGGTTGTTCGCATCCGAACCGACAAAGTAGTCGTTATTGTTCAGGGTCAGATTTAGGACCGATGTCGCACCCGAAGGCAAGTAGATCGCGACATTACGAGTCCCGGTCGGATTTCCGCCCGAGATCGAATTCACGAATACATTGTTTCGGACATCAACACCGGTCTGACTCGTCCCCGTCAATATGAAGGCTGCGGTGAGATTCGTGTTCGTAACACCGCCCATCGCACCATACATATTCACGGAATTGTGATAGATCTGATGCCCGGTTCCGCTGCCGCTCCTAATACCATAGGCACCGAAGGTAACGCCGAATGCTCCTGTTCCGGCGGTCTGGTCGTTGATAACGCCCGAGACAAAGTTGTTTCGGACGATATGGCCGCTGCCGCCGCCGAGATTGATGCCGTAAGCCGCCCAAGACTGGCCGTCATTTTGCTTTACGCGGTCGATTCGGTTCTTCTCGATGGTTGCGCCGGACGTGTTCGTGCTGTTCACACCGACATTTATGCCGTGTGTTGAGGAACTCGAGCGAACATAGCCCTCCACCCAGACCTGATTTTCGGAGATAACTGCGTTCGTCGAACCGTTTGCGGTTATCCCGATGGCGGTCACCTGGTCGGGATCGCCCATTGTCGGATTGCCGATCTGGTTCTTCCGTATCTGTAAGCCGGGTGCGACTGTCGTCGCCGATCCGTTAACAGACACGCCGCGTGCCGCGGTAACGATCCTGTTGTTCTCAACGACCAGATTTGCCGCGGTCGCCGCGCCGGCGACACCCGTTGCAACCGAGGTGATCGCCGTTGGAGCGGTCGTTGGTCCGGATGCATTGGGACCCAAGAAAACACCAAAGGTCGTATTCTGCGGTCCGGTCGTCGCCGTAGCAGTGCTGACGTTAAGGCCGGTTGCGTTGCCGACGATATTCAGGTTTTTGAAAACATTGTCATCGGCACTCGCAACCGTGGTCGCATTGAGCGCGACGCGGATCACGGATGCGAAGTTGACCGTATTCGCGGCAGTGTTTTGAATCGTCAAGTTACGGTTCGTACCTGCCGTATTCGGGTTATCTCCGTCAATAGTTACATTGTCCGCACCATTGAGTTCGATCAACCCACGGCCCTGGGCCGACGGCCCGGAAACCGTTACACCGTCTGCACCGGCACGGATGATGATCGACGTATAGTTCGCACTTCCTGCACCGCTCGCGTTCAAGACGGATGAGGCGGTTTCGGTCGTATTCGCCATCACGTCAACGGTGATCGCTCCCGTGTGCGTTCCCGCATTGATCGCGTCGATCGCTTCCTTGAGGGTCGCATAGGGTGTATTGCCCGGATTGACCACGACGTTCGCCGGTCCGGCTACATCGTCATTTAGGATCGTAAAGACCGATGTGCCCTGTGCCCCGATCGTTGCGCCGCCCGTCGGGTTGCTCAACGCCAAGTTAACGGTCTCATCAGGTTCGACGTCAGTATCCGGACAGGTCGTTACCGTGAACGATTCCGAGGTGTCGCCGTTAGCAAAGGTCAGCGTACCCGAGGCATTGACGAAGTCAATTCCCGCCGCACACGCAGCACCGCCCGTTGCTGAACCGCCCGCCACGCTTGCGTAATCTACCGTGACCGAATTGGCACTGCCTCCGGTACGCGTGACGGTTATTGTCGCCGTGCCGGCGTCTTCGTTGGCCGAATACGTCGCACTGTCGAAGTCGAGCACACCCGGAGTCCCTGCCCCTGCGTCACCGATTCCCCAATCCGAGAAATTGGAAACGCCGGTTACGGTTGCCGTGTTCGTGACATCATTAACGCAGGGTCCGCCGGAACATTCGTTGGTCAGCACGCCTGCGTCAAGCTTGTAAACGCGGTAATCGGTTTCAATTCCGTTAATGTCAGCGTCCAAATATGTGAACGCAAGGTCGGAAGTCAGATCTCCGGTTTCCGCCAGGATCCAATGACGCGAAACTGAGACCGGCGTATTCAAGCCGGAGAGAGTTGCGTCATTCGGACTGACCGTCAAACTCGAAGGGTTCGTGGCCAAGGTCGTAACGGTCGCCGTCACTGGCGAATAGCCGTTCTGGCCGACGTGATATGTGTACGCGCCGGTCGCCGTGTAGCTGCGACTCAGATTGCCGTCAACATAGCCGTTCGTGCGCGTCGCCGCTCCGTTGTGAATGACGGTATTCGCACCCGTTTCAACTATCCCGTTGGTAAGGGTCAATGCCCCGACAACGGTTATGTCGCCGCCTGTAACGACCAAAGTTCCGCCGACCGCGTTATCGTCGATCGTCCACGAAGCAAGTGTGCGCGTCGGATTGATCTCAAAGCCGGTCGGACGGTTTGCGGTCGTCGTTCTCAGATGCAGAGCGATGTGGCCGCCCGAACCGCTGTTATAAACAGGCGAAACGTCGAACGTTCCGGCGTTGGTCGGCGTCGTCGAATTTCCGACCTGAATCACGGTTGTCGAGGCCGCACCGTCGCCAAGCGTGATGTTACCGCTGCCAGTAAATCCGCCGTTGAACAAGTTCACGCGATTTACAAATATCGGCGAATTTAGCGTCGTATTATCGCCGGTCGGGCTGTTCGCGCTCATTCCGACACCGGTGAACGGAGTTGCCGCTGTGCCGAACGTGCCGGTTCCGCCGTAAGTCATCGGCCCGCTTGCCGCCCAATCGAACCGTGAACTCGTTCCCGTTCCTTGGATCGCGATCGCGCCGTTATTTACAACTGAAGCTCCTCGATGGAAGATAGCAGCTCCGGTCGTTCCGCTGCCGACATTCATCGTGCTATTTGCCGGAATATTCAGACTCGGAGTCGAACCCGCAACTCGGAATGTTTGGGCAGCCGACCCCGTCCCGACATTTAGCGTAGTCAAAACAGGATTGGTGACGAAAACAACGCTTGCGCTTGTGGAGACGCTGTAATCCAATGGCGTGGCGTTTGAGCTTGGCGTAACCAGCGTGATGGTTCCGCCCGACATATTGAAAGTGTTTGCTGTCGAGGTTAATCCGAAACACGCCGTTGTTGCCGTATTACCAACCGAGCATACGTTTACCGCGCCGCCCGATTGCGTGTAGCTGATCGCGCTGGTCGTTTGCAATCGTCCGGCAATATTAGTTGTGCCGCCTTCAAAAATATACTGACCGCCGGCGGAGCCGCCCAGTGAGTTACCGGTCGATGTTCCGACATTGAACGTGCCGTCGGAAATGCGAAGCTGACCCGCTACTGTCGGTGAACCGTTCTGTCCTGCGACCGTAAAATTAGGGTTGTTCAGCCAGAATCCGCCGAGTGCCGGGATCGTGTATCCGGCCGTCATGAAGACACGGTTCGTAACGTTGGCACTTCCCGAAACTTTGAATGTACCGCTCGTCAAGGTCAAAAATCCTGCAGAATCCGTGTTAACCCCGCGAACAGTAAAGTTCGCTGCGGTCAACTCGACGATGGACGATTGCGCGCCCTTATTGACAACGATCTCTCGAATATCCGTTGTGGCTCCCGAACCGCCGAACGTTACGTTTGGCACGGTCGCGACAAAGGTCAGGATCGCACCCGATGTGTCCGAGTTGGTCGAAAGATCGAGCGTACCGTTATTTGTCAGGTTTCCGCCGAGCGACAGATTATTGTTGGTGACCGTGCCGCTTGTCGGCGCTTGCAAGGTGCCGCCGCTGTCGATCGTGACATTGAACGCAGCCGCCGTCGTAACGTCGACCGTTACCGTACAGCCGGAGCCGATCGTGACGTTATCCGTCGCGGTCGGAATGCTGCCGTCGGCCCATGTCGCAGTGTCGCTCCAATTGCCGCCTGTTGCAGCACAGGTGTCGCTGCCCGCAGCACTCGTAGCCTGACTTCCGCTGATAAAAGCACTAATGACGCCTTCGGAAACCGCCGCAACTTCATAAAAGTAGGTCGTTCCCGGGATAAGGCCGGTATCGTTGAACGAAGTCGCGTCTGCGGCCGTCTGACCCGCAAAGCTATAGGTCGTACCGCCGTCGGTAGAACGATAAACGGCAAACCCGGCCTCGTTCGCGGAATTATCCGTCCAATTCAACTGGATCGAAGATGCGGTTACAGGAGCGAAATTCAAGCCCGAAGGCGAACTTGGTACATTCGGCGTGAAGATATAACTCTTACCGGACGGAATGCCAGGCAAGTTGGTATCGTTCGCCGTCGTGTAAGAGACCGAGTCGTCAGTGACGGTCACCGATGCGAAATTGGTCGCAGCCCCTGACTGCAATCCGACCGAAGCTCCAAGGTCGGTTGTCGAGGGCGCGATCCCTGCACCGTATACAAACTGAATTCTGCCCGGAGTGGTCGCTCCTGCCGATTCGAAAAGCCACATCTGGAATGTTCCCGCACCGGCGCCGGCACAGCCCGCTCCGCGCGGGATCTGCATATCTTGCCATTCGACAATAAGCTTCCGATTTGGCGCAGACCCGGTTACTTTATAGTGAACTTTACCGTTCGTGCCAACACAGAGATCTTCGAAGTACGGAGCGATCTTCGGTGCGTTGACCGCTGTTCCCAAACCGCTCGTGCTGTTATTGAATGTCGTTGCAACTACGACCGAGCCGAGCCGGGCCAAGCCATTGGCGTTCACCGAAAATTGAGTTTGCCTAACTCCGTCGTACCAGAACTCAAATCCCAGATTGGTGACCGGCGATGCGGTGTCATCCGAACCGGCAGCGACCAACTGCGTCGTTCCGCTCGACATATCTTCCAGAGCGATCGAGTCCGCACTGGAGAACGCATAACTTGATGCGGTTATCAACTGCTCGCCAACTCCGGGAGCTGCCGGCTCAGCGATCTCGTTCGCAGTCTCGTCCTTGCTCTTTTCCTCGGGGGAAGCTGAGACACTGCCGGTGTTCGCAAACTCCTGGGCCTGCGCGGAAAAAATGTCGAAAAAACGTGAAAGACCGCTAGTCTCGGCAAGCACCAGGCCGGAAATAGCGGTCAGGACCAATGCGGTCACTAGGTAGCGAACTGAACGAAAGTGTCGGGTCATTTTCTCTTGCTCCTGAGTAGATTTCAGACATAGCCTTGATCCTTTTCAAAAGAACGACCATTTTGCGGGCGATGCTTGCACATGGTCGCGACGATCCGGCTGCATACAGCTGGATCCGTTCGACTGTCGTAAACTCGCAGTTAGGGGTTTGGGAATCCAACAAAGGCCAAAGTTTTGTCTTTTGAGTATGGAATATACCCGATTTTCAAACGGTGTCAAGAGCAGAATTCACAATTCGGCGATTCCAGAGAATAAGGCCGCGACGCCATTTTGCGGCGCGCACATCGTCGGTAATCTTTGCAGGCACGTTTCGACCTTCAGCGATCCGAAATTCTTCAGCTCGCGGCCGTTCCCTTTTTATAAAGAAGTACTTCCTGGATGAACTCGTCGATCTCGCCGTCAAGAACGGAATCGACGTCGGCCGTCTCGTGCTTTGTGCGCGTATCTTTGACGAGGCGATACGGATGAAGAACGTAATTGCGGATCTGTGAACCGAACGAGATGTCCATCTTTCCCGCCTCGAGTTCGGCGGCACCTTCGCGGCGTTTTTCGAGCTCGAGTTCGTAGAGCTTAGAGCGCAGCACCTGCATCGCGACAGCACGGTTCTGGATCTGTGAACGCTGATTCTGGCAGGTCACGACGATGCCGGTAGGCAAATGCGTGATGCGAACCGCCGAATCGGTCGTATTCACATGCTGGCCGCCCGCACCGGTCGAGCGATACGTATCGACGCGAAGGTCCTTGTCCTCGATATTGACCTCGATATTCTCGTCGATCTCCGGGCTCACGAACATCGACGCAAAGGACGTCTCGCGGCTGCCGCCGGAATTGAACGGCGAAATGCGAACGAGGCGATGCACGCCGGCCTCAGCCGCCAGAAGGCCATAGGCGTAATCGCCCTCGATGCGGAACGTAGCGGACTTGATACCGGCTTCGCTTCCGGCCTGTTCGTCGAGTATCTCAGCCCTAAACCCTTTTCGCTCTGCCCAGCGGAGATACATCCTAAGCAGCATCTGTGCGAAATCCTGCGCGTCCGTGCCGCCCGCACCTGCCTGAAGCGAACAGATCGCATTATTAGCGTCGGTTTCACCAGAGAGCAGAGATTCTATCTCCGCGGCGGCCACTTCTGTGTCGAGCTTAGCGATCAGATCTTCGAGATCTGCTGCCGATGCATCGTCCGATTCGGCGAACTCGAAGAGCACCTCGGCATCCGAAACGCCGGTTTCGAACCCTTTCTGGCGTTCAAGAGCTTTCTCGATGCGCGATCGCTGCTGCACGACCTTCTGCGCCGATGCAGAATCATCCCAAAAGCCCGGTTGGGCGATCTGCTCTTCGAATTGTTCTAGCTGTTTGCGTTTCTGAGGCGCGTCAAAGAAACCTCCCAAGTTGGGCAACTTTATCTTTGATCTCATCGTGTTTTGAGTGCAGGTCCGTTAGTTCCATATTTTAAAAAGCCGTAAACGCATTCGATAGCGATTGGACATTATAGCTCACGGTGCTGCGGTCGGCGACCACTCGCGATCGAGTAGCCCAACAATACAAGTGTTGCGAGCGTTCCCAGCCACGCGACCCAATCGCCGAACCGCACATAGAATGTCATCCTGCCGCTGCTCTTGCGGATCGGCCAGATCCGTGTGCCTTCCTCGTAAACAGGAAGAGTATCGGAGATATTACCGCTTTCATCGATATAGCCTGTTATCCCGACATTGGTGGCCCGAAGAACGGGCCGCGAGGTCTCGACCGCGCGAAAGACAGCGTTCGCAAGATGCTGCTTCAGAACGGGCGTCGGCCCAAGGTAACCATCGTTCGTGAGCTCGATAAGCACGTCCGCACCATCGGCGACGAATCGGCGCGAAAGCGTACCGAAATTGGATTCAAAGCAGATCAGGATACCCGCCTTCGCATCACCGACCGGAAGAACGTCGTAGGTTCGGCCATAGGCAAAGGTTCCGACCAATCCGGGAAGAACTCCATCAAGCGGAAAAGGCATCGCCTCGCCGAATGGCACGAGGTGGATCTTGTTGTATTGCCCGACCTTCCTTCCGCTCGGATCGATCATAACCGCCGAGTTGAAATATCGCGTCGACTCATTATCCGGCTCTGCGGAATTGAAGAGCACCCACGCGTTGTTCCGCCGTGCGAAATTATCGATGAACGTCTGGAACTCGCGATCGTCCGTGTACATATAGTTCATCGGCGATTCGGGCAGTATCACGAGCTTCGTGCCGGACCGAACATCCGCTAAACGTTCGGTCGCAAGCTGGATCTGACGGCTGCGAAGCTGGTCCAGCTTGACCGCAGAAAGCGGACTCATCGGAACGTCCGCCTGAACGACGACCGCCGTAGCGGCAAGATCGGTCGAGTCTGACAGCTTTGCTTCGGTCGTTGTACCCATCGCAAAAAAGAATAGGAGAGCTGCCGCCGCCGTCGGGACCGCGACCAACGCAAGCGACAGGTTTCGCTTTCCTTTTTGAGCAAAGGCCGACCTCATCGTGGGATCGACCAAAAGGTATATTATTCCCGCCGGAGCAACGAAATATGTACCCAAAGCGAGCAACGGAACGCGGCGTTCAAAAGCATCTGACGTCGAGGTTGAGACAGCAACCTTTATAGCGGCGGCGATCAGCGTACTAAAGGCAACGATATTGAAACTCACGAGGTAAACGCCGCCGACCGACGCCATGTTCAGTATCGCGTGCGGCGAGAAGGCCTGAGAATAGCCCACCGCATTCCAATTGTTCCCTGTGATCCACAACCGCAGATATTCGCTAAAAACCCAAACAAAAGGTGCCGCGAGCAGGCTCCACGAACCGCACCTTCTTGAGATCGCATTGAGAACCAGTGCAAAGACCGCGGGGAAGAGTCCTGCGATCGAACAGGCGATAAAGATCAGCAGGTATGCTAATACCGGCGGAAAAGCTCCGTAGTGGATCGGCGCATGGGCGAGCCACCAACACGTTCCGAAAAAATAGGCGGTCCCGAAGATAAGGCCAAGAACGAATGACGGTATGGTGTTCCTTTCGTCAACGACGGCGAGGAGGAAAGGAACAAATGCGAACCACGCCAACCACCACCAGCCGCTGTCGGGAAACGCCAATACGAGCATCAATGCGGAGGCGATTGCCAACACGACATTTCGAACACCCGGAAACACTTTTTTCAAAAGTCCGATCACTTAAAAAATTTTACCAGTTTCGGCAGACGAAAGCCGTGCGCGTTGACCGATTTGGTCAATTCAATATGAACGAAAATACGGCAACGTGAACGCGTGTGACGCAAATTGTCACCTTTCCTCTGACGGAAGCTGTCACTTTCGGCAATTTTCGGGGAGCGACCCTGTCATTTTGAAATAAAATCAGCCTGACCGACGCACCCTGCGTCACCGCAGGATCGTGTTTCATTCAAATTGAACGAACCCCTTTATTTAACGGCATTCCACGATATTTGCTAAATAAAATTAAGAAAGCCCGGTCTCTAGCGAGACCGGGCTTGTATGGTAGGACAACTGAAGGAACGCTCGGAAGGTGTAAGAGCACAGTGGCAAACCGCGCTCGGAGTAGAGTTGGCGGCGGGGTCTTGATAAATCTCATCAAGCTAGCCACTTTTCTCTTAAGCACGTAGCGTGCCACAAATACCCGAGAGTTCCAGATTTTTTTTCAACCAGCTCAGGCAGCCCCAAAACCGCCCAAGGGAATTCTAATTATATCAGCCGAACAGACCGCGCGAACAGCATTATTTTGAGCACCGATCGGCAAGGCGTTCGAGGGCGATCACGTCTTCGTTGTTCTCATCGATCTCGGCGGCAGAAGCTGCATACGTTTTGGCTTGTTGGCAATCGCCCTTCTCGACGTAGATCTTCCCGAGATTTACATGTGCCTCGATCATGCGGCTGTCCCAAAAGATCGAGGTCTTGAACGAACTGATCGCCTGATCGATGTCACCGCGCCGAAGATGTATCTTGCCGAGCAGAAGGTAACTTTCCGCGCTCATCGGTTCGCTTGCGAGAATACGCCGAAGAACCGGCATCGCTTCGTCATCCTGTCCGTTTGCGACCATCGTGCGAGCTTTTGCCAATAAAGCCTCGGTCTCATTGACCTGCGGCTGCACGGCCGTTTCCTGCTTTCGGCTCAAGATCACGGCGACGAAATCCTTTCTGGTCGGCTGTTCGACACGCAGCGGGACATCGTCAACGGTCTTGGACTTTTCCCATTCTTTTTGCAGCGAAGCATAGCGATTATTCGCCGTAAGCTTTTGGCGGGCCTGGTTATCGATCGAGGCCGCAAGCGGATCCTTCAATTCCTCCATCGCCTTTGCGAGCAGAAAGTATGCGTCGCCGTCATTTGTGTTGGCAGCGATCGCGGCTTTAAGACTCTTCGCGGCCTCGGCCATATCGCCGCTTATCAACAATGCGGCGCCGTAGTTAAAGCGAATATTGTCGTTGTTCGGTTCTGATTCGGCAGCTTTCTTAAGTAAGGAAACGCCTTCTGCGAGCATCGCCGCTGCCTTCGCAGGATTCTTCTTCTCGGCACGCGAACCCTGCACCGAGATCACACCAATTGCGTTATAGATCGCCGTAAGCTTCAGATCCTCGGCGAGAGGCCGCAGTATCCCGAGAGCCATCTCAAATCGGCCGGCACGGAGTTGGATCAGACCGTCGTAGAACGCGGCCTCTGCGTAATCGTCGCCATTGCATCTGCCGTTTTTAGTAGCAGATTTCACCCGGTCAACACATTGCTGGTAGCCGTTTATCACCTGCTCGAAGGCATCCTGCGCCTCATTCAGCTTTCTTTCGGCCAAATAGAGGTGTCCCAATTCCAGTGCTGCCGCGGAATAAACACCGTCCGGAACGGCCTCCGCATAAAGACGCATCGCATTCTTGAAATAGTTCTCGCGCGCGTCGGTCAAATTCGTAAGCAGGCCCTTTGTATAGGCTTCAAAGGCCCTCGCAGGAACTTTGCTCGCAGTCGAAATGATGTCGTTCTGCGAATACGGCAGGGATTTGTCGCGTTGGTAGAGTATCTGATACGCGATCTGGCCCTGGATCGACTGAAGGTTGCCAAGCGCGTCCGTTAGGTTGATGTCGCGCGTAACCTGTTTTCCGTCAATATATTCGCTCAGGAAACGGCCTTCGTTGACGCGGACGATCTTTGCGGTGACGGTTATAACCGCGGCGTTGTCGCCCTGTGCCGGCACGATATTATAAGTTCCGGTGATCAGCATCGTCGCGCCTTTCTCGCGTGCGAGTTTCAAGGAAGTCGCAAGGCTCGGGAGCGATGTGAGTGGAATTCGGAGTTTCTGCTGCAGGATCTTCCGTTCGTCGTTCGAGACGACGTTCAGCGTCGGCACCTGAAGAAGCTCGCTCAAAGCGGCCGCAAAACTCTCGCCGACCCAGTTAAATTCGGCCTTGCCGGACGTATTCTCGAACGGCAGAACCATCACGGTGTCAGTCGCCTGCGTCTGCGAAAATGCCGTTGCCGCAAGCACCACACCGAGGAAGATCGTGAGAAGGTTACGAAAAATGATTCTTTTCATCTCAATAAAAACGAAAAATTCGCCGACTCAAATGATGAGTGCAGGCGAATTCGCGTGCAAAACCCGAAGGTGTGATGCTGTATTTTCCAAAAAAGATGGTATCCGGTACGGGATTTGAACCCGTGTTGCCGCCGTGAAAGGGCGGTGTCCTAACCCCTAGACGAACCGGACACGAACGCGAAAATGCTCGCCTTTCGCCCATTTAGGCGAACGATTAGAATAGCTTAGCGGTATTTTTATTGTCAAACTTGCATCGCGTGCTATCCGGGTCGTAACTTTAGCATTATGTTCGTTCTTTCTGAGCCGACCGACGCCGTGATCGCAGAATTTCTAAGAAAGGCGGCGAAAAGCACATTTTCCTATACCGATGTTGGTGCTACAAGAGGCGAAACTCCGTCCGGATTTAACCTTGATCACAATCGCGTGATGATCGGACGCGGACCGGACGACTTCGAGCAAGCGAAGGACGCGATCCGCTCGTGGAAGATGTTCGACTTTGATTGGGTAAAGCTTGTCCGTAACGATACACCGATCGAGGAAGGCCGAAATGTCGCGATGATCGTTCGCCATTTCGGATTCTACTCGATGAGCTCTGCCCGGATCGTGTATGTCATTGATGAACCCTGCTGCTTCGGCTTCGCGTACGGGACGCTCGCCGAACATGTCGAAATGGGCGAAGAACGCTTCTCTGTCGAGTTCGATCCCGAAACCGAAGAAGTTTGGTACGACCTTCTCGCCTTCTCACGGCCGAACGCTCTGGTCGCAAAACTCGGCTACCCCGTCAGCCGCTATCTCCAACGCTCTTTCGTCCGCGACTCAAAAGCCGCCATGCTCCGTGCGGTAAATTCAAACAACATTGAGCCGTGTCAGAACCGGGAGCGATAGCGACTGGGTTCTTGAATTCATCAGAATTCGGCAAATGGCTGACCGAAAATTGCGATACCCCGCGCAGTCGGCCCCGCGGCTCGGGCATGTTAAACTAACGCTAGGCTAGCCCTAGATCGCGGGAGCATCATATTTGATTGTATCTAGCGAGGTTCTTGATCGCGACCGATGAATCGGTAATCCATCTTATCAACGCTAGAGCGAAAGGGATTTGAGTATGCGAAACGATTCAATTGAATTCAGAGGGCGGTGCTATCGCCTTAGAACGATCGACTTCGGCGGCGAACTTGGCGTCCTCAACGTCGCCTCCGAACTTCTGGACGAGTTGCTATTCGATTCGACCGGACAGTACAGATCAAAAGAGGCAGAATCGGTCGACGAACAAATATTCTATTTTATACCCAACGCATCCTTTAGACTCTCGGATGACAAACTAAGAAACAAGATTCTCGCTGAAATTTGATGATAAGATTTCAATTCTTTCCGCGCTCACAGGGCATTAACAAGGCAATTCAAGACATTCTTGATTGCTTTGTTGCTTCTGAAGCCGCGATCACATCATCTGAGCATGAGCTGAATAGCAACGATGTCCTTGCCGTGCTTCGACCACACCTCGAAAACCATAGCTACCAAGTTGAATCTGGAAAATCTGCTGATCAAAAGATCAGCGTTCCCGTGCTTTTCGGATTGAACGATCAAATCGACAAGTCATTTAACGCAGACGCGGTTAGCAGCGACGGCAAGATCGTAATCGAAGTAGAAGCCGGTCGTGCGGTAGCTAATAATCAGTTCCTCAAAGATATTTTTCAGGCGTGCATGATGTTTGAAGTCGAGTATTTGGTGATAGCCGTTCGAAATGTTTATCGGGGTAGCGATGACTTTTCGAAGATCTACGCCTTCCTTGAAACTCTCTACATCTCAAATCGCCTTCGCCTTCCGCTAAAAGGGATACTGCTTATCGGTTACTGAGAACGCTAAGCCGGGTCAGAACCGGGAGCGATAGCGAACGGGTTCTTCTCCCTAGACGACTAAGCAATGTGGAACGACACAGACATCCCGCTGGCAGTTTTCTTTACCTTTCGCTGTTACGGCACGTGGCTTCACGGCGACGAACGCGGCAGTGTCGATCGCCACAACAACGTTTACCGATCTCCAAGGATCCCGTCAAGTCCCAACTGGCTCAAGCATAACGAAGACATGTTGCGTCATCCTCCGGTGAAGCTGAACGCTGAGCGCCGTCGGTCCGTCGAGAATGCGATACGCGACCTATGCATCAAGCGCAACTGGACGTTGCTCGCCATCCACGTTCGGACGAATCACGTTCACGTTGTTGTGTTTATCGGATCAAAAAAACCCAAAGATGCTCTGATCGCATTGAAAGCCAATGCAACAAGACAGCTTCGCGAAGACCGATTGTGGCTGCACGAACACTCGCCTTGGGCTGACAAGGGCAGCAAACGAAATCTCTGGACCGAGAAGAGCGTCTGGGAGGCCTGCAACTATGTTAATAACGAACAAGGCGATAAATTGCCTGACTTTGATTGGTGGTAAGAAAAACCCAGTCGCTATCGCTCCCGGTTCTGACAGGAAGAAGCACCGTTACTATCGCTCTCGGTTCTGACACCCTTCAGGAGGCTTTAGCTTTAAGTCCCAAATCACGCTAAAATCGCCTAACAGATGAAGCGAGTATTTCTGATCGACGCGATGAGCCACGTCTATCGGGCATTTTTTGCCCCGATGGGGATGAAGCAGGAACCCTTACGCAACAGCAAGGGTCAAGTAACGCAGGCTGTTTTCGTCTTTACGAATATGCTGCGGAAGCTGTTGAATGACGAGAGGCCGGACTACATCGCGGCGGTTTGGGACACGTTCGCGCCGACGTTCCGACACGATTCTTTCGAGGACTACAAGGCCAACCGCGAGGCGATGCCCGACGATCTGGTGTCGCAGCTTCCATACATTGAAAGGGTCTGCGAGGCGTTCAGCATTCCGGTCGTAAAGCTCGACGGCTACGAGGCCGACGACATCATCGGCACGTTCTCGAGGCAGATCGCCGCAAAAGGAATGAAGTGCGTCATTGTCTCCAACGACAAGGACCTTTGCCAGCTCGTGCGTGACCCGAACGTCGTCGCGATGCGGCAAAATGCACAGAATCTTCGGCGAAAGGTTCCCGTGCCGCCGATCGAGTGGTGCGACGAAGCTTGGGTCGAGAAAAAGTTCGGCGTGCCGCCCTCGAAGATCATCGACCTGCTCGGGTTGATGGGCGATTCGGTCGATAACATTCCAGGCGCGCCCGGAATCGGCGAGAAAGGTGCGCTGAAGCTGGTGCTTGATTTCGGCGGTGCTCGCGAAGCGATGGATCGCGCCGACGAGGTCACGCATAAGACGTATCGCGAAAGCCTGCAGAACAATCGCAAGCTGATCGAACAGTCCCTGGAGCTTGCGACGATCCATTGCGAAGTTCCGCTCGAAATGGATCTTAACGCACTTGTACATCGTGCTCCGGATCGAGAAAAGGCTTACGAGCTTTTCCGTGAATTGGAGTTCAAGTCGCTCGTCAAAGAGTTTTCAGACGCATCCGCGGGTTTGTTCGACAGCTTGCCGACGCATACGGGTGAGGCTGCGGAAAAGCGTATTGAGACAGCTTATTCCGTTGTTACGAACGGAGCTGAACTCGATAGGGTGATCAGAAGACTGTTCGAGAGCGATGAGTTCGGCTATTCGGTAAATGATTCCAATTCGGACGGACGTTCGAGCACGTACGACAAACTTGCGCCGCTCGGCGTCGGCATCGCTCTTGGTAATGGAGAGGCTTTCTATGTCGATCTTGAAAACTTTGAAGGCGGCAGCTCAAAAGCGATCGGCCCGCTCCGCGACATCCTGACGAACAAATTCCTCGACAAGGCCGCCTACGATGCGAAAAGCATAAACGGCGCGCTCCTCAAGCTCGGCATTGAACCGACTGCCGTCACGGACGACGTCATGGTCGCGGCCTATCTGCTCGATCCCGGCCGCACGAACTACCCGATCGACTTCCTCGCACAGGCATATCTCGACAGCGATATCGCCCACACGATCCCTGAGGGAATTGACGAAGCGGCGTTCCGAACGGCAGAACTTGCCGATATCGCCGCACGCGTTGCTCCCGTTCTTCGGCAGAAACTGCGATCCAATGACCAGGAAAATGTCTATGCCGGCATCGAACTTCCGATGATAGACGTTCTTGCGGACATTGAGCTCGTCGGAATGAAAGTTGACGGCGAAGCCCTGGTAAGTTTCTCCGCGGACATAAAGGAGCAGCTGGAGGCGTTGAGCAAACGGCTCTTCGAACTTGCAGGACGCGAATTCAATATCGGTTCGCCGAAACAGGTCGGCGAGGTCTTTGCGGAACTCAACATCGAAACAGGCAAGAAGACCGCGACCGGACAGATATCAACGAGCCACGATGTGCTCGTCGAACTCGCCCAGACTTACGAGATCGCGCAGCTGATCATCGACTACCGCGAAATGGACAAGCTTCGTGCGACATACGCGGAGGCTTTGCCGAAACTGATCCGCGAAGACGGCCGTATTCACGGCTGTTTGAATCAAACTGTCGCGGCCACAGGCCGCCTTAGCTCGACAGACCCGAACCTGCAGAATATTCCGGTCCGTACGGCCTTAGGTCAGGAAATCCGTCGTTCCTTCATTCCCGAAAAAGGCAAGAAGCTGATCTCCGCCGACTATTCGCAGCTCGAACTGCGCATCCTCGCACACATCACGAAAGATGCAGTGATGACAAAGGCGTTCCAGGATGGCGAGGATATTCACGCAAACACCGCGCGCCTCGTATTTGGTGCGACCGACGAAAAAGACCTCAAAGAAAAACGCCGCCTTGCGAAGATCGTCAACTTCGGCATCGCGTACGCCGTCGAGGCATTCGGGCTTTCGACGCGTGTCGGTATCTCGCGCGCAGAAGCCCGCAAGGTCATCGATGATTATTTTGCAACATACAAGGGCATCCGAAAATATATGGACGAGATCCCGCAAGAAGCCAAGAAGAACGGCTTCGTCACTTCCCTTTTCGGCCGCCGACGCTACTTCCCTTCGATCAACGACCGCAATTTTACGGTTCGGGCGAGACAAGAGCGCGAGGCGATCAATATGCCGATCCAAGGCACGGCGAGCGACATCGTCAAGATCGCAATGATCCGCGTGGAAAAGGCTCTTCGCGACGAAGGACTCGATACGAAAATGATCATGCAAGTTCATGACGAACTTCTTTTTGAGGCGCCCGAGAGCGAGGTCGAACACGCGTCCGCTATCATCAAACGCGAAATGGAAGCTGCCGCAGAACTCGATGTCCCGCTCATCGTCGAGGTCGGCGTCGGCGATAACTGGATGGACGCAAAATAATGCGCGAGCCGCCTTGTAAATTATGAGAAACGTTGAAAGAACTGAGCGAACACGTGTAAAACGCCTGCCCGACCGCGGCCGATACGATCGCGACACGATCAATTCTATCCTCGACGAGGCGTTCATTTGCCACGTCGGCTTCAGCACCGAACATGGGCCCGTCGTAATTCCGACGCTTTTTGGCCGCGACGGCAGCGAACTCATAATTCACGGTTCTGCGGCAAGCCGAATGCTCCGCGATCTTTCAAACGGCATTGATGTCTGCGTTACCGTCACGCTCGTTGACGGACTAGTACTTGCCCGCTCGGCCTTCCATCATTCGATGAATTACCGCTCGGCCGTTATCTTTGGAAAGGCCGAGCTGATCAACGAAAAAGAAGAAAAGGTCAGAGCCCTTGAGATATTGAGCGAACACGTCATTCGACACCGTTGGAAAGATGCTCGGCCGCCATCGGACAAGGAGCTGAAAGGCACGACGGTTCTGCGGCTGCCGATCGAGAAAGCATCGGCAAAGGTCCGCACGGGCCCACCGAAGGACGACGAGGAGGACTATTTGCTGCCGATATGGGCCGGTGTTGTGCCGATCCAAACGACTTTCGGGACACCGATCGCCGACGAGCGGAATCTTGAAGGCATCAAGCCGCCCGAATATTTACCGCAAACTCGTTGAAACCCGCACTTCCTGCTTTGCGTAAGCACTTAGATTCTATGAAAAGTTTGACACGCTTCGGCATAACGACTGTTGTGCTTGTCATCGGAAGTTTGTTCACCGCACTTGGCGTTTTTGCGCAGAGCGATATGGGAAAAGTACCCCGCGAATGGCAGACCGTCGCTGAAAAGACGAACTACGACCGTACCGGCACATATGATCAAGCGGTCGCCTACGCCGAGAAACTCGATGCCGCGTCGCCTCTGATCAAATACTCGACGTACGGCAAAAGCGGCGAAGGCCGCGATCTACCTTTGCTGATCGCAGCGAGCGATGGAGCTTTCACACCGAAACTCGCACGCGAACAAGGCAAGGCGGTCGTGCTAGTTCAGGCCGGAATTCACGCGGGTGAGATCGACGGCAAAGATGCCGGATTTGCCCTGCTTCGCGATATAGCGATCACTAAGACGCGCACGAAGTTGCTCGACCACGTAGTTATCCTTTTTCAAGTCATCTATAACGTTGATGGCCACGAGAACTCGAATCCGTATATGCGTTTCGCACAGAACGGGCCTGCTGAGATGGGCTTTCGCGGAAACGCGACCAACCTAAATCTCAACCGCGACTATATGAAGGCCGACGCGCCTGAAACCCGCGGCTGGCTAAAGCTCTGGAACGAATGGAACCCGGATGTATTCATCGATTGCCACGTTACTGACGGCGCTGACTTTCAATACAACGTGACATACGAATACGCGCATTTTCAGGAGGTCGATCCAAAGATCAAAGATTGGATGGACGAACATTTTGACAAGAATGTCGTACCCAAGATCGAGAAAGAAGGCAACATTGTTACGCACTATGTCGAATTCGCCGGCCGCGAGATCACGAGCGGAATCGCGACGTTCATCGCAACTCCGAGATTCTCGACCGGATACACACCGCTGCGGAATCGCGTCGGCCTGCTGATCGAAACCCACGTCTATAAACCGTATAAGTCGCGTGTTCGCGGCACTTACGACACACTTCGATATTTTATTGAAGAGATCGGAAAGGCAAGAGAGAGCCTCTTCGCCGTTGATACGATCGCTGACACGCAGACCGTGGAGCGTGGTAAAACGTATGACCCGAAGCGGCAATTTCCGCTGAACCTTTCGGTGACCGATAAGGCGACGGAGATGAAGTTCAAGGGCGTCGAATATTCGATCCAAGACTCTGATATTTCCGGCGGAAAGATGCTCGTATATGGAACGACGCCGAAAGAGTACACGATCAAGAAATACGACGAAGGCCGCGTTGTTGACTCGGTCGCACCGCCGCTCGCCTACATCATTCCTCCGCAATACAAAGACGTGATCGAGGTGTTGAAGCTGCACGGGCTGAAGATGCGAACTATCCGCAAACCGCTAACTATCGAGGTCGAAAGCTACCATCTCACGGAACCGAAATGGGCAACCTCGTCGTTCGAAAATCGGATCACGCTACGCACAAAACCTGTCGCATACAGCGAAAAACGAACCTATGCGGCCGGCTCTGTTATCGTGCCGTTGGATCAGGAAGGGGCGAACGTCGCTATCCATTTGCTCGAACCGGCCGGACCGGATTCGTTCGTGCTCTGGGGATTTTTTGATTCGATCTTCGAGCTGAAAGAGTTTGGTTCGGGCTACGCTTTGGAGAAACTCGCACGCGAGATGCTTGCCAAGGACCCAAAACTCAAAGAGGAATTCGACAAGAAATTGCTGGATCCGAACTTTGCCCGAAACCCGCGAGCCAGATTGCAGTTCTTTTATGAGCGGACACCATATTTTCTCAACCAGAAACAAGGTGTCTATCCCGTCGGCCGGATCACTACTCCGCTAAAATAGATCACGTGAGCAAACGACGATTTCCCTCGTGGAGCACCGTGGCCGTTGCGACAGTCTCACTTGCTGTCAGCAACGGCCTCTCGATCGGCGGCCTCCCGCCGTTCTACAAGCCGCTTCGCGAAGAATTTGTCGCGACCGGTGCGATCGCCGCCGCGCATGCGGAAACCTTTATCGCGAATTCCGCCAATATCACGTTCTTGCTCTCGGGAGTCTTTTCTCTCCTCGGAGGTTGGCTCGCTCTCCGCTTTCCGCTAAAGAATCTGATGATCGCCGGCTGCATTTTACTCGGCTGCGGCCTTGTTCTGCATTCGCAAGGTGAAACGGCGAACGTGATCTACTTTGCACGCACATTGATGGGTGCTTCGCTCGGTTTCATCGGTGTTGCTCCATGCGTGGTGCTTGTCTCACGCTGGTTTGAAAAAGGACGCGGCACTGCGCTTGGAATTACGCTGGTTGGTACAAGTCTTGGCGGGACACTAATTCCGCTGATCGCTTCACCGCTCATCGCACATTACGGTTGGCGAACGGCGATGCTTTCTCTAAGCTCGCTTGTCTGGTTCATTCTTTTGCCGGCGATCCTTCTATTCGTCCGCGAACCATCAGACAGAACCGTCGAAACTGCGGGCAAAGCCGCGATCGACGGTGTCTCTTGGGCGCATGCTCTTCGAACGCCTATCTTTTGGGCGCTTGCCGCCTGTTCCGCTCTCATCTTTTATCCGATATTTGCAACGAGCCAGCAGTTCGTTCTTTATCTTCAAACGCCGAAGATCGGGGTCTCTGCCGAGACCGCCGCGTTCGCACAATCAGCGCTGTTTGCTATAAGTATCGGAGGGAAATTCCTTGCAGGGTTTGCAAGCGACAAGCTTGGGCCCGTTCGCGTAATGACGTTCTGCGCGGCCCTTCTCTTCGCCGCGTCGCTCGTGCTTCTCAATCTGACGGCTTCGACCGCTCTTGTATTCCTTCTGCCGTTCGCTCTTGGTTACGGCGGGACATTCGTCATTATCCAGCGGCTCGCGTCCGACCTCTTTGGACGCGCCGATGCAGGCCGGATCCTTGGCACGATAACGCTGATCGAGGTGATCGGCGCAGCTATCGGCGGCAAGATCACCGGCTATCTCGCAGACCTTTACAGCGGTGACTATACTGTCGCTTTCTATGGTGTAACGATCGCGGCAGCAGGTGCATTTCTCGCCGCCGTCGTGGTCGCGATTCTCTCGCGAAAAGACAAAGCCCGAACTTGAACTACTTCTTCAACCACGCGAGCAGCACGACGGCGTCGTTATGCGCCTCATCCTTTGCGGAATATACGAGCGTTACAGTGTCGCGTTTTGCCATCTTCCGGATGGATTCGACGAGTTCTGAGTTGGCGGCAAGTTCCTTCTCGTATCGCGTCTGGAACTCCTTCCATTTTTCGGGATCGTGCCCGAACCACTTTCGAAGCTCCGTGCTGGGCGCGATCTCTTTCATCCAAATGTCGATGCGAGCCTTCTCTTTGGAGATGCCGCGCGGCCACAGACGGTCGATCAAGATCCGCTTCCCGTCCGAGGCCGCAGGCTCCTCATACGCGCGTTTCATACTCAAAGACATAAGAAGCACCTTCTTTTCGAGTATAAACCTCTGAACCCGAATTCACGCATACTCCCGGCTAAGACGTGCGAGCGCAAGCGCCGCTATCGCAAGGCCTAGATCACGCAATGCAACGTCAAAATAGCCCGGAATCATCAGCAGATTGACGATTATCGCGAGCAGCCAGAGCATCACCACGTATGCGAAGATCTTAGGCCGCAGGAACACACCAATGCCCGCGACGATCTCGATCACGCCGACGACGTACATAAATTCGTGCCCGCGGCCGCCGAGCATGTTGTTCACGAAGCTCGGAAGATATTGATCCCAGTTCACGAGCACGTGGAAGAACTTATCGAGGCCCGCGGCGATCGGAGCGACCACAAAGGCGAACTGCAGGAGACGAAATGCCTGATATCCTGCCGTGGCTGTTTTGTCGCCCGCCGTTTCCTCGGCGATAGCTCCTGATGCTGTCATTATTGTTTCCATTTTTCCCTTCCTTTTTTCTTTTGATATCAGCGAAAATCCGTTGCTGTATCCGAAGAATATATCCGTCATCCTAATAAGTCAAGAACTATTTTGACTTATTGTAATATTCTGTCGAATTTGATATTTTTGATATCGAGGGAATATGGCTCAGACGAAGTTTGATGAAAGGTTTTTTTCCAGCACGCGTGGCCGCATCGTTCTGGAGCTGCGCACCGGGGACCGTACCGTCAACGAACTCGCTGACGCGCTCGGCATCACCGATAACGCCGTCCGAGCTCACCTTTTGGCGCTCGAACGCGACAACCTTGTGATGCCGAAAGGAATGATCAAAGGGTTTCGCAAACCGCATTTCGCATATGGACTTGCCGAAGATGCGAGACATCTCTTCCCCGCGGCCTATGACTCGCTTCTGAACCGTCTTCTTGCAGGCTTCAAGAACAACCTCACGCCGAAGGCGTTTCTAAAGACCTTGCGCGAGGTCGGCAAAGGTATCGGCAAGGATGTGCCCGCGGGTTCGATGAAGACGGCCGACAAGAGGCTTGAGGCCGCGGTTTCGACGCTTGAAGAACTTGGCGGAGCTGCGGCAATAATTCGCGAGAATAAAAAGGTCGTTATCGCGAGCGAATGCTGCCCGTTCGCGGACGTGGTCGCCGAACATCCGGAGGTTTGCAAGGTCGCCGAAAGCCTCGTCGCCGAGATCACCGGCGAGGAAGTTACCGAGTGCTGCGACAGAACGGGTTTGCCAAAATGCCGCTTCGAGATCGGCTAAGGTTGGTTCCGTCGTCTCGCTTAGCGGTTCGTCCCACTCAACTTCTTCTCGCCGAGCGGAAAAGCTTCGCTTTTCCGGCAACCGCCCAAGAGAACAATGGCGGCTATGCCGCCGACCACTTGATCTGCCGATGTTGAGTGATCAACGGTTCATCGCTCTGACCTCGCTCCGCCCATAGCCTTGCACTTGAGAATCTATCCTCGAACGGATCTTCAGCAAACCCTGCGCGTACAGGATTTTGATGAATGTACTCGACCTTTTGGCGAAAGGTTTCCTCCCCGAAGATCTCGAAAGAATCAGAATGATGCTGCCAAACCGAATGCCTATGGTTGCGGCCTTTGTCCTCTCCGCGGAGTTTGAAAAGCGAGTTCTGGAAGCCATTCTCCTGCAGGTATTGAATGATCCGTCTTGCTGCAACGCCATTCAGAAGACGCAGGACGTCCGGCATTGCCTGTTCTGATCGCGTCAGCAAATGCGTATGATCGGGCATTACAACATAGGCAAGCATCAGAATTCCATGGCGGTTGCACGCCTCCTGGTAAGCGCCGCAGAGCACGTCTTTCATTTCACCCTTACGAAAAATAGGTAGACGGTGATGCGTAACTGCGGTGAAATAGTATGCAGGAGTTTCTCGGGAGATATAGAACATAACGGCGGCGTAGCCGCCAGAGCAGTTTACAATAGTTCACGGAAAAGCGAAGCTTTTCCGCTCGGCGAGAAGCAAGACCGAGTTCCTGACTGAAGAGAGAACTCCGATCTCGCTTCTCCGGCAGCCTTATTTCCCTTCAGCAAAATCCTCGAAGATGAAGCCGCCGCTGCGCACCTTTTCTTTGAATTTCTCGATCGTTGGATACTTGTTTTTAGTATTTACGGCACGGCGGATCAGACGCATTTGGCCCGGCAGGCCTTTTGGCCCGAGAGCGTGCCAGCCGGGCTGCTTTGCGCTCCAGGCGACCATCTCAACGATGATCGGAATAAGGTCTATGCCGCGATCGGTCGCTTCGAAAGTCTCTTTTCTGCGATCCTTCGGATCGGGTCTTCGCCGGATCATGCCCTGATCCACTAGATGGTCGAGTCGGGCGGCAAGAATGTTCGTCGAGATCCCTTCATCGCGATTCAGAAGGTCACCGTAGGTTCGCTTTCCCCAAAAAAGAACGTCGCGCATTATAATGAGCGACCATTTATCGCCGAAGGCCTCGACCGCAAAGTTCACAGGGCAATCGGAGCGCATAGTGGTTCGAGGCTTCCCATCCATATTGAAAAGAATAACATACTTGTATTTTACAAGTAAAGCAGCTTGCATAATACAAGGAATATATGTTAGCCTCTTTATCTCACAATGAATAAAACAAAGGAGAGCCTACACAATGCCTGTAATGAACCCATATCTAAACTTTAAGAACTGTTGCGAAGAAGCCTTCGAATTTTACCGCTCGGTCTTCGGCGGTGAATTTGCGATGCTGATGCGCATGGGCGACACCGACATGGGAATGCCTGTGCCCGACAGTGCAAAGAATCTGGTGATGCACGTTGCCTTACCGATCGGGAATAACGTACTGATGGGAAGCGATGCACCGGATGATTTTTGCCCGACGCCGCTAACGGCGGGCAATAACTTCTCGGTCGCGATCTCGGCGGAGAGCCGTGAGGAAGCCGATCGTATCTACGCCGGGCTTTCGGCCGGCGGCAACCAGGCAATGCCGATGCAGGTGATGTTCTGGGGAGCCTATTGGGGAATGTTGACCGACAAGTTCGGGATCAACTGGATGGTCGATCACTCGGAAACTCACGCGAGCTGATCATCTATCGGCGAAAAACTTTGCCGGAGCGGGTTCGCAATATCGGCTCCGGCATCTAAAGCGAGAAGACGCAAATGACAAACGTTTCGACAAGAGCACTTTGGGCCGGGCGCATTATCTCCGCCCTTCCTATACTTTTTCTTTTGATGGATGCCGTCGGCAAGTTCGTAAAACCCGAACCTGTCGTTACCGGCACGATCGCCCTCGGATACAACGAGAGTGTGATCCTCCCGCTTGGAATCGTACTTCTCGTGTGTACGATCCTCTACGCCGTGCCGCAAACGTCCATCCTCGGCGCAATTCTGCTGACAGGATATTTGGGCGGCGCGGTCGCGACACACGTTCGCATCGGCAACCCCGTGTTTACGCACATGCTTTTCCCTGTTTATCTGGGAATAATGATCTGGCTTGGCATCTATCTTCGGGATATTCGCGTACGATCGCTCGTCCCATTTCGCTCAAGGGCTTAGATTTGCTACGCTTTATCCCCTGTCTTGTTGTAAGCACGTTTTATGGATCAATGCCTGAGCGAATCAGAGGTCGAAAGAGAAACTCCCGCTGAAAAACCGAATCCGAAGTCGAAGAAATTCGACCGCTCGATCGTAGAAGGTCCGCTTACGTCTGCCGTGTGGAAGATCGCGTGGCCCGCGGTTTTCACAAATATCATCAGTGGAGTGCAGGGTTGGGTCGATCACATAATGGTCGGCCACCTGCTTGGCTACAAGGCGAATGCCGCGATCGGCGTCAGTTTTCAGATCTTCCTTGTTGTGATCGTTTTCGTCTCGTCGATCTTTATCGGGATGAGCGTCCTCGTCGCACGATTTACAGGTGCGGGCGATCACGAAAAAGTGAATCGGACCGTCTATCAGGGTTTTCTTACCTGCTTTTTTATGGCGATCGGCATTCTCGCACCGATCGGATATTTCGCCGCACCCCATCTTCTCGGTTTTGTGACACACGACGCGACCGTCATCGAGGACGCTCTTCCATTCCTTCGGATAATGTTCACGTGCAGTTTCGGGATGCTGATCTACTTTATGCTGAGCGGCGCGCTGCGTTCGGCAGGTGACGCAAAGACCCCGATGGTGCTCGGCATCGTGATGACGGTGCTGAATCTCATTCTGAACATTATTTTCATCCGCGGTTTGGGGCCAATTCCATCTTTCGGGGCTGCAGGTTCCGCGATCGGCACTTGCATCGCGTCCGGAGCCGTCGGTCTTTTCTCGCTCTACAAACTTTACGCGGGCAGTTGGGTCGTTGGCTTCCCAAAAAGCGGCTTCGCGCCCGACTGGGGCATCATTCGCGAACTCTTTCGCTTCGGGCTGCCGGCAGGTTTCCAAGGCGTTGCGATGAACATCGGCGGTGTTCTGATGCTGACGTTCATGGGCTCGGTCACGAATGGCGCCGCGGCCCAGGCCGCGTTCGCTGTCGGCTACGGGCAGCTTTTTCTGCTCGTTACGTGGTCGTCAAATGCGCTGATGGGTGCGGCAGGTGCTGTCGTCGGGCAAAACATCGGAGCGGGATATCCCGATCGTGCGGCGCGGTCTGTAAGGATCGCATCAAGATTCGGCCTGATCGGCGCCGCTTTGGTCGGGTTCGTGTTCATGTTCTTTCCTTCCGCGATGCTAGCGATCTTCGGACTTACAGATCCTGTGGTGGTCGAAGTCGGGACGACGCTGCTCCGCGTGTTGAGCATCTCAGGCCTTTTCATCACAACGGCGCTTTCGTACACAGGCGGCCTGCAGGGAGCGGGCGACACGAAAAGTCCACTCTACATCTCGATCATCTCGCAGGTGATCGTACCGCTGAGCATCTGTTTCGTGATCCGCGAAACGAGCACGCTCGAACCGATCCATATTTGGCTGGCGGTCCTTGCAGGCCACGCGACGCGCTGCATCTTGAGCGTCGTGCGGTTCAACCAAGGAAAATGGCGTGCGATAAAAGTGAACATCGGCGGCCAACCTGCCTAGCAAATTAGATTTGTGCAAATCGTGCATTTCGTGCATTTCGTGCAAATCGTGCATTTCGTGCATTTTGTATCAAAACGTGCATTTTGTGCAGTTTGATACATTCTGTGCGGTTTGTGCTTATTGGGGTCGGGCGGATGGCTTATAATCGTTCTCGGTCTTGGTTGGAAATGCGAGAGAAAGTTCTTATCGGAGTTTTTGGGGTTTTGCTGGTAATTGCGGCTGGCTCGAGTTCGGCATATGCCTGTGTCTGTGCCAGCCCCTCGGTTTGTGAAGGGCATTCTCTTGCGGAACAGGTCTTCGTAGGAACACTAATCTCAAAAGAGAGGGAGGAGAAGGATGGGCGCGAAGTTATCGTCGCAAGGTTCAGGACAGGCAAGGTCTTTAAGGGCGTCCGCGGCGAACTGACAAAGACCGTTCACTTCAGCGGCGGAGGCTGCGAACCCATGCTTTCCATCGGTGAGAAATATCTCGTTTTCGACATTCCTGTATCCGTGAAGTATTCACTCTTTTGCAATCCAACACGCCGCTTGAGGGATGCGGCCGCCTTTCTGAAGTACGCGCGGTACGCCGCGAAGCATCCGAACGACTTTTCGATAAGCGGCCACGTTATAGGCCTTCCCGCTTCATCATTGGCAAAGGCATCGGTCAAGCTTTCATATAACGGGCGAGAGACCATTCTCCGTTTGAACGCGGTAGGCGAATATGCGGCGACGATTCCGGCCGGCTCGAGTTACACGGTCGAGATCACGTTTGCCAACCAGATCACCGGCTCGGTTAAGCGTTTAGCTTCGAGTCAGGTTGTTGATGGAAGGACTATTTCCTTTTCAAGCGTCTCCTTGCGGGGATCGTGCGACGATCGACGTATCGAACTCAAGGAACACTGAGTGTGGCTTAAGAGGCCGAAACTATATGACGGAAATCAAGCTCAGAACATGGATCTTCCCGCTCGCGATGATGATGTTGATGACGGGTGCTGCTTCCGCCCAGAATTCATCGAAGGTGACGGCTACTCGTTCTACAAAAGCATCACTGCCTCACCCTACCGTACTGAGGTGCAAGGCTGCAAAGACGAAATGGGATCGACGACTTTGCGACATTATAATTCCGGCGGAGGCCAAACTTGACGCTGTCACTACTGACGCCTTCGAGATCGAGTACCGCAAGGTCGACCTTAACGCCGACGGAATCGACGAGATCATTGTCTGGGAATCTAGTTGGGCGGGTTCAAGTGGCGGCGGCCTGTGGGTCTTGCGCAAGACTAACCGTCGCTATCGAAAGATCTTTGAGACGTCCATGACATGGACCCCGATCACCCTCCTCAAGTCATCTCATGATGGCTGGACCGACTTCGCCTACCAGGTTGCGGGCGGCGGCGTGAAGCCCTATTTTGTGACGGTCGTTTTCCGAGACGGTAAGTACAAGACTGGGGACACATCCAAGACGCAGGCGGCGGGAACTGAGATTATTCCGCAAAATTGGGTTCGTTCCGTATTCGGCCCACTTCCTCGCGATAAACACTAGAGTGCGGTTTGTGCTTATTGAGGTCGGGCGGATGGCTTATAATCGTTCTCGGTTCGTCTTTCTTGGCAGACCTTTCGAAAATGTTATGAAACCAAAATTCCTTGCTCTTATTCTTGCGATCGCGGCCGGTGCTTCGACAGCAGCGTATTTTGCGGCGGGTTCTTCTGCGCAAAAGGCTGCACCGGAGGTAGATAATTCGTACCAGATCTCCGGTGTGCTGTATATGCAGAAGGCCGGTGAATATCGTGCTCTTTGCTATCAGGCGTTCAACATCGCGCGTCTGCGGCTCGATGCCGACTTCGAGAAAAAAAACTTGAAGCATCTGCCGAAGGCCGAGCGCAAGATGCCGCGTGCGATCATGGTCGATATCGACGAGACAGTACTCGATAATTCGCCTGCACAGGCTTACGGTATCAAGCACAACAAAGGATTCAACCTCCCCGATTGGTACGCTTGGGGCGATATGCGAAAGGCGAAGGCCATTCCCGGTTCGGTCGAATTCCTGAATTACGCACATTCGCGGGGCGTCAAGATCTTTTACGTGTCGAACCGCGACGAGGTGCAAAAACAGGCGACGATGGACAACCTTAAGAAGGTCGGGTTCGAGGACATCACGGATGCGAACGTGCTTCTTCGCCAAAAGGAATCGAGCAAGGATGCACGCCGCGACGTTATCCGCAAAACTTACCGCATCGTGATGCAGGTCGGCGACAATCTCGATGATTTTTCGAGCACGTTCGAGAAGAAGTCGGTTGAAGACCGTTTCGCGGCCGTAGATGCGGCGAAAGAACACTTCGGCAAGGACTATATCGCCCTCCCGAACGCGATGTACGGCACGTGGGAGAGCGCGATCTACGGCTACGGCCGACTCACCGAAGAGCAAAAGGCAGAAAAGCGCGCCGCCGCCCTCGAATTGCCGTAAGATAGGAATATGAAAAGAACTCCGGAAGAAAAACTCTTGAACCCGAAGCCCGGCAGTAAGATCGCCGAGGCCGCAGAGTTCGGCATCGATTTGACTCTAACGGTTTCGCAGTTGCGAAAGACTCCGCAACAACGGATCGATGACCTGCAGTCAGCTATGAAATTTCAGACCGCTCTACGAAACGCTCGACGAACCCGCTCAACGAAGAATCCGCAATGATCGATCTGGAAAAGGCTCTCGTCAGCCTGGCGGCGAATAACGTGGAATTTGTGATCGTCGGTGGCGTTGCGATCTCGCTTCACTCATCGGGCAATGTAACTCTTGATCTTGATTTTTGCTATTCCAGAAGCAAGGAAAACATTCACAGACTTTGGCGGGCACTTTCTCCCTTTAAGCCAACGCCTAGGGATTGGCCTAAGGACTTACCGTACATATTCGACGAATCCACGCTGGGGAATGCGACCAATTTCACATATGAGACCTCGATCGGAGCAATCGACCTTTTAGGCGAAGTCAAGGGGCTTGGTGGCTATCCGGAGGCTCTTGCAAACTCGATAACCTACTCGATCTTCGGAGTTGACGTTCACGCGTTAAATTTGGACGCGCTGATAATAACAAAGACTGCGGCAGATAGACCAAAGGATCATCTTGTGCTTCCCGAACTTTATGCCCTTCGAGAGGCGCTGGACCCGAACGAAGAATAGACCCAAAATAGCTTAGTTAAGCTTATGAGAATTCTTGTTACAGGCGGTGCGGGTTTTATCGGCTCGCATCTTTGCGAAAGGCTGATCGCGGACGGTGCAGAGGTTATCTGTCTCGATAATTTCTTCACCGGACGAAAGGCGAATATCGAGCACCTGCTCCCGCATCCGCATTTCGAGCTTGTGCGGCACGACGTGACGGAACCGATACTGCTCGAGGTCGATCAGATATACAATCTCGCGTGCCCCGCGTCGCCCGTTCATTACCAATACAATCCGATCAAGACCGTCAAGACGAACGTGATGGGCACGATCAATATGCTCGGCCTTGCGAAACGCGTCAAGGCGAGAATTTTGCAGGCTTCGACGAGCGAGGTATACGGCGACCCGATCGAGCATCCGCAGACCGAAGGTTATTGGGGCAACGTGAATCCGATCGGCCTTCGTAGCTGCTATGACGAAGGCAAACGTGTCGCCGAGACGTTGATGATGGACTATCACCGTCAAAGCGGCGTCGATACGCGGATCGTGCGTATTTTCAACACTTACGGGACACGTATGCTCGAAAATGACGGCCGTGTCGTTTCGAATTTCATCGTTCAGGCCTTGCGCGGCGAGCGTCTTACGATCTACGGCGACGGCTCGCAGACGCGTTCGTTCTGCTACGTGAGCGACCTTGTCGAGGGCATCGTTCGGCTGATGAACACCGAGGCCGAGGACATTCATCTGCCCGTGAACATCGGCAATCCCGGTGAATTCACGATGAACGAACTCGCCGACGAGATCGGCAAAGCGACCTGCCGCAAGATCGAGATCGACTACCTGCCGCTGCCTCAGGACGACCCAAAACAACGCCAGCCGAACATCGAACGCGCCAACGCGCTTCTTGGCTGGGAACCAACGGTCCCGCTCGCCGAAGGCTTGAAGAAGACGGTCGAATATTTTAGCGGACGGACTTTGCGTTAGAAGCAATTTCCCGCAAAGCCGCAAAGAGGCAGAGAACGAGTAGATCCTCTTTGCGACTCTGCGTCTCTGCGGGAGATAGGGTCTAAACGGCCTTTGCCATCCATAAAATTATTAATTATTAATTCGTAATTACTAATTAGAATGTAGAATGTTTTAGTATTGAAAGCTTGTAAGAGGCGTTTTAAGAAGGAATATTATGAAGATCCTCATTACCGGCGGGGCCGGATTTATCGGAAGCCATTTGGCAGATAAGCTGCTTGCCGAAGGCAATGAAGTTACGGTCATCGACGACCTTTCGACAGGGCGTTATGCTAATGTCGCTCATCTTGAGGACAAGCCGGGATTTCGTCTGCTGATCGACACGGTCCTGAACACGAAGCTGATGGAACGCCTCATTCGCGACACCGACCGTGTGTATCACATGGCAAGCGCCGTCGGCGTTCGGCTCATAATGGAGCGGCCGGTGCAGACGATCGAGACGATCTTTCGCGGGACGGACGTCGTGCTCGGATTCTGCTCGCGTTATAGAAAGCGTGTGCTTGTGCCGAGCACTTCGGAAGTTTACGGCAAAGGCGTTTCGGTTCCCTTTCGTGAAGAGGACGATCTTCTTACGGGAGCCACCGATAAGCATCGCTGGGCTTACGCATGCGCAAAAACGCTCGACGAGTTTCTCGCTCTCGCTCACTGGAAAGAGACGCAGCTTCCAGTCGTCGTCGTTAGATTATTTAATACGGTCGGGCCGCGTCAGACGGGGCAGTACGGAATGGTAGTGCCACGTTTCGTTCAGGCGGCGTTAAAGAATGAGCCGATCCCGGTTTACGGCGACGGCGAGCAATCACGCTGCTTCGGGCACGTTGCCGATGTGGTCGAAGGGCTGACAAAGCTGCTCGATAACCCGCAGTGTTTCGGTCAGGTAATAAATATCGGCAACAACGAGGAAATTTCGATCAACGGCCTCGCAAAACGGGCGATCGCTCTTACTTCGAGCACGAGCGAGATCAAGTATATGACATACGACGAGGTCTATGGCGCAGGTTTCGAGGACATGGCGCGACGCGTCCCAAGCCTCGAAAAAGCCGAACGGATGATCGGTTACAAGCCAACCCGAACCCTCGATGACATCATCAATGATGTTGCGGCCGAATTCCGCAGCGAAAGGCCGGACAGCTTACAAAATGCTCAAGCGTAACTTTTTCTCCATCTTTTTGACGATCGGGCTCGTATTTCCGCTTGCCGCGTTCGCACAGTCAAGCGGCGTGAAGGGCCGCGTGCGCAATGTTGATTACAAATCGATCCCGAACGTTGAGGTCACGGCCCGCGTCAACGGAAAGGTCGTCCGCTCGACCAAATCCGACAAGCAGGGCCGCTTTACGCTCGCTCTCGAACCAGGCACCTATAACATCGCGTTCGATGCGAAAGGCTACGGCACGGGCGTGAAATACGATGTCAAGGTCAAGGAAAATGACTTTCGCGACCTCGGCAGCAACCTCCTGATGACGCGAGATCAGGGTTCGCTCATTTTGGTCAAGGGCATCGTCTTTGACAAGGACAACTTGAGCGTCGAGCAGGCGACCGTCGATCTTTATGAAATAAGGTCGGACGGCTCAACGCGAAAGGTCCAGACGGTATATACCAACCGTGCGGGCGAGTTCGAATTCAACGGTCTGATGAATGTCTCGAAGGTGCGCGTTACGGCGTCCGCAAGCGGCGCTACGGGATCGAACGTGATCGACACCGATTCGCCGCAGGTTTACCGCACCGTCCTCAAACTCCCGATCGAGCATAAAAAGGACGATTAGCCCCCAAGATCATTTCTGACACGAAAAAAGGACGGTCGTTTTGGCCGTCCTTTTTCCGTTCTGCTGAGATAGAGGATCCTAGTCGCCTAGCATTCTCATCGAGTAGTAGAATTGGCCGAAATTCACCGCACCGATCACGCGGACGCGGATCCCGAAACGAAGCGACATCTTTCGATTGTAGATCTTGTTGATGACGCTGTCCGGAAGCCCGACCGCACGCCAGTATGAACGTGAGAAGCCGCGGCTGCTAACCGATGCATAGCTCCTGTATTCGCTTGCGTAATCATTTGCTGCCAGCGACCGCTGAAGCGTGGTGCTGCCGGAAAGCGACGTCGTGTATTGCCCGTTCATCGGCTGGCCGGTCGAGGGGTCGATCGCAAGCGGATCGTTCAACGCCGTGCTCACAAATGTCACGACCGGTGAGTAGAACACCGTATAGTTGCTCGCAAGCCCGTTCGCATCGAACGCATCAAAGCCCGGATTGTTGTTCGTCATCACATAGAGCGTGTTCGAGACCGTGTTCTTCGGGATCGTGTATTCCCATGCCGGATCGTAGAGCACCTGCGTTTGGTTCATCGGTGCTGACGGCGGGTTGTGCACGATGCACTTGTCATCCGCGGCGAGCGTCAATCCAAGTTCGTCCAGCAGGACCTGCGCCGAACAGCTGTGATAAATATAAACGGTTCCCGCGTAGAGCGAGCCGAGGAATTTGACGTTATTGCCGAATGAATCCGGATCGTCATACGGTGACGGGATCGTGGCGAGATTAGCGGCACCCGGTGCGGCCTTTCCACCAAGCGATGCCGAAAGCAGAGGGCTCTTTTTTGCGATCTCGATCTGCTGGCGAGCTTCTGCCCTTATTTGGTTCAGTTCCTCGCTGGACAGGCGGCCATCTCCAAATTGCTGGCCAAAGGCTGCAACCGACATCGCTGCGATCGCGGCAAAAACAAGAATACTTCTCATGTTCATAGATTGGTCTCCCAAAAATTTACTTTTGAATGAAGCAAGGCCGGAGTCTTAGCTTCTGGGAATAGACGGCGAAAAAACATCCTTTTGCCGCCATTCCCGAATTTTTTTCTCATCCTCAAAACCTCGCAGGCCCTTTATTTTCCTGCCTTCTGGCCGCGAAGAAGAAAAAACGAACAAAAGCAGAACTTTTGTCAAGGATTTCAATCGACGGAAGCGTGCATATTCGACGCATACAGGCTTCGACCGGAGATCGACGCATTTCGAAACGATCGGCCCCCGGTTTTAATTCAACAACAGACCGCATTTAGTGCAGAAGGAGGACACTAAGATGAACCGATTGTTCCAGATCACGCTGATCTTGGCCGTACTGATATTCGCAATGTCGCCCATATTTGGGCAGCGTTTTTCCGCTTGGTCCGATCCCGTCAATATGGAGTCGTTCATTCCGGGCACAAGCACGGAATTCAACACGGCATACGGCGACGGATGCCCGATACAGGCTCCGGACGGATTGAGTTTTTACATCGCCTCGAACCGTCCGGGCGGACTTGGCGGCCAGGACATCTGGGTCTCGACGCGTGCCACGACGACCTCTCCGTGGGGCGCGTTCGTGAACGTCGGCGCGCCGATCAATAGCACCGCGGACGATTTTTGCCCGTCGCCGGCACCCAACGGAAGCTTCTATTTCGTTTCAGCACGCGCAGAGACAGGGGCGTGCGGCGGGGCCGATATCTATCACACCACAAAGCACGGCAGCACTTGGGATACTCCCGAGAATCTCGGCTGCGAGATCAACAGCCCCGGAACCGAATGGAGTCCGTCGTATTTTCAGGATGAAGAAGGGCACGGCGTGCTGTATTTTGCGAGCAATCGGCCCGACGGGCACACGCCGGGCGGCACTGACCTCGACATTTACTATTCAGTCGATGGCGGGCCTGCCCAACTCGCGCCGGGCGTGAACACGGAGTTTGATGACGGACGGCCGAACGTTCGGCACGACGGGCTCGAGATCGTGTTCGACTCGACGCGGCCCGGCACGCTCGGAGGCCCGGACGTTTGGACCGCGACGCGCAGCAGCACGTCCGCAGATTGGGAAGCGCCGGTCCATCTGCCGGCACCGATCAACAGTGCGGCAGGCGACACTCGTGCATCACTCTCCTGGGACGGCAAGCAAATGGTCGTCGGCTCGGCACGTCCGGGAAGCGAGATCGGTTCGAACGGAAGTCCGTCGGGCGACGTCTGGGTGATGACGCGCGAAAGGCTCGCCGACAAATCGGTCGCCAACGCTGATTTCGACGGTGACGGCATCTCGGACGTCAGCGTGTTCCGGCCTTCGGACGGCACATGGCACGTCATCGAGAGCGGCACCGGCCAATACGTGATGCAGCCTTTCGGAATGAGCAATGATAAGCAAGTTCCCGGCGACTACGACGGCGACGGCAAGACGGACTTTGCCGTGTTCCGGCCGTCGGACGGCAATTGGTACATCCGCTACAGCTCGGACGCATCGTTCCACGCGATACATTGGGGCCTCGCGACCGACGTTCTCGCACCCGCCGATTATGACGGCGACGGCAAGACGGATCCTGCGGTCTATCGCAGCGGTGTTTGGTACATTCTTCGCAGCTCGGACGGAAGCGTTGACTATCGCTTCTTCGGAACGGGCTCTGACATTCCGGTCGCATCAGCCCAATAGCGGCCGGATCTGAAGCGGTTTGCCGCCTCCTTCATTGGACGCTTGAAGGAAGCGGCAGACTGCTCTTTACCTCAGCAACAACAGTCCCCGACGCCGGATCGCCACACCTAATTAGTCAACTCGGCTTCCGCTTCTTCGAGTGAAATTCTATTGAAGCTTTGCGGCACCGTGACGCATGTCTCAGGAAGAAACTGGTGTCCCGGTGGAAACACGACGAAGCGATCCAGCTTTCTCGCCTTGCTTTGTCGGGAATATCGGAACTCAAAAGCGATTCCACTTTGTTCATCAAAAATATAAACCAAGTCCTTGCCGGCGATACTGCTACTGCCTCCGCTGCCTCTTAGAACATAGACCTGCGCATCGCGGTATTTTTTCGCTACATCAGGTAATTTGTCCCCATAGCTGATGTTATTCCTTAAATGATATCGAGACGAGCTTCCCTCGATCTGAATAACGCGGTCATCATCGTCAAAGTATATTGAAAAATTAAAGTCATCTTTTGGTCCAACTGCATTTCTGTACAAAACCTTCGCGCAAATATCGACAGTGCCATCCGAATACTTAAAGATTCCCTTGTCATGAATCTCATCATAGTTTTTCCTGAACGGAAGTATTGTTGTCACATCCGCGAAACTGTCCCCCAAACTTATCTGTCCAACGGACTTTCCTTCGATTACCAGTGCGGGATCAAGTGACGTCTGCTTCGATCGGGCGCCTGTTTCCGGTGACGGCGTTTCCAATGGCACGGGAATCGGAAGTTCAGGCGTTTCAGTCACCGGCGCACAAAACGACAGCCCGAACCAAGCTAAACCTATGATAACAACGCTCACTAATTTCATCAGCAACCCCTATTTTATTACCGTTGCCCCACCGGTGCAGTAGACCTCAAGGTTGTATAGATTGGACGCGTAATTGTTTCGAGCAGTACCCGGATCGAGAACCGTCAGATCATCCGTTTTTCTGAGCATATCCCGCATGGCTGGGGAAACGGGACCAGCATTGTAAATCCGGTACATCATTGCCAGGCGTTGGCTAAAGGTATACAGCAGCAATGGATTCTTATGCCGTTTTTGATCATTACTTTCGTAGTTTGAAATCATTGCATAAGCATTACTTACCAAATCTGAGACGTATCTGGTCGCCCAGTCGAAATCCATCGCTTGTGCCTCAGTAACGTTACTATGAATTCCAAGGTCGATCTGATACCAGCCTCGGCCATGGCCTCCCTCCTCTTTCATATAGCGTGGATCCCCAGCGCCCGACTCCCGTATACCGATGGCCATAAGGGAATGTGCACTTACCTTTTTCTTATTGGTGATGGCGGTGATACGTTCTAAGTTGTCGAACGCTTGTCGAAGGTTATTAATATTCTTTCCCGCAACTGCCAAGGCATCTATACATTTCTGTCCGACACTATATGTCACTCCATTAGATTTAAACTCATAGTCGCCGGCGTAGCTTGCCTCGAAGCGTTTGTCTGCCGGGTCGCGGGTCGTTTCGGTGCATACACTAATGGTTTCGGGATCGCTGCTTGATTCACACGGAATAGTGTTCCACTTAAAGGTATCGGTTAGGGGAATATCGAGGTTACGAAGCACTTTGTTCTGACAATGGTCGGGTCGGCCCTGAAAGCCTCCGTAGAACGCATCTGGCACGGAACACTGCCATTCGGGGTCACTCGCAAAGAATAGATGCTGCTCGTACGTCTGGGGTTCGTTCGGCGGCTCAGGATCGGTCAATGCGACGGATTGCCCCAACGGCTCGGTCTGCTCGGAGACAAAGCCCGTGTTCGCCGTCCCGTCATTCGTATATGAAACGACCGTCCCCGACGCCGGATCGCTCGTCTTCCAAGTCACCATATCCCCGACCCCAACGCCCGTCCCACGCGGGCTCCGCAATAACCGCCTTCCCCGCAAACACGTTCCGCGTCATTGTGTTTTTGTCGTTCTCGATGTGAACTCGAATTCCGCAAACGCATCTCCTACAACCGAATCGGCGTCTTGCATCACAAAACCGGCCTTTCGCGAACTAGCCGCGAGCAATGCATCTCGATATTTTGGCGGCAAAGGAAGCGTGAGCTCAAGGTGGTCACGAAGTGCAGCCTCAGGCGGAGCGGTAGGCAATAGGCTGATCCAGAGTGTGAGTTGTTCACCATCAACACTTCGCAACGCGAACGAGTCTATGGAATCTGCCAAGTAATAGCGTCCGCCAAGAAAGTCATTTGGAAACTTCGCCATCAGCCGTTTCAGCTCAGTAAAGGTGCCTGGTGCGCCGCCAATCTTGCGGACGGAGATCAGTTTTGAAATGGAATGGCTGATTTTTGGTTCTCGTGAGAACGCCTGAAGAAGTTCTGTATCCGGAAAAATATCAGAAAGCGAGACGCCGTCAAAAACTAGCTCTCCCTCTTGCCCCTTGATGATTTTGATCGTTGAATAACCCCAACTGTTATCGATAGCGCCACCGCACAAAGTGCTGAACTCGATGTCGAAGCTAACGAGACTTCCGGCCACCGCCAGCGGTCGGTAATAGCTCGAAAAACTACATCCTTTCGCATCATTTGTTGTTTGCTCGACCTGTACCCTGCTCTTGGCATCCGTGCTGAATAATCGAAGCGTCTTGCCCTTTCCCGACGAAACCTCAAAGTCGTTTCCATCCCATCGATAGTCGAACTCACCCACGCGTCCGCTCCAGTTCTGAACCATCGGTTCCTCAGAGTGAGCAGATGGTTGAGCCGGATCGTTGAGCTGGTCTGAGACTAATCGTCCATTTACGAATGCGAACTGCATCGTTCCGGGTCGCGAGGGGCAGCAGCTTGCGTCCGTCGGGATGTTTTCCATGGTGTCGAGAAGGATCGTATTCGAGTCGATACGCATGCTTTCAACCGTTTGATAGTTCTTGCCGCCGATCATTCGCTTGGTTGCAAGCGTAAGCGAGTTCGTTGCCTCGACGCGAAAGACAGCAAGGTATTGCCGCCATAGATTCCCGCCGTTGAAACCTTCGAGAGAAAAGACGACGACGAGCATTTCGTCGCCGCTCGCGTCCAGAACGCCGCACGCGACCTTCCGAGCTTCACGAGATTCTTCGGCTTTCTCGTCGCGTGCAAATCCCGCAATCGCCGAATCAAGCGTATTCCCCTCCACGCAGCCGTAATGAGGATCCGCCGCCCCGACATCATTCGCCATCTGATTCGGAACTGCCTGCTCGATGCTGCAGCCCGCCGCGAACAGCAATGCGCCGAGCATGCAGATGATCAGGAATGTTCTTGGGAGATGTGTTCTCATAAGCCGTCCTCGGCCAGCCGAATGCAAACCGGAGACAATCATATTCCTTTTTCGAGGCGAGGGTAAGGACAAATTGCACAGAATGTATCAAACCGCACAAAATGTATGAAAATGCACAAACCGCACAGAATGCACGTTTCGACACAAACCGCACAAACGGGAAACTGCGGCTTTCCGGGATAGCCGCGAATGCAAGAATCGGAATGAAGCGACCCTCCATATGGGACCAACCCTTGTCGGCGGCCGAGCCGCCTCCGAGATCGTCCGTGGTTCTCGCGTGCTACAAACGTTCGGCTCCTACGGAGCCAAGAAAGTTTTGTCCCCGTAGGGGACACATGAATGTAGCCCAGGGTGAGGCCGCATCGGCCGCCAGCGTGGGAAAGAGACCGCAAAATAATTCTTGGAGCTCCGTTAGGAGCGACAGAGGGATTTGTCGGCGGCCGAGCCGCCTCCGAGGTGATGGTGGGCCGCTCACCCCACATTCCGCAAGGCTCCACGTGGGGCTAAATTCTGCCGCCAGCTACGCCGGCTCAGGAAAATGTCGGCGGCCGAGCCGCCTCCGGGAATTTATTTACCGTCCTAGACCACGCCGTAAACAATGTGGCTATGCGAAGCCTTTGTCGGCGGCCGAGCCGCCTCCGAGGGATAGTTTTCTGCCCTGATCCACCGCATTTAGATGCTGTGGCAATTCAAATCCATCAAGCCACGAATGCATCGTGGCGACCATTTGGCGGCGGCTTGCCGCATTGCAGTGCGGTCACTGCGAGAGGGCATAGCCCAGAAGATGTTCTCGGTTCTCAGTTTTTGTCGTCGGCAAACCGCCGACAGGAGTCTTTTTGTGAGCCATGATCCCCGGTCTGAAGACCGGGGCAATTCGAAGAATAAGAATACCTCTTGACAGATGTGATATACTCGTAGAGATGGTGTAAACATATGTTTTACACCCTGATCTTTGACAATAGTGACATTAATTGTCGCCACCATGATTAAAAACGCCGATTTTTGTCCCACTTTGTCCCACTTGCCCATTCACGGTGAGACGGGACAAACAGCGAGGAAATTGTGAGTGGTGAATGGTGAATTGTGAATGGTGAATGGTGAATGGTGAATGGTGAATGCTCACTACTCATCACTCATCACTCATCACTCATCACTCACCACTGACCTCTAGTTCACTGTTTCGGAGATCTCTTCGGCGTGTTGGAGGGCGGTGAGATTCGCCTGATCGGTGACGATGAGCGGGAGTTCGTCGAGGACGACCTCATTGGCGACGGTCTGGATCCAGTAGGTTCCGGCGTCCGGAAAAACGACGTTCACAAAGAAGCTCACGTTGTCGGTGAAGCCGCCGGGTGCGAGTTCGATGGTCGTAGGCTGCGAGGTGACGACGAGATTGTTCTTGTCGGGCGAGAGTATGCGGATCTCGGTGCGGTGGTTTCCCTCTCCGCGCCAATGGTTTATCACTGCGAACTTGATGAGCGAAACGGGCAGTTTCTCGACCATGATGTTCTGGAAGATGCCCATCAGCGAGATCTTGTTGCCCATCTCGATGCGAACGTCGTCGCAGAGCAAGGTGTATTCGAGCGTGAGTTTTTCTGTTTCCATTAGAATTACTTTGCCCCGTGCTTTTTGAACCAAGCTAGCAGCTTCTCCCAAGCTTCGTCGGATGCTTGTTTATTGTAGCTTGGACGATAGTCGGCGTGAAAGCCGTGGTTCGCATTCGGGAACACGATGATCTCGGAGCCGGACTTGCCCTTCTTCAGCTCGTCCTGCATACGCTGAACGCCATCGACGGTAATTCCTTTGTCGAGACCGCCGTAAAAGCCGATCACGGGCGGCTTCATTTCTTTCGCGTAATCAATAGGCGACTTCGGCTGAGCTTCGTTGACAGGTGAACGGTCGGTGGGAACGACGCGGCCGTACCACGCTGCACCGGCCTTTAATTTCGGTTTGTGTGCGGCGTACATCCAAACGATGCGGCCGCCCCAGCAAAATCCTGTGATCGAGATCTTCTTCTTGCTGCCCTTGTTCTTCGCCGCCCAGGTGTATGCCGCGTCGATGTCGGCCATCGATTCGGTGTCGGGGATCTTCGAGAAGATCTGGCGGTTGAGTTCGCCCGCGTCCTTGATCGAATGGACATCGCCGAGACGCGCGTACAGAGCAGGTGCGATCGCCATGTAGCCGAGTTTGGCAAAACGCCGGCAAACGTCCTGTATCCATTCGTGCACACCGAAGATCTCGTGCACGACGATCACGACCGGAAAGTCCTTGCCCTTCTCGGGCATCGCACGATATGCAGGCACTTCGCCGTCCTTGACGGGAATCTTCACCTCGCCCTCGATGAGGCCCTTGCTGTCGGTCACGATACGCGTCTGCGCCGCGATCGGCATCACGGCCGCGGCGAATGTACCGGCGGCAAAAATAGACCGGACGAGAAACTCGCGACGGTCAAATCCGGTCGCCTCGGGAAAAGTGTTGATGATGTCTTCACGCATAGTCTCTGCCTCGTAAATATGGAATACCCCAAGTTTTACGTTTCAAAATGCTCGGGGTCAAGAGTATAATTATCCAAAGGGACAACAAAAAAAGCAGTACCACACCATGTTTACCTACGTGTTCATAGGACTTCTTCTCGTATTGGCCGGCGTAGTCGGCCTGCAGCTAATGTTCATCTTCTACATTGAAAGAGTGTATAAGATGCGTGTCGAGCACACGCGAAAGCTGGAACGCGAGGCTAGACATCTACGCCAAAAGATCGAACTCCTTGAAGAAAAGCTTTCGGAAAAGAATGCTCTGCTCGAACGGCACGGTATCGAGACCGAGACATTTGACGAGGCGTGGGCGGACATTCTCGACGATCGAAATTAGACGTCCAACTCCGCGATCGTCGCTCCCCAACTGCCTGAAAATTCCGGCGCGTTCTTAAATCCTTTTACGAAATCCGTCTCCGACAACACCTTTCGCACGATCTCTCGCTGGACCCCGACGCCTTTGCCGTGTATCAGACGTACAACGCGAAATCCGCGTTTGTGCGCCTCGGCAAGATACTCTTCGACGACCGCACGAACATCCGCAGGCCGAAAGGCGTGCAGGTCGATCGAGTCGGTGATCGGCACTTCAAAAATATCTTCAGTGTCCGTCATTTGCTCTTGAACTGATACTGCGCGATGTCCTCCGGCGGAGTTACACGCATCCGGTTGCGATCCTTGAAGATCACGAACTTCCGCTCGTCGATCTGGCCGTTCTGATTTCGCAGTTTGATGCTGAAGGTCTTATTGTCGCCCTGCCCTTCCATCCGCAAAGGAAGCTGTCCCCAGACGTCCGTGTTGGGCGGATTCCGCCAAACGGTGTAGTAATTCTGGTCGTATTTATCGAACGCAAGAACGAGTATGCCGTCAAAGTCGGGCTCAACGCCGTCGATCGCTTTTACGAGATTCGTGCGCGTCAGGATCACATAGCTTCCCGGCGTCGAGCCTCGGCCGGTGAGATTCTTGTTCGCGGCATCGGCATCGATCCTCTGCCAGGTGACGAACTTGCGATTGTTCTGCTGAAAGAACGAAATGTCGCTCGGCACCTGAAGATCGACCTGTCGACCGAAGAGCCAGCCGGCCGGTGCCGGCGAAATTGAAGGGTCGAGTCTCACTTCGTACCAAATATCGTATTTGTCGTCGATCTTTTCGGGCTCGCCGGCGACCTTTGCCGCCTCGATCTCTTCGTTCTTTTCCTTTTTCGATAGCGGCTTTCCGTCGGCCGCGCTGTCATCGATATCCGGTGCTTCGGTCTTTGGGACGAATTTCCACGACATTATCTCGAAGGTCGAACCTTTTGCGAGCTTGAAGAGAATGTTCTCGTCGCTTGAATCGGGCTGCGAGCGGAGATTCGAGGCTGCTCGAATAACGCCCGACGCTTGCGGCGAACGGTCAGCGAAAGTCTCTGCAAGCTTCTTGCTCTTTTCCATCGTCTCGCTCGTGATGACATTCTGCGCCTCGATCCAGCCTTCGGTCGCCTCGGGATCGTGTGCACGGACGCGATACCAAAGGACCTTCTCGAAATCCACCTTATCGAGAACGTCGAGTTTGTCGCCGCGATTCACCTCGAGGACGTCTGCCGCGACGACCGCGTACGATGTCCTTATCTGTGCTGTCTTGGAGATCACGGTCGCAGTGTCCGTCACGCCAAGGGCACTCGTAACGCCGGAAAAGGCCTGGTCGATGTAGGTGCAGCCGACCTGAAAGAGAGAAAGCACGGCCAACGCCGCAACGATATATCTGGATCTGGATCGCATCATTTAACGAGAAAGTTTTCGCCAGTTATTATAACCCAGCTTGTTCAAAATCGCCTTTTCCCTTGAGTTGGGCTTTTCTTTGACCTTAAGCCCACGGCCCGAGTCTGAAAGCTCAAACCCGGAGTTTTCAAGTGCGGCAGCAACATTGAGCGGTTCACTGCGTTCTAGCAGTTCTTTCGCGAGCCGGCCCGTATCGTCAAAAGCAGCAAAAGCATCGAGGATAGCGGGCACAGCTTCAGCTTTCGAACCTTTTCGACGGTCATGATCGTTGAAAAGTTTCCTCAAAACATGTTCGAGTGAATGCTTCGCCTTGCTGCGTTTCAGGAGTTCGAGATCGAGAATGAAAGCGGCGAGCATTCCGCGGGCGTAAATCGTCGTGGCATTGCCCTGCCAACGCGTATCGCCTGCCATCGCAAGCGACACTCCCTTTGGCGACGTTCGATCGAAGGCGATCGCGGTCGAGAGCTGCGAAACAAAGTCGTCGAATCGGATCCTATTCGTCATAAGCCCGACACGGCTAGCCATATAAAGTGCGGCGCCTTCATAGAACCAATCGTACCGCCCCGCCAAGGCAACGCCGTTCGGCAGCCAAAGGTGAAACAATTCGTGCCGAAGCTGCAGGCTTAAACGCTGCAGCGACTGCGATTTGAACGGCGCGTCGGACGAAAGAATCACGATAGTGCGGCCGCGCGTGTCGGCTTCGAATCTGCCTGGCGGGGTTTCGTCCGCAAACTTCATGATCACAATATCGAACGGGCCTTGCGGCGCACCGCCGAAAACACTGCGATACGTCTCGAACAGTTCCGCGGCCTCTTTGGCGGCCGCGTCATCGTCAAAGTTCCAAGCACCTTCTATCAGTAGGTTTAGCGCAGGATCCGGGATCTTCATCGTGCGAAGATCGGGCGAAATAATAAACACCGCAGAAGCGCGGTCAGCGCAGGCATATTTTCCTTCCGTCAAAGAAGAACAGCCGCCCACACTGATTCCTTTTGCATTGATGATCCGCACCGTCGCCGACGACGACGCCTTGCCAAGAACGAGCGGCAAGATGTCGCCAAGGAACAAGACACCGCGGCCGTTCTTGAGCCACGACACGTGCGCCTGGCCCGTTCGATCTGGCGCGTCGAGACGGACAGAGTACGAAAACGCACTGATGGTTTCAGCGGCCGCATATTCGCCGGGTGCAAACACTTTCGAGGCGACCTCTTGCCCATTCGCCCCGAGCGTTCTCATCCGCGAGATCCGTTCAGCCAGCCCCGAAACGCCTGCAAAGTCGTGCTCGAACGCGATATTCCGCACCTCGCCCGCATCAAGAAATCTGCCTGAGACCTCGACAGAATTGCTCTGAGCGTCTAGGCGAATCTCCGCATCGATCGCTTGTCCGTAGGAAAACGTCGCACCGGCGGCAACCAATACGGCCGCCAACGCGATCAAATGAATACCGGCGTTCGCACGCATTGACTTGAGCTTAGCGAACAAATAAAATAATTGTTTCTCGATAAGTACTCCCTTGGCGCTGAACACCGGTAAACCTCTTTATTAGAGTATTTTATCTTTATGAGTCTTATCAAAGTCGTCATTTACGCAATTGCGTTGGTGCTGAGCCTTCTGTTCATTGGCCGTTTCTTTTTCTAAAAGCCAGCAAGATCGAAGAGCAAGCAGCCAAAACGACATCATTTGCCCGTATCCCGCACGCTGTCAGGCGCGCGAAAAAGACCTTGGAATCCGGCGGCTCTTGTGAAGCCGCTCTTTTTGTTTTTATTTTGCCCATTTACCTATCGATCGATCGACCATGTCCAATCAAATAAAGATAAAACGTGCCCTCCTGAGTGTTTCAGACAAGACAGGATTGAATGAGTTCGCCGCCGTGCTCGCGGAGTTCGGCGTACAGCTGATCTCGACCGGCGGAACTGCACGCAGCCTTCGCGATGCCGGATTCGCGGTGACCGACGTCTCCGAGGTTACCGGTTTTCCGGAAATGATGGACGGCCGGGTCAAGACGCTGCACCCGAAGATTCACGGTGCATTCCTTGCGCTTCGCGACAACGACGAACACGTTGCGGCAATGAAAAACCACGGCATCGAACCGATCGACCTCGTCGTCGTTAATCTCTATCCATTTGAGAAAACGATCGCGAAAGCGGACGTGTCGCTTGAAGAAGCCGTGGAGAATATCGATATCGGCGGCCCGGCGATGATCCGCTCAGCGTCGAAAAATTGGCGGAGCGTCGCGGTCGTAACGGATGCGAGCGCTTATGGTGCGATCGCGGACGAGCTTCGAGAAAACGACGGCTCCCTCTCGCTCGAAACACGCGCCAAACTCGCCGCCGCCGCATACAAACGCACTTCTGAATATGACGCCGCGATCACAGCATATCTTTCGCAGGCGGATTCCGGTAAGGATGAGGACGCGTTTCCCGCCTCGCTGACTTTGGATGCAAAAAAGGCCGCTGACCTTCGCTACGGCGAAAATCCGCACCAGAAGGCCGCACTCTATACGGCGTCGAATTCCGGCGTTGCGAATGCAGAGCAGCTTCACGGCAAGGAAATGTCGTACAACAATTACGTCGATACAGACGCGGCGTGGAGCCTTGTCTCAGACTTCAGCGTTCCTGCCGCAGCGATCATCAAGCACACGAATCCGTCAGGCGTCGGCGTCGGCTCTTCCCTTGCCGAGGCATACAAGCGGGCACTTTCGACCGATCCGGTCTCGGCATTTGGCGGCATCGTCGCGTTCAACCGCAAGGTCGATGCCGAAACTGCGAAGCTCGTCATCGAGATCTTCAGCGAGGTCGTCGTCGCTCCTGATTTTGAGCCGGAAGCTCTCGATGTTTTCCGTACGAAGAAGAACCTCCGCGTACTTCGCGTCGAGAGCGGCAAGCCCGAATCGACCGTCGTTCGACAGATCTCCGGCGGCTATCTTCTACAATCCGCGGATCTTCACGTCATTGCCGAGGGCGACATGCAGACGGTAACAAAGCGCAAGCCGACCGAGAGCGAGATGCGGTCGCTCCTGCTTGCGTGGTCTGTCTGCAAGCACGTGAAATCGAACGCGATCGTTTTTACGAACGAGGTGCAAACCCTTGGCGTTGGAGCCGGCCAGATGAATCGCGTAGATTCCGTCAGGATCGCGGCGGCGCGTGCCGAACGCTTCGACCTTGAACTTAAAGGCTCAGCGGTCGCCTCGGATGCGTTCTTCCCGTTTCGGGACAATGTCGATGAAGCGGCCCGTTTCGGCGTCTCTGCGATCATCCAGCCCGGCGGTTCGGTAAAGGACGCTGAATCCATCGAAGCTGCCGACGAACACGGCATCGCGATGGTCTTCACCGGCATCAGGCATTTTAGGCACTAAACCGATTGCGAATTTATGCAGATGCGTGTCAAAATACTTCGCGTGAGAACGGCCGTCATCTATTGTGTCATTTTGCTCGCTTCGGCGCTTTGCGTCTCGGCACAGCAAAGGCCGCTGCTCACCGATGACATTGACATCACGCCGGCCGGTGCCCTCGAGATCAGTGCCGGCGTCGATTTCTATCAAGATGCAAGATTTCCGCTCTCCGGAATGGAAGGTGATCTCACGCGGCTTGGCAACATCCGCATAAAGACGGGCATCGCTCCGAACGTCGAACTTCAGCTCGAAGGCGTCGTGCAGGATTACGTCTCGATCGATTCGATCAACTCGCCCTCGATCCCGCTGAATGTGACCGGCAACTCCACCCATGACTTTGGCGACATCATTGTCTCCGCAAAGATCAAACTCAGGAACGAGAAGAAGTATTTGCCGGCGATCGGCCTGAAATTCGGCTTCGAGATGCCGAATACCGATCAGGCGAAAGGCATCGGGACGAATCAGATCAACATCTTCAGCAAGATCATTCTCCAGAAGAAATTCGGCAGTGTTGTCCGCGGCACACCGCGAATGAACTTGATGGGCAACATCGGCATCGGCCTGATGTCGGCGCCGCTCGATCGTTTCTCACAGAATGATGTCATCCTCTACGGCCTTGCGGGAATCTATCGCGTCACCGACCACATCAACATCGTGAGCGAGATCAACGGCAGATCGAGTACGCGGCGAAATGCACCGACCGGAACCGAAAGCCAAGGCCAGGTAAGGATCGGAGCTCAATTCCGAGCATCCAGCCTGCGGTTCGATACCGCCGCGGCATTCGGTACCACCCGAAACAGTCCGCGAACCGGCATTATCTTTGGCGTAACCTACGTCAGCCCGTCGATCTTCACGCCCGCAAAATAACTAAACATTGACGGGCCGATTTCCGTGTCCGACCTTTTCCGCCGTTCGGATAGAATCGGTAACAAATCTCTTTGCATCTGCGATCGCGTCAAATAGGCCCTTGCCGTGTGCGAGGTTCGCGGCGATCGCGGAAGATAGTGCACAGCCTGTCCCGTGGACAGGTTCGCCCGCGATGAATTCCGCCTCGAATTCTTTAGTTTCCTCGCGAAGATAAAGCCGATCCACGGCCTTCGCCGGCTGACGCTCAATTGAGTGCCCGCCCTTTATCAACACCGCATTTGCACCGCGATCGAGCATCTTCGCACCTGCGAAATTCAGATCCGCGATCGAAGTGATCCGGCCTCCGATGATACGTTCGGCCTCGGCTAGATTCGGTGTTACAACGACTGCCAGCGGAAACATTTTCTCGACAAGGGCATCGAGCGCTGCATCATCGATAAGGTCGAAACCCGATGTGGAACGCACGACCGGATCGACCACGACGTTCCGAAGCCGAAACTCCGAAATGCTCGCGGCCACGGCCTCGATCACCTCACGTGTCGGCAGCATTCCCGTCTTGACCGCGGCAATCTCCATATCTTCCGCCACCGCTTTGATCTGCTGATAGACCGTCTCTGCCGACTGCGAAACGGAACCGAAAACACCCGTCGTATTCTGAAAGGTCAGCGACGCAATCGCCCCCGTTCCAAAGCAATCGTGCGCCGCAAAGGTCTTGATGTCGGCCAGAACACCTGCTCCACCCGAAGGGTCAACTCCAGCTATCGTCAAGCAAACAGGCCGAGGATCCATGTTCATCTTCCTCCAATTATCACGCGGCGAGAGGCTCGATCATTCAACGATCGAATGGCCGCAACGCCGTCCGCTCCGCGATCTAAGGCTTCTGTAAAATTCCGCTCGTTGATACCGCCAAGAGCAAGAAGTTTTGATTCGCCGGCAGCGTGGACCGCTTCGACAAGCGCGTCGAGCCCGACGGCTTCGCCTTTGCCGGGCGAAGCAAAAACGGTGCCGAAAAGAATGATGTCCGCACCTGCATCGCTCGCTCGCTTAACCTCATCGACGGTATGTGTCGAGCAGCTGATGACCGCCTCGGTTCCAACGATCTTCCGCACCGCCTCAACGCTTAACGAACGCGTCGTAAGGTGCACGCCGTCGCAGCCCGCCGCCTTAGCGATATCCGCGCGATCGTTCACAAGAAGCTTCGTTCGGCTGTCATGAAGTTCGTCGGAGAGACGGCTCGACAGGACGCTCAAATTCCGTGCCGAGAGGGCCTTCTCGCGGATCTGAATAACATCTAAGCCGTCAATGGCAGCTTCTGCCAGCAGCCGGACGAATTCGTCCGAGCGGGACGTGAAATTTTCCTGAGTAAGTTCGCCGCTTGTAATTAGGTAAGTGATCGGAGGCTCGATCGTCATTTCGGATCTGTCGGATTGAGCTTGTGGAGCATCGCGACCGTCTTATTAAAACTGAACATTTCCCACACGGCGATGATGATGTTCAGAACGCCCAATCCCGTTACCGCACCGCGAAACCAGGTGGAAGCTATCGCCCTCTGGATAGAAGGCATCCCGGATCTGTCGGCAACATACGCAAGCAGATAATTGTCGGCCCACGGGCCAAAAAGAGCGTCCCAAGGCGACAGGATCAGATACATCCCCAAAAGCAGGCAGAGAATGATAAAGAAAATGACGGTAAGGCGTTCCACCATACCGTCAAATTATAACTAAACACGCTTTCGAAAACTATCGCTAATGCACGGCCATCTCGCTCCGCACTCGGCTTGCCACATCGCGAAAATCTACGTTCTCGGTATAGACCTGCTCGTAAAAGCGGTGCGCATCGACGGGATTGCCTGCCGCATCGTAGGCGGTAGCAAGTTCGTACCAAAGTCCGTGACGCTCTGAATCATCCAGATTCGGCGTTTCAAGCGCGCGTGCGAACCAAGTAACGGCCATGCTTGCGTGGCCCGTTGCCATAAAGCAATGCCCCAAGAGGTTCGCACAATGAAAGAATCTGCGAGTGCCGTCAAGCGGCGAGACGAGCGAGATCGCCTCCTGGAAAATGCGAATCGCGTCTTCGGTAAGGCCCATTTCCTGATACGCGATCGCAGTGTGATACTTCGTGTCGTAATCTTCATCCGAAGGCAGTTCGTCCGTCAGGCCGAACTCGCTGCGCATATCCTCGACCGTGAGGCTGTGGTTCGAGGCAGCCTTATTACGCAAGGCCGCTACCTTTTTCTTGACGCCGTCGATCTCCGGCCGACGGCCAAACTCAGCCTCGATCTCATCGATCGCCTTGGCAGCAAGCTCGTGATATTCGTTGTCGATGTAGAAGCTGATGCTCTCAAGATCTTTTGCGAACTTCACCTCATCGGCGTCGCCGGCGGCCGCTTTTTCGGACAGCGTTTGTACCGGTACCGGTTCAGGTTCGACCGGTATCGGTGCCGGAATTTCTTCCGTCTCCGCCTGGACGACGACGGGTGAGCCCTCTTGCTCCACCACGGCTACGACCGGCTGCACCTCGGGCTGATCAAATCCGGCACGGAAAAGTTCAACGTCGAGGTCGTCTTCAGCAAAGCCGTGAAGTTCCTTCAATTCTGCCAGACGCTCGCTGAACTGCGTCTCGAACGGACGCACGATCACTAGCTGCGACAGCGCAAATCTTTCGTCATCCGCCTCATTCTTTGCCCGAGCCGAGACCGCAAGACGTTCGAGCGCGATGCGGAATGCCTCTTCGTCCTTGATCCAGGAACAATATCGCACCAATAGACGCAATGCCGGAACGTGCGACGGATCGCGTTCCAGAATCTCGGAGATCCAGCGGCTGCAATCTTCGGCCTGTCCGCCTGCAAGAAGGTATTCGGACGACATCGAAAGGATCCTGGCCGCCGAATCAAGATCGTCCGCTTTTAGATAAAGGCCGATCAGATCAAGCAGTTTCGGATAATTCGCCGGCTCGATCTCGACCAGCTGGAGCACGGCACGCTCAGCGCCATCCGTATTCCCGGAATCGATGTGGCAATCGATCAACAGGTAAAGGATGTCGCGATTGTAGGGCTCTTTTTGAAGGATGCCTTCAAGATATTCGACGGCCTTCGAAACCTTGCCGAGCGCCGAATACGAGCGGATCAAACCGTCCAGGGTGCGGAGGGCGTCCGGCTGAATTTCCAAGCTGCGCTGAAATGCCTTTACCGCTTCTTCGTGATCGCCGTGGCGGTCGAACCTTCCGCCTGCCTCGGCAAATGCCTCGGCCGCGTCCTCGCTTTCGCCTTCCTTCAAATATGACTCTGCAAGGCTAAGGCAAACTTCAGTATTGTTCGGGTCAAGCAGTGCGATCTGCTTCCACATCGCCAAAGCCTCGATCCGTTTGCCCGTCGCCTCGTAATGTCTGGCAAGAGTTTCGTAATGTGAACGTGCCTCGCTCAGCGAACCCTTTAACTTATAAAGTTCGGCAAGCTTGTTCGAAACCTCGATCGAATCCGGTTGGAGACGCGCGACCTTGTTGTAGATCGCGATCGCCTTCTGCGCAAATCCCTGCGTCGCATAGTGTTCTGCGACCTTCATATAACATTCGACCGCCTGCCGGCGATCTGAGGTCTTTGCGTGAAGGTCGCCGAGCATATTCATCGTTGTAATATCCCTCGGATCGTGGGCTACAACTGCCTGATACTCGTTAATTGCGAGTCGAATCTTCCCTTGTGCGACGTGCTTTTCAGCATTTCGCATCGCCTTTGTCTTGTCGAAACTCATCTTTTACTGAAATCCCACCGGAAAGGCCGATCTAACGCCCAAAAAAATTGCGAATTGGATGGACACAAAGGTCAAGAAAGCGATTGACCCGTGCTGAGTAGATTAGCAGACTGTGACAAGAAACGTCAAACATTTTATACAGTGTTGAACGATACATCGGTCAAATTGAACGATTTTGATTTATATCAGCCTTTCTCTTACTCTAAACACTTCAGAATCCTCTATGAAGGCAGTCATTCTAGCAGGTGGAAAAGGCACGCGGCTTCGGCCGCTCACCATCTATACGCCGAAGCCGATCGTTCCCGTCGTCAATCGCCCTTTCCTCGAATACCAGATCGAGGTATTGAGGCGCGCCGGCGTAACGGACATCGCGATCTCGCTCAGCTATCAGCCGGACAAGATCGAGCATTTTTGGGGTGATGGAAGCGATCTTGGCGTACGCGTGAGCTATATCACCGAAGAAACGCCTCTGGGTACGGGCGGAGCGTATAGGTTCGCCGCGGACGGCTGCGATACGACGACCGTTGTCGTCAACGGCGACATTCTGACAGACATCGACCTCGGAGCCGTGATCGAAACGCACCGTGCGCGTAATGCGACCGCGACCTTGACCCTTACCCGCGTCGAAGATACATCGCGTTACGGCCTCGTCGAGACGACCGCCGATGGTGCGATCACTCGTTTCCTCGAAAAACCGAAACCCGAAGAAGCGGCGGCACTGGGCGTGAACACGATCAACGCCGGCATCTATATCCTCGAACCCGAAGTTCTCTCGCTCGCACCAAAAGGGGAGAACCGCTCGTTCGAAACCCAGATAATGCCCGAGATCATCGAACGCGGGCTGCCGTTCTACGGCCACGTGATCGAATCGACATATTGGAGCGATATCGGTACGCCGGCAACATATCTGACAGCGAATCTCGATCTGCTCACCGGCAAGATCCGCGGGTTCGAACTTGCGGAAAATTCGGACTCCGACATCGCGACCGCGGCGGTCGTGGACGATCTGTCCCGGCTCGCCGAAGATTGCAATATAAAGCCCGGTGCCGAGATCCGCTGTTCCGTCCTTGGCCGCGGCGTCCTGGTCGAGGAGCGGGCCGTCGTAGAAAATTCGGTGATCTGGCCGCATACCCGTATCGCTGCCGGTGCCGTCGTACGCGATTCCGTCGTCGGCAAGAGCTGCCATATCGGCCGCAAGGCGATCGTCAGCAACGGCGCGATCCTTGGCGATAAGACACAACTCACGGACTACACACGCGTGTAACGTCAAATGCCCGAACTGCCCGAAGTCGATCTCGTCGCACGCCAACTCCACCGCCTTCTTAGGGGCAGAACAGTCGAAAAGGCCGTTCTCGTTCGAGCAAAACTCGCTCGATCGACGCCGCCGGACGTATTTTCGCGGCAACTGCGAAATTCTACTATCTCCAATGTTCGCCGGCGCGGAAAATACATTCTCATCGAGCTCAACAATTCGCGAACCTTGCTCGTGCATCTTCGTATGAGCGGGCGATTTATGATCCTTGATGCGGAGGATGATGACCCGAAATTCGCGCACGCAGTATTTCAGCTTACCGACGGCCAGCGGCTCGTATTCGACGATCAGCGGCATTTCGGGCTGATGAAGATCGTCAAAACTGCCGACATCGTAACTTCCCCCGAGATCGCAAAGCTCGCACCCGAACCTTTTAGCGAAGAATTTAGCGTCGATCAGTTTCATCGCTCGCTCAAAGCCTCACGCCGCACGCTGAAAGAATTTCTCATCGACCAGACAAAGGTTACGGGCCTCGGCAATATCTACGCAGCTGAGGTGATGTTCGCGGCGTGCATTCATCCTTCGGTCAGAACGGATCGAATCTCACGGCCCCGTGCCGAACGCCTTTTTGTGGCGATCATATTCACGCTTGAGCAAGCTCTCAATATGTCGAAAAAGGGCAAGCTCGACCCACGTAACATCAACGGCAACTACGCTCCTGAAAATGGCCGCTGGCTCGTTTACGACCGCGAAGGCGGACCGTGCGAAAGTTGCTCGAACCCGATCAAACGGATCACCCACGGCGGCCGCTCGACCTACTTTTGCAGCGTCTGCCAACGCCGATAGGCCCCGTAACTCCTTGACACCACGCGTTGAAAGGCACAATATCGATATATACATCGTGGTGAGTTATTGCGACTTGCGACCACGTTAAATAAACCGCTAAACAGCTGACGCACATTCAAAGTTTTTGAAAAGGTCTCGCTGGTTTGGCGAGGCCTTTTTAGGGTTTTTATGAAAAAGTTTCGCGACCTTGTCGGCGGCGAAGGTGTTTACGTCTTTGACGGCGCCGTCGGCACTCGCCTGTACGACAAAGGCATCTACATTAACCGCAGCTACGACGAGCTGAATCTAACGCAGCCCGATCTCGTCAAGGAAGTGCACGACGAATATGTTGCCGCGGGTGCCGATGTCATCGAGACGAACACGTTCGGAGCGACGCGCCCGAAACTCCAGCCGTACGGGCTCGAATCAAAGCTTCACGAGATCAACGTTGCGGCCGTACGGATCGCTCGGCAGGCCGCGGGCGAAAAGGCATTCGTCGCGGGTGCGATCGGCCCGCTCGGCCTTCGCATCGAGCCTTTCGGCCCGACATCTTTTGATGAGGCCAAAGGCTTCTATCTCGAACAGGTCAACGCCTTGCTCGAAGGCGGCGTCGATCTCTTCGTCCTCGAAACATTCTCGGAACTTGAGATCATCGAGCAGGCCATCAGGGCCGTCCGCGAAGTGAGCGACCTGCCGATCGTCGCCCAAATGACGATCCAGATGGACGGCAAAACGGCGTTTGGAACCACGCCGGAAACCATCGCGAAACGCCTCGACGAACTCGGTGCCGACATCGTCGGACTGAATTGTGGAATGGGGCCGAATCACCTCTTGAACGCTCTCGAAAAGATGCGTGCCGTAACCGAGAAAGATCTTTCGGCCCAGCCTAACGCAGGCCTTCCGCGTGACGTGCAAGGCCGACAGTTCTATATGGGTTCGCCCGAATATATGGCGACCTTCGCAAAGCGTTTTGTCTCGGCCGGTGCAAGATTCATCGGCGGCTGCTGCGGCACCACGCCGACGCATATCAAGCTCATCGCCGATGCCGTCCGCTCGATCAGCCCTCGCCAGGCGATCAGCGAAGCACGCCGCCAGATCGTCTCCGTATCCGACATCAAGCCGCCGGACATTCACGTGGTCCGAAGAGAAGACCGCAGCGGCTGGTCCCGCAAGATCGCCCGCGGCGAGTTCGTCACTTCTGTCGAAGTTCTCCCGCCGAAAGGCTGCGACGCGGAAAAGACACTCGAATCGATCAGGCTCCTGCACGAGGAAGGTGTTGACGGCGTGAACATCCCTGACGGCCCGCGAGCCCAAACGCGTATGTCGGCCCTTGCGACCGCCGTTCTCGTGCAGGAAAAGGTCGGCATCGAACCTGTCCTCCATTACTGCTGCCGCGACCGCAATCTGCTCGGAATGATGTCCGATCTTCTCGGTGCCGCCGCTTTGGGGCTGCACAACTTGCTGCTCATCACAGGCGACCCGCCGAAAATGGGGCCGTATCCGGACGCGACCGCCGTTTTTGACATCGACTCCATCGGCCTCACGAACATGGCCAACAAGCTCAATCACGGGCTCGATCTCGGCAACAATCCGATCGGCAAGCCTACCGAATTCTCGATCGGCGTCGGCGTAAATCCCGGAGCCGTAAATCTCGACGAAGAAATTCGCCGATTCGAGTGGAAGGTCGAAGCCGGTGCCGAATATGCGATCACGCAGCCCGTTTTTGATACCGATCAGCTTCGGCACTTTCTCGAACGCATCTCGCACGTTCGCGTGCCCGTAGTCGCAGGCATCTGGCCGCTGATCTCGTATCGAAACGCCGAATTCATGCACAACGAAGTTCCCGGCGTGAATGTAACGCAGGAGATCCTCGAAAGGATGCGAATAGCGTCCGACAAGAGCAAAGAACACGCACGCGAGGAAGGCATCGTGATCGCACGCGAATCGCTGCTTGAGGTCCGCGACGCCATTCAGGGCGTTCAGGTCTCGGCACCTTTCGGCAACGTGAAATATGCCCTCCAGGTGTTCGAAGCACTCGAAGAAAGCTAGCCAGCGGACAGTCCCTGTCAGTACCGCCTGCGTGAGCGGGCCGGTCAGTCCCTGTCAGTACCGCCTGCGTCAGCGGGCGGGGTTGCAGAAGCCCGCACGTCAGTAAGGGCGTAACACTCAACGCAACTCCCCCCGAATTGCCACGGCATTTATGCCGTGGAACCCTGCCCCAAAACCAACCTCGGAGGCGGCTTGCCGCCGCATGGCCGCCTTTTGTCCCAGCCAAGACTCTCGTGGGACAACTCGTGGGACAAATAAGTGATGTGTTGTCAATCACTTATGTGATTTGTCCCAGAATTTCGCAAAAAAATATCAGACCACATTTTCCATTCTCAATTCTCCGTTTTCAGTTCTCTTGGAGGCGGCTTGCCGCCGACAATGGCCTCGCATAGCCACGTCGTTTACGGCGTGGGTGACGACGGCAAATGAATCCTCGGAGGCGGCTTGCCGCCGACAAGATCCTGTCGCTCCTAACGGAGCTCCATTAAACTATTTTGCGACGGGTTCCCAGGGTTGCGGCCGAGGCGGCCTTACCCTGGGCTATTATATTTGTCCCCTACGGGGACTAAGACATTGCCGCCGACAAAAGCTGAGAACCGAGAACATCTTCTGGGCTATGCCCTCTCGCAGTGCGGTCGGGCTCGCCCGACCGATGAGCGTACACCGACCCTTTTGGAGGCGGCTTGCCGCCGACTTCTTGTCGCGTGCTCCGCATGCTCCGAGGTTGTTTTGCCCACGATTGCCCAGGGTGGCGGCCTTCGGCCTTACCCTGGGCTATATTCTTTGTCCCCTACGGGGACTAAGGCATTGCCGCCGACAAGACTGAGAGCATTTTCAGGGCTTGCCCTTTCGCAGTGCGGTCGGGCTTGCCCGACCGATGAGCGTACACCGACCCTTCTGGAGGCGGCTCGCCGCCGACAAATTACTCTGTCGCGTGCTCCGCACGCTCCAGCATTATTTGGGCACGGTAACCCAGGGTTGCGGCCGAGGCGGCCTTACCCTGGGCTATTATATTTGTCCCCTACGGGGACTAAGGCATTGCCGCCGACAAAACTGAGAAGATCTTCTGGGCTATGCCCCTATGCGGCAAGCCGCAAAGACCAAAGACAAAGGCCAAAGACCGATGACCAAGGCCAAAAACCAACGAACAACGAACAATGAACAACGAACAATGAACAATGAACAACTTTGTCAAAGACCAACGGCCGTTTCGGCCGTCTTGTCATCATAGCGAAACGGCGCGCCTGTTTGAAGCACAAACCGCACAGAATGTATCAAAGTGCACAAAACGCACGATTTGCACGAAATGCACAACTCGGTCCTGCCGAGGCTGGCAGACGGACGCTGCGAATACACTATCTTTCAGAAAGTTAAGGCACGAGGACGATCTTGCCGGCGGCTTTTGTTTCGATAACGGCAACGTGTGCGGCCGGAGCTTCTGAGAGCGGGAAGGAACGGTTTACGATCGGGTTAAGCGAGCCGTCCGAAAGGCCACTGAATACCGCGTCGCGGATCTCGAGGCGGTCGGATTCCGAGTAATTAAAGAGCGACATTCCGAAGATGCTCGCATCCTTGCCCATTGTCAGCCGAGGCGAAAATTCCAAGCTTCCGCGGCTTCCAACGATGACGATCCGCCCGAACATCGCGAGAGCCTTGAAATCGCGTTCGAGGTTGACATTGGCAAGCATTTCGATGATGACATCAACGCCTTTGCCGCCGGTGTGCTCGAGGATCGCGTCGAGATGTCCTTCCTCGGAATGATCAAAAGCGGCATCTGTTCCGTTGTCGAGGATAAGCTGCTTCCCTTCTGCCGAACTCGCGGTACCGATGGCATTTAAACCGGCATTTTTTGCCCATTGAATTGCAGCAAGCCCAACACCGCCCGACGCGCCGTGTATCAGAACGGATTCGCCGGGTCCAGCCTTCGCCTTCTGAAACATTGCCCGGAAAGCCGTCGCATAAGGCGTCCAGATGCCGGCACCTTGTTCGAAGGTAACGTTGTCCGGCAGCGGCGCGACATCCCTTTCCTCGCAGAGCGTATATTCCGCGTATGTGCCCGTGAGCGAACCTGAAGTGTAAACACGGTCGCCGGGTTTAACATCCCGAACATCGCTGCCGACGGCCTCGACCACACCCGCAGAATCCTTGCCCGGCGTGTAAGGTAGAGGCGGCAATTTCGGATATACACCCGATCTAAGATAAGTATCCACAGGGTTTACGCCGACTGCACCCACCTTTACGAGCACTTGTGATGTTCCTGTAGAGGGCAGATCGACTTCCTCGAGCTTCAAAACCTCGGGAGAACCGAACTCACGGATCACGATCGCTTTCATAGACCCAGTCTAACATCAGATACAAGGTTCGAGTGTTGCTAAAGGTTCATATGTGATACACTCCTTGCCGTTCACCAAATTCCTAAACATCGTCAAGAACGGATGTTCCGTTCTTGGAACCTAGCTTGTTCTCGCAATAAAGGAGGCTCAAGATGCGTATTCGCCCGATTCTCTTTCTCGTTGTTTCTCTGTTTCTCCCCGTTTCGCTGATCGCACAGGCCAAGACGACCACTGTGCCGCCGGCATACAATATCTTCGACATGGGTGTCGTACAATCCGGCGACTCTTCGGTACAGGCATTTCGAATATCGCCCGGCAATGTAGGCGTTGGGCGTTCGCTTAGAAGCGGCGGCTCGCAGGCCTTCACTTGGACGCTCAAAGGCGGGATCGTAGGCTTGCCGAATCTGTCCGGTTTTCCCTACTGTGTTGCCAACAGCGCGAACGATACGGGTACGGTTGTCGGTGTTTGTGCGACAACGGTCTTTGGCTCCGGGAGAGTGCCGGTGGTTTGGCAGAACGGCGTCGCAAGCCAGCTGCCGATGCCTTCAGGAGAGACGCTTGGAGACGCGAATGGCGTGAACTCGTCCGGCACCGCTGCGGGCTCGGTCGATGGCGGTTCTCAACAAGTGGGCGTGTTTTACACCGGCAGCACGGCCACATACCTCTTGCAAACGACCTCTACCGGATGTTTCTTCCGCACGGCGTTCGATATCAACAATTCGTCACTGATTGTCGGTTTTGGCATCGATCCGTCAAATGCGGCTCGCAATGTCGGTATCATCCACACCATCGGCAGCCCGACCACAGAGGAGGTGGGTGCGCTCCCGAATGCGAACGGAGCGATCGCCTTTGGTGTCAGCAACGCGGGGCACGTTACCGGTTCGAGCATGATGAATCAGGGCTCCGGCTTGCCGTTCATTTGGACTCAGGCAGGCGGAATGGTCGAGGTACCGCTCCCGACAGGTACAACACAAGGTTCGGGCCGCGCAGTTAATTCTGCGGGCTGGGTCGTCGGGACAGCTTCCTCCGCATTTGCGATTCCCTTCCTTTACGACGGGACGGCAACTTATCGTGTTGCGGACCTGATCCCATCAGGAACGGGCTGGGACCTTTCGACAAATACTTCGTCGTCGGCAATGGGCATCAGCGAAGACAATGTGATCGTCGGCACCGGCGTCGTTAGCGGAGCAGTTCATGCTTATGCAATGGTTCCGGTGCGGCCGATCAGTGTCAGCGGAAGGGTAACGACGAACTCCGGAGCCGGCATTCGCAACGCGATGATCACGATATCGGGCGGTGATCTAACCGCTCCGGTGCACACGATGACAAGCGGCTTCGGCTACTTTAGGTTTACTGCCTCACAAGGCCTGAAGTCTGCGACGACATATACTGTCTCGGTCGCATCGAAGCGGTTCACTTTCACGCCGCCAACACAGCCGCTAACGGCCATTAAGGATGTGGATGATCTCAATATCATCGCGGATCAATGAGAACACCGTCGATTTGAATTGCCCGGTACGCCGACCCAAAATGAAGAAACTCCGTAGGAACGACCTTTAGCGGTCGCACTTACGGAGTTCTGCATCAAAGTCTTGACCGGTGAGAATTCGAAGCTGATCGCGGTGTTCACTCCACCGTTACCGATTTCGCGAGGTTTCGAGGTTGATCGACATCGCAGCCTCGGCGGACGGCAATGTGATACGAAAGGAGTTGCAGCGGCACGATCGAGACTATCGGCGAGAGCAGGTCGCTTGCCTCGGGAACCTCAATAATGTGGCTCGAAACCTTGCTCGACATCGTGTCGCCCTCAGTCAGGACAGAGATGATAACGCCGTCGCGGGCCTTCACCTCGACAATGTTCGAGTGGGTCTTTTCGTAGCGAAGTTCACTGCCCGCGTTACCTTCTTCGCGGGTGTTTATTACGACGACCGGAAGCTTCTCGTCGATCAACGCGTTCGGGCCGTGCTTCATCTCACCTGCGGGATAACCTTCGGCGTGAATGTAGCTGATCTCTTTGAGTTTCAGCGCGCCTTCGAGAGCGACCGGGAAATTTATGCCTCGGCCTAGATATAAAAAGTCCTGAACACGGAAGAAATCTTTTGAAAGCTCCTCGATCGAGTCGGCATCATTCAGGATCTGCTCGATCTTTAGCGGCAATTCCGCAAGATCCTGCGCAAGCTTCTTGGCTTCGTCTTCGCCCAATTTGCCGCGGATGCCGCCAAGATAAAGGGCGAATAGATATAGCGCGACCATTTGCGACGTGAAAGCCTTTGTTGAAGCGACACCGATCTCAGGCCCGGCGTGCGTCAGAATCGTGCCGTCCGCCTCGCGTGTGATCATCGAGCCTTCGACATTGCAGATCGCAAGGACCTTGCAGCCTGCCGCCTTTGCTTCACGCATCGCGGCAATGGTGTCGGCGGTCTCGCCGGATTGCGAAATGACGATCAGCAGGTCGTTCGGCGAAAGCACGGGATCGCGATAGCGGAATTCCGACGCATAATCGACGTCGACTGGAACACGTGCGAGCTTTTCGAGCATATATTTGCCCGCTAAGCCGGCATGCCACGACGTACCGCAGGCGGCGATCTTTATCGACGTGACGGTGCGGAATTCCTCTTCAGAAATATCCATCGCGTCGAGATAGACCTTGCCCGTGTCGAGCGAAACGCGGCCTTGCACGGTGTCGCGTACGGCACGCGGCTGCTCAAAGATCTCCTTGAGCATAAAGTGCTTGAAACCGCCCTTTTCGGCCATTATCGGGTCCCAAGTGATGCGTTGACGTTCGGGTTCGACGATATTGCCGTCAAAATCGGTCACGCGGACGCTGTCTTTGGTAAGAACCGCGATCTCGCGGTCGCCAAGGAAGAAAACGTCGCGTGTGTGCGCAAGGATCGGCGGAACGTCGCTCGCCACAAAAAACTCACCGTCGCCGAGGCCGATCACCACCGGCGGGCCTTCGCGAACCGCAATGACTTGGTCGGGCTCATTCTTCGAGATGATCGAAAGCGCAAAGATGCCGCGGAGCTCCTTTACGGCCTTACGCACAGCAAGTTCGAGCTTTAGGCCTTCGGTCTCGACATAGTGGCCGATCAGATGAGCGACGACCTCCGTGTCCGTCTCTGTGCGGAATTCATGGCCTTCGGCCTGCAGACGTTCCTTGAGCGGAAGATAATTCTCGATGATGCCGTTGTGCACGACGACGACGTTGCCCGTCTGATCGCGGTGCGGATGCGCATTCTCCTCGGTCGGACGGCCGTGAGTCGCCCAACGCGTGTGGCCAATGCCGTATGTTCCGTCGAGCGGATGCAGCCTGATCGCTTCTTCAAGATTGCGAAGTTTTCCCTCCGCACGTCGCAGCGAAAGGTTGTGGTCCTCATCGACAACCGCAATGCCCGCTGAATCATATCCGCGATACTCAAGCTTCCTCAGGCCGTCAATGATGAGCGGCACAACCTGCTTATTTCCAACGTATCCAACAATTCCACACATATCTATTTTATTCTTCTACGATAGAACAAAACCCTGAATCACCTCGCAAGCTCGCAAACGCTATTAGTGGTCACGGGATCTAGAACGAGCCGTTGCCGGCGGCCGCAAATAAGACCCGGAAAATTACGCCGAGAACCCAAAATGCGATCGAGACGATAGCAAGGATCTTGGCCGCCTGGGCCATACCCTTGCGACCTTCCTCAACCTGGTAAAGATCGATGTTCAAGATTACTTCCTGTGCTGTGTTCCAAGCAAAATAAGCGAGGATCGGCGGACAGCAAACAAAACCGACCAGGCTCAACACAAGAGCTTTAACAGAATCCTTTCGGATCTGCTCTGCATAGAACTCACGCGTTTGCGGACTGAACATCGAGTCGTCCTGCGGCGGAGGCGGCGGCATCCAGTCATTGGGGTTCTGCATAAGGTTCTCTCCGAGGTTTCAGGCAGGCCCTTAGAAAACCGCAGCCCCTGAAAATGTCAGAATAAATTATGGCTTACGATTCTTTCGCGACCACCTTCTTCACTTTTGCGGGGACGCCCGCAACCAGAGAATTCGCCGGAACGTCCTTTGTAACTACACTTCCGGCACCGGTGGCGGCACCGTCGCCGACAATGACGGGTGCGACGAGCATTGTGTCGGAGCCGATCTTGACGTTATCGCCGATCGTTGTCGGGTGCTTGTGCGTGCCGTCGTAGTTGCAGGTGATCGTACCGGCTCCGATATTCGTTTTTTCGCCGATGGTCGCATCGCCGAGATATGTCAGATGATTCGCCTTTGAGCCCTTCCCAAGGCGTGTTTTCTTTAACTCGACAAAGTTGCCTACGTGGCTATTCTCTGCCATTTCGGCGCCGCCGCGAAGCTGTGCCATCGGACCGACGACGCAGTTGTCGTTGACAGTCGAATCTGCTATCAGGCAGTTGTCGCGTATCTCAACACTGCTGCCGACCTTCGATGCAGAAATGCGCGTTCCGGGGCGAATAACACAGTTCTCGCCGATCGTGGTGCTGCCTTCGATAGTAACGTTCTGATAGATGACCGTGTCGCGGCCGATAACGGCTCGCGAACTCACATAAACGCTCGACGGATCGGTGAAAGTTACACCCGCATCGAGCATCAGCTTTTCGATCGTTCGGGCACGCAAACGCGTCTCCATTTCCGCAAGCTGACGTCGGTCGTTTACGCCTTCGATCTCGAGCGGATCGTTATGCAAGAACAGCCTGACCGTTTCGCCTTCTTGTCTTAAAATTCCCGGAACATCCGTCAAGTAGTACTCGCCCTGAGCATTATGGTTGCTGATCTTTGAGAGGGCGGCGAAGAGCTTTCCCGTGTCAAAACAGTAGATGCCGGAGTTGATCTCCTTGACCGCAAGCTCATCCGGCGAGGCATCTTTCTGCTCGACGATACGGTCGAATTTGCCTTCTTCCGATCGGATAACACGTCCGTATCCTGTTGGATCATGAAGAGTTACGGTCAGTATCGTTGCGGCTGATGGCGTTTCGAGCAAACTTCGCAGCGTTTGCTCGTTGATCAGCGGCACATCGCCCGAAAGCACCAACAGCCGCGAATCTCGTCCGGACAAGGCTTCGCGAGCTGACGCGACGGCATCGCCCGTGCCGAGCATCTTTTCCTGCCGCACGAACTTGATCCGCGGATCGTTGAATTCCGCATTGACGGCAGCAGTAACTTCCTCAGCCTGATGGCCGACCACAACGAAGATATTTTCGGGATCGAGGTTTGCCGCCGTCTCGCAAACATGGGTGATCAACGGTCTGCCGTCGAGATGATGCAGCACTTTCGCCTTTCCGGAACGCATACGCGTTCCGAGGCCGGCCGCGAGAATAAGTATATCGAGTTCTGAATTCACTGATCTAAACGCCCACGGCAACAGAATTTGCGGTTTGAACGGCGCAAAGGAGCACGACGTCCGCAAGCCGCGAAGGATCATGCCTGACCATATCTCCTTCGTCGAGAAGATTACCACAAACAACTTCAGCGTTTGAGATGACCCCGGGCGAGATGGAGCCGTGGACGCCGATCTGTTCCGCTCCAAGGTTCGCGTATTTGTCAGCTTGCTCGGGCGAGATCGGCTGATCGTTAACAACAATGAAATCCATCTCGATCCCGCGCGCGTACTTTTGGAAGGTCTCAAGATGGCCGCGTGCCGAAATTCCGTCGGTTTCGCCGGGTTGTGTCATTAGGTTGCAAATAAAGATCTTTGTCGCGTTTGAGGCTGCGATGGCCTTTGCGACGCCGGGAACGAGAATAGGCGGGATCAAACTCGTAAAGAGCGATCCGGGTCCGATCGTGATCACATCCGCATTCTTTATGGCTTCCAGAGCCTCCGGAAGAGGTTTGCAGTTTGCCGGCTCAAGAAAGATGCGTTCGATCGCGGGTCCAACCAGCGAGATCTTTGTCTCACCGCGTACCGTCTTGCCGTTGGTCAATTCGGCAGCAAGCCGAACATCTGCGGCCGTCGCAGGATAAATATGGCCTTTGCTTGCCAGCACTTCCGAAGAAAGCTTTACCGCTTCGGCAAAGTCGCCGGTGATCTCCGAGAGTGCTGCAAGGAAAAGATTGCCGAAATTGTGTCCGCTAAGGTCCCCATCTCCCGAAAATCTATGTTGAAAGAGCCGCGAGAGCATCTGCGAATCCTCACTCAAGGCAACCATGCAATTTCGTATGTCGCCCGGCGGCGGCATATTCAGTTCATCACGCAGTCGGCCGGAACTTCCGCCGTCGTCGGTTACGGCAACGATCGCCGAAAGACTCTCGATCCACACCGGCTCACTCGTCTTTGCTCCCACAAACCGTTTAAGGCCGGAAAGCAGCGTCGAAAGGCCGTTGCCGCCGCCGATCGCAACGACGTTCAGGCCTTCGCTTACATCCGCAAAAATGTGGTGTTTCATAAGAAAAGAGCCGCATCCTGCATGCAAAAATCTGCAGTGAGAATGGTGAGGAACCTTACCGTATCCAACCCGGTAAATAGATCGTCGTTTACAAAGAAGAGCGAATGGCCAAAAAACTCCATTTTAGGCAAAAAAAGTATAACATCCAGTGGTTGGAGGTATCAATAAATCTTTTGATAACCTCCTTTTGCTGCGAAATTGGCACTCAAGTAAAAATTTCCTTGTCGGATACCGCTGCCGTGTGCTAATTTTGATATGCGGCTATTCATGCTGCACGTGCCCTTCCGGCTCTAAACTTAGTAAAAAACTGCTTTTCATCGCCTCTACTTCCGATGGCCGACACGCCTTTTATAATACAAGAACATCAATTTCAGCGTATCAAAGGGATACTTGCGCGAGTGTGCGTCGAATGCGCCGCCCGAGCGGTCTTTCTTGTGGATCGTGACGGTCAGCCGATCGCTTTCCATGGCGATATCGGTGATATGGACACCACGAGCTTTGCAAGCCTTGCTGCCGGCAACGTTGCCGCAACCAGCAGCATGGCGAAACTGATCGGAGAGGATGTCTTTCCGGCGGTCGTTCACGAAGGAGAACACGAGAGCATCTATATCAGCGTTATCGGCCGCAGCCTTTTAGTGGTAGTATTCGACGAGCGTTCCACTCTCGGTCTTGTTAAAATAAGAACTAAACGGGCAAGTCACGATGTGGCGAACCTACTGGACGAAATGAGCCGCGAGTCGGTCGTTCAGGCGGCAGCAAGCAATACGTTTTTCTCGGAGATCACTGACGAGGACATTGACAGTTTGTTCAGCTAGTGCGCAGTGGCCAGTGGCCTGTGGACAGAGTGCCTGTCCATCTAATGACCACCGAGCACTGACCACCGACCACTATTTTCTATGACGTTTATTAACTACGCATCGCGCGAGATAAATTGCAAGATCGTCTATTATGGGCCGGGGCTTTGCGGCAAAACGACGAATCTTCAGTACATCTACGACTCCACGGCGCCGCAAGCAAAAGGCAAGCTTATCAGCCTTGCTACCGAAACCGACCGAACTTTGTTTTTTGACTTTATGCCGCTCGAACTTGGAACGGTTCGAGGCTTTAAAACGCGCTTCCATCTCTACACGGTTCCGGGCCAGGTCTATTACGATGCCTCCCGTAAACTTATCTTGAAGGGCGTCGATGGCGTTGTTTTCGTAGCCGACAGCCAGGACGAGCGAATGGATGCGAACATCGAGTCGCTTTACAACCTTGAAGAAAATTTGCAATCACAAGGTTACGACCTTGCCACGATTCCGTACGTACTTCAGCTCAATAAACGCGACCTGCCGAACGTAACCCCGATGGACGAGCTTACTCAAGAATTGCTCAGAAAAGACGAACCCGTCTTTGAAGCCGTAGCGACCACGGGAACGGGCGTTTTCGATACGCTTAAAGCCGTCGCAAAACAGGTCTTGACCGAGCTGAGAAAAGGTTAAGAGCCTTTTGAAATATCTTCGCAAAGGGGTCCGAGGCAACGTCGGGCCTTTTTTCGTTTTGTCTGTGAAACTCGGCTATACTTATCTCGATGAAGCCTGGCCAGGAAATGATCGATCGTGGAATTCGCGATCTCGAGAACGGAGAAGAGACCATCGAGTCGCTGCTGGTCTCGATCGGTGCCCCGAGACTCCGAGATGCGGGAATAAACGTGCCGAAAAATACGTTTGAGTCGCCCGAACATCGTCTTTACGTGTTACTCGCTCAAGCCGATGGTGACGGGGCACACTCCAGATACAATTCATTGATACGAAGACTTGTAAGCTTTGAACGAGCGGCAGAATGCGGACTTTAACGAATCAGGAAAAGATCGAGAAGTTTATGCAGAAGCTTGCTCGTAGAGTGCGCCAGGCCGGCCGCGTGTACTTTACAGGCGGTTCTACGGCCGTTCTTCACGGTTGGCGCGATTCGACGGTCGATATTGATGTTCGCTTTGTTCCGGATACGGATGAGCTTTATCGAGCATTGGCTGACCTTAAAGAGGAACTTCAGGCAAATATCGAGATCGCATCACCTCCGGACTTTATTCCAGCGGTTCCAGGCTGGGAAGACCGATCAGAATTCATTTGCCGAGAAGGAAAGTTGGATTTCTATCACTTTGATCTTTACAGCCAAGCTTTGGCAAAGATTGAGCGCGGCCATGCTCAGGATAGATCTGATGTTCGGTCGATGATCGGTCATGGGTTGATCGAGCCGGAGAGATTGCGTTCCCTTTTTGACGAGATCAAGCCGGAGCTCTATCGCTATCCGGCTATAAGCGAGGAAAAGTTCCACGAATCGCTTGAACAGACCTTAGCGGAACAATTGGGACAATAAACCACCGAAACGAACCACCAGGTTGAGGAAAGCTATGCGATCACGGCACATCATTTTATCTCTTATGCTTTTGACAGGTGTCTCAGGCTGCTCGGCAGGAAGCGTTCCACCGAAGCCGAGTGGTGATTCGCGGCTTCAGGAACAGGCAACTTCAACCAACGCTCAGACTACGGACGCAAAAGCGACGGCCGCAAATGGCGCAGAATCCCAAACGGCCGGCGATCTAATGGTAAGGCCGAAGACCGTACGGGACTTTTTTATGCTGCTGCCGGTCAAGTATTTCCCGTTGGAATCTTGCGACTCCTCCAAGGATAAAGGCTGTCAGCGTGCAAAAGCCGACTATCTAAAGACCTTTGTCGAGGTTGAAGATACCGGGAACGGATATTTGCGAGCCGGCTGCGACGGTGCCCAAAGCTGCCTTGAAATGGCGATCTTCAAGAAACCTAACGGCGAATATCTCGTCGGCGTTCGCGCCGATTTCGAAATGGGAAGCGATAGCTATTTCGTCGATTATGACAACGGAAAATGGACGGACGTAGGACGCTCGACAGTTGACGGCTTTAGCGAAGATCTCTTTTATGTCTTTCCGCGTGTGGGCACGACCGTGGAGGTCTTTGAAAAACTGCCGATCGATTCGGACACTGCTGCTGATTCACCAAAGGGCAAAAAGCTTTATGACCTGGAATGGAAAGAGGGACGATTCACCCGAAAGAAGTGAAAGTGGCGGGGCCGACGGGGCTCGAACCCGCGACCTCCAACGTGACAGGCTGGCGTTCTAACCAAACTGAACTACGACCCCGCAAAGTAGATTGAATGGTGGGCACGAAGGGACTCGAACCCCTAACTTCCTCCTTGTAAGGGAGGCTGTCTACCAATTGACGTACATGCCCGAGATACCTTTGAGGCTTCTTCTTGCCCCATAAATCTGCTGAAAAGATCAAATCCGACCCTAAAAAAGGGCGAACGTTAACCTTACGAAAATCGCAATTCTTAGTCAAGTATTGAGACGGCTCAATGCTCGATCTTTGGCGAAATTCTGGGCGTATCTCGCTTTGGGGTCTCAAATATCGGACCTTTTGCCAGGATAGTACCGCCGAATCCGATGGCGAAACCATTCGCGCCGTTAAAGACGATCTTATTGAGATTGTGGGTGACACGCGTCTGTTCCAGATACCAATGATTGCCCGCGTCCGGAGTGTGCAGGATCGTGCCATCGTTTCCGGCAGCATAGCCGTTGCGGGCATCAGAAAAATAGACGCTGTTCAGTGCTGCGGTTGTTTCACTCTGCGGGACGAGCCGCCAGAGCCGGCCGCCGCCGGTGGCTGTAAAGATCGCCCCGTCAGTACCGACTGCCCAGCCTTGCTTCGCGCTCGTGAATATGACCGAGTTGATGCGCGAGTTCGTTTCGCGCAGGATCGTTGCCTCTTCCCAAGTAAGGCCCCCGTCCTGCGTAAAAACAATCGTACCGCCAGCGCCGACAATAGCTCCATTTGCACCTAAGCTGTACGCGCCGTCAAGGAGTAAGAAATGGATAGCGGCCCGCGACTTCTTCCAGGTCGTCCCGTCCGCTTGGAGACGGTAGAATATTCCTCCCTCTCCGAACGCCAGGCCAAGCCCGTTCCGATCAAAGAGGATGCGAGTAACGCGTTCCCGATCGGCGTCTTCGAACTCGATCTTGTCCCAATGGACGCCGCCATCGGTCGTCTTTCTTAGGTATGAAACGGGGTTCTTGCCTCGGCTGTAAATGCTTCGTTCGCAGAGCATCCAGCCGGTCGAGGCGTCAGTGAAGTAGATCTGAAGGATCGAGTCGGTCGTGAACTTCTGTACCGGCAGCCATGTTTTGCCGCCATCATCCGTTCGAAGGAGCGTTCCGTCGGTTCCCGTTATCCACCCGGTCTCAGAGTTTTGAAAGAAGATATCCTTAAGGTTCGCGAAGCTTCGCGTCGGCAGCTTCACCCATTCGGCATTTACGCAAAGACACGCGCCGAAAAGAAGGATTGAGAATGCTGCGATCTTGAACTTCATTTAGAACGGACTGCCGAAGAGAAATCTAACTACGCTCGCCTTTCCGAGAATGTCGAAAATACTGTCTATCCCGAATCCTTTGCTGGGCACAAAGACCTGATCTCCGGGGTTCAAATAAACCATCGCGGTCTTGCCGCTCTCCATGTCGGAAATCGAAACTTCACGTTTTTTTAGGTGGCCGTCCGCAGCGTAGCTGACGATGAATGCCCGCTTCTTATCGCCGCCTTTTGCGACACCGCCGGCATCGAGTATCGCCTCATAAACGCTGACCTTTCGGTCCATCACACGGACGCCGGGCGTAGTAACCTTGCCCATCACGCTGTAACGGGTCGAAACGGCTTTATCGAGCGTTACGGTAACCTTCGGGTCGATGATGTACTCGTTAAGCTTTTTGGTGATCTCCGCGGCAACCTGTTCGACCGTCTTGCCTGCAACCAAGACACCACCCGGAACAAGCGGATACGAGATCCTCGCATTTGGCGGGACCGTGATGCCGGATTTGCAGTAATCCGGACACTGGCCGAATACCTCGACCGTTATAACGTCCGAGGGCCCGAGCCGATATTCCTTCAGGTAATTGTCGTAATACGGGAGGATCACATCATCGTCCGCCGTCGCGTTTGTGGCCTCGGGAGTCGGCGTTGTTGCGGCGCCGTCAGTTCGGTTTTCCGACGACGCGCCCGCTTCCTGTGCGAAAACCGTCGCCGAAGAACACATTCCGACAAGGAATATCGAGATCAGTGCGTATTTTACTGCTTTCATAACGATCACTCTTTTGTAACAACTACGGTTCGTTAAAACACCGATTAGCTTCCGGAATCCAATTTTTTACCTGCCCCCGCGGCCGAAAAGTACCGTTTTTACCGTCTCAAAGATAATTACGAGATCGAGGGTCAGGCTTTGATTCTTGATGTAATACAGGTCGTATTGAAGTTTCTGGCGCGCATCGTCGACCGAGGCTCCGTAGGGATATTTGATCTGCGCCCAACCGGTCAGGCCCGGAGCGACCAAATGCCGATGCTCATAGTAAGAGATCTCGCGTGCGAGCTGCTTCACAAAATGCGGGCGTTCAGGACGCGGTCCGACAAAATTCATCTCGCCCGTCAGGATGTTCCAAAATTGCGGTATCTCGTCTATGCGAACCTTGCGAATGAAGCGTCCGACGACGGTCGTACGATCGTCGTTGTCGGCCGCCCAGACCGGTGTGCCATCGGCCTCGGCGTCTTCTCGCATTGAGCGAAATTTTATGACCTTGAAGGTCCGGCCGTTCTTGCCGACACGCTCTTGCCGGTAGAACACGGGGCCGCGTGATTCGAGCTTGATCAAGATCGCCGTTACGATCGCGACTGGAGCAGAGATGACCAGGCCGACGAGAGCCAAGATACGATAGATAAGCTCGCGGAACATGCCCTTGATGCGTGATTCGCGATTTCGTCCGGCGAAAATGAGCCACGAAGGCCGGAGCATATCGACGTGAACCTTCCCTGTTATCCGTTCGAAGAACGATGTGCATTCTTCGATCGAGATGTCGCCAGCGAGGCTCATCTTTAGAAGAGCTTCGGTTGGGAACGCTCCGCGGCGTTCTCGAACGGCAATAACTACCCGATCGACACGCTCGTTCTTTATGACCTCTTCGAGCTGCCATGCCTTGCCGAGAACCTCTGAACGCCCGATCTTTTCCCGCGGTTTTGCACCGTTTTCCGAAACGAAGCCGACGATCCGATAGCCTGCGTCTCGCCGCTGCCAAACTGCTTCGGCCGTATCAAGCGCGGTCGGGCCGGTGCCGACAACGAGAATTTTCTCACCGATGTCGGGGTGACCCGTAAGGATATGTATGCAGTTGCGCCACAGCAGAAGGAGCACTAATACCAGCGGTACGGATATCACCGACACACCGCGGCCGATCATCACCGGCGGAGCAAAATAGAAAACGATCGCAAGCAGCACCCACGCGATGCCGAGAGCCTGCACGAGCCGCAACAGAAGCTCACGGCGGTTCGTCATCACGACGTAATCGTATAGATCGTAGAAATAGAGATTTAAGATGCAGATGGCTGTCGCAAAACCGACCTTGATCCAGCCGTCGCGATTTGAAAGCTCATTCTCGGATCCCGCAAAGCCCAGGCGTATATGCATCGCCAGAATGATACTCGCATAAACGATCACGGTATCGGCGATGACTAACCATAGCTTCCTAAGTTGGGACCCGCTTGCTGACATTTATCGTTCACACTGCTGCGTCTTCCGCCACGCGGCGATAGTTGTAGTAACCGTAGTTGTATTCGGATTCGTCGAGAACATCCTCTGATTGGTTAAGGATTACCCCAAGCATTCGATCCTTTGGCAAGGGTTCGAGTATCCGATCGAGAACCGAATACTTTGTCTTGTTCGCACGAACAACGAGCAGCGCCGCATCCGCCTTATTGATCAACACCGTTGCGTCGGTAAAGATGGCGAGAGGCGGAGCGTCGATGATGATGTAATCGAACATCTCTCGAGCTTCTGCTAAGATCTCTGCAAACTTCGGTCCCGAGATCAGTTCGGCGACATCAGGCCGCGCAATCCCACCGGCGAGAAGATACAATCCGGATGGCTCGATCTTGACGATCGTGTCCGTCAATTTTGCATCGCCTGTCAGGATATCTGAAAGGCCCTTCTCGGTCTCTATTCCTAAATAGTCTGCCAGGCTGGGCATACGAAGGTCGCTGTCGATAATAAGAGCGCGAACTCCGTCAGTCTGAGCAAGCATCCACGCAAGATTTACCGCCGTGACGCTCTTGCCCTCGCCAGGGTTCGCGCTCGCAACAACGATCGCCTGCAGATTCTGTCGCTGGCTCTTATGCAGGACATTTGTTCGTAAACTGCGGTACTCTTCGCAGTAGCCTGAATTGGGGCTCGTTATCGCAACAAGGCGAGGCTCAACGCGCTCGGCATCGACGGTCCAGCTGACACAATCTGGCAGCGGCCGTCGAGCCGAACGTGTTAAGGTATCGGCATTCGGTTTTGCCCCGGCAGTTAGGCCCGTTTCAACGTCAGGGAGTGCCGTCCCGATCGAAGAATTCGGCTGCCCATCGAACGCCGATCTTGGTGACCCGATCGTGATCCCTGAACCAAGCAGATCCGGCGGAAGATTCCGCCTTCCGGCAGCGTCGAACGCCACCACTCTTGGCTCAGAGGCCGTCGGGCTATCTAAATTTTTTCGTTGCAGAGCTTGAAGGACACTCATTTTTCAATTTCTCCTGCTTAGTCGTACCTTTCCAGGTCGCCGAGTTCGAGATGGATCTCGTCATCAAGATCTTCAAAGCGAATACCTGCCGGTTTGCCGCTTGCTCCGGTGCTCGAAGCATGGCCATTGCCGTTCGCCGATATGTAGGCCGGGCTGAACGACACGCTTCCGTTCGTCGGGGCGGAATTCCACAGTTCGTCCTGAGCTTCGGGCCGCAAAACGGTGCTCACACCGTGTGAAGGCCCTGCTACGCGTTCATCCGGCAGCATATCGAGATTCTTCGCGACCTCGATCACAGAATTCCTCGACACGACACGTTCGCCGGCGCCGTACGACGCGACCATTGCGTTGTCGCAAAGGTTGTTGATCTGCCTCGGGATCCCTTCTGAGCAGCGGAAGATCATATCGATCGCTTCAGGCGAAAAGATCTGCGGGTCTTCTGCTCCTGCAATGATCAGACGCTCGGTGATATATCGTTCGACCTCTTCGATCGTCGGAAAAGCGTGCATATTGCATCGGAGAGCGACACGCTGCTTCAGCTGTCGGAGGTTCGGCTGATTCAGCCGATCACGGAGTTCCGGTTGGCCGGTCAGGACGATCTGCAGATGCTTGGCATTGTCAGACTCGAAGTTCATCAAAAGCCGTATTTCTTCGAGAACGTAATCCGAAAGCTCATGCGCTTCGTCGATGATGATCACGGTGCGAAGGCCGCGGCGATGCCGTTCGGCGAGGACATTGCCCATCACATTCAGGAGTTCGGCCTTGTTTGTCCAATCCTTAATGCCGAGCATTTGGGTAACGTGGTGATAGAACTCGTCGATCGACAGCCGCGGGTTGAAAACGTACGCCGCTAGCACGCTCGAATCCAAACGACGCAGTATCCATCGCAAAGCCGTCGTCTTGCCGGTTCCAACCTCGCCTGTTAGCACTATCAGGCCTTTTGCCTCTTCGAGGCCGTAATAAAGCCTCGCGAGCACTTCGTTATAGCTCGGCGTGAACACGATGTAACGCGGGTCGGGCGTTAGCGTGAATGGACTGTCTGTTAAACCGAAAAATTCGTTGTACATAATCACCTCTTGCCGATCATTTTTTCCGCTATGAAGTAATGATCTCGAAAACCCTTGTAGCCTGAAGTATCAGAACGAGCACGGGAATGATGCCTATCGCAAAGACCACGGCTGCCGCCAACTTTAGACGAGAGGCCCGTTTGATCCACACCTTTTCAGGAAGTGAGAGCAGCGGCGGAACCGATGCAAGCACAGGCAGGCCCGTGTAGTATTTGGCATCGTCGATATTCTGGATGCGGAATAGCCGCGGTATCTCAAAAATCCCGATCAATAAAAGGCCGAATGCGATGCCGATTCCTGCACCGAAGAATGTCCAAACAAAACGTTTCGGTGCGACCGGACTTTGCGGAACATTTGCCGGGTCCTGAACACGGATCGTCTCACCCTGGGCGTTCGTTTCGACGCCAACAAGCGTCTCGGCGTCATTCTTCTTCTTTAGAATTTCGTCGTAGGACTGTTTTGCCGACTGATATCGCGCATTTATCGCCTCGAGCGCGACCTTCACGTTCGGAACGGCGTTGATACGCGCCTCGATGGCTGAGATCTCGTTGGCGTTGGCCGCCCGGTCGGCATCCTTTTGAGCGATCTGGTTGTCGATCTGCCCGATCTGCGATTGGATTCGCTGATTCTCGAGTTCGAGGCCCTTCTTCTGCAGATCTGCCCGCATATTGCTCGATTTCGTTGCATTGGCAACACGCCGATCCGCGCTCTTTCGAAGATTGTCGAATTCCTCGTTGACACGGGCGATCTCCGCCTGTTTTGCGATCACGGCCGGATGTTTTTCGCGATAGACCTTCAACAGATTATCTAGTTGGGCATTCAGCTCGGAGCGACGCTTCATCAACTCCGCGTATGGAAGCGTGTCTTCGATGCTTGCCGCTTGCCGTGCAGTATCTTGCGTCTCTTTCTGGCCATAGTCCTCGATCAGACGCATCTGTCGGTTATTGGCCGCGATCGAATCGTTCAGCCTGCCCTTCTCGTTAAAAAGCGATTCCTTTTCCTTTGTGATCGTGTCTTCGCGTGAACGAAGCCCTTGAAGCTGTGCGACAAGGCCCTGTTCCGATTCCGGCAATGTGGCGACATTGGCCGTCATTATGTCGAGCCTCTGTTTTTCGAGGTCATCAAGGGCAGTTTTCTTCTCGTCGAGCTGCCGTTCGAAAAGTTCCTTTGTGGACTGTGCGATCTCGGTGGTGTTTTGAACCTGGGCGTTGACGTACTTGCTAGCGAGCTCGGCGGTTACGTTGCGGGTCGCCTGCGGGTCGCTGTCTCGGTATTTTATCCGGAACGCCGCGACCTTCTGATCGCCTGTCTCTTCAAGATCGACCTTGATGTTCTTGTACATCTTTGCGATAACAAGCTCCATCGGCATGCCGGCGTTGCGTTCCGTCCGATAAAGGTCGTACTTGAGCACCATCGGTTCGAGCGAAGAACGGCTCAGAACCTCCTGATTGATCGTTTGGAGACGCTGGGAAAAGTCCTCGTTCGTTAGCGGCTGAACGAGATTCGATGAGATGGTCGGCGGTTTTACCGTTAGCAAAGACGTTGATTCGTAAATGCTTGGCAGGTTGTAAACCACGTATCCGACAGCTGAAGTCAGCGTGATCATCGGCAGGATGATCATCCACTTTCGCCGCTTCAGGATCGCAGCCCATTCGCCCATCGACCTTTGTCTAAATTCACTCATAACTAGCCTTCCGTTCTATGCTCTTCACGGGTATTTTCTCCGTGATCTTCCATCTCGACCTCTCGACTGTGCTTGAGCAGATTCCTCAAACCGGCCGCGGCCGCAGTCATTGCTGCCCCAAGGGCAAGCAAGCTCACAGGCTCCGGGATGTGGGTAAAAAAAGCCACTATCGTGTTGATCATCTTGCCTCCAGGATCCTTCTAGCCATTGCGATCTCCTGATCGTTCAGCGCCGTACGGTCCTTCAAGGAAGCTTCGGCTTCACGCTTTGCCGCCTCTGTATTGCCAGACGAAGAAAGGGCCGTCCCGAGATGGACTCGATATGCCGCGTTCGGCGCCTTGCCGTTGCGCTGATCTGTTTCGATCGCCTTGCGAAACTGCTGTTCGGCCGCTGAGTATAGATTTTTCTTTAAGTAGATCCAGCCAAGTGTGTCGTAGTATGCGGCGACGGTTTGATCACCGCTTACGGCAGAGGAAGCGAGCTTCAGTGCTTCGTCGAGATTCCCCTGACCTTCGGCGATAAGCCAGGCAAGGTTGTTCGCAGCAACGGGCGAATTCGGCGCAAGTTCGAGGGCCGAACGATAGTTCTTTTCGGCAGCGGCGGAATCTCCGCGAGCGTCTTCGAGAATTCCGACCATCGTGTAAATGCTTGCCGACGGCCTTGCCGTTAGAACCTTGTTGTATTCTTCGATCGCACGCGGAATCTCATTTCTTCCGGCCAAAATCGTCGCATATGCGGAATACGCAGGAAGGTAATCCGGATCAAGCTGGATCGCGGTCGAAAGCTCGGCTTCGGTCTCGGCGGCCTTCCCTTCCGATGAAAGCACCTGCGAGCGTAAGAAATGCAGGGCGGCAAGGACATCGGCACGGCCGGCGTTCCGGTTCGACAACGCGTCGAGAGTCGAATATGCTTCGGCGGTCTTCTTATTCTCGATGCACAGCGAAATGTAGCCACTGACCGCGTCAAAATCCCGAACGTCGGTCTGCATAGCCGATTTGTAAAGACCTGCCGCATCGTCAAGGCGATTCGCCCGTTTATACGCTTTTGCAAGATTGATCAAGGCCGACGGTGCGTTCGGAGTGAGCGTGCGAACTCGCTCCAGGTCTGCGATCGCATCGTTCGTTCTCCCGAGAGCCAGGGCGGCAAGGCCGCGTGCAGATAACGAACGCAGCTGCAGATCGGCGATATCGTTCGCTGACGTTTCAGAATTCGGCTGTGAGTTGTTTACCGTCCCGTAGAGTTCGTTTGCGAGCCGATAGGCCGCGGCATTGTCGCCGGCTGCAAATGCAGCCTGAATCTTTAATAGGCCGGCCTTAAGGAACTCGGGATGATAGCGCTGAAGATCGCCAATAAATGCGTTCGCCTCGTCGGTAAGACCTGCTGCGATCTTCGCCTGCGCCATCACGTAGAGCGTGTCGCGTTTGCTCGGGGTTCGCTTCAGGATCTCTTCGAGTTGCTTGATCGCCTCTTCCGGACGACCTTGCATCAACCTCAAGCGGGCAAGCAGCATCAAGGCTTCCTCGTCCTTGTCATTTAGCCCAAGAAGAACGTTTACCTGTTCTTCGACCTTGCCTTCGTCTTTTGAATCGAGATAGATCTCAGCTAGGGCATATCGGGCCCGAACGTATTGTGGAGTCTCATTCACCACCGCATCGAGAACGCTCAAAGCTTCGGGAACGCGTTTTGTTTTGCGATAGAACTCTGCAAGTTCGAGGCGGCTTTCAGGACTATTTTCCTGGATCTCAACAAGGCTTTTATAAGCGGCTTCCGCCTTATCAAGCTGGCCGCTCGTGACGAAGAATTCCGCTTCTGTCTCACGAACCTCGATGTTCGTCGGCTCGGCCGCAATACCTTTCTCAAACTCTGCCTCAGCTTCCTGATCGCGTTTTGCGTACATCAAGAAACGGCCGTATTCCGTATACCCTAGAGCGGAATTTGGGTCCGCGGCGATACCTTGTTGAAGCGCGTTCTCAGCCTTTTCCGGTTTATCGATCGTCGTGTAATAGCGTGAAAGACTGACGTATGTCGCGGTCCTTTTTGGATCGAGCGCGATCGCCTCGCCGATCTTCGCCACGACCTCGCTTTCGGGCCGGTTGCTCGCGTTCAGAATGGACGCTTCCAGAACGACGCCCTCGATGAATTTTGGGTCCTTCTTCGCGATCAGGTCGCGAACTCTTTCCGCTTCTGAAATGAGCGGCGGTCTTACGAGAAGGAAATAATTGCCGAGCCTGGCCTGTGCATCAAGATTGGCGGGGTCGAGTTCCGTTGCTTTTCGCAGCTCGTTGAACGCCTCGTCGAACTCGCCGAGGTTCTCATAAGCACGTGCCAAACCCCAATGCGCACGCGAGGACGAGCCATCGCTTTCAACCGCGGCTCGGAACTGCATCAATGCGTCGTTGAATTTTCGTTTTGCGAGGTATTCTTCGCCCTTTGCTATGAATGCTTCGGTCGAATGGCCGCAGGCAGCAAGGAAAAATACCGCCGCTGCGACGACCGCGAAAAGGAGAAGATACTTACTTCGGCTTTGGCACTCACTGTAAGACATAAAACATCCTTGCCGGGCAAACGGCTATTGCGGATCGCGATCGGAGGGCAGTTCCGCTAGCGACGTTTGCTTTCAGTTGCAGGAACTACTGAAAAACCCTGATTCCCTGTCGGCATTCAGGTAAAAGATGCAATCAACGAGGGATTTCAGAATTCTTCTCTTCATCGTCCGGTGAAAAAAGAAAGAATTGAACGTATGGAGGCATACAAACGCAAGATGTTGCGCAATAGATAATCAATTCAGCTTTTGGGCCACATATTAGGATCGGCGCCATTATTTGGCGTATTTGGGGCGTATCTTGGGGAGGATGCGTCCCTTTTTTGCGCACGAACGGCTCCTTTTTCGAGTGTGTTAGAATCAAGCTATTGCCTGAAGACCGCAAGAGAGATGACCGAGAACGCTCAGCTAAAAAAGCGAGTTGAAAAGAAGAACTTCGCGTCCAACAACGATGCGGAGAATGGTCTTCACGTCGTTGAGAAGGAGCCGTCTGCCGGACGCTCTAACCTTGAGCAAATGCTCAAGTTGGTCCAGGAAGCTGCAGGAATAGGAATCTGGGAATGGACCGCAAAGGACGACGAACTCTCGTTCTCAGACACGGCTCGCGACATCATCGGTATTTCATCGCTCCGACAAACTTCAGGTATTACTTTTTATACAAGCCTTGCGGTCGAGGATGACCGCGAGAGTGCGGATGCTCATTTTCATGCGGCTCTGAATTCTGTCACCGCCGAGTATAAGGACGAATTCCGGGTCAGACACTCGAACGGAAGCCTTCGTTGGATCGAGAGTATTGGTTCGATCGTTCGCGATGAAGACGGCCGGCCGATCCGGATCGACGGGATCTTCATCGATATTACTGACCGGCGAACGGTCGAGGAAGCTTTCCGATCAACCGAAGAACGGTTGCTTCTCGCTCAAAAGGCCGGCGGATTCGGGAGTTGGGAATGGAATTGCCAAACTAAGCGGATCTTTTTATCCGAGACTCTTTGGAAGATCTGCGGCGAAAAAGCTCGTTCTAATTGGGTAAAAGTTGAGAGTCTCGAAAAATACGTCCATGAAGACGATACTGAACAGGTAAAAGCGCATCTCCTAGCGGCATTCAAATCCAGAACAGAAGAATTTAAGAACGAGTTTCGAATTAGACAGCGAACCGGTCGCGTTCGCTGGGTCGAAGCGTCGGGTGCCATCATTCGAGACGAGGAGGGCGAAGCGACGCGCTCTTACGGGACTGTTATTGACGTTACAGAACAAAAGCTGATAAGCGAGCGCGTTCGGGACAGTGAAGCCGAACTGCGGCTGATCACGAATGTCATTCCGGCCCTGATCTCGTATGTCGATCGCGACGAACGCTACCGCTTCGTGAATGACCAGTATTCCAAGTTATTTGGAGTTGATAAAACGGCGATCGTCGGGCGGAAACTCAGCAGCGTCCTTTCCTCAAAGTCTTACAAACAGCTGCGGCCGCTGATAGAACGCGCATTCGCGGGCGAAAGCTTCTCGATCGACAATTGGGTATCGTATAAAGGCTTGGGTGACCGCTATGTACACGTCTCGTACGTGCCCGATTTCGGCCCTGATCGGAAGGTTCGCGGATTCTATTCCTTCGTCAACGATCTGACGGATTTGAGGCGTTCCGAGGATGCCCTGAAACTCTCCCGCGAGCGGATGCGCGTACTGACCGAGAGTTTCACCGATTATGCGATATATTCGACCGATACCGAGGGCCTGATCGACACGTGGAATCCGGGAGCCGAGAAGATCTTTGGGTATCGCGACCGCGAGATCCTCGGCAGATCGGGCGATATTCTGTTCACGCCCGAGGATAATGCAAAGAACATCTCATTCCACGAGATGGCAAAGGCACGGAAGGACGGCCGAGCGTCGGACGAACGTTGGCATCTTCGCAAGGACGGGTCGCGGTTCTTTGCGAGCGGCGTTCTCGTGCCGCTCTATCAGAATGACACGCTTACGGGATACGCCAAGATTGCCTCGGATCTGACCGAAAGAATCCAGTACGAGGCCGATCTGCATCAGGCTCGAACCGACCTCGAGGCCCGCGTGGCAAGCCGCACCCAAGCTCTCGCGGAAACCAACGCCGCCCTGCTCAAGGAAATGGAAGAACGGGCTGCGATGGAAGAACAGCGTCTGGGCCTGCTTCGCAAGCTCTTCACTATCCAGGAAGACGAGCGCGGCCGCATCGCACGCGACCTTCACGACCAACTCGGCCAGCGCCTGACCGCATTGCGGCTGAAGATCGCGAGCATCGCCACGCAATGTGAAGAAAATGCCGCACTTTCGGAGACTGTTACCAGACTTGCCGAGATAGCTGAGACGATCGACAGCGAGGTGAGCTTCCTTGCGTGGGAATTGCGCCCAAGCGTACTGGAAGAGACGGACTTCGTGACCGCGTTAGGGAATTATGTTAAGGAATGGTCCCGCTATTCCGATATCTTTGCGGACTTCAACACGATCGCGGTCTCCGGAATGAAGATCCACAAGGATGTCGAAACAAACCTTTACCGCATCACGCAAGAGGCGTTGAATAACGCTGCAAAGTACGCACAAGCGACGAAGGTAGATGTTATCCTTGAGGGGCACGAGACCGACCTTCTTCTGATCGTCGAGGACAACGGCAAGGGATTCGAGGTCCAGCTCGACGACCTGCCGAAGCAGAAGAAAGGTTTTGGCCTTGTCGGAATGCGAGAACGTGCGTCGCTTATCGGCGGGAGTTTCGATATCGAATCAACCTCCGGAAAAGGCACCACGGTTTTTGTTCGTGTGCCGCTTCAAAGTTGATCTATGGAAGGCAAGCTTCGCGTCCTCCTTGCTGAGGACCACAAAACCGTTCGAGAGGGCGTCAAACTGCTTGTAAACGCCCAACCCGATATGGAGGTCGTTGGTGAAGCCGACGACGGCGAACTCGCGCTTGCCCAGGCGGAAAAACTTAGGCCGGACATAATCATAATGGATATTTCGATGCCGCGGATGAATGGCTTGAAGGCGACGAAGATGATCCGCTCGAGATATCCGGATATAAAACTCCTTACGCTCTCGCGCCACACGGACGACGGCTATTTGCAGCAGCTTGTCGCCGCCGGCTCCAACGGCTACGTGCTTAAGCAGAGTGCACCGACTCATCTTATCAACGCGATCCGCGAGGTTGCCGAAGGCAATGCCTATCTCGACCCTGCTCTCACAAAAAAAGTGATGGGCAGCTATGCAAGCCGTCCTTCACTGCGCGGTGAGAACCAGAAAGAGCTGACCGACCGCGAAACCGAGGTCTTACGCCTGATCTCGCTTGGTTACAGCAACAAGGAGATCGCCGCAAGCCTTGATCTGAGCGTCAAGACAGTTGAGGTCCATAAGGCGAACGCGATGCGAAAACTCGGCATCTCCGGCAGGATCGAGATAGTAAAGTATGCAATCCTGCAGGGCTGGATGCAGGACACTTGAGCATTCGTTACTGTAATCTTCCCTACTGACATAGGGATTTTCCCTATAAAAAAAGCGTAAAATCCCAATTTCTACCCCCCTTTTCCTTCGCCATACTAGAGATATTTAAGGGAACACGGCTCGCTCGGAAGGTCGTTAGAGGAAATAAACTCAGCAATTTGGCAATTTCGTTCTCGAAATGTTCTTCGATCATGGCGGATCCATTGAAACGCCGTGGTTTACGCGCTTTCAGGCCTGCCAATTTCCTCTTGATAAACGCAGCAAAACACGTCGCAATTTAACTTTCACCACGAACCAGGAGGGGAAATGGAACGCTTTGATTCATATAATTATTCGATAGATTCGACCGACTACTCTCCCGTAGGAACATCTTACGCACACAATTCACGGCCATCGACGACCGCCTCGATGCCGATCGTCTCGTCAAGCAACGAACTCCTCGCCGCTCTCTCGAGCGACCTGTTCAAGAAGCTTCAGCCATCACTGAGATCCGTCTTTTTGTCCGCAGAGCAGTATTTGTATATGCAGGACGACCGGCTCGATTATGTGTATTTTCCTGAGACCGCCGTCGTCTCCGAATTTCGCACGCTGGATGACGGGCGTATGGTCGAGGTGTCGTTGACCGGTCATGAAGGTGCGGTCGGCTTCCTGCCTTTATTCTGCAATTCCCGCGTAACGAACTGCACGCAAGTTTCGCAGGCCGGTTCAGCGATCCGCATCGAAAGCGAGATCCTCGCAAAGATGATCCGGCTGCACCCGGAACTCAGCATCGCACTCGCACCGCAAGTCGATCAATACGTTCGGCAGATCTCGCAGCGTTCGGTATGCAATATGTATCATTCCGTTAAGGAACGCCTTTGCACTTGGCTCCTGCTTGCACAGGATCGTTCCGGCAAGAAGACAATGAAACTCACTCACGAGCAGATTGCCCGCATCCTCGGTGTTTATCGGCCGAGCGTTACGTGCATTGCTCTTGAAATGCGAAAGAAACAACTGATCGACTATTCACGGGGTGGGGTTTCGATACGTGACAGGGCAAAGGTCGAGCAATCCGCATGCACTTGCTATACGGAACTTGCCCACGCTTATTAGTTTCACTTTACAGCCTAGTTCGGAACAAATGGTTGGAGGCGGCCGGCAACTTCGGCAGAGAGTTGACGAGCCGCCTCGATCGCGCCCGCTTCATCGTCGCCCACGTTTACCATCACACGCACCATCGCCCCGTCCGTTCTCTTTAGAAGAATGCTGTCAACGATGGAATTAAGCTTGTCGCGGTATTCGCTTGCCGTCGCGCGTCCGCGGCCCTGATACCAATAGACCATCACCTCTCGATAGGCTCCATTTTCAACGAAGAACTGGTTAGCCGTGAACGTCGTGCCGTCGGCTTTTCGTATTTCGGCTTCCTGTGGATCGAGCATCACCCAGCCCGCTCCCGGCAGGCAATTCTGCGGACTGTGATATGTTGCGCCGACGCGCTGCGAGCCATAATACCCGACGTAGATATTCGCGACCTTACCGTCTTTCGACACATATTCGCGCATAGTGTAATCCGTCGCCCCAAGCACACGATCGGTCTCTTCGCTGAAGGTAAATGCGTCGCCTCGCTGTTTCCATTCGCCCAAGACTTTCGGGAAATTGGTCAGGCTCTCCCGCTCGACCCTATTCTCGTCCCTGAAATAGAGCCAATTGATCAGTACTGCTCCCGAAAGCAGGACGATAAGGAGCTTAGCAAGATGCCAGTTCATTCTGCCGCTGACCTCCGATCAAATACTTTTTGCAGAGCGATATTCAAAAATATCAGTATCGCCAGGGCAATTACGTACATCACTATGCCTGAAAGCTCGTGCCACGTGCCCTCGCTCGCACGGATTCCATAGAGGTACGTGAACCAACCTGTCGAAGAAACGCGCGCCGCGTTCGTCAAGACCGCGACGGGGACAGAGAGAAGCATCAAAATCCCGGTCCTGGCAAGATCCGCGACCGTCATTCCGCTGATAAGTCCGTCAGAGAGATCTTTTTTAGTACGGGTAAAAAAACCGAGCAGCAATGCGATGGCGATCAACGTCATCAACGAGCGAATGCCGCTGCACGCCTCGACCACTTCGAGTGAGATGGTCTGCATCGCACCTGCGGGCAAGATATCGATCACATTTCCCTTTCGAACGGTCGGCACGTCGAAAAGCCTGATTCCCCAAACCGCAACCTTCGACGCAGTGAATTGCAGCGGCAAGGCGATCTTATTGAAAACGATCTGCGGCAATGGGATCGCAAGAGCAAAGAGGACAAAGAACATCCCGGAAATGCGGAGCAGATGTTTTCCGCCCAAATATCGAACGATCCCGGCCGAAACGACGACAAAAGAGACGCGTTGGGTGAACAATTCCGAGCCAAGAACACCCAGTGCAAGCATCAAAATGCCTAGAGCGATGACCGCAAGTCCGAAGAACTCTGTCCAGCGCGATGCCGGCGTCGCCGAAACAAGATCGTTTCGATTTGTCCACAGAACGAATGCAATGATGAACGGTACAAGCAGGCCGTGCGAATAATTCTCGTCGGTCCACCAATCAACACTCAGCTTTGCGAGCGTCGCCCAATAGAGAACGGCCACTGAGGCCGCGACAAGCAGCCATGTGAGCGCGTTTGAACCCGTTGTCCGTTCGTCAGACATACTCGAAGAGCTTAAACAAACGCCCAATCGTGCTGAATTTCCTGTAATTTAGGCGGTTCGCGAGAGAGTAGATTCGGCGATCTGTCGAAGCATTTCGGCGCGGTCAGCGAAATGCGAAAGCGAGGCGACAGCAGCGTCCTTGGTCTCGCGGGCAAGTTCATTTGCACGCTCGATCCCGTACAACGAAACGTACGTGGACTTACGGCGCTCTTCGTCCTTGCCGGCCGTCTTGCCGAGAACGTCGGTCGATTGCGTCGCATCGAGCAGATCATCCGTTATCTGAAACAATAGGCCCAGCCCAGTAGCGAATTCAGTTACCGCCGCTAGATCAGCCTCCGAAGCATTTACCGCGATGGCCGCAGACCTCGCAGAAAATCTGATCAAAGCTCCGGTCTTGTGGAGATGAATTGCTTCGAGGTCCGCTCCATCGATCTCTTTGTTCTCGCTGAGAATATCGAGCTGCTGTCCTGCTACCATTCCTTGCGGCGTGCCGGTCGCTTCAGCAAGCTCGGAGATAAGTTGGAGACGAGTATCCGTTTCAAGCGACTCATCATCAGCAATCGCCTTAAATGCAAGCGCGAGAAGAGCGTCTCCCGCCAGTATCGCTGTTGCCTCATCGAACTTAATGTGACATGTCGGCAGGCCGCGGCGAAGGTCGTCGTCGTCCATCGCGGGAAGATCGTCGTGGATGAGCGAGAACGTGTGGATCATCTCGACCGCCGCAGCGGTTCGTTCGATCCGTGTTTTTGGTACGTCAAACATTGCGCCGACCGCAAATACAAGCAGCGGCCGAAACCGCTTTCCGCCCGCGAATGTGCTCCAACGCATCGCCTCGTGAAGCCATTTAGGCTCTGCGGATGCCTTTGGCAAAAGCTGATCGAGGACCGCTTCGACCTCACGTGCGGCATTCTTTGAAAATTCATGCAGATCTGACATCGTCGTTCGGATTCCGATTATGCTCAGATTGGAGCTGAAGTTCAATCATGGCTTGAGGAATTCCTCCTTTCGGTTTTGACGGGTCTGCCGCTTGTGTCAAAATCCAAAACCAGATGACGTCGCCGTTTTTGCTTTATCACAAGATCGATCTGCCGACAGCAGACGTAAAGGTCCGCGGTGCGTTCACGCCGCCGAAAGCGTTCGCCCGACAGATGGAAACGCTAGTCAGACTTGGCTTCGCCTTTGCGACAGCGAGTGAAATGGCCGCTCATTTTCTTGAACACGGCGAGTTTCCTAAACGAACCGTAGCACTCACCTTTGATGACGGTTGGAAGGACAATCTAACGAACGCCCTGCCGATACTCCAAAGGTTCGGTGCTAAGGCAACGATCTTTCTTGTAACATCCTGCCTCGGAAAAACCACCGACCTCGTAACCGCCGAAGGCGAAGGCCCGCGTGAGCACCTGTCGGTCGAAGACGTAAAAAAGATGTCGTCCGAAGGTGTCGAATTCGGTTCGCATACGCACACGCACCATCATTTGGATAAGCTGGAGTTAGCGGATATTCGCACTGAACTGACGACATCGAAAGAGTTGATCGAGGACGTAACTCAAAAGCCTTGTAATACATTCGCATATCCGGCAGGTTTCTTTAACGATGCGGCAAAGGAAGCGGTTAAGGAAGCAGGATTTAAGATCGCTCTTACGACAATGTATTCGCCGCTGTCGGGCCTCGATCGGTTTGCACTCAACCGCACCGAGATCCTGCGCCGCGACCGCTTTATGTTCAGGTTCAGAAGGAAATTAGCCAGCCTGTCTTAGGCCCGAGAAATACGTTCGAGTATCGCCGCTAATTCTGCTTCGGACACCTTGTAATCCGCACCGCAAAACCCGCACGTCATTGCCGCACCTTTGTCATCATCAAGCATTGAATGCACATCGTCACGCCCAAGAGCCTCGACCATCGTGATCGCCCTTTCTTGCGAGCAGGTGCATTCAAATCCTATTTCCCGCTCGCCAAGTTTTTTGAATTCGATCTCGCCCAAGACAAGAGCCGCCAACTCTTCCGGCCCGGCACCATCGCCGATAACCGAAGTAAGATGCGGTGCGTGTGCGATCGTATCTTCTATCATCGTTATGATGTGCTCGTTCGCTCCCGGCAGCATTTGAACAAGCACGCCGCCCGCGGCCGCAACGAATGGCTCCGTGTTCTTTAACAGAACACCGAGCAATACGGCCGAAGGTATTTGTTCGGACTTGGCAAGATAGAACGCCAGATCGTCACCGATCTCACCGGTCTGTATCGGAACCGATCCTACATACGGCGCATTGTGCAGTCCCAATTCAAAACCTGATTCGCGGATCACGAAAAATGTTCCTGCACCGACCGCGCCGCCAACATCGAACTTCCCGTTTCCATTCGCCGGAAGATCGGCAAGCGCATTTTTCACATATCCGCGAAGGGCTCCGTTCGGCCTCGCTTCGGCAACGATGCCGCCGATCGGCCCATCAGATTCGAGCTTGATCGTGAGTCGATCAAAATCTTTTTGTGTAGCACCGAGCAGCGCTGCACCGATCAAAGTTCGGCCCAATGCCGCTGTCGCTGTGGGCGAAAGGCCGTGTCGTGAAACGACCTCTTCAACAGTTTTTGTTGCAACGGCTGCCACCACCCGAACAGTGTCATCGGCGGCCGTTCCGTGTATCAATTTATCCATCTCTTTTAGTTTCAATCGTTTACAGAGCGAGTGTCAACTCGTACCACCGCTGTCGCATTTTGTTGTATGCAGAATATCTTCCTGCCACAAGATATTGTAGAATCTTTCTCCTTGACACTTTCGAAAAATGATAGATAATATGACCTACGCTTTTGAAAAAGCGTCCCGAAAAAATTCGCGACTCGAACAAAAATTGAACAATAGATAGCGGCTTCGGTTTCACTGGCTTAGGTGATAAGATCATCTTACTCCAGCAGAATCATCAGCCCTTAACAGCCCCAAAAAGAGGACTCTGACCCGAGAGAAAAAACCTATGAGCATACTCCTTGATCCATCAGCAGGCAGCGTTAACGATCACGATCAAAACAGCGGCACCGCGAGCGCAGCACGGCCGGCACGCCGCTTTGAACCGCTCGGGCTTAACGCCCAGAAGGTGGTTGCTAAACGCTATTCCCTTAGGAATGAAAAAGGTGAGCCGATCGAGGCTTGGGAGGATATCGTTCGCCGCGTGGTCGGCCATGTGTCGAAGGCTGAGAAAAATCCCGGTGAACAGCATTGGTTCTACAACGAAATGTCAGCGGTCATGCTCGCACGTGAGTTCGTTCCGAACACGCCGTGCCTCGTCAATGCCGGCAAGCCAAAGGGTCAGTTGGCTGCCTGCTTCGTGCTGAACGTTCCAGATTCGATCGAAGGTATAATGGAGCATGCACGCGACGTCGCGATCATTCACCAGACGGGCGGCGGTACGGGGATGACGTACGAGTTCCTGCGTCCGGCGGGTGCGATGGTCAATTCGACCCGCGGTGTTGCATCCGGCCCGGTGAGCTTTATGAACATCGTCAATCAGACGACCGAAGTCGTAAAGCAAGGCGGCGTTCGTCGCGGTGCGAATATGGGTATCCTCGCGGTCGCCCATCCGGACATTCTCCGCTTCATCCACGCCAAGAACGACCAGACAAGTCTGACCAACTTCAACATCTCCGTAACAGTCACCGATCTCTTTATGGATGCGGTCGATAGCGGCACGTGGTTCCAGACCGAGTTTGACGGCGAGCCGTGGACACAGGCCGTTCACGATCCGGTTACAGGCGGCGACTACACCGTATATCGCCGCCCCGACGGCACGCCGGTCAGCTTTGCCGACAAACTCGCGTTCGAAACGGCCGACCTTACGGACTGCGTCATCGAAGAGCCTCCAATGCCCGGGATGGTCTTTGCACCCGATATTTGGAACCGCATTATCGGTGCTGCACATAAATATGCTGAACCCGGCATCATCTTTATCGACGAGGTGAATCGACACAATCACCTGAAGGCATCGATGGGGCCGATCTACGCATGCAACCCGTGCGGCGAACAGCAGCTTCATTTCAACAATTCGTGCAACTTGGGCTCTATTGACGTCGCTAAATTCTACAAACCGCTCGACGATGGCGGCGGTTATGTGGATTGGGAATCGCTTGCCCGCGTCACACATATCTGCACGCGCTTCTTGGACAATGTCGTTGACGCCGGTCACTTCCCTTTGCCTGAGATCGACGATGTCGTCAAGCGCACCCGCCCGGTCGGCCTCGGCATTATGGGATTCGCTGACCTCTGCCTGCGGCTTGGCGTCACCTATGGCTCGGACGAATCGATGAAGGTAATGGAGCAGGTTATGGGCTTCGTCCGCCGTGAATCCTGGCTCGCAAGCCTCGAACTCGGCCGCACGAAAGGAACATTCCCTGAATTCGAAGCAAACCGTGAAGCCTACGAAAAATTCATTTACGAAGATGTAGGTATCTCGCGCGACATTCCGCTCACACCGCGAAACTACGAAGTGACGACCATTGCTCCGACGGGAACGATCTCGCTCGTAGCGGAAACGTCGTCAGGGATCGAACCGAATTTCTCCTGGGCATACGTTCGACGAGACACGCTCGGCACGAGGACTTACGTCCACACACCGGCCGCCGAGGCTCTTGGAATCAAGGTTGATCAAACCGATCAGGCTTCGATAGAAGCCGCTGCCGAATATGTTGTTGAGCATGAATCCGAACTACCTGCACACTTCATCTCGGCGATGAATATCGGTTCCGAAGAGCATGTTCGCGTGCTCGGTGCTGCTCAAAAGCACGTTGACAACGCCATCTCCAAGACCTGCAACGGTGCAAAGGATGACACCGTCGAATCTGTCGATGAGCTTTATCATCTTGCTCGCAAACTTGGATGCAAGGCCGTCAGCTATTATCGCGACGGCAGCCGTGAGGGTCAGGTGCTTAATGCAATGGCGGCCCCGTCGGAAACAACAGCTACCACAGATACGGAAGCTGCCAATGAGTTCGCGGCGGGAAGAGAGACCGCCGTCTATACTAACGATGGAGCCCGCATCGATCGCCCTCGCGAACTCCAAGGTTCGACTTGGCGGATCCCGTTCGAAGGCCAGAATCTCTATGTAACGGTCAACCATGACGGTGAGCGTATCCTCGAGGTCTTTGTTGCCGGCCCGATCTCCGCTGGAGTCGGATTGCTCGCTTCCAAGATGCTGCGCGGCGGTTTTGACGTGAACGAAGTTGCAAGCAGCCTTAACAAGGTGATCGCAACACACGCAGTTTGGTTCAATGAGCGGCTTCTAACTTCGCCTGAACAGGCCGTTGCTGAATGCCTGCTTCTGATCGACCGCCGGCTTCGCAATCTTCCGGAATCCGAAAGAGCGATCGGCAAGGCTCAGGCCGTCGAGAATTCACGTTCAATGTCCACGATGATCTCAAAATGCCCCGAATGCGGTGGGCAGCTTGAGCACGTCTCGGGCTGTGACGCCTGCCGTGACTGCGGTTATTCAAAGTGTAAATAGCCTGATCGCTTTTGCCTTTTGCAACGCTTCGCATCTTTAGAGATGTGAAGCGTTTCTTCTTTTCCGCCCATCTTGACCAATCAACAAGAGCCGTTTGTGAAGGCGTTTGGCAAACCGTATAATTTCGTTGTTCGCTCAAAATACACTCTCGCATTTTCAAGGAGGACCTATGCGTTTTTCGGTACCCATACTTTGTCTTGTTCTATTCTTTTTCTTCGCCTCGGCTGCCCCCATAAGGGCCGATTTTGTATACACATTGGTGGATGCAACGGATGGAAATATGCTCTATGGATTTTCTGTTAACGATACCACCGGCGAATTGACCCTTCTCAATGGATTCCCGATCGCGACCGGCTTCACCGGCGGCGGCAATACCAATCTCGAACATCTGGCGTTCGACCCTGTCAATAAATTCCTTTACGTTGCGAATCGCGGATCATCGAATATCTCGGTCTATTCAGTGGATCAGGCGACCGGAACCCTTGCGATCGCACCCTTTTCACCGATCGCTTCGGTTGCGAATCAGCGCACCTTGAAGGTACATCCTTCAGGTTCACCCTTGATAGTTGGTGCAGACGTATTCGCGAGTTTTGTTATCACGCCGACAACTGCAACGCCGGCACCGAACAGCCCGTATGCGATGCCGACGGGAGTCAGTCCGGCTGCGTCGGCTCTCTCGCCGGACGGCACCTATTACTACGCGGGCGGCAATAGCGGCAACTTCTTTGCGGGGTATTCGATAAATGCTTCGACCGGCGAAATGACCGAGATAGCAGGCAATCCATTCGACTCGGGGGCGAGCAACCCTGTCCCGGTCGATGTCGATTCGACAGGTCGACTTTGGGTATTTGGCTCTCGGCAAGCAGCAATGCGGGTTTATACGCTTGCATCAGGTGTGCCCACTGCCGTTACCGGCAGCCCTTTTGCATTCGGCGAAACCGGATTCGCCTCGACCGCAAAGCTGCATCCGAACGGAAACTTCCTGATCTTGCCAAACCGCACACGCGCCTACGTCGTATCTGCGGCGATCAGCGACAGCGGTGCCGCAACGACCATATCGACCGTTTCCGGCTCGCCCTTCGGAACTTCCGGTTCAACGTCGCTGGCCGCCGTCTATAATCCCGCGGGCTCCTATTTTTATGTTTCAAATGCGGGTTCGCGGAACATTTCGAAATTCAGTGTTGACCCAATGACAGGTGGACTTTCGTCATTGACCGTACTTCCGGCCAACACCATGGGCACGACCGGCTCGAACTCCGGAATCGTCTATGTGCCTTCGGCCACGACCTCGATTCCAGTGTCGATCAGCGGTCGTGTTCTGCGTTCGAACGGATCACCTGTCTCGACCGCTCGTATTACGATCAGCGGGCCAAATGGCTTCACGTTTACAACACTGACCAACCCCTTCGGGTTTTACCTGTTCGAGAATGTGCTTTCAAACCAGCAATACTCGATCAGTGTCCAGTCAAAGCTTGCATCGTTTGATTCAGTGTCAGTAACTCCTACCGGAAGCATTACCGATCTAGATATAACCGAATCCACTCCGCCGGGCTTGAATCGTTCTCGTCGCTAGCCTACACAAGAAAAGGCGGCCATTTGGCCGCTTTTTCATTTCCTACCAATTTACGATCTTCCAAATAACAATGGACAATTCGAGCATCTCAACGCCGTCTTAATTGTCCATTGAAAATTGGGCAATTGTGTATTGGGCAAATCCGGTCTCAGTTCACATACGCGCTCGGTGCGGGGACGTCGCCGGCGAGGCCGAAGGGTACGACAGAGAAGCCTGCACTCGAACCGAGTATGTAGAACAGCCCTTGGGCATCCGGGCGATAGACCGCAAGGTCTGCCTTCCCGTCGCCGTCGTAGTCGCCTGCCGCCGGGATGTCGGTCGAGATGCCGAACGGCGCTCCGTAGGCGGTGTCGTTCTCGCTTCTAAGTACATACCAGAAGCCTGTCGATGGACGATAGACCGCGAGATCCGTCTTGCCGTCGCCCGTGTAGTCCGCCGGCACGACCTTGTCGCCAGCTGCACCGAACTGTGCCGCCCAGAACGCTCCATTCGATGAGTTGAACCTGTACCAGACGCCTGTCGAAGG
>JAFDVK010000052.1 GCA_018269005.1 Acidobacteriota bacterium | reverse complement strand
CGGAGCAGAAGCCCGACGTTGTCGCCCGCCATTCCCGAGTCAAGAAGCTTCTTGAACATCTCGACGCCCGTTACAACAGTGTTCTTCGTGTCCTTGATGCCGACGATCTCGACAGGCTCGTTGACATTGATCACTCCGCGTTCGATACGGCCTGTTGCGACCGTTCCGCGTCCCTGGATCGTGAAGATATCCTCGACAGGCATAAGGAACGGCTTGTCCGTCTCGCGTGCGGGCGTAGGGATGTAGTCATCCACAGCCTGCATCAGCTCGTCGATCTTTGCTTCCCATTCGGCATCGCCTTCGAGTGCCTTCAATGCAGAACCTTGTATGACAGGGATGTCGTCGCCCGGGAACTCATAGCTCGACAGAAGCTCTCTTACTTCCATCTCTACAAGCTCGAGCAGTTCCTTGTCATCGACCATGTCCACCTTGTTCATGAACACCACCATCGCAGGAACGCCCACCTGTCGTGCGAGCAGGATGTGCTCACGCGTCTGAGGCATCGGGCCGTCCGTCGATGCGACCACGAGGATCGCTCCGTCCATCTGTGCCGCTCCCGTGATCATGTTCTTCACATAGTCAGCGTGGCCCGGACAGTCGACGTGTGCGTAGTGACGGTTCGCCGTCTCGTACTCAACGTGCGACGTCGCGATCGTGATACCGCGTGCCTTCTCTTCAGGTGCGTTGTCGATCGAATCGAACGCACGTACCGTGATCTTCGGATTGTGCTTTGCCAGCACCTTCGTGATCGCCGCCGTCAACGTCGTCTTCCCGTGGTCCACGTGACCGATCGTCCCTATGTTCACGTGCGGCTTACTTCGATCGAATTTCTCTTTGCTCATCTTCTATTCCTCAAAAAAACTATTTAGTGTCGACCCCTAAAAACTTCTTAATATGCTTCGCTAACTGCTCATCAACTTCCGAATGCCTTGGAACAGGCTGTTTTCGTCCGTTTTTCACATTCACATAAACATCGTGTCGTGAACCATGTCTGAGCAGAACGCAGCCGGCATTTTCCAACTGCCTGATCAACTCCTTCCGCTTCATATCACGACTTCTTTGACCTGATATTCCTCCGGAACCTCATCCATCGCCATCAAGAGATATGCATCCTTGATGTTCTCTTCCAATTCCTCGACCGTATCGCCTTGGGTCATGATCTCAGGGTGCTCAAGCAGCTTTCCAAGCCAAAACCGATCAGATCTCCAATAGACCATCGTCATCTTGGTTGTCGCTTCACCCAACATCACTTCACGCCCCGTTGCCTTGTCAACGACTCTACGGCAACTCAAATTCAAAATCTGGAGCCCAAATCGGGATTTGAACCCGAGACCTTTTCCTTACCAAGGAAACGCTCTACCCCTGAGCTATTCGGGCTTGTCTCAACCGAGAACATTGGAGCGGGAGACGAGGTTCGAACTCGCGACATTCAGCTTGGAAGGCTGACGCTCTACCAACTGAGCTACTCCCGCATACCGATTTGGGATTTCAGATCTTCGATTTTGGATTGACGTTCGTATCGCAACGAGCCGCTTCAATCCCAAATCTAAAATCCCCAATCCGAAATCAATCTGGTGCATGGGGTAGGATTTGAACCTACGTAGGGAATTAACCCGTCGGGTTTACAGCCCGATGCCATTGACCGCTCGACCACCCATGCATTTAACCGTTCTCTTTGCTGCTTTCGGCGCTTTTCAGTGCCAAATAGCAAATTTCCAATAATAGCGAAGAGATTTTCAACTTGCAAGTTCAAAAACGCGGGTTTTTGCCTAGGGGAAAAGTGCCGAATCTACTTTGATGCTGCTCGCGGGTGAAAGCGTTCGTAGTTTTTCTTGAGCTGTTTGCTCGTAACATGCGTATAGATCTGCGTAGTGGAGATGTCAGCGTGGCCGAGCATCAACTGCACCGACCTGATATCGGCGTCGTTCTGGACAAGATGCGTCGCAAAGGAATGCCGCAGCGTGTGTGCCGAAACGCCCTCGAATCCGCATTTTGCCGCGTATTCCTTGATAATACAGTGAATTGCGTGCCTATCGAGCGGCCGTCCACGTTCGCCCAAGAACAGCCTTTCGACGCGATCTTTCGGCTTTCGGACGGCCAAGTACCTTCTCAGCCACTCGATCGCGCTTGCCCCCACAGGAACTTTCCGCGTCTTGCTGCCCTTTCCGGTCGTCGTCAAAATGCCGGATTCGAGATCGATCTCTGCCAATTTTAGGTTCGCAAGCTCTGAAACACGCAGTCCGCAGGCGTACATCACCTCGAAGATCGTCCGGTCGCGAAGGCCGTTCTTTGTCCCGACATCCGGTGCGGAGAGCAGCTTTTCGATCTCTGCCGAGTTCAGAAACCTCGGTAGATAGAATGTCTTGCCGGCCGTCATCAAATTCGCGGTCGGATCCGCAGAAATATGTCCTTCCATCGCCAAAAACCTAAAAAATCCGCGAATGGAACTCAAATATCGCCGTCTCGATGTCTCGTTCAGCCGCTCGACCGCCAGGTCGGTCATCCACTCTCGCAAGTCACGTTCATCGAGCTCCACGATCTCAATACCCGTCCTTTCACACCATGCTTCGAGCTTTTTAAGATCGCGCGTGTAAGCTTCGACAGAATTTTTCGCGAGGCCCTTTTCGGCCTTCAGGTAAATAAGGTATTCGCGAATGAGGTCTCGACTCACAAAAGCAGTTTAGCAGACTATTCGACAAGCCAACTCTTGGTGGCGTTTTCTCAATCCGGAGGCTCGCAAAGATAGTCCTTTCCGGGTTTGACGTTATATGTGCGAAGCAGGTAATCGGCCTTGTTTCTCGATAAATTCCAGCTCCTCAGATCGCTTCCTTGTCGAATCTTCTCGCAGACTCTCCACTTTAGCCTGTCATGAGCGCTCCTTGCGTCTTCGGGATCGAGCTTATCAAACGAGCCGATCAGCGTAGGAAGAGCGTCATCGCTCAAAGTCGCATTGTAATACGCGTCAAAATCCCTTCCTTGCCGCATCAACTGCAGATTCGTCTCGGCGATAAAAGCGTGCGGATTCATAAGGTTCGTTACGCCGAGGACTGCGACGGCTGCCCATAACGCACCCCACGCAAAGCGGTTCCTCGCCCCGCGAAGCACTGTTGCCGCAAACCAAATTAAGACGACCGCGAGCCACGTCATAAAGACCATTGGATAGAATCTTATGGTCGTTAGGCCGTAACCGGATTCGCCGGTGAGTATAACGAGGCGTTGCACCGCCGATGCCATTATCACGAATAGAAGGACGATCTGCGCTCCTGCCAGGACGCGAAAGACCGTCGTCGTGCGGCTCTTCACGCTGCTGCGGATCAGCCAGTGGGAAGCGAGCAGTATCGGGAGAACGAGTGCCGAAGCAAACACGATCTCACCAAATCCGCGACGCGCGTATTCCGAAAGCTTAAAGTCCGGCGTCGCCTGCACGAGGTCCAGCCCGCCGAAGAGATATGGGATCTGATACGACACAAAGCTGACAAAGAGCAGATCGAGAAGCCCAAGGAGCAGCACGATCTCGACCGTACCGAGCGTAAAGATCGCCGGTATTTTCGAATTGTCGATGTTCTGCCATTTGTCGAACCGTGACTTGAACGTCGGGGCGGAAGAATTCGGAATTATGCTCTCAAAAAGCTCTTTCTCCTTTGCCGCCGGCGGATCGGAGCGGTTTATATGCTCGACGACCGTAGAATCAATAACGTGCTCGTCGGTTACGGCAGGCTCGGCAGTCATTCGGTCCACGAAAGAGCCGCCTTCGCTCCCGTGTGCGGCCTCTTCTTCGCTCGCCGTCTCGGGAACGTCGTCCGTCGCTTGCGGCTCGGTTCCGAAACGCTTTAGAGCACCCCGAAAATATCCCGCACTTAGCCAAGCGAAGGTCGATGCGAGCATAACGTGTCCGGCGACCATCGAAAGATCGATGTTGATGATCTTATTTACCGAAGCCTCGAATGCAGCGTCCGCTGACATAAACAATGCTCCGAAGATGAACACGAGCGGCAACGCGATCGCCAGCCCCCGAAGCGCCGCGAACGCCGTCTTGCTTGTCGCACCGCCCGACGTTTTCTTCCAATCGATGTCGCTGCCGAGCAGAAGGAACGGGCCGAATACCGATGTAACGCCCGACCACGCGATGCCGGCAATATAGTGGAACGTTCCCGCGATGTGTGCCTTGATCTTGAGATTTGCGAGAAGAAGCACACCCATCAGTCCGAGTATGGCAAACGTATCGAAAACCAGGAGTTCCACGGCAGCCCGGACGACATACATCGAAGCAAAAAAGAGAATTGCCGCCGTAAGCGAGATGTTCGCTTTCGTGAGGAGATCGGGCCTGTGCCGCCACGCGATCACGCCGAGACTGGCGAAGAATAGCAGGTTAAAGACGAGGATATTTAGCCCCCAAACTTCCGCACGCAGCAAATAGTCAGCAGCCAAACCGATCCCGATCGCGACCAAAGCGATCCGCAACCCTGTGTTATTCCGCTCTTTCATAAGGTTCACGTGAGAATCTTGGGCAATTCAAAGACTCCTCGCCATCTGGTCGAACACGTAAGCGTCACCTTCCCAAATACACCGGTTAGCACAAGGCTGATTCCGATCATTATCAGTAATCGGACTTCATTCGAAATCGACATACCGTCTCCGTCAGTTAGGAGGCGAAATACACCCGCAAGCACGAAAAGGATGAAGACCGTGGTCAACAACCCGCAAGCAAATCCCAAGATAATAAAAAATGCAGAACGAAAGACTTGCATGGAATGAACCCTCAGATCCGTTTCATCGCGTCGATCAACGCTTCCATATGGTCGAGATAGCGTTCGAGGGCCGCTCGACCGGCGTCTGTTATCGAATATTCCGTCAGCGGCGTCCGTCCTTTGAAGGACTTTTCGCAAGTAATGTAGCCCGCCTCTTCCAGCTTTCGCGTGTGAACGCTAACGTTGCCGTCGGTCGCCTCCACGAGGTTCTTTAGTTCTGTAAAACTCAGCCTAAGGTTCGCCGCGAGTGCGCTGATTATCCCCAGTCGAAGGCGTTCGTGAATGACCTTGTCGAGCTCGCCCGAAACAGCACCTGCCGCCTTCTCGACACGCAGAATGCTCTTGCTCGCGGGCGGCTCAGCCTTTATTGCCAGATTCGTCTTTCCCATACCTTTCTTCTCAACTTCCCGCAAACGGCGTCCCGAAGATGCCGACGGCGAGTTCCGCCCATACGAGCAAGAGCACCAAAAGCACGAGCGCCAGTGCAGCGATCCGCATTCCAACTCCCTTGACGAGCCTTAGGACCAACTCACAGGCAAAGCCCGCACTCAGCAGCAGGACGCCCGCCGCGACAAAATCCATGGGTTTCCAATTCACTTCTGCAGTAAACTGCATCGCAACGAACGGGATAAGCAGAAGGAACGCAGTTACAACAAAGATTCCCGCAACGCGTAGATTTTGAATCGTCATATTCATATAAAAACTCCAGTTGACGTATTAGCCGCCGTATCGCCTCGCGATGATCGCTCCAAAAATGATGTGAAGCCCGCCGAAAGTGATCGCCATCATTGCGTTCCCGTAGTTCGTCGGCAGCAGGAACGAAATTGCTCCTAACGCCATAAATAGCCAGCCCATCACCGGCACTATGCGCACCGAAAATGCACCTCCGCAAGCCACCGCCGCTCCATAGGAGAGCATGCAGACTGGAGCCATTTCGTAGTAATGGCCAAATTTCCACAACCCAAGAACGATCGCAACGCCGGCGACAAACGGCGGAGCGGAGCCGAACGCGAATTTTTTGGCAGGCGTCGAGAACAGCGATTGGCCGGCGATCTTCGATTTTTGCCACATTGCCAAAAGGCCGATGAGGAACGCCAGCACGGCCTCGATCAGCCAAACGGACAGAGCATCGACCAGATATATCTGACGGTTCGCGATATACGCCGCAGCGATCGCCGTCACGCCCATCAGAATCCCACCATAGCCCGGCACCGCGGTGAAGGACGCCGAACGCTCCATCGTCGCGCGTATGTATCGAAGATTGTCCATCGCCCGGTCGCTCAAACTCTCCGGTTCGCGTTGTTCATCTGATTTAACGGGATGCAATATCGCCATAGCCGAAGTTAAGGATACGTCAAGTAGTTCAGTCTGTCAAGTACTTTGTATTACAAAGCCATGAAAGCCGTTAGAACTCTCGTCTCGCCATCGAAAGCGCCATTGGTCAAGCCCCGGAAGCGAACTAAATTCTTCTTAAGCTCTCTAGGACTACAGTCTCAACACTTGCGTTCACCAAAATGGCGGCGAGCGGCATATCGTCGGTCAGCACTAAAAACTTATTTTTCGCGATACTCAGGATCGCGGAGTCCGTCAGCCCCATCGACGCAAATCGTGAGGTCCTGGTAACGGAGATTGAAGGTTTGAATATCTCGATCGATGATCTGATAAAGCCTGAAAGGATATTTTGCAGCTCTGAGCTTTTACCTAAAAGGTTGCTCATCTCTGTCAATATGTGAGGCGTAACAATTACCTTGTCAAACAAACCGGCAAAACGTATGACCCTATCAAAATCATCAATCGTATAGTTACAAGTTCGTTTGTGCTCCTTAATTTTTAGCGTATTCAACGAACCGACAACGTAAAGCAGTGCGAGGTTTGTATCGATGAGAAGGCCCTTTTTCCTATACTTGTGTACTAACCGAACAACGTATTGGTCGTTCATAAGGTCAAGCTCGCGGGAGACCAGTTTGAAATACCGAGAACCGTGCCATTTTCCTGAATGGTCAGCTGTTTATAGATTCTGCTGCCAGTCAGCCCCATCAATTTTTGAAGATCGTTCGGGGACTTATGCTTCTGAAAGTAGCTCACAGTAACGATCCATGTCTTTCCGCGACCGGCGCGCGAAACCTCCTCGATCTGAAACTGTTCTTGTTTACCGAACAGCTCTGTAATGAACTGTTTAGCAGACTGTTCCATCGCCTTAAATTCTTTGGCGCTGTCCTTTATCTTCGCTTCATCGATCATGATGGCAATCCTACCATTTTTCAAAGGAGTTTGTTTAGCAAATATCGGAAAGAGGCTGTCCTACCGGCTAGCAGATGGCATTGATTCGAGATACTTCTTGGCCTTGGCGGGATCGTTCATAATGTCACCGAGATTTTCGACCGGCGGTGCGTTCGGGTCTTCGACGGAAAATGTGAGGCGCTTGCCCTGCATAAGGAAGTTCTTGCCGTTCCATTTGTAGCGGGAGCGTGTAAAGAATGTCGGGCAGCAGAGCTGTTCTTCGTCGCCCGTGATCTTGCCGGTCTCTGTTTGGCCGAGGATGAATCGGTCGCGGCCATAGAGTTCGACGACGAGTTCGCCATTCTCGGCGCGAAGGTCTTTCAAACCGCCGTCGGCACGATCGCCGGTGCGGAAAGGCCATATCAGTTCGGGTTTGCCGTCCTTCCAAGTAAAGACGTAAACGAGCTGCGGAATCGCTGAGCCGGCCGTCTCGATCTTCATAACGACAAAGGCTTCGTCCGCACCGTCTCCCGTAACGTCGAAGTATTTCGTCGTAACATAGGACATCCCTATCCGTCGTTCCGCTTTTACGGCAGCCTTTCTTTCGGCGTCCATGTCATCGTTGGTTGCGGCTTCGACCGGTGCGACGCTGCCGTTTACGAGCGTGATCTCGGTCGTTCCGTCAGGATTCTGCCATCCCCGAGGCAGTTCGTAAGTGTGGTTCTTAAAATCGAACGTGCCCAAAGGCGAGCTTGTCGTTTTACTCCGATCATCAAGCAATTCTGCCTGCAGATTCGGGATCGTCGGCGTTGGTTCGGGTGTTGACGTGACCGCGGCCGCAGGCGGCGGCGATGTCGTTTCCGAAGTGGTTTCCACCTTTGTGCCGCAGGCCGAAAGGGCGGCGATCAGGGCGATATATTTTACTGACCTAAAGAACTTAAAAAACAATTTCTTAGGATCCCCTTGTATCAGCGTGCAACACGAGCTTATTCTTTAGGCCCGCGTCAAACTGCGATATTTGATGCGATGCGGCTGGTCTGCATCGTGTCCAAGACGGCGTTTGCGGTCCTCTTCGTACTCGCTGTAGTTACCGTCGAAAAATTCAACACGGCTATCGCCCTCGAACGCCAGAATATGCGTTGCGATGCGATCCAAAAACCATCTATCGTGACTAATTACGACGGCGCAGCCCGCAAAGTTTTCGAGGGCTTCTTCGAGAGCTCGCATCGTGTTCACATCGAGGTCGTTCGTCGGTTCGTCGAGCAGAATGACATTCGCGCCGCTCTTGAGCATCTTTGCGAGGTGAACGCGATTGCGTTCGCCGCCCGAAAGCTGCCCAACGCGCTTTTGCTGGTCGGTGCCCGAAAAGTTGAACCGAGAGACATACGCGCGCGAATTCACCTCGCGTTTGCCGAGGTTCAGGATGTCGGCGCCTTCGCTGATCTCTTCCCAGATCGTCTTGTCAGCGTCGAGCGAATCCCGCGACTGATCGACGTATCCGAGTTTCACGGTCGGGCCGACGCGAAAAGTGCCCGCATCGGCCTTATCCTGCTCGGTAATTAGCCGAAAGAGCGTCGTTTTGCCCGCTCCGTTCGGGCCGATCACACCGACGATGCCGCCCGGCGGTAGCGAAAAGTCCAAATTCTCGAACAAAAGCTTGTCGCCGTAACCCTTCGAAACGCCTTTCGCCTCGATGACGAGGTCGCCAAGGCGTTCGCCCGGCGGGATGAAGATCTCGAGGTCTTCGCGGCGTTTCTCGCTCTCGACCGAGACGAGTTTTTCGTAATCGTTGATGCGCGCCTTCGATTTCGCGTGTCGGCCTTTCGGAGACATACGTATCCAGTCGAGCTCACGCTGCAAGGTCTTTGCGCGCTTGTCGTCCGCCTTTTGTTCCTTTGCGAGACGCTCTTCCTTTTGCTCGAGCCAGCTCGAATAATTCCCTTTCCACGGAATGCCTTCACCGCGGTCGAGTTCGAGGATCCAGCCGGCAACATTATCAAGAAAATACCGGTCGTGCGTGACCGCGATGACCGTTCCTTCGTAACGCTGCAGGTGCTGCTCGAGCCAAGCGACGGTCTCGGCATCGAGGTGGTTCGTCGGTTCGTCAAGCAGCAGAATGTCGGGCTTCTGCAGCAGAAGCCGGCATAGAGCGACGCGGCGTTTTTCACCGCCCGAAAGATTCTTGATCGGAGTTTCCGGCGGCGGGCACCGAAGCGCGTCCATCGCCATCTCAAGGCGCGAATCGAGGTCCCACGCATCGGCCGCATCAAGCTTTTCCTGGACTTCGCCCTGACGTTCGATGAGTTTTGCCATCGCGTCGTCGTCCATCGGCTCGGCGAACTTCGCGTTGATCTCCTCGAACTCTTTCAATAGGGCAACGGTTTCCTTCGCACCTTCTTCGACGACCTCGCGAACGGTCTTCGCGTCGTCGAGTTTCGGCTCCTGTTCGAGAAAGCCGACACTGTAGCCTTTCGAGAAGACCACCTCGCCGTTGAAGTCTTTGTCCGTTCCGGCGATTATCCTGAGAAGGCTCGATTTTCCTGCGCCGTTCAAACCGAGCACGCCGATCTTCGCGCCGTAAAAGAACGAAAGATAAATGTCCTTCAGCACAGGCTTCTTATCGTAAAATTTGCTGACCTTGACCATCGAAAAGATGATCTTGTTCGGTTCTTGTTCACTCATTCGAAAAATATTGTAGCCGACCAGAGGCGGAAACAGAACCGGCAGTCCTGATTTGGGAATGCTGATTGGGGATTGGGGATTTGGGATTTGGGAATGCGGAATGCGGATTTTGAACCTTGAACCTTGAACCTTGAACCTTTTGCAGAGTGTGCGACAGCACACGACAATTTCGATAGCTACACATGGAGCCGAAGGCGGAATGTGTAGAATAGTCACCCAAAAACCCTCGGAGCGTGTGAAACACGCGACATCGGCCACACACCTATTTGAACGCGTTGCGTCAACTTAAGGTTTGGTTCTGAGAGCCTTTGCGAAAAGCACATTCTCATTCATATATCGAAGCTGCCGCCAACATCCTGGCAATAAACTTCCAATCAATATGATTCGGTAGCGTCTCACCACGATACTTATAAGCTCCTTCGCAATCTTCGGTCCAGCCGGCAATGCCCTCCATATAAGAATCGATAGAAGTATTTTCCCAGACATTCGGGTCGTCATGGAATGACGATTTTAGGGAGCGAACGAATGCAAGAAATTGCTCCTTGGTTTCAACTGTGTTTGGGTCAATCACAATCTATGTCCCTCCTTCGATTCCTTAGCTTCTCCTCACTCTTTCCCGAATGGCGAATCACCCGGATCGAGCGAGCCGTCGGATTGCGGATTGGCGACTTTGAACCTTGAACTTTTTACAGAGTGTGCGACAGCACCCGACAATTTTGATAGCTACACATGGAGCCGAAGGCGGAATGTGTAGAATAGTCGCCCAAAAACCCTCGGAGCGTGTGAAACACGCGACATCGGCCACACACCTACTTGAACGCATTCCGTCAACTTTCAAGGTCGTGCTGTCGCGCTTCGAGAGCGACGACGGCCCAGATGATCCCCTGCCCGATCGCGTACCACCCGATAATAAACACGACAAAACCCGGTGCATCCTGCCAGGCCTTAGCGAAGCCGGACCGTACGAAATCAAAGTGCCCGGAAAAGATGTAAAGGAAGGCAAAAGTGAGAACATAATGTATCAGGATAAGCCCGATCGCGAATATCCTTCGCTGCAGGTCCGCAAGATGCCCGAGCATACCGATCACGATGAATAAGATCGGCCATGGAAGGATCGGTGATAAAAATACTGCACCGGACCCGACCGGATCACCCCCCATACCTAAAGCTGCGAGGAAGAAATATCCAATTGTATAAGCCGCGCCAAAGATCAGCCTATATTTGAGCGATGTGATGTTCTTTGCATCCATTAGACGAGTTCGCTGCGAATTCTCTCACGGAATCGGAAGACGCGATTTTTCCATGTCGGCGCCGAACGCCTCAATGATCCTGCGAGAATTCTGGTCAAGCAACAACTTCATATTGTGTGCTGACTGCAAGTTGGCGTTCGCGATTCGCTGCAAACGCGAGACACGCCCTGATGTCTTCGTGGGTCAGTTCAGGAAAGTCGGCAAGAATTTCATCCTCAGACATTCCGCCCGCCAAATACTCAAACACGTCCTGCACGGTGATACGCATACCGCGGATCGTCGGCTTTCCGCTTCGCTTACCGGGTTCGATCGTTATGATATCGCGATAGTCCATTTGCAGCATTATATAAGTAAACCCCGTCCGAATCACCTGATTATCTTTCGGCATTCCGCACTCCGCGTCCCGCGTCCCGCGTCCCGCATTTCTTTGGGCTTGCCCTTTGGCAGTGCGGTCGGGCTTGCCCGACCGTCCCATTGCCAAAATCACCTTGGAGCCCGCGCAGCGGGCGACAGATCGGGTTTGTCGGCGGCAAGCCGCCTCCATTAAGAAATATGAGCTGCCCACGGTCGGGCAAGCCCGACCGCACTGCGATGTGGCAAGCCGCTAGAAAGGGCATTCCACCCTCCGCATTTCTTATCGCACCTTTTCGCAACTTTTGCGAGTTCGCATTAAACTCTATTTGACGGTTCTGGCTTCACGGGCATTGATGGACAATCAACTGATCATAACCTGCGTGATCCTTGGGGTTGCGCTCGTGCTCTTTTTAAGCGGCAGGCTTGCGGCGGATCTCGTTGCGCTGCTTGTCGTGGTTGCTCTCGGGCTGACGAGCGTGCTGACGCCGCAGGAGGCATTTTCCGGCTTCAGCCGTTCGGCGGTGATCGTCATCATCTCGATCTTCGTGCTGACGGAATCGCTCCAGAGGACGGGCGTTACAGAGCAGGTCGGCAACATCCTTCTGAAGGTCGGCGGCACCGGCGAATTGCGTCTGACGATCGTCGTGATGATCGCCGGCGCGTTCCTCTCGCTCTTTATGAACAACATCGCCTCGGCCGCGGTCCTCTTGCCGGCGATGTCGGGCCTCGCGAAACGTGCGGGCGTGAACACCTCGCGACTACTAATTCCGCTCGCATTCTCGACGATCCTAGGCGGCACCGCAACGCTTTTTACGACGTCGAACATCATCCTGAATTCCGTCCTTAGGGACAACGAACTTCCCGTTTTCGGCCTCACGGATTTCGGCTACGTCGGTCTGCCGATCGTCGTCGTCGGCATACTTTACGTAGCGTTCATCGGACGCAATTCGCTCCCCGGCGAATCTCCGCTCGAACGCACGCATATGCCGTCCTCGGACCGCGGCGACCTCATCGAAGCTTACGGCCTGAGCGAAATGCTCTTTAAGGCGCGCGTGCCCGACGGTTCGATGCTGATCGACCGCACGATCGCAGAATGTACGCTTCGCGAAGATTATGACGTCAACATCGTCGGGATCGAACGCGAGGGGAAACGCATCCTTCATCCGACGCCGCAGCGGCATATTCGACGTGGCGACACTCTCGTCCTCGAAGGCGACGAAGCGGATTTTCGCAAACGCGATATCGAACCCTTTATGGAGTTCCTTCCGGAGACCGAGTGGCACGAGAGCGACCTAGAATCAACGGCGATCGACGTCGTTGAGGCGATGCTTCCGCCGCGTTCGCGTCTGATCGGAAAGACGATCCGCGACGCGCACTTCCGCGAAAAATACGGAATGAGCGTACTCGCCATTTGGCACGGCGACCGCGAGGTCATCACCGACCTCGGCGATGAAAAGCTGCATTTCGGCGACGCACTTCTGCTCCAAGGCCCGCGTGAAAAGCTTCACGTAATGAAGGACGATCCGGACATCCTGCTCCTTGCCTCAGATGAAGAGGTCGAGATCACCGTGCCCGGCAAAGGACGCGCGGCACTGATGATCTTCTTTGCGACGCTCGGCCTCGCCTCATTTCTTCCGGAACTGACGGCCGCGATAATGCTCGGAGGAGCGCTTGCGATGGTCGTCGTCCGCATCATTACGACCGAGCAGGCGTACTCCGCGATAGGTTGGAAGAGCGTCTTTCTCGTCGCCGGAATGCTCCCGATGGGCGATGCCCTTCAAAAGACGAATGCGGCCGGTTACGCCGCCCAAGGCCTGCTCCACCTGCTCGGCGGCTACGGGCCGTACATCATCGTCGCGGTTTTGTTCATCGTAACGGCGATCGCAACGCAGATGATCAACGGCGCCGTAACTGCCGCGATCGTCGGCCCCGTTGCCGTACAGCTCGCGCATCAGACAGGCGTCGATCCGCGGGCGTTGATAATGACCGTCGCGATGGCGTGCTCGATGGCGTTCATAACGCCGCTCAGCCACGCCGTTAACGTTCTCGTTATGAGCCCCGGCGGCTATAACTTCAAGGATTATATGAAGGTCGGTGTGCCGCTGACCGCCATATTATTTGTTGTTGTGATGATCGTTCTGCCGCTTGCGTGGCCGTTTTGAGATGGGTCAGGCATATTTTTGCCCCTGGTCGGAATCAAAAGGTAGAGACGCCCTGTTCCCCGATGATGAAGAGCCTTCTTTGCGTGCTTAGCCTAGCGATTTTTGCGTCGATCTGCTCGGCGCAGTCCGGCCGCGTACGCACTGAACCGACGCCGACGCCTACACCCGTTCGCGGCACGGTTTACGTTCCCACTGAACTTCCGCGCGCAAATCCAAAACCCACGCCGACTCCGCAGACGGCCGACAGCGACAATGACACGATCCGCGTCGATTCGCTCCTCGTACCGATACCCGTTTTTGTTACCGACCGCAGCGGACGCTCCATCACGAATTTGAAGGCTGCCGACCTCGACCTTCTTATCGACGGCAAAGCCTCGCAGATCGGCGAGCTCGTCAGAAGCGATGCACAGGTGAGCCTCGCGATGATCTTCGACAATTCGAGCAGCGTGACGCTCGCTCGTGATTTCGAGAAAGAGGCGGCCGTAAGATTTTTTCGCAAGGTGATACGTTCGGGCCGCGACCAGGCCGCTCTATTTTCGCTCTCTGATGTAACTCGCCTCGAACAGCCGCTGACACGCGATATGGGCTCGATCACAACCGCGATCCAGCTCTTCCCGCCGCCAAAAGGTGCGACCGCCCTTCTCGACGGGTTGATCGAGGCCGCTCAATATATGCGCGAGGCACCGGGACGCCGCGTCATCGTTCTCGTTTCGGACGGCGAAGACACTTACAGCGATCTGAAGACGACGCTCGAGGATTCGATACGCGCTCTCCAGCTCGCCGATGTTCAGGTCTTTGTCGTGAACACAAAGGCTTTTGAGAATTTCAAGCGGACGGGCGTGCGCGGCGGCAATGCTAACATTCGCTCGCTGACCGCCGAACGCCGCATGGGCGAGATCACGGCCCAGACTGGCGGCGAGGTCTTCAGCCCGATCGACGAACGCGAAATGGACGCAGCTTTTGCGCGCATTTCTGCCGATCTTGCCGACCAATTCACGATCTATTTTTATCCCGACAAAGAGGTCGAGACGCCCGGCCAGATGCGCACGATCTCGGTCGCCGTCAAAGGCAAACCGGATCTGAACGTGCGTGCGCGCAAAAGCTATTACGTGCCAAAACGTCTCTAAAGACGGTAAACTCGTTCGAGAAACTATGCTCAACGCGCTGATCGCAGAGTTCCTGCAGCATCTCAAATACGAGCGCAACCTTAGCCCGCACACGCAGCGGAACTATGCGAGCGACCTCGAACAGTTCCGAACGTGGATCCTCTCGATCGAGAAACGCGAGGACATCGAGGCCGGATCGATCGACCGCCTGACGATCCGCGAATGGATGGCGTCGCTGCACGGCGATCATAAGAAGACCTCGATCGCGAGAAAACTAGCGTCGCTTCGCACGTTCTTTCAATTCCTCGTCCGCGAGCACCGCGTCGAGTCGAACCCCGCGAAGCTCGTCGCAACCCCGCGCATCGAACGCAAACTTCCCGCACATCTTTCTATGGAAGACGCCGTTCGCTTCGTCGAAATGCCTAACGTCGCGACCGATCTCGGCCGCCGCGACCGTGCGATCCTCGAAATGCTCTATGCGACCGGAATACGCGTGAGCGAACTTGTGGGAATAAACTTGTCGGACATCGATGTGTCCGAGCGGCTCGTCCGCGTGCTCGGGAAACGAAGAAAGGAGCGTATCGTTCCGTTCGGCGAACCTGCGCTCATGGCGTTGTTGCTTTATCTGAACGACACGCGGCCGATCTTCATCGCGGCAGGAAAGGAGACCGTCCGCGACGAAAAGGCATTGTTCCTCCATCGCCGCGGCGGACGCCTTACGACACGCAGCGTCGGCCGTCTCGTCGATAAATATATTCGGGAATGTTCCGGGGTCTTCAACATCTCGCCGCACAGCCTGCGGCATACATTCGCGACGCACCTGCTCGACAACGGCGCAGACCTACGCGACATCCAGGAACTCCTCGGCCACGCACGCCTTTCCTCAACTCAGATCTACACCCACGTCTCAATGGAAAAGCTGATCGAGGTTTACGACAAGGCCCACCCAAAAGCGTGATCCAAGTCCTTTTGTTAATGATCTAACCAACCTTTTCGAGGCGTTCTGCGATCCAAATTTTCACGAGAGCCTGACGTGAGACGCCGCGGAGCTTGGATTCTCGGTCGAGCCTGTCAACGACCCATCGCGGGAAATCAATATTCACACGCCGCGGTTCCTGGTTCAGGCGTCTAGCTTTCGACCAGTCAAAATACTCCGAAACGTCTTCGCCGTTATCGAATTTTTCATCCAGTTCTTTTGCTGTTATCGTATGCCCTTTTTTCATTCTCTCTCCACCGCCGAACGGAAATTATTCGGATCGATCCGTCTCTATAGGTAACGATCGCCGTCCACCCGACATCGCGGATCATTCCGATAATAAGGAATCGTTCTTCGCCGCTGAATACAGACGGCACCTGCAGTGCCCATTCGTCATTCCAAAGCTTTTCGGCTTCCTCAAAGTCGATCCCATGCTTGAGTTTGTTCGTCTCGCTCTTATGTGGATCATATTCAAACTCCATAAGCGATCATACCATAAATATACTATTTCTATACCTTTATTCTCCTGAATTCGGCTCGACAACCTTCACCTCCGGGAATTCGGCGGTGAGTTGTTCCTGCGTTTTTGAGTCGATCTCGCCGCGAAGCGGACGTGCGCCGACGTTCGCTTTGAAGTTGCCGTTCTCATCGTATAGACGGCGGTATTGGGCGGTATTTCTGATGATGCCCTGCACGTATTTTTTCGTCTCTTTGAACGGGATCTCTTCCACGAAATCGTCGATCTCCGGCGGAAGCGTCGCACGCCATTGCGGCACGCGTCCGGGACCTGCGTTGTATGCGACGGCTACGTACTCGACGCGGCCAAACTTCGCAAAAAGCTCCTTTATGAATGCCGTCCCGAGCTCGATGTTCAGCGCCGGCTGGTAAAGATCCTCGGCCGACGCAGGCATCTGCGATGCTGAATTTCGCCGTGCAACACCCTTTGCCGTCGGGAGAAGAAGCTGCATCAGGCCGTATGCATTCGCACCTGATCTCGCACGCGGTTCAAAGACCGTTTCCTGGCGGATGAAGCCCGCAACCTGATACTTGTCGAGGCCGCGTGCCGTTGCCCAACGCTTTATCTCATCCCAATTCGTGAGCGGATAAAAGAAGCTCCACGCCTCGCGATCCATCTCTTCGGGGAACATCTGCGCGTAATCGGGATAGCTCTTCTGCATCGCAACGAGCGCCGAGACGTTGTCGCCCTTCATACGAAAATGGCGTGCGAGTGCGAGGTTCACCTTCGGGCTCGTCGGAGCAGTTTTGCGTGCTTCATTAAGCTCGTCGATCGCCCAATCAAAAAGCCCGACGATCGAAAGTTCGTCGCTCTTGACCGTGCGTTCGATCTCGTTCGGGCCGGCGGTCTCGCGTGCGACCGTAACGGTCCGCAGGTTCGCGGCGGCGGTTCGCACTTCTTCGCTCACGTTCTCATTTCCCTTACAAAGCCCGCGGCCTTTCATCGACGTGAGCCGATCGAGCGCCAAGTATCCGTACCAATTCGCTCCGTATCGATACGCGGTCGCATCATAAAGTACGCATGCATCTGCCGTGTTCCCGGCGCGTTCCGAATCGCGTGCCGACCAATAACCGGCTTGCCCGCGATTGTCCGTATCCTTATCGGCGTATCGGGCGAGATGTTCGATCAGCATCCGCGAAGAAATCGCGAAATTGCCCGACTCGTGCTTGTCCCAGGCCGCACCGAATTGAGCGTCCGCAACCTCGATCGAATTCGGGAACGCCGCAACGACCGTTGTGTAGAAAAAATTCGCCTGCGTGCGGTCCTTCACTTTCTCCGCCGCGAGGCCGAGATCGACGAAGGTTTTCGGCACGAGTTTGCCTTGCGGGAAGTTCGCACGCATCTCGTCCATCAACTGCCGTGCGTCGGGCCACATACGGAGCTTTGCGTAACCGAGAGCAAGTTCGCGGTACGCCGCCTCACGCTCTGCAGAATTTGCCGGGATCGCGGCGAACGCTGCCCTCGCATCCGCAGTTCGCCCCGCCGAAGCATATGCCGTCAACGCGCGCAGCCGAACGGCGGGCGTGAGCGACTGTGGAAATCTTGTTTCGAGCGTCTTGAACTCGTTCGCCGCGTCCGAGAATTGATTCGCGACGAGAAGGCGATCTGCACGCGCGAGCTGCTCGTCGCCGTCCTGCGGATCGAGCGATTCGCCCGCGGCGGTCAACGCGGTCGCAGCGGCCTTTGCGGCGTCGCTTCCGGCAGCGAAAAAGTATGTGCGGCGATAATATTTGCGGGCTTCGACGGGTGAATTCTGAGCCTCATACGCCTTCGCTGCAGCGAGAAGTGCATCACCGTCATTTTTCTCTAAAAGTTCGACGAGCATCGGCGGGACCTCGACCGCTCGGCCGGAAGCGGTCGCTGCCTTCGCCCACGCGATCTTCGCTTCCCGCACGCGGATCGAGGTCGGATATTCTTTGAGCAGCTGCTCGTAAACCTTCGCCGCGTCGGCCGGACGGTTCGCGGACGCAAGTGCATTTCCGCGCAAGAGCAATGCGTAGCCGCCGACCTTCGTCAGCCGTCCGAATTCGTTCGATTCGAGCAGTTTCGCCGCGCCGTCAAAATCGCCCGCATCGAACCTGATCTTCGCATGCAGTAGCTTTGCAAGCGAGCCGGTCCGTTTGCCCTTGAACCGTGCCTCAAGCTGCGCGACCATCGCCTCCGACGGCGTCTTGCCCCCGGCCGTGACCGCACGCAGACTCTCGAGCGCCTGCTCCTCGGTCTGCTGTGCAGAGCAACCAACGGTGAAGAGAACTGCCAAAAAAAGGAACGATGCGGCAAAAGAGACTAGTTTGGAAGGCATAAAACTCAAAAATCGGTCAGAATTGGTTCATCGGCGCATTTCTATACCCAATGAGAACAAATTCGTGATATATATTAACAGAAACGAAAAACTCTCCTCCTCTAACAATATGACCAGAACATTGCTAACCATTCTGGCGACCGCACTGTTGGCGGTCTCTGCGGCTGCACAGGACGTTACCACACCCGTCCCAAGATCGACGCCGGAGGACGTCGTAAAGATATCAACCTCACTCGTTCAATTCGATGTAAGTGTTACGGATAAGGATGGACGTCCGATCAAGGACCTTCGGCCCGATGAGATACGAGTTTTTGAGAATGGAAAGGAGCGGAACATATCCGGCATCTCGTTCATCGCGGGCGAGAGGACGGCGGCAAACGCAAGCACGTCCGGCTCCCGCACCACGTCGGTCTTGCCCGGCAAACAGCTGAAGGCGAACGAAGTTCGGCGTGCGATCGCCATCGTCGTTGACGACCTGACGCTGTCGTTCGAGAGTACGGATTTCGTTCGGCAGACGCTGCGTCGGTTTGTCGATACCCAGATGCAGGACGGCGACCTCGTCGCTATCGTGAGAAGCGGCGGCGCAATGGGAGCTCTCCAGCAGTTCACGAGCGACAAACGCCAGCTCTACGCGGCCATTGACCGCATACATTGGAATGCCGTCGGAAACGGCCGCATCGGCACTTTCAACCCGGTCGAACCTAAATTCCCTCTCGGTGAAAGCCAGCCGGCCGCCTTCAGCGGCGAGGAAAATTCAATTGACGACATCAACAAGGCGAACGCCGAATATCGCGAGAATATCTTTGCGACCGGCTCGCTCGGTGCGCTCAACTACGTCATCCGCGGTATGCGCGACCTGCCCGGACGCAAGTCCGTGCTGATGCTCTCGGAAGGCTTCCGTCTTTTCAGCCGCGATCCAGGCGGCAACCTCTCGTCGAACCGCATAATTGACAGCGTCCGTATGGTGACCGATTCGGCCAACCGTGCCGCCGTCGTCGTTTACACGCTCGATCCGCGAGGCCTTCAGGTCCCGATGCTCGATGCGCGCGACAACACGCTCTATTGGACGCAGGAGGACCGCGACAAGGAGGTCGAGAGCCGTGAGGCCGACCTTCGCGATACGCAGGACGGCCTTCAGTACCTCGCGGAAGAGACGGGCGGCTTCGCGATCATCAACAGCAACGACCTGTCGAAAGGCATTCGAAAGATCCTCGACGACCAAAGCTACTATCTCATCGCGTATCAGCCGGATGACGCCTCGTTCGATCCCCAGAAACTGCGTTTCAACAAGGTCGAGATAAAGGTCTCGCGTCCGGGGGCGAACGTTCGCTATCGCCGCGGCTTTTACAACGTAGGCGACAAGCAGCTCGCCGAGAACCGCAGGTCAGATCCGGATCAGCGGATCGTCGATGCCGTCACGTCGCCGTTCGCCGCGGGCGAGATGCCGATACACTTCAACGCGATCTATAACTACGATCAGAAGAACGGCGCCTATATCCGATCGCTCCTTCATATGAACATCGCCGAACTTGATTTCAAGAAACAGGCTGACGGCAAGATGAAAGCGGCGTTCGACGTCTTTGCTTACGCATTTGGCGAAAACGGCCGTATCGCGGCGAAACAGCAGAAGGCATACTCGATCTCGCTCACGCCGGAGAATTACGAGAAGATGCGCTCCTCGGGCTTTGTTTACGATTTCCTTTTCCCGATCAATAGCCCCGGTGCGTATCAGCTCCGGATCGCGGTCAGAGACAAAGGCCTCGACAAGATCGGCTCCGCGAGCCAATTCATCGAAGTTCCGGACCTGAAGAAGAACCGTCTTACGCTCTCGGGCGTGGTGCTTGACTCGGCAGGGGCCAATTCCGGCGCGAATCCGCTCACTTCGACAGCGATCCGTGAGTTCAAACCGGGGTCGCATATCGACTACGGAACCGTCGTCTTCAACGCGAAGACCGCGAACGCCGGCCAGACGAAACTTACTTCCAAGCTCCGCGTTTTCCGCGACGGAAAGCTCATCTTCGAAGGCAAGCCGCAGGCGATCTCGCAAGGCGGCCAGTCGCCGAACTCCGTCGCCTTTATGGGGACCGTGAGCCTCGGCACGAAACTCGCCGCAGGCGATTACGTGATGGAGATCGCCGTTACCGATTCGCTCGCAAAGACGAAGCACTCGACCGCGCTGCAATATGTACAATTCAGCGTAACAGAGTAGAATCGTCCTTTATGCAAATAACCGAAATTAAGCTGGTCGAGATCAAGATGCCGCTCGTGCACTTTTTCGAGACCAGCTTTGGGCGCACCTACGAGCGCAGCATCATCCTCGTCCGCGTTACCGACAGCGACGGCGCACAAGGCTGGGGCGAGGTAACCTGCGGCGAATCGCCGGGCTATTCCGAAGAATGGACAGGTTCCGCGTGGATCACGATCGAGAAGATCCTCGCTCCGTTAGTGATCGGGAACAAGGTCGATTCCGCCGCCGACATCGCCGGCCTGATGAAATGGGCTCGCGGCAATCGAATGGCAAAGTCCGGCATCGAGACCGCCTGTTGGGACCTCGAAGCAAAGCGGAACGGCGTACCGCTCTGGCGGCATCTCGGCGGCGTGAATAAGACCATCGAATCGGGCGTCTCGATCGGTATTCAGGACAACGTCCCGCAGCTTCTCGAAAAGATCCGCACCGAAGTCGATGCGGGCTACAAACGCATCAAGATCAAGATCAGCCCGCGTTGGGATTACGACGTGCTCAAGGAAGTGCGCCGCGAATTCCCCGACATTCCGCTGATGGCCGACGCGAATTCCGCGTATTCGCTCGCAGACATCGACCGGCTAAAGAGCTTCGACGAATTCGGTTTGATGATGCTCGAACAGCCGCTCGCTCACGACGACATCGTCGATCACGCGAAACTGCAATCGCAGATAGGAACGCCCATCTGCCTGGACGAACCCATAAAGTCTGCAGAAGACGCGCGCAAGGCGATCGAACTCGCCTCAGGCCGCATCATCAACCTGAAGAACGGACGTGTCGGCGGCCACACCGAATCGAAAAAGGTCGAGAAGGTCTGCCGCGAGAACGACATTCCTGTCTGGTGCGGCGGTATGCTCGAATCCGGCATCGGCCGCGCGCACAACATCGCCATCTCGACCCTCGCCGGTTACACGATGCCCGGCGACGTCTCCGCCTCGAAACGCTATTGGCACGAAGACATAATCTCGCCCTCGGTCATCGTCTCGCCAACCGGTACGATCACCGCCCCCGAATCACCCGGCATCGGCTTCGAAATAAACCACGACCTCATCAACAAACTCACCATCCGTCAGGTTTTACTCAATGCGGGATAACCACGACGGCATGCCTGAGATACTAGATGCTTTCGCAAGTGAAGGCCACTATTTTGCAGTTGTCAAAGTCGCCTCACGACGCTATAAATTTGGGGTCTCAAGGCGTGGATATCTTGCACTTCGTAGGGCAAAACAGCTTCGCCCGTTCGACATGATGCCCGGTCTAAAATATCGGCATTTCTTCGCAGGCGGGTGTGGAACTGTCGAGGCTGGATACTGGATCGAGGTGCGTACAGAACTAAACAAAGACGCAACAAAAACGCGTTTGGCTGCTCCAAAAGATCTTTATGCGAATCTGCTTTGGTTCGAATTGCTCAAGGATCCCGCTGACGCTGCCTATTTGGAGATTCCCTTCGACGCCAACCCCTCTCTATACCAAGCTATCCCGCCGCAGAAGGCTGCTTTGCCGAAGGCCTCGAGACTGAATCGCCTACGTACTCGGGTGGCCAGATGGTTTACCGACAGATAACTCATAGACAACAGCGCGTTGCAGAACGCCGCGTTGCAGAACGCCGCACGCAGTAAGGCGATCCGCCTTCGACGGAACGCGGACGCCCCCGTCCGCCTCTTGTCAGAACCGCCTGCGTCAGCGGGCGGTCAGAAGGCGGGTTTACCACAGAGGCCACAGAGATCAACGAGCGTATCGCAGAACACCGCGTTGCCGCAACGCCGCGTGTCAGTACCGTCTGCGACGGAACGCGGACGCCCTCGTCCGCAGCGTCAGAACCGCCTTCGACGGAGAGGCGGACGCCCTCGGCGATCTGTGCCACTCACGCGGACCGTTGAAATATCAATCGGTACGTCTGGAAATAAAGCTGAAAATACCTACGTTCAACAAGACCCCGATCAAACTGCCGACAGATATTATTAGATTCCCGCTCGCCGTTGCGTGAACAATAAGGCCGCTAAACATCATCAACGGAATGCTCCACGGAATTCCAAGAAGGTTTAACACGATCTCGAAATCCCATAAATATGAAATCAATGCAAGCCCGACGTAAATGCACGGGATCATTCTTTTTAGCCAGATCCCACCGTTGCTCATTTCTCCTCCTTCTTCTTTTCGTCCAAAGGCTGCATTCTCAATTCCCCGATAAACCGATCCCAATCCTCGAGCGCGCGTTCGACCTGGACGATGTGGCGTTCGCGTTTGTTGCGGTGTTTTTTGCGGAGTTCGACGGGCAGCGGTTCGAGCAGGCCGAACGTGATATTCACGGGCTGGAAATTCTTTGTCGTAACGGACGAAACGTAGCGGCAGAGCGCTCCCATCGCCGAGGTTTGCGGGGCGGCGAGCAATGGTCGGCCATCGAGCGTCCGCACGGCGTTCACGCCGGCGAGCCAGCCGGTCGAGACCGATTCGACATAGCCTTCGACGCCGGTGATCTGCCCAGCAAAGAAGATGTTCGGGGAGCGGCGCGTCTCGAGCGTCTCGTTCAGGATCTGCGGGCTGTTGATGAATGTGTTGCGGTGGATCTGGCCGAACTGCAAAAATTCAGCGTTCGCTAAGCCGGGAATGAGCTTTAGCACGCGTTCCTGTTCGCCGTAACGCAGATGATTTTGGAAGCCGACGATGCCGTATGCATCCGCCATTAGATTCTCCTGCCGCAGCTGCACGCACGCGTAAGGTTCGCGTCCCGTTCGCGGATCGGGCAGACCTTTCGGCTTCATCGGCCCGAACCGCAAAGTGTCCACGCCTCGACGCGCGATCTCCTCGATCGGAAGGCACGATTCGAACCAATGCGTCTCTTCGAAACGCTTTAGCGGCACGCTTTTGGCCTCGACGAGCGCGTCAAAGAACGCCGCGTATTCGTCCTCCGACATCGGGCAGTTGATGTAATCATCGCCGCCCTTGCCGTATCTCGCCGCCCTGAATGCGATCGACATATCGATCGAATCTGCCGCGACGATCGGCGCTATCGCATCGTAAAAATAAAGCTGATCGTCGCCCGTGAAACGCATTATCTCCGCCGTCAAGGCCTCGCTCGTTAGCGGTCCGGTTGCGATGATCGAAATGCCGTCTGCAGGAATTTCCTTGATCTCTTCGCGGACGATCTCGATCGCGGGATGCTGCTCGATTCTTTCTGTGATGTACTCCGCGAACTTTCCGCGATCGACCGAAAGCGCAGCACCGGCGGGCACACGCGTCGCCGCCGCAGCCTCCATAACGAGCGAGCTGCCGCGACGCAGTTCTTCTTTCAAAAGGAACGGAGCCGAACCGTATTCGTCGGATTTGAGCGAGTTCGAACAGACTATCTCGGCGAGCTTGTCCGTGCGATGCGCAGGCGTCGTCGCGACCGGCCGCATCTCATAAAGCCGCACCTTTGCTCCCATTCGCGCCGCCTGCCACGCCGCCTCAACACCCGCAAGCCCGCCGCCAATTACGTTGATCGTGTCTTTCATATCGCGAAGGTAGAGTTTGGCACAATCCGTCAGGTTGCCGAAACCAAGCCGTTCATCTCTCTCTTTGCGTTCTTCCTTATAACTTTCAACTTTTACCTTATTTCGGATCTCACTACGCAGCTCACACAAATGCGCTAAAGACCACGGATATGTCGATGCAGTAAACATGTCAACGATTTATGTCGATGTTTTGCGATTTTATCGACATGAGAATGTGGAAATGTCGATAAATTGCGATTTCATCGACATAATAGAGAAGTTTTACGAGATCCCAGTCAGAACCGCCTAGCTCCCCTCCTGCCAGAGGAGGGGTGGCCGAAGGCCGGGGTGGAGGGAGCAGCGGGCGGTCAGAAGGCGGGTTTACCACAGAGGCACAGAGAACACAGAGCGTGTTGCAGAACGCCGCACGCAGTAAGGCGACCCGTGACAATTGAGAACGGAGATGCGATTTCGCATTCCCAAATCTGAAATCTGAAATCGCACTTGCAGTCAGAACCCCGACCGCACTGCGACGCGGCAAGCCGCCAAAAAAAGGCGGCCGTTGCGGGCCGCCTAAGTGCTTGATACAGCGTAAGTTATGTCGCCAACGCGGTCGAATTCCGCTTTTTCGCGTAGATTCTCGCCATTTTGCGGCAATTATCGAAGACCTTTGAGGTCACGATGCCCGAACCCGGCGGATCGACCTCGACGGTCGCCGAAGCGCGTCCGGCCTTTATCAGCCAGGCGGCGGCAGCGGCGGCGTTCAGGTCATAGGTCGCCGTCCAGCCTGTCGCTTGCGGAAGAATGCCCGCGGCATCCGGCAGCGCGGCTCTTGCGAGAGTCGCGTTGAGTTCGGTTTCCGTTAACGCCGGTTCCGAATCCCACGCGGTCATCAGTTTCAGTTCATCCAAAGCTGACATCGTTCACCTCCTTTATGCCGACTTGTTGGCGATGAGCATCGCAAGCGAGCTTGCCTGCACGACCTTCGCTCCGTAAACGTGAAGGCCTTTCACGGCGTCGCCAAAACGCTTTTCGGGCTCGAACGTATGCAGGTCGAGGATCTGCTCTGCGTACGACGTTGCGGACGAGTGACCCGCGATGATGCGGAACTTCGTGCCCGAATCGTTCGGCACGTTGTTCGACTTCAGGATCTCGAAGCCTGCGGCCTCGCCGACGGCTCCGTTCGCGAGCCTTCGGTCCGAACGCATCGTTCCCGCGTTCACGAATCTGTCGTCTTTCAGGAGCAGGCCGTGAAACCACGCGGGCACGACGACGAATCGCCCGTCGATCGGCGTGTTCGATTCGTCGAGCATCGTCCCGAGATCGACGAGGTATTCATACGCGTCGTCCTTGGTCGGCACTCTGGGTGTTCCGGTCGTGCCGATCGTGTTCGGCCCGAGAACCGCGGCCTCCATAATTGCGGCGATGTACGCATCGGCAATGTCGCGAAGTTTCCACGCCGAACGCCGCATCGCCTCGTCGAGGACGTTCACGTTCTGCTGCGCCTGATCGATCCGATCGACAAAGAAGTTGAAATACTTCGCCTGATCGATCGCGAGCGTCAACTCGGTGTCGGTCAGCACTTCGGGGTCGTTGATATCGATGTTCTTTATATAATCGTCAACCGCAACGTCGCTGATCGACGCGATCTTCACCGTATTGCCGGCCTCGCGGATATCACCTTCGTAGTCGCGGTTAACGACCTTGCTTTGTCCGTAAACAAGCGATCCTTCAAGGGCAGTGAGCAATCTCGATGCCCAAACTGTGGGAATAAAATCCAATGCCATTTTCCTTTCTCTCTCCTGTCTTTAGCCTGCGCTCAGCACGCGGCGTACCTCATTCCAATCAAGCCGAGCGATCTCGGCCTGCGTCATTTTCGCGAGTGCTTCTTTCGTCAATCGCGGTTCTTCGCGGCGGCCCGCAGCGGCGTCGATGTCCGCGACCTTTGCCGGGGGACGCGCCGCAAGAGCTTTCCGTAGCTCGCCGACCTCGGCCTTCAGCTCATCGATCGACGCGCGGAACGCGTCCTCGTTCTTCGTCTCGACTGCCGGAGCTTGTTCGCCCGGCTTCTCCTCTTCATTTTCTGTCTGCATGATTTTCCTCATCTTCTTGTGCAAAAATTTCTGATCCTCGCGTCTCTTATGGAAGTTCAGGTGGTCCGCGCGCACTTTGCGAACTGCTCCCAAGCTTGAAAACTTTAATTTTGCGGAGCATAAACAATGTCTATCTACAAAGTTGCGAATCTTGAGCTCGTCTCTCAGCCGACCGATGGTGTTTGCTGGTGGGCGAGCGACACGATGCTTTACAAATGGTCGAAGGCCTCGGGACGCGGTACGATGATCGATCCGCTCTCTGATCCGGGCTTCAAATGGCGTTACGAAAACAACGGTGATTGGGGCTCCAATGACAACCAATTCATGGCGACGACGCTCAAGATGACCCAGATATCGAGTCTCGAAATGAAATACGACGCGCTTGTCGCGGCATTCACCAAACACGGGCCGATCTTCGCGAGCGTTCAGAAGAATTGGCACGGGAACAACCACGGCCACGCTGTCGTTTTCGGCGGTGCGGCGGACACGGGCGTCCTCGTTTACGATCCTGAACCGATGAAGAAAGGGACGATCCTGTGGCTCACTTGGGAGCAGGTCAACAAGGCCCTTAACGCTCTGAAGGGTGCGAATCCGCAGTTTCTCGCGGCCTAAAAAGGCGCCGCATCGTCTGCATCGGTCTGCCCATAACCGGCTTCGGCGACGAGCTGTGTTTGCGGCAGGCCGAGCTGTTTTTTGAGCAGCAGGTTTTCGAGGATCTCGCGTTCAGAGAGCGGCGAAGGATCGTGCCAGAGCGTGACGAGCCGCGTGTCCTCGCGGCCTTCGATCCGCAGCCCAAAGTTCATCGCATCCGCCCAAACTTGCCCGAACGCAAGCTGCCGCATTCTCACTTTCGCGGTAAATCTTGAACTCGCCTGCCGCAGGCTTTCGCCGCTCGGGTGCGTTCCCGCCTGCTGCAGGAAGTAGAAGAGCGGCGTGCCCGTAACGCTCGCGATGTCCGTGCGAAAACTGTCCTTGACCTTGATGAACTGGTCGAGCTTTGCGGATTCGAAATCGCCGAATCTCGCATTCGCATCGCCAGCGATCCACAGATGTTCGACGCCCGAACGAAATGGTGCGATCGCCTTGCCTTCCGTGTCGTATTCGATCTCGATTCCGGCGGCCCAACGCTGCCGATACGCCGAGAATTCCATCGCGACGAGCATATCGAGCACCGATTTGTTCAGCCCGTCCTGTATCGGTATCGCCGCGTCGAGCTCGGAACGTCCCGCCATCCCGACGCCCGCGTTGTTCGCGAAATGGAACACGGGAACCTTCCCGAAAGGATTTTCAACAACGCTCTCGCGTCCGAAGGCGACGAATTCTTTCGCATCCGGAAAGCGTGCCTCTTGTTCGCGTCGCGTGATGTAGCGCTCGATCCGGTCGGGATAGAAAAGATTCAGCCGCACGCGCCCGTCGTCCGCACGCCAGCACTTCGCGGCAAGCGTGATCTCGGACGAAGATTCGTCGTCATAGAACGCGGCGATCTGCGCGGCCCTGTTCGGATGAAATATTGCTTCTCCCTCGGCGTTCGGCCAAGCGATCACAAACGCGTCCCCGTTCCTGAGAGCTTCGCGATGCACCTCGGCGCTCAGCATCGGCATTCGACGCCGACGCCAGAGCAGGTCGGCCGCTTTGCCCGAATCTTCCGGGCCGCTGTCGAGGCTAAAGCCCGCGACCGCAAGTTTGTCCGCGACCGAATCGCACACCACCGGGCAAAGGTTCAATGCGAACTCCCGGAAAAGATCGCCGAACGCCGTTTGGAATTTCTCCGTCGCGAACTTCAGATCGTGATCCCCGTTGTAATATCGTTCGGTCTTGTCATACCGTACCGCGTTCGCGGACAGCGTCTGCAAAGCATTTTCGATCTCGTTATTCATTTCGTCTCCTCTCTCTAAAATGTCCTCAAGAATTTCCTGTCGCGTGCCGCGAGCATACTCACCGCCAGGCTCACCGCATCGACCTGATCGTCGTGCGGCGATGCGGGAAAGGCGCACGCCTCATCAACGAACTCCTTTATCCAGCTGCCCGCGACGAGCACCACGCTGCCGACCTCTGCGACCGGCGCCCACGAGTGCGCGCGTATCCATTTGTCATCCGTCACGCGTACCGACCTGAGCGGCTTTCCGCGACAGGCACCCGACGCGATCAGGTCCTGCACGAGAGCCTGTCCGTGAAGCGCGCTCTCGACGCCGTGGAGCGTCTTCGGTTCGTTCGCGATCCGCTCGGCGATGAATTTCCGCTGCTGCGTGTATGTCAGCCGCTGCCGAAAACCGTCCGCGATGTAGAGAATTCCGTCGTCGCCGAACGCACATCGGAAGCTCGCCGTATAATCCGCACGCGTGTCCTGCGAGATCGCAAGGTCATAGCCGCGTGCCCAGACAAGATCGGCCGGCGCCCGCTCGACGATACGCGTGAACCACTCGCGTTTGAACAATCCGCCCGAACGCGGGATCGGCCGCTGCTGATAAAGAGCTTCGAACGAGTAGCTGCCCTGGCGTCGATGTATCGCTGCGAGCCTCGCCGCCGAAAATCTCTTCGACCAAAGCGGTTCGCCCGGCTCGCGTCCCAAAGGATCGTCCGATTCGGCAAGTGCGGGAAGGTTTATGACATCCCACGTTTCGCCTTCGTCCATCTCGCTGATCAGGCGGCCGGCAAGATCGTCCTCGTGCCAGCGGGTTTGGATGAGGATGATCGGAGCTTCCGGTTCGAGACGCGTGTAGATGTCGTCGTTGAACCAGAGCGACGCGTTGTCCCGACGCACGCGGCTCTCGGCCTCAGCCCGGTTCTTCACCGGATCGTCGATGATCACAAGCCCGGCACCGAATCCCGTGATGCCGCCGCCCACACCGACCGCACGCATTCCGCCGCCGGCTTTCGTCTCCCATTCGTCGGCCGCCTTTCGGTCGTCCGCCATCGGCACGTATTGCTCGACAAGCCGTCTCACGCGCCGCGAGAATCTGTTCGCGAGCTTCTGGTTGTAGCTTGCGAGAATGATGTTGAGCTTCGGGTCGCGTGCGATGCGCCACGCGGCATATCGGATCGTTACAAGTTCGCTCTTGCCGTGACGCGGCGGCATAAAGACCATCATTCGCTTCGTCTCGCCGCTCGTAACGCTGTCGAGCTTTTCGCAGATGTATTGCTGATGCGGAAGATCCCATTTCCATTTCGTCGGGCCGCTGCCCTTGAGCCACACTGAGAAATTCTTGCTGACCGACTTGGTCGCCTTCTTCTTAGGCTCTTTGACTTGATCGATGACCGGTTCCACAGGCTTTGCTGAGACGAACTTGCCTGACGCGTCGCTCTTCGGCTCATCCTTCTCCAATTCGATGACCGGTTCCGCAGGCTTTGCTGAGACGAACTTTCCATTCGCACCGCGGCTTTGCTTTGTCTTCCTCTTCGCCATTTTTCGTTACTTGAGCAGAACGGCTGCCCCGACGCCGATCAGAATGTCGCCGATGCGTTTCCACGGCGACGAACGCTTTGTTTTGAGCTTTGCGATCAGCTCGTCCTGTGCCTTTATCGCGGCATCTTTCGCCGCGATCGTCTCGTTCTTCGCCTCGATCGTCCGCCGCAATGCCTCGCTCTCCGTACGGCGTGTTTCGTTCAGCTCTGTGAGAAGATCGTTCATTCGTTTCTCGTCCGCGAGACGCGACGCGAGCATCGAATTCTCCTTCTCCAACGCCGCGTTCGCCTCACGCGTCGCGGCAAGTTCTTCCGCCGCCGCAGCGCACGCCGCGACGAGCCCGCGTTCATTTTTCGCAGCCGTGCCCGAGCCTTTCGAGTCGGCGGCAGAGTTCGCCTGCGTCCGCGTCGATTGCGCGTGTGCGTTTTGCACGCTCAACGCGATCACGAGAAACGCGAACGTCAGCACCAAGCCTTTTAAGGTCCTCATCTTTTCTCCTTGCTTCGTTGCGAAGCGTCTCGATCTCGCCTTCGAGATATTCGATCTTTGCCTTCTGCTCGTTCTGTATCTTTTCGATCTCGGCCGCGGCATCTTCTGCTTTTTCGGCAGCGGCCTTTTGTGTTTCCGCACGCCGTTCGCTCTTGTTCACATCTGCGTTCGACCAAAGCGACACGATCGCGATCAAGAGCAGCAGACCGGCGGCACAACCCGCGATCACCCAAACTCGTCTCGTCATTTCTCCCGCCTCCCTTTTGTGTCGCGGCGTCTCGCAAAATAGAGCTGCAGCAGAATGTCCGCCGTCTTCCCGACCGCGAAGAAAACTATCGGCAGCACGATCGCCGAAAGCATTTCGCCCGCTTCGCGGCTCCCCCAAAAAGTTGCAAAAGAGCTTGTCCACGCAAGCAGAACGTTCTTTGTGTCGTTCATCATTTCACCTCCTTCTTCTCTCGAAGTTTCCCCAACGCGATCTGCCGGTAGAGATACATTGCCGTCAAGATCGCGGCCGCCAACGCCGTGATGATCCATATCTCCCGCGGCACGCCGGCAAGAAAGGCGACCACCGCCCAAACCGTCTGCCAGAGCGTTCCGGCGATCGTCGTCCAGAGCGATTTCGCCCTGTCGGTGCGCGTCGCAATGCCCGTTACAACATCGTCGATGCGATCGAACGCGGCCTCGGCCGTATCGAGCATCGATGGCCGCGGCTCGTCTGCGGGAATGTCCTCGGCGGGAATTTGCGGTTCCTCAGGCGTGGGTTCTGGCAGGTCTGCGGGCGGGAAGTCCGCGGCCTCTCGATCTTCTTCAATGTCCTCGGCGCGAAGCTCGCACCCGTTGACCAATAGCGGCAGCTCAAGCTGCCAATTCTTCATCGCGATCTCGCTCAGGAAAAATTCCGTGCGATAGGCGGTCGGCCTGAGCCTTGCAAAACTCCGAAGCCACGCATCTCGCTGACGCAGGTAGTCCGTGATCCACGGCTTCTCGGTGCCGCCTTGTGCGAGGCGTGCGATGCGTCGGAACGAACCGTGCACCTGGCCGTCGAGTACGGCCGCAAGCGCAAGCGGCGTTACAAAATCATTGACCTTGCAGAAGGCCTCGGCCGGTGCGACATATCGCTCGAATGCGACCGCACGCTGTGCCTCGCGCATCTCGCCGGTCTTTGCCGCCGCGATCAATGCCCGACGAAATTCCATATCGACGGAAACCTTCTCGATGGTCGGCCTCGTCGTACGTGCGAGCTTTGCCGCACGCTTCTCAAAAACTTCACGTCCGACCTCGCCGCCCGCTTCGAGATACTTTTTGACGACTTCGCCAAGAGCTCCCGAACGATGCGTGAACTGAAAGATGCCGTATGAAATGCCCGCACCGTCATTGAGCACGGCCAATGCGTCGTAACGCGCCTTCGGCCTTCCGGTCTCAAAAATGCGGACGATCGCAAGTGCCTTTTCTTTCTCGATCTCGCTGAACATATTTCCTTTCCTTCCGTCTTGCATAGATTTATACTCGTTTGATATTCTCTAACGGTCGGACGATTGGCAAGGGCGACTTATCCGCAAGGCTTACATTCGCCTCGTTTCATTGCCGGTCTCATCCGACCGATGAATTGAGATTACCGCGTTTACGTTTCCGGTTTGAAGCACAAACCGCACAAAACGTCACAAAGCGCACAAAATGACACAAACCGCACAAAATGGACAAAACGGACAGAACGAACAAAAGCGGCAGGGTCAACAGCCTGCCCCGGTTACGATCCGGCCGCTAAGTACTTGTTGGGCGAGACTTTATAAAGCACAGAAGACTATGAACACCACACAACGAATATTACATCTCGCCCCGCGGCCGACGTTACGGATCTCCGAGGTTGAAAGGCTCATCCGGATGCACAGGATCGTAACTCCGCCGCTTTCACGTCGAAGGATCTACGAAATGTGCGAGGAGGGAATTTTCGAATTCGCACCACGCGAAAAGACGCGGAACTACTTCATCTACGAGGATTCATTTCTCGCCTGGGTAGAAGCTATGGGCGGGAAAGTTTGAGTTATTTGCCGCGAGGTTTCAGCTCGGCGTTCAACTCTTCAGGCGTCAGGTCGCGGTAAACTGCCACGCAGTTCCGGCCCGAGCGTTTTGCGCGGTAGAGCGCCGAATCGGCCATCTCGACAAGCTCGATCGGGTCTTCGGAATCTTCCGGAAAGGACGATATCCCGATGCTCACCGTGATGTGATGCACGTGCCTTTCAAGGCCCGGCCGAATGACGCTGAATTTGTGTGCCGCGATCTCTGCCCGAATGCGTTCGGCGCCGACCAACGCCTGTGCGATATCGGCGTCCAGCAGGAATGCGGCGAACTCGTCGCCGCCGAAACGCGCCGCGGCATCGCCGCTCCGCAAAATGCTTGTAATGCAAAGCCCGATCTCCTCGATCGTCTTGCTGCCGGTCATATGCCCGTAAGTGTCGTTGACCGATTTGAAATTGTCGCCGTCCATCATCAGCACGCAGAACGACCGGCCCTCGGCCTTCGCTCGTGCGGCCTCACGCCTTAGCTCGAAAAAGAAAGATCGGCTCGAAAGCAATCCCGTCAGATCGTCGTGCGAGATGAGCCTGTGAACCTGCCGCTGATACTCGCGGTCGATCTCGTCCAGCAGATCAAAGCGCAGGATCGTCTCGCCGATCGCGATCTTGTCGCCGTTCGCAAGACGCCCTTCGCGCACGCGGCTGCCGTTCAGGAAAGTGCCGTTCCGCGAATCAAGGTCGGTCAGAATATACTCGAGATCTCCGGTTCCTCCCGAACGCACCGCCCGCACGACCGCATGCCGCCGCGACACCTGCGTATCGTTGACGCGGACATCAGCCTCGAGGGCTCGGCCGAGGACGACCTCAGGACGCTCAAGCGGTATCGGCACGGCGATAAGTTCGCCGCTTAGGAAAACAAGTGCGGGCCGCAAGTCCCTTCGTTTTATTTCTGCATCGTTCATAGGGATGGGCAGACGGCAAGATCGGTCGCCGTGCCCACGCGGGGAAGTCACCCTCTAGGATACCCGATTTTGAGATACCTGAAAAGCCCTTTTTTTCGTCCGCTGAAATGACCTAATTATCTGTGGGAAAGGAGTTTAGTGATGCGGATGGCAGTTCCGTCGTCGGTTGGCAGTATCTCGACGGAATCGACGAGTTTTGCCATTAGTTCGAGTCCCCAACCGCGTCTCTGCCCGTCTTTCTCGCTGCGGCCCAACGCCAATTTGTCCTTTAGCCGAAGCCCGCGGTTGCGGACAACGATCTCGAGCCGGTCGCTGAAAGGCGTGAACGTCAGATGGATCTTGCGTTCGGGCGAGAGCGAATGTTCCGAGGCGTTTATGCAGGCTTCGACCAATGCGGTCTTGATCTGGTTGATATCACGCGGCGAAAAATCCTGGCGTTCGGCAATTTCTTCGGCAAACCTTGCCGCGACGATCTCTGTATCGCCGCCCATCGGGATCGTGATCTCGAACTGGCCAAGCGACTGATGCGGCCGCGAATCGGCAAGCCCAAGCTCGATCCGCAGCAGCTCGATCTGTCGATACGAACTCCCGAACGCTCCGCGTTCAGCGATCGCCTGCGAAGCCGCCTCATCGAAACCTTCGCTCGTTACGAGCCAAAGGCGGTACTTCTTCAATTCGCTCGCAAGGGCCGCCATTTCGAGGCGGTCGAGCCAATATTCCGTAAGATCGAGCGAGGCCGCGAGCTTTGAATCGAACTCCGCCGCGAGCCACGCGGTCTCATCGCCGTCATCGGAAACGCCGAAGCCGATCGCCGTGCGTTCGACATCCGCGACACGCCCGATCGACGGATAGATGTCTGCCGCGTTCACGGAAAAGAAGATCTGCGGCAGCAAGATGCGTTCGGGCGTGGCGGCGATCTTTGCAAGCTGCTCGTCGTCCGAACGGCCTTTCAATTCGGCCTCGAACTTCCGAAAATCAATGCTCGCAAGAGCGGCGGACTGACCCGCAAAACTTGCCAAAAGTTCGCGCAGTCCGACGGTCGCCTCGCGTCGATATCGGCGTGCGAGCAGTCGCGGGCCGCGGGCAAGGTTTGCTGTCAGAGTTTCGGCGACCACGCGGGCACGCGTCTTTCCGCTCGTTTCGAGTTCAGCTCTCGCACGAACATAATCGGCAGTAACTTCGTCATTCCGCGGAGAATAGACACGCCCGGCGGCTCGCGAGATGAACTCTTTTTCGTGCAGCTGCGAGAGCATCTCGCCACATTCCGCCGCTGACAGACCGAGCCGCGTTTGCCACTCGACCTCAAAAGAACTTCCGCTTTCCTGTGTCGCAGAAAGCTGGCGGAAGATCTCTTTTTCAAGTTCCGGGTCGCCCGCAAGTCGGTCGAGTTCGTGATCGATCTTGCGTCCGATCGAGATACCGAAGAGCTCGTCCGTGTAGATCCTCGCAAGGTCCGAAAATGCCGAGAGCGACGAGTCTCTCGCCGCGGCCGCATCGACAGTTCCCTTCAAGAGAACGGGCCGCGACGCAAGCAGAAGCACCGCAAGATCGCAGACTTCCTCGCTCAGCGAAACGTGCCGTTCGCGGGCGTGGTCGGCAATAAGCTCCTTCGCATCTTCGGCCGCCAGGCGATCGAGATGCAGCCTCGCAAACGGCGGGGTCTTTGGCTGATGGCGTCTTGCAAAACAGAGAACGCTCGCGAGCGAAACGTCCGCGAGAACGCGACGCATCGCATCGGCGAGTTCATCGGAAGAACGCTCGAACTCATCAACGAGAATAAAACTTCGAACACCGTTGGCCGCCGCACGGAAAGGAACGGCGAGCAGGCTTTCAAGCGGCGCGTCTCTCCTGAGCAAACCGGCGGCACTTTCGATCCAGCTGCGTTGATGTTCCGAAACAAAGTCGATGAGCTCGTGAATTTCGGGTTTTGCAGCGATCAGCTCAGGGACGCGGCGGTCGAACGCCGCTGTCTGAGTTATGAATTCCCGCACCCATCGGCGGCCGGCGTCGTCCGTGGATTCGGCGTTGCGGATTCGGAAATAGAACGGCACTGTCTCGCTCGCCGTCCGGAAAAAGTGATCGTAAACCTGCCGCAGCATTTCAGACGCACCCGAATCCGGTGCTGCGTGAACATCGAGAATGCCGCCGTCAGAAGAGTGTGCGATCAGGCGCGCAAGTTCCCGCCCGCGGCCAACAAATCTGTCAGCTCGAAGCGTCGATAGGATCTTTTCGGGAGTGTTCATCCTTCTTCACCGCCCGCCGTTTGATAGATCGAAACGCGATTCCGGCCCTCAGCTTTTGCGCGATAAAGGGCCTTATCGGCGGCGCTGATCATATCCATCTGCGCGCAGATCTCGCTCGTGCAGGACGCGACGCCGACGCTGATCGTTACATCTCTGTGCGGAAACTCGACGGACGCGACGTTATGCCGGACGCGGTCGGCGATATTTGCGGCCTCGACATCGGTCGTCTGCGGAAGCAAGATCGCAAACTCCTCGCCGCCAAAACGCACCGCAACATCCGCGTCGCGAAGCGTTTCGCGAATGACGGACGCGACGATCTTCAACGCCTCGTCGCCCGCAGGATGCCCAAACGAATCGTTGTAGGACTTGAAATGATCGACGTCGAGCATCACGAACGCCATCGGATAGCCATGCCGATTCGAGCGTTTCACTTCCTCCGAAAGTCGCTGAACCATATAGCGTCGGTTGAGCAGGCCGGTGAGCGGATCCGTCACCGAAAGCTGTTCAAGTTCGCCGGCGCGTTCCTTGAGCTGCGTGCGGTCGATCGCTGCGGCAAGCTGCGGCGTGATCGCCTTGACGAGGTCGAGATCGCGGCGATCGAACGCCGTGCCTGTCACCTTGTCCGTGAAATTGATGACCGCAAGCTGTCTTTCGCCAAGCCAGATCGGTGCCGAAAGAAAGGACGCCGTCTTGTACTTCCGCTCTTTCGCGACCGGCTCAAGGCCCGTAATGGCAACATCGCGGACAACGATAGGCTTTCCTCGCTCGAATACGATCCGCGCGACCCTTTCGCCGGGATCTGCGTCGTTCCGGAGGTCAAATACCGAGCCGACCGCACCTTTGACGCGGAATCGTCTCGCAACTTCATCACGCGTCATCAGAGACGCACGCTCGGCCTGCAGCAGGTCCGCGCTGACGCGTGCCAGGTGCATCCAAAGTTCTTCGGTATCGAGGTCGCGAATTCCCTCGGCAAGCCGCTCCGAAACCTCATCGAGCCGCGCTCGCCTTTCCATTTCCGCCCGCAAACGCAGTATCTCAAGCTGCGGTGCGACCGAACGGCAAAACCTTGCAACTGCCCGGCGCCGATCCTCTTGCGGCACCTTGTCGAGCACGACCAAAGCCGCCGGGATGTCGTCTCCGACAGGCATCGCAAAAAGCAGCACCTGCTTCGGGTTCGGCTCTTCCGCCGTCGCGGGTTTGCCAAGAACTGTCGGCGTTTCGCCGGCCGCCGCATCGGCAAGCCTTTCGTCATCGACGGCGATGCCGACGTTCACGCTTCGGCCTTTCAGCTTTGCGGAAACGGCAGTGCTCTCGAGGCGATCTGCTCGTTTTTCGAGCCAGATCAGCGAGTTCAGCGAGAAATTCTTGACGACGAACTCTATCGTCGCGTTGCGTGCCGAAATATAATCTCGCCCGAGAAGCGACCCGAAGAACGAACGCCAATCCGCGGGATCAGGTCCGCCCGGAGCGCCTTTTGCTTTCTCGTTGATCGCCGCCGCACGACGTGCGATCTCCTTTGCCTGTGGAGTCTCAGGTCTCGGGGCTGTTGCCTCTTGTTTTGACGCGTCTTTCAGTTCGCGCAAGGCATCGACAAGCGGCGCATCCGAACTCAGAAGCAGAATATTCTCAAAAAATCTCGAAGCGGGCAGATCGCGCCAATCGCCGGTCATCGCTCGATTTGCCGCTCGGCGATAGTTCTCGGAATTTGTGAACGCACGCCCGACGATGACTGCCGCCGGTCTGCCTTTTGCATCAAACTTCGCCGCGCGGCAAAGAAGCCCTGCGTGGCAAGTATAGGAGATCGTTGCGTTCTCATCCGAAGCCCGCTGCAACGCCCGGCCGCAATCGCGTGCGCAACGCCCGACGAGCACCCCGTCCGGATTCAGCACGGCGCAGATCGAATTGTCATTGACTGCAGGGCTTTGCTTTCCCTCTTCGTCAACGACAACGACCGCAATTCCGTTCTTTTTCGCGATCCGCTCAAGAACGTTCTTGGGCGGAACCTCGCGTTTCTCACTCATCGCATTTATTACCGGCCGCCGGAACAAGATCGCTGGCGGGCGGTTCAAAAGAATACGCTTCGGGCTTACGGGACAGGGCCGCTCCCGTGCGGAAGATACACGCTTTTGTATCTCGCAAAAACGCCTAATCGCGCCTGTTTTCCACGAGTTCGGCAAGCAATTTACTAAGTTTTTATCGGGCCTGCGAGCCTTCATTCATTTTGACCGAAACGCCGGAAAGGGCGATACTATAAGCAGGCACACATTTGCTGAGACCCTCAAGCTCTTATGAAACTTGAGAAGCACTTGCAAGGAGGTTTTTAGATCGCAATGGTCAACGATAGCAAAGCCGACCCCGTCGAGCGCAGTAAGATTCTTTCAAAAACTGAGACGGCCTCGAGACTGAACGAGCTGATCGTAACCTGCAAAGATGGCGAGGCGGGTTATCGAAGCGCGTCAGAAGGTGTGAAGTCCGCCGAACTGAAGCAGCTTTTTGCAGAATGTACGATCCAAAGAGCACAGTTCGTCGGCGAACTGCAATCGCTCGTGCGGTCGCTTGGCGGAAATCCTGAACACACTGGTTCCTTCATCGCAAAACTTCATCGCGGCTGGATCGACATCAAGGCCGTGATCGAAGGCCGCGACGAAGCAGGAATTCTCGTAGAATGTGAACGCGGCGAGAGTATCGCAAAAAAGGCTTATACAAGCGTGCTGAAAGAAACCCTGCGTCCGCATGTGCGGGACGTTGTGGAGCGCCAACTTGCTTCGATAACGACGACCCACAAGCGAATAAGGTCGCTCAAGGCTTCGTACCTCGAAAAGGACAAACGACACCTGCCGCCGCCCGCAAAACAAACAAGCCGCGTCGGGACTAGCCGCTGACCACTTTCGGCATCGCTTCGATCAGCCGTTTTGTGAACGGATGCTGAGCGTTGTCGAGTATCTCGCTCGTCGGCCCGGCCTCGACGATCTTTCCTTTTTCCATCACCGCAACGCGATCGGCAATGAATCTCACTGCCCTTAGATCGTGCGAAATGAAAAGAAACGCGATCCCGCGGCCTCGTGCAGAACGCTTTAGAAGGTTGAGTATCTGAGCCTGCATCGAAACATCGAGCGACGAAACAGGTTCGTCCGCGACGATGAGTTCCGGTTCGACAGAAAGCGCCCGTGCAATGCCGACGCGTTGACGCTGTCCGCCCGAAAGCTCGCTTGGTTTACGCCCGTGCAATGCCGACGAAAGCCCGACGGCCGTCATCAACTCAGCCAATTCGTTCGTCCCTTTTGGAAGCGAGAAGGCACGCCGCGGTTCGAGGATCGAATTCCCGACCGGAACGAGCGGATCGAGGCTCGTGTAAGGATCCTGAAAGACCATCTGCATTCGGCGTCGAAATGGCCGCATCTGCCGCTCCGAAATATGTGTGATGTCCTCGCCGTCAAGCAAGATCCGGCCCGAAGCGATCCGCTGCACACGCAGCACGGCGCGTGCGAGCGTAGATTTTCCGCAGCCGGATTCGCCAACGAGCGCAAGCGTCTCACCGCGGCCGATGCTGAGCGAAACACCATCGACCGCATTGACGCCATTGCGTCCGCCGAAGCGAACCACCAGATCCTCGATCCGTAAAAGTTCAGTCATCCAAAGCTAGATCGGCTTCTCGATCTTTACCGGCGTGTCCGTGTCGTAGGTGATGGTTGCAGACTTCAGTTTCCCGCCCTTGTAACCGACCTCGACCTTCATCGGAAGGCCTGTCGCCTTGTTCACCCAAATGGTGGAAGTGTACGCGGCAACGCTGCTCTCCGGCTTGCCCGGATCTTCGTACGAGTATTTGTCTGCGGGCTTTCCATTGACCGTATCAACGCCCTCGTACTTTACGTCGGAGAGGCGTTTCATACCTTCCTCCGTGAACATCTGACGCATCGCCGGGATCTGGCTTGCGGCACTTCCCGGCATCTTCGTCCATTTTCCGCCAAAGCTCGCATAGGTGTCCGACCCGATCATTATCGTCTCGATCTGGACGCCATGGATCGGATCGCTTTTCATGTGATATCGGTCGGGTGCCTGATATTCGAGGGTCATATTCATCGAAGTGTCGCCGACGGTGCTCATCGTCGCAGTAAACGAATTGAGCGAAACGAACTTCTTCGAAGCGGCAATGATCTCGGCCTTTGGATCGGCGCCGGCCGCCGCAGAGCTTGGTCCGGAGTTTGGTGAAGTCGAACCCGAGTTCGAATTCATGTCTGCGGTGTTCGCCGGTTTGTCTTCGATGCCGGAACGCAGTTTGTTGATCGTCGAGCAGCCAAGCCCGACGGCTGCGAGTAGTATCAATACCAATGTCAGCGAGCGAAAATTCTTCATAGTTCTAAGCCCTTTCATTTCTCAAAAAATTCTTCGGCAAAATGGCAACGCGAAAAATGCTGATCAGAGACCGCCGTAAACGTCGGCCTTTTTTCACTGCAAACAGCTTCTGCTCTTTCGCAGCGTGGTGCAAATTCACACGCTTCGACCTCAACGCTCAGATCCGGCGGCATTCCGGGGATCTGATAGAGTTCATCGTCCGCGATCGCATTTTCCGGCATCGCGGCGAGCAAAGCACGCGTGTATGGATTTGCGGCTTGAGTGAATAATTCGGCCGCCTTCGCCTGTTCAAAAATTCGGCCGCCATACATCACCGATACGCGGTCGGCTCGTCCCGCAACCAGGGCAAGGTCGTGCGAAATGAGGATAACGCTCATCCCGATCTTTGCTCGCAGCCTATCGAGCAGGTCGAGGACCTGAGCCTGCACGGTCGAATCAAGAGCTGTCGTCGGCTCGTCGGCGATCACAAGATCGGGCTTGCAGCTGACGGCGATCGCGATCATCACGCGTTGGCGCATTCCGCCGGAGAACTCGTGCGGATACTGATCGACACGCTTTCCCGCGTCGGCTATTCCAACAATATCGAGCAGCTCTTTCGCCTGTTCACGCGCATCACGTCGAGACAGTCCTAAATGAAGCTCCACGACCTCAGCGATCTGCCGTCCGACCGTCATATATGGGTTGAGCGACGACATCGGATCCTGAAACACCACGCCGATCCGCTTGCCGCGAATGGCGCGAAGGTCTCTATCTTCTGCTGCTAAAAGATCTAGTCCGTCGAAAAGGATGCTCCCCGAAGTTATGCGGCCGGCCCCCGGCAAAAGACGCACGATCGACATCCCCAAGGCCGTCTTTCCGCTGCCGGATTCACCGACGACGGCTACCATTTCGCCCTTCTCGATGTTGAGCGAAACATCTCGAACCGCCTTCACAGAACGGCTTTGCCGATCCGTAAACTCGACGCAAAGGCCTTCTATCGAAAGTAATGATGCTTGTGCCTTCGCTTGTGAACTCATTCGAGTCGGTCGTAATTTACTTTGATGTGGCGGGCTGCCAATTTGGATCGATCTTGACATCGGTCAAAACAACGGCGTCAAGGCTGTTCAGTTCAAAGCCCGTAACATACGGCTTGATAAGGGCGAACGACCTAGGAAAATAGATAGGGATCGCTGAAAGGTCATAGAGCGCCGCTTCTTGTGAGTACGGCTGTGCTGCAACGACCGGCGGTAATTGATCCGAGGCCGCCGGGTCGGTCAAGAGATGTGGAATAGGCGTCGGCGAAGGCGTCGGCTGCTGAACGATCGGCCCGCCGGGAACTTCAGGCCTGGTGATCTTCTTCTCCGTACCGAAGATCGTCTGCATTGCGACGACCTCATCCGTCGTCGGCAGCACGACCCCGCGTCGAAGCAGATCGTAATCACCAGCGGCCCGGACTGCTTCCATCTCACTTGTTTCGACCGGAACGACATTGACGTCGATGTTCAGATTTTGCTTCCACATCCGAGCGGCCGTGCGTGCGATGCGCTGCTGTGCATCGTTGCGGTTAACGACGAGCCTTAATGCGGGGAAATTCTCGCCATCCGGAAAACCCGAGCGTTCGAGCAGTTCCTTTGCACGCTCCGCGTCAAATACGAGGCCTGCCGCAGCGTCAGGACTTTCGGTCGGCAGAAAACGCGTCGCGGGACTCGTCGAGCCGTCAAGCTCGCCTTCTGCGATCTTCTGCCGGTCGATCGAAATGGCAAGGGCCTCACGCACACGCCGGTCGGCAAGGATCTTGTTATTCGTGTTGACCTCGTACAAATTGATCGCCGAATGCGTCGTCTGCCTGAAATCGTCGTACGGCGCGAGAAGCTTCAACGCAAGGGGCGAAAATGCGGCGTTCGTCAGCACGTCTATATCGCCGTTCTTGTAGGCTTCGAGAGCTGCGTCAGCCGTCGTATGCGGCACGAAAACGACACGCTGAGGAGCAACAGCGTTTTTGTTCCAATAGGTCTTCGAGCGTTCGAGAACGACACCGGTCTTATCCGAAGTTATGACCGTGAAAGGCCCGTTCGAAACTTCCGGCGGTTCGGCCTCGGTAGAATCCAATTCCGCGGCCTTGTCATAAACCGGAAAGAAAACAGGATTTGCAACAAGTTTCGGAAAGTCCGGATCGGGCCGTTTCAATTCGACCCGCAGCTCAAGATCGCTCGTCGCCTCAACGCCCGCCGAGGCTACGGCAGTTTTCTTTTCGGATTCACCGAGAGAATCTTCACGTGCCTTATTCTCGCTCCGTTCTTCGGGCTTTGGAGCGGCTGCAGGTTTCTCGGGCAAGTTCGATGGCAATGCGGCCGTCTTCTTCTCTGCAGGCCCTGCGGAAAGTTCGGCGGCCTTTGCTGCCTCATCGCCCAAGCCCTTTATATTCGAAAAAAGCTCGCGATGTGTCGCGTCAGGAGAAAGTGCGGCAAGGCGCTTCCACGAATCAACAAAGTTCTTCGCCGTAACGGGCTTGCCGTTCGTCCAGCGTGCATCGTCGCGAAGCCTGAACATCCAAACCCGTCCGTCTTCGCTCGACCAACTTTCGGCAACGGCCGGGAGAGCGTCGAGCGTTTTTGGGTCAAGGGTCGTCAGGCCTTCAAATATGGCCCTAACCACGTCCGTTTCAGGTGCTGCCAAGGCTTTTGCGGGATCAAAACTTTTCGGAGTGTTTCCATTGCTCCAGCGAACTTCCTGCTTGAGCGGCGGCTTTGTCTTGGAAATGAATGCTTCGGGTTGGGGTTGTTTTATTTCTGCGCACGAGGCTGCAAAAAGCGTGGCGAAAAGGACGAACACGACCTGCCACCGCGGCCGTAAGCCGCTGCCAACAGATAGTTTAAGTGTCGTCTCCCGCCTTGCCATTCTCTTGAGCTTCTCTCAACGAAGCGAAGATCTCTCGCGTCTGCCGTTTCGTATCCTCAAAACCATTAGATGTATCAACGACGTGATCGGCAAACTTTCTTTTCTCATCCTGCGGCATCTGAGCGTCAATGCGGCGTTTTGCCTCGCTTTCGCTCAAACCATCGCGTGCCATGAGGCGCGCCAATTGTATCGCAGGTTCGCAATAGACGACAATCAGCTTGTCGAACCGTTTATAGCCGCCGGATTCGATCATCAACGCCGCATCGACGACCGCTATCGCGTCCGGGTCACGCTCCTTGACCGATCTCAGCCAATCGTCCTGGAGTTCGATCACGAGCGGATGAATGATCGAGTTCAGTTTGAGACGCTTTTCTTCGTCAGCAAATACGATAGCGGCGAGCGTTTTCCGGTCGAGTGTTCCATCTGGGAAAAGAACCTCTTTGCCAAATTCTTCAACCACCGCCGCGAGGCCCGACGTGCCTTTCTCGACGACCTTTCTAGCCGCCAGATCCGCGTCTATAACGTCGGCCCCAAGCTCCCGTAAATATTCGGTAACAAAGGACTTACCGGTTGCGATAGAACCTGTCAGGCCGACCGTGAGCACAAGAATTATCCTTTTGCCGAATGGCGTTTTGCGAGCTTTTGGATGTTGAACTCGGCGATTTCCGCAAGCGTTAGGCCAAGTTCGTCGGCACACGCCGAAATGTACCAAAGCACGTCGCCGAGTTCATCCTTGAGCTTCGCTTTCGTCTCATCCGTTAGCACGCCAGCATGGTCGCGTTGGATCTTTTTGACGATATTCGCGACCTCGCCCGCCTCGCCCGCAAGCCCAAGCGTCGGATATTCGACATTCGACATACGCCGCGGATAAAGCGCGGTCTTGCTCGCCGCCGACTGATAATCTTCAAAGTTCATAGTTCAATTTTCCGCGATCCCGCGACGCATCTTCGCCGCGATGACCGTATTTTTCATAAGCATAGCGACCGTCAGCAGGCCGATGCCGCCCGGAACCGGCGTGATCGCTCCTGCGACATTAGCTGCATCTTTTGGACAAACATCGCCGACGAGCGTCGCTCCGCGGTTGTCGAGCGTATCGAGCCGCTTGTCGAGGTCTTCGCCAGCAAAAAGTTCGCGGACACGTTCAGAGCTCTCGACCGAATTGATCCCGACGTCAATGACGATCGCACCTTCGCGAATGTGTTCACGGCAGATGAATCCTGCGCTGCCGATCGCTGCGATCAAAATGTCGGCCTCGCGCGTAACGCTCGGCAGATCTCTTGTGCGTGAATGACATATCGTTACCGTCGCATTTTCGCGTAAAAGCAGAGCGGCGAGCGGCTTCCCGACGATGTTGCTGCGACCGACGACGACGGCCCTTGCACCGGCGATCTCGATATTCGAACGCTTCAAAACCTCGATCACGCCCGCCGGCGTGCACGGTGTCAGAGCCTCGAAACCTTGCAAAAGGCGGCCAATATTCACGGGGTGAAAGCCGTCCACGTCCTTTTGCGGGTCGATCAATTCGAGCACTTCGCGTTCCTCGATATGCTTTGGAAGCGGCAGCTGCACAAGTATCCCGTCAACGTCATCCCGCAAATTCAATTCACGGATCGTGTTCACAAGTTCGGCCTGTGTGACGCTCTCGTCAAAGTGTATGTGTTCGCTGCGGATGCCGATCTCCTGCGCGGTTCGCACCTTATTTCCGACATAGACTGCCGACGCGGGATCTTCACCGACACGTACGACGACGAGCGTCGGCCGGACCGAATGCACTTCATACAGTTCAACGACCTCGGCCGAAACCTCTTTTTTGATGTCGTCCGCGATCGGCTTTCCGCTAAGAATTTTTGCGGTCATAACAAAGTTCGCCAAAAGAAAGAGTTTACCGCAATGAGCCTACCGTTTTCCAAATTGGCTGACACAGGCCGCGACTTGGACACTCTCGGTGTTTTCGGCGACAATATTCTTTTAACACTTTTATGCGAAAAGCTATTATTTTGCTCGTTCTCGCTTCGCTCCTCGGCCTTATCGGCTGCGGCGGTTCATCTACCTCGTCAAATGCGAACGCTGTTTCGCCGAACGCCAAACGCTATCCATTCAAGGGCAAGGTCGTTTCGGTCGATCGTGCGAAAAAGACCGCGTCGATCGATCACGAAGCGATCGAAGGATATATGGGCGCGATGACGATGGATTTTCCGATCCACGCGGATTGGGCTTGGGAAAGCCTAAAACCAGGAGCGGAGATCAGCGGCGAACTCGTCGTCGATAACACCGCGAAAGAACCGTATTTTTTGGAAAATATTGTCGTGGTCTCGCCGCCCGACCCGAATGCGCCGGCACCGAACACGAATTTTGCTCAGATCGGCCAGCCCGCACCGGATTTTTCCCTCACGAATCAGGACGACAAAAAGATCTCGCTAAAAACGTTCGAGGGAAAGGCTTTTGCGATCACGTTCATCTACGCAAAATGCCCGCTGCCTGAGTTTTGCATCAAGATGTCGGCAAATTTCCGCGATGCTGCACGCTTGATCCAGGCCGATCCCGTGCTTCGCGACAAACTTCGGCTGCTCTCGATATCTTTCGATCCGGAGCATGACACGCCGGAAAAGCTCCGGGCCTACGGCATCACATACATGGGCAACGATCCGAACGCGACATTCGACGTCTGGCAGCTCGCTGTCGGATCGGATGCCGAGGTCAAGAAGATCGCCGATTTTTATGGACTGCGTTACGAGGTCGATCCGAATAACAAAGCGATCTTCAACCACAGCCTCCGGACAGCGGTGATCTCGCCCGACGGCAAGGTCACAAAGATCTTCGCCGGAAACGATTGGACGCCGACGCAGCTTGTCGATGCCCTAAAAGCGAGCCTGTAATCCTGATAGGGACCTTCTAGCGGCTTGCCGCCTAGCAGTGCGGTCGGGCTTGCCCGATCGTGCACTCGACCACTTTTTTTGGAGGAGGCTTCGCCTCCGACATGGTTTGCTTCAATCGCGGATAGGCGAACGGACCTTCCAACCAAATTCGTGAATTCGTCGCTGATTCCTCATAAAAATATGGGTCATGAATGCACGAATCGCATCGCGCGATTCAATCTCTCATACACCGTCTTGCCCGCAACGATCGTCTGTTTGACATCCCGCGCATTCGACGAGAATACGAGGGCCGCGTAGATATCGGTTACGGGACCTTGAGCGTCATCTGTTAGATCGACGACGGCAAGGTCAGCTTCCTTGCCTGCTTCAAGAGTGCCGATCAGATCGTCGAGGCCGAGGGCTTTCGCACCGCCGAGAGTCGCGCATTCCAATACCTCTTTGGCTGTGATGAGGCGTTTCGAATCCGGGTGGTTCCGCGCCGTGAGCACCGCAAAACGCGATTCCTCTATCAGATCGCAGACGTTATTGCTTGCGACCGAATCACTGCCTAGGCCGACCGTAACTCCCGCGTCAAGGAATTTTTCGAGCGGAGCCGCACCGTGGCCGAATTTTGCGTTCGATTTTGGACAGTGCGCAACGCTCGCACCGTTGGCCGCGATCCGTTCGATGTCGCTGTCCGTTACGCGGACACAGTGAGCAAGCAGCGGCCGTGTCGCGAGAACGCCGAGCCTTTCAAGATACTCGATCGGTGTCGAGAACGGACTGGACCACTCAACGCCGAACTTTTCATAGAACGATGAAAAAAGCCCTGTGCCTTTGGCGAGCAGCTCGATCTCGTCGCGGGACTCAGCCGCGTGTATCGATAGCGGAATGCGGTTCAGGATCGAGTACTGGGCCAACAGCTCGAATAATTCCGAGCCCACCGTATAAGGCGAATGCGGCGAGAGAGCGACGCGGACAAGTTCGGTCTCATCCTGCTTCAAGGCTTCGAACTTGGCGGCGAGCTCCATAAAATCGTCCTTTGCCGTGCGATTGTCGGGCGTAAACTCGGTCTCCTGGAAGACGATGCCGCGCAAACCTGTCGCGGTCAGCGCCTCAAGCCCGACGCGGCCCATTCGCCCAATATCGCCAAAACAAGTAACGCCGGCCGCTGCTCCTTCGCGCGCGCCGACGAACGCACCTTTGCGCACACCCTCTTCGCCGAGTTCGGTCCGGATCGCGCTCAGCTTCAGCAGCCAAGTCGCGAAATTATCCTCGACCCCATCGAGAGCACCACGCATCGCCGTGATCTCAAGATGTGAATGAACGTTCACAAAGCCCGGGGTGATCGCGGCCGCTCCGTGTTCGATCGTTTCGCAGTTCGGAAATTCAGCCGCAAGCGCTTCGCGGGTTCCGATGCCGACGATCTTCGTGCCTTCGATCGCGACGCCGCCATCCGCGAAAGGTTCGCTCGACACCGGCACAATGTGATCGGCAAGATGGATCGTCGTCATTTCTTGATCTCTGATGTCTGCATCCGATAGCGCGCGAGGATCGCCGTCACGTAGCTTTTTGTGGATGGGATCGTGATACGCGAGACAAAATCATCCTCCGAGATGTCGGACAGCTTCACGCCCGCCGTCCAGCCTTCGACGCGGCTCGGGCCGGCATTATAGGCCGCGAGAGTCAGAGCGGTTTCAGCCGGCAGTCCGCGATACATCTCGCGAAGTTTTTCAAGATACCAACAGCCCACCTGGATATTCTGCTCCGGGTCGGCAAGCACCTGCTCGGGGTTCTCCGCAGCTTTTTCGTATTCTTTCAATCCCGTCGCCTTTGCCCATTCGCGGACCACGGCAGGACGCACCTGCATCAGCCCTACCTCGTCTGCCGCACCGTGTTTCCAAGCACGAAAATACGTCTCTTCGTAGATCAGGCTCCAGACGAGCTTCTCATCGAGTCGGTAAATGCGGGCCTGACGGGCGATGAGATCGTCATATCTGTGAATCCAATAGTCAGGAAAAAACACACTCGCCGCCCCGAGGACCGTAAGCACAACAATAGCGAGCGATATTAAATATCTGACCATTTCAGCGAACTGTTTATTTTGATATTACGCCGAAGCTCGGCAGGATCGAAAATCGACAGCGGCAAATCTAACGCTTTCGCAAGGCAACACGAGGCCTCTCGTCCAATGTCGGTTCTTCAACATTCGTTGCCGGAGGCTGCGAAACTTTCTTGAATTCGCCATTTCTTGCCTTTTCCGCAAACAAGATCACATCGTGGTCGGCCTCGGCGGCCATCTCCTGACGGATATTGTGCAGGGCTTCGATAAATTTTGGGCGACGGTACATCTTGCGTTTATTCTACGCCTTTTGCTGTAAGTTCGCGCAAGGAGGGCATCTGGATCTGCAGCTCATCATTCTCGACGATGACCGTGATATCTGCCGCATCGCCGATCCTGCCTTGGATCAGCGCCTCGGAAAGTTCATCTTCGATATGCTTTTGGATCGCCCGCTTGAGCGGCCTTGCTCCGTATTTGCGGTCGCTGCAGGTATGGTCGATGAGCCATTTCTTCGCTTCCGTCGTCAGAGAAACTTTCAGGTTCTTGTCGGCGATGATCGAATTGAGGTTTGCGATCTGCAGGTCAGCGATCGCCATCAGGTCCTCGAGCGAGAGTTCGTCAAAGATGAGTATCTCGTCAAGGCGATTGATGAATTCGGGCGCAAACGTCTGTCTGACAGCCGCCATTACTTCGTCCTCGCGTTTTGCACGAGTCGCCTCACCCGAAGCCTGAAAACCAAGCGATGCCGTCTTTTGGATTATCCTCGCACCGATATTCGAGGTCATTATGAAGATCGAATGTTTGCAATCGATCGTCTGCCCGGTCGAATCGGTCAGGACGCCGTCCTCGAACACCTGCAGTAAGAGGTTGAAGATGTCGGGATGTGCCTTCTCGATTTCGTCAAAGAGTACGATCGAATACGGCGAGCGGCGAAGTCTTTCGGTCAGCTGGCCGCCTTCTTCGTGGCCGACGTATCCCGGAGGCGAGCCGATGAATTTCGAGACCGAATGCCGCTCCATAAATTCGCTCATATCGAAGCGGACAAGCGACCTTTCAGAACCGAACAGGAACTCGGCAAGACGCCTTGCCACTTCCGTCTTTCCAACGCCCGTCGGTCCAAGGAAAAGAAATGACCCGACAGGACGGTTCGGGGATTTGATGCCCGCACGCGAACGGCGGATCGCGCGTGCCAATGCCGATACGGCAGGCCGCTGCGAGATAATCTGCTCGCCTAGGACCTTCTCGATCTTGAGCAGCTTCGATGCCTCTTCTTCCTTGATCGATGCGACGGGAATTCCCGTCCAGCGCGCGATCACTTCGTCGATGTCGTCACGCGTTACTTCAACAGCGAAGAACGAATCTTCGAGAGTCTGCAATTCAAATGAGATCAACTGATCTTCGTTCGCCGAGGCACGCTTCCAATTTTCGACGGTCTCTTTCCACGAAGGTTCGCCCGGATTTTCGCTTCGATAACGCAGTTTTGCCCGCGCTCCCGCTTCATCGAGCACATCGATCGCTTTGTCAGGCAGAAAGCGGTCGGAAATGTAACGGTTCGATTGCTCAACGGCCGCGGTCAAAGCGTCCGGCGAATATCGGATCTGATGATATGCCTCGTATCGCTCGATGATTCCCTTGACGATCAGCAAAGCGTCCTCTTCGCTCGCCGGTTCGACCTTTACCGCCTGAAAACGCCGCTCAAGGGCACGATCTTTTTCGATCGTTCTGCGGTATTCGGCCGGCGTCGTCGCTCCGATACATTGGATCTCGCCGCGTGACAGTGCGGGTTTCAGAATGTTCGCCGCATCAAGCGTGCCCTCGGCCGAGCCGGCACCTACAAGGGTGTGAAGTTCATCGATAAAGACAAGGTTGTCGCGATTTTCTTTTAGCTCGGCAATTATCTTCTTTAAACGCTCTTCGAACTGCCCGCGGTATTTTGTGCCCGCAACTACAAGCGAAAGATCGAGAGCAAGCACGCGTTTATTCTCAAGGAATGACGGCACGTTCTTATCGACGATCCGCTGAGCAAGGCCTTCGACGATAGCCGTCTTCCCAACTCCCGCCTCACCTATCAATACCGGATTGTTCTTCGTTCGCCGGCAGATGAGCTCTATCAGGCGTTCGGTCTCCTGCTGCCTTCCAATAAGCGGATCAAGCCGTCCGTCGGCAGCGTCCTGCGTCAGATCGCGAGTGAATTCTGCAAGGCTTGGTGTCTTTGAAGCTTCCTTTGCCGGCGAGAAAAGATTCGGCATCGCACGGTGCTGCTGCCCAAGTTTTTCGCGGATATCATCGAGCCTTACGCCATAGCCGAAAAGTATCTCAGCGGCCACCGAACGCTCTTCGCGTATCAGCCCGAGCAAGATATGCTCAGGGCCGATGTGCCGATTCTTCAGCTGACGGCTTTCTTCATTCGCGTAAAAAAGTATGCGCTTGGTAACAGCAGAAAGATGCAGCTCGGACGATTGCGGGATGCGGTCGCGAACGACGATCCGTTCCTCGATCTCCTTGCGGACCGAATCGACGGTCAATGAATGTCTATATGGAAAATACTTGGCCGAAAGGGTCTTATCCTCGCGCATGAGCCCGAGCAGTATGTGTTCGGGAGCGATCGATTGAGAACCATATTGAAGGGCTTCATAGCGCGCGAAAAAAATAACGCGGCGGGACCTTTCTGTGTAGCGTTCGAACATAAAAGAGGGAAATTACGCTAACTTTCGCTTTTCGACGTACTTCGATTATATCGAAAGCGGAGTTCGATCGTGCAATTTAGTTTTCGAATAATTCCGAGCTTACCGAAACAGAAATAGATTCAAAAGACCCAAAAATCCAGAAGAAATGCTCCAAAAGATGCAGAAATTTCCTCATTTCTGCGGATCGCGCCCATCATCCCTCGCGGCCTTCTTTCGAAATCTCCGTACCTTTGCAAGGTTTCCGCAGTCCCGCATGTCGCACCAGTGTCGATTCCGGCCGCGGCTGTCATCGACAAACAGCCACCCGCAGGACTCGCCTCCGCAAATTCGAATTCGTTTCGCTCTCTCGGAAGTAAATAGGTCGATGGCTGCTAAAACAACCGAATCAAGAACTACTTCGAGCAATCCGGCCCCGCTGCGATGCCTGAGTTCGAGGCGTCCATCTGCATACTCGATCTTTTGGCTCTCGATCGCTCTTAGCCGTTCCTTTTCGAGGTACTCGATATCGTTCGATCGAGGTCGGTCGTCGACCGCCATCGCAATAGAGAGTCCATAGATAGCCGCACGAAGCTTGCGTGCACGCCGCAAACTCGATTCGCCGGCGTCCTTCGTTCCCGTACTTTTCAAGAGGTCGCGAGCCGCATTCTCACCGATCGCATTTGCTTTCACGGCCCACGAAACCAAGTCGCCAACATCCACGAAGCTATCGTGAGCCGGGATGCAGGCCTTATCCGTCCGGCGCCAACTAGACGCGGTGTTTACAAGATCGAGACTCAAATCGCCCGCTATGAGCTTGAATTTGTCAGGCCGCAGTTCCATTCGAATAAATTATATCCCAATTATCCGTAACCGCCAATTACCTCTTGACAGGTTACCTTGCGAATGATAATGTGTAACCACTCTCACGGCTTAATGCAGTTACACACACAGATTTGGTTTTAGGGAGAACAAAAATGGAAAAGCAGCAGATAATCGACGAACTAGAAATGATCTTGGACGGTGAACCGTGGCACGCGGCCAGCCTGAAAGAGACGCTCAGCGGTATCGATGCCGAGCACGCGGCCCTCAAACTTCCCGGTACGCACAGTATCTGGGAACTCGCGGGACACATTGCGGGCTGGAATAACGTTTGGGCCGAGCGCCTCAATGGAAACGCCGTAAATGAGCCGCCAGACGGCAATTTCCCGGAAGAGAAGCAGGTTGCGGATGCTGCGTGGCAAGCTCTGCAAACGCAGATATCGGATTCCTTTGGAAACTTGATCCGTGCGATCGAAACACGCTCTGACAGCGAGTTCGGCGAGCGGTTCGAGGACAATGACTATTCGCTCAGCTTCTTTCTGCACGGTGCCGTACGACACAACGTACACCACGCCGCGCAGATCGCCTTGCTGAAAAGCGCGACCGCAAAACACGGAACCGCGACCGCTTGAAGATCCGCATTCGAGGAAAAGACCGCGTAATTGAATGCGGTCTTTTCAAGGATCTAGTTGGTCATTGTTGAGACCGATTCGACCTGCGGGTCTTCCGCGACCTCTATGACGACGGCCTCGTCGCGTTTTGTGATGCTCTTGAGGATCTTGCCCGCGGGTGCAAGCTCTACCTTAGAACGGAGAACGCGCGAGATACGCTTCGGCAGGAATTTTGGTGCAAGATTTGCTATCGAATCGGCGAGAGCCGCAATGTCGCCGCCGCCCGACCAATGTTCGCGAACGACCTCGACGTCTGTCCGATTTATCAGCCGCAAAAGGACCAACGCGACCATATAAATATCATCGACCTGACCGATAAAAGGGAAAATATCCGGGATCAGATCTAGCGGCGAGATCACATAGACGATCGCCGCAACGAACAACGCCTTCTCGGCGGTCGGCACGCGTGCATCTTTCAAAAGCCTTGCGAGCAGCTTTGCCATATTCGGCAAAAACATCACGAAGCTCCGCATACGGCCCTTCAGTTCGCTTTTTTCACGTCGTGCCAATTTCCCCATTTCCCTCAAAGTCTAAAAGCAAACCAACTTCTAAGCAAGCCTTGCGATCCGGAAGAACGGAGACCGGTTCCGAAATAAGTCATAAGTGGTAAGTGGTAAGTCAAAAGCTTTGCGGCCTTTGCGAGGTTTCGCTTTGCGGTCTTTGCGTTTTCTCTTTGATCTAAATGCAAAAAGTGTACAAAGCGTCCGCAATGATGCAAAGGCCTTACAAGCGGACCACCATTCACAACTGACCGTTCACAATTGTTCTCTGCCGTCTTTCAATGAGTTGCCTTTGACCGCTCGAGTTCGTCTATTGCTCTTTCGAGGATCGCATCCCGCCCTTCTGTAAAGTCTGTCACTTTTGGCCGAACCAAAATATCGGGAATCACGCCAACCCCGACGAATTCGGTGCCGTCGGCAAACGTGTCGTGTTTTGAGCAGATGCGTGCCGTTCCGCCGCCGGGAAGCGAGATCACGAGCGGCTGTCCGGTGCTGCCGCCCGATGGTTCGCCGACGATCAACCCGCGTTTCAGGGGCTTGAAGGCGACGAGGAAATCCTCGGCGGCCGAAAATGTCCGCGGACTCGAAAGTACGACAAATGGCCCGAGGAACGCCTGCTCTCCGTTTCGCATTTGTTTGATCTGTTCCATTGAGATCGCCTCGGCTTCTTGGCCAAAGACCTTGTCACTTTGTCCCCAGGGCCGAAACGTCGGGTGATATTCGCGCGTGTACCAGCTCGAACCTTTGAACGGCTTATCGACAAAATATGACAGTATGTTATACCCCACATCCGAGTTGCCGCCTCCGTTCTCGCGCAGATCCAGGATAACGCCGCTAGCTTTTGAGATGGCAGCAAAATTCTCCTTGAAGAACTTCTCTTCGCCCGGTGCGTCCGCCATCGTGTTGACGGTGACCAAAGCGATATTGCCCGGCAGCATCTTGAGGTCGTAGAGTTTTGCGGCATTCGGGAGTTTCATACGATCCTGACGGCTCAGACGCGGGAGCGTCCGCTTCGCCACGTTTCCTTTTGGGTCTTTCAGCGTGAGTTCGACCGGTTTTGAAACCGATCCGCGCAGTAGAAAATATTGATATACGGCAGTCTCTTGCGATTGCGGCGTGTTTTCGCTGACGTACGGCGCGACCTTTTCATTTGCGTAGGTTCTCGCCGGAATGCCGTCGATCGCGGTGATCTCTTGCCCGACCTCGATCCCGTCACCTTTTAGCTTCGGATCGAGCAGACCGACGATGATGACGCGGCCTTCGATTAGGCGGGTCGTGATCGCCGGCCCGGCATTTACTTCTGTTTGAAGATCCTTGGGAAAATAGACATTGGTGTGCGAATCTTTGAGCTTGCCGCAAAATTCCTGCAGTACGCGATAATATTCGAGCGTGGACGTGGTCGCAAGCACCTTCGGGATGAATTCGAGATAGGTCTTGTCCCAATCGAGGTCGGGCACGAGGCCGAAATTGATAAAATTGTATTTCGCCTCGGACCAAAACTTTGACAGGCCGGCGATCTTTTCTTCGTTCGAGATGTTCTCTTTGTAAGGAGTTTTTATCGACGGGCTTTCCCAGAAATCCGGGTCGTTCCAGAACTTAAGTTCAGAGGCCTTGATCTGCGTGTAGCATTTCGTTTCGCCCATTTGAATGATAAAGTCGTACGTCCTTCCCGCCTCGACATCAAAACTGATCGTGTCGATGTCTGTGATGAATTCGACCTTCCTTTTCGCCCCTTTCTTGACGAATGTTTCATAGACGTCGGGCTTGGCCTCAGGTGCAAGATTCCAGCTGTCTTTTTTCAGTACGTCGCCATCCTGTATCGAAACAACGTTCGAATTCGCCTTGATCGTCGGGATAGTGCTTTGAGGGTATGCAGAACACACAAGAATTGCCGTAATTGCGAGCGTATAAATAATTTTCATAGGATCCTCCGTCAAATTTTGGCTAGAAAAACATAAAAACACCGCCGGGCCCTCATTTCTGACACGCGAGGGATCCGATCTCGAATTAACGCGGGCGGTTCTGATTATGGTAAATTCGAGGAGCTTTTTAGGTTTTCCGTATGATCCTCGAAGATATACGCCGTCGGGCGGCCGGCGATCCACAGCACATAATCCTGCCTGAGGGCGAAGACCCGCGAACGGTCGAAGCCGCGGCCATCTGCGCTCGCGATCAGATCGCGAAGATCACCATTTTCGGCCGTGAAGACGTTGTTCGGGGACTTGCCGCCGAAAGCGGCGCGAACCTGAACGGCGTCACGCTCCTCGACCATAGAAGGTCGAACGATCTCGCCCGAATCCCCGGACTCTATCACGAACTCCGCCGCGCTAAGGGTGTAACTCTCGAAGAGGCCGAACAGGCCGTAAAAGACCCGCTTTACTTCGGGAACCTGCTTGTTCGTGAGGGGAAAGCGGACGGCTCCGTCGCTGGCGCCACGAATACCACTGCACACACCGTGGCCGCAGCACTTCGCTGCATCGGCCCTGCACAAGGTTTCAAGACGGTATCGAGTTTCTTTCTGATGGTCGTTCCCGACAAGAAATTCGGTGAGAAAGGCGCAATGGTCTATGCAGACTGCGGCGTGGTGATCGATCCGGATTCCGCCGAGTTGGCCGAGATCGCGATCGCATCTGCGGATTCCGCGAAGGCTCTTCTAAACACGGAACCGCGCGTCGCAATGCTGTCGTTCTCGACAAAAGGCAGTGCAAAGCATCAGAGCCTCGACAAGGTGATCGAAGCCGTAAAGACCGTGCGTGTTCGCAGGCCGGAACTCGTGATCGACGGTGAACTTCAGGCCGATGCGGCCTTGGTCGAGGCCGTCGCCGCGTCAAAAGCTCCGGGTTCGCCTATTGGCGGAAGAGCAAACGTCCTTATCTTCCCAGACCTAAATTCGGGCAACATCGCCTACAAGCTGACCGAACGCCTGACCGGCGGCACGGCGATCGGCCCGATCCTCCAAGGGCTCGATCGACCTTGCAACGACCTCTCGAGAGGCTGCAAGGCCGAGGACATCGTCGATGCGGTCGCAATCACGGCCGTCCAGTCCCAAGCGCGAAAGAACCGCTGACCCTCACAAATCCTATGCTTTCAGCGGCTTATTGTGATATAAAAGCAAGTACAAGCGCGCACTTTTGCACGACATCATAATTTTTACTTTCACTCACAGGCATAATCGATAAGGGCCGCTTCGCTAGTTGTAAACCCTATGGATCAGGATCAAAGACTTACGCCGCTGCCGCGGGGGCTTGATGTAACACAGCCGAACCGCGAAACGCCCGCAACATACGCGGCGTATTACGACCACGAGAGTCAGTCGAGTCAGCGGACTCTGAGACACTATGTCCGTGTTGTCACGAAACGCCTCCCGATGATCGGTGCGATCGCGATCGTCGTCACCGCTGCGGCGGCATTCTATTCCTTTCGCCAGCCCTCGATCTATTCGGCGAGCGCTGAGATGCTGATCGAACCTCGCAAGGCCGCTCCGACGGCAAAGGATGCGATCAATATCAATTTCGACGGCGACGAGACAACGTATTACAACACTCAGCTTCAGCTGCTCCAGAATTCCGACTTGATGAAAAAGGTCGTCTTGGCCCTCGGACTGCAACGCGAGCCGGACCTGCTCGGCGGCTCGAACCGAGGCTTTTTTGCATCAGTAAAGTCGATCTTTTCAAGCCCTGCAAAGGCAGAACCGCCGCCGCAAGGCTCACTTCCCGTCCTGACCGGCACCGAGAATGCCGACCCGTCCGAGGCTCAGCTTTCGCCGGAAGAGGCCGCAAGGGCGAATCAATACGCCGCCGCATTGTCCGGCGGCCTCCACGTCGAACAGACGGAGCGCACGAGCCTGTTCACCGTGACGGTCAGCAACAAGAACCCGCAGCTTGCCGCCGATGTTGCTAACAAGGTCGCACAGGTCTTTATCGACGAGGACGCAAAACGCGAGCTTGAGGGCACACAGTCCGCCTACGATGAACTGACGAAATCCATTGCGGACCTCAAGGTTACGATCGCCGACCAGGAAACCAAACTGACAGACTATATGCGGTCGAGCAATCTGCCGCTGCAGGAAAAAGGCTCCGACCTTGCGGCAAGCCGGCTGCAAACGCTGAGCGAACAATGGCTTTCCGCGGCCGACGACCGCCGCAAACTAGAAGCCCGCTATAACGGCGCCGTCCAGGCGAGCTCCCGAGGCGAAGGCAAGAATATCCCCGATCTTTATGAGAACAAGGTCTATCAGGACACAGTTCGTCTGAACACGGAGCGTCGCGCTAAGCTGCAGGACCAGATCCGCGACATCGAAAAGCAAATAAAAGATGCCGAGACCGAAAAGGCCGAGCTGCTCGTCAAATACACGCCTGCATACGTGAAGGTTCAGCAGGTCGAAGAAAAGATATCGTCGCTCAAAGCCACCAAACAGCAGACGGAGAGCGAGGTTTCGCAGATCATCGACCGCGACCAAAAGAAGATCGAAAAAGATGCGGTCAGCGGAGCTCTCGTCTCGCTCCGCTCCCAGGTCGATGCGGCAAAGCGCCGCGAAGATCAGCTCCTGAACGCATATGAGGTAGAGGCTGAGCGGGCCAACATCCAGGGACAGGCGACAACAACTTTGACGACGCTCAAGCGTGCGCTCGAAACAAATCGCGGACTGCTCGATACATACACTCAGCGCCAAAAAGAACAGGAACTCGCCCTTGCCGCCGGAAAGCCGAACAATATAAAGGTTTCGAGCTCCGCCGTCGTTCCGAGCTCGCCCGTTAGCCCGAATCGCCCGCGCAACATTTTTATCGCTCTTCTGGCATCTCTTGGTGCAGGCATTGGCCTTGCGTTCCTGCTTGATTATCTGGATGATTCGGTTCGAACGAGCGACGATGTGTCCCGCGCGTTGGGCCTGCCGACCCTTGCAATGATCCCGCACCACGGGATCAACGAGAAGAAGCGGCTAAGCATTCGAGGCATCGGTTCGGAAAGCAACGGCAAAACAGCGTCGAGCACTGCTCTTATAACGCTCGAAGAGCGTCATTCGCCGATGGCCGAAGCCTATCGGCACCTCCGCACATCGCTGTTATTCTCGAGCGCCGGCAAGCCGCCGCAATCTATCCTTGTCACGTCATCACAGCCGTCCGAAGGCAAAACCACGACCGCCATCAACACCGCGATCACCTTGGCACAGGCCGATGCCGACGTGGTCCTTATCGACTGCGACCTTCGACGCCCGCGCATGCACTCGCATTTTGGCCTTTCGAACACACAAGGGTTGACCAACTATCTTTCTGGCGAGAAGTCCACGGAAAACCTTATTAAGGCGGCTCCCGGATTGCCGCATTTGAAGATAATCACGAGCGGGCCGATCCCGCCGAACCCGGCGGAGCTTTTGTCGTCCAACGAAATGCGCAATCTATTGCAGTTCCTTCGCGGCCGATTCAAGCACATCATCATCGATTCGCCTCCGGCGATCTCGTTTACGGACGCGGCGATTCTTTCCACGCAGGTTGACGGTGTCGTCTTGATCGCGATGGCCGGAAAGAGCTCGATGCACCTGATGCGTCAATTCCGCACGCGCATCTCAGCTCTTGGCGCCCGCATCTACGGCGTTGTTCTGAATGGGATCACATCGGAATCGGTCGAGTATGATTACTACGGAACGGGCTACTACCACTATTACAAGCACAGAGCCGACGATGAAACCCCGATAATGGAAGGCGCAGAGACGGCATCGGCCGTACAGGATCAGGGAAACAGCTTTAGGCCTTAACGAAACGTGCCAGTGCATCGCGCCAATCCGGAAGCTCGTCGAACCCAAGTTCGGCGAGCCTTTTTGTTGCAAGTTTTGAAGAATGTGGCCGCGGTGCCGGACGCTTCAGATCGCCATCCGAGATCGGCGTAATGCGCGAACGCTCGATTCCCAGGAGATCGGCGATCTCGCACGCAACGCCGTAGTATGTGGAACCTTCGCCTGCATTCGTGACGTGTACGACGCCGCGGATGTCGCTCGCCGCAAGTTCTCGCAAACGCCGTGCAAGATCACCGGCAAAGGTCGGCGTCCCGAAGCTGTCGCTGATCGCCGTAATATGCTTTCCGGCCTTCAGAAGCTCCGGAATGACGCTCAGGAAATTAGTCCCGCCGTGTCCGTATATCCATCCCGAGCGAACGATCACCGAGTCCGGATCTTCCTGCGCCGCACGAAGTTCGCCGTCGTATTTTGTCTTTGCGTAAACCCCGAGCGGAGCAGGCGCAGCGTCTTCCGTGTAAAAACCTTCGAACAAGCCGTCAAAGACGTAATCCGTCGATATAGTTACGAGCTTTGCACTGCACGCCTTTGCTGCGGCCGCAAGATTCGCCGGACCATCGGAATTCGCCGTATAGGCCGCGATCTCGTTGCTCTCTGCACCGTCCACGTCCGTAAACGCGGCACAGTTGATGATCGCTTCAGGCGTGTTTATGCCGACGACCTCGATGACCGAATCGCGGTTCGAAATATCAAGCGACCTGCGATCAAGAGCAATGACCTCATCACCCGACGAGCGGCAAAATTCTGCGGCCGCCCGGGCCACCATTCCGTTCGCACCGGTTACGAGTATCTTCATCTGAGGCTCGATCCGTACATCTTTTGATAGTAGTCGCGGTATTCGCCGCTCCGGATCTCTTCGACCCATTCGCGGTTGTTCAGATACCAGTCGATCGTCGTCTGTATCCCTTTTTCCCAGCTCATCTCAGGGCGGAAACCGAGTTCTGTCTCGGCCTTGGTCGCGTCGATCGCGTATCTGCGGTCATGGCCAAGACGGTCGGTCACGTACTGAATAAGGGAGTGCGGCTTACCGAGCGCATCGAGGATGGAGGTAACGACGTCGATATTCTGCCGCTCGTTTCGCGACCCGAGATTGTACACTTCGCCCGGTCCGCCCTTTTCGAAAGCGGCCCAGATACCGCGGCAATGATCGTCAACGTATATCCAGTCACGCACGTTCTTGCCGTCTCCATAGACCGGCAAAGGCTGGTCGTTGAGTGCGTTCGCGATCATCAGCGGAATAAGTTTTTCGGGAAATTGCCGCGGCCCGTAGTTATTCCCGCAACGCGTAACGACGGCATCGATGCCGTGAGTTTCGCGTGCGGCACGAACGACGAATTCCGCGGCTGCCTTCGAGGCGGCATATGGCGAATTCGGCTGCAGCGGTGAATCTTCCGTAAAGAACGCACCGCTGGTTTCCGGCAAACTTCCCATCACCTCGTCGGTCGAAACCTGCACAAAACGCCTCACGCCTTTTTCGCGTGCGGCATCAAGCAAGACCTGCGTTCCGATGATGTTCGTCCGTAGGAATTCGTCTGCTGCGTATATGCTCCGATCGACGTGCGATTCGGCAGCAAAGTTAAAGATCGCGTCCGTATCATTCGGCAAGGCATCGAGAACGCCATTGCGGTCGCAGATGTCGCCTTTTACGAACGTGTGCCGGGCGGGATCAAGGCCTTCAAGATTCTTCGGGTTCCCGGCGTATGTGAGCGCGTCGTAATCAACGATCACCACGTCCGCTTCTCGTTCGAGAACGAGACGCACGAATGCGGAACCGATAAATCCGGCGCCGCCGGTAACGAAGATCTTTCCAGGCATCTTTCTTAGAAATCCGAATGCGTGTCGAGCCGGCGCATCTCTTTGAGTATAAGGTCGGCACGCGTCTGCGGCTTATCGATATCATCGAGAATGATGCGTTCGCCGCCCTCGCTCGCGTTGTCGATGACGATGTCGCCAAAGCCAAGCAGCCGTTGGAGGAAAGTAGATGAGACCGTTACATCCTGCACGCGACGCAGCGGAATATTCCGCCGGGTCCGAGCGATAAAGCCCGAATCGATCTCGAGCTTTGTGTCCGTGAGCGTATAACGAACGAGCTTTTTCTTGAAGTGAAAATAGACCGGGACAAGCAGGATCAAAAAGCCCAAGCCGACACCGAGCCACGGCGATTGAAAGAATCCGCCTAAGATCGCCGCGATCACGAATGCACCCAGCAGGGCGATGACGTAGCCGGCGTAAACGAATTTGAGCGTGGGTCCGATCGAGAAAACGATCTGCTCGTCATCGGCGTTTTTCGCGTGGACGACATCTCCCTGAGGAACTGCGGCGATCGGTGCCTTATAATCGGGCGGTTCTGAGGAGACGGGACGTGCGGCGACCCTTGTTTCAATTTCCTTCAGCTCACGCCCGCAGCTTCTGCAAAAAGCCGCGTCGTCCGCATTCTCGAGTCCGCATTTATCGCAATACATTCCTGTAATTAGAACCCTTTAAGGCTTTACCGCGTACATCTCGAGCTTTTCGCCCGGGATCTCGTCCGGAACATACACGGCGAGCACCTTAGATCCGCGTATGCCGTCCCAATAAGGCCCGTTCGAATCAAGACTGAAATACTTGAACCCGATGCGGGCCGGTATCGGTGCCGGCGGCGGATTCGAATAAGAAAGCACGACGCCCGGCAGTGCCGACCCGATTACCGTGTCGATCACATCACGCGATGCGATCTTGATGACACGCGGCACGCCCTCGATAAGTTTTGCCTCCGGCATCTGAGAACGTACCGCGAGGAAGAACCCGGCCTCCTTCAAGAGCCTCTCGTCCTCTACACGGCCCACATACAGGGCATCGCGCACCTTCTCAAGCGGTATCGCAACACAGCGGCTCGGGATAACCGTTTCGAGCAGCAGCCGAAGCTGCGCGTTCAGCGTATAGAACGTGAAATAAAGATCGTCGTGATCGTATTTTACGATGTCCTTCGGATTGTGATCCGTCGAAAACGTCATCAGCTTGCCGGCCAAGGTCGCCATTTCAAGATAGAGTTTCTCAGGATGGACAAGCTGTGCCCGAAAATAATGAGCGATCGTCGGTATGGACGAATTGATCGTGTGCAGCAGCCAAAAAACACCTGCATCCGACGTAGTAAAATCCGCAAGCCCCGCCTGACGCTGCCGACGCTGTTCACCGAGGCTGCCGCTCTTTGTGATGAGCACCTCGACAAGCTGCCTGAGCATGCTCACCAGCCAATCCGATGCCGTAACATCAAGGATCGGCGGAATATATTCGTTCGAGATCTGGAATTGTCCTGTCGGCGTTCGCGTCAGCTCGGCGATCTTTATCGACGTAAATCCGTCGCGAATCTCGTCATCAAAAACGATACGCACGTTATTGCGCGCATACGCGATCGGCTGTTCGTTCGTGCCGCTCGTTTCATCTCGGACAAGAGCGCCTTCCTGCAAATAGCGAATATTGGGCTGCGGAGCGGCTCCGCTTCCCTGGAAATTCGCCTCGCCCATCTTCTTTGCCGGGATCGCGAGATAAACGCCCAGCTTTTCCTGCTCGGCGTGAAAATGATCGCCGACCGGCCGCAAGTCCGGAGCGCCTTCCTGGTCGGGAAAGTTCAGATAAAGGCCGTCGGGCATCACCGCCCGGCAAGCAGTTATCTGAAAATTCGCATTTCCTATCGCCTCGTGATTGATCTGCATCCCGAGTACGCCGTATGCGTAAGGCGCGACCGACCGCACACGAGAATTTACGAGTTCCTCGTGGTAGTTATCCCATTGCTGGAAATGCTGAGGCGTCAGCAGCATTCCCTCGTTCCAGACGATCTTTCGATATTTGCTCATAGCTTGGGGATAAGTTTTGTAAAAGCAATAAGATAGTAAACCGACTTGAGGCTTTTAGTAAACTGTCCTAGCGACAGAACCTGCCAGCTTTAGCGTCCCTTCCGAGAATGACGCGGCTTTTTTCGCCTTCGGCGAGGCTCCGGATCGTCCTTTAGGATCTTCTCGGTCGATGCCAACGCATTGAAGAATTCCTCGGTCCATTCAGGCCCTGTTTTTTCTTCCAAACGGTCCGGATTCTTTTCGACAAGGTCGAGGGCTTCGATCATTATCACCGAAGACCAGTTCTCGGTCGTTTCCGTTTTGCCTAATTTCAGCAAGGCTTTCGACGGCCGAAGGTAGATCGGCACCTTCTTGATCGTATCCGCACGCGGATCGGCACAATTCTCGGCCGGCGACGTTACGAGATACTCACGGCAGACCGCCGGACGATCCTTGTGTATAGAGCAGGATTCGTCCTCAAGGAACGGGCACGCGTAGCCCTGCTTCATATATTTCGTGATCACCTCGGCGTATTTTTCCGCCGAAAACTCGGGCGAACCTTCATACGCCATATCCTTTAGGCCGATGAGTTCGTCGAACCATTTGATCTTCCGAAAATGTGCAAGGGCGTCTGCAAAGCGCCTCCGAATAACGGCCTGTCTCTCCGGCGGCATCTCGTTCACGATCTCGGCAATGCGATATGCCTCGATCTCCGAGATCGGCACAGCCTGGCGGCAGCAAGCACCGCAGCCCGCCTTGCACGACACCTTTTTGCCTTCGCTCTCGACCACGGCAACACATTGGTCAACGACCGTCGATGCCATTTCCTGAAAGAGCGGCAGCATCCTTTGCGGCTTCACTTTTGCGGTCGGCACGGTCACCTGCATCTCGATCGGCTCGCCGTGTATTCGAAGCTTGAAATTACCGGTTATCCATTCTTCAGCCATAGATTCTCTTCCCCTTGTTCTGAGCCATAACGTCCGCGTGCAGAAGCCTGCCCGTTCAAAACGATACCGGATCCTGCATTATCGTGCCCGCCGCGAGGAATCGCAGGGCGAGTTCATATTCCTGCGGCGTGATCTTGCCCGTTTTGTTAAGGTACCAGATCGAGCGTATTTCGCGCGCCGGGACATTGTTTACCTTTGTCGCAAGATCCTGCAGCATATTCCGCAACTTCAAAAAGTCACCCGCCGCTCCCTGATCGTACGCCGCGACCATCAAGAGGCAATCATCGCCAAGTTCATTCCCGACCGGGCCTGTTAGCCGCGAGAAAACGCCCGCCATCGAACTTGCCGCGGCAAAAGCGTCTCCACGGCCGGAGCCAAGCTTTGCAAGGCCCGCGGCCGCGAGAAAATCAGGGTTCAAACCATTCGCGGCAGCGAGCTTGCTCAGCTCGCCCGATCTTTTCGTTATCGTCGGAAGATTCGCCTTCACTGCTCCGTTCATCGATTGTACGCGCTTCGCAACCTCTGCCGCCTGCGCGCCAGTCAAGAAATAACGCGGATCGTTCCCGGCTGCCTTTCGCATGAACTGAGCGGCGAACTTCTCGACCTTCTGCGTAGCGGTGTCTTCCTTTGTCGGCGTGCTGCTCGGCGTCTCCGGCGTTGACGCGTTCTCTGTCTGAGCGGCGACCGGGGTCGCATCCGCCGACGGTGTGCTCGATCCTTCAGGCGTCGAATACGTGATGTCGTTCGCATCCGTCTCGGGCTTGTTCTTACTCGAAAAATACAAGAGGCCGCCGGCGATCAAGATCACTATCAATCCAAGCGCCGGCGCGATCAAGATGAACGAAAACGAAAGGCCGCCGCTCGGTGGCGCCGCCGGAACGGGCGTTGCCGGAGCAGCAGGCATATTCGCCTGTACCGGCGACATGGTCTGAACCGCGGGTTCCGCTGCCTGAGCCTGCTCGATCTCGACCGCGATCTCAAGCCCGCCGAGGCTGAGCTTGTCGCCGTCCTTTAGCCGCTGTTGGGCGCGAAGGGTCTCGCCGTTCAGCGTCGTGCCGTTCGACGAGCCGAGATCTTCCGCGTACCAATTCGGGCCCTCGCGTTCGAGCCGCAGATGCTCCCGCGAAAGCCTGCCGTCCGCGATCACAAGCGAATTATTCGAATGCCGCCCGATCGTCACCAAACTATCGCTTGTCTCGAAAGAGACGTCGCTGCCATCGGCGTCAATGAACTTTAGTCGGAGATCACTCATTTAGGAGGCCGAAAGGCAGGTTATTTCGTATATGTCGAGATCGGGTTCAGGTCGAGGCCAAAATCTCTCGGATTCTCGCCAATGATCGCTGCGGCGAAAAATTTAGGCACGTATTTGAAGTTCTCCGATTGGAACTGCTTTGAGAGCATATCGCTCTTCTCGATAAGCGTCCAAAATTCGCGCGGCAAACCGCTCCCGGATGACAATGCCTTTTCGAGGTTCGAACTGAGGCCGCCTTCGCCGCTGTTGTAACTGCCGATCGCGAGCGGAATGCTCGACGGCCCGGTTCCGTAGCGTCCGGCCAACGCCTTCATATACGATGCCGCAGCACGCGACGCCGGTTCCGGTTCGCACCGTTCATCAGGATGAGCGGGCGTCGCGCCCGGAATGATATTCAGCCCGTGCAGCCTTCCCGTAGCCTGCGTAAATTGGAACATTCCGAGCGGCCCCGTCGGACTCTGCAGACACGTGCAATGTTCGGACTCGATCATCGCGAGGTAAAGCCCGATGCGCGGATCCATTCCCTTTTCGTTGAACGCTCGAATGATGAACGGCGCGTTCTTGCTCGCGCGCGTATAGGTCGCCTGCAAGTTGTCGCCAAAACGGCAGCCCGAAAGCGGCCTGACCTTCGTCCGTGAAACATACGCGTCAACGAAACCTTTTATCCGCGTAACGGCATCGGGCGGGATCTTTTCGCTCGTCGAATTGCCGATTATCTGGGCAACGCGCATCGCACGGTCTTCGATATATGCACGCTTTTCCGCGTCCGTCATCGCGGAATACTGCTTTGCGGGAAGGTCTGGCTTTACGGGCGTGGATTGCGCAAGCGGAAGATCAGAATTCGTCGATGCGTTCGTATCCGTTTGGGAACTGCCTTGAATCGACGGCGAACTCGTCGGTGTCGAACCGGGGTCGCCGTCACGATCGCCCGCAGATGTCGGGTCGTCTCCGGTGTACGGATTTGTCGAAGCAACTTCACCTTTCCCTGAGAAGGCCGTCATCGCGATCACTGCCGCAGAAATCCCGATCACGAATATTGCCCCGACGATGATCGCCAAAGGCAAATAATTCAGCGGCGTTGGCGCCGGTGCAGGCGGTGGAGCAGCAACGGGTGCCGCGGCGGGAGCAAAAGCGGCGGCCGAAGCGTCGGGCTGGACATCGGCATTCGCCGGTGCTTCTTCCGCGGCCTTCTTGAATTTCAACACGGTAGAGCTGCCCATTTTTACGACATCGCCGTCATCGAGGATCGTGCCGTCCGCCGACGCAGGCTCATCGTTCACGAGCGTGCCGTTCGTCGAACCGTTATCGACGATCCGCACCGTATCGGCTTCAAGATAGATCGTCGAATTCAGCCGCGAAAGCCCCTGATCGTCAAGCTGCAGGTCAACGTCCGTCGCACGCCCGATCGTCGTGTGCTCTTTCTCAAGCACGATCTCACGTGTCTCGCCGTCAACTTCTTGTACGAAAAGGAACTTCATTCTCTTTCGGCCTACATCGTTACACGATAGAGCTCCGAAAGCGGCCGCTCGTTCGCAAGGCCAAATTTTTGGGGGTTCTCGGCGACTATCCCTGCGGCAAAGAATCTTACGAGCTGCTCACGTTCGGGCGCTGTCTTTATATTACTCCAAATCTTTGACCTGTCAGCAGTAAAAGTGGCCTTCCAGGCCGCAGCGTCCGCCGGCGACTTCCCAAATGCGGCCGCCGCGTATATCGGATCCGAATCAAAAACGCTGTAAACAAGGAATTTCATATACAAGGCACACGCCTTCGCGGCACAATTCTGGGCCGGGTCGGCAATGGTCTCCGTGCCGCATGTTCCGTTGTATTTGTTGTCGGCGACAAAGGCATCGCTCATCTGCCATAGACCTGCAAGATCGCCCTTTTTCGCGGGATCGAACTTGCTGCGGCTCATCGCGAGGATAAAGCCGAGCGGCGCGTCCAAGTTCTGTTCGTGCGTGAATGACACGTTGATCGCATCGCGGTATTTCGCGGCTCTTTCCGTGTAGCCCGGAGCCGCATATTCTGCCGTTCGCTTCTGGATCTCCTGCATAAACTGCTTGTCCGAGAGGTCGTATGCCAACCCGCCCGTAAACTCTTTGACAAGCGCCTGCGACATTTTTTGCACATCGAGGAGCGTGACCTTCACGGCTGTCGGATTTTGCGGCGGCGGCGTCACTCCGGCTTGAGGTGTATTTTGCGTTTCAGGTTTTGCGACCGAACGCGAATCGAACGCGAGCATAACGGTGCTGTTCTGCACCGCTTCTCCGCCGTTCTTGTCATAGAGCACAACGGAGAGATCGTGAACGTCGCCGTCAGCGAGTTCCGGATGCTCTGCCGGATCGATCCTCGCGTCAAAATTCGGAGGCTCTGCGGATGCGACCGGCTTTTGATCGACCATTAGAACCGCCCGTGCGACGCAGCCATCCGCGTCCGAGATATCAAGCTGGATATCGGTCGGCTTTGCGAGCGTTTCGCCCTGTTCGGGGCTCGTGATCTTCGCCGTCGCCGAGCAAGATGACGCCCCGCGTGTGTAGTAGTACGCACCGGCTCCGACCATCGCGACGACCGCAAGGCCGCCGACGATACCTGCGACCAAGACCGTCGAACCGCTGCCGCTCGCAGCCGTTTCGGCCGCCGCTGCTCCGGCCGTTCCGGCAGAACTTGCCGCCGCACTAGATGCTCCGGAAGAACCGCCCGAGGCGAGCGAACTTGCGATGTTGTTCCGCAGCCCGCTTCCCGCATCGTAAAGGCCCTGATTCATTGCATAGTCGGCCTGATAACCGATCTGGCCGCCCGCGTCCGAAAGCGGGTTTGGGCCCGAACTGAAGGCGTCCGACGATGGCGTTTGCGGATTCGCCTCCGCTTGCCCTTCAGAAGCGTTTTGAGGCGTCGCAGACCCGAATAGGAACTCTGCCTTGGCTGAGCCTCCAAAAACGATCTTATCGCCGTCTGTGAGCCGAACTTCGCCCTTCACAGTCTCGTCATTGAGAGTCGTTCCGTTGCTGCTGCCGGGATCGATCAAATAGTAGGTGCCGTCGCGCAGCTCGATCTCAGCATGCGACCGTGAGATGTTCGAATCCCCCGAGAATGAGACGTCATTATCTGACGTGCGTCCGATCGAGGTCACGGGCTTCGATAGCTCGACCTCACCATCTTCGGTTTTAAGAATTGCGAACTGCATGAAAAAGTTAGGAAGTTACAGAGTTACAAAGTTGCAGAGTTTCGAATGAATATGCGCTAACCAACCGAGCTTGCGGTCAGACCCCTGCAGCTCGATACCCTCGCAACTCCGTAACTCTGCAGCTTTGCAACTATTTCTATTCGGTCGGCCGCATAAACAAGAACCAAGCGAGGAAGATGACCGCGACGGCCAAGGCGCCAAGCACGACGGCGGCGGCCAGCAGCTTGAAGATCAGGCTCCCTTTTGATTTTCTTGCCGGCGTAGCGGCGACGACCGCCGCATTGATCTCCTCAACGTCATATTCCTCCGAGACATATGGCTGATCGGTGATCGCACCGCCCGCTTCTTTTCCCGCGGGTGCAGCCGGAGCAGCCGCGATGGGCACTGCTTCGGGTTCGGATCCGGTGTCCGCCGGCTTGATCTCATCCGGCGGAGCATAGAGGGCCTCAAGTGCGGCCGCGTCTTCACTTGGAGCCGCATTCTCGATCGGAGCCGCTTCGCTTCTCGGGCGCGCCTCAACGATCTCGCCTTCTGAGGTGCGAAATACAGGCTCGGGCATTTGCCAGGGATCGCTCATCCGCGTTCGAATTTGGTCAATCGTGAATATCCAAAACGTCCGACCGGGTGATTATACCCGTAATCCGCTTAAAATCCTCGACGAGAACGGCAGGATGTTTTTGCAATTTTTCCTTAATTATCTTCAAGCTCGTATCAACCGCGACCACCGGAAAGCTCTTGTCCATAATGTCCGAGACCTTAGCATTGAACAGTTCCCTGTCGCCGAGGAGCTTTGCAAGGATCGAGCTTTCGTGGAACGAGCCGACCGGAACGTTATCCTGAAGCACCGGCATCTGCGTGATGCCGGCATCGGTCATTCGTGTCAAAGCGTCAGAAACGATGTCATCCGGCTCGACCGAGATCAGCTCGGTCGGTGAGTTTTCGCTCTTCGTGTCGGCGATCAAGCTCGCGGTTATACGCTGCGGCTCGAGCAGCAGTTTCTCCTTCATCCATTCATCCGAATGGAATTTCGTCAGATAATGCTCGCCTGTATCCGCAACGATAAATACGACGACCGCAGATTCATCAAGATCCTTCGCGATCTTGAATGCGCCGGCAAGGTTCGTTCCCGTCGAGCCGCCGCAAAATATACCCTCGGTCCTTGCCAGCTGTCTCGCCAGATCGAATGACTCGCGGTCCGTGATGTTCACGATCTCGTCGATCGTGTTCATATCCGCATTGCCGGTCGGAAGCGACTGCCCGATGCCTTCGACGAGGTACGGCGTCGCCTCGGGAACGTGGCCCGTGTCCTTGTACGATTTGAATATAGATCCATACGGATCGGCACCGATCACCTTGATCTTCGGGTTCTGCTCTTTCAGATAGCGTCCTGTGCCGCTGATCGTGCCGCCCGTGCCGATGCCCGCGACAAAATGTGTGATCTTGCCGTCGGTGTCACGCCAGATCTCCGGGCCGGTCGTGCGGTAATGGGCCGCAGGATTCGCCGGATGATTGTATTGGTCGGGATAGAACGAATTCGGCGTCTGGTCAGCGATGCGTTTTGCCGTCACTAGATAATGATCCGGCGTTCCGGCCTTTGCCGCCGCCGGACAAACGACGATCTCGGCGCCCAAGCCCTTCAGATAACGCATCTTCTCGATCGAGACCTTCTCCGTCAGGACGAAAATGCACTTATATCCGCGGACCGCCGCGACGACCGCAAGTCCGATGCCCGTATTGCCGCTCGTTGCCTCAATGATCGTTCCGCCTTTCTTCAGGACGCCTTTCTCCTCGGCCCAATCGATCATCGAAACGCCGATCCGATCCTTCACCGAATATCCCGGATTCAGGCTCTCCATCTTTGCAAACACCTGCGCCTTGATCTTCCTTTCTTTTGTGAGCTTATTGATCCGGACCAACGGCGTATCGCCGATTAGCCCGAGTACGTTGTCTTGATAATTCATATTTAGGAACGATTTTATGCCCGAACCGGTTTCGAGGCAACCAGGCAGCTCCCAAACGCCTCTCCGGCGACGTCCATACAAAAAAACGCGGCCGGACAACGCATCCGGCCGCACGTCTTTTCTAAGGACCAATGGAGAAGAGCTGTGGGAAACTTGTAGAAACTTTATTGATTCACGAGTCGCATACGCCCGTCAGCGGTGCGAATGACGACGGCATCTTGCTGAAAATCCAGGTCGAGAGCCTTTTTCTCTTCCATCTTAACTGCCTTGCTGTTCGAGACACGCTGGACGCTGCGTGAATATGAGCCGTCCGAGATCGAAAGATAACGCGTCGAGATACGGCGGACGTATTCTCGTGTTTCGCTGTACGGCGGGATCGAATTGCCGTATTTCATAACAGCGCCTTCGCCCGCGTTATAGCCTGCAAGTGCGAGATTTACGTCCTGGCCGAAGAGATCGAGCAGAAGACGCATATATTTCACGCCGCCTTCGATATTCTGCTTCGGATCGTAGATGTTCGTAACGCCCATACGGCGTGCCGTGCCCGGCATCAGCTGCATCAGGCCGCTCGCGCCCTTGTTCGAGAGCGCTCGGAGCTTGAATGACGATTCCTGGTGCATCTGAGCGTAGATCAGAAGCGGATCGATGCGGTATCTGCGGCTTGAATCGACGATGTACGCGTCGATCGCCGTATCGCCCGTCGTAAAGCCTTTGAGGCCGACGACCGAGCCCATCACAAGGCGGCTCGAAGGCTGCCGCGAGGTCAGCGTTCGTGCGATCTCGCGGTCAGCGATGCCGTCAGCAGCGGCCGTTCGCGTCGAACCTGTCTTTTCGACGAGTTTGTTCGTTGAATTCTTTTTGGAACGCCGGCTTCGCGTGAATGCGACCTCAGGTGTCGGTTTCGGCGTTACGTGAACGCCTTTTGCGGTGTCGAAATTATCGAGTGAATATCGCGGTCTTTCCTGTGCAAATGCGGGGACACAGGCTAAAAGACACGTCGCCAAAATAAGCAGGTTGCTTCTTCTCATTATTCTCAGTTTTGGTCAGGTTGGAAAGGATTTTGAGCGGGAAATTCGGCCTATTTGCGTTGTTGGCCGCTGTTGGATATCCCCGTTCGCTTCTTTCGGCCGGCAAGAGCGTGAGCCATTGCCTCCTTTAGAAAAGAAACACCTAACGCCGCCACAATTCCAAAAAAGATTTAAAAAAGTTTTACATTGTTGTTAATATGATGTCTCAGAATCGAAGCGCAAGTAAAAAAAGCCGTTCGGAACTGATCGCTCCGATTCGGCTTCAAATTTCTGATCCGGAAAATTGAACCGGAAATTGTTTCGGGTGAATTTAGTTAGGCCGCGGCCGCCGCAAGCGCGGCAACATTCTCGGCTTGGGGGCCTTTTGGTCCGTCGGTCACCTCGAATTCGACTTCCTGGCCCTGAATAAGGCTCTTGTAGCCGTCGCCAGAGATCGCACTATAGTGAACAAAGATGTCCTGTTCACCTGGCTGTTCGATGAATCCGTAACCCTTTGCATTGTTGAACCACTTAACCTTACCAACTGTCCTTGACATCAAAAAACTCCTCCTAGAAGTAAAACAAAATCCTTGTTGTCTGGTGTGGGCGCCAAGGCGCCCGAAATAGAGCTGTCGCGTCCGAAGAAGCAAACGCTGTCAGATCGACGTCGATTCTTTGGCGAGAGAAGGGCGTGCGAACCTTGCTTCATTCGTTCTAAAAACACACAAATCTTAAACAGCAAGATTCGCGATGATCGGATCGTGTTTTTAGGTTGACCAAAGGAATTTATCGAAATTGAAACCTGCTGTCAAGAGGCTTTTTTACTGAAGGGACAGGAACGGTCAAATTGACTTAAGCTCCGCGCTCGCCGAAGATTAGCAAAACGAAACTAGTTTTCGAGGTGAACTAATATGAGCCAGAATTACGGCGGCGATGCGCCGCTCTCCTACAACAAATATCTGAAAGTCCACGAGCTCATCAAGCTGCAGGAAACGCTGTCAGAACCGACGAGCCATGACGAACTGCTTTTTATCGTCATCCATCAGACGTACGAGCTTTGGTTCAAGCAGATACTGCATGAGGTCGATGCCGTCCTCGGCTGGCTCGATGAAGGCCGCATCTTCCGGGCGAACCACAGCCTGCGGGGTGTGATTGCGATCGAGAAGATACTCGTCAAGCAGATACACATCCTCGAATCGATGGCGCCGATCGGTTTTCTCGAGTTCCGCGACAAGCTCAATCCCGCGAGCGGTTTTCAATCGATGCAGTTTCGCGAACTCGAATTCTCCTCGGGCGCAAAGGACGAAAAGATCCTCGAGACCTTCAAGCACGACGAACTCGCATACGAAAGGCTTTCAAAGCGTTTTAATTCGCCGTCGGTCGCAGATGCATTTTGGGGCCTTCTCTCGCGAAATGAGTTCGCCGTCGCAACGCACGAAGAGCGTATCGCTTCGATCGTCGAGATACTGACGCACCCGGAAAAATACGCCGAACTTTATCTGCTCCAGGACCTTCTCATAGAGCACGACGAGCTCATTTCAAGCTGGCGCTACGACCACGTTCTGATGGTCGAGCGGATGCTCGGAATGAAACGCGGCACGGGCGGTTCGGACGGCGTCGGATACTTAAGGACTACGCTTTCGAAGAAGTTCTACCCTGAGCTTTGGGAGGCGCGAACGCACCTTTCCGTCTCAACCAACGGAGCAACGGCTTAGGCGAAAACGGCAAAGACCTCGTTCGAGAACAGCATCCCGCGGCGCGTGAGTTTAAGCCGATCGCTCGCAAGTTCGATCAACCCTGCGTCGGCGAGCCTTTCAAGTTCGCCGGCATATTTCGCTTTAAGATCAATGCCTGTCGCTCTCTCGTAATCATTGACCGAAATTCCGTCCGTCAGCCGCATGCCGAGGAAAGCACGCTCGCCCGCAAGCTTTTCGTCCGTGAGAATGTCGCGGCCCGCGATCGGCGTCTTGTCCGCTTCGACAGCCGAAACATATTCCTGCGTATCCCGCACGTTCCAATATCGCGACATCCCATCAAAAGAATGTGCCGACACGCCAAAGCCGAAAACCGGATCGAGACGCCAATACTTCGTATTGTGGCGCGAAGCAAGCCCGGGTTTCGCGAAATTCGAGATCTCGTATTGCTCGAAGCTCGTCGTCGGAATGCGGTCGAGAAGATGCTCGTACATTTCGGCCGCAATCTCTTCATCAGGCACGGGACGGCGGCCGCTGCGTACCTGTTCGGCGAGCGGCGTCGCTTCGTGAATTTCGAGGATATAGAGCGAAAGGTGCTCGGGATCGAGCTTTAGGGCTTCGTCGAGGTTCCGCTGCCAATCGTCGAGCGTCTGGCCCGGAAGTCCGATGATGAGGTCGAAGCTAATGTTCGAGAACCCCGCACCTCGCAGCATCTTGAACGTGTTGCGGGCGTCATTTGCATCGTGCCCGCGAGCCAGCAGTTTCAGATCGCGGTCGTTGAACGTTTGGACGCCAAAGCTCGCACGGTTTACGCCCGCGTCGAGATACCCCGCGAGGCTTTCGGGCGTAACGGTCGCGGGATTCATCTCCAGCGTGATCTCGGCGTCAGAAACGACCTCGAATTGCTCGCGGACAGCTTGCAAGATCGCCTCGACCTGTATTGCGGAGAGCAGCGACGGCGTACCGCCGCCGAAATAGATCGTGTCAACCGTCAGCAAAGAAACCGCCGCGGATGAACGCTGATCGCGCAGATCGACGCCTCCTGTCAGATTCGCGTCATCTGCGTCATTCTGCGGCAGAAATTGTCGGATCTCGCGGCACAACGCCGCGACGTACCGCTCGACCGCACCGCTCTCGCGATAAACGTCGGTCGCAAAATCGCAGTACGAACAACGCGACTTGCAGAAAGGAATGTGAAGGTAAACTCCGGCCGTCATCTTGTTCGTATTATTTTCTGTGAAAACCGCGGAATAATCTATTGCGGGATCTTTGTTAGGGGAATATGCTTGAGGCTGTTATGCTTCGCTTCTCTCTCATCCTCATAGTTTCGCTCTTTCTTGCTTCGTGCTCTACAAGTACTCCGGCTCCTAATGAAAGCGATGCGACCATCACGGCACTTCCAAGCCCGACGATTTCGTACAACTTTAATGCCGTTAGCGTAACGGAACAGGGACAAGATGAAGCACCTGCCGATAACGAGTACCCGGGAAAGCAGCTAGCGGAGGTCTTTCCGCCGGACCCTAAGAACATTGGATCTTGGGAAAACGATACTTACAAGCCACATCGCACCTTTGATATATCGGGTTACACGATCACGACACGAAATTTTAAGCCGATTGATCTGAAGAAGAACGGACGTGTGATGCTGAAATTTCTGACAAAAAGTGCGTGGAACGATTACTCGTCAATTTCGGTTGGCGAGGCCAGATTGCTAGGTCGAAATACTAAACAGATCTACGTACTGAGTCCGAACACAGCTGCGGTCTGCTGTACTAACTACTGGATCATCGACATTACGGAGGAGCGGCCGAGGGTTATTTTCAGAAGTGAGAAGTACGGTGGGTTTCGCGAAGGGATGGAGATATTTGACGCGGATCGCGACGGTATTTATGAGCTTGTTCAGTTCGATGCAACTTTCAGATATTTTGCTGGCGATTGCGGTTCTTGTTCGCCTCTGCCCCGTGCCTATTTCAAGTATGACCCGACAAAACGTCGCTACCTTCCCGCAGAGAGCGTGGTGGAGGATTTTGTTGTCGCTGGCATCAAAAGGTCCGAGAAATGGCTGGCTGAAAAGAAGGATGAGTACGGCACTCTTAAGAAGGCCGAAGTAGATTCGTTGGTTCAACGAAACGCGCTCGCCCAAACCGCCGACCTGCTCTTTATCGGCGAGGAGGATAGGGCGTGGAAGATCTTCGATACATATGTGTTCGATCCCAAGGGTGAACTACGAAAAGAGATGAAATGGGACCTGCGTCAAAGTAAGTTCTACCAAGCGCTTCGAAAGATCCCGTCTCGGCACGCCCGCAAACGCTGAGAAAGTGTGCCCTTAACCAGCCTATCTAGAATATTTGAATTTCAAAATGCAGGAAATTTCCCAATACCTTTCGATCGCGGCCTATTTCGCACTCATCATTTCGTGGGTCGTCTTCTTGGGAGTGTTCGTCGTAAACCGAAGGCCCGCTGCGGCTCCTGATGCGAAGCGGATGCCGCAATCTTTTGGCGGCATCGCTCTTCAAGCTGTCGCGGTCGCCGTTGTATGGATCTTTTACCGAACGCCTTTTCTCTCGCCGCTTTTTGAAGGGCAGTTCGCATTAAATATCGTGCTTGATTCCGCGGCGATGCTCCTGATGATCGGCTCGATCTGGTTCGCACGCTCAGCGGTCAAAGAACTCGGCAAGCAGTTCGCACTTCAGGCAAGACTGATCGAGGGTCACGAACTCATCACAACGGGCGTTTACGGGATCGTGCGTCACCCGATCTATACGGCGTTCTTTGCAATGATGCTCGCGACCGGCCTTGTGATGTGCCATTGGATAGCGTTGCTTGCGGGTGCATTCATCTTTCTCCTCGGCACGCGTATCCGCACCGCAAGCGAAGACCGCCTACTAAGCGACGCTTTCGGCGCGGAATTCGCCGCGTGGAAGAAGAAAGTGCCCGGCCTCGTCCCATTCGCAAAATGGTGAGCTTGTTCAGCGGGCCGGGAGATCTTTTTAAAGCCAAAATCCGCCCATCGTATCTGCCTTTGGATCGGCAAGCGTCTTGGTCATCCGATCCTTCCAGATCTTTTGATAATGTCCGTTAGTGCCGTGCCTCGTATCGATGTCGTAACGCTTTTGCAGGATCCCGGCTCGCGTATGGAAATGAAGCTCAATAGCCTCATCCATTTTTGTCCGCAGTTCGGACAGGCTGTCTGCGCGGAGCCTCGCGAGTTCTCGGCATAACGCTCGCCCGGTGATCGTCGCAACGTCGTAGTGCCATTGCTCGTGCGAAAGCAATGCCGCGGTCTGCGAGATGCCGCTCCATACCGAAGCTTTCGGCTTGATCGTGATGGTGTAAACATCGGGGAATCTAAAGACCCCATCCGTGCTTGCAGGTGCAGAGTTTGGGAACGTGTAGCCGAAGCTTGTGTACGCATCGACGAGCGTTCCGTCTGCCGGGTCCAATATCTTGCTGGGGGAGACAGTAAAATTTGTCCAACTCAATGCGGTCGGACTTGCAGAAACTGTGATAGCCATTCTTTTTTGCCTCCAGTAGAGATCGTGCCGTTTTTTCGGCCGTCCTAACTGGCAAGACGCAAACGTGCATCGAATCTTGCCTAAAAAAAGAGCAAAAAAAATCTATCGAATCATAAATGCGGCAATGCAAGAGGTTAGCTCAAAAGCGAAGTTTCGAGCGAGGTCTTCCAGCTTCCTTCCAACTCATCGACCTTGACCGAAACGGCCTCACTGCCGTCAACGTTGATGCTCAATGCGTCCTTGCCGACCTTGCCGATCACCTCGAACGGACAGTCGCCAACGACCGTCTTTACCTTTTCGAGATTGTCGGACGAGAAGCTGATGATTATGCGTGACGGAGATTCGCCAAAGAGAACGGCTTCTTTCGATAGACCATTGCTCACGAGCGTGATCTCGGCGCCGACGGCCTCGCGGCCGAGCGATGAGAAGCACATTTCGGCGAGTGCGACGGCAAGGCCGCCGTCCGAGCAATCGTGTGCAGAACGGACGAGGCCTTCGTCTGCGAGTTTGAGGCACGTGTCCTGCACTTGCTTTTCGAGTGTGAGATCAAGCTGCGGCACGCGGCCTTTTGCGGCCATCTCTTCAAAAGAAAGGCCTGCGACGGTCTGTGCGAATTCGCTTACCGAGAGGTCGTCGCCGGTCGTACCGAGGAGTGCGATAACGTCGCCTTCGGCCTTAAATCCTTGAGTGATGAGCTTGCGTACGTCATCGACGACACCGACCATTCCGATCACCGGCGTAGGGAGAATGCCGCGGCCGTCCGTCTCGTTGTAGAACGAGACGTTGCCGGAAACGACCGGCGTTTCGAACGTCTCGCACGTCTCGATCAAACCGTCGATGACGTCCGAGAACGAACGCATCACCTCCGGTCTTTCCGGCGAAGCGAAATTCAAACAGTTCGTAACCGCGATCGGCTTTGCGCCGACGCAGACAACGTTTCTTGCGGCCTCGGCCACGGTGAGTTTTGCGCCTTCGAACGCGTTGACGCCGACGTATCGGCCGTTGCCGTCAAGGCACATCGCGATCGCACGGCGCGTTTCCTTAACACGGATCACGGCCGCATCCGCACCCGGCAGAACGGCGGTGTTCGTCCTCACCATCGAGTCGTATTGCTCGTAAACCCAATGTTTCGAACAGATGTTCGGCGAAGCGAGCAGCGTCCGCAGCACCTGTCCAAAGTCCAGGTTCAAATGTCCAAAGTCCGGCCGATCGGTCAACGCGTTTGCTTCGGGTTTTGGACCTATCTCGCGCTCGTACTTCGGCGCTTCATCCGTCAAAGCAAGTACGGGAAGATCTGCTTCGACCTTGCCGTTATGAATGATCTTCAGACGGTCGCCTTCGACAACCTTGCCGATCACGACCGCGTCAAGATCCCATTTATTGAAGACCTCGACGACCTCTTTCTCACGGCCGCTTCGCGCTACAATGAGCATTCTCTCCTGAGATTCGGAAAGCAGCATTTCGTAGGCGGTCATTCCGGCCTCACGCTGCGGCACAAGCGTGAGGTCGATCTCAAGCCCGGTTCCCGCACGAGCGGCCATCTCGACCGACGAACTCGTCAAGCCCGCGGCACCCATATCCTGTATGCCTTCGATCGCTCCGGAACGCATCGCCTCGAGACACGCTTCGAGCAGGAGTTTTTCGAGGAAAGGATCGCCGACCTGGACGGTCGGACGCTTTTCGAGGGCCTCTTCGTCGAACTCTGCCGACGCCATCGTCGCTCCGTGAATGCCGTCGCGGCCCGTCTTTGCACCGACATACATCACGGGATTCCCGATGCCCGACGCCTTGCCGAAAAAGATCTGATCTTGCCGGACGAGGCCGAGAGCGAAGGCATTCACGAGCGGATTCAGGCTGTAGGACTCGTCAAAGACGACCTCGCCGCCGATCGTCGGCACGCCGAAGCAGTTGCCGTAATGGCCGATACCCGAAACGCAGCCCTTCAGGATGGCTTTATTGCGGTTATGAACCTTATTTGCGATGGAGTTTTCGGCTTTGGATTCCGCATTCCGCGTTCCGCCTTCCGCACTTGCCAGCGGGCCGAAACGGAGCGAATTCATCGCGGCCATCGGACGCGCTCCCATCGTAAAGACGTCACGCAGGATTCCGCCGACTCCGGTCGCCGCTCCCTGAAATGGCTCGATAAACGAAGGATGATTGTGCGATTCGACCTTGAAGGCGACGCACCAATCGTCACCGATATCGACAACGCCGGCGTTCTCGCCCGGCGGCACGATCACGCGCGGGCCGCGCGTCGGAAGGCGTTTCAAATGCACGCGCGATGACTTATAAGAGCAATGCTCCGACCACATCACCGAAAAAACTCCGAGTTCGGTCAAATTCGGTTCGCGTCCTAAAAGTTCGCAGATCTTTGCGTATTCATCTTGCGTCAAATTGTGCTGCTTGATGGTTTCGGACGTGATCGTTTGTTCGCTCATCTATTAGGCCTGCTTCCGCGGTTAAAAATAAAACAGATACTTTAACGCGTTCAGGTATCGAATGTCGATCCGCTCAGGTGCGATATATCGAGCACCGGCGACGCGGCGGCCGCCCCGCTTTGTGCTGCACCAAACTTTTGCTACACTTCGCTCCTAACGACCGAATAGGCATAAACGCCTTACATCACAACAATTTGGAGGAATGGATGAAAAAACCTTTTGTTATGGTCATCACTCTCGCGATGATCGCTCTCACGGTCTCTGCTTGTTGGAACCCAAGTGTTACGGCCGTCCCGATCACAGCGCCTTGGGACAAAATGGATCTGCCTGTAAAGGACAACGCAATTGTCTGGGAAAGCTCCGCAACGAAGCTCAAGGTCGCTCTCAAGGCTGACAAAATGGCCGTTGGCGAGGCATTCGTCAAGGCTCTCGAAAAGAACGGCTGGAAGCTATCGGCTCAACCCGATCTCCGCGACACTTCACACTTCTATGAGTTCGAAAAGGCCGGAGCAAAGGCAAAGCTCGAGGTCTATAATTTTGAGAACACGGGTGTGATCCTGGAACTCGAATAGCCGACGGCAGCGTCATTTGACCGCCGGCAATTCCCGTCCCCGATAAATAAAGACGGTCTCGCGAAACTCGTCCGGTTTTACGGCATCGAGCAACGCGGGGCCGTTCGGGCGCAAGGTCTTCAAGATCGGTTCGAACCCTTTCTCCGAATTATCGAACTGCTCTTTCCCTCGATAACGGGTTATCAGCATCAGGTCGAATTTCCCCTCAGCTTCAGGGTCCGCCGGCAGCATATCGAACGACGCGATAACATTCCGCTTTTTCGCTTCCTCGCGATACAGCTTCCAATTGTTCTCGTAAAAATACTCTGCCTGCTTCGTATTGCCGTTCTTAAATTTCACGAATTCGATAACGGTGTAGACCGGTGCCTGCGCAAGGTCGATCGCCTTCTTTATCTCCGCCTCGAGCGTCTCGGTCCGAAATCGGCCATTCCGCTCGTAAAGCGTAAATCCTCGTACGTCCTTTAGGATCGTAAGCGGCAGATTGCCCGCCCACTTGTCGCTGACGCTTCTGTAGGCTTCGTTGTCCTCGGCCTCATCCTTTGTCTTTAGCAGATACGCCGGCATCTCTGAGTGCATTTCAGCAAGGAATTTTGGAACGTCGCGGTCGATCTCGGAAAGATAGTCGAGCGAGACCGTTATGAAATCAACGTCTGCACGATACTTTTGATGGAGCTTGACGAGTTCCGGAAATTCATCGCGGCAGGGGTCGCACCACGTCGCCCAAAAATTTATTACCATTGGGCGATTCGTCGGACGCATGATCCGTTTCAGGCCCGCAGCATCGATCTTCAAGACCTTCGGGCCGACGCGTTTTACTGGGACATTCCCTTGTGCGAACGCACCGGCAGCGAAGATAACCAGAGCCAATATCAATAAAAAACGGTTCGATCTCATTCTAAAAAACACTATCCGAACAAACGCGGCAAGCGGCTTTCGAGGTTACGCGGCAAAAGTATCTCCATCGCATCATCGACCGTGATGATGCCCGCGATGTCGCCTTCATCATCGACGACAGGAAGTGCAAGAAGGTTGTATTCGGCGATCATCTGCGCGGCATCGAGCGCAGAATCCGACGGGTGAGCGCTCCGAAAATCGGTTCGCATAACCTCCGAAAGCTTCTTCGTCGGATCGGCAAGGATCAGTGAACGCAGGCTGATCAAGCCGCAGATCTTCCAGCTGTCCGCCGATTCGACGACGTAGAGGTAATAGATCATATTCGGCGTCTCGGCCATTCCGCGAAGCGAAACTATCGCCTCGGCGACCGTCAGGTCACGGGCCAGATGCACGAATTCCGTCGTCATCAATCCGCCGGCCGTATCGTGTTCGAACGCCATCAACTCGGCGACGTCGGCCTTTTCGTCCTCTTCCATCAAGGCGAAAAGCTGCTCGCTCTTCTCGTCGTCCATCTCGTCGAGAACGTCAACGGCATCGTCAGGCGACATCTCTTCGAGAATGTCCGCGGCACGCTCTTCGTCGAGGTCTTCGAGAATGCGTGCCTGTGCCTCGGTGGACATTTCCTCGAGCGTGTCGGCGGCGATCTCGTCATCAAGGCTCTCAACGACCTCAGTTCGGTGGATCGGCGAAAGCGTCTCGGCAAGCTGTGCGATCTCGACCGGATGAAGCCGCGAAAGTTTGTCTTTCGATGACTTCAGCTGTACTGTGACGGTCGTCGTGTCGGTCGCGAGATACCCGACGTCCGCCCAATCGATCACCTCGACCGGCCTGTCGCTGCCGAAGAATCCCTGCGGCATCAGCCGCCGCACAAATCCCTGAAACGTCACGTCCGCACCCGTAACACGCCAAACGTGGCCGGTTTCGATCAACTGAACATCATTCACGCGAACGACACGCTTGCCGTCAACATCGATCAGCTGATTATCAAGCACATCCTTTCGCAGCAGCACTTCGCCTTCCCGGCGGATGAACGGCGTAAGGTCGAGCACCGCAAGCCGCATCTTCGCTCCATGCGAAGAAAGTTCGGCAACATTCTGCCGCGGAAGGAAGAAATTCCTGCGGCGATAGCGCGCCACCAACCCGACAAGCGGCGGATAATCATCCCGGCCATAACGGACGATGATGTCGTGTATGACCGCGATCTTGTCGTTGCTCTTGTCAAAGACAGGACGCCCGACGAGCTGTGAAACGTAAAGCATTTCTCTCTCTGATTAGTTTTACCACGCCCAATGGCCTCTTGTCAGAACCGCCGGCATCGGAGCGGCGGACGCCCTAGTCCGCATCACGTCAGAACCGCCAGTTCCCCTCCTGCCCGAGGAGGGGTGGCCGAAGGCCGGGGTGGAGGGAGCAGCCGCTCGGTCAGCATTGCAGAAGCCCGCAACCGTTAGGTTTTCAAACGTCGTGTCGGCTGATTGCTCTCAGCTGACAGCTGATGGCTGATAGCTGATGGCTGTAGGTAACTCCCTGTTTCCTTTGCGTTTTTATCCAACAAGAGAAAACCGCAAAGAACGCAAAGAGAAGACGCAAAGACCACAAAGGCCTCAGTCAGAACCGCCTGCGTGAGCGGGCGGTCAGTATTGCAGAAACCCGCACGTTAGTAAGGGCGTAACATTCAACGCAACTTCCCGCCGGTTGCCACGGCATTTATGCCGTGGAACCGTGGCCCAAAACCAACCTCGGAGGCGGCTCGCCGCCAATGGCTTCGCTTAGCCACGTCGTTTACGGCGTGGGTGACGGCGGCAAACGAATTCCCGGAGGCGGCTTGCCGCCGACATGTCTCTGTCGCGTGCTCCGCACGCTCCGAGGTTGTTTTGCCCACGATAACCCAGGGTGGTGGCCGCGACGGCCTTACCCTGGGCTATGATCTCGCGTCCCCTACGTCGGCGGCAAACTAGAGGCTCAAATCTGAAATTTGAAATTCGAGATGCTAACCTTTGCGGACTTTGCGAGGTTTCGCTTCGCGACCTTTGCGTTTTCAAACAAGATCGTAAACGCAAAGAACGCAAAGGAGATGCAAAGTTCGCAAAGGGAAGAGGCAGCCACGAAGAAAGGAATCGGAAAGCCTGATCAATCTCAAATCTCAAATCTGAAATCTGAAATCTGAAATCTCACACTTCAAATTTCGAATCTTAGATTTAGAAATGTCTTACCTCTGCTCTCTGCGGCCTTTGCGGCCTTTGCGGGGTTTTGCTTTGCGGCCTTTGCGTTTTCTCTTTGGTGTAGCCGTGAAGGACGCAATTTTCGAAAAAGAGAACCACCCCGTCAGCCGAGGCGGCTGCCACCCCTCCTTCGTAAGGAGGGGAGCTTTAGCTCCGCCAATAGCTAACTGCCGTCAACCGTCAGTCATCAACCATCAACATCATTTCAAAGAACCAACGGCCGGCTCGACCGTGTTCTCATCATAGCCAAACGCCACATCCATTAGAAGCACATTCCGCACAAAACGTATCAAACCGCACAAAATGTATCAAAGTGCACGATTTGCACGATTTGCACGATCTGCACGGAATGCACGATCTGTCAGAACCGGGAGCGATAGCGACTGGGTTCGTGAGCGGGGAACCGAGATCTGGGATGTGAGATCTGAGATCTGAGATCTGAGATTTGAAATTTGAAATTTCGGATCCGAGAACCGACGATGAAATTCGCTCCCGCAAAGCCGCGAGCCGTCGGGGCTCAGTCTTTATTGCGGGTTGGCGAGACGCTCGCGCTTCTGCTTTGCAGCCTCTTCAGGAGTGATTATAACGGGTGCAAAGAGCGGCTTGGAGTCGCCGGTGCGCTTGACGAGCTTTTCAGGCTTGGCCGATTCGCGTTCGGCGTTACCGACAATGATCACATTTCGGCCATCCGGCTGTGTCTGCATCGTATCGACGCTGTCGCTGTCGTCAGAATCATCGTCGTTAATGACGACCTTCTTGGCAGCGGCCACATTTTTCGGCAGGATATGAAATTCCGTTTGGGCAAGGTTACGATCGGTGCGTGTGATCGTGCCGGCAAGAGCGTGGTAGATCTGAGCGGCGATGCCAGCGGCGTAGCGGCCGCGTTCGCTCTGGCCCCGAGTTATGACGGCGATCGCATATTTTGGCTGCTCGATCGGTGCGACAGACGTAAACAGGCCGACCCAAGAACCCTTATCGATGCACGAACCGGTCTTACCGGCAACGCCGAGATCCTGATCCATTCCGCGGCGGGCAGTGCCGTATTCGGCGGCCCCCATCATTCCGGGAATGACGCGGCGGACGTTCGTTTGCGGCAGATCGACGTTCGCCTTATAGAACGGCTGGAAACGCACCTTCTCGGTCGAGTTTCGCGGAATGCGCGGCTGGACGCGATGCCCGCCGTTGGTGATCGCAGATGCCATCACGGCGAGTTGAATTGTGCTGACTTCGAAATCATCGCCGTGCGAATAGATGCGTGCGTTGTTGTTGCCTATCGCAAGCCTGCCGGCCGTCTCGCCCTCGAGATTGATGCCGGTTAGCTGCCCGAGGCCGAGATCGCGTGCATACTCGATCATCTTCTCGTTGCCGAGGATCTTGCCGACACGTTGAAAATATCCGTTGTCAGAATATGCGACCGCGTCATCGAGTTGGCGGCTGGTGGTAACGTTCTCGATCGAGCCATCGGTCTTGTCGATGATCCCTTCATTCACGCCGCCGACGCCCGTCACGAGTTTGATCGTCGAGCAAGGCTTTATGCTCGACCGAACCGCCCAATCCTGATTTACGATGGTCAGGACCTTGCCCGTCTGGGCTTCCATCACGACCACTGAACCGGCATGCCCGCCGAGTGCGTTTACGGCGATGCGTCGGACGTTAAGGTCTTCGCCATCGGTATTGTCCGCGGCGATGTTCGCGACGGTCTCGGTGCGGAGGCCGCGTTCAAAGGCGAGTTTCCTCTCGCGAGCCTCACGGGCCGCGGCCTCGCGGCGGCGGCGTTCTGCCAATTCTGCGGCACGGCGCTCAGCCTCGCGACGTCTTCGCTCGGCCGATTCACGTTTTCGATCCGCTTTTGAACCTTTCTTGGACGACGCTCTGTCGTCATCCCGATCACGCTTGGCCGAAGCCTTGTCGTGTTTGTTCTTGCTCTTCTTGTCGTCCTTCTTTGCGGTCGCCTTCTGTTTTGAAGCTTTCGAGTCCTTCTTGCTGGTATGCGAAGACTTCGACGTGGTCTTCGATGACTTTGCCGCAGTTGCCTTGGGCTTGGACGAAGCCTTTGGCTTCTTCTGAGCCATCACTGCAGCGGAAAACAGAACCAGGGCCGCAAGACAACTAACTAGCGACTGGAAAGCAACTTTTCGTAGGGACATAAACCTCAAAGCCTTGAATACGAAGAGAGAAAAAAGAATTGTGTGTGTTTCGGGAGGGTCTGCCAACGCGCCTTGAGGCGACCCAAGTTTGCGTACAAACTAAGCAATAGCTTAACATTCAGAAACTCTCCTTTGCAAGTACTTTTGCTCGCAGCTATAAGGATCCTGGCTATTTAAGGCTCGATATGCCCTTTCTAAGTACATTTCGCGGACGCCTTGTTATCATCCTCGCCCTCCTGCTGGTTACAACTCTCGGCGTTCAGTATCTATTGAATCTGCGCACTCAGCAGGAGAATTATTCCCTTCGCGAACGGCAGGAAAGGGCGATAGTTGCAGGATTTGCCGTCGGCATCAGCAGCGTAACGAGTCCCGACCGAATTCGCGACCTGATCGAGCTTCCGGGACAGACCCTTCTCGACGAAGAATCAAGACGCCGTATTCAGGACATCATCGTTGTTGATAATGAATGGCGAATCTTCGATTGCCTCGCGCCCGAGAACCTTCCCACGGCCGGGCCGAACGGCGAGACGATCTACCGGAAATTAAGCGATCTTAAGGACTTACCGCCTCTGCTCGAAGGCACGCGGCTCGGCACCGATATATCGAAATTCCCCAATCGGCCCGCTGCAGGCGACGCAGGCCACGACGGCGAGGCGCACGCTATTCCGATCGAAACGAGCAAAGGCCGCTGGTACGTGATGGTGCTGCTTTACAACGACAAGACCGCCGCCACCGAACGCGCCGCACAACCGCTTTTATACACGCTCGGCATTCTGATGATCTCATCGCTGATCACGATCCTCCTCGTATTTCAATTCACGCGGCCGATCGCGGATCTTTCGCACGCCGCCCGTGAGGTTGCGGACGGCAACCTGAGTGTTCGCGTCGATGAAACGCGGACGGACGAACTTGGACGACTGGCGTCGAATTTCAACGAGATGACCGCCGAACTCGAAAAGAAGACCGAGCTCGAAGCAAAACTTCAGCAGGCCGAAAAGTCCGCCGTCGTCGGTCGGCTCGGTTCGGCCATCGCCCACGAGATACGCAATCCGCTGAATTACATCAATCTCACGCTCGACCATCTGCGAAGCAAGTTCGCCCCGCCGGAAGATGAGAAGAAAGCGAAATTCGACAAGCTCACGCTTCAACTCAAAGAGGAAGTTGCGAGGATCAACCGCCAGATCACGGACTTTTTGAATTATTCACGGCCGGCCACCGCGGACCTGCGGCCGATCGATGCACGACAAGTTGTCGAGGACTCGCTTCGGATAATCGAAGGCCAAGCCGAGGAAAAAGGCATTGTCGTGTCGGTCTCCGAGCTCGAAAATGTACCGCAGATCATTGGCGACCCGCAATTCCTTCGGTCGGTCTTTAACAACCTTTTCATCAACGCCGTGCAGGCGATGGAAGCAACTGGCGGCAAGCTGAACATTCGGATCTCGCCGTCCGAAGACGCAAAATCCGTTGATTTCGAGATCGCGGATACGGGCCGCGGCATTCCGCAGGAAAATCTCGAGGCGATCTTCGAGCCGTATTTCTCAACAAAGGAAACGGGCACGGGCCTCGGCCTCGCGATCGTCAAAAAGATCGTGGACATCCACGGCGGCGAGATCAACGTCCGATCGACGTTGGAAAAGGGAACGACATTTACGATCCTGATACCGGCTTCGAGAGAAGATTGAGATCGCTCGACGCAGCCAAATTCGCATTTTTCTCCGAATTTAACTAACTTTTTACTATGGCTCGAAAATCCATCCTCGTCGTTGATGACGAGAAAAATCAAAGAGAGATACTCGACGAGATCTTATCCGCCGAGGGCTATGACGTAACGAGTGCGAGTTCGGGCGAGGCCGCGATGAAGTTCGTCGCGGATCGGCATTTTGACCTCGTTCTCACCGACCTGAAGATGACGGGAATGAGCGGCCTCGACCTGCTCAAATCCCTTACCGATTTTGACAAGTCGATCATCGTTATTTTGCTGACGGCACACGGCTCGGTCGATTCGGCGGTAGATGCGATGCGTCTGGGCGCGTTCGAGTATCTGCAGAAGCCGTACGACAGCGCGAATCTGCTCGAAACGGTGTCGCGAGCGTTGAAAAAGCTTTCGACGCTCGACGCCGAGATCGTCTCCGTTTCGCCCGAGATGGACAAGGTCAAAAAGCTCATCCTGAAGATCGCCAAATCCAACTCGACCGTCCTTATACGCGGCGAAAGCGGAACGGGAAAAGAGCTGATCGCACGTTCGATCCACGCGAACAGCCTGCGTGCGAACGAGACATTTCAGGCCGTGAACTGCGCCGCGATAAATGAAAATCTGCTTGAATCCGAGCTGTTCGGCCACGAGAAAGGCTCGTTCACGGGAGCGGTCTCGGATAAGAAGGGATTGTTCGAGATCGCACACGGCGGCACGCTTTTCCTGGATGAGATCGGCGAGCTCGACATCGCACTCCAGGCAAAGATACTGCGTGCCTTGCAGGAAAAGCAGATACGGCGTGTCGGCGGCGTAAAAGAGATCGACGTCGATGTGCGTGTGGTTGCCGCGACGAACCGCGACCTGCTCCACATGGTCGAAGAAAAACGCTTTCGCGAAGATCTTTACTACCGGCTGAACGTTCTCTCGATCGAACTGCCTCCGCTTCGCGAACGACGCACTGATATTCCGGTGCTGATCGATTACTTTGTAAAGAAACATACTCGCGGCACAGACCACAAGATCAAGATCGACGCTGCGGCACGCAAGGTCCTCGACGAATATGCATATCCGGGCAACGTTCGGCAGCTAGAATCGGCGATCGAGCGGTCGATCCTGCTTTGCGAGAACGACACAGTTACTTTCGACGATCTGCCGCCCGAGATGACGAATGCCGTACGTCCGGCGGCCATTGATGCGAGCACGGATTTCAAGCTGCCGGCCGACGGGATAAATTTCGAGGAGATCGAACGCAGCCTCATTATGCAGGCAATGGAGCGAACCGATAACAACATAACAAGATCGGCCAAACTCCTCGGCCTGACATTTCGTACATTGCAGTATCGGCTCGAGAAATTCGGGTTCAAAAAGGATGATAGTGACGAGGGACAAGCGGCAAGGGACGAGAGTTAGGTGATGAGCGATCGCCGTGCCTTACTAGCTAAGTCGGTGAGCACGTAACGATACTTTCGTCCCTTGTCCCTCGCCGCTCGCCCCTGGATCCGGGAGGATTCTTATGGAATGGTTATCAACATTGTCTCTTGCTCTCGGCTCAGCGTGGACGAGCGGGATCAATCTCTACGCGACGGTATCGGTGCTTGGCCTGCTACAGAAATTCGGTGGCGTGAAGTTGCCGGGCGGTCTTGAGGCTCTCGACAATTGGTGGATCATCGGCATCGCGGGCGGACTTTATATCGTCGAATTTGCTGCGGATAAGATACCTTACGTTGACAGCGTTTGGGACGTAATTCACACATTCATTCGTGTGCCTGCGGGAGCCGTGGTTGCTTATGCCGCAACTAGCCAGCTCGACCCGACCGTTACGATCTCGGCTGCGCTTCTTGGCGGCGGATTGGCATTGGCCTCGCACGGCACGAAGGCCGCGGCTCGCGTGACAGCGAATCTTTCGCCCGAACCTATATCGAATTGGACGCTTTCCATCGTTGAGGACATTATCGCCTTTGTCGGGACGCTGCTCGCGGTCTTTGCTCCGATCTTGGTCGCGGTCATCCTCGTGCTCTTCCTTATCGGTTTCTTATGGTTCCTGCCAAAGATCATTAGGCGTTTAGCGCGAATGCTGCGGGCGGTTTCGGCTTATCTTTCCGGCAAAGGATTCGACCAGGCGGCGAGGTAAATGTCTTACCGCCGCCTCGAATTCATCTTCTATCTCGCGGGCCTGCTTCTAGCCGCAGCGTTCGTATATTTCTATCGCTCAGATGATCCTGACTGGACATTTTCAACGTTCATTCTCGCTTGTTCGATGTTTTTTCTGGGCTATCGATGTCGGCTAAAAGCGAGGATAAACGCCCGTCCGAAGCCAAAAGAACGTTCCGATCCCCCTGACGAACCACAGCACACATGAAACACCTCTGCTTTGCCCGACCTGTCCGGACGGATAGAATGGTCTTATGGAACGCATAACGCGACTTCTCAAGAACAATAAAGAATGGGCCGCAGAACAGCTCGACCGAGAGCCGGAGTTTTTTGCAAACCTTGCCGCTCTCCAGGCTCCTGAATACCTTTGGATCGGATGCTCTGACAGCCGCGTGCCGGCGAATCAGATCACCGGTCTGACGCCCGGCGACGTGTTCGTCCATCGCAATATCTCGAATATAGTGGCGCACGGCGACCTGAACTGTCTTTCCGTCTTGCAGTTTGCCGTTGAAGTTCTAAAGGTCGAGCACGTCATCGTCTGCGGGCACTACGGCTGCGGCGGTGTTCGGGCCGCCCTTGAATCGATCGGGCACGGATTGATCGATAATTGGCTCCAGCTTATACGCGAGACCGCGTATCTATATTCAGACGAGTTGGACAACCTCGAAGGCGAAGAACGCGTCGATCGTTTGTGCGAGCTCAACGTCGCGCGTCAGGTAATTAACGCGGCCGACACGACCGTAGTTACCGATGCTTGGGCGCGCGGCCAGAAGTTGATCGTCCACGGCTGGATCTACGGCCTTCGTGATGGGATCATCCACGACCTCGGCTTTGTTCAGCAAGGCCCGGACGACGCACAGGAGTTTCGTGAGCGTTTCCTTAAGAAGAAGGACCTCAATATGAGGACGGCTGCGTAGATCAAAGTTTTTTGAATGAGAAGTAAATACCTTTATCCCCGTTCTCTTGCGGCGTTTCTCTTTATCGCAGCATTTGCGGCCCTTTCTTTTGGCCAGGCTCCGGGCGAGCGCACCAGATCCGATGCCCCGACAAAGCCAAGGCCGAAGATAACGGCGTCGAAGGACGATTCTCTGAGATCGATCCCATCGAGAGCGGCGTTCGATTCGCTCGCACGCGTCTATCAGCAAGGCACTCCGTACGCATTGCCGCACGTGATGTTCGTGATCGATCGTCTTGCGAAAAATAAGATCTACTTCATTAATTCGCAGCGATATCGCTTTCACAAGGATTTCCTTCTCGCGACATATCTCGTGCCCCGCGGTGCTGATATTTTCCAGCCGATCTATATCGACAAAGGCCGCCGATTTATGGTCGGGACGATAGCATGGCAGGAACCTGTCCAAAAATTCACTTGGGAACTCTGGGAAGGTGATATGGCAACGAGCGAGTTGATCAAACTTGCTGATGACACCATAAATGCGGCGTTCTACACGCACGTAAGCTTCAAGCCGAACTCGGAGCGGCAAACTTCTGCGTCGGCCGATCTCGGTATCGAACGTGTGTCTCAGGATGAACTCAATCGCAATCAAGTCTATCTTGCCCTAAATACAGGCAGTGCCGTCGGGAGGATTCACATCATCGACAAACTCGACGACACGGTCGAGATCGGAGACAACGAGATACTTATCCTGCGCGAACTGCCGCAGTCGCTGCCGCCGGTCCGGGGCATTATCGTCGCCAAGCCTTCGTCTCCGCTTTCGCACGTCAATATCCTGGCTCATGGATGGGGCATTCCGAATATTTACATCAAAGACGCCGACAAGCTTTTTCGCGGCCTCAACACTTACTGGATGAAGCTTGACGCAAGATCGAGCGATTACACCCTCGAACGCGTGACGAGTTCGGAAGATATTCCGAATCCGCCGGACGATCAGGTGCCGCCGGTGAATCTGACGACGACGAAGCTTGCTCCGCTCGCTGCGATGCGAAAGCGTGACAGCATTTCTTACGGATCAAAGGCCGCAAACCTCGGTGAGATGCTGAACAAAAAAGTGCCGGGCGTCACAATTCCCGACGGTTTTGGTATCCCGTTTCATTGGTATGACAAGTTCATGCAGGACAATGGGTTTGACGACGTCATTCTCAAGCTCACCGACAACAACGATTTCGTCCACAATCCGCGCGTCCGAAGGCAAAAGCTGGCAGAGTTCCGCCAGACGATCATCGCCGGCAAATTCGATGAGGCGTTGAAGAAAGAGATCCTCGAACGGTGGCACACGCAGCTTGGCGGAAAACCCGTGTTTGTCAGAAGTTCTTCGAACAGCGAGGACCTGCCGAACTTCAGCGGTGCGGGGCTTTATTCAAGCGTTGCAAACGTCATCGACGATGAATCTCTCGTCACGGCCGTGAAGAAAGTTTGGGCGTCGCTCTGGAACTTCGACGCCTACGAGGCGCGCGTACGGAATTATGTGAGCCAGACGGACGTCTATATGTCGGCCTTGGTGCAGATCGGCATCAATATGAAAAAGGGCGGCGTAATGATCACGAAAGATCCTTTCAACACGCGAGCCCGCAATGTCGTCTATATTTCCGCGGTTTGCGGGCACAATTCAAAGGTCGTTGACAACGCCGGCATTCCGGAACAGCTTCTTTACAGCGCGGCGGCAAACTCCGTTACCGTAAAAACCCTCTCACAGCAGCAGAGTGCTCTCGAATTTGATGAAAAAGGCGACCTTCGGCCCACACGCGAGACCTGTGCCGGGCCCGATCAGCGAGTTCTGACAAATGCAGAAGCTCGTGCGCTTGCAAAAGCGGCACTTGCGATCAAAAAGGCATTTGGCGGTTCGGTTGCGCAGGATATCGAGTGGGGCATAATAGACAGAAAGATATTTATCGTTCAATCCAGGCCATACATAGACAAAAAATGAAGAATATCGGCAAACTCATTGTTTTTATCTTTAGCGTCGCGTTCGCTGCGTGCGGCACGAATGCCGTCCGCGTTTCGGACAACACCGCGCCGTCGAGCAACGCAAAACTTCCGGAGCAATCCGTAATAGCCCACTCGAACGAACCGCCAGGCCCGGGCCCGGTTCCTTCTGTCGATCCTTCCAAGCCGAAATCGAAATGGACGCAAAGCGGTACGCCGATCGACACGACGAAGTTTGACGAGGCGATAAAGGCAGGTGAAGCGGCGGCGAAAAAGGCTCCTAAGAATGCCGACGCCAAGAAGGCTCTCGCCAAGGCGTATTTCGACCGCGGAATGGCCCTGACGGATGCCCGCCAATATCCTTCGGCTCTCGGCGATTATCGAAAGGCCCTCGCGGTCGAACCTGAGATGGCAGAGGCGAAGCAATGGATAGATCAGATAATGGGGATCTATTCGAGTATGAATCGAGAGGCCCCAAAACCGGGTGAAGAACCGCCGCCGCTTCCCTTCGGCGACAAAGAAAAAGAAAAATGAAGAACGTATTTACGATCGCGGTCCTAGCCTTGATGGCTTTTGGATCTGTCACCGAGACATACGCCCAGAAGCACCCGACGAGAATAAAATTTGCACGCGGCGCTACCGAAAAGACCGTCACGGGCACGCTTTCGAGCTATCGGTCGGCACGCACGTTTGTCATCCGCGTTCGAAAGGGCCAGACCTTAACTACTGAAAGTACAGGAGATAACGCCATTACGATCTCGATAAAGCCGCCAAAAGGCTCGCATTACGATCAGGATATGGCCGCCGACTGCCACGACAGAAATGAGGTCACACCGACCGCCGCAGGTGATTATGTGATCACCGTCGTCGAGTGCACTAAGGCCGACCCCTGGAAGGGCACGTTCAAATTTCTTGTAACTGTCCGCTAGACAAGAAGCGGGCGCGAACCATAAACTTACTCCTTTGTTTTTCGCATCTTTACCATAGATGCCGAGAACACGGGAGTTTTTTTAGTATATGGCAATTTCAGCTAACGATATCAGAAAAGGAATGGTGATCCTTCACGAAGGCGCGCCGGTCAAGGTGATGGAGTTTCACCACCACACGCCGGGCAACTTGAGGGCGATGGTCCAGGCAAGGCTTCGCAACTTGTTGACCGGAAACTCGTTCGAATACCGCTTTCGCTCGAATGACACGCTCGAAAGGATCGTGCTCGAACAGCACAAGATGGATTATCTTTACTCGGACGGCTCGCATCATCATTTTATGAACAATGAGAGCTATGAGCAGGTCGCCCTGACCGAAGAAGATCTTGGCGATTCGGCCCAATGGCTGATGCCGAACCTGACGATCGAGGTCGAGTTTTATAACGGCTCGCCCATCGGCATCACGCTTCCGGCTTCGATGGAATTGACCGTCTCGACGACCGAGCCTGTCCTGAAAGGTGCGACCGCTTCGAACTCGAACAAGCCCGCGACACTCGAAAATGGCGTGACGCTTCAGGTGCCGCCGTTCATCGTCGAAGGCGAGAAGATCCGCGTCAATCCGGCGGAATCCCGCTATATCGAGCGGGTGAAGTAGAACCGCCTGTTTTTGCAACTTTGCGCTTTTTGCGACTTTATCTCTTTCGGGGAGTTGCAATGTTCGTCCTTTACAGTCTTGTCTATTCGCTCGCTTTTCTTGCGATGCTGCCCGTTTTTGCGTTGAGCGGCATCGTAAGGGGAAAGCGTGCGGCCGGATTCTTCCAAAGGCTGAGTTTCTCCTTGCCCAAATTCACACCCGACGAACGCAAAGTCATCTGGCTGCATTGTGTTTCGGTCGGCGAAGCTAACGCCGCAAGGCTGCTCGTCGATCGTCTCCATACTGAATTCCCCGACGTCCGGCTGATCGTCTCAACAACTACGCGCACGGGCCAAAAGCTCGCAAAAGAGCTTTTCACGCAAGCAGAAGCCGTCTTCTACGTGCCGTTCGATTGGCGCTGGACGGTAAGGCGCGTACTGCGGCATTTTCGACCGGCTCTGCTAGTGATAATGGAGACCGAATTGTGGCTCAACCTCATTCGCGAATCCTGCAGATCGCACGTCCGCGTCGCTCTCGTGAATGGCCGAATGTCCGAACGCTCGTACAAGCGTTACAACGCGTTCAAAAAGACGATGAAGCGGCTATTCGGCTATTTCGACCGAGCTCTGATCCAAACCGGTGCGGACGCGAACCGCTTTATGGCCCTTGGAATGCGTGCGAGCAAGGTAAAGGTTACGGGAAATCTAAAATTCGACCATTCGATCACGGAAGGCGAAGAAGCTCTGACGGAAGAGTTCCGTACCCGTTTCGGCCTCGCTGAAAATGCGCCGTTGATCATCGCCGCAAGCACACACGCCCCTGAAGAATCTTGGGCGCTCGACGCCTTTCGCAAGACCTCGGAGGCAACACGCGAAGGGTCGCCTCGTCTTTTGATCGCACCGCGGCATCCGGAGCGATTCGATGAGGTCGCTCAGCTTATCGCAAACTCGGGCTTCAAATGGACGCGCCGTTCCGATGCCGCGGGTGATGCCGACGTGTCCGCAGACGTGATATTGCTCGATTCGATCGGCGAACTGCGGGCGGCCTTTCCGCTTGCTGAGATTGTGTTCGTCGGCGGAAGCCTGATCGAACACGGCGGCCAAAGCGTCCTCGAACCGGCTGCCGAGGGTAAAGCGATCATTGCAGGGCCATACACGCATAATTTCAAGGCCATCGTCGAAGAGTTCCTTGAACGCGAGGCGTTGATACAGATACCAAAAGAATCGTTAGATGATGCTTCCGCCGCTCTTGCCAAGGAGTTTCTCGCGTTGCTCGACCGTCCCGAAAAACGCAAGGCCCTTGGGGAACGTGCAAAAGCGGCAATGAACAATAATCGCGGCGCCATCGACCGGACCTTTGAGCAGCTGAAGCCGCTTATCCTGCGTTCATCGAGCGAGGGCTCTCACTAAGAAATCGCCTTGATCTACGTATTCTACTTTTTTGCGGTTGTGCTGATCTGGCTGAGCTGTCGGTCATATCGCGGCGGCATCATCTACGAGAGATTCATTCGCGATGGGTTCTCGCTCGAGACTCGACCCGACCTGCCTTTCGCGACCATCTTCGCACCTTGCCGCGGCGCTGATCGCGAGTTCAAAGAAAATCTGCGAAGACTCTTTGCCCAGCGATATCCGAGCTACGAGATCCTTTTTATCGTTGACGACAAAGAAGATGCGGCCGTTAAGGAGATCGAAGAGGCGATCTTGGTTCATTCATCTGACAAGGTCAGTGCACGCCTTCTCGTCGCACAGAAAGCTACGGGATCCAGTCAGAAGATCGAGAACCTTCTCTTTGCGATACCAACCGCCGACGAACGCAGCGAGGTGTTCGCCTTTGTCGATTCTGATGCCTGCACCAATTCTGACTGGCTCGCTTCCCTTTCGACTACGGCCTTAAAACCAAATGTGGGAGCGGCGACGGGATACCGCTGGCTTATTTCGGAGAACGGCAAGCTCGGTTCGGAGCTTTCGTCCGTCTGGAATGGCTCGGTCGCATCCGCACTTGGGCCCAACACAAGGTCGAATTTTTGCTGGGGCGGCTCGATGGCACTCAGACGTGAGATGTTCAAGCGGCTTGACATAAAAAGCTGCTGGAAAGGCGTTCTGAGCGATGATTTTGCCGTAACAAAGGCCGTGCAGGATACCGGCCTTGAACTGGAGTTCGTCCCGCGAGCTTTTTGTGCGAGTTTTGAACATCAAACTCTCGCTGAAATGCTCGAATTCACGACGCGGCAAATGAAGATCACGCGCGTCTATTCGCCGGGTTTGTGGCTCCTTTCAATGTTCGGGTCGACCCTTTTCTGCAGCGTGATGATCGCCAGCATAGGAATTCTGCAAACGAGCGAACTTGGCAGCCTTGCGATGATCGCAGCGGTGTCAACTCTCATGTTGGTGACCGTGTTCACTCTTGCAAAGGCTTTTGTTCGTCTGCGCGCCGTTCGCTTTGCCCTCTCGGATCACGAAAAGCTTCTGGCAAAACAGGTCGTTCCTCAATGCATCTTTGCTTTCGTCACACCCGCGATCTTCCTCGTTAACACGATTCTCGCCCTATTCTCGCGGCGTATCCGCTGGCGCGGAACCATATATGAATTGAAATCACCGAGCGAAACTGTCATCATACGCGAAAAGCGATGAGCGAAAATTGGCAAGACCCATACGCAGAGGACGCAGAACCGCACCAGCAAGACCCATCCGCCGAGCAGACTCAGATCATCGGGCCCGAAGCTGCATCCGATCAAGAACCCGAGACATCCCTCTCGCTCTTTGAGCCTGAAACAAAAACGACGGAAGAACCCTTTATTTTACAATCGTTTACGCCGCCGTCACTCGACGAGGAAGTGCGGCGAGTCGGTCTCGGATGGTCGGCCGGAATCGCATTTTCCGGAGCGATCGCGTTCATGGTTTTTGTCGGTTGGCTCGTCGATCTCTTGATGGGTACGAGGCCGTGGGGCATTGTTGCGGGCGTGATTCTCGGTGCCGCGATCGGCTTTTTTGAGCTATTTCACATCTCATCCCGCATCTTCCCAAACAAAACTTCTCCGAAGGTCAATCCGCTCCTTTCCTCGTACGACCAGCAAGATTCGCAAGACAACGCCTTTCGTCTTTGATTTTGCCCATGATTTCGGGTTAGAATGTCCGTTTCGCGATGGACGTCCAAACGGATCCAGAGAGTGATATTCGCGAGTATTCGCGGACAAGGATCTACGGGCTGATGGCAGTTGCCGTAGCGATAGCTGCGATCGCGGGATTGATATTTGGAAATGTGCGCTTCTGCATTGGCATTGTGATCGGCGGGCTTTTGTCTGTCGTGAACTTTGTTTGGCTCGAAAGTTCGACAAAAGGCCTTTTTGCCGACTGGGCCGAGGGCAGGAAGTCTGTATTTCCGGCCGCGCGTTTCATCTTGCGGTATCTTGCGTTAGGGCTTTTCCTATTGGGAATTTACGCCCTAGGTGCGTTACCGATCGCAGCGGTGTTGATCGGGCTGGCAGCCTTTGCTGTCGCCGTTATGATAGACGGAATTTTTAGTATTTTTAAGAGCCGAAAATAGCGATGTTTCTTTTAGCAGAAGGCGGTGAACACACTCCGCTGATCGTAGATTTCATAAACCACTATCTGGGCGAACCGGTCTACAGATTCCAGATCGCATACACGAAACCGCTCTGGGACAAGTTTTTTGCCCATTTTGGCACTTCGCCTGAAGTGGTCTTCAATGCACCATATAGCCCCGAAACGGCCATTCCGTGGTACACGGTGATGTTCGTGATCGCCTGTATCCTCTCGGTCATCGTGATCTATCTGCTCAGGGGCAAGCTCTCTGAAGATGATCCGGGCGGCGGCCAGTTGACGCTCGAGGCCGGCTATCTTGCCGTTCGCGACCTGCTCGAGAATGTCGTCGGCAGCCACGGCCAGAAATACTTCCCGGTCGTTGCGACATTCGCGGTTCTGATCCTGATCTCGAATCTGATGGGTCAGTTCCCCCTATTTATGTCACCGACCGCCTCGGTGAACGTAACTTACGCTCTCGGCCTTTCGTCGTTCATTTATTACAACTACGTCGGCATAAAGGAGAACGGCGTCGGCCGGCACATCGCTCACCTGGCGGGGCCGAGGCTCCCGTGGTTCCTTGTGGTCATCACGGTCCTGATCTTCTGCATAGAACTGATAAGCAACTTTTTCCGGCCGTTCACTCTTGGCGTTCGATTGTTCGCCAATATGTTTTCGGACGAGAAGGTTTACATGGAGATAACGAATATCTTCCCGCCGTACACGCATTTTGTCCTGCCGCTGGTTTTGACCGGTTTGGGAGTCTTCGTTGCATTCGTGCAGACGCTGGTATTCACTCTGCTCTCGATGATCTATATCGGCGAGGTTTCGCATCCACCGCATGACGACCATGAGCACGATGCGGAACATGCGGAGCCGGCGGCAGCTCACGCGTAGGTTTTTTTAGGTTTTGCCCCTCGAAATGACGGGCACTCGATATTTGAAGATACAGCGACCCGTTCCCTTGATCGCGAATGATGTGCGTTTTATAGCATGATATGCCCGCACGCAACAGGAGCCTTGACTCTAAGGAGTATAAAATCAAGTGCATACCGGAAGCGAGGCGAAATAATAACGCCCTGCACATTGTCAACGAACGGCGGGAACCGATAGCGAATATCTTCGGATCATAAAATAGGAGATAAAAATGAAGAACTTTAAATACATTGTTTTCGCGACGCTGGCCATCGCGCTTTTCAGCATGGCAGCAATGGCCCAGGGTGCAGGTGCCGCCGACAACGAATCGACCGTTTCCGCAGCTAAGGCTCTCGGTGCCGGACTCGGTTTCGGCCTCGTTGCCGGTCTCGCCGGTATCGGCCAGGGTTTGGTCGGTTCGCGTGCCGCCGAAGGAGCTGCACGTAATCCCGGTGCTTCGGGTTCGGTAATGACGCTTATGATCATCGGCCTCGCCATGATCGAGTCACTCGTGCTTTTCGCACTGCTCGTCGTCTTCGTTAAGCTCTAAAAAGAGCTTAACGGATCGAGTATTGCTCGAAATTCAAAGAACGGCGGCATCCGACCGAGAGACATCTCAAACGGGTTGCCGCCGTGTTATTTTGTGGCAAACACACCGTTTTTGGTGTTTACTTGCAACTTGGGACGTTTGAATGCGTTCTAATTAAAGATGACCAGCGACCTGATCGGAAAGATCGTAGCAGATAAGTATCGTATTGATTCGCTCATTCTGGAGAATGATTCGGGGGATATCTTTCGGGCTGTGCACGAATCCCGCGAGACACCATTGATACTCGAGGTCCTTCCACGCGCATTTTCAGTAGATAGCCGTTGGACAAAGAAATTTCTTGACCGTGCTCGGGCCGCGAGCGGCATTTCACACCCGAACGTGCTTCGCCTTGAAGATTATGGCGAAGATTCACGCGGTAATGTTTATGCCGGTTACGAAGCGGCGGAATCGACGCTTTTGAGTTCGCTGCTTGCACAACCGCTGCCGCAAGATCGGGCTCTCGACGTTGCGCGAGGTATCGCCCGCGCGGTCGAGGCGGCACACGAACGCGGTGTTATCCACGGACAACTGTCGCCGATCAAGGTATTTCTTGACGACGCTTCGACACCGAAGGTCTATGGCTTCGGCGGCGATTCGTTCGATGCTCCCCGCGACCGCTCCTCAGAGTTTCTCGCTCCTGAGCAAAGCAATGAATACCCGATCGCGGACAAAAGATCTGACATTTACGCTCTTGGGGCGATCCTAAAACGTATGCTTGCCGGTCCGGGCGTAGCCGATGGCCTCGCAGACACTTTGCCCGACAACGCTCATAAGGAACTCGTTCCGGTGATCGAAACGGCCATGGCCCGCGATCCGGAATTACGCTATGCGTCCGCCTCTGCATTCCGCGAAGATCTCGACCGACTTTACCTTGAATCCGGTGGTGTTGCCTCGATCCCAACCGCACCGAAGAAGCACAATATCTGGCAGACGGCGTTCATCGCATTGTGCGGCATCGTCGTGCTTGCCGGCGTGCTGATCTACGCAACTTATTCGAAAGGTAGCGATCCGACGGTAACGGCGAAAGCCGATGAAGGCAGCCTGCCCGTGCAGCCGATAAATCCTGCCACAGGCGCACAAGAAGAAGCCTTGCTCAAGAACTCGCCGATCGGCGATCCAAATGCCCTTCAAGATCCCTACTTGAATGGAGCAACGCCTGGCGGCGATGGTTACAATGCGTGGTCCAATGGTGTGATGCCTCCCGCGGGTGCTCCGCTCGGCGGAACGACCGCCGGCCCTCTCGCAGGTTCGCAGTTTCCGCAAGCTAATCAAAACAACGGCCTTCCGCCGGAAGCGATCGCACCGCCCGGACAAAGAGTTACCGTCCAGCCCGGCGGCAGCGTTTTTATGCCGAGCGAGGGCGGGGTCATCCTCGTTCCTGTTCCAAAGAATCAGGAACCCGACGCGACGCCCACACCAAAGACCGGAGCGGCAAATACCGCCGTGAAGAATCCTGCAGGTGCTGCCGGTACGCCAAAAGCAACCGCTCCTCCGGAGAAGGCGACCGACAAGCCCGCGGCCTCAGCGGCGGATCCTAAAAAGACACCGGCCGCAAAACCTGCGAAGAAAGGAAAAACTGAGGAAGAATAATTTGCGCGCCGCCTAGCGTGGCACTTCGAGCGTGGTTAGGATATCCGAGATCACGCTGTCGGTCGTCGCACCGTCAAGTTCGGCTTCCGCACGCAGAGAAAGCCTGTGCCTTAAGACGGGCAGCGCAACGTCTCGAACATCATCAGGCGTCGGAAAATCGCGTTCTCTGATCGCGGCCAACGCTTTCGAGCAAAGCAGCAATGCGATCGACGCTCTCGGACTTGCTCCGTAAAGGACTGCCGGGTGGTTTCGCGTTCTGCGGGTCATATCGACGATATATTTTTGGACGCCTGCCTCGGCCCGCATATTTCTAACCTCGAATCGGCACTGCTGAAGAGCGGACGGATCCTCGAGCGGCACGATATCGACGGCTTCGAGCCGACGCGAGTTAAAGCCGGCATCCCAGCGTGCGACGATCTCCTGTTCTTCGGTTTCAGCAGGATAGTCGATCAGGATCTTTATCAAAAAGCGATCGAGCTGCGCCTCGGGCAATGGATAAGTTCCCTCATACTCGATCGGATTCTCCGTCGCAAGAACGGTAAATATCGGCGAGAGTTTATACGGCTCGCCATCGATGGTCGTCTGGCGTTCCTCCATCGCTTCAAGCAAAGCGGCCTGTGTTTTCGGCGGCGTGCGGTTCACCTCGTCCGCAAGGAGAATATCCGTAAAGATCGGCCCGCGTCGCAGGTTGAATTCCGACGTCCGCATATTGAACACGTTCGTGCCCGTGATGTCGGAAGGCATCAGATCGGGCGTGAATTGAATACGCGAATACTGTGACCCGAGGATCTGTGCAAGCGTCTTGATCGTGAGCGTTTTCGCCGTGCCCGGAACGCCTTCGAGAAGAGCGTGGCCTTCGGCGAGCATGGCAATGAGTATTTGCTCGATCACAGCGTACTGGCCGACGACCGTTTTTGAGAGTTCGCGGCGAATATGCGCAACGAATTGAGGAGTTACATTTAGCATTTGTTCAAAAGACCAGGTCGAAAATTATTTTTAGTGCAAGCAGGAAAACTGCCGTGAGAAAGATACGCTTTAGCCAAACGTCGTTCATTCTAGCCGCATAATGAGCTCCTACATAACCGCCAACGAACATTGCGGCCGCAAGCCAAATACCAAGCGTGTAGTCTACCAAACCCTGCCACATAAATAGAACACTAGCGATTGCCGAGGAAACAAGGTTTACGAGCTTAGTGGCTGCGATCGATTCTGAGAATCGCATACCGAAGAATGCGACAAGGACGACCGTGAGGATCGTTACATAACCGCCGCTGAACAGACCGCCGTAAATGCCGAGGGCAAATATAAGGCCGTATGCGATGACGCCGGGGCTTGCCGGCCTTTCTTCGGCCGTGGTTCCTTTCCCGGGATTAACGACGATGAATATCGCGACCGCGATCATCGAAACGGACACCAAAGTCTTTATTCCATCGGCGGAAATTCGGCCGACGAGCATCGCTCCAAGAGCCGAACTGATGGCCGTAATGATCAATAGCGGCGAGACCTTTTTGAGGTCGACCGTCTTCTGCCGTATGAACGGTATCGTGCTGCCCGCGGTCATAAAGACGAGGCCGAACATATTTGTCGCGACCGCAACGCGCGGTTCGATATGGAATTGGAACATTGCCGGCACGGTAATAAGCGAGTTGCTTCCCGTAACGACACCGACAATGCTGGTAGCCAAAAAAATGACCAGGAGGACGGCGAATTCCGCGATATTCATTTTGCGGTGGCCTTCCTTCGTGTGAGATTCAAGGCCGCCTCTAACTCGCGTATCTCCGTGACGACCCGCATTGCGTCAGCACGATTCGGATGAAGGTCGTGCATCACATCTTCGGCCGTCAAGAGCGTATCTTCGACCGCGGCCGGATGTTTTCCCGCTCGTGCGGCGATAAGGCGTGCAAGTTCTGCGTTGGACACCGACTTAGGATCGACACCGACAAGACGTGCGGCACGGCGCCGGAATTCGCGGTATATGTTCTCGACGGCAAGATCATAAGAACCGGTTCGCCGCTGAAGTTCTGCCATTGCCGAGAGATACTCGAGCTTGGTCAGGCGATCCGGCTCTTTTATCGGCACAGGACGTGCAAACCTGCAGCTTTGGGAGAACAAGATCACACCGACTATCAGGATCGACTGAAAGAAGATCGCGACAACGGGCGTTCCCTTGAAATACTCCGCCACCCGATTCTCGTTCGCTCCGAAGCCGTGATGATACTCGTCAAAGGCGATGGTGCCGTTAGGCCCGGCAGCCACCAAATTTATTCCAAGCTGGGCGTTGTCGAGCAATGAGATCCCGGTGTTCGAAAGCACGAAAGGATCCGTAAGGATCACGATCCTGCCGCTGCCGTAAGCTCGGCTTACGACGATCGCTTTGCCGTCTGTCTTAATGTCCGCGACCGGTTCGCCCGAGTACACCCCGTAGTCGCTTGTGTCTATCTGTGAGATCGGCGTTGGTTCGGCCTGCGGCCCGCCCTCGATCCGAGTTGAATCATCCTCGGTCTTCTCCGACTTTGGTGCCGGCCAATCGACATAGCTGCCGAACCGCGAAGCCTGTACGGCCCCGACACCGGCAGTATAGACCGTCGGCTGGACCGGAACGCCGGGCGCGATGTCCTTGGTAGGTTCCTTGAAAGCCTTTTCATCGAAGATCGGAAAGCCGGGCCGAAGCGGATCGATCTCGATCGCAGTACCGCCGTCGCTTGTCAAGAATACGGAATTCGGATTCCGGTCTATGACTACGAGTTTCCCGCCGTTCGATACCCAACGAAGGATCTCACGGCGTTCGGACTCGGTCATCTCCTTTTTCAACGGGCCGACAATCACAAACGTCGTCGGGCCGCCGCGTGCATCGAGCGCGCTGGTCTTTTGCTGCCAGCGGCTCGGCTTTCGCCCAGTTTCTGCAAGCAAGGTATAAAATGCATGGAATCCTGTCGAATCTGTATTGAACGTCGTGCGGTTCGGGTTCAACTCACTGTCCCGGACATCCGTCTTTTGCTGAACGGACAAGGCATTCAGAGCCACGAGCAGCCCGAGCATAAGAACGAAACCTAGAATGAGGATGACCTTTTGTTTCATCTATGACCGCTCTGCCTTTGCGAGAGTTTGTTGATAAAGGGACGCAACGTGTTCCCAGTCCTCCGGGGTCGATTCTTTCGCTCCGTACCAATGAGTTTCGAATTCGCGGGTGATGCTGCTCATCTCCCTGACGATATCCTCGCGTTTTCGCAGTTCGAACAGATAATCCCGATTTGTCTTATGCTTTACGAGCTTTAGAAGCCGCCGGTCCTCGAGGCCGCAGAGAACGGCGATGTATGCCTTTCGGATGGCAAGCGTCAGCTGGCCGGAGCGAGCAAGTTCTTGCGCATCGGAAAAAAGATCGTGCGAGGTCGTTTCGGAGTCGATGACCTCACCAAGAACGATCCGCTCTCGCCTTCGTGAACTTTCTTTTCTGAACTTTGGTATAAAGTGCGGAACAAGTTTGTAGCCGATGAATCCAAGTCCGGCCGCGATCAAAAGAAACAAGATGATCTGCAGAAGCGTCGCAAGATTCGGCATTCCGGTCAATTCGATCGGCTGCGGTGCGGCCCGCGGATATTCTCTGAAAAGCCAGTCGAGAATCCGCTGAAAAAGCCTCGTCAGCGGCGATTCCTGCGGTTCGGCGATCTTGTACTCTTCACGTTGCAGGATCTTTCCGAGCGCGTCCTTGTCAAGATCTTTCGTAGGGTCGGACTGATTAGCGCCAACGAGTTCCGAAACGCTGTCTTCGATGGCCTGCAGCCGGGCGGAAATTGAATCCACAATTTTGCGTCGGTGCTCCGCATCCGTTTCATCGCGATACCGTTGGATGTCGGTGTGAAGCCATTTATAATCCGTCTGGACCGTCGTGCCGCCCATCTCGATCTTTTCCGTCAGGGGAAGGGCGTTTTCGATCATGCCAAGAAGCCGGCCTTCCACCTCGCCCGTGACCGGCCCGGATGCGAGAGCTTTTTGCAAATCGCCTGCCGCAGAGCGCGCAAGGCGAACTCTATCCGCATAGTCGCTGAGTGTGGCCGCTGAAGCACCGGCAACAAAGCAGATCGAAAGCAGTATCGAAAAGATGAGCGTCCTATATCTCATTCGAGTCCAAGCATTGAGTGCGATGCGGCATTGTCGGGTTGCACCAAAGCAGTGGTCCGATTCTTCGTGTGTCCGAGCGCCGGCTGAAGCGGATTGAAATAGTCCGGCGGCAGATCAGGGATCTCGCCAAGCCGCCTGGTCGCGAGGAGTTCTATATCGTATGCTTCGCTCTGGATCCGCGTATCGACGTAAAGCAGCGAAAGGCCGATCATCCAGATCGGGGAAAGGAGCATAAAGCAAAGCTGGCCGATCAGCGAATAAAGGACCGAAACCCAAAGCGGCAGGATCGCACCATCGGTGAGTTCCACGCCATTCGCCCAGGCAAACCATGCGATCGGCACATAGAGGATCGCAAGAGCGGCAATGGTAACGACCGTAGTAAAGACGAGCAACGCCATCAATCGCCGAACGCTCCAGGTCGAAAAGGAAGAGCTGCGGCCGAACGCCGCCCCTACGCCAAGCCCTTCGACCAGTATCGCCTGCGGAACGAATGCCACGCGCGAGACGATAAGCAGCGTCAGCCAAAGGATTCCATAAATGATCGCAAGGCCCACAACAACACAGACGGCCACGGCAAGCGGCGGGATTCCCGAGAGCAAATAGCCTAAAAGGAAGACCGGAATAGACACGGCGAACAATCCGACATAAAGCGAGATAACGCCAACAATGACAACACTTATCGTGATCAGCACCGAAGCGGTCAAAAGGCTCCAGATCCGCGACGTACAGTTTGCGTAAGTTTGTCGAAACGATATCGGTTCATCAAAAAGCAGATTCCGGACGAAGTTTCGCGAAGCCCCGCCCATTACAATTAGGGTTGCGACGATCTCAACGAACCAAACATTTACGGTTCCGGCAACGAGCGTGACGTAGTAGGTCGCAGTGTCCGACGAGGCAACTGCAGCATCGGGAAAGATGACAGTTCGCGTGAGCAGCGACCAACCGAGGGCGAGAAGCGTGCCGACAACCACAGGCGGCGCAGCTATCAGCATAAACACAACGAAATTCCGGCGATAAAGCCGGATCGTCCGGTCGATCAGATCGCCTGCGCCGAGCGATTTGACCGTCTGTCCTGATGCTGTTGAGGAAAAGGGCATAGAATTTAAGGAGCAACGGCATTATATCTGAAGCATCCTCGATGACTTAGCCGTGTTTCGTCGGAATATGATGATTCTTGATCTTCGAATTTAAGGTTGTCGCATTAAGCCCCAAAAGGCGCGCGGCTCTGGATTGATGCCCGCCGGTTCGCTCAAGCGCCCGGCGGATGAGATCAACCTCGAACTTTTTGACCTCATCATAGAAATCGACACCATTTGAAATATCGATCTCATCCGAAGTGCCTTCCGATTTTTGCATCATTTCAACGGCAAGCTGCGGGTCTATGACCTCGGGCCTCAAGCAATCAACGGTGATCTCATCGCCCGGTGCGATGACGACCGCTCGTTCGATGATGTTCTCAAGTTCGCGAACATTGCCCGGAAATGGATATGCTTCAAGAAGCGCAAGGACTTCGGGCGAAACCGTATCGCTCATCTCGCGGCCATTCTCTTCCGCATACTTGCGGATAAAATGCTGAGCAAGCGGTAGAATATCTTCGCGGCGGTCTCGAAGCGGCGGGAGTTCGATCGGCACGACCGAAAGCCGATAATAAAGATCTTCCCTGAACGTCCCGCTTTTGACCGCTTCTTTCAGATCGACGTTCGTTGCCGCAATGATGCGTACGTCCACCTTTGTCGGCACAACATCGCCAAGCGGCGTGAATTCCCGCTCCTGGATGACACGCAGCAGACGAACCTGTATCTCAGGTCGCAAATCGCCGATCTCATCCAAAAATATCGATCCGGTATCGGCCGCCTCGAACAACCCTTTCTTCGAACTAACCGCACCGGTGAACGCGCCTTTCGTATGGCCAAAGAGTTCGGATTCGAGCAGTTCTGCAGGAATATTCGAACAATTTACGATGATGAACGGAGCATCGGCACGCGGGCTTGAAGCGTGGATGGCTTTTGCGACAAGTTCTTTTCCCGTTCCGCTCTCACCCGTGATAAGTACGGTCGAGCGCGCCTGAGCGACACGTTCGACAAGGCGAAAGATATCCTCCATAAGGTCGGAACGCCCGATAAAACCGTCGCGTTCGACACTCTTGACCATCGCCTGGCGAAGGTGGCGGCGCTCTTCCTGATTTCGCCGGTCGCGAATTCCGCGAGCGACAAAGGCAAGGATCTGTTCATTCTGAAAAGGCTTACGAATAACGCCGGCGGCGCCTTTCTCCCACGCAGAGATCGCCGTATCGAACGTCGCATACGCTGTGATCATCAGCACGATCGCTTCAGGATCCATCGCGATAAGCCGTTCGAGGGCCGTCAATCCGCCGATGCCCGGCATCGACACATCCATCAGGACCGTGTCGTAGGTCTTCTGAGAGTATGCTTCGAGGGCTTCCTCACCCGTTTTGGCAAGATCGACCTTGTAGCCCGCACCGGAGAGAATCGTCTCCAATACGTCCCGCATTATTTCTTCGTCATCGCAGATAAGGATATTCCCTTTCTTTGCCATAAGTTCTGACTATACAATTGGTTGCCGAAAGCGTCTATTTCACAAGATCGATATGGGGCGAATTCGTGTCGCCAAACTTTAACGAGTTGGATGCCGTAATATACTCTAAACTTTGTATGAACCGCGGCATTGGCTCGACGGTCAAGTTCAGGAAAATTTTCTTATGGCTCTTTCGAAATCAGCAAAGGTCGCTTTCGGCATTATCGCGGGCGTTCTCATCGTATGCCTTATCGGCATTATCGTCATCGCTCTGCTCTTTGAGTCCCTTAGCCGGCCGAGTGTGCCGCAGAATAGCGTTCTGGTCCTGAACGTAAGCGGTTCTCTGCCGGATTATGTCCCGGACCAACCGTTTGAACGCGCGCTCGGTATCCAGCAGGAGCAATCTTTCACAACTCTACTCACGCAGCTTCGAAAGGCAAAAGTTGACGGACGCATCGGCGCCGTGCTGCTTGATATCAATTTTCCCGGAATCGGCTGGGGCAAGGCCCAAGAGCTGCGTGATGCGATCGCTGACTACAAGTCGGGCGGCAAGCCTGTCTTCGCGTATCTGGAGCTTGGCTCGAACAAGGAATATTACATCGCGACCGCCGCCGACAAGATCTTTGTGCCGCCGCCGGGCGATCTTCTCATCAACGGCTTTGCCGCCGAGGCGATGTTCTACAAGGGCTCGCTCGATAAACTTGGCGTCGAGGCCGACGTCATTCAGATCGGGCCGAAGTATAAAAACGCGCCCGACCAATATACAAAAACCCAAATGGGCGACGGCCAGCGTGAGGTGATCGACGCGATCCTTGACGAATACTACGGCCGCTACACCAGCGCTGTAGCGCAAGCACGCTCGAAGTCCGTCGAAGACGTGAAGGCTCTTATCGACAACGCGCCATACACGCCCACCCAAGCGAAATCGCTGGGCCTTATCGACGATGCACTTTACCGCAACGAGGTCGATGATGCACTGAAAGCAAGGCTCGGCTACGCGGCCGAGACGGAGTTGAAAACGATCAGCGGCTCGAGGTATCGCGAAATTCCGACAGACTCGGTCGGGCTTAGCAACGGCGAAAAGGTCGCGGTAGTGTTCATCTCGGGAGCGATAAATACAGGGAGCTCTTCGAGCGGCCTGCTGAATGGCGATATGGTGGGTTCAGATACGATCGTAAAGGCCGTCAACGATGCCGCCAAGGATGACTCGATCAAGGCGATCGTTCTCCGCGTGGATTCGCCCGGCGGCTCGGCACTCGCGTCTGATCTGATGTGGAAGGCCATCGAAAATGCGAAAACGAAGAAGCCCGTCGTTGTCTCGATGGGAGATGTAGCGGCTTCGGGCGGATACTACGTGTCGTGCAACGCAAACAAGATCATTGCAGAACCGACGACGATCACGGGTTCGATCGGGCTTTTTATGGGTAAACCGGTCGTCAAAGGCTTATATGACTGGCTCGGTGTATCGAACGAGTACGTGATGCGCGGCAAGAACGCCGGTATTTTCCGTGAGACGGTCAAGTGGACGCCGGAAGAACGTGCAAAGATGGTCGAACAGGCAAATGCGATCTATTACGACAGCTTTGTTCCAAAGGTCGCACAGGGCCGGAATAAAACGCCTGAAGCGATCAATGCTCTCGCTCAGGGCCGCGTTTGGACCGGCACGCAGGCAAAGGAAAATGGCCTCGTGGATGATTTTGGCGGCCTTGAAAAGGCGATCTCCGTCGCGAAGGAACTTGCGCAGCTTCCGGCCGACAAGGATGTTCGCCGCGTGCTTTATCCGGTCGGCACTCCATGGCTCGAATCGTGGTTCGGCGGAAGTCAAGATCAAGATGCAAAGGCAAAGAAAGCTCAGGAACAGCTGCTTTCTCAAATGCCGGCAGACGTCCGCCGAGCTTTCCGTTATGCGGCTATGCTCGATCGAATGAAGAATGGCGAGGCAATGGCGTTGATGCCGTTCGAGCTGACCGTCAAGTAGCCGGAATTCGGCTTAGAGCAGATGCTTAAGCGCGACGGGCAAAGGTTTAGGCAAACCGTCCGAACCATAAGTTCTTCTCGATAGCTCAAAAACACGCACTTCCCGCTCCTGCAGCAGTTCATCGGGCGGGAGGTCCTCCTTCCGCTCATAACATGCGTGAGCAATGCACGGAAGAGGCTTCGCCGTGTGATGCACCAAACAGCCCGTGTCACGTTCAAATAGCGGACATGCGTATGTTTGCTGATTATCCTCGGCAGCATTTTCCAGCCCGAATCTTTCTACCGTATCTAATATCTTCCGGCGAATGGAAGCTTGGCTTTCGGCAGGCAGTCGTTCGATCTCCCGCACTATCGCGACCGCTTCAAGCCGCGTGATGCGAACATTTACAAAATGTGCGTCGAGGCAGCAAACTCCTTTGGTCTCACAAGTAAGACAGTCCTTTGCCGCATGCTCGAAATCGCGCCGAATACCTTCGGCAAACCGGCTTCGAATGTCCGCAAGCCGTTCGAGGGCTGTTTTCTCACCAATGAATCTCATTTCCTGCCTACAATGCATCGGGCGGCCACGCGTTCACATCGAGCCCTCAGAATGTTAGGATTATTTCAATTCTTGTCTCCTTGGGCAATTCCTCCCGGCAGTAAAGAAATGACAAAGACGATCTCAGCTTTAATGTTCTCCTGTATCTTGTTCGCATCCACGACATTCGCTGTTGATGACCACATTACCTTGAAGAATGGCGATCGCATAACCGGCACGATCGTGAACCGGTCCGATGAAGCGATCGAGGTGGAGACGACATATGCGGGCGTGATCAAGATAGCCGCCTCGATGGTCGAAAAAATATCTCCGGAACCGGTCGCCGAAGCAAAGCCGGAAGCGAAGACTCCAATAGACACCGAGAAAGCACAAGCGAAGGTGTCGGAGGCTCCAAAAAAGGAAGCGCAACCTAGGCTTTTCGGCAAAGGACGGGCTTTCGGTTTTTTCAGCGGTTGGACCGGCAACGCTGCGATCGGCTATAACTATGCCTCTGGCAACTCGGAGACAGCAACTTTGACCACAAGTCTCCGGGCGGTCAAAGATGGGCACAAAGACAAGTTGACCGTTTATGCCAGAAGTCTGTGGTTTTCGAGCCGAGGATCCGGCACCGCGATCACGACCTCAAATGCGTTTTGGGGCGGCGCACGCTACGACCGCAACATCGACAAAAAGCGGTTCGGTTTCGTCTCGTACGACTTCGAGCGTGATCGGCCAAAGAAACTGATCTTCCGTTCGATCGTAGGTGCAGGCCTTGGGCATCACACGATCAAGAATGATCGAACCGAACTTGATCTCCTCGGTGGAATAGCCTGGAACCGAACCTGGCAGGATGACGCGAAGACCGACACGCCCGAAGGGCTCGCGGGCACCGTGTTCAAGCACAGGTTCAATGGCCGCCTTAAGATCCTTGGAACTCTTACCTTTTATCAAAACATTACCGATAAGCAGGAGTTCCGCTTTATCAGCGATTCGACCGTTTCTGTCGATGTAACGAAGCGCGTCGGCGTGTTCTTTACGATCGGGAATCGCTTTAATAACGACCCTCCGCTGAATACGGAAAAGAACGATTTCCTTTTTACGACCGGCCTAAAGTGGAACTTCGGGAAGGCCAAGTAGCTTTCCGCGTTGCGGCGCGACGCGAAATACATCACAATAGTGATGATGCTAAAAGAAGGCGATAAGGCACCAAATTTCTTATCCAAGGATCAGGACGGCAAGACCGTTAAGCTCTCTGACTTCAAGGGAAAGCGGCTCGCTCTCTATTTTTATCCAAAGGACGATACGCCAGGCTGCACGAAAGAGGCTTGCTCTTTTCGCGATGCCGACGCCGTTTTTAACAGCAAGGGCATCAAGGTTCTGGGCGTTTCGACCGATGATGAGAAGTCGCATCAGAAATTCATCTCGAAATTCCAGCTCCCCTTTGACCTTCTTGCCGATACCGACAAGAAGATCGTCAACGATTACGGCGTCTGGGGCGAGAAATCGATGTACGGCCGTAAATATATGGGTACGTTCCGAAAGACGTTCCTTATAGATGAACAAGGCAAGATCGTGAAGATCTTCGACAAGGTCGATGTTTCAAAACACGCCGACGAGGTTCTCGCGGCATTCGGAGAAAAGTGAAAAATCTAATAATACTTTCCGCAATTCTTAGTCTCGCGGTGATTGCGGGTTGCCAATCGGCGGCACCGATCGCGATCTCAAAGGACAACGGCAACTCGTCCGCGAAAAAGATCGCTGTAACGACACCGACGCCCGATCCGCACGAAGAGGCGATGGCGAATGCCCCTCGTATCACCCTCGAAGATGCAAAAAAGGCGTTTGATGCGAAAGAGGCGGTCTTTATAGATTCCCGCAGCCAGTCGGCATTCGATGTCGAACACGTCGCGGGTGCGATCAACATACCGATGCTTGCCCCCGAGGCGGAGTACAGCAAGATCCCGAAAGGCAAAAAGATAATAATCTACTGTTCCTGACCGAACGAACATACGAGTGCCGGTCTGGCAGTCAAACTTATCGAAAAAGGTTACAAAGACGTTTTTGCAATGAAGGGTGGTACAGAGGCTTGGAAACAAGCAGGCTACCCGATGGAAAAGAAGAAGTAGGAACTCTCTTTCAAAAAGACCAAGGCCCGCTGCATTTCTCTACTATGCAGCGGGTCTTTCCAGTACATCACAGATCCGACCGGACGCTTTGCCATCCCAAAGCGGCGGTATTTTGAGTTCCTTGCTTCGCCCGTCGAGCGATGTGATAGCCTCGGCAACGATCGTCTCAGGATCAACGCCAACGAGCACGTTCGAACCCATCTCGATCGTGATCGGACGTTCGGTATTTTCACGCAAGGTCAGGCAAGGGATGCCGAGCACGGTCGTTTCTTCCTGCAGTCCTCCCGAATCGGTAAGGACAAGTTTTGCTCCGCTGTAAAGCCGCAGGAAATCGAGATACCCGAGCGGTTCGATCAGCCGAACTTGAGAATCGGCGATCAGCGCATCGAAGCCAAATTCTGTAAGCTTTTGCCGCGTACGCGGGTGAACAGGAAAGATTATCGGTAGCCGTTTTGATATTTCGACCAACGCATGGACGATGCCTTCAAGCGTCGCTCGATCATCTACATTCGACGGGCGGTGAAGAGTCGTGACGGCATATTCGCCCTCGCTTACGGCAAGCTCCTCGCGGATATTCGATCGCTCCGCGACCTTCAAATGATCAAGCAGCGAATCGATCATCACGTTCCCGACGAAGCAGATCTTGCTCTCATCGACGCCTTCACTACGGAGAGTTTCATCCGCGTCTGGCGAAGGCGTAAGCAGAAGATCGGAGATCGAGTCCGTGAGCACACGATTTATCTCCTCAGGCATTGTGCGGTCTTTGGACCGCAAACCCGCCTCGACATGTGCGACCTTGACGCCCATCTTCGCCGCGACAAGAGCACAGGCGATCGTTGAATTTACATCACCGACAACAACGATCCAGTCCGGCCTTTCCTTTTCTACGACCGGTTCGAAGAGCGTCATGATCTTTGCCGTCTGCTGCGCGTGGGACGCTGAGCCGACGCCAAGATTGATGTCAGGCTCCGGCATCCCAAGATCGCTGAAGAACGCGTCCGACATCGCTTTATCGTAATGCTGGCCGGTATGCACTATCATGGGCGCGAAAGCATCGCCTCGCCGCTTCATCTCGGCGTAAATCGGCGCGACCTTCATAAAATTCGGCCGTGCACCCGCTATTAGGAGAATTTTTTGCATGTCCACCGAAACTACAACCGCACGATCCGTGCATGGCAGCCCTTTCTGATCTCCGGTGAAAGAGCGTTGCGGGTATCGACAACGACGCCGGCGAGTTCGCAGAGGCGGTTGTAGTCCACCGTCGAGTGTTCCGTACAGATCACGACGCAGTCAGCTCCCGAAATAAGCTCGTCCGTAAGTTCCTGATTATAGAGCGGCTCGCCGTGTCCGATCGTGTATGCGTGGTCGAATGTCACTTCCTCGACGAACGGGTCGTGATATACGACGTCGGCTCCGTCCGCACGCAGAAGGTCTATGATCGAAAGAGCGGGCGATTCGCGCATATCGTCGATATCTTTCTTGTATGCGACGCCCAAGATCAGCACCTTCGATCCGTTGACGGCCTTTTTTTGTTGATTTAGAGCAGCTGAAACGAGATCAAAGACGTAGTTCGGCATCGTCGAATTCACCTGTTCCGCAAGAGAAATGAATTTCGAATCAAAGCCGTGTTGGCGTGCCTTCCACGAAAGATAGTGCGGATCGAGCGGGATGCAGTGCCCACCGATGCCGGGCCCCGGAAAGAACGGCATAAAGCCGAAAGGTTTCGTCGCCGCGGCCCTTACGACCTCCCAAGTATCGATGCCGAGGGCGTTGCAAAGCTTTGCCATCTCGTTCGCCATTCCGATATTGATCGCCCTGAAAGTGTTCTCCCACAATTTGGCGGCCTCTGCCACGCGTGCACTCGACACAGGATGAACCTCGTTTACGATCTGCCCGTAAAGCATCGCGGCGACGTCGGTCGAATCGTCTGAAACGCCTCCGACGACCTTCGGGATGTTGTGCGTCTGGAACTGAGGATTTCCGGGATCGACCCTTTCCGGGGAAAATGCGAGCAAGAAGTCCTCGTCCACGTTGAAGCCCTTCTCTTCGAACATCGGTTCGAGCACCTCATCCGTGGTTCCGGGATAGGTCGTGGATTCAAGAATGATGAGCTGGCCGCGGCGAAGGCTGTCCTGTATCTTTTCGCCCGCCGAAAGGATAAAACTCATATCCGGATCCTTAGTCTTTCGCAGAGGCGTAGGGACGCAGATGATGATCGCGTCACATTCGCCGAGACGGCTGAAATCCGTAGTAGCGATGAGTTTCCCTTCGCCAACGCATTTGGCAACGTTCGCGTCCGGAACATCAACGATGTAGGAAGTGCCGGCGGTGAGTTGCTCGACCTTCTTTTCATCGACTTCGAAGCCGATCGTCGAAAAGCCTTTAAGTGCGAACTCGACGATCAGCGGTAATCCGACGTATCCAAGGCCGATCACGCCGATCTTTGCCTGTCTGTCGGCGATAAGTTTCTCTAATTGTTCTTTGATCATTGTAAGGTTCGGAAAATATCTATTTTACAGGAAATACGGAATTTAGCGCATTTTTGAGAAAAATCCTTCAAACTTTCGAGAATTGTTCGTGACACATGCCAAAAGACCTCCGCAATGAAGACTGAACGCCTCCCTTTTTGCTAAAATTAGCTTGCCTGCCTCTGTTTTTCTGGGCACTTCGCTATGTCCGTCGAGATCTATTCAGCAAATCCTGCCGTTTCAGCCGTTTTGACCGGTGCGGCGCCTCGTCCCGCCCAACTTGCGGCCTCTCGCGGCCTTCTTCCGCTGCCGGGCGAAGATCTGCTCGAACTGCTTGTCGGGCTTGCTAACGGCGATGATGTGGAACTCTCGGCGAATGCTCATGAGACTCTCGGCAGCCAAGCGATCGATTCGCTCGAAATGCAGCTGCGTTCTGAAAAAGCTGCGCCGCCGGTTCTAGCACATTTTGCTAGTTCGGCCTCAATGCCGGTCGAGATATACACCGCGGTCGTTTCAAACCCGACGACACCTCCGGAATCGATTGAAACCCTTGCCCGGTCGACATCAGACGGCGGGCTGCTCGAACGCATCGCACTTAACCAGCAGCTCCTTATCCGTCACGCGGCGATAATCGACGCGATCCTTGAAAACCCTAATCGCTCGCCCGAAGCCGAACGCCGTGCCTCAGAAACAAAACGCGAATTCTTCGAGAAAGAACGCGGTGCCGCTCAGATCGCCAGTGAACTTCGCGCACAAGGCAATGAGGCCGCGGCCGAGTTTCTGGAACAAGCTGAGTTTGCCGAAGACCTCGAAGAGAACGAGATGTCCGAGGAAGATGCACTCTTGATCGCCAAACACATCGAAGTCCTCGATAAAGAGACGGACGATTCCTGGCTGAGCCTCGAGTACATCGAAGAGATCTACGAGGAGAGCGAAGAACAGCGTCAGGCGATAATGGCGAAGATCCTCGGAGAACTTCATTCCGAGGACGAAGCTACGAACGAGCGCATCTCCGTACTCAATCGAATAATGCGTATGGGCGTCAAGGACCGCGTCAAACTCGGCATGAAAGGTGACCGCGAAGCACGCAACATCCTGATACGCGACCCGAACAAGCTTGTTTCCTCGGCCGTTATCAACAACCCCAAGATCACAGAGCAAGAAGTCGAGAAGATCGCAACGATGCGAACCGTTCCCGAAGAAGTGCTGCGGCAGATCTCGATGAACAAACAGTGGGGCCGCAGCTATATGATCCAGCTCAGCCTTGCGCGAAATCCGCGAACACCGCTCGGCAACTCGATGTCGATAATGAACCGGCTCCAACTACGCGATCTTCAAGGCCTGACGAAAGACCGAAACGTACCCGAAGCCGTCCGCAAGCACGCTCTTCGCCTCGTAGCCGCTCGTACGGGCGGCAAGGGCTAAAAGAGTTTTGTCCGCCGTCCCGTCTTGATGAAAGTTCCGGCAAGATCCGTAAAGGTATGGCTCGCCGCACCTAGCCAACACCATAGAAAGACCGTTAAAAGCAACCGATCACCGACGGTATTCCGCACCGTTTCGCCCAATGAACGCCAAAACGCGGTGAACTCCGCAATCGAGATAACCTTTCCGCCAACGGCCGCGGCGTAGATCCATGAACCGGCGATCACGATCAGCGAGAAGACGCCCATAAAATAGATCACGCGGATCGCCGTACCAAGGATCAAGCCGTGCGAAAACCGCGACCTGTGCTTGAAAAATCTACGGTATGGATACCAAAGGACGCGAAATGGGCCCCAGCGCGAGTATTGTTTTGATCGTGTATCGAGATCGGGGCCGAACATTAGGCCGCCGAAGATGAATGCCGCGGCAAAGACCATCGCAGCCGTGAAGCTTCCAGTCACACCGAATGAACCCGCAGCCGCAGGAATCGCAAGGCCAATAGTAATGAGATCGTGTGTGCGGCCGCTGGGCATTAGGGGTCAGAGGTTCGTTTCGTGAGACGACTTAAGTGGCTTAAGGTGCTAAACTTTAGCTTTTTCAAGCAATGACCACGACTTGGCGGCGATTTACGACCACGCTCGAAATGATCAAGTTCGAGCATACCCTTTTTGCTCTTCCCTTTGCATTCTTAGGAGCGATCCTTGCGGCAGGTGGCTTGCCGACGATTAAACAGTTCGTTTGGATCACGGTCGCAATGGTAGGTGCCCGTTCTGCTGCAATGACCTTTAATCGTATCGCTGACCGCGATATCGATGCTCAAAACCCGCGAACGGCAAATCGCGAACTCCCGAGCGGAAAGTTGAGCGTTGGCTTTGCGTGGGCGTTTCTCTATGTTTCGATCGCGATCTTTTTGCTTGCCGCATATTCGCTGAATTGGCTGACCTTTGCGCTTTCGCCGGTCGCCCTTCTTTTCGTGCTCGGCTATAGCTACGCAAAGCGCTTCACCGCCCTCGCGCATTTCATTCTCGGAGCGGCTCTTGCCATCTCGCCTTCGGCGGCTTGGATCGCAGTTCGCGGGAGTCTTTTTGACGAGGTGCCGATCCTCTTATCGCTTTTCGTACTCGTCTGGACGGCCGGGTTTGACGTTCTGTATGCTTGCCAGGACATCGACTTCGACCGAAAGGCCGGACTCTATTCCGTTCCAGCAAAGATCGGCGTCGCACGGGCGCTTTGGATGGCCCGCATCTTTCATTTTCAAGGGTTCATAGTTCTGGTGTTCCTTTGGCTCGTTACGGGAATGGCGTGGCTCTCGCTTGCGGGTGTGATCGCGGTCGGCGTACTGCTCTTTTATCAACATACGCTTGTAAAAGCGAACGACCTTTCGCGGATGAACGCCGCCTTTTTTACGACGAACGCCTTTGTGAGCGTGATCCTGCTCGCAACGTTCGGCGGTGCGGTCTTTTTGCAGTAAGAACTAGATGCGATCCATATGACTGAAGACTTGCATGAGCAACCTGTCCTCGATCCTGCCTTAGGAAACTTAGTTTCTTCGCGGCGAGCTAAACCGAACTGGCTGCTCATCGTCCTTTTCACGTTCTTCGCCTTTATATTACTCGCAGTCGGCATTGGCCTGATGTCCGAATCAGCCTATCTGACCGGCTTCGTTTGCGTCGCATTTTCGCTGCCGTGTTTTTGGCTCGTCTGGTTTCAATTCTCTCTGAGCCGCGAAGAACTTCGCATCTTTCAAAACGGGTTTACCTACAAAAGAAGGGGCAAGGTCAAGACATGTCTATGGCAAGATATGCGGTCTCTCACTTTTTTAACTGGTAGGAGCAACACCACCACGATCTCCGTCTCGAATGCGCTTGCAGACAGCCGCGGAACTCTTGTCGCGATCAGGAAAAATTCAGGTGAACTGATCGAACTGAACGAGAACCTCAAATGTGAATCAGCGATGATCGATGCGATAAAGGCCTGTCGACAGGCCGAGCGTGCAGCGAAAGGACCGGTCGAAGACTAGCAACCTAGTCATGAAACTGTCGGGATCGGGCTACTTGTCGACGTCCTTTGCCGTGAGCGGAATGTGAAGATCGGTTCCAAGTTTTTTATTCAGTTTTTTGATGAAGTATTGCGAAAGCAGCGGCGACTCTTGCTCGACGTTCTGATGGACAAAAAAATACAGCTTCCGCATTCCTTGTTTTTGCCACTCACCTAACCGCTCGACCCAATCATCCAGCCGCGAATAGTCTGATTCGTGATTCGCACCGACCCAGCGTATAAAAGGCGTCGGCGTCGTCAAACGCATATGCATCAGGTCGCGGCGACCGGCCGTATCGACTAGCACGTTCGTGATCGCGTGTTTCTCCATCAAGGCGTACAGCCGCTCGGAAATATCAGGGTCCGTGTGCCATTCGCTCCGGCGAAATTCCATCGCGATCGGTATATCAAACGTCCAGACGTTCTCGATGAAATTCTCAACGCGGTCGAAACCTTTCGAGCTGAAATTATCGTGCATCTGCAGGAGCGGCACGCCGAGCTTCTCTTTTAGGAAGACGACGTTCTCGGCGAACTCCTCGCACCGCTGCTCAACGTCCTGCAAACGCGAGTAATGCGTTACGCCCTGATTGAATTTCGGGAAGAACTTGAAATCATCCTCGACACCTTCGCGCCAATTCGTGTAGGTGCTCTCCCAATAACGCTTGTAGAATGTGGCGTTCAGCTCGATGCAGTTGAACTGCGTCGAGTAATAACGCAGCTCGTCCTTCGCCTTTACACCCTTCGGATAAAATCCTTTTAGGTCCTTGCTGTTCCACTTAGCACAGCCGACCCGAATGTCCATATCAGTCCCCGTCTCCGACGCAATAACGCCCTTGGTCGCCGGATGATCCGCCGGGATCGTGAAATCGACCTCACCGGGATTCTCAACCTGTCCAAATTTCATAGTTGTATATGATAGGGCAATATTCTGTTAAAATCGATGAAAACATCGTCCCCGGCATATAGAGATTTAACGGAGGCGGCTTATGCCACGGATACCAAGCTCACGGCCTTTTGATGCACCGCAATGCGACATGCGATTACCGGAAGCGGCACTTCGCTATCGGCGCACGGCAAACCCTGTTCTGACGACGCCACAAGCCCTCGGGGCAATAAACGTTACCGCGTGGCTTTACCGCGATCGACGCGGTGTGGAGAATATTCAAGTAAATCCCAATGTGACCATCGCCGAACTCGCCCGAGTTTACGGCCCGGCGGCGACACCGGACGCAGAAGTCGGCCTTCATTCGGAAGGGTTGGCTGCCGAGTGGTTTCGCACGCGGCCTGACCTAACGGTGATCCAGATCTTCAGCGAACGCGTCCCGTGTGTGGCGATGTGTGCACCAATGCTTCGGCATTACTATCCCGGCGTACCGTGGTATTACTATTACGACAGCAATTCGTGGCGTGGAAACAATGGGGAACGAATAAGGCGGGCTGGGGAAATTCTGCGTTCTGCTTACGGTGTGTAGATGTTCACAAGATCAGATTCGGCACGATCAAACAAATTCGCGATTCTGTCTGCCGGCCTTGCCGTTTGTGTGGGCTTGAACGTCATTCTTGACCTGCTGGAATCCTCTTTTCAGAGCCATTCTTCGTTCTATTTTTCCGAGTCGTTCTTATTCAGCTCTTTCTGGTGGCTTTTTGTCCCTTTGCTCTTGGGACAATTCTACTTTTCGGGCAGATTCCGCGGTAAATTCTCGGTGATCTTGATAGCGATCATACCCGCACTAGTCCATTTGTTCGGCTATCCGCTGCTTATCCAGGTCATATCCGCAACCCTTTACGGCCACACGTTCCCATACCGCCAGACGTTCGAGTATGAACTCACGCGTTATGGCTTTATTCTTCTGATCGTCTATCCCGTGGCACTCGTACTCTTTAGGATGAGCGGTGTCGAAAAGCCTGTGGACAATATGCCGATCGCTGGAATGGCCGATACTCCCAAGAAAGAGGCTTCGCGCAGCACGATGGTTGTCGCCCACGGCGGCAGGCGTACGGTCATCGAGATCAAGGGTATTCTGTACGTTTCGGCCTCTTCGCCGTATGTCTACATCCACCATTTGAAAAAAAGATATCTGCACAACGGCACTCTGCGGTCGATGTCCGCGATGTTGAACAGCGAGACCTTCGTTCGTATTCACAGATCTACGATAGTGAACATTGCGGCCGTCCGATCTTACCGTTCAAGGGGTAACGGCGACTACGACGTGATCATTTCCGACGGTTCTGAACTACGGCTCAGTCGGAACTTTGCGGCGGCCTTTAAGAGCACACTCGCTGCCTGTAATCAGGACACCGCACTTTAGACTCATCTCACAACATTTGACGTTTCGAGCAGCTGTTTTTGTGCCATCCTACCGGCATGAAAACACAAACAACATTTCTGCACACTCCTGCTGTCTTAATTTGCCTTCTTCTCGTTTCCTGCAATAGTCACGGGCAGACGCCGCTTCCGAAACGGACGCCGCAACCCCAGCGGGTTCAGACTGATAGAACACCTCGCGTCGGCGGCGAATGCGAGGAAGGCTACTGCGAGCTGATGTATTTCGGAATGCCGGAGGACATGAAGTCCGAAGACACAAGTCCCGGCTGGAACGAAAAAGGGCAAAAGCTGATCGTTACGGGGACGGTCTTCAAGATCGACGGCAGAACGCCCGCCCCGAATGTGATCATCTACTATCACCAGACCGACAATGACGGCTATTACTCGCCTCGTACCGACAAACCGGAGAATCAAACTCGCCACGGCCACATCCGCGGCTGGGTAAAGACCGACGCGAACGGCAAATATACGATAAGGACGAACCGTCCGGGGCCATATCCCGGACGCGAGGATCCGGCGCACATTCATCTGATGGTCAAGGAGCCTGAGATCGCGAACGAATATTGGCTCGACGACCTTGTTTTCGACGACGACAAGCGACTGATCCCGTTCAGGAAAAAGCATCCTGCAGATGCACCACGCGGCGGCAGCGGAACCCTGTTCCCTCTGATCAAAGGCGACATGCAGATCGCCGAGCACGATATTATCCTTGGGCTAAACATCCCGAATTATCCTAAGGAACAGCCAGCGGGCCTTCGTTCAGGACTAGATATCGGCGACAACCAGCCCTCGTTCGGGCCATATCACGCATTCGGGCCGGACAAAGGCACGACAGCGTGTCCCGTCTGCCGATATGGTCGATTCCAGGGCGTGCTGTATTTTGTCGGCAACAAACCTAACTGGATCGAGATTCGTGCCTGGATCGCCTTTCTCGAACAAGAAAGCGTCCGGCGCGGAAAATTCTTGAAGGTCTATTTTGTTTACTGGAATGCCAAAGACTACAGCGAAGAAACTCGGCGAAAACAGCTCGACCAACTCGGTACCGAACTTAACGTGAGGAATGTTGCCCTCACATTCGTGCCGTCCTTCGCCGACACCGACACGGATGCCGATTTGAACAAGATCGACCCGCTGGTCGAAAATACCTTCATCATCTTCAGACAAAGGCGGATCGTCGATAAATTCATCGGCCTCAAACCGACGGTTGAGAACTTTCGGCTCATTTCCGCGTCTCTGGACAGGACAAAAGGAGAATTCTTCGACCTGCCAGAACCTGAACACGATTAGACGGCGGTCCCCGGAAGCTGTCATCTCCGGCTTCGAGTCTCGCCTCAAGATGGTTCGGAAATCGCCATTTTGATAGAATTGCATTAAGGAATTATGCAGTTCTCATTTGATTCAAAACTTCGCGAGATCGCCTTCAAGGTCGAGGATGGCGAGCGTCTGACGTTCGACGAAGGCGTTGCGCTTTACGAGACGAGCGACCTGAACGCTCTCGGCAAGCTGGCCGACACAGTTCGCCGCCGCAAGCACGGCCTGACGACGTATTACAACGTCAACCGGCATTTTAACCACACGAACATCTGCGTTGCGGATTGCAAGTTTTGCGGGTTTTATAAACGTGCACGTCAGGAAGGCGCATATACACATTCTGTCGAAGAAGGCATCGAGATCGCACGCGCCGCCGTCGCCGAAGGAGCGACCGAACTGCACATCGTCGGCGGACTGAACTCGAAACTTCCGTTCGAGTACTACACCGATCTTTTCTCGTCGCTCAAACGTGAGTTTCCGAAGCTGCATCTGAAAGCGCTGACGATGGTCGAGCTCGATTTCTTTGCGCGGTTTTACAAGATGAGCGACGAAGAAGTGATCGAAAAGCTCCACGCGGCCGGGATGGATTCGTGCCCCGGCGGCGGTGCCGAGATCTTCGCCGAGCCGACACGTTCGCGTATCTGCGACCACAAATGCGACGGCGACCGTTGGCTCGAACTTGCCGGCAAGGTCCACAAAGCCGGCCTCAAGACCAACGCCACGATGCTTTACGGACATATCGAATCTACCGAAGACCGCATCGACCACCTCGTCCGTTTAAGAGAACAACAGGACAAGACCGGCGGCTTTCAATGCTTTATCCCGCTCGCTTTTTATCCGCCCGGCACCGCTCTCGCATCGTGTCCAGGCCCCGACGCGATCGACAATCTAAAAACCATCGCCGTCTCACGTCTGATGCTCGACAACTTCGACCACATCAAAGCCTATTGGGTGATGCTCGGCAAAGCCACCGCCCAAACCGCCCTCCACTTCGGCGCCAACGACCTCGACGGCACCATCACCGACGGCGGCGAACTCACCCACAGCTACTCCGTCGAATCCGGCGGCGAAGTCGAAATGACCAAACAAGAAATCATCGAACTCATCTACCGCGCTGGATTTGAAGCTGTTGAACGCGACACCGTCTATAATCGAGTAGAACGAGTTGCCGTGTAATCGGCAAATGAAGTTTATGACCAAATTCATTTTTTTTATTCTCGCAGTTGGTTTCGTTTCCATTTCATTACCAGAAATGGCGACCGCGCAGTGTGCGTGTGCGAAACCCAATATAACTGCGCTTGAAGAATATAAGGACGCAACTGTTGTCTTTACAGGCGAAATTCTCGATATTCATAAGTCCAAGCCTGATCAACAAAATCGATATTATGAAACCGTGAAGATAACGGTCGATCATGTGTGGAAACGGAATATTGATTCGATTGTAACGATTAAGAACTACATCTATGGCTGTGTGCAGGGATGGGAAATAGGCGATAAGTATCTGATTTACGCCTACGTCAACGATGATAAGACTACTTACTCAACCAGATGTTGTTGTTCGCGAACAGGAAGACTAGATGAAACAGCAAAGGACATATCCGAATTCTTTGAAGCGGGTTATGGTCGGTTAAATGTAAATACTCCTCGGAACGAAAAGATTATTTCAGCGGGTTGGATGAATCGTCGAGCAATTAGCTTTAAGCAACCACAATACCCGCCCGATATAAAACCGAAGCAGACTGCTCGAGTCGACGTGAAGATCACAACTGATGTTGACGGTAACGTAGTTAATGCAGATATCATTCGCGGGCCTGTTAGATTCCATGACGCGGCGCTCGAAGCAGCAAGGGAACTTAAATTTCCACCCACAACTTTGTCAGGTGTTCCAACCAAGGTTTCCGGATGGGTTTCTTTTGACTTTAAGCACTAAGGCTTGCTCCGTCGCAGTGCGGTCTGGCTTGCTGACCGTGAGACGCAACCAATTTTCTCGGAGGAGGCTGGGCCTCCGACATTGTTTCGCCCGCTAAAGGGGGCTTTCTTTTCAGATGGATACGAATATGAAGATCGTCCTTCTTTATGTCTTCCTTTTTTTGTTGGCGTCGGCGTCATTTGGACAGGCGACGCTTTTGTCCGGAGTTATTTTTGATCGAAACGGAGCCGTGATTGTTGGAGCCGGGGTGAATGCGAAAGCCGCATCGGGGAAAGTTCGTGTCGCTAAAACTGATTCGAACGGCTCATATTCGTTGAGCCTTGATCCGGGCGTTTATGCGATCGATGTCTCTAATGCAGGATTTGTCACCTTGAAGATCGAAGAATACTTTGTTGTGGCGTCTACTCTCGGCAAGTTTAATCAAGATTTCGTTCTATTTGGTCTTTCTCCTCATGCCACCGAGCCATGTGGTTATTCCGGGGCCGAATGTATGGATGGAAAAGAAAAAATTGTATTCGAGATCACTGTGAAGCACTCGCCCAAGTTAAAATCCTTGGAAAATTGAATCGCAGATATTGGAACGACCCCTCGAAAGCAGCGAGAGCGAAAAAGTGATTATGCGATATATGGTCGTTATAGAAAAGGGTGAAACCAGTTGGGGAGCATACGTTCCCGACCTTCCCGGATGCGTCGCCGTTGGCGAAACCGAGGCAGAGGTGAAACAGCTTATCCAGGAGGCGATCGAGTTTCATCTGGAAGATCTTACCGAATCCGGTGCTCAAATTCCCTCGCCGATGTCGAAGAGTGATTATGTTGAGATTCTGGCTGCGTAGAACATCGTGTTGAGCGAGCAGTCGGGTCGGAACTCAGTCGCGATCAATTCCGGTTCTGACTCGCGCGACCTTGAATGTCGCCTCACCGACGGCGGCGAACTCACCCGTGAGCTACTGAGGTCGGATCGGGCTGCGAATCCAAAATGACCAAACAGGAGATCATCGAAATGATCCACCGCGCCGGCTTCGAAGCCGTCGAACGGAATACCGTATATACGCGCGTTTGAGCAAAATTGCTTTGATGCGTCGAGCGGCGCGGGAGGTTAGTGAATGACTTTTAGGCAAACGGCAATTCTCCTTTTGTTCACCCTTTTGATCGGAGCCAGCACCTTTGGAAACGATCTCAGATTACCCGCCGAATGGGAACCTCACCAGAAAGTTTGGCTGACGTGGTTTGGGCAGGAAAGGCGCGATGCTGTTTCGTGCGACATTGTCAAAGCCCTTTTGCCGAGCGTCAAACTTACCGTGAATGTTGCGTCCGATGGCATGAAGCAAAGTGCGATCAAATATATGGCCGAGCGGAATGTCGACACGTCAAAGCTCGAATTTGTGATCGACCCATATGTTGATTTTTTTGTTCGTGACTATGCAATGTTCGTCAAAGATTCGAAAGGAGTAGTGCAGATCGTCGATTTTGCTTATTCCGCATACGGCCGGTTTCCGCAGCTGACGGGCAAGCCGATGCCTGAAGAGGAGATGAAGTTTGGCGTTTGGGAAGAAACACTATCGCAACAATTGAAGCTGCCGATCATAAAGAGCGATTATTATTTCGAAGGTGGCGGTATTGAGTCGAACGGACACGGAACTTTGCTCGTCATAAAAGATATGGCGATCCAGCGAAATCCGGGCCGGTCGTTGGTCGAAATAGAAGGCGAACTCAAAAGGACGCTTGGAGCGCGAAAGATCATCTGGCTGGAGAAAGGCTTGGCTGAGGATAAGCTTTTTCCAAATGGGGCACCGTTTGTCGCCAATTATTATGGCGGCGGGGCAAATATGCACGTTGATGAACTGGCGAGGTTTGTCGATGAACGAACGGTGGTCTTACCGTACATCGACCGGGCAGAAAGTGAAAAAAGCCCTGTTGATAAGCTCAACTATCCGATGCTCGAAGCCAATCTAAAGATCCTGCAAAATGCAACAACGGCTGATGGCAAGAAAATTAGGGTCGTTCGAATTCCAATGCCGGAAGCGGAACAGCTGAAATTCACCCTAACCGTCGACGACACAAACCTCCGAACCTATCAGCGGAACGGATTCAAAAAAGGAGAAACAGTTTATCGCGTGCCGGCAGCCAGCTATGCGAATTTTTTTGTGAGTAATAAGGTCGTTCTTATTCCAAAATACTGGAAAGAAGGAATGCCGGAATCGCAAAAGCAAAAAGACGAAGAGACTCGTAAAACCTTTACTCGATTGTTTCCCGGTCGGCAGGTCATACAAATATTCACGCTTGGAATCAACCGCGGCGGCGGCGGCATCCACTGCGCCACGAATCAGCTGCCTTCTGATTCACCGCGCCCGCTTTGAGGCTGTGGAAAGTAGACATATTGTCTATCGCCAAGCGACGGTGCCTTGTGAGATATTTATCCGTAAATGAAAAAATGAACTAAGGAGCAATTTGACTAGTTGCGCGTTCAATGAACTACGGGGCTATTGGCGGGAATATTGATCGTAGAACCCTCATCGCCGGGCTTTCTGCCGGGGTTGGGACTCTCATTTTAAATTGCGGTCGTCAAGGCCCTTCCAACTCTGCCCTTCCCGGTGACGTCACGCGGCTCGACCTGAGCGAGGCCGCGTCGTCGGTTGCGCGACGAGAGATCTCACCTGTCGAACTGACAAAGGCCTGTCTCGAACGAATCGACCGGCTGGATCAGCGGTTGAATTCTTTCATTACGGTTACACGTGAGCAGGCGATTGAAGAGGCCCGCACAGCTGAGCACGAGATCGCGAATGGCCGCCTACGCGGGCCGCTTCACGGAATTCCGATCGCTATCAAGGACAATATCGACACGGCCGGCGTCCGAACGACCGCCGCGAGCAGCGTCTTTGCCGAACGCGTACCGGCAGAAGATGCCGAGGTCGTGAAGAAACTCAAAGCTGCCGGCGCGATCTTTTTAGGCAAGCTGAACATGCATGAATTCGCCGGCGGAACAACTTCGGCGATCAGCAAATTCGGCACTGTGCATAATCCGTGGAACCTCGACTACGTTGCGGGCGGTTCTTCAGGCGGTAACGGAGCAGCGGTAGCCGCAGGGCTATGCTTCGGATCGGTTGGAACGGATACGGGCGGCTCGATCCGCATTCCCGCGGCGAGCTGCGGTGTTGTGGGGCTTAAACCGACATACGACGTTGTCAGCACAAAAGGGCTGGTTTACGTTTCCCGATCCTTCGACCACATCGGCCCGATATGCCGTACGGTAGCCGACACCGCTTTGATGTTTCGGGCGATGACGGACAAGGCGGCGGCGAAGGCGTTCGATCCGCTCTCACCGCCTCCAGTTTCAGATTTCCGTGTCGGGCTTTTGAAGGCGGCGGTCCCGATCTGTGATGCTCCGGTCGAGCAGGAGGTCGAGGCGGTATTCATGGACGCGGTAAATGTTATCCGATCATTGGTTGCGAACGTACGGGACGCCGATCTGCCTATGCCGGAGTTTGACGACATCATAGGCGCCGAAGAGTATGCATTTCACGAACCTTACTTGTCCAGATCGCCCGAACTTTACGATCCGAGGACGCGAGAAAATATTCTTGAAGGCAAAAAGGTCTCATCGACCGAATACACAAGGTCGCTGAAACAGCTTGCGGAACATCGGCGCACCATCGGCACGGCATTTACGGATATTGACGTCGTTCTGTGTCCAACGCTTCCGGGCCTGCCGATACGGATCGCCGATGCCGCCGAACCATTCGCACTGAATGCGTGCACGTTCGCATTCAGCCTCGGCGGCCTGCCTGCAATCTCAGTGCCTTGCGGGTTTTCGAAAACAGGCCTCCCAATTGGTCTCATGATCGGCGGGCCGCCGTTGTCCGAGGGGCGCTTGCTCGCACTCGCCGCTGCATACCAGAAGATTACCGGGTGGGAAAAACGCCGCCCTTCGCTTTAGGTAAGGCGGCGAATCCAAAATAACCAAAGCCGAACTCATCTCCCGGATCGCCCACGCAGGATTCGAACCCGTCGAACGCGATACGGTGTATAATCGTGTGGAAGGAATTGCAACATGATTAAGTTAACGAATCTTACTAGCAGGTTCATCTTTGCACTGGTCACAATTCTCGCGCTCTCCTTTCTATGTTGCGAAACAGCTAGTGCCCAATGTGCATGCGCCAAGCGGAATATTACGGCGATCGAAGAATTCAAGGATGCAGACCTTGTCTTCACCGGCGAAATCATGGATATCCAAAAGTCGGAACTGGACAACAAACAGCGCTATTACGAAACGGTAAAGATAGCTGTCAATCGTGCTTGGAAAAGGAATGTTGATTCGGTCGTAACGATCAAATATTACGTTAATGGTTGTATCCAAGGCTGGAAAGTCGGGGATAAGTATCTTGTGTACGGCTATCTGAATCCGGATAAGGTCACATATTCGACGAGATGCTGCTGCTCGCGAACGGGAGGGTTAGAGAAAACCGAAGCGGACATAGCTGAATTCTTTAACGGCGGCTACTCTCTCTCACATGTAAATGCTCCGCAGAAAGAGAAGGTGATTATTGCTGGTTGGATGAATAGCCGAGCTACCAATTTCCAGAACCCGCTTTATCCGTCAGCCATCAAGAAGCCGAGACCTGCGGCTAGAGTTGAGGTAAGGATCATGACGGATGCAGACGGCAATGTTATATCCGCATATGTCTCTCGCGGACCGACCGACTTTCATAACGCCGCCCTCGATGCGGTCAGAAAACTTAAATTTCCACCTACCTCATTGTCCGGCGTTCCGACGAAGGTTTCTGGATGGATTTCATTCGATTTCAAGCCCTAGCACATGCCCCAATCCGGGGAGGGCAGCTGAGCTAGAATTTATTTGATCCGGTAAGAACGAAGCTGACCGCGTTACCATGGAGCAAGGCGTCAAAGGTCGGAGAGAATTCAGAGAAACCGATGAGCGAGGCACCTACATTGATCAGCGCACTAGAAGCGACTCCGGGCGTTAACGTCCCTTTGATCCGCGAGGAAAGACCCGGCTTTTGATATTTACTAACCGGATTCATATTCGGCTCTGATCGTGAAACTTTTATGACGAACCGCAGATTCACTTACGTTTTAATACTCATTGCAGCCTGTTTGGCGTTTATGCCGGTTCACGGCTTTAGCCAAAACACACCGAAGGTCGAGAAAGGTGTCCGATATCTTTATCTGATCCGACACGGTGAATACGACCACGAAGACAAGGCCGACTCAAAGACCGGTAAACATCTCGTAGAACTCGGGCACAAACAGGCGGGATTCATGGGGAAGCGGCTAAAGAAGCTTCGGTTGAAATTCGACACATTCGTCAGCAGCGAGTACACGCGAGCACGCGAGACCGCAGATGACATCGGCAAGTCCCTTAAGCTCACGCCGACAAGAGATCCGTTGTTGAACGAGTGCACACCTGCTTCGGCTTCAGATAAAAAAGAGCCGGCAGAGGACGACACCGCCGGTTGCGACCAAAGACTCGACGAGGCCTGGGCAAAGTATGTGCAGGCATCGCCCGGCGGCGATCTGCACGACGTTCTCGTCTGCCACGGCAACGTTATTCGCTGGTTCGTAAGCCGGTCGCTTTCAGGCAGCGGCAAGCTGTGGCGCGGTATGACGATAGCCAACGCATCCATTACCGTCATCGCCGTACGCGCCGATGGATCGACACGCGTCGCCGCGTTCAGCGACACCGGCCACATTCCCGCTGACAAACAGACATGGACCGGAGACGGTGCGGGCTGGCAGCCAAAAGCAAAAACCAAGTAGCAATAACCACCAGATCTCATGGGCTTTGCCCAGGGGCAGTGCGGTCAGGCTTGCCTGACCGTGCGACTTACCCCAAAACTTCAGAAGCAGGCTGTGCCTCCGACAGAAACTCTTTCGCCCGCTGAAGCGGGCTATGTTTTTTTGGTGGCCTGCTACGGTCGGGCAAGCCCGACCGCCGTGCATTGCGGCAAGCCGCCATTGGATGTTCAAGACTGAAGACGAAGCAAGCCCGACCGCACTGGTTTGCGGCAAGCCGCCATTGGATGTTCAAGACTGAAGGTGAAGCAAGCCTGACCGCCTTGCATTGCGGCAGAGCCGGGGAAAAGACCGGAAGTCCGTGGCCTGAGCTTGGCGATGTCCAAACGCATTACCGTCATGCTTGCAAGAACTGAGCGGCATACTTCACAATATTCGGAGCAGGCTTAAAGCTGCGACTAACAAGGCATGGATTTCCCCAAACATTTATCGGTTCTCTTCATCGTTGCATTTCTACTTTTCGTACCCGCAGGGTTATTGGCTCAGACATATCAGGAAATGGATGCTGAGGCCGGTGCGGCGGCGCAGAGGCTTTGGGGCAGTGCGTTTATTGATCCGATCGGGAAGAAAGTTTCCGCCGAGTTCGACGCCGGAAATTATGAAAAGGCGATCGAGGAGGCGAACAAATTTCTGGCATACGCGCCGGAAGCTCACGGCGGCATTCAGCTAATCCGAGGCCGCGCGCATTTCGCTCTCTACACCAGCACCGGCGATTCCAAACATTTCACGAAGGCGCGTGCAGACTTTCTTTACGCTATACAGAACAAGCCGGAGGACGTGTGGAATCGCCTCCATCTCGGCGATCTGTATTTCGCCGCTAAGCTCGGACTTGAAGCGGACCGTGAGTATTCAAAGGCCCTGGCGATGGACCCCGCTTCCCTTCCCGCACTAAGAGGCAAAGCGGCCGCCGCATACTACGCACGCGACATGCAAGGGTGTGTGAACGCTATCAAGGGCGTGATGGCACATCCGGAATACAAAAAGGACAACGACGCGTGGTATCACTTGCGCCTCGGCCAGTGTTACGCGTCGGTCGGCGACAAGGCGAACGCCAAGCAGAATTTTGAAAAGGCTGTGGCAATGCAGCCGGGTTGGAAAGCGTCATGGGTCTATATGGCTTTCGCCAAGGACGGCTACACCTGCAAACCCGCGGGGCGAAAGTCTCCGGAGAAACCGTTCGACCGATACGTGCATGATCTGCGCGCCTACCAATGCCCGGGCGGAGGTGCCATTTCGCTGTTTACGGTCGAGAAAGAGGACCCGAATCTTAGGGATGACGGCTTGTTTCACGAGACCGAGTTCAAGCGCGTGGTGAATCAGGCCGGGTATCCCGAATCACTTACGTACGAAAATGCCCGGTGGTATTACAACGACGCGATCTTCTGGCTCGAATCGGCCCGCAGAACAGGTAAATCGATCGATATGAAGGCCCGCAACGAGTTTCTCGAAGTTCTCAACCACGCGCTCAACATAAAGGATGGCGTCAGCCGTGACCGAAACGCTCTGGATTACAGCATCCTGGCCCGCTACGAGCGTGCGAAGCTTCTGCTTAGTCATCCCGATAAGCAGATCAAGCTCCTCGCGTGGAAAGAGCAAGCCATTCTGTCGAATATCCCGACCGCCGAATATGCAAGAAAGCCGGTCGCCAATAACGGTGCAGACGTAAAGTCACGGGTCATCCGCGGCCGTGTCTATTCGGAGGTTAAGGACAACCAACGCGCGGCTATCACCGAATTCGATGCCGCGATCAGTATTCTCAAGACGCGGTACGGCACCGGCACGATCACCATCGATCCGCCGCATTTCGCCGAGCCTCATTGGCGCAAAGGCGACGCATTGGCCAAACTCGGCGAGGTCGATAAAGCTGCTGTCGCTTATTCCGATTCGCTTCAGATCAATCCGATCAACCCCGACGCCATCGCAGGTTTGGAACGGTTAAGGATCAGCCCGGAAGTGTCAGCCAACAGTGCAGCCGCCTCGAAGGTTTACGAGATCGAGCAGATGGCTCGCATCAACGAGATCGCCGCGCGTGCCAACAAAGCGTATTCCACATTTCAGGCGAGCACCGGCAGCGGCCGCACGCTAAAGCAAAAATGCGACGCCACCAGCACGTTCTATAGAGCTCTAGCCAACGAACGTGGAAAGCTTATTTCGCTTGGCGGAAATATCGCTCACGGGACAAAACTCCGCGAACATTACACGAACACGCTCAATTCAATTGACAACACGATAAAACTAACTAACTCCGGCCTGAGCGCTTGCTGATACAAAGCGCGCTCATATCTATTCTTCTTCTCCTGACTTGTTGTAGAATGGGATCATGAATGCACCGGTCGGATCAACAGTTGTATCTCGTTCGCCGGACGTGATGAGCGGAGCGGCCGTTTTTGCCGGAACTCGGGTTCCTGCGCAAAGTTTGCTTGATTATTTGGCGGGCGGGCATTCACTCGACGAGTTTCTCGATGATTTCCCGACCGTAAAGCGCGAACAAGCCACCGAATTGCTTCGTGAGCTGAGTCATTCGTTTGAGGAAATCGGTTAATACGAGTCTTGCTCGACGAGTGTTTACCTAAAAAGCTGAAAGCTCATATCATCGCCGACCTACTACCGTTGATGCCCAAGCTGAATCGACTCCTGCCTACGCTTCGAGCCGGAACTCTAGAGTCTGTAAGGTAGCTCAGCGAAGTCCGCCGGGGACGGAACGGGATACCGTGCATAATCTCGTGGGGAAGGTTACAGTGTGAATGGAACGGCATTTCAAGATATTGGGGTTGTATATCGCGTTCATCGCCATCGCCCACCTATGCCTCTACATCGCTCTCAATGTTCTGTCGGTGGAGCTCGGCTGGCTGACTTACTTTGACACGCAGATCGGACTCTTCTTTGCAGAGACGGTTCTTAAGGGTGCGGAGGGCACGCCACCGGCCTTGGCCGCCTGGTTTGTAGAGATCGGACTACTGGCCATTGGAATCTTGATGTTTGCGGGCAAGGATCTGGTCAAAGTTTACGTTGCTGTTGAAGGGCTCCTGATGGTTCCATATCTGCTTTTTTTCGCGCTGATAATGGCAGGAGGGATGAGCGCAAGTCACGGCTTCTCACCAGCCGAGCTATCCATTCCAACGGTAGTTGTGATCGCCGGCTGCCTGCTTCCTTTAGCGTACGCGATCTGGATCCTTCGGCATTTCCGCCCACCCACAGATCTATCGATCACTTAGACGAAAAGAAGGCGTCTCCCGCTCGAAAACAACCATTTCTGCTTGTACAACATCGAAGTCGATTACAACTGGCCGTCAACGATCCTTCGATGCGAAATGCAAGAGTCAGCCATATCGTCTTTGCCTTAGTGCTGATCGCCCTTGGTATCCTCGGCTTTGTGAAAGGCACTTTCGCACCGGGCTTGGAGCCCGTGCCTGAGTCGCTTCCTGCAAGGCAGGTACTTGCCTATTTGTGCGACCTCATTTACCTCGCCTGCGGGATCGGCCTGCTTTGGGGTCGGATCGCTCCACTCGCGTCAGGTGTACTGTTCGCATTCCTGCTGCTTTGGCTGCTGCTCTTAAGAGTGCCGTGGCTCTTTGTCTCGCTCGGTGTTGACACTTGGTGGTCGGCGAGCTCGGCCTCGATGTTCGTTGGAAGCAGTTGGATCCTTTACGTCGCGATTCGACGCGGCTCGCAGCGAACTTTCCTCACAGGCGAGAATGGCGCGCGCATCGCAAGAGCATTATTCGGACTGGGATTGATTCCCATCGGCCTTGCACACTTCATTTATCTCGAAGCGACCGCTCCGCTCGTTCCCGCTTGGATGCAATGGCCGGTCTTCTGGTCGTATTTCACGGGTGCCGCGTTCGTTGCCGCCGGCCTTGCGTTGATCGTCGGCATTCTCTCGCGGCTTGCTTCGGCCCTCGTAACCGTACAGCTTGCGATATTGACATTCGTCGTCTGGACGCCGCTCATCATCGCAGGGACAATGTCTGCATTTCAATGGAATGAGTTCGTCGTCTCAATACTGCTGACCACCTGCGCATGGGTCGTTGCGGATTCGTATCGTGCCGATGTCCGAAGCACCTCAGACCTTCAATGAACCGCGAATGCCCGACGCAACGGAATACGCTGCAAATGTGGCGCTTTAAGCGACTGACATTTACTAGATAAAGTCATCAAAAACCGCTACAATACGAAATCCATAGGCCTGTTTCAGGTACGATTCCAAAATATGTCAAAAAAGATCCTCCTACTTTCGATCTCGTTCGTTCTGTGCGCGGCGGCCACAGCATTTTCTCAGCCGGAAGTGCAGGCGATCTACGCCCGCGGGCAGGAGCATTTTAAGGCGAGACGTTGGGACGACGCCATTCGCGACTATACGGAAGTGATCCGTTTGCGTTCGGATGTCGCGGGCGTTTATTACAGCCGCGGTCTTTGCTACCTGAACAAACGGGTAGGCGAACCGAAAAAGACCTATATGCAGGAGGCCCAGATCTCGGCGAATCTGAAGCCGGGCGAAAAGCCGCCAAAAAGCCAGAACAGTCTGAACGCGATCGCTGATTTTTCGAAAGCGATCGAGCTGCAGCCCGGAGCGCCATCCTACGGCATCTATTATGCGCGTGCTCAGGTCTACAAACTCGAAAATGATCTTGAACCCGCGATAGTCGATCTGCAAAAGTTTATCGAGATCTATCCAACCTACGAGCAGAATCCGCAGTTTTCCAGTGCCAAGACGCAGCTAACCAAGATCGGGAATGAATATGCCGAGAGCCTCGTCACCCGAGGCTTGTATGAGATCGTGATGCTGAGCTATTCGACCGTTCGCGGCGATAAGCGTACGGCGGAAGAGATCCGAGAGGATGATGAACGCGACCGCGCGATCAAAGACCTTTTTCGCAAAGCGGTCAAATATTATCAGCCGGTCGATTCATATTCATACGCGGGCCGGGCGAGAGCGCGTCTGCAGCTTGACGATTTTGCGGGAGCAGTCGGAGATTTTAAGGAGGCGGTAAAGTTCACGCCTAATGACGCCAGCCTGATCGGCGACCTTGCAAACGCTTACAAACGGAACAAGCAGCTGGATCTTGCCATCGCAGAATACAGTAAGATCATCGCAATGCCTGAAGCTCATCCGTCGGTCAAGATCGCCAAGAACAACGCTTACTATCGCCGCGGCGAACTCTATTTTGAGCAGAACAAGCTCGATCTCGCGTTGGCCGATGTGAATAAGGCGATCACCGACAGCCCGAAGAATTTCGTCGCATATTTCCTTCGCGGCCAGGTCTATGCAAAGAAAGGAAATAAGGCGCTTGCTCGTGCCGATTTCGTGAAGTCGATGGAAGCGAGCGGCCTTCGCAAGGTAGCTCAAATTCAGCTCGATATGCTCGACGGCAAGGCGGCGGCGAAATCAGAACCGGCGAAACCTGCCCAGCCAACGACGAAGCCCGCAACGCCGCAGGTTGCCACTACTTCACAGCCCGCAACACCTGCGACCACAACGCCGGAGCCAAGCGCCAACTTCGTAGTGAAACCTGCGCCCGAGCCGCTCGAATCGAAGTTTCGGCAAGAGATGCAGTTTGCGTTGACGCAGCAAAATCCGTCGTGGCATCGCGGCGTCGCATTCCTGAATCTTGCCGCCGCATTGCAGAAAAGCGGCAAGCAAGAGAAAGAGATCGGAGACCTTCTCGGAAACAAACTTCTCGAAATGGCTTATATCGATTTCTACGTCGTGTATGAATACATACTGATGAACAAGAACTACAATCCGCCTTCGAGCTTGACAGAAAAACTGCTCGGCTCGTTGACGCCCGAAATGAGAAAGAAGGCCAGAGAGACGGCCAGCCTTACGGTCAAGAACTATTTGGCAAAGAAGCCACCGATAAAAATTAGCGAGATCTTCAAACCGGGCTACGGCTGGGGCAAGACCGTCTCAAGTGACGTGAATTAGTCGATTCAAACTCGCAGCGACCCGCGAAAACCTCTCGCGGCGTAATAGGATTCGGCTCCGTTGCAGTAAGTAAAAACGCGTCCGAAACGGCGGTCGCAGCAGAGTGCTCCTCCTCTATCACGAAAGTCGTCCGGCGTTTTGACCCAACTCGATGATCTGTTGTCAAAATCGCCGAGTTTCTGCAGCGCGTACGTTTCTTCTTCGGTCAAAAGCTCGACGCCCATCGCGGCGGCAGAGTCAACGGCGTTACCTTCCGGCTTATGCTCTTTTCGCGATTCCCAGGCACGGCGGTCATAACAAAGGCTGCGTCGGCCTTTCGGGCTTTCCGGCGAGCAATCGTTGAAGATATATTCACCCGTTTTCTTATCAAACCCGACAACATCCGGCTCGCCGCCGGTCCGTTCCATTTCCGCGAGCGACCAAAGCTTTGCCGGATTTGCTTCGAGTTTCGCCTGTACATCAGCCCACTTTATCCCCTTGTGCCGCGCCGCATTCGCCTCGAACCGCTCTTTTAACGTGTCGAGCAGCTCGACGCGTTGTTCAGTTGATAGTTGCTTTTTCATCCTTTCAGCTCGAAAACTTATTCCCAATTTACAATTGCCAATTAACAATGGCCGATGAAATACCGCTTCGAATTGTCAATTGTAAACTGACCCATTGTAAATTGGTTCCCCTAAATCTAACTATTAACTACAAATTTCTTAATTAGTAATTAGGTTGCGGTGCTTTGATGTTTCGCTCCATCTCCGATAGAGGCCGAAACCGACACCGTCGTCACTGAATAAAAATCAGTAACACGCCGCATGGGTCCCAAACGTTGAATATCTTGGAACCGCCTACGACCTCAGGCTTGTCGTATCTGGCATGTCCGAAGTCGCCTTTGTCGATAACCTTTTTCGCATGTTCGTGCCAGGCCTGAACGTCTTCGACCTCGAACTTCATCATAAAATTCTCCGCCCAGTCTTTGACGTAATAATTCTGCAGCCGAAAAACAGCGCCTCCAAGCCTGCAATCCATCGTGCCGCCCCAGCCCTCAGTCAGCGTAAATCCGAGTGCTTCATAGAAACTCTTGGATATCGCAAAATCCTTAGCCGGCGTGTAAACAACCAATTCTTTAATTGTTGGTGCCATAGGCTTCATCTCCTCACAGAAAGACGATCGATCGTAACCGTGGTTCTTCCATCTAATTACTAATTACTAATTCCCTAATTAGTAATTAGGTTGCGGTGGGCAGCGTTGATATTCGTCGGGTCGCGGGACGAAGGTACCACGAAATAATTGCCAGTACGAGCAGGAGAAGCCCCGGAAGTATCTCGACCGCGGCGTCGTGTGCGGCGATATGCGAATATATCGCTCCCGTCATCAAAAAGACTACGCCCGCATACGCCCATTCCTTTACGAGCGGGAATTTCGGGATGAGCAGTGCCGCGACAGCGAGGATCTTCCAAACGCCGAGCAGCGCCATCAGATACGCGGGATAGCCGAGCTTTGCCATCATGTCGGCTCCGCCTTGGCCGTCTGCCCCGAACAACTGAGCAACTCCCGTTGCGAATAAACCCAACGCGAGCCAACCGGTCGCGATCCAATAGATGATCTTACGAGTTCTGGTCATTCCAAGTTACCTCAATTTCGCCGCAACTTCCTGCAGGCGGTCGTGTGCCATGTTGATCCCTTGCTTGAACGGCAGCTTGAGCATATTGTCGCGGTCTTCGGCCGTGCGATAGACGATCTGCATCGTCAATTTACTCTTCTCGTCCGACAAGCTTGAGAATTCGAGAAACTCGAGCTGCACGGGGAACGGCGTGTTCTCCATTTCGAATGTTCGCGTGATGCGCTCGTTCGGTGCGAAGTCGTGTATCGTGCCGTTCGCACGGAAAACCACGTTGCCCGCGGGATCGCTCGTCTCGAACTCGTAGCCGCCGTGCTTCTTGTTCTCTAACTTCAGGACTTTCGTACCCATCCATTGCTGCAGGATCTCGGCCTCGGCGTGCGCCCGAAACAGGAGTTCGAGCGGCAGGTCGAATTCCCGCGTGATCAACAGGTCTTGTCTGCCGTCCTCGACGTCTATCTTCGTTTTCTTTTCCATATTTAATACGGTCCGAGATCGTCCTCGGTCTTCCGGCTCGCCTTCATTATGTCCTCTAGTTTGTTGAAGCGTTCGTCCCACATCTTGCGGAACGGCTCGATAAAGTCGGCTATCTCCCTCATCTTCTTCGGGTTCATTCGGTAATAGATCTCGCGGCCCGCCTGTTCCTTCGCGAGCAGTTCGCACTCGGTGAGAATCTGCAAGTGCTTTGAGACGGTCGGTCTGGCGGTGCCGAAATTGGCGGCGATCGCCCCGGCCGTGAGGGTCTGAGTCGCCAAAAGGACCAGGATCGCCCGCCGCGTCGGGTCCGCTATCGCCTGAAAAACATCCCTTCGTAAATTCATAATGCGTAGCTACTTGACTACTAATATACACGTAGTCATTTGGCTACGCAAGTCTTTTTTCGCCGTTCTGCGAACTTTTTTCACAAATAGGCTACAATGGCTGTTTCGCCTATCGGGGCTGCTATTGACTTATGCTACAAGCCGGGATCGTTGGCCTGCCCAACGTCGGAAAATCGACCCTTTTCAACGCCTTGACCGCCCAGGAAGCGGCATTGGCGGCAAACTATCCTTTTGCGACGATCGAGCCGAACGTCGGCGTCGTTCCCGTTCCCGACGAACGTCTAGAACCGATCGCCAAGATCGTCAAGACCACGACGATCGTGCCCGCGACGGTCGAGTTCGTCGATATCGCCGGCCTTGTTCGCGGGGCTTCGAAGGGCGAAGGCCTTGGCAATCAGTTCCTCGCGAATATCCGCGAAACGGACGCCGTGATCCAGGTCGTGCGTTGTTTCGAAGACGAGAACATCATCCACGTCGAAGGCTCGGTCAACCCCGTTCGCGACATCGAGACGATCCAGATCGAGCTCGCTCTCGCCGATCTCGCGTCGGTCGAGAAGCGCCGTGAGAAAGCGCAGCGTGCGGCAAAATCGGGCGACAAAGAGGCAAAACGCGACATCGAGCTGATGGACAAGATCCAGCCTGTTCTCGAAGAAGGCCGACCGGCTCGTGCCGCTGAACTCTCCGACGATGAACGTGCGATCGTCAAGGGCTGGTTCCTGCTATCGACAAAGCCGACTATCTACGCAGCGAACGTTGACGAAGCGACGCTTGCAGACCCGGACGCGAATCCGCACGTTGCGGCCGTACGCAAGCACGCCGAGGCCGAGAACGCTGATGTTGTGATGATCTGCGCAAAGCTCGAAGCAGAGTTGGTCGCTCTCGATCCCTCAGAACGCAGCGAGTATCTTAAAGACCTCGGGCTTGCATCGAGCGGCGTCGATGGCCTCATCAAGGCCGCGTATCATATGCTCGGACTGATGTCATTCCTGACCGCGGGCGAAAAAGAAGCGCGCGCGTGGACGATTCCCATCGGTACAAAAGCCCCACAGGCCGCCGGCACCATTCACACCGACATCGAACGCGGCTTTATTCGCGCCGAGATCGTCTCCTACGACGACCTCGTCACCTGCGGCACCTACGCCGCTGCACGCGAAAAAGGCCTCGTCCGCCTCGAAGGAAAAGAGTACGTAATGCGCGACGGCGACATCGTAAACTTCCGCTTCAACGTCTGAACGCGCCCAGCCCCTTTTCCTCTTGTTCCGCCCAAAATCCGTGGGACAGCTCTGGGACGGTTCCGGGAGACGCAAGTCTTGTGTTATCAACACTTACTCCCGCATGACATCGAAATTTTGACGATCTTGTCCCAAGGTGTCCCACCGCCCTCGTGGGACAAATAAACCGAGTGATGTCATCAGTTACGGCTATTTTTGTCTCAAAAAATAAAAAAATTTTTTTGAGCTTTCTCGGCCCGGAGATCACGTGTTTTCAAAGAACGATGTACGCAACGTGTGTTGCATACATATCTACGAGTATAGCATGGTTGTCAAGATGTCTTTTTGATCTTGGATCTCGAAGTCTTTATCGCTTTTAGCGAGGGACGGAAAAGCACAGCCTGTCCGCAAAAAGAGCGGCGGAGCCGCCATTGATCACGCAGAACTAATCACTGACCGCAGGGCAGTCCTGACTTCTTGGTGTCAGCTTCTTGCTTCCGCCGGATCACATCGATTCCGGGCGGTTGTAGAAGAGTGCGTGGCAGTCGTCGGAGTCGCGCATTGCACGAATGACGGAAAGGAGCGGTTCGGTCAGAACATGCGGATAGTCGTACTCGCCGAGTTCTTCGCGGATCGGGTAGGCGAGCTTCTCTTCCTCGATCGAGAATTGTGAATCGACGCCTGGTTTGTTGCCGCGAGGATCGACGCGGAACCAGCCGACATCATCGAGATAGACAGCATTTAACCCGTGCAGAGCGTAGCCGGAATCGACCGTTCCCTTGCGAAGCACGCGTTGATAGCAAAATCCCGCAGGAATGTTCATTCCGCGTAAGAGTGCCGCCAGCACGTGGGATTTCGCAAAGCAAATGCCTTCTTTTTTCACGATCGCATCCTCGGCGCTGACCGTTATCACTTCGCTGTTCGTGTCAAAGGAATGTGCGATCTCGTCCCGTGCGAATTCAAAAGCTAATTGTGCACGTTCACGCGGCGAATCAGCTTGCGCCTCGATCGCGGCGATCGTCTCCTTCACCTTCGGCGTAGAAAATTCGATGATCGGCGGGATCTCATCGAGGTAATCATCAAGGTTGTTTGATTCGAGCTGCAATTTCATCGCGAGTGCCTCCAATATTCTTATTTTCGTCCTCGCAAGAACAGCTTTCAAGTTGCGGCTGAACGGCGATAGCGTTCGAGAAAGGCCGAAATGCGTCCTATGGCCTCGGCAAGGTCGTCAACATTCGGGAGGAAAACAAGGCGGAAGTGGTTGTGATCGATCCAATTGAAACCCGTGCCCTGCACGATAAGCACCTTTTCTTCTGCGAGCAGTGAGCACGCAAAGTTCTTATCGTCCGCGATCGGATAAAGTTCAGGATCGAGCTTCGGAAACATATAAAGGGCGGCCTTCGGCTTTACGACAGAAACGCCGGGGATCTCTGTAAGAAGATCGTATGCACGGTCGCGTTGACGGCAAAGGCGGCCGCCCGGTGCAACAAGATCGTCAATGCTCTGATAACCGCCAAGCGCGGTCTGGATGGCGAGTTGTCCCGGCGTATTCGAACAAAGCCGCATCGCCGATAGCATATTCAGTCCTGTGATGTAGTCGCCCGCATTCCGTTTGTTGCCGGAGACGATCAGCCATCCGGCCCGATACCCGCACGAACGATAGTTTTTGCTAAGGCCGTTAAAGGTCAGGAACAGCACATCGTCGGCGAGCGAGGCGAGGCTTGTGTGCGTATTCCCATCAAAGAGCGTCTTATCGTAGATCTCATCCGAAAAGACGATCAGGTCGTGTTCCCGTGCGATCTCAACGATCGAGAGAAGGAGTTCCGTCGGATAAAGAGCACCGGTCGGGTTGTTCGGGTTGATCACGACGATGCCGCGTGTGTTCGGTGTGATCTTGCTGCGGATATCGTCGAGGTCCGGCATCCATTCGCTGGCCTCATCGCAAATATAATGGACCGGCCGGCCGCCGCTCAATGATACCGAACCCGTCCACAACGGATAATCCGGTGCCGGGACGAGCACCTCGTCGCCCGCATCGAGCAGAGCGTTGAGCGACATCGTGATCAATTCAGAGGCACCGTTGCCGAGGTACACATCGTCAACGTCAACTCCGGCGATGCCTTTTACCTGAGCGTATTGTGCGACCGCGCGTCGCGGAGCAAAAAGCCCCTTGCTGTCCGTATAACCTCCGGCCTCCGGAAGATTGCGGATCATATCCTGCACGATCTCGTCCGGCGGATTCAGCCCGAAAGCAGCAAGATTGCCGATGTTGAGCTTTATTATGCGCTCACCGGCCTCCTCCATTCGGCTTGCGAGATCCATCACAGGCCCACGGATATCGTAGAAGACACCTCTGAGTTTTGCGGATTTGTTTACTTGCCTCAAGGTAGGTGATCGAGCCTCCCGGTCAGCGATCGTGGTCAAAAATTGGCATGCCCTCGGTAGGATTCGAACCTACAGCCAACGGATTATGAGTCCGCTGCTCTAACCATTGAGCTACAAGGGCACGAAACTATTAAGTTTAGAGGAACTGTATTCTTCCCGCAAATCGCAAGGCCAAGGTTGCGAACCGTCTTTTTCGCGATTCGCGTTCGAGCCTGCCCAAAAATTTCGCTGCCGACCAAAAATCTGCTATATTCGTCGAAACTTCTCTCTAAAATACGACCGCGAAACCTAACTATTTATGAGCACTGATTCCGCAAGCAACGCGCGACCGTCCGACGACCGGGCATTCTTCGGCCACCCGAAAGGCCTCTCGACGCTCTTTTTCACCGAAATGTGGGAGCGGTTCAGCTATTACGGGATACGTCCGCTGCTGATACTCTTTATGACCACGGCTCTCTTGAGCGGCGGTTTTGGGTTTAGCCGTGACGAGGCCTCAGCTATCGTCGGCATCTACGCCGCAAGCGTCTATTTGGCGGCACTCCCGGGCGGCTGGTTGGCGGATCGATTGTTCGGTTTGCGGCGTGCGATACAGATCGGTGCGGTACTCATCACGCTTGGGCATTTGTCGATCGGACTGACTGCGGCGTCCGGCACAAAAGCTCCGTTCTTTATTGGCCTTGTGCTCATCGTGCTCGGAACCGGCCTGCTCAAACCGAATATCTCGGCGATCGTCGGCGACCTTTATCCGGAAGGCGGGGAAAGGCGTGATGCGGGCTTCTCGATATTTTATATGGGGATCAACCTCGGCTCTTTCCTTGGTCAGATCATTACGGGGCTTCTTGGTGAGAAGATCGGTTACGAATGGGGCTTCGGTGCAGCAGGTGTTGGAATGCTGGCCGGTTTGATCTGGTACACGATCTCAGCGAAACGAACGCTCGGAAATCTCGGCTTGCACCCGACCCGTCTTGCCGACCCGGTCGCACAACGGAAACGCGAGACGCAGACCAAGATGGTGCTTTGGCCCGTAGTTGCGATCATCGTGCTCGTCATTATCCTCGCTTCAACGGGCGTTATTACGATCGATCCGGAGGCGGTGGCAAAATATATGACGATCATCCTGCTTGGAGTCGCGGTCGTCTATTTCGGCTGGATCTTTGGATTTGGAAAGCTTAACTCCGACGAGATGAAGCGCGTCGCGGTCATTGCGGTCCTTTTTATCGCCGCCGCGATATTTTGGGCCGCATTCGAGCAAGCACCGACCTCTTTGAATCTTTTCGCAAAGGATTTTACCGACCGGCAGTTCGGTTCATTTGAGGTGCCGACCCTTTGGTATCAATCGATCAACTCGGTTTTCATCATCATTTTCGCACCTGTATTTGCGGCACTTTGGATGTATCTCGGTAAAAAGAAGATCAATATATCGAGCCCGTTCAAATTTGCGATCGGTCTGGCCCTTGCAGGGGTTGGCTTCCTGTTAATGATGTATCCTGCGAATTTCCTTGTTGCTACGGGCGGTGCGATAAAGGTTTCGGGCATTTGGCTAGCGCTTAGCTACCTTTTCCAAACGTTCGGCGAGCTTTCGCTCAGCCCTGTTGGCCTTTCTTCAATGACGAAGCTCAGCCCGCGCCGCTACGTTGGTCAAATGATGGGTATTTGGTTCCTCGCCTCTTCGGTAGGCAATCTTATCGCAGGCCTCGTCGGCGGCAATGTCGATCCGAACAAACTCGACCAGACGCCTATGCTCTTCCAGTGGACGGCGATCGCGTTGTTCGGTTCGGCGATCGTCCTCGCTATTTTGGCGATCCCGATCGCCCGTATGATGAAGAACGTTGAGGATGAAATACTTCCTGACGAAGCTTGATAAACGCCCGTGATGCAAAAATCCGGTTCGAAAAGCGTCAATAGATTGAGAAAAAGTCACTTCGGAATTAAGATAAGTTAACCTACGATGGCCGAAACTGCGACCAAGAACGACCTGATCACCTTTGCGGGGCCGATATTCGACCTCGTTTTGAGGCTTAAGGCGGGCATTGTGACCCCGTCGAACGAACTGCGCCCGCAGGCCGTCGGAATGCTTGAGGACTTCGAAAAGCGTGCCGAACGCTATCGTTTCAACCACAAGATCGTTACGGTCTCGAAATTCGCACTTGCTTCGTTCATCGACGAGGCGATCCTGACGAACAATTTTCCGCTGCGTTCGGAATGGGAACGCGTGCCCATTCAGCTCGAATATTTCGGCGAACAGCTCGCGGGCAACAAGTTCTTCGACAAGCTCGAATCGATGCTCAAGCAGATAGACATCACGCAGGATGCCGTCGAGGTCTATTACTACTGTATGCTGCTCGGTTTTAAGGGCCGATACGGCGTCTATGAGCAGGAAAAGCTGCTCGCGATAATGCAGACGACCGCGAATGCCCTTTCGAAGGTCGGCCGCATCCGTCCCGTCGAGCTTTCACCGCATTGGCTTGCGACCGATCAGCCCGAGCCTCCAAAGAAACGCAAGGTTCCGACCTGGGCAAAGGCCGGCGCCTTCGCCTTTGTCGCAGTTATGCTGATCAGCTATCTGGTGATGTTCGTCATTGCCTCGAAATATATGCAGGATGCGATCGACCACCTGCAATTTGGCAGCTAATTCGATCTCCTTTCACGGATTATGAGTTCTTGGCACACAAGCCAGCTTACTTGGGCACTCGGCCTCGGCGGGATGATGTCCTTCTACGGCATCGTGTCGGTCATCGTGTATTTTATGCCCGCCAGCACGGCGAGCTATAACGACAAGATCGTCATCATCGCCCTCGTACTTTTAACGCTGCCTTTTGCGTTGCTTTTTATGTTCGTCAAATCGCGGCGTGAAAAGAAACGCGCAAAGGCCGAGGCCGCTGCTGCTGAGGCCGCCGAACAAGGAGCCGCCGCTCCGACGGCACAGCCGGTTCAGCAGGCCGCGGTCGGTTCTTATCCGGAGATCGACGCTGCATTCCAGGAATTGGCAACGTTCCTGAAAGGCTCGAATCTTGGAAAAGACGGTAAAGACGCTCTCTATTCGCTCCCGTGGTATTTGATCGCCGGTCCGCTCCGCTCGGGAAAGAGCTCGCTTTTCATAAGCGCCGGCCTCGACCTGAAAACGCTTCCCAGCCAGCGTGAATCCGAGCAGAAGACGATCCGCCCGACCCCGAACATTGACCTTCGCGTGACAAGCGAAGGCGTATTCATCGACACCTCAGGCCGCTTCCAATCCGAAGGCGGTCCGGCCGATGAATGGAGTGCTCTGCTTGAAACGATAAAGAAAATACGCCCCGCACGGCCGATCGACGGATTTATCCTTGTCGTCAACGGCGACAAGATAATCAAACGCGAGGAAGCTGAGTCCGAAGAGACGGCGAAGGTTCTCCGCGGCCGCCTGGACGATGCGATCCAGCGGATAAAGCTGCGCTTTCCCGTCTATCTCGTCTTCACCCATTCGGACGCGATCGAGGGCTTTCAGGATTCATTTTCTGTTTCGAAGAATGAGGGACGCGAGCTCGTTTGGGGCGCAACGATCCCGTTCGCAAATGCCGAGAGCGCACAGGCTCAGTTCGACACTGAGTTCGAGCTGCTGCGAGATTCGGCGATGAAGCGGCGAATTTTGCGTCTTTCTGCGCCGTTCACACCTGTTCGGCAGCTAAAGATATTCAATTTCCCGCTGCATTTTGGTGCCGCCCGCCGTAGGATCGGTGCTTTTGTCGGTGCTCTTTTCCGCCCGAATCCTTTCAGCGAAAATCCGCTCCTCCGCGGATTCTATTTCACTTCTACGCTCGCAAGGCGCGGACAGAACACGCCGGCGACCGTTGCCGCTGCCTATTTCACGCCGCGGCTTTTCCGCGATGTTTTTCTGCGTGATGCGGACGTCGTCCGAGCGTTTCAGGCTCAAAAGCAGAGCGGGCCGATACTTGCTTGGCTTGCTCTTGTCGCCATCATCGGGCTTTCAGCATTGCTCGTGATCCTTTCGGGCGTCTCGCTTTACAACAACAAACAGCTGCTCTCCGAGGCACAGACTCGCGGCGAGAAGGTCATCGCCATAACGCGAACCGATGCGTATAAGAACCCCGGAAAGGCAGATGAGACGGCCATCCGCAACGAACTTAATGCGACCGAGGATCTGCGTTACCTTCTTAAAGACCTCGACGATTACGAACGCCACGGTGCACCGCTGTTCATGCGGATGGGGCTTTACAGCGGCAACCGTCCTTATCGCAAACATCTTCTGCCGGTCTATATGGCCGTCATCGAGAACAGGTTCAAGGCCCCGGCGCTCAAGCGTTTGACGGCCGATCTCAAAAAGTTTGCCGACACCGCGACCGTGGCAAATCCCACGAAGCTTACGGATCAGGAAGAGCAGACCTTGGGCAAGAACTACGACCTGCTGAAGGCGTATCTGATGCTTACCGGACAATACAAGGACAAGGCCGAGCCATCGCACATCGCCGCGACCTTGAAGCCCTATTGGACGGCAGACGACAAGATCCCTGTCGATATGAAGCCCGTCGCTCTCGACCAACTCGCTTTCTGGGCCAAACAGGTCGATCGTGACGACCCTGACGGCTATCAGTTCCCGCGTATTCAGATCGATGAGAAACTCGTCGGCGACGCACGTAAGAAACTCCAGGCGTTCCCGGCAGTTTATCGTTACTACAAGCGTCAGGTAACCGAGATCTCGAAGACCATCGACGACAAGATCGGCCCATTCACGACCGAAGGCATCCTGTCACGCGCCGGCGGCGACCCGCGGTTCATCGAAGGCACGTTCCAGGTTCCCGGCGCATATACGCGCAGCGGCCTCAAGCTGATGAAAACAGCTATCACCGATGCCAACGACAAACTAGCCGAGGGCGATTGGGTGATGGGCGAAAGCGGACGCAGTTCGCTTGCCCAAACGACGGATTCGAAACTCATCGAGGATCGATACTATCGCGATTACGTCGATAATTGGCGGGCTTTCATCAAGGGCACGAACGTCAAACCATACAAGGATAAGGACACGGCCACGGCGTCGCTTCAGGTCTTCTCGCTTGAGAATTCACCGATGAAGCTCCTGCTGAAAGAAGTTGCCTACAACACGAATCTGTCCGCACGCTCGGAGAACGAAAGCTGGTGGGAATGGATCAAGAGCTGGTTCGTTTCCGGCCCGGCAGACGGCGACGGCAACACGCCGCCCGAAAAAGCATTCAGGCCGCTCTTTGCCTTTGTCGGAAAGAAGACCGACAAGGACAAGGCACCGATCGACAGCTACGGCTCCGAGATACAGGCGATCTATAAAAAGCTCGGACGCTACAACGCCGACCAGCTGAAGACGATCGCGTCAGACCTTGCGAACGGCAAGGACAGCGAACTTGGCATCGGCCGAAGCGAAGGCAACATCGACGGAATGATCGGCGGTTTCTCCGAAACGGCCGCTTCGCAAGAAGTTGCCGAACTCCTGAAAGAACCGCTCGGAAACCTCCGCGCAATGCTCGGCGGCGACGCTCAGGCTCAGTTGAAGAAGCTGTGGGCCGAACAGATCTTGCCTGCCGCCAAGGACATCGAGAAGGGCTATCCGTTCGATGACGGTGCGGGAGAATCCGACTTGACGAAGCTCTCGGCGTTCCTGAATCCCGTGGACGGCAAACTCTCGGTCTTCTACAACGACAAGCTCAAGAAATACTTTGAAGAGGCGAACGGCCAGCTCAAGCTCAAGACCGATTCGGAGGTCAAGTTCACGCCCGAATTCGTCGCGTATCTGAATAACGCTTTCGCTCTTCGCCAGGCACTCTACGGAACGAGCCAGACGCCGAAATTCGAGTACGAATTCAGCTTTAAGCCGAGCAAGACCGCGATCGTGGAGATCACGATCGACGGACAAAAGATCACGAGCGACGGAACCGCATCGATCAAGGGCACGTTCCCTGCACCTGCGGGAGCTGAGACCGGCGTCGTGCTCGATTCCGGCAGCGGCGGAACGACATCTTCGGCACCGGCCGGCAATGCGAATGCGGCTTCGGCGCCGGCAAGCAATTCGGGAACCCAGAGATTCCCGGGACAATGGGGACTCTTCCGCTTTGTCGATGCCGGCAAACCGTCCAAGCAGCCGACCGGCGAATATTCGATCAGCTATTCGGTCGGCGGCCATCCCGTCTCGGCCCAGATCAAGCCGAGCGGCGGCGACCTTTTTGACAAGGCCATTTTCAGGAACGTAAAGGCTCCCGACAACCTGATCCAATAGGACATTTTTCAGCTATGGACAAAGCAAAAACTCTTCTCGCGGAAGGTGACCTCGAAGGCGCGACCCAGGCCGTTCTCGACCACGTCAAGACGGCACCGACCGACATCGCGGCGAGGATCTTTCTCTTCGAACTCGCCCTCTTTGGCGGCAATTGGGAGCGTGCGGCAAAGCAGCTTGACGTGATCGGGCATCAGGACGCCGGAGCTTTGATCGGTTCTATGATCTTTCGCCAGAATCTCTCGGCGGAAAAAGATCGGATGAGCTTTTTCGACGACGGCCTAAAGCCGGGCATCCTCGCACCTCCGCCAAGCTATATCGAGGACCTCTTGAATGCGAACAACCGCATCCGCGAAGGCTCGATCTTCGAAGCTCGCAGCATTCTCGACACGATCGAAGAAGAACGGCCGGCATTCGGATGCAAGGTCAATGGCGAGGATGTCGAGGATTTTCGAGATTACAACGACCCGACGATGTGCGTTTTCGAGGTCTTCTTCAAGGAGTCGTATTCATGGCTGCCCTTCGAGAACGTCGTCAAGATCGAGTTCTTCGAACCCAAAGGACTTCGCGATCTCTTCTGGCGGCAGGCCAACGTCGAGCTCAATACGGGCACGTCCGGCGAGATGTTCTTCCCGACGCTTTACGCCGGTTCATGGAAGAGCAGCGACGATCAGATCAAGCTCGGACGCAAGACCGATTGGCGCGACCTCGGTGAAGACCTGTTCAGCGGCGAAGGCCAAAAACTTTATTGGATGGACGGCAAAGACCGCTCGATCATGGATCTTCGAACTCTCGAATTCGTCCACGAGGAAGAGGAGTAAACCGGCCGACACGAACCCTTGTTCACATAGCTCGCCGGTCAAGACACTGCAGACAATGCACCGTCCTGACCGGCGTTCTTAATTGTGCGGCCTTGCATCGTTCGGCATTTTCGGTCAGAATTCGCCGAGGCAACAATTTCGCCGCACTCTCCGTAAAAAACAGAATAACGTTACCGGGCAGATAGATCTGCAAAAGCCCGCGACTTGAGACACTGAGAACTTATGGCTACAAACGTCTTTCGAAAGAAATCCATCGACCAGATCCAGGCCGACGCGGCTGCAGGCTTCTCCGATGAGGCGATCGTTCCGGGACAGCCCGGCGAAGAGACCGTTGTAACGCTGCGTCGAAGTCTCGGGACCTTCGATCTGACGATGCTCGGCATCGCGGCGATCATCGGTGCGGGAATTTTCGCGATGATCGGACAGGCCTCATTCAAAGGCGGGCCGGGCGTCGTTTTCCTGTTCATTTTCGCGGCTATCGCATGCGGTTTTGCGGCACTCTGCTATGCGGAGTTCGCGTCGAAGATACCGATCGCGGGTTCGGCATATACTTACGCGTACGCGAGTTTCGGCGAACTGCTCGCGTGGATCATCGGCTGGGACCTTCTTGTTGAATACGCGATCGGCAACATCGCCGTCGCCATCTCCTGGAGCGATTATTTCACAAGTCTGCTGGCCGCCAACGGGATCCACGTGCCGATGAGTTTCACGATGGATTTTCTGACGGCAAAGCGTGGATTCGCCGCCGTCAATGAAGCGATCGCGGGCGGAGCAAGCCTCGAATCGCTCCAAGCCGGCTGCAAGGCCGCCGAAGCCGCCGTTTCCTGCGCACAGGTCGAAGCACATCAGGCTTGGGCGAACGCAACACATATCGCAGGCATTCCGATCATCGCCGACATTCCGGCGCTCGCCATCGTTTTCATCATCACGGTGCTCGTCTATATCGGTATTCGCGAATCAAAGATCGCATCGAACATAATGGTCGGCGTAAAGCTCGGCATCATTCTACTTGTGATAATTCTCGGTGCGTTCTACGTAAAGACCGAGAATTGGAGCCCGTTCCTGCCGAACGGTTTTGGCGGAATGATGGGCGGCGTCGCTGCCGTGTTCTTTGCATACATCGGATTTGACGCTCTCTCGACGACCGCGGAAGAGTGTAAAGACCCATACCGCACGCTGCCTCGCGGCATGATCTATTCTCTCGTCATCTGCACGGTGCTTTACGTAGTGCTTGCCCTCGTCTTGACGGGAATGGTCAAATACACGGAGCTGAATGTCGGCGATCCGCTTGCATTCGTGTTCGGCCCCGAAGGTGTGAACATCCCGTGGGTCTCCGGCATCATCGCGGTCAGCGCTGTGGTAGCTCTCGCGACAGTCCTTCTCGTCTTCCAACTCGGCCAGCCGCGTCTTTGGATGGCAATGAGCCGCGACGGCCTTTTGCCGAAGATATTCTCTTCCATACACCCGAAATTCCGGACGCCGTGGTTCTCTACGATCCTGACCGGCATCTTCGTCGCGGTGCCGGCACTTTTTATGAACCTTACGGAGGTCACTGATCTTTCCGTTATCGGAACACTTTTCGCCTTCACGGTCGTCTGCGCGGGCGTGCTCGTCAAGGACAAAGAGTTTGCCGGACAAAAGCGCTTCGTGCCATACATCAACTCGATGTTCGTTGCGCCCGTGATCTTCATCGGCATCTGGGCCCTCATCCTCTACTACAATCACGACGCGACGCACACCTTCTTTACGGATTTTGCTCCGACCGCCGACGATATAAAGAAGGGTGTAACGACGGCGACGGGCGTTTTCTTTGAAAAGCTGCCGTACTTCGTCTTTATGATCTTTTCGCTCATAATGACGGCCCTTTGTATCATCAAACGCCTCTCGCTCATTCCCGTTCTCGGCGTAATGTGCTGCACCTATCTGATGACCGAACTCGGCTGGACGAACTGGTTCCGTTTCGGCATCTGGCTTCTTTTTGGACTCCGTATCTATCGTCTTTATAGTTTCAACCACAGCCGCCTCAATCCCGATTCGACCCCGATTCTAGGCGTTTCGACAATATCTGTAGTCCCTGTTCTGATCGATACAATTCTTATCGGATTTCTCCTTATGCCGTGGCTGCGGGATCAGCCGTGGTTGAGTTTGGATGTCATAAATTTACTTCTCGGGTTGGTCGTCGGGATCCTATTGGAATTCCTTACCCAACGGATCCAGAAGATTCCACCGGCGTCGACGGCAACCGCTTGATCCCGCCGATTTTGATCGCCGAAGGCGATAAATATTAAAGCCTAGGGTTCGCCGACGGCGAACCCTAGGTTGCGTCACACAAATTCACCCGTCGCTGTAGGCGACGAACACACCTCCCAATGTCCCAATCGCTCGTCAAAATTCTCATTCACATCGTATTCTCGACAAAAGACCGCAAACCATTAATCAAACCCGATGTCGAGACGGAGCTTTATCGTTATATTCATGGAGTCATCGACAACAAAGGCGGAAAGCTGCTGGTCGGCAATGGAACCGCCGACCACTCACACCTGCCTATCTCGGTCGGGAAGAATGAGATCTCCGCACTAATTGGAACAATTAAACGAACAACGTCGGGCTGGATGAAGAAACGGAGCATCCACGATTTTTATTGGCAGAGAGGATACGGGGCGTTCTCCGTGAGCCAATCACAGGTAGCAACCGTCTCGCGCTATATTGCAGAGCAAAAGAAGCACCACGCAGCCCACGACTTCAAAGATGAATTTCGTATTCTATGCGTTCGACACGGGATTTCGCTGGACGAACGATATTGCTGGGAGTGATGTTGGTCGCTTACAGCGACCATGCGTGGTTCGGTATCGCATTCCCAGGGTTGATTCGCTTCGCTCACCAACCCTGGGCTTTAATATCTGTCACCGTTGGCGACTTTGATCGTCAAAAAGCAGAGTTTCGAGGACCCGTTTAACATACTGTCGCCGCGTTCGACCGGTCGAGAGCGAGGCTGACCGAAACATTACAAATCTTTGCACTCGATGCTGATTTTTGGGAGTAGAATTGCGCTCATGTCTTCCTATAATCCAGTAACTCTAAAGGAGCAAAGCAATGAAACGTAATATCCTTTTTGCGGCAGCGGTTATGCTGTTCGCGATGGCCGTCTCTGCATCGGCACAGAAGGCCTCAGATTTTTCCGGCACTTGGTCGCTTGATACGGCCAAGTCCGCTTCTGCCGATTCGTCCATCGAATCGCAAACGCTCACCGTCACACAAACCGCCGCTGACCTGAAATATGAGCTTGCGACCACCCGAAAGGAAGGCTCTGAATCGGGCCGCGGACGCGGAATGATGGGCGGCGGTAACTCGTCTGCGTCGTTCTCGCTGGACGGTAAAGAAACAAAGGCCGAGATCGAAGGCCGTATGGGCAAAATGCCGGTTACGTATAAGGCCGCGGTTGCCGGCGACGGATCCGTAAAGCTCACGACGGTTCGCACCTTCAACGGGCCGCAGGGCGAGATGTCCTTTACCGTGACGGAAAATTGGTCTCTCTCGGCGGACGGCAAGACATTGACCGTAGCCCGCGAATCCGTCAGTCCACGCGGCACAAACAATTCAACTTCCGTCTATACAAAGAAATAGCAGGCTTGTTTTTCTGAACTAAAGAGGCCGTCCGGAGGGTGTTCCGGGCGGCCTTTGCTTTTTGGGGATCAATCATCAAAACGCAGCGTCTCGATGATCTCGTTCATATACTTTCGCCCGAGTTCGATCTGATCCGGAGCGAGACTGACCGCACCGACGACCGCATGGCCGCCGCCGCCGTACTTTTCGCATATCTCGGCGATGTTGTGGACACGCGGACGCGGTGACCACGGGTTCGAGCCGACAGAGATCTTCGTGCGAAACGGGCTGATCGTGAGTGAGACGACGTAGGTCACTTCCGGGTGAAAATAGTACGGAATGAACTTGTTATAGCCCGCGACGCCCGTATCCGTCAGGTCAAAGCTCACGACGCCTCGACTCGCGGCCGCACGCTGTTTTATCAACTCGACGGTTTCCCAATGCGTTTTTAGAATGGGATCGAGCTTTGCCTGGATCGCCTCGCTCTCGACGATCTCATCGAGCGTCGAGGTCGTTAGCATTCGAATGATCTTCTCGACAAATGCGGGATCTTCTTCGCCTTCGATCACCTGCATAAGCTTGAGCGCCGGCGACCGCAATTCAACGCATTGAGCTGGCGATTCATATAACGCACCGTCGATGATGTGCGCCCAATGGACAAGCTCATCGAGCGACGGGTCGTGAAAACCGAACTTCTCCTGTGCGACCTTTGCGATAAATTCCGCGCAGGATTTGCTCGTCGTATCAAGGAATTTTTTCCCCGAAGTATCGGCAAGAAAATGAGCTTCATCTTCCGGGGTCAAGAACGCTGATTGGTGATGATCGAACCACCAAGTCAACCTCTCATCCGGGCAATATTTAAAATCAACGATCGCATTCTCATCGCCGTCGAACTGCTCGCGGTCGAACGCATTGCCCGCACGATGCATCGTCGGCGTATAGGCAACCTCGGCATCCGAGGCGACCTTGGCCCTATAAAATTTCGTGAATATGGCCGCCGAAGAGACGCCGTCGAAGCAGTTGCCGTGATACAGGATGCGAAGTTTCATATAATAAGAAAATTGCCAAAGGGCAAAACATTTTAGGCTAGTGGACTCGTACTCGTTCGTCAAGCTGTGAAAGTAATCCATCAGGCTCGTAAACATCCGGTGATTTCGAGTATTCTCGGGGCATTTGGAACGTTGATCGGGGTCTGGCTTATCGGGCTTGGAATGGCATTGTCTGCCATCACCAGGCCATGTGCACCGGACGATATTGTTTGCGATGGGCCCGCGATGTATGCGATCTCCGTTGTTTTCATCTACTTCCTTCGTGGTATTATCGCCGCGTTCGTAACGGCGATCCCGCTCTACTTTTTACTTTCATTTAACCCGGTGGAGGATGATGAACATTAGGCTTGCCGACAACCAAGACACGGCGTCGCTCGTCGAATTCAACCAAGCGATGGCGCTTGAGACCGAGGGAAAGCGGCTCGATGAGGCGACGCTGACCGCAGGCGTGCGTGCGGTTTTCGCAAGTGACGAACGCGGCTTTTATGCGGTTGCCGAAGAGAATGGTAGTGTCCTCGGCGGGCTTCTCGTAACACGCGAATGGAGCGATTGGCGCAATGCGTGGTTCTGGTGGATACAGAGCGTTTACGTCGTGCCGGAGGCCCGCGGAAAAGGCCTCTATCGCGAACTTTCGGCGTTCGTGTGGACAATGGCTCGCGAAGCAGGCGACGTTTGCGGCATTCGGCTTTATGTGGAAAAAGAAAACCGCATCGCACAGGCGGTTTACCAGCGGCTCGGCATGCACGAGACGGATTATTTGATGTATGAGCAGTCTTCACCGAATTTCGGAAAGTGAGTTCGCAAGAATCGTCCGCGGGATCGTCGAAGATCGCGAGACGATCATCAAGCACAATCCGATAGGCACACGCGAAGAGATCCTGCTCTGGATGCTGCTCGCCTGCCTCGCCAGCTATCTGAGCCTGACAGACCTTGAGAGTCCGTGCTTTACCGGCAAACCGGACGCCGCGACCTATCGGCAAGCGATACTCTTCGTGCTTCGTGAGAGAAAAGATGGCGACTTCAACGCGGAGTGGGCCTTCGCCCGACTTAAGCAGGCTTAAGGTTTGGAGTCTTGCGAGCCTTAACTATTGTCATTGCCTTCAAGCAGCGAATTTGGGTTTTTCCGTGCTTATTGCCGTTGCCTTTAGGCAACGGACGACAGAAGCAGCTGAAATACCGGGCTTTAGCCCAAAATAAACTATGTCATTTGTCCGAATTTGGATCCATGTTGTTAGCTAGAATCCATAGGGGCACTGTTCGTCCAGTAATATTGGGCTAAAGCCCATTTAGCCAATTGTGCGAATCTACCGTTGCCTGAAGGCAACGGTAATTTATGCGAGCATAACGAAGTTACAATGAGAATTGAGACCTTTACACAGACTCCGTTTCAGCAGAATACGCGAGTGGCCGTTTGCGAAAAAACGAAGCAGGCGATCGTCATCGATCCCGGCGAGAGATGTGTCGAGCTCGAAGATCTTCTTCGTGATCGCGAACTCTCGCTCGCCGCAATAACGCTCACGCACGGGCACCTCGACCACGTCGGCGGCACTCGTGCTCTTCACGAAGCTTTTCCTGACGCCGACATAATAATTCACCCCGATGACGAAGAGCTGTATTACGCTCTGCAGCGACAGCCGCTTTTTATGGGAATACAGCCTGAGCAGCTCGCACCGCTCGGCCTTGATTACGATGCGCCGCCGAAGATCACGCGAAATTGGCAGGACGGCGAGATCTTCGAGGTCGGCGAACTCCGATTCTCCGTGCGGCATTGTCCGGGCCACACGCGCGGCCACGTCGTCCTCGCCGAACTCGACGCAAAGGTAGTCTTCGTCGGCGACTGCCTATTCGAAAACTCGATCGGCCGCACGGACCTTCCCGGCGGCGACCACGAACAGCTACTTGATTCCATTCGACGGAATATCTTATCGCTTGATGATGATGTCGCCGTCTATTCCGGGCACGGGCCTGTTACGACCGTCGGCCGCGAACGCCAACACAATCCGTTCCTCAACGGCACGTATCAAGTCGGCCGCGGAAGATATGTTTAGGGCAAAGATCTTGGCGTGAGTTTGAACACTTTGAAGAGTCCGGTAACCTGCCCTTCGCCGCGGCTATACCAACGATCGATGTTGGCGTAATTCGGCTCTGCCTTGTCAGGCACGATCAAGAAATCAAGCCTCGGAGCGGCGGCATCTTTCTCACCAAAGGTTCGCGAGAATTCGTCATATTTTTCTACCTCTTTCCTGATCTCATCCGGCTTGATCGCATTGCCTTTTGCGAGTGCAGGCAATGCCCTTTCCGAGCCGAAGACGGCGGCAGTGATCTCGAACGAGTTCCCGTTGAGTGCGTCGGCCAACTCTTTCCCCGAATAGCCCGAGTAATAGAAATACAGATAGAAAAGCCGCTTGTTCTCCTCGGGAGAGACGCCGCCCGCCGACGATGTATGCGGATTCCAAAGCGGGCGAAATGTTGAATACGTCGGGATGCTGTCGGACGTGATGAAGTTATTCGCGAGGACGACAGGCCTTTCGGGGACGGCAGGGTCGTCTTGCCGCATCTTCTCGATCATCCGGATCGCGGGCAGTGACTCGTCGCGTATCTCGGAAGCAACAGCATTGAACCTTGCCGATCCTGAGGCTTCGATAAATCCCCAAAGAACTGCGGCTAACGCAGCATAAACAAGGATCTTCTTCGTCACCGCAGTATCGAACGCGGAAGCTTTGATCCATCCCGAAATGAGCATGATAAATGCGGCAAGCACGAGATAGTTTGCGATAAAGACCGCATAGTGGACGGGCTGCAGCGAATGGCCGGTGATCACCTGTTGGTTGAAGAGGATGATCGGAGTCGCAAAGAAGGTCAGGGCGACCAATATCTCTTTTGTCCTTAGCTCGATCCTCGCCCGAAACGCGAGGGTCGCGGTCAGAAGAATGCCAACAAGCCCCAAAATCAACGGCAGCACAAGAAACTCCGGCGAATGAGTTCGCTCCAATAGCTGAACCCGGTCGAGCTCGGGTGTTCTGTCCGACAACATCTTCCAATACGGTATCAACGAAATGATACCGATCGCCGCAAGGATCGCCGCCGTCGTCAATACTTGGCGCCGGTTCTCTTTTAGGAATACGAAAGCGACCGCAAAAGCGCATACTGCCCATGCAGCGGCCGCGGTCCAGAGATAAAAATAGGAGAAGACCAATACGGCGAAAACGAGTCCAGCTGAAGCCGCAAAGATCGCCCCGCGTTTCATGCTCTCTGAACCAAAGCTTTTCCACACCAGGAACACGAACACGAAGAACAGCGGAAACGCGATTCCGGGTTGGTAGCGTCTTACGAACGGAAAAAAGTCGATCAGCACATTGCCGGTAGTCAGACGCGAAAGCTCGCCCTGAAATGCCGCGGCCGTCCCAAAGCACAGAACGATGAGAGATCCGGCGGCCGATAAAAGCGGCTCGCCGGTAAAGGCGAACAAGAACCTGCACAAGACCAAGCAGGAAATGACCGCGATGATAAAGGACAGAAGAATGAATGCCGTCGCTGTCGAAACACCAAGGGAACGTGCAGGAAGCGCGATGATATAGGCCGGGATGAATTGGATCGAATACAGCGATTCGTGCCCGGCATCGTCAACTGCGATAAAGGGATCATTCTTTCGCGGCTTTCCCTCTACGAGAGCGTTGACGTATGCCGAATATGCCGGCTCATCATAGTTGGAAACGACATACGAACCTTGCCAGGCAGAGCCTTTAGCCGCCCACAGGCTCAGTTGCGGATACATGGCAAGAAAGCCCACGATGACCGCCGGTATGAGAAAGTAGAGCCAGTAACTGACCGTCTTATCTTGCATCGCGAAGGTGCGGCCTGAGCGGCCGTTGGTAATGTTATGGCAGCGAAAAAGGGTCGAGCGATCTCACGCTCGACCCTATGATATACGCGAAGGCTAGTTGGAATCAACGCATTTATGCCACGGTAATATCCTCTGCGAGGTAAACATCCTGAATGGCGTTCAAAAGCTCTACACCGTCCTTCATTGGCCGCTGGAAGGCCTTTCGGCCGGAAATGAGGCCGGTGCCGCCGCCGCGTTTGTTGATGACCGCCGTGCGGACGGCATCCGCGAGGTCGCCCGCACCTTTTGATTCGCCGCCCGAATTGATAAGTCCGCACCGTCCCATATAGCAGTTCGCGACCTGATATCGCACGAGGTCGATCGGGTTGTCGCTCGTCAGTTTTTCGTAAACGAGCGGGCTCGTCTTGCCGTAGCTGCCGTTCTTGTTCAGGGCGAGATAGCCGCCGTTGCGTTCGGGCAGTTTCTGTTTGATGATGTCGGCCTGGATCGTTACGCCGATGTGATTCGCCTGGCCGGTCAGGTCTGCCGCAGTGTGCATGTCGCCTTCGGGCGTTTTGAACGCGGGATTGCGCAGGTAGCACCAAAGGATCGTCGCCATCCCGAGTTCGTGCGCATACGCAAAGGCCTCCGCGACCTCGGTGATCTGGCGCGTTGATTCTTCCGAACCGAAATATATCGTTGCGCCGACGGCCGCCGCTCCCATATTGTGAGCCTGTTCGACGGTGCCGAACATCACCTGATCGAATTTGTTCGGGTAAGTGAGCAGTTCGTTGTGGTTGATCTTCACGATGAACGGGATCTTGTGAGCGTATTTTCGAGACATCGTGCCGAGCACGCCGAAGGTCGAGGCAACGGCGTTGCAGCCGCCTTCGATCGCGAGTTTGACGATATTTTCCGGGTCGAAATACTGCGGATTCGGGGCAAAACTCGCACCCGCAGAGTGCTCGATGCCCTGATCGACCGGCAAGATCGACACATAACCGGTTCCGCTCAAGCGGCCGTGGTCATAGATCGCCTGCATATTCCTGAGAACGTTCGGATTTCGATCTGAGCCCGCCCATACGCGGTCAACAAAATCGCTGCCCGGAAGCTGCAGGTCGTCCTTTGAGATCGTCTTTGATACGTGGTTTAACAACGAATCGGCGTCATCGCCGAGCAATTGAGCAATATTTGCGGTCATTGGTACTTGATCATCTCCAAGATTGCGGGAAATTTCCCTTTTTTAACCCTAGAGTTTAGCACACCCGTGCTGGTTTCATCGCCCTGCCGGACGCGTTCTCCGGCAGGCATAAAGAGCGGTCAGCACGCCTTTTTGTTGCTTTCTGCATCAAACTAGCTATAAAATCGACGGGTTCTCCGACCCTCCGTCTCAGAGACAATTTTTATTATGCTCAGATCCCTTTTCCCCTCGCGCAGATCGACCGTATCTTTTGCCGGCATTATTTTGCTGCTCTCGGCAGCTGTTTACGGCCAAAAGACCGAATGGCGGCCGATCTCGCCCGCCGAACTTCAGATGACCAAGCCCGTCGTCGAACCCGACGCCGACGCCGAGGCTCTTCTCTGGGAAACAAGCATCGACGACAGCGATTCCAAGAAGCTCATTCGAAAGAATTACGTACGCGTCAAGATATTCAACGAACGCGGACGCGAGCGCTTTGCAAAGTTCGATATTCCTTATATCAAGGGCTATTCCGAGATCAAGGATATAGCCGCCCACATCATCAAGCCTGACGGCTCTACGATCGAGCTCGCTGATTCCGATATCTTCGAACGCGAGGTGGTGAAGGTCTCGAAACTAAAGGTCCGGTCGAAGGCGTTCGCGGTCCCGAACATCGTGCCCGGCGTGATCGTCGAATATCAGTTCACCGAACAGATAAAATATGGCGGGCTTGCAGGAAGCAAACTCGAACTTCAGAAGGATATTCCGGTGCAGAATCTTGTTTACCTGGTCAAGCCGTATCGGGGCGCACATCTGACCGCCAAGTATTACAATGCGTCGGTAAATGGCGACGGCTTCAAGAACGACCGGGACGGCTTTTACCGTCTGATACGTCATAACATTCCCGCATTCAAGGAAGAAAACTTCATGCCGCCGGAGGCGATGGTCAGGCCTTACGTGATCATGGCCGTAAGCGGATCCTTTGGCGTCGATGTATTCGATCCCGCGATGTATTGGAGAAGGCTGGGATTCGCAGGCGCCGACATGGTGAGGGCAATGCACGGCCTCAGGAAAGACGTGGATAAGCTGACGGAAGGCTTGATCGCCGGAGCGGCAACGCCTGAAGAGCGGCTTCGGCGCATCTACGATTTTTGTCAGCATAAGATCCGCAACACGTCTTTTGATCCCGCCGCAAGGAACAGCCAAGAGACCTGGCGCGATGTCTTCGACCAGAATTGGAAGGATATTGCGAAGAACGGTTCAGGCAGCGGTTCATCCGCAACGATCAACGTCCTCTTCGGAGCTATGGCGACCGCGGCCGGGTTCGATACGAGATGGGTCTATGCGAGCCGGCGTGACGAGGTCTTTATGAACCCGAAAATGACGGATAGTTCCTTGATGCGGTTCGCGGGGATCGGAATAGTTTTGGGAGGTAAACGTCTCCTCTATGATCCGGGCAACAAGTTCGCCCCTTTTGGCCAACTGTCGTGGTATCGTGAGGACGCACTCGGGCTCTTCGTGTCCGAGGACAGTCTTGCCTGGACGAAGATCCCGTTGTCAACGGCCGATACGAACCTGACCAAACGCACGGCAAAGTTCCGCCTCGGCGAGGACGGCACGCTCGAAGGGACCGTTTCGATCGAGCTCTACGGCAACGAGGCTTTGAACTACCGGATGAATTCATACGACGACGATCCGACCGCACGCCAGAACGCCATCAAAGATGCGGTCCTTCGCCGGATCACGAACGCGGAAGTCTCCAAGATCACGATCGAGAATTTCGACGATAACTCGAAGCCGCTCATTGAGCGGTACTCGATCAAGGTGCCGAACTATGCCCAGAAGACGGGCAAACGAATGTTCTTCCAGCCGGGCTACTTCGAATACGGTTCGCCGCCGCCTTTCCCGAATGCGACACGCGTTCATGATATCTTCTTCAGCTTTCCGTGGTCGGAAAGGGATGAGATCACCATAGAATTTCCACCTACGTTCGCGATCGAATCTCCCGAGGCGCCGCAGGCCGTCTCGGATAAGGCCGGTTCCGTCTCGGACAAGATCACCATCGAAGCGAACACGGCCGCTTCCAAGGTCATCTATTCTCGCGATCTTTCTGCCGGCGTGGATGGCAAAACGCTGTATAAGGTTGCGGAGTACAGCAGCGTTAAGGAAGTCTGGGACGCTGTCCAGAAGGCCGACACAGCCGCTCTTACTTTGAAGATGAAAGAATAGAAATGGTCAAAATCGGTCCGCCTTCCATGAAATTCATTGCAAAGGCGGGCGAATACGCTGTAAACTCGGTAGAACGAGACGTATTATCCGATTCCTCGCTTGGCTCCTTTCCGGTGTAACGCGCAAATTCTCAGATAACCGCGTCTCTCTTGACTAAAACCAGAGGTCCTTGTGTTATGTTCAGTTTACGATCTTCCTCGCGTAGCATCGCCGTATCCGCCGTGCTGTTCGTTTTCGTGTTCTCGGCAAGCATCTATGCCCAGAAGGCAGCAGAATGGCGGCCGATCCCGCCGGCAGACCTGCAAGCGACAAAGCCCGTTGTCGAACCGGACGCCGACGCCGAGGCTCTCATTTGGGAAGAACGCCTTGACGACACCAACAGCGACAAGATCACTCGCTCGACCTACGTGCGGATCAAGATCTTTACCGAACGGGGCCGCGAGAGATTCTCAAAGCTGGACATCGGGTTCATCAAAGGGATCGCAAAGATCGAGGGCCTTATTGCCCGCGTCACACAGCCTGACGGAAAATCCATAGAAGTCTCCGAGAATGATATATTTCAGCGAGACGTCGCAAAGACCGAGAGAGTAAAGGTGCAGGCGAAGGCCCTGGCATTCCCGAACTTGGCTCCCGGCACGATCCTCGAGTATCAATACAAAGAGGTGGACAAGAACATCTTTGAGGTGGATTCTACGATCGATCTCCAACTCGATATTCCGGTGCAAACATTTTCGTTCTACTACAAGCCGTTCAAGGGGCGTGATCCGAAATTCTCGCTTTTGAACGTAGAGGCGCTCAAGTTCGAAAAGGCGGAAGACGGTTGGTTCAAAATGGTGCGAACGAACGTGCCGGCATTCAAGGAAGAACCATGGATGCCGCCGATGAGCGAAGCGAAAGCTCTCCTGAAACTTGATTCCGGTTGGTATCCGAGCATCAGCATGGATCTGTCCGCAAGGCGGGTGACGGTTTTCAAGAACACCGGCGGGCGCAAAGAGGGCGAATACTGGGCGAATCACTCTGCCTGGCAAAAACCGCTGGTCGATCTCTTGAACGACAGGAAAAAGAATTTTTCAAAGCTTGCCCCTGAGGTCGTCGGGGATGCAGCATCGCCGGAAGAAAAGCTTCGGCGGATCTACAATTTCTGCCAGACGCGGATAAATAATACGGACTACGGATACACGCCGACCGACAAAGAGCTTGACCAGGTGGACAACGAGCGTGCCCGTCGCGGTCTTTCGGAGGATGATTTCAAATCCGGCAAACCTTTTGCCAATACGCGCGAGATCAATAATGTCTTTGGTGCGATGGTCGCCGCCGTTGGGCTTGACCCATGGTACGCTCTCACAAGTCGGAGGGACGTCTCATTCTTTACGCCCGAACTCAACGATTCGCGTCTCTTGACATTTACGGGCATTTGCGTCGTATTCGGAGGCGCTCCGCATATTTACAACCCCGGGAATAAGTTCCTTCCGTTCGGAATGCTGCCGTGGTACACCGAAGGCGCCGTCACGATGTACACCGACGGCAAGCAATACGGCTGGTGGGAGATCCCGATGAACACCTTTGAGAAGAATCGATCGCGGCGGTCGGGCAAATTCCGGCTCACCGAGGACGGGACGCTCACGGGGACGGCAACGATCGAGCTGACCGGCCAGCTTGCTCTCTCATATCGGCTTGCTCATTTTGACAACGAAGCGTTGGAGAACGAGCTTGCTCTCAAGACAAGCGTTCAACAGCGTATCACCAATGCAGAAGTAACGAACATCTCGATCGAGAACCTCGAAGACACGTCGAAGCCCATCATCCAACGATTCACGATCAAAATACCGAATTACGCGCAAAAGACCGGCAAACGTATGTTCTTCCAACCCGGATTCTTTGACTACGGCACGCTTCCGGCCTTTGCCGCATCGACGCGAAAATTCGATATGTTCTTTCGCTATCCGTGGTCCGAGAACGATGACATCGAGATCGAGCTGCCCGCCGGCTTTTCTCTCGACAATGCCGAGGCTCCGGCTCCTGTCGCAGATTCCGCACAGATAGGCCGCGACGAGATCCATTTCGACCTTGACGCCAATTCCCGAACTTTGGCCTACTCGCGAAGCTTCTATTTCGGGAATAAGAACCTTGTTTCATTCAAGGCGTCGAGTTACGCCGCCGTGAAGGCATTGTGGGATAAGTTCCATACCGCAGAGACCACCCTTGTGTCCCTAAAGCAAAATGAATAGACCTTCACCAACACGTTCGAATCGCTCCGCATTCGGTGCGGAACTTACTTTTGTTGCAAATTGTGCTGAAATTGCTGTAAAATCGGCGAAACGGGACGACTTGTCTGCTTCCTCGCTTTCTTTCCGACATACTGGACTAGACGAGCTTTCTTGCATACGGGCATGCGTCTCATTGCTTCAACCAGATCAGAGGTTCCTTAGATGTTAAATTTGTGCAAATCCTCCCGTAGCATCGCCGTATCCGCCGTGCTGTTCCTTTTCGTGTTCTCAGCAAGCGTCTACGGCCAGAAGGCCGCTGAATGGCGGCCGATCTCGCCGGCGGATCTGCAGGCGACAAAACCCGTCGTCGAACCGGACGCCGATGCTGAGGCTCTCATTTGGGAGACCCGCATCGACGATAGTTCCGATGATAAGCTGACGCGTAAGAACTACGTGCGGATCAAGATCTTCACGGAACGCGGCCGCGAAAAATTTGCAAAGGTCGATATCCCTTTCCTTAAGGGATCCACCAAGATCAAGAATATTGCCGCCCGCGTCATAAAACCCGATGGCTCGTCCGTTGTTCTCGCCGACAAGGACATCTTCGAGCGGGAGGTCATTCGGCAGAGCGGTGTCAAGGTCCGTGCGAAATCATTTGCGGTCCCGAACATCGAGCCGGGTGTGATCGTCGAATATCAGTACACGGAGTCCAATGAAGACGATTCGTTCATTGGCGGCCGGTTTTACCTACAGAGAGATGTTCCCGTCCGCGAGCTTGTCTATTTTTACAAGCCTTACAACAGCAAAGACCCGGTCGTGGAAATATTCAACACTACCGGCCAGGGGTTTGTTAAGGATGAGCATGGTTTCTATCGGCTCTCGCGTACGAACGTTCCGGCATATAAAGAAGAGCGGTATATGCCGCCCGACGATATGGTCAAACCGTACGCCGCTCTCAAGGACACGGGTTATTCACTAGCGATAGCTGACGGTGGACTTGCCACAATGAAATGGGATCGTTCCAACCAGACAAAGTACTGGGGTGCGTTTGCCGGATACAACTCACGGCGTGTGGCATTTTGGATAGATCAGGCCGACAGCGTAAAGAAGGCCGTTCAGGCGATCATCGCCGGTGCGGCCAACGATGAAGAAAAGCTGCGTCGGATCTATGACTATTGCCAAAAGCTGAAGAATATAAGCTACGAAACGGCCATTACCGATGATCAGTACAAGAATGTCGCAAAGCAATCGACCAAAGACATCCTTAAGGCGGGTCCGGCCGCCTCGGCCACTTCCTCCCAGATCAATGGTCTCTTTGGATCGATGGTAATCGCTGCGGACTTCCAGACCTACGCCGCATTCTCGAGCCGCCGCGACGAGGTCTTTTTCGAACCAAAAATGACCGACCGCGACTTGCTCTCGTTCGCAGGCGTGATGGTGCTCGTCGGAGACACTCCGCGCACATTCAATCCTGGGATCAAGTTTGCCGGTTTTGGCCAACTCCCCTGGTATCGCGAAAATGCTCCTGCTCTTGCGGTAAATACGAGATCCAACGCCTGGTTCAAGCTTCAGATGACCGCTGGAGACAAGAATCTTACGAAACGCACCGCGAAGCTCAAGCTGGCCGAAGACGGTTCGCTCGAAGGCACTGTTGCCATCGAGCTTCACGGCCAGGCGGCTCTTACCTATCGTATGTCGAATTATGATGACGAACTGACCAAGCGCGAACAGAACTTGATCGACTCGATCCATAGCCGCATCAGCAATGCCGAGATCACCAATGTGTCGATGGAGAACTTTGATGATAATTCAAAGCCCGTCATCCAGCGATATACGATAAAGATCCCGAATTACGCACAAAAGACCGGCAAACGAATGTTCTTCCAACCCGGCATCTTTGAGTATGGCGCGGCCGCCAAATTTGCGAGCTCAACGCGTCAGTATGATATCGCCTTTTCATACCCGTGGTCTGAGAATGACGAGGTCGAGATCACATACCCTTCGACCTATGCGATCGACAGTGGTGAGGCTCCCGGCGATGTCAATGCAGGTGAGATCAGCAAAGATGTCATTACGATCGACCGTGACGATGCCGCATCAAAGCTCTCGTATCACCGAAAGTTTTATTTTGGCAATGCATCCAATCTCACATTCAACGTTTCTGCTTACGCAGCGGTGAAAGAGCTTTGGGATATGATCCAGAAGACCGACACGGCCACTCTTTCCATCAAGCAGAAGTAAAGAATAGGAGAAGTAGTAATGAAAAATCTCACGAAACTGCGACAGAATATCGTCGTCCTTTCTGTTCTCTTATTCGGCCTTGTCGGGTCGGTATTCGCCGGAGACGATGCTCCAAGCTGGGTCTCTCAGGTCGCCGGCAGCAGCATTCCTGCCTATGACATCAAGAATGTCCCGGCCGTTGTGCTGCTTGATGAGTATGTCGCATCGGTCGATTCGGGCGGCAAGATCTCGACGACCTCGCGTTATGCAATAAAGATCCTCACAAACGAAGGCCGTAGGCTCGCGATCGCCCGTGGATTCTATTTAACGAGCGGCAGCAAGGTCACTGACATTGACGCTTGGCTTCTGCCGCCGGACGGAAAGGTTCAGGCCTTCGGCAAGAAATCGGTCATAGATATGGTCGATGACCCCGACGACATCTACAACGAAGGCCGTATCAAGGCCATCGATGCGACCGACTCCGCCGTTGTAGGTTCTGTTTTCGCTTATACGGTGACGACCGAGGAATCGACGCTTTTTTATCAGGACCAATGGTCATTCCAAGGAAGGCTGCCCGTGCTTCGCGGACGCTATTCGCTTAACCTTCCGTCCGGTTGGGCCGCTTCGAGCGTAACTTTCAACGCGCCTGAGATCCGCCCGCAGGTGTCGGGTTCGACCTACACATGGGAGCTCTCGAACCTGAAGCCGATCACGTGGGAGCCGATGAGCCCTTCGGTCGGCAACCTCGCACCGCGCATCGCCGTCAATTACGGCCCGGCGGACGCAAAAGGCAGATCGTTCCCGGATTGGAAGTCCGTTTCTACGTGGGCGACGCCGTTCTATGACTCAATGGCAATTGTCGATGACAACGTCGCGGCAAAGGCACGCGAGCTTACTGCCAACGCGAAGACCGAGCTTGAGATGATCCAAGCGATCGGCACCTTCGTGCAGAATCTTCAGTACATCGCGATCGACATCGGCGTCGGCTACGGAAACGGCTACAAACCGCGTGCCTCCTCGATCGTTCTATCCCGCGGATATGGAGATTGTAAGGATAAAGCGACGCTGATGCGGGCGATGCTCAAGGCCTTGAAGATCGACGCCTATCCGATCATCGTTTACAGCGGCGATCCCGATTTTGTCCGCGAGGCTTTCCCGTCGCCAAAGCAGTTCAACCACTGCATCATCGCCGTTAAGGTCAGCGACGCGACGCAGGCGCCGTCCGTGATCGTTGATCCGAAACTCGGCCGCCTTTTGATCTTCGACGCGACCGACGCTTACACGCCCGTCGGCGATCTGCCCGATTATCTTCAGAACAGCCTCGCAGTGGCCCTCGCAGGCGACAACGGCGGGCTAATGCGCATGCCGCTGCTCCCGGCCGAGGATAACAAGGTCGAACGCACCCTCAATGTCTCGCTTACGGACAGCGGCGAGCTCAAAGGGACGATCCGCGAGCACTCGACCGGCCAGGCCTCGACCGGCGAGCGAACGGCCCTGCGTCGAGAGTCGGCCGCCGACTATCGGAAGACGCTCGAACGATGGATCACAAGAGCTGCCACCGCGGCCAAACTCGTCGATTTTAAGACGACCGATCAGTTCGCAAATGCGGCATTCGACCTGAGCCTCGACTTTACGGCTCCCGCGTACGGACAGCTGATGCAAAGCCGATTGATGACCTTCAAGCCGGCTTTTGTAGGCCGCCGTTCCGGCACGGCCTTCACCGAATCGAAACGAACGACGCCGATCTCGCTCGACGAGGCCAGCGTCATCGAGACCGCGACGTTCGAGCTTCCCGCGGGCTTCATCGTTGACGAAACGCCGGAACCGCTCGACCTCAAAACCGAATTCGGCACCTACCGTTCGACCTATGAGGTAAAGGGCCAGCAGCTCATCTACAAACGCCATTTCCAAACAAAGCGATCGCTCATCCCTGCTGAAAAATACGCTGAAGTACGCGATTTTTACGGCAAGATCCGCGATGCGGAACAATCGCCCGTCGTGCTTCTCAAGAAATAGGCCTCGCTCTCAATTCAAGTCCGCCAAAGAGATGCCGACACGCCCGTCCGCATCTCTTTGCATTTCACCGGAACTCGTAGCTCAAGCCTTTCAAAAAAATTAAGTTGTCAAAGACCAAGGTCATTCCGACCGTGTTCCATCTTAGCGAACCTCCATTCCGCGTTGGAAGCACAAAGTGCACGATTTGCACGAAATGCACGATTTGCACGATTTGCACAAAAATGAGGCCGCCCGAAATTGATCCCGGACGGCCTCAGTCATTAGGTCAAAAGACCCTTGGTGGTCTTGTTTATTTCGAAACCAGGTTGCCCTCGGTGTCGAGCAGAGTGATCGGCATCCCAAGCTCTTTGAGCTTCGGCTCGATGACCGAGCGGTCACCGACGATCACGATCGCCATCTTCGAACCATCAAGGTATTTGTTCGCGACACGCTCGAGATCCTTCTGCGAGACGGCTCCGATCTTCTTGATGTAATCGTTGAAGTACGTGTCCGGCAGGCCGTAGGTGACCAGCGCCGAAAGCTGGTTGGAGATCGCCCCGACGGTCTCAAAACCGCTCGGGAATCGCTGGATCAGCTTCTGCTTGTTGATGTCGAGGTCGCGTGCCGTGACCGGGATCGCCCCACGCATTCCGTTGATCTCCTTGAGAAATTCCTGGACAGCTTCTTTGGTCGAAACTATCTGGATCTCGCCCGAAGCAACGAATGGGCCGGCGGCCCGCATCGTTGAAAAGCGGCTATACGCACCATACGTGTAGCCCTTGTCTTCACGAAGATTTTGGAAGAGCCTGCCCGTCATACCGCCGCCAAGGATACCGTTGATCACCTGGACGGAAAAGTAATCCGGATCGGTTCGCGAAAGGCCGACCTCGCCGATCATCACCGACGATTGGGTCGCTCCCGGCTTGTCAACGAGATAGATGCCCGGTTTTGCAGACATCTTCTGGTCGTCAACCTTGACCGACTTCACGTCGCCTGCCTTCCAACCGGCAAACGCCTTCTCGAGCTGCGGCGTAATGCTTGCCGTCGTGACATCACCAACAACGATCAGCGTCGCATTGTTCGGCTTGTAGTTCACTGCGTAGAAAGCGGCAAGATCGTCCCTTGAAAGGGTCTTGAGCGACTCTTCGCTTCCGCTCATCTCGCGTCCGTACAGCTGATCGCCATAAACGACCTTGTCAAAGACGCGGTTCGCGATCGCCTGTGAATTCGCCTTCCTCTGGAGGAAACCGGCCATCGTTCGACGCTTCATCGTATCGAAATCGCCCTGTGGGAATGCCGCGTTCGTAATAACATCGGCATAGACATCCAAGGCAGCCGGCAAGTTCTTCGTCAATGTTGTCATCGAAACGTTCGATGAATCCCAGTTGGCGTTGGCGCCGACCGACGCACCGATCGACTGAAGCGTGTTCGATATCTGCAATGCAGAGCGAGTCTTCGTTCCCTGCGTCAGCATTGACGCCGTCATCGACGCAGCACCGCTCTTTGCGGCGTCTTCTGCGGTCGCACCGCCGTCAACGACAAGGTTCATCGAGACGATCGGCAGTTCGTGATGCTGAACGACCCAAACATTCAGACCGTTCGAAAGCTTCGATTTTTCGATCGCAGGAAGCGTAAATTTCGGATCTGCTCCGGCCTTCGGAAGAGCTGCATCCTGCTTTGCGATCAATGCGAGGTCTTTCTTCTTGGTCTCGGTCGAAGTCGGTTTATCTGCCTGAGCCGGCGGCGGCGGCTGTTTTGCCGGAACGTACGTCATCACGACGCGGTTCTTTGTCAGGTATTCATTCGCAACACGCTTTACGTCCTCGGGTGTGACTTTCGAGTATCGGTCAAGGTCCTTCTGGAAATAGTTAGGAGTGTTCAGATAGCCTGAATAGTCGGCGAGCTGGCTGCTCTTTCCGAGGACGGTCTGAAGGCTGTAGATGGCACTCGCTTCGCGTGCGGCAACGGCACGCTTCACTTCATCGGCGGTTACGCCGTCCTTCTGGATCTTCTCGATCTCCGCGTTAACTATCGCTTCGATCTCATCGAGCGATTTGCCCGGCCGGGCCATCGCGTTTATCTGGAACTGCCCGCCGATCTCGCTTGTTGAGTCGAACGCAAAGATCGACTGTGCAAGTTCCTTTCCGTAAACAAGTTCACCCTGAAGGCGTGAACCGCGTCCCGACGAAAGTATGCTGGAAAGGATATCCAGTGGAGCCTCATCCTTGTGATAGGTGCGAACACCGGGCCAAGTGATCGCTCTGCGTTCGAGCTTTGCAAACGGGTCTTCGTATTGCTGACGGATCGTTTCCTTTAGCTGCGGCATCGGCGGATTCGGCCGATCGATCGGTTTGCCCGTTTCAAAGACACCGAAGTATTTCTCGATCCAGCCGCGTGCCTGCTTCTCATCAAAATCACCGGCGAGAACGAGGATCGTGTTATTCGACACGTAATACTGCTTGAAGAATGACTTTACGTCGTCGAGCGAAGCAGCCGAAAGGTCGGCCATCGAGCCGATCACCGAATGATGGTACGGATGATCGACAGGATAGATCAGTTCGTCGATGCGCTCGCCCATCGTTCCGTAAGGGACGTTGTCCACGCGGAAACGACGCTCGTTCTTCACGACGTCACGCTGGTTGTCGAGCTTTGCCTGATCCATCGCGGGCAGAAGCCGCCCGAAACGATCTGCCTCGAGATAAAGTACGCGTTCGAGGTAGTTCGCTGGGACCACCTCGAAATACCACGTGCGGTCCTCATTAGTTGTGCCGTTCACATTGCCGCCGAGTTCATCGACGGCGCGCCAACCGTCAACGTAGTTCTCCGACCCCTGAAACATCATATGCTCAAAGAGATGGGCAAAACCCGTGCGGTGTTCGGCCTCGTTCTTCGACCCGACGTGGTACCACATATTCACGGCAACAACGGGCGTCGAACGGTCTTGATGAAGAATGACGGTCAGGCCGTTCTTCAGCTTATATTCCTTAATGTTTATAGGCGGGAGCTTAATGTCCTGCGCAAATAGCCCGAGCGGCAAGAGCATCATCGCCAGGCTGAGAAGAATTGCGAATTTAGGGGTTCTCATAATTAAGAATCGGTCCTTCTATTGATTATTATTGGCTGATACTGACAACTTTACGCTTTGCGCCGACGGGCGCGCAAAAGCGTCGAGGTAAATTCTCTTTTCGGAAGGTTTACGCGTCGGGCGGGCGGGAAGTTTCAACCTTGGCAAGAGCCGCGACCTTTTCCCGTTTTGAAACGACAACTCCACCGGGCCTTTCGACCGTAACGGCGAACATCGAAGGATTCTTTGCCGCAAGCTTCGCTTCGATCGGGATCACGACCGTCCCGTCGGACGAAATATTGAAGGTGCCGCCGTCGATCGGGGTCTTATCGCCTTGGTTCTCTTCAAAGATCCAAAGTTGATAGGTCGAGGCGTTCGGATCGTTCTTCGGCAGGCCGCTGAGCTTTACATATCCCTTTTGCTGCTTATCGCTCCAAACGACGTCGCCGGCGACCTTTGCCATTTCGCCATCCTTAGCGGCAGGCGTCCATTTTGCAACCGTCATTCCGGGTTCGGCCATCATTTCGTCGTGAGACTGAGCGGGCGTCATCGGCGTAGGCGTGGCGGTTGGCGGCGGATTTCTCGCGATCTCGGTCACGCCGAACCGCGTCATCGAAATGTTTATCCCAAGTGCGATCAACGCTGCAGCTGCGACCGCCCACCCGAGCCACGAAAGTAATGGCGTTCGTCTCGGAGGAATCTCACCAACCGCCTTCTCAATTTGAGAACTTTCTACATTCGTGCTTACGAAATCCGCCGCATCAGCCGCGATCCTTGAACGGAGATGGGCCGGCAGAGCGTCAGCAGGCTCCAACTCGGCCATCATTAGGGCAGCGGCCGCAAGATCAAAAGAATCGTCGTCACTTCCCTCAAGAACTGCAAGCCGCCTCGATTCCTCAGAAGTTAGGCCCTCGGTCGCTTGCCGCGTTAGAAGGTCGAGCAATAATTCGCGGTCTTTCTCGGTCATATCGCTGCCTCCTGTGGTTCAAAGTCCGTCACTCCACCGAGCCCGAGAGCTTCACGCACCCGAAGAAGACCGCGTCGCGCGTGGGTCTTTACAGTGCCAAGCGGAATGCCCGTCGTCTCTGCGATCTCTTGATGAGACATCCCGCCGACGATCGACAGGTGAAGAACCTTCTGCTGCTCGGGCCGCAGGGTCTTCATGGCCTCAGCCGCTTCTTTTGCCTCCACGCTGATCTGAATGAACTTATGATCTGTGCTGCCCGGTTCGCTGACCATCTCTTCGATCGGATCCGTCGCGATCCTCCGCCCGATCGACCTGATCTTGTCGATGACCCGCCGTCGGGCGATCATTGCGATAAACGTGGCTTCCGAGGCTACCGTTGCGTCGTAGCGGCCGGCGTTCTTCCAAATGTCGATGAAGGCTTCCTGCACGGCATCCTCAGCATCGGCCTCGTTCGACATCAGCTTTCTTGCGATCGAATAAACGAGTCCGCCGTATGCATTGAGGCAATCCTCAACAGCATTCTTATCGCCCGCAGCGATGCGTTTTAGGATAGGTTCAGCCAATCTCGTCTTCTCTAAAGCCCCGCACTAAAACGGGCAATTCGGCCCTACACGCCTTGCGGTAAAAAAGGGCGTCACTCTTCTATTCGTTCGGGAGGCGGAATCGGTTTCGATATGAGAGAGACAACAAAAATGACAAACAACAGGGAACTTGAAAGTGCCGAAAGCAGGCAAAATTGGCAGAAAGCGCCGATAAGGACCGCCTGAACATAAATAAGCCAGGCGGAAAACAGCGCCATCATCGTCGCGAGAATGCCGTAAAGGAGCCACATCCCGCGTCGCCCGAATAGCGTCATCGCCGCAAAGATCAGAACAAAAAAATAAGCGGCGGCACCAAAGATCGCAAGCGGCAGGCCCGCAACCTCGGCGTAAGCGCTCGTAAGCACCATTTCGCAGCCCTCGGTAATGCTGCACGGGACAGGCTCGGCCGTGTAATGGTGGATCGTTAAATAGACCGAATCAAAAAGGCCCCCGATCGCGACGATGACCGCCGCGGCCGCGAGCCAATTCTTTGGTTTGAAGCTGATCACTTGTTCACTTCCGATGCCGGCTTCTTTGCTTCAGATGCGTTCGAGTTTGCAGCAGAGTTCGATTCCGGAGCTGAATTGGATGCAGGTGCAGCGGCGGCCGGTTTTGCCTTGGCAAGCTCTGCATCGATGATCTCCTTCAGGCCCGAAACCGTAACCTTGCTCGGCGGAACTGCGACATTGTTAACGAAAACGGTCGGTGTCGAGTTGATTCCGATACCGTCGCCGCGCTTAAGGTCGAGATCGACACGCTGCTTTGCGGGGAGGCCGGCAGCATCATTCTGCCACTGATCGATATTCAACCCGATCTTCTCGGCGTAGCTCTTCCAGAGAGCCTTATAATTCGGGTTCGCCGTCCACTCCTTTTGGTTTGCATAGAGCTCGCGGGCCATCTCGAAGAATTTGCCTTGCATACCGGCTGCCTCGGCCGCGACCGACGCCTCATACGTTTTGTCGTGTGCCGGGATCTTCAGCGGGAAATTCCGATAGACGAAATTGATCCGGCTGCCGTAAGCATTCTTGATCTCGTCCATTATCGGATAGGTCATCGAGCAGGTCGGACATTGAAAATCCGCAAATTCCTCGATCGTGACGGCTGCACTGGGCGATCCGGCCGAATTCGGAGGTGTCGCTCCCGGAGGAGCGTCTGCCGGAATGCCGGGCGTCTTCGCCGGGGTCGGAGTTTTCTTGCCGTTCGAGTTGCTCGCCGTGTTCGAGCACGCGACAGCAAAGAGCGATGAAATTAAGAGAGCGACCAAGGCCAATGGAAGGCCGATTCTGATTTTGTTTGTTCTCATTTTGTGTAAATAAAAAACCCTATCTTACTGCACGAATACGGCTTTCCGCGGCAGAAGGTTTGCGCAATGCTTCAAGCGTCGCTTCAACCTTGGCGGCAATGCCCTCGCCATCAAGACCGTATTGACCGAGCAAAACCTTCGGATCGCCGTGCGTAACGATCTCGTCAGGAACACCGAGCCTTGCCACCTTCACGCTGTCCTGAAGCCCGTTCTCTTCAAGCAATTCGATCACGGCAGAGCCGAAGCCGCCGGCAAGATAGCCTTCTTCGACCGTGATTATGGCTTCGTGATCTGCGGCCGCCTTTAGTATAAGGTCGGCATCGAGCGGCTTGACGAAGCGGGCGTTAATGACCTGAACTTTGATGCCGCGAGCGGCCAAAATGTCCGCTGCAGCGAGCGACGGATAAACCATCGATCCATAAGCGATGATCGAGGCGTCGGCACCTTCGCGAAGAACCTCGCCGCGGCCGATCTCGAGCTTCTTCGGCGATTCCGAGATGTCAACACCGACACCATTTCCGCGCGGATAACGAAGTGCCGCCGGGCCCGGATGTTCGATCGCCGTCAGCATCATATCGCGCATTTCGGCCTCGTCCTTTGGAGCCATTACGACGATGTTCGGGTAACCGCGCAAGTACGTGATATCGAGGAGTCCGTGGTGCGTCGGGCCGTCTGCACCGACTATTCCCGCACGATCCATCGCAAATGTCACATCAAGATCTTGAAGGCAAACGTCATGGATGAGCTGATCGAAGCCGCGCTGAAGGAAGGTCGAATATATCGCGGCAACAGGCTTCAATCCTTCACAGGCCATGCCCGCGCAGAACGTGATCGCGTGCTGTTCCGCGATACCAACGTCGAATGCCCGCTCGGGAAACTTTTCAAGGACCTTGTCTATGCCCGTACCGTCAGGCATTGCGGCCGTAAGGCCGATGATCCGTTCATCCTGCTCCATCAATTCGCACATCGTCTCGCCGAAGACCTGTGTATAACTCGGCGGTGCGGCCTTCGTGGATTTGTACGGCAGGCCGGTCTTCGGATCGTATGGCCCGGTCGCGTGATATGCGTAGTAATTCTTTTCGGGATTTGGGAAACCTTTCCCTTTCTGAGTGATAGCGTGAACGATCACCGGACCGTCATCGACCTTCTTGGCCTCTTCGAGGGCCCTTACCAGCATCGGGACATTGTGACCGTCAACATAGCCGATGTATTTGAAGCCAAGCTCGTTTACAAGTGCGCCGGGCAAGACAGCCGCGGCGATCGCATCTTTCACCGATTTTGCCGCGGCCCGGAGTCTGTCGCCGATGCCTGGAACGCTCTGAAGAGCGTCGCCGATTCCCTCTTTCCAGTCGTGATAGCTCTGTGCCTCTTTGATGCGGTTCAGATAACGGCTCAAAGCTCCGACGGCCGGAGCTATCGACATCTCATTGTCGTTCAGAATAACGATCAGTCGTGATTTCAAATGCCCGGCCTGATTTACGGCCTCCATCGCCATTCCGCCCGCGAGCGATGAATCACCGATCAGCGCGCAGACATGAAAGTCTTCTTTCTTGATATCGCGTGCAACGGCCATACCGAGAGCCGCTGAGATCGAGGTAGAAGCGTGTCCGGCACCGAACGTATCGTACTCCGATTCGTCACGACGCAGAAAGCCCGAAATTCCGCCCGGCTGCTTGATCGCCTTTAGCTGTTCGCGGCGGCCCGTAAGGATCTTGTGCGCATATGCCTGATGCCCGACGTCCCAAACAAGCCGATCTCGCGGCGTGTCAAATACGTAGTGCATCGCAACGGCCAGCTCGACCGCGCCGAGGCTTGCTCCCGTGTGTCCGCCGATACGCGAGCACGTGTCGATAATGTATTGACGTGTTTCGTCCGCGATCGCCTGCAGATCCTCGATACGATATTGCCGCAGGTCGGCGGGTGAATTTATTTCATCTAAAAAGCCCATGAAACTAAAGAGGCGCTAACCTTCTAAATTTCGCATTTAGAGCCCCGAATGGCAAGTTTGAAAGCCGTTTCCCGTCGTATGCAAAAAGGCCGTCCGTAGCCCTTTGCGAGCACGGACGGCCTGTATTTGCGTGGTCTGACGACCGCTATTTGCCCTGATTCGAAAGTTTTCCGATGAGGGTAAAGAGGGGCAGATACATCGAAATAACGATGGAACCGATGGTTACGCCTAGGAAGGCGATAAGTACAGGTTCGATCATTGCGAGGAGGTCGGCGATCGCAGTGTCGACCTCTTCTTCGTAAAAGTCGGCGATCTTGCCCAACATTGCGTCGAGAGCACCTGTCTGCTCACCCACGCCGACCATCTGGCCGACCATGTGCGGGAAGACGTCCGTCGCTTTCAACGGATCGACGAAATTTTCACCGCGCTCAACGCCGGCACGAACCTTCAAGATCGCATCTTCAATAATGACGTTTCCTGCCGTCTTCGCAGTAATGTCAAGCGATTGAAGGATCGGGACACCCGAAGAAAGCAGTGTCGAAAGAATGCGCGAGAAGCGTGCGACCGCGATCTTTCTCAAAATGCTGCCGAAGATCGGCAATTTGAGCAGAAATTTGTCGATCTGCCAGCGTCCCTTCGGAGTCTTATACCAATAGCCTATACCGACAGCGGAACCGATCGCGATGGCCAATGTTGCAAGCCCGCCCCAACCCGCGACAAAGTTGCTTATCCCCATCACGATACGTGTCGGGAGCGGCAGAGCTTCGCCCGGGCCCAACAGGCCAAGGAAGATCTGTTGGAACTGCGGGATTACGACCACCATGATGACAGCGATCGCGCCGATCGCAACTAAAATGACGGCTGCCGGGTAGATCGATGCCGAAACGATGCTTCGTTTCAACTTGACCACCTTTTCGATAAGGACGGCCAGGCGTTGAAGAATGAGATCGAGCACACCGCCCGTTTCACCGGCCTCGACCATGTGCGTGAAAAGGCTGTCAAAAACTTTGGGGTGACGTTCCAGGGCCTGGAATAGCGTCGATCCTTCTTCGACATTCGTTCGAACCTGCCGCAGAACATCCTTAAAGAATGCATTCTGCTGCTGTTCGGCGAGAATATCGAGACACTGAACGAGCGGCAGACCGGCGTCGATCATCACTGAGAATTGTCGCGTAAAGACGGCAAGTTCCTTTGCTTTGACCTTTTTGCGGCGGCCGAGCTTCGGTATCGAGATCTCACGGCCCTTTTCAGAGGCCTGAGTCATTATGATCTGCTCACGACGCAGCAACGCCCGGAGTTCATCCTGTGTTGCGGCTTCGCGCTCGCCCGAGACGAGTTCATTCAATCGGTTTCTTCCCTTAAAAGCGTAAGTAGGCATTTTGAGTGGTCACTCCAGATGAGTTTCTAGAAAGGTCTATCTAACGGGCGGACGCTGTCCGATCGGACGGCCTTGTGCATACGGACTGCCGCCAGCTGCGGGTGCAGCCGGTTTTCCGACTCCGCCATAGGATTCGTTAAGGCCGGAGCCTCGCTGAATAAGCTCTTTGAGCTCGTCAGGGTTCGATGAACGCTGCATAGCGGTTTCGAGCGAGATCGTGCGTTTATGAACGAGCGATGCGAGAGCCTGGTTGAATGTCTGCATACCGAACTTGTCTTGGCCGGTCTGCATCATCGAGTAGATTTGGTGGATCTTATCCTCGCGTATGAGGTTGCGGATAGCAGCATTCGGGACGAGGATCTCTAGTGCCATTGCACGTCCGTCGCCGGATGCTTTCGGAAGCAGCGATTGGCAAAGAATGCCTTCGAGAACAAGCGACAGCTGCGTACGCACCTGTGCCTGCTGCTCGGATGGAAACACGTCGATAATGCGGTTGATCGTCGAATAGGCAGAGTTCGTGTGAAGCGTCGCGAAGGTCAAGTGGCCCGTTTCAGCGATACGCAAGGCCATCTCGATCGTCTCAAGGTCACGCATTTCGCCGACGAGCACGATATCCGGATCCTGACGAAGGGCGGTTCGAAGGGCGGCACCGAACGAATGAGTATCGGCCGCGACTTCGCGTTGGTTCACAACACAATTCTTGTGATTGTGAAGGAATTCGATCGGATCCTCTATCGTCAGGATGTGGTCGTGACGATCGATATTGATCTTATCGACCATGGAGGCAAGCGTGGTCGATTTTCCCGATCCCGTCGGTCCCGTTACAAGCACGAGGCCGCGAGGCTTTTTACAGAGGTCTTGGACCACCTGCGGCAGCCCAAGGGCCTCAAAAGATTTGATCTCGTAGGGAATGGCACGAAAAACAGCTCCGACAGCCCCTTTCTGGTTAAAAAGATTGGCACGAAAACGCGACATTCCTTTTAAGCCGAATGAAAAGTCGAGTTCGAGATTCTCTTCGAATCGATGTTTCTGGGCATCAGTAAGCACTGAATACGCAAGCCGCTTGGTGTCAGCCGGTGAAAGGGCCGCAAAGCCTGCGATCGGCGACAGATGGCCATGGACGCGCACCTGAGGAGGCGAGTTGGTAGAAAGGTGCAGGTCGGAGCCGCCAGCGTCCGTCATTCTTTTCAGAAGTTCGGGCAGCGTAACGGTCGCTTCATTTACCGGTTCGTAGCTCATAGATCAAATAGTTCCAAAGTTAAATTTGAAGTTTTCGTTATTCGCGGACAGATGCACGCTGGGTCGAACGCACGCGGCTCTGAAGCGATCCCAAGACCTTCTCAGACTCTTCTGCAAGGCGGTCGGCCTGATCTGCTGACGAGTTCGTCGCAACGTTGTAGATCTTGCCGTCAACGGCCGTGAAGTAGAACATTCGCGACTGCAGCTGGCCGTTGCGTGCCTGAGATTGTGCGACGACAACATAGACAAGGCGGCCGTTGATCTCTTTCTGATAATCATTGACGACCCAGCCATTCTCCTGGATCATTCGGTTGATCACATCGCGGCGCAGCGCCGTTGTACTGACGCCGGCGAGCATCTTCTGCGCCCCGACCGTGCGGTCTTCACCGGTTGCAGGGCCAACGACCGAGATCGATGCAGAACCGACCTGCGAACCACGCGAATCATCGACGCGGAAACGCATTTCGTTCGAACTTGTTTTTGACTCTTCCCAGGTTTGAGGCGTCGATGCCGGTGCCTTGACGCTCTTAACGCGCTGGGTTGATGCAACGTGATCCCGGTTAGCCGCACGCGCTCGACGCGCTTTGGCCAATCTTATCTGGCGAAGCCGCAGCTTTCTGACTTGCGCACGATGGCGGCGGGCACGAAGCTGGCGCGCGCGATATTGTCGCCACCAGCGCTTTGAATACTTCTTATAGTGCTTTCGGTGTTTCTTATGTTTGCGTGCGCGACGCGACGCCGCATCCGCATCGTTGGTCCCAAGCGGCACGATGATGCCGATCCCAACCAAAAGTGCCAAAGATAATGCAATTGCCCTTACTAACATAACTTGCCTCCCAAGTTCTAAAGAACGGTCTCCTTAACGACCTCTTCGATCGTCGTGATGCCGTCACGTATCTTGCACAAGCCCGATTCACGCAGCGTGATCATTCCGAGCTCGATCGCTTTTCTCCGCAATTCCATCGCGCTTGCGCCGATGATAATGAGTTCACGAAGTTCATCCGTGATCTCCATGACTTCATACAGGCCGACTCGGCCCTTATAACCTGTGTTGTTGCACGCTTGGCAGCCCCGGCCCTTGTAGAGCCTTACATCGCCAACTTCCTCCGGCTTGAATCCTATCTCGACCAGGCCTTCGCTCGGCATATGGACTTCCTCTTTGCAATTCTGGCAAATGCGGCGAATGAGCCTCTGTGCCTGAATGATGTTGACGGATGTCGCCACAAGAAACGGCTCGATACCCATATTCACGAGACGCGAGATCGTTGACGGCGCATCGTTCGTGTGCAGCGTGGAGAGCACAAGGTGGCCCGTAAGCGCAGCCTTGATGGCGATCTCGGCTGTCTCGAAGTCGCGGATCTCACCGACGAGGACGATATTTGGATCCTGACGCAGGAAAGATCTGAGAGCGGCCGCAAAGTTCAGCCCGATCTGCTCCTTCATCTGTACCTGGTTGATGCCCTGAAGGTTGAATTCGACCGGATCCTCGGCCGTCATAATGTTCGTTTCAGGCGTGTTCAGGGATTGAAGAGCGGAATAGAGCGTGTTCGTCTTACCCGAACCTGTCGGGCCCGTTACAAGCACCATGCCGTACGGATTCGAGATCGCTCGCTGGAACTTCTCAAGACTCTCGACCTCAAAACCGAGCTTCGTCATATCAAGCATCAGCTTTTCTTTGTCGAGGAGACGAAGCACGACCTTTTCTCCAAAGAGTGTCGGCAGCGTCGAAACACGGAAATCGAGTTCGCGTGATCGGTTGTCGATCTTGACCTTGATCTTGATGCGTCCGTCCTGCGGCAGCCGCTTCTCAGAAATATCGAGCTTCGACATGATCTTGAGACGCGAAATGAGCGGGTCGCGGATCTTCATCGGCGGATGCATCACGTCGTAGAGAATGCCGTCGATACGAAATCTGATCCTAAAATCTTTTTCATAAGGCTCGACGTGAATATCCGATGCGCCGCGTCGAAGCGAATCAACTAACAGGACGTTAACGAGACGGACAACCGGTGCGTCTTCGCTCGCCCTCGCAAGGGCGGCAAGATCGATCTCGTCGTTCTCCTCTACAAGCTCGAAGTTCTCGTGTTCGTTCGAGTCAAATGTGAACCTATCAAGCGAGACATCCAAGTCACCTTCCTGCAGGCCTTCTCCCGGCGCAGAACTAACCTTCGCATGGCCGTTCGAGCTCGCATGATGTCCGTTGCCGTTAAAAGCGACTTCAGCTTCTTCAGCAAAAGCAGCATCAAAAATATCGATCTCGGACGAGCCTGTGTAATACTTTCCGATCGCATGCTGGATCGACGATTCAGCGGAGATAACGGGTTCAACATTAAATCCGGTCATGAATTTAATGTCGTCCATCGCAAAGACGTTCGTCGGGTCGGCCATGGCGAGCGTGAGGGTGGCACCGACCTTAGAAACTGGAAGCACTGAATACTTCAGGGCGACCTCGTGCGAAATCAGCTTGATCACCTCCGGCTCGATCTGGAACAGTTCGAGGTTGATCGAAGGTACACCGTACTGGCGCGACAGAACGGCGGTTACGACGTCATCGGAGACAACGCCCAGCTTGACAAGGTTGGAACCGAGCCTGCCTCCGTTATTCCGCTGGTACTCAAGCGCATCACGCAGTTGCTGCGGAGTGATGAGGTTTTCGCGGACAAGAATTTCTCCGAGTTTTGCTGACATTTAGAGTGGGTTCAAGATTCCTCAATTCGGGCGGGTTTCCTGGCGGAATTCTCGCTTTCAAAGCGAACCTGTATTTTGAGAAGTGGGTCGTCAGAACAACGATGATAAACATCGTTGACACCTAATAGTAATAATTAAACACCTGCGTGTCAACAAAATTTCGAGCGATGTGGGGCAGGTTGACCGAAAAAACTCTCACCTAATCGGTCAAATTGAGAGAATTTCTCGTAAATTATTGGGCTTCAGGTGTCTCAGCCATCTGTTTTTCGAGCTGAATGATGAAGGAGCGGACCGACGTGGCTTCCGGAGTATCCGGAAAGATGCTTAGAAACTGTTTGTAGAGGGCGATCGCTTCGGGATATTGATGCCTTCTTTCATAAACAAGGCCCAATAGCTGGTAAAGGACGATCGCGTCCGGCGCGCTCCCAAGCTGCTTTAATGCAACCTTCAGATTCTTTGCCGATTCGTCGTAGTTCGCCTTTTCAGTATCGAGATCGCCCTCACCGCCGGCGGTTTCGGCCCGATCTTTGTAGAGCAGCCCAAGCCCGGTATAAGCCTCAGGCTGAAAGCCTTTCCCCTCGACGATCGCCTTCTTGAACGCAAGGATCGCCTTATCCGGATAGCCGCCGTCTTTCAGTATTCGGGCTTCGACCGCCGAAACCTCCGCAATACCAGGTCGAAGGCGCCTTACAGCTGCGATCGTTTTTTGCGCCGCGATGACATCTGCATTATCGTTCTGCAGCCTTGCCATCTCAATATATGCGTCAACAAACCCCGCGCGCAGCTTGATCGCTTCTGCATAAGCGGCTATCGCTTTGTCACGGTCGATCTGAGCGAGCCTTCCGGCTTCCTGAAACTTCAATTCCGCCTTATCGGTGGTTTTTGCGAGCGATATCGAAACTTCGTCCTTAATGGCAGCCGTTAGCCTTTGTGTCCTTTCCTTAAAGCCGTCACAGCGAACTTTGAGAGCATGAACCTCGGCAGAAAGCTTTCTGATCTTCAGGGTTCCGTCATCGCCTGTCCGGCCGTAAGATACGCCATCTATAAAGATCTGAGCATTCGGTTCGGTTCTGATCGTGATCGGACGAGCCTGCGCAAAAACACTGGTACTCATCAGTAGGAACAAGAGAATGCCCGTGATGAAACTGATCCCCTTCATAAGACTAACGACGGTGACGCCAACTTTGCCGTAAGCGAACGCCCTTTTGTCGCATATGACCAATATACTCTACTGTGCCCTAAAATCGCGGCATGTAGATCTGATGGCTGCATATCCCGCGCCGTTCGCCCGGCATTTTACGTTTGCTTTTCGTGACGGCTATCTTATAATCGAGAGTTCGTGGCTGGGTAGCTCAGCTGGTTAGAGCACAGGATTCATAACCCTGAGGTCGGGAGTTCAAGTCTCCCCCCCGCCACCACTCAGAATCACGAGAAAGGCTGTCCGGGATCTCGTTCCAGACAGCCTTTTCGTTGCGAGGTATCTCTGAGCCGATCTCAATCGTTCTTTGCAAAAAGGTTCTTCAGCCATTTGAATGGCTTCTTTATCACGGAGCCGGTCTTATCAAGGATCGAGCGCTTCTCCCGAACCTTCTTGGCCCCTTCGACCGAAGGAGCCGAATTCGGAACCTTCCTCTGAGTGAAAGCCGCGACCTTTGTTTCCTGAATGTCGGGCTCCTTGAACTCATACTTCTCGCCCTTTGGAACAACGATACTTGTCGTCTCAAAGCTATGATCGTAGGTTACAACGCGGTTGCGTCGAAACTTCCGGCGCGGCAGCACTCGCCGGATCGGCTCACTCGAAACGCTCACAAATTCCGCTTCCGGATCCAGATCTACGGCCTCATCTTCGGAGGGTGCAAGCTCAGCGACCGGCGGTTTGGCAAAGAAAGGGACTGTCACAGGTTTCGAAATCACCCGAGCGAGTTCTTGCCGGCCCGCCTCCGTCGCGTTATACGCGGTGTAGGCAAGCTGCACACAGCAGACGGCAATTATCGCTAAAATGAGTTTCTTCATGACCTTCGAGCGACCGCTTGATGTTAAACAAATATTAACACCACAACTTAGTATATCCTAAATGCAAAAAGGTTGTTCGGTCTGTAATCCTTCCGACAAACGTTCGAGAAAAGCCCGAAACCCGCGGTTCCATTAATGAGCTGATCCCGATGGGTCAATAACAAAGGCGGTCTGGTCAGCAGCGAGGGCAAAAAAGCGCTTTCCGTCTTTGGAAAAACGCATCGCGACAACGTCATTCTTGAAGGTTAGTCTCTTGAGTTCCTTGCCCGTTCTGATGTCATAGATCGCTATACGGCCGGGACTGTTCTCCACCGCGACCGTGCCGGCGGCAGCATTTACGACCGCGTGCGTCCCAAATACCCTGCGGAGCAGGTCACCGTTCGAAACGGAGTAGATCAATATCCGATTATTATCATCGGACAAGAGAATGTAGTCGCCCGATGCAACCACATCTTTGATCTCGAACGATGCATTGCCTGTCTCGATGAACAAATATGAGCGGGTAACGCCACTGGCAAGATCAGCGACCTCGATGTAATAGTCCCCACGCTTTTCATCCAACCCCTTGATCTTCTGGGTCAGGTCCGGCCGCAGCTTCACCGCCTCGCGTGTCGCCTTGGAATCGGCATCCCATACAAAACAAATTGTGTCGGCGTTTGAGTTGACTCCGTAACGCGGCGCTTCGTTCGGAAACTGACGTATCCATATTCGTTTACGAGTGACAACATCCTTCGCCTCTAACTCCATGTTCGACTGGACGAACCGAACTGCGCCCGTTGCTGGGTCCACGAGGACCACGTCTCCAGCCATTGTGTCGCGCTTGTCTTCCTTCTCCATGCTGCGTTTTGTCAAAAAGAATTGGCCGAACTGACGCGAGCGGTCCTCAATAAATGAAATTCCGGGCTCGACCGACTTTGAGGCCGGAGTGATCTTCGCGACCGTCCGGTCCATATCACCAGCCCTTGGGAAGTCGGCATACACTAGGTGATCCGAAGTAACGAAGCTCCCGTAAAAACTGCGCAATAATATTGATGCTTCTCCAGACGGAAGGGACCAGACAGCGCCTCGTGAACTATCCGACGCTGCAAGCATTGCTCCGTCCTCAGAAAAAGAGACGGTTCGCAACAGGCCAAAGTTGCTTTTCGGCAACTCGATCGAAGCGATCGGTTCGCTCGCACCGAGTTTGTAAAGCGCGAGCTCACCGTTCTTCCTTTCAGCTGCAATGAGATCCTCGTAAACATCCAAGGCGGATTTCTTCCCTGCAAAAACATATTTCTTTGACCTCAGGTCGAAAACGCCGACGGCAGCACCAGTAACCGGCCGTACTACTAGATAATTCCCGGCAGACGACCTCGTGAAAGAGAACCCTCCGAGATCGATCTGCTCGATCCTTTTGCCTTCTGGAAAGGAAAAAACACCGGAATCGGCATTCTCCATGTTGATTCGCCCAACAAGCCTATCGGAAGATAAGAATTCGAAGCTGTTCTTAATAAGTTTTTTGACATTATCTCCGACCGGAATCGCCTTCTTTTGATCGAGATCTACAACGATCGACGCGTCTTGGGTCCACGGGGCCGATGTTGTGCCGGCGAATAAATATCGGCCATCAGGCGAGAATTTCAGTCCTATCAAGTTGATGTCCGCCTCGGTGATATCCCTGATCCTTTCTTGGAGCCAATATGTGGTCAAGGACATTTTTACAAACTCTTTCTTGCGAAATAGCTCGTCGCCACTGGCGGCCTCGTAAATAACAAGGTCGCCTACGGGGCTAAATACTGCGAGATACTTGCCGTCCGATGACATCCTTGACTGCCAGACCGTCCCCGGGACTGCAACTTCGTCATCTTCCAACGACTGGCCGCTGGCGATCTCCCATCTTTGATAATGCAAGCTGCCTGTTACGACCAAAAAAGTTGCAGAGTCGGCTGAGAACTGCGCCGGTCTGGCATCTTTTACGGGAACCTGGAAAAGTACGCGAAGCGGATCTCTCGAAAGGACCGTTACAGACGAAGGGTCCTGGGCAAGAATATACTTCCCGTTAGGGCTGAAACTGATGTTCGTGAGATCACTCCTAATGGGCGAAAGAACGGTCCGAGATATTAGGCCGGGAATCGATTCTGTTTTCGAAAATCCGTTGAAGGTGATCACGCGATTCCGCCAACCTTCAAAAGCATCAATGTTTGCTATTGACCGCTTTTCGCGACATGCCGCCGGCATATCTTTATATTGATCGATCATAGCTTTAAGGCGTATTTCCGCCTCGTTACCACCAAAGAAAACGAGGAAAGCATTCTTCTTTTTAGCTTTCGTAAACCGCTGCCAAAATCCTTGTATTTGTCCCGGATCATATCCGGCCGCCGCCATTGCGAATACGCCCAGACGATCTGCCTCATGCTGTTCATCGTCGATATCCCGCACATCGCCGATGTCCTTGGTGTTCCACGTGTCAAGATATTCGTTGTAGCGATTGATCACATCTGCGCGATCCGTGAGCTTGTCGACTTTGAGCAGACGTTTAAAGATCTTGCTGAATGTGATCGCACCGTGGCGCACCGTGCCGTGGCCGAGTTCGTGTGCAACGACAAAGGCCAATTCATCCTCAGTTCGGGCAAATTTGATCAGCTTTCGATTTATCAGAACGACGCCGCCAGCAATGGAGGACGCATTCACTCGTGGATCATCTGAAAGGTAAACACGGAACTTGATACCTTTCTGCGGCAGGTGGCGCGCTAACCGATCGACGATTCCTTGCAAGTATGTCGTCAGATCAGGGTCATCAATAATGCCATAGGTCGTGCGCGACCGCTCAAGTATCGCTTCGCCGAGCCACATTTCCTGCTCAGGCGTAAAGATTATCTTGGACGCGTCAGGAAGCTCTACCACCGGCGGGCTGCATGATTGGGCGACTGCGGACACATTGTTCAGCTGTATTAGCAAAAGGACGGCTGCGGCGATCATCAGGAGCTTTTTCATAATGTGAAGACGGAGACATTCTCCTTGCGATCGTGGTTCGATTCAATATGATAGCGACCAGCCCATCGTATCATGAGACAGCACGGGCTCGAACGAATTTCGAGAGGATCACCTTGTCATCAGCCTGTAGCGGGCGTGTCGCGATCTACACCTTTCGGGTTGGCTTGCCGTGCTGATAGAATACAGAATGCAGACAGAAAGTTTTCGGAGGAGCCTTTTTTCAAGGCTGAGAGGCGTGCGTGACCCGCTCGCGACTCCTTGAACCTGATGCGGATAATACCGACGAAGGGAGAAAAACGATGAAAGAACAGTTGTCAGTTGTTAATGGCCAGTCGTCAGCCAGCGAATCGGCCGAAATGCAGAAGCCCGCCCGTGAGCAAGGGCTTAACACAGAACCTACGAGTGATGAGACCAAGCTGCCCGCTTCGCAAAAGATCTATGTCAGCAGCCAGCACAGTGTCAGTAGCCCGCACATAAGTAAGGGCTCACCTGTCGAATCAAAGAACTTCCAGTTACGCGTTCCGTTCCGCGAGATATCGCTTACACCGAGCAAGGCAATGGACGGCGGCGTCGAAGAAAATCCGCCCGTCCGCGTTTACGACACAAGCGGGCCGTGGACCGATCCCGAACAGAAGCACAATGTTCGCGACGGTCTGCCCGCGCATCGACGCGAATGGATAATCGCGCGTGGCGACACGGAAGAATACGAAGGTCGCGAGGTGCTGCCGCAGGATAACGGCTACCTGACCAAGGGCGCCGAAGAGTTCGCTCGTGTCAGTAGCCATGGTGTCAGTAGCCCTTCGTCGGGTAAGGGCTCAGCTTCACGCAACGGCGAACTGGAGGAATTCCCGGGTCTAAAGCGAGCTCCGCTCCGTGCAAAACCCGGCCAATGCGTCACCCAAATACATTACGCCCGCAAAGGCATCATCACACCCGAAATGGAGTTCATCGCCATCCGCGAGAATCTCGGCCGACAGATCGCGTTTGAGAAGATGAGTGCTGCGGTTTCGGACAAGCTGGAAACTGGAAACGGAAAACTGGAAACTGATGATCGATCATCGCTTTATCATCAACACAAAGGCGAATCGTTCGGCGCGTCGGTTCCCGAATTTGTCACGCCCGAATTTGTGCGTGATGAGGTGGCGAGAGGTCGGGCGATCATCCCTGCGAACATCAATCATCCTGAAAGCGAGCCAATGATCATCGGGCGGAATTTTCTCGTCAAGATCAACGCGAATATCGGCAACTCGGCTATCGCGTCTTCGATCGAGGAAGAAGTTGAGAAGATGCGTTGGTCAACGCTCTGGGGAGCGGATACGGTTATGGATCTTTCTACCGGAAAGAACATACACGCAACTCGCGAATGGATCCTTCGTAATTCGCCCGTGCCGATCGGGACTGTGCCGATCTATCAGGCACTCGAAAAAGTCAACGGCAAGGCGGAAGATTTGACGTGGGAAATTTACCGCGACACGCTTATCGAACAAGCCGAACAAGGCGTTGATTATTTCACGATCCACGCCGGAGTCCGCCTGCCATACATTCCGCTTACGGCGAAACGCACGACGGGCATTGTCTCACGCGGCGGCTCGATCATGGCGAAATGGTGTCTCGCCCATCACGAAGAAAGTTTTCTCTACACGCGGTTTCGAGAGATCTGCGAGATCATGCGGACTTACGATGTTTCGTTTTCTCTCGGCGACGGCTTGCGTCCCGGCTCGATCGCCGATGCCAACGACGAAGCCCAATTTGCCGAACTCGAAACTTTGGGCGAACTCACCAAAATCGCCTGGGAAATGGATTGCCAAACGATGATCGAAGGCCCCGGACATGTGCCGATGCACCTCATCAAAGAGAATATGGACAAGCAACTCGAGGTCTGTGGCGAAGCGCCTTTTTACACGCTCGGACCGCTGACCACCGACATCGCACCGGGCTACGACCACATCACGAGCGGCATCGGAGCGGCGATGATCGGCTGGTTCGGCTGTGCGATGCTCTGCTATGTAACTCCAAAGGAACACTTGGGTTTGCCCAACAAGCAGGACGTCAAAGAAGGCGTGATCACATACAAACTCGCTGCACACGCCGCCGACCTCGCCAAAGGTCACCCCGGCGCTCAATACCGCGACAACGCCCTCTCAAAGGCGCGCTTCGAGTTCCGCTGGGAAGACCAATTCAACTTGGGGCTTGACCCCGAAAAAGCCAAAGAATTTCACGACGAAACCCTCCCCGCCGAAGGTGCCAAACTCGCCCACTTCTGCTCAATGTGCGGACCGCATTTCTGCTCAATGAAGATCACACAGGAAGTCCGCGAATTCGCCGCCGAACAAAACATCGAAGCCGAAAAAGCCCTCGCCGTCGGAATGAGCGAAAAAGCAAAGGAATTCGTCGCAACCGGCAGCGAGATCTATCACGGAAATCTGCCTGATGCCGCAAATGAGCATCGTTGATCTTGAGACCGTGACAAACCCGAACGAAAAAGCATTAATTATGAAAAAAGCACTGTCGATCTTGATCCTGGTTTTGGGCCTAATGGTTTCTCGGGGCATGGCTCAGGAAATGAAGCTGGCTTCTGATCCTGATTGGAGCAAGCCTTATCCGGCGTTTAAGATAGTCGGGAATCTTTATTATGTCGGCACCTACGATCTGGCCAGCTTTCTTCTTGTGACTCCGAAAGGAAATATCCTGATCAATACCGGTCTCGACGATTCTTACGCTTTGATCAAACAGAATATTGAAAGCCTGGGGTCCTCTTTCAAAGACACAAAGATCCTTTTGATCACGCAGGCTCACTACGACCACACGGGGGCTTTGGCCCAGATCAAAAAGGAGACCGGTGCGAAATTGTGGGTAAATCGGCCTGAAGAGGATGCATTAAGAACGGGCGGAGCGTCGGATTACGAGATGGGGAAATACGGCGAAACTTTTGCTCCGGTTGTTCCCGACAAGCTTCTGCACGATCGATCGGTAATCAAGCTCGGGGGGACAAAACTGACCTTGCTCAGCCATCCCGGACATACAAAAGGCTCGTGCAGTTATCTTGTTGACGTAAAGGACGGGGACAAGACATACAAAGTGCTGATCGCGAATTTGCCTTCGATAATAATTGACGGGAAATTCTCTGAGGTTAAGAGTTATCCGAGTATCCAAAAGGATTATGCGTCCACGATCAGTTCGATGAAGGCTTTGAATTTCGACTTGTGGGTGGCCTCGCACGCGAACCAGTTCAACTTGCACAAGCTCCGAAAGGAAAGCGATCCGTACGACCCGACGATCTTTGGCGATAAGAAAGCATATCTTGAGGTGCTGAACTATCTCGAGAAGGCTTATTCGAACGTGCTCAAAAAAGAAGACACGCCCTAGCAACTCTCGATTCGATCCAAGCCGTCACCTCGCTCGCGCTGGAGACGCCCGGATCTGCGCAAACGATCGAGGTTCAAGTGATCGTTTCGTGGATGCTCGGCGGTTCGGGCGGGCCGTTCTTTAGGTATGCGCCGATCGCGACCTCTGGGTAAATGTCCGAATATTTCATCACCTTGGTCGCACCGACGCGTCTGAAGATGTGTTCGCGGGAAAGTTCGTCGGCAGAGTGCACGCCTGAGGCTGCAACCAGTTCGATAAAGCTCTTTACGGTCGCTTCGTGAAAGTTAAAAACACGGTGCGATTTATCCTCGACGTCAAGGCCTTTGATCAGCCTCTCATCTTGAGTGGCAACGCCTGTCGGGCACGTGTTTCGATGGCATTGCAGTGCCTGAATGCAGCCCGTCGCCAGCATCATCGCGCGTGCGACATTGACCATATCCGCTCCGATCGCGATAAGCCGCGCAATGTGAAAACCGTTGAAGACCTTCCCGGCCGCGATTACCCTTATTTCCTTTTTGAGGTCGTAGCCGCGTAATGTGTCGATCGCAAAAGACAATCCGTCGCGAAGCGGCATCCCGATCGAGTCGGCAAATTCGATCGGTGCGGCGCCGGTACCACCTTCACCGCCGTCTATGGCGATGAAGTCCGGGTTGATACCGGTCGAGATCATCGCCTCGCAGATCTCGACGAACTCGGCCTTTTTCCCGATACATATCTTGAAACCGACCGGTTTGCCTCCCGAAAGATCGCGGAGCTGCTTAACGAAACGCATCAGGCCTTCGGCGCTGTTGAACGTGCTGTGCGAAGGCGGCGAGTCGACAGTCGTGTGCGGAACCACATGGCGGATCCTGGCGATCTCTTCGGTGTTCTTCGATGCCGGCAGAATACCGCCGTGGCCGGGCTTGGCACCTTGCGAGATCTTTATCTCGATCATCTTCACGTTTGGGAGTGTCGCCTTTTCCTGAAATCTCTCCGGGCTGAAGTCGCCCTCTTCGGTTCGGCACCCGAAATAACCGGTTCCGATCTGCCAGATCAGGTCGCCGCCCGGTTTCAAATGATATGGGCTGATTCCGCCTTCGCCTGTATTTTGAGCGAAACCGCCCATTTTCGCACCGGCGTTCATCGCAAGCACTGCGTTCCTGCTCAAGGAGCCAAAGCTCATCCCCGAGATGTTCAGCCGACTAGCAAGATACGGCTGGAGACAATCTTTTCCGCCGACCAAAACTCGCAATTCCTGTTCAAGATCAGCAGGCGCGGACGCATAGATCGAATGTTCGATCCATTCGTAACCTGGACGATAAACGTCCCACTGCGTGCCGAACGGGTTGGTTGACGTGTCCTTCTTTGCTCGTTGGTAAACAACGGAACGGAATATGCGGTTGATCGGCTTCCCTTCGGTGTCGGTCTCGACAAAATACTGCATTATCTCAGGCCGAACTTTCTCCAACATGTAACGAAAATTTCCGATCACGGGAAAGTTCCTGCGTATCGACTGCCGCCTTTGGACCATATCGACCGCGCCGACACCGACGATCGGCAATACGACTATCAGGCCGAAGAGGAAGTACGGGCTCAACAACCCGAGCAGCACGATCACAAGGATCGCGACAATTGAGGAGATCACAAAGATCGATTTAACGCTCATATTTACCTTTGCCGAACATCGAACATTTTACTACAAAGAAAAGTTTCCGAAAGTGTGCGGGGAGAAGAAGCCGCGTCGCGTTTTATTTTTGACGATATTGCCGTCATTATTAATCTTGTACGCTGCTTCGAACAGAACGCTATGCCTACACGAACGGAAAAAGCTGAAGCCTTTGCCGGGCTTCACATTAAAGGAGAACCGCTCGTCCTCTTCAACATTTGGGATGCGGGCAGCGCGGTCGCCGTCGCCGAAAGCGGCGCGAGGGCGATCGCCACGGGAAGCTGGTCCGTCGCCGCCGCAGATGGATTCACCGATGGCGAGAATCTTTCGCTCGACGCCGCCATCGCGAACCTCGAACGCATCACCGATTCCGTCGAACTTCCCGTTACGATCGACTTCGAAGGCGGTTACACGGCCGACAATACCGAACTCGCCGCGAATATCCGGCGCGTGATCGACGCCGGTGCGATCGGCGTCAATTTCGAGGATCAGATCGTCGGCAGCGACGGACTCTATTCGATCGAAGAGCAGCAGGAACGGATCACGGCGATCCGCAAGACGGCGGATGAGGCTGGTGTTCATCTGTTCATAAACGCACGCACGGACATCTTCCTGAAGAACCTCGCAACGTACGATGAGTCGCATGTGAGCGAAGCGATCCTGCGTGCAAATGCATTTGCAGAAGCGGGTGCGGACGGCTTTTTTGCTCCGGGTCTCCGAAAACCGGCGTTCATCGAACAGCTTGCCGACGCTTCGCCGATTCCGCTGAATATTCTCGTGATGGCCGATACGCCCTCGAACGCCGAACTCGCTTCCTTCGGCGTTTCGCGTATCAGCTACGGGCCGGGGCCGTACAAGCGGATGATCGAGTTCTTGAAGGGCGAGGCCCGCAAGGTTTACTTATCCGAATAGCGAAATTTATGTCGATACAAATGGTTGACCTCAAAGGTCAGTATCAAAAGATCAAACAGGAAGTTGACGCGGCCGTCCTCGAGGTTCTCGAATCAGCGGCGTTCATCAACGGCCCTGCGGTCTCGCGTTTTCAGGCCTCGCTCGAATCGTATCTCGGCGTCAAGCACGTCATACCTTGTGCGAACGGTACAGACGCGCTGCAGATCGCGATGATGGCGCTCGGCCTCGAACCCGGCGACGAAGTGATCGTGCCGTCGTTCACATTCCTTGCGACGGCCGAGGTCATTGCGCTTCTGCGGCTTACGCCCGTCATGGTCGATGTGGATGCGGACACTTTCCTGATGAGGCCCGAGATCTTCGAGCGTGCGATAACGCCGCGGACAAAGGCCGTCGTGCCCGTGCATCTTTTCGGGCAGAGCTGCGATATGCGGCCGATACTCGGCATCGCCGCCGAGCACAAAATCGCGGTCATCGAGGACGCGGCGCAATCCATCGGTGCCGACTACATCTTCCCTGACGGCAGCCGCAAAAAGACAGGTGCGATCGGCGACATCGGCTGCACGTCGTTCTTCCCGTCGAAGAATCTCGGTTGCTATGGCGATGGCGGTGCGATGTTCACGAACGATGACGAACTCGCCGCCAAAATGCGCGTCATCGCGAATCACGGCCAGGCGAAACGTTATTATCACGAACGCATAGGCGTGAACTCGCGTCTCGATTCGATACAGGCCGCGATACTCGACATCAAACTGCGGCATTTGGACGAATACTGCGACGCGCGGCGTGCCGTTGCCGACGCGTATGACGCTGCGTTCGCGGATATCGAAGAGCTCGAAACACCTGTGAGAGCCGCGAATTCGACGCATGTGTTTCACCAGTACACGCTGCGTGTTACGAACGGGCGACGCGATGAGCTCAGCGATCATCTCGCATCGCTCGGAGTGCCCGCGATGATCTACTATCCCGTGCCGCTGCAGCAGCAGGAAGCGTTCCGGCATTTCGTGCCTGCGGGCCTCGAACTCCCTATCGCCGACCGCCTCTGCACCGAGGTCATCTCGCTTCCGATCCACACCGAGATGGACGCCGCGACGCTCGACACGATCATCAACGCCGTCCGCTCCTTCTGACGTAACGCGGACGCCCTCGTCCGCCTCCTTGGCTCCATCGGAGCCGCATGTTTGTAGGGCGCATTCCGCAGCCCCACCTCTCGGAGGCGGCTTGCCGCCGACTTCTTGTCGCGTGTTTCACACGCTCCGAGATTCGAAGGATAGCCATAGTTCTACAAACATATCGCTCCTAACGGAGCTAGGTTGCCACTAACCATTAACCATTCACCATTTGCCATTTGCCATTCACCATTCGCAATCCACAATGAACAACTCACAATTTCCCGATTTTTGTCCCATCCCGCCGCGAGTGGGCCAGTGGGACAAAGTGGGACAAGAATCGGCGTTCCGGCGGCCTGCAGTTACAATTTTTGTCACTTCCGTCAAAGATCATGG
>JAFDVK010000051.1 GCA_018269005.1 Acidobacteriota bacterium | reverse complement strand
TCATATCCGCCCCAAACGCAAGGGCGAATTCACGCACCAAACCACCTTAGCCGGTGTAGCTCAGTTGGTAGAGCAGTTGATTTGTAATCATCAGGTCGGGGGTTCAAGTCCCTTCACCGGCTCCAATGTTTTCAATAACTTACAGATTGTAGCCCCGCAGCCGATCAGCCACTGTAGTGAAAAATGTAGGGACTTTCCGCTTTTTCCGCCTCGACAAACCCTTCTGAAAACCGGGTCAAATGCAAAGCGCGGTCGCTTCATCGGCTCTCCGTGCTGCGATATCAAAAATAGGGTAAGAAACAAGAGGGCCATCACAGTCTCCCGACCATTTTATTTGCTGCTTTGTCATCGCGTCTAACCCGAGCCCTCCCCGGAGAAGCGGTTCTTTCAAGCCTGGGTCTGCGATGGACACGTAGTCCTCAAAGATGCCTCTCCGGTATTCGTAAGGGCGTATGGCAAGAATCTCAAAAGCATTTCTCGTAAGAAGTTCCGTCATCTCATGGTAAGTTCGGTAACCTTTGAATGTTCCTTCCTTATTTGCCATAAAGTCCTCCGTCGTATCCCGCGTTTGTTCTGGCATAGAGTGGTCCGAATAAAGCAACACTCCATCCCAAGTTAAGCACCGGTAGATCTCACGGATGACGCCCTGCTGATCCTCGAAATGGTGCATCGAGTAACGGCAGATGATCACATCAAATGAATCATCTTCGAAGGGAATCTTCCAAGGATATCCTTCACCGGTAATCTGTATTTTTCCCAGCCCCTCACTTACCTTTATATCTTCGAGTGACCGTCGTGCTTCCTCATCACGATCAAAGCAGATAACCTGAGAAACATTAGTAAGGCGTGAAAGGGGAACGGCGAGGCTTGCAGGTCCCGAACCAAAGACAAGCAACCTGGCATTTTCGAATGGTTCCGTGAACCAGCCGTAGAATTCGAGGGTCTTTCGATGTTCTGGGTTCTGTTGCCAAAGCTTTCGCTCAGGGTGCGATTCAGGCAGCTCAAGTATCTGGTAAATATCTAATTTACTAGTATCGAATTCACATCTCGGACACTGCATAGGTCTTCATCTCCAAATCATTCTCATTTTTTGAGGCCCCGAAAAACCGGGGCCTAACGCATAACAACCTAGGACCGTTAATTTACCGTAAAGGACGAAAGACCAGAATATTTTCCGTTCTCGTTAAAGAGTTGGATCTTCCACGTCCCCGAGGCATTAAGTGTCATGTAAGCGGTGAGAATGCCGTTCGAAACGCCGCTTAATTGACCATCCTTTAGAGTGGCCCGACCGCCATTGGGGAAGATGACCACAACTCGCTTTCCGGGATTCACGTTTGTGACTCGGAATTTTATCGCTTGCGTTGATGTCGACCTGAATATCGGGCCAACGGTTGCTATCGATATCGTCGGACGCGGGGCCGAGACTGGACTCATAACGTATCCTTTATTGAAGGACGTTGCCGATCGCCATGTTTTCACAATGCCGCTGGCCGTCGAACCGCATAGCTGCTCCCAAACTAACAATTGATTATTAGAAATTTCCATGACCCACGCTACGTGACCATACGGATACGCCATCGTGCTACTGACGGCGATCGCGTATAAGCCTGGGGTAGGCGAAGTCGGAAGACCGGAAGTCCTTGACTTGTCGTACCACTTGGCCGCATTACTTTCACCATTTCCACCCCAGGTCGGCATTGAGTAACCCCAAAATCGTTTGGCTAAATGCCAAGCCATGTAAGTACAGTTGCCGTAGCCCGGGACCCGATTGACAGTGCAGCACGGGTAAGGATTGTTCGGGCTAGCGACGCCACCGCAAGTCGGCACGGCCGCGGCTTCCCATAATCCCATCTCGTCTACATCCTTCGATTCGAAGTCGTCCGCGAAAGGTTCGACCTCGTATGGCGAAGAGCCGCCGATCTCGTATTTCCACGAGGTCGGATAGTTGTCGCTGTGCAACTCGAGTGAATCGCCGTTGTCGATTAGGATGTAGTCGATTGTCCGATCGCCATCAGTAGAACTGAAGGTGATCGCCTGCTTCCCGTCTGCCATAGTTTCAAGGATCGAATCAGTCTCGACCTTGTTCGCAAAACTCTCTAGAACAAACGTCCGAAGATTTCGAAGCTTTTGCGGACGGGCGATCACTTTCGAGGCTTGTCTCGATTCATCTTGCGCGAGTTGGGCATGGTCCGTTCGTAACGCGGAAAGAACTCCGTGCGTGTTCGGCTGGCCGAACACTGCCGTCGACGTCGATGCCGACAAAGTAATGATCATCACGCCGATGATCTGCTTGAATGTGCTAGACATCTGAGTTACACTTTCTTGGCATCAAAAGTGAGAAAACCCGACTAACCGTGAGCTTAGCTCACAACCGGGAGCCCGATGGCGTTTCGTCCGCACGACTTATCCACCATCGGGCTCTTTTGCGCCCGCTGACTGCCAGGCATAGAACTTTTCAGCGGAGTCTCTCGCTGACCGCCGCGGCTAATTTGAGGAAGCACCTTGAACACAACCTAACGCTCAGCCCGTCGGATACATAGATAAATGTCTCGTCCGGCTTCAGTCGCCGTTCTCGACAACGAAGCGCTGGGCACGAACCTTTCAATTCCGCCACGGCTTCAAAAAGCCACGTTTGGTCAATTGAAAAATCTGAGTGCATAAGCCCCTCCTGTGATTCGTATCTTTAATAGCATGCCGGCAGTCAGATGTCAAGCAGGTTTCTTGCTTCGTATTATCTCATCAGCCTCACAACTAAATATAGTTGTGGCAATACTATTCTTGACCCGCATCGAAGAACGGGTTAGTATCAAGATTTGTAATTGAGTAAAGATAGTCAGGTAATGCGCGAACGAGAAAAGAAAAGATCAGGACAGAAGGGACGCCCAAAAGGCCAGCTGGTGCCTCCCCGAGAGAACACTCTTGGGGGGCTCGAACGGGCATACTTCGTAGAGGGTCGTGAAAATGCAGCCGCTCTTTTTGACAAGGTCTATTCCCGATCTATGGACGAGAACTATTACGTCCATCTAAGGTTTGATAGCGGCACTGGCGTTACGCGATCCGACGCGACCGAGGACGTAAAAAGCGTTGAATACGAGCATTTCGACCCGCCGACTTTCTGGCAAAATCCTTTCCAGATCATGCGAGTCGATGTTAACGACAAAAAACCCACTAAATTCTACTATCACGATGGCGAAGAACTCATCATACCTATTGAAGGGCCTGGAATTCTTTACGACTTTTTTTGGGCTGAACCGGGAGAAGGCTCGCCGCCGAAACTTTATCCGCCTGAACCCTGCGTCGTAGGAGTGGGCAGTGCGAGTAGGATTGAGCCTCAGATTCCGCATCGAGCCTGGAACGCAGGCAAAGAGAAGACGAGAGCGTGGATGATTACTCATCCGCTGGCAAACGCTGCGGCTCAAATCTATATTGCCGGTCGAGATCGAATTCAGAATCAGTCAAGTTCAAGAACAATTGAAGAGAAAGATTTGCGGGAATACGTGGATGTCAAAGAAAAGAAGTCTGGGCAATACTCTCTGATTGCGTGGGGCATATCGGAAGCAATCCGCCAAAAAAGGTTAAGAAGTAACAAATCCCTTGAAGTCGTTGCAAAAAGGTGTGAGATCGATCCGGCCCACTTATCGAAGATTGAAAAGCACCTGACGAATGTAGGTCTCGATACTTTAATCAGGATTTTTGATTTTCTGGATTTAGACATTGGCGCTTACTTAGCTCAGCCGCGTGAGGCAGTTAAAGTTGTTAAACTTCCGAATGAAAGCGACTGTGTCCCAGTTTTTGAAAGACCGCCAGAACGGCTTCAAATCGTCGAAGACCCGGTCGAGTCAAAGTTTCCTAGTCATTCTATACATCCTCAATTGTGGCGGTTCACTAAGAGCTCTCAGCCGCTTTCCGGCCCGGTAACGAGTAAATGGGCGTCCGCATGGATCATGCTCGCGGGTCGTGCGGTGATCGAACTTGGGAACTCAGCTGACCAACGGAAGAATTCCAGTGATGACTGGAAGGGAAAGCCTGAGATTCTCGAACCAGAAAGTGTTCTCCATCTTCGCGGTGGAGGCGCCAGTCTGGAGCAGATTCTACCGTTGGAGGATTGTGTCATGCTTCAAGTCGTATATGATCCGGAGAAGTGTCTGTGTCGCTGAAACCGCTCAAGTGCAATGAAGATTGAGTTCGTAAATCCTCCTCGAACTTTTATCGACCGATCCGAGATCGCGCCGCCACTCGGTTTGTTGCGATTAGCGGAGGTGGGCCGCTGTGCGGGTTCGTCGGTGGATATTTCGGATCTCAATTTGCTCTTCCATTTAGATGAACGACTGGCGGTATCGGACCATTTTTATATTTACGCGACTGATTTTTTGTTGAATAAGAAAGCTGATGTTTACTGTTTTACCTCGATGGCGGTTGATTCCCATATCGCGCTTCACCTGGCTCGTTTGCTGAAAAAGGAACGGCCGGAGGTCGTCACTGTAGTCGGGGGTACACATTTCAGTTCAATTGCAGATCCGGTTATAGACCGGTTCCCGTGGATCGATTTCGTGGTAATCGGCGAAGGAGAAAACTTCGTTCGAGACCTTCCGAAATTGATCAGTGAGAACAGATCGGCGAAAGTCGTTAAAGGCTCTCCACTTATCGGCGGTTCGACGGGAGATTTACCTTTTGATCTTCTTGATTTGAATCAATACTTCGCTGTTAATCCGAATCGATGCCTGGATTTTGAGAGCGGTCGCGGGTGTCGCTTCAAATGCGCCTTTTGCTATAGCCCGCAGCACTACAACGGTTTTCGAAATTTTTCGATAGATCGAACAATTGCCGGCTTGGAAAGAGCGCACAACCTGGGCTTTAGGAACGTTTTCTTTGTCGAGGATAATTTTTTGAACGATCCAGCAAGAGCATTGGACTTCTGCAAGGAATTCGAAAGATCTCGCTGTGATCTAAGCTGGCAAGCATATGTGACGTTCCCTCAACTTAACAGCGAAATAATTTCCTGGATGGCCCGAGCTGGATGTTCGGCGGTCTTCGCTGGAATCGATGCCGTCGGAACAGAATCGCGTCGCATTCACAAGAAGTCGTTCGTCCGAGATACAAGTGTCCTTGAATGCCGGATTCGAGAATGTGTTGACAATGGCATTATCCCGACGTGTGCATTCTTGCTTAGCCCTCCGTCGTATCCGGGCGGCAGCGATATGGACGAGACTTTGCACTTCGCCCTGGCTGCACGAAATGCTGGTGCAAAAGTAAGGCTTAACACCCTTACGCTGTACAACCGGACCGGCACATATCTGGCTAATACATCAGTGCCGGAATACGACGAATTCAAGGTTCGATTGACTTTGGATGTACCAGAGGTCGTCGAGGAGAATTTCTACGCTTTGGAAAATCCCGAACTCTTCCCGTTTCATTCACGATATGTCGACGGGGATGTATGGCATGACTTCATTTCGCTTACGCATTGTCTTTATACGGTAGTTGACGCGTTCCCCGAAACGCTCTGGCAGCTTTGGGCAGGACAAGGCGTGTCCCCGACGGAGATCGCTCGGAAGATGCTGGACAACACGGGTTCGCTACTTGACATCCCTAAATCGGCGCGTCGAGATGCGGAAATGCTCGCTGCCGTTGAGGTACTTGAATCGCTGGCCACACGAGAGAAACAGTTGCAGCCAGTCCTCGAACTGGAAAGTAGCCGTTTTCTGGTATTTAATTAGGTAGGAGATGCTTATGCTCAAACAAACGAAGATCTTGAAAGCGAAATTGGAGGAATCACGACGTTCCGGATACCAGAATCCGATTTCACCGCTCCGGCCTGGACAGGAAAGCATCATGGTCGTTCGGCCCTGGAAGGGGCTAGATGAGCCGTTCAAAGGTAGTCAGAACGCAGGCGGGGTCAAGAGATAGATGATCATGGGTTTCAATCTCTCCTCGAATGAACGACAATCTGGCATCTTATTCAACCTTCGCCCCTTACTACAGAACGCTCCTCAGCCACAGATCACACGCTGAACCGATCGCTCGACTGCTAACCGAGCTGTTGACGCCTGCGCACCACAGGTTACTGGACGCCGCTTGCGGACAAGGAAATCTTAGCTATTTTGAGGAGCTACCTGGCCGAACTGTATACGGCTCCGACGGTTCGCACCACATGATCGAATTTCTCAAGGCTGATCCGACACTTGCGTCGCGGTACGAACACGTGATCGAGTGCGAGTGGAAGGCCCTACCTTCGCTATTTCGAGCACATGGGAAATTCGACGCAATATTCTTTCTCGGCAATGCTATTAGTCATGTCAGAAATCTGGACGAGCTCCGTCAAATCGTTGCTGATTGTCGAGTACGGGGTCTGAATGACGGTGGCCTGCTAATTTTCGACATGCGGGAATGGCGGCTTGAGGACGGTGGTTCCGGGCTGACGGAACCCGGGCGAACTGAGAATGTAAAGCGATTGATATTAAGAGAAGAACCGGGAGATGTTTGTCTCCAAATATTTGATGAATGCCGATATAATTCCGACCATCAAATCATTGATTACTATGTTGAAGAAGACGGAAAACCGATCGCCGAAGCGGAGTTCTCTTATTTGATGGTCCGGCCGAAAGAGGTTATTTCGTTGGTTGAGAGCGTCGGCTTTGAAATCCGCTACTCTGGAAAGCCGGATAATTATCCGTATTTCGCTATATGCGGTGAAGCCATTACCTAGAATTCTGAGACCTCGGCCGCGTCCGGCTCAGCCGTGCTAAGTGCTTGCCTGTAGGATCGATTGGGTCAATCTCGACACACTCTGCTCAATCTGGTCAACATTTGCTTTTCGACTCTTCGCGTGTCCCGGGCCGTTTTTTCATTGTTCGATTAAGCGTCGAACTTGTTAACGTCGTTAGGTTGGGCGTAGCAAGTGACCGTTTTATGACTTTCCCATTATTATATATTTTCTTATGTAAGAAAATGTGATATTCTCGGAAAGTCATGAAGCGCCTTAGTGAGAACGAGATTATTCGCGAACTAAAGAAGCTGGATATCCCCCCACTCGAAATCAGCACCGAAGAATTCGTCAGTAAAGATACGGAAAGTCGGTCCGGGTACAGCCCTGACTTGTTTGTCGACGTCGTCTGGGATAACGAGAACTGGCGCTTCGTATCAGAAATCACAACCGTTGCAACCCCGAAACTAGTCGCGGAAGCAGTTTCGCAGCTGAAGATGTTTCGGGAAACTTCAGGAAAAGAATCGTATCCGATGATCGTGGCTCCGTATCTAAGCAGGCCACAATTCAAGGAATTAGCAGAGCGAGAAATTAGCGCCATAGACCTGTCCGGAAATGTAATGCTGATAGTTCCCGGTGGGTTGTTCCTGGAGAGAATTGGAAATCCAAACCGATTTCCTTCGAGTTCGCTGATCAAGAATGTCTATCGCGGGACAAGTTCCATAGTTGGACGCGTACTGCTTTCAAGATCGGAGTATGCGAGCGTCGGAGAAGTCTTCGACGAAACCAAGATACGTGGAGCGCGGATAACGCTTGCGACCGTTTCCAAGGTTCTCAAAGAACTCGATAACGACTTCGTCATCTCTCGACGAGAAGGGATCAAACTAGTCGACTCCGAAACGCTGCTTAGCAAGCTTAGGTCGAACTACCGAGGTCCGAATGTCACGGGTAAACTCGTCGGAAAGATGGTGAGCGTCGAAAAAGCATTGAGAAAGATCGCTAACAACTGCGAAAGAAATGAACAACGGTACGCAATAAACGACCCGCAGCGATATGTCGTTTCTCCAACGGTTGGTGAACCGCTCCAGATATACGTCGAGAGTATGGTTGACGCTTTAAATGGAATCGATTTCGAGGAGACTGATAGATTTCCAAACGTTGAGCTGATCGAGACAAATGACGAACCCGTTTATTTTGATCGATCGTGGGATTCCAAGAGTAAGCAATATTTTACTTCTCCCTTGCAGGTTTATCTTGACCTATCACAACGAGGGAAACGCGAACAAGATGCTGCGGCTCAACTGCTAGAAGGAATCCTTGCGGGAGGACGTGATGAAAGTTGATGATCCGCTCGGTGAGGAACTGATCCGTCTTGCTTCCGAGCTGGAGCAGCACCAAATCCCGTTGATAGTCGGCGGTGGATACGGGCTCTTCCTGAAAACCAAGTTGCTATTGGAGTCGAAAGAGCCAACAAGGATCAATCCATTTCCTTCAGCCCGATCAACTGAGGATCTAGACTTCTTCCTACAAGCAGAGATCGTTTCAAGCGACGCCAAGTTCCGCAAGATTCGGGAAGTGCTTGACTTGGACTACGAACCTATCAAGGGAGCGGAATATTACCAGTTTAAGAAGAAGGGGGCTACTGCCGGACTGCCTCGACCAATCAAGGTTGATTTTTTGGCCTCCCCGCCAGAATCGGAAGACCTTCGACGTTTAGTGGACGTGGATGTGAGGCGAACCGCCCCGAAAGGAAAGAATCGCGTGCTTCACGCTCATACGACCGAAGAAGCATTCCTAGTC
>JAFDVK010000050.1 GCA_018269005.1 Acidobacteriota bacterium | reverse complement strand
GTAGGGAATAGCTACTGGATGTGACATGCCGCGAAAATACCAGTGCCGGAATGAATGGCAGTGAGAGTGTGAAGGTTTGGGCGTGCCCCCTCGCAAGAGCCTCGGGGTCCGGCTCTCCACTGTACTCCTCCCCCTCGCACCCTTCGACTTCGATCCGCTCCGCTCAGGGCCCTCGGGGTGCGGGGTGCCGCTGCGATCCGTCACGCGGGATCACGTTGAAAAAATTCTCAGCCCCCATCATTTGGTTTCCTCGCCCACCCCAGATACATTTGTTCAAGCGCACCATTCATCGGGCGTTCAATACCAACACATCAACGTACAAGACCAATTGCACCGCTCATGGCCATTGTCAAGGAAGTCACTTCATTCGCGGACATCAAGGTCCAGATCGTCACCTCTTTTCCGGATCTATTGGTGTACATTACCAAGAACAAATACGAGGCGAAAGGCAGTGATGCCATCTGGTTTTTCGATACTTCGTTCGAGGACAGGAAAATAAGTTTCGTCAATAGCTTTCCTGACATCAAGATTCAATATGTGAATTCCAAGAGTGATGCCGGTTGGAAAAACAAGACGCACAAGCTCCAGAACCGTATCGGATAGAAACCGTTGATCCCCTCTGCATGACCACCGCCGTAGCTTCCATTCGGCCCACTCCACAGCATGCTGATGGCAACGATCAAAACATACCGTGCCTGGCTCGAATTGGAGATCGGGCTGGACGCTCATTCGATACCACTTCCGTGGAAGGAGCGCAAGAAACTCTTTGAAGGGCGCATCGAGACTTGTCTTTTCGCGCTTGAAGAAGCAGCACCCGGCATTCGCGAAAAGCTGGAGGTTCATCCCGAACGACCTTTCGCCTTTACCGGGGACTTGAGCGCTGATGACATCCGCGCCATCTGGAACCTGCCCGAACTACGCCTGCTCTCAGACCAAAGCGCTTCGAACCAGCCCGTGCCCGACGCATCCGGCCGGCTTCCCTTCGCTGTGGATGTGCTGTGGCATACGCAGGCCGAAGACAGCCCGGTCGTTGAGGTCGAACGAGTGACCGTGATCGTCCGAGCCACCGGCGAGGAGGAAGCCAGGCGCATCGCCGTGACCGAATGCAGCACCATGCCCCGGCATTTCATGGGCTGCGACTATCGGATCCATCGACGGTGGTGGAGCGCGGAGCGTGCAAGTATCAACACTATTTTCGACGAGGAACGCATGCGCCATGGTGCTGCGATCGTAGTGGATCAGTTCAGCCAACCGAAGTTGAAGAAGCAACCGACGTGGCGCCCGGATGAAAGCGTTGACCGGGTGGCGTATGGCAGCCCCAAGCAACGACCGAAGACATGGAAGTGGATGCTACCCTGAGGCATGAGAAGGAAGCGTCCCTACTCGATGCCTATTTCACAGAGTACAAGGTAGCCCCTGATTGGGCTTTCCCGATAGCACCACCTATCCCGTTCGTAGGCGATCAATATCCCAGCAAAGGCGGTGGTGTGCTGGTTTACGCCAGTGCAGAAAACCTGGGTTATGCCTGGCCTAGAGCAATGCAGAAATGGGATCGCGATACTTGGCAGGTGCATGTTGAACAGAAAGCCGAAGATTGGCCTTGGTTTAGTTCCATAGAGGACCAAATGTGCAGGAGCCGGTTGATGTACAAGAATAGATCAGAAGGGAGCTTGGTCCATATCGAACCCATCAACAATGGCAGTCTCTTGTTAGCCGCGAGGCATGCCCTGCTTCAGCTCGAACCAGCGTCGAATTTTCCAGATAACGCCAAGGGCTTCTTGAATCACGTGGCGGTGGCCAACCCTGGCAAGTTCAGTATCCGGTCCAAGGCGAACAAAGACTATGCAAGCAAGCCGAAATACTGGCCACCCTCACTGCCTTTCATCCTTCATGATCTCAAGGTGCTGGACCCGGTCTTCGTAATTCTACCAAGGACAATTCTCGCTACACTGAACAAACTAAGTCCGGACATCAAGCACCTTCTTGGTCAGCGTGTGGTTCTTCCCAACTATCAGATCACATCGCTCGTGGTCCGTAGAACCATCAAGCCGGTTCTGAAACGGAAGGGGATTCCGCCCCCACCACCATTCAGCGATCCAGCATGGCCACTTTCAAGAGGTGCCGAGCGATGGGGGATGGAGTACTACCTCCAATGGCTGGATGTCATCGCCAAGGATTGGAAGCAGATGCCGACGGTATCGTGACAGAAATTCGAAAGGGGAAGCAATTGCTTTAATCCCGAGCCCAGTGGTACAGATGATCTGCTCCGGTTAGTACTGAATTGCAGTGAACAAATCCGCCACCGACCTGCGAACGCCCTCCAACTCCAACAACCTCCGCTTCACCCCCAACCCGCCCGCATAGCCCGTCATCTCCCCGTTGCTGCCGATGACGCGGTGGCAGGGCACAATGATCGAGATCGCGTTCGCGCCGTTTGCGGAGGCGACCGCACGGATCGCCGTGGGTTCCGCAACCTTCGCGGTCAGTTCAGCATAGCTCATCGTGGTGCC
>JAFDVK010000004.1 GCA_018269005.1 Acidobacteriota bacterium | reverse complement strand
TGGAGCCGGTGAAGGGACTTGAACCCCCGACCTGATGATTACAAATCAACTGCTCTACCAACTGAGCTACACCGGCTAAGGTGGTTTGGTGCGTGAATTCGCCCTTGCGTTTGGGGCGGATATGACGCGTTCTTTCAAAACGAACGTCGCTCTTCGCGGTGCCTCTTGAGCTGTGTCGAGGCCGAAGGCCTCCATACGAAACCCCACGAAGCTTCAATGTGGAGAGTCAACTCCAATTTTGCTTTAAGCAACGCGCGACGACGCACAATTGTGCGGCTAGTTTGGTCGGCTGCCGCAAACGGTGATGATAGCAAATTGCCTGGCATTCGTTCAAAAACGAAACTAAAAATAGCTGATCTTTGGTGTGGAAACTTTGGAATTCGCCTCCCAACGACGGCCCGTATGGGCTGAGATCGTCCAGATCCACACGTCCATTTAGAATGTTGAACATTGTAAAAATATGTTGACCAATCCTTTTCAAAACATATAGAATGAATTTGGCCGCATTTGCCGGCCCTTCCCGATATTGATCCGGCCGAGCTTTCCATTTCTGGCTCGCTGCACATTCCGGCCGACGATCTAGACAGAATCAAGAACTTTCCTAACTTCGAGGAGAAAAAGTGTGAGATCAGTAAAATCATTTGCTCGCGGCTTCGTAATTTTGTGCGCCGTCGTCGGTGTTTTCAGCGTTTCGATCCTTGCCCAAGACTCGGGCATCATCGTAAAGAAGAAGTCCGCGATGCCGGTCGTTGGTCCCAACGGGTTGTATTGCGGCGGATATATTCAGACGTCGCCCATCTCGACCTCGAACCGCATCATTGGCGGCAGCGAAGAGGCGGACCGATATAATTTCACGGAAAACAACTTTGTTTACATCAATATGGGTGCGAGCAATGGTGTGAACGTAGGCAATTTGTTCAGCGTCGTCCGTCCGAAAGGGCAGGTCGAGAGCCGTTGGACGAACAAGGATGTGGGCTTCTACGTTCAGGAAGTCGGTGCTCTTGAGGTCGTTTCGGTCAAGAGTGATTACTCGGTCGCAAAGGTCAAGTTCTCGTGCTCGAGCTTTTTGCTCGGCGATCTCGTGCAGCCGCGTGAGAACCGCTCCGCTCCGCTTGTCGACGCGAGCGCGAAATTCGATCAATGGTCGGATCCTTCGGGCAAGGCCAACGGCCGCATCCTGATGGCCCGCGACAGCAGCGAAACGCTTGCACAGAACAGCATCGCGTATGTCGATCTCGGCAGCGAAGAGAATGTGAGGGTCGGCGACAGACTCACGGTTTATCGTCCGCTCGGCAAGGGCAATCTGATGAAGACACCCGAAAAGGAGCAGGTCAGTGCTCGCGACGAAGGATTCCACAGCGATACTTATCGCGGCGGCAAGTTCTCGAATCAGGCCTCGCGAAAGAGCGGCGAACAAGCCGACGGCAGAATGGTCACGACCTACGACGCAAAGCGCAATCGTCCCGCGATCCGAAAGGTCGTCGGCGAGGCCATCGTCCTGAACGTGAAAGAGCGTTCGGCAACCGTCGTCATCACGCAGAATACGCAGGAGATCCACACAGGCGACTGGGTCGAGATCCAATAAGCGAACAACTTGCAAGGCAACTAAGCGAGCGGATCCGAAATCTCGGGTCCGCTTTTTTGCGTTTGGGACAGGTGTCTTGTCCTGAAATAGGTTTACATATAGAGTGGGACAAAACGGGACAGGGATATGAGGAATGGAGGAAAGAGGAAGGAAGAGTTGGTGGCGGAGTATCTGGCTGGGGAGATGAGCTACCGGGAGATGGAGGAGAGATATGGGGTGTCGTCGAGCACGCTGCAGCGGTGGGTAAAGGCCGCGGGAGTGGGAATGGCGATGAGGCCTGGAGGGGACAAGCCTGGAGGGGACGATCTTGGGTCGGAGGTGAAGCGGCTGCGAGAGGAGTTGCGGAAGGCGGAACTGCACGCGAAGCTGCTGAATGCGATGATCGACATAGCGGAAGATCGGTTCGAGATACCGATCCGAAAAAAACATGGAGCCAGGCGGTGATGGAAATAAGCGGGAGTGAGCGGAGGGGTCTGGGCTTGCTTTGCGGACTGTTTGGCTATACGAGACAGGCATATTACGGGCAATTTCGAGAGGCGGGGAAGGATGCGGCAAGTGCGTATCTGGTGCTTGCTGAGGTGGTGCGGATCCGCAAGGTGCAGAAGCGAATAGGAGGAAGGAAGCTGCATCACATGCTGGCGGGCTTCATGGAGGAACACTCCTTGATGATGGGCCGCGACGGGTTCTTTGATCTATTAAGAGAGCACCAGATGCTGGTGCGACGGCGTCGGTCGAGGAAGCCGAGGACCACGTATTCGGGGTATTGGATGAAGCGGCATTCGAACCTTGCGAAGGAGTTCATACCGATGGCCGCGAACCAGTTGTGGGTGAGCGATATCACGTATGTGAGAGTAGGCGAGGGCTTCGCTTATCTGAGCCTTGTGACGGATGCATATTCGAGAAAGATAGTAGGCTTTTGTTTGAGCCGGGATCTGACGGCACGCGGATGCGTCGAGGCATTGCGAATGGCGTTTGCCGGCAACTGTGAGACGGATGGTCTTATCCACCATTCGGACCGCGGGCTGCAGTATTACAGCAGCCGCTATATGAAGCTCCTGAAAAGGCACTCAGTGCGTGTCAGCATGAGCGAGAAGAGCGATCCGCTCGAGAACGCCATCGCCGAGCGGGTCAACGGCATATTGAAGGATGAGTTGCTGGAGAAACGCTTCGAGAGCTTCGCCCGGGCACACCGCGAGGTGGCAGAGGCGGTGAGCATCTACAACAACCTGCGACCGCATCTGTCGATCGATATGCTCACACCGGCAGAGGCCCATTCGATGCAACACGGATCTTTAAAAAGACGTTGGAAAAACTACTACGCATCAAAACGGTCGCGGTTTACAGTCCAAGCCTCGGCTTGAACTGTAAACCCCATTCAGGACTAACAATGAAATGTAAACCTATAGGAGGACTAAACCCCACAAACTGTAAACTTTTTTCAGGACGACACAAGGTTTGGGACAGGCTTTGGGACAAATAAGTCGTTCATTTTCAATCGTTTGGCAACATTCGGTGGAAATCTCGCGAAAAAAAAAGAAAGAGGCCACGGATGCACGAAGGGTAGATCGGGGAAAGGCCACGAATTCACCCACAGGGCGGGAATGGTTGCGACCCACGATCCACGAAGTTCCACGATCCAAGTGCAAGAGCAACATTTTCAAATTGTCAAAAAACAACTGTTGCAACCCACGTTGCATCTGTGCTACAGTGTATCACAGGATGTCAAATGTTACCAATAATACAATAAATGACACGGCGGCAGGGAAGCCTCTGCGTAGGGCGTGCGACCTTATGAAGACGCCGGAGATCGAAAAGCGGGAGATGCTTTTTGATGAGTTCTGGACGAAGGGCGAGCTGGCGATCCTGTTCGGTGAGGCCGGAATAGGCAAGAGCCTGCTTGCGATGCAGCTTGCCGACGCTCTTACTCGCGGCCGCCCGATCGTCGAATACCTAAAGATGCCCGAGACGCCGCTCAGGGTGCTGTATGTCGATCTCGTATTGAACGATGCACAGTTCTGCAGGCGTTACAAGCGGGAAGCCGGGGACGGTGAAATACGCGCCTACGAATTCTCTGAAAACCTTATCTACGATAGGCCGCCAGAGGGTGCGGACGTTGCCGAATGGATACGCAACGCGGTCGATGCGAACCCGTTGGATATTGTGATAGTCGATGATCTCTCGGTAGTTTCGGATACGGACGACGGCACGCGTGAGAGGCTGCGCCTTTTGCTTGAACTTCGCAAACTGAGCCGCGTTCACGGCCTCTCGGTGCTCGTTCTGGCGGATTCAATACCGTCCGGGTATGAGCTCACAACTGAAGCTGCCCTTCGCCGCGGGCGCGTGCTCTGCAACTATGCGGACAGCGTCTTTACCATCGACGGCTTAGACGAAACAGATTTCCGAATGATCGTGCAGACGCGTTCGAGCGGCGGAGATAGGTTCTGGACCGAAAACAACCGGCTTTACGCAAGGGTATCTCATTCGGCGAGCGGGCTTTTAGGGTTAGTGTTCCCGAAATGCGACCGGGAGAAGAACGGCCTTCCCGACCAGATCCTGCGTATCAAAGAGTTGCGCGACGAGAACAAAATGACCTTCAGAGATATCGCGGAGTACCTCGAACTATCAAAATCGTCCGTCCATAGGCTTTACTCGATGTGGAAGCCCGACATGGACGACGTCGAAGTCGAGGAAGATGATGAAGCTTATGAAGTAGATGAAGAAGAAGTCGAGGAAGTAGATGAAGAAGATGATGAATACGATGACGATCTAGAAGATCCGGATGACTCGAGCTAGGCGTCTAAAGGCGGTACATCGGACCCGCACGTGAGTAAGGGCGTTACGCTCAACATGGCTTCCGGCTTCGTATAGCCACGTCGTTTACGGCGTGGTTCAGGCTCGACAATACTCCTCGGAGGCGGCTTGCCGCCGACAAATCCTTGTCGCCCGCTGACGCGGGCTCCATCTAAAGTTTGGCGGCTCGACGGTCGGGCAAGCCCGACCGCACTGCCTTGCGGCAAGCCGCGAAGAAAATGAACTCCGACCGCACTGCTTTGCGGCAAGCCGCGCAGTTTTTGCAAACCGACGGACAAATGCGTGATGGTTTGGGATTTGTTCTAGCTTAGCCACGCCGTTTACGGCGTGGTCAGAATCGCAAAACGATACCAGAGGGCGTTCACGCCCTTCTACTCGTCAATACGTTCCAATCGATCGTGAATGGTTCCCCTTTTGTGATGCTGCTCTTGATTCCGGATATAATCCAACACCCACCGCAGATCCTTAGTGCCGAACGAAACCACTCCGTAACCATGCTGCCACTGCAAACCTCTGCCCATTGCGTAGGAGCTTCCACCTTTCAACTGCCCGATCCACTCATCAAGATGCAGGGACGGTTTGACCGAAGCGGCAATATGAACGTGCGTTTCAGTTCCACCGATTCCATGAAAATAAGCTCCTTGAGTCTCAACGATCTTATTTTTAAGAAACGCGTAAAGGTCAGGCTTCATCGCACCGGTGATCAACTGCAGATCATCCTTTGTGTGCCACGTTATGTGCAGATTTATTTCTGAATAAACTCTTATTGACATCGTTTGTTGTTTTAGCTTAGCCACGCTGTTCACGGCGTGGTTAGCGTTCAGGGAGATTCGCCGACGGCGTTCACGCCGTTATATTCAGGGATAAAAGCCCGTGAACGGGCTAAAACAAATTTCTCGACGTGCACCACGCCATAAATGGCGTGGCTAAGCGAAGCCGTTAGCACTACTATTCAACAGATCATGAATGCCGTAATGCCGTTTTGGTTTTGGCCCAGCCACGTGCTTTGGTACGTGGTCAGTTCTGAGACGCACCAAGAGATTAACACTTTGACATCGGGCGACCGAGCCACGAATTATCGTTCCGGGGCGGAGCGGACGCGGAGGAAGTAGCGGAAGTAATCGAACATCGACCAGACGGAGAGGATGACGGAGACCCAGATGCCGAGACGGCCGACGAGGTAGCCGAAGACCTTCCAATCGTTCGAGGTGAGCGACAGTGTCAAGAGATCGCTGAATGCGGTGCGGACCTCGGCGACCTCCCAAAATGCCGCGGGATAGTCGAGTCCGAAGTTCGAGACGGGAATGGTGCCGTTCGCCGCGGCAACGAGCAGTGCGACGATGGCGACGCATTGCGCCCACATCTTTATTTTGCCGAGCATCTGCGCCTGGATCACGATGCCTTCGGTAACGGCGATCGAACGCAATCCCGTTATGATGAATTCGCGTCCGATGATGACTACTACGGCCCACGACGGTGCGAGGTGTTTTTCGACAAGGACGATCAACGCGGCCGAGACGAGCAGTTTGTCGGCGATCGGGTCGAGGAATTTGCCGAGGTCGGAGACCTGGTTGCGGCGGCGTGCGATCTGGCCGTCAACGATGTCGGTGAGCGATGCGGCGATGAAAAGCACGATCGCGAACGCATATCCGCTGATGCCGAAGACGCTCTCGGCGAGCGGCGTAAGAAGAGCCACCACGATCAGCGGTACGATCAGAATTCGTGCGATCGTAAGCCAGTTTGGAAGGTTCATCGCGTTAAAAGTCGCTCCTTTGCCGTTGCATACATCTTATGTGTCGGATATGCAAACTTCAACACGGGCGGTAACGGGAGCCTGCGTTTTTGTAACAATTACCGCCTGATGCGATAATTGATGCAAGTTACAACTAAAACGAAGGAGTTTGAATTACCGAATATGGCAATTGACCTAAAGGATCGCGGCGACGCTCTTGAGAACGAATACTTCAGAAAGCAGGAAGCTGAACTTCTTGCAAAGATGAAGGCAAAGCTCGAAGCAGAAGGTGCCGCGGAGACGGCCGCGGCCGCTGCGTTGAAGTGTCCGAAATGCGACGGCACGCTTCACGAGAAGGATTTTGAGAACATCGTGATCGATGTTTGCGATAAATGCTCGGGCGTGTGGTTCGACGCGCACGAATTCGTGAATGTCGCGATGAAGGAAGAAGGTTCCGGCTGGTTCGGAAATCTCTTCAAATAACAAGCGATGAAACCCTGCCGTTCTCTTTTCATTCTGGCCGTTGTACTTGCTCTCGCGGCATCTTCTCATGCGCAGGCAGCGACCGCGACGGGTTTGCCGGTGCGGGAAGAGAAGCTTGCGAGCAAGCTGATGGCTCGCGAGATGCCGTATCGCGTACTTTTGCCGGCGGGCTACGAGACGGCGAAAGCCGAGCGGTATCCAGTGATCTATTTGCTCCACGGGCTTTATGGGCATTACACGAATTGGACGGATAAGACAAAGATCGCTGAGTATGCGGCCAAGTACCGCTTCATCATCGTAACGCCCGAAGGAGCCGACGGCTGGTATGTCGATAGCCCGCTGGCTTCGCACGAGAACTACGAGAGCTGCATCGTTAAAGAGCTGATCCCGGAGATCGATGCGAAGTTTCGGACAAAGGCCGACCGCGATGATCGCATTATCGCGGGGCTTTCGATGGGCGGTTACGGTGCGTTGAAATTCGGGCTGAAGTATCCGGAGATGTTCACGCTCGTCGGTTCGTTCAGCGGAGCGTTCGGAACGTCCGAATTTACCGAAAAGACGGCGGGCGAGATCGGCAAAAAGGTCGATTCCGTTTACGGCTCCGTTGGCAGCGAAACTCGTCGGGCGAACGATGTCTATCTGCTGCTCGGTGCGGTCAAGGATGTTAAGGCTCTGCCGTTCGTCTATCTCTCGATCGGCACGGAAGATTTTCTCTTTGACAGCAATCGCTCGCTGGACGCCCTTCTGATCAAACAAAAAGTTCCGCACGAATATCGTGAACATCCCGGCGGCCACGAATGGGGTTTCTGGGACGATCAGGTCAGGGAATTCCTCGCCGTTTCAGAACGGCATCTTGCCGCTCAAAAGAAATAGATAAATGCTGAATTTTGCGATCGAAACGGCCCGTGACGCCGGCGGAATACTGCTTGAGAAGTTCGGGCGGAAGATCAAGATCTCAAAGAAGGGCGATATCGACCTCGTGACCGAGGCGGATCTTGCGAGCGAGGCTCTCATCCTCGAAAGGATACGTTCGCACTTTCCGAAGCACTCGATACTCGCCGAAGAGAGCGGTGAGGCCGTTGTAAAAGGCGGCGATCCGACATGGAAATGGATCATCGATCCGCTCGACGGTACGACGAACTACGCGCACAACTATCCGTGCTTTTGCGTAACGCTCGCCCTCGAACACAACGGCGAGATCGTCGTCGGTGTTACGTACGATCCGACTCGCAACGAACTTTTTGCGGCAGAGGCCGGAGGTGGGGCGACGCTGAACGGCAAACCGATACGCGTTTCTGCGATCGACAAATTGAGCAACTCGCTGCTTGTTACGGGATTTCCTTACGACATAAAGGAACGCAAGGAGCCTGCACGTCATTTGCACGAACTTCTGATGCTTTCGCGTGGAGTTCGCCGTGACGGATCTGCGGCTCTTGATCTTGCCTACGTCGCGTGCGGACGGTTCGAAGGATTTTGGGAAGAGGGCTTGAATCCCTGGGATATCGCGGCGGGAACGCTTCTCGTAAAAGAAGCGGGCGGCCAGATCTCGTACTTTGACGGGTCGCCCCTCGACATATATCGTCCGCCGCTTGCCGCAAGCAACGGCCTTATCCACGACCAAATGATCGACATTCTCAAATAAGCCGTCTTTTGTGATAGGCTGATTTTTTCTTTATGGCATGGTTTCGCAGGGAAAAACCGAAGATCGCTGACGGAGAACCCGAAGAAGAACGCACCGTCAATACCGAAGGCATTTTCGTGAAATGCCCTGAGTGCGACAACGCACTCTACAAGCGGGAATTGACCGAGTCTCACGAGGTCTGCACGCATTGCGGATATCATTTTCGATATTCTGCGATGGAGCGGCTCGCGCTCGTTTTCGATGATGAAGAATTTGAGACGCTGGACGAGAACATCACGTCGGGCGATCCGCTCGGATTCTTTGATTCGAAACCGTATCCCGATCGCATCAAGCAGGCAAAAAAAGCCTCGGGATTGAACGAAGCGGTCGTCTCCGCAAAGGGCAAGATCGGCGGACACAACGTTTATGCCGCTGCGATGGATATGTCATTCATCGGCGGTTCGATGGGTTCGGCGGTAGGCGAGAAACTCACGCGCGCGATCGAATACGCGCTTCGGGACAAGGCGGGCGTCATTATCTTTTCCGCTTCGGGCGGAGCACGTATGCAGGAAGGCACGCTGAGCTTGATGCAGATGGGGAAGATCTCTGCGGCTCTCGCGATGCTGCACGAAGCCGGACTGCCGTTCATTTCCGTTCTGACGGATCCGACGACCGGCGGCGTTACGGCAAGCTTTGCGATGCTTGGCGACCTGAATATCGCCGAACCAAAGGCCCTGATCGGCTTTGCAGGACCTCGCGTAATTGAACAGACGATCCGCCAGAAACTCCCAAAAGGATTTCAACGCAGCGAATTTCTGCTCGAACACGGAATGCTCGACATCGTTGTTGACCGCCGCGAAATGCGCGATACGATCATTCGTTCGCTTGATTTTATGATGTCGGACAAAAAGGCGGCGTGAACTATGAGCATAATTGAACCCCTGAGTAAGATCTATGACAGAGACCTTGCAAAGCTGCGCGAAGAGGTCGAGATGTATCCGAACGAGGCCGATCTCTGGATGAAGCACGGTGATCTTTCCAATTCAGGTGGAACGCTTGCGATACACCTTTGCGGCAGCTTTCGGCACTTTGTCGGGGCCGTCCTTGGAAATTCGGGCTACGTGCGAGACCGCGATGCTGAATTCGCAATGCGTGATGTTCCGCGAAGCGAGATCTTCGCCGCGATCGACGAAACCCGACAGGTCGTTGCCGCAACGCTTCCTCAGTTGACTGCGGATGATCTTGAAGGGAATTATCCGATCGAGGTCTTCGGCCATCCGATGACGACCGAGTATTTTCTCATTCATCTCGCGACGCACCTGAGCTATCACCTCGGACAGATCAACTATCATCGGCGCACCGTCTCCCTTGCTTAGGCGGCCTTTATGAAGTCCGTATGGCGTTCTGCGCTATAATAGTCGGCTGGGATGAGTACATTGACGATTCAACTTCCTGATTCGGTCGATATGGAGCGGTCGGACCTGCTTCGGATGATCGCTGCGCGATTGTACGAACGCGGCGTGCTGTCTCTCGGTCGGGCAGCCGAAGTCGCGGATATGTCCAAGTGGGCATTTGCCGAGATACTTCCCGATTACGGCGTGTCCGTAATAAACTATCCGGCCAGCGAACTCGCCGAAGATCTGGAACATGCCTAAGGCCGTCATTTCAGACGCTAGTTGTTTTATCTTGCTCAAAAAGATCGACCAACTCGATCTACTTAGGAAAATTTACGGCAGTGTCGTTACCACTCCAACGGTCATGAGCGAGGTGAGATTCGAAATGCCTGATTGGGTTGTGGTGCGTAAGCCGGCCAATACTGACCTTGAAGAACGCTTGAGGATGGTAGTTGATCGGGGCGAAGCGAGTGCGATGGTTCTAGCTCTCGAAACAGATGATTCGACGCTAATTCTTGATGACCTGCGTGCGAGGAAAGAGGCAAGGTCCCTCGGCATCGAGGTGACAGGTACACTTGGCGTTATTTTGAAAGGAAAACGCGATGGCTGTATCGCTGCCGTCGATCCGCTGATTCAAGCTATTCGAAAGACAAACTTCCGTTTATCAAAAGAGGTTGAAGAAGAGGTTCTTCGCCTTGCCGGGGAGAGCGAGGCTTGAATTTCTCTGCCGCCGAATCTTACCTTCTTTCCCTTGGCAACGAGGTTTCCGCGATGAAGCTTGGCCTTGCAAGCATGCGGACTCTGCTTGCTGAGCTTGGTGATCCGCAAAGGAAATTCTTGAAGGTTCAGATCGCAGGTACGAACGGCAAAGGTTCGGCGTGCGCGTTTCTCGACGCTATGCTCCGTTCGGCAAAATTGCAGGTCGGGCTTTACACATCGCCGCATCTTGAGTCGATGACGGAGAGAATAAGGATCGGCGGTGAGAATATCTCCGAATCTGAATTTGCACGCCTCGCGACAAGAGTTCGTAAAGCGGGCGAACGGCTTGTCGAGCGTGGCGTTCTCGATGCTGTGCCGACATATTTTGAGCAGATGACGGCCATCGCGTTGCTGGCCTTCAAGGCGGCAAAGGTTGATGTCGCCATTCTCGAGACCGGCCTTGGCGGCAGGCTTGACGCAACGACCGCCGCTGATGCCGAGATCGCCGCGATCACGCGTATCGACCGCGACCACGAAAAATATCTCGGCCGCACGCTAAAGAAGATCGCAGCAGAAAAGGCCGCTATCATTCGCGGCGGAACGGATTTTGCCGTGCTCGGTGAGCAATCTCCAGTCATATCGAGACAGATCAAAGCTCGGTGCAGGGAAGTCGAAGTTCCTTTTGTCGATGCGGCAGCGATCGTTGCAAGCTGTGCTGATGGCGTCGTCGAGTTTACTACTGATCGGGCCGCTTACCGCATAAAGAAGCTTGGCCTTGCGGGCGAACATCAGATCGAGAATGCAAAGGTCGCTATTGCGCTGGCCGAGCATTTGTCGGGGCGATTCAAGATCACAAAACGCGATGTCGAGACAGGCTTGAGGAAAGCCGTAAATCCCGGCCGGCTTGAACGCATTGGCAGATTCCTGCTCGACGGTGCTCACAATCTAGGCGGCGTCAAGGCCTTAGCAAAATATCTACGAAACAATGTAGGTGAACCGCTGACGGTGATTTTTGCGGCGATGGAAGACAAAGACTCGCGAGCGATGATGAATGAGTTTTTTCCGCTCGCACGCACTTTCGTGTTGACCGAAGCGGCGAATTCGCGGTCGCTCTCTTACAAGCGGCTTCTGAAGCAGATGCCGCACGACGCGTCGCGGGAAAGGGTCTTTGCGACGGACAACGTTGATTCTGCTCTCGAGGTCGCGTCCGAGGCCGATCCGGACGCGCTGATCGTCGTCGCGGGTTCGCTTTACCTTGTCGGCGAGGTCCGCAAACGGTTGGCGGGTTGAAGCCGAAGTTGGAAAATCAAGCTGAATCTATCTAAAATCAAACCTTATGCCTCAAATAGTGCTAATTAGACACGGCGAAAGCGAGTGGAACAAAGAGAACCGCTTTACCGGATGGAAGGACGTTGACCTCTCGGAAAAAGGCCGCGGTGAAGCGGCCGCGGCCGGTAAATTGCTGAAAGCAGAGGGCTTTACGTTCGATGCGGCCTATACGTCGGTCTTAAAACGTGCGATCCGAACTCTGTGGATCGTCCTGGACGAAATGGATCTGATGTGGCTGCCGGTCACGAAGTCCTGGCTGCTGAACGAACGTCATTACGGTGCCCTGCAGGGCCTGAACAAGGCCGAAACGGCGGCCAAATACGGTGAAGAGCAAGTTCTTATCTGGCGCCGCAGCTACGACGTTCCGCCCGGTGAACTCGAATCGTCAGACGAGCGCTATCTCGGCAACGATCCGCGTTACGCGGCGATCAAAGATCGATTCCCAAAGACGGAATGTCTCAAGGACACTGTCGCCCGCGTCGTGCCGTTCTTCGAAAGCGAGATCGCACCGCAGATCCGCGCAGGGAAAAGGCTGATCATCGCGGCACACGGCAACAGTCTGCGTGCGCTCGTGAAATATCTCGACAACGTTCCGGACGATGAGATCGTGAACCTCAACATCCCGACCGGCATTCCGCTGGTTTACGAGCTGGACGATGATCTGAAGCCGGTCAGCAGCCGCTATCTTGGTGATCCGGAAGCCATCAAGGCGGCACAGGACGCCGTCGCCAGTCAGGGCAAGGCAAAGTAATGAATTGGGCTTCGGAGTTTTTGGCCGAAGCTTCGCAGATCAACTCAATGAGCAACTCTTTTGCGAGCCTAAAATACGCTCTGACCCTAGGCTCTGACCCGCAAAACTTTCTCGGGAAATGGTGGATCCCGTCCGTCTTGAAGCGGCTCCCGCAAGGCAAACGCCGCAAATGGGCGCTGCGTGTTCTTTCTCTAAGTCCGCACTATTTCTTCGGCGACGATCCGGGCGAAAAGACGCTTGATGAGAATCTTGAGGTTCGGTACAGCGATGGCCTTCGGTCGCGCAAGAAGATCTGCGATCTCGTCCTAAGCAGCGTTCTGAAAGAGAGTGACGTTGTTCTCGACTATGGCTGCGGCCCTGGCTTTCTCGCAGTGAATGCTGCAAAACTCGCGAAGCAGGTCTATGCGTGCGACATATCTTCAGGCGCTCTCGCCTGTGCGGAGATCATCAATCCGGCTCCAAATCTCACCTATGTTCGCGCGGACGAGAGCGGCTTGTCGTCGGTCCCTGACGCGGGGATTGACGTCGCGTACAGTTTTGCCGTGATCCAACATCTGACCGACGAAACGTTCGAGCACGTTCTCGAAAATTGCGGCCGCAAAGTAAGGCCGGGCGGCAAGCTCGTGCTGCACATTCAGCTCTCGGATGAGATATGGAAGACGGAGGATGAGTGGAAGGCGGACAAGAGCGTTAAGGGCAAGCTGAAATTCCGCTACGGCCTGCACTGCTTCGGCAGAACTGCGGAACATCATAGCGAACTCGTTGAAAAACACGGGTTTAGAGACGTTGCTATCGAACCGCTTGCAGCAGAGGTTGCCGCAGAGCTGAACGGCACTCAGGCCGAAGCGATCCTTTCGGCAACACGTGCTTGAGAAGATCGAAACCGTCCCGCGGTAGGAACGAAAAATGGTGAAGAAGATCGTATTTATTTTGTTGGTGATCGCGTGCCTGACGCCGTGGGGTTCGCCGCCGATCGCTCTCGCGTTGGGCATTATTCTCGCATTGACGGTCGGCACGCCGTTTCCGGAATTAAGCGGCAAGCCGACAAAATATCTGCTTCAGGCGTCGGTCGTTCTCCTCGGTTTTGGGATGAATCTAAGCGCCGTCTTAAAGGCCGGACGCGATGGGATTCTATTCACGATCGCGACCATCTTCGGGACGCTCATCATTGGTTGGCTTCTCGGCCGGCTGCTTGCGATCAACGAAAAGACGTCCGCACTCGTCTCATCGGGCACGGCTATTTGCGGCGGAAGTGCGATCGCGGCGGTCGGGCCGTCGATCAAAGCCGACACGGAGCAGATGTCCGTTGCCCTCGCAACGATCTTCGTCCTTAATTCGATCGCGCTCTTTTTGTTTCCGGTGATCGGGCATCTTTTAGGGCTTTCGCAAACGCAATTCGGCGTGTGGTCGGCGATCGCGATTCACGATACAAGCTCGGTCGTGGGAGCCGCCGGAACTTACGGCACCGAGGCTCTGGCTATCGCAACGACCGTCAAACTCGCACGGGCACTCTGGATCGCGCCGATCGCACTTCTTTTCGCTTACCTGTATCGCGACAAATCGAGCGACGCGAAGATGAAGCTCACCATTCCGTGGTTCATCTTTCTATTTTTGCTTGCGACTGTCATCCGCACATACGCGCCGTCAACGATCGAGCCGAGCATTTTCGATGCGTTGGTAAATCTTGCTAAGGCAGGAATGACGCTAACGTTATTTCTGATCGGTGCCAGCCTGTCCAGAAAGACGCTCAAGGCCGTCGGCATAAGGCCGCTTTTGCAGGGCATCATTCTTTGGATCGCGATCTCGATAGCCGGGCTTTGGTCCGTAATGAGCCTTCTTTGACCGCACCTGCTATAATACTCGTTTCGGCTTTGGGCAGAATTGCCGCCCTAACAGAGATGAGTATTAAGCAGATCAGCGTTCGCGGGGCACGCCAGCACAATCTAAAGAATATCGACGTCGATATTCCGCGCGATAAGTTCGTGGTGATAACGGGCCTTTCCGGCTCCGGCAAATCATCGCTCGCCTTCGACACGATCTATGCCGAAGGCCAGCGTCGCTACGTCGAATCCCTCTCTGCCTACGCTCGCCAATTCCTCGATCAGCTTGAAAAGCCGGATGTCGATTCGGTCGAAGGTTTAAGCCCGGCGATCTCGATCGAACAAAAGACCGTTTCACGCTCACCGCGTTCGACGGTCGGCACGGTAACGGAAATTTACGATTTTCTGCGTCTGCTTTTTTCGTCGATCGGCCAACCGCACTGTTCTGAGTGCGGAGCTCCGATAACGCGTCAGTCCGTCGATCAGATCATCGCCGGCATACTAGACCTTCCTGAGGGTGAACGCGTTATGATCCTTGCGCCGATCGTTCGCGGCCGGAAAGGCGAGTTCAAGAAGGAGCTGGACAAACTGCATCGCGACGGCTTTTTGCGTGCACGTATCGACGGCGAGATGCGTCAGCTCGATGAGGACATCAAGCTCGACAAACGAAAGAATCACACGATCGAGGTCGTCGTTGACCGCCTGCTGATGAAGGAAGGCATCCGCGAACGGCTTACCGAATCGGTCAAGACCGCGCTCAAACTCACCGACGGTGCGGTACTCGTTGCGATCATCGACGGCGAAGAAAGTCTTTACAGCGAGCGAATGGCGTGCGTGAATTGCGGTATCTCGATCGCGCAGCTTGAGCCTCGCTCGTTCTCCTTCAACTCTGCTTATGGCGCCTGCAAACGCTGCCAGGGTATCGGGACGGTGATGGAGGTCGATGCGTCAAAGATCATTCCCGATGGCGAGTTTCCAGCGGCAAAGATCGACTTTCTTGGCGGCGTTGACAAGGCCGGTGCGAACTTCCTGCGTGCGGCGCTGCTGGCTGTTATCGAGAAATTTACTACGGGTGATCCCGTCGCACCGGCCGCAAAAAAGAGATCTTCAAAGAAGGCCGCGAATGGCGATCTCTCGAAGCTGAATTATAACGAGCTGCCTGCCGAGATTCGTGACGCCTTTATGAATGGCACGCGGAGGCGTCTCACGTTCAGATACGGTGATCACAAATTCGAGCGTGAGTGGCGCGGAGCGATCCGTGTCGTTCGCGAAAGGATAGACGAACCGCCATCAGAGAAGGTGAAGACAGCTCTCGAAGAGCTTGTTGCGCCGCTTGTTTGCCCGCAATGCAAGGGTGCGCGGCTCTTGCCGGCGAGCTTGGCCGTTCGCGTCAATGGGTTAGGGATTGCCGATTACACGGATCTTCCGATCGCGGAATCACTGATAAAGTTCGATGCGATCAAACTTTCGCCTCGTGACGAAAAGATCGCCGGACTGGTGCTTAAGGAGATTCGCGACCGCCTGCGTTTCCTGAATGCTGTCGGCCTCGGATACCTCACTTTGGGGCGTGCGTCAGCGACGCTCTCGGGCGGTGAAGGCCAAAGGATACGGCTCGCGACGCAGATCGGATCGCAGCTTCGCGGCGTGCTTTATGTGCTGGACGAGCCATCGATCGGGCTGCATCCGCGTGACAACAAAAAGCTGCTTGAAACGCTCGAACAGCTTCGCGATCTTGGCAACACAGTGCTGGTCGTCGAGCACGATGAGGAGACGATAATGCACGCCGACCACGTCGTCGATCTCGGGCCGCTCGCCGGCACCAACGGCGGGCATATCGTCGCGGAAGGTTCGCCTAAACAGATCGAGAGATCGGCAGATTCGCTCACAGGGAAGTACCTGAACGGCGAATTGAGGATCGAGGTTCCCGATGTTCGGCGTCTGCCGACCGGCGGCGTGATCAAGGTTAAGGGTGCACGCGCGTTCAATCTGAAGAACATCGAGGCCGAATTTCCGCTTGGGCTTCTGACGGTCGTGACCGGTGTGTCCGGCTCGGGCAAATCGACGCTCGTTGAAGAGATACTTTTCCCGGCTCTCTACCGGCACGTTTATAACTCGAACATCGAACCGCTCGAACATGATTCGGTCGAAGGCCTCGATCTGATCGACAAGGTCATCGAGATCGACCAGTCGCCGATCGGCCGCACGCCGCGCTCAAATCCCGCGACATACACTGGCCTTTTCTCGCCGATACGAGATCTTTACGCGATGCTGCCCGAATCTCGAACACGAGGCTATAAGGCCGGAAGATTCTCGTTCAACGTAAAAGGCGGACGGTGCGAGGCCTGCGAAGGCGACGGGATGAAACGCATCGAGATGAACTTTCTTCCGGACGTCTATGTGACGTGCGATGTGTGCCGCGGTAAGCGTTACAACCGCGAGACGCTGATGGTCAAATACAAGGGAATGTCGATCGCCGACCTTCTTGATACTACGATCGAAGACGCTCTTCCGCTGCTTGAGAACATCCCGGCCATTCGCCAAAAGCTCGAAACGCTCATCGACGTCGGCCTCGGATATATCAAGATCGGACAGTCCTCGACGACGCTTTCGGGCGGCGAAGCCCAACGCATCAAGCTCGCAAAAGAACTCTCAAAACGCGCTACGGGCAAGACGGTCTATATCCTTGATGAACCGACGACGGGACTGCATTTTGCGGACGTTCACAAGCTGCTTGATGTTCTTCAAAAACTCGTCGATACGGGCAACACCGTGATCGTTATCGAACACAATCTTGATGTGATAAAGTCAGCGGATTACGTGATCGATCTTGGTCCTGAGGGTGGTTCTGGCGGCGGAAAGGTCGTTGCCGTTGGGCGTCCGGAAGAGATCGCTAGGGTGAAGAAAAGCTATACCGGGCAGGCACTAAAACCCGTTCTTTAGAGCAGGTCGATGCGGTCAACTATGCCCACGATCGCAGAGTCTATCGCGGCTCCGGGCTTTCCCGTTGAAGCCGTGGACGCTGACCATCCTTCCTGCGCAATGACGACAATGTCGCCAACTCCCGAATCCACAGAATCAAGAGCTATGCAGGTATAGTCCATATCCTCGCCTTCGGGCGTGATTTGCCGGCAGAGCATCGCGCGCGTCCCCTCATAACGCTGATTCTTCTGCGTTGCCACTACATTCCCGATGACTCTTGCGATCAGCATTTTTTTATCGCCATCTAATTAGTAATTACTTAATTTGTAATTAGTAATTAGGTGGTGAAGATCAACCCTTATTTAGGACGTGGTCGGCGGAATCTATGATGCCGATGATGGTGCAGTCTGTCGGCGTCGAATCGCGTTTGAAGGGAAAAGATGCTTCCTTGCCGCGGCACCAAAAGACGAGTTCGCCGACGCCGGCGCCAACGGCGTCAAGAGCGATCGTCGGTTTCCCCTTTGGTTTCAGGTCGGCATCAAGCGTCTCGACGATCAGGAGCTTGCGGCCCTCAAGCGCCTCATTCTTTACCGTTGAAACGACAGTTCCAATGACGCGTGCGATCTGCATTACTTTACGAAGTCAAAGCTGTCGATCACGCCGATGATCGCGGAATCGACGGGACAATCCTTGTTGCCTTCGGCGAGGCGGGCCGATGAACCGCCGACGACGATCACTTTCTCGTGAAAGCCGGCGCCGACCGTATCGACCGATACAAGATAGCCGCTCTGGTCGGAGCCATCGAGGTTGATCGGCTTTACGATAAGCAGTTTCTTGCCCTCGAGACGTTCATCTTTTTGGGTGGAAACTACGGTGCCGAGAATGCGTGCGATGATCATAGGATCGTGAATAGTAAATCGTAAATGGTAAATGGTAAATCGTGAATCGTTAATTGTGAATAGCCAATCGCGAGTCGTAAGTCGTCGAAGCAGAGCTTCTTTCTATTTACGATTTACGATTCACTATTCACGATTTACTATTTACTATTTACTACTTTTTAACGACCGGCAGCGTTTCATCGACGCTTGAGTGCGGACGCGGGATGACGTGGACGCTGACGAGCTCGCCGACACGGCGTGCAGCGGCGGCTCCGGCATCGGTCGCCGCTTTTACGGCCGCAACATCGCCGCGAACGATCGCAGTGACGAAGCCCGCACCGATCTTCTCGTAGCTTACGAGCTGAACATTCGCCGCCTTTACCATTGCGTCCGCCGCCTCGATCATTGCGACAAGTCCTTTGGTTTCAACCATTCCTAATGCTTCTTGCATCTAATTTAACTCCTAGCTCTATTTAAGTTTGTTAATAACGTCCACCGTGTTCGTCGGGCTATCGATGACAAAAGTGTGTTTGCCCTTTTCCGCGATCTTTGTGATCGTTTCAAGATACTGTATGAATTTTACGTTTTCATCGCCCTTCATAAGGTCCGATGCGTTTTTGAGTGCTCTCGCAGCAGCAACTGCAGTTCTCGCATTCTCAAGATCGGCCCTACCTCGTACCTTCGCTTCCAACTGTTTAGCGAAAAGATCCTGTATCGACTTCGGAAAAGTAAGGTCGCGTATAAGTAGCCGGACGATCTCAATTCCTACGGCGGCCAACTCCCCTTTCAAAGAGGCAGGAATCTCGGGAAAGAGGTCTGCTCGCCTCTCATTCAACTCTTCGCTGTCGATCTCCGCAATGACCTTTCGCAGATGAACCTGACTTAGATTATGTATTAATTGCTCGACCTCATGAAAAATATTATATGAGATTGAAAATACGTCAAACGAGCGGATGAATACTTCCGGATCCGCGATTCGATATTCAAGGAAATACGAGAAACGAAAGGCGATATTGTCCTTAGAGAGAACTTCCTGATTCAGGATGTTCACGATGCGATTCGTTGTCGGAATAACGACAAGCTGCATCGACCTGGCGCGGTCGACATAATCGTAGATTCCGGGTTCAAGCTTTTCTTTCAGGCGGTTCTTGTTAAACAGAAAACCTACTTGGTTCGGCAAAATGCTGAATCTTACCCGCCAGAAACTGCGGCGCTCTTCATTTTGAGACGACGTAATATACATAGGAGATGGGGCAAGCCACGAAGAGGGAAATACCGAAAGATCAGGGAAGACTCGTTAAGTATCGATCCACAGATCGACACGGTATCCTGAGTCCCGCAAACCGAACTTCAGTCGGCTTTCACCGTTCCTTCTTCGTGACCGCCTTTTACCATTGGCGATTTTGAGTCGCTTTCCTTCCAAAGGAAACGAGGAGTCGAACCTCTTGGGATTTGCTCCGCAATACCCTGTAAATCTGCAAACCCCGAATATACAGGTGACGGTTGAGAATAAGATACAGCTTGAGCGAAATTTTTGCTAGTTCCCAAGCGTGGCGGCCTGACTCAAAAGTTCGATCAGTTCCTCACGGGTGAGCGAGACCCGAGCTCCGTTTGTTTCATGTGTGGTACGTACCACAATCGGTGAATCGCATTGGATCCCTGCCGAATGCAGATAGCCGCATGCCTGGCAGCGGGCGTTTTCTTTTAGATAACCGGCCTTTTCGCGGATATTTATGAGCTTCTCGATCGCATCCGGCGGCAGGTCATTTGCACCGCCAAGAGCACGGGCAAGGATCGCGATCTTTGCCGTGTGTTCAAGAGTTTCGAGTCGGTCGAACGCTTGCCAAAGATCGCCCCCATAGGCGACGGCCCCATGATTCGCCATTAGCAGTGCGTTGTGATTTACGACATAAGGCTCCATCGCCTGCGTAAGTTCGCTAGTCGAAGGCGTGCCGTATTCCGTTAGCGGGACGCAGCCGAGCGTTAGGATCACCTCGGAAAGGATCGGTTCGTCGATCGCGAGTCCCGCAACCGCGAACGCCGTCCCGTGCGGCGGGTGAGCGTGACAGACCGCTCGAATATCCGGCCGCATCTTGTAGATCAGCAGGTGCATTGCGAGTTCGCTCGACGCACGTTTGTCCGAGAGCGGTTTGCCTTCCATATCCGTCAGGGCAAGGCAATCCTCGGTCATACGGCCCTTGCACGTCATTGTCGGTGTCGCAAGTACCGTATTTTCGTCTAAGCGGCAGCTGACATTGCCATCCGACGACACGACGTAGCTGCGGTCGTAAAGAAGCTTACCGATCTCGACAATGAGTTTGCGGGCCTGTGATTCGTCCATGAAAGAAGAAACCACAGATTAGCACAATAGGCCGCAGAGTTACAGAGTTGCAGAGTTAGCGAAGTTGGGGAAGTGGCCTTCTAAAGCGTGCGGGCTTGCGGCAAGGTCGCCCGGAATAAGTGAAAAGTGAAAAGTGATAACGGAAAAGGGATAGGTTAAAAGGGTGAGAGTTGAGAAAAGGGAACTTTCTCAACTCTCCGTTCTCAGTTAATCTTTGTCATGGTGGTGTCTTGGGAAGTTACCTCGATAGGAGGAACCATTTCCCTGGCCGGTTCCTCTGTCGAATCTTTCACCGGTCGCCGGGTCAAACGTCATAGGAGGCGGTGGAACGGGAAGGTCGCCTTGCTGAGGCATAGAGAACCTGTCCTGTTCAAGCTGTCGGCGGAGCATATAATTCTCACGCTGCAGGCGGTCATAATCACGCATCTTGTGCCGGCACCGGCCGCGGCCGCCGTTCATGTCCATTCTGAAGAGACGCGGCCCGCGAAGATCGACAAAGAAACTCGCAACGAAGATACCAACGGCGAACGCCGCGACGAACGGCACAAAACGCTTTACAAAATTCATAACGTCCATTTCTCAATACCTCTGGAGAGCAAGTCGTACGCGGAAAATTCGCGGTCGGAACTATCGGTCAAGTTTGATTCTACGCCCTTTGATGCCGAAGACGCAAGATTCGGTGCCTGCGGGATGTTTCGCCTTTTTTAGCGGCACAAGTTAAAGTAAATCTCGATGATCGCACATCTTTCGGGCAAACTCTTGGAGAAGAATGCAACGCATATCATCGTCGATGTCGCTGGCGTCGGCTATGAGGTGAACATCCCGCTCTCGACGTTCTATGAACTTGGTGAAGAGGGTGACGAGATCGCGCTCCGGATCTATACACACGTTCGCGAGGACGCCATACAGCTTTTTGGGTTTAGCTCGCCGCGAGAACGCGATCTCTACTTAAAGGTCATCTCGGTCCAGGGGATCGGCCCGAAACTTGGTATCACGGTCCTTTCCGGCATAGGCGTTGATGAGCTTGTAAGGGCCGTTAAAGCCAACGACCTCGCCCGTTTGACCTCCATACCGGGAATCGGCCGAAAGACGGCCGAGAGGCTCGTCATCGATCTTCGAGACAAGGTCGGCGAACTGGCCTTGGCGAAAGGCGGTTCGGAGGCAGGTTCCCCAAACATCGCCATCGGCGACGGGCATTTCGATGATGCACTTTCTGCTCTGATCAATCTCGGCTATCAACGTGCGGTTGCGGAAAAGGCCCTTTCGGCGGCAAGGTCTGATGTGGCCGAGCCTACCGTCCAAAAGCTCCTGCGTCGAGCTCTTCAGCTTCTTGCAAAATAATCCCGAGCACAACGAGAACACGGAAGAGACGGCGATCAGCGGTATTGCCGCGAGGTTTCGCGGTGACCTCGCATCGCTCGATAAACGCGCACTGTTCGCTCTCATTTATGCCGCGGCCGGCCTGACGGCGATCAATTTCCTGAAGGAACCGAACACCCTTGAATGGCTGACGCGCGGAACGCCGTTTGCTGAGGTCGGACGGTCGGCCGTTCATTCGGAACACTCGAACCTTGCAAATCTTGCGTGGTGGGTCTTTGTGTCCGTGTTCTTCTACTTTGCCGTTCCCGCCGTCTGGGTGAAGTTCGTTCAGAAGCGGCCGCTTCGCGAGATCGGGCTTGCGTTGAACCTCGAGCCGGGCTTTTTGAAACTGCTCGCCTTCTGCCTCGCGATAATGCTTCCGGTCACGTATCTGATGTCGCTGACACCGGGATTTGCCGCTAAATATCCATTTCTAAAGGTGTTTGACGGATCGCCGTACCTCTCGATGACGCTGCTCTGCTGGGAGATCATCTACTTTGCACAGTTCTTCGGGCTCGAATTCTTTTTCCGAGGCTTTCTCGTGCACAGTTTGAAACCGACGCTCGGAGCGTATTCGATCCTCGCGATGACGGTGCCTTACACGATGATCCATTTCCAAAAGCCGATGCCCGAAGCATTCGCCGCCATCTTCGCCGGCCTTTTCCTCGGCTGGATCTCTTACCGCAACGGCACCATCTGGCTCGGCCTCGTGCTGCACTGCTCCGTCGCATTCTCGATGGACATCTTTTCACTCTTCAATGCGGGACTGATACTAAAATGAGAGGTTTTTGCGATCCTCCTAAAATAGTCTCATTTTTTTTGGTGTCGTTAATAGACGGCACAAAACGGGGATATTTTGTTTGCATTCGCAATTCGCGAATTGCGAATGGGAGTTCGCACGGGAAGCTCCGCGGCCGGGTATTGCGCTAGAATACACATCAATGGCGAACACGGCGGCGATCGATATCAGGAATGAGGATCTTTCTCTCGAAGATGTGAAGTTCGAGGCGACGCTTCGGCCTGTAAAGCTGAACGATTACATCGGGCAGCCGAAGGCGAAGGAGAATCTTCGCGTCTTTATGAAGGCGGCGTTGAGGCGACGCGAGGCTCTCGATCACATCCTTCTCACAGGCCCTCCGGGACTTGGTAAAACCACGCTTTCACATATCGTTGCAAACGAAATGGGTGCGACTCTCAAAGCGACGTCGGGCCCCGTGATCGAGAAGGCCGGCGACCTCGCGGCGATATTGACCGGCCTAGAGGAAGGCGACGTGCTCTTCATCGACGAGATCCATCGGCTGAATCCTGCGATCGAAGAGATCCTTTATCCGGCAATGGAAGATTACAGCCTCGACATTATGATCGGGCAAGGGCCGGCCGCACGTTCGATAAAGCTCGATCTGCCGAAATTCACGCTCGTTGGTGCGACGACGCGGCCCGGAATGATCACTGCGCCGCTGCGTGGGCGTTTCGGCATTATTTTTAATCTGGATTTCTACGGCGTCGAAGATCTGAATAAGATTGTGAACCGTTCGGCCGACATTCTCGGCGTAAAGGTCGATGCGAAAGGCTCGCATGAGATCGCACGACGTAGTCGCGGAACGCCGCGTATCGTGAATCGCCTGCTGCGTCGCGTCCGCGATTTCGCTGAGGTCGAGCACGAAGGCGTCGTTACCGAGCACGTCGCCAACGACGCGCTGAACCGGATGGAAGTTGACAGCTTCGGCCTTGATGAAATGGACGCAAAACTCCTCCGCACGATCATTGAGAAATTCGACGGCGGCCCGGTCGGGTTGAGTACGCTTTCGGCCGCTATCCACGAAGAAAAGGACTCGATCGAAGAGATAATCGAGCCATATCTGCTCCAGATCGGCTTTCTTGACCGCACACCACGCGGCCGTGTCGCAACGCGTCGGGCATTCGAGCATTTCGGACTAAGCAGTTTGCTCGGACGGTCCAACACACCTGCACTTTTTGACTAGATATTGACTTCGTCCTTACAGTTGGGATAGCCTCAACTTATCCCCGGTGACTTGATTCGAAGGAGTAGGAATGATGCTACGTTTTTCTGCCTTGTTCGCTGTTGTCGCCCTTTACTTCTGCCTCGCTGGTTACGGCCAAGCGCAAGTGCCGGCAAAGATAACCGAGATCCAGGCCAGAGCTTTTGAGAGCCGCACCGGAACTCTTTCGGAGAACCTTCTTGGCGCCGGCTCGCCTGAACTCGGCAATATGCCGACCGGCAGGAATGCATCGGTTTCCACGTTCGTGATCGTAAAGGTCGAATTCGGTAAAGGTTCGCCGATCCCGACGAATGTCAAGCTCCGACTCGTTGCGACGGAAAGCGGCTCGGCCCCATTTTCGTCTAACCAAAGAATTCAGAAAAAGAAGATCATCCTCGATGCGTTAAGTGATCTGGGCCCGGCAGATGCGAACGGTGTTACCTATGTAGGCTTTTGGCTGCAGCGAACCGGTTGCCGAACGATCTTGTTGAAGGCAACTTTAAGCGGAGGGGCGGCAGCGTCCTCAATGAATAAGGCATTGCCGTTCACGTGTTACGAGTAGAGAACTCGGAGGAGAAAGACGATGCAGGTAATTCGAAACTCGGTCGGTGACGGCGGCACAAACGAACGCAGCGATTCCGCTCTGGTTCAGGCCATTTTGGTGAAGACCACCAGGGCGGCAGCTCAAGGGCGTCCGGCCGGCCCGTACCTCACTCTAATTGACGGTGATGCTGGAAATAATACGAAGAACGCGATCCGGGCTTTTCAGAACGAGCACGTATTCGTGAACGAAGTTACTCAACAATCAGTGGCGAATCCGGGAGCGACTCCCGGCCTTGTTCGCCCTGGTGACGCAACTTGGACGAAGATGCTTGAGAAGGTCGATCGGGCCTTCGCCGACATGCGCGTTCTGTTCGGCGGAAAGACAGTCTATGTGGCGGCGACCGAGAATCAGAAGCAGGGAAATATAACAGCAGCGAATGCGATGACATTTACCCAGGAGTTTCGCTTGCGGGTCATTAACTGCATAACGCAAATGCACGCATTGCACGGCATCGCCATTGGGGTTTGTAGGCAAGGCGACCGAAGGGATTTCCAAACTCAATATGACCTCCTGACCAGTGGCCGCGGCGTTACAAATGCCGGTCCGGGAGAGAGCAACCATAATTTCGGGATGGCGGTGGACCTTGGTTTTGCAGGGCTTCGCTGGCTTAGAACGAACGGCACTGTCGTCGAGAATGAGGATTCGTGGCTCCATCAATTAGATCCGGGACAGACCCTTGTGACCGAAGCTTTGAAATTCTGGGAGACACTTCGGACGGTCGGTACAAGCCCTGCCGTAGGGGCATTTCGAGGCCCTGTTGCGGATCGCCCGCACCTTCAGAATTGGAATGATGCGAATGTCAGTATGACGCGGCGCTTGGCCGTACATCTTACGAATTCCGGGACTATGCGTTGGGATAGAACCGCCGGGGCATATCGGTGTGATCTCGGTTTCGGCGGAGCTCTTTTTACGGTCGGCACTGCGGCTCAGATCTGGAACAACGGAGCGACAGTTACGGCTCAAATGATCCGCGAGGCTCGTGGTGCTCAGCCTCCAAGGCCGCAGCAGGGAGGACAGCAGGCTCAGCGTCAACCGACTCCGGTCACACAGCAGGATGTGATCGAAATGCGAAGGGAACTTCGGAGACAGTTCGAACTTGCCGATCAAAACTGGGAGAACTGGACCCCAAATTAAGGATCAAAAGCTCATAGCCCGAAAAAAAAGAGGCCGTCCACTTTCCGGACGGCCTCTTTAACTTCCTCTACTGGTTCCTATTCCTCGTCGTCAGCGGCAAGGAGTGAGACCGAGGTCACACGGTCATCGTCGCCCGTCTTAATAAGGGTCACGCCCTGGGCCGAACGGCCGGTCTCGCGGATATGATCGACGCCCAATCGAATGAGTTTCGCCTGCTGGGTGATGATCATTATTTCGCTATCGTCTCGGACAGGGAAGGCAGCGACGACCTTTCCGGTCCGCTCGGTCGTTTTCATATTGATGACGCCCACGCCGCCGCGTTTTGTCAGCCGATAGCTGTCCACCTGCGTCTGCTTGCCGAAGCCGTTCTCAGAGATGGTCAGTATCTTTTCCGTACCCTCTTTCGAGACGGCACAGACCGAAACGACATAGTCATCTTTCCTGAGGTTCACGCCCTTGACGCCGCGGGTCGCACGGCCCGTTGGACGGACGTCGGATTCATTGAAGCGAACTGCCATTCCGTCGTGCGTTGCAACGAAGATCTGGGAGTTGCCGTCGGTGCGAATGACCTCGAGGAGTTCATCGCCGGGATCGATATTGATAGCATTGATGCCCTGTGCACGAATGTTCTGATAGTCGGAAAGAGAGCTCTTCTTGATGATGCCGTTCTTTGTGACCATCGTTAAAAAGATCTGCTCGTTGAAATCCCGTACAGCCATCGTGGCGACAAGTTTCTTCTCCGAAGAGAGCTGTACGAGATTGACGACAGCCTTACCGCGTGCTGCCGCGGCCGCCTCAGGGATCTCGTGAACCTTGATCTTAAAGACCTGTCCGTCGTCGGTGAAGATCATCAGAGCATCGTGCGTTGAGGCCGTAAAAAGATGCTCGACAAAATCTTCATTCTTTGCCGTGGCACCGAGACGGCCTTTTCCTCCGCGTCCCTGCCGCGAATAGGTCGAGACGGGCGTACGCTTGATGTAGCCCGCGTTCGTGACCGTGATCGCTACCTCTTCATCGGCGATCAGATCTTCGATACGGAGTTCGACGCCGGCATCGATAATCACGGTTCTTCGTTCGTCGCCATAAAGACGTTTAACTTCATCGAGCTCATCGATCACGACCTGGCGAAGGACACTGTCGTTGGCGAGGATGTTCTCAAGCTCCGCCATGTACTTGATGATCTCGGCATATTCGTCTAGGATCTTCTGGCGTTCGAGGGCCGACAGTCTGCGAAGCTGCAGGTCAAGGATCGCCTGAGCCTGAATTTCCGTAAATTCAAGGCTCGCAATCACCTTTCGCAGTTCTTTGAGGAACGCGTCCTCGGTCTTATTTCCTGTAATACCGCGCCATTTCTTTACCTCATCGAGGGTAGCGAAATTTGCGGTCAACCAAGTCCTCGCTTCATCGACCGAGCGGGCGTTGCGGATGAGCGGGATGATGTGATCGAGAGCGTCGATCGCCTTATTCAATCCCTCCAAGATGTGCGCGCGTGCCTGGGCCTTGCGAAGGTCGAATTCCGTGCGTCTGCGAACGACCTCGCGGCGAAATTCAACGAACGCCTCGAGCATCTGCTTTAGATTTAAGACCTTCGGCTGGCCGTCGAGGATCGCGATGTTGATGATGCCGAATGACGACTGCATCGGCGTCAGCTTGTAGAGCTTATTAAGAACGACCTGCGGGATCGAATCGCGTTTGAGTTCGATGACGATCCGCATTCCTTCGCGGTTGGATTCGTCGCGGATCTCAGAAATGCCGTCAAGACGCTTTTCTTGCACGAGTTCCGCGATCTTTTCGATCAGCCTGGCTTTGTTTACCTGATACGGGATCTCCGTGACGACAACAGCACTGCGGACACGGTCGCCGCGTCCGATCTCATCGACAACGGCCTTCGCACGCATCTGGATAACGCCGCGGCCTGTCCTGTAAGCACTTTCGATGCCTTCACGGCCGTAAATAAAGCCTGCGGTCGGGAAGTCAGGGCCGGGAACATGTTTTATCAGGGTATCGAGCGAGACTTGCGGATCTTTGACGAGTTCGATCGTTGCCGTGATGATCTCGGTGAGGTTGTGCGGCGGAATCTTCGTCGCCATTCCGACCGCAATGCCCTCGGACCCGTTAACAAGCAGGTTAGGGATACGTGTCGGCAAAACCTTAGGCTCGCTGAGACTGTCGTCGTAGTTCGGTGCAAAATCGACCGTCTCTTTCTCGATGTCTGCGAGAACCTCGTTCGAGATCTTTGCAAGGCGAACCTCCGTATATCGCATCGCCGCCGGATTGTCGCCGTCGATCGAGCCGAAGTTGCCCTGGCCGTCAACAAGCGGGTAACGCAGCGAAAAGTCCTGTGCGAGGCGGACGACCGCATCGTAAACGGCCGTGTCGCCATGCGGATGGTATTTACCGATAGTGTCGCCGACCACACGTGCGGACTTTTTATACGGCTTGTTGAACGTGTTGCCGAGTTCGTGCATCGCCCATAGGACGCGGCGATGAACCGGCTTCAGGCCGTCGCGTGCGTCAGGAAGGGCACGCCCGATAATGACGCTCATCGCGTAGTCGAGGTACGACCGACGCATCTCATCGTCGATATTTATTTGATCTCGTTCGAGTAATGAATCCATTTTGTGTACAAATATTCCGTCAAAGGGCTTCGGCCAGCATCAGTTTACGGACGGTATAAGGAGAAGTGATGCCAAAAAAAGTGTTTACAAATCCCCATCTGATAGGTAATACTATTTTACAGGCTGCTGGGCCTCTCTCGCAACTTGGCAGACCATCCTGAAAGTTCATTTTTGCCCAGTAAATACAAGGTGAAATGCAGCCTAAAACGGGCTCGGGTGTTCGGTATTCCCGGAACCGGCGACATCGCCTTGAAATGGTAAGTGAAACTGACCCCTATGCAGAAACAGATCGCGAAATCTGGAAGACGTAAAGAAACCGTCGTTTAGTTAACTAGGCTGATATTGCCGCCAGAAGTGCGGCGTCCTCTGTCAATATTGGCTCTACCACCCAAAGTTCCCAAGACCCGGGCTGAAAAGGCCATTTTTCAAAAATCTAGAACACTATCCTCAGCAGCCAAAAACCCATGTCAACCGCCTACGTAAAAGAAAACCGGAGAATCCAGAGGATAGCGCTTCCCCTACCGGTCCGGGTCGAAGTAAAGATCGACGGGAATGTCTCGTGGAATGAGATAACAAGGCTCCAGGATGTCTCTGCCTTCGGCGCCGGATTCTTGCTTAAACGCCCGACAAAACGAGGCCGACTGATAATGCTGACCATCCCGATGCCTCGGCAGCTGCGTGTGTATGACTTTACTGAGCCGCAGTACAAGATCTGGGGATTGGTTCGCCGTTGTATCGATTCGAGCCCTAGCCCCGAGAATCCCCAATACGCCTGTGGAGTTGCCTTCATCGGGAAAACGCCTCCTGACAATTATCTTGCTGACCCTTCTCGTCTATACGATATAACTCATCGCGAGGACGAAGGCCTTTGGCACATAGGCGAAATGGATCTAGGCGCAGATGACAGCGATCTGCCAAAAGACCTGCGAAAGCAGACCCGCTTCCACATCCCGGAAGCACTTGTTATAGAACTGCTTGATGAATCTGGCGAAGTCATCAAGAGCGAATCCACCGTGACGGAGAATATCAGCTTCGGCGGAGCCGCTATCTTTACCCAATGGGACCTTGAGGCCGGTACATTCGTTCGCGTTGTAAGCCTGCGTCACGATATAAAGATCATTTCGGTTGTTCGCGGCCGGCGGACCGGCCCGGATGGCATTCCTCGCCTGCATCTTGAATTCGTTGATCGATTCTTTCCGTTGGAAGGCATAGATTGACGCGAACTAAAAACTAAAAGGACAAATAGATCGACTGGCCGGGTTCCCACGTATTGACAAGCATGACCGTCGCCCCCACTCGCATGAGCACAGAATTTGAACATATTCCTCCAACAGGACAGCCCGAGATGCGGGCGTCCGCCCGGCACGAGATCGACCTCAAAGCGATCGTACAGGTTACAGGCGATGACGAACCTTGGAAAGAGATCACACCGGTAACGAGCATCTCTCGAAACGGAGCGGGCTTTACGCTGACGCAGCCGTGCGTTGTGGGCCGCTTGATACAGCTGACGATGCCTCTTGATGACTCTTTGCGCGCCTACGACAAAGGCGAAAAGATCTATCAGGTCGTCGGCGTTGTGCAGTTCTGCAACCAGGCTGAGGTCGATGGCAAGCAAGTTTATCACGTCGGTGTTGGCTTCATCGGGAAGACGCCGCCTGACAGCCACATTGAGAACCGCTCTCAGGGCTACCGGATCATCGGGATGCATGCCAACGGCCTTTGGCGGATAATCGAATCCGCGACGGAGTTCATGCCGCGAAGGAATTCGCGATTCTGGATCAGCATTCCAATGTCCGTTTCCCGCTTGAAGGGAAAGACTGAAAGGACCGCCCAAAAGGAAGACTGTATGACGCAGAATATCAGCACGGCAGGCGTTTCGGTGCTCTGTTCGCTGCCCGTCAAAGTGGGTGAACGCGTAAAGGTCGCGTGCGAAGATTTCCGCTTCTATTCGGTCGCCGTTGTCCGTAATCGGAAGGAACGAAAGAATCAGCTCCCATCTCTTCATTTGGAGTTTGTCGATCAACGTTTTCCGACCGAGAAGATGTTCATTGCGCAGAACTCCATTGGCGAGGAGAAGTACGATATGGACCTCGTTTCTTGAAGAATTGCCAACCTTACGGCTAAGCTAGTAGGATCGGACAGACCATTGAGCTGTTCGATCCGTTTTCTTTGTGCCGGCTGAACTCCAATATCCATCCCCGATCGTTGCCAGGTCGCTAAAGAGCATCGCTCGCACGATCAGCAAAGTTCTCTGGCGCATTGAATATGTCGGCCTAGAGAATATCCCGCCGGCCGGTCACACAGGTTATGTGGTCGCGGCAAATCATCAAACTTATATCGATCCCGTATGGATCGCTTCGCCCATAAGCCAAAAGACCCAGTTCATGGCATTTGACGGAGCTTTTGGATGGTTTTTCATCGGCCGGCTGATACGGTATCTCGGCGCGTTTCCGGTTTCGCAGAATGCAAGGAGCTTCGCCGCCGCATTCCGGACCGCGATCCGTGCCCTTGATGACGGCGCTGCTCTTGTGATCTTTCCCGAGGGCGCAAGGCAGATCGAGACCGGCGAACTCCTCGAGATGAAGGAAGGAGCAATGCGGATCGCGATCGCGCGCAGATCACCTGTCTTACCCGTTACGATCGTAGGCGGAAACCGGATCTGGCCGCAGGGCCGGGCGATGCCAAGAGTTTTTAGGTCACTTCAGATCGTGTACCACGAGCCGTTCCTGCCCGAATCCGACGATGCGCGGATCGAAACACAACGGCTTAAGGAGCGAATAGTGTCGGTCGGAAATCACTGAGGCGTTTGCTGATTCGTTTGATATCTTTGCCGTTCGTTCCGTTCGCGGATCTCCCGCTGCCTTTCCTTCCATGCTTCACGCACCTGTCTTTCCTGCTGCGGTGTAAGCCCTTCGGGAACGCTGAATTCGTACGGCACATTCGGCACGCGCGGATTGAACTTTCTCCTATTCGGCTGCTTTGGCGGGTTTACTTTTGTGGTGGTAGTGCTGCCGTCCGGGTTCCGCTTGGTTATGATGATCTCGCTTGGATCGTCAAGATCGTCCATGGTGATATCACCATCATCACCTTTGATCGTCACCTTTCCGGACTTCTTCGTTGACTGCGAAGTGTCTTGAGTTTTTGGCTCGGTCGTCGTTCTGGGTTTCTCGCTGCTTCCGGCCCGGTCTTCTGTTATTCCCGGTGTTTCCTTGTTTTCGGCCTCTGCACTATTAGACGCAGAATTCGAATTATCTGCCGGAATGAGACTGTCGGCCGAAGGCTGCGTTACAAGCGGAGCCGCGTTGACCGGTTCTTGCGGACCGTTGCCAAAGAGCGACGGGTTCGCCATGTATGCTCCGCCAAGAGCAAGAGCCGAGCCGCCGAGGAGAAGGGCCGCAGCAGCAGCCGCGATCTTCTTTCGGCTTCTAGGAGGTGTGTTTTCCGTGAAGTCTCGCTGCCGAACGGCTGTTTCGTGCGAATCTGCCGACTCAAGCACTTCCGTCCTGGCTGCACTTGCAAGGGGAACCGCTCTCGTCGTTTCCGGCATTAGCTGGGTAGCCTGATAGTGGACATCACGAGAAGTTTCTGCCGGTGCAAAACCTTCCGCAGGAGCTACTGCAAGGTGAGCATAATTTTCGTGATCTCGCAGCATCTGCCGCATATCGCTGGCGGTCGCCGGCCGCTCCGCCGCGTCAAGGGCAAGTGCAGACTGCAGAACGCCGGCAACTCCCGCAGGTATATCGGGCCTTATAATATTTGCGGGCTTCAGGGGATCAGGCTTGCGCGTCAAAACCGCCATCGCACGCGTCAATGCGTCTTCGGGCGGAACACCGGTCATCAGGTGATAGAGCGTAGCCGCCAGCGAATACAGATCGCTTCGCGGGTCTGTTCCCGTGCCTTGTATCTGCTCGAGCGAGGCGTAGTTCCGCGAGTATCCGAATATGCTCTTTGCCGCGGTTTGATGACCGGCATCGGTCGGATTTCCTTTAGCAAGGCCAAAGTCGAGAAGCACGATCTTGCCGCCGGGTGTGAGCTTCAGGTTTTGCGGTTTGATGTCTCGGTGAACGACCGGAATGACCTGAGAGTGCAGAAAATCCAGCGCGTCAAGAAGTTGATCTGCCCAGCCGAGCACCTTTTCGACCGGGAACGGCTTCCTATCGCGCTCGAGGATCGTGGAAAGGTCCTCGCCCGCAACGTATTCCATAACGAGGAACTGACTGTTATCTTCCGCAAAATGATCGCTGACCCGCGGCAAGGCGTTATGTTTCAGGCTGTTCAGCAGACGAGCTTCGCGCTCTATCGCCTTGCGATAGTTGTCGTCCATGTACAGCGTTTCTTTGATTGCGACCGTGCTCGCAAAGCGTTCATCGGTCGCAATATAGACGGCGCCCATCCCGCCTTGGCCGATCTGACGGTCAATTCGGTATCTCTGCTGTAAAACTCTTCCGGCTCCGATCATCTAAGACTTATCCGCCCGTAAGAGGAAATAATACTACATCCGGCGAACTTCGCGCCTATATGGCTTCTACGAAATCGAGCCGAAAGTGTTTAACAAAAACGGCTCTTTTCGACAGGCGGTCGTCAAAAAGAGCCGGATCAAAGCCAGAAGTTCGCTAACCCGTGCTATTTGTACCTTCGTGAGCCGATCCGCGGCTCATTGAAGACGTCTGCGAGAGCGTTGAGTTCGGCACGAACTTTGGCCCAATTGCTTTCGGTCGCAGGCCCAAGCCTTAGCGATCGCATGCTCTTGTCGATATCGCTCGCAATGTTCAAACAGCGACGCACCTCATCACGATTCTCGTACCAAGAATCGCGCCTATCGAATTCCCGCCGAAGTTCATCGGTCGCAGATTCCAAATCTCTTGCGCGTTTGTTGAGCCAGTCTTCGCGTCCTGTGCCGTCAAGGCGACTGCGGTCAAGCGAGCGGTCATATTCACCGACAAAGCGGTCGAGTTGGTTCTCAACTCGCTTGATAACCCGATCTACCTGAGCTTTTGTGGCCGCAGTTCGGTAACGCTGACCGCGGCGATATTGAGCAGATGCCGTATCTGCAAGGCCGAGTAATAAAACAAAGGCGGAGAGAGCGATAATTGCCTTTAAGAATTTTGCTTTCATAAGTGCTAACCTCCGAGGAAAATAGTCCGCGAGCAAGTTGCCGCGGCTGAAGGTTAGACGAAACGGAAGCGTCCTTTGGCCGAACTACAGAGCTATTTATCGTTCCGGCGGCCTTCGCCAAAGAACCAGTCCTCGGTCATATCGCACCAGATCGCGAGACCGCGCCATTCCCCGAAATTCTTATAGTGTTTTTCGATCTTTTTGTCGGCGCACTTTCTGCCTTTGTTGTGCTTTTTGTAGAAGCCGCCGCGAACCCAGGAATCCAACGCAAGGCAATCGTATCTGCCAAGCAGTTTCAGCAGATTGTCAGCGGCGTAGTCGCCAATTCCTTTCACTTTCTTGATCCCTTTTTTGAGGTCAGGGGTCGAGAGTTCGCTTTCAAGCCATTTTTCCGGGTCGAGTTCTCCGCTCGAAACGCGTTCGGCCAATTCGACAAAGAAAGGGGCACGATAGCCGCTGCGGATAATTTGACGGTAAAAGCTCTCGTCCGCTGTGGCCATTGCTTGTGCGGTCGGAAACGCCTTTTTGCCGTTTGCCGTCGCATCGCCCAGCTCATCGACCAGATTATTCACCATTATCCTTGTCAACGCCCACGAACAATTGGTCGTGCAGAGCGTTTTGACCAGGTCCTCGAAGACATTTGGGCCGCGTAACAATCTCCCCGCTTTTACATCCGCTGCCCAACCGACCGCACTGCACTCTTCGATCGCTTCATAAAAGCCTTCGAATTCCTCGTCTAGCCGGAAAATATGCCGAATATCACGGATCACGCCCTCGCGGTCGACGTTATCGGCGTTATCGGCGTCGATGCTGACCTTGATCGCTTTGACGGTCCCTCGAACGTTCACTTCGATCGGCTTCCCGGCCTTTCCGCGACGCAGCACCATGGATAGCTTTGTGCTGCCCGAACGGCCAAATGGAGCCAGGTCGTACCAGCCATGGCTTAGCAAAGTGTGTTCGAAAGAGAAGTTTTCGGGTGTTTTGATAGTGAAATTCACCGGCATCGGATGATTATTTCAGCACTCGGGCAAAAAGACGAATATCTATTCAAAATTGTTCGGCCAAATACACTTCCACAGCGTCTATTGGTGGTAGAAAATATTTGGCAAATAAAGAAAAAAATTGGTTGGCAAAATGCATGGAAAAGTGTAGATTTAAAAATGTAAAACATTCTTGAACGGCATCGATCCCGCAGGTTGCCGGCTTTTAAAGTACTCGTCAAAAGCAGTTTAGGAGGAAAAGTTATGGTTGGCAGGTTACTTGGCGCCGCCCCACGAGTTTTGTTGACAGCTATGGTGGCTGTATTTTTCGTTGGTTCGGCCTTGGCGGATAGCGATCCTGATCCAAATTCGCCCACACCGATCTTGCTTACTTCGCCGGATTCGACACGGGTTCTTGCGACCGATTCATCGGTTCGCGGAAAAGGTTCGCTCGAGCGGATAGCAAATAACAGAGCATTCGACACAGGTTCGAAGATCGCTCTCTATTTTACGAACGTGGCCTTAATGCCGGGCGAGGGCGCTAACGCTTTTCGTGTTTATGCAAGCGACAGCGAAGGCCATTTCTATCGCTTTCCCGTAGTTGGATTGGGCCGCGTGGCCGGTTATCCCGATGTATATCGGGCCACGGTCATTTTGACCGATGATATGAAGTTCTGGGGAGCACCGCGGCCGGGCGACCTGAATGTTTATCTTGCTTGGCGCGGACTTGCCAGCAATGTCGTGAAACTTGGTGTTGGCGGAATGGACGGCATCAAGGATGTGCCGGGAACCTTCCCGACGCCGCTTGCCACTGCAAGGGCCATTGCCGCCACTCAAGCAAAGGAGATGGGCAACGAAGATTCCTATGGCGGTGTCGGCTATCGCTGGTCAAGCGACCGTATGCGGTTCCTCGAACAGGCGACTTTCGGCCCGACTCAGACCCTCGATGCCCGCGTCAGGCGTATCGGCCTTAGGACATGGCTTGCAGAGCAGTTCGAATCGAACTACGCGGACTTTCCGTATCCCGACATTCCCTTAATGCCGTCCACCGCACCGACGACGTGCGACGGCGGAACTGACGATGTTCCTCTGACCTGTCGCCGCGATCGCTACACGCAGTATCCGGTTCAGATCTGGTTCTTCAAGAACGCTCTTTACGGCGAATCACAGCTGCGCCTTCGTGTGAATTGGGCGCTCAACCAACTCTGGGTAATCTCCGGAAACGATACGCAGCAGTCGAGCCATATGATCGCGTACCAACAGGCGATCGATAAGAATATCTTCGGGAATTGGCGTCAGATGATGTATGACGTGACGCTCAATCCCGCGATGGGCAACTATCTCGATATGATCCGTTCGACCCGAACGAATCCGAACGAGAACTACCCGCGGGAGATAATGCAGCTCTTCAACATCGGGCTATTCATGCTCAACCAGGATGGAACGCTCCAACTCGACGGCCAGGGAAATCCGATCCCGACCTATGATCAGACCACCGTTACCAACCTGACAAAGGTCTTTACGGGCTGGCGTGACTGCCGAACTTCGGATTTTCAGGCCAATTGTCCCAATGCAGTGCCGGGAAGCCCTGATTACAAGGACAATATGTCCCTAAATACGGGCAGTCACGATCTGACGGCAAAGACGCTGCTGACTTATCCGGGTTCGTCGGCCACGATGAACGTTGCTGCTTGCGGCCCGCCCACATGCAACACGCAAGCAACGATCTATCCGTATGCATACGCCTCGCTCAATCAGGCATTGGACAACATCTACAACCATCCGAACGTTGCACCTTTCGTATCGAAGTACTTGATCCAGCAGCTTGTTACGGGAGATCCGAGCCCTGCGTACGTTGGGCGGATCTCGGCGGTGTTCAATGCGAACCGCACGAGTCCGACGCAGATGAAGGAAGTGATCAAGGCGATCCTTCTCGATCCGGAGGCACGCGGCGATTCAAAAACCGATCCTAACTACGGAAAGCTGCGCGAGCCTGTTCAGTTGACGACGAATCTCTATCGCCAGCTTGGTGTAACGAGCGTGGACGGAACGACGCAGAGTGATGCGAATATCAGCCGCTATCCGCGCGCGATGTCGCAGAATCCGTTCTATTCGCCGACGGTGTTCAACTTCTATCCGCCGAGCTACGTGATTCCGGGTACATCGCTTCTCGGCCCTGAGTTCGCGATCTTTAACACCGGAACGGCGATCGCGCGTGCGAATTTTGCGAATTCGGCGGTTTACGGCCGCATCAACGTATCGCAGCCGGATACGCCGAACGGTACGCAGCTTTATCTTGCAGACCTGGAGGCGATCTCAAATGCGGACGCGACCGGCAACAAGCTGCTGGACGAAATGAACAACCGCTTTATGCACGGCACGATGTCGTCGCAGATGCGCTCGACCATATTGACTGCGGTCACGGCGATCTCTTCGACACCCGCAAATGCGAAGGCGAGGGCCCAAGCAGCGGTATATCTAACGGTGACATCGTCACAGTATCAGGTTCAAAGATAGCGAGGTGGATAAAATGAAACAGGACAGACGTGAATTTTTGATGAGATCGGGCTGTGCCCTGGGCATGACCGCCTTGGCGACCCAAATGCGGCATTTTGGACTGATGAGCGCAATGGCTCAGGAGGCGAAGTCGGAGAGGTCCGACGTGGTGCCAAATGATTATCGTGCTCTTGTCTGCGTATTCCTCGCCGGCGGCAACGATGGCAACAATACGCTAATTCCGAACCATAACGATGCCACGATCAGCAATTACGGTGTGTATTCTGCCGCTCGAAGTGCACAAGGACTCGCAATCGCTCAGGCGTCGCTATTGCCGATAACCGTTCCGCGAATGGGCGGGTTGACCTACGGGCTGCACCCGAGCTTCGGGCCCGGGGTGGCAGGTGCGATCAATAACGGCATTCACGAGCTTTGGGCTCAGGGTAAGATGTGCGCTGTTACGAACGTCGGCACTCTTGTCGCGCCGATGACTCGTGCACAGTATCAGAACGGTTCGGTCCGTAAGCCCTATCAGCTCTATTCGCACTCAGATCAGGTCGGGCAATATCAGGGCGGCCGTTCGGATACAGAAAGCTTCACCGGTTGGGGAGGACGCGTTGCGGACCTGCGAACGTCGCCGGACAATCCGAGCGGCCTGATCCCGATGATCACGTCGATCTCGGGGGCACAGCTGTTTACGGCCGGGCAGACGACGCTTCCGCTTGCGATCGCGGATTCGGGTACGAGTCTTGCGAACGTTCTGAATCCGCAGGGCTTCAGCTCAAGCGCGGCAAATCAAGCAAGGTTGGCGGCCTTCAATTCGCTTCGGACGATCGACCTGTCGTCGCAGGTGGTCGCGGCCGCAAGCGATATCACGAACGAGGCTATGCAGGCGAACGCGGCCTTGCAGACCTCGCAGGAAGTCACAGTCGTGTTTCCCAATACGAGCCTTGGACGGCAGTTGAAGCAGGTCGCGCGCCTTATCAAGAAACGCACCGATCTCTCGATCAATCGTCAGGTCTTCTTTGTCCAGATCGGCGGCTTTGACACCCACAACGGCCAGATCACGACACAGGCGGCACAGCTTGGCGATGTCAGCCAGTCGATGCGTGCATTTTATGACGAGATGGTCGCCCAAGGAGTGGCGGATAAGGTGACGCAGTTCACGATGGCGGACTTCTCGAGGACGTTCAACCCTGCGAGCTCGGGCGGCAACGTCGGAAGCGATCACGCATGGGCGAACTATCATTTCGTCGTTGGTGGAGGGATCACATCGGCCGACTTCTTTGGCATAAACACGAGCAACGGAACTCCGTTCCCGACGCTCACGATGAACGGCCCTGATGACGCCGATAATGGTTCGAATGCTCGCGGCCGTTGGATACCGACGACCTCGGTCGAGCAGTATGCGGGAACGCTTGCACGATGGTTCGGCGTGCCGGCCGGGAACCTGAGCAGCGTATTTCCGCTGATAGGTAATTTCTCGAACACCGACCTTGGCTTCTTGGTTCCGCCGGCGTAGGGGAAACGGAGAATTGAGAGGGAGAACGGAGAATCAAAATATTCCGTTCTCCGTTCTTCAATTAAAAAACTCTAAAATCACAACTCACAACTCACAACTCACAACTCACCATTCACCATTCACCATTCACCATTCACCATTCTTAGTTCTCACTTCTCAATTTTTCCGATTTCGTATTTGACGATAAATGGTCGTGAGGCGGTCCAGAGAGCACCCTTGTCATCGACCGTGAGGCCGAAGGTCTGTGGTGCGGTGAACGAGCCGATAAACGAGCCTTCGACATCGTAAACGATCACGAAGAATGCGTTCGCGGAGTACACTCGTCCCTTACCGGTGTTGTCGACAGCGAGATCGCCAAGGATTCCCGCAGAGCCGGTCAGTCCCGCGGCCGAGTCGAAGCGGAAGAGGAACTTTCCGTCCGGCGAGAATTTCAGCAGATTGCGTCCCGAACTGTCTGCAGCGTAAAGGTTGCCGCTGCCGTCGGCTGCGATCTTTTCAAGGTCGTTTACCTCAAAGTTTATTTGCTTGATCAGATTGCCGGTCTTTGAGAGAACCTTCCCGTTCGCGTCGAGCTTCAATACTGAGTTCGAATCGGAGAGGGCGTATAACGAACCGTTCGTGCTTGTGGCAAGGTGACGATAATCGGTTCCCGGAATCGTGCGAACGACCTTACCGGTCGCACTGTCGAAGATCGTAAGAGAGTTGGAACGAAGCAGATACACATGGCCTTTCCGATCGGCGGCGATCTTTAGGATGGGCATATCATCGCTGAGTTCCCATTGGGTCAGAAACTTGCCGTCGCTGTCGAACTTTTGGATCGCTTTGCCCGTGTAATCAGCAGAATAAACATTGCCCTCGCCGTCGATCGCGACGGTGCGGTTGTCCTTGAATTTACCTGCGCCGATGCCTTCACCGCCAAAGCGAAATATCTCGGTCGCAAGTCCGTTCGGTTCGTCGCTGCCGCCATTCGAACCGGTTCCGCGGTTGGCGACATTTGCCGTATTTTTGACGGTTCGGCTAATGACCGAGACGAACGTCGAGACCCCAAATATTCCGATCCCGATCACGACTGCGAGAACGGTTACGATCGCGATCATCGGGCTAAATGTTGAGCGTCGCCTTACGCTCGGCGGAGCCGCATACATTCCGTATGCCGGCTGTACAGGCTGTACATAGCTTTGAGTTGAAACTTGGGTGAAAACGACCGGCCTGCGCGAAGCGAGCCCTTCGACCGCCTCCTTTGCCTCCTTCAAACCAACGCCGAAGGTCGAGCGGAAAAGTTTGATCGCTTCGATCATATTCCCGCTCTGTGCCATTTGCTTGATCTTCTGCAAATTCCTGGCCTGCTCGATCAGGCCGTCCGGCTCATCGCGATGATCGTCAGGTGAAAGGAGAATTCTGTTGCCGCAAAATTCGCAGACATCGATCTGCTGTTCTGCGTCCGTTATCTCCAAAGGCGCGTTGCAAGTCGGGCATTTTAGGGATCTTGGCATTGGTTTTTGGTTTGGAGTTTACAATATTAGCACGTCAAAAAGCCGGATGTAGAATGAACCGCGTCCCATTGGGAATCTGTGCGATAATCTACGGCAGCCGTAAAGAATGGACGAGATGGACGAGTTTTTTTTGCACCGGGCGATAGAACTGGCTCGCGAAGCCGAATGTCGAGGTGAAGTGCCGATCGGTGCTGTTATCGTTTCTGCTGCCGGAGAGATCGTAAGTGAAGCTTCGAACGAAACGATCGAGCGGCATGATCCGACCGCTCACGCCGAGATCCTCGCAATTCGGGCCGCAGGGCAAAAGATAGGGAATTATCGCCTCACGGGCTCGACCGTCTATTCGACGATCGAGCCGTGTGCGATGTGCGCCGGCGCTCTTGTGAACGCCCGTGTTGCAAGGCTCGTGTATGGAGCACCGGACGAGAGATTTGGTGCCGTGCGAAGCAAATTCGAGATCTGCGACAGCGGAATTCTCAATCATCGGATCGAGATCGTCACGGGCGTTTTAGAGGAAGAATGCCGTAAATTGATGCAGGATTTCTTTCGTTCTCGCCGCATAAAGACAGAGAATGGTGTCTCAACTTGATTATTTTCCGCTCTGACCATTATCATAAATGGTTCGCGCTGGAGAGGTGCGAGAGTGGTTGAATCGGGCAGTCTCGAAAATTGTTGTGCCTTAACGGGTACCGTGGGTTCGAATCCCACCCTCTCCGCCATTTTTCTTTTTAGCTCGGCCAAATAAAAAAAGACCAAGAAGCGGTATTTGGATTCCTTAAGGAGGGATAAGACGATATGCCTTTGTCGAAAAAATTGGCGGCAGAATTTTTGGGCACGCTCTGGCTTGTGCTCGGCGGATGTGGAAGTGCGGTGATCGCCGCCGCGTATCCGAACCTTGGGATCGGGTTTGCGGGCGTTGCCCTCGCTTTCGGGTTGACGGTCCTGACGGGAGCTTATGCTTTGGGTCATGTCTCGGGCGCTCACTTTAATCCGGCGGTTTCGGTCGGCCTTTGGGCCGGTAAACGATTTCCGGCAAAGGATCTGATCCCGTATATCGTCGCTCAACTTTTAGGGGCGATCGTGGCCGCCGGGATCTTGTACATTATTGCCAACGGTAAGGCAGGTTTCGGGTTTGCGGGAGGCTTTGCCTCGAACGGCTTTGGCGATCATTCGCCTGCGAAGTACAGTGCGATGGCTTGCTTCGTTGCAGAGGTGGTGATGACGTTCTTCTTTGTTCTCGTCATCCTTGGCTCGACGCACGGCAAGGCTCCGCGTGGCTTTGCTCCGATCGCGATCGGGCTCTGCCTGACGCTGATCCATTTGATCACGATCCCGGTCACGAATACGTCGGTCAACCCGGCACGTTCGACCGGCCCGGCACTTTTTGTCGGTCTTTATTACGATCCGTGGGCCTTGAAACAGCTTTGGTTCTTCTGGCTCGCACCGATCCTCGGTGCGCTCCTTGCCGGGTTCGTCTTTAACTGGCTGATGGAGGAAAAGACGGCCGCTCACGCCGGCGGTGACGATGCGATCACGGGCGACGATATTGGCGAGATCGGCGAGCCGGTCACCGGCGACTGACCAACGCCCTGCCCGCACGAAAAGCGGGTGTTTGACAACTCGATCTCTTAAAGGCTTGGAAAGGTGCAGGAGTGGTTGAACTGGCAGCACTGGAAATGCTGTGTACCTCAAAAGGGTACCGTGGGTTCGAATCCCACCCTTTCCGCCAGAACTAAAGGAGAAAGGCGAAAGGATAAAGGCGAAAGAGGTTCCGCTGGTTCTTGAAATCCCCATCACATATGAGCGATGAGCTAAAGGCTCGCACAAAGGATTTTGCGATACGGATTGTGCGTCTTTATTCGGCGCTGCCAAAGACGACCGAAGCGCAGGTCATTGGAAAACAGTTCGTCAGGAGCGGCACTTCCGTAGGGGCACAGTATCGTGAGGCACAACACGCGAAATCTGACGCCGACTTTGTCAGCAAGATCGAAGGCTCCCTCCAAGAGCTTGAAGAAACATCATATTGGCTGGAGCTGCTCGATGAGATCGATGTTTTCAACTCCGAGAAACTCGCTCCGCTTCGTGCCGAAACAAAAGAACTCACCGCCATCTTCGTCACGATCGCAAAGAAAGTAAAGGCCCGTAAATTAGGCGATAGCCGATTGTAAGGCGGAGCCCCGACAAGTCGCCTCGGTTGCATTATTTAAGAATTTTTTGAGCGTCCTGCCTTTATCCTTTCGCCGTTATCCTATATCCTTGTATTTGGCTTCAGGCTCCGCACAAGGTTTGAGTTGTGAACCCCGCTAGGCCGGGAACGGAGCAACGGTAGCGATTTCAGCTTGTGTTGCGGTTAAGTCTGGAGCCATTAAGTTTTTTGTTTTGTTGTTCATTCCCCAAACAGCCCGTTTCGACCGGAGTCGAGGCGGGCTGTTTGTTTTCCGCGTTCTTTACTCTCGCGATTGCGCCGCGAAAGCGAAACGAATTACAATCTAACTCTCGATGTCGTATCAGGTAATCGCTCGAAAATGGCGGCCGCAGAGCTTCGACGAAGTTACGGGCCAAGAGGTCGTTACGCACAGCCTGCGCAACGCGATAGAGCACGACCGCCTGCATCACGCATACCTGTTTTCCGGGGCGAGAGGCGTAGGAAAGACGACGACCGCGCGTCTCCTTGCAAAGGCGCTGAACTGCCACAGGTCTGACAGCAAGACCACGACGCCATGCCGCATTGACGATGAGAACGCGTGCCCGTCGTGCGTTGAGATCGCTGAAAGCCGTTCGTTGGACGTTCTTGAGATCGATGCCGCCTCGCATACCGGTATCGACAACGTTCGCGACGCGATCATAGACGGCCTGAGCATCAATCCGGCACGCGACCGTTACAAGGTCTTCATCATCGACGAAGTTCATCAGCTCTCAAAACAGGCATTCAACGCGCTTCTAAAAAGCATCGAGGAGCCGCCGCCGAACGTCGTCTTCATCATGGCGACCACCGAGCTGCACAAGGTTCCGATAACGATCACATCGCGGTGTCAGGAATTTCAATTCCGCACGATCGCGAACTCGAAGATCTTCGATCGGCTTAAACTGATCGCAGACAAAGACAAGATCGACGCCTCGGATGAAGCGCTGCGGGAGATCGCACGCTCGGGAATGGGCTCGATGCGTGACGCTCAGAGCAATTTCGACCAAGTGATCAGTTTTTCAGGAGGCAGGATAGAGGCCGCCGATGTCGCAAAGGCCCTCGGTTCTGTCGGTGCGGACGTTCTCGAAAAGGTCATCGTTGCGGTCACGAATTCTGACGCGAAAACTATTCTCGAAACCGTCGATGATCTTGTTTCACGCGGCCACGATCTGCGAAATTTTGCGAGTGACCTGCTCGGTCTGTTTCGCGATCTGATGGTGCAGAAAGTTGCCGGAAATTCTACCGAAAGACTCGTCGATTCGGCGGCGTTCTCTTCGGAAAAGCTCGGTGAGCTTGCAGCCCCGTTTTCGGAAAGCGATCTCCTGCGCTTCTTCCATTCGCTTTGCGAGACAGAATCGAATCTTCGTGACGCGGCCCAGCCAAGATACGTGCTCGAAGTCGGCCTCGTAAAGCTCGTCGAGATGAAGAAACTCGCGCCGATCGAGGACATCCTCAGAAAGCTCGGTTCTGCGGGCTCACACGCTGCGGCCGCTGCTGCCGGCGAAAAAAAAAAACTCTAAAATCTGACAGCGTTCGTCCTGTCGTCGCGGAAGCAAAGGCTCCGCAGCCTGAGCCCGCGCGTGAGCCTGAGATCTTGTCTTACGATGAAGCCCCGCTCGCAGAGAGTTTTCCTGAGCCTCCGTCGGACGAGATAGGCATTAGCGATACGATCTTTGAGCCGACTCCGGTAGAAACTATTGTGCCTTTTGAGCCTCGTCAGTACGGCGGCGAGCTCATATTGGCTCGGATACCGTCCGATCTGCTTGAGCATTTTGAGGATTCGCGGCTCGATGACGCTTACGAATCTGCTTTGCGGTTCGCGGGCGACGATCTGCGGCCGCTGAAGTCAGGTGGCGAGCTTGCGGCAGGTCTTTCGGTTCGCGGTCGTGCTGCGCGTTCGCAAGCACATTCCGCGGGCGGCGGAACGGCGGCCCATCCGGCGATCGATCTTTCGCATATGATCCCGAAAGATCGGGATATTGACACTGCCCGGCCCCTTCCTGAATTGAGCGAAGATCCAACCAAAGAAGAGTTGATGGCTTACGCGAACGCTCTGCCAAGCGTTCGGCTCGCCAGACAGATATTCCGTGGGGCAGAGATCGTCGAGGTCCGGAAACACGAAGATCAGGGGAACAGCTAGCCACGCGCTTTCGTATAATGAGACGATGTTCGAAATGCGACAGGTAACGAAATCTCGCTATCTTACGGCCACGCTCACGGCGCTTGCGTTCCTGGCCGCTCTCGCTGCATTTTCAACGAACGTCTTCATGCAGTCGGGATCAGACCCGTCGGACCCTGCGACACTGCAGCCGACGGGATTTGTCAACGATTACGCGGGCGTGTTCGATCCGGCGGCGAAGGCCGCACTCGAAAAGAAACTAACTGATCTAAAGAACTCCACCAACCCGCAGGTCGAGATCGCCGTTGCGGTCGTAAGGACGACCGGCGGCCGCGATATCTTCGATTTCTCGAGAGATCTCGCGCGTACATGGAAGATCGGCTCGAAGGCCGACGACAATCCGAGCGCCTTGCTTTTCGTTGCGATCGACGACCGGAAATATTTCACGCAGATCAGCCGCGATCTTGAGGACGAGTTGCCGGACGGACTTGTCGGCAGCCTGCAGCGGCAATATCTCGTCCCGGAATTCAAGAAAGGCAATTATTCAAAAGGCATCAGCGACACGATCGATGCCTACATCGCAAGGATCCGCGATAAAGGCAACGTTGCGGGCGTTCCTGCGGCCTCGCCTGCTGTCGGTGCCGCAGATGACTCGATGCCTGCCGAAGGCTATCAAATACTTTGCTGTGTCGGCATCGTGATAATCGGATTCATCTTACTCGGTCTTTATTTTGCACGTAATTCTGGACGCGGCGGAGGCGGCGGTAGCGGTGTCGTTGACAGCGCACTGCCATGGGTCGTCGGCGGAATAATCAACGCCGCTTTGAACTCCGGTTCTTCCGGCAGCGATTGGGGCGGAGGCGGCTCCGATGGCGGTTGGGGCGGCTTCGGCGGTGGCGGAGATTTTGGAGGAGGCGGCGCCGGCGGCGACTGGTAAAGGTTATGAAGCATCATTTTGACGCATTCGTTGACGATCTGAGGTCGAGCCACGGCAGCAATCTCGTGTCCGTGATACTTTACGGATCGGCCGCGGCGGGCGACTTTATCCCGCAGAGGTCGGACTACAACATCCTTGTCGCTCTAAACAGCATCGGCCCCGATGACCTGCGAAAGGCCCACGCCTGCGTGCGTGAATGGGCAAAGCTCGGCAATCCGATACCCGTCTATTTCACGGTCTCAGAGCTAAAGAACGGCGCCGATGTTTTTCCGATCGAGTATGATCAAATGCGGCAGGCTCGCCGTGTGCTTTTCGGGCCCGACCTTTTGGGCGAGATCGAAATATCCGAGAAATTCTTGCGGCTGCAAGCGGAATACGAACTGCGGAGCAAGCTTTTGCAGCTTCGCCGGCAGTATATTCCGGCCTCGTCGTCGGTCGAGAAACTGACCGCGTTGATGGCCGACAGCCTTTCGAGTTTTGCGGCTCTTTTTCGCGCCGTGCTGAAGGTTTACGGCATCGAGCCGCCTGTCACAAAGCGTGAGGTCGTCGCAAAGACGGCCGAGACGCTCGGGATCGACGGGACGCCATTTGAAAAGATCCTGAATATTCGCAAAGATAACCTTGCCTACGAATTGGATGAAAAGGGGGCGAACGACCTGTTCGGGGAATATCTCATCGAGATCGAAAAGGTCATTGATGCGGTCGATAGATCGAAGAAGGATTAGCTTTTTAGGGAGAAGAGAGATTATGAAACGAGTAGCATTATTGATCGTGATTCTGGTGTCGGGCTTTTTGCTCTCCGGCTGCAGCTATAACGAGTTGACCGCCAAGCAGCAAGGCGTCCGAGGGAAATGGGCCGATATCGAAGCCGCCCTTCAGCGGCGTGCCGATCTTATCCCCAATATGATCGATACCGCGAAGATGGTCGGCGTCAACGAACAGGAAGTTTTCGGCCAGATCGCGGATGCACGGTCGCGGCTGTTGAACGCAACAAGTGCAGCTCCCGCAGGTGGTGATTCGACACCCGAGCAGAAACAGGCGGTCATCGACGCTGCAAACAGCTTTGGCGGCACCATAGGACGCCTTCTGAGCCTTTCCGAGCAGTATCCGCAGTTACGCTCCAGCGACGCTTTTATGAAGGTGCAGGACGAGCTTGCAGGGACAGAGAACCGTATTGCAACAACTCGACAGGATTACAACAAAGCCGTGACGGATTACAACACGACGCGCAACTCATTTCCTGCCGTTCTGACCGCGGGTTTGCTTGGATTCAAGGAAGAGCCTTTCTTCAAGGCCGATGACAGTGCTCACACGGCGCCGAGCGTAGGCGATGCGAACTCGATGCGTCGAGCGCCGCAGCCCGCACAATAAACGTCAAAAACCTCTCGAATTGCACATCGAGCAGTGATCACAAGGCTTGTCAGGTTCGAACTGGCAGGCCTTTTCTTTCATTGCTGCAAAGACGCTGTCCGCGATAGCTTCGGCGACCGAGAATTTGTCCAAGCTCGAATGCGGTGCATCGCGAAGCACAGGCAGCGATTTCGCCGGTGTGCCTTCAAGTTTCTCCAGTCGCTTTTCCATCTTCTCAAGGACGGCAAAGATCGCCGCGAATGAGCGTGCTGAGTTGTCGGGTGGGAGATCGGCCATAAAACTACCTGCCGATAGCGGCCAGCATTTCTCGAACCGCTTCTTCGAGCCCGCAAAAGACGGCCCGCGAGATAATGTTGTGGCCGATATTGAATTCCGCGATCTCGGGCATCGCGGCGAGCGGCCCGATGTTCCGGGTCGTGAGCCCGTGGCCCGCGGCGACGATCAGGCCCTTATTCTGAGCGTGAACGGCCGCGTTATGCAGTCTTTCGATCTCGGCCGCGGCCTTCTTTCGCCCTTCGCCGTGCGAGGCACGGGCACCGAGCGTGAGTTCGGCATATTCTGCTGTGCAAAGCTCGATCTGGCCGGCTCCGGCGTCTTTTGCGGCCGTTATTTGCTCCTCGATCGGGTCGATAAAGATACTTACAAAAATACCCGCGGCCGAGATCTCTTTCGCGGCTTTTGCAACCGCTTCAAAGTTGCCGATAACGTCCAGGCCGCCTTCTGTGGTGATCTCCGTCGGGCTTTCCGGAACCAGCGAGACGGCGTCCGGACGCATACGCTTTGCGATCGCCGCCATTTCATCGGTCGCTGCCATTTCGACGTTCAAATAAGTCGTAACGACGCTGCGCAGTACGTCAAGATCGGCATCTTGGATATGCCGCCGGTCGCTGCGAAGATGTACCGTAATACCGTCGGCACCGGCTTTTTCACAGAGCACTGCGGCGGCCGCAACGCTCGGCTCGATAGTCTTACGGGCCTCGCGGACAGTCGCGACATGGTCGATATTTACGTTTAAGCGTGCGGTCATTTTATGTCGTAAACACCATTCTTTGCGTTTCGGCGAATGAGTGCAAGTTCCGAGAACATTCGACGTGTGTCGCGAAAAACGCTCACCTTTGAACCCTCGACATCATTCCATCGAACTGGGATCTCTGCGAGCCGCAATCCGTGATATTCGGCAACAAAAAGGAACTCCACGTCGAACCCGAATCGATCGACCGTCACTACATCGAGCAGCGGCCGGAACTTCTTCATATTAAAGGCCTTAAAGCCGCATTGAGTGTCAGCGAAGTCAAGTCCGGACATCTTCCGAATGACGAAATTCATCACCTTGCCGCCTTGCTCCCGCCGCCAGGGCTGATGCGTGCCGATAAGGCTACGGTCGAGGGCACGCGAACCGAAAGTTACGTCCATCCCGCCGTTCGCGATCGGGTCGATAAGCTTTTCTGCCTCTTCGATCGGCGTCGAAAGGTCGGCGTCGCTGAACAAAGCAATGTCAGCCACAGCCGCCAAAAGCCCGGTCTTGACCGCATTGCCCTTTCCGCGGTTCTTCTCGTGCCGGATCACATTCGTTTTGATATCGTCATATCTTTCCGCAACTTTACCGGCAATTTCCGCCGTATCGTCGCTCGATCCGTCATCAACAACGATCAGCTCCGCATCAAGACCGTTCTCGCGAATGTACGTGAGTATTTTCTCGAGACTTGGCACAATCCGAGCGGATTCGTTAAATGCAGGAACAACGATGGATAGCTCTTTAGACATCGGAGAAAAAGTAATGTTACGCGTTTCAATGCGACAAGTAAATCGCGGTGTGCCGCAACGAAGGCCGCGTTCGTTTCGTATGTTATAATTTAGTCTTGTTTTTCGAGCCCGCGGGAACCTTGATGCTTAAGAATTTTCCGATAATAGCAATAGCAGTGATCGTAGTTGGAGCCGTCGTTGGCGGTGTTTTCGGGCATCGCTCGGACGCTGCTGCCGAAGAAGGCGGCGTGACCAAGGAGATGATCGTAAAGCAGCTTCGTGAGGCCGACAAGGTCGTAATGGACAACTACGCCGGCCAGCCTGCTCTCGAAGACCTGACCGAAGGCTCGATCCAGGGAATGCTCTGGACGCTCGACCCGCACTCGTCGTTCTTTAATCGCCGCGAACTGAAAAAACTAGATGAAGAACAGTCTTCGCAATTCTACGGCATCGGCGTCTCGATCTTTCAGCATCGTGATGGCGTCTATGTGCAGTCTGTCGTGCCCGGCACTCCGGCCGAGAAAGCGGGCTTGCGTTATGGCGACAAGTTCATGACCGTCGAGGGCAAAGATGCGACCGAATGGAGCGCGTCCGAGGTCTCAAAAAATGTCCGCGGCGAACGCGGCAAGCCTGTAAAACTCACTGTTGCGCGTGCCGGCATAAAAGATCCGGTTCCATTCGAGATCGTTCGCGGTGGTGTTCCGCTGCCGTCGATCCGCAACTATTTTATGCTCCCGAACGGGACGGGCTATGTTGCCCTTACGGGCGGATTTCAGCAGACAACGTCTGACGAATTGACCGAGGCGATCAACGAACTGAAAAAGCAGGGAATGAAGAGCCTGATTCTCGACCTGCGAAATAATCCGGGAGGGCTTCTTGAGCAAGCGGTCGATGTCGTGAGCAAGTTCATTCCAAGCGGGCAGACGGTCGTCTCCGTAAAAACGGGTCGGTTCGGGCAGAATCGTGATCTTCCCGCGATCGGCGGCGAGGTTGAAACGATGCCGCTAGTCGTGATGATCAACGGCGGTTCAGCTTCGGCCTCTGAGATCGTTGCGGGGGCGATACAAGACTACGACCGCGGCGTTCTGGTCGGCAGCGACAGCTTTGGCAAGGGCCTCGTCCAGCGGATATTCCGTCTTCCGTACGGCACGGGCCTGACGCTCACGACAGCGCGTTATTACACGCCTTTCGGACGCTCGCTCCAACGCGATTATTCAAGCGGCTCCATCTACGACTATTACACGCATATGGAGGACGCCGAAGACAACAACGGCAATGCGATACCGAAACCGGAGGGCGTTCCCGTAAAGACCGCTAACGGGCGCGTACTCTATGGAGGCCGTGGCATCGAGCCTGATGTCCGCGTTGATGCGATAAAGGACCCGCAGAAAAAGGCAAGGGTCAACGAGGAGGCCTTCTTTTTTGTACGGCAGCTCGTTGCGGGGAAGATACCGGGTTTTGAGACCTTCAAGAACGACAAGCAGAGTTTTGTGAACGTCGTGCGGCCCGGCGATTTTGCTGTTTCGGACAAACTGTTCGATGCGTTCATCAAATTCGCTCTCGCAGATAAAGAGAGCCAGCTAAACGAAGCATCGGTCGATGAGATCGCGGCTTATGCGCGTTCGAGGATACGCGAGGAACTTGCAACCGCGAATTATTCCTCCGAGGCAGGCTTTCAGGTCCTTATGGAGAATGATCCGCAGGTCGCAAAGGCCATTGAATCAATGCCGGAGGCGAGCAAACTTGTGGCTTCGGCCGGACTTTTTGGCCAAAGATAACGACAGCTTTTAACTGACGGGTTCGTGGAGTAAAATAAAGGTTTACTCCACGGGCTCTTGATTTTTTATGTATAAGCAAATTGGCATCCTAACGGGCGGCGGCGACGCACCCGGCCTGAACGCGGCGATACGCGCGGTCGTACGCACGGCCACAGGCAAGTTCGGGATGCAGTGTATTGGAATTGAAGATAGTTTTGAAGGCATTTTGGGTGAAACGCATACCGTTAAGCTTTCGCCGAAGAATGTGAGCGGACTGCTGCCGCAGGGCGGCACCGTGTTGGGCACTAGAAATCGCGGCAGCTTTGTCAAAATGGTTGACGGCAAGCCGGTTTTTACGGAGCTTCCGGTCTCCGAGGCTCTTGCGAACCTCGATATCCTTGGCATCGAGGCGTTGGTCGCGATCGGCGGCGAAGGAACGCTCGCGATCGCGGCGCAGTTCCATAAACGCGGATTTCCCGTTATCGGCGTTCCGAAGACGATCGACAACGACCTTGCGGCAACCGAATTCACGTTCGGTTTTATGACTGCGATCGATATCGCGACCGAGGCACTCGACCGGCTTCACACGACGGCCGCTTCTCATGACCGAGTGATGATACTCGAGGTCATGGGACGCAACACCGGCTGGATCGCTCTCCACGCCGGTCTTGCCGGAAGCGCCGATATCATCTTGATACCGGAGATTCCATTCTCGTTCGAGGCGATCCGTCGAAAGGTGCTTGAACGCGAGGCAGCCGGATCGCGCTTTACGAACATCATCGTTGCTGAAGGTGCCCTCGAGGTCGGAACGAGCGAAACATACTCCGACCGTTCCGAACTAAGGCTTGGCGGAATTGGCGATATCGTCCGACGACGCGTCGAGGAGATGATGGGCAAAGAATCGCGATGCGTCGTCCTCGGCCACCTGCAGCGTGGCGGCAGCCCGAATGCCTTCGACCGGATGTTGGGCACGAATTTCGGAGCCTGTGCCGCACGAGCGCTTGCCAACGGAGAGACGGGCAAGATGGTCGCGCTTCAGGCGGGCAAGATCATCACTGTTCCGTTAGAAGAGGCGATCTCAAATATCAAGACCGTGCCGACGGACGGCCAGCTTGTGCGAACCGCTCGCGATGTCGGAATTTCCTTCGCGGCACCTCATGAGGCCGAGCTGAGCGAAATGATACGGGTCGAGGGAGCACATTAAGAATAAATGGAAGCGATCAAGAAAAAACTTCAGGGCGAGCTCGATGAGCTCGAACAGGAACTTCATTTTAAGCTCCCAAAGGAGATACAGAAGGCCCGCGAATTCGGCGATCTTCGGGAGAATGCCGAATACAAGGCGGCGATGGAACGGCAATCGATCGTTCAGGCGCGTATCGCGCAGATTCGCCAGCGGATGAGCGAGGTCGAATCCATCGACCTCTCAAAAATACCGCAGGATCGTGTGGCCTACGGCTCGCTGGTCGTGCTTTTCGACCTCGACAAAGAAGAAAAGATCCGCTACAAACTCGTAACGAGCGAAGAAAGCGATCCCGACAACGGCCTCATCTCAACGGTTTCGCCCATCGGTCAGGCCCTGATGGGACGCGAAGAAGGTGACGAGGTCAAAGTTAAGACGCCGAACGGCTTTCGAAATTTTGAGATCAGCCGTCTTACGACGATCCACGACGCTGAATAGGACAGTGATGGATAAGAAGACCGATCGGATCGAGGATCGAACCTAAGATGCTGGGATCAAGCATAGGCCGCGGTGCGAAAAAGATCATCGGCGCGATGGTTCGCGCACTTTCCGCCCGCGGCATCAACCCGAACTATCTAACGGCGCTCGGCGTGACGATCAACATCGGCTGCGGCGTTCTCTTCGGTCTTGGCCAGTTCTTCTGGGCGGGCGTTGTACTCATCGTCGCGAATCTTTTCGATATGCTTGACGGCAACGTCGCCCGAAATTCAGGCCGCGTTACCAAGTTCGGTTCGTTCCTGGATTCATCACTTGACAGATTGTCGGATATGGCCGCCTTCATGGGCATAATAATGTTCTATGCGGGCAATTCACCTCAGCACTCGCTGCTGAACGTCTTTCTGGCCGGCGTCGGAATGATGGCGTCCGTGATGGTCAGCTATACGACGGCTCGCAGTGAGGGGTTAGGCGTTAAAGCAAATGTCGGCTTTCTGCAGCGTCCTGAGCGCGTCGTTCTGCTCGTGATCGGTGCACTCTCGACATGGGATTGGAACTCGACAAGCTACTTTGCCAATCGTATGCCGCCGGTGCTTTGGATACTTGCGGTCGGTTCGGTTTGGACCTTGATCCACCGAATGTATTTTATCTGGAAGGAGTTTCGCCGGCTGGAATCGTAGATGTTGCAATGGCTCGCTGATAAATGGCACGCACTGACCTGGGAAAGCATCGTGATAAGCGTGATACTTTTCGTGGTCACTTTTGCGTTCAGCCTTGGTGCGATCGCTTTCGTACTCGTAAAGCTACCCGCACATTATTTTAGTGCGCATTACGAGCAGGATTTTCTCCCTAACAGCCCGTGGCTCGTTCGTTGGGGAGCCGTCATACTGAAGAATATTCTTGGCGTTTTCCTGATATTCTTGGGGATATTGCTCTCGCTTCCGGGTGTTCCGGGCCAAGGCATTTTGACGATCCTGCTCGGCCTGATAATGCTGGACGTGCCGGGCAAGCGTCCGCTTGAGGCAAGGATCATCAAACGTCCGAAGGTGCTCGCAGCGGCAAATCATCTTCGCGCACGTTGGGGAAAACCTCCGCTTGAGATGGATTGAAGGCTGGTCTGGGATGGGCATTTTTGACAGACTATTCAAAGCTAAACAACCAGCGGATTCGCGCCGCGAAAGGCTCCTCGCCTCGGGCCGTATCACGGACGGCGTGATCCTGGAATTAAAGCGGGATGGGAACGAAGACGTGGTCGCGGTCTATCATTACACGCTCAACGGCGTCGAGTTCGAGTCGGCAGAGGTTTTGACCGCCGCTCAACTCGAGGAGAGCATTCGCTACGCGCCGGGTTCGAGTGTTGCGGTCCGTTATGATCCGAAGAATCAGGTCAACTCGATAATCGAATGATGTTCAAGAAAATTCTGATCGCAAATCGTGGAGAGATCGCCTGCCGTGTCATTCGAGCGTGCAGGGAACTCGGCATTCGGACCGTTGCGGTATATTCCGATGCGGACAAGGCCGCATTGCACGTCCGCATGGCAGATGAGGCGTTCCATATCGGCCCGCCTCCATCGTCTGAGAGCTATCTTCGTCACGACAAGATCCTTGCTGTTGCAAAAGAGAGTGGTGCGGATGCGATACATCCCGGCTACGGCTTTCTTTCGGAGAATGCAGAGTTCGTTCGCGAAGTAACGGCCTCAGGTATAAAGTTCATCGGCCCGCCTCCCGAAGCGATGGAAGGGATGGGCGGCAAGATCTCCGCACGCAAGATCGCGATCGAGGCAGGCGTACCCGTGGTTCCCGGGACGACCGCACCGCTAAAGTCGTACGATGAGGCCCGAGAGACCGCCGCATCTTTCGGCTATCCTGTGATGCTGAAAGCCTCGGCCGGCGGCGGCGGCAAAGGTATGCGGTTGGTGTCGGAAGAGAGCGAATTGCGTTCGGCCCTCGAGACCGCACAGAGCGAAGCGGCAGCCAGCTTTGGGGATGATGCGGTTTACATCGAGAAGGCGATCGTCCGCCCGCGTCACATCGAGATACAGGTCTTTTCAGATTCTCACGGCAATCACGTTTACCTGGGCGAACGTGAATGTTCGATCCAGCGGCGTCACCAAAAGGTGATCGAAGAAGCTCCTTCACCGATCGATTCTGCCGAGCTTCGCCAAAAAATGGGCGAATGTGCGGTGATGGTCGCAAAGGCCGTGAATTATGAAGGTGCGGGCACAGTCGAATTTCTGGTTTCGGACGTTGACCGCTCGTTCTATTTCCTCGAAATGAATACGCGGCTTCAGGTCGAGCATCCGGTAACGGAGCTTGTGACCGGGATCGATCTTGTTCGTGAGCAGATCTTTGTCGCGGCGGGATGCAAGCTGTCGTTTTCGCAGGAAGATGTGGTCCTTCGCGGCCACGCGATCGAGTGCCGCGTGTATGCGGAAGACGCGGACGCGGGCTTTCTTCCTTCACCGGGAAAGATAACGCGCCTGCGTTTGCCGCAAGGGCCTGGCGTTCGCGACGATGGCGGCATTTACGAGGGAGCCGAGGTTTCGATCTACTACGATCCGATGATCTCAAAATTCGCGGTTTACGGCCGCGACCGTGCGGAGGCGATCGACCGCATGCGGCGTGCGTTGCTCGAATATCAGGTTGACGGCATCAAGACGACGCTGCCTTTTTTTCGCGAAGTTATGGACGACGAGGTGTTCATTCGCGGTGACCTCGACACAGGTTTTATCAACGCATTTATGGAGCGTCGAAAGGCGGTTGAACCCGATCGTGAAACGCTTGATGCCGCGATCATTGCCGCTGTGCTGCACTCTCAAACTCGACGGCCGCAGACGGCACAGAACGTTGAAGAGCGGCCGTCGAGCCGTTGGGCCGCAGCGGGACGCGCTGCACAATTGAAGGGAATTTAGAATTTTATAGGGATCTAGAAATGGAAGAATTACTAAAGCAGTTGATGGGAAAGAAGGTCGATGTCGCGTGTCAGACGAACGTAAATTTTCGCGGCGATATCGTTGACGTAAAGGACGGCGTCGTATATCTGCGTGGTGAGGATGAACGCGTTGCGTATGTTGCGATCGACAAGGTCGCCGCGATATACGAGGTGAAAGATGCGGCGATCAGGCCGGGATTCATCGGATAGCGGATCAAGCGAAATAGAAAATGCCTGCGAAACTCTTGATCGGTCTCGCAGGCATTTTGCTGAACGCTTTTGTTTCGATTAGTGGATATCTGCTGCAGATGTCGCTTCGACCGGGAGTCGGCGGAAGCCGACGATGCGGTTTTCCCAATATCCTTTGAAAGGCGAATACGTGATGCCTTTGCTCGATGACGCGTGGAAAAAGCCGTTCTCGTCAGCAACGATGCCCATATGGCCGAGGCCGTTCAAGAAGACAAGCGTACCGAACTTGAAGCGGTCGTCGCCATAGACCGGTTCTGATTGTGCCCAAAGCGAGCGTGCACTCGCACGCGTGAAATTGATGCCCGCATCGTTGAATACGCTCCAGACGAATCCCGAACAATCATAGGTATTCGGGCCGGTCGAACCGTAACGATACGGAATGCCCCAGCGGGCCATAATGCCCTGATAGATCATATCGCTGACGCTTGCGCTATACGCCGTGCGTCCCGCGGTGAGCGCTGACGTGTAATTGTTTACGGCACGCGATGAAGCAGTTTTCTTGACAAGCGGAGCGGCTGGCTGAGGTTTGACGAGAATGATCGGGCTTGTGAGGGTCGGACGAGAAGAAGTCGTTCTTTGGACTGGCGGAGCAGAAGGCTCGGACGGAAGGTTCGTCGGTTGGCTCGATGTCGATCTCACGACGCGGGCTCGGTCCTGTGCTGCGGCCGGTGCTGTCGAAATGCCCGCGGTAACTGCCGCGCACACCGAAAGCAAGAATAACTTCTTAAAATTCATCTACGGTTTTTTCCTCTCAGTTTTTGCTTATTTTCGAAAGATCGTGAGAAACGAGGATGGCAAGAAAAAAAACTTGCCTATTAAAAGGAAACCGCTAATGCGGGCCTTTTCCCAAGATCTTCTTTTTTCATTTACGGCCATCCGATAGTGCAGGGAAGTCGGATGTCGGCCGCAGTAAGTATTATGGCGTATTGAAAACGGGGTTGGCAAGCGGGAAAAACAGGTTTTTGCGCGGACCTCTGCCGCCAACTCTACCTCGGTATGAGCGCTTTTGCTTGCCTTCAGTTATCTTGGATGAACTAAGATACGGACAATCGACGCTGCTTTCCCGGAAAAAAGAAGCGCGGCCTCGAATCTCTCGAAGCCGCGCATTTTTTTGTTGATCGATAACGTCCTACGCCGAGAAAGACGTGCCGCATCCGCAGCCGCCCGAGGCATTCGGATTCTCGAAAGTGAAGCCGGAACCCATCATATTCGTCGTATAGTCGATCGTTATGCCGTTCAGATACTGTGCCGAGAACATATCGACGAAGAACTTGATACCCTGGCTATCCACGAGACAATCGCCCTGACGCGATTCTTCCTCAACATTAAGGCTGTACTGGAAACCCGAGCATCCGCCCGGTACGACACGCACGCGAAGTCCTGCGGTCTCCGGCAGATCATCCTCTGCCGCGATGAATTTCTTGATCTCGTCGGCCGCGTTCGCGGTAACGTTCAACTCAATGCTAGGTGCTGCAACTGCTGACATCTATTTGTAATTTCTCCCGTTCTAAAATCAGGTTCGCCTCGCAGACGAATCCTTACGACAAAGTCAATATTACAGGATTGCTCGCATCAAAAGCAAGGTCTGACCGCTCAACGGGCAGGCTTGCACCGGCTCAGTTCCCATTCCCACGAAATTGTCGAACCATCGGCTTCCTGATATGTTTTGCTGCCGACGAGCTGCACGCCGTCGCTCAAGTACATTGTCGGATACCTTCCGTCCGAAAGCGTCGCCTGTATCCAGGCAGTGCTCTCTGACATTTCGTCGTGCCCTTTTTCGAGGTCGCACGTTGTCTCATCGACCCTTTCGTAGTCGTGGACCTTTGACTTGAGCGGCCCGGTCGTGAGAGTGAAGCCTAGCTGATAATCGGTGTCACCACCCCTGAAACTCAATCCGAAGCTGTATTTAGACTTGCCCTCGAAAGTGATGTCCGTGCCGGAGACGAATGAGGTCGTGAAATTGCCCTCGGTCTTGCCGCAGCACGGGTCATTTTCGCGTTTGCCTTCGAATTTTGTCGAGTAGTAGCCGTAAATATCGAGGTCGGCCGGTTTTCGTTCCGCTTTTGCGGCGATCTCTTCTTCCGTACGCGGGTTCAGCGTAACGAGAACGTCCTCGTGAATATCGATTGTCTTTGTACCGTCGCCGGCGGAATTCATTCCGGGCGAGCGGTTGGACTTTACGCTCTCGGTCTTGCGGAGGTTGCGTGTATATTGGACCGTGCCGCCCCAATCGGCGGTACACGGTTCCCAATCTTTGACCGGAATATCGACGCGATATGTCTTCAACGCCATCTTCGCGAGCACATCAGGGACGACGCCGATCAGATAGCCGAGAATACCGCCGTTCTTAAGATCGAGCGAACCCCAAATGATCTTTGGGATATCCTTGTTCGCGTCCATCTTCTCTGTCGCGACCGCGACTCGCCAGCGGTCTTTCTTCGGCACGGGCGCTACTGCGATCTTTCGAAGGTCTTTTCTCTGTTCTTTGCCGGTCGCCTTGATCTTATTCTGTCCCTGTTCGTCGGTGAATTGCTTAGAAAGATCCAGATTCTTCCGATCGACAGCGTCCATATACAAAGGGGAATTCTCCGCCCGATCGAGCGGTTCCCATTTAACGGGAACGTCTTTCAGGACACCTTCTTCAGGCACGTCCAATTCCGCACCGGTCGCCATCTTAATGACCTTTGCGACGCAGTTTATCTGTGCCGAATTCGGAAAGTAGCGCTTGAATGTGGCCGTGATCGTGCGTTCCTCAGCCCGGTCGATGTATTGGCTGCTTTTGGTGCGGACGATCGGGGCATTCGGCACATCAACCTCGATCTCGATGAAGAGATTTGCCGCGATAAGCTTGAGGTATGATGTGATCGTATTCGCAAGCTCGACACCCTTCGCCGCATCTTTGAAATACTCACCAATGGCGGCTTTCCCCGGATGCTCGAACCCGAACATCTTCAGGATCTTCTCGCCTTTTTTCTTATAGCCCTGTGCCTCTGCGGCAGTATCAATCGTCGGACAAGGTGAATCGTCGGCGGCCGCATTTCGCGTTGCGAAGACCGACGGCATCCCGTTGAAGCTAGCTTTGACGAACTTGACGCCGGCAAGGTCGGGATCGAACCTGCGGTCGAAAAGCGAGACGCCGCCCGCCATTTCCTCGTAAGCGGCTGCCATATCGCCGAGGTAGCGCCGCTCAATGAGCGACATCTGAAGCATATTGATGTTCGACTGTGGTGTCGCAATGCCCGACGTCCCGCCGAGCGCAAAGATCAGCTCGGCGAGAAACTTATTCTGCGCGTCCTTGCCGGAACGCGCGGCCTTGAGGTCCGACAGCATCCTGCCCGCGATATCGAGGTTCTTGAGGATCGCAGAATCGCCTTTTACGACCGTCGCGAACTTGTCGAGGCTCGTAACGAAGCCCATATTGCTCGAACGGAGCATTCCCGCAACCTCATAGTCGAAGAATGCCGTTCCGTTCGCTTGTGAAGGCTTGAAGAGGATCTTCTGATCCTCGTTGATGATGTGAAAGCCCGCGGTCTGCAGAGCACCGATCAATGCAGAAAGGGAATTCTCGTCGTCGCTAAGGATCATCGTCGCAGCTTGACGGGCAAGTGCCGCGTTCGGGTCGCCGCCGAAGACATACGCTCGCGGGAGACCTTTCTTCGCGAAGTCATTCAGCGGGTCATTGACTGGAACGACTTTCACTTTCGGTGCCGGAGCGGGACCGCGAACGATCGGCGGGCCTGTCCGACGCTGCGGCTGCCCGAATGATGCGATACAGAGAACGAGCAGAATGGACAACGATAGGGCAATGTTCTTCATACAGGCCTCAACTATTTCACTTTTGCGAGAAGGTTCCCGATCACCTGATCGATCGCTGCTCTCACGGCATCGTCCGGTGAACCTTTCACCTCAGCAGTTGCCGGCATTGAAGCGACCACGGTCGTGCCGTCGCTCGCGTAGAGCGTTACGACGATCTCCGCGCTCGAATTTCCTGCTTTCGCCCCATCCGTGTTGCCTGTTACCTTGCCGAAAAGTCCGCCGAGTTTCGCAGCACCCGATTCTTTTGTCTTCTTGATCTCGACGCCGATCACATTCGCGAACTTGCCGCCCGAGATGTCGGCCGCCGAGGAGACCAAATATCCGCTCATTCCGATCGAACTTACTTTGCCCGAGACATAATTTCGAAGAGCGTCCTGATCGACCTTGTTTGCCTTGCCCGAGAAATAGTCGATCGCGATCGTCTTTTGAGCTTTGCTGCCGTCCCTGAACACGGTCTTTGCGGTCGTGTCGATATTCCGCTGCTTCTTCATCAGAGATTCCATCGACTCGACCTCGATCCACGGTGCCGGCGGGACGTCAAAGAGCGACTGGGCGAGCGTTGCTTTCGAAAGATCGAGCGTCTCGATCTCGGAAGTTCCGACGAGCTTGCCGTTCGTGTACGTCTTTGTCGTGCCGCTAAGCATAAATCCGGGAGAGGCCGTCCGCTTGTAGATCATCTTCGGCATACAACCGCCCGTTGCCGGCGGTGGACGGTGCGTCGGGCAGGATTGACTCTCGAGGGAAAGAACGACGAACCAGCCTTCCATCTCCATTTTGGTTGGCGGCGAAACCTGGCAGGCGTCGGGCGAGGTCTCTATCGTCTGGGTCAGCTTTCCCCATTTGGCATCGAGACCGAACATCTTCTGCCGCTTTCCTGAATCGACGAACCACGAGTCCATGGTCATCGTTCCCTTGATCGTAATTTTCTGATTGCCGCGGCGAGCGAGCTTTTCGGGCGGCAGACTCGACCAGTCGTAATAATCGACGTAGAACTGTTTGTTCACCTCGCTCAGGAAAAGGTCCTGTTTGAGGTCGCATTGCGTAACCGTGACCGGCATCTCGGGCATCATTCCCGCCATCATCGAGCCCATCTCCTTCATCGCGGCCTCAGTCTCTGCATCCATCTCGACCTTCATCTCGGTGCGCATTCTCACGCCCTTGCTGTAGATGGTTGAGATCATACCGGTCTTTTGACCGGCCTGTTTCGTCCGCTGCGAGAGCTTCCAGTCGGCGAATACAGATGTCGTAAGGATCAAAATGATAAGCAATAATGTCAGTTTCAGTCTCATGGGATTCCTCCGTCGTGGATCTTTCCAAAGTCTATGGAAGGGCAATGAAATCAAGATCCCGTATCTCATCGCCGGTTTGGAGCATTATACTCGGATTTGCGAAATGCCGTTGTTTTGCGGAGATCGAAAGCACGAACGCTTGGCCCGACACGACATCGTCAAACCGGTAGTAGCCGAAAGCGCCTGTAAGAACGGTCTTTTTGAGTCCGGCCGTATCAGTGAGCACGAGAAACGCTCCGGGAATGCCTCGCCCGAGTGCATCAACAACGCGGCCGCTGATAGAGACCGCTGCTGCCGTGGGTGCGACCTCATGGAACCAAAATCCAACGTGCGCGTTCTCGTTCCCGACAGATTGCTGGTCACCGGCGGTCGGGATCCCGATCGTGCTGTCGAGCGTATATTCCGCCGATGACATCGTACCGCCGCCATCGGCAATGATCTGTCGTTGGATCGTGTAGGTCTGTGCGGAGGCCGCTGCCGAAGCGAGGAGCGGCAGCATCAAAATAAACAAGAGCTTTTCGTATCTCATAGTTATGTGTCTTTACGATGTCTCAATAATTATGCGGCGGGATCGTCATTCCATTCGAACTGACCATCGCGAACTGATTATTGCCGATGTAAACGAGCTCGACCGCCGAGTCCTTTATGCCGGTGATCGTATCGACGATCATCGTTGTGGAGATCGGCCCGGAGTATAGCTTATTCAGGACGCCGTCATACATTGCAGCCGAGATCCTCGATCCATTTCCGGCAACGGTAATAGCATTCCAGCTTGTGCCGACTCCGGTCGGTGTCCAGGAGTTTCCGCCGTCGTACGAGATGAGTACTTTGCCGGGATAGATGCCGCTTAGGGTAGATACGGCCGCTGCAATTCGAGTTCCGTCCGAGGACATCGAGACCGATGCCCAAGCCGTATTTGCCCCCGACGGGCTAATAAGCTTTTGCGTCCATGTAACACCCGAATCGGACGAGAGCCATAAGTACCCCGGATCAGAGACGGCGACAAGCTTTGAGCCGTCCGAACTTGAGGCGACCGACTGCCACTGGTTATATGGTGAAATAGTAAGCCTGTCCGTCCACGTCGCACCGGAATCGGTCGAGGTCCAAACATCTCCGAGGTTTTCGGCGAACACAAGCTTCGCGCCATCCGCTGATGCCGCGAGATATCCGATATGAACCGCTGTTTTCCGCTGTGTCCACGATACGCCGCCGTTCGTCGATGAATACACGCCTTGATTGTTGGCGGCGTACAGCTTACTTCCGTCAGATGACATAGCCACCGAGTACCAACTTCGGCCCGCATCGGCGAAGCGGGGAGTCCACGTTACTCCCCAATCGGTCGAAGTGTATAGGTAGCCGCCCTCGACGCCTGTGATCATCTTCGACCCGTCGCTCGACATCGCGACGCTGGTGTAGTTGCGTTGGTCGCTGGGCATCGGGCTCGTCCACGTTTGCCCGCTGTTCTGCGAAGTTATCAGATATCCTGGGTACTCCACGGTTGCGAGCCTAGTGCCGTCAGACGAAGAGGCAATCGCGGCATAGACCGAAGTGGCTGGAAACGCGTTCGTGGTGTATTGACGCGTCCATATCGTCTCCTGATGCGTCGTTGCCCAATCGAGGATCGATTGGCCGGAGTTCATCGCGAGCGTAAAGCCGCCTGTTCCTTTTTCGATCACGCGGACGACATCACCGACGTTCGGCGAGGCCGGAAGCGTAACCGTCGCCGAACCCGCCGAATTGGTCAGTACATAACCATTGTTCGACTGGAGTTGAACGCTGTTTGCTGAACTCACGTTCCATTTCAGCGTGCCGGGAACATTCAACAGGCCCGATCCGTTGCCGCTTAAGATGCCGGTGAACGTCTTATTTCCGCCGACCGTTTGTGCATTCGTCAGATCGACGGCATTCAGGGCCGTCTGAGCTGTTACCGCGTTCGTCGCATTTGTGGCATTTACGGCATTGACCGCATTCGCGACGCTGCCCGTGATTTTTGAGCCTGCGATCGAGACGATCTGGCCGTCCGTGATGCAGCCCGTACAGCTAAGCGCCCCTGACGTCTCGGAGATCTTTGCCAAAGGGACCGAACCGATCCTCAACCGCGGTGAAAGTTGGCTGAATGCCGTACCGCCTTCCGCACGCACCTGCACATCGAGATAGCTTTCGTCCGATTCGAACCTGTTCGCAGGAAATGGCAAAGATAGAGTGAAAATGCCGTCAACCACGTTGACGGTGTCGATCTCGATCTGGGCGGTCGCGGTTCCGCCGGTCGCGGCGTCATATACGGTAACGATGAAGTCAAAATTCCCGTTCGCCGGAAGGCCGTTAGGCAGCACCAGCTTTCCCTGATAGGTGAAAGGCGTGGGCGGAGCGGCGGGCCTCTGCTGTTCCTGGGCCGGGGCGGCCTGAGCCGATATCAATGTAAAAATTGCCAAACAGGAAAGGAGAAAAGCTGTCTTCATTGTGTTCTCAAAAATGGTTTGTGGTTATTGTTCGCCGGTCATACTGAGCGGGTCTCGGCCGCGGATAGGTGGCCAAGCTTAGTACAGACGTTCAATGTCTTCGATTTTGCTGGAAAATACCCTGAAAAGACTTTAGAATAATCTGAAAAGTTCTGAATTCTTTATGAATATGGCACAAAGCGACCCCGAAAAGCCCACTTTTCGCTTCGGTGACTTTGAGCTTGTCCCATCAGACCGGCTTTTGACGCGAGATGGCGAGGGCGTCCGCATTTCGACTCGCGTGCTGGACGCCCTGATCCTTCTGGTCGAAGCCAACGGCGGTATCGTCTCAAAAGAAGAGTTTTTCCAAAAGCTTTGGCCAGAAACCGTAGTCGAAGAGAACAACCTCAGCCAGACGATCTCTGCACTAAGAAAGGTTCTCGGCACGCAGGATGACGGTCGCGGTTTTATCGAAACGGTGCCGAAGGCCGGCTTCCGGCTGCTTGCTCACGTTACCGAGGTATCTGCCGATTCTGACGCCTCGGACACGCCCGCAAACATCGCCTCAGAACCTAAACGCATCTCGACCTGGAAGCTTGCCCTTGCTATCCTTATTTTGCTGCTTCTCGTCGTCGCGGCAATTGTCGGGGTTTCGCGATACCGAAATCGAACACAAACGCCGATAAAAGCGACCGATGCCGGGCCAAAACGGTTGACGACCACGCCTGAGAACGAGAACGTAACAGGCTGGACCAATGACGGGCAGATCCTTTTTACGCGTTGGACCAATCCGGATCTGCCCAGAACCTACAAGGTCTCGCCCGATGGAGGTGAACCGCAGAAGGCGATCGATCTGCCCGACGTACGCCAGGCCGTCTGGTCACCCGATTCGACGATGATCGTGTTTTGGAAATACAGCGATTCAGGTGCGGGAACTTATCTTTCGAAAGCCGACGGCAGCGACCCCAAAAAACTGCCTTTCTCCGCCGAGAACGTGTCCTGGGCTCCGGATGGCAGTAAGTTTGCGTTTCAGGCGAACGCCTTCGGTGATACAAAGCTCGAGAGCACGGAGGTGCTTACTTACCAAATAAAGGACGAAAAGGTCACACAGATCACCGCAAACAAAAACTTTGACGGTGACGCGGGCTGGTCTCCGGATGGCGGTACGATCGTTTTTTCGAGCGATCGTGACGGAAATTACGAGATCTATTCAATGAAGGCCGACGGCAAGGACGTAAAACGGCTTACGAACAACGCCGGGCACGATTCCTTCCCGAAGTTCTCGCCCGATGGAACACTCATTTCGTTCAATTCGAATTTTGAGAGCGAGACGACCGACATCTACTTGATGCGGACGGATGGATCGAACGTCGTTCGCCTTACGACCGCAAAAGGCCACGACTTTTCGCGAAACGGATGGTCGCCTGACGGAACGAAGTTCGCGTATAACTCGAATGTGGAGGGCAACGACGACGTCTTCGTGATGGACATTGATGTCTTCCGGCCGGAGATTCTGGTCTCAATGCCGGATGCCGACCTCAAAACTCCTGCAGATTCGCCGGATGGGCAGCGCATCGTCTTTTCTGCGGTTTATCCCGACCATCATTCTGAACTGCGGGTCTTCGATAGGGCGACAGGCAAGGCTGCCGTGATCGTTACGACCTCGAGCCCGGAAAATTATCCGCAGTGGTCGCCCGATGGCAATTGGATAGCGTTTCATCAGGAAGTGAACGGAAAATGGGATATTTTCAAAGTTCGGCCCGATGGATCAGATCTTACGAATCTAACCAACGATCCTTCGAGCGACAGCGTCCCCGTGTGGTCGGCGGACTCGGCGACGATCTACTTTCGCTCGAATCGGAATGGTGATACCGAGAACGCTGAACTTTTTAAGATGAACGCGGACGGAACCGGGCAAACGCCGCTGCCGATCCAAAAAGGAAAACTAGGCTGGCCGAGCGTTTCGCTAGAAGGCGACGAGATATTGTACGCCGCCGACCGGAACGCCGAACCGCAGCTGCTATTCGATATTTACGCGGCTGATATTTCGACGGGCACTGAGCGGCTCGTGATATCTCGACCGAAACACGACACTCACCCGACCTTTTCTAGTGACGGTTCACGCATCGCGTTCGTCGCAAGAAGCGATGGCAATGCCGAGATCTACATTGCAAATGCAGACGGAACTTCACAACTTAGGTTAACAAGAAATGCGGCCGACGATCGCTTTCCGAGATTTTCTTTTGACGGCAAAAAGCTCATTTTCACCTCTGACCGCGGCGGCCGCATCGCGATCTACGAACTTGCATTTGAATGACCGTTCGCAGAAATCCTATTTACCGAAGTCGGTCATGACCAAAAGCAGAATTGTGTTCACGCCCGCAACCGCAAAGGAAAAAAGCACGCGTTTGTAGATATAACTTGAGCGTTCAGTATCTCTGTAGTTTGCAAAGACATCTGAGTCACCAATTGCCGCAGTTGGGTTCTTGTAACGAGGGAGGCGGGTTAGCGCGTACACCGCAACAAACGTGGACATAAACGGGAAAGCAAAAAGGAAAGCCTTTGCATTCGTCGAAATGTCCGTCACCAGCCCAACCCACTCAGCGACTGCCGCGGGAGTGAAGAACACGACGGCCCAAGAGAGTGAATTGATAAATAGACCGATACCGATCGCCCATAAATAGGAGCGGTGCGATTGGTTTTCGTCGGTAAACTCCGAAAGGCCACGACCGGCATCGTCCTTGTAGCGGTCAAACATCTGCTAACCGGCCTTGCTCAAGATCGTGAGTTCGGGTTTCATTGCCTCGATGGAGATCTGGCGTGCGACCTCTTCGGCGACCTTCTGAAAAGCTTCTGCCTGAGGCGAGGCAGGAGCCGAAATGACGACGGGAATACCTTTGTCGCCGCCTTCGCGGACCTCGATGCCCATCGGCACTTCGCCGAGGAACTTCAGCCCGTATTCATCTGAAAGCTTCTTACCGCCGCCCTCACCGAAGACGTTGTAACGCGCGCCCGTGTCGGGTGCGATGAAATAGGACATATTCTCGATCACGCCCAAGACCTGCACATTCACCTGTTCGAACATCTTGACCGCACGTCGGACATCGGCGAGCGAAACTTCCTGCGGCGTCGTGACAACGACCGCACCCTGCACAGGCACGAGCTGCGCCAGAGAGAGCTGAACATCGCCCGTTCCCGGCGGCATATCGACCACAAGGTAATCAAGTTCGCCCCAATTTACGTCTGTCAGAAATTGGCGGACGATGCCGTGCAGCATCGGCCCGCGAAGGATCATCGGTTTGTCTTGAGGAACGAGCAGCGCCATCGAGATCATCTTCACGCCGTGTGCTTCGAGCGGGATTAGCTGGCCGTTGAAGACCGGCGGCTGCTCAAAACCGGTGCCGAGCATCAGCGGGACGTTCGGCCCGTAAACGTCAGCGTCCATCAGGCCGACCTTCGCACCGTTCTGCGCAAGCGAAACTGCGAGATTGACCGCGACCGTTGATTTGCCGACGCCGCCCTTGCCGCTCGAGACAGCGATGATATTCTTGACGCCGGGCACCGCAACATTGTCCTTGACGCCGCGGCCTTTCGGCACTTCGGCGTCCATCGTTACGTTGACCTCAGTTACGCCTTCGATCGCCGAGACGAGCGTCTGCGCCTGCGACTCCATCTCTTCCTTGACAGGGCACGCAGGCGTCGTCAGAACGATCCTGAACGACACCTTGCCGCCGTCGATGACGAGGTCTTGCACGAACCCCAGTTTTACAATGTCCTTTCGGAGATCGGGGTCGATGATCTTCCGGAGGGAGTCCAGGACGATTTCTTCTGTTACTTGGCTCATATTATTTCTTAGATCTCTATGCGGCGAGTCTTTCTTTTACCTTTGCAACCGCGGCTTCCGGATTTGGCAAAGTTTCACCGTGTTTCCTTGCCGTCTCGATCCAAAGCTCCGATACGCGAGCAAGTTCCTCTAAGGTTTCCTCAATATCCTCTCCTTGGGCCAGGCAGCCGCGCAATGCAGGAACTTCGGCTACATAACCGCCCTCAACGGCAGGATAGATGACAAAGGGATATCTTTGGTCGCTCATGTTAAAGTCTATTGTAGCAAAAGGTCTCGGAGTATCCCACGTGTCAGCATCATCGAAGTTCAATGTCTTCAAAGCCCTTTGGATGGAGGCCCAGGCGTGCAGGATCTGCCCTGATCTTGCTGATAGAACCGCGGTTTTGAGCGAATTGAACGGTTCGCTTGCTCCAAAGGTATTCTTTGTCGGCGAAGCTCCGGGACGTGCGGGTGCCGACCGCACGCGGCGGCCTTTCACCGGCGATAAATCCGGCGAAAATCTCCAGATTCTCTTCGATTCGATCGGGTTGAGCCGTGACGACGTTTTTCTGACGAGTGCGGTTATGTGCAGTCCGCGTTCCGCGACGGACGCGAACCGAAAGCCTACGCGAGCCGAAATTCGCAATTGTTCGAGCTATCTGCGGCGGCTTCTTGAGCTGATCGATCCGCCGCTTGTCGCAACGCTCGGCGCCGTGGGGCTCGATTCGCTGAAGCTCATCGAACCACATTCCTTCACGCTGAAAATGCACGGCGGTACGATACAGCATTGGAATGGCCGCGTGCTCGTCCCGCTTTATCATCCGAGCCCTTTGGTGATCGCCTCGCAAAGAGGTCTCGATATCCAACTCGCGCATTTTCAGACACTTAAGAAGGCGATAGAGAACTGCTAATATCGAGATATGATGAGCGAGATCTACGACAATATACGAAACGGGGTCAAAGGCTATCGACGCGAACCTCGCGGCCTGTTCGCGGTGTCGGGCAGCGAAGCATTGAGATTTCTCGACGGCCTGATCACGAATGACGTTAAGACGCTTGAGGACGGCGCTTCGATGCTCGCTGCGTTCCCGAACGCGCAAGGCCGTCTGCTTGCTGCGGTCTCTTTTGCGAAACGCGGCGAACGCTTCATCATCGAGACCGAAGCCGCGACGCGCGAAAAGCTGTATCAGAATCTTTTTCGATTCACGTTCGCGGGCGATTTTGTTCTCGAAGATCTTAGCGATGCCCATACGAATTTTGAAATGTTCGGCGAGGCGGAAGATCTTAGAGCGATCGCCGGCAGCGATGCATTCATTTTCGAGCGGCCTTACGGCACGGGCTTCTTCATCCCGAACGACACTGCTTCTGAATTTGAGAACGCATTGAATGACGCCCTTGAGATCGACGATGAGACGTTCGAGACCTTGCGTATCGAGTACGGCATTCCGCTTTACGAAAAAGATATGGACGAGACGACCGTCGTGCCCGAACTCGGTATCGACGAGATGATCTCGTACAAAAAAGGCTGCTACATCGGCCAGGAGATCATCGCCAGAATTCATTTTCGCGGCCATATCGCAAAACGTCTTTCGGGGATCACGCTCTCGCGATCGCTCGACGCGGGCAGCGAACTTAAAACGGCCGAAGACAAGAACGCCGGACAGATAACATCGGTTGCTTTTTCGCCAAAGCTGGGTACGCATATTGCTCTCGGTTTCGTTCGATACGACTTTCTTGAACCCGGCACAAAGCTTTTTTCGGGAGAGACGGAATGTGTCGTCGCGACTCTGCCTTTTATCTGAAATCATGTGAGACGACCTCGGTCGAGATGCCGCTAAGCGGCGTGAAATAAAGGGCCTTCAGCATTCCGCGTTCCTCGAAAATGCCGCGTATTATCAGAAAATCACTGCGGTTGATCACCGCCCTGTAAGACTCGAATACGTCGGGCATCACGACGAAATTCGAAAATCCCGTCTCATCCTCAAGCGTTACGAAAACGACGTTCTTCGCCGTCATCGGCCGCTGCCGAATGATCACCGCACCCGCAACAGAGACGACGTCGCCTCGACGTAAGTTTCGTGTTTGCTCCGCGGTGAGAATGCCGCGAGTGTTCAGCCTTTCGCGTACGAACGACATCGGATGACGGCCGATCGAGATGCCTGTTTTTTTGAGATCGGCGGCGACAAGATCGACGCCTTCGAGACGCGTGAGAAAATGCGAATCCGTCTCTTCGGCCTTCGTCGTCTGCTCGAAAAGCGTGCCCTTCGGCCGCAGTTCGAGCTCCGACCGCCAGAGAGCTTCGCGGCGGTGAACGGAATTGTCAAAATTCAATGCACCGGCAAAACTCAACGCCCGAACCTCGCGTTTATTCAGCTCGGGCACGCGCCGCAAAAGGTCTGCGAGATCCGCAAACTCACCGTTCGTCTTTCTTTCATCTTCGATAGCACGTCCCGTCGTTTCGCGAAGCCCGCGTACGAAACGCAAACCGACGCGAACCTGCTTCTCATCGTCAACTTCCTCGACCGTAAAATCATAGTCCGAGAGATTTATGTCGAGATGGCGAAAGTGCAGGCCATGACGCTGCGCGTCTTTTACGAGCGTCGCCGCAGAGTAAAAACCGAGCGGATAATTATTGAACATCGCCGTCATAAAACACGCACGAAAATGGATGATGTAATACGCCGAAGCATACGCGAGCAGAGCGAAACTGTATGCGTGAGATTCCGGAAAACCGTAGTTCGCGAACGCCTTCGTGTAATCGACTATCTTGTCCTGCACGTCCTCGGGAATGTTGTTCTTCGTCATTCCGTTCCGCAGATTCTGCGTGATCCGCTCCATCTTGCGGTCAGGTCGTTTGAAGCCCATCGCACGGCGCAATTCGTCCGCCTCGCCGCCCGAAAATCCCGCGATGTCCATCGCCATCTTTAGAAGCTGTTCCTGAAAGAGCGGCACGCCGAGCGTGCGTTTCAAGATCGGTGCGAGCGATTCGTGCGGATACGTCACTTCCTCAAAACCCTGCCTTCGTTTTAGATAATCGTGCAGCATGTTCCCGACGATCGGGCCGGGGCGAATGATCGCGACCTGCACGACGATGTCGTAAAAACATCGCGGTTTCGCCTTCGGCAAAAAGGCGATCTGCGCTCGGCTCTCGACCTGGAACATCCCGACCGTGTCGCCTTTTTGAAGCGCGTCGTAAACTTTTTTATCGTTGTTCGGGATGCGGTAAAGGTCGAGTTCGACATCGTGATGCTCCTTGATCAGCGTGATCGAATCACGCAGCACCGCCATCATCCCGAGGCCCAAAAGATCGATCTTTACGACCTTCAACGCTTCGCAATCATCCTTGTCCCATTGGATGATCGTGCGGCCTTCCATCGACGCAGGTTCGAGCGGCACGATGCCGTCAAGCCGGTCAAGAGAGACGACCATTCCGCCGGAATGCTGCCCGAGATGCCGCGGGAAATCGAGGATGCGGTGATAGATGTCCGAGAATTTCTGCAGGCGAAATGTCTCGGCCGCATCAAAACCTTCTTCCTTCAAGCGTCTGTAAAGCTCGTCGCCCTTGAACTGCTCGTAATGCGAATTCAGACGCGACAGACGGTCGAGAACTTCCGTGCCGAACCCGAACGTCTTTCCGGCCTCGCGTATCGCCGATTTCCCGCGATAACAGATGACATTCGCCGTCATCCCGGAACTGCGGCGGCCGTATTTCGCGTAAACGTGCTGAATGACGCTCTCGCGGTCATCGCCCGACGGCAGATCGATGTCGATGTCGGGATACTGCTCGTATTTTTCCGAAAGGAAGCGCTCGAAAAGAAGGTTGTGCTCGATGGGATCGACCGCCGTTATCCCGAGCGTGTAGCAGACGACGGAGTTCGCCGCCGAACCGCGTCCCTGCGAGAGTATCTTGTTCGCCTTGCAAAAATCCGAGATGTCGTTGACGACAAGAAAATAGCCCGCAAGCTGCTTCATCTCGATGATCCGAAATTCCTTCTCCAATCGCGGCAGCACCTGCGAGCGGATCGGCCACGCCTTGTCGCGATAACGCTCGTGCGAACGCTCGATCGCCTTTTGCCTCAATACGGAATTCATCGTCTCGCCGGCCGGTACGGGATAATCCGGAAAGGTGTATGCAAGCTCTTCCATCGAGAATCGGACCCGTGCGGCGATCTCTTCCGTGATCTCGACGGCCTCGGGAAGATCGGCAAAAAGCCGCAGCATCTGCTTTTCGTTCTTGATGTAACGCTCGCTGTTCTCCGAGAGAAGTTTGCCCGCCTCGTAAATGGTCGTGTGATTTTTGATGCAGGTAAAAACATCGAAGATCTCGCGATCCCGCTCGTCCGCATAATAGACGCCGTTGCTCGCGAAATAATCTATGCGCAGTTTGTGTGCGAGCCCGAGGAGCGTCTGATTCAACGCCTCTTCGTGCCGCAGATGATGCCGCTGCAATTCGACATAAAGCCGATCCTCGAAAACGTATTTGAGCCACGCAAGATCGAGCTGTCCGTCGCCGCGTTTTATGCTGTTGTGAATGAGGCCGTCCGGCCCGCCGGTAAAGCACATCAGCCCGGCGGAGTGATATTCGACATCACGCCGCGTCGCGAAATGCTCGCCCTTTTTGCTGCGAAGTTTCGATGTCGTAATCAGCCGGCTCAGGTTCTGATAGCCTTTCAGGTCAAGTGCGACGAGCGGCAGGAGTGAGCCGTCATCGAGCGTTACTTCGGCACCGATGATCGGGCGTATGCCTTGTTCTTTCGCTTCGAAATGAAAACGCACGGCGCCTGCGAACGTGTCCTTATCGAGCAGTGCGACGCTTCTTATGCCCAATTCCGCAGCTCGGGCGGCAAGCCTTTGCGGCTCGCTCCCGGAAGATAAAAAGCTGAACGCAGAACGCGTGTGTAATTCGCAGAAACCCATAAAACCTAGTCGTATTCACCGACAACGAACCACTCTCCGTTCGCCAGAGCAAGCCGATAGACGCCCGCATTCTCGACCTCGATATCCCATTCCTGCGTACGCCACGCGCCCGTTTCCCACCACTTTGACGCGGCACGCCACACACCGCCGCACTCGATGACCGAGCCCGAAAAATCACGCGTCTTGACGTGAACGATCGTGCGTCCCTGCACTTCGACCTCTGCACGACGCGGCGGCTGAAAATATTGAAAAGCGATCACGGGCTGCGGCGAACACCGCTCTCTTTTTTCTTTTCCGACAGGCAAAGCGTCGGCATCGAGACGAAAGGGACGGGCAAGCCGTTCGTTAAGAAGTACGGGAACACCGACATCGTGCGTGCCGACGAGTTTTTTCAATTTGCCTGTGGTGAGCAGCAAACTTTCAGGTTCAGGACGTGAGACGGCGTAAAGCCCACGTTGATCGGGACGCGGTTTTGTAAAATGCGTAACGGCCTCGACCGCGAGGATCGCGGCCTCGGGCGGCTCGAGCGAGACGCGAAGGTTGATGAGCTTCAGCCAAAAGCTGCGGTCGAGCGTCGGGAACGATGCCTTTATCTCGTATCGATGCCATTTGCGATTATCAAGCCGCAGCGAAATGTCGATGTGTTCGCTGCTCTTTCCGTAATGTGCGACGCGTGCGAAAAGACGTTCGAGCCCGTTATTGAGCACGAAAATAAGCTGCTCAAAATCCTCGACCGGCTGATCGAGATCGAAGCTCCACGAGACGCGGCTCTCACGGATATTCGGCGTCAAAAGCCGCTCGCCACGCTGCTCGATGCGTTTTATCACGCGGTCGAATTCACGCCCGTAACGCCGCGTGAGTTCGTCGCGTGGGATCGCGAGCAGTTCGCCGATATTCTGCACACCGAGATCGTCGAGCACGTTGAGCGTGTCGCGTTCGATATCTAGGCCTTCGAGCGAAAGGGAAGCGAACTTCTCGGGCGAGTTCACCGTCGTATTCTGCCGGCCGCGTGCGAGCAGCATTGCCGCATCGGTCGTGTCCGCAAGAGCGACGCTGCCCGTAACGCCCAACGCATCAAGCGAATCTCGTACACGCCGTGCAACGCGTTCGGGGCCGCCCACAAGACGTTCGAGGCCGCTTGCATCAAAGACGACGCCGTCATCGATCATCTCGATCGCGAACGAGAATTCGCGTGCGACGGCAAGCAGAGAGTGCCGTGCGGCGGACACGTCATCGACAGTTATGCATACAAAAAGTTTCGGCATCGCAGGAGATCTAATTTTCCGTGTGATCGAACTCGGCCTTTGCGTGGATCGGCGGTTCGTAATAATGCTTTCGCGAGGCGATCTTCAGATGAAGATCGCGTAACAATTTGAAGCTGCCTTCTCCCGACCACGCGGCCTTTTCGCGGGACATTTCGAACGATCTGTTCGCTGCGGAACCAGCAAGAGGCTCGCTCGAAGTAACGATAAGAATGGTCGGTGTCTCTTTTATCCGCGTCCGATAGCGGTACCAATATGTCCTCGGCACGAGCCGAAGCTTCTTGGTCGAAAGGCCGCTCAAATTCAGCCAGACGGCCCCGAAACCTTTCGCCTGAACGAGATGATCGGCGGAAAGGAACGCGTTCTCGACATCGCCTCCGCAGCGTACCCAAAGCAGATTCGCAAGTTCGACGCCGGCCTGAGCTGCGGTCGAAGGATCAAAACCGCCCGCTCCATCGACAACGGCACAGATCTCGCCCGCCGCCGTCAATTGTGCAAACAAAGCGAGCGTCAATCCCGTTCTTCCCGTACTTGCCTCACCTGAAAGCTCCGAGACCGCACCGCGTTGGAACGAGATCCCGACCGACTCAACGACGACCTCATCCGGATGTTCCTGCTCCTCGCGTAGGTATGAAAGCGGTTTTACGAGGCTCAGATATCCCATAACGGCGTGTTCGAAAGATCGTAGAATGTTGCATCAATGCAACAAAATTAAGAATAACCCAACTCGATCCAAAAAGCAAGATTTTGATCTTAAGAATGAAATTTCGGCTCTTAAAGAGAGAGGTCCCCAAAAATGAGCAGCCCGGGCAGCACCCATTGATACTTTTTTCAGTCGCAATACGCTTAAAAAACTAGAGCGGCAACACGCCGAAAAGATCGGAGAACAGAACAATGAGAACATCCTTCACGAGCAGTATTTTTCGACGAACGGCAGTGATGGCCGTCATTACCGCAACTGTTTTTTCAGGAATTGCAAAGGCTCAGCCGCGCAAGTCCGCCTCGCCCCCAAACAAGACACCGGCAAAGGTAAAAGCTGGTTGGAGCGGCATCATAACCTATCGAAAGACGCTGCAGGACAGCTTCAATTCCGATAAGCAGCTTTTCGGAACTGTGAACTCAAATGAACGTATAAAGCACACTACATCAAGGAGTTACGAGTATCAGGCAAAGATCGTCGTGCGCGACCTGGAAGGAACGGGCCGGGCGAATACTACCGCAAACATGAGCATACGCGACGCCGATAATCACAAGGTCGTACAGACGGAATCGACGAATTGCCATAGCTGGGAAGCTCCGCGAATGATAAAGGCCGAGACCTCAGACCGAAAGGTTACGGACGGTTCCGGACAAGGCCAGGCCAAATCTTATTCGCTTTCGACCAACGGCGACCGCTTCACCCTCAGCTTTTCGCTGCCGGAGTTTCAGGCCCGCTACACGCAGACCGAAAGCTCGAGCTACAGCAATCTTTGCCCGGACAGTACAAGAAAGCCTTCAAACTCATCGAGATCGACCGATACGCGTATACCTAGCGGCGGAACGAGCGTCGAGGGGAAGATCGATCCCAATCAGCCCGATGTGATAACAGGGACAAAGTCCTGGACCGATGGTACAAGCACGATAAAGGGCTTCACACACACGGTAACTTGGCGGCTGCGTCGCAGTCCGCAGCCATTGATCCTTACAGACCTGCATTTTTACCAACCGGTAGTTCCGAGCCCGTCGGATTGGCACGAGATTCCGGACGACAAATGGGCAGTGGATGGCAATCAGGTAAAGGTGGTCGCGACGGTCGCAAATCTCGGTGCCGCGGATAAGACAGCCACTGTGAATTTTCGCGAGCTTGTAGAAGGAATGGACCTTCCCGATGGCGTTGTCAGCGCGACTATCCCGGGCAATGGCCAAAAGGATGTCGAATTTATTTGGGATACGAGCGGATTCGCGTGGCACAGCTCGGGCCAAAGCGTTGCTCCGGCATCGGGCCGAACGATCGAAGCCCGCATTCCGGACGATTCGATGACAAAGAACATCAAGATCAAGCCGAAACCGGTCGTTCTCGTTTGGGGGTTATGGCAATCGGCCGACGCAATGCGAAAGTTCCGCGCCTATTTCGGTGCCGTCACGGAAGATTGGGCCGTTACCGACGGAATGACCGATGTCAGAAAGGTCACTACGGATAACGCCGCCGCTCTGGACGGAACAATACGGCATATCCAACGAGACCTGAACGCGTGGCACGTCGATCTAGTTGGCGTACAGAACGGCGGGCTGGTCGCTCGCGTTTATATCAACAGCGTGATGCCGACGCAATTTGACGGACGGCCGACGGCGACGCATCTCGCAATGGTCGGTGTCCCGAATTTGGGCACGCCTTGTGCTTCCGGCATTTATGGACTTTCTTTCAAACTCAATGCATTGAATTGGGACGCGGTTGCGGAGCTTTCCGAAGACTCAATGAAACGCTTCAATCTGCTTGTTAACAATACGAACGGGACCCGATTCGCAGCTCTCGCAATTCACACACGAGATTCCGTCTGCCAGGCTGACGATCAGGGCGACGGGTTGACCACACTTCGGTCGGCGATCTGGCGCGTCAAGACGCACGCTATTCTCGATTCCCGTGTGAACACACGCGAAATAATGGGCGAGGTCGCACACTTTCGGCAGGTGTATAAATGGATCGCGATACCGCCACAGGGCGATCATTCGCCTGATCCAGGTACGCTTGCTATGGGAACGCCGAACGGTTTGCCGGGAAATCCCTTCAAACTTGCAGCATTCGATGGGCGAACTGGATCCGAACGGTTCTTCGATGACGATACGGAAGTGAAACCTGACGCATCAGCGGTTGCAACCTTACGCCCGCATCAGCCTGCCGAAGTCTTTCTGCAGGTGCCTGCCGGTTCGAAATTGACCGTCGTGTTCATGGCGGCTCCGGGAATTTCAGCCAGATTGGAAAATGCTTCCGGTATGGTGATCGGTGAGAACAACTCGAATGACCCGATGGCACAGGATATTTTCAGAACAATAGCTGTGAATGGGCCGATCTCTGCCGGCCGCTTGAAACTGACCCTGACAGGCGATACGGCGAACGACATTGAGATACCGGTTACCGTCTTTGTCCGAAAGGCCGATGGAGCTAAAAGCCTTTCTTAGAAAGGTCCGTACACAAGAGGTTCAATGAAACTCGTTCTTTCAGACCGTCTAGCGAGGATGCGAGACCGTCGAACATTTCGAAGTGGTAATGAAAGCTAGGGTGCCATACGGTCGGCGGTTTCTTTGTTTTGTCAACGGTTCGATAAGACCATTCGCCGCCGCCGCCCTCGCCCATTTCACCGAATTTGGTGCGGCCGTCGGGCATCTTCTTGCCGAGGGCAACGTCGACCATATGGTGGATGAAGAGCGTTTGTCGGAGTTCAGGGAACTGAATGATCGAGTACGAATCACCGTTCCCGAACCGTCCGACGTATTTCGGATCTTCTTTGAGGTGAGTCTTTATCTCGATCAATTTTCCGCCCGGCGGGATGTAGATGGCCGAGCGAGCGTTCGGGTCGCTGATGCTGGCGTAAAGATGTGCGTCGCCGAGCGTGAGGTCGTTCGGATCGGCATTTCCCAATGCGCTGAGGCCGACGGTCAGGTCGATCGGATCGCCATCGTGAGGGTCTGAGAAATATGCTCCCGCATCGCCGAACGCACGAGCGATGATCTGCTCACAGGCGGTCGGCTGCTGTGCGGAAGAAACGGCGGCCGAGATCCCGATCAGAAAAAGAATTGCTGAAAAAATGAACAGCCTCATCCTTTATGCGTATCTCCGAAGACCGACATATTTTCTCAGAGTCTATGCCAAATTTCGACTTTGGGTGATGGCCTCGGCCTCCTGGTCGCTGAAGGCGACAAATATTAAAGCCTGGGGTGAAGCCGTTTCGGCGAAACCCCAGGTTACAACGACAGATCCATTCGCTCCCTGAAAGAGAGCAACAGATATTTTTGTTGGTCCCTTTCGGTGACCAAAATCCTGAATGCTGTCGCGTTCCTAGGGTTCCATTCGCTTCGCTCATTGCACCCCAGGCTTTAATATCGGTCGCCGTCGGCGACAAGATAACCTCTGCCTTACGACTTCTTGCCGTCGTTGATCTTCATCTCTTTTGTGATGTAGGTCGCGCCGGCGAACTTGTCCACGACGAAAAGCACGAAACGAATATCGACCGAGATCGTTCGGTTCACATTCGGATCGTAATAGAAATCGTTCCCAAGGCCTTCGAAGTTGCCGTCAAAGCAGATGCCGACCTGTTCGCCGTACTTGTTCATTATCGGCGAACCGCTGTTTCCGCCGATGATGTCCGTGGTCGAAAGGAAGTTCACGACGACGCTGTCGCCTTGTCCGTATGGTCCGAAATCATGTGCCGCCTGCAACTCTTTGAGCTTATTCGGCATATCGAACGGGAAGGTTCCCGTGTCCTTCTCTTCCATCCCCTTGATGGTCGTAAAAGGCGAGCGATATTCGGCCTCACGGGGGACATATCCCTTGATCGTGCCGTAAGAGAATCTCTGCGTGAAATTCGCGTCGGGATAGACCGTACCGCCTTCCATTTCGGTCAACGCTTCCATATAAAGCGGGCGGAAATGGTTGGCGTGCTTCGCGAATTCCTGAGCCCGAGCACCTGCCGCCCTTTGTTCTGCGACCACACCCGCGAGGAACGGGAACTCGGCTTCGAGCTCCGCGTAGGTTTTCGAATAAAGTCCGGCGATCGCGTCCGCATTCGTGTATTTGCCGGTCGCGATCGAATCTGCCCAAGCGGCTTCCTTTGCACGTCGTTCCTTTTCCGTCGGAGCGGCAAAGAATTTGTCCGCAGCCTCAAAACGCTCATTCTTCGGAAGCGAATCGAAAGATTTTAAGAAGAATTTGATCAGGTCCGTCTCAAATTCCGGTTCGCGATCAGCAAGAGCCGCCTTGATGCCGGCCTCGACACCGGCCTTTTGCTCCGCTGTCAGTGTGCGTCCGCCGCGAACGGTCATCATCGCCTTCGCGATCTCGGTGAGAACCGGCATCGAGAGGCCATTGGGGAAACGCCGCACCATAACGTCGCGTTCCTGGTACGCATTCGATGTGGTTGAAGCAGAGGCGATCTCGTCGAGCAGGCCGCCGTATTTCTTCCCGCGTGCCGGGTCCGCCTTGATCCAGTCGCGAAGTTTCGCTTCCTCCGCACGGCGTTTCTCAACAACGTCAGCGTGCTTCAGCCGCAGCCAGCCGCCGCCATAGACCTTGCGCGAGTTGTCGTAGTTTGCGATGCGGTCCTGGAACTTGATCCGCTTCTCCTCGTCGGTCGCACCGATCTTCTTGAGGCTGTCGCTCATTGCGATCAACCACTTTTCGAGGAAAGGGAAGTTGGCGTCGCGAGCGTAGCTGATCGACTGGCTCTCGCGATATCGCGTCGTCCCGCCGGGGAAGCCCATAACGAAGACAGGGTCGTTCTCCTTAAGTCCGGCGATGCTCATTGTGAGAAATTTCTTCGGCTTGTAAGGAACGTTGCTCGCCGAGTAATCTGCCGGCGAACCATCAGGAGCGACATATGCCCGCAGGAAAGTGAAATCGCCCGTGTGGCGGGTCCATTCGAAGTTGTCCGGGTCGCCGCCAAAGACGCCGATGTTTCTCGGCGGTGCGTAAACAACGCGAACGTCCTTGATCTCGGATGTTTGGATAAGATAGTAAAAATATCCGTTGTTAAGCGGCACGATGCGGATCGAGGCTCCCTTGGGGGCCTTCGCCTGTTCGGTCTTCGTGATCTCCTCGATGTTCTTTTCGATCGCGGCATCCCGAGCCTCCGCCGCAAGATTCTCGGTACCGGCAAGAACTCGGGCGGTGACGTCGTCACTGCGTTCGGTCATCTGCACGGTGTAAGGCTCTTTACCGTCCATCGCGCGGATCTCGCCTGAGCGACCTTTCGAATCGAAACCTGTCTCAACAAGGTCCTTCTCAGGCGTCGAAGCCGTAACGAGTGCCGAAAAGCCGCAGTGATGATTCGTCAAGATAAGGCCTTCTGGCGAGACGAATTCCGCCGAGCAGCCGATGCTCAGGCGAATGATCGCGTCGGAAAGCCCGATACCGTTCGGGTTGTAAATATCACTAGCTGTGATCTTAAAACCGAGCTTTTTCAGGGGAAGCTTCGCGATCTGGTCGGGCATAAACATCCCTTCGTCGAACGCGAGTGCGAATGGCGCCGTTGTCGCAAGCATCGACAAAATAAACAGCACCGACAGGATACGAGTTTTAATTGAATTCATAGTTAAACCTTTTTATAGAGGTGATTTGCTAATTTGTAACCGCATTATAGCCGAAAAGAGCGCAACATTCGACAAGGAGAGCGTCCCGGAACCAGCTCTATTTTCGATAGGACGGCTTCGATCGGGCAAGGAAGTTAGAAGTTGGACGAATGCGGGTCCTGCCGTAAACGAGAAAAAAGCGAGCCGAAAGTTCGACTCGCTTTTTCTTATTGATCGATCGAGAGCTATTTTACGAGCGTTGGTGATTCCTGAGGCAGGAAGTGCCGCGGATTTACAGGCCGATCGTTTAGACGCATTTCGTAATGAAGGTGCGGCCCGGTCGAGCGTCCGGTCGAACCGATCTGGCCGATCTCCTGGCCGCGTGTGATCGTATCGCCGACCTCGATCTCGATCTTCGAGAGGTGGCCATAGCGTGTTGTAAGTCCGTTGCCATGATCGATCTCGATCATATTTCCATAGCCGCCGGACCAGCCCGCCTTAATGACCGTGCCGCCTGCAGGTGCAAAAACCTGTTCGCCGCGTTCGCCATCAATGTCCATTCCGCCGTGGAATTCATACGCACGCCCGCCGAACGGATTACGTCGGAAACCGAATTCGTTGTTGATCTTGCCTTCGTGCGGCCAGATACTCGGCCGGAGGTCTGAGGGAATGGCGAGTGCAGCGGCTTTCAGTTGGGCGTCGATCTCCGAGGTCTCGGAATCATTCTCGTCACCGAGTTCGGGACCGCCCGCATTCCTCAGAAAATCCTTTGAATCGCCGGGACGTGAATAGTCAAAATGTTCGGTCTCTGCCGGTGCCGTCTTAATTGATGCCGCAACCTGCGACCCGTCAATATTAGCGGAAACCCTTGAAAAGATGCCGTAGATGCCAAATGCGAAAAGCGAAATGCCTGCTAAAAATACGACTGAGATCGATGTCAAAGTTACGCTCTTTCGAGGTATCTCGACCCGCTTGATATAAATTCTGTTTTTAGATGAATGCTTTAATAGAAAAGTATAATACTTATCGTTTTTCTGCATTATGCTGTAAAGCTCCTTAAAATGATCTCGTTTCACGATCAAAGACCGAGAAACGTGGAATCACGCAAGAACAGCCGCGAGCGACTAACGCGAAACCGATGATATAGATCCTTTATTCGATCTTGTGGAAGGATCGATATCGTTGGGGATACCCACTTGTATTACGTCCAAAAGGCCCGAAGCAAGCCTTTCGAAGTTAAATGAGAACATATTGAAGGCCCCAAGCGCAAGCGAAGGGCCTTCAAAGAAATTATTAATCCTAATGTGAATGATAAGGCAGAGTGTTAATGATCCGACCTTTTCCGCGATTCACGCAGGGTCTTGAGTGCGAGATATCCTACGACACAGAAGACGAGGACGAATGCAAGGACGATAATTGCCTTAATTGCGAACGCGAGAAATCCGACGAACACGATGAGCTTTTCAACGAGCAACGCGATCAACGCGACCAGGGCCAATATGCCGCCGATACGTCCAAATATGCCTAACCAAAGTCCCATTTTCTTTACCTCTTACTGCCTAATTGTGATCTCGCCATGAACCGAATCTAGAACGCGTCGTAAAGTCCGCATCGCGTCCCGAAAGTGGTTCGGAGAGAGCGAAACTCGTTTGATCGACACCTGATGAGGAGCCTTTGCTCGCCCTTGCCTTGAATACCACGCCACGCAAAATATAGATGCCGAGTCCGATCAGCACGACCGGCAGCAAGTATCGCATCATTCCGCCGACATCAAAAAACCTTTGGAATAGGAACGCGGCACCGAGGACGGCTAGCACGACACCCCAAAGCTTCGGGTTTCCTGAGAAACGGCTGACGAGAATGTCTTCTGCGGTGTCGGCCGTGACGCCTGAGCGTATCATCTGAGCCGTTCGCCAGGAGTCAAGTGCCGCAAAGAGCCACATCCCGATGAAGCCAAAAACGAAAAGCGGAATTCCGCTCGTCAGCACTGCCATTTGGAACAGTCCGACAAATACCGCGAAGTGAACGATAGCCTTGGTCGCCTGCCCGTTATATGCCGCACCGAGCCCCGGACAGATCGCCGAAAAGATAACAGCGAGCACGGGCGAGGTCTTTCTCTTTACGTAAGGCGCATAATTCGGATGCGACTGACTGCGCAGCAATTCCACGCCCTGGACGATACATTCCTGGCAATACGGAAAGCCCTTTATGCGATGATCGCAGGCCGGGCAAAGGGCTCGCCCACAGCCGTTGCAGCTGGTGACCGCAGCATTATGTAAGTGAAAAGCACAATTCATTTTGCTTCAGGCTGAACCGCGGGCGTACCGTTCCACGCCCCTGCACTTTGCTGGTATGTCGCCTCAGCGAGCTCAAAGCCTTTCTTATAAACATTTGTCGCTGTCCCGTCGGCAGACACGGTCTGGCCGAAGATCAGAAACGCAAAGATCAGCAGCATTGCGACAGGCGCAAGTTGCCCAAGCGGCATCGGGAGGCGAATTCCTGCGACCCAAGCTCGGATCGATTCGGCGATGCCGGGCTTTCCTATAATGACGCCGCGTCTTTCGCTCGTCTGAGCGAGGATCGACGCAACGAGTCCGTCCGGAACCGCAAGTTCATCGAGCTTGTAGGTGTACAAAGCGGCGATCGAGCGGACTACCATTCCAGGCAGGTCTTCGCATTTATCGCAGCAGACGGCGTGGCGTTCCCAGCGATGGAAAGCCTTTGCCGGCAGGAAACCGTCCAAATAATCCGTCAAATAGCCTTCGAACTCATCGCACGAAAGGCCTGTGTCAGGTGTCGTCGCGGCGAGCACTCGGGCTTCGAGACGCGCCATCGGCATCTTGGGAGTGTGAAGCGTTTGGCAGACGCCGAGAGATTCTTTTACGTCGTTCAGGAGCGAATGGCAGAGAGGGCAGCAAAGGGCGTGCTCGGCCATGGCGGACGTGGCCGCCGGGTCGAGCGACCTGTCAATATAATCCGTCAGAGCGTCCTCGAACGCCGTGCAGTTTAAGATGTGTTTCTCTCTGTTCTCCATTACAAAAGTCCCAACCTTGCTTAAATAGTTACGACCCGCATACGCCTCAAGATCTTTGCCAACTCGATCCTTCCACGGTTTATCCGCGATTTTACCGTTCCTTCCGGGATCTTCAGCACATCGACGATCTCCTGATAGGTCAGCTCTTCGATGTCGCGAAGAATGACGCAGGTTCGAAGATCTTCCGGCAGCTTGTCAATTCCTTCCTGCACCTGAGCGGCGAGTTCCTTTCGCTCCATCTCGCGGTGTGCCGAATTGCCGACCGCCCGCAAATGGTAGTGATGATCATCGACGGCATCTGCCATCGAATTTTGCGGATTACGCTGCCGATGCCGGTAATCATCGATTATCAAATTTCGCGCGAGCCGCATCAGCCAATTTGCAAGATCGCCTTGTTTGGCGTCGTATTGGTCGAGCGAGCGATAGACGCGGATAAAAACTTCCTGCGTAAGATCCTCGGCGGCCTCGACGCTTGAGGTGAAGCGATACGCGAGGTTGAATATACGACGCGAAAACGTCGTAACTACGTCCTCCCACGCCAAGCCGTCACCTAGACGCGCCCTTCTGACGAGTTCCGCTCCGTTGATCTCAGCTGCAGATTTTGCCGCTTCCAAATTTCCTCTCCCGAGTCAATATGCCTCTAGCCAATAACTATATCAGCAACAAGGCCTTGGAACACCTGCCCCGTCAATCAAGAGTTACGACCTGCGGTACTGAAAAGTTCCTCGAAAAACAGCTTATTTTCCGAGTTGGGAGCCATCGATCGCGTGCCGGCAAAGAATAATCGTGTCCGCTTTAGAAAATCAGCTTTTTATGCTGTATCTTTTGATTTTGCCCTCTTGGAGCGGGCTCGAAAGATACACAATTGCGAAAAGCCCTAAAATATCTATTCGTCATCCTCTTAACGGCCGGATTCGTCTGGTATTTTGCCCGCAACCTTGATTGGGCAGAGGTTACTCAGAATGTGCGGAAGGCGAACATCTGGTATTTGGGCGCCGCGGCCGCGATCATCTGCTTCGGCTATTTTCTGCGTTCGGTACGCTGGCAAGTTCTCCTTAAGCCGCTGACGCCGTCGAAAGTGAGCGACCTCTTCGCGACAACGACGGTCGGGTTTACGGCGATATTTGTCGTAGGCCGAGCCGGTGAGATCTTGAGGCCGATGTGGCTGCCGATGCTCGACAAGCGTATCCGCCCGAGCTATGCGTTGATCACGATCGGCGTCGAACGCGTCTTTGACCTCGCATCCCTCATCTGTTTCTTCAGCGTCAGCCTCATCTGGTTCCAAACTCGTGCTGGCCACGAAGCCGAATACGCGTATATTCGCCTCGTCGGCAATTTGATGGCGCTCGGTGCGGTATCGTTCATCATTTTTCTGCTGATCTACTCGTGGCGCAGCGAACCGCTCATCAACTGGTTCGCCGCGTTCACCGACCGCAAATTCATTCCAAAACGCGTCCGCTCACTCGGCCTCGGGCTGATGCAGCAGCTCGCGACGTCATTGAAAGTGATGACGAACGCGCGCGAGATCTTTTGGGTCACGCTCTGGACGATCGCCCTTTGGCTGGCGATCTCGATACCGACCTGGCTGGTTCTGATGGCGTTCGGACTGCCGCTGACCTTCGTCGATTCGATCTTCGTAATGGGCGTCGCGTCGATGGGTTCGCTCGTGCCGACACCGGGCGGCGCGGCCGGAGCATTTCACGCGGCGACCGCCGGCAGCCTGATCCTGCTCGGCATCGGACACGAAGATGCGGCGGCGGTTTCGATCCTAATGCACCTTGTTTACTTTGCTCCGGCGGTCATTTTCGGTTTATATTATCTCGTCCACGGTGATATCAGCGTCGCAGGCTTTCGGCGTCTGCTTTCGAGCGAGAATGCCGAACGCGAGATCGAATCTGATTCACCGGACTTCGAACCGCAACCGTAAAAATAAATGCGCTGTCCATTTTGTGCACATCTTGAAGACAAGGTCGTTGATTCGCGCGAATCAAAGGACGGTGATTCGATCCGCCGCCGCCGCGAATGCCTGCAATGCGCTCGCCGTTTCACGTCTTACGAACGCATTGACGAAATACCGTATATGGTCGTCAAGAAGGACGGCAAACGCGAACATTTTTATCGCGATAAGCTTATCGCAGGGCTTCTGAAAGCGGCCGAGAAGCGGCCGATCTCGACAACGCAGCTCGAAACGATCGCCGACGAGGTCGAAAAATTCGTTCAGGATGCGCCCGACAGGGAATTTTCGACGACCGACATCGGCAAGCTGATAATGCGGCGCTTAAAGACGCTCGACAAGGTCGCGTACGTGCGGTTCGCGTCCGTTTATCTCGAGTTTGCGGACGTTTCAGAATTCTTGACGGAGTTGAAGCAGCTTGTCGGCGCAAATGTTGCGCCGGGCAAGAAGACCAAGAAAAACAGCAAGACGAACTGATCTCCTATGGTGTTTCGCACTCAGTCAGCGGCGGTGTACGGCATCGACGCTTTGCTGGTCGATATTGAAGTCAATATACGTCCCGCAGCCGAAAACGACATTTCTCCGAACATTATCATCGTCGGACTCCCCGACACCGCGGTTCGCGAATCCCGCGAGCGCATTCGTGCTGCGATACAAAATTCCGGCTTCTTTTTTCCTGTCAGCAAAGTTACCGTCAATCTCGCGCCTGCAGATCTTCGCAAGGAAGGCGCGAGTTTTGATCTTCCGACCGCACTCGGCATTCTCGGTGCGAACGGCGATATGACCAACGGCGCCGAGATGGACGGCGTGATGGCGATCGGCGAATTGTCGCTTGATGGCCGCGTGCGTCCCGTGCGCGGAGCCCTTTCGATCGCTCTTGCCGCCCGTGAAAATAAAATAAAACATCTGATCGTTCCCGAGGAGAACGGCTTTGAAGCGGCGGTCGTCAAGGGCGTTGCGGTCTATCCTGTTGCCGACCTTCGGACGGCGGTCGAAGTTTGCCGCGAACTCGAATTCGGTGCCGCAAAACGCGTCGCTCCGCTCGAACTCGATCCAAACGCCCTGAGCACCGCTGCGTCCGGCTACAGTGTTGATTTTTCAGAGGTTCGAGGGCAAAAGACAGCAAAGCGTGCGCTTGAGATCGCAAGTGCGGGCGGCCATAACATTCTCTTCATCGGACCGCCGGGATCGGGAAAGACGATGCTCGCGAGGCGTTTGCCGACGATCCTGCCGCCGCTTGAGTTTGAAGAAGCTCTCGAGATCACAAAGATCCATTCCGTCGCCGGTCTGACGGGCCGCACAGGCCTTGTGACCGAGCGGCCGTTCAAGTCGCCGCATCACACCGTAAGCCAGGCAGGCCTTGTCGGCGGCGGTTCCGTGCCGAAACCCGGCGAAGTTAGTCTTGCTCATCTCGGCGTATTGTTTCTCGACGAACTTCCTGAATTCGACCGAAGTGCGCTTGAGGTCCTGCGTCAGCCGATGGAGGACAAGAGCGTTACTATCTCGCGCGCAGCGTCGTCGCTCACATTTCCGGCGAATTTCACGCTGGTTGCTTCGATGAACCCTTGCCCTTGCGGCTACTTTGGCTCGTCGCGTGAATGTAAATGCTCGCCGCTCCAGATACAGCGTTATGTCGGGCGCGTGAGCGGCCCGCTAATGGACCGCATCGACATTCATATCGACGTTCCAAGCGTGAAATTCGAAGAACTCCGCGGCAAGACGACCGAAGCGAGCGAATCGTCCGCCGAAGTTCGCGAACGCGTGATCGCTGCTCGCGGGATCCAGTTGAGACGCTTTTCCGGCAAGACGTTCTCGAACTCCGCGATGGCACCGCGTCAAATTCGCGAATTCTGCGCGATCGACTCCGAAGGCGAATCTCTCCTCGAAAAAGCGATGCAGCGGCAAGGCCTTTCCGCACGTGCACACGACCGAATCCTAAAGGTCGCACGCACCATCGCCGATCTCGAAGGAAAGCAGGATATCGCCGCCGCACATCTTTCCGAAGCCATAAACTACCGCTCCCTCGACCGCAATTACTGGGCATAAGACCGGTCTCCGTTGCCGAGATCAGATCGCTGACGCACACGGTTCTGCCTTCATTCGTGCATTAGTGGCCATGGTCAGTCTTGCGTGACTGGTCTCGGCAACGCCAAAAGCCTGCATTTCGTGCACTTTGATACGTTTTGTGCGGTTTGATACATTCTGTGCGGTTTGTGCTTCAAACGGGCGCGTCGTTTCGCTATGATGACAACACGGTCCAAACGTCCGTTGGTCTTTGACAAAGTTGTTCATTGTTCATTGTTCATTGTTCATTGTTCATTGTTCATTGTTCATTGGTCTTTGGCCTTTGCTCATCGGTCATCGGTCTTTGGGCATAGCCCAGAAGATCTTCTCAGTCTTGTCGGCGACAAGCCGCCTCCAGAAAAGCCGGGTACGCTCCACGGTCGGGCACAGCCCGACCGCACTGCCAAAGGGCAAAGCCCGACCGCACTGCCAAAGGGCAAAGCCCGACCGCACTGCCAAAGGGCAAAGCCCCGAAAATGTTCTCAGTCTTGTCGGCGGCAATGCTTTAGTCCCCGTAGGGGACGTAAGAATATAGCCCAGGGTAAGGCCGTCAGGCCGCCACCCTGGGTTACCGTGCCCAAACCACATCGGAGCGTGCGGAGCACGCGACAAGAAGAAGTCGGCGGCAAGCCGCCTTCAAGAGAATTGAAATCGGCGAATTGAGAATGCAAAATGCGTTTGATATATTTTTTTGCGAAATTCTGGGACAGATCGCGTAAGTGATTGATAACACGCGACTTATTTGTCCCAAGAGCTGTCCCAGAAGTGTCCTACGAGGGTCTCGGCTGGGACAAAAGACGGCCATGTCGGCGGCCGAGCCGCCTCCGAGATTGGTTTTGGGGCACGGTTCCACGGCATAAATGCCGTGGCAATTCAGCCGGAATTTGCGTTGAATGTTACGCCCTTACTAACGTGCGGGCTTCTGCAACGCTGACCGCCCGCTGCTCCCTCCACCCCGGCCTTCGGCCACCCCTCGGGCAGGAGGGGAGCAGGCGGTTCTGACTGCGGACGAGGCGTGCCAGGTTTCGGGCCTGTAAGTTACCTGTCCTACATACACCGTTGGGACACGCCGGAACACTAAGACTCTAAAAAGGACTGAAAACCTGAGTAAGCTGTTATAGAATGGATAGTTGACCGAAGAATGAAACCGTTTAAGATCAGAGACATCGAGATCGATCCGCCGCTGATACTTTCGCCGATGGCGGGCGTGACGGATTATACCTTCCGGCGTTTGATAAAGCGTCGCGGCGGCGTGGGGCTTGTTGTGTCTGAATTTATTTCGGTCGAGGGACTGACGCGGGGCAATCCAAAATCGAAGCGTCAGATGCACTTTGACGAGGAAGAACGTCCTTTCGCGGTTCAGATCTTCGGCGGACGTCCCGAGCGTATGGCGATGGGCGCCGAGATGGCTGAGGAGGTCGGTGCCGACATTCTTGACGTTAACTGCGGCTGTCCCGCACCGAAGGTCGTCCGAAACGGCGGCGGTTCGGGGCTCCTGCGCGAACCCAAACAGCTCGAACTCATCTTGCGCGAGATCAAGCGTTCGATCTCGATCCCGCTCACGCTCAAGGTGAGAACCGGCTATTCCGAATCCACGATCAACGTCGTTGATATTGCGAAGATGGCCGAGCAATGCGGCGTGGAGCATATTCAGGTACATGGCCGCACGCGTGAGCAGGGCTACAAGGGACTTGCGAATTGGGACAGGATTCGCGAAGTGAAAGAAGCCGTCTCGATTCCTGTATCAGGTAACGGCGATGTGACCTCGATCGAATACGGTATGCAGCGTTGGCGTGAAACAGGCGTGGACGGCATCCTGATCGGACGCGGTGCGATGCAGAATCCGTGGATATTTCGGCAGTTTAACGACGCTATCGAAGGCCGCGAACCTTATCAACCCGGCGTCGAAGAAAAGAAGTCCGTGCTTCTCGAATTCTTTGGAATGTGCCGCGAGGAGATGCCGGAGATCGTCGCTCTCGGCAAGATGAAACAGCTCGCCGGGCAATTTACAAAAGGCTTGCCGGGAGGAGCTCAGTTCCGCCAAACGCTGTATCACTCGCACTCGGCGGACGAGATCCTCGTCAACATAACGACGTATTTCGAGACATTGCGTCGCGGCGAAATGTTTGGCGACGGACGTATCGAAAAGGATGAACCACCGCAGATCGAATCTTGCTCGGCAGGTGCCTTTTATGGACTTTAGATCGATGAGATCGACATCATTGATGGCAGCCGTCTTTGCGATATTTATCGGCATTGCCGGCCTCGCGTCATCGGCATCGGCGCAGGTGTCACAGCCGAAGCCGACTGGTACACCTTCGCCATCGAGCGAGCCCGGCCCGATCAGATCGTCTCCGGCGTACGCGGAAACTCTGCTCCGCAAGACCGAACTTGAGTCCGATCTGCTCTCGTTTGCTGAGGATTACACAGATCAAAATCCAAAGGTGATCGACACGCGCTTCGAGCTTGCGACTCTCTCAAAGGATATAGATCGCCTGTTCGCCGTCCGCCCCGACGATGTGCAGAAACTCACGCTTGCGCTCGGTAAGCTTATAGTCCGGCGTGCAGAGATCGAGACTGAGTTGAATCGCCTGCTTCGGTCATACAAGCCTGATCATCCGCAGGTGATTCGTGCCCGTAAAAAGGCGGAGCTTTATCGTGATGCGTTAAAGGACATTCTTGGCGGAAAGTGAGCGAGTTCGAAAAAAACCGCGAATTCACGAATAAATTCGTCAATCCGCGGATTATTTCTCGCTTCGGTTTACCGGCTGCTAATTCGAACCTTTGGTCTCTTTTCGCTCGTCGGCGTAGAGGAGCGGCGAAACGATCGGGCGGTAAGTCTCGTTGATCTTGATGTATGCATCTGTCCGAAGGTCGGTCATGAATTTCTTCTGAGCGGCCGGGCCCTTCTCTTGAAGGATAGCGAGCCGGACGGCATTTTCATCGAACGTTGATTCAGAACCGGCGGCTTCGCGGCCATCGATACGAAGAATTACGATCCCCATCTTCTGAACCTCGAATGGCAATGTGTAGTCGCCTGTTTTTACGCCTTCGATCGGTTTCTTTATGATATCGGTCAGAGTGTTGACATCTACCTTTTCGGCCTTACCCGCACCCTCAGTAACGATGCCGGCATCAGAGTTTGCCTTTACGAGTTCATCGAAATTCGCGCCCTTTTTCAGCTCATCGTAGATCTCCTTCGCCTTTGCACGGACAGCGGCCTCGTCGCGGCCTGCAAAGCCAAGATAGATCTCGCTATAGGATACGGTCTCGGGCTTTATGAACTTGGCCTTGTGAGCTTCGAAGTATTTCTTCAGGTCGTCGGGCGTCGCTTCCCAGAAGACCTTCTTTTGGACGAGTTCCTGAATGACCTTGTCGCGGGTCGCCTGGCTTCGCCAATTCTCTTTGATATCGTCTGGTTCGTAGCCCTGCGAACGCATCATCTGATAAAGAGCATCGATGGTCTTCAAGTTATTGTCCTTCATGATCTGGACAAAACGGGCATTGATGTCCGCATCGATCTGCGAATCGAGCCCGACCTCCTTCGCCTTCTGGATTAGAAGCTCCTCATTGATGAGATTTGCGATCAACTCGCCTTCCTTCTCGTCAACCAGGCGTTTGGCCTCTTCGGCCGTCTTTCCGTCCTTTACATACGAATCGACCATATCCTTCTTGACGTGCCGGATGCGAGAGAGCGTGATCACGCTGTCGTTAACGACCGCAACGACCTCGTCCACGACTCGAGTTGCCGTCTCTTGAGCTAGGGCAACGGTTCCAAGAGCAGTGATCGTGAGGCCGGTGAGCAGAATGCTTCTTAAATACTTCATTTTGATAATCTTAGGCCAAAACCTTTTTGCGCAAAAGAAAGTTTATAGCCTTACGTGGCCGGATTTGCAAACCGGAGTATTTGATGCCGCGGCAAGCCGGTTGGTTTTATCCGAATACGGAGAAATTTTGAATACACGCTTCACACAATGTAACTTAAGCAGCAAGGTCAGTTAGCGTGTTCATCGCCGTAAGTATCGCAGATTCGTCCGCCCTTGACCGTGTCCGAAAAATACCGTTCGGCGAAAAGCTCGTTCCCTCAACTTCGTCCAAGATCCGAAGCAGCTTGTCGGGAGCTATTCGGCTGGATTCACCAAACTTGATCGCGATTGCACCGCCCGCCTTCTCGATCGAGACGACTCGAAGCCCTTCTGCGAGTTGACGCAGCCGCCCATATTCGAGGAGATTTTCAACCTCTTGCGGCAAACGGCCGTACCGGTCTTCTATCTCACCGCGGATCGCGTCAAGAGCCTCAGGAGAATCTGCTGATGCGATCCGCTTGTAGGTACGTAAACGCTGAGCCGCCTCTTGAATGTACGCCTTCGGTATCGAGACATCTACACCAAGATTGATGGAAACTCCGACCTCATCTGCGACCTCCTCGCCCTTTAATTCGGCGATCGTGCGTTCGAGCATCTTGGTGTAAAGATCAAACCCGAGTGCGTCAAGATGTCCGGATTGCTGACCGCCGAGAATGTTTCCTGCACCGCGGAGTTCAAGGTCAAGTGCGGCGAGACGGAAGCCCGCACCAAGGTCGGAGAATTCACGGATCGCGGAAAGCCTTCGGCGGGCGATCGGCGTAAGTTCGAGTTCGCTCGGGATCAGGAGGTACGCATAGGCACGGCGGTTCGAACGGCCGACACGCCCGCGAAGTTGATAAAGCTGAGAGAGCCCATAGTTATCCGCACGATTGATGATGATCGTATTCGCCCTTGGAATATCGATGCCGTTCTCGATGATGGTCGTTGCTACGAGCACATCGTACTTGTAGTCGATGAAGTCAAGCATCACATTCTCCATATCGGATTCGTTCATCTGGCCGTGGCCGATCGCGATGCGGGCTTCGGGGACGATCTTGCCTATCAGAGCCGCGACGGATTCGATCGACTCGACCCTGTTGTGGATGAAGAAAACCTGGCCGTTCCTTGCGAGTTCGAGCTCGATAGCCGAACGAATGACACTCTCCGAAAACTGAACGACCTGCGTGTTAATGGCGAGACGGTCTCGCGGCGGCGTTTCGATCACGGACATATCGCGCATCCCGAGCAACGACATATTCAATGTTCGAGGGATCGGCGTTGCTGAGAGCGTGAGTATATCGACCTTCTTCTTGAGCTGTTTTAGTTTTTCTTTATGGCCGACACCGAAGCGCTGTTCTTCATCTATGACGACAAGTCCAAGCTTCGGGAGTTTGACGTCCGTGGAAAGTATTCTGTGCGTGCCGATAAGCACATCGACTTCGCCCTTTGATGCGAGCTCGACCACTGCATTCTGTTCTTTCGCCGTGCGAAACCGCGACAGCAGCTCGATCTTGACGGGAAAAGCTGCAAATCTCTTCTTAAAAGTTTCGAAGTGTTGGTACGCAAGCACCGTGGTCGGCGTTAGGACGGCCGTCTGCTTTCCGTCCATCACCGCTTTGAAAACGGCTCGCATCGCAACCTCGGTCTTCCCGTAGCCGACGTCTCCGATGATAAGGCGATCCATTGGCGACGCCGTTTCCATATCACCCTTTACATCTTCGATCGCACCGGCTTGATCCGCCGTCAGATCGTAAGGGAATGCGTCCTCGAACTCGATCTGCCAAGGCATATCAGGCGGAAATGCGTGTCCTGTAACGAGTTTGCGTTCGGCGTAGAGCTTGAGAAGCTCATCCGCCATGTCACGCATTGCGCGTTTTGCCTTTGCCTTTGTCTTTTGCCAGCCGATGCCGCCAAGCCGATCGAGCGACGGAGCGGCCGCTTCGCCTGAAGAATATCGCGAGATGAGATCCGCACGTTCGACAGGAACGAAGAGTTTTGCTTCGTCCGCATAGACGAGCAGCATGAACTCGCGCTCGCTGCCCTGCGAGGTAATCGTCTCGAGCCCGGCGAAGCGGCCGATCCCATGATCGACATGGACAACAAAGTCACCCGGCTTTAGGTCGCGAAAATCTGAAATGAACGCACCTAGGCGGCTCTTTCGCCGGCGAGTTTCAACAGGCTCTGCTGCTGTGGTCTCACCGAAGATGTCCGTCTCGGAAAGGAGTGAAACACCTACTTCGGGTATCGAAAACCCACCGGCGATTCGACCGACACAGATGTCGCGGGCCTGCACATTTACGCCATACTCGGCAAAGATCTCTCCGAGGCGCTCGGCCATTCCGGTCGTTTCGAGGATAAATTTAGTTGATGTCGGTGCCTTTAAGAGATCGGACGCGAGGGAAGAGATGTCTCCAAGATATTTCCGGGCGACTCGCGAACGGATCTCGATCTCCGTCGACTTTTCGTCGCCAAAGAAGAGAAAAGCGGGCTGCGAATCGCTTCCAATCGCTCCATCTATCTCGAATTCAGTATCAGCAGCAGTATCTGTCCGACCGAGAGCGCGCAGCTCAACACGCGATACGCTTGTGAGCTTGTCTCTCAATTCGCCGACGGCTAAGAACAAATCGTTCGGCTCAAGGGCTATATCGCCGTCCGAATCAACTGACTCGAATCTCGCCTCAAGATGTTCTATCAGGAGCCGTGCGGTCCTTTCGATCGTGGACGGTTCGTCAAAGACAAAAATGAAGTCGTTTAGATGGTCAAAGGCGGACGCCGTAAGCGGCTGGACGAGCGGGATCTGGTATTCCCAGCCGGAAAACTCCTCACCTTCTTTTGCGAAGGCCGTACGGTCAGAAAGGTTTCTTTCATATTTTGCATCTCGCCAGCGAGTTTTCGCGGCCGCTGCCCATTCCCGCAAAGTATCGGATGATACAGATACGTCTCGCATCGGAGGGACGAGTATCTCTGCGATCGGCTCGATCGAACGCTGCGTCTCAGGATCAAAGGTTCGCATCGACTCGATCTCGTCGCCGAAAAACTCTACGCGAATCGGATCTTCTGAGCCGGCGGGCCAAATATCAACAATACCTCCACGGAAGGAATATTGACCTTGCCCCATGACCGGATCTTCCAAAAGATAACCGCCCGCGATCAAGTTTTGTCGAACATCACTCGTTTCGAACCAATCGCCTGCCTTCAGGTAGATGCTCAGGTCACGGATCTCCGAGCGCGTCGGAGCTCGGAACATAAGCGAGCGGATCGGCAAAACGGCGATGTCGATCGCGCGATTTGCCAGGCCGAAAAGTGTGAGAGCACGCGTCTCTTTCGTTCCGGCGTGCGGTGAAGTACCTGAGTACGGATCGCTCTCGAACGCCGGCAGCGATCCGACCGACGCCGGTTGGCCGTTCAAGTTGGAAAAGGAACGTATCTCGTCGGTAAATTCTTCGGCCTCTGTGTTCGAGGAAGTGATCAATGCAACTCGTCGTCCGGTTTCCGCAAAGACTCGCGCGACGAAATACGCCCGTGCGGATAAAGAGGTCAGCCCGCTCACGGAAAGCGAGCGTGAGCCGTTCCGAACGCAGTCGATCGCAGTTTCCAGAGCCGTCGTCATAAAAGTGGAGACACAGATATCCGCAACAATACCGTTCTGATAGTATCGTGCGGGCTTATTTACATCGATTTTACCACGAGCGACAACGACCAAAAAGCTAAGGAGCGGTTCGAGTGGCAATTCTATTCTCCGAGGGTCTTAGAATTTCTGCGATCTTGCCCGCATCCTTGATATGCAGGTCACGCTGAGGATACGGCAGCTCGACGTTGCCCTTGCGGAACCTTTTTACGATCTCAAGGTTTACATCGCTCTTCAGCAACTGCGGACGATGAAGAGAGATGCTGCTCCAAGCTCGCAACTCGAACGTGAGCCCGTCGCTCGCAAGTTCGGTAAGCCGCACGGAAGGTGCGGGATCATCGAGCACCGCTTCATTCTCTTTCGCGATCTCAAGAAGGCTGTTCACGACAAAATCGATGTCGCAGTCACTTCCTACGGTAACCGGTATCTTAAAGCGCACCACGTTATTTGCGAGGCTCCAGTTGACGACCGTCTCGGAGATGAACTTGCTGTTCGGGACGATGATCGAAACATTGTCGTTCGTTACGATCACGGTGCTGCGGGCACCGATCTTTTTCACATCGCCGCTCACATCGTCAACTTCGACCCGGTCGCCAACCTTGATGGGCCGCTCGAACAGGATGATCAATCCGCTGATAAAGTTATTCGCGATATTCTGCATACCGAAACCGATTCCGACACCGACCGCACCGGCGAGGACGGTTAACGCGGTCAGGTTGATACCAACAGCCTGAAGAATGATCAGGAATCCGAGAAAAAGCAGCACATAACGCGAGATCGTGCCGATCGCCTGGCGAGCGCCTATGTCCATTCTTGTTTTCGCGAGCACTCGATGGACCAAGAGGCGTTTGGCCCGGCCTGAAAGCCAGATAAGCAAAACACTCAAAAAGGTCAGCAAGATCACCATCAATGGCGTGATCGTTGTACCGCCTAAGGTAAAGATCGGATAATACGCCAGGCTGGCAACATCCTGCGAAAGGGCAGTTTCAGTTTGTAGAGCGAATAAGTTCATATGTAACCAATGATACGTTGCCTGGCCCGGTCTATTAGTTTGCTCGGATACAATGCGTCAAGAGAAGTTTCAAAACCCTCCAAACTTTGATTTAATTGAAATTTTGCAAATGAGTTTACCTTCTTTTGATGAAATCGTTGTTCCGAATGACCAGATAGAGGCTCGGCAAGAACATCTTGCGAGACTTGCTGAGCTGGTCGTGAACGCATATCCGAGCAAGTTCGTACGCTCGTCGTTATCCGGAAGAGAAGACACGATCAGCCGCCTAAAGTCGTATGCTCCGGTCGAAGGCGCAGCTGCCGAGATGGACGCAGTTCGTGCGGACCTTGAACCGGGAACGCGGCCGCCTGCCGAGATAAAAGATAAGCTCAACGAGGTTCTCAAGGCCCTTGGCGTGGTACGTGTTGCCGGCCGCATCGCGACTCCAATTCGCGGCAATTTTGTTCATCTGACAGATGGCCGTGAAAAGCTGCAAATTTACGCCAAAAGAGGGCAATTCACCCTCGCAAGGAATGACGGCCAAGCCGATCCCGAAGCCGACCAGGCTTGGGAAGCATGGCAGATACTCGATCACGGCGATCTCATAGGCGTCGAAGGTTTTCTGTTCGTAACGAACACGGGCGAGGTCAGCGTACACGTCGAGCGGCTATATTTTCTCTCAAAAGCTCTCTCGCCGATGCCCGACAAGATGCACGGCATCGAGGACGCCGAGATAAAGCAGCGTCAACGCTATCTCGACCTGATCGCATCGAGCCTGCAGATCAAGTCAGAACCGCCTGCGTCTGCGGCCGGTCAGGAACTCACCACGCGCGAAGTGTTTGAGCGGCGGGCAAAGATCATCTCATCAATGCGCCGTTTTCTCGAAGATCATGACTACATCGAGGTCGAGACGCCGATGCTTACACCAAAAGCGACAGGAGCCGCGGCGAAGCCATTCGAAACGCATCACAACGCGCTCGACATACCGCTTTATGCCCGAATCGCGCCGGAACTCTATCTAAAACGTCTCGTCGTCGGCGGGTTCGAGAAAGTCTATGAGCTGAACCGCAACTTTCGCAACGAAGGCATCTCATACAAGCACAATCCCGAATTCACGATGCTCGAATTCTATTGCGCCTATTTGGACGTCAACGGGATGATGGACTTCAGCGAGAAGCTGATCCAGGAAAGCGTGCGAAATGCGACCGGCGGGCTCGTGGTTGAGTACGAAGGAAATAAAATCGATTTCAGTAATTTCGCGCGTGTGACAATGAGAGAGGCGGTTGTGTCGAGAGGCGGAAACCCAAGCGGTAGCGAGGGTGCCCCGCGACCCGAAGGCTCCACGGGCACACTCCCTACCGGTCGTGTTTCTGCCTTGAGTGATAGTGAGCTTCTCGAAGCGTTTGAAGAAAATATTGAGCCAACCCTTATACAGCCGACATTCATCATCGACTTCCCAAAATCGATCTCGCCGCTCTCGAAGGCATCGCCTGAGAATCCGCAGATCGCTGAGCGTTTTGAGCTGTTCATCAACGGGATGGAAGTTGCGAACGGATTCAGTGAGCTGAACGATCCGCGTGAGCAATACGAACGCTTTGTCGATCAGGCAGCGGAAAGGGAACGCGGCGACGACGAAGCGATGGTCTTGGACGAAGATTACGTCCGAGCTCTTTCTTACGGAATGCCGCCGGCGGCCGGTATCGGTATCGGCATCGACCGGCTCGTTATGCTTTTAACAAATAAACATTCGATCCGCGATGTTATCTTATTCCCGCATATGCGTCCCGAAAAACGGGTCGAGGCGGTCGAGGCAGGGGGCGAGCAATGAGTACTGATGCCGGCCTGACCGCTGAAGAAGGCAAACTCGCATATACGATAATCGAATCGCTCCTAAACGGGCACGAGAAGCTGAGCGACATGCTTGTCGTAATGGCTCATGCGATCGATGAGGACACGCTAAAGGCGCTGGCGGGCACGATGCAGTGGGAAGCGTATCTTGATTCAAAACGCGAACTCGAACAGACGAAGGTCCGTATCGACGAACTCATCACACGCCTAAAGGCGCACGAGAATGCTTGATCTTCTGATAATCGGTGCGGGGCCCGCGGGCTTGATGGCGGCGTTCGAAGCAAAGCGAGCGGGGCTCACGTATCTCGTTGTTGAGAAAGGGCTTATCGCCAATACTATCTACAATTATCCCGTCGGGCTGACCGTCTTTTCGACGACCAATGAACTTGAGTTCGCGGCCGGCGATCTTAAGCCCGCACGCGAAAAGCCGACGCGTGAAGAACTGCTTTCGTATTACGTTCGGTTCGCGTTGAATAACGACCTGAATATCCATACGGAAGAAACAGTAATTTCGATCAAAGAGCTAGAGCCGCATACCTTTTCGGTTCGAACCGACAAAGCCGAGTACCAAACGAAGAACGTGCTTTTTGCGATCGGTGCAATGGATCATCCCCGAAAGCTCAACGTCCCCGGCGAAGATCTGCCGAAGGTGAGCGACCATTTTCGTGAGACATATCCATGGGTGCGCAAGCGTGCATTGATCGTCGGCGGCGGGAATTCTGCCGGCGAGGCGGCACTCTTTCTCGCTCAAGAAGGCGCAGAGACGACTCTTGCGATCTTTCGTGCGGATTGGGAGAATAATGACCCCAAACAAGGCTGTATAAAGTATTGGGTCAAAGAACCTCTCGAAGAAGAGCTGCATCAACATTGCCTAAGGCTTTTCTTTCTTGGCAAAGTTATCGAGATACGCGACGACAGCGTCGTTCTCGAATCAGAGACTGGTGAGCGGGTTACGATCGAGAACGATGTCGTATTCGTGCTTATCGGCTCGGACGCTGATCTTGCGATCCTAAAAGGCCTCGGCGTGCGTACCGAGAAAGGGAAATACGGCGAGGTTCCCATCTACTCGGAAGAAACGTTCGAGACGAATGTCGCAGGCATCTATGTCGCCGGCCATTTCACGAACCAACGCCATATCAAAGGGGCGATCGATGCGGCCAAGGCTTTGATCCCGAAGCTAGTTTCTGCCAGCCAAATCTGGAAGTCAGAGAATAGCCGCGAATTCACAAATTAAGGCCACGAATACACGAATTGAAGAAGTATCCTATTCGTGCGTTCGCGGCCCTTTACTTATTAAGACTCAGACTTACAAGTCGTTACGTCTGCTTGCCCTCAAGGAAGGCCTTAAGTCTGCGAGAACGCGACGGATGACGAAGCTTTCGCAAAGCCTTTGCTTCGATCTGTCGGATGCGTTCGCGCGTGACGGCAAAATGCTGTCCGACTTCCTCAAGAGTGTGTTCCGAGCCTGTATTTCCAAGCCCAAAACGCATCTTGATGACCTTCTCTTCACGCGGCGTCAAGGTCGCAAGAACCTCATCCGTGATCTCACGCAGGTTTGAGAACGTGACCGACTCCGCGGGATTCAAGATCGAGCGGTCTTCTATGAAGTCGCCGAGGTGTGAATCTTCCTCTTCGCCGATCGGTGTTTCGAGCGAGATCGGTTCCTGTGCGATCTTCAAGACCTTTCGCACCTTCGAGACGGGAATGTCCATACGCTTTCCGATCTCTTCGCTGGTCGGTTCGCGGCCAAGTTCCTGCACGAGCAGACGCGAGGTGCGAATAAGTTTGTTGATCGTCTCGATCATGTGGACCGGTATGCGGATCGTGCGTGCCTGATCGGCGATCGCACGCGTTATCGCCTGTCGAATCCACCACGTAGCGTACGTCGAGAATTTGTATCCGCGCCGCCACTCGAACTTATCAACTGCCTTCATCAGGCCGATGTTTCCTTCCTGAATAAGGTCGAGGAACTGAAGGCCGCGGTTTGTGTATTTCTTTGCGATCGAGACCACGAGACGAAGGTTCGCCTCAACAAGTTCGCGCTTTGCCTTGTTTGTCTCAAATTCGCCGACGCTGATCGTGTGATAAGAGCGTTTGATCTCGACGATCGGCAAATGATATTTGTCTTCGATCGCCGCTAGCACCGACCTTGCGGCCTCGATCTGAGCCTTCAATTCCTTTTTGGTCTTCGGAACCGGCTTGCGGGCGATCTTCTCTTCGCAACGCTTGATGATGCGTTCAGCCGAGCGGATATCGTCTACGACGTGCCTTATCGAGCCGATCAGTTTTTGCAGAGCACGCTCTGTGAGATTAAGGTTCTTGATCTCGGTTGCGATCTCAAGACGCTGACGAGCGGTCTTGCGTTTCAAGGTCAAAAGGCGCTTGCCGCCCTTTTTGCCGGCAAGCTTTTCCTGTTCTTTGATAAGCGAGATCCATGTTTTTAAGGCTGTCTTGAAATGCTCGCGGATGTTTTCCAAGCCTTCGAGCGTCCAGCGCATGTATTCCTCAGCCTTATCTTCTTCGACTGAGATCTCGGCCTGTTCGGAGAAAACGACGGTTTCGCGGATACTCGCTTTTCCCGTCGTAAGTTCGTCGGAGATCTGCAAAAGCCTCTCGATAGCGATGGGCGAGCGGGCGATCGCTTTGTGGGTCTTTATCTGGCCGCGCTCGATCCGCTGAGCGATCGAAACCTCGCCCTCACGGTTCAAGAGCGGAACTACGCCCATTTCGCGAAGATAGAGGCGGACAGGGTCGTTCGATTTATCTAGGACGCCGGCCGAAAGGTCGAGGTCCGAGTCATCATCTTCGTCGTCCTCATCAGCATCGTCCAAGGCAAGGTCGCCGGCACGCTCGAGGAGCTTTGCGTCCGATTCTGCGACAGAGATGTTTGCACCCTCAAGGCGCTCGAGAACGTCCTCAAGTTCGTCCTCGGACATCATATTTTGTGGGATCTCGCGGTGAAGTTCGTCAAGACTGAGGAACTTCTTTCGCTTGCCGAGGGCAAGCAGGCGATCCATCAAGTCTTCTTTTTCGTCGTAATCAACTGCCATATTCTGTGATAAAAGTGTTCGATTGTGTTAAGGGCCGAATCGTTGTTCTAAAAATACTTATTAACGCTCGTCAAACTGCTAAAGTTTCATTGCCGATCCCGCCGCCAAGCAAATTGGAAAGTATAACATAATTCTTATGCGTAACGCTCCTCCAAATTACGCCTAATTTTCTCGAGTTCGAGCTGTTGTTCGAGCAGGCGTGTGAGGGTCGCAGGGTCGTTCTCCTGTTCGGCAATGGCCGCTTCACGGCTTATTTCCTCGATCCGGTTGCGAATGGCCATATTCCGAAGGGCAAAAACACAGTTTTCCGCTTCTGCCATGGCGTCGTCCATTGCTTCATCATTTTCGCGAAACCGCGGTGAAACGAGGAGTTCGCGGGCAAGATCGAGAGTCGTCTCGTCGCCGTCAAGGTGCTCGACGATCGATTCAGCGGAAACCTCGTCGCCTTTTCCCGAGATCGCTATAAAGGCCTCGTAAAGCTCTGCCGTGGCGAGATTCTCGTAGTCCGTACGTTCGAGCCGCGGAAGGATCAAGGCCGCAAGTTCGCGGTCGTGAACGAGGATCCTCAGCAGATTTTTCTCCGCTACCGTTACTTTCGCACGCGCGGCACGAGAGATGGCTCGCGTGGGGGCGGCTCGCTGCAGATGCTGGGCCGCCTTTCCTGTCGAACTTTGCCAAAGTTCACGCCTCAGCGCCGCGTCGTCGATACCGAAGAAATCCATGGCCTGATCGAAGCTCTCACGCTGTTGGACGTGATTGCGGATGGCGGTGATCACGGGCAGAAACTCTTCGACCGCTTCGGCTTTTTGCTTTGCGTTCGAGAGTTTGCGGCCTTCAGCGGCGGCCGAGAGTGCGAACTGCAAAAACGGTGTAGCTCGCCCACGCAGAGCGTTGTATTCCGCCTCGCCATTCTGGCGTATGAAATCGTCCGGGTCTTTGCCTTCGGGAAGGACGAGTACCTTGATGTCGAAATCATGCGGCAGGAGCAGTTCGATCGCTCGCCGGGCAGCCTTGGTTCCCGCCGAATCACCGTCGTAATTGATGACAATTCGCTTTGTGAACCGCGAAAGTAATTTCGCCTGTGCGTCGGTGAAGGCAGTGCCGAGACTCGCAACAACGTTATCGACGCCGTTCTCGACAAGGGCGATTAGGTCAAGGTAGCCTTCGACGAGGATCGCGAAGCCTTTGCGGCGGATGGCGTCTTTTGCCTGAAAAAGTCCGTAAAGGTTGTCGCCCTTTACGTAACCGACGGTCTCAGGCGAGTTGAGATATTTCGGGTTGTCGTCCGGCTTTATCGCGCGAGCGCCGAACGCGACTGGTTTTCCCGAAACATCGAGAACAGGGAACATCACACGGCCTCGAAAACGGTCGTAAGCCCTGTCTTTTTCCTCATTTACGCTGACAAGGCCTGATTGCGAGATCAGCTTTTCATCCGCACCGAAATCACGCAGCAAGCCTAAAAGCGAATCCCAACTATCGGGCGAGAACCCAAGTCGAAAGTTCTCGATCGTTGCATCGGAAAGCCCGCGTTTGGCGATATATTTCCGGGCAGTTCTCGCATCTTTAGACTTTCCGTCAAGCTCCTGTTGCCAGAAATCGAGTGCGACCTGATTGAGTTCGATGATCTGGTCTGCAAGAGCCTTCTTCTCTTCGCGAGCCTTCTTCGAGCGTGCGAAGCTCTCATCATCTTCGAGCTCAGGCAGCATATAGCCCGACATCTCGGCGACTCGCTTTACAGCCTCGGGAAAGTTCAAGCCCTCCATCTCCATCAGGAAATTGAACGCCGTCCCGCCTTTGCCGCAGCCGAAGCACTTGTAAAAACCCTTCGCAGGATTCACCGAAAAAGACGGCGTCTTTTCCTGATGAAACGGGCAGCACGCCATCCAATTCGCACCTTTTTTCTTCAGATCCTGTGCGTACGGCTGTATTATCCGCACCAGGTCGGCACGCACCTTCAGATCGTCAATGACATACTGCGGATAGAGCACTAGTGAATCTTCGACTGCATTTGAGCCTTTAACATATCTGATATTCGAAAGCCGGCTCGTTCGAGTCGTGCGACAACGTTGCTGGGGTCACTCAGCAGATCGTTATCAATGCCCTGCATAACAATCCCAAAAGTACCTGTGATCTCGATGCCCAGCTGTTTTGCCGTTCGTCTGCCTTTCTTTTCATCAATTATGAGAAGGCAGTCGTCTAGTTCGAGAGCTAGAGCTATCGATGTGGCCTCGCCGATTTCGAGCGTTTCAGTGAGCTGGTCGATTAGAGAATGGTTGGAGCTGACACGTTGGTTTACCCATTTCGGCAGGGAGTCGCCAACCTCAAGCGCAACCTCAGGTGTAACAAAAACTTGTGGATACAGCTTTCGAAGTAGCTCCGTTTCGTTTATGTTTGCAAGGGAAATAAGGCAACTGGCGTCGGCAATAACGACCTTCATTTTCTGAGACGTTCCAGATCTTCTTTGAATTCCTCGGCATCATATTGAAATATTGAAACACCGTATTTGCCGACGGATTCCAAGAACTCACGCCGCGTGATCCCTGCCATTTTTGCAGCCTGTCCGGATGACAACTCGCCGAGATCAAACAGCTTTGCAGCAAGGATCAGCTTCAGTTCGTCGCCACTGAGCCTGACGCTCTCGGGTAAGTTTAATTCAACGGTCGCAGTCATAACGTGATTGTGCGACGAAACGACTTCGGTGTCAACGTTTTGGGCGTTTTACCTTTGGAGGGACGATCCAATAATCTGCCCAAGGATACTCGTCCGCAGACCTAACAAAAAAATAGCGAATGCGGGCTTTCGGAATCGCCTTAAGTGTCTCTTTTGCTTCTTTTAACCCTTCTCTTTGAGCTTTTCTTGAGTTCCCGTAGATAACGACGTTGCCATGCGCCTTCGGATTCGCCAAGAGGATCGCCTGATAGACCTTAGGAAAGGTCGGAGTCGAGCAAATGTGTTCGTTATCTGTATGCAGAATGAACGGCTTCATCCCGGGAGTAAGGTTATAGTGCCATTCAATTCTACGCACTTTCTCGATCTCAGGCGGTGCCGAACCCGACGGCACGAGCCAGAATTGCAGATGGATCTCGTTTGAATTCAAATTCCAAGCGATCGCTTTCTTTACCAGAGCCGCCTCATAGGCCCGTTGAGCTATTGCCCCGTCAAACAGCATATCCATTTCCAGCATCTCGAGACGCTTATTCTCGGGTCCAGAGAGGATAAAGTAACCAGTAGCTGTCGGCTCAGCGTTTAGCTGAAGGAAGAAATTATCGACTCTGGCCAAGAATTCATCACAGTGTGGTTTATCGAACTCATCCACAAGGACGGGCGTCTGTCCGGCCACTATCGACGCCAGAACGAATAACGAAGCAGTCCAAACTATCAGATTTCTCATGCTCTAACTTCCCAATCGCGGCGGAGCTATGGAACAAGCCAATACTCTGTATTCGAATCGATCCCGTGAGGATCTCTTTTGAAACCAGACTGCTTGAATACCCTTCAGACGATGGCTGATATGCACGAGCCGCTAATCCGATTCCTCACTCGCGTGTTCGGTTTGAATTAGCTTGACGAACTCTGCCGGAGAATAGACCGGGAGCGGCGAGTTCGCAAAATCCTTCACGTTCCGCGTGACGATCGCATCAAGGCCCTCGGCAACCGCCGCCGCACATTGCACAGCATCTTCAAAATCTATTATTGGCAAAGCTATCGCCTGCTGAAGGGTTCTTTCGTGTATTGACAAAATGTCTAACAGGGTCAGCAGATTCTTTACTTCTGCAATTGCGAACGTGCCGTCCTTCTCTTTCTTTGCAAAGTAGTGGACGTTAACAATAACGACAGCCGATGTGAAGGCCTCAAATTCGTGTCTCGCTATCGATCGAAAGATTTCGTGAGCAATAGCCACATCTGGCTCTCGACATAAAACGAGGTCGAGGATGACATCGGAATCGAGAAAGACCCGCACTTACTTGTACTTCTCCGCCAGATGTTCGTAATAGGCGTCACGCACTTCCTTTTTTGTCATTGGCGGATCGTCCATTTTGATGCTGCCCGCCAAGTTCTCTACGATCGCCAGACGCTCCTCGACTGTAAGCTCTCGCCCGGCTTTGTCTGCGTTTTCAATGGACTCATCGATCAGATCATCTTCAAAGTCCTTCATAAGCTTCCGCAAAACGCTTGACTTGAGCGGTTTAGGGAAGCTTTTGAATGTTTTGATCATCTCTTCTTGCGTCATCATACTTACGACCTCAATTCCGCTATTGTAGCACCATTTCCGCCTTGGGATGGCGGGGCGAATTCGAAGCGTTCGACGAGATCGCTGGCCTTCAAGAAATGGTGAACGTAGTTCTTTAACGCACCCGTCCCGAATCCGTGGATGATCCGCACCCGCGGCAAACTCGCCATATACGCCTCGTCGAGAAAACGGTCGAGTTCGTACTCGGCATCGGCGGTGGTCTTGCCGATAAGGTTGAGTTCGGCAGGTGAATCGTCCGCGTCGATCGGACGATGTGTGCTCTGGGGTTTTGAACCGCTCTTCCACTCGCGTTCGGCGAGAGACAACTCGCTCAGCTTCTGACGCAAGCGAACGCTGCCGACAACGACCTGCGCGACGTCGTCGTCGATCCGCTCGACCTTGCCGACGTTGCCGAAGCTCGTCGTAACGGTCGAGCCGACCTCGATCTTGTCGTTCGACGTCTCGTTCGACGTCGCATGTCGAAACACGTTCGTCGGAGCTGTCTTCTTGCTCACTTTCTCTACGATGGCCCGATTCAGTTCAGCCTTTCGGGCACTGCGTTCTTTTTCGAGACGGTTCTTGAGAGCCTTGTCCTCTATCGTGTCGAGAAACGCCTTTGATTGCCGGTCGAAATCAGCGACGGTCTCAGCAAGCTTTGCTTCGAATTCCCGCATTCGCTGCTTTTCCAGTTTGTCGGCTTCGCTTTCGAGCGAACCGAATTTTGCGGCAACGGCCTCGCGTTCTTCTTCGAGGGCGATGCGGAGGTCTTCGGCGAGCCGCGTTTCAGTTTGAAGCCGCTGCAGGTATTCTTCCGCCTCGCGCGCTGACGTGTCGAGATGTTCGCGGGCGTGCTCGATGATCCCATCGCGGATGCCAAAGCGGTGTGCGATCTCGATACCCGACGAAGCACCTGCCAGGCCGGTCAAAAGTCGATAAGTCGGCTCGAGCGTCTTCTCGTTGAACTCTACCGAGGCATTTACAACGTTCGTGTCGTTCGCGGCGTACATTTTCAGGCCGCGATAATGGGTCGATGCGATGACGTGCGCACCACATTCACGTCGAAAATGATCGACGATCGCGACGCCTAGAGCCGAACCTTCTTCTGGGTCGGTTCCTGTCCCCGCTTCATCCAAAAGGATCAGTGCGGGCGAAGAACATTCGTCGATCATTGATGCGATGTTCGACATATGTGACGAGAAAGTTGACAGGTTCGCGTTCAGAGATTGGTGGTCGCCTATGTCCGCGAGGACAGATGCGTAAAAGGGAATTGTCGCCTCCTTTGCGGGCACGGGAAAGCCTGAGATCGCCATCAGGCTCAGCAAGCCTGCCGTCTTCAGTACGACCGTCTTTCCGCCGGCATTTGCACCCGAAATGATCATCACCGAGCGGTCTTCTGTAAGAGTGAAACTACTTGGAACTATGGTCGATATCGCGGTGTCGATGTCACCGGAACGTATAGAGGCCGCCTCTCGCAGGTTCTGCTCGAGCAATGGATGCCGGGCATAAGCTAGGTCAAGAACGTTCGTCTCGGCGATGTCGGGCACAACGCAATCGAAACTTCGCGCAAAGATCATTTTCGCTTTAATGGCGTCAAGCTCGGCGACGGCAGCGGCGGCGGCTTCGACCTCGGAAAGATGTTCCCTTAAGAGATCGGTAAGCGAGTGCAGAATACGACCGATCTCGCGTTCTTCCTGGCCTTTGAGATTCTGTATCTCGTTGTTTGCATCGATAGTTTCGAGAGGTTCGACGTAAACAGTCTGGCCGCTGGAGGAGAATCCGTGCGCAACACCCGCGACCTTTCCGCGAAAATCGGCCTTCACCGGGATCACGAAACGGTCATTGCGTATGGTGACGATCGCATCCTGAATGGCGTTTCCGGCATTTCGCATCGCCGATTCGAGAGAGCGGGTTAGCTGTGCGCGACGTGCGTTTATCTCACGGCGCAGTTTCGCAAGCTCCGGCGAGGCAGAATCATCGATCTCGCCTCCCGGAAGGACCTTCCGCGTTATCTCACCGATCGCCGAGGAAAGCCGCGGCGAGAATGTCGAGACGATCTCCCAGAGGGTCGGGCAGGAATCTTTGTCGCCCTCGATGAGCGAACGAGCGGCAAGGGCTTGCGAACAAAGGCTTGCGATCGCGGTCAAAGAGAGAGCGTCGAGCGCAGCATTCTCGATGCGAATGATCGCAATGGCATCGTCGGGAGCTTCGACACCGGAAAAGGTCCAGAAAATATTCTTTTCTTCGGAGAGTCTAAGCGTTTCGGAGACGGCGGCGAGTGCCTTGTTGAGTTCGATCCGCGATGTGAAAGGACGCGCGGCGCGAACCACGGAAGCACCCGAAGCGGTCTGAGCGTTCCGTGCGACGAGGTCGAGCAATCGTCCAAATTCTAATATCTCAAGCGAAAAACTCATCGGAACACTCAAGAGAGGAAACGTCCGCGGATCTCCGGCGTCGGCATCATGCACGCATCCTTCTTACCAAACAGCCGATAGCGATTATTTGCGAACATGCGATAAAACCAGTCGCGAACAAAACGAGGCAAGACCGCAAATGCCGTCAGGAACCTCCAGCCGCCGCCGAGTCTTTTTGCGATATGCAGGGCGGCGTCCGAATGCAGATAGGCCCTGTCGTTGTCGATCAAGATCACGGAATCCACATCCTCAGGGATCTCGTATTTCGCGACGAGTTCGCGTCCCGCTTCGGACTGGAGCGGAGCAAAGCGAAAGATGCCTGCCTTGTCACGGGCGATCACGAAGTTTACCGCACCGTCGCAGAAATTACAGACACCGTCAAAAAGAACGATCGGTTGGCTATCCATCAAGTCCGCTGTGGTATCTCCTCGCCTTTCTCGAAGAATTCGAGCGATTCCGAATTTATGCAGTATCTCTGTCCGGTCGGCGGCGGGCCGTCCGGAAAAACGTGTCCCTGGTGGCCTCCGCATCGAGCACATCGGATCTCGACACGACGCATACCATAGGAATTATCCTCGATCTTGGTCAGATGATCCTTATCGAACGGAGCATAGAACGAAGGCCAGCCAGTCCCGGAATGGAACTTCTTTTCCGAAGAAAAAAGGGGCAGACCGCAAAGGCGGCATGCATAGGTACCTTCGAGATGATTGTCGAGCAAGTTGCCGCAGAACGCAGCTTCCGTTCCGTGGTTCAGGAGCACACGCCGCTGCTCGTCTGTCAAACTCTCGGCCAGTTCCGCGATCCTTTCTTCACTCAGGGGCGACAGGTCGTAGCCCTTTTCAGATACTTCGTTTGCCATAGTTTTACTTTATCCCCACCAGAATGCGGCCGCAATGATGCAATAGAGCCCGATGAGCGCAAGGCCTTCAAGCCAGATCGACTCGCCGTCGTAAACGATGAACGCCGAGACGATCACGGAGAGCACCAACGCCGCGAGCAAGAGCGGCGTAAGGATGAAGGAAAGTACAGCGCCGCCGAGGAAGAATGAGAGTAGAACGAGCACAGGGAAGAGGCCGAGTGCGATCTGAAGCGAACCGTTCAAAATTACGCTTACGGCATAATCCGTCTGATTACGCCACGCAAGCTGAACGCCGACTAGATTCTCGATGGCGTTTCCGGCGATTGCTACTACTACGAGGCCGGCGAAAGCAGGTGCGATACCGAGCAACTCCATCGTCGGCTGAAGCGCTTCGACAAACCAGTCGGAGACGAATGCTGCTCCGACGCCGGAACCCAAAAGCATAATGCTCGGCAGCCAAACGGGCCACGTGTCATGCTGTTCCGCACCGGTGCTCTCTGCTGCCAGATCGCCCTTGACAAAGAAGTAGATGCTTGCGGCGAGGAGCAAGAGCATAACGATCGCAACGAAGGAATCGAGGCCTGCGATATGCGATTCTGCGGGTGTGTGAAGCTCTTTTGCGAGCGTCGGCACCGCGAGTGCTGCGACCGCGATGAGCATCAATGTCACGATCATCTTCGGCGGCTCCGAGCGAAATCGCTGGGTGCCATTCTTTAAGCCGCCGACAAAAAGAGCGAGTCCAAGTACCAAGATCGAGTTGCCAAGGATCGAACCGATCAATGCGGCTTGAACGACCGTGTCCAAGCCTGCACGCAGTGCAAAGATGCAGACAAAGAGTTCCGGCAAGTTGCCAAGAGCAGACTGAAGGATGCCGGTCGCTCCGGGTCCCAGACGTCGGCCAAGCTGATCGGTCGATTCACCGACGATCACGGCAAGCAGTGCCAGGGCCCCGGCCGTAACGACGAATGAAAGGATAGGGTTCGCACCGGAATAGTGCATCACGCCCGCCGCTATCGTGAAAATCAGGCAAATGCCGACAATGATCTTCTCCTTTCGGTTCATCTACTCTCCTTTGCCGAATACCTTTTTCTCGAGGGCACGCAAGCGCGACGCCATCTCACCAAGCTTTCGGAACGCGGCGGCCGAACGCAGCCATTCGCGGTTGTCGAAAGCCGGAATTCCCGATATCACCTTGCCGGGCTCGACATCGTGCGAAGTGGCGGACTTCGCGGTGATTATCGCGTCGTCGCCCACTTTCAAGTGGCCGGCGATACCGACCTGTCCGGTCAGGATGACCCGTTTTCCGATATGCGAACTTCCCGCAAGCCCGGTCTGAGCACAGATAAGAGCGTCTTCATCGATCGTGCAGGAATGCCCGATCTGCACTAAGTTGTCGATCTTTGCCCCGCGTTTTATTCGAGTTTCGCCGACCGACGCGCAGTCGATCGCCGTATTCGCACCGATCTCGACATCGTCTTCCAGTACGACGCGGCCCGTCTGCGGGATCTTTAGCCACGCCTTTTCTGCGGTCTTTGCATAGCCGAAGCCGTCGGAACCGAGAGTTGTGTTGTTGTGGATGATACAGCGTTGGCCGACCTCGCAGTTCTCGCGGATCGAGACTCCCGAATGGATCGTCGAATTCTCGCCGATCTTCACGCCGTCATAGACGGTCGCATTGGGAAAGATCCGCACACCCTTTTCGATCACGGTATTCGCACCGACAACGACATTCGCGTGGATCTCCGTGTCGGGATCGACGGTTGCGGTCGGATCGATAACGGCCGAGGAGTGTATAAATGGCTTGAGTTCGTCAACAGGGAAGAATGCTCGTAAAGCCTTTGTGTACGCGAGATACGGATCCTTTGTACGCAGGATAGCGATATCCTCGCGATTGATCATGATGCCTTCGTCGAGAAATATCGCCGAAGCTCGTGTTTCGCCGATCTGCGTGGTATATTTCGGGTTCGCCAGAAATGTGACCTCACCTTCGCCGGCAAGATCAAGGCCCGCGGCTGACACGATCTCGATGTTCGCGTCGCCGCTTTCGATCGTCGAATCAGTTTTTTCTGCAAGTTCGAGCAGTTTCATCATTTTGTTTAAGCGAAAAGAATAACCCTGAAAGGCCTTTAATCCAAGATGGCAGCATTGCGCATTGGGGATTTTGCGGCCATTCTAGAATGAGTAATATGCGTTCGATCTTCATCTTCCTTGTCTTCGCGGTCTTCGTGGTTGCTTTCTTGCCCCGTGCTGCGGCGGCCGAAACCTTCGAGCCGATCACGGTCGAATCTATTACGATCTCCTCGGACGTAACTGGTGTTTCGACAGGAAGAGGCGAGTTTGCGGTCTCGTTCAGGACCGCAGATGGCGTGCTGCACACGAAATCGGCAATAGACGGATCATTTATGGCATTTGGCGACGTGTTTGGCTGTTCTCCTTGCCGAAAGGGCACGGCGTTTCCCGGCAGCAATGCACCGGAAGGCACGATACCGCCTTGGTATTTTATTACGTCAGGCAGCACTGCACAGCCGATCGAAACTGCACTTTTCTCCGAAACGCGTGTCTTCTATCCTGAATTCAGAGTTCCGATGCAATCGCCGTTTGCGAGAACGACGCACATAAGCTTTCCCGTCTGGATGAAAGGGCAGGTCAAGATCAGGAATGAGCAAACGAATGTCACGCTCTTTGACAGCGAGGCGGCCCTGAACGGCCGAGCATACGTCTATTTCCGTCAGGGTGCTTTGTCGGCAACTTATTCGTGGCGGTCATATTCGGTCACTCTGCAAAGAGACTAGACTGCAAACGAGCATTTTTCTCGCCCGGTTCGATAATTGTTGAAATGCCTTTGGCGTTTGTGCCAAACTATTGGTGAAAGACAATAACTCTCACGCAAAGATTCCCCGATCTTGGTTGTGTCTCTCCTTTTGCTAAATACTATTGATCAGCCGGAGGTATCGATAATTTATGACCGAGACGAGTGCCGCAGTTCAGCGAGGAAATGCGTCAGAAACCCTAAAACACAGGCCGCTTCAGCCGTCACAAAAGGCTTTGGGAGGCCGTTGGAACAGCCTTATTGCGACCAATACCGCTATTGCCATCGGCAGCCGGATCCACGGCTCGAAATCCGAGATCTACGTAAATGGAATGTGCGTCGAACTCCAAAAAGGATCGACGAGCTGTCCGAGTATCGTGATCGTGAACGGAGAGCCGAAATTTGCTGAAGGCCGCGAGATACTTCAGAATCCGACGGTCATTGTCGAGACGATCTCTAACGATGTCGATCCGCTCGGTCGTGCCGAAAAACTCGAGGGTTACCTTGCACTTCCGAGTATAAAAGAGTGCATTCTCGTACGTTCAGATCAAATGCGGATCGAGCACTATGCTCGGCAGAACGCCAAGCAATGGCTCTATAAGATCTATGATGAACGTGACGACGTTGTCTCGATCGATACGCTGAACTGCAAGGTCTCTGTTGCTGAGATCTATGCAAAAGTCGATCTAAAGCTTTCGGGGTTAAGCTCAAGGGCGATCAACTAGGGTTTGGAAGCAGCGTAAAAGCAAAACCGGTCGCGAGAGCGACCGGTATCAACAACGCTTCCTATTTCTTCAGCATTGTTTGCTGCTCGGATTTGACCATCCATTCTCCGTTTCGCTTGACGAACGTATCAACGATACGTGCCCTGCCGGATGCGCCGTTCTTTAGCGTGATGTTCTGAACATATTGAAATACCGCAGAATCTTCGCTGAAGCTTAGAAGCTCGCCATCCGAGATGACGAATTTCTTCACCGTCCGCTCTTTCTTTATATCCGCGAGGACCTCGTTCTTGTCCTGGATCTTGCCATCTACACCGGTCAGGACAAAATCTTCGGTCATATTCTTTGAAAGGAAAGAAATGTCGCCGTCAAGGACAGCCTGCGTCAGATTCTTTTCGAACAATAGCAATTCATTAAAGACATCCTGTTTTGACGGGCCAGTTTTTGCCGGGGCTTGGGCAGCATTTGAAGGCGGCTGTTGTGTGGGTCGGTCTTTGTCGTCACCGATCTGGCATGCATACATCACGGCGGCGATCAAACCAAGGGCAAGCAGCGATCTCATAAAAAACTATTCCTTTTTTATCTGTTTGAAATGTTCCTGTATTGCTGAAAATACGGGCATAGTATCGTATGGAATCTGCTCAAATGCAATGCCACGACACGGGAAGTTGCACGAAGAGGGCAAAAAGGCGAAAGGCAAGATCCTACATCAAGCTCACTGGGTCGATCTCTACAAAAACAAAGCGCAACTCGACACCGCGTTCTTCTGCGTCAGCCAGGCCGATATCGAGTATCTTGCGAAGTTCGCGGCGCGATTCAGAACGCAGAATAAGCTGCATTCGATACTCGTTCTTTAGGCGCGCGATCGACGCAAATGCGGGGCCGACGATATGAACGGTTTTCTCCGGATTCGCTGCATCAAGACTGCGGCGAAGGGCGTTCGCAATAGCCTTTGTGCGCGAAACATCACGATGTCTCACCATTATCGACGCTAGTGCGACGAATGGCGGATAACGGAAATTCTCTCGATATTTGAGCTCTTCTTTGTAAAATCCTTCATAATCCTGAGCCATCGCCCGCTGGAGTGCGTAATGGTCGGGATGATAGGTCTGGATGATCACGCGGCCCGGCTTTTCGCCCCGGCCGGAGCGTCCGGCGACCTGCGTGATTATCTGAAACGTCCTTTCTGCCGAACGAAGGTCGGGCAGTCCCAATCCGATATCGACGCCGACGACGCCGACGAGCGTGACGTTCGGGAAATCGTGTCCTTTGGCTATCATCTGCGTGCCGACGAGCATATCGACGCGGCCTTCCGCAAAATCGAGAAGTTTTTTTTCGAGCTCGCCCTTTCGAGTGATCGTGTCGCGGTCGATGCGGTCTATCTTAAGAGCCGGGAATTTCTTTTCGAGCTGGTCGGCAAGATTCTCAGTCCCCTCGCCAACGAAATAGAGAAACTCACTCGAACATTGCGGACACACTTTCGGAGCCGGCGCGTTGTATCCGCAGTAATGGCAGGTCAGGCGGCCATCGCGTCGATGGAACGTGAGCGTAATGTCGCAGTTCTCGCATTTGATCGTCTCGCCGCATTCGCGGCAAAGCACGAATTGCGAAAAACCGCGGCGATTCATCAGGACTATGATCTGCTCGCCCCTTTCTGCTGTTTCGCCGATCGCATCGAGAAGTTCGGTTGAGAGCGCGACATCTTTGCCCGCGCGCTTGAAGACCTCGCGCATATCGACGAGTTCGGCAGAAGCGAGATTTCGTCCGCCGATGCGTTCGGGCATTGAGAGCAGTGTGTACTTGCCGTGCATCGCATTGTGGAAAGTTTCCATTGCCGGTGTCGCCGAACCAAGCACCGCGACCGCACCGGCGAGATTTGCGCGCATCACGGCGACATCCCGCGCATTGTAGAACGGCGACTCCCACTGCCGATACGCGGCATCGTGCTCTTCGTCAACGATAACGAGCCCGATATTTTTGAGCGGCGCGAAAACCGCCGATCGCGTGCCGATCGCTACACGTGCTTCCCCGGCACGTATCCGGCGCCATTCATCGAACCTTTCACCCTGCGAGAGTCCGGAATGCAGTATCGCAACGGTCGCCCCGAACGCGGCACGAAGCTGTCGTGAGAAGACAGGCGTCAACGCGATCTCCGGCACGAGCATCAACGCCGAACGTCCGATCGCGACCGTGTGCCGTATCGCACGAAAATAGACTTCGGTCTTTCCGCTGCCCGTAACGCCGTGGAGCAGAAAGGCTTTGAACGTGCTGTCGTCTATCGCATCAGTGATCTCGCCGAGCGCGTTCGCTTGATGATCAGTAAGAGCAAGATTTGGGCTCTCAGGCAACTTTTCTGCAGAAAGCGGGTCTCTATGTATGTCTCGGACGAAAACCTCAAGAAAGCGCCGCTTGACAAGCGTATTGACCGGCGAGGCACTGGTGCCGGTAGCGTCGAGCAGGTCGGTCCAGAGAAGTTCGCCGCCTGCATCTTCAAGCGCGGAAAGTATCGCAGATTGCGCCGCAGTAAGCTCTTTTGAATTGTCGGCAGATACCGGATCGAGCAATTTCACAGCCTTTTGGCGTTTGGGACGGACCTTCTCGCTGTTCATTCCGGCGGGAAGTGCGGCCTTTAGCATCTCGCCCCAGAAGGAAGCGTAGTAATCGGCCGTCCATTCTGTGAGGCGAAGTATCTCGGACGTGACGAGCGGTTCGTCGTCGAGAAATTCGATCGTCGGGCGAAGCTTTGCAGGATCTACATCGAGGTCGTCGGGAAGTTCGCTGTGAACCGCGACGACGAAGCCGATAAGGCGCCGTTTGCCAAAAGGAACACGCACGCGTTGGCCGAGTTTTGGTGCACTTAACTCTTCTTCCGGCACTGAGTAAGTAAAAACGCGATTGAGCGGAACGGGAAGGGCGACCTCGACGAACTTGATCGGGTCGGTCTTTGATTGTGCGGATCCAAGCTTCAAAGTAGTTGCGATTTTACAGGATGTTTCACTTTGCTGCCATCCGGCGAAGCGCGTCGAGTTGCCGATAGAGCTAACGATCTAATTTTGCGATAGAATGGACGATATGGACGAAATGTTTGCCGCAAAAAAGAAGGAACGGAGATTCAACCCGATATTTCTGATCGGGATCCTTATCGGGTTGCTGGTTCTCGCCGTCGCATTCTATTTTCTTTCGCAAAGACCGTCGATCGAAGACCAGACAAGCCAGCTTCTGGAAACGGCAGCCAAGCCCGGCAGCCCTGAGTTTGCCGAATTAAACAAGGACATCATCATCACGACCAATGACGACGAGACGATAGAGTCACCGACGGGCCTGGGCACGATCTCGATGTTCATCAAGGGCCAGATCCGCAACAAGGGAACTCATGATATCTCGATCCTCGAGGTGAATGTTTCGGTGGTCGATCGTCAAAAACAGGTCGTAAAGGAACGCCGTCTGCTTTTTGTTCCTCAGCAGCAGCCGATCCTGAAGGCGGGCGAGACCGTGCCGGTTTCGATCTCGCTCGACGGGTTTTCTCCAAAGGCGGAGCGTGCCCTCATTTATTGGCGGGTTACAGCGATAAAAGCCGCGTCCTGAAATTTTTCTGCTCTTTGCCCTTTAAAAGCTAATTCTCTAACATTGAGAACATATGATCGAAGGTGAAGATTTTACGGTCGCATTGAGCGATCCAGAGATCGTTGAACCAATGATGCAGGTGCCGCCGGAACTTCCGGTCCTGCCGCTTAGGGATATTGTTATCTATCCCTTTATGATCGTGCCGCTTTTTGTTTCGCGTGACCGGTCGATAAAGGCTGTCGAGGAAGCTCTTAAGGACAATCGGATGATCCTGCTCGTCTCGCAAAAGGACGTAAACAAAGAAGAGCCTTCACAGGATGACCTTTATACGATGGGCACCGTCGCCATCATTATGCGGATGCTCAAACTCCCCGACGGACGCATTCGCATCCTTATTCAAGGACTTTCCCGCTGCAAAGTCGATTCGGTCGATCCGAGCGGAAGCTATATCCGTGCGCAAGTCACGCCGGTGACCGAACCGCTTGCACCGAAGAATTCGCTAGAAGTCGAAGCTCTTATCAGGAATGTTCGAGGCTCGATGGAACGAGCGATGAGCTTGGGCAAGCCGATCTCGCCAGAGGTGCTCGCGATCATCGCAAATCTCGACGATGCCGGACGCCTTGCCGACCTTTCGGCTTCGAATCTCGATCTGCGCCCGGAAGCGGCTCAATCGATCCTCGATATTGCCGACCCGATCCCGCGGCTGCGTCGTGTCAACGAGCTTCTGAGTAAAGAGATCGAAGTCTTGACCGTCCAGCAGGAGATAAACACTCAGGCACGGGCGGACATCGATCGCTCACAGCGCGAATACTTCCTGCGCCAGCAGCTAAAGGCGATCCAAGGCGAACTTGGCGAAGGCAACGAGCTTTACGAAGAGGTCGAGACCTATCGCGAAAAGATCACGAACGCCAACATGCCCGAAACGGTCCAGACTGAAGCTCTGCGGCAGCTGAAGAAGTTCGAGCGGATGCACCCGGACGCGGCCGAAACCGCGACGTTAAGAAATTGGCTCGACATTATGATCGAGCTTCCGTGGTCGACTTCATCCAGCGACAACTTGGATCTTACTCAGGCACAAAAGGTTTTAGATGAAGATCATTACGGCCTGCCAAAGGTGAAAGACCGCATTATCGAAGCCTTGGCTGTTCGCAAGCTTCGTGCAAAGCCAAAGGGCTCGATCCTGTGCCTGGTAGGCCCTCCCGGAGTCGGCAAAACGAGTCTCGGACGCTCGGTTGCACGTGCGATCGACCGGAAGTTTGTACGGCTAAGCCTTGGCGGGCTGCACGACGAAGCGGAGATCCGCGGCCATCGGCGGACGTACGTCGGTGCGATGCCGGGCCGCATCATCCAGGCGATCCAGCAAGCCGGAACCAACAATCCGCTCGTAATGCTCGACGAGATCGACAAGGTCGGAGCGGATTTTCGCGGAGATCCGAGTTCGGCTTTACTCGAGGTGCTTGATCCTGAGCAGAATTTTGCGTTCAGGGATAACTATCTCGGATTGCCGTTCGATCTTTCGAACGTGATGTTCATGACGACCGCGAACGTGCTGGAGACGATCCAGCCGGCATTGCGTGACCGCATGGAAGTGATCGTGCTTTCCGGCTACACTGCCAGCGAAAAGCTTGAGATCGCGCGCCGGCACGTTATTCCAAAGCAGATCGAAGAGAACGGCCTTTCGGAGAAGGATGTGAAGTTCGAGAAAAGGGCTGTTCTGCGGATCATTACGGAATATACGCAGGAAGCAGGACTGCGTCAGCTCGAGCGCGAGATCGGAAAGATCTGCCGCAAGGTCGCACGCCGCAAAGCTGAAGCAAAGCGAACGATCCAGCCCGTCAAGGTAACCGCTGACAACGTTACGGACTTCCTGCGCGTTCCGAAGATACATATAGAAAAGGCTCCTGATAAGGACGCTGTCGGCACGGTCACAGGCCTTGCGTGGACGGCAACCGGTGGTGAGATCCTGATCATCGAGGCGTTGCGGACGCGCGGAAAAGGGAAACTTCAACTCACCGGCCAACTCGGCGAGGTGATGCAGGAATCGGCGCAGGCGGCCTTCACCTTTGCCAAGAGCCGGTTCGTCAAACTAGGTATCGACGAAGACGTACTCGATAAATACGACGTCCATATACATTTGCCCGAAGGTGCGATCCCAAAAGATGGGCCATCGGCCGGTATCGGAATGGCAACGGCGCTCGTTTCGGTTCTCTCTGAGCGTCCTGTGCGGCACCAGATCGCGATGACAGGCGAGATCACACTTAGGGGCAACGTGCTTCCGATCGGCGGAGTCAAAGAAAAGCTGCTTGCGGCCCGCCGTGCACGAATTAAGACGGTGATCTTGCCCGCAGCAAATGAACGCGATCTTGTCGATCTTCCGCAGGAAGTTCACGACGATTTGAAGTTTATTTTTGTTGATAACGTGCAGGATGTCTTTGACGCGGCTCTGAGACCGTCCGCGAAAAGGGCAAATGCAGCGAAGGTGGCAGTTTCGAAATCGGGGAGTTGACCGTGCGGAGGCTGTGAAATTCCTTATTTTATAATGGTTTCGAGCATTGACCGAAGGTTTTCATTGTTGATAAACTTATAGTGAGTGTTTGCGCATGCGTGAACCGCTCCTATAGTGCGAACCGAAGAAAGCGAACTTTTTCGCCTGGACAGCGTTAACTTATTTGTTCTTTTGGAAGAAAAACGTGTCATAAACACTCGTTCCTCTGCCGAAAAGGAGTTCCAAGAGCAGTATTTATAAGGTTTTTGATGAAGAAATTTGGAATCGCCCCAATGGCTCTCGCTGCATCGATGTCGCTTTTTGCGGCTATCAACGGATCCGCACAGATCACGAGCACACGGTCGAGCAATAACACGCGGCCGGCCGAGGTTACCCGTGCGCAGGCAGACGTGAACTATGTTCTGCTTGAGTCCGGCAAAGCGTTCAAGGAAGGTCTGACCGCGTATTCGCAAGGGCGATATCAGGACGCCGGGGCACGTTTTGATAAGTCCGTCGAGGTGTTTCTCTACTCCACTTTGAATATTCAGGGCGAACCACGCCTTCAAAACTGCTACAACCAGCTTATCGAGACCGTTTATCGCATCGAATACCCGTCTGATAGCCAAATGCCGCAAGTGCGTGGTGTTGCAGCAACTTGTGGATGGGAAGTTGATGTAAAACTTGCAGATCAGGTCGCCCAAATGGCGAAGCCCGGAGCGAATACCCCGGCCGCGAACTCTACCGTTGCTGTGGTCGGCGGTCCAAGCGACGCTGCTCCGCGAGGTTTCGTGAACCAGGAGTTCGAGCCTTCACCGCTCGATGACCTTGCAAAACTCGAGCTGACACCGGAAGAGCAGAATGTTGACGACAATCCGGTCGCTCAAGAACAGTACCAATATCTGCAGCGTGTCGTCTCGAACCGATCTCTCGGGTTCTCGTTCCAGGTGCATCCGATGATCCAGCAGTTCATCAACTACTACCGCGGCCGCGGTCGTACGACGATGGAAGTTGGGCTTTATCGCTCCGGAATGTTTATGTCGATGGCTCGGCGAATTTTCCGTGAAGAGGGCGTTCCCGAGAATGTGGCGTGGCTCGGCCAGGTCGAAAGCGCTTGGAAGCCGACAGCATTTTCGTCTGCCGCTGCCTCAGGCCTTTGGCAGTTCATTCCCGGAACAGGCGTCAGATTCGGCCTTCAGCGAACAGCTTATGTTGACGAACGCAACAGCTTTGATGAGGCAACTCGTGCGTCGGCACGTTATTTGAAGTTCCTTGCGAACCGCTACCACGGGAATTGGGAACTCGCGATGGCCGCGTATAACTCGGGTGAAGGAAACGTTGATCGCGCGATCCGTCGTGCGGGGGCCGAGAATTTCTGGCTGGCGTTCCCGTATCTTCCGCGTGAAACGCGTAACTACGTTCCGAACATTCTTGCAACGATCTTGATCGCGAACAATCCGACCCAGTATGGTTTCGGCCAGATACGGCCGGCACCTTCGCTTCGCTATGATCGTCTTCGTGTTCCTGCGTCGACCAACCTGAACCTCATCGCTGCTGCGGCGGACACGAGCGTTCAGCTTCTTCGCTATCTAAATCCTCATTTGCGCACGAACACGACTCCGCCGGTGCCGTATGTCGTGAACGTCCCTGTCGGGAAGGCAAATGAGGTCGCGGCGATCTTCAAGCGTTTGCCGGCTTCCAAGATCCCTAATACGAATCTTGCCAATACCTCGCATGGTGAGACGTGGCAGTCCATTTCGAACAAGACAGGCGTAAGTGTTGCCGAGCTGATGGAAGCAAACCCCGGAATGAAGCACCCGAGCGGTAAGGTGTTCGTTCCTGTGGCCGTCGGCAACCGCGTCGAATCAACTGCGTACACTCGCCCGACGAATCGACCTGTTGCGACGGTTCCATCGGCAAAAACGCGTGTCGTGAAAGCAAAGGCAGGCGACACTGTCGCAAAGATCGCAGCTCGCGAAAAGATCGACGCTGCTGAGCTTGCAAAATTTAACGGCCTTCTCCCAAATTCGGTTCTTTTTGCCGGCCGCGAGATAAAGATCCCGACCAAATAAGGTTCGACCTTATGGTCCTTTTTGGGGAACGCCGGAATCGCTAGTACAGCGAGTTCGGCGTTTTGCTGTTCGCAAAGTTGACAATTCAGCCTATTGTAACTATACTTGTTACAGTTATGGCAGCTAATAGCCAATTCGCAATGGCGGTTCATATTCTCGCTCTACTTGCGTTAAAGGGCGAGACAAATCTGAAGTCCGATACGATCGCCCAGAGCGTTAATACGAACCCTGTCGTGATCCGGCGGATACTCGGGCAGCTTGCGAGTGCGCACCTTGTCGAATCGCAAACGGGTGCCTCTGGCGGAACCCGGCTTGTACTTCCGCCTGAGAAGGTGTGCCTCGTGGAGGTATATAAGGCCGTTTCGTGCGGCGAGGTGTTCGCTTTGCCGGCGAAGCAGGCGAATCAGGACTGTCCTGTCGGGCGAAGTATCGAGGCGGTGCTATGCAACCTTCAAAAGGCGATCGATAGAAGCGTTGCTGAAAAATTAGGTGAATTTTCGCTGGCGAGCGTGCTTGGAATGATCGATATAGAAAGTACGGCCGCTGCTTAAAAAATTTCAAGATAATTGTATCAATAATAGTTACAGATCAAAATGGGAATTATGCGTGAGTATTTAGTGAAGTCGATGACATTTCAGCAGTATTTGAAACTGATCGACGATCTCCTGCGGGAAGGCAAAACTACGGGAGACGATCAACCCGTTGCAAAGGTTAGCTTCGCTCATCTGAACCGAAAGCGTATCGACCGGATATTGAAAACCTTTATTCCGGAGACCGCGTCTGCGAAGCGGATAAGCCAAGTGGGTACGGAGCGCATCTGGTACATCCTTACCGAAGGTTGGTGCGGAGACGCAGCCCAGAGTTTGCCGGTAATGGAACAGTTAGCGAGCCTGAACCCATTGATCGAGACAAGATATTTGCTCCGAGATCAGAACCAGGAGCTTATGGATCTTTATCTGACAAATGGTTCCCGGTCGATCCCGAAGCTGATCTCTGTCGATAGGAAAACGGACACGGTACTGTGGTCGTGGGGGCCAAGACCAAAAGGTGCGCAGGATCTCTTCGAGGAGCTAAAGGCTAAGAACACGCCTAAGGATGAAATTCTTGAGGCGGTCCAGCGTTGGTACATTGCGGACAAGGGCAACTCGATCGCTGCCGAGATCGCGGAACACGCGACGGTCGGTATCGGAACGGCATCGCTTGTTTCTGCCACACTTGGTGTGTGATGAAGGCTTACGAGCTCGAAACATTCGGCATCGAAAATTTGCAGGTCGTCGAATCCGCAATGCCTGAACCGGGCGGTGATGAGGTTCTTGTTCAGATGTGCGCGGCGTCGCTGAATTATCGCGATCTGATGGTAGTTCGCGGGGAATACAATCCGCGGATGCGACTGCCCGCCGTTCCGCTGTCGGATGGAGCGGGCGAGATCGTCGCCGTTGGGGATAACGTGACCTCGTGGAAGGTCGGCGACCGGGTGATGCCGAGCGTTGCCCAGAAATGGCTCGATGGCAAGCCCGACTCTTCGGCCGCTCGAAGCACCCTGGGTGGTGATGCCCGTTCGAACGGCGTCCTTCGCGAGTTTGCGGCATTTGACGCGTGTTCTGTTGTCGCAATACCTGAATATCTTAGTTTTGCCGAGGCCGCGACGCTCCCGTGTGCCGGATTGACCGCATGGAATGCATTGGTTGAATCAGGCAATTTGCGAGCTGGCGAAACAGTTTTGATCCTCGGTACCGGCGGAGTTTCGATATTTGCGGTTCAGATCGCAAAGCATTTTGGTGCGAGAGTTATCGCTACATCGTCCAGCGACGCAAAGATCGAAAAGCTTAAGGCCTTGGGGGCCGATGAAACGATCAACTATCGGTCAACTCCTGATTGGGAGCAAGCGGTGCTTGACCTAACAGACGGTGTGGGTGTCGATCACGTTATCGAGGTCGGAGGAGCAGGTACGATCGAGAAGAGTCTTGCTTCGGTACGTGTTGGCGGTACAGTATCTATGATCGGAGCACTTTCAGGGGGAGCAACGGTCAACACCGTGCCGATCTTTATGCGTGCAATTCGTCTGCAGGGGATATTCATCGGGTCAAAAGCGATGTTTGAGCGGATGCTGCAGGAATTCGACCGTGCAAGGATCCAGCCGGCAATAGATCGGATATTTTCGTTTGACGAGGCTCCGAACGCATTGCGATACATGGAGACCGGAGAGCATTTTGGGAAGATAGTTCTAGAGTTTTGAACGCCGCTTTGAAGAGCGGATTTTTGCCGGACGGCAGACAGACATTTTTACCCGAGTTGGGTAACATATAGATAAGATCATAGGATCATTTTAAGGAGAAATTGGATAAATGGGTGAATTTGCAAAGGCAGTAACGGACACCGCGTTCGACGCGGAGGTCCTGAATTCGGATAAGCCGGTATTGGTAGATTTTTGGGCCGAATGGTGCGGTCCATGCAGAATGATCGCGGATTCCGTCGAGGCGGTAGCGCAGGATTTTCAGGGAACCGCCGGGGTATTTAAGCTGAATGTTGACGAGAATCCGACCGTTTCAAATCGGTATGGCATTCGCAGTATTCCAACACTGATCGTCTTCAAGGGTGGACAGGAGCAGGAGCGTGTCGTCGGCGGTGTGAGTCGCGAGGCTCTTACCAATTTGGTGAAACGGCACGTTTAGTTTAGGAGTAGGCTTCGCAAGATTCTAAGCTTTTGACCTCAAAAAAAGAAGGCCGGGCGATGCCCGGCCTTTTGTTATGTCAGCGATCTTGTGGGATCAATGAGCGTTGTAGTTATTGACCGGATAGTCGCCGTTCTGGCCCCATTCGGTCTGGGCAAGGGCACCGCCGGAACTTGTCCTTACGTAGAAGTAGTTCTGCGTCGGGTCAGCGTTCGGACGCCACACCGCAAGGTCGGTCTTGCCGTCGCCGTCAAAGTCGCCCTGTGTCGGGAAGTCAGTAGCTGA
>JAFDVK010000049.1 GCA_018269005.1 Acidobacteriota bacterium | reverse complement strand
CTGAATGAGCGGATTTTAAGGAATCTGGCGGGTATAAAAATACCGCCTCAGGAAACGGCGGTTTAAAAATCAGAACCCGACAACTTGAATTACTTCAGAGGCTGCCGGGAATAGGTCCGGGAAATAAATAACCCGACAGCTTGAATTGCTTCAGGGGCTGCCGGGAATACTGTATAGCTAATATATAACGTATTCTGAAAGAATGCAAGAGAATGTTTATGCGATTTAGCGAATTCGAAAATATCATGTCCAGCCCGCGAATAGCAAGGTATTTACTTGCTGTTGGCGGAGATTCTCGTCTGGCCATGACGCTATATCGTAAGAACTTGCGGCTTTCTCAGGAGCTATTCACGGTCATTAGCTGTTTTGAGGTAACACTGCGAAACCGGATCGACCGGCTCTATGGGACGACCCACGGGAACGATTGGCTACGCGACAGTGCCAACAATGGCGGAATGTTCGATAACAACAATTGCCGCCAAACAAAACTATTAATTCAGAGATCGGTTAGCAGGCTCGGTAACAACTACGTACCCGAAAAGCTGCTAGCAGAAATGGACTTTGGGTTTTGGCGATACTTGTTCGCCCAGCCGCAATTTTACGCGGGCGGCCAGAATTTGCTTCAAGTGTTCCCGGCAAAGCCAAGAAGCACGCCCGTAGTTCAATACAATCACACTTTCGTTTTTAACCAGTTGGGTCTCATCAACAATTTGCGAAACCGAATCGCTCATCACGAACCGATATGTTTTCTTGGTGGTCAGCCGGTCAAGGACACGACGTATGCCCGACAGCACTACAACCTGATATTGCAGCTTTTTCAGTGGATGAGCGTTGACGAAGCGGCCCTTCTGTATGGGCTGGATCACATCAACACCGTGTGTAATGAGATCGATGCTTTGTGATGTAGTAAGCAAAAAGAAATCTTTCGAGGATATGCCCGGAATGATCGAGATAAAGTCGCAAATACCGTATCGAGGAGTTGCACGATATGCTCAGAATTGGCATTCGGCACAAACACCGAACCATGTCGTTGCTCACAACGGGATGGTCGCCAAAAAGGTCCGGCAGACGATAAAAGAACTCGGCGGCACAATGCCCGAAAAGTTGGCCGTAGCCGACAGCATTAAAAAGAAGCCTCTCCCTCTGGGAGAGGTTGGAGAGGGTGCCTGTGACATGGGAGAGGCTGGAGAGGGTGCAAAGCATAAAGCGATCAAGGGAAAGAAATCATAATTCCATCGAATTCGAGGGAATTAGAAAATACAAATGAGTGAGTGGAAAAATTACCGATTGGGCGAAATTGCCGACATTACGTCGAGTAAGCGAATTTTTTACTCTGAATATGTGTCTAACGGCGTGCCTTTTTATCGCTCGAAAGAAATCATCGATAAGTCTGGCAAACGTGAGGTTCAAACGGAATTATTCATTAGCGAGGCAAGGTTTGACGAGATCAATAAGAAATTCGGCGTACCAAAAACTAACGACATACTTCTAACATCAGTTGGGACGTTGGGAATTCCATACTTAGTCGGTACAGGTGATCGTTTTTATTTCAAAGATGGAAATCTCACATGGTTCAGAAATATCGATAACGCAAAAGTAGATCCAAAATTTCTGTTTATTTGGCTTCAATCAAAAATTGGAAAGCAAAAGCTAGACGAAGTTACGATTGGTTCAACTCAGCCAGCTCTCACAATTTCAGGCCTTAAGACAATCAAGATTTGTTTGCCGGAGGTTAATGAGCAGCGGGCGATTGCGGAGGTTTTGAGCAGTTTGGATGACAAGATCGATCTGCTCCACCGCCAAAACAAAACCCTCGAATCCCTAGCCCAAACCCTCTTCCGCCACTGGTTCATCGACCAAGCCAACGACGATTGGGAAGAGAAAATGCTAGGTAATTTATTTGACATCGGCATAGGGCGAACGCCGCCACGCAAGGAACAACATTGGTTTTCTACAAATCCAAGTGATGTTAAATGGATTTCAATCAAGGACATGGGGAATTGCGGAGTTTATATTGATACAACCGCAGAATTCCTCACTACCGAGGCCGTGGAAGAATTTAAGGTTCCTGTGATTCCGCCAAATACGGTGCTATTAAGTTTCAAGATGACCTTGGGACGCGTGGCGATCACAACCGAAAAAATGCTTTCGAATGAGGCTATTGCCCATTTCAAACAAAGAGGCGATTCGAAACTCTTTCCTGAGTTCCTATATTTGTTTCTCAAGACTTTTGAATTCGAGCAACTCGGCAGCACGTCGTCAATCGTTGAAGCAATCAATTCACAAATGATCCGTGAGATCAAAATGCCTTTGCCGAACAACTCTTTGCTAACTAACTTTCAGCAAACGGTTACTTCATGGTTTACAAAGATTCGGAACAACGCAAAACAAATAGCATCCCTTACCGAAATCCGTGATTCGCTTTTGCCGAAACTAATGAGCGGAGAAGTTTCAATCCAATGACGAAACCGATCACCGAAAACCAGATCGAGGAATATGCCATCCATGAACTAGGGCAGATTGGTTGGGCGTACCTTCATGGCCCCTCCCTAATTCCCTCCCAGGGGGAGGGACCTTCAGAACGGCAGAGTTTTGAGCAGATCATCCTTACCGACCGGCTGCGGAATGCGGTAGCGAGGATCAATCCGCGTATTCCAGCCGATGCGCGAGAACAGGCTGTGCAGAAAGCGGTGAGGCTCTATTCGCCTGATATGAAGGCCGCGAATGAAGAGTTTCATTCCTTCCTGATCGAAAAGGTAAAAGTGCCTTACACCGAAGACGGCTTTGAACGCAGCCACGAGGTTGCGTTGATCGATTTTGAGAATATCGAGAACAACGAATTTCTCGCCGTTAATCAATTCACGATAACCGAGAACAACCACAACAAGCGGCCCGATATTATTTTATTCGTCAATGGGATTCCGCTTGTCGTGATCGAACTAAAGAACGCCGCCGATGAGACGGCCAAGATCCAGTCAGCGTTCAATCAGATAGAGACCTACAAGGCAACGATCCCTTCGCTGTTCAACTACAATGCCTTTTCTGTGATCTCGGACGGCTTCGACGCGAAGGCCGGAACTATCTCCGCAGGGCTTTCCCGCTTTATGGCGTGGCCTGTCTGCGTGCGGACACGCACAGGCAGAAAGTCGCTGGACGGCAAATATTTTGTTTACGTTATCGAATGTGAGAATGGCAGCTATTACATCGGTCAGACTGAAGATATTGAAGTTAGGTATAAGCAGCATTGCGACGGAAATGGTGCCAAATGGACTAAAGCAAATAAATCGGTTCGGATTATTCACTACGAAGAATTTACTTCCCGTGAAGAAGCTATTAAACGTGAACATGATCTAAAAACCGGATTCGGGCGAAAATGGATAAAGCGGGAAATTGCAGCAGATCGAAATCGG
>JAFDVK010000048.1 GCA_018269005.1 Acidobacteriota bacterium | reverse complement strand
CGCAATGCCCTGAAACCCGCCACGCCCACCGAGGATGCCGAAAGCTTGGCGAACCTGCACGGCCTGCTCGCGCTCTTGGAAACCAGCACCGAAAAAGGAATACTCCTGAGCGCCGGCGCCTTGGCAGCCTTGGGCCGCTACGGTGATGCACGGGCGATCCTGGCGGAGCTGTACGCGGAAGGGTTCAGTGAAGAGAAGAAGCGCTTTATGCAGGCACTGGAGGCGGAAGCGGGTTGGCTTGTGGCGTTGAGGTAGGGGTTGGATGCGGCTGTTCAAGCATACGGCCCCATGAATCGCGGACCGTTCAAAGTGTTTGACCTTGCAGTATGATATCCCCTACCCGACCGCAAACCGTGCGCCCAGGAACTCCGCCGACGCTTCCGGCGAGCCGCTGATGAACATGGTATGCTTCGGTTCCTCCATGAACCACGCGAAGGTGTTCGCGGCTTGGACGTCCATCCGCTTTGCATAGGCCTTGCGTGAATGGAACACCGACACGAAAACCCTACGGCAGTCCACAGCATCCGACCAGGCTTTGAGTTCAGCAAGCCGTGTGGCGCCCATGGCACCGTCGTCGATGAAGAACAGCGCACCGTGCTCTTGCGAATAAGCGATCACGTTCGGTAGCCTGATCGGAGTATCAGTAAGCAGGCCAAAGCACTTCAGGCCCGCTTTGGACAACACCTCCGCATCGGGGACTTGTTGCGGAAGAAGGACTTCGACCAACGCCTTGCGGGTCACGTTGCTGTTCATGGCTGGGATGTAATTTGTTCCTTATGCAAACTACGACATCAAGGCGTGGCTTCAAACCAGCTACCTGCAAAAGGCTGCTTCCGACGGATGGCGAACAAGCTATGCCGGATGGAAACTTTGTTCCTATATTCTGCCCGAACAAGTTGACAACATTGCCGTCAACACACTGCTCATAATGAAGCCCTTTGGAACAGGCCATCTGTCAACAACTTGTGGCAAGCCTCACTGAAGAAACAGGCTTGGCACCTTACCTTTGTTACTCATAGTCAACATGCCCGCTTCGTCAGAATCCTCAATGCTCGCCATACTGGATCCCTTGGTCCGGGATCATGGTGCCGACCTAGTTGAAAAGCATTTGGTGCATTTGTTCTGCAACGGGCAAGCCTTTGATGTGACCACCTCGCCATTCTTGATGGAATACTTCGGGGGCACATCATACAAAACGGTTGACCTGACCGCGTTGGAGCAGTTGGAGGTCGTAACGCTAACACAACTGGAGAAGACCTTGGAGCTGCTGATCCCTGCGGGCGATCGTTCAGTGAATGGGGCATTCTTCACTCCCGACTTCATCGTTGATTGCCTCGTTCGTGAGATTGCGCCACATGAGAAAGGCACCTATCTCGATCCAAGTTGTGGTTGCGGTGCCATCCTGGTCGGAGTTCTTGACTACCTCCACTTGCATGGCACAACGTCCGTCCGCGAAATTGTCCGCAGGAGCATTCACGGCGCTGACATACTTGAATACAATGTGCGGCGGACCAAGGTCATACTTGCGCTCTATGCCTTAATGCATGGTGAAGTGCTCCATGATGAGGACTTCAACATTGTTCAATGCGACAGCCTGAATCACAATTGGGAGAGGACCTATGATGGGATCATCGGCAATCCACCTTATGTGAAGTTCCAAGACCTGAATGATGCGACGCGCAAGGAATTGGCTGCGAAGTGGACCTCGATCAACGGAGGAACTTTCAATCTCTATTTCGCCTTCTTTGAATTGGGCGTTCAACTGCTGAAACCGAACGGCATCCTCGGATACATCACACCGAATAACTACTTCACGTCAATCGCTGGTGAGTCATTGAGGCAATTCCTCCAAAACGGACGGCACATCAGGAAGGTACTTGACTTCGGCCATCGACGAGTATTCGATGCACAGACCTACACGGCGATCACCTTTCTAACCAAAGCACCGCAAACAACCGTACTCTATGACCGGATCGGAGAAGAACAAGACCCTGACGACTTCTTGAGGAACCACGCCGAACATCGGAATGTTCTTGACCAGCTCAATGTGAAGAAGTGGCGCTTGCTGAAGGAAGCGGACATCGAGAACGTCCGGAACATTGAACGGGCCGGCATGGCCATCGGCAGCATGTTCGAGATCGCGGCCGGCATCGCCACGCTGAAGGACTCGGTATACTTTGTGAATGACTACGAGTTTGATGGTCCATACCTCAGAATACACAAGGATGGGCGGGAACATCTGATCGAAGCGGCGATCACCCGATCTGTTTACAAGATCTCCGAAATGCGCTCGGAGGATGACATCCGATCAAATACACGGCGGATTATCTGCCCTTACTACACAGACCGCAAGCCTGCCGTTGCGATCCCGGAGGAAGTCATACGCCGTGACTTTCCCGGAGCATTTGACTATCTCGCAGAATACCGCGCGGTGTTGCAGGAACGTGACAAAGGGAAAGTCCAGTTCACTCCTTTCTATGCTTGGGGAAGAACCCAGGGGTTGACACGCCGAGGCCTGAAACTAATCGTACCGACTTTCAGCAAGTATCCTAGGTTTCTCGGTGTCGTGGATGAGGATGCCTTCTTCACCAATGGCTACGGTATCTACCTGCGCCAGCAGGATCCAGGCTTCCTCGGCCATGCCAACCCGCTTTTGCTTGAAGAGAACCTCGATGTCACCGCGCGCATCCTCAACTCCGACGTGATGGACTACTACGTGCGCATGACCAGCGTCTTCATACAAGGCGGGTATCCGTGTTATCAGAAGAACTTCATCGAACGGTTCTCCCTGCCCGAACTCAATGAAGACCAAGTACTCCGATTGAGGGCGGCGGACGATGCTGAGTTCAACGAACTCCTGTGGGATGTCTACGCATTAGACAGCACCGTAATGGAAGCGTTCGTTGTAGATCGTGAGCAAGTCGCTCGTGAAGCCTTGCCAACTGAGGCCTGAGAAGTCGATTGTACTGTCCGCCGGTATGAGGCCCGCGTCTTTCAGGGATGCGGTGGTGTGGTGGATGATCGGGGTACTTGGGCGGAAGTCTACGATGAGCAAACATACCCGCTCATATTTGTGGTCATTCCCGGTAGAAGTCCTTCGGAGGTTGATGGCGCTGAATGACTTGATGTACTTCAGGACCTTCGGTGCCCGCTTCGAGAATTCGATTTGGTTCGTCCTCATGGCCTCAACGTCATACTCGGGAACTGCGATCATATAGACCTCGCCCATCACCAATTTCGGACAACGCACATGGAGGTTCTGTGCTTCGGCTATGGTCCTCTCAAACAGGGTATCAAAATTCTTGTCCAAGCTGCTGACCTGGCTCCGAATGTTCACCACCAGCGTCCGCTCGGTGTAATCCTTGCCGTAAAGGTCCATTGCTTCATTCAGCAAGCCTTCGACCATGATCTCATGCTTGGGCGTGTATCCCTCCGGCAGAACACAGACGTCCTGGTCCTTCTGTTTGATGAAACCTGCCAGCCGCAACTCCTTCACTGTTGCACCGAGAGGTGGCGCAATGCGAGAGGGAGCAATGCCCTGTTGAATGAAGGATGACTTCACCACTTCATGGATGGAGTTGATCAGCTTCGATGATCGTATGGCCGATTCCTTTGCTTTCAATCCTCCGGTGGTAACAGCAGCTTCAAGCTGAGCCTTGAAGCTGAGGACTCCTTCGTCCATACTAATCAAAGTCGGCATGCCGGAACAGGATTCTAAGTGATACGCCCAACGCTTTTGCAATCTTCTCGATATTAACGATGGAAACGTTACGCTGCCCGTTCTCCACACTGGCGATGTAGCTGCGGTCCAAGTCGGCCTCGTAGGCTAGGTCCTTCTGGGACATGCCTTTGTCCGTTCTCAATTGCTTGATCCTCTTCCCGAGGCGTACCCGTACGTCCACGCGGCAAAGCTGGATGCGAGCAGACTATATATCGAAGACTATAAGTAACATAGTAGTTTTTTTCCTAAAATAGTGCACCGCGTAAGGGACAGTAGCGGCAGCCCGGTACCGGAGGGGCCCTGCGGGCGCGTGCAACGAGGAGGCACGACGCAGGAGTGACCCCGCAGTGCCGCGACCGCCGGCCACGACAAGCCGGCTACAGTCCCGGCTCGTTGGCCGGGATAAACTCCTGGCCCGGCCCGTGCGCGGGGTTGCGCGTGGCAAGGGATACGCCCAACCGATCGAACGCCCCTATCTCCTCTTCCACCGGAACCGAAGAATGTTCGCGGGCTCCAAGCCTTTCTTGTCGCCCTCGCTGCTGATGAGCAGGTCGCGGTTGGGCAGGAAGGGTGTGTCAACGCCGGACTTCCCCTTGCCGGGCGTCAAACGGGAATATGGCGTTTGGCTGCTGCACCACGGGTGTGCCCGGACCGGCGCTTGGGCATGCGCGGAAGCTTCCCGGCATACAAGGTCTCGAAGCGGAAGCACATTTCCCAATCATCCCAGTAAACGTCCACGTTGCGATGAAGTTTGAAGCGCCGGAAACGCATGACGTCCAGGTATTGGCTGTTCATCGGGTTCTGCCCGGCCGCACTAAGAAAGGGGTGGAAGTCGATCTCGCTCACATGGCCGTCAGTGAACAGGAAACGGATGATGTAGTCGCGCACGTAAGTGGCTTTCTTGATGCGCACGTCCTCGGCAATGTTCATTTCACGCGGCGTGTAATGCGCTCCCGGAGTTCACAGCGTTGGTGCACAGCGCACGAGCTTGGACGCTCGCGCGATTTGAGGGAAGTGGGATCGATCATTCGAGACGGGTG
>JAFDVK010000047.1 GCA_018269005.1 Acidobacteriota bacterium | reverse complement strand
AAGCTGATGTCGAACATGGAGGAAGTGCGCGCGCGCGGCGGCGAGCTGTATCTGTTCGTGGATGCCGGCGTGACAGTCCACGCCGACCTCGGGCACGTGCTGGTGCTGCCCGAATGCGGCGAGATTGCCGCGCCGGTGGTGTCCACCATCCCGCTGCAACTGCTGTCCTACCACGTCGCCGTGGCGCGCGGCACCGACGTCGATCAGCCGCGCAATCTGGCCAAGAGCGTGACGGTGGAATAGCGCTGGTAAGAGCTAATAAATCGTCCAACCGCCTATTAGATAGTCCAACAAGGCGTCACGTGGAAGCGCGAGCCAAACAATAGTTCTTCCAACTCGACTAGCTCCTTGGGCCGGAGCTGATCGATATCGGGACGTCTTGGGCCAATGCGGCTTGCGGTTCGTGATAGCCGCGATGAAAGCCATGGAACGAACGAGGCGCTACTGGTGTGAGCCGCTAAGCGGCGCGTAGCGACTACCCGCGATAGCCTGCCGATGCACCGCATCGGACCGGTGAGTGCACGGGCATCCGGACCGTCGAGATAGCGGCAGCGCCAGAAACGTCTGGTCACTCGCGGCTTGCCAGAAGACACGGTTGACTAAGGAGATGCGCGTCGGACTTAAGGCAAGCTTCCAAGCCTCGATTGCGATCATGAGCCCCGCTCCAAACGACAAGAAAGGCAGCGCCGCGTCCACCTGCACCCCGGTCGTAGTGCGGCCCACTGCGCCGGTGGCACAGGCCATGGGCGCGGAGACGCCATCATCGGGGAACTGACACATGGAGCACGCCTCAACGATCGGAACGTGGCGAAACACCGTGCACTGCCAGTTCTTGCCAGTCGATGCGTGCATTTGCAGCGGCGGATACTGGCTTTCGATGTGCCAGCGGACGTGGTGCTCGTTGGCGGTTGAGATCAACAGATCCGGGCGGCCCAGCGGGCGATCCTGCCATTCGGGCGATTCGTGCAACCACGTTGGCTGTGCGAAGAGAACCTCGACATTACGTGCCGACAGGTATCTGGCAACGACCTCGACCTTCGAACTTGCCTCGTCATCGGCCGAAAAGATCGGTGAGCGTGACACGTTGTGTAGTTCGATGGGGTCCCGATCAAACAGCCCGGCACGGAAGCGTTGCGATGCAAGAGTCAGGAAATGCAACGCGGCCGTTCCTACGGATCCGACGCCAACGGTCCAGATCTCGCCCAGGTCCAGGCCCAATTGCCAAGGAGGGCCTTGGGTGGGGTCGTCGGACCAGTCCCAGGTGCTGACGAACAGCGTTCGCACCGAGCACGCTGGATCCAGCGCCATGCGGAACGCCTCGGTGCAGGCGAGCACTGCCGCCATTGCCGCGCCGAACGGATTCTCGTCGAACGGCTCGCTCCCGGCGGTAACGGAATCACCTACGTGAGCCCACCATTGCCCGCCCGCGAAGGCAACGTCCGCAGGCCCCGGGCCCCACCGGACTCGCAGCGTGCGAGGGTTGGCAGTCCGCGGGTCTGCACCCCGAAGCTCGGCGGGGCGCGCACGCGTCCGCTCGGCCTCCAATGCTTCCCCGAGGCGCGTCGCCGTCGGGTGCAGGGCCGGATGCAGCGGCGCGTCAGGGACCAGGATATGCAAGTCACCGAACAAACGTCCGAGCAGCGAGGTCGCCGTGAGCAGGCCCACCTGCGTCGCGTAGTTCGCCACCGCAGACGCGTCGGCGCACAGTTCGACCCGCACAGGCGGGGTAGCCGATCCGCAGTACTGCCGATGGCGGCTCTCGTAACGTTCGGCAAGCTCTTGCCGGCTCATAGCCTTGCTCCGACGAGGAAGACGCGGTCGGGCCGAAGCGGCACGAACTCCTCCAAGGCCGCGTCGTAGGCGTAGACGGCCGCGCCTCGCAAGGTCGGCAGGTAGTTACCGTAGTCCGGGACGACGATCGAGACGAAGCCATCGAAGCGGATCTGCGCACCGGCGTCGTCACCGCGGCTGTGGAACGCTTCGAAAGGATGGGTGTGGAGTTGGCCAACCACCTGCAGCGCGCAGTCGTTGGCGATGTTCACCACTCGGACCATTTCCCGGCTTGGAACAAAAAAGCTCCCGTAGTTGGCGCTGGCCGCGACGGCCACGCATGACAGGACGCACGCTTGTGGGCCGTTGGTTCGCCCCAGCAGGTAGACGATGCCCTCCACACGCTGGCGCCGCGCAGGGGCGATGACAGCGTCGATCGCGGTCATGACGGGCGCGGCAATCGAGCACGAACGGTCAGCCGGGAGGTCAAGCATCGTCGTGTCCTTCAGTCATCCCGATCGGCGTCCTGACGACTGTGCCGTCTCAAGTGCGATGCGCTGCGCCATGGCCGACAGCGTGGTTGTGCCGAGCGTCTTAGGGTTGGACTTCCAGTCGCCCTCGATCGACCAGTCTTCATGGGGACCACGTGCGTCCACGGACTTGTAGGCCAGCCTGTTCCAGGGCGCGCAGATCACCCCGTTCCCGTGAAAGAACCCGCCGTTTGCGGGCATGTCGGCCGGTTGGTCCAGCGCACCGGTTGTGGGGTTGTGCCAGTGCCATGCGGGCGGGAGCGTGGGGTAGCGGTCCACAAGTACCTTCAGGTGAAGCCACGACCCGTCCTTGGAAGGGATGCCGAACGTGAATTCGGCATCCCCGGTGCGGGCGTACAGCCACCCCTGCTGCAGGGCGTTGGCCGCGAGGTGTTCGAGCTCGGCCTCAACCGCCAGTTGCTGGACGGTGGTCACATCAGACGCCCGAGCCAGTGGCCACGAGCGTCAACTTGGCCGGGTTCGGTAGATGGAAGCTTTCGAGCGTGCGTTCCTCCGGCTCGAGCCGCGTGGTCCCGGACCACAGCTCGAACGACGCATCGGTGGGCAGGCCGAGCTTCGTCCGGACCGCGAGGATGACCTCGGAGACCTTCGTGGTCTTCGGGAAGGTGCCGTCAAAGGGTCCCTTCGGGGTCGCAATCAGCAGTTCGATGTCCTTGTCGCTTGCCGGGTTCTTCCCTGCTTCTTCGTGTGCGGTCATGATGGTCTCCTGCTATTGGGGTGACTGGCCCGCCGGCGGTGTCCGCCGCAAGTTCGGGCCATTACCCCTATAGGCTCCGAACCGAACGGAACGCCGACACGAAATTGATGTCGGCGTTCGGCCTAACATGGAGCCTTCAGGTCTCGGGCACTGAGACAGGCGATGGCCGACTCTTCCGACCAATCCGAAAACCGCGTTGCGCTGCCGCACCTGTCAGAAGCTGCGCGCCTGCGCCTGATCCGCATCGCACAGCGGTATGCGTTCGGGTGCTCGCTCGCCCCCGACGACTTGTTCCAGCAGGCGGCCGCTCGCGCTGTCGTGAACGGCCGGACTTTCGCGACCGAACAGGAGATGTTGGCGTACCTCGTAAATGCAATGCGCAGTGTGGCGTTCGACGAGCGCAAGAAGGCGAAAACTCACGCGCTGGATTTTGCGGCTTCTTTTGACGACGATGCCAGCGCCGCAACGCAGATGCCAAGCCATCCGAGCGTGGCCGACGAGCTCATGCAGGAACAAGAAGCCCAAGCCAGGATCGAAGCTCTGCAGCAGCTGGTGAAACACAACGACAACGCAGCTCTCGTCCTCGAGTGCCTGCTGGATGACATGAAGCCTGCCGACATCCGCCAGACGCTGGGCCTGTCAGCGACCGAATATGATTCGGCGAGAACCTACATCCATCGCCGCGTGAACGCACACTTCGGAAAGAGACCGAAGCCATGAAAACCAGGGACGCGCGAACCAAGCTTTTCGGCGTACTCGATGCGCTGGTCGAGGATGTGCAGTTGCAATCGCACGAGGAACTGCTGGCCGAAACGGTCGCATCGGGCGAGGAGGCGACAGACCTGATCGCGCAGGCCGATCGCGCCATCGAAGCTGCGCGGCAAGCCGCCGGTCGCGCCAAGCTAGCACGTGCCCGCACTCGACTGAATCAACAAGGCGTTGTTGCAGGCGCCAAACTTACGCTTACTCCTGCCCAGGCTCGAGCGGTCTTCCATCGGGTAAGGGACCGGAATCAAGCGCTAGCGCAAACTTTGGCCGCTCGCGGCGGCCAGGAGCCGAACGATCAGCAGGTCCTCGATATCCTGCAGGATTGGCTTGCGCTCGGCTCGGTCTCGGAAGACGACCTGAAGCAATGACCAAGCCAACGGCCGCAGAACAGTTGCTCATCGAATACGGGATTACGACACCCCAGCAGATCGATCTGGAAGCCATAGCGTACGACTTGGGCGCGCTGGTCCGGTTCACGCCGCTGCAAAATCACGAAGCGAGAATCGTGGGTGTGGGTGATCGCGCCATCATCACCGTCGATTCAACCAAAAGTTTTCGTCGCCGACGTTTCTCGCTGGGGCACGAGCTCGGCCATTGGCAGCTGCACCGAGGCACGCTGTTGTACTGCGCTTCGCGCGACATCGGCAGCGAACGTGCCGCAGACGCCGAAAAAATGGCCAACCGCTTTGCCGCCGATCTGTTGATGCCTCGCTATCTGTTCCATCCCGAGCTGGCGAAGTTCACTTCGCCGTCCTGGGAAGTGGTGGCCGAGCTCTCTACGCTGTTCAACGTCAGTCGACCGGCCGCGGCTATTCGCCTAATCGACGCCGATAGGTTTCCTGTCGTGCTCGTCTGCCATCGGCCCGACGGAACGCGTTGGTTTCGACGGTCACCGTGCGTACCCGACTCATGGTACGTGCTCGAAGAGATCGATACTCGTACGACAACCTTAGACCTGCTTCACGGGTCTGCCGACGAGACCCGAGCGAGGACTACGCCAGCCAGTGCTTGGTTCACCCGGTACGACGCCAACCGCTTCCAAGTTCGCGAGCAGGCCATCCGATCCGAGACTGACGTCTACACACTGGTGTGGTTTCTTGATCGCAGGGCGCTTGGCTGAAGCGTACATTCTAGGGTGGGTGCTATGGGCTAGGCGGCACCGCCGCCGATTCGACCAGCCCGTCGGCGACGACCGGCGTAGACTCGCGACGATGAGCGCCGGGGGACGCCGTGGTAAGCCAAGTCGCGTGGTTGAGCTTCGACCAAACGCAACAGCAGCGAACGCAGCTGTTCCTGAATGCACTCTCGGACCAAGGTACGGTCGACGAACTCGGCACAGGGAACATCCGCGATTTGATCTCGAATGTGCTCTTTCCGGGGCACACTGTGCTGCACACGCGGGCGAAGTACCTCCTATTTCTGCCGCGCGACTTCTCGCGGTTGGCGTCGAAGACCGTTGATGCCCTGGTCGATGAGGGCAAGAAGGCCGAAGGACGACGCATCAAGACCCTTCGCCAGCGATACGAGGCTGAAGGTCTGCGAAACCGGGGAATCATCGGCTACACAACCGGCTCCGAAACGAAGCAGCTTCCTAGCGGCAGCTACTGGGGCCTGCTGCGGCAACTAGGCGTCTACCGCGGCACCGGTTCGCTCTGGGACTACTACCGCGATTTAGCCACCCACAATGCGGCACTGGCCCAGAGGTCGATCCTTCATTCCGAGGAGGACGACGAGCAGCGTGCGCCGTCGGGGTTGTGGGCTGAGTACCCCAATGAGTCGCCGAAGTACGACGGGTTTAGTCTGAGTCCTGACGAGGCACAATGGTTACAAGAGCGGTTCCTCGATTCTGACGACTCGCCAGAGGAGGAGCGATCGCTCACCACGTGGCTTCTAGAGAAGGGCGGCAAAGACTCTGATCGGGAGTGGATTTCGGGCCTCGCGTATGTGTGGGAGCACCCGCTTACCGACCAGTTTCCTGCTCGCACGGCTGAGGTGATGTGGCTCGGCTGTGATGTCGACCAGCTGCTGTTTGGGGCGCGCATTCTCTACAACTACCTGTGCGCCCACCACCGGCCAGACAAGGGCGAGGCGCGAGAAGCACTGCTCGATAGGTATAAAAACGCAATGAGCGAGTGGCGCTCTGAGATCGACAAGGATCCGCCGAGGCCCACTCTCCTGACCGAACTCGATCAGTGGGGCCAAGGTCGACTCGGGACTATTCAAGCGTCGCCCGCCGCGCGCCTGCGTTGGCGGACCACTTTGCATTTCGCGCAACGGTGGCAACAGCTCGTGACTTCTTCCGCCGACCTGCTGGTCGATCCCAATGCGCACGAGCACATTGCCTACCGCGAGCGGACGCTCAAGCCGGGACGGGCGAGGCTCGCGAAGCCCTACGATCGGTTGCAAGGATGGGGCGGTGACTCGGGCTACTCTCGGCTCGACTACAACTGGTCGCCAGCGGCTCGAATCCTCGATGACATCCATTTGGGACTGGGCACCCCCCGTGTTGAGGTCGTCAGAGAAGACGCTGCAGCCACGGAGGTGAACGCCTGATGTTGCGTCTCAACGACAGCGCTCTCCTCCTTAACGCGCTTCAACCACCGGAAGGCATGTCCATCGACGCAGCGATTGGGACGACGTTCACCCTCGATCTCACCGCCCTGCTGACGATTCCGGTCGCTGCGAGCTTCGACCTCGTTCAGAGTGAACACGAGCCCGCCGACTTGCTCGAAACGGTTCGCCGTTACGCGGATCGGACCATCCTGTTCTGTCAGGCGGGAGCAATCAGCGTGCCGCCGAACTACCGGGCGGCTCACACATTCGTCGAAGAGACTGTGGTCGAGGTACGTCGCCCGGAGGGCGGTCTCTTTCATCCCAAGCTCTGGGTGGTTCGCTTCAAGAGGAGTGGCGGCTACTTTCATCGCGTGCTCGTGATGAGCCGCAACCTCACATTTGACCGATCGTGGGACGTCATCGTTCGCCTCGACGAGGCTCACAATGTTGGTGGGGTGGTCGAGTCAACCGAATTGCTTGAACTCCTTGGCGAACTGGGGGGTATGGCCGTTCGGTCGATGACGGCTGCTCAGAAGAGTCTCTTTGGCTCGGTCTTGGCCACCCTCGCTGCAGCGCCGCTTGCTGTACCCGAGCCGTTCGTCAGCGGGAAGTTCGTCGCTTGTCTTCCCAGAGCGAGACGTTGGCCGTTCAGAACTCGATACGAGGCGGCACTCGCCGTGTCGCCGTTTCTCACTGACGGAGCTGTAACGAGCTTCTTCAAACCGAATGCGAAGCGAAAGGCGATTGTGTCGCGCCAGCCAGCGCTGAACGCACAAGCCAAGGCGTTGGCGCCGGTTGGCGAAGTCTACCGCCTGAAGGACGCACTGCTGAACGCCGAAGACGATCTCAATGGACTTGACGGCAGCCCTAGCGCGTCAGACTACGACATCGTCACTGACCTGCCGGCGCTTAAGGGGCTGCATGCCAAGTTCTACGTGCAAGATCACGCGCCCCGAGCGACTGTATGGCTTGGATCTGCCAACCTCACCGACGCCGCGTTTACTACCAATATTGATTTGCTCGTCCAGTTGACCGGCTCGGTGCATGAGGTTGGCGTCGAGTGTGTACTGGCGAAGAAAGGGCGCAAGGACGATCTCAGCTGGTTGGTCGAGCAACACGACTTGCCTGATCACGACGGTGACTCCGATCCGGAGGAAGGGCTTGATCCGATCGAGCATCTCGCCTACGACATTGCATCGCGCTCATTCAAGATTCTCTGCTCGGAAGGCGCCGATGGTTGGACCGCGGATCTGGTGATTGCCAACTGGCATCCGGAGCCGGCGGTCGCTGCCCGGGCTCGGCTGTTGAGCCTCCCGAAAAGCCGCGTAACGCCAGTCGAGAACGGCCAAGCAACATGGACCAACCTCGCCTTAGAGGACATCACCCCATTCGTCGTTGTCACCGTGTCAAGTGAAGGCGCGACCCGAAACATCCTCGTAAGAGCGGACATTCACGGCGATCCCGATGACCGCCGCAAGTCGGTGATCGCTCGGGCTATCCGGTCGCGCGATGACTTCATGCGGTACCTGGCGGCGTTGCTTGGATACGACACTCTTGGGTTGGGCGGCGCTGGCGGAACCGATGGCAGTCGGTTCGACTCGTGGCTTCCTGGAGTGAGCGTCAACCGGGTGTTGGAGGACTTGCTCACGACTGCATCTCGCAATCCTGAGCGGCTCGCATCACTCGGCCATACGCTCGACGCACTCCGACGCGACCCTCAATTCGAATCCATCGTCCCTCCCGATTTCGGACATCTATGGGACGCGGTCTATAGTGCGCGAAAGGCGGCGATTGGATGAGACGTCGAGGCGCCCTTCCTGCCGATGTACTCAGCCGTTCGATCGAGGGTCTCAAGCAGTTCCAACTCGACACGGTCGATGCTGTCGTGGGAGCAATGTTTGAGCGCGGTCAGCGGCGCTTTCTTGTGGCCGATGAGGTCGGTCTTGGCAAGACGAAGATCGCCCGCGCCACCGTTGGTGAGACGATCCGGCGTCTTTGGGACGACAGGACCGTCGACCGGATCGACGTGATCTACATTTGTTCGAACAGCCAGATTGCCAGGCAGAACCTTCGCGACCTGGACGTCCTTGCAACCAATGGCAAGACCGTTCGCACAGCCGACCGAATCACGATGTTGCCAACCACGTTGGCCGACCTCGGAGACGTGAACGTCGTGGCCTTCACGCCCGACACGTCCTTCAAGATGGGCCATAGCACCGGTCGAAGAGGTGAACGGGCAATGCTTTGGCATCTGATCAACACCCCGGAGGTCGGATGGGGTGAACTCATGCGAAATGAGATGAGAAGCGAACGGGCCCTCGAAGTCTTCTCCGATCGAGCTTCTGTCAAATACTTCTCGGAAGACATAAAGCAACTTCACGACTTCCGGCCGCCAACATCGGTTTCCCGCGGTTTCGCGAAGAGGATCAAGACGGCGCGGCTGCGTCAGGAGTTTTCAGAGGTCATCGACCTCCGTCGCCAGCTGGACGCTGCGAGGGGTAAGAGGCTGATTGCTCGACTTCGTCGTGTGTTGGCCGAAACATGCATACATCTTCTCAGTCCGGATCTGGTGATTCTCGACGAATTCCAGAAGTTCACGGACCTTCTCGACGGCGAGGGTGAAGCCGGCGAACTGTTCGACATGCTTGTTAGGCCGGACGAACGACAGAGCAAGCGGACAGAGCCACGCGTCTTGTTGCTTTCGGCGACACCTTACAAGATGCTGACCTACGCCGAAGACGACGAGAGCCATTTTGCGGGCTTCGAACGCACCGTAAAATTCTTGCTCGGCGACGGACGAGGGGAGGACTTGTACACGTTGCGGCGGTCGCTGGGTCAACTGCGCGCTGGAATCCTTGGTCACCGGGACCCTGAAACTCTCACTTCAGCACGAGACAGGGCTGAGGGTGTGTTGCGCAGCGTAATGGTGCGGACCGAGCGCCTCGCCGCGGCCCCGGATCGTGATGGCATGCTGGACATCAGCCTGCCCGATATTCAATGCACCGTTACGCCCGCCGACATCGACTCGTTTGTGGCGGTCGACAAGGCGGCTCAAATACTCGCCGATGTTCCCTCAATGATCGAGTACTGGAAGTCGGCTCCGTACCTCTTCAACTTCATGGATGAGTACACGGCGAAGAGGCGAGTCCGCGAACAGTTGCCCGCGAACACCGAACTGCAGCGAGCGCTCCGGGGCCGGCACATGCTGGCGTACAAGGATATCAATCAGTACAACCGCATCGACCCGCGCAACGGACGACTTCGTTGGCTGTTGCAAGATTTGCAAGTGTCGTCGGCGTTCGATGTGCTGTGGGTTCCGCCAGCTCTACCGCAGACCCGGCTGGGTGAGACTTACACCAAGGCCAAAACGCTGACCAAGAGACTCGTGTTCTCGAGTTGGAGCGTGGTGCCGAAATCCGTAGCCGCTCTTACCTCGTACGAGTTCGAACGACGGCACGAGCGCATCCCGCAGGGTCAGATCGAGCGTGTCCGGTACAGCAAAGTCCGCGACGGCTCGCGACCGCTTGACCTCACGACACTCCGCGGAACGGCAATCGACAACTTCACCGGGTGGTTCGCGCTGCTTCTGCCTTGCAAGTATCTCGCTACCATCGGAGACCCGCTTGCCGTGGCACGCACGACTGGAGCATCGCTACCCCTTCCCCTTAGCGACTTGCGGAAACATGTTGCCGCGGCCATCGAGGCGCGGCTTAAGCCGCTGCTCACCATCGAGCCGGCCTCGGGCTCTGGGCGCAGCATCTGGTACTCAGCTGTACAACTGTGGCTTGATCAGGAGCTGGCCGACCTCACCGCCGAAGACTGGATCGGAGACGAACGCGACTCTCAAGCGTTTCGCGACCACTGGAGCCGACTCGTGGAGACCGTTGGGTCGCCTGAGTCGTGGGGGCCTCGACCGAGAGATCTGGTGCGTCGACTTGCCGACCTCGCGATCGCCGGTCCGGCAATTGCTGCACTCCGCTCGCTGACTCGGCAGAGCGATCGGTTTGACGTAGCGCTCACTACCCACGACTTTCGAGTATCCACGGCTTCAATCGCTTGGGCGTTCACGAGCTTCTTCAATGCCGCCGAGGCACACGCGATGATCGAGGCAAGCGTGCCTGGCAAGCTCGAATACTGGAAAAAACTCCTCGTTCACTGTGTGGACGGCGGACTCGGTAGCGTGCTCGACGAGTGGTTCCACCTCGTGCCCGACCAATGCCGCCTGAACAGAGCCTCGGACGACCCGCTCCAGGCGATGGCCGGACTTGTGGCGGAAGTGCTCCGGCTAAACGATGGTCGAAGTTTCAGCGACTTCTACGAGCGGATCGACAAATCAGGAGAAGCGAAGTCCCGCGCAATCCGATCGCACTTCGCGATGCGCTATGGCCAGGCGCGCGGGGTCACCGCCGATGGAGAGAACCCGGTAGCTGTGCGCAACGCCTTCAACTCCCCGTTCCGTCCATTCGTGTTGGTATCGACCTCGGTCGGGCAAGAGGGGCTGGACTTCCACTACTACGCCCACGCGATCGTGCACTGGAATCTGCCTAACAACCCGGTCGACCTTGAGCAGCGCGAGGGGCGTGTACATCGCTACAAGAACCATGCCGTACGCAAAAACGTTGCTGCGGACTTTGGAAAGGATTCTCGCCTTCTGATGGCAATCGATCCTTGGGGCAGTTTGTTCGATTTGGCTTCTGAGAAGAACAGCAATGATTCTGGCTTGCGGCCGCACTGGGTTTACGACGGAGACGCGCAAATCAGACGGCTTGTGCCGATGCTCCCGTTCAGTCGCGAGGTTGGGAAACTGCACCAGCTCGTGGAAGCTACGAGTCTGTACCGTATGACGATGGGCCAGCCACGCCAGGCCGAGCTAATGGAAGTACTCGCCGGACTCAGCAAAGAGGAGCAAGACGTACTACGGGCGGCTATCTCGATCGACCTCAAGCCTCGCAAAGGTTGAGCTGGCACCCCGCAGTGCGGATTGACAATCGACATCCGGTCATCTGCAAAGACATCCGCCAACATCTCACTGAGTTCCTCGCTGGTGAGCGGGATCTGAAGATGCTCCTCTTTCAGAGCAATCCAAGCTGCACCTCGTGTGGAATCGGAAGCACTCCGATGATGACCCAAGGGTTCGGGGCGACGAAGTGGAACTGCTGTGTCGTTCCGAGAAAGAAGTGAAGGTCCTTGGTTTGGAATTCATCCATAAATTTTCTGCGGACCTTTTCCAACGCCTTCGGTTCGTCACCGCCTGTCGAACGCAGGCAGTTCCAATACAGCGCGCCGATCTCCCAGTCGAGAATTTGAAGCTGACTCTGGCGCCCGCTTGCGTCCTTGAACTTGTAAGAAAAGCAGTACGGCAGCTTCGGAATGACCTTGAACGTCTCTCTCCATGTGTTGTCCTCGAATAGTTCGTTTTGCTTCGATGCCTCGCGCATCTCGCGAACCTTGTCGAGGTCCCACTCACGTTCGTCCTCCTCGACGACGAAATCAATGAGCTGCGTGGGCTTGAATACTGCGAGCGATACTTCGTTCGCCTTCGCGGCCGCGATCAGCTCGTCGAGCTTGTCGTAAACGCGAGCGGTCCTCAGAAGGAGGTTTCGGCGATCGCGCCAGTTGTCCGCCGTGTCCATATGGGCAGTCGGAACAAGTTCATGCTGATCAACCGGGCGAAACGTTTCTGGGCGTGGGTCGCTGGAGTTGCGCGCAAGCTGACATTCGACCCAGTCGTACTTACTGTATTGCTCTTTGTCGTCCAGTCGCCGGAACGGCACTGGATAGATGCGCACCCACGAGCCGTCCTCGCGCATACCAGCGGTGCAAACCGTCTCACCGTGCTTACGGGACAGGGTGGGGTAAGTCTTTACCGTGATCAGAACACGCTGCTTCCCCATGTGGCCCTAGCCCCTATAGGTGCACCGCTCTCAGCGGGGTCTTCGAACTAGCCTCGATCCTATCTGCGACACAATGTCGATGACACTGCCCTGGCGTGTGCTCGAAGCAAGTCAACGCCACCCGCTCACCCGTGTCAATCCAGCGTTGGACCGTAACAACGGCGATATCCTGCACAGGAAGCCAGTTGCGCAAATAGTCCTCAAACAACGCATCATAATCGGCTTGAGTGTCCAAGCTTCTGCGCTGTTCTGAAGCAATGCCAAGCTCGGGCAAATGTTCGTAACGGATGCCGACGCCCTCGCAACCGCGAGCAAGGGTGCTTTTCGAAAAGCCGTATTTCCTGCTGATTGGATTCCGGCGCACGTCACAGAGCAACGTGACACCGCCCTCTAGCAGCGTGTTCAGGTAGCTCTCCAACGTATGGCCCTCGTATCCAATCGTGCTGAGCATCGGCCCGATCGGTTTGGTTCGAATCGCGGCAATTCGTGCAAGCGCGGCATCATCTCCATCGAGAACGCGCTCGGCGATCTCACTGCGGGTGGCGAAAAAGGGAAATCGTCGGTATGTGTCAGCAACGAGTGCATCGCCGCGCAGATGGGCGTAACGGCGTGCAAAATCGGCTAGCCGCGAATCCGAGGCATGACCGGCTGCCTTTCGTCCTCCGTCGGTAATTCGCCAAGCGGAATCGTCATCGTGAAGCAGTCCCCGCTCGACGAGCTTTCGTCGATCGGCATACGATGTGAACGAGAACGCTCCATATTTATATGGAACAAAATGGTAGGGAGCCTCTGCCGCAGTCTCCTGGCAGTAAAGGAACAACAATTTCTGGAGATCGATCTTCCCAACCGTACCGCCAAGGGCGTTGAGCAGCTGCAAGAGTTGCCGTTGACGTGAGAACAACATCGGGGAATGCACCTGGCTAGGAGGACTGCGCGGCCGCCATCTTAGCGCGCGGAGGCGAAGTCCAGGCGCCAAGCATCGCTATTGCAGCGGTCGCGGCCGGTGAGACAGTATCAAGCCAATGTAAGATACAGCCGCGAAGGGACGCGTTTTGAATTGAAAGTCCGGGGAGCATCGCCAAAGGGGATCCATTCTTGAACGCTGAGGGCGGTACGCCGCGAGTCGGAGCAGTCGCCCGGGTCAGGACGCGATCCTGGCTGATTGAGGACGTCGCCAACGATGCCTCAGGACGCCCTGAGATTGTCAGCCTGGCCTGCCTGGACGACGACGCCCAAGGCGATCGCCTTGAGGTTGTCTGGCCGCTCGAACTGGACACGCGAATCATCGACCGGGAGGCTTGGCAGGCCATCGGCGACAAGGGGTTCGATCATCCGCGGCTGTTCGGTGCTTTCCTGCGGACGTTGCGCTGGAACTGCGTTACCGCCACCGACCCGGCGCTGTTCCAGTCTCCGTTCCGCGCGGGCATCCGCCTCGACGCTTACCAGCTCGAGCCCCTGGCCAAGGCGCTTCGGCTGCCCCGCGTCAATATGTTCATCGCCGACGACGTCGGTCTGGGCAAGACCATCGAAGCCGGGTTGATCGCCAGTGAGCTTCTGTTGCGCCGGCGTGTCCGCGACATCGTCGTCGCTTGTCCGCCCTCGATGCTGGCGCAGTGGAAGGATGAACTCGAGACCCGCTTCGGCCTCACCTTCGAGATTCTAGATCGTGCCTATGTGGACCGGGTGCGTCGAGAGCGTGGCTTTGCGGTCAATCCCTGGACGACGTTTCCTCGCTTTTTGGTGTCACACCGGTTGCTCATCGACGAGGCCTACGCCGGCCCATTGCGCGACTGGCTGGACAACCTGCGTCCCGGCAGCTTGCTGATCCTCGACGAAGCGCACCATGCCGCCCCGGCGAGTGGCGGTCGTTATGCGATCGATTCCAAGATCACACGCGCTATCCGCGATCTCGCCTCCCGTTTCGAACACCGGCTTTTCCTCTCCGCCACGCCGCACAACGGACATTCGAACAGCTTCAGCGCATTGCTCGAACTGCTCGATCCGCACCGGTTCACGCGCGGCGTCAAGGTCCTGAAGTCCAATCTGGATGCTGTGATGGTCCGCCGGATTAAGGATGACGTGCGGGAAATTGTCGGAGGCTTCCCGAAGCGTGTTGTTCGGCAAGTCGACATCGCAGGACTACCGGAAGATGCGCCGGAGCTCGCCTTGTCGCGGTTGTTGAACGACTACCGCGAAGTCCGCCTGCAACGTGTCTCGACAGGAACGCGACGGTTGCAGTCCGAAGCCATGCTGATGATCTCCGGCCTTCAGCAGCGGTTACTGTCGTCGGTCGAAGCCTTCGCGCGGACGTTGCGCGTGCACTACCGCAGCATGGAGCGCATTTGGGCCCGCGAAGCAGAAGCAGCGACAGCCACGCGACACGGGCCGCTGCTGTTGTCGGGCACGGTAGACGCGGACGACGAACTCGCCGACCTCGAGGAGGCGGATCTGCAACAAATCGTCGACGACGCCATGACGTCGGCTACCGAAGCCACGGCCGGCGACGAGGCGCGGGCGGATGCTGCATCCGAACGGCGCCTTCTTGATGAGATGTTGCGGATCGCCGACGAACACCGCAGCCGACCAGATGCTCGCGTCCAACGACTCATCGCCTGGCTGAAGGAACAGCTTTGCGCTGGCATCCACATGCCCAACGGGCCGTGCGAAACCCCCGATGCCACGTGGTCCCCGCGCCGGGTTCTGATCTTCACCGAATACGACGACACCAAGAGGTACCTTCTCGAAATGCTGCGTTCTGCCCTGAGGGGGACGTCCCAGGCCGATCAACGCATCGCTGTGTATCACGGTCCGACGCCGCCTCCCGAGCGCGAGGCGCTCAAGCGTGCCTTCAATGCGCCACCTGAAGAGAACCCGCTGCGTATCCTGATCGCTACCGATGCGGCTCGCGAAGGACTGAACCTGCAAGCGCACTGCAACGAACTCTTCCACTTCGACCTTCCCTGGAACCCGGGCCGCCTTGAGCAGCGCAACGGGCGCATCGACCGCAAGCTGCAGCTCCAGCCAGTCGTTTACTGCCACTACTTCGTGTACGCGCAGCGGCCCGAGGATCGCGTCCTTCATGCTCTGGTCCGCAAGACAGACGTCATACGCGAACAGCTCGGAAGTCTTGCCCACGTTCTTGAAGGGCGTCTGGCCGAGGTGATCCGCGCTGGCATCCGCCATGAAGCTGCGGACGGACTGATTGCCGAAATCGAAGGCATGCAAGGCGACGCCGAGGGTCTCGACACCGTGGCGGAGGAGCTCGAACAGTCGAGGGAACGTCAGGACGACCTGCGTCAGCAAATCGATCGGCTTCGCAACGGCATTGCCCGCGCCAGACGATGGATCGGTCTCGACAACGAGCATCTGCGCGACGCCCTGTCTTGTTCGCTGGAGATGCAAGGTGTCCATGGCCTTACGGCGGCCGATACGCCTGCGGGCCAGCCTCAACGGTTCGTGATGCCTGACCTGGACCAGCGATACGGGGCAGATCCAACCTGGTCATCGACGCTTGCCACCTTGCGCCAACCGGTTGAACCCACCCAGCGTTTCCAGTCCGGGCTGGCCCCGTTGCGGCCGGTGGTCTTCGATGCCCCGGAGAGCATCGACACCCGCATTGTGCAGCTTCACCTCGAGCATCGTGTCGTGAAGCGCCTCCTGGGACGATTCCTGGCCCAAGGCTTTGTGCACCATGATCTGTCGCGTGCGGTGCTGGCCTCGTCCACGGATGCGATTCCCCGCGTGGTTCTGCTGGGTCGCATTGCCCTCTATGGCCCGGGCGCGGTGCGCTTGCACGAGGAGATCCTCACCGTAACGGCGCGCTGGGTCGACCCGGCGAACCGTAGAGCCGAACTGACACCCTTCGCACGCGAAGCAGAGGCGCGCACGCTCGAGTTGCTGGAAGACTCTCTGGCACCTGCGGCACTTCGCGACGTGCCAGAAGCCGTGCAACAACGGCTGCAGGAAGGGTTGGCCCGCGACTTGTCCGAAATGCTGCCTCACCTTGTGGAACGCGCCATCGCCGCGGAATCTTCCGCCAGGGAGCTTCTGGAGACCCGGAGCCGCATCGAATCGGAATCCATGCGCAAGATCCTGGAGGACCAGCGCCGGCGCGTTTCTGGCGCGTTGGACCGGCAGGTGCAATTCGACCTATTCGGCTTCAATGAAGAAGAAAAGCGCCAGCTCGCTTCGGATCGTCGGTACTGGGTGAGCTGGCTTGCCAATGTCGAAGGCGATCTCGAGCGCGAGCCCGAGCGCATCCGCGACTTCTACCGGACCGTCTCGGCGCGCGTCGAGCCGGTCGGCCTCGCTTACCTATGGCCGGTGACTGGCTGATGGCAACCGACTACGTCATCGCCGATCACCAGGCTTGGCTCGGTTATCTGCAGCCGGACGGCCTGGTCGTTTCGCCTGCGGCGCTGTCCGATGCCCAGGTCATTGTGGATCGGCATGCGGGGCCTCTGCAACGCCACTTCCTCGGCTTTGTCGAAGGCGTGGAGAACTCGCATGGTGAGCGCGTGGCGCAGATTCGGAACCTGCGCGAATTCCTGCTGGGATTCCTCGATTGGCCAGAGGACGCCTTGGTGTCCGCTGCCGACGGAGCCCTTCCGGAATCACTGAGCGTGCCGTTGCCCGAATTCGGTGAAACCCTTTCACCGGATTTCGCCCTGCGATCGCTCGGTCAGCCCGGCGAGGCAACCACTTGGCTGCTGCTGATCCGCGTGCTTGAACCGGATGTGGACCTCGACGAGCGCACGACGCCGCTCGAATCGCGCTGGTCGGCTTCGCCAGCGCAACGCTTCGAGCGATTACTGCGCGACACCCGCACCCCCATCGGCCTGATCACCAACCATCGCGTGGTTCGGCTGGTGTACGCACCCCGTGGCGAGAATGCCGGCTCGCTGACCTTCCCGGTCGAGGCCATGGGCGAGGTCGCAGGCCGTCTCATCGTCTCGGCCTTCCACACGCTGCTGGGTCGCTTCAGCCTGTTCAATGCGCCGACGGAAGCCCGCTTGCCCGCCGTGCTGGCGCGCAGCCGCGAATACCAAGCACGCGTCTCCAGCGAGCTGGCGGCGCAGGTGCTCGATGCGCTCTACGAACTCGTGCGCGGTTTCCAGTCCGCCGACGCCAAGGCACACGGTGCGCTGCTGGCCGAAGCGCTGGCCCAGGATCCCGACCGCATCTACCGCGGCCTGCTGAACACCCTGATGCGACTCGTCTTCCTGTTGTTCGCGGAAGACCGCGGTCTGATGCCGCTGACCGGGCTCTACCAGCGCAACTACGCCGTGCACGGGCTGTTCGAGCGGCTGCGTTCCGATGCCGAACGCTACCCCGACACGATGGATCAGCGCTACGGTGCCTGGGCTCAGTTGCTGGCGCTGTTCCGCGCTGTGCACTCCGGCTGCTACCAGTCGCAGATGCGCATGCCCGCGCGCAGCGGCTACCTGTTCGATCCAGCCCGCTTCCCATTCCTGGAAGGGCGCGATCCGACGACCGGCGAAGCGGTGCCCCCGCTGGTGTCCGACGGTGTGGTCTTCCGAGTCTTGCGCAAACTCCTCGTGCTCGATGGCGAACGCCTGTCATACCGCACCCTGGACGTGGAACAAATAGGCAGCGTCTACGAAACGATGATGGGGTTCCGCCTGGAACAGGTGACTGCCCTCACCATCGCCCTGAAGCCTTCGAAAGCGCACGGCGCCCCCGCAGTTGTCCGATTGGCAGACCTGCTCGCCGTGACGCCGAAGGACCGGGCGAAATGGTTGAAAGAGCATGCCGACCACACCTTGCCGGCCACGGCCGCCAAGGAGGTCGAAGCTGCCCGCACGGCCGATGCGCTGCTCGCCGCACTGAACCGCCGCATCGCCCGAAATGCTACGCCCGCGCCGGTCGCGCCGGGCGGGCTGGTGCTGCAACCTTCCGACGCCCGCCGGCGCTCCGGTTCGCATTACACCCCGCGCAGCCTCACCGAACCCATCGTCCGCACCACACTCGCGCCCATCCTTGCGCGGCTCGGCGACCGGCCCGCGCCGGCAGAAATCCTCGACCTGAAAGTCTGCGATCCGGCAGTCGGCTCCGGTGCTTTCCTCGTGGAGGCATGCCGCCAGCTGGCCGACCATCTGGTGACCGCGTGGCACGTCCATGGCGAAGCCCCGACAATTCCGCCGGACGAAGACGAAGTGCTGATGGCGCGCCGGCTCGTCGCCCAGCGCTGCCTCTACGGCGTCGATCGCAATCCGATGGCCGTGGACCTTGCCAAGCTGTCCCTCTGGCTGGCCACTTTGGCCAGGGACCATCCATTCACCTTCCTCGACCATGCGATCCGAAGCGGAGATTCGCTGGTCGGCCTCACGCGGCGCCAGATCGAGGACCTGGACTGGGCGCCGCGCCAGAATCGCACCTTGACCTTCGGGCAGGATGAACTCCTGCGCCGGCTCAATGCGGCCACGTCGCGGCGCCGTGAAATCCTCACGGCAGGCGACTTCATGCTTCCCGACGAAAAGGCGCAGCGCCTCCGCGCCGCCGACGAATCGCTCGAGCGCGTGCGCGAGGCCGGCGATCTGGTGATCGCTGCCTTCTTCGCTGCGACCAAGGACAGAGCCCGTCGCTTGGAACTCGAGAGGGTGCGCGATCTTGCAGGCGCACAGTTCAGCCGTACGTCGTCCTCCACGATTCCGGTCGAGGTATGGCAGCGCCTCGAGGCCGACCGTGCTGCCCTGAGGGGCGGCGATCTGCCGGTCACGCCCTTTCATTGGCCGATCGAATTCCCGGAGGTATTCGCGGGTGAAGCCGGTGGCTTCGACGCCATTGTCGGCAACCCACCGTTCGCCGGCAAGAACACGCTGATCAATAGCAACCGAGAAGGCTACCTGCCGTGGCTGCAGACCCTGCATCCCGGAGCGCACGGTAATGCCGACTTGGTCGCGCATTTCTTTCGGCGCGCCTACGGCCTGCTGCGACACGACGGGTGCCTTGGATTGATAGCGACCAACACCATCGCGCAAGGCGACACACGCTCGTCGGGTCTCACAGCGATCGTCAGGGAGGGCGGCACGATCTACGCGGCGACCAAACGTCTGAAGTGGCCCGGCCAAGCCGCGGTGATCGTAAGCGTCGTCCATATTGTGAAGGGGTCCAATCCCGGTCCGTATCGCCTCGATGGACGCTGGGTGGAGCAGATCACCAGCTTCCTGTTCCATGCCGGCGGCAACGACGACCCCTTGCCGCTGATCCCCAATGAGGGCAGGAGCTTTCAGGGTTCGATCGTGCTCGGAATGGGCTTCACTTTCGATGACACCGACAAGAAGGGCGCTGCCAATTCGCTCGCTGACATGCAACGGCTGATCGTAGCCGATCCGCGTAACGCCGAGCGGATCCTTCCTTACATCGGTGGTGAGGAGGTCAACGACAGCCCTACCCATGCCCACCATCGTTACGTGATCAACTTTGCGGACTTTCCCCTACGCCGCGAGCCGCGTCCGGAAGGTGACTGGGCGCTGGCCGAGCCGGCTCAGCGCCGCGCGTGGCTGCAGAGCGGCGTTGTGCCACCGGACTATCCCCAACCGGTGGCGGCGGATTGGCCACAGTTGCTGGAAGTCGTGGAGCGGCGCGTGAAGCCGGAGCGATCGAAGGACAAGCGGCCCTTGTACCGAAACGCGTGGTGGCGACACGCGGAACGGCGAACGCGACTATGGGCGGCGCTGGAGGGAAGGGCCTCCGTGCTGGTGACCTCGCGCGTGTCCGGACATCTCGCATTTACGCGATTGCCAGCTGGTATGGTTTATTCCGAAAGACTCGTCGTTATCCCGGAGAATCACGAGGAGCATTTTGCAGTCCTCCACTCACGAGTGCACGAGATCTGGGCGCGATTTTTTGGTTCATCCCTCAAGGACGATTTGATGTATGCCCCGTCCGACTGCTTCGAATCATTTCCGTTTCCTCTCGGTTCGAGCGCGTCACTGGAGTATGTCGCGGCCGCAGGTACGGCCTATCTCGCAGCGCGCACACAGACGATGGCGCAGCGTCAAGAAGGCCTGACAGACACCTACAATCGCTTCCACAACCGCGACGAGCATGCCGACGACGTGCGCCACCTTCGTGGGCTGCACGCCGCCCTTGATCGCGCCGTGCTCGACGCCTACGGCTGGATCGACATTCCGACCCACTGCGAGTTCATCCTTGACTACGAGGAAGACGATGAGTCCAGCCGACGCAGAAGGCCTTGGCGCTACCGCTGGCCCAATGACATCCGCGACGAGGTTCTTGCCCGTCTCCTCCAGTTGAACCAGGAACGGGCCCGCGAGGAAGAGCTGGCAGGCCTGCGCGATCGAACTGGCAGGGGACGGCGGCGGGACACGGATGGGGACGACGATCCGGAGGACTAATGGCATTGCCCGCTGCTTTCTACCGTCTCGACAATTTGCAGCGGGCCTGGCGCTGGATCCGGTCCAATCCGGACGCAGGGTACAAGACCTACTTCCGCGAACACTATGCAGCTTACGCAACAGCCCAGGATCCGCTGCTTAGTGACCTGAGCGACAGGCTGCGTCGTGGCCTTTACCAACCCGCGCCTGCTTGCAAGATCTACCTGCCCAAGGCCTCTGGCATCACGCGGTCGTACTCGCTGCTGGACGTCGAGGACCAGATCGTCTATCAAGCAGCGGCCAACATCATCGCCGAGCGCATCTTCGCCAGGGTGCGCCACCGGTACCTCGATCAGGTATTCGGGCACTTATACGCAGGCAAGAGCAGCGTCTGGTTCTATCGCAAGTGGTCAACGGGCTACGCCGCCTTCAACAAGGCTGCAGCCAAGGCGCACGCATCAGGCAAGGTCTATACCGCCAGCTTCGACCTGACGGCGTTTTACGACAGCATCGACTACCGGGTCCTTCGGCACTTCCTCGAGGACTTCGGGGTCGATCGCCAACTCGTCGGCGAACTCAGCGAATGGCTGTCGGCTTGGACCGGTACCGACGCTCAGATCCTTCAGGGCCACGGCATCCCGCAAGGACCTCTCAGTTCCGGTCTGGTCGCCGAAACGGTGCTCTCGCATCTGGACAACCACGCCTGGGCGAAGGCGGGCGTGGTCTATCTTCGCTATGTCGATGACATTCGCCTTTTCGCCAAAACGGAATTCCTGCTTCGCAGGGCGCTGATCCAGCTGGATCGACTCAGCAAGGACATCGGGCTTTTCCCGCAGTCGGCGAAGATAGGCATCCATCTGGTGACAGACATCCAAGCAGAACTCAAGTCGGTGAGCCACCCTGTCGAGGCTGCCGTGAGGGGAAAGGCCGTCGATCGAACGAAGCTGATGGGACGACTGGTTAAGCTATCTCCGCGATATCGCATCGTGGACAAGACGCGATTCAAATACCTGCTCGCGCACGCGGTGCCGAACGCAGCACTGACCGAACGTTTGTGGCGCATTCTCGACCACGCCCCGGAGCTCTACGAGTCCGTGGCACGCTACCTCGCGCGCGCGCCGAGACTGCCGCGAAAGACCTCGCTCGAAATCATTCGCAGAATCGAGAAGGAAGCATTGTATCCGGCCGTCGCCGCCGCGTTCCTGAGGGCGATCGATGGCTCCTTACACAGCTCCGTGCGGAGGAAGGCGAAGACAACGCTCAAGCGACTTTGGGCGCCTCGGACGAGGAGCGCGGACTTCACGGTCGCGCTGGGCCGGTGGCTATTGGAAGAGAATGGATTGACCGATCGGCAGATCGAGTATGCGTGCGCACGCTCACGGGCGGCATGGGTGAGGAGCTCCCTGTTGCTCGCAGCGGGCGCCAAGCGCCAAGGGGACTCCGTCGTGGATTCCCTTGCCCGAACGGCCGTTCTGGACACGTCGGTCGATCCGGCGGTGTGCGGAGCCCTCTTGGCAGGACGGGAGGGCGTGAGACCTAGTATCGGCGCCCGACGGATGCGTCGCCAGGCCGCGCTGGTGCTCAAGGAGTTCGGTCTGGTGCGCCGGGCTGGAGGGCGCGCTTGTGGAATCAACGAGAGCCTGTCGATGCTCCTGGGCCGTCCGGTCGCTTTGAACTGGAGGGGATTCTTTGGAGCAAATTATCGTCACGCGGAACGGCAACTCGTGAGCTGCAGAGGTTATGCGGGCACGGACGCCACGGCGTGGGTGCAAGGGTTGGATGTATTCGATGACCGCTTGCTGGACGCGCTATTCCGGAATGACGGAACCCTTGGAGGCTACACATTGGGCAAGATCGGTAGTTGCACCGGTTCGCCGTCGAAGGCCATCAAGGCAAAGTTTCCCAAAGTATTGGCGCTGGCGACGGAAGTGCACGAGCAACGCTATCGAAGTGATCTGGCCCATCCGCGCATAGGGTCGTCCCATCGGCCGACCGGGCGCATTCCATACAAGTTCATCAAGGCATCCAAGTCGTTGATCGACAGAGCGATCCGTGAGTTGGAAATGGCAGGATTGGTGTAGCCAACGTGCAGTAGTTCGTTACGTGGCGCGCTGACGTTGTGGCGATCGCCCACCCGATGTCGTCAACCCAGCAACCCCGTTCCACCGCATCGATCGCAAGGACGATGCAATCCGCCGGTCCCGTTGCAGCGCGGGCATTGTCCCCGCTCGGGGACCACTGGATCGATGCGCGGTAGCTCGTCGGTCCGGATGATCCGGCCAATGTCGAGCGGATCGAACGATAGACCGTAGGCGACTGAGATCCTGTCGTAGCTTTCCTCGGTCATTCGATCCGCCTGAAGTCGATCAGGTCGCGGCAAGCGGGCCTGTACCAGCCGGCAGGGATTGCGGAGCGCGATCATTTGTTCCGCGAGCGCCGAGTAGAACGCCGCCCTTGATCCGCCACCACACAAGAAAAAGGGGACGCCTTCGTCCCATCTTCGCGACAGGGGGTAGTTGCCTCTGGCCTGGCGTACCACACGGGATACCTGGTCGCGCACGTGTTCGCCGAAGGCAATATCGTTGTGCTTCAACGTTTCGAGCTTCAGTCCCAGTGTCCTCGCAACCTCGGCATCCGTGATGCCTCCCTTGAACGGCGCACGCGGGTCACCGGGTGCTATTCCGGCACTCGTCAGTCGATGCTGATGCAGAAAATGCACGCCATGGTTTTCCACGGATTTCCCGAGAATGGGAAAGACATCCTCCCCATCTTCTTTGTGCACGTTGAACGCGGCCACGTCGACGGTGCCAGCCCCGACATCCATCAACAGGTGGAGATCCGAACGTCGCAAGGGAGTCCTGACATAGCCGCTGACTTGGGCGACGAACTCGGGGAATAGTCCGATGGCTTCGCGTCCAAGCGATGGTTGCCTCCCGTCGAGGCAGGCATCGACAGCTTCTAGATCGAGTGCTGTGGGCCGGATGCTGGCGGCCCACGCGGCATCGACGATGTCGCGGTAGAACGCCATCAAGGCGTCGTCGTGGTAGTGCTCTGTAGGCAAACCGACGTTTACGCACCAGTCGAAAGTGTGATTTACGTAAGTCCGGCCATGCGCCTGAAAGAACCATGCCCTCGCGTGCTGAAACACCAGGGCGACAAACGCGGTCGCGAGTTTCCTGATGTCCCTGCCGCGATCGCCACCGAGGATGCGCATCTTCATGCCGCTGTGGTGGTGCGCCCCGGCGACAGTGCCCAACTGCATGCGACCATCCGCGGGAATGGCGAGGAACCCAGGAAGGAGGTAGGGGTTGCCGCCGACTCCAGGGATGCCGTCGAACGGTACCGCGTAGGCACGTCGTTGTTCGGCGATCACCACTTTCGTGAAGGAGGTTCCGAAATCCAGGCCGATGATCAGCTGGATCCTTCCGGATCGGCCGTTCGATTGCGGGTGCTGGGATAGGTGCCCCGGGATGGATTCAACGGAGCGAGCGGGCTCGACCGGAGGGGCTGGTTCGACAGGCTTGGAGAGCGACATGTCGGTCGCCCCGGGGCTTCCCGGCTCGTTCTTGATGCTCCCCACCTCCCGGCCACTCGCAGGCATGGAGTTCGCAACACCGTCCCGATTGCCACCTAGCAGCTTCCGGAGCAGCGATTGCAGGAAGTTCTTCATGGCGCTCGTCATCCAACCCTGAGGACCCCGAAGCACACGTCGAAGCGATACCTCTTGAGTTGAAGCCTGCCTCTCAGCTGCTCCTGTTTCAGATCGAACCGCTCACGGATTTTGCGAATGCGGCCCTCCGTGGCAGGCACCATGCGCAGCCTGTTGGTCGTTCGCAACCCCGTCAAGACGTCCAACTGAATGCGCAACTGGCGATCCCTGTGGCGTTCGGCTGCATCGAGCTGGAAGTTGACGCGATCCATGTTGTCGAGATCTTTCTCGCGCGACACTTCTCCGAAATCAGCCTCCAGGCGGTTGACGCACCGGTCCACGGCATCCTTGATCTCTTGCGGGTCCAGTTCGTTGCCCGCGCTGAGCCAGTCGTTCCCCACCATTCGCGCGGCTGAAAGCAACTCAAAGGAGGCGTTTGCGTCCAGGATCGATCCACTGTGCAGTTCGATCGCCCGACATTGGACCTGTTCTTCTTGCTTCAGCCCTGAGAACGACCAGCGTTCAGCGGCGAAGACGTACTTGCCTGGAACTGCTTGCGCGGCGCCATGTTGCCGGAGCACCCGCGCTGCAATTAGCGGATAGAACGCCTCGTCCCGACTCTTTAGATCATCGCTAATGAATCGGATCAGGGGATGGAACTGGCTGATCAACTCTTCCTGGCGCGATGGAAGTGCGACTTTGTTCCGGAAGCGACATCGCACCACTTCACTGGTTGCCAGTCGCGACTTGCCATGCAGTCGGTACCGTCGCATGAAGTCGTCCAGCGCGGTCGCGATCGCCGCCGGCAACCTGATGTCGAAGAGGAGGTCCGGGTCGCCTATCTGCTGGTAGCCGAATCCCTGGCAATACTTGTGCAGGTAGTCCCTGACATAGATCTCCAGATCCTCCGATGTGATGCGCTTCTTGAAATCGTGCGCAGCCTGAACCTGCTCGAGGATGTATCCGCCATGGGCAATCATGTGGGAGGCCTGCTGCTCAAGCTCTTCCTGACGCTGGCGGATTTGCTCAATGGCCAAGGCAGAGCGCTGGATGCGCATTTCCTGCTCCTGGGGAGTCAAGCGGCGACTCAGCAGGTCCGTCGTCAGTTCGTTGATCATGTCGCCGAGAATTCCCTCGAGGCCTCCCAGCGCCCGGGTGAAGATGTCCAGACGATTCAGCAGTCTCTCGAAGATGCGGTGGTCGATCGTGTCCGCGTGGCCGAGGTTGAGGATGCTGATCGATTCGGCCGCCTGCCCCAGTCGGTCAATGCGGCCGATCCGCTGCTCAACCTTCATCGGATTCCAGGGGAGGTCGTAGTTCACCAGGACGCGGCAGAACTGGAGGTCGACGCCTTCGCTCGCTACCTCGGACGACAGCAAGATGCGGTATTTCGGGTCGTCACGGAACCGGGCAATCACCTCCTGCTTCGGCAGTCCGATGTTTCCGTGCAGGATGGCGCTCTCGACCCCTTCAGCTGCCAGACGCTGTGCCAGGTACTCGAGGGTGCCAGGGTAGTAGGAAAACACCACCAGCTTCTCGGCGGGGCGTTCCCTTAGGTAAGCAAGAACGACTTCCTTGAATCGCTCGAACTTGCTGTCGTTGGCTCTCAACTCCTTCAAATCGACATGGGGAAGCACGTCGCGGATCAGTCGATCGATGATGGGGCGAACCGCATCCTCGTTGTCAATCTCGATGCCTACGTCGTCGTAAATCTGTTCTGCCAAACGGGTCGCCCGCGACGACCACGACTTGACGGCGGCATAGATGCAGCTCGAAACCTGTCTTTGTGGACTGGCCAGCAGGAAGCCTGACTGCGCATTGACCGATTCGGCGTAGCGTAGGACCGTCTCGGTGACGAGGTCGTAGACCGCCCGTTCTTCATCGGTCATCTCGACGAAGTAGGAGGATGGCTGGCGCACGACTCTGAGCTCATGGACATCAGATTTGCGTGTCCTGCTTACGACGTGCGCCAAAAGATTAATTCTTTCAATGCGGTTCGCCAACCGGATGCGACCTTCCTCGGTCGACAGCGTGTCGGCAGACACGCCGCGCTCGATCATCTCGCGAAGCTGTCCGTTGTTCGCCAGAAGTTCGTGACTGCGGGCCTCCCTCAGGCATTCGAGTATTTGATCGGCGTTGCTACGCCGGTCCAGGGCCATTTCTCGGGCCCTGACCAACGGCTCGTTCGCCTGTAGGACGTGGGGGAAGCTCTCCCGGTGTTCGAAGAAATCCGGATCGACGAGCTTGAGCTGGTGGAACAGGTCGTCTTCATGAAGATTTACCGGTGTTGCGGACAGCAAGACGATGAATTCGGATGCGCCCCGCAACAACTGTCCTAGTTCGGCGTTCTGGGTTTCCGGATTGCGCAGGTAGTGCGACTCATCGATGATCACCATGTCGATGATCGGTTCGCCTTCCGCCTGGCTGTTGAGAAACCGTGCCAGATTCGCCGTTGCGGGGCCTCCGTCTTCCTCGTCCCTCCAGCCTCGCGGTGGCCGTACACCCTGCAGACTGGCGATGAGGGCCTTGCCGTCGGAGACATCGGTTCGATCACTCCGCAGCGCTCGCAACAATTCCTCGGCATCGACGATGCTTGCGTCTATGGAGAACTTCGATGCCAGTTCGTCCTTCCATTTCTCGCGGAGCATGGCAGGGCAAATGACGAGAAGTCGCCGCTTGTCGTAGCGGGCGCGAAGTTCCGTCCAGATGAGTCCAGCTTCGATGGTCTTGCCGAGGCCGACCTCGTCCGCAATCAGCAAGCCATTCGATGGGGAGTCGAGGAAGGAAAGGACGGGCTTGAACTGGTAGGCATGGAAGTCGGTATTCGTCGTATCCATGCTGTACACGAGATTGGCCAGCTTGCCGGTCAACTGGATGTGCGTAAGGTTCCTTCGAAGGTCGCTCACGCCGCCGTAGCGGCCCCCATCGACGAGCTCATAGATGTCGAGGTCTCCTCCGCCAACCAATTCCAACTCGTACTCGGGGACGTGGGAGTTTCCTTCGGGGAATCTCACCTGGTAAACCAGGTGATCGCCACGCTCTCGGACCTTGCCGGTCGTCGTTCCGGTGCGGCCGGGATCGGTTCTGAGGCGGACAAGTGATCCGGCTGGAAAGGGGTCTGGCATGGCCGAGGCATCCGATTCGATTCAAGACCTGATCGGTCCTGGGGAGGATCATCCTGTCGCGTCTCATGGGACGCAACTCCAACTGGTCCTTGCGCGACAAAGCGACACGATGCCCCATCGTATTTCGACTATTCTGTGGACGACGAGGGTTTGGCTGAAATCCATGGAGGAAATGCTGTGAGCGAGGTGGCCAGCAGCATCGAAGCTAGAAGCCGACTGGTCGAGGCGATCCGTCTCGATCTCGTAGGACCGGACAATCGCCACGCCTTCGCGGCCGAGGTGCTGCCCGAGTCGCCCTCGCGTTGGTATCTCACAGGCTACCTGGTTCCGGTAGACGCACCGGAAGAGCAGCGGTTCGACGAACAATCGCAGGAAGAGATCGATTCGCCGGCCGAGGCCGAATCAGGCGACGACAATGAGCCAACCGATCGGACTGCCGCTACTCGCAGCTACCTACCATCCTCAATGGGTCTCACCTTCCTTGTGCCGGCGTCAGCCAGGGAACTATCGCTTGTAGTCGAGTGGGGCGATTACACCTACACCGGGACAATCGACGAGGAGGTTGATGCGACCGAGGAGCACCAGAACGAGCAGCGCCGCCGGGGCGACTTTCGTCGAATGCCCAAGGACGGGCGGATGCTGGTCCGCCTGGATGGTAGCCAAACGCCCGAGGGCCATGCGGTGCCGAACAGCGATGGATTGCACGTGGTCGTTAGCATCCGACCGGTGAAGGCGAGCACCCGCATCCCGGAAGGAACGCGCTCGGTATCGGCATTCCTGGTCAATCGGCGCCGACCCCATGAGAAGCACATGTATCGTTCGTTCGCCTTCCAGACGTGCCTGCGCGTGGGTTGTGCGGAAGGCTTCGTGCCACGGCCTGACTTGCGCTGGTCGGAGGGCGATGGCTCACGGCAGAACGCCGAATGGGATGATCGGGTATCGGATCTGCACTACCGCGATGTCTTCGAGTTCGGGGTGGGGCATGGCGTTTCCGTCGAATCGCATCCAACGGCCGATGGGCAATGCCGCGAGGTGGCCACGTGCTGGATACCCTCAGCCGATGTCGAGCGCGTCGCAGCTCCCTCGATGTCCGGTGTCGAGTTCGGCATGGAGGCCTTGTCTGTCTTGGCTGATGGCGACGCCGCTGCCGCAGCATTGAGTCCCCTCATCGATCAGTACAACACCTGGATCGAGACGCAGCGCTCCAAGCTGGAGCGTCTCGAATCTGGTCGCCGCAAGACCGCAGAAGACTTGCTCCTCGAAGCGCACACCCAGGCGGGGCGGATTGCTGCAGGCGTCGAGGCGCTGCGCGATGCCGCCATGCTCGAAGCATTCAGGGTGGCCAACCGTTGCATGGCAGTCGCCGCCCGGCGACGTGAAGCGCATCGAACGGGGAAGCGCGAAACGGAAGTAGATGCTCCGGCGTGGCGACCCTTCCAGTTGGCGTTTATCTTGCTGTCGTTGCGAGGCTTGGTCGAGCCGAATCACGTCGATCGCGACACCGTGGATCTACTGTTCTTCCCTACCGGCGGCGGCAAGACCGAGGCCTATCTGGGCTTGTCGGCATTCACTCTGGTGTTGCGTCGTCTTCGCCATCCCGGCCGCCGTTCGGGCGGCGTAGCGGTCTTGATGCGCTACACGCTGCGGCTGTTGACGCTGGATCAGCTGGGCCGCGCCGCGGCGTTGATCTGCGCGCTCGAACTGGAACGCCAGAAGCAGCCAGCGGTGCTGGGAGAGTGGCCTTTCGAGATCGGCCTTTGGGTCGGCTCGGCGGCTACGCCCAACCGCATGGGTTATCAGGGCTACACCGGGCCTGGGGCCGAGTTCACGGCTTACCGCAAGGTCAGGGGATACCAGGCCAACACGTCGAAGCCAACGCCAGTGCCTCTGGAGAACTGCCCTTGGTGCAACACACGATTTGTGCCTCGCTCGTTTCGCCTGGGTCCCAATCCGAATCGACCAGAGAACCTCTGGCTCGTCTGCGACAACCCGCGATGCGAGTTCACTGGCGATCGACGCCTGCCGATCATTGCGGTGGACGAACCGATTTACCGCCGGCTTCCGTGCTTCCTGATCGCCACGGTCGACAAGTTTGCATCGTTGCCGTGGACTGGTGCGGTAGGCGCCCTTTTCGGACATGTGTCGAGGGCGGACGCAAAGGGTTACTACGGCACCGCCGATGCCGGCGCGAACGGCGTAGACCTCGGAGGTCCGCTGCCACCGCCGGAACTCATCATCCAGGATGAATTGCATCTGATCTCCGGTCCGCTGGGGACGATTGCCGGCTTGTACGAAACGGCAATCGACGCACTGGCATCACGTACCCACGATGGCACGACGATCCGGCCGAAGGTCATCGCAAGCACAGCGACGGTACGCCGGGCCGATTCGCAGATCCGAGCCTTGTTCGGCCGTGAGCAGGTCAGTGTATTTCCTGCGCCTGGTCCAGATCGCCACGATTCGTTCTTTGCTAGAACGCAGGCCATTTCCGAATCGCCTGGGCGCCGGTACATCGGCGTCGCTGCTCAGGGTCGCAGCTTGAAGGTCGTGATGCTGCGTACTTGCTTGGCGCTCCTGAGTGCGGCGGAGCGGATGTATCGCGATGCAGGAGGGCATCGGCTCGGGGAAAAGAATCCGGTCGATCCTTACATGACAGTGCTCGGATACTTCAACAGCCTGCGAGAGCTGGGGGGCAGCCGGCGCATCGTCGAAGACGAGATCAAGTCGCGACTGGAGCAGTACGGCCGTCGCCGCAGGATCGAGCCTGAAGATCGCCTCTTCGAGAAGCGGATAATCGACTTCGACCCGGTCGAACTCACCTCGCGTGTCCCGACCTCCGATGTTGCCAACGCGAAGCGCCGGCTCGGTTTGCCGTTCTCCGACGAGGATGGCGTCGACGTTGCCTTGGCCACCAACATGATCTCGGTCGGCCTCGATATTTTCCGTTTGGGCTTGATGGTCGTCCTGGGGCAGCCCAAGTCGAGCGCGGAGTACATCCAGGCGACCAGTCGCGTCGGGCGCCAGAGCGACAAGCCCGGCCTTGTGGTGACCTTGCTCAACGTCCACAAGCCGCGCGATCGTTCTCACTACGAGCGTTTCACAACGTGGCATGCCTGCTTCTACCGCGCAGTGGAGGCCAGCAGCGTCACTCCGTTTTCGCCGCGCGCGCTCGAACGCGCCCTCGCCGGCGCGCTCGTTGGTCTATGTCGTCAAGGCCGCCCCTTGTTGACGCCACCGCTCGGCGCGGAACAAGTTTTGCAGGAGCGAACCGGGCTCGACGAATTCGCCGCGGCTTTCGGGCGCAGAGCACGCCGACACCGTTCGCTGCCCCAAGAAGACGCACAACGTCTCGAGCAACATGTTCGTGACCTCGGGCAGCGGCTGCTCGATCAGTGGGTCAGGATCTGTAGGAATCTTCAAGCTACGGGTACCCACCTGCAGTACCAGCGCTACGAGGTCGGCGGCGCATCGCCTCTGTTGCACGATTTCCTCGACCCGGAACTTGGGCGGCTGCCGCGAGAGTACCTGGACTTTAGAGCCGGCCGCTCGATGCGCGACGTGGAAGCAAGCACCGAACTCTTCGTCAAAGACCTTCGCGAGTGGGATAACTGAACATGGCCAGGCAGGTCTTGCGGCAGGGGCAGCTCATCACGACGTACGGCCCGGGATCGATGGTCGATCTACCGGACGACGCGGTCATCGTCGCGGGACTCGAGAATTGGGCATATGAGTCCTCAGATATTCCCGTCATCGAAGAGCCGCGATTAGTGGAAAAAATTCGTCGATTGCTCGACACACCGTCCGTACTACTGCGGTCGCCTCCGGTGTCGCGGGACGATGGAACGGGCGGTTTTAGGCCTGCCGTGACGGTGTGGCGGTTTCCCAACTGGTTCGTATCGCAGCAAGTCGAAACCAACGCTTCTGGTTCGCGCCGACGCCGAGTCTCCCACCGCAACGGCCTCACAAACGGAAAGATCGTCGATGCGAACCGCAAGGCCCATCCGGTCGTACCCATCCGGTTTGTTCGCGCATGCAAGCGCGGCCACGTAGGCGACATCGACTGGAAGGCCTTCGTACACGGTCAGGAACATGCCGAATGCATGCGCGACCTGTGGATGGAGGAACGGGGCACGTCCGGCGATCTGGACGCGATATTCGTGGTGTGCGAATGCGGCGCGGAGCGCGCGATGAGTCAGGCAGCACGACTCGAGCTGCAGGCTCTCGGCCGCTGCAACGGATCGCGGCCATGGCTTGGGCCAGGTACCAGGGAAAGGTGCGGCGAACCCAACCGGCTGCTGATCCGCAGCGCCAGCAACGCCTACTTTCCGCAGTTGCTGTCTGTGATCTCGATTCCCGACCAGTCCAACGCGCTCGACGAAGTTGTGCGTTCGCTCTGGGAACAGGGCCTAAAGATCGTCCAGGACGCGTCGTGGCTCGCACAAGTGCGGCAACTTCCAGCCATCGGATCGGCACTGCAGGGAATAGAGGACAACAAGGTGCTGGAATCGATCCGTCGCGTGCGCGAAGGGACGACGGAAGCAAGTCGCCCGGTCAAGGAAGTGGAATTCGAAGCTCTGGCCAATGTTCCCGAGGAACGCATCGGCGAGGACCCTGGAGGCGTGTTTTTTGCCCGAGCACTGCCGCGCAGCTCGTGGCAGTCAACGGAACTGGATTCGATCGAGAAAGTGACGTTGGTCCATCGCTTGCGCGAGGTCATTGCCCAGGTGGGCTTTACCCGGCTGGAGGCGCAGGGCGCGGACATTCACGGCGAACTGGACGTCGACGTGCAGCGCGCCGCTATCTCCATCGACGCGAACTGGGTGCCGGCCGTGGAAACGCGAGGCGAGGGGGTGTTCATCCAGTTCAAGTCGCAAGCGATTCAGGACTGGATGCAACGTCAGGCCGTGCGTGATCGTGCGGCAATGCTGGTGAACGGATTCCGCCTGTGGACGGAAGGCCACAGCGGGTCTTCCCGGCAATTCCCTGGAGTGGCGTACTTCATGCTCCATTCGCTGTCGCACCTGCTTCTCAACGCGATTGCCCTCGAATGCGGCTATCCGTCTTCGTCGTTGCGCGAACGCATCTACGCGATGCCTGACAAGGGAATGTTCGGCCTGCTCATCTACACCGGCACGTCGGATTCGGAAGGCACGCTAGGCGGCTTGGTGATGACGGGCCGCGAAATCGGAGCTCACCTGAAGCGCGCGCTTGATTCTGCGGCTTTGTGCTCGAACGACCCTGTGTGCTCGGAGCACGCCCCGGTGAATCGAGATGGGCAACTTCTCTTGGGTGCTGCCTGTCATGGGTGTCTGCTGGTTGCGGAGACATCCTGCGAGCAGCGTAACGACTTCCTCGATCGAGGCTTGGTGGTCCCCATCGTAACGGACGCCGGCGCGGAGTTCTTTGCGCCATGAAGCTGGACGGGTTAAGCACACTGGACGCGCCGAGCTTGCGTGCTCTCGCCCGTCTACTGGCCGCTTTTCCCACCGAGATGCCGCCCGCCCACCGACTCGAGCAAGCGATATCGGGCGATGGCGCGGCTTGGAAGGAAAGACTGATCGAGTGGACAAGACAGGGTTGGTCCACCGCTCAGTTGGGTGCCGCCGCCGAGGTGCTGGCGTCGGCAAAGGAAGCCGTCACCCCAACACCTGGGCTGGAATTCGTCCTCTCCGGCCCGGCTGTCAGCCGGATTCCCACCCGAGACACCGGCCCGGTCGTCCAGTCCTTGTTTGCGAGTGCGCAGGATGAAGTACTCGTCGTTGGATACGCCTTCTACAAGGGCAACGAGGTGTTCCGTGAACTTCACAAGCGATGGAGTGAACGCCCGTCGATGCGTGTGCGCTTCATCGCCGACATCGGAAGGAAGGCCAGCGACACATCGTTGGATTCACAAATCGTCAGCAGGTTCCTGTCGGGGTTCTTCGAAAGACAGTGGCCATGGGTTCCTCGACCGGAATTGTTCTACGACCCCCGCGCTCTTCGGTCCGATGCAGGAAGACGAGGTTCGATTCACGCGAAGTGCTTGGTTGTCGACCGGCGCGTGGCGCTCATCACGTCGGCGAATTTCACGCCAGCTGCGCATGACCGGAACATTGAGGTCGGTGTTCTCACACGCGACAGAAACGAGGTCGAACGGCTATCTGAGTTCTTTGATGGATTGTGCAGTGGAGATTCCGGCTCATGAGAAGCCAAGATTCCGGAGCATGCGAGGCCAGTATTCCGGGACATGTGAGGCCAGTGCTCGAGGCCTGATTCCGGGTCATGGGAAGCCAGTGCGGGTATTCGGTT
>JAFDVK010000046.1 GCA_018269005.1 Acidobacteriota bacterium | reverse complement strand
GCCCAACCACCGACGAGGACAAATCCGGACCAAAAACCTAAACTGCAACCACCACCTTCAACCGACCACCCGCCACTGGCTTCCCATGGTCCGGAACGGTGGCTTCACATGACCGGAATATCCATGCAGTAGTGCTTTGGCTCGGATCTAGGATAGTGAATGTCTAGCGCCAGACCGACGGCAGAGCTTCATTCAGTTCCAAGGATTTCTATCGAAACCCTGACCGCATACTTCAATGCGCTCTATCTCGTCGATCGCGAACGGACAACGCCAATAGAGCTGCGAGTAGGGCGGCAGAGCGGACCTCTGTGCGAGCTCCACGCACTCTATCGCGTGGACGAATCAGTCTTCGTGAGTGCGTGCAACCCGTTCGGCAGGCAACAAGATTCCGAAGAAAACATAAAGGCCACACAAGAATTGCACGCCTGGCTGCAAGAGCAAGCATTCGCATCCATAACTGGGCGGGGCGTAGATGAGGCCGGCGCATGGCCCGCTGAGGAGAGCTACTTGGTTCTTGGCGCCGATGCCGCGCTAGGCCGCGTTCTTTGCGTGCGGTTCGGGCAGAATGCGGTGCTGCACTCTGGTGCAGAAGGAATCCCCACATTGTTGCTCCATCCGGATGCCGTACTCTGTTGAAGAGCCACTCGCGCGGTTGCGCCGCAAGTTCTACTTACGAGGTCAAAGAATCCTATTGTGCAGCAGTCGAAGCCGGCAGGCTGACGATATCGGCGATCTGTTGGAACTCGGCGAGAAAGTCAGGCTGATGCTTCTTTAGCCACCGCACAACGTTTGCTTTGCTGAGTAAACGGGTGAGATAGGTCTTGGCTACAGTGAACTGCAGGTTGTCCACGCCGTAGGTCTCTTCGACGAACTGCGTACGGCTTTGCACCGCTGCGAGCTCTCGTTCGAGCCGCGCAATTTGCTCGCGGGAAACATCGCCGATCCTGGCGGTCTTTGCTTTCAGGAGCTGATCATCGGCCGTCGCTGCAAGTAGGGCTCGTACAAAGGGCTTCGAGTAGTTGTGCTGTCCGATCATCAACTCGGCGGCTTCGATCTGTCTGAGCGGTTTCATCTGCTTGAGTGCATCGAAGACGAGCATCGGACAAGGTTTGTCCGCCAGCATCTCCGCCACCTCCGGGCAGATGCCGTTCAGAAGGCGAAAGCGACGTCGAACGGAGTTCGGGTCGAGGTTCAACGCGACGGCTATCCGCTCAGCAGAGACGCCTCGTTCCACTGCCCGCACGATCATCTTGTGTTCCTGCACCGCAGAGATGCGGCTGATCCGCTTGTTGTAGCTGTACGCCTCGTCGTCGGTCGAAATCAAACATTCGACCTCCTGCGCTCCGAGGTCTTTGAGCGCCTCCAGGCGCAACATGCCATCCAAGAGGAAGTAGTTATCGTCGGTCTTCGGATCGGGAGCAACCACGGGGAGCTCAACCAGTCCAACGTTCTTGATCGAGGCAACGATCTGCTGGAATTTTTCGCTTTGCTTGGTCTTCGGTCGAAGGACCTTCAGCGGAACGATGGCGTCCAGGCTGATGATTCGAGTCTGTGGCTCAAACCCCATCACTCGGTCATGGGCAGACATGTTCATTGAATAGCCCTCCTGGTGAGCCGGTCTTCGAGGGCTCTTGGCATGGAGTCAACGCCCTCGGCGCGTAAGAGTTCGACGAAGTTCTTGTCGTTCTTTAGCACCCGCAGCGCCTCGATGACGAACAGCAGCCGGCCCTGAGTGAACTCCGCTTTCTTGGCCAGCAACTGCTGCTTCTGCACCTCTTTCTCGTAGACACGCTGAAGGTCAGCAGCTGTCACCTTGCGGCTCGTCTTCGGGCGTTCGCGTGATCTCACTTCGGTCTTCTTCTTGCGCAAAGCGCGCTGTTGGAGAATCCGACGAACGACAGCGAGCTTCTTTCCCTTGAGGTTGCCCTGTGTATAGGCCTCGGCAAGCGCCTCCTGGACTCCGGCGTCATCGCTTCTCGCAATGTCTACGGCCAAGCTTACTGGGATGATCCCAGTCTCCACGGCCGCCACAAGCCGCTCCTCCCCACGGTCAAGCAACCCCGTGACCATGGCAACCCACGATGCAGTGACGCCAAGCTTGTCCGCAACCTGCTCGTCGTTGTAGCCGCGCTTCTTCAGTGCCCCGATCTCTTGCATCAATTCAATAGCGCGATACTGGCGCCTGGCGATGTTCTCGACCAGGCTCATGATCAGACACGACTCTTCCTCGGCGGCGACGACGAATGCCGGGATGTCCTTATGTCCGAGAACTTGGAAGGCTTCCAAGCGCCCCTGGCCGCAGACTAGGTCGTAGCTGGAGGCGCCATCGGCGCTCGCCCTTCGACTGACCGTGATCGGCCGCTTGAGCCCGATCTTGCCGATGTTTTCCGTGATCTCACGGTGCAGGCGTTTGTTCCTGGACCGGGGATTGAGGACATGGATTCGATCCACCGGGATCATCTCGATCGGGCGCATGGTGCCTCCTGGTCAGGCGGCTGCTTTCAAGGGGACGCGTTCGGCCAGAGCGAAGAGCGGGTCAAGTGAGTCGAAGCGGTAGGCGTCCAGGCAGACGGCGTTGTTGTCCTCGGCCAGCCGAAGTGCGCGCAGTGGAAGATCGATGCGCGGGAACAGGTAGTAATCCAAGACATCGGTGTTGTTGGTCGCCATCCGGATGACAATGGTGACGTCCGGCGCAAGACCCGTGTCGAACCGTACGCGCCAGCGGAACCCTCCACCGGGAAGCTGTAGGCAACGTGCAATGACGACAGAGGCGGTGAACTCCTCATTGACCTTGATGAGGCCAGTGGTTGCATCATGGATCGTCCGGCCACCGGCACCGGCGAGCCCGGCGATCACCTCGCGCACGACGTCTGGCAGCAGGGTTCTCAGCTTCTGATTGATCTCGATGTAGCGGAAGTCGCGCTCGGGGCGGAAGCCGACCAGGGAGTACGCCCGCACGAGCCCGCCGAACGTGGCCCGATACACGCTGCTCGACGGCATTCCCTCTTGTTCGTCGATCAGCAGGCCCGACAAAGCACCGGTCCGGTCGTAGAGCTCCTTGAGCAGCTGCAACATCGTTGGCTCATCGAATCGTTGCGCCCTGGTGAGGATCAGGTGCTGAGCTTCGCGAAAGAGTTCCAGTGGGACGATGCCTTCGTAGGCGCCATCCCTGCGAACCCACATGTCGGGCGTGTTCCGGACACGCTTCTGCTTGAGCTTGAACGAGGTCCGGTTGTAGACATTGTTGCCCACGTATTTTTCGTTGGTCAGCACCTGGTGCACCGTGCCGCGGGTCCATTCGCGGCCGAGGTCGGTTCGGACGCCAGCCCGATTCAGGCCGTCCGCGATCTCACGCTCCGATAGACGTCGATCAACGAACTGCGAGTAGATTTCGAGCACGAGTTCAACTTCGTGGTCGGGCCCCGGGACGAGGATGACGCGGTCGGTCTGTAGGCTCTTGTGCTCACCGAGTTTCAGCTGGGTCTTCGGCGAACGATGCTCATCCAGCAGCATGCGGCGTAGGCCGAAGCCGGGTGCTCCTCCCTGATGGAACCCCAGCTCGATCAGGCGGCACTGCCCCATGAATACCTTGTTGGACAGCTCGCGACTGTACTCCCCAGCCATCGCCCGCTTGACGCTCTTCATGATGACCGACATCGGGCTGCCGTCGTTCTCGAACGGTTCGGCGCAGTAGATGACCTGGATCCCAGCGCGCCTGCACACGTACTCGTAGTACGCGCTCTCATCCGCGTCCTGGAAGCGTCCCCAACGGCTGATGTCGTACACCAGGATCACGCGAAAGTCGGGCCGCGCTGACTGGACATCGTGGATCAGCTGCTTGAGGGCATCCCGGCCATCTAGGCTCAGGCCACTTTTCCCCTCATCGGCATAGGTCCGGACGATGTCCATCCCGTGCTGGGCGGCGTACTTGCGGATGGCTTCGCGCTGGTTCTCGGTCGAGTAGCGCTGATGGTCCGTGGACATGCGCACGTACTGAGCGGCTGCCACCCGCTGAGTCCCGTCCAACGGTTCGGGTTTTCGACGCGAGCCACCCATCGCCGTGCCCGTAGCAGGCCAGTCAGCCAAGGAGAGCGGCTATCGTTAGACGAAACGAGGGAGAAAGTCAAGATATTCCAACAATATGCGGGAATTCCTACTCAGACGGCGCTAGTCAGCCGCCTTCAATGCGCTCGAGCCTTCCCGGAGAGATGGACTCCAGGAGCTGGAGTACGGCCTGTCGAGGTGCATCAGCCAGGTCTCGAAACGAGTCCAAGAGCCGGATTTCATCAAGGCCCAGGGGCTGCGGGAGGTCATCGGCGACTAGGGCCCAGGGATGGCAGCCCAATGCCTCACCAAGGCGGAGCAGCCAGTCGGCCGTAAGCCGCCGCTTCCCGGTCTCCAGGTTGCTGATCTGTTGGTTGGTCGAGCCGACCAAGGCAGCCAGCTTGTCCAGCGAGAGCCCCCGTGCCTCCCGAAACACCCTGATCCTGTTGTCCACGCGCTTCCTGTTTCGTTGGTGCCTACGCACAAAAGTACACCAACGCCGGCGGCTGGCTAGCCCAAGCACGGGGTGAGCTGGCTACCAGGATCGGTCTTCGTAGTGAGGGTCGACGTCATCCGAATTGCGGTTCCGCCAGAAGGCTTTTCGCAACGCGTGCAGGTTCTCGGGTCTTGGATCTGCGATCACCACTTCCGCATAGTGCATGAGGCTCTCGACCGAACGACTGACCTTGTAGAGAGCTTCCCAGACCGAATCCAGTTCCCGGCTTGTGAGAACACGTCCTTGGCGGCGTGCGAAGTAGAACTCCTGGGTCGTTCCCGCCAGCACGAGGTGAGTGTCCGCCTTGAAGCTGTCGACATAGGCCCGATAGCCTTCCGCCTCGAGCACCTTGAGTGTTTCGAACCCTTGCGCTGCGTCCGGTGCGGAGGGCAGCCACAGAGGAAGGACTTCGACATCGCCCTGATGCTGGGATGCGAAGGCGCTCGCTTCGTATTCCCGAAACGGGCCGTGGTACTTCCCGTCGGTCTTAACGATGTACATCTCATGCGTCATGGGAGATCCCGGGACAGATCAGCGTTTTGTACCGGGGCTGAAGCTCATTTGGGCTTCCAATCCACGGGCCGCTGCGGCAGTTGTCTCAACTCACCACCGTTCGCCGCCAGGCAGATTTCGGTCAGTCTCGCCCCGCACCGCTCGATCGTCTTGAGCGGGCGCGATGTGTATATGGACCATCCCCTGTAGAGCACCACATAGATGAGCGAAATCACAGCTACCAGGACCAGCTTGAGCCATGGCGGGGCGCCGCTCGTAACAGCAAGCGCACACAAGAGTGTCCAGTGAGAAAGGACGACGGCGAAGGCAGCTCCCGACAAGAAGCGCACTAACCTTTGGGGCCGGACGACGACTGCTTCCCCGCTAACCCGCAGATCCAGATTCAGGACGACAAGCCGCAAGTCGCTCATCGGGACGCCGGCTTTCCTGGCGTTGGACACAACGCGCATGACGGGGCCAGGTGCCGGGCGCCAGTAGGTCACCGCGAAGCTCATGCGACGGTAGTCTTCCGTGGCGCGGCGGACTTCCATCGATTGTTCTCCGAAGCGATCAAGCGCTGACGCAAGGCGCGCTTCCGCTACAGCACGACGGATCCGCCACCACCATCGCGCTGAATAGAACTCATCGAGTCCGCCGCCGATCGCGAGGTTCATCCTTCGTATGGCGGATCGGACGGCCACGATCACATGCTCGCGAACCGTGACAGCCGCGCTTTCAGGTCCGCGGTGCTATATGCCTCGTCGTCCTGAGCAAGTGTGGCGCACAAGAAAGCAAAAAAGCGTTCTCGCTCGCGGCAAGGAAGAAGTTCGCCATCGTCGTCCCGTGCAAATTCATCGACGGCACGAAACGCTGCCCCCGCCAACGAGACAGTTAGTGATCTTTCGCCCTTGGGCACCGAAGTCGTCCCAAGGATTAGAAAACCGATGTCTACATCGTGCTCGCGGAGCTTCAGGAAGTAGTTCAGATCAGGCACCCGGGCGTTCTGCTCGTACAGGTGCTGGGACACCCGCTTAACCCCTCCCAGCTCAGCGAACTGTTCCTGGGTCAATCGAAGCTTTTCCCGCACCGTCTTAAGCCGTGCACCGAAGCTCATCGCAGGTCCCTTTCGAGTGCTTGCAAATTGCGCGCTAGTTCCTTATAAGGAACCTAAATGTATACACACGCATACATTGTAGGACAATTGTGAACGCTAGTGTAAACCTTCGCAGTGGGGATGAGGTGCGGAAGGAATTCGCTCGCAGAGGCCTGTCCATCAGTGCCTGGGCGCGGGCGAAGGGCTTCTCGGTCCAATTGGTCTATCAGGTGCTACGAGGGAAGAAGCAGTGCCTGCGCGGACAGTCCCACGAGATCGCCGTGCGGCTGGGAATCAAGTCTGGAGAGATCGGGAGCATCGCCGATATCGACGCGTTGTGCGACGTGCCCAAGGCAACAGCCTCGCCGCCATCGGGAGGGGCGGCACCGTGAAAAGGCCGTCCAACAGAACCCGGAAAAAAGAAGGCCACCCTTGCAGGGGTGGCCGTCTGGCGAGACCTGATTGCTCAAGTCTTGAGTCGCTTGAGAGGCAGTTTCACGCTGCCGTTCGGTCAAGTCAAGCCTCCGGTTCCATCGAACTCAATGCCCTGCCAGGCAGGGCCCGGAGGCTTACATGCGCACCCATTCCCAAGAGGAAGGCGCAACCCTAGCGACCTCGCTACATGCGTTCTTCAAGAGTTGCAGTTCGCCTGAGCGAATCAGCCGACCCGGCATGGCCCATCACTGCGCAATGTGGCGGTGGGCGTCATGAAATTCACCATGACGAAGCTGGTCGCTGCAATCCAGGAGGGTCGGGGTAGCGGCAACTCGAACGCCTACCGACCTTGGATCGAAGTGACGCGAAGCACTTCATCGCCATACTCGAACCTCTCTGTCGTCCCTGTTCCGCACCTGACGAGGTTGACGCACTATCTGTCGCGCGGTGAGCGCCAGTTCGCGCTCTTCCTCTGGTGGCTGGGAGCGACCGATGTCAGGGAACAGTACCCGTTGTGGCCTTGGGAGCACCTGCATCCCGGGACCCAGATTGGCGCAGCTTCCAAGGACTGCTTCCATCCAGGAACGAGGCAGATTGCGCGGGAGGCGGGAATCTCACTTCCGAACTACCCTGGACTAGCTGTTCCGTGGGTCTTATCGATAGACCTCATAGCCACGGTGCCGGCAGCCATCAACCCTTCGAGGCTCGTCGGGATCAGCTGCAAGCCCAAAGAAATCTTGGCGAGCGATTCTCCATCCAACAAGGAACTTGAACGGCTCGAACTGGATCGACGCTACTGCCTGCACGCCAAGCTGCCGCACTGCGTCGCGCATCCCGAACAACTTCCTAGGCAATTGCTGAAGCAACTCCATTGGCTCTCCCCAATCGAGAGCTTCAGCGCACTCTCGGAGCTAAGGAAATCGCTCCAGTACAAGACATACGTTGAGAGACTCACGCAGACCGGATACGACCGTCCTGCCTGGATCGCGTCGAAAGAAGCGGGCAAGCATGTGGGCTGGCCCGTACATCTTGAGCAAAGGGCCATGAAGGTGGCCATGTGGTACCAGGACGTTGATGTCGACGTGTCCAAGCCGGCGCCCACCACAAGACCATTTATCGCAGGAGGTACCGCGTACCGTGATCTCGCCAGGAAGCAATGGCTTGGGCGTGCCGCATGAACCTCTGCGAGAACATTGTGCTCAAGCCGGGGATTGGAGCCGGCCCCTTCAGCTGGCCACACCGCATCCTCCGCATTGACCGGGATCTCGGACAAGCCTCGGTGATTGCTCTTCCCGGCGCTCCGGGAAAGAAGGCGAAGAAAGCTACCCACGTTGGCGGCCCGAGGCAGGTGAGACTCGCCGATCTCGAAGACGCGATGCGGCGCAATGCGTTGGTCATTACCGCCTTTGAGGCGCCTGGCTTCTGGTCAATGACCGATGAGCAATACCTCGATGACGCGCCCAACAAGAAAGAGAGAGAAAAACGAGTGGTCCGGTTAGCCGACCGCGACGCTGCGTGGGAGATGATCCGTCCGATCGTTGGAACCCTCTCCATACGGGACATCGCCGGGAATCCGTCCCAATGCCGTGCAAAGGTGCTCAGGCAAGCGGAGAAATGCAAAGTCAATGGGACCACCGTCTACCGCACTCTCCACATCTACCTCGCTAGCGGTGGTGTACGTAGCAGTCTCATCCCCAACAAACACCTGCGCGGCGCACCCGGTAGGGAAAAGGAACAAAAAACGAAGCTCGGGCGAAAGTCTCGCCTGGAAAAGGCCGGGGATGCTGGCGAAAAGAAGTTCGTCCTCACGCCGGACGACAAGAGGCGCCTTGCGATCGGATTCACGCTACGTGGAAAAGGTAGAACGACGGAGGATGCCTATCTCCTCATGTGCAGCGTCTTCTGGGCAACTCTTCTCCCGAGCGGCGAAACCAAACTGTTCCCCGCCAACGAGCGACCCACGCTCACTGAATTCAAATATTGGGGCCGGAAACTAAACACTACCGAGGCCAGGAAGAAGCGCATTGGAGCGGACGCATGGACATCGGAGGTGACCGCGGGAAGTACAAGAGACCAGGTGTGCGCTGTTGGGCAAATTGCGATGCTCGATTCCACCTCAACGGACGTCTACCTCACCTCGATGCGGTCCAGGCTCAAGAAGCTGCCGCCCATGCATCGGACGATCGTCAAGGAATTGAGTGCCAAGGCGGTAGTCGGTCTGTACACGGGGTGGGAAAACCCGAGCCCGGCGACGGCGCTCCAAGCAGTGCTCTCATCGGTAGAAGGCTTGGCTGAACTCTACGCCCGATTTGGAGTGGAAGCCAAAGACGACGAGCTGCCTCCGCCCCTCTTGTGCAAGCTTTATCTCGTGGACAACGGCGAGATGAAGGCAGCCGCCGTGACGGAGGCCGAACAACAATTCAGGTTCGGGGTGGAATACGTCAAGTCTTACAGCGGGCAGAGCAAGAGCGACGTCGAGAACCAGCATCACACAGACCACAAGCGGCTGGATCACAAGTTGCCCGGCACGACATCAGGCAAGCAGAGGGAGAGAGGAGAGCCTTTTCCAGCGAGCTGCGCGCTTTGGAACTATTACGAGTACATGCACGAACTTCTTCAAATGATCAAAGACTACAACAACGAGGAGGTTCCTCACCTCGCGCCGACAGCCATGCAGAAGGAGGGCATCAAACCAACCCGAATCAACATCATGAGGTGGATGATGGCGAAGAACATGCGCGCAGACATTCCCTGCGATGTGAACCAGCTCCGTGCGTCCACCCTTCCATCAAGGCCGGCGGTCATGACCAAGACGGGCATTCATCTCTTGATGCCGGATGGAATCCGACACGTGCCGCAGATTCGGTTCTACGCGCCTGATTTGATGAAATCCCATTTCTTCGCCGATGCCGTCAAGAACAGCGCGTCTGTAAAAATCAAGATCAAGTGCAAGGAAGGAGACACCAGTCACGTCTGGTTTGCGCTCCCGACCGGACTCACGCGAATTCCAAACGTTTCGTCGGACGACGACTTCATGCGTGAGGCCACGCTGGTCGACCACGTCCAGTGGACGGAAGCGGAAGATCTAAGGAAGGACAAACAGCGGCCGATAGAAGATCAGAAAAAGCTCGATACGCTTCTGCGCCGGGAAGGCATAACGGTAAAAGCTGCAAGGGAGGTCAAGGAGGAGCTGGCGGAAATGCCGAAGAAGCCTTCCAAGAAGGAGTCTATGAGTGAGCTGCGAAAAAACCGGGAAGAGGAGATGGCAACGCTACGGTCGCAGAGCCACGCACCGCTTGAACCCGTTGAAACCCAGCCCGATGTGATTCCAGAGATCGAGCGGTCGAATGCGGCGAGCGATGCGATGGACAGGTTCATGCAGAGGTACGCCTGATGGCGCTGCGGATGCCAAAACATCCCGAGCTGGGCGGCGAAAGAAATCCGTTGCTCGAAGCGCTTGCGCCGTTTGTTCCTCTGTCGGGTCTTCCGGCGGTCCTGAAGACGGAGCCTCTGAAGAAGATTCGATGGCAATCCCTCAAACCGGAGTTTCGCGAAGTTCACCTCGGACAGATCGAGAACCACTACTGGCCCGTTGCTCCCCAACTTGAGGTTTGCGCTGACATCCAATCGATGCTCAGAGCGGGGCTGATGGCTCGAAATCCATTGTCCAAGGCTGAGCAGCTACGCATCAACATGCTGGCCCTCGCGCCCGACGCAGCGGGCCTCAAGCTTCAGTCACTCCGGAAGCGCGCTGGCGGCGCCATCGTTTCCGCTATTACGGGCATGGGTAAGTCAACGCAGGTGGAGAGAGCGTTGGCGGCCTTCGCTCCACAACAGATCATTGTCCATAGACAGAACAAGGCCTGCGGCTGGTCCACGTTGACGCAGGTGGCCTACTTGATCGCCGACGCGCCTCCGAACGCGACCCGTTATGGCCTCTTTGAAGCAATTATCGGCGCCCTGGATCGACTTCTAGGGACTGACTACGCCAGCGTCTTGCGCAGGCAAAAGAATATTGATGCAGGACTGGTGTACGTGGCGAAGACCCTCTCCATCCATCGGGTGGGTTTGCTCGTCATCGATGAGAGTCAGGAGGAAACACTGACAAAGAATCATTGGGGGCTGGAGTTCATCCTGGTATTTCTGGGACTGATGAATCTGGGAATCCCGGTTGTTCTCATGGGAAATCCGTTGGCCTTCACCGATTTGGACAAAGGCGCTCAACTGACGAGGCGCTTTGCGTCGCACGGGTGGCACGAGCTGGTCCCTGCGGAAAGCCCTGCGGAAAAATGGTGGCGAAAGCAATTTGTAGTCGGAGAAGTTCGCTTTTCGCTGTGCGAGGATTCTCTATCGGTCGACGAAGTAGTCGATGCATCGTTTGAGTTCGACCAGGGCATCCCAGGACTCTTTTCGGCGCTCTGGGCGGAGACGATCAGGATCGCGCTTAGACGAGGTGGTACGACTGCGGTCATGAAGGCTGCCGACATTGCGGCCGCCGCGAAAACGCCAAGGTTTCGAAAGTTGGCAGAAATTGCCAAAAGCATCAAGATTGGCAACAGCACTGGCCGCTACCGCGACCTTCCCTCGAAGCCGCCCACTTCCGGAGCGGACAGCGGACAACGCCAGACTGGCGCCCCCAGTGCGCAGGACATTGTCGCAGCTGTCAGAAGACTGGCATCAAAACTAAAGCGGCAAGAAGCGCGCCAAAAAACGAAGGATGACAAGGATCGGCATCTAAGAATGACTAGCGCGGAGGATGATCTCAGGCGAGGAACGGACGCAATGTCAATCTTGGCGAGCTTGGGCAACGAGCAAGGCGAGATGGACATTTAGCCTGCCATTTTAGCTACGTCAGTCGGACCGCTTGCTACGTCGCCTTCGCAGTTCATTGCGTGGCCATGAACGATTCCCCCCAAGTCCAATGGAAACAAGCTCCTTAAGGACTGCCTCGGGAAGACTCGCCATGGCGAGTCGAACCTGGTGGCGATACACACCGGCCTTTTCGGCAATCTTTCGAGCGGATTCGCCGGCAGCCAGTCCGGATGCAAGAGCGAGAGGAAAGCCTGTCTGAATCAGCGCATTACGAAGCAACAGTTCTCTCGATTGGCTTGGATCTCTTGGCGCGCTCAGCTGCAGCGGCAGCCCGAGTTGCGTCGGGGCATGACCTTCTGGCGGTGGAACCCCGAGCGAGGTGCTAGCTGCGAGAATCACTAGCTTTTGCGCAATCCGAGAAGAAGCCGTGCGATGCTCCAACTCGTCTTTTACGAAATCAGGTTCCAGATGCGGTCCCAGTACGTCTGGAAATCTATCGGGGGAGATGTTCCAGGATTGGGATATCCTTTTAGAAATTTCGCCGATGGCGTTGTAGACGCATCCCATGCGCTCTGCGACTAAGTCCATGTATTCGGCCCATGAGTCAGCCGCTATTACTGGCAAGTTGCCTTCAAAGAGGTCTATCCATAGGCGCAGGTACTCAAGGTAACCGTCAGAAGCGAGTTCCCTCCGCGGTGTCGACTTCTCGATTGCAACTCCGTTTGGTAGTCGCAGCCGCCACATACTCCCACTATGCTTTCCTGCCTCTGTTGTTAGCGCATCTCCGTGATAGGGGCAGTGATGGATATTCCGGTCATGTGAAGCCACCGTTCCGGACCATGGGAAGCCAGTGGCGGGTGGTCGGTTGAAGGTGGTGGTTGCAGTTTAGGTTTTTGGTCCGGATTTGTCCTCGTCGGTGGTTGGG
>JAFDVK010000045.1 GCA_018269005.1 Acidobacteriota bacterium | reverse complement strand
GCTGGACAAGAAGCAGTTCCTCGATCTGGCCCGTTGCCCCTTGAGCAAAGCGGCCTACATGGAACTACTGAAGCAGCAGGGTTTCGTGGACTGAGGGAAATCATCCATCATCTGATCATCTGATCGCCCGTTCACCCGGCCGGCACCCGCACCTTCCCCGTTACCGCCGCGCTGATCAGCGCCGTGCGGTACTCCTGCAAGCGCTCTATGGCTTGCTCAATTTTGGTGACCAACGTGTCCAGATGTATGGCATGTGAATCGATGTAATCGGCGAGTTCTTGTTGCTCCCTTCGGGGTGGCAATGCAACTAAGAGATTTCCGATGACATTCATTCCGATATTCGGTTGCGTGCCGAAGCTCCACCTGGTCTGTACCTGCTTCTGGAAGTAATCGCTTGCCAGCGCATGATAAATGAATCGATAGTGTGAAAGTTGGTCATTACAACGTATTGCCGCAAGCGGAGACCAAATGTTGAACTCTGTGTCGAAATCTACAATGGCGACTCGACCGGTGGTTGAACCAGACTTAACAATGTAGATATCGTTCCTCCGTGGGAAGTATTTTTTTGAGTACCGTTCGTTGTCATCACGTGTGATATGTCCACGGATGGACTCCAAGTGAATGCGGCCATCCCAAACGGCTTCTGCAGAAACAAACGGAACTCCTTCGTCATGGAACTCTGGTGTTTCATGAGGACCGTCGGTAATAGGTTCCGCTACCAATTGTTTCAGTGGTCGTAGAGTCCACCCCACCGGCACCTCCCCCAGCCACGGCACACCGCTGTCCTTCATCTTGGCGTTGGGGTTCAGGCCGCGGGTAACGGCGCGGGTAATGAGGGCCTGGCGCTTTTCCTTCAGCAGCTGCACCAGCCGCCGCTGGCGGGCCACCAGCCCATCGATGCGCGCGGTGCGCGCATCCAAGTAGGTGGCTATGGCGCGCTGTTCGGGGAGGGGGGGAAGGGGAAGTAAAATTTCTCCGAGTACGGTACCATTCAAGTTTGCGAGTCCGGTGGTCGTGTTTGAGTTGAACACCAATTGCTGTCGCCCGAGTTCACTGTTGAGGACATACCATGCCAATCGTGGGACTAACTCATCTTTTGTCCTCAGCCTCTGCATGAAATTTGAAAAGCACGGACTTGAATAGGCAAGTTTGGCTGTGACGATGCAGGTCTTCCCAATGTGTAGTTGACTACCGCTCGATTTAGTCACAACCAAATCGCCGATTTCCAATCGGCCATCAGCAGCTTCCCTTGTGCTAAGTGCTCGTCTCGCTGGATCAACAACATTCCATTCGCCATCAACAGTCTGATCAGTTGACCGCAAGACAATGGTGCCTTCGGGATCATCCTCCTCTCCCCATACACCACCATCATTCCGCGCAAGTAAGTACTTCAACCGCTTTACCTCCCAGTGTTCGGGCACCTGGCCGAGCCAGGGGATGTTGGAAGGTTTGGATGTTAGTTGTCCCCTTTCCATAGCGGTTCGTTCTCCCAGTCGGGTGTAAAGCCCATGTAGTGCTTGGGGATATTCGGGTATTCCTCCATCAACGCGGTGAGCTTCGTTGTGAATGAGGTACTGGGGATAAAGCGTTGGAGTAAATACCGCATGGCGGCCAACACTACATAAAGGCGATTGGCATAACCCGGACCCGGCACCACACGGAGCCATTGATAAGCCGGGTTCGTAGGCAGCATTGGAGCCTTGGGCAATTTTCGATTCCACAATCTGGCGTGGTGTGCACAGGTATTCCTCACGAATGCCAGGCTCTCCAGCCAAGAAGCGAGCACCTGTTCATTGATGCCATAGTGTGCCGCTACGGCTCGCACCTCTTTGCCCTTCCTCAGGTTCTTGAACAACTTCGAGAGTTGCCCAAAAGACACCAATTGGAACACCATCCACGCTGGCGGTCGTTCATCGTTGCCGTACTTGCGGCGGTAGTGTGAAATGAAGACCTCGCTTGTCCGTGAGCATTCGTCATCTACGCATTTCAGGAACCTCTCGTGGTGGAATGGCTTGGTGTATAGGGAAACGTCCTCGTACCACAATTTGCCGTGTGTTTCGCAGAACTCTTGTATCAATCGGGTTTTTATTGAGATCTCGATCCGTTCGATCTCATCGAAGATCAACAGCTTCAATTTCCGGTCGAAGACGTAAGTGTCCATGACCTGTTCAAACCGTGTATCCGGTTTGAACAGGTGGTTGGATTGCGGTATCTTCAAAAAAGTGTACCAATACGCGCTCAGTCGATAGTAGCTGATGTTGGAGAGACAGGTCCGTGCCTTGACCTCGTCACCGATCAACATGCCTCGTTTCTTGAGCTGGTCGACCTGTTCATCCAGTGTCAACGGCTCCTTGTCAAATGGGACATGGCTCATTGAGGCGAAGTATAAAAATGAAAAGAGCCGCCCTGGTGCGCTGATCCTACGGGAAGCGTGGCGGCTACTGTTGGTGCAAACATACTGGAATGCTGTACATGGCATGTCATCGTTACGTCTGTTTAACACATGTGTTTGTTGAGAACCGGGTTGCACGGCGATCCACATTCCCTGCATATCAGTGCCTTATGATCCAATCTTCGGATCGATTTAAAACCTGTCGTGAGCCGTCCACGCTCGTGGCCTTTGCCACTTGCATAGATGCCAGCCGGCATTGACACGAGTGCGGATGTTTGCGCCAGAGGAAAGGAAGTGCGCGGCAAGCAATCGGGTGCGTTCATGCGGTGATCCCCTTCAGCATCCCCAAGATCTCCCAAAAACTGTCGCGAGCATCCAGGCTCGTGACCATGGGCAATTGCGTAGTTGCCAGCCAGTGTGGCACGAGCGCGGACGCCCGCGCCAGAGTAAAGGCCAGCCAGCATTGGCACAAGCGCGGAAGCCCCCAAAAACTGTCGCGAGCGTCCACGCTCGTGACCGTGGGCAATTGCGTAGTTGCCAGCCAGTGTGGCACGAGCGCGGACGCTCGCGCCAGAGAAAAGGGCAGCCAGCATTGGCACAAGCGCGGAGGCCCACGCCGGTGCATGCGTGTTGGAGGGCTTGGTGCTGGCGGGCATGCTCACGCATTGGGCATAGCCGGTACCGGAAGGCCCACGCGGCGCAGCACTTCCTTGGCCAAGCGTTCAAAATCAGCATAGCAGGCTTGCACGGCGGCCACGTGGCCACCTATGGCGCCATCGGCGGGCTTCAGGTGGAACATGGGCTTGCGTGCTTCCTGCGCCATGGGCATCAGGCTGCGGTAGTGCTTGATCAGGTCAATGCGGTTGGGGTCGGGCATGCCGGGTGGCGGTGCAGGCTGGTTGAGCACGGCACGCGCGTAAATGCCCGGTGCCCTCTCCACCCATTTCTGGTAGGCATGCACGGGCCTGTCCAAGCGGACTGCGTGCTGCATGAGCACGTAGCCTGCTGGTTTCATGCCTCCTGGGGGCAATGTGATCGCCGGTTCCGGGTTGCGCGGCAACCGTTCCTGCCATTGCTCGCGCCAATTGCGGAGGATCGGCCCCAGGTTCTCAAGCCCCTTCATGCTGAAGAGGTCGGCGGCAAGCGGCATCACCACATGGTCGGTAGCCACCATGGCGGCCCGGTTCAGCGCGCCCACGTTGGGGCCCACATCGGCCACCACCACGGTGGCCCGTGCGGCCTCAGCGCCCTTTTGCACCACCCTGGAGAGGGCGCTGATCACGCGGAAGGCACGCGGCTTCTTGTCCATGCAGTCCGGCCATTGGCTGCTGAGTTCGTCCTCCAAGGTGCTCAAGCGCAGGTCGCCGCACAAGAGCCACAGGTTTTCCGCTGGCTGGCCCAAGTCGGGCTGAAGGATGTCGCCGGTGCCCGTGGCCAGGGGTTCGATGCAGCCGTAGATGGTGCCGTTGGGCGGCTGGCCGGCCCACAGGGGCTCAAGCTCCTCATCGGCCATGAAGGCGGCGGTGAGGTTGGCTTGCGGGTCCAGGTCCACCGCGAGGGTGCGCACCCCCAGGTTGTTGAGCATCCATGCTATGTGGTATACCAGTGAGGTTTTGCCCACGCCGCCTTTATTATTGAAGAAGGTGATGACGGGAACGCTCATCGTTTCCGAAGGATGGCGAGCACGTGCTCAGGTTTGACCACGAACTCCAAGGGGGGATTCCCGTTGCGTTCCAGTTCTTGCCGGGCGGTGGCGATCCCGAAGCCGAACCCTTGCGCAAAACCGAGGATGGACATTACGGATGCCAGCTCCGGGTTGCGGTAATCGGTCATGCCGGGTTCGCCGAAGTTGCGCACGTTCACTTTTCCATAAGGGCCTCCGGGACTTTGGATCTCCACACGGTCATTGTACCAATACACCCGCACGGGGGCATTCGTGCCATCGTAGGTGCGGTGCAGCACGGCGTTCTGGGTGATCTGCACCAACGCGGCCATGGGGTAGTCCGGCGCGTCGATCTGGCGGGCCGCGCTCTTGATGTCAACGGCCACCTCGTTGCTTAGCCGCAGGATGTCCTCCAATTGCGCGAGCACATCGGCCAAGCGGCCAGATAGTCGTTTGTTGTCCCTGATGGGGTCGCCTAGCGCCAGGCCGTCAATGCGCAGGAATTGCACGAAGGCGCCGGGCACGCTCCGCGTAGGGTCCAAGCCCAACGCGATCACGCCCAATACCGTTGGCACCGGCGAGGCCGGTGAAGCAACAAAGCGCAGCGAAGCCAGTTGTTGTTCCACCGTTCGTTGGTTCCGTGCGATCACCTCCGGAGCCACGGCAAGCGGCAGGTATTCGCTCCGGAAATAGTCGAGATCAAGGTCATCCAACGCTGCTGCGGCAGCGGGCTGTACCATGTACGAACGTTGCCCGGCACGTTTGCGCTCCGTGAGGCGGTTCTCCTGGTCGGTGGTGGCATAGTGCCGCAGGGAGCCGATACGGATGCAAGTGCGGCCCTTGTAGCGCACGGGCGGGCCCAAGGAGGGCTTTACTTCCACTACCGCCAAGTCTGTGCCGTTCAAGGTGCGCTTGTGTACCTGCAGGTCAGGCATGGGGTCGATGTTTCCCTGCAAGCGGATCTGTGCCAGTGCAGCGATCAGATTTTCGGTAATGGCGATTCCGGTAGCTGTTCCGTCGTCGTTTAACCCCACGAATAGCACACCTGTCCTGCCGGAATCATTCACATCATTGCTGAATGCGCAGATGTCATGGTAAATGTCCGCCTTGTCGGAGGTGGACGGTTTGAACTCCACGAACTCCGATTCACCACTCTTCCAGAGCCCGATCAATTCATCGTCCGATAGCATGCCTCAAAGTTCGTTCAAGTAGTGATTCCCTTCAGCATCCCCAAGATCTCCTGTTCCAGGTCTTCGATCTCCGCCTCGATCACCTCCAGCGGGCGCGGCGGGGTGTACACGTAGAATTCACGCGTCAGCGGCACCTCATAGCCCACCTTGGTCTTGCTTTCATCGATCCAGGCATCGGGCACGTGCGGCAGCACCTCGCGTTCAAAATAGGCTTCGATGGTTTCGTTCAGCGGCACGCTTTCGGTGTCGCGCAGGTCGGTATCCGGCTCAGGCTTTCCCTTGGCATCGCGGCATACGGCGGCTTCGGGGTCGCGCTCGCCCAAGGCGCTCAGGATGGCCTTGGTTTCAGCCGGTACCAAGCCAAGCCCTGCGGCCTTGTCGGCCTTTTTCAGTTCGGCCAAAAACGACTTGCGGTCCATGAATAAGCGATCAGCGGGCAACCCGGCCAATACATCCTTGATGGCCATCTGCCGTTGCTGGCCGGCGGCGATCTCCTGCAGGCGCGCGGCCTCGTTCTTCGTTTTCTTGCTGGTGGCCAGGTTGGCGAAGGCCTTTATGCCGTCCAGCCGCGCAATGCGTTCCGCACTGGCCTGGAAGTTCAGCTGCAATGGCCGCTCCACGGTGATCTTGTGGTAACCGAAGTGCGCGTTGGGGAACACCTTGCTTACGATCCGCCGTTCCTCCTTTCCATCGATGGTAAAGCTCATTTCGGCACCATCACTGAACTCGCCGTACAGCCGGGTGATGTCGGCGATCTGGTCGTCGGTGATCAGGTTGCGCTTGTTGCCGAGGCTCTTGCGCATCTTGGCGAAGAAG
>JAFDVK010000044.1 GCA_018269005.1 Acidobacteriota bacterium | reverse complement strand
GCGAGATCCGTCTTGCCGTCGCCCGTGTAGTCCGCCGGCACGACCTTGTCGCCAGCTGCACCGAACTGTGCCGCCCAGAACGCTCCATTCGATGAGTTGAACCTGTACCAGACGCCTGTCGAAGGACGATACACGGCGATGTCCGCCTTGCCGTCGCCGTCGAAGTCGGCCGTTGTCGGCTTGTCGCCTGCAAGCCCGAACTGCACGGCCGTGAAGCCTTCCGTCGAACGCTGTATGTAGAAAGTGCCCTGTGCATCAGGCCGATAGACCGCCATGTCGGCCTTGCCGTCCCCGTCGAAATCACCAGGCGTCGGGATGTCTGTCGAGATACCGAAAGGTGCGACCGTAAGAGTCAGGTCTTCGCTGCGCAGGATGTACCATGTTCCGGTCGATGGGCGATACATCGCGACATCCGTCTTGCCGTCGCCCGTGTAGTCCGCGGGCACCATCTTGTCGTCCGCCGCACCGAACTGATACGCAGTGAACCCCGCGGTCGATCGCTGCAGATACCAAACATTGTTCGACGGCCGATACACGCTCGCATCCGTCTTCCCGTCACCGTCAAAATCGAACATCGTTGCATGCGGCGTCGCTGAATCCGACGAAAATATTTTGAAACTAAAGAGCCTGCTCACCGAAAAGCCGTTAGCAGCACCGGCATCCACAACATACCAACGCCCGTAGAGCGTCTGTCCGACCAAGTTCGGATTGTTTGGTATGGGGAAAACTGTCGAGCCGAATCCCCCGCCTGCACCGCTTCCGTTCAACGCGACATTTCGGTAGATGAACGAACCGCTCCCAGGTATCGAGCTGCCTACTCCGGGATCAACGGAATCGATGACAAGGTAGGCTTGCGAGCCGCCTGCTGCCCTGGAAACACCTACCGTAAAACGCTGATTGCCGATAAGGCCGGGCGAATTCACGGCAACTTCGGGAACGATCCCTCCGGTTCCCGGCCGTCCGTTCCCCGTGATCTGCGGAAAACGATCCGATTCCGTAAACAACTGTGGCCGATCGAACGGCGGCAGTTCATTCCGTACACGTTCATCGGTTAGCGGTCGCTTGAGGAAAGCCGCGAGGTTCGCCTTTTGCTCGTTCGTAAGGTTGAGCGGATGTATCTGTTCATGATCGACGTTCGGCGCATCAAAATCACCTCCGCGATTATAAAAGTCGATCACGTCCTCGATCGACCGTAGTCGACCCGTGTGCATATACGGAAAGCGCAGCTGCACATTTCGCAAGCCCGGAGTTTTAAATGCGCTGCGATCGAACTCGTCTCCGGTTACCGCAAACCTTCCAGGGTCCTCAGACTGCGGCCTGACACCGATATTGTGGAATGCCTGGTCGGAAAGCAGCGAACTTAGGTGACACGACGCGCAGTTATTCACCTCGAATACCTGTTGGCCTTGCGCCTCGTTGGGCGTCAAAGGCTCTATTCCGGCGACTGCCTTATCCAATGGCGTTTGGTCTGAGAAAAGCGTCCTTTCGTGCGTCGCGATCGCCATTGCGATCTTCGACGGTGTTACGTCCGGCGACCCAAAGGCTTCCTGGAAAAGCTGCGGATATGTACGGTCGCCAATCCATGTTTTTAGGCCGGCCGGAACATCGCTCGCAAGCGCAAGCGGTTTTGATATCTGGATACGGGCTGCAACCTGCGTCCAGTCGCGTCCCAGGTGCCCCATTTCGGCGGTAGAGACCGGCGGTCCAACGGATTGACTCTCGAGCGATGCTATAAGAGGAATGATGACCTCATTCGTAATAGGATCGCGAAATTCGTTGCTTGCTCGGCCGTCCCAAAAAATCCCTTGGGGAGAGTAAGCTGCATTCAAATAGGATGGTGACTTGCGATTGGTAACCTGCTCCCGAAATCCGAAGATCGCATTGAAGGAATAGGTTCCGTCCTGAGCGTTCTCGATAACTCCGCGTGAGCCGAAAATATCATCGACCGTTCCGAACGTGTTATCCGGCCCCGGATTCCGAGATCGCGGATCATCAACATCGGTTCTTGGGTCAGAGCCGCCCATCGCCGGACGATGACAAGTTCCGCAGGCAACTGTCTGCGTTGACGAGAGCTGCTCGTCCCAAAAGAGTGTTTTGCCTAGATACGCCTTTGCGGCCGTGACCGGATTCTGTGCTGATTCGAGAGGCGGATCAAGCGGCGGAAAGGTGCTGCCCGGGAAATTACCGTTCGCACGCGTGCCCTGGTCGGGCGCACCAAAGAGGCTCTGTCCGGCGCTATTTTCTGCACGAACCCAATAGAAATAGGTTTGTCCAACGGCCGAAGTAGTATCAAAAAAGAAATTTGCCTGGGTCGTCCCGACATCAGTTGCGGTCGAAGGGTTGTTGACCGAATTGCGATAAATTCGGTAAAGGGTCGCACCTCGGATCGCATCCCAACGCAAGCCCACCTTGTTGATATACCAATTATCACTTGCATTCACTCCGGTCGGTGCAGCAGGAACCTCGCCGACGAACCCCTTTGCTTTGGCACGCGTATGATCAGGTGCAACAAAGTATACGGCAAGCCCAAATACAACAAACAACAATATCGAAAAGACCTTAAGACGCGTCATCCGCAGCAACTCCAGACATTTGGTATTTATTATTAACTCTGTTTTTGAGACCTTTGTGGACTCCCCGAAATACTATCGTAATTCCGTGTCTCTAACAATTCTGAAACCTCGATATTTTGGCCTCTCTGTTCGGCCTCAGCAATGTCGCGGACGAACGCGGGCATTCTCTTCCTGGCGAAGGTTAGGCTACAATTTCTGGGATGAGAGTTCGCACATTTCTTTTCTTTACCCTTTCGATCTCGCTTTGGCTAACTGCATTCTTTGGCAGCGTCCACGTGGTCAATGCCGACGGCTTCATTGAACCAACGACAACGCCGACACCGCCGAGACCGCGCGTGGTCGTCACGTCGCCGTCTCCGCTTCCCGGCGGGACTCAGTCGCCGACACCTGCTAAACAGGTGCAAACGCTCGCGTCCCTGCAATCGGAGATCCGCGGCCGAATGCTCTCGGCAAATGTTGCACGCGGACGGGTTGGGATAAAAATATTGTCTCTGACGTCCGGCAAAGTTATCTTCGAGAGCGAACCTGAAAAGTATTTCACGCCCGCGTCGAACATGAAGAACTTTACGGTAGCAGCGGCACTCGAGCGTCTCGGGCCGAACTTTCGCTTCGAGACACAGGCGTTCGCCGCTTCGCTGCCGGATAGTTCCGGCACGATCAACGGTGACCTCCGTATTCTTGGAGGCGGCGATGTGTCGGTCTCGACGGCGTTTTATAACGGCGATTATTACAAAGGTGTCGACGCTCTCGTAGATAAACTTGAAAAAGCCGGTGTCAAGAAGATCACCGGTAGCCTTGTCGGGGACCTGAGCTATTTTTCGGGCTTTGAAATCCCGGAGACATGGGAGTGGGACGACCTGCAGTGGTACTTTGGTGCGGGCGTTACTGCCCTGCCGATCAACGATAACGCCGTCGATGTGAAAGTTTCGGCTACTCGTTCGGGCCAACCTTGTGACGTTCGCATTCTACCGTTGGCGACCGTTTTTGCGGTCAACAATACCTGCACGACCGGCGGCAGCGACTCGACCCTCTCGATCACGAAACGCCTTGATCGGAACGTACTCGACGTAAGCGGTAAAATGCCCACAGGTGGGCGGCCGTGGGAAGGCTCGATCGCGGTAACTCAACCGGCGGAGATCTTCCTTGCCATTTTGAAAGAACGCCTGATCGCACGCGGAATCGTCGTTGGTGGTGACACACGGATCCTACCGGCCGGCATTTCAACGCCGGCAACCCAAACACCCATCGCTACGCTGCTGTCTCCGCCGCTTTCCGCTATTGCGGCCAAAACGATGAAGCCCAGCCAGAATATGTACACCGAGACGCTTCTTTGGACGCTAGGTGAACAAAAGCGTCGGAACGGAGGAACCGGCATTTCAGGAAGCAGCAGTGCGATCGGCCTTGCCGCCGTTAAAGATTTTCTTACGAAGGACGTCGGTATTACTGCGGATAGCGTAGTTCAGCACGACGGAAGCGGAATGTCCCGGCACGATCTTGTAACCCCTTCGGCGGTTGCCGCTCTTTACGTCTATATGGCGAAAACAAGCAAGAATGCGCAGGTTTGGCGCGACAGCCTGGCGGTCGGCGGAGTTGACGGGACACTCAAACGAAGGTTTGCGGGAACTCTGGTTTCAGGAAACTTTCGCGGCAAGACCGGCACACTCGATCAGGTTTCGGCCCTTTCCGGATATGTGCGAACCGCCGGCGGCGAAGAACTCGTCCTCTCTATACTCGTCAATAATGTACCGTTATCCCGCGATAGGATCTCGCTCATAGACGATATTGTGGTGGCTCTTGCGAAGTTCGACGGCAAGGTCGATGACCAATAGGAAAACGGATCGAGAGGCTATGTCGTTAGCTTCCGATCCGTTTTGCAAAAACCGCTGCCTTAGCAGCTGTTCTCTACCAGCGGTTGCCGCGATCTCCGCGGTCCCGGCCCCTGCCGCCGCCACCGCCGTAACCACCGCCGCCACCGCGTGGACGATCTTCCCGCGGGCGTGCTTCGTTGACAACCATATTCCGGCCGTCATATTCCTGCCCATTGAATTGAGCGATGGCTGCGGTCGCAGCATCATCCGACGCCATTTCAACGAATCCAAAACCGCGTGAACGTCCGGTTTCGCGGTCAAAAACGACGTTCGCAGACTCAACTGCACCGGCCGCCGCAAAATATTCTTGTAGATCCTCGTTTGTCACGCGAAATGACAAGTTGCCTACGTAAAGTTTAGTTCCCATGTGTTAGCTTTCCGAATTATTTAGAGGTAAGTTGAAGCAAAAGCGGCAGGCAGGCTGCCAAAAGAAAGAGCGAAATGCTGTTCTGTCGGACTTAGTCCCTGTGCGGTGCGTGATATCCTGCACAAAAAGATCGGTTGCTTCAAAACGAATACAATTAACTAACTCTCAAAACCGAACCGAAAAAGCACCGCGCTTTCCTGGCGGGACGGACGTATCAACGCGATATCAAGCGAGAGCAAACAAAGGAAGTATGCCCTTTTTCGAGAATTTTGGCAAGCATGTTTTTCTTTTGGTTAAACACCTCGTAACACGTCTAGCAATCTTGAGTGAATACCGCCAAAAGCCCCGTTCGACATGATCGCGACGACGTCATTCTCTTTGAGGTCAGGTACAAGCTGCTCGATGATAGAATCGGCGTCGGGAAAACTTTCGGCACGCTTCCCGCGTAAATTAAGGTCTTCAACAAGCTCGTTGACGTCAAGGACCTTTCCAAGTTCGCTCGCTTTCGCGGTATTGTAAACGCCCGCGATGATCACGCGATCCGCGTAACCAAAAGCTCTAGAATACGGCTCCTGAAAGGTTGCAAGCCGCGACGACCACGTTCGCGGTTCGAAAACGGCGATCAGACGGTTCCCTGCATATTTCGTTCGCAAGGCTTTGAGCGTTTCCTCAACGGCCGTCGGGTGATGCGCGAAATCGTCGATGACGGTTACGCCGCGTTCGACGCCGCGGATTTCCATCCGCCTTTTGACCGAGAGAAAGGTATCGAGGCCATTTTGGATCTGTTCGTTCGAGATGCCCCAAGCATTCGCGGCGATGATCACCGCGAGGCAGTTCCGCACGTTGAATTCACCGAGCAGCGATGTCTCGAACTCGCCGAACGCGTGGCCTTCGCGAAAGACGGTGAAACGCGTCTTCTTGCCGGAAAAATCAATGTAGCGTGCCTGCCATTTCGCGGCGTCGGAGAGGCCGAACGTCTCGATCTGTGTATGAAGTTTGCCATCCATCTCGGCAAGCACCTCACAGACGATCGGCGAATCAACTCCCGCGATCAGCCGGCCGCTGCCCGGCACAAGATTCATCAGGCGGGAAAATTCCCACTTGATATCGTCTATGTCGTCGTAAATATCCGCGTGGTCGAATTCGATATTATTGACTATTGCGATCTCCGGCAGGTAGTGCATAAATTTCGGCTTCTTGTCGAAATATGCCGTGTCGTACTCATCGCCTTCGATCACAAAGAAGTCGGAATCTGTCACGCGAAAGCTCGCATCAAAGTTCTGCACGATCCCGCCGACCAGAAAACTTGGGTTCAAGCCGCCGGCCTCGCAGATCCATGAGGCCAGGCTAGTTGTCGTGGTCTTTCCGTGCGTACCGGCCACGACAAGAGAACGCCGGCCGCGAATGAATTCGTCCTGCACGACCTGCGCTTGCGATGTGTATTTGAGGCGCTGATCGAGGACGGCCTCGAGCTCCGGATTTCCGCGTGAGATCGCATTGCCGACGATCGTAACATCGGCGTTAACTTCTGTATTCTCAGCACGATAGCCGCGAATCAGCTCGATGCCGAGAGCCTCGAGCTGCGTTGACATCGGCGGATAAACACTCTGATCCGACCCAGTGACCTTATGCCCGCGTGCGAGCAGCATACCCGCAAGCGACGCCATCGCCGTCCCGCAAATTCCAATGAGGTGATAGTGCATCTACTTCGCGGTCAGCTCGGCAACGAGTTCCTTGGTTTCGTAGATGTGCCTGAGAGCTTCGAGGATGCCCTGCGAGTGGACGCCGACGGCGCGGCCGCCTTCGTTCTCTTCGACATACCAGTACTTATTCGAGAGCTTCTGAATGTTGCTGTCGAAATTGATGCCGCAGAACTCGGCCTTTGCGTTGATGACGGGCGAACCCGAGTTGCCGCCGATCGTGTCCGCCGTATAGACGAAATTCAAGGCCGCCGACATATCGAATTTGCCCATCTTGTCTTTGTACCGCTGCGGAAGATCGAACGGCGACATCTCGCGAAAGCTAAGAGCGCGGTCATACAGGCCGAAGAACGTCGTGTGGTCCGGCACGAGCGTCGTGTCCTCGTCGTAGCCTTTTACACGTCCGTAACTCAACCGAAGATTGAAGTTGGCGTCCGGTGGAATAGTCTTGCCATAGACGGCGAATCGAGCTTTTGAGATGCGCTCGCCCGCGCTTGTCTCAACGGAGGCGATGTTCGCCTCGTTCCATGCGCGAAGTTCGCGAATAACGGGCTCGATCCTGCGGGCAAGCGTTACCATCGGATCGGTCGAGGCGGCGACCGCCGCCTTTCCGCCATCGAGCAGAGCCTTTCGAGCGGCCGGATCGGTCAGCTTTGTCTCGCGCACCGCACGCCCGACAACCTCGGAAACTTCCGCATCACCGATCGCGGCCCTGATGAACGGATCGTTGACTCCCAGCTTCTCTTTTGCTTTGGTGAGCCACGCAACAAGCATCGCTTCTTCCATCGCGGGATATATCGGAGCTTTCGACAGCAGGCTGAATTTTAGCGAATCGAGACGGTTGTCGCGATATTCGTCATAGCGTTCGTCATTGGGCTTTGCCGTCTCTTCAGCGTATCGGACGATCTGCGAAGCTATCAATCCGAGACGGGCGACCGAGATCGTCGAGAACGCGAGACGCGGCGCTTTTTCAGGCAGATGCGAGTACGCTTTCTCAAGGTCGGTCCACGCCGGAGCGTAAAGCTTATTCAGGTCCGGCTTCGCTGCCAACTTGTCTCTAAGATCTTTCTCTTCCGCGACCTTTGTCCCGAACTGTCGCGGGTTGAGCAGGCCCTCTTCCTGGCCGGCCAGACGCTTTAGCGAGTTGCGAAGCGAGCGTATGCCAGAATGGGCCTGTCTGAGCTGCTCATCGCCTTGCTTGGCGTATGTTTCAAGAGCGGAGAGGCGCGTATTCCACGTCGCTTCAAGCAGCGGATTGCCGACATCGCGTTGGTACGCAAGTTGTGCAACGGTCGAAAGGCGTGCGGTCGAGCCTGGATTTCCCGGCACGACGATGAACTCGCCGTCGGCCGCACCGGTCTCCGAGAACTTGAAGTAGTTCGGTGTCACCGCGGGCTTGCCGTTCTCGTATGCTCTCAGGAAAGTGATGTCGAGGTCGTATCGCGGATACGTAAAATTGTCGTAATCGCCGCCAAAGAACGATATCTGCTCTTCTGGTGCAAAGACAATGCGAAGATCGGTGTATTTCTTGAATCTATAGAGCCAGTATTCGCCGCCGCTATAGAAAGAGATGACCTCGCATTTCAGCTGCGTCTTCGCGGTGCAGTCCTTCTCGATATCGGCCATAACGGCCTTCTTCTGCTCACTCGAATTTGCGGCCTGCACCTTCGCCGTTACATCCTCATACGATTCAAGCACATTTGCCTCAAGATCGGTTGCCTTAACTTCGTCGGCAAGTGTCGGGGCATAGAACCCGTCTTTGACGTAGTTCTTTTCCTTGGTGGACATCTTGGAAAGTTGGCCGCTCGCGACGTGTTGATTCGTTATGATCAATCCGTTCGGCGAGACGAAACTCGACGATCCGCCGTCATTCAAACGAACGCTCGCAAGCCTGACCTTATCGAGCCAACCTGCCGGCGGCACAAAGTTGTATCGCTCCTTCCACTGCTTGAGGGGCGGATTGTCAAAGGTCCACATTCCCTCGTCCGCAAGCAAAGCGGGCGGCAATGCGACAAGGGTGAAAATGAAGAGAACGATCAGAAGGTGTTTCATACTTTCCTCGAAAAATTAGGCAAGAACGCTGCGAAGTTTCTCCATTGCTCCTGATAGAATGTCGTCCTCGCGAGCGATACAGATTCGAACGTGGGCATCCCAGCGATCCGTGTCCGCGAATGCCGAACCAGGCGTCATCCCGACACCTGCGTCCCGCATCAACATTTCGTTGAACGCGATCGCGTCGGAGTTGCCTTCCGGGATCCGAGCCCAAATATAGAAAGCCGACCCCGAATCATAGGTCTTGAACCCAAGTTCTTCCAGGCCCTTGCCGAACTCCTGCCTCTTTCCATCAAAGGTATCTCGAAGCCTCGGATAGTAGCCGGGATCGTCCATCAAAACCTTTCCGAGAGCGGCCTGCAGCGGCGTCGCAGGGCAAACATAGATGACATTCGCTGCCGCGTTAACCGGAGCCAGCAGTTCGCCCTTTCCGTAGGCATAACCAAGCCGCCAACCCGAGATATTCCATGATTTGGAAAAGGAGTTGACGGTGATCGTCCGTTCGTACATATCCGGCAGACTCGCGATCGAGACGTGCGGGTTCTCGCCGGTAACGTAATGCTCATAGACCTCATCCGAAATAACGAGCAGGTCGAGTTCTTTTGCGACATCAGCGATATCCTGAAGTTCGCTCGCCGTCATCACCTTGCCGCTCGGATTTGCCGGCGAACAGACAATGATCGCCTTGAGCGGAAATTCGCGGCGGTCCTTCAACTGTTTGCAAAGAGCAAGCAGTTCCGCCTTTTCGAACTTAAGATCGTCATCAAGTTCAAAGGCCTCTGTCTTCGCACCGAAATCTTCGAGGATGCGGCGGTGATAGGGGTAATAAGGCTCAAAGACCAGCGCAGCCTTGTCTCGCAGATAGCTCTGTGCGATCCCGATCAGTGCCCCGGTACCGCCGTTCGTGACCAGTATCTCAAACGGTTTCGTGTCGGCACTGAGGTCAACGTTGTTGTATCTCTTGATCTTCTGTTCGATGGCCGAACGTAAAGCCCCATCGCCTTCACTCGGTCCGTAATGATTCTGGCTCGCAGCAATTATTTCTGCGGCTTCTTTCGCAAGTCTTGGGTCGATCGGCAACTCCGACTGGCCCTGAACGAGGTTGCCGCTCTTTGGAACGAGTCGAGTGATCGCACGAATATCAGGTCTTACTTTTGTCATCTTTGGCTGTGTCATAAAGGTATAAAATAGCAGTTTTCGTGCCGAAATTGAATTTGCGGGACACGGGTTTGTACTGGCCGTAGATCGCCGCCAAAGACCTTGAATGTGCTAGAATGCCGATGCCTTTCAATATGTTTCTCTCGCGGCTGACAGAACATATCGCACATTTCGCCGTCATCCTGATCGCGGTCGGTTGTCTTTCGATCCCTATCGCGGCCCAAGAGTACCGTAGCGGCTTTAGCGGCGTCGCCTTGGATGTCGGGTCCGAACCGACAGCTCGCCTAAATGCGTCCCAACCTCTTCGGTCGATCACAATGATCGGAGCCGTCGTCATCTGGAACCAGCCAAACCTTAAGATGCGTATGATGGTCTTTTCGAACTCAAAGACCAGCAGCCTATCGCTTCCTCGGATATCCTCCGGCATCATTAATGAATGGATAGACGTATACGCCGAGAGCATTTCCAAGGCTTCTGCTCCGTGCCAAAGAAAACCGTGGTCACTCAACACATTCAAGGGCTATCAGGTCGAATGCACGGGACAACAGCGAACAATCGCTCGAGTTTTTTCGATGGATGGTCAACTGGTCATGCTCGATTATCGCCTCGCCGCCGGGGAAGACACAAAGCGGGCCGCCGCCATCTTCGACTCGTTCCGGCTATTGACCAGAGAAGAGCGGAACATAGCGTCGATCCAGCAATCGATGCCGCCAAAACTGGACCAAGAACCGCCCGAACACCTCCCGATCAGCGATGCGGCCGCGGATGGCCTGATCGGCCCGGTGCGACGCGTGAAGGATGTTTCGAAGCCGTCGGATCAGCACCGACCTGTGATTGAAACAGAGACGAGCTATGATCGGGACGGCTTTCGCGCGAGTCAGATTCGTTACAATGGCGGCTATGCCGAGTTGATCACGACCTGGGGATGGCTAGAAGGTCGAAGGGTCGATTTTCAGTCAGCGGTCCATTATCTGCCGGGCGAACGCATAGCTATGTTCGATCGTGAGGACGTCGTGGGCGGTATTCTTTATAATCCGGAGCACACCTCACGCTACGGCACGATCTACGACCTTGAGCTCGACCGGGTCGGCCGCGTGATCAAGAGAACGCGATATTCCGTCGAAGGGAGTATCGTAACGATCGAGAACATCACCTTCACCGACAATGTCCGAAGAAGAAGACTCTATGGTGCAGATGGGACGTTCGGGTCCGATGTCGAGGAAACGCTGGACGAACGCGGCAATGTCGTCGACCGAAAGACCTTTATGGCGAACGGAAAGGTGTTTCTGCACGTCGCCTATACCTACGTTTTTGATGACACCGGGAATTGGGTGAAGCGGACGGAGACGGTCGTCTCTCCTTCGATCAAAAGAAGGATGAATCGCTCAAAATACAGTGAGGTGACGACCCGCGAGATCCTCTACTACGACGACAAGCCCACCAAAAGGCTGAGCTGACCTTCTCTATTTCCGACTGACGAACGCATTCCCGGCGATCCAGAACCGCAGAGGCAGGTCAGCATCTTCGCCCGCATAATCGATGCCGATCCGCTTGCCGGAAGCAATACTTGCCGGCCGAACGGTCCGATATCTTTCAATAAAGACTTTGTTTCCCAACAGATCTTCGCCGTTGAGCGAACGGTCGATCCCCATCGCGATACAGAGTTTGCCGGGCCCGGATGTGAGGTCGGTGAGCCTTTTTGCTTTTGGACGACGCTTCTGCATAAGCTCGACGCCATCGACGGGTTCGACACCGCGGATCAGGATCGCGTGCGGAGTGCCCGCTGCACCCGTGACGCAGTTGAATTGGTTGTACATACCGTAAACGAAGAAAACATAGGCGAAACCGGGTTCGCCATACATAACTTCATTACGCTTTGTCCGGCGGCCTCCAAAGCTGTGAGCGGCACGGTCGATCGCACCCAAGTACGCTTCCGTTTCAACGATCATCCCTGAAACGCGGCCTTCGGGCGATGAGACCACAAGCAGTTTGCCGAGCAGTTCGCGTGCTATCTTTGCGGTATTTTCACGTGCGTAGAATTTTCTCGGAAGCGGCATATACAACCCAAAGCGTTCGAGTAGAGTCGAAAGGTTTGCTAAGATTCAAGCGTACTACGTTGGATATTGAAATGACGAAACTTGCAATTTTATTCTCGATCCTTCTTTTTGCGGCCGCTGCGGTGCCCGCACAAAAGCCGACAGATGTTCTCGCAACGGCAAAAGGACACAAGTTCACGGTGGCCGACCTTTCGCCGGAAGTTCAGGCCGAGGTCGCCGGTGCGCCGGCCGATCTGAAGAAATTCCGCTCCAGTCTGCTAAGCGAAATGATCGCCACGCGTGCACTTTCGATCGAAGCTGCCGCAAAGGGCATCACGGTCGGCCGTTTGCTTGCGAACCTGAAACCCACGATCCCTGCACCGACAGAAGCCGAAATAAAGGCTGCCTATGAAGCAAATAAAGATGCGCTCGGCGACGTTCCGCTCGAAAAGGCACGCCAGCCCATCATCGATTGGCTCAACGGCAAGAAGCAGCAAGACGCCGTCGTCAAGTTCGTCACCGATCTTCAAACCAAATACAAGGTTGCGACGGTCAAGGACGTGAATGCCGCAAACCCGACCCCCGCGGATGTTCTTGCGACGTTGGGAACCGAAAAGATCACGCGCACGGAATTCGACAAGTTCACCGAGTACGACCGTTACGAATTTGCGGCTAAGCTCGCCGACGACATTTTGAACGATCTTGATACGGTCATCTTCAACACACTCGTTGCTGATGAGGCAAAAACAACGGGCGTCGAGGCAAGCTCGATCATCGCCCGCGAGATCACGAACAAGATGGTCGATTTCAGCGACGAGGAACACGCGCGGCTGAATGCCGAGTTCGGAAAACGCCTCACGACGAAATACGGCGTCACTCTTCAGTTCAAAGATCCCGAGCCGCCGGTCGAATCTGTCCCGGTCGGCGACAGCCCTGCCGAAGGTCCGGCAACTGCTCCGGTGACCGTCATTATGTTCAGCGATTTTCAATGCCCGTCTTGCTCGGCGACCCATCCGCTCCTCAAAGCGGCGATCGCTGCGTTTCCCGGAAAGGTCCGGCTCATCGTTCGCAACTTTCCGCTCGAATCGATCCACGACAACTCGCTTCTTGCGGCCCGTGCTGCGTCGGCAGCGAACGCGCAGGGCAAGTTTTTCGAGTACATTGATATCCTGTATAAGAATCAGGACAAGCTCGATGTGGCGAACCTGAAAAAATACGCCGCCGAACTCGGGCTCGATGCCGCAAAATTCGAGGCCGATATGAATTCGGACAAAGCTCTTGCCGCGATCAAGAAGGATATTGCCGACGGCGATGCGCTGCATATAACCGGGACGCCGACCATCTTTATCAACGGACGCCGGCTCGGAAATCTTTCCGAGGCAAGCCTCAAGGCCGCGATCGAACTCGGTTTGAAGAAATGATATCTATGCGACTTCTTTTGCTCACTTTATTTTGTTCTTTGGCGGTTGGATGTTCTGCGAATGCTGTCAACAATGGCACGAACGCAGGTTCTCCGACGCCGATAAAGACGCCGTCCGGCCCGGTTCCTGTCTATGGTTTTGAGATCGTAAAGACTTATCCGCACGATCCGAACGCTTTCACCGAAGGCCTTTATTTCAAGGACGGTTTTCTCTACGAGAGCACCGGCCAGGAAGGCAGGTCGAGCCTCCGCAAGGTCGAACTCGAAACGGGAAAGGTAGTCCAAAAGTGGGATCTTCCGCGTGAGGACTTCGGCGAAGGCATTGCCGAGGTGAACGGCAAGATCTACCAACTCACTTACCAGCAGGGGCTTTGCAGACAGTTCGACGCCAACGATTTCAAGCTGCTCAAAGAGTTCAACTATCCGGGCGAGGGCTGGGGAATGACCACCGACGGAACGCTTCTTTATATGACCGACGGAACCCACGTCATCCGCGTTATGGATCCCGAAACCTTCAAGTCGAAGCGAATGATCGTCGTCAAACGTGATGACGGCGAACCGCAGATGCGCCTCAATGAACTCGAATGGGTCAAGGGCGAACTGTGGGCGAACATTTGGCATTCCGAGGAGAAATCCGTGCTTGGGAAACCGAACTATATCGCCCGGATCGATCCAAATTCAGGAGCGATCGTCGGCTGGATCGATCTTGCGGGCATCTCGCCCAACGATCAGGCAAAAAGTGACAACCCGAACGACTCAAAGGCCGAGAACACGCTGAACGGAATTGCATACGACGCTGCGGGCGACCGTATTTTTGTGACGGGCAAGGACTGGAAGAACCTTTACGAGATCCGCATCACAGGACCAAAAACAAAATGAACGACACTGATGTGAAGTTTATGGAACATGCGTTCGTGCTTGCGAGAAACGGCATGGCATCGAACGCCGGCGGCCCGTTCGGGTGTGTAATCGTCAAAGACGGCCAGGTCATCGGCGAAGGCTGGAACCGCGTTACTTCGGACAATGACCCGACCGCTCACGCGGAGGTCGTCGCGATCCGCGATGCCTGCCGCAACCTATCGAGCTTCCAGCTTTCCGGCTGCGAGGTTTACACATCCTGCGAACCGTGCCCGATGTGCCTCGGTGCGCTTTACTGGGCCCGTCCCAAAGCGATCTTCTTCGCCGCCACTCGCGAGGACGCTGCTTTTGGCGGATTCGACGACGACTTTATCTATAAGGAGCTCGATCTGCCGCTCGAAGAACGGACGATCCCGCTGAAGAACATCCTTGCCGCTGACGGCCGCGAACTCTTTGTCGAATGGCTCAACAAGTCCGACAAGACAAGTTACTAGATCAACTGCTTATGCCCGCTTTATACTTCTTGATCGTCCTTGCCCTTTTGGCCGGTGCGGTCCTGCCGACACAGACGGCCCTCAACAACAAGCTCGCCGTTACGGTCGATAACCCGATCCTCGCCGCGTTGCTCTCATTCATCGTCGGCACCATCACGATCGCGATCTACTCGGTTGCGACCGGCGTACCGCTCGGGAACATTGCAGCGGCGAAGAACGCTCCGCCCACGGCGTGGCTTGGCGGTGTCCTCGGAGCTTTCTTTGTTGCCTCAACGGTCATCCTTCTTCCGCGCCTCGGTGTTGCTATGACCTTCGGTTTGGTCGTCGCAGGGCAAATGCTCATCACGCTTTTCTATGACCACTTCGGCCTTCTCGGGCTCGATGTAAAGCCGATGAACTTCGGACGGGTCATTGGCGTACTGCTCGTGATCGGCGGCGTTATCTTGATCCGCCGATTCTAAACCCAAGCGTTCAATTCATCTTGGGAACATTCCTTTCCTTCGCGGTGTCAATACGACCGGCAAAGGAGGAAATGCACAATGTTCGAACGACAGATCGGTTTTGACCTCAACGGAAACAAACAGAAAGGACGCAGTCCATACTTTGGCTTTTCTGTAAGCCTCGTCAGTCTGCTTTTCGCCACGTTCTTGGTCGTTGGTATCTTCGCTGACGATTTTTCGCTTCCCGCAGACGGCCTCGAAATGACGTCGATGCTGGCACCGGCCGCGGTCGAGCCTGTCGTCGAAGAGCCTAAGAAGGCCCAAACGCAGGCACCTCGCTCGAATAATTCCGCCGTACCGACGCGGACCGCCCTCGTTGCACGCGTCGATGAATCCCAATTCATCCCCGATAAGATAGGTGTCGAACGATACAACGTGCCGTCAAGGCCGGACGGCCCTGTCAAGATCTCGACGGTGAATGATAACGGACCGCGAGGAACAGGCGATCGCCCTGACGGCGCCCGCGACGGCAACGAGCAAACGTTCGGCCCGAAGAACCCACCAGCGTCAAAGGTCGATGAGACCGAGCCTGACATCGCACCACCACCGGTCGTCGATCGCCGTCCGAAATTCATCGGCATCATCACAAGCAAGGCGACGTACTTGCCAAAACCCCAATATCCGGCGATCGCGGAAAGAATGGGAATGAGCGGCAGCGTGTCCGTTCAGGTCGTTATCGACGAACAAGGCCGCGTCGTGTCGGCAACTGCATCGAGCGGAAGTGCGATCTTTCGCGAGACGGCCGTGCGTGCGGCACGTCAGGCGAAATTCTCGCCGACCATACTTTCCAATGTGCCGATCAAGGTGACCGGCATCATCGTCTATCACTTCACAAGGTGAGGTGATAGAAAATCGAGCAGATCGTCCGTGTCCATCGGCAAGAGCGGCACGGGCATTCTGCTCTTTAGATCTTCGAGCGGCATTCCGTCGATGAACACCGGCTCGTCCGACTTCACACACACTTTCGGCACGATCACAAAGTCTCCCACAATGCTTCCCTTAAGAGCTTCGAAATCCTGTCCGGAAAGCAGCCCGGCGACCGCAACATCTCCGCCGAAATAGTTATTTGGGACCGAAACGACCTTCAGTTTCGACCTCGTCTTGCGGTTGAACCGATCGATCTCGCCGCGTAGGATCGGCGCGAACATCTCGCCCGTAAGCAGAGTTCCCTCGGGACGTTTCTTCTTTGAAAGCAGATGTTCGGGCACAGGCGTTTCGCCCGCGTGCGGCACGATAGCAACGCCATGCGCACGAACTTCTTTCGCTCGCCTCGGACGTTTGCCGTCAAGAAAGCTCTCAAACTTATTCAGAAAGGTCCGCATCATCCCGACGCCGTCCTCGATCTGCGGATAGCTGCCGTAATGCCGTCTTGACGGTATCTCGACGCCTGCCTTTATGTATATCTCGTCGCCAAGAAATGCGAAGGTCTTGCCGAGCGTGCGTCGAAATTCTTTCTGCAGTTTTTCAACCCTCTTGATCGTCTCACGGCAAAATTCGGGAGTTACGCGTGTCAGACGCTCATCCGTATTGAAACGCGTCAACGCCATCGGAACGATCGCCGTCGAGATCACTTTCGGATAGTCGGCGGCAAGATCGCGGATCGTCTTTTCCAAAATTTCGCCGTCGTTGATCGTCGGGCAGAGCACGACCTGCGCGTGTATCTCGATGTCGTTATCGAGCAGAAAGCGTATCTTGTCCGAGATGTCAGCACGCGATTCCGGAACGCCGAGCAGGAATGCGCGCGTTTTGAGATCCGTCGCGTGCACCGAAACATACTGCGGCGAAAGGCGTTGCTCGACGATTCGGTCCATTTCCGCAGGCGTGATAGAAGAAAGCGTCGTGTAGTTGCCGTAAAGGAACGACAGGCGAATATCTTCGTCGCGAATAAAGAGCGACGGCCGCGCACCTTCAGGATTGCCTTTCGTAAAGCAGAAAAGACACTCGTTCGCGCATTGCCGAGGCGCGATCTGCTCGAACATCAGGCCGAGGTCTTCGCCTTCGTCGCGGTCGAATTCGATCTCGACGGTCTCGCCCTGCGTCTTCTTTACCTGAAAAATGAGTTCGGTCTCACCTGCCGTTTGAAAGCGAAAATCGAGATAGTCGCGGACAGCACGGCCGTTGACCTTCACGATGCGGTCATTCGCCTCAAGCCCGATCTCGTCGCCAACGGCGCCGGGCGTAACCTCTGTGATAGTTACGCCCGGACGTCTTAACTGAGTTATTGCGGGTGTTACTGCAAACTCGTACATAAAAAACTGCCAGCGACCAATGGCCGCTCGCTCACTAAGCCGCTGCCGCCTTTAGGTCGATCAGCGACGAGAGCGGCGTGTATTCAAGGCCCTGCGAATCTGCAACAGCCTTATACGTCAGCTTGCCTGCGTAAGTATTCACGCCTTCCTGCAGCCCGGCGTCTTCCTTTATCGCCTTCTCAAAGCCCTTATTCGCGAGGTCAAGAGCATAAGGCAGCGTCGCGTTCGTCAATGCGAATGTCGAAGTGCGCGGAACGGCGCCCGGCATATTCGCCACACAATAATGAAGCACTCCTTCTTCGAAGAATGTCGGGTTCGAGTGCGTCGTCGCGTGCGTCGTCTCAAAGCACCCGCCTTGATCCACCGCAACGTCCACGAGCACCGAACCTGACGGCACAAGATGCAGCATATCGCGCGTAACGAGTTTCGGAGCAGCAGCACCGACAACGAGCACCGCACCGATCACAAGATCGGCATGCGAGATCGCTTCTTCGATCGCATAGCGAGACGACGCGAGCGTCTGCACCTTCGAAAGGAAGATGTCGTCAAGCTGGCGAAGCCGGTCGAGATTCCGGTCGATGATCGTAACTTTTGCGCCCAAACCGACCGCCATCTTCGCAGCCTCGGTGCCGACGATGCCGCCGCCGAGGATAACAACATTCGCTGCCGGAACTCCCGGAACACCGCCGAGCAGAATGCCGCGGCCGCCGTTCATCTTTTCAAGATAGGTCGCACCGACCTGAACAGACATACGTCCCGCAACCTCGGACATCGGCGTCAAAAGCGGCAAGCGGCCGTCCTTCGTGATCGTCTCGTATGCAACGCCGGTCACGTTGCGTTCGAGCATCTGCTTCGTGAGCTCGACCTCAGGAGCAAGATGAAGGTAGGTGAAAAGCAGCTGATTCTCGCGCATACGCGGATACTCAGGCGCGATCGGTTCCTTGACCTTTACGATCATATCGCCCGTCTGCCAGACCTCGTCAGCGGTATCCAACAGCTTTCCGCCTGCCTTTACATACTGCTCATCAGCGAACCCCGAGCCTTCGCCCGCCGTTTTCTGCACAAAGACCTCATGCCCTGCATGGGTCAGATCCTGGACGCCCGCAGGCGTTAAGCCTACGCGATATTCATTGTCTTTGATCTCTTTCGGAAGACCGATCTTCATTCTCATTTGCTCCTAAATTAGGGAATTAAACATAACAGATGATTCTACGATTTTTACGCCGTTTGCAAAAGCCGCCGCCCGCGTCGTCAGAACCGCCTGTGTAAGCGAGCGGGTTTCCGCCTCTTTTTCTCCCTTCGCCTTTACCCTTTCTCCTTTCTCCTGGAGGCGGCTTGCCGCCGACAATGCCCCCCATTTGTCCCAGCCAAGACGCTCGTGGGACAACTCTTGGGACAAATAAGCGGCGTGTTATCAACAGCTTACGCGATTTGTCCCAGAATTTCGAAAAAAAAAATCAAACCGCAATCGGAACCTGATCGATCGCAAAT
>JAFDVK010000043.1 GCA_018269005.1 Acidobacteriota bacterium | reverse complement strand
GATGTGAGGCGAACCGCCCCGAAAGGAAAGAATCGCGTGCTTCACGCTCATACGACCGAAGAAGCATTCCTAGTCGAGAGCACGGCCCTACGACTTAGATTGGAGAAAGGAAGCAAACATGCGGAGATCTCTATTCCTCATCCATTCGCATACTTGTTCTTGAAGTTGAACGCAGTAAGCGATCGTGTTGATGATTCGATAAAGGGTCCTTACCACGCTTTCGATGTTTACCGGATCATCGCAATGATGACAGAGGATGAGTGGAATGAATCTATATCGCTGGGAGAACGTAACGCGAATCATAGGCAATTCGGGAAAGCGACCTCCATCGTGGCTAAGCTTTTTGCGAATGAGGAGTCGAAAGGCGTAATTCTTGTAAAGCGATTTGCGGCACAATCCGGCGATAGACCGGAGACCGATAAGCTGATCGAGGATCTCAGTGCCTTATTTCAGTTGCGGTAGGTTTGGAATTCAGTCGAGAATTTGTTGCCCGAATGTTTAATCTGCTTGATAGGGCTGTGGGGCAACGATCTTTGCCTTCATCGTGTCCGCCACCATCTCAATCGAGATCGGGCTAAACCCGACCGAATCTACTCCGACATCCAGCCTTCGAACATTCGCGTTCGCTTCGAAAAGCCCATTGTGCGAATGTCCATGCAGATGCCAACTTCCCCTATAGCTCCCGTTCCACGAGAGAAATGGAAAGTGCGAAAGCACGATTCTTTTCTTGTCGTATTTGAGTTCCTTGTATTCCTGAACGCTCGCAAAATATCCCTGAATATCGCGATTCGATCGAATCACTTTATCGTGATTGCCTAGAACCAGGTGCTTTTTGCCGCGTAGCTGCCGGAGCAACTCTCTGGTTTGGAGAGCGTCACCGAATGACAGATCGCCGAGGTGATAGATCTCGTCCTTGTCACTTACCACGCTATTCCATCCCTTGATGATCACCGCATTCATCTCTTCGACCGATTCAAACGGACGAGTATCTTTGCAATAGCGCAAAATATTTGTGTGGAAGGCGTGGCTGTCTGAAGAAAAATACATCATATCTAAATCTCTATTCTACCCGGGATCTTCTTTTCGCTCCGTCATTTTCTGTTGGGTACTGGTGTGCGTCTCCTCCATTCTTCGAATAGCGTCGAACTTGTGCACATCGGTCGGATGGGCGTAGCGGGTGACCATGTGGATCGACGAATGGCCAAGCAAGGCCTGGAGCGTAACGAGATCGCCACCGGATTCGAGAAACCGAGTCGCAAAAGTATGGCGAAGATCGTAGAGGCGAAAGTGAGCCACTCCACTACGTCGAATAGTTGCTCCGTGTCCGGTCTTTAGCGTCGTGATAGGAGCGTTCGTTTCTTCGGTCGCAAAGAGGTATCCATTCTTCGAAGCCTGCGCTCTTCGGTTGAGAATTTCTGTCGCGCGGGCTGTTAGTGGAATTCGTCGTTTTGCCGCCTTCGTTTTTCCATCAGGAACATAGAGATAACCTTGATCGAAAAACAGATCTTTCTTCTGGATCGCCGCTACTTCGGCCGGACGCATACCCGTATCGATCATCACCGACGCAAAGTCGATCAAAGGTTGCGAAGCCTCGGCAAGATACCGTCTCTCTTCTTCGTAAGAAACAACACGAAGGTGCCCGCCGTCCTCCTTCAGCAACTTCACACGGCTCACTGGATTCCCCCATAACATGTCTTTACGGATGAAATAGTTGAAGAATACTTTGAGCAACGCGAGCTCGCGGTTGATGGTTGCCGGAGCCAAAGGTTTAGCCTTCCATTTTCGGTTTGTCTTCTTTTTCTTTGGCTCCGACCGTGGCTTGGTCTTTTGAGAACCTCGCCATTGTTTGAACTTTTCGACGGCGGCTGCATCGATCTTGTCGATGCGAGTGCTCTTGAAGAAACTGATCAACGCTCGGCTCGTACTCTTGTAGGAACGAACGGTATTAGGCTTGCTTCGGTGCTCCACTTCTGCAAACGCGAGGAACTCCGCCATTGCAATATCGAACCCGGGAAGTTCGGGCTTCTTCTCTAGTCCGACTTCGCCTTTTGCGAGCTGTGTTCGATACGCTCGCTCGTAGCTTTCCGCCTCCCGCTTGTTCTTAAGTTTGGTGGACTTTTGGACGTGTGTGCCTTCGAACCGAAAGTCCATCCACCAAACGTCGCCGCGTTTATAAATCGCCATGGCTCGAAGACCTTTATCTAGCTCCCCTTATCTACCTGTCTTCCGCTTCTTTTTCTTCCTGTTCGACGGAATCGTCCTCGTTGATATAGCGGATCGCCTCGTCTTTGAGAATGAGTCGGCGGCGTCCTTTCTTCAGACTCTTGAGACGGCCTTCCCGAATGTCCTTGCGGATCTTCGGGGCGGATAGTGCGGTAAGCATCGCGAGCTCCTCGATCGAGAAAGCAAATCTGTCGATTACATGTTCGCTCATTGAAAAACCTCCATTGGTTTTGTACGGCAAGGAATGTGCCGTAGTGATATTTGTCGATTGTGGGTATGCAGATGAACAAAAACCCGCGAGCCGTGGTGCATTTTTGCTCCAGTGTGGTGCTTTTTTGTTCCAGGTGGAGCAATTTTGTTCCACGAAACCTGCCTATCTAATATGGATCGTCTCGTGCATGTGCTGCTTCGGCTTTCGAAGCTCTTGCTCGATTGGCTGACGCTCCTGTGTCTTCTCTGCGATCTTCTCAGTAGCAAGATTATGTTCGGGCCGCGCTTGTTCCTTCACTAAATTTCGAGCGATGATCTCGTCCATTTTCACCGTTGCGGTTTCCATCAAGACGCCGGGGACGAAGACCTTTTTCTGTTCGATCAATTCGTAATGAGGCACGGCCGAGGTCGGAATGCGTTTGAGCATTTCGTGCTTGCCTTTTTCGAGTGAAAGGAAGTGTTTGCTGATCGCGATATGCACATGAGGATTGTCGGTGTTTCGATGGATCGCCGCTGTCCAGTCGAGCGATTCTGCACCGACAGTTTTCTCAAGATTTCGCATCGACCCCCGCGTGATCTCTCGTAGCGATTTTCGACGCTCCTTTTCATCAGCGCCGAGCTTCTTAAAACCCTCCGGCCGGAACGAAATTACCAGATGCATTAGATCTTCGTTCTTAGGCCGGTTCGTCGAAATTCCAATCTTTAGCGAGAAGTTAGCCTGTTCGACATTTACAAGATCCGACCGGTCATTGAACAGCTCTCTGCTTCCCAACGACTCACGCGTCGGATCGATCTTTGCGTGAGCGATGTAATGCACCAAACCTCGAGTGCTCCTGCTTTGAGATTGGACGCTTACAATTACTCTCATTTCCTTTCCTCGGCTCTCTTCTTCTGCCGATCGGCAATGACATTGCGAATGGCTTCGACCTTGGTACCGTTATATATTTCGTCCCCGAAAGCAGGACCGATCTTGAGGTTGTGGAATCGTGCGAAATTATCCAGGTCTTTGACTGAAGACGAAAGCAGGCCCGCCATGTCAAGAGATGCTTTATCGTCGGGGTGCTGAAGTTCGTCGAACGAAGAGGCGCCGAGTTTGATCAGCTTCGACATTGATTGCCGTTCGGCCCAGAAGACCGCGAGCAGAACGCTGTACATCTCGAGCAACAATTTTCGAAATGTTTTTGTCGTTTCGATCTCCGAACTTTCGATCCAATCGATCCGTTCACGAATCGCGTTGATGGACGCCCTCAGATCATCATCATCTTTCCGCCGGCGCTTGCTTTCTCGTACCAGCCAATCAAGCTTCACCGTGTGACTTTCCTTGGCGATCTCGATGTCGTTGCCTGTCAGCCCGCGGGTCACGAGTTTGCGAACAACCTCGGACTTGTTCACGCCGCTGATCGCGGCTAATTCTGTGATCGCTTTATGCGCAGTTTTGCCCACGCGAAAGTACATCGATCGCGTCGCCTCGGCGTCCTCTGTTTTCTCGATTTCCTTTAGGAGTTTTTCTTTTTCGTCAGCTCTCATCGTTCGCTCCATTCGCGTTTACAACTGTCCCTCTTGTCAGAAGGACCACTCAACGCAAATAGTGCAAACAACGTGCCGTTAGAGAAATTACAAAGTTCACAAACCGTCCGTCAGACTCTGACACGCGAGAGCCACCGCAAACACGCCTCGTCAGCTCTGACCACCGACGAAAACCCGCCTATCCCGTCATACACCCAAGCCAGCAACTGGTTCATTTC
>JAFDVK010000042.1 GCA_018269005.1 Acidobacteriota bacterium | reverse complement strand
GAATTGTGAATTGTGAGTGGTGAATTGTGAATTGTGAGTGGTGAATTGTGAATTGTGAGTGGTGAATTGTGAATTGTGAGTGGTGAATTGTGAATTGTGAGTGGTGAATTTGTGAATTGTGAGTGGTGAATTGTGAATTGTGAGTGGTGAATTGTGAATTGTGAGTGGTGAATTGTGAATTGTGAGTGGTGAATTGTGAATTGTGAGTGGTGAATTGTGAATTGTGAATTGTGAATGAGCTTTCAGCAAGGCTCGAAGGTCCGGGGACAGCGGGGCACTTTTTGACCGCGGCAGAGCGGTGGCATCCGTGCTATCCTGTTGTGGATCGCGTTTGAAACATCAAAAAATGCCGACTGTTAAGTTCAATCGAAATGACCAAACAAACTCTTAGAATCCTGACAATTTTGCTGATCCTTTGTTCGGCTGCAGCGATCGCCTTCGGACAGCCGGAAAACCTGAAGCGCTCGACGACGAAGACCGATCGCTTCGATTTCGGAGCGGGCGGAACGGTCGTTATTCAAGGTGCTCCGAACGGGTCGGTGAAGGTGGTGGGTTCGCGGAGCAATGAAATTTCGATCTCGGCGGTGATAGAGGTTTCGGGCGGCAGCGAGAGTGAGCTCCAACAGGTCACGGACCTCACAGGTTTTGTGATGCAGGAAAGCGTCAGCCGCGTCAGCATTTTCAGCGTTGGGCCCGACAATCGGAAGGCCGCAAAAAAAGCTGACCGCAAGCTGCTCAAAAAACTCGCAGGGATGCCGTACAAGATAAATTATACGATCAGCGTGCCGCAATATTGCGACGTCGAGATCAACGCGGGCAAGGGCGACATTTCCGTTTCGGGCATCGACGGCGATCTGCGCATCAACGGCATCGAATCCAATGTTGATATCGCTCTCGTCAGCGGAACACTTGCGGCGACCGTGGGCAAAGGCGATGTAACCATTACGATGCCGAATCAAGCCTGGCGCGGAAGTCTGATCGATGTGCAGGTGGCGAATGGTTCGCTGACCGCACATCTTCCGCGAGCCTTGAGCGCGGATCTCACGGCCGTGATCCTCCGAACCGGTGCGATAAAGAACGAGCTTACGAACCTTAAGCCGCGTGTGCGCAACGTTCCGTTCACCGAAAAGGGAATTGCCGCTCGCGCAGGAAACGGCGGCACTGCCGTAAAATTGACGGTCGGCGACGGGACGATGACCTTGCTCCAGCTTTAGAAGAAAGAATTTATGGCGATCAAATCAGACCTTTGGCTCAGGAAAATGGCGGAAGAACACGCGATGATCACGCCGTTCCTTCCCGAACTAGTACGCGAATCTAACGGCAGCAAGATCATTTCGGCCGGTGCGTCGAGCTATGGCTACGATATGCGGCTTGCGGACGATGGATTCCGCATCTTTTCATCTGTTCACGGCAAGGAGATCGACCCGAAACGTTTTGACGAACAGCATTCGCTCATCGAACCGGAACTCCAAATCGCAGAGGACGGAGCGAAATATTATCTGCTTCCGCCGCATCATTACGGACTCGGCGTTACGGTCGAGACCTTCAAGATGCCGCGCAATGTTACCGGTGTCGCTCTCGGAAAATCCACGTACGCGCGTGCCGGGCTGCTCGTAAACACAACACCGCTCGAGGCCGGCTGGACCGGCCGTCTCGTTGTCGAGATCGCAAATCTCGCGAACCTTCCGCTCCGAGTTTACGTCAACGAGGGCATCGGGCAGATTCTCTTCTTCGAATCCGACGAGGACTGCGCCGTCTCATACGACGACCGCGGCGGAAAGTATCAGGGCCAGACCGGCCTTACGTTCGCGAAGGTTTAGGTTGAATGCTGCTAGAGAAGGACATGCACGTACGTGGGCAGAACGCTTTACGGAGTTGGTCATTTCCTGTTTGTTTGCTCGGCGGTCTCGCGATCCTGTTTTCCTTTGTTTCATCTGCCCTGACGCAGTCGGTCGAGGTTCGTCCACGTGTTCGCGATCTCGGCATCAAGATCGGAATCCTTCCTATTGGCCCGCTAAATTCGATCACCGATGTCAGCGGCGTGACCGTTGGCCAAACGACGATCATTCGCGGCGACAACGTCCGCACCGGCGTTACGGCAGTTTTCCCGCATAGCGGTAACTTATTCGCCGACAAAGTTCCTGGTGCGGTCTTTGTCGGCAATGGATTCGGCAAACTTGCAGGCTCGACCCAGGTCAATGAGCTTGGCGAGATCGAAACGCCGATCCTGCTTACGTCCACGCTCAGCGTTCCGAAAACCGCCGACTTTCTGCTCGACTATATGCTGGCCTTGCCGGGCAACGAGAACATTCGTTCGATAAACCCGCTTGTTGCGGAGACCAACGATGGCGGGTTGAATGATATTCGCGGACGGCACGTAACACGCGAAGATGTTTTTGCGGCATTGAAGAATGCGAAAGGCGGGCCGGTCGAAGAGGGTTCTGTGGGAGCCGGCACTGGAACGATCGCATTCGGTTGGAAGGGCGGCATCGGGACAGCTTCGCGAAAGCTTCCGCAAGACCTCGGCGGATATACCATCGGTATTTTGGTGCAGACGAATTTCGGTGGTGTGTTGTCGATAGACGGCGTTCCGGTCGGCAAAGAATTAGGGCGGTATTATCTAAAAGAAGTCGTGCAGAAGCGTGCGCGCGAGCAAGGGCTTAATGTTCAGCCTTCGGCGGAAAAGAACCCGGTCGCTGCCGCTCCCGGTTCTGACTCGGCTGACGGCTCGATCATTATTGTCATCGCAACGGACGCTCCGCTCGACCATAGGCAGTTGAACCGACTCGCGTCGCGCGCAATGTCGGGGCTCGCGAGAACCGGATCTTCAATGTCGAACGGCAGCGGCGATTATGCGATCGCATTTTCGACACAGAACCGCATCAGGGCTTCGGATGCTAAGCGCAATATTTCCGTCGTTGGTAATGATGCAATGTCACCTCTTTTTCAAGGCGTCATCGAAGCCACGGAAGAGGCTATCCTAAATTCGCTCTTCAAGGCGACAACCGTTTCAGGAAACGGACGGACCGTTGAAGCTCTGCCAATTGATAGAGTTCGTGAAATATTGAAAAAATTTGGAAGGCTGAAGGAATAAAGCATAGGCCGCTCGGAGTGATCCGAACGGCCTCTAGCGTTATTTTTCGATGGACTAAACGTCTGACGACGGATCGTAGCTTGACGATGTGTCGATCGGCATCGAAGTATCAATTCCGGTATCGACAGCGTCGTAACCGCCCGCGTCATACGTACCTGCGTCATACGCACCCGCATCAAGATCGGGAGCGTCGTAGCTGCCGCCCGTTTCTACTGCGGACGACGGGTCGGCATCGTAGGAATAGCTGTCCTCATCAGCACGCGAGGCATAGTCATCGGCCGAAGCGGCATAAGCATCAGCATGATCAGCGGCAGACTGGGCGGCATCGTCCATGCCTGCGTTCGCGTACCATTCCGCATCGGCAGCGGATGACTCGGCATTCTTTTGGTCATAGGCAGCGTTGTCGAGATTGTAAACGTCGTTGTCCGATTGGCCGGTGTGATCCGAGCCGCCCGCAAGGTAATCGGCATCGCCGGTCGCGTATCCCGCATTTTGAGCATCCTCTTTCGCAGCGGCGTAATCCCCCTCGGCGATATGCTCCTGCTGTTGTGTCTGATAGTCCTCGGCCTGTTCCTGCTTGTAGGCGGCGTTGTCAAGATCGGCAGAGTCCGACGAGCCGAGCATCGAAGAATCGCCCGCCGCATAAGCTTCATTCTCGGCCGTTTCTCTCGCGTCAGCAGCTGCCGCATAGTCACCTTGTGCGACAAAATCGTCCGCAGCGGATTGAGCATCGGTGGCCGCATCTGCGTGAGCTTGCTGTTCGGCGGCCGCGGCGGCATCAGCATCGGAGGCTGTCGCAGTATCCGAGGGCTCGACCGGTGATGCCGCGTAGCCGGGATCGACAGGCGTTTCAACGAACGCAGGATCAGCACCGACGCCATAGTCGGCCGCCGGCTGCTCGGCATAGTCTGCGAAAGCATCCGACTCGTCCGTCGGAGCATCTTCGACAGGGAAACCGTCTTCGCCGACCGTGAACTCGACCGAGTTCGTGGAGACCTCTTCCTCGGTCGGAAGCCCGTCCGCATCAAGCGTGTAATCAGTAACGCCATCGCCGTCGATATCGGCTTCGTCCATTTGGCCGTCGCCGTCGGTATCCGTCATCGTGGCATCGACCACGCCGTCGCCGTCCGTATCGAACGCCATTGCATCCAGATTACCGTCGCCATCCGCATCGACCCCTGCGGCATCGACCTTTCCATCACCGTCCGTGTCCGCAACAACGGTGTCAGTAACGCCGTCGCCGTCCGTGTCTGCGGCCGCAGTGTCGAGTTTCCCGTCGCCGTCGTAATCCATATAGGCGGCATCGTGATCCGTAGAACCGTCGTCGAACATCGCCTCTACGGCGCCTTCTGCAAAGCCCTGATCGTCCGCCGCGAGATCCTCGACCTTTCCGGTCGTGATCTCAAATTCCTGCTCCGAGCCGTCAGCTCCGGTTTCGGTGATCGTAATATTATCGCTAGTCGCCATAGTTCAAATTCTCCTGTTTTGTTGGAACCTTTGGCCCGGCATTTCCACCGGACTTTGCATTTTTTGCTAGACGCGTTATGGCTTTGCATTTTGCGTCAGGACACTTGACCGGAAGCTCGGTCTTGCCCGCTAAGGCCTTCTTCGGGATACGCATTGCCGTCCCGCATGCTGAACACTTGAAGCGTAGAACGTCAGAATCGGGCTTCGGCTGGACCAGCTGCTTTGGTGCGCCGGCCTTTATCGTTTGAGAGATGATGGAGAGCGAATGCTTAAATTCCTGGCTTGCGGCGAATTGCGTCAAAAGTTTCAGACGCGGGCCGATGTACGGCGTTGACGTTGTCGTAAGCTCAGAGAGCTTTCCGTAAGAATCATCGTCAACCGACTGCTGTTCGAGCCAGGTGTTGATATTGATCTGCTTGAAAATGAAGGAAGACTTGAGCGTCCACGACAAAAGGACGCGTCGAGCGACCTCTTCATTGCCAACGGCGAGCAGGCCTGCACGATCAGCGGTGATCTCTGCCTGCCGTGCCCAAGCCAGCAGCGGCATCTCCATCGCGCCGCCGATCAGGGCCGAAGGGCTTAGAATATTCGCGAGTATGCCGCCCGCCATAAAGCCTTTGGCAGGGCCCTGTTCGCCAAGAAAGAATCGAATCACCGTCTTCCAAAGAGCGTGCCCGGCCTTGCAGTGTCCCATCTCGCGTGCGAGGAGGAAGAGCATATCAACGCCTTGGAAGTTTCCCGCTAGCGCGGAGCCTATGACAATAAAAGAATCGTGGTCTGTACCGAATGTGAGCATATCCCAGGCTCGTTCGCCGGAAATATAGACATTCGGCATTTTCGGCATCCCAAGGATGCGAGCCGCGCGTACGGCTTGCCCGAACACGTGCGGAAGTTGCTTCTCGCCAAGCTGCACACCGTTGAAAGTAGATTCGATCCAACGCCGGCCGACCTTGTCCGAGACAGCTTTTGCCGCGAGGCTCATCGGTTTGATCGATCGAAGCACCGCCATAGCCTTTGCGTCTGCGGCCCAAGCGAATGCTGAGTTATCGACCTGATAGCCCGGGACGATCGGCTTTAGAGCCCGACATTCCGGGCAGATCACGACCTTATCAGGCAGATTTGCTCCGTCTCCTCGGCAGGTGTAGCAACTGATCTGCTGAACAGGGGGCGGATAGGCGGGAGCGTATTGCTGCTGCTGCGGAAATTGCTGCTGCTGAGGCGGCGGGTAATTTTGATACATTCCGGCGGCCTGCTGTGCGGGCGGAAATTGCCCCGGAATAGGCTGCGGGTTTGGCAGCGGAGCCTGAGGCGGAGGTGCTCCGGCAGCGGCCTGCGGAGATGCCGCCAGAGCAACACCGCAATAAATACAAAACCTAGAGCCAGCCTGAGGCTGGTCGTGTCCGTTGCTGCATTTGATACCGGTGGCCATAGAGCTTTAGTACGGAGTCATCGAAGCGAACATTCCGAAGAGTATGTAAAGTATCCAGAGAATACCGTGGATGATCGTTACACCAATGCCGCCCCAAAAGCCGATCTGCGCCATCATTTTGCCATCGGGTGACGATTTGCCGTTCTTGATCGCGTCGAGTTCAAGCCAGCCGACAAGAGCAGCAGGAATACCCGTGAGCGGTCCGCAGCATATCAACCCGACGCCCGCGAGTATGACCGAGATCAGCGGCCGTTGGCTCGGCGGAGCCTGCGGATTTCCTTGTACGGCAAAATTTGGCGTGCCCGCGTATGCCTGAGGCGGAGTTCCGGCATAAGGTGCCTGCGTGCCAGCCTGCTGCGGGTTTTGCGGCGGGGTCGGTGCGCCGAGGCCCAAAGCGGCGGCACAATTGAGGCAGAATGCGGCATCCGGCGGATTCGTCTGACTACACTTCGGACAAGTTCGGGTCATATAGATGGGTCAAGATATCCTTTGCCTTGGCAAAAATGTCTGAATACAATGCTCAGATCGCCCCCGAGACTGCCTGGGCGTTGGTACTTTGTTAAAGATCTGATGGTGATAATATAGGTCAGTCTTTTCATAAACAAAAGCAATCAGGCCCGTGTTTGCGGCATTGGGCAGTTTTTTTTCAAACTGTCTTATCTAATATGCGGAAGATCGGGGCGAAAGGTGTCAAACTGCTGCATAGAATATCGGCAAAAATGTTCGCGGTCTTTGTCGTGTCCCGTTCTTTTGAGACCGGCTTGAAGCGAAGATCGTTCACAAGTGAACTACAATAGGTTCGGAATGGAGCTTATACAGAACTACGTAAACGGAAAGATCATAGGACCGCGGTCCGACGCTTATCTGGAAAATGTTGAGCCCGCAACGGGTGAGGTCTATTCGCAGATCGCGGATTCGGACGAACGTGACGTCCAACTCGCGATCGATGCCGCAAAGGCGGCGTTTCCGGCATGGTCAAATACATCCGCAGAAGACAGGTTCGCTGTTTTGATGCGTTTGTGCGGCCTGATCGAACGCGACCTTGAGGCGTTGGCTCAAGCCGAATCGCGCGACAACGGCAAGCCGATCACGCTTGCGCGCACCATCGACATTCCGCGAGCTATCGCAAACTTCCGCTTCTATGCGACGGCCGCGATGCATCTCTCGAACGAGTCGCATGAGACGATCGGCCGCAACGCGATCAACTACACGCTGAGACAGCCGCTCGGCGTCGTCGGCTGCATTTCGCCGTGGAACCTGCCGCTCTATCTCTTTACATGGAAGATCGCTCCGGCGATCGCCGCGGGCTGCACGGTCGTCGCAAAGCCCAGCGAAGTTACGCCGATGACCGCATTTATGCTGTCAAAACTTTGCATCGAGGCCGGCCTTCCGCCCGGCGTGTTGAATATCGTGCACGGCCTCGGGCCAAAGGTCGGCTCAGCGATCGTCGCCCATCGCGACACGAAGGCTATCTCATTCACCGGCGGCACGAAAACGGGAGAAGAGATCGCCCGCGTTGCGGCTCCGATGTTCAAGAAACTTTCGCTCGAGCTCGGCGGCAAGAACCCGAATATCATTTTCGCCGACTGCGATTACGACGAAATGCTGGTAACCACGATCCGCTCGTCGTTCTCAAATCAGGGCGAGATCTGCCTGTGCGGTTCGCGGATATTTGTCGAACGGCCGATCTACGAGCGATTTCGAACGGACTTTGTCGAACGCGTCAACGCCCTCAAGGTCGGCGACCCGAAAGACGAGACGACAGATGTCGGTGCGATCGTTTCAAAGCAGCATTTTGACAAGATAATGTCGTACATCGAGCTTGCGAAAACCGAAGGCGGCACGATCCTTTGCGGAGGCAAAGCGGTAGGTCCGCCCGCAGACACGCAAAGACGCAGAGATGAGTCAGAACCGCCTGCGTTAGCGGGCGGTCAGTCGGATGGGACAGCGGTAAACTCGCCCTCCGCTAACGCAGAGGGTTCTGACAAGCTCGGCGGCTGGTACATCGAACCGACCGTGATCGAAGGCTTGCCGTTCGACTGCCGTACGAATCAGGAAGAGATCTTCGGCCCGGTCGTTACTATTATGCCCTTCGACACGGAGGACGAAGTTTTGGCTTACGCGAACAGCGTTCGTTACGGCCTTTCGGCAACGATTTGGACCGAAAATCTCTCGCGTGCCCACCGCATGGCCGCGGCTCTCGAATCCGGCATCGTGTGGATAAACTGCTGGCTCTTACGCGACCTCCGCACTCCGTTCGGCGGCTTGAAAGACAGCGGCCTCGGCCGTGAAGGCGGCTTTGAGGCATTGAGATTTTTTACGGAAGAGAAGAATGTGTGTGTGAAGATTTAGGGGATGTTCCAAGCGGGGTGATGACGAGATCGATCGGCAAAAATGGTTCAATGAGTAAAGGTGCAGTTCTTGTGGGTGCGGCTCTCGCACTTTGCTCGATTTGTATTGTCACGTCAATACTCCTTTTACCCAAGAACTGCCTGTTCTATGAATACCGACAAGTTGGACTTCTTTGTGATGCATTCATCGTCGGACAACCCCGGCCGCCGTGTCCGGTTTGTTCGAATGAGTTGGTTGCGACCATTGCTCGTATCGTCGGTATATTGGGAGTCCTATTCCTGCTGTTGCCCGTATTTGTGTTCGGACTTCGCCGCTTACGAGGCAAAGATTGAGGTTCTTTATCGAAGACAAGAATGTTTGCGTAAAGATCTGACCGTCCGATGCGTTATACGTTTGTCACGAACGCATTTGTCGCCAACGGCGTCCAACTTATAAAGCCTAGGGTAAGGCCGAAAGGCCGCAACCCTAGGAATAGGTACACAAAACACCTCGCTCCCTGAAAGGGAGCAACAAATAGGCAACAACAAATATGCCGCAATCTCTCGTTAAGATCCTGGTCCACGTTGTTTGGTCAACAAAAGATCGCGTTCGAATGATCCCCGCCGATCTCGAACCGCAACTTTTTGGATACATTAGCGGTATAATAAAAAATAACAATGGCCGTATGATCATTGCCGGATGCGACGCCGACCATGTCCACATTCTCATTTCGATCGGACGGTCGGATATCAGCAAACTGGTAGGCGACATTAAACGCGAAACCTCTAAATGGATGAAGAAACACGGCGTGACGAAATTCTATTGGCAGAGCGGATTTGGAGCATTTTCAATAGGCCAATCGCAGGTTGGAAATGTTTCAGCGTATATTCGTTCGCAAAAAGAGCATCATAAAAAGCAGACGTTTCAGGACGAGTTCCGGGCGTTATGTCAGAAATATGAAGTCGAGGTCGATGAGCGATATTGTTGGGATTGACAGGCGATGTTCGTCGCCTTCAGCGACGGCATATTTTGGTTGGGTCATTGCCTAGGGTTACGGCCTGCGGCCTTACCCTTGGCTTTAGAAGTTGATCGCCGTTGGCTAGTGGGCTGAGGCCGGACGAATATTTGCGGTTCGTTTCTAAAACGGGTGGTGGTTGTCGATAGTTATGAGGTCATGTATACGCTTTCGAATATTGATATTAGTTGTATGCGTTTTGCTTCTGATCTGCCCCGCTTCCTTCTTCGGCCAAGATAAAAAAGAGGTCGTGACGATTGAGGGGACGGTCGTCGCCCAAGACCTTTTTAACTCGTTGCAAGGATGCTGGCATGTTTGCGGTTTTGGATTGATTGTCAGGCTCGAAGGAAATGAGAATCCCGAATTTGTCTTTGTGTCCGTGGCTTTTATGGACGACCGCTACCTTGACAATAAAGGCCCCCACTGGAAGTTGATCGAGAAGAGTAGTAATTGGAAGTTTAAGGCTTGGCTGAACGACCCACCTACGATTTTACTAGAGCAGTTCGCGACAGTTGTTGACGAAGAAACGGGGAAAGATATAACTGAGAAAAGTCAGCTCAATAGGTGGATTCCTCTAAAAGGCTCCGAAAATGTGAGCTTACCATTCGGACGATCACTCCGCTCATATTCTGTGGGTGTTGGGAAATTCACTCCCATTAAATGATATTTTCAGGAGTAATGAATTATGCGCATAACTTTAATCTTTATTTTTGCTCTTGTCTTTGCGAATACAGGTCTTGCCCAGACCAATCCGCCGAAGGAGACGGCGATGTCGCGCTTTCTTCGTTATGTGAAGATCGACACGCAGTCGGCCGAGGACGCCAACAAGGTGCCGAGCACCGCAAAGCAATGGGATCTTGCAAAGCTGCTTAAGAAAGAGCTTAAGAAACTCGGCGTCAAAGACGTACGTACGAGCGAATTCGCGATCGTTTACGGGATGGTGCCGGGGAATCTGCCCGACAATTCGAAGGTGCCGACGATCGGGTTCATCGGCCACATGGACACGTCGCCGGCTGTTTCCGGTGCGAATGTGAATCCGATCATTCACAAGAATTATCAGGGCGGCGATATCGTTCTGCCGAACGACAAGACGCAGGTCATCACGGTCGCGCAGAATCCCGATCTCAAGAATCTGATCGGCGACGACATCATCACTGCCGACGGCACGACGCTGCTCGGGTCGGACGACAAATCAGGCGTGGCCGAGATAATGACGATGATCGACATTCTGCGGAACAATCCGCAGATAAAGCACGGGAACATTGCGATCGCGTTCACACCCGACGAAGAGGTCGGCGGCGGCATCGACAAATTCGACATCAAGGGCTGGGGGGCGAAGTTCGCTTATACGGTCGATGGCGAAGAACTTGGTGACGTTTCGGACGAGACGTTCTCGGCTCGTACGGCGACCGTTACTTTCCACGGGCTTTCGACGCACCCCGGAACGGCCAAGGGCATCATGATCAATTCGATGTATGCCGCAGGCGATTTTCTTAGCCGCTTCCCGACCGAGGTGCCCAATCGTCCTGAAACCACTACAGGCCGCGAGAGCTATATCCATCCATATATCGGCACGCTGGATATCGAGACATCGGTCGTCAAGATCCTGCTTCGCGATTTTGATATCAGCGGATTTGCGGGGCTTGAACAAAAGGTAAAAGACCTTGTCGCCGAAACTCAGAAGAAATATCCGAACGTAAAGATCGACTATTCGAGCGAGCTCGGCTATCTCAATATGAAAGAGGTGCTCAAGGATTATCCGCAGCTCACCGATTTTGCTATTGAGGCTGCAAAACGCGCGGGCATCGACGCACATCGCAAGCCGATTCGCGGCGGCACGGACGGTTCGCGGCTGACGGCAATGGGCCTGCCGACGCCGAACCTTTTCACGGGCGGGCATAATTTTCACGGAAAGCTGGAATTCAATTCGCGTAAAGGCCTCGAAAAATCGACCGAGACACTCATCCATCTCGTTCAGATCTGGGCCGAGAAGGGCGGAAAGTAAACTTAGGGAGCCTGTAAAACATCTCAGCTGATCACTCGTTCGGCAGCAGAAGCGGTCGGCTTGGCGTTGCGTCTGCTTCGAACGGGGCGATCTGAAGATTCAGTCGATATGGGCCATCCGGTACATCATTTGAAACATAGATCAGCTCCGTGATCGTCGCGTTTCGTCGTGCATCGACTCCGGCCTTAACGCATCCCGAACCCATATTCCAAAACTTCCGATGATTTGAGAGTCGTCCGCCGTCGTCTATTCGATCGATCGACGGCAGATCGACGAGAAGGTGCTTTACGCCGAAGCGGACGATCAATTCGATCGCATCGTCGGTGAAATACGGCGGAAGATTCTCGTCGCGATAGACAGCGGCCATCTTACCTGGATCGTTCGGCAGCGTTCGGACGATCAATGCCCCGCCTTTGAGTATCGCTTTATGATCTGCATTCAAGGCGTCGAGCGTTCCTTGCAGCCGCACTGCGGTTATTAGTCGATCACCGGACATCTTCGCTGCATAGGCCTCCGACGAATCCGTTTCGGGCTCGATAGTTACAAGGATCGCCGGGACGATCACGTCATCGAGACACGACCGCACCGAGATCCGTTCGCGCGTGATATGTCCGATACACTCGGTATGCGTTCCGCTGCAGTGCGGCGAGAATGAGTAGCGCTCGAAATTCACGCTGGAACCTTCCCGCGTGTCGCCAAGCGTCGTTGCAACGGCGAACTCCGCACCGAAGGCATTCGGCTGCTGCCCGCGAAAGTCGAGCGGTATCGAGATGTCAAAGAATTTTTCACTCATCTTGGGTAACGTCTCATTTTTCGGTTTTCAGTTCAAGAAGGTCTAGAATGGAAATATGGCCGGATGCTGACCCACATCTTACCGAAGTTTGGAGGAAAATATGCAGCGCATCAATTATCACGCCACGAACCACGACCTTTTTAAAGCACTTCTCACCGCTCAATCATACCTGGAGAACGCGACGATCGAACGAAGCCTGGTGCACCTGATCGATATGCGCGTATCGCAGATCAACGGCTGTGCATACTGTCTCGATATGCATTCGAAAGACCTTAGGCACGAAGGTGATACCGAGCAGCGCATCTATCTTTTGAATGCTTGGCGCGAGGCCGGTGATCTTTACACGCCGCGGGAAAGAGCGGCTCTCGGCTGGGCAGAGGCGGTGACACGGCTCACCGATCAGGAAGTTTCCGACGCGGTGTACGCAGAGGCACGAGAGCAGTTCAGCGAAGCCGAGCTTGCCGATCTTACCTATGTGATCACGATGATCAATACGTGGAATCGCTTCAATGTAGCGTTTCGGACACCTGCGGGAAGCTATCGGCCTGGACAGTACTCTGCGGCCGCTTAAGCTCAGAGTCTCCGCACGGATGCGATCGCCGCTTCGGCGTCGATCTCAGAGCTCTCTGCAGCTTCTGAACACAGACGCATTAGCAGCTCGTCCTGGAGATTTCCGCGTCTCTTTGCCTCGGAATACGGCACGTCTTCTCGAAACGTGACCATAGAATACTTCGAGAAATAGTCGTCGTAGGTCTGTTCGAGATGAGTTTCAAGCGCTCGTTTTCGCTGGAAAACGGGATCGGCGACCTTATCGCGCATTTCATAGAAATTCTCGATCGCCATCGATTGGATCGCCGCCGCGTTCGGCATTCGCTCCCGCTCGAAAGCCGCGAATATCGAACGCCAATCGACCCAGCCGCTCACCGAGGCGGGCCGCTCTGATAAGAGAGCATTGATGGTTCGTACGTCCTCGAACGCGCAGTTCATTCCCTGGCCGTAAAACGGCACCATCGCGTGGGCAGCGTCTCCGAGAAGCAGTACCCGGCCGTTTGCGTGCCACGGCGAGCAATGAACGGTGCCGAGCATTCCGGTCGGGTTCGCAAAAAAATCTTCGGCGAGCGTCGGCATTAGCGGCAAAGCGTCGGCGAACTCGCGCTCGAAGAATGCGATGAGCTTCGCTTCATCGATAAGCTTTGAGAAAGATGGTTCGTCGCTGTCCTCGGCCGTATCGTGAGCGAGGAAGAGCGTGCACGTGAAGCTCCCGTCAAGGTTCGGAAGCGCGATCATCATGAACTTGTGCCGCGGCCAGATGTGAAGGGCGTTCTTCTCGATCAGAAAAGAGCCATCCTCGCCCGGCGGAATGACGAGCTCTTTGTAGCCGTGTTCGAGGAACTCTGAGCGCGACACGAAGTCCGCAACATTCGCGTCCAGCGCCTGCCGCACGGCCGAGCCGGCGCCGTCCGCCGCAAAGACGAGCTCGCTTTTTAGCGTACTGCCCGACGCAAAATCAAGCTCGCCGCTTTCAGGGTCGCAGCCGGTCAGCTGTTCATTGAAATGAATCGAGACGCCTGCATACTTTTCCGCTTCGGTCATCAAAGCGGCATTCAAACCTGAGCGTGAGATCGAGTTGATGTACTCGCCTTTTCGGCCGCTGTAAGGGAGAAGTATTGTGTCGCCGCCCGGCGTATGGATCATCCGTCCGTGCATCGGAATGGCGGCATCGAGCATATATTCGTCCATCCCGACCTCACGCAAGGCGGCGATACCGCGATCCGAGAGGGCCATATTTATCGAACGGCCGCGGGCGGCATTGCCCGCACGCATATCGCCGCGGGATTCGTAAACATCGACCGTCTCGCCGCGTTTCGCAAGATTGATCGCAAGCAGCGAACCTGCAAGGCCTGCACCGATTATGACAATACGATCCATATTTTGACTTTAACGCTGCGG
>JAFDVK010000041.1 GCA_018269005.1 Acidobacteriota bacterium | reverse complement strand
CCCACGCCAGAACAACAGGCCGGTAGAAATTTCGACGCACTTATTCCCCCGTTGGTGGACAACATCCGCCGCGAGGTGGCCGATTGGCGCGAAAGCGGCTACAAGCGTTGCAGCGCCTCTTCCCGCGCCCTGCTCCACTTCTGGTTCGAGGTGGAACACCCCACCGCAAGCGGCGAATTCCGTTTCTACTTCAGCCAGCGCGAGGCCATTGAAAGCATCATCTGGCTGTACGAAGTGGCCCAAGCACTGGATCCATTGGGCCTCATGCGTTTCGACTCATCCCGTCTGGTGCAACAAAAGGCGTTCGATGAGACCTGGACCCGATACGTCATCAAAATGGCCACCGGCGCAGGCAAGACCAAGGTGCTTGGACTTGCGCTGGTCTGGAGCTATTTCCACAAACTGTACGAGGCGGAAAGCGCACTGAGCAAGAACTTCCTGCTCATCGCCCCCAACATCATCGTGCTCAACCGCCTGCTGAAGGACTTCGAGGGCCTTACCATGTTCCGCGAAGAACCTTTCATCCCCGAGAACGGCTGGCAAGGAAGGGACTGGCAGGTGGATTTCCGGCCGCAACTGCACGTGCAGGATGAACTCGGCCCGCTTTCCCCCGACGGCAACATCTTCCTCACCAACATCCACCGCGTGTTCTTCAACGAGGAACCGGAACCCACCACCGAGGAATACTTCCTGGGGAAAAAGCCCAAGGCCGATGCCGATACCAGCCGCGGACTGGACCTCGGCAAGCTGCTGCGAAGCACCCAGATCACCGACCTGGTGGTGATGAACGACGAGGCCCACCACATCCACGACAGAAGCCTGGCCTGGTTCCAAAGCATTGAGGACATCCACAACAAGCTGAAGCTGCGCATAGGCAACGGCATCGCCCTGCAGGTGGATTGCAGCGCCACGCCCCGCCACAACAACGGCGGCATCTTCGTGCAGACCATCTGCGACTATCCGCTGGTGGAGGCCATCACCCACCAGGTGGTGAAAACGCCCGTGCTGCCCGACCGCGAAAGCCGCGATCGCCTCCGCGAGCTGGACAGCACCGACCTCATTGAGCAGTTCCAGGACCACATCCACCTCGGCTACCAGGAATGGGAACAGCAGTATAATGCACTCAAGAGCGAGCGCACGCCCGTCCTGTTTTACATGACCATGGACACCAAGGAGGCGGACCAGCTCAGCGAATACCTGCAACAGAGCTACCCCCTGCTGAAGGACCGCGTGCTGGTGATCCACACCAAGAACAACGGCGAGATCAAAGGCGAAGCCACCAAAAGCAAGAAGGACAAAGAGGAACTGGAACGCTTGCGCAAGGCCGCGGATTCCATTGACGACCCGCGCTCCGAATACCTCTGCGTGGTGAGCGTGCTGGTGCTGCGCGAAGGCTGGGACGTGCGCAACGTGAGCACCATCGTGGGCCTGCGCCCTTACCGTTCCGAAAGCAACATCCTGCCCGAGCAGACGCTGGGGCGCGGCCTTCGCAAAATGTTCGCGCTGGACGTAGCTGAAAAGCTCGTGGTGGTGGGCACGCGCCGTTTCCTCGAATTCGTGGAAAGCCTCAAGAGCGAGGGAGTCACCTTCGAGTACAAGCCCATGGGCCAAGGCAGCGGCGGCAGCAGCCCGCTCATCGTGGAAGTGGAGAAGGAAGCCACCGACCGCGACATCCACGCGCTGGACATCCCGCTGCCCATCCTCACGCCCAAGTTCTACCGCGATTTTGAAGTGCTGGCCAAGCTGGATGCGGGCATGCTCTTCCCCGGCAAGATCGAACCCCGCACCTACGCGCCCGACCAAGTGCGCGAGATCGACTTCGAGGACTTCCACGGCCAGTTCAGCCACAGCACCCAGCTGAAGGGCGTGGTGCCCGACCACCGCAACGTGCTCAGCTTCCTCACCCAGCAGGTCCTCAAGAACAGCCGCCTCTTCCAAGGCTTCGATGCCCTCTACCCGCTGCTGCGCGACTATGCCACCGGCAAGCTCTTCACCCAAGCCTACACCGCCGAAGACCCGCAGTTCGTGTGCAACCTCGCCCGCCCCGAGGCCAAGCAAGTGCTCTTCGACACCTTCAAGCAGGCCATCGACAGCCTTACCGTGAAGGAGGCCGATGCCGTACGCTTCAGCGGCTTCCGCAGCCTGTTGGACACCCCCGTGCACGTGGCCACCGAGCAGCGCACCATGCGCAGCGCCAAAACCGTCTTCAACAAAGTGCTCGGGCAGAACGATTTCGAGCGCGGCTTCGCGGGCTTCCTCAACCGCGCGGCCGACGTGGTGGCCTTTGCGCGCAACACCCAGGCCGTGAAGTTCTTCATGGAATACCAGAAGGCCAACGGCAACATCAGCAGCTTCAACCCCGACTTCCTGGCCCGCACCACCGACAAGGACATCTGGATCGCCGAGACCAAGGGCCGCGAGGACGAGGACGACAAGCGCAAGATCATGCGCCTGCGCCAATGGTGCGCCGACGTGAACGCCCTGCAGTCCCAATACACCTACCACCCGATGTACGTGAAGCAGGAAACCTGGGACACCCACTACAACGGCCTGCGCACCTTCGCCGACCTGGCGGAGCTGTGCCATGCCGACACGCAGGAAACCCAAGCCCCTTGATCATGCAGGCTGCTTCACATTCAAGTTTCCTGCTGTACACAGGCAGTGACGGCTCGGTCAATGTATCCGTGCTGGTCCAGGATGAAACGGTGTGGATCACCCAGGAGGCCATGCAGCAGCTCTTTGGCCGGGTGAAGAGCACCATCAGCGAGCACATAAGCAACGTGTTCAGCGAGAAGGAATTGGACCGGGATTCAGTTGTTCGGAATTTCCGAACAACTGCCGCTGACCGGAAATCCTACCATGTGCAATACTTCAACCTGGACGTGATCATCTCCGTGGGCTACCGGGTCAAATCGCCCGAGGGCACCCGCTTCCGCATCTGGGCCACCCGCACCCTGCGCGAATTCAAGACCCTGCTTCAATTCCCTCGAATTCGAGGGAATTGGCCAACACCCGCGCCCCGATCCCAATTATGGCGAATTCGCCACAATTGGAGGGCCGGTGACCGAAGGTGGACACATGCTCATTAGCACCCCATGAAGAATCGCATCATCATCGTCAAGGGCACGGAAGTCACCGTGACCACGCGGCTTGAGCAGGACTACATATCGCTCACCGACATGGTGAAGGGCTTTGGTGACGAGGCGGTCCTCTACAACTGGCTGCGCAACCGCAACACGGTCGAATTCCTTGGCATGTGGGAGCGCTTGAACAACCCGGATTTCAAACCTCTCGAATTCGAGAGGTTTTGGGAACAGGCCGGCCTGAACCGCTTTTCACTTTCACCCAGCCGGTGGGTGGAAGCCACTGGTGCCATTGGTCTCTACGCCAAAGCTGGCCGTGGGGGCGGCACGTACGCACACCGGGACATCGCCTTTGAGTTCGGCTCATGGCTCAGCCCGGAGTTCAAGCTCTACCTGATCAAGGAATTCCAGCGGCTCAAGGATGCGGAGTCCAGCACCATGGCATTGGAATGGAGCTTCCAGCGCACCCTCGCCAAGGTGAACTACCGCATCCATACCGATGCCATCAAGGAACACCTCATCCCGCCTGCGCTTACCAAGCTGCAAACCACAACCATCTATGCCAACGAGGCCGATCTGCTGAACATGGCCCTCTTCGGCCTTACGGCGGCGGAATGGCGGGCAGCCAACCCCAAGGCTGAAGGCAATATCCGCGACCACGCCACGCTGGAGCAGCTCGTGGTGCTCTCCAACCTCGAAAGCATCAACGCCATGCTCATCCACCAGCTACTGCCAGCGCCACAGCGCCTCGCGCAACTCAACGCCATGGCCATTGCCCAAATGCGCTCCCTGCTGAACGCGCCTGGGCTGAAGAAACTTGCCGGAAAAGAGCCCAAGAAGAAACCATGATCCCGGCCTACCCACTGCCCCCTTCCATCGCACCCGTACCGTCGACCCACCGGGTCGACCCTCATAGCATTCCCTTCCCATGAACCTCACCGAAAAGGAAAAGCAACACCTCATCAGCCTCATCCAGGAAGGCAAGCCCCTGCCCAAGGAGTACATATACAAGCTCTACGCCGATGAGGAGGACGTCTTCCTCTTCTGGAACGGACGCAGCGAGGAGGTGACCAACGCCGCCCTGCCCTTCCACAGCATTGAGCACATCGACGAGCCCCGCAAGGAAGTGGACCACGCCCCCGCCCTCTTCGACCTCAAGGGCCGCCAGCTCAGCGGCTGGACCAACAAACTGATCTGGGGCGACAACAAGCTCATCCTCTCCAGCTTGGCCAACGGACCCCTGCGCGAGGAGATCGAACGCGAAGGCGGGTTGAAGCTCATCTACGTAGATCCGCCGTTTGCCGTGGGGGCAAACTTCAATTTTGAAATTGAGGTGAATGGGGAAACAGCAGAGAAGAAGCAAACAGTCATCGAGGAAATCGCCTATCGAGACACATGGGGCAAGGGCTTGAGTTCATACCTGTCGATGCTTTATGAACGACTCCGCCTGATGCACCAATTGCTTTCCGATGATGGTAGTATACTAGTCCATTGCGACTGGCGAGTAAATAGCGTTACCCGACTTGTCTTGGAGGATGTCTTCGGCAAGGACAACTACTTGAATGAAATCGTGTGGTGTTACAAGGAACGAGAACGAGTGTTGCCGTACTACAATCCAAAGCATGACAACATCTATTTCTTCGCTAAGGATGTTGAAAATCCGGGCCGAACATTCAATTGGAAGGAGGTGACCACGGAGTACTCTGAGGTCACAAGGAAGAAGTTCAAGTACGATGATAACGATGGCAAGGGGCTGTATCAAATACGTGGAACAAACACCTCTGGCAGTCCAGTACAAGCTGGGGATGGCCTCACGCCAGAGCATGAACGCCTCTATCCCGGGCTTACGTTTAGGGACTACCTCACGGACAGAGGTGGTGTTGCCCCCAGGGATTGGATTGATATTGGTATCATCAACAAATCCTCTGATGAAAGGCTTTACTACCCAACTCAAAAGCCCGAAGCACTGCTCGACCATTTCGTAAAGGCATGCAGCAACGAAGGCGACCTCGTAGCGGACTTCTTCTCCGGCAGTGGAACAACTGTTGCAGTAGCCGAAAAATTGGGTCGTAAATGGATAGCTTCGGACCTGGGGCGCTTCGGCATCCACACCACGCGCAAGCGCATGATCGGCGTGCAGCGTGAGATGAAGGCCGCCGGCAAGGACTACCGCGCCTTTGAGGTGCTCAACCTCGGCAAGTACGAGCGCCAATTCTTCATGGACAACTTAGTGAACGGTGCCCGCAAGAAGAAGGAACAAGCCTACCTGAACCTGATCCTGCAGGCCTACCACGCCCAGCCCGCCGAAGGCTTTATGCACCTGCACGGGCGCAAGGCCGGCCGCTTGGTGCATGTGGGCCCGCTGGACGTGCCCGTGACCAAGCAGCGCGTGCTGCAGATCTTCGAGGAATGCAAAAAGACCCTCACCACCAAGGTGGACGTGCTCGGCTTCGAGTTTGAGCTGGGCCTGCTGCCCAACACCTTCGACGAGCTGCGCCAGCAAGGCGTGGACATCACCGCCAAGTACATCCCCAAGGACGTGTTCGACCCCCGTGCCGTGGCCAAGGGCCAAGTGAAGTTCTTCGACGTGGCCTACCTGGACGCCAAGGCCCACATCACCAAGCGCAAGGTGAAGATCGAACTGGTGGATTTCGTGACCAAATACACCCAGGACGACCTGGAGGAAGTGGAAAAGCAACTGAAGAAAGGCAGCAAGGTGGTGATCGAGAACGGCAAGATCATCAAGCTCACCAAGGACAAGAACGACTTCACCGAACGCACCGTGCTCACCCAGAACTGGCAGGATTGGGTGGACTACTGGGCCATCGACTTCAACTACCGGGACAAGAAGGAGATCATCCGCATGCCCCAGCCGGACGGCAGCGTAAAGGAGGAATGGACCGGCAACTACCTCTTCGAGAACGAATGGCAGAGCTTCCGCACCCGCAAGGAGCCCAAGCTGGAATACACCAGCGCGGAGCACGAATACCCCGCCGCAGGCACCTACCAGGTGATGGTGAAGGTGATCGACATACTGGGGGTGGACACCAGCCGGGTGATGGAGGTAAGGGTGAAGTAAGGTAGGGAAACCAGTACCAATGGACCTTTTGGAAGACTTGCTCAATCAGGCGCCTCGGATGATGTTGGTCCCGGACTATACACGGGATCGCATCGGGTTGGGTTATCAGGCGTGTGAGATCCTGAAACGCCATCTTCCCCTGTTGGCCAAGCACAAGGCATGGACTGATGTGCGACAGCACCTGCGCAATGCCATTCATGTTAGCGCGGTGTTCCGCCTTTCGTATGCCACTGATCTTCATGCTTGGCTGCAGCAGCGAGACCTTTTGAAGAGCAATCGTGCTCCGCAAGAACAGCTTCCTACGATCGAAATGCTGTTGGCGCGCATGCTCCTGGAAGATGGGGCCTTCACATTGCAAAGGGCCCTCAAAGAGTTGGAACCTGTCCTGTATGCGTACAGCTCCTCGCAGGATAAAGGCGGCACCGGACCGACCATGCCCGAGGAACAGTTGGAGATGTTCCTATTGCGCGTTAGTGCGATCAGCCGTGAAGAACGATGAACGGTCTGTGCTAAGGCCGCAAGCTGGATGGATGATGCAACTTGAATTCCATGCCCATGCGATACAAAATAGACAACCCGATCCCTCACGCTAGCATCCACTCACAAGTGAGTGATGCCCCACCCCTATGAGCAAAATATCCATCCGCTTTTTCGAGGATAGAGAGGTGCGGGCCATCTGGGACGACAAGAACGCCAAGTGGTGGTTCAGCGTGTTGGACATAGTAGCCGTGCTCACCGATCAGGCCGACAAGTGGGCCTTCTTCTTCAAGAACATTGGCCTGGTGCCGAAGTACCCGTTGGCCAGCACAGCGGTAGCAGCACAATAGTCATACACTCATACTTGCTCAAAGCCTCGGCGGTCCGAACTGCCGGGGCTTTGTTTCTTTGTTCCATGAACGGACCTGCCTTCATCTTGCGTCCATTCCGTGCGGAAGACCTGTCCGAATTGGTGAGGCACGCCAACGACCCTTCGGTGGCCGCCAACCTCACGGATGCCTTCCCACACCCCTACACCGGGGAACATGGACGCCGCTTCCTGGAGGAGGCCATCCAAGGCCCCTCGTTGCGGAGATGCATTGAAGTGGACGGAGGCTGCGCCGGTGCGATCGGGCTGCACCCCAAACAGGACCTGTGGCGGCGCAACTTGGAACTGGGCTATTGGCTGGGCAAACCCTTCCGCAGGCAAGGCATCATCACGGAAGCCATTCGCCGAATGGTACACTTGGGCTTCAAGGAATTTCCGGAGATCACGCGCATCTACGCTACGCCCTTCGGAAGCAACACGGCCTCGCAACGCGCATTGGAAAAGGCCGGATTCACCCTGGAAGCAAGGCTCCTTGGTACGCTGGTGAAGGACGGGCGGACGGAAGATGAATGGATTTACGCCGTGCGCCGCACTCCTGCCGCATAACCCCTGCCTCCTCCGCTACTTTCGTCCCATGCTGAACGACCTGTTGGTGATTG
>JAFDVK010000040.1 GCA_018269005.1 Acidobacteriota bacterium | reverse complement strand
TGCACCAGCATGCCGCCGGCGTTCACGTACACCATGCCGTCGCCCTCCAGGCTCTGCATGATGAAGCCCTCGCCGCCAAAGAGGCCCGTACCGATCTTCTTGTTGAACGCGATGCCGATGTTCACGCCCTTGGCCGCACAGAGGAAGGAGTTCTTCTGCACCACCAGCCTGCCTCCGTATTCACGCAGGTCCAGCGCCAGGATCTTTCCCGGCATGGCCGAGGCGAACCAGGCCGTCTTGCGCCCGGTGGTGCGGTTGGTATAGGTGGTCATGAACAGGCTTTCGCCGGTGAGCACCCGCTTGCCCGCGCTGAGCATCTTGTCCATGAAGCTCTGCGTCTGCCCGCGCCCGTCGCCGAAGATGGTCTCCATCACGATGCCGTCGTCCAGCATCATCATCGTACCGGCCTCGGCCACCACGGTTTCCTGCGGGTCCAGGGTGATCTCCACGCATTGGATGTCGTCGCCCAGGATGCGGTGGTCCAGTTCGTGTGCGGTGCGGGTCATGTCGGTTCGCTTGTTTGGTCCCTGCAAAGTTGGCTGCTTGGACCGGAATGGCATCCGCGCCCACGTCCTTTCACCCGTAATAGGGTCCTATCCCCACAATGGTGCATGCATCCTGCCCGTATCCGTTCCTGATGAAATGTGCTGGGCCTTCCACGAACTTGTAACGTTCGCGCATGTTGGGGAGGTATCGGCTTTGGGGGGACATGCGAAGAAGTGCACTAGCGGAGGACGCTTACGCCAGAGTGGGGGGAAGGCTAACTAATTCCTGTAAAGTGGCGCATTTCCTTTGATTCCTTTTCCTGCTGCGGAAGTAGGCTATACAGGCGCCTGTTTACTTCTAAGAGCCGGTCAAAGTCCTCTCCTTGGATGTGCTGTTTGCCGGCTTCAATGAAGTTCCTGGCTTGCACTTGGTCGTTGAACGACTCCCTCTTTGCGACCAAGCTCTGGAACCATCCAATTAGGAAGTCCGGAGAACGCATGAGGATTTGGAACTGCAGACCGTGCAATCTCGAAACATGCTCAGCCAACCGCTGCAAGCTATTTGTATTGAGGAATGCATGTTCACGATTGATTATTTCTTGAAAACTGCGCTTTTCAATGTCATTTCCGCTTTCCTTGACAAGCTCGCTCACTTCATCGCGAACCAATAAGTATTCGCTGCGCAGCCGCTCAATGCGCTTGGTGGAGGTGGCTTGATGCAACTCTTGGGCAATCTTACGCTTCCGGTCTTCCAACTTGAACTTGTTGTCGGTCACGTCGTCGATTGTCAGTAACACCGCTTCGCCCTGAAGTTCTTGGATCGGGCCGCTAAGTTTGGTGAGTATATCAACGACTTCATAGTTTTCGTTATCAAGTGCTTCGGCTTTCTCTTGCTCGATCTTCTCTTCCAGCATGCCGATTTCTTCCGCCAATGCCTTGACATCGACGTTGCGATCTTTAGGCGTGAATACATCTGAGAACTCCGGCCCCGACGGATTGACATACGCATGAACAGTGACCGACCTTGATTCCGACACTTCGAAGGTCAGGTCGATCTCGGTTCCCCTCAACAGGTCTCGCTTCATGTTCTTCGCACGTACCAGCAATGCACCAACTGTCTTGTTCGATGAGGGGTGGTTCGCGGAGGGCCCTTCGACAACTATGATCCGGATCTCATCCTCGGTGTCGTGCAGCATGGTCTTGCTGACGTCAACCGTCATTTTCTTCTTGGCCGGAAGAATAGTGTTCCGGGCAAAGACTTGCTCCAACTTGGTATCGCCATCCTGAATATTATCCTTTACAAGGCTCAGGTCGTCGGGCAACATTTGACCGGCTACGCTGTATTTGCCCTGGGCGATCTGGATCAACTCAATGGCGATCGGGTTGTTGTGCTGGTCGAGGATTTTAAGAGTATAGGAGTTATAGGCATCCGGCACGAGCGGTAGGTCTTCACTGATCCTTGCGGACAGTTGCTTCAGCCCACTGTCAAATCCTCCATCATCTCTGGTAATTCGAAAGGAAAGCCCATCAACGGCTCCTTCCACCTTTGCTGCGAACATCTCTTCCGTTTCCAGGGAGACCTTGTTGTAGGTGACCTTCAACTTCAAAGGGCTCGGAGCCGCATCCCGTTCCTTCGCTTCCATCAGCTCCAGCGGTTTGTTTCCAGCATAGTAGGCCGCGCCTATGGCTATCGCATTGGTTGGGTCGATGTCGGTGTTTACCGGAATTCCCAGAAGTTCCTCGACCCGGTTCCTAACCGATGGGATGTAGGTCGATCCGCCCACCATCAGGATGAATTTGAGGTCGCTTGGTTGCAAGGAGTTTCGCGTAAGAATTGTCCTGATCAACTCTGCAGTAGAATCGATTACGTCCTTGATGAGCGCCTCGAATTCTGATCGGGTCACGCTGATGAGGGCACTGACCATTTCACCGTCATCATCCTCCAACTCCACATCGATCTCGGATGCACTTTTGGTTGAAAGTTCCTTTTTCGCCTCCTCTGCTGCACCAAGTAAGGTGTACCAAGTACGGTTCAACCGACCGGAAGCACTTTTGAGTTGATCGAGCAGGTCGTCAAATCTTCCTTTCTTCTCAATGGAGGGGACAATAATGCGTTCAACGATGCGTGCATCGAAATCGGCTCCTCCGAGGAAGTTGTCCCCTTCATGATCAACGACCTTCAACTCGCCGTCTGCAATGCGTACTAGAGCGACATCGAAGGTTCCGCCGCCGAGGTCATAGACGATCCATTGGCTATTGTCGAGTTCATTTCCTGTTGTCTTGTTCGCATAAGCAAGGCTGGCAGCAATGGGCTCCTGGAGCAGGACCACCTGCTTGAAGCCGGCTTGATGACCTGCTGTCTTCGTGGCATTGGACTGGACCATATCGAAAGAAGCCGGAACCGTGATTACAGCCGCCTCCGGGGTTTCACCGGAGTGAATGAAAGTTTTCAATTCCTTAAGGACCAATGCGGACAGGTCAATTGGTGTCTTCGACTGGTCGATGGACTTGATCTTGAAGCTTTCCGATGTGCCCATCTTCCGCTTGAATTGCCCGATGGTGCTTCTCGGGTCCTTTTCCAGATAGGCGTGAGCCTTCTCGCCGACAATGATCCGGTCATTTCGGAATGCCACGACGGATGGTAAGGACTCTTTGAATCCGATCGGGTTCTTGTACACTTCAACTGTCCCTTTGTTGAACTTGGCGATCAACGAGTTCGTTGTTCCAAGGTCAATACCGAAGTTGATCGTTTTGCTCATTGTGCATCCTTCTTGCTACGTGATTCCACAACCACCACTCCCCGCTGAATGATCTTGGAGTACTCACCGGTGCTGTCGCGCATGAGGTAACGGATAATCGGCTTTATGACCTCCGTAACCACCAGGTCCTCCGTACTGCTTCCGGCGATCGAGGCTTCCAGGTCCACCCTTGTTTCATTGTAGCCTTGCCCTTGTGGATCTTCAATGCGATAGCCGAGTTCATCGAACGCGGCTTTCATCTTCTCAAGGTTCCGCCCAAGTGCCTGAAACTCGCTTCGGGCCTGCACCTTGCGGTCAAGCTCGTAGAGTTGACTGAGTGCGGAAAGAAGGGGTTTCAACTGGTCCGCACTTGCTGGTTGCTTGATTTCGATCATGGGTAGGTGTCTGATCCTGGCACATTTCACTGATTGAACTCAGCCTCGCTTATGCCATCCGTGTTAAGGTTATTGCTCAAAAAGCCGTTGCTTACCACATCTAATTTAATCTCGTACGATGGAATCTCAAAGTTCTCGTACTGTTGGCCGTTCTGATAGCTGATGCCAGTATGTCGGGTTCTAAAGTCCAAGATATCTTCCCCCTTTTCATATAGCGGGTTCGATGCAAACTTGCCAATACACATGCCTGCCTCCTGTTTCTCAACCCATCTTTTCCCGTAGGCAATCTTCATGTAGTATTGCCCCTCTGGAATGTTCCTGATTGAGTATGTGGTTCCACTATTGATATAGACGTACCGAATGCAAACCGCATTTACTTGCATCACTTTAATCACCACATCCGTGCCCCCTCCGACAGTTACACGGAGTTCATTGTCCAATTTCCGGTCATATCTCGGTGAATAGTTATAGCACTCTGGCGCTTGCCCGTTCGAATAAGCAACTGGCTCCCAGGTTTCATCCTTGAGGATATCGAGGGGATCCTTCTTGTCAGCGCTGGCGGGCGAGTTAACAACTCCTCCGGCCTTGTACTTATCCCCGGGCTTTGGGGGCGAATCTTTGACTAGCTCAGCTTCCGCCGGAAGACTCCAAGTTTCTTGTCCACTGGCGGATTGGGATGGCTTTGGAAAGTGGACCTCACCAGAAGGTCGGCTCGCTTGTGGTGCTGGGTCTTCCGGTGATATTGAAGTATCATGCTTCTCCGCGTAATCCGCCGGTTTGTTGCACACCATTACACCCCCAAGGAACACTACCGCAATACCGGCAACCCAATAGTTAGTGCGGTCACTTATATTGTAAGGTGGGTTGCTCGTAGGCTTTCGTCCATGATTAAGTTCTCTGGTTGTCTTTTTCGTCGGCTGTGTCGTTGGGTCCACCGCGGCATGGTAGATACGCCACGCCAAAACTATTCCACCGATGATGATGGCCCCCAGAAGAAAGACCCAAATACCGGCATGCAAGCCTACGGCAAATGTCGTTAACAGAGCTACTAGTGCGGTAACCCACAACCATGACATGGCCACCCGAACGAATGGCTGCGTATGCGGCCTGCCGCGAGGCTCCGGATCGACTCTAATGGACGCATCTGTGGCCGCAGCATTGAGGATACGGGAGATCTCTTGATTGTTGTGGCGAATTGCCCTATCAGCTACCTGATTCTCGGCGATTAGTTTATCGACCTGTTCATAGTCCTCCTTCAACCGCTCATTGAGTTCATGACTCTTAAACTGGAACTTCTTGCAGAGAAGCAAGATGCCTTTGGACATAACCGTTTCTCCATGCTTGTTGTGGCAGTTGATCGCCATGGACCTCAACAAGCTGACTACTTCGGTTTGTTGTGTCCTGAACTGTACAGGTAGTAGATTGAACAACCCAGGAATATCATGCCTGGACAAAGCATGTTGAACTTCAGGCAGCTCAACAAGGCGATCCTCGCTTTTGCTTGCCAACTGCTCCATGGTTTCCACCAGTTGGCCAACTTGCTTGTATGCACCCGCAAGGCACAGGTCCACATCTTCCGGCTCCACCCATCGTCGGCCATCGAAGAGCACTTCAACAACCGCCAGCGCACGGCTGGCAATTGCCTTCGTAAGCACTGTATTGTACTGGGCTGCAAAGGGCTTGCTCAGAAACGCACGAAACCCATCATCGTCATCCAAGAAGTCTAAACTATTGATCGGGAAATAGTCGTCGGTATATAGGAAGTGATCGACCTCGCCATGGGTGAGGAAACGCAGTAGTGGTTTGTTCCGAGCAACTGCAAGGTGGTAGTCCCGTTTCGAGGGATCAAGCAACTCATCATCTATTGAGAGGATCCTTGAACGATCCATAGCCTGATCTTCCAGCCAAGCCACTTTCCCATCATTCAGTTCAAGCTCTTGGAGCAGTCGCTTTTTTGCACGATGGATCGCTTTAGGGTCAACTTCATCATAGTCGTCCAGCGGATTAAGCTGAAGGACTTCAAATGGATTGATGTAGTGCTGATAGCACACATCCAGACGGATTAAATCGACAGCTTGGCTTCGAGCTCGCGTCGCTAACGGGATCAGCTTGGCTTTCGTGGATTCCAGTTCCGCTCTGGCCTTTTGGTAAGTAGCATTGATGAGAAGCGCTCGGCGATAGGCATCAGCCGCATCCACGTCTTGGGAAACTTCGGGGTCGTTGTACACCAAGCCCATATTGAAGTACGGCGCGGTCCAGTCTCGGTTAACGGCCGACGCACGGTAGTATTCTATCGCCCTGCCGTAGTTCTTGTTGTTATGGTGTATGATGCCAAGTCTGTTGAGGTCGTCTGCGCTGGCCTTTTCTAATTCAACCAACTCTTCCAAAGCCCTTGCTTCGAGCGCGGGCTGCTTCCGTGCCTTGTGCAGTTGGGACAGATACCGCCAAAGCCACTCAGATTCCGGCTCAATTCTCTTGGCCTGGTCCAAAGCCATTTGCGCTTCATCAAAATGGTCATCTTTGATGAGCATGTTCCCCAATTCGCGCCAGAGCCAAGCCGATCGTGTATATGTCTTCAGCGCTGTTTTCGCGGTCTCAACGCCATCTTCATATGCGTGGGTATTGCGCAGGCACATTACCAAACTTTGCCATGCATTCAAATCCGCAGGATCGTTTTCGACTATCCCACGATACAATGGGATTGCCTCAGCATACTTGCCGGAATTGAACAACTCTCCTGCCTGGTCCATCGCGTCTATACGGGCGAATAGCTAGCTTTTCCGTCAGCTGACGAGGTTGCAATATAGCAGGAATCGCCCCCCCCCGCTGCCGCACGTCTTCCCCGTCAACGCCGCCGTGCATTCGTGCATGATCAGCGGGGGCGACTTGTGGCCTTCCATAGCTCATCCTTGATTCCTCTTCCGCGAAGTCTCCCGACTTCGCAACAACCACTGAATCTTTCTCCAAGATAGGACGAAGTTTGCACTTGCGGCTCATGGACCTCCGAAGGCAGACCTGCTTGGCGGTCTGGAGTCCGCCAGGAGCTTCGGTGCCGCGAACGAGTTTTGCAAGCATACCCACCAGTCGCCTGCCTACCTGAAGGCAGGCCCAGCCTGATAATTCCCCAAACGCACTTTACGGTCGGGACGGAAGACTGGCAGGAACGAGGGCCAGTGTCCCGGACGGTGGTGCGCAGCCGGAATGCCCCATCCCAAGGCGGCCTACCTTAGCGGCTCCTGCAAAAGCACCTATGCCAGCCATTTCCACACGCACCAAGAACGACGCATCCGCCATCGACCAGGACATCCTGCTGAAAGCCTGGGAACTGATGTGTACCGCCAAGGCGATGACGGACCTCTACGAGGAGTACTTCAAGTTCACCAGCAAGTACGTGCATGCCACCAGCCGCGGCCACGAGGCCATCCAACTGGCGCTGGGCCTGCAATTGAAACCGCAGGACTTCGTGTCGCCCTACTACCGCGACGACAGCATTTTGCTGGGCATCGGCATGCGGCCCTACGAACTGATGCTGCAACTGATGGCCAAGCGCGACGACCCCTTCAGCGGCGGACGCAGCTACTACTGCCACCCGAGCCTGAACCGCCCGGACATGCCCAAGATCCCGCACCAGAGCAGCGCCACCGGCATGCAGGCCATTCCCACCACGGGCGTGGCCTTGGGCGTGCAGTACAAGGAGAAGATGGGCATTGATGAAAGCTACGGTGCCGACAAGCCCGTGGTAGTCTGCTCCATCGGCGACGCCGCCATGACCGAGGGCGAAGTGAGCGAGGCGCTGCACATGGCCGTCTTGAAGCAACTGCCCATCATATTTCTGGTGCAGGACAACGAGTGGGACATCAGTGCCACGGCCGAAGAGATCCGCGCCAACGACGCCAGCTACTACGCCCGCGGTTTCAAAGGGCTGGAGGTGCGCAGCATCGACGGCACCGACTTCCCGCTGTGCTGGAGCACGCTCCACGAAGTGATCGCCACCGTGCGCCAGGAGCGCCGCCCGTTCTTGGTACACGCCAAAGTGCCTTTGTTGAACCACCATACCAGCGGCGTTCGGATGGACTTCTACCGCAGCGCGGAGAACCTGGCGGAGCACCGCAAGCGCGACCCGCATCCGCGCTTTCTGCAGCAATTGCTGGAACGGCGTTTCCAACTGGACGGCCTGAAGCAACTGGAGCAGCAGGCCATCGCGCGCGTGAAGGCCGACTTCGAGGAAGCACGCCAGGCCGAGGACCCGCGCCCGGAGGACCTGTACACGCACGCCTTCGCCCCCACGCCGGTATCGGAGGAACAAGGCGAGCGCTCTCCCAAGGACAAGGAGCAAACACTGATGGTGGACTGTGCGCTCTTCGCCATTCGTGAACTCATGCAGGAAGATCCGCGCTGCCTGCTTTACGGGCAGGACGTGGGGGCGCGCTTAGGCGGCGTATTCCGCGAGGCCGCCACCTTGGGCCGCGACTTCGGCGACCACCGCGTATTCAACACGCCGATCCAGGAAGCCTTCATCGTGGGCAGCACCGTGGGCATGAGCGCCACCGGCCTGAAGCCCATTGTGGAGGTGCAGTTCGCCGATTACATCTGGCCGGGCCTCAACCAGCTCTTCACCGAGGTGGCCCGCAGCTGCTACCTCAGCAACGGCAAATGGCCGGTGAGCTCCATCCTGCGCGTGCCCATCGGCGCTTA
>JAFDVK010000003.1 GCA_018269005.1 Acidobacteriota bacterium | reverse complement strand
TCGCGGCCTTCGTGGAATTTGTCGAATTCTCTCTTCCGGTTTCCATCGTTTTGTACCTACTTCAAAAACTAATTTGCCTCGTAACCAAGGTTGCGTGTACTAAAGGTCGTGGTCTGCGTTTCACGGTAAGGCTGCCCGCTCGACATATTCTCTACGGATCTGACATCCACGCTAACCCTGATCTGCCTGACCGCAGCAAGGTTTGTCGGAAGATCGTCCGCAGTGCCGGCAACACCATCGGGGCCTGCTATCGGATTATTCGTTACGACGCCGTCGTCCATGATGTATTCGATCTGGAAGTTTTGAACTCCGTAGATCAGCGGCGCATCGACGAAGGCCTGCGGCGTAGCGGGAAAAACCGGCGGACTATTTGCATATTCTCTTCGAGTAAGAGTGCCGTCAGGGGTTACAAAATACGTCACCATCCTGACGCGTTGAATGCTCGCAGGCACCGCAATTGCGCGAAGAGTTCCACTCGCACCGGCCAAGTTGATTCCGAGAACGTCCCCGTTCGAGAATTCGATCTTGTTCGCTCCGCTTTTTCCTGTCACAAGTCCTAGCGTCGAGCCTGAGCTTCCTGTAACGAGGTAAAGGTCATTAACGTTACAAAGGGAGTTGCTGCCCGAGAGAGGCACGATCTCATCGATCGTTCCACCGGATTTTGTGGTTGCGGCATTGATCTTTAGCGGCTGCGACACGCCTCCGACCAGGTTGAATGTCGAGTCCTTGAAGAGGAATGTAACCTGGTCCGTCCTAACGTTCGGTGTCTGGTTGTATGTGTTGAGCGTTCGGTTATCACCGGCAATGATCGGCGCAACGGTGTCACGCGTCGTATCAGGATCGTTCGGAATACCGAGCAGAGTTCCCATGCGGTTGTCCGTCAAGATCACCGTGTTCTTTAGCGGATATCCGAAGCCGGCGTTATAGGCATCCCTTCCGATCAGGTTCAGGGCAATTCGTACGTTCTTGTTCAGGCCGGTCTTTTCGCTTACGACGGAACGCGTCGCTTTCGCGACGGCCATAACGCCGAAAATACTGCCCGTCACGATCGTAAACAATGTGATCGAGATCAGAAGTTCTACAAGCGAAAATCCATTTTCGTTTCGTGATCGATCTACTGGCGTCATAAATCTACTCTCCTGCGTCGGTTGAGATCGCGTAATCTGTCAAGACGGTTTGCAAAGACTCTGTCCTTGGAACCGCTCCAACGAAATATCGAACATCGACCCTAACGTTCCTGAAGCGAACGGGATTGGTTCCCGGTGTCGGACAGTTGTAAGAAGGAGCATCCGTATCACATTCATCAGTGATCGTTATCTCCCGCTGAAGATTTGGGACCGTTGCCCCATCGTCATCGGCGGTCCCAATTATCGCGTCAGGCCCGGCACCGACGTGTACGTCCTGCATGCCGGTGATAAACACACCTTGCGGAACCCCGAGCGGGTCCGGGTTCGAGCCGACGTTGCCAACGGCTTTCCAACCCAGCCGATCCGGGTCGGTCTCCTTGACCGACATTATCGATTCCATCGTCGAAGCTGCGACCTGTTTGGCGACCATCTGCTGCTCTTGTGAGCGCGCCTGCAGAACTGCGCCGCCCATCCCAGACATAAGTGCAAGGATCCCGACCATCAAGATGACGATCGCGATCATTACGTCGATATATGAGAATCCGGATTCATTTTTTGTACTCATATTCTTGAACCTATTGTGTGCTCGCGACAAAGGTCGAGCCGTCGTATTTCCAAAGTCTAAGTGCACCGCTTCCGCCGAATAGCGTAATTGCGCGGATCTCCCCCTTGCTGCGTGAAACGCTGCTTGCCGGAGCGCTCGGCGGCCAGATGTAGATCGTCGAACTGATCGGGTTATCGACGCTGTCAACGACGCTTCCCGTGCTCTCGAACCGCGCCACCCATACCTGATGGCCGGAGACGGTCGAACCGCCCTCTTCGTGACTGAGGATCGCGGTCGAAAACGCCGCATCGGCGTAATTCGGCGGGTTCGGCGGGTTCACCCCTGCCGGACGCGCATCAACGCGAATATCAGAAACATTGTCGAGCGGAATTCGTTTGATTAAAGTGTCAGGATCGGAGTTGTTCTCATCGATCTGGAGAATGGCGTTGTCCGTGAGATCGATCTCGACACGCATCGTTCGACGACGCGTCATCGCGAGTTGTGAGGTCTCCCGGATCACGTCGATTATTCGAAGGGCCTGATCGTCCGAACGATAGACCTTCCGGTAGCTAACGATGTACGGAATAGAGATCGCACAAATGATGGCCAAGACCGACAACGTGACAAAGAGCTCGGTTATCGAGAAGCCAGATTCGCCGGAGCGTCCGCCAGACCTTTTTTGCGAGCGGCAATACATATTGTTTTCGAGTGTGTTTTCGTCGGGTACAACTCCCGCTGACTCCGACAGCTGCGTCGAAGACGAAACAGGGAGCACTATCAAGAAGAAATGTGGAAGGCTAGGAACATTCCAAAAGTATTTTGCCATAGTTGAACATATTTATACAAGAAGTTTTGGATTTTTTCTAATTTCGGCAAAATTCGCTACTATTGACCTCACTCGTATCTGGTGTGATGACAGAAGATAGGCCCCACAATTCACGCTCAACGTCGATCGATTCGCTTGTTCGCGGCGTTTTGGGAAAATTTGGCGATATTTTTGATCGATTTACAGGAAGGCAGTGGAAACCATCAAGCGGCCTTGCCACAAGCGAGGTCATCGAGCGAATTAAGAATATCCTCGACACGGAAGCGCGTGACGTACGCGGAAAAGGCCGGGTCGTCCCCCATTCGGTCATTTTGAAGATGCAATGGGACAAATTCTCGACCGATGACCCAAAGACGATCGGTGAATTTGAGAATGAGCTTCTCGTGGCGGCCATTGATCACATAAACGATCGCAGGTATTACACATCCGCCCCAATGACGGTCGAGGTCAAGCCGGATTATTTTACCGAAGGGATCAGGTTCATCGCGTCTTTCGACCCGAGTTCGGGTAACGAGGAAGATGAACGGGAAGTCCATCTTTCTATTCCGCCGCTGAATACTTCTGACAGATCAGGCTCCGCGAACGAAACAAGCGAAGATCCGCCTACGCCCCAACGAACCGAGACATTTGGTGCTTGCGTGTGTACCGCCAAGTTTGAGCTCGGCGGCTTTGCTCACGAAATAAAGCTGCGAGTGCCGACGCCGGGACGCGTCAGTGTTGGGCGAACTGCGGAGAGTATGCTCAGGATCGACGATACGACCATATCGAAACACCACTCAACCCTCGCAATTTCGGCGGCGGCGCAAATGGCCGTCGCGGACACAGGCTCGACCAATGGCACAAAGGTGAACGGCGAGAAACTATCGTATGGTGAGGCCATTGCTGTATCAGAAGGAGATACGGTAACGTTCGGCAGCGTGGATGTAAAGTTTTCGTTGGAAGCAGAAACTCCCGAGACTGATTCGTCTGATCCGAGCGATGAAATCTCAGATGACGAGGTGGCCGCAGAATGATCGGACTTTGTCTTCTGTTCATCGACTGGAAGTTTCTGCGGCCCGAATACATCTTCGGCGGGCAGGTTCTCGAACGCACACCTGCGGGCATCTCGATCCTTTATCTTTTTGGGCTTCTGATCCTGCTGCTTTTTATTGCCCTTTTCTTCCTAGAGACCATTCGGCGGCCGAAGCTCACTGCTGAAAAAGACCTGCCGCCGACGGTGGCAAGGCGTCTGACGATCAATATTGCCAATCGAAGTATTTTTGTTTGGCAAATATTTTTTGTGATCGCGGCATTGTCTGTCTTTGGGTTTCACGTATATTGGACGAAGTTTGCCGACGAAGAGAACGATCAGTTCCAGGCCCTTGCCTACAAAGACCTACGCAGGAGAAGGACCAGTGCCGCCGATCTGAGAGGCTGGATATTGGATCGCACCGGCAAGCTCGATTCGACCCTTGCTTATTACAAACTTGATCAGGATGGCGATCTTGAACGGTCTTATCCGCTTGATCGCGAAATGGCTCACCTATTCGGCACGGAACGCGGTACTCCGGGCCTTGAGCGAACTTTGTTCTCAAAACAGACAGGCCCGGCACCCGAGGCGTGGGACATTCTCTTCAAATACCGTGAACCGGAGCCGGTCAATAAAGACGTTCGACTGACGATCGACCGGCAACTCCAGCAGTTCGTCGCAAAGCAGCTCGAGGGCAAGAAGGGAGCGATCGTCGTTCTGAATCCGCAGACGGGCGAACTGCTCGCGATGTATTCCAATCCGTCGTATAGCCTCGACGATGTGCGAACGCTTGACGGCTATTTGAGGCTGGAGGCCGACAAGCAGAACCAACCGCTACTTAGCCGTGCAACACGCGAATTCTATCCGCCGGGCTCGACGTTCAAAACATTGACGATGATCTCGGCCTTTCGTGCAGGCAAGCAAGATGCTCTTTTCCCCGACCTGCCTTCGACGGCCGATCCGCCTTGTTACACGCCATTCCGCGGCTCTCGGCCGATATGTGACGCGGGCGGAAGCTGCGAGATCTGCCGGACGGATGTACCGCTCAGAGAGGCGTTCAAGGTTTCGAGCAATCAGTATTTTGCACAGCTCGCAAACTATCTCGGACGCGAACGAATGGCCGAGACGGCTCGCCTTTTCGGCATCGCGACCGTAGATGAGCCCAAAGACGCTTTGATGCAGGGTTTCTTCCCGCAGGTGTGGAATACGAGCACCGACCGCATCGCAAATTCGATCAGCCCGCGGCAGTCAACGATGGTAGTCGGTAAAAGCCTCACTCTCTACGATTTCGGGTTGGAAGGTATGGGCCAGGGCCTCGCATCGCAGATGACGCCGTTTCAGATGGCGTTGATCGCGGCCGGTGCCGGCAACCTGAAAGGGCAGCTGATCAAGCCAAGGATAGAAGCCGACCTGCAGCCTCAAGCATTCTCGCAGGTGTTGTCGCCGCAGCAGGCCGCGATGATCCGCGAAATAATGTCAACGGTAACGGAAGAACCGGGCGGAACCGGCGGACAAGTTCGGGCGATCCTCTCAGGCACAGGCGTTACCGCGGGCGGCAAGACCGGTACTGCGGAGCAAGACGATGTTCCTGTCTATGATGCGGATGGCAGACGCAAGTTCACGATAGTCAAAAAGACCGGAAAGAACGGTGAGGTGATAGAAGAGAAAAAGTACGTCACTCGCGATCGCACAGACGGCTGGTTCATCTCGATCGCTCCGCTCGAGAATCCGCAGGTCGCTATCGCGGTCGTCGTCGAGGATATCGGAAGCAGGTTCGGCGGCGGGACGGCGGCTCCGATCGCCGCGAACGTCATCCTGAAGGCACGAGAGCTAGGCCTTCTTGGTGATAAATACAAAGTAAAGGCAAAGCCAACTTCGCCAAAGGGAAAGAAGCGTTAATATAGTGTCAAACAGAACATTTACCCACGTCTGTGCTCTTCTGATCGTTGTCTTTATGACGGCGATCGCTCACTATGCCATCGCTTATTCCGCTCTGATACGCGGTTATGAGACGAGTTCGCTCGTCGCCTACCGCAACGTCGGCCTTATCCTGCTGCTCGCGCTTTTGCCGATAGTGCTTCGAAAGCTACTCTCTTATCGCGGATCGTGGATTCCTTACACTGCGTGCGTGATCCTCTTCTCGATCGGATTGACAGTTCAATATCGGCTTTTTTCGGATCGAGAATATGTTGCCGACATCGATGCGAGCGTTCGCGCAAAGATCGAGAACTCGGAAATGTCAGACCGCGAAAAGTCGCGTGCATTGCTCGATGCGAAGTTCGCTGCCATCGCAAGCGAACGTGCCGCGAAGATCCGTACCGCGCAGATGCATTACGTGACGGAGAATTACTCGGCCGAAAAGAAGCAAATGGTCGGGCTTCCGGCTTCTGACCCGCATCCCGTCGATCTCTCACAAGAAACGCCGCGGCCCGTAAAAGAATCGCTATCGGGCACGATCCTTTCGTCGAACACCTGGATCCCGTTGTTCGCGATCATCTCTTTTCTGATCGTGTTCTTCCTGGTTCGGAGAGATGACGTCCAGAGCCTTCTTCAGGAGAACGGCGTAGTGATCGTCCTGCTCACTCTGATACCGCTGTTCTTTGCGGCATTGACCTCAAGTGCCGGGAAATTTCTTGGTAATATGACGCCGTGGGAGCCGGCAAAGGTTCCATTCTTGATAGGGTTTGCCGCGATCCTCTCAGTACTTTACCGCAATCTCGCACGAACGTATTGGGGATTACCGCGAGCTAAAGACGTCCTGCCGCTCGTCTTCATGGCCGTCGTGCCATTTCTGCCGTTCTTCGTACTAAAGGATTTCGGGCAGATGATGGTGTTTAGTGCGGTTTACGCAACGCTCTATCTGATCGCGGTCAGGCGTTTTTCGCAGCGTTTCGTGCTTGTCGGCAGCGTTCTTCTCGCCGTCAGCATTTTGATCGTCGGCGCATTGCCGCCTGCGACTCAGGCAAAGGTGCCGCTCCTGCCAACTGTTGCCGCACCGGTTCGCTCCGTTCTGCCGGACCGCATACAGCAGCGTTTTCATCTCTGGCTGGACGGTTTTGATCCGCCTTCGCCCGACACCGATTGGTGGAAGGACGACTACGACCGATACTATGCTGAACTCGTAAAGAACAACCCGAAATTGCCCGGAATGCTGGAGGACGATCCGGCTCTCCAACGATCGATCAACACGGATGCTTGGTTCGATATGCTTGCGTTCCAACCTGCACAGGCAACCTTCGGGATCGCGTCCGGCGGCGTCACGGGACGCGGTTTCGGCCTCGGCTATCCCGAACTGATCCCGGTTTCGGACTCCGATTATATTTACGCGGCGATCGGCGAAGAACTTGGACTTTCGGGAGGATTGTTGGTAACCTTTGCCCTAATTTTGTTCGTAATGGCAGGTGTGCAGATCGCGAGAGATTCGAGAGATATGTTCAGCAAGCTTTGCTCGATCGGCCTGGCCGCATTCATCGGCTTTCAGGCGCTTGTGAACATTGGTGGAATTACCCGCGCGCTGCCGATGACCGGTATCACGCTTCCCTTTGTCAGCCATGGTGGATTCAGCCTTGTAACGAGCTTCGCAATGCTCGGTATGCTGATGGCATTTTCACACCGCAACGCAATGGATCGTTTACGCGATACACTAAAGGCCGAACCGGCAGTTTCGGACAACGCCGTCTAAAAGCAAACTTCTAAACGATGACTCAAGGATTTCAAATCACGTCGGCAGCGGTAAGCGATCGGGGCCTCAGCGAAAAGCGGCCGCAGAACGAAGACTCGTACCTCTCGAATCCGACTTTCGGGATTTTTGCCGTGGCCGACGGTGTCGGCGGAGCCCAAGCGGGCGAGGTCGCTTCGCAGATGGCGATGGAGATCCTCGGTGAGGCATTCAACAATGCCCTGCCCGGATCCGACGCGGAACAGGTGATGGAGCTTGCCCTCGATCAGGCAAATGCGGCGATCTATCAAATGTCCACCGAGCTTTCCCAGCTTGCGCAGATGGCAACGACGGTCGTCGCTCTGCATCTTGACGGAAACATCGCGACGATCGGCCATGCAGGCGACTCCCGTCTCTATCGACTCGATCGCGACGGCACGCTCCATCGTGAGACCGAGGATCACTCTGTCGTTGCAGACGAAGTGCGTGCCGGACGGATGACGGAAGAACAGGCCGAGAATCATCCGGCAAAGAACGTAATAAATCGCGCACTTGGCGCAGAACCCTCGGTCAAACTCGATCTGAAAACAAAGCTCGTTTCACGCGACTGCACTTACCTATTGTGCTCTGACGGCGTCACGCGGCACATTCCAGACAAGGAACTCGCTCAGATCCTGAGCGGTAATGATCCTAACGAGATGTGCAGGATCATCAAAGAAACGTGCTACCAACGCGGAGCAGAAGACAATCTGACAGCAGTCATCATCAAATATGACGGAGTCGAGCCGCACTCGGTCCATCAAGAACTTGAACCGCCGGTCGTCGAAGATGACCCCGCCGAATTCGACACCGTTGCATCGGTACGGCTTCCTGCCGAACCGGCGCCGGAACAGATGGATGAGATCCAAGCTGCGGAACCTTCGCCTGAGCCGGTCGTATTGGCCGAACTGATCGAGCCGGCTTCTGTAGATGCAGTGCCCGCTGCTGAAGGCTCTGCTCCGGTGGCTTCCGAACCGCTGCCGCTGCCGGTACAGGCCGAAGAACCTGCTCCGCCAATAACCGAGGAGCGGCGAGCGACCGATTTTACCCGCGATTACGTAACTGCACGAGAGGCCGATCGTGAAAGACTGGCACAGGTCTTAGAAGAATCTCCGGCCGAACGCTCCGGCGGTCGCCGTACGCTGATCGCCGCACTGGGAGCACTCATTTTGGGAACCGCCATCGGCCTCGGAGTTTACCACTTCGGGTTTGCTGAAAAGCCTATCGAAGAGCCCGCACTCCCGAATATCTCCGAGATGCGGTCAGGCAATATCGCATTCACCGCTTTTGAGGAGAATCGGCGAAATGTCGATAAAGACCCAGCTCTTTACATTCAGAGGCAGCCGGCTCCGCAGGACGCCGCAGACCATTACCTTCTGGGCAGGGCTTATCTGCTCCTTGGCGATTTTCAGAAAGCAAAAGCCTCGTTCACCGAAGCAAAAAAGTTGATGGATTCAAGCGATGAGTCGAATACCGGAGTAATGCGGGACGATATCATTCTTGCCGAAGCTGTCCTCGCCGATCCTGATGCGTCCGCGGCTTTTAAGCGAGAGATCGAGGCCGCGAAAATGCCAAAGAACGCGGAGGCGGCAAACACATCACGCTAGGCGAGCCGCTGCCTTACGGCCTCGTAAATGATGATTCCGCCGGAGACCGCAAGATTCAGGCTCTCCGCGGCGCGCTCCATCGGTATTCTCACCACCTTGCTGCACACAGCGAGGACTTCCGGCGGAAGTCCGTTAGCCTCACCGCCAAGAACGATGATCGTCGGCCGCCGCAGGTCGATTTCGTACACAAGGTCTCCGGCTTCTGCGGCGGTACCGATCATCTGGATCTTCTTCTCTGCGGCGAGTTTCGCGAGCACCTCAATTTCGATATTTTTAGCTGTTGGAAGTCGGAATGCCGCTCCCATAGAAGCCCGTAGCGCTTTTGGCGAAAACGGATCGGCAGACCTTGGCGACAGAACGAGACACGAGGCTCCTGCGGCCCCGGCCGTGCGCATTAGAGCTCCCAGATTTGCCGGATCGTTGATCTCAAAGCAGTAAACGATCAACAGCGGTCCATTCGAAGCTAATACCTGTGCAAACTCGATATTTGACGGCCGATCGGCGATCAAAACGATCCCCTGCGGGTTTGCAGTATCAGCGATCGATCGAAACGCAGCCTCCGAGCAAGGTGAGATACTTACCTTGCGGGCCTTAAGCGTCGCCAGCATCTCGCTCTCCTTCGGCCCGTTGCAAAACGCCTCGGTGACAAAACATTCACGGATCGTGATATCTGACCGCAGGGCTTCGTCCGCGAGCCTGAACCCTTCAATAAAAATAGCCGACCTTTCCCTGCCGTCCCGAATCTGCCGAGCGGCCTTAAGGCGTGCGTTGTCTTTGCTTGAGATCAGGTCGTACTGTTTCATCTATACATTAATTTTTAGCAGGTTTGAATTGATGCGTAAAACGGCTAAACTTATCGCTATGCAGCCGGAGACCGGTCACAAATCAAAACTTGAACTTCTGAAAGAACGTTCAGCACTTGCAGAAGAAGGCGGCGGTGTCGAACGCCTCGAAAAACAGCGAAAAAGCGGCAAGATGACCGCTCGCGAACGCATTGACTTTTTCCTCGATGATGGCACTTTTGAAGAGTTCGACAAATTCGTAGTTCATCGCTCAACCGATTTTGGACTCGATAAGCAAAGATTTTTGGGAGACGGTGTCGTCACCGGCCACGGGCTTGTAGATGGCCGCGAGGTATTTGTCTTTGCTCAGGATTTCACCGTATTTGGCGGCTCTCTGTCCGAAACGCATGCGCAAAAGATCTGCAAAGTGATGGATCTTGCGATGAAGGTTGGAGCTCCGGTGATCGGCCTCAACGATTCGGGAGGCGCTCGCATTCAAGAAGGCGTCGTCAGTCTTGGCGGCTATGCGGATATATTTCTTAGAAATACGTTGGCAAGCGGTGTCGTGCCGCAGATAAGCTGCATTCTCGGCCCTTGCGCGGGCGGCGCAGTGTATTCGCCCGCTATCACGGATTTTAACGTGATGGTCAAAGATACGTCGTACATGTTCATCACCGGCCCGGACGTTATTAAGACCGTTACGCACGAAGATGTTACGAAGGATGAACTCGGCGGTGCGATGACGCACAACACCCGCTCCGGCGTTGCGCATTTTGCCGCTGACTCAGATGAACACGCTTTGCGTTTGACCCGCGAACTGCTTTCGTTCTTGCCGTCGAACAATATGGACGATCCGCCGTTCGTTGCAACGGACGATCCCGCAGATCGTTCGGATGACGCGCTGAATACAGTTGTCCCCGAATCTGCAGATCAGCCGTATGACATCCGCGAGATCGTCAGCAGCGTTGTTGATGACAATTACTTTTTCGAGGTCCAAGAACATTTTGCTCAGAATATCGTGGTCGGATTTGCAAGGCTCGGCGGCCGATCTGTCGGGATCGTGGCAAACCAGCCGGCGTTCCTTGCCGGCGTTCTCGACATCGATGCATCGGTAAAGGCGGCTCGCTTCGTTCGATCTTGCGATTGCTTCAACGTACCGATCATCACTTTCGAGGACGTTCCCGGCTTTCTCCCCGGTGTGAATCAGGAACACTACGGCATAATTCGACACGGTGCCAAGCTTCTATTTGCGTATGCCGAAGCGACGGTTCCGAAGATAACGGTCATAACCCGGAAGGCCTATGGCGGGGCGTATTGCGTGATGGCGTCCAAGCACATAAGAACCGACGTGAATTTTGCTTATCCGACTGCGGAGATCGCGGTCATGGGTTCTGAGGGAGCCGTCGGCGTGCTTTTTAAGCGTGATATTTCCGAGCATGACGAGGCATATCGAAAAGCGAAGGTTGCTGAATTTGACGAAAAGTTCGCGAATCCCTATGTCGCGGCAGAACGCGGATTCATCGACGAGATCATAGAGCCTCGGCTGACGCGTCCGAAGCTTATTCGAGCCCTCGAACTTCTTCGCAACAAACGCGATACAAATCCGCCCAAAAAGCATGGAAATATCCCATTGTAGTTAGCTAGATCTTTCGTAAATTCGATCTTTTTACTGAGCATTTATTAGGCTGCACTTTAACACAAACTTCTGATCCAAATGCATTTGAAACGGCCAACCGCGGCGACGATAGATCTGGACGCCCTCGCCTTCAATCTACGATCGGCTGGGGACTTTATCGGCCGCGACACCGAGATCATGGCGGTCGTGAAAGCGGACGCATACGGCCACGGCGCTGTCGAGTGTTCCAAACGCCTTAAGTCTGAAGGTGTCAAGCGGCTTGCGGTCGCGATCGTCGAGGAAGCCGTCGAACTCAGAGAAGCGGGCATCGACGGAGATATTCTCATCCTTGGCGGTATCTGGCCCGATCAATCGGAACTGATTTTCCGGCACAATCTTATACCTGCGATATTCAGTATCGAATCCGCCACGGCGCTCGACTCTCTTTACGCTTCAAAGGGAAGGTCCGCGAAGATACACGTGAAGATCGATACCGGAATGGGGCGCGTTGGTGTTCCTTTTGCTGATGCGGGGCAATTTGCGGACGCTCTAGCAAGACTCGCAAACATCGAAGTCGAAGCCTTGATGACGCACTTCGCCTCAGCAGATGATCTGACGCAAAGCGACTACACGAACTATCAGATGGATCGATTCGGCGCCGTCGTCGAAGTCTTTGCAAATGCCGGTATTCGCCCTCCGATCCTTGACCTTGCGAACTCTCCTGCCTCAGTTGCATTTCCTAGGTCGCGTTCAGGTTTGGTACGTCTTGGCGGAATTCTTTACGGGCTTGGCAGCGACATCCTGCCGGATGTACCACTTCCCGATTTGAAGCCCGTAATGTCGCTGACATCAGAGGTCGGATATCTAAAGCATGTGTCCGCCGGCGATTCTCTCGGATATGGCCGCACGTTCATCGCCCAACGCGACTCCCTGATCGCGACCGTTCCCATCGGGTATGCAGACGGTTATCCGAGGACATTGTCGAACAAAGGTCAAATGATGGTTCGTGGACGATCGGCACCGGTCGTTGGCCGCGTCTCTATGGACTGGACGATCCTCGACGTGACTGATATTCCGAATGTTGAGGTCGGAACCAAGGTGACGATCATTGGGGGCGATGGCAGCGAATGGATATCCGCTGCGGACATTGCTCGGGAAACCGGCACGATCTCATACGAGATCACGTGCGGTTTCGGTCGCCGTGTGCCGCGGGTGTTCAAACAAGGATAGACTATGGCTGGTTTTAGGGAACTCGATTGGAAGCTCTTCTTCTCGAAACTCTGGCGCCACGTCCTCGAAACGGATATCTTTGACCGGTCGGCACAGATCGCATTCTTCTTCACTTTCGCACTCTTTCCGCTGCTCTTCTTTCTTGTAAGCCTGTTCGGACTGATCATCGGGACGACCGACGCGCTTCGCGAAGAGCTTTTTGCGTATTTGCATAGGCTGATGCCGCCGGTCGTTTTTTCGCTCGTCTCGACCACCGTTCTTGAGATCGTCAGGAATAGTTCAAGCACCAAGCTCGTACTCGGCCTCGCCGCGGCTCTCTGGGCCGCATCCGCGGGTGTTGATGGCATTCGAAATGCGTTAAATGCGGTTTACGGGTTGAAGGAAGATCGCACTTGGTGGCATACGAAGCTTCAATCCGTACTCGTTATTCTTGTGATGGTCCTTCTTGTCGGCTCGATCCTTCTTGTCGTCTTCTACGGCGGAAAGGCGACGGCATCTTTCTTTGATGTCTCGAGCGATGGCGGCCTCTCATATTGGTTCGCTTGGTCGATACAATGGTTCACGATCCTCGCGATCCTCCTCATTGCGTGCGAGCTGATCTACAACCTTCTCCCTGCCTTTCGTCCGCGAAAATGGGTTTGGCTGACTGCCGGCAGCGTCGTCGCGATCTTGTCCTGGATCGTGCTCACGGGTGCGTTTCGTCTCTACTTACAGTATTTCAACAGCTACGATCGTACCTATGGTTCGCTTGGCGCAGTGGTCGTTACGATGCTTTGGCTCTATTTCACCGCGATGAGCATTATGATCGGCGGGATCATCAACGTCGTCCTTTCCGAAATGAATTATCGAAGCGACCTGCTTGAATCGCCGATTCACGACGATACGGAATAGAGCCCTATATCAGTTCCCTTTCGTTCTCCAACCCACTACAATTAAATCTTAAGGGATAGACCGAAACCAATGTCATTGATGCTAGCCGAGATCGCGGAACAGCCCGCGGCTCTTGAGAAAACACTAACCGAAGAACAGCCAAAGTACGCAGCGTTGACGCGAACGCTAGCCGGAAAGGATCTCGACTTTATCGTCCTCGTTGCCCGCGGAAGCTCTGATAACGCAGCCCTTTTCGGCCGCTATTTGATCGAATTGAGCACGGGTATTCCCGTCTCGCTTGCAGCACCTTCGGTTTACACTCTCTACAATGCAAAGCTCGACCTGAGCCGAAGTTTGGTCGTTGGCGTTTCGCAATCCGGCGAAGGAGCCGACATCAATCTCGTCCTTGAATCTGCAAAAGCGTCCGGTGCAATGACGCTTGCGATCACGAACGAGGCCGAATCTTCGATGGCGAAGTTAGCAGACGAGACCTTGCTCATTCACGCCGGCCGTGAGAGGTCAGTTGCCGCAACAAAGACCTATTCCGGACAGATGCTGCATTTCTATTTGCTGACACGTGCATTGGGCGGAGCCGATCCCGGAATAGCGTCAATCCCCGAACTGGTCGCCAAGGCACACGAACTTACACCGAATATCCGCGAACTTGTCGAGCGCTATGTCTTTATGGAGAACTGCGTCGTGGTTGGCCGCGGCGTGAATTACGGCAATTCATATGAGTTGGCTCTTAAGCTGATGGAGACATGCTATGTAGTGGCCGAGCGTTTCTCGACGGCCGACTTCTTTCACGGCCCGCTTGCGGTCGTCGAACGCAGATTCCCGGTGATCATGTTCGCTCCTTCGGGTGTTACGAAGGCAAGCAGCCTTGAGCTGCTCGCAAAACTCAAGGACCTGCACGCTGACTGCCTTTCTATCACGAATGACCCGGACGTGGCCACTTCCTCGCCGCGGTCTGTTCAACTCCAGGCCGACATCGATGAGTTTCTGACGCCGATCCCTTTCATCGTTCCGGCACAGCTCTTTGCAGCTTATCTATCGGCAGCAAAAGGCCTCGACCCGGACGCTCCGAGATCGCTTTCAAAGGTAACGATTACTGTCTAGTAGATCAGCCTTCAGAGGCTGCGGCGAGGAGAGCTTCCCGCATTGCACCCGCGGTGCGCCAACGAAGTTCTACCTGTTTTGCGAGCGCAGTTTCAATGACCGCCGCAACCTTTCGCGGCACGCCCTGGACGCGTTGCTCGATCGGGATGATCGGTTTGTCAAAGATCGCTTTGACCGTCGCGGAGATGCCGGCCTTCGGCCCGATATCGAGCGGATGTGTCGCAGTCAAAAGGCTGTAGGCGGTCATACCGACCGAATATATATCTGAAGGCGGACGAACTTCCTTGAAGTCGCGAACCTGCTCGGGCGGCATATACGCGATCGTACCCGCAACATCGCCGACCATCGTAACTCCACTCATTCCGGTCTGCATGTAGCTCTTTGAGAGGCCGAAGTCCGTCAATTTTGCGATCAGATTCGGCGAAGTTCCCGAAACGAGAATGTTCTGCTCCTTGATGTCGCGATGAACAAATCCTAGGGAGTGGGCGTAATCGAGAGCTGAGAGGGTCTGCTCGATTATCTGAACGACCTCACGCCAATCGAGCTTGCCGTTCCGGTGTTTCGCAAGTTTCGCCGCATCCATTCCCGATACGAACTCGGTAACAAGATAGACGACGTTGTTGTGCGTTCCGTGCTCGACGTATTCGACAATGTGCGGATGCTTTAGGGACGAAGCAACTTCGATCTCGCGCGTAAACCTTTTCAGAGATTGGTCGCTCACGGCGACTTCCGGAAGAAGCGTCTTGATCGCGACAGCTCGACCATCGCGTTCTGAGCGTGCAAGCATAACGCTTCCCATGCCGCCCTGGCCGATAACTCGGATCATCTGATAGCCCGGTATCGGCTGTGGGTTTGCACGGAGTTTCTCGCGGCATTCGTCGCAGACGTACGTCATTTCCGTGGCCGGCGTATTTGCCGCGACGCTGGCCGGAATGTTGCAATTCAAGCAAGTTACCGTAACGAGCGATGGTTCGGTGGCACCTGCCGATTGAAGGTTGCCGCTCGGAGTGACCGCCGGAGCGTCCGAAGAAACAACGACCTCGAGCACCGTTTCGCCGCCCTGGATCCGATCGCCGCTGTTAAGATAGGCGGTCTCTACACGAAGGCCATTCACGAATGTACCGTTCGTCGAGCCAAGGTCGCGAATAAATGCCTGCGGCGGCGCGATCTCAAGGATGCAGTGATGGCGGGAAAAGAAACGATCTCTAGGCAAGCAGAAATGCGCGTCCTCGCCTCTGCCGATCAAAAATGTATCGTGCTGGTCGAAAGAAAAAGTTCGGCCGAGTTGGGGGCCGGCGACTACATTTAGGCTTACACGCATTCAGTTTCCAAGGTAAACTCGTAAACCTTTATATTAAGCCTCATTTGAGTTAATTTCCAAGCCCGCCAAGAAATATCGCCGCCCCATAGATAATAATGAACACGAGATATAGCGCAAGAAAGATACCGCCGGTTATTATCCCTGCGATCGAGAGTCCTCTCCCGCCGTATCGCTGTGGATCTTTCTTCGACTGCGAAAGACCTATAAAGCCCGTAATAAGGGCCGCAGGGCCAAGCAGCAATCCGAGCGAGCAGCACCAACCGATCGTTATGCTTCCGATGCCCAAACATAGTGAGATGACGCCTAGCGTTTGATTCGGCGAGGCCGCATACATCGGCTGCTGCCACATCTGCGGAGCCTGATATTGGACAGGCGGCGCACTCCAATTTGTCGGATTGGTCGTCCGAGCATCACTCATCATGACGGTCGGAGGCGTGTCATCGAACGGACGCTGAGCGCCCTCGTCGATCAGAAGTTCCCCGTCGTCGAGACAGAAGTTCAGCGGCTCGTTGTATGTCTTATTGCATCTCGGGCAACGCTTCATTTAGTCGGTCCTTATTTCAAAGTTTTTGAAGGCGACCGGAATTGCGTCACCTGCATAGATCCCGACAACTCCGCCCGGATAACCGAATTCATTTTTGATCGAATCAACAAGCTGGCCGTTGATATAAAGATCAATGGACCCGCTATTTGGACGGTCGCGGGCTTCGAGTTTGTTCTCTCCGCTGCCGGAATTGATGGTACTGCTCTTTGTCCACTTGACGACATCTTTCTCGTCGCCGGGAACGTGATGTGCAATGCGATATCGCTGCTTCATCGAGTCAATAATGAATGCGTAGTCCTGTTTCAGCGGGTTGTCCGGATCGCTATGAAAGATCAGGCCATAACCGATGCGTGCGGCCTTTGAATCGACATTTCGAACCGTGATCGTAACATCGGCATTTGTCGATTTAAGATCTTCAGCACCCGTGATCACATAGTAGGAATTCGAGCCGATCGACGAAACTATCAGTTCGCCGCCCTCATACTTTGTCGTGCCGTACAGCGAGGTCGAACGAACCCACTGCGATAGATCAAGCGTATCGACATTGGTGCGTCCGGTTGGCGAATTCGGCGAGGGAGTAGAAGATTTTCCCGGTACCGGAGTAGCGGCCCTGTTCGTGTTCGCGAGTTCCTTCTGCTGTTCCTGATACCCGATATAGAAAAGTCCCGCAAGGCCGCCGCCGCAAGCCAAGACGATCACACCAAGAATAAGAACGACCCATATCCAAGCCTTAGACGATTTTTTCGGCGGCTGCATCGAATATGCCTGCTGCTGCGGCTGCTGCCAAGACCCTTGCGGAGAATCCGCCTGCTGGAAGTGCTGCGGCGATTGGATCGGCTGTTGCGTAACGGGCACATTCATCGCAACCGTTGGCGGCGGGGTTGAACTCGCCATCGCCTGGAGAACACTGCCGTCTTCGAGGCAAAAATTCAGATTGTCATCTGGGTATGTTTTCTGACACTTTGGGCATTGCTTCATATCGTCTTCGCCTCAGGTTGTTTGGGATATTCCAAAAAAAAATCTAGAACATTATACCCATAGAACGGAGAAAGTGCGACTTCAGGCGGGCTTTATCCCAAAGTCAGGCCGCATCGTCCGCAAAAGCGGATGTGTGCCGGATAGACGCTTCCGCATCGTCGACAGAGGCGTTCGGCCTGAGGGGGGAGCGAACCTTGAGGCATTGTGGCAAAGCCGACCATCCGAGGTTCTGAAGCGTCGCCTCGGTGGCCGCACTTTCCGCAGAATTTCGAATTCAGCGGGCGCGGTGTTCGACATCGCGGACACGGGGCCATGCCGGGCTGCTCCGCCGGAACGATCAGCGAGAATGCAGCTCCGCCGCAGCGGCCGCAGAACCTGACGCCTTCGGCATACCGTGCTCCGCACGCTGTGCACCCGACGATTCCCGGCAAGAGACTTGATTGCGGCGACCCGCCCGTGCTTGAACCCTGCGAAGGCGACGGCTGGCTACCCTCGCCGGAGAAATGCCGAAGCTGCGCCTGGATAACCTGCTCGTTCGCGCCTTCACGGATCTCGATAACGCGTTCATCATCCTTCTCGCCGGCCTTTGAAACGCGAAGAATGTGGCGTCCCGGCGGGATGTCGGTAAGCACGACGCGGCCCGAACTGCCTACGCTCGCACGGCGCTCGTCATCAACATAAACTTCGGCACTCAACGGACCGAGAATGATCAGCTTCGGGCCGCCGCGTTGAGTTTCGCTTACGTCCGAGGCTGCCTTCTCCAGATTGTCGATCCATTCCGAGACCGAATCGGGACGATCCGCGGCCTTCGTTTTTAGCGAACGCATTATGACGCGCTCGACATCTCCGGGAACGTCGGTCCGTATCGTCGAAAGCAGCGGCGGCTCGTGCATTATCTTCTGCATCACGAGCTGCATCATCTCACCCGAAAATGGTGTCTTGCCGACGAGCATCAAATAGGCGATCGTGCCGAGAGCGTAAAGATCCGCCCGTTTGTCGACACCGACTTCCGGCTGCATCTGCTCAGGCGACATAAATTCCGGCGTGCCTATAATGCCGCGAGACGACGGCGTGGCGTTCGACGCGGCATCCGTGAACGTAGCACTGATGATCTTCGCAAGGCCGAAGTCGCCCACTTTCACAAAACCGTCGCCTGAACGGCCGGTCTGCATAATAAAGATATTCGCGGGCTTTAGGTCACGATGCAGAATGCCAAGTGAATGTGCCGCCTCGACGCCGTCCGAGATCTGTCGCAGCAGGCTCACCGCCCTTTTGATCGGCAAGGTGCCTTCCCTGCGAAGCAGTTTGTGAAGCGTCTCGCCCTCGACGTACTCCATCACAAGATAGAAAACGCCCTCGTCGGTTTCGCCGAAGTCGGTAACGCTGACGGTGTTCGGATGCTGGATCGATGCCGCTGCCTGCGCCTCGCGATTGAACCGCGCGATCGCCTCGCCTTCGGCCATGTCCTCGCTGTTCAGCACGTCCTGCCGCACGGTCTTTACGGCCACCCGACGTGCCTCGAACTTGGTGTCGTTCGCAAGATACACCTGGCCCATCGCTCCTCTGCCCAAGCGGCTCTTTAGAAGGTATCGGCCGGCAAGCAATGGCGTTCCCGGCAGGGTGTGTTTCAGCGCGGACTCATCCGCCGGACAAGCTGGCACTTCGTCCGGATAACAATTCTCGCATTTCGGGCATTCACGCATAGCCAGTTCTAATCTTGCAGGTTTTTGGTCGCTTTCTCAAAATATAAGAACGTTTTCACAAGGTCGATTTGCGGATTTTGTTCTCGAACATTCCGTTTGCTATAATCCGTTTTTGCTTTTTGGGTCGATAGCTCAGTTGGTAGAGCAGCGGACTCTTAATCCGCGGGTCACAGGTTCGATCCCTGTTCGGCCTACCATTTTTGGTAGAAAAAGACGCTGCCCGGATCTACTCCTTGCGGCGTTCCTTTTTTTAAGGTTCAGATCTGTCCGGTTTACCCATTCTGCATCACAATGTTTGACACAAGCTCCGTGAAAACGGACCAACCCGCATTCTCTACTTTTGTCCCACTGGGACACGTGTGGGACAGCCTCTTGGGACAAATAAGTCGAATATTATCAATCATTTACGTGATTTGTCCCAGAATTTTGCAAAAAAAAATATCAAGCTACATTTCGCTTGTCCGACTCGGGAGGAATCACCTCTATCCTCCTGTCCCCAAAAGTCAGAACCGCCTGCGTCAGCGGGCGATCAACGTTGCAGAAGCCCGAACGTTAGTAAGGGCGTAATCTTCAACGCAGCTTCCCACCGAATTGCCGCGGCATTTATGCCGTGGAACCGTAACCCAAAACCGATCTCGGAGGCGGCTTGCCGCCGACTTCTTGTCGCGTGCTCCGCACGCTCCGATGTGGTGGGTGATCGCGTAACGCAGTGTTGCGGCCTTCGGCCTTACCCCGGGCTATATTCTCGCGTCCCCTACGGGGACTAGAATCTCTGCGGTCTTTGCGGGGTTTCGCTTGAAGGTCTTTGCATTTCGAAACCGGAATTTAAACCCAAAGAACGCAAAGGAGACGCAAAGTTTGCGAAGGAACGGGGCAGCCACGAATGCACGAATCTATCGCTCTCAATTTCGAATTTCGAATTTCAAATTTCGAATCTGAGATTCAGAATCCCGTACCTTTGCGGTCTTTGCGGGGTTTCGCTTCGCGTACTTTGCGTTTCCAAACCGAAACTTAAACGCAAAGAACGCAAAGGCAACGCAGAGTTCGCAAAGAAAGAAAGCCGCCGCGAATGCACGGATCGGAAGCCGATATAAAATCTCAGATCTGAAATTTGAAATTCGAGATATGGATCCCAAACCTGAAACCTGAAACCTAAACCTGAAACCTGAAACCTAAACCTGAAAGCTAAACCTGAAACCCGAGCTTTAGATTGTCAATGAACAAACGGCGTCTCGACCGTGTTGTCATCATAGCGAACTGACGCGCCCGTTTGAAGCACAAACCGCACAGAATGTATCAAACCGCACGAAATGCACAAAATGCACGTTTTGCACAAAAATGAGGTGCCGGCTAAACCAGGTCGCGGAGCCGCAGGACCTCGTCTCTGAGAAGTGGATTTTGTTGGAAGCTTGCAGTTTCGCCCTTCGCTTTGGTCGCACGCTGGATGTGCCAGTAGCTAAGACCGAGTTTTCCGACCGCGCGAAGATATTTGGTTCTCGCGCCGAATTTACCCTCGAAGATCCCCTGAACGACCCAGCCAAATCCGCGAAATGCAGACGTAGCGATCCTTTCGAGTTCCGGCGAAATGAGGCCTCGGGCGACATCGATGGCAAGCATCTCTTTTAAGATCTTTCCTTGCCGCCGCATGATGAAAAGCGAAAAGCCGACGAAGATAAGGAAGAACGGTATCTCCGCAACGAAATATCCGAGCAGGAAGCCTTGGGTGCCGCCAAGCACTGCCATGCCGTTCCAGATCGCGTGCAAAAGCACGGCCCCGAAGTATCCCACGACAGGCATAATGATCCGCACAGCTTTGTTGTGCGACTCACGAGCGATACCGCATCCAATTCCGGTCATTGAGGTGAAAGTCGCGTGAGCAAAGGGCGACATTATCCCGCGCAGAACAAAGAGCAGCATCAATCCGCCGAAACCGCCGCCAAGCAATCCTCGACCGTAATAAAGCACGTTCTCGACGGTCGCAAAACCGAGAGCGATCACGCTCGCAAAAACGATGCCGTCCAGAATGTCGTCAAAATACTTTCGGAAAAAGACCAAGAGTATGACCACACCGAGACCCTTTGAGCCTTCTTCAAAGATCGGAGCGGACATAACCGCACCTGCCGCCTGCCCAACGTCCGGCGAGATCGCCATCCCGACCGCAATGCCGAAGACCGTATTGACGACGAACGAAAATATGACCGCGACCAAGGCGCCCCAAGCAAAGGCAAGAGCAAGCAGCCAGATCGGCTCCGGATCATATCGGTCGAGCCAGAGAACCGGCATCAGGTAGATCATCGCCGGGACAAAGGCAACGATCGCCGCGATCACCGCTGCAACGGGCCCGATGCTCAAGAAAACAATCCCCATTACGATCAGGATCAGAAAGACGAGCGCAAAAAGCGTCACGCCGATGCCGATGTACTTGCCTGTCGAGCTCGTCTCCGGCTTGACCGCGATCGCCGAATTAAGCCCAAAATTGCCGATCGAGCCCTGGAGCGTCTGTGCCGCACCGACCTTTCTGTTGAATTCATCGACCTGCATCTCGCGAAACTCTTCGCGAGGAATGGTCGGGACAGAATCACCTGCAAGCGAGACGAACGCAGTGATGCCGTTGCGGCCGAACTGTATCTTGTCCCCATTCGACAATAGCGTCGGCGCCGAGATGCGTGCGTCATTGACGAACGTCCCGTTCGTGCTCTGATTGTCAGTGATGTAGTATCCGTCGAACTTGCTCTCGATGAATGCGTGCTGTTTCGATGCAGCCGTCTCGACCATCGGATTGAACCTGATACTGCAAGAATCGGCTCGTCCTATCGAGAGAAAGCCGTTCTCGAGCTCAAATACCTGGCCTGCGAGAGATCCGTCGTTGATCGTTACTCTAAGCTTCATATCTTCCTCGGGTGTGCGAATACAAAACGCCTAAAGACAAGGGCAGCGTACTTTATACCGCCTGCCGTCTGCTGATCCGGTCGAAAGTCAATGATACTGCTTGAAAAATTGGCTAGATTTTAGCACACAACAGAAAAGGAACAAGCTTCTGAAAGCAGAAAGCTTGCTCCTAGTCTTCCCGGAAAATCGGTGCAACTGAGTATCTTTAGGTGCCCGTCTGAACGGCCTCGCGCATTATGAGGTCAAACGTGCCCGGATCGACCTTGCGGAACCGGCGATTGCGGTTAAGCGAAACCGCTATCGAGATAGTCGGATTATTGCCCTTGAACTTCATACCGCCGGAGATAAGCAGATTATAAAGTTCGTTGACGTGAAGCGGACGCCCCGCCTCGCGTAAAAGCAGTGTGCACGCCTGGGTGATCGTACGGTCGGAGAATCGGTTCGTAAGCGGTTCGATGTTCTGCGAGATCGAAGGAACGGTGCGGTGGTGACTTAGATAAGACACGGTCGAGGAACGCGCCTCTCTATTCGGTTCGCTTCGGAAGGTCTCGGAGGTTTGACTCGAGACCGAGCCGTTCTCGTCGGAGATCTGAATGTTGCGGCCGAGCAGCCGTCCGCGCGATCCGCTCCGCATGGTAACGAGTAGGCTGTCGATCGCCTGCTCGGTCTGTGAAGCGCTATTTTCTAAAGCAGTTATTTCCTGCCTAAGCACTTCAACTTCGCCTTCGGCCTCGCGCAAACGCCCCATCAGACGGTTTTGAGCGTTGCGGGTTTGACGCAAACTTTGTTCAAGTGTTGCTATAAGATTTTCGTCTAACATACTGATCTAGCGGTACTTAAGATGCATTGAGAGATTGCTTTAAGTTGTTGCGTGCCTGTCTAGCTTCGACGTTGGATAACAAATCGGGGAATCTCTTCCAATGTTTGACGATACAAGGTTTTGCTTAAAACATCAAGCACTTTTTTTGCGGATTCGGCATGTGCATAAGCGCGCTCCCTTATGCTGTCAACGATACCGTGGAGGTAGAGGCGGTCGATTATCATCGCCCTAGAGAAGTCATCGTAGGCTCCGGAAAGCATCATTTTCTCGAATTCGGGGCGTAGTTCGGGTTCGACCTCAAGGAGCTTGATGAGCGGAAGCGTGAGCTTGCCTTCGAGAAGATCGACGCCCGCCGCCTTGCCGAGACTCTCGTCGTCCGCGGTCAGGTCAAGAAGGTCATCAGCGAGCTGAAAAGCGATACCGAGGTCAAGGCCGTATGATCTCATTGCCTCGACCGCAGGCCCATCTGCACCGGCGGCCATAGCACCGATCTCACAGCATGCAGAGAATAGATACGCGGTCTTTCGCTTAAGGATGTCGAAATACTCGGCCTCAGTGATATCAAGGCGGCCGATCATCGTCATTTGGATCAGTTCGCCCTCGGTCATCTTGCGAGTGAGTCGCGTGAGAACATCGAGGATCTCAAGTTTACGCTCGGCGAGCGACGTCTCGAAGGCCGACATATAGAGCCAATCGCCCATCAGCACCGAGGTCTGATTGCCGAATCTCGCGTTTATGCTTGGCCGGCCGCGGCGGGTGTCAGCGTTGTCGATAATGTCATCGTGGACGAGCGTCGCGGTATGGAGCATTTCCATTACGGTCGCGAGCCGAATGATATTCTCGGCGTCGCCTTGCCCGCCGCAAGCGTAATTGGTAAGGATCAAAAGGGCCGGCCGAACTCGTTTGCCGCCCGACGCCCGTAAGTAATCGCTAAGGAAATTTACGACACGAATATTCGAACGAGCCTGAGCCTCGAACTCGGCTTCGACAAGCTTCAGCTCATCTTTTACAACGTCGAAGACTTTGCGCGCCGAAGTTTTCGAGATGACTTCCCTTTTTGCGTATGCGAAGGTCTGCATTCTAACGGTAATTATCGAACTGCATATCGATACCGAAATCTTTAGCTTTTAGCCGTGCGATCACGTCCTGAAGGGTGTCGCGGTCTTTGCCTGAAACGCGAACGGTATCGCCCTGGATGGACGCCTGAACCTTTAACTTTGCATCTTTGATGAACTTGACGATCTCTTTTGCCTTGTCGCCGGGAATGCCGGACTGGATCTTGACCGATTGGCGCACCGTGCCGCCGGCCGCCGGTTCGATCTTTTGATAATCGAGGGCCTTGAGGGAGACGCCGCGTTTTACGAGCTTGCCCTGCAGAATATCGTTCATATTGCGAAGCTTGGTCTCATCTTCGGCCGATAACACAAGGTCCTTGTCAACGAGTTCCACCGCGGCCTTGCTGCCCTTAAAGTCGAAGCGCTGCGACACCTCTTTCGTCGTTTGATGAAGCGCGTTCGTAACCTCTGCGTAATCCGTCTTTGAGACGACATCAAATGAATTCTCTTTTGCCATAGTTTAATAGTTATTTTACCGCATCAACGCAAATGACGCAGACGAAAGCTGCCTATTTCGCTGCCGATCTGCGATATCCGCGTCAATCTGCGGCCAAACTCAATTTGAATAGATCAAGAAAATTTCGCGTCGTGTGTTCGGCGATCGTTTCGAGCGAAACTCCGTAAAGCTTGGCAAGAAACTCCGCCGTATGAACGACGAACGCAGGCTCGTTACGCTTCCCGCGGAACGGTACCGGCGTTAGGAATGGGCAGTCGGTTTCAACCAACAATCTGTCAAATGGAACGACGCGAGCAGCCTCACGCAGATTCTCAGCTTTCTTGAACGTAACGTTGCCAGCAAAGGAGATAAGAAAACCAATATCGAGACAAGCTTTTGCCATTTCCGGCGTTCCGCCGAAGCAATGCATGATCCCCGGTCTTTGCTCATAGCTGATAGCTTGCGGCTGATAGCTGCTCTCTAAATTACAGCCGTCAGCTGTCAGCTGTGAGCTATCAGTCAAAGGTTTCGCGATGTCTGTTGAGGTCGAGAATTCCTCCGCCAGTATCCTGACCGTTTCTTCATCTGCCGCACGGCTGTGAATGATGATCGGCAGATTCAATCCTTTCGCAACACGGATCTGCCGGCGAAAAACGTCCCGCTGTACGTCACGCGGGCTGTGATCATAATGGTAATCAAGCCCGATCTCGCCCCACGCAATGATCTTTTCTGAACCTTTCACGAGATCGATCAGGTGATTTTCGGCGGCATCATCGTACAACTTCGCGTCATGCGGATGAACGCCCACAGATGCAAACACATTTTCGTATCTTTCGGCGACGGCCACCGCCCGGCGAAAATCATCCGAATACGGATCGCCCGTCCCGACATTCAGCATCGCGGCAACGCCCGCCGCCCTAGCACGCGCAACGACCTCGTCCCGATCTTCGTCGAAACCTTCCCCGTCAATATGGCAATGAGAATCAATTATCACTGCAGAAATTGCGACTATTTCAACCTCGCACCGATCTCGACGTCTTCGAGGAAGGTTGCGAGGGCCGGATTCGGGCCGGAACCGTCTTCGAGAGATGCGGCGCAGATCATTCCCTGCGACTCTAGGCCGCGCATTTTGCGCGGCTTTAGATTTGCGACGACAACGACCTTGCGGCCGATGAGTTTTTCGGGATCGTAATATTCGGCAAGTCCTGCGAGTATCTGACGCGGCTTCTCTTCTGCGAGATCGATCTCGAAACGTAGGAGTTTGTCGGCGTTCGGGATGCGTTCTGCGACCTTGATCTCACCGACACGAAGCTCGACCTTTAGAAAATCGTCTATCGTGATGAAGATCTCCTCGGCTAACGGCGTCTCGACATCAGCCGATGACCCAGTCGCTATCGCTCCCGGTTCCGATTTTGACGGCTGCTCATTGCTAACTGCTGACTGCTCATTGATCTCATTCATAACTTTTGTCTTATCAATTCTTGGAAAAACCGCTTCGCTCTCGCCGATCGTCGTACCGGCCGCGAGCCCGCCCCATTCGAGTTTCTCAGGGTCTGCTATCCCCAACTCTTCATTCAGTCCCAGCTGCCTATAGATCTTTTCACACGAACGCGGCATTACGGGGTAAATCATCACGCACAGCCAGCGTAGCGTTTCGGCGGCTTGGTAAAGAACGTTGTCCAGCTCTTTCGCCTGCGCGGGGTCTTTTGCCAGCAGCCAGGGTTTTGAGTCCGAAATCATCTTGTCCGCCGCTGCAATGACCGCCCAAGCTGATTCAAGCGACTGGCTAAACTCGAGTCTGTCGAAATGCCCGATAAAATTATTACGGTTCGACTCGACCACGTCCGCAAGCTCACCGCCGCCCGTCGGGATCTTACCATCGCGATATTTATCGATCATCGACAATGTGCGGCTCGCAAGATTGCCGAGACCGCTTGCAAGATCGGCATTCGCGCGGTCGATGAGATTCTCGTAACCGAACTTGCCATCCTGACCAAAGACCATTTCACGGAGAACAAAATAGCGGACGGCATCGACCTGAAAATACTGAAGTAATACATCAACTTCTATGACGTTACCTATTGTCTTGCCCATCTTTCGCCCATTGGCATCAAGCCACATTCCGTGGGCAAAAACCGTCTGCGGAAGCTTTAGCCCTGCGGCCGCGAGGAATGAGAACCAATAGACCGTATGGAACCGAAGGATGTCTTTGCCGACAAGATGCGTGACGTTCTGCCAATACCTCTCAAAGGCTGACGGATCATCGCTGCCATAACCTAAGGCCGTGATGTAATTCGACAAGGCATCGAGCCAAACATACATAACGTGGTCGTCGTCTCCGGGAACCGGAATTCCCCACGAGACCGCCGATCGCTGCCGGCTGATCGAAAGATCCTGAAGCCCGCCGCGCACAAAAGAGAGAACTTCGTTACGACGGGCATCAGGGCGCACTCGCGTCGGTTCGGCCTCGATCGTCTCGATCAAAAACTCCTGATAATCCGATAAGCGGAAAAAGTAGCTTTCCTCCGCGATCTTATCGAGTGGGCGTTCGTGAATCGGACAATGCGGCTGGTCAGAGCCCTCCGGAATGAAATACTGTTCTTCCGTCTTGAACTCGGCACACGGGGCACAGAACCAGCCTTCGTAAAAGCCTTTGTATATAGTCGAATTTCCTTTTGGGGTCTTGTTCTTTGCGATATCGAGCCAAAACTTCTGCGCACCGGCATAATGGAACGACTCGGTCGTACGCATAAAGGTGTCATACCCGCCGTTCTCTGTATCCAACGCGAAGGACGCAAACATTCGCTTGAGTTCGGTAGAAATGATATCTACCTGCTCTTTCGGACTTCTGCCTTCTTTCTCCGCGGCACGCTGGATATTGATCCCGTGCTCGTCCGTTCCGGTCAAAAAGAAGGTGTCGAATCCGCGTTGGCGCTTATAGCGCCGAATGGCGTCGGCCACTATTGTCGTGTACAGATGTCCGAGATGCGGCAAGCTATTCGCATAGTAGATCGGCGTTGTAATGTAAAAAGTCTCTGGCATTTCAAAAAAGTTTAAGGCAATCTCTTCTTGTCTGGAGCCGAGAATTCATCGGTCAGCTTATACCTGGGCATCTTCGGAGCGTTGGCGATCTTGATGCCGAACGAGAGTGCGAACTCCGCTTCCTGCACCATTGCGGACATATCCCACCAATCGTGATATTCGTCGCCGACCTGGTGATAGTACTTTTCGGTGTAATCGGACAAAAACCTAGAGGCGTCCTTGTTCGACTTGTCGAGGAAATGGTCGCCGTGAGAGAAATTGACCGCAGGAACTCCGACCTTCGCAAAGGGAAAGTGATCCGAGCGGAAAAAGAATCCTTGTCCGGGATCCGGATCGTCCTTGATGGTGAACTTCCGTTCCTTTGCCGCGGCCTCGATCTGATCGATCATCGACGAACGATTGGCTCCGAGGGCGATGAAATCATCGACCTTGCCGACGAAATTCACGCCGTCGAGATTTATGTTCGCAGCGGTTTTGGCAAGCGGCACTAGCGGATGCCTTGAATAATATTCCGCACCGAGGAGGCCTTGCTCTTCTGCCGTCGGGAAAAGGAAATAGAATGAACGCCGCGGCCGCTGCTTGATCGGCATTTTTGCCAACGCCTCCGCAACGCCGAGAACAGCACTCACGCCTGACGCATTATCGTACGCACCGTTATATATCTTGTCACCGTCCTTATTCGGTTCACCGATGCCGAGATGATCGTAATGCGCGGTATAGACCACGTACTGCGAGCTCAGTTTTGGATCGCTTCCTGCAACTTTTCCAACAACGTTCGGCGAAGCGATATGCTTTGTCTCGCTCTGAAGATCGAGGCTGACGGTAAGGCCGGTCTTTACCGGCTTGAAATCACGACTCTTCGCGGCTTTCGATAGTTCCTTGAGGTTCAACCCCGCCTGCTCGAGAATATTCTCGGCCGCATCTTCGGTCGCCCACGCCCGGACATCGAGGTAAGGCCTCTTGTCGTTCTTCGTACGCAGAATCTCATACCGCCAACTGCCGTTCGAACTGCGGATGACGTTCCATCCATAGCCTGCAGACTTGTCCGTGTGAACGAGAATTACCCCCGCCGCACCACGCCGGGCCGCTTCTTCGTATTTGTATGTCCAGCGGCCAAAATAAGTAAGTGCATCGCCCCCGAACAGATCGGGCTCGCTCTTTGTCGCGGGCGGATCGTTGACAAGGATCATCAGATACTTGCCGCGAAAGTCGCTGGCGCTGCCCTTGTAATCGTTCCATTTATAGAGCGGGGCATCGATGCCATAGCCCATAAAGACAAGCTCCGCTTTCGTGTTGATCGAAGGCCGCTGAGCGCCGGTCGATGCAACGAAGTCATCGAGGAAACGATAGTCTTTCCCGCCGTTCTTGCCTGAAACTTGCAGTTTCGTATTCGGATCGGCCTTCAGAGCGACGAAATTAATCTGCTGATAATAGCTCTTGCCATTACCGGGTTGAACGCCTGCGAGACGCATCTGGTCGGCGATATATTTCGCCGCCCTTTGACCGCCGGGAGTTCCCGGCCCGCGGCCTTCGAACGCGTCAGACGAAAGCGTTTTCACGCGTTCGCGCATCTTAGCTTCGCTGAATTTCGACGTATAATCCTGAGCAAAAGCGGCGATCGCAAGCAGCGACGCAAGCGACAAAAGAACGAGTAGTTTTTTCATTATTATCCTTTGATATGTGCCATTGCCTCAGCCCGTGTTCGCGGGTCGCTTCGGAAGCCGCCGAGAACCGCGGATGTAACCGTGACGGAACCGGGCTTTCTAACGCCGCGGAGTGTCATACACGTATGTTCGGCCTCGATCACGACCATTACGCCGAGCGGCTTGAGATTATCGAATAACGTATTTGCGATCTCCTGCGTTAGCCTTTCCTGAACCTGCAGCCTTCGCGAGAAAACCTCGGCAAGCCGCGCGAGCTTTGAAAGTCCGACTATGCGGCCGTCCTTGGGAATGTACGCTATATGGCATTTACCGGTGAACGGAGCGAGGTGATGTTCGCAGATCGATGAGATCGAGATATCCTTCACAAGCACCATCTCGTCGTGCGAATCCCCCGGCAAAGGGACGATGAACTCGCTCGGGTCGATCCACATTCCTTCGGTCAACTCCGCGTAAAAATCCGCTACGCGCTCCGGCGTTTTGACCAGACCGTCGCGGTCCGCGTCCTCGCCAATGCCTTCGAGAATGAGCCGGACGCCGGCCGAGATCTTCTTTAGATCGACCGAGTTCTTCTTGGTTCTTTTCTTCGTTTTCCCTGCCATCAACCTTTCGCAGCGGCCTTCGTCAAGGCCTCGTCCTGTTGGTCTAGTATTCTCTCGATCTTTGCGGCAATGCTCCTCAATGGCTCACCAGTTTCGCTGGCAATACGCTTTACGTCGTCGAATTCGGCCTTTCGTGTCAACACTTTACCATCTAATCGCGAAACCTTTACTTGAACTTCCCCAAACTCCGTCACGAGCGTTTCTGAGGTTCTTTCGAGACTCACTCGCTCAACCTCGCTCTTGCGAATACCGATGGTCGTCGTCTCGCGGAACAGGAGTTGTTGGATACGTTCGACGTCAGACGGTTCGCACAAGACAGATAATAACGTCGCCGGGCGATCCTTCTTCATCTGGATCGGCGTGAACCAGCAGTCCAAAGCATTTGCCTCAAATGCCCTTTCCATCGCGAAACCAAGTGTTTGAGGCGAAGCATCGTCGATATTCGATTCAAGGACGACAAGCTTCTCGACGGCGCGGCCCGGCGAGATCGTCGTACCAATTGTTTCGCCCAACATCAGGCGAATGACGTTTGGCGACCCCTTACGATCGCGGGTGCCGGCACCATAACCAATTTGTTCGATCTTCATCTCAGGTAATATGCCGTAACTCTCACATAACGTTGAGATTATCGCCGCACCCGTTGGCGTCACCAACTCGCCCGTATCTTCGCTCGAGTGGACCGGAATTCCGCGAACCAACTCAGCGACCGCGGGTGGCGGAACAGGAAACTTCCCGTGTGCGATCTCGATCGTCCCGCTGCCGAGGTTGAGCGAAGAGGCGACGAAATTCTCTATTCCCAGGATCTCAAAGCCGATGCACGCTCCGACGATGTCAACGATCGCGTCCAACGCCCCGACCTCGTGAAAATGCACGCGTTCGACCGAGATTCCATGCACTTTCGCTTCAGCCTCGGCCAAACGTGTAAAGATCGCCACCGATCGCTCTTTTATCGTGTCGTTGAGCGAACTTTCGCTGATGATCTTCACGATATCCTTCAAATGGCGATGGACGTGCTCGTGCGGATATTTTACCTCGACGTGCGTTGAGCTGATGCCGGAACGATCGACCTTTTCGACGACCAACTCAATCCCTGAAAGCTTCAGTTTTGCGAGTTCGGCCCGCAGTGCGTCCGCATCGACGCCAAGTTCAAGGAGAGCGCCGAGGATCATATTCCCGCTCGCGCCCGAAAAACAGTCAAAATAGAGTGTCCTCATCGGTCTTGATTTTAGCTATTTCGCTGCAAAATAAAAAGTTCGGGCAATTCACAGCCAACCGCTTCGCTGTTATTTTTGCTTTCGTAACGATATAATTTGGCGTTTATCCTGACTGTCATGACGCTATTAGAACTACGGGCTTTGCTCGACGAAAAGGTCAAAGCCGCCGCTGAGACACATTTTTCCGTAAAACTTGAGAATATCGCCGCCGAAATTCCGCCAAAAACAGAGCTTGGCGATCTCGCATTCCCTGTTGCATTTGAGCTTGCAAAGCTCATCAAGCAGCAGACGGGCGAAAAGGCGAATCCGCGTGCGATCGGCGAAACCTTGAAGGCCGCGATCGAAGGCACGCCCGGCGTTGAACGCGTTGACGTCGCAGGTGCAGGCTATTTGAATATCTTCTTCGACCGTGCGGATTTTCTTGCACAGAATGCCCAACTCGATCCTGTAAAGAGCCTCGCCGCCGCGGATCGTGCAAAGGTGTGTATCGAACACACTTCGGTCAACCCGAACAAGGCCGCACACATTGGCCATGTAAGAAATTCCGTGCTCGGCGACACATTCGCACGCATTTTGACGAGCACGGGCAAGGATGTCGAGATCCAGAACTACATCGACAACACGGGCGTTCAAGTTGCCGACGTTGTGGTCGGGTTTCTCTATCTCGAAGGACGCGATCTTGATTCGGTCAAGGCTTTGGACAAAGAGCTTACGGCTCAAGGTAAGCGTTTCGATCATTATTGCTGGGACCTTTACGCAAAGGTCGGTCAGACGTTCCAGACCGACGAATCGTTGAAGGAACGTCGTGCCGAAGTACTCCACGCTCTTGAAGAAGGCGGCAATGCGACGGCTGAATTCGCCGAATTCGTAGCGACGCGGAACGTCGAGTGCATACTCGAAACAATGGAGCGTCTGTCGATCTACTACGACCTTCTGCCGCGGGAATCCGAGATCCTTCACCTGCATTTTTGGGACAAAGCGTTCGAGAAGATGAAAGAGCTTGGCGTCGTGCGTTTTGAGAGCGAGGGCAAGCACGCCGGCTGCTGGGTGATGCCGTTCGAAGAACACGCGGGAACCGACGAACACGAGGCCGACAAGATCCTTGTCCGGTCGAACGGAACGGTGACCTACACGGGAAAGGACATCGCGTACCAGATGTGGAAACTCGGCATTCTCGGACTCGATTTCAACTACCGTCCATTTCGGAACGATGCCGGCGGCGAAGTTTGGATAACTACGGCCGGTGAAGGTTCTGCCGCACATCCGAAGTTCGGCGGCGGCGAAAAGATCTACAACGTCATCGATACGCGGCAGTCATATCCGCAGGAGATCGTAAAGAAGGGCGTGGCCGCGATCTCTCCCGAACGCGGGCTTTCGGCGAGCGTCCACCTTGCGTACGAGATGGTCGCTCTTTCTCCGTCAGCGGCCGAGGAGCTTGGCTTTAAGCTGTCGGACGATGACCGCAAGCGATCCTTTATCGAAATGAGCGGCCGCAAAGGCCTCGGCGTAAAGGCCGACGATCTGATCGTTCGACTCGAAGCGAATGCGTACGCCGAGGTTGGATCGCGTCATCCGGATGAGAGCGAAGAAGAAAAACGGCACATCGCCCATCAACTTGCGATCGGTGCCCTTCGATATTTTCTCCTCAAATTTACGCGAAACACCGTGATCGTCTTCGATTTCAAAGAAGCTCTTTCCTTTGAGGGTGAGACCGGCTGCTTCTGTCAATATTCTGCGGTTCGGGCAAATTCGATCTTCCGGAAACTCGCCGAGAAAGGCGAAAACGTGGATTCCCTTTTGCCGAACCTTGCTGACAAAGGGAAGGTCAACGAAGTTTTTGCGGGCGAAGGCGGTGATGAGATCTGGGCTTTGATCGCCCTTGCTTCTCGTCTTGAGGAGACCATTCGTCAGGCGGCAAATGCCAACGAACCGGCGATCCTCGCGAAATACACATTCAATCTCGCGAAGGCTTTCAACCTCTTCTACCACAATCACAAGATCATCGCGGAGGCTGATGCGACGCGGCGTGCCGTGCTAGTCTCTGCTGCATTTTTTGCTTCAAGGAGCCTAAAAGCTGCACTCGCGGACCTTGGCATCGAAGTGCCCGCAAAGATGTAGGCTTGAAAGTTTTTTCACGAAAGCGGTTGACACGCCTGTTGGCGTTTGTGCTATCGTAACTCTCGATGAAGTTCTTCGGAGCGATCTATTACGCGTTTGACCTGTACACCTTTTTTTGGTGGCAGTTTACCGGCGCGTCTAACGATCGCATCTGACAGTTAAGAACTAGATAAAACTCAGATCTATCAAAAGACGCCGCTTGAAACATACCGTTCAAGCGGCGTTTTTGTGTTTGAATTTTGAATTTTGAATTTTGGTAATGAATACGAGTCCGCAACAAACTATTTTACTCAAGCCGGTGGTCGATTCGATCCCCGCCGACCTGCTGACCCCTCTTGCCGTCTATCTCAAACTTTCTGTAAATTCAACACATTCATTCCTGCTCGAAAGCGTCGAAGGCGGCGAAAACCTTGCAAGATACTCATTCATCGGTGCCGATCCGATACGGACGATCGAAGGCGGAACTGAAGCATTCGGCGAGCTTAGACGAATCTTTGCCGAAAGCAGAGCGATCGACGAGAACGGTCTCCCGGCGTTCATCGGCGGAGCGATCGGCTGCATCGGATTTGACGCTTGCGAAGGCTTCGAACCATCGCTCCGAAGAAACGACGCCCTGACCACCTCGTCGCTGATGATCTATCGCTCGGTGATCGCTTTCGATCACGCACAGCAGACGATCAAGATCGTAACGCTCGCACCGGAATGCGAGCTCGACAAAGCAAAGCTGCGAAATGCAGAGATCCGCTCTCTTCTTGAAAGCGACAAGAACGTCTCCCTTGTACGCATCGAAAAGAGCGGATCTCAACCGGCCGAGTCGAATCAAACTCGTGCTCAATTTGAGGCGGCGGTCGATAGGATCAAGGAATATATCAAAGCGGGCGATTGTTATCAGGCGGTCTATTCGCAGCGTTTTACGCGATCGACGAATGCTTCGCCCGTTGCGATCTATCGTGCGTTGCGGTCTTTGAATCCGTCTCCCTATATGTTTCTGATGCAGATCGGCAAACGCCATGTTATCGGTGCTTCGCCCGAGATGCTCGTCCGCTGTACGGACCGCAAACTCGAATATTGCCCGATCGCCGGAACTCGTCCTCGCGGTGCGGACGCGACGGAAGATGAAAAGCTTGCCATCGAAATGAAGGCTGACGCCAAGGAAGTTTCCGAGCATATGATGCTCGTAGATCTGGGCCGCAACGATCTCGGCCGTGTTTCCGAATTCGGTTCCGTTAAGGTCGATTCTCTAATGGCCGTCGAGAAATATTCCCACGTCCAGCATCTCGTAAGTTCCCTTTCATCTACGCTTGCCGGCGGCAAGGATATGTTTGACGCATTTGCCGCCTGCTTCCCGGCCGGAACGGTCTCCGGAGCGCCCAAAGTGCGGGCGATCGAGATCATTCGCGAATTGGAGCCGAAACCGCGAGGCCTTTACGCCGGTGCGATCGGCTATTTCGACTATCGCGGAAATATGGATACCTGCATTTCGATCCGCACGCTCGTTCTTGAGAACGGCGTTGCGACGATCCAGGCAGGAGCAGGAATTGTCGCCGAATCGGTGGCGGCATCAGAGTTTGAAGAAACAATAAATAAAGCAAAAGGACTTTTGCGGGCTATCGATCTCGCTGAGACCGGAGAACTGGGATGACTGACTTAATACATACAACGATACTTGGAATGAAACGAGGTGCGGACGTTTCGGTTGAAGATACCGAAGCGGTGCTCGACGAAATTCTCGCGTGCGAAGACCGCAAACTGCTTGTCGATCTTCTGACCACATGGAACGAGAAAGGCATCGCTGAAGACGAGATCTACGGCTTCGCGAGTGTGCTTCGCAACCGATGCCGACGAATCCGCGGCCACGAGGACAGCGTGGACATCGTCGGCACCGGCGGCGGTTCGCAAAAGCCGTTCAATGTCTCGACCGCTGCGGCCATCGTTACGGCGGCGGCCGGGCAAAAGGTCGCAAAACACGGAAATCGTGCCGCGACAAGCCGTTCGGGTGCCATTGACGTTCTGTCTGCCCTTGGGCTCGAACCGTCACTCGGCCCCGCTTCAGCAGAAATGAACCTGCGACGCCACGGCCTCGCCTTTTTGTTCGCACCCGCGTTCCATCGTCTTTCGCCGAAGCTTGCCGATGCGCGGCGAAGCCTCCCTTTCCCGACGATCTTCAACTGCATCGGACCGCTCGCGAACCCAGCGTTTGCGGAATATCAGGTGATTGGCGCGTGGTCCGCCGATCTTGTTCCAAAGATCGCAAGGGCGCTTCACCGCCTTGGCACAAAGCGTTCGATCGTGGTGAACGGAAGCGGCGGCCTTGACGAGATCTCGATCAACGGCACGACGATCGTTGCAGAGGTCACGCCAAACGGCATCAGCAATTATGAAATCGCAGCCGACAGTTTCGGGCTCGAAGCGAGCCAGGCCTCGCTCCCAAAGGCGGAAAGCGTTGCCGAGAGCGCCGCAAGGATCCGTTCTGTCGTCGAGGGCGAAATCGGTCCTGCCCGTGACATGGTGATCGCCAACTCGGCAGCCGCGATCTTTGTCGCTGGTGGCACGGACTCACTGATCGACGCGGCCGACATAGCGGCCGATTCGATCGACAGCGGCAAGACGCTCAAGAAGCTGGAGCTTCTTTCTGCCGAGGTAGCACTTGCCGCATGACAACATTTCTTGACAAAGTGGTCGCTGAAACCCGCGAGCGTCTCGCGGAGCGTTCAGGTGCACCTAGCCTCACGGAACTCCGGGGTGAAGCGGAAGCTTGTCGGTTCGCGCTCGACAGCTTCCGATTGTCGGACGCTCTTTCGCGCAAAAATCGTGTCAACATAATCGCCGAGATCAAGCGGGCATCGCCTTCGAAGGATGTGATCGACCCGACCGCGCATGCCGCCGAGCGGGCCGTCACATACGAGACGAGCGGTGCGGCGGCCATCTCGATACTCACTGAGCCGAAGTACTTTCGAGGTTCGCTCGACGATATTCGAGATGCTCGCAGAAGCGTCGACCTCCCGCTCCTTCGAAAAGACTTCATTGCCGATCCGATACAGATCTATGAAGCCGCGATCGCAGGTGCCGATGCGGTCCTGCTGATCGTTGCGGCATTGAGCGAGAATGACCTTCAAGCTTTACTCTCGACAACGGAATCTCTCGGCCTCGATGCCTTGGTGGAAGTACATTGTCGGGACGAACTCAATACCGCGGTGAAGGCCGGTGCGAAGGTCATAGGTGTGAATAACCGCAATCTGCACTCACTAGAGGTCGATCTTTCGACGTCATTCAACCTCGCAAGGCACAAACCGGAAGGCTGTTTGCTCGTTTCAGAAAGCGGGATCAGTTCGGCGGAAGAGATCGAGCGGCTTAGCGAGGCGGGCTTTGACGGATTCCTTATAGGTGAGGCACTGATGACGTCCGGTGATCCGTCAAAGAAGCTTGCGGCCCTCGCCGCGGCAGGAGGTTCGCATGGTTAGAGTAAAGATCTGCGGGATCACAAACCTTGAGGATGCTCGGCACGCAGCGGCCTGTGGAGCGAACGAACTCGGTCTGAATTTCTATTCGAAGAGCCCGAGATTCATCTCCGGGCCGATCGCGGCCAAGATCGCGAGCGACCTCGGCGCCTCCGTGAAACTGGTGGGCGTCTTCGTGAACGCGACCGAGGAAGAGATCGCGGCCACCGCAAGGCTCTGCGGGCTCGACTCCGTACAGCTTCACGGTGATGAATCTCTCAACTTTGCCGGAAGGGTCCACAGCTCGAATGGCCTTCAAGTGATACGGGCGGTCGAGGCGAGGACCGCGATGCGGATCCTCGATGAGGTCCGCAAAAGCAATATCGACCTGCTGATCGACGCACCGGCAATGGGTGCTTATGGCGGGACGGGCAGCGTCTCGGATTGGAATCTTGCGGCAAAGGCAGCGGCCGAGTTCGATCGTGTCTATCTCGCGGGCGGCCTCGGGCCGGAGAACGTGACCAACGCGATACGAAAGGTGCGTCCATTCTGCGTTGATGCGTGCAGCAAATTGGAATCTATAAAAGGAAAGAAAGACCCGGCAAAGGTCGCGGCGTTTATCGAGGCCGCAAAGAAAGTTTTATGAATTTTGAACCCAGTGACAAAGGCTATTGGGGAGAATTCGGCGGGCGCTTCGTCCCCGAAACGCTAGTCGCTCCGCTGGACGAATTGAGCGATGCGTTCCTTGCCGCGCGCGACGATCCCGAGTTTCATGCTGAACTTGCCGCCCTCCTCCGGCATTATTCCGGTCGGCCTACGGCTCTTTATTTTGCTAAAAGGCTTACCGAAGAACTCGGCGGCGCACAGATATTCCTGAAACGCGAGGACCTTAATCATACTGGCGCCCACAAGATAAACAACTGTCTCGGACAGATCCTCCTTGCACGCCGAATGGGAAAATCCCGCATTGTTGCCGAGACCGGTGCCGGCCAGCACGGCGTCGCGACCGCGACCGTTTGCGCTCTCTTCGGCGTAAAATGCGTTGTCTATATGGGCAGCGAGGATATCCGCCGTCAGGAATTGAATGTCTTTCGGATGCAGCTTTTGGGAGCTGAGGTGCGGGCCGTCGATACAGGTTCGCGAACCCTGAAAGATGCGATCAACGAGGCTTTGCGCGACTGGGTGTCAAACATAAACGATACATACTATCTTCTTGGCTCCGCTCTAGGGCCGCATCCGTATCCGCTGATGGTACGCGAATTCCAGAGCGTGATCGGCCGCGAGGCTCGACAACAGATCGTCGAACACACGGGAAAACTCCCCGACCAACTTGTCGCATGCGTGGGCGGCGGCTCGAATGCGATCGGCCTTTTTCACCCATTCCTGAATGACGAAGGCGTTCGAATGACCGGCGTCGAAGCTGGTGGGCGAGGCCTTGGACTTGGCGAACACGCTGCCCGCTTTGCGAAAGGTGCTGCAGTCGGCGTTCTGCAGGGCACACGCAGCTATGTGCTGCAGGACGGTGACGGGAATATTGCGGCCACGCACTCGGTTTCGGCGGGGCTGGATTATGCGTCCGTCGGCCCCGAACACTCGTATCTGCACGATACCGGACGCATCGAGTATGTATCTGTCAACGATTCCGAAGCTCTTGAAGCCTTCCAAATGCTCTCGCGGACCGAGGGGATAATTCCCGCATTGGAATCGGCACACGCTGTCGCTTACGCCGCAAAACTAGCACCGAAAATGTCGCAAGATCAGATAATGATCATCAATATTTCCGGCAGGGGCGACAAAGACGTCGATTCGGTTCGGCAGCTTCTAAGCGGAGGCAAAAAATGAGCGAACGAATTACGCAAAGCCTAAAGAAAGGCCGCGGCTTTATTCCATTCGTTACCGCAGGCGACCCGAATGAAGCGGTCTCGCTCGAGATCTGCAAGCTGCTTGCCGGACGAGGCGCGAGTGTCATCGAACTCGGCGTCCCTTTCTCCGATCCAATGGCCGACGGCCCGGTCATCCAAAGGTCGTCCCAACGCGCCCTCGACAAAGGCGTGAATCTCGCCCGCGTTCTCGCTCTCGCTGAAAAGCTGCGTGCATCGAGCGACGTCCCGGTCGTGCTGTTCAGCTACCTGAATCCGATCCTGCGTTTCGGCGTGCACGAATTGTGCGACGCCGCGAAAAAGAGCGGAGTTGACGGAGTTCTGATCGTGGATGCCGTCGATGCGGAGGCTCGTCAGCTCGGCGATAGTCTTCGTCGGCACGACATCTCGCTGATCTCGCTCGTCGCACCGACGACGAGCGACGAAAGGCTCGAGAGTATCTGCCGCAAGGCGTCCGGCTTTATTTACGCCGTTTCGAGGGCCGGCGTGACAGGAGCGAACGGTTCAATGTCGGACGAGGCTGAGAAACTTGTAGCTAAAATAAGAATGCACTCCGACCTGCCGGTCGCCGTCGGCTTCGGGATCTCTACACGGGAACAAGTCGAGAGCGTCTGGAATTTCGCCGATGCGGCGGTCGTCGGCTCGGCCATAGTGGCCGAGATCGAGGCCTCGTCCGAGGCGCAGGATGCTGTCTCCCGCGTCGAAGCCCTAATAGATCAATTATTGCCGTTGCAAATGGCGGCACATACTCATAAAGTTGAAGGTTCACGGTTGTGAAGAATATGTTAATCGTAATGAAGCCCGGTGCTACCACCGGAGAGATAGAAAAGGTCCTCGAGGTTATTGAATCACTCGGCTTTCGAGGCCATTCAATGCCCGGCGAGACTCGGACCGCGATCGGTGTGACCGGCAATCGCGGCTCCGTTGATCCGACAAATTTCGAAAATTTGCCCGGCGTCGCCGAAACGATCCGCGTTACACAGCCATATAAGCTCATCCTTCGCGATGCAAGGCCCGAGCGTTCGGTCGTCAAGGTCGGCAACGCGACGATCGGCGGCTCCGAATTAGCAATTATTGCCGGCCCGTGCGCTATCGAGACTCGAACTCAACTGACGACCGTAGCCCGTGAGGTAGCGGCAAGCGGCGCAAAGTTCCTCCGAGGCGGAGCTTACAAGCCGCGGACTTCACCCTATGCTTTCCAGGGCTTGGGCGAAGAGGGCCTCAAAATGCTCGCAGATGTGCGTGAAGAGACCGGACTGAACATCGTCACCGAAGCGATGGACGAGCATGGGGTCGATGCCGTCGAAAAATACGGCGACTGCATACAGATAGGTGCCCGGAATATGCAGAACTACTCGCTTCTGCGATACGTCGGGAAGACCAGAAAGCCTGTGCTCCTGAAACGCGGCCTTTCCGCGACTCTCGAAGAATTCCTGCTCGCCGCCGAGTACGTGATGAGCGAGGGCAACTACGACGTGATCCTCTGCGAACGCGGCATCCGAACGTTCGCCAATCACGCACGCAACACGATGGATCTTTCGGTCGTCCCGGCCGTCCATCGAATGACGCATTTGCCGATCATCGTCGATCCTTCGCATGCCACGGGCCACAATTATATGGTCGCTCCGCTTGCAAGGGCCGGTGTCGCGGTCGGCGCCGATGGGCTCATAATCGAGGTGCATCCAAGGCCCGCAGAAGCACTTTGCGACGGTGCACAGGCATTGACGCTTGCTCAATACCGCGATCTCGTCGAACAGCTCAATGCGATCCGCGAAGTCACCGTCGAAGCCACGCGAGGCACGACGCTTTACGCGGAATCGTTCGCCCGCTAGGCGTTTTTTGGTCAAGAAAAGGATCCGCGTTCCCTGCCGTCCCGAAAAACCGGCGGAAGAAACGCGGATCTCTTTTTTTCGAAGCTGTTTGCGGCCTTGGTGCCTTTTGCCTATTTCACCAACCGCAGCTTCAAAAGTCCGTAAATATGGATATAGGAGCTGACAACAGCAGAGAGTATCAGGAACGTCATCGTCAGATGGCCGATCGATGCCGGTGCAGAGCGAAAGGCCACGCCTACGCCGATCCCGATGCCCGCGAAAACAACCCTCGGCAGGAGCCATTTCCTAAATGCGGGCACACCGTCGATCTCGATCAAAAGATACGGCAGAACGAGCACCACAAGGGCGGTGATGATCAATAACAGAGTGTCAAGCCCAAAGAATGTCGCCGAACGGGCAAGCTCCGCCGTCAAAAAGAATAACAAAACACTTGTGTCCAGTGACCGGTAACGATTGTGTGCCATATATTTGACCTAAGTTTCTTGAGACTTCACTTTAACTGATTCACTTGCCCTTGCTGCCGCTGAACTGCGAGTATGCGACCCGGAAAAGCTCCGAAAGAGCATCCGCTGTTTCGGCCGAAAGGTTCTTGTCCGCACGCAAATGTGCCGAAACGATCTCGGGCGTCGATTCGTGCGGATAATAAACAACCGGCTCAACGTCGGCTCCCGCCTGCTTTTTCATCACGCGATCGACCGGCATATCAAGCCATTGCGTGATCCGGGCGATGTTCTCGGCATCCGGCCTTCCCTTTCCGCTCTCAATACGCGAAAGCGTCGAAGCAGAGACCTGCGTAACGTCGCCCACATCCCGAAGGCTGAGCTTCAATTCCTGCCTGCGTCGGCGGATAGCTTTGCCTAATTCATTTGTGTCAATAAGACTGTCGTTCTTGAAGACCATAGGTTCTCCTCATCCTCCATGAGTGTTCGTGCAAAGATGCACAATGCGTTTCACGTATAAAACATAACACACGAAAATTTTAATTGCAACACCTTGTTTCGCACTTGCAACAAATAAATTTGTCTGATACGATGTTTCGTAGATGCAACAACTGTAAAGACGTTGTATCTATGATGAGATTTGAAAAGCTGAGCGAGAAGCCAAATGCCTGTAGGCTCTCGCGAACAGGATCGGAGGTTTAAGACGGTGGAGTTCCATTCGGGCAGCAGGCGGCCCGATAGCATGGAAGCCGAGACGAACGTCGAGATCCGAAGGTCGAACAACACACTAGGAGAAATTTTCACAATGAAGAACAACACTATCCAAAAGAATAGAAGCGGGCAGGAGCCCGAGCTGTCGAATGTCGTCGATTTCTCGACGACGCTGAAGGGATTGAGCGAGACGGTCGATCCGCATCTGATCCGCAGACGTGCGGGAATGCGCGACCGCAATGGCCATACGCAAATGGTCGATTATGTCGAATGGCACACGGTCGCAGACATTCTCGACGATAAGGCACCGAACTGGCAGCACGAGATCCGCGACCTACGCCCGATCGGCGACATTATGACGGTCACCGTCGCGATTACGATCGATGGCGTGACCCGCGAAGGCATCGGGACCGGCCGTGCGACGAGCGAGACGGGGATAAAGAAGGCCGAACACGACGCCTTGAAACGTGCGGCGGTGAAATTCGGCATCGCTCGCGAGCTGTATAAAAAGGAATTCGACGAGATCGCCGAAGCCGAAAGTGAGCCCCGAACGCCTGAGATCGCAGATCCGATCGCCCGCAGCCTTGGAGATATGGTCACGGCCAAGCAGCTTGGAATGATCCGTTCGATCGGCAGGAATTCAGGCGTCGATGTTGATGGTGAGTGCAGAGAGATGATGCATTGTTCGGTCGAAGAGCTCTCAAAACGTGCAGCCTCTGATCTGATCGATCATCTGCAGACGATCTCGCATCGCGGCGGCACGGTTCAGCCTATGCGTCGGGCCAGCTAAGGTTTCAGCCACAATGTTTTGGGTTGCGGCAAAAGCGCGTCACGCCGCTCTCCTCCATGGGGTGGCAAAACAAACTCCCACGAGGCCGCAACTCAAAACTCCCCGCTTTTACTGCGATTCGATCAGGCTGCCATCCGTATCGAAGACCTCGACCGTCGGTGCAAATTCCTTTATCTGAGGGACGACGGAAGCGGCATCGCCAACGACAACGATCGCCATCTCCGCGGGACGAATGTATTTTTGGGCAGCATCCATCACCTCGTCTGCCGTCACTGACTTGACCCGTTCGCGATACGTCTCCAAATAATCTTCCGGCAGTCCGTAGAGTTCGCGATTGATCAAAAGCGAAGTTAGGCCTTCCTGCGTTTCGGCCCGGATCGGAAATACTCCGGTCAGAAAGCTCTGGGCATCTGAAAGTTCTTCCGCTTCGACCTTTTCATCGCGAATTCGCTCGAATTCCTTAAAGAATTCCGAGATGCTCTCGCCCGTTACGTCGTTGCGGACCTCGGCGGTCGCTTCGATGTCACCCGCCAATGATCGTGCGTCCATTCGCGTGTATGCACCGTACGTGTAGCCCTTTTCCTCGCGCAGGTTCATAAAGACCCGCGATGATGCGCCGGCACCGAGCACCTGATTCATCACGAGCGAGGCGAAGTAATCGGGCGATGATCGGTCGAATCCCGAGTTTGCGATCACGATGTTCGATTGGCTCGAACCCGGACGATCGACGACCGTGATCGAACGCTTCTCTCGCTTCGGCACCTCCGGAAAATTTCGCACCGGCGCACTTCCCGGCTGCCAGCCGTCAAGATGCTGTTCGAGTTCCTTTATCACCTCGTCGCGGCGAACGTCGCCGACGATCAGCATCACTGCATTGTTCGGGACCAGGACCTTGCGATGCGTCCGCTGGAGGCTTTCGCGGTCGATGCGTTCAACGTCAGCAGGTTTGAGCGAGACGTGCGAATACGGATGCTTTCCGTAAATAAGCCTCGCAGCCTGTTCCGACGCAAGGAACGGCGGCTGCGATCGCTGAAACTTCAGATTCTCAAGGAGATTTCGCCTATAAAGATCGATCTCGCTTTCCGGAAACGTCGGCTTCAGGATGATCTCAGAAAGCATCTCAAAGATCGCCGAGGTGTAAAACGAAAGCGACGATGCAGAAATGGTCGTAAAATCAAAAGATGAATGGGCCGATATGCCCGCTCCAAGACGTTCGATCTTTTCGGCAAGCTGCTGGCTCGAATAATTTTCCGTGCCTTCGGTCAGCAGAAGAGCCATCGCGGACACAAGGCCGCGGCCGTTCTCTGTTTCGTCGATATCACCGGCGAAGAAAGCGAGGCGATAGCTTACCAACGGCAGCCTTTCATTCTCAAAGATCACGACTCGAAGGCCGTTCGACAGCGTCGTCTCAAAAGGCCTCGGTATGTCGAAAGGAACCGAAGCGAGTGATTCTGGCGGATGTTTTCTAAATTCCGGGTTCATTAAAATTATGCTCTGGCGGTCTATGCTCCGCTGCCTGCCGGAACGACATCCAACAAGGCACGATTATCTGTATTTAGGAACTTTGCGGCAGCCAGCTTTATCTGTTCGGCAGATATCTTCAACAGGCTGTCGAGTTCTGAGTTAAAAAAATTGGGGTCGTTATCGTAGAGAGCAAATTCCGCGATCTGCTGCGTCCTCGCAAGGGATGACTGCCGCGTGCGGACGGCATCGTTGAGAAGCTGGTTCTCGATCTTCTCCATTTCCGATGGCGTCGGGCCGTGGACCGAAAGATCGCGTATCTCGTTCATTATCGTCTCGCGGATCGCGCTCAGATCTTCGTCGGGTTTCGGTATCGCACCGACAAAAATGCTCGAAGGCCCGCGTCTTTCGTCCGTAAAACCAAAAAGCTGGATCACGGATTCGTCGCCTTTTACGAGCTTTTGATAGAGCCGCGAGCTGTCGCCGTCGTAAAGCACCTTGCCGGCGAGATAAAGCGCCCTGAATTCCTCGGTGCCGCGTTGCGGTATCTTCCAGCCGATCAGGAACGCGGGAAAAGGAGCGAGCGGATCATGCCATTCGCTGTAATTCGACGCGACCTCGCCGGGTTCTTCGACATTGATCGCGGGCGGTGCCGGCTGGCTCGGGATGTCTCCAAAGCATTTCTCGATCAGCTCTTTGGCCGTGTTCGGGTCAAATGCCCCCGAAAGGACCAAGACCGCGTTGTTCGGTGCGTAATATATGCGGAAGAACTCCTGCACATCTTCGACCGATGCGGCGTCAAGATGCTCCATAGAACCGATCGTCGAATGTGAGTTCGCAAAATTCTTGTAGATCATCGAGCTTATCAGGTCGAAGATCTGCCCGTAAGGCTGATTGTCGTAGCGAAGACGCTTCTCTTCCTTGACGGCCTCGCGTTGGTTATCGAGATTCTCCTGCGTTACGGCGAGCGACCGCATCCTGTCCGACTCGAGCCAAAGCCCGAGCGGAAGCTGATCCGCCGGCAGCGTTTCGTAGTAATTCGTCCGTTCGCTCGACGTTGTGCCGTTCATCGTGCCGCCGGCCTTCATAATGTATTGAAAATGTCCGGCCTTGGGTACGTTCTCCGAGCCCTGGAACATCATATGCTCGAAGAGGTGTGCGAAACCCGTGCGGTCGCCGCGTTCGTTTCGCGACCCGACGTCGTAGTAAACGGCCATCGAAACGACCGGGATCGAATCATCGCGGTCCAGCACGACTCGAAGGCCGTTATCGAGCGAAAATTGTTCGAGGTTCAACGGCGGCAATTTGAATGAATGAGGCATAAAGATGTACAGATACCTGCAAAGTTGCTGTCATCTCAATAAAAGCATTTAGCCCTCGAAAAATCAATGAAACGGCAGCCGAAAGAGTCTCGCAAAATAGAGAATTATGGCCGCTGACGCCTTTCGCGAAATATTATCTTCGGTAAAGTTCGTTCTTTGTCGCCTGCATTACCCTCTTTACGCAAAGTGGTGCTAAACTTCAGAATAGGGCGAAATATATTCACCCATCATAAGAGTATTCAAGGGATATGGGAGGACCCACACAATGCAATCAAATTCAGCAACATCGAAGCGACGCGGTGGGGGAAGCCGCGTCTCATTATTTCTTTTACTCGGGGCAGCCATCGGTGCCGCTGCCGCACTTTTCGTCACTCCATTAAGTGGTGCCGACCTTCGACGTCTAATAACCAAGCGACCAAAACGAGAGGGCCGCGTTGTCCCGGCTTCCGAAAGGCCGCCGGAAGTGAGTTCTGCGATTTCGAGCACGGTCTCAGATAAGACCTCGGCAAAGATCAGCCTTGGCAGAGATCCGTTGATCGCGGAACGCGATCTTCAAAAGCGAGAGGTGCGGGCCGCTTCCCGCCCCGAGATGCGGATATCCGAACAGCGTTATCGTATCGCCCACAGCGGACGCCGTCCGTCAAATATTCTCTGACAGGAGTAAGAGTTCATGACAAAAGACAATAGGTTCGACGGCATAGAGACCGATCCCGCGATCAAGGAGATCTTTGCGGACGCGGACAAGGTGAATCAAGGGGCGCAGGAGCAGCTTATCGAGAAGCTCGAGCAATACACAAACACGTCGCCGGCACTTTCCGGCGGCGATATCGACGCTGCTTGGGAAGATGCCGACGATGTCGGCGACGAAGCGGCCGGCGGCAGCAGCCCGACTCCGGACCAGGACGTGGTCGAGGAGATCGGCGAAGCCTACGGCGTCACGTTCCAGGACAACGAACCTGTGGACGTTCTCGGCAAGCTCGAACATCGCGACGAAGATCGCTGGGAACTCGATCCGGCGTCCGCCGAAGAATAGGCCTCAACCAGCGTTATTCGGACCGGCCAGATCTCTCCTTGTCAGAGATCTGGCCGGTTCTTGTTTGGTTGTGGGGTGAGGTTCCTTTTCGCTTGCAAACGAACAAAATCGGTGTAGAATTCCCGTAATCAAGGTGTACAAAGGGATACGGGCTAAATGACCCTTCTGCATTATACAGCTATGCGGAAGGGCTTGGCATAGATGGCTTTTGGTGTCGGCAGATACTCTCACAAGGTTTGGCACGACTGGATTCCGGAGCACGATCGTTTCGGAACTATAAGGAGAGTATATGAGACCCGACGGAAATGATCTAAGAACTCGAAAGAGTGCTGTGAAAAGGCAGCTTGTTGGGATATTGGCAGCGGCGGGTTTGGCCGCTCTTGGGTACTTTGTCTCGTTTAGCGACTCGGAGACAAAGGCGAAGGCCGCGGCGGCACCTGAAAAGAGTGCCGTTGAGCTGAGCACAAAACAGCAGCCAAAGGCGGATCTTGGGAATATCCCGGTCTATTTCGAGGAAAACCAGGGACAGTTCGATGAACGTGTGCGGTTCCTTGCACGCGGGACGCACGGGCTTGACCTATTTGTAACGGCGACGGATGCGGTCTATGTCGTCCACGAACCGATGCAAGAAGGCAGCAGGCCCTCGCCCGCCGATATGCGCTCCCCGGATCAGAACACTCCGAAGCCTCCGCATATGGCGACGGCCGTCTATATGCGGCTTGAAGGGGCGGCTGCGAACACGACATCCAGAGGGTCTGACGCCCTCGCACACCGTACGAACTATTTCAAGGGCACAGAGGAGAACTGGCGAACGAACATCCCGAACTATCAGGGCTTGAGGACGGACGGCGTCTATCCGGGGATCGATATGGTCTGGCACGGCAGGGAGAATGGTGGCGTGCAGTATGACTTTATCGTCGCACCGAACGCTGACCCTTCACAGATCGAGTGGAAGGTCGATGGTGCAAAGCAGATCGAATTGACGGATGAAGGCGACCTTCTCATCCACACTGAGTACGGCGACATACGCCAGCAAAGGCCATATACATATCAGGATTCGGGCAGCGGCGTGCGTTCCGATGTCGATAGCCGCTTTGTGATCGACGGAAGTGACCGCGTAAGGTTCGATGTCGGTGAATACGACCGTTCGAGGCCGCTTACGATCGACCCTTCGGTCAACTTGAGCAACCTTTCATTCTCGACCTTTCTGGGCGGAAGCTCAAACGATACTGGACTAGCGGTCGGTGTCGATGGTGCGGGGAATGTGTATGTTACGGGCTATACCGCATCGCCATTGTTCCCGACAACACCGGGAACATTTGATACGTCACAGAACGGCAGCAATGACGTATTTGTCACAAAGCTGAATGCGGCAGGCACCGGCCTGATCTATTCGACATTCCTTGGCGGAAGCAGCGACGACGGCGGCTATGGCATCGCCGTCGATGCGTCGGGAAACGTATATATGACGGGAATTACCATTAATGGTGCGACGGATTACCCGACCACGGTAGGAGCGTATGACACCACCCATAACGGCAGCAATGACGTATTTGTCACAAAGCTGAACGCAAGCGGGACTGCTCTCATCTATTCGACCTTTATCGGAGGGCGCGGCGTTGACTACGGCTTCGGCATCGCCGTCGACTCATCGGGCAGTGCCTATGTGACGGGATCTACCTTTGACGACGCGACCGATTACCCGACCACGGCGGGAGTGTATGACACCACCCATAACGGCAACTATGACGTATTTGTCACAAAGCTGAACGCAGGCGGGACTGCTCTCATCTATTCGACCTTTATCGGTGGGAGCGACGCTGACTTCGGCAACGGCATCGCCGTCGATCCATCGGGCAGTGCCTATGTGACGGGATATACGTATGACGACACGACCGATTACCCGACCACGGCGGGAGCGTATGACACCACCCATAATGGCACCAGCGACGTATTCGTCACAAAGCTGAACCTAAGCGGGACCGCTCTCGTCTATTCGACCTTTATCGGCGGGATCGGTGACGACATCGGCTATGGCGTCGCCGTCGATCCATCGGGCAGTGCCTATGTGACGGGAGATACTCTTGACGGCGTAGCCGATTACCCGACCACGGCGGGAGCGTATGACACCACCCATAACGGCAGCTATGACGTATTTGTCACAAAGCTGAATACCACAGGCAGTGCTCTCATCTATTCGACCTTTATCGGAGGGAGCAGCGATGACCGCGGCAACGGCATCGCCGTCGATCCATCGGGCAGTGCCTATGTGACAGGATATACCATTGACAGCGCAACCGATTACCCGACCACGGCGGGAGCGTATGACACAGCCCATAACGGCCTCTTTGACGTATTTGCCACAAAGCTGAATACTACAGGCGGTGCTCTCGTCTATTCGACCTTTATCGGAGGGAGCAGTAACGACATCGGCAATGGCATCGCCGTCGATCCATCGGGCAACACCTATGTGACGGGATATGCCAATGACGGCGCAACCGATTACCCGACCACACCGGATGCGTTCCAAACACAGCATAACGGCATTAGTGACGCATTCGTCACAAAGCTTGGCGACTTCTCGATCTCGGGCAGGACGGTCAATACCGTGGGCGACCCGCTTGTGAGCATGGCAATCGGCTTAAGCGGTGACGGCGACGGCTTTGTCCTGACCGATCAAGAAGGCTACTTCGCATTCACTGATACACTCGCGAATGGTACATACTTGACCGCCGCACTCCACGATGGGTTCAATTTCAACCCGTCCAACTATGAGATAAACACTCTCAACCGCAACAAGCGCGTTACGTTCATCGGGCGTCTTGTGGGTGCAGGGCCGACGGTGGCGTACGCCGATCTTGGCGGCGGCGTTACAAGCACGGCGGGCAATATCGGGCTGCCGTTCACGACACTGAGGCTCATAGACGTCTATGGCGGCGTCAGGACGACTACGACGGACGCCAACGGCGGCTATGTCTTTGATAATGTCCGCACAGGTGCGTCCTATGTCGTCGTCGCTGAGCGTGAGGGCTATGACTTCTCGCCCGGTGCCGCTCACATAAACTTTATGGACGAGAACCTCGCCCTGAACTTTTCCGCAAGGCCCAACAGCCCGAGGCCCGTCCGCGACTTTGACGGCGACGGGAAGACCGACCTCGCAGTATTCCGCCCGTCCAGCGGCGTCTGGTACATACTCGAATCCCAGACGAATTCCGTCAGGGCGGTGCAGTTCGGCGTCGATGGCGATATACCGCTTGCCGAGGACTATGACGGCGACGGACGGACTGATCTTGCGGTTTACCGTCCGTCGAACTCCGTCTGGTATCGCCTGAATTCTTCGGACGGTTCGTTCACCGCAATGAGCTTCGGCTCCGCGGGAGATATCCCCGTACCAGCCGATTATGACGGTGACCGGCATACGGACATTGCCGTATATCGTCCTTCGACAGGCACATGGCACATGCTCGGTTCCGCCAACGGATACTCCGCCATCCAATGGGGCATCGCAGCGGACCGGCCTGTCCCTGCGGACTTCGATTCGGACGGCAGGGCGGACCTTACGGTCTATCGGGACGGCACGTGGTATCGCCTGAACTCTTCGAACTATTCGATGTCCGTATCACAGTTCGGAACGGCGGACGACAGGCCTCTTGCAGCAGATCTTGACGGGGACGGGCGTGCGGATACCGCCGTATTCCGTCCGGCGACAGGCGTCTGGTACTGGCTCGATACGATCGACTCGGAGTTCCACGCAATGCAGTTCGGTGTCTCCACGGATACGCCCGTTCCCGCAGATTACAACGGCGACGGACGTATGGAGCAGGCCGTCTTCCGGAGCGGTACGTGGTACATACCGCAGCCTGACGGCTCCCTCAGCGTCGGGCAGTTCGGCATCAACGCCGATCTCCCGGTAAACTCCATCCGCTGACAACCCTCAACTACACGCGGAGAGGTCCACACGACCTCTCCGCCATTTTTAGCCTAATTGAACACCATCTGCGCTATTACTTCGGGCGATGGCATAAAGGGCGGATTTTGCCTGGAATGGCGTCAATTCCGGGTGCCTTTCTACCAGGCGTGCGAGAAGGCCGGTTATGTGCGGGCAGGCAAAGCTGTTGCCTGTAAGAGTTCGATAACCGCCTCCGACCCAGGGAGTTCGAACGCTGACGCCCGGCGCGGTCAATTCGATGACCTCGCCGTAATGGAACCTGAACTTTAGCGGATCCGGCTCTTCGCTTTTTACGACGGAGATCAGCGACGACGAAAAGATCGAAGGGAAACTCGGCTGCGGCAGATTGTTTGCCGCAGCGACGACGATGCAGCCCGCCTGATAGGCCCGGTCCAGAAGGTCGTGGAGAGGCGCAAAGAACTGCGGCTTCGTTGTGCCGAGCGACAGGTTGATGATCTTGAAGCGTTGCTTTACGGCGTATTCAAGACCGGCGAGAAAGACCTGAGCATCACCCGAACCGCTCGCTCCGAGCACTCGAATGCTGGCGATCTTCGCCTCGGGAGCGAGCTGCGTGATTATTCCCGCACACGCCGTGCCGTGCCCAGCCAGATCGCCGTCATCAACAGGCGAGAATGTGACCTTCTTGCCTTCGATCCGCGCACCGACTTCCTCGGCGATACGGCCGCTAAGGTCCGGATGCGTAGCGTCAACGCCGCTGTCGATCATCGCGACCGTTACGCCTCGGCCCGTGGCAGAAAGCCATTCGGGATCAGGCATAAAATTCGACGCAGCGTCGTGGGAATTTGGATCGATCGGCTGTGTCATATTAGGCGAGGTCCAACCGTCCTGTCGTCGATGAAGAATAGCCGATGAGGCTTTCGAGCAAAGTGCGGCAAAGTTCTACTTCAGCATCGCCCTTTTCAGAGAGCTCGCTTACGAGAGCCGCAAGTTCGATGGCACGTGCGTGGGTCGAATTCTCCCGCATTGAGCGAAGCCACGCCCTTACATCCGACTCCTCGGAGCTGTCGCGTATGATGCGGCGGCTGAGTTCGCACATCAGGTCGGCTCCGATGTGTGCGTTCACAAGGGCCGCGACGGCCTCGGCATACACAGCGGCGGTGTCCATCTCCGCCGGCGTGAACGGCTCGGACAGCGGCTCGCTGCTCCGATTCACGTATTCGAGCACGCCGATCACATCGTCACGAAAACGCAGCGGCACGGCGAGCAGCAATTTCGTCGAAAAGCCGGTCGTCTTATCGACCTCTGCGTAGAATCCGCTCTCGTCATCCGGCTCCGATACGACAAGCGGCTGGCCCGACATCAGCACAAAACCGGCAATTCCCTTTCCGGCCGGGATCTCAAGCCCGACGATGCGGTCGGCGACCTCGCCAGTTGCCGCGAGGAATTTGAGGTCTCCCGAATCGGCCGTACGCACGAGCACCGACGCAGCTTCGGCACGAAGGCGAACGGCTGAGGCCGCGAGCAGTTCGGTGATCGCCTCTTTGACGGGATCGGCAAGCAGCTTCTCGGCATCAGCGACCCGAAACAGGCCTTGAATGCGTTCGAGGAACTCGTCTGTGCGGTTTTCGGCCATAGACGCGATTTTCCGCGAAATCACTCGACATTTCAACTGCAGCAATTCTTTGCTGGAACTTTTCGGCAATTAGTGCTTTAATGCCTTCAAACAAAATTCAAACGGGGCGGCAAAAGGCAGTGCCGAGCTACGACGCCCCGCTTTTTCGAGAAACGGAACAAGTAGAATGCCCATTCTTGCGTGTCCGCTTGTGCTCGATGAGTGTCGTTGGCAGCCTATGAGAACTCTACTCGCAGTTGTTTTTGTGCTTGGCCTCTTGACCGCAGCATCCGGACAGATCTCGATCCTGCCGGAAAAGCCGGAGCCTTTTAAGCTGAGCGAGGGTTCATCATTTTCCGCCTCCGGCAACTCGGCATCACGCAAAACGCGCAGCATTTCCGCAGACATCTCTGAGGCCGAAGCCCTGATAAAGGCGAACGTCGCCGGCTCCATTCCGACTGATCCGCAGTTGACGAAGAGCGCCGCGGTCGGTGCCCTTCGAAGCCTCGATCCACACTCGAATTTCTTTGACAAACGCGAATGGCAGGACCTTCTCGATCAGGAAGACAGTGCCTACACGGGCATCGGCGCGACGATCCAAAGTTACAGCCGGGACGGCGTACTTTCCACATACATTCTCGACGCGATCCCCGGTTCGGGAGCCGCTGCCTCAGGCCTGAAATACGGTGATCGGATAATCTCGATAAATGGACGTTCCGCCGTCGGGCTCAGCACGGATGAGGTTGGCGATATGCTTCGCGGCCCCGATAGATCGACCGTCACGATCAAGCTCGAACGAGCCGCCAACGGCCGCACTGAGACCTTTGTCTTGAAGCGGGCAAGCATTCGACAGCCTTCGATCCCTGATTTTTACATCTTAAAACCGGGCATCGGTTATATAGATCTTTCGGAAGGCTTCAATTTCACGACCTCGGACGAGATGGACCTTGCCCTACGCGGCCTGAAACGCCAAGGGATGACATCGCTCATTCTCGATCTGCGCGGAAATCCCGGCGGCATCGTCCAGCAAGCGGTCAAGGTAGCGGAAAAGTTTCTGCCTGCAGGAACACTTATCCTGAAGCAGCGAGGGCGGTTCACAAGCGATTCGCGTGATTGGTATTCGAAGAACGCTAATCCCGAGACGATGCCGCTCGTAATTCTTGTCGATCAGGATACGGCCTCGGCATCTGAGATCGTCGCTGGAGCATTCCAGGACAATGACCGGGCAATGATCGTCGGTACACGCACATTCGGCAAAGGCCTCGTGCAGAGCGTGATCGACCTGCCATTCGGCACGGGAGCAACGATCACTGCCGCAAGATATCTGACTCCGTCGGGCCGCTCGATCCAACGAGACTACAGCCGTATCGGGCTTTACGAGTACTACAAGCACGTTTCACCGGCCGAAGGGATACAGAACACGTTTTTCGAGGCTAGAACCGCCACAGGGCGTCGTGTGTTGGGCGGAAACGGGATCGAACCGGACACTGTCGTGCCTTCGTCGGAAATAACGCCGTCGCAAGCCGAACTCCTCACACCGCTGTTCTTTTACGTGCGGGCGAGATCGATGACCGCGGGGCAGCTCGAAAAGATCTCATTAAAAGAAAAGCGTGCGGACTCGCTCTTCCTCGAACGGCGTCTCAAATATGAGATCGCCGTCGCCGAAAACGGCACCGTCAAGGCCAAACGTGTGCTGAACGAGACAGACCCGCAGATCGGTGCAGGTATAAATGCCTTATCGGGAGCGCAAAAGCTCTATTTAGCGGCTCAGAATCTGGTTCAAGACTCCGTCGCAAAAGCTAACGCGAATAAGTGATCACCTGTCCGCGTTCGCCGACCGCGCAGCCGTATTTCTTCGCCATGAACAGCCCGTAAAAATCACCTTTCACACCGCTGTTCTCAAGGACCCAAGTTTTTCCCTTGTCAAAGGTTCGGATCAGCTGGCCTCGAAATCCTACGGCAAAGCCATTCTTGTCATCGGCGAAATAGACGCGTTTCAAGGTTTCGGGAGTCGGCGAATCCACCTTTTCCCACGCTGCGCCGCCGTTGGTGGTCCTTATGATCGAACCGCCGCCGCCGACCGCAAAACCGTCCGTGTCATCGCGAAAATCGACCGCGAACAACGCCCTTTCGATGCCGGTCTTCTGAATGGACCACGAGCGGCCGCCGTCCTGCGTAACCATTACAAGACCTTTGTCGCCCACGATCCAACCGCGTTGCTTGCCGTCAAAATCGAGGTGAAATATCTCGGCCTTGGACGGCAGCGGGACGCGATTCCAAGATTCGCCGCCATCTTCGGTCAGCAAGAGCAGCGAATCGACGATCTCGTCGCGCGCGTTGACGATCGAACCGATGATCAGCCCGCGATCTTTGCCCGCGAATCGTATGCTCGTGAATTCAGGAGTGCCTTTTGTAAAGTCGCCTGCACGGTAGATGCGTGTCTGCTTCCACGTTTCACCCGCGTCGTCCGTCCTGAACATCAGCTTGCCCGCGACGAGGTAGCCGTTCTTGTCGTTTCTAAAATAGATCTCGCTGATCGATTCGGTCGTGTTGAGCGGATACTTTTGCCAACTCGCTCCGCCGTCCCTTGTCGAAGCCAAAAATCCATTGTCGCCTGCGATGAAGCCGCGCAGTTGAGAAGTAAAATAGACCGCCACAAGGTCCTCGGTCGTTCCGCTGTTGCGGACGGTCCAATTCCCTTGTGCGGCCCCAATGCAAACTGCTGCCAATATCAAAAAAAGTGTAAAGAAAATTCTCAAGGTGCTCATTAACCTCCGACGCTGTTCGAAACTGTTCTTTGCAGTAGGATACCGTCTGAACAGCGAAAAAGCATCCTGTGAGCACCTTGAGTGTGTCGCCGTCGCTACTTGACGATCCTGTAAACCTTGCCTTTCCAGACAATTACGACCTGTTCGCCGAGGGAGAGATATTTCGCGAGTTCCGGCGTCTGAGACACGAGGTCGAAGTATTCGTCAGAGCCGAAAGTGACCTTTGTTTCCGAGAATCCGGCCTTCGGATCGAACTCGCCGTCCGTCCAAACTTCCCCGAGAAGATAGAACGTTTTGAGATCGACCTTTCGCACCGCACGACTCGTTTGAGCCTCGTCATCGGCAAGAGATCTCATATCCTTCTTCTCCTGCGCCCTTAGGCTGTCGGTAACTGCCTGCTCTCCGCTGACCGGCCTCGACGCAGGCGATAAATTCACACTCTTTTGTCGCGCGATGCCTGCCATCGAAGTAGGCGGAACCAAGCCGTTTCCGTTTCCGTTTCCGCTGCCCGAACCATCCATCTGGAAACTGCCGTCCGTCGCAAGGTACGACGTGTAGGGCGTAACGATGCCGTAGCGTGTGCCGAGATCGACGATCTCGTCGCGGAGTTCCTTGTTCTCGCCGTTGTTGCGCATCTGCTCGACGAGCCAGCCGACGCGGCGATTCGCCCAAAGACGCGCGAGGAACGTGTTCGTCTCCGTGCGTTCAGGAAAATCAAGGTTGTTGTATGTGAACGTCTGCCTTTTACCGGCGAACGTGCCGGTCAGCTTGATGACGGCATTGTTGAGCGAATTGTCATTCTTGTAACGCCCGATGATCGTGATCTGATCGCCGCGGAAGAGATCTGTGATATTCCGCGGATAGACGAGATCCGCCTGCACGCCGCCCATGTCGAGCTCGATGCCCGTCATCACCGGCGAATTCACTTTCGCGAAGAATTTCGAGACCTTGACCTCAATGTCCTCTTTCGGCTGTATGTAGTCGGCGACACCCGAATTCTCTGCCGCGAGCTTGTCGAGCAGACGCGTGTTCACGTCGTAGCCGACACCGAAATTGAACAGGTGCAGCCCCGGAACCTTGATCGCGGCCGCGTTCTTAAGGATGTCATCCACGTTCTGCACGCCGACCGTCGGCAGCCCGTCGGTCATAAAGACCATCATTTTCGGCCGATCCGACGAATCGAACTGCCGCAAGCCCGCTCGAAGGGCGTCGTTGATGTTCGTGCCGCCCGAAGGCCGCAGGGCTCCGACGAACGCAAGTCCCCGCTTCTTCCCTGCATCGTCCGCCCGAATTAGGCCTTTCTCCATCAGATGTTCTTCACCCGCGAAGTTTATGACGTTGAATCGATCGCCGGCCCGCAGCCCTTTGATCCCAAAAAGAAGTCCGGCCCGAGCCTTGTCCATTTTGCCTTCGTCGGCCATCGAACCTGACGTATCGATCACGAAGACGATGTCCTTGCTCGCGATCTCGCTCTCGCGTATGTCAGCCTTCGGCGAAAGCTGGAGCATAAAATAGCCGTCCTTTCCCGTCTCGCGATACGTGATCAGCGAGAGGCCGAAATCGTCGTCGGAAACGGTGTAGAAAACCTCAAGATCTTTGTTGTTTCCGCTTGTCTCGAACGTGGCCTTAGCAGAACGCTCCGTGATGTTCTTGATATCGATCGAATGCGAGGGCGAATAGATATTTCGTATCGAATTCCTCGCCTCGATCTCGATCGTGCCGGAGATCGTGCCGAACTGCTGATCCGGCATTTTTCGACGAACACCCGACGGCGGCACCGGCATGTCGTCGATCGCGATAGGATTCTGCCGCCAGAGATTGTGGCCCGTTCCGAGCGGATATCGATAAGCGACCGTGCCGGAATCAGCTTTGAGGACCTGCGTGTACGTAAGTTCGAGTTTCTTATCTGAATTCGGCGGTATCGGGAAGATCGAGGCCTGCAGCAGGTTCTGCCCTGCGTATTCGAGCAGGCCCGGATCACGCTGTCGCCTAACGATCGCATCGTAAATTTGCCTTGCCTGCTCTCGCGAGCGAACTTCGCCGACAAGTTTCTTGCCGTTCTCCCAAATAGCAAATTCTGAGATCGACGCGCCTTCGGGAATCGGGAAAAAATATGTGCCTTCGAGCGTGAACGGCGTGTCGTTCCGGAACACTTGCTCGACGTGGGTCGTTGCGACCTGATTCGCGATCTTCGTGTCGAGCTTGATCGATTTTACCGGCAAGGCGTTGACCAGCGGCTGAGGCCGCGGGATCGGCCTGCACGGCCTTACATCACAAATAATGGGGACGATCACGCCCTGGGCCCTCGTCACGATACCTCCGAAGAGGAAAATCATCGTTAAGGGAAATGCTATTGCTAAGAACTTCATAAACTTTTCTACCGTCGTGCGGTCTCCTACTTAGTATTTTCTCGACGATAGAACGTTGCTTTTACGCCCAACTTGCAGGAAATAGTGATTTGCGGCTGATTTCGCCTCTCACCATTTCTATCGTAACGAACAACTTTTGCCGTTTGAAGCACAAACCGCACGAAACGTATCAAACCGCACAAAATGACACAAACCGCACAAAACGAACAGAATGGAGAAAATGCACAAAATGCACGTTCGGCCTTCTGACTTCTAACTTCTTACTTATTTCGGACCGGGTGTGTAGGTAACTGCGAGGTTATTGCGGCCTAGTGGGAGTTTCGGGGTCGAGGCTGTCGTCTATATCCTTCTCGATCTTGGCACGAAGTCTTTCAACAAGCTGTTCGCTGCGTTCGAGGCCGGCTTCAACGCGCGCCTTGGCAGACTGGATCTCGGCAAGGAGATTCTGCTGACGGGTCTGTTCGGCCGCCAGAGTTCGCGCTTTTTCTTCGCGAACTTCCTCAGGTTTCATCGAACCGCCCATTTGCGTCGTCACGCGATTGATCATTTCCGGCCGCATCTCATACGCAAGTTGATCAAGCTTTGTCTGCACCGCAGCTTCCTTCTCCATCAGCTCAAAAACCTGCTTCCGCAGGTTCTCGCTTCTCTGCTCGGCACGCGTGAGGATATCGAGATTCATCAGCAGACGTTTCTGCTGCTCATCGTATTTGTCCGAACGGGAGCTCTCAAGGGCTTTGATCCTGGCAAGAAGAGCTTCGGTCGAAGGCGCAGTCGTTTGTTGGCTTTGCTCAGGGGAATTTGCAGGGGGCGTTTGTTCTACATCTTGCGGATCAACGAGCGGCCGGCCGGGTTCCTGTCCAAGTATTTGGTCAGTGGTGACCTGCACAGGCACGGGCGTCGGTGTCGGACGCGGGGTCTGTCGCTGACTGCGTGTCGTCCGCTGAGCGACGGTAATTCCCGCGCATGCGGTCAAGACCAAAACTAACGCCAACAAGCTGATCCTACCGTTCATTGTTCTTCTCTTTTGGTTCTTTGTCCGGGATAAGATCTCCGCGAAACAGTTCGATGCCGTTCTTCGCCAACCCGACGATCGGGATCGCGTCGATACCCGAATTGATCAACCCCTTTACGACGCCCTTTCGTTTGATGTCTGAACCGACCAAGACAACTACGACCGCAGTGCCGCCGAACGGGAGCATCTTTGCCGCTCGTTTAACGACCTGCCAACCGCCAACGTGCAGAAGTTTTCGTTTTATCGATCGCTCCACTTTCAAGGTCATCTTATCCCTAACGCATAAACTTGCAAAGCTCAGATGACAAAAGCATACTCGTCTTTGCACGAAATCTCCTTCAAAAAGGTTGCAAAAGTATGTCGTTGAAGACCGACCACCTTTCTAAGCGTTTTGGACACAACACATGGGCATTGCGAGATATCGATCTCGATATCGAGGACGGCGAGACATTCGGAATACTCGGTGAAAGCCACAGCGGCAAATCTACGCTCCTCAAATTGATCGCCGGAACGGAAAGACCCACGACCGGTGAGGTTCATCCTGGGGCGGCGGCAAACGTGCGTCTCGTCAGCGGAACTTCCAATGCGCGCAAAGGCTTTTTCGGTCGTGCGGCCGAGGCGCCGAGCAAGACCCTCGTGCAGGACACCCTCGCTGACGGCCGCGGAGCTGTCGCATTTGATGATTGCTTTCAACACCTTGACAGTTTTGAAAAGCGAAAGGCTTTTGCCGCAGTTCGGAATGCAGCGGATCGGACGATCTTGATCGCGTCGAGGAATTTTCAGGATCTTGCCGAAAGCTGCGACCGGATCGCGGTTCTTGTCGGCGGCTACCTCGCACAGGTCGGAACACCACAGGAGATCTATCAGACCCCTGCAAACTCCGGAGCTGCGTTTGCGACCGGCGAACTCAATCGGTTCGATGCAAGACGTTTAACATCGACGGATGCGGGCATTCCTGAATTTTACACTGTCGTCGGCGGGCATCGCCTGTTCGCACAGCCGACAACAAAGGCCGCCCTCGGCCCGCTCAATCAAACGATAAACCTTGCGATCCGTCCTGAGCACATTTCGATCACAACGGGAGCCTCATTTCCGGAAGACAATCTTCTGAAGGCGATCGTCCGCGACATAAGATTCCTCGGCGCTTCGACCCGAGTTCTGCTCGATGCCGATGGCCTTGAGCTTAGTGCTTCGGTGCCGCGCGTCGTCGGATTGAGCGTGGGCGAAGAGTGTATGATCGCTCTCCCGCCGCCGCGTGTTCACGTTCTTCAGTCTTAGCCGTTCAGGCTCAGAATGATAAGGACGCGGCGATTCTTCGCCCGATTCTTGACCGTCGTATTCGGGGCGATAGGAAGCGAAGCACCCAGACCCTTTGCCGACAATCTCGAATCGGCCACGCCTGCCGACGAAAATCTCGATGAGATCGCCCTCGCGCGCCCGTCAGTAACGGCCTGGATCGTCTCCGGCTTCCCGGAATTATCCGTATGCGATTCGATCGCGATGCCATAGGCCGCGTTGTCCGCAAGCAAAGCGGCGAGAGCCTCGACCTTTTGGGTTCCCTTCAAGGAAAAGTCGGATGAACGCGAATTCGCCCAATAGTTTTCGGGCAGCGTAACCTCGATACCACGTTGAGTCTGAGAAACAGCGCCAAACGAACGCAGAACCTGGATAAGGGCGGGTTCTGCGGCCTTTATCTGTGCCATTCGCTGGTCATCGGCACGCTGCTCTTCGAGCCTGGACTTCTCGGATTGAATGGCCGCAAGCTGCCGTTTCGCGGTCTCGGCTTCGATCTTAGTTCGGGTAAGTTCTTCGCGGAGCTTCGCATTCTCGTCGCGTAGGTCGCGCACGACGTTCGACGAGTTCTGCACGTCGCGTTCGGAAAGCTCACGATTCCGCGTTTCACGTTCAAGTTCGGCCTTCAGGTCTGCGATCTCTGCCTGAGCGTCCGAATACTTTCGCTCGGCCTGACGTATCTCGGCGTCCGAGCGTGACTTCTCGTTTCGCTGATCGCGGGCCTGTTTTCTTACCGCGGCCGTCTCTTCGGCCTTGACCGCCGCAGAGATCGCCTTTCGCGCCGCTATATCGACGTCTTCTTCACGGCGTCCCGCACGCCAACCGGCTTCCGCATTCGCGAGCAAGGTCGTTGCCTCGGCAAGTTCCTGCGTTGCATCGCGTTCCGCGCCGGCGAACTTTGCAAGAGCGACCGCCTGCCTTCCCTGCAAGATCGTTGAAGGCATCTTCGAATAGTCCAGCTCTGCGATCTCAGGTGTGCGCGAATCCTGAAAATAATCACTTGAATTTCCAAAGTACTGAGCCGTTGAAACCGTGCCGATCGTCTTTCCGCTCACCGAATACGGATTCAGATTCTCAAGCATAACCTGCTGACTCGGACGGCGAACGAGGAAATGCGGTTCCGCGGTAATGATCAGAGCGAAGGTCTGGAGCGGCGTCGTCACCGAGATCTTGGAATCGAATTCGAAGAAGCCTCGGCGCTTGATCTCGCCAAGATTATCAGCCCGGCCATCGGGCGAGATCGCCCAAAGCACATACGTCGCGTAACCTGCCCCAAGTTCAAAAGGCCGCGGCATCTTCGAAACGCTCAGCTCGATCTCGGTGCCGTTTCGTTTCGTGCGCTTGATCTTTGCTTCACCTTTCATCCGCGGAAAGCGCGTAGTCCCGCGAAAGTTGACCATCACGACCTCATCGAGCGGATACGTGATCGCCGTCGTGCGTCTGGCGACATCAAGTTGAGCGAACGCCGAAGTTGCAACGGTTGAAATAGCAAATAGAGCGACCGTAAGGTTAAATAGCTTCTTCATAATGATTTTGTCTTTTTGACGGAAGATCGGGGCTTCCACAAGCGCGTTATTTGAAAAGATGACACATTGCGCGTTCGAGTTGCAAACAAAGGGCTTGGACACGTATGCGGAATCTAAAGTATATTCAAGAGTTCGCTGATGCAGAATGTTGATCGGCCGTTCGGCTTGAGCAATGGAAGAATTTAAGCGTCTCATTTCCTACGTAAGGCCCTATTGGGCGACCTTTGCCATCGCGCTCTTCTCGATGGTGATGGTGGCCCTGTTCGAGACCGCCACGCTTGGATTGCTTGTCCCGATCGTCGATCAATTCGTCAAAGTACCGGGAAATGCGTCGACGACGATCTTTGACCTTCACAAACTGATTCCGCAGGATGACTGGTTCAAGGCCTGGCTCGCCATCTCGGGGCTCTTGTTCGTTTTTACGATCGGTAAGGGGATCGCCGAGTATTTTTCGTCGTATCTGATGGCGAAGATCGGGCAGTCTGCGATCTTGAATCTTCGCGAACAGCTCTATGACCATCTGCTCAGGCAATCATCTTCGTTCTTCGAAAAGCATCGGACAAATTTCCTGGTCTCGCGTCTTGTCCAAAGCTGTTCCCTGATCGAATACGCCGTAACGGGCAACCTCCGCGATGTCCTGCGCGAGAGCTTCATCCTCATAGGTTGTTTTGCGACAGCCTTCTACTACAACTGGCGGTTGACGCTCGGTGCCATCATCGTTGCACCGATCATCGGGTTCTTGACCACAAAATTCAGCAAACGCCTTCGCCGTTATGCCGAGGATTCGGTCGAGGGCAACAAACTCCTGACCGATACCGCGCAGGAGACGCTTTCGAATCAGATGATCGTCAAGGCGTACGGCGCCGAGACGCGCGAGCGTTCGCGGTTTTCACGCGTCGCACACTTCATCGCCAACTCGAACCTTAAATCCAGCCGTACGGCCGCACTATCACCGCCAACGATCGACATTATCGGCGTTTTGATGATCATCCTATTGATCTTCTTCGGCCTTCGTGAGATCAATGCCGCGAGAATGGACGCGTCGCAGTTCTTCGCGTTCCTGTTCGCCTTGTTCAGGAGCTATGACCCGATGCGAAAGATCTCGCGTCAGCACAACGAGATCTCGCGGGCTTTTGCCGCGGCCCGCGATGTTTGGGACGTTCTCGACGAGGATGAGCAAATGCCCGAGAAGGCCGAGACGGTCAAGCTTTCGCGGCTTCGCGAAAAGATCGAGATCCGCGATGTTTCCTTCAACTACAAGGGACACTCGAAGCAGATCTTGAAACACATCGACCTTACGATCCCACGGAATTCGATCGTTGCGCTTGTCGGAGAAAGCGGCGGCGGAAAATCAAGTCTGATAAAGCTTCTGCAGAGAATGTATGACATCACCGAGGGCGAGATCCTTTGGGACGGCATCGACCTGCGCGACGCCGATCTTGCATCTTTGCGCAAGCAGATCGCGCTTGTTACGCAGGAGACCGTACTTTTCAATGACACTGTAAAGTACAATATCTCTTACGGAAGGCCGGACGCGACCGATGAGCAGATCGCAGAGGCCGCCCGTGTCGCTTTTGCAGACGGGTTTATCGAGCAGCTACCTGAAAAGTACGATACAAGGGTCGGCGAACGCGGCTCGCTTCTCTCGGGCGGCCAACGCCAGCGTATCGCCATCGCACGGGCCGTTCTTGTCGATGCACAGCTGCTCATTTTCGATGAGGCAACTTCTGCCCTCGACACCGAAAGTGAAATGCTCGTGCAAAAAGCGATCGGCAATATCACGAAGGACCGTACGACCGTTGTGATCGCTCATCGGCTTTCAACGATCAGGCGGGCCGACAAGATCGTCGTAATGGAGAAGGGCGAGATCATTGAGGTCGGCACGCACGCCGAACTTATCGCGGCCGACGGCAAATACAAAAAGCTTTACGAATATCAGTTCGCCGAAGAGGCCGAACATTCAGCAAATTTATGAGATCAATGACCGGCTTCGGCCGCGGCTCGGCTTCGAACGAGAAGACGAATGCGACCGTCGAGCTCAAGACAGTAAACAACCGCTTTCTCGATGTGAACCTAAAGCTCCCATCGGATCTTCAGCACCTCGAAGCGGCACTAAAACGTTCGATCACAGCAAGACTCGGCCGCGGCCGCGTCGATGTCAATCTTCAGATCGAGCGGACAGAAGACGTAGTTTACGAGGTGAATCGCGGCCTTATCTCGGGATTCCTGAACGCGATGAGCGAGCTGAAGTCTGAATTCAACCTTGCAGGCGAGCCCGACGTAAATGTCATTGCGCGCATCCCGAACATCGTCTCCGCAAAGCGTGCCGATGTGACGGATGAGATAGAATCTGCCGTCCATGACGCACTGGAACTCGCTCTAGACGATCTCGAGAAAATGCGATCAACCGAAGGCGGTTTGCTTGGCCATGAACTCGAAGATCGGCTCGCCGGCATAGAAGGCCGTTTGGTTCCGATCGAAACGTCTGCCGCAGATGTCGCAGATGAATTCGCTGAACGGTTGAAAAAGCGGATCGACGTGATACTTGAAAAGCTCGGCACCGCAGCAGAACCTGATCCGGGCCGTCTGGCCCAGGAGATCGTATATCTTGCCGACCGCGTCGATATCTCTGAAGAGATCACCCGCCTCAGAGCTCACATCGAGCATTTCCGTCAGATAATGTCGGAAGATAAAGACGTTGGAAAGCGTTTGGATTTCTTGACCCAGGAACTGAACCGAGAGGCCAACACGATCACGTCAAAGACGAACAATATGACGATCAAAGAGAATGCCCTCGCGATAAAGAGCGAGATTGAGAAAATTCGCGAGCAAGTCCAAAATGTTGAATAGAGCCACTCGAAATTTGTTACCTAGAACCTAATGATCGGCAATCTTCTTATCATCAGCTCTCCGTCGGGCGGCGGCAAAGGCACTCTCATTCGGGAAGTGCTTCAAACCACGCCGGACATCACATTCTCTGTCTCATACACGACGCGTGAAATGCGAAAAGGTGAGATGGACGGCCGCGAATATTTCTTTGTCAGCGTCGAGAAATTTCAAGAACTTATCGCAAAGTATGAATTTCTTGAACACGCTGAGGTTCACGGCAATTTTTACGGAACGTCGCGTTCACAGGTCAACAGACTTACAGAATCCGGCAAAGACGTTCTGCTCGAGGTTGATGTCCAGGGTGCTAAGAACCTTCTTGCGAAAGTTCCGGACGCTGTCAGCATCTTTATCTTGCCGCCGTCTTTTGCGACGCTTGAAACGCGTTTGCGTATGCGCGCGACCGAATCGAGCGGCGACCTTCAGGTCAGACTTAGCAACTCTTTTCACGAAGTACGCGAGTATGACAAGTTCCGCTTCGTCGTCGTAAATGACGATCTTGAGACCGCCGTCGAACAGATCCGGACCATCATTAACGCCGAAAGGCACCGGACGAATAGACAAGACGCCGTAATTCAAGGTATTCTAGATGGTTTCGACGCTGCAATGCACCGATTCGAGAAGGAGCCGAACTAAAAGATATGGTTGACGAGACCCTGGACGAGAACATAGAGACCGAAGTAGAAGCATTCGATCCGCCCGAGATCGATTCAAAATACAGGATGATCATCCTGGCAGCTCAGCGAAGCAAACAGCTTCAGCGTGGTGCAGATGCCCGCGTCGATGTTGACCGCCGGAAAGTAAAACCCACGCGCATCGCCATGCGCGAGATCGGCGACCGCAAGGTGAACTTTAAGTTCACCGATCAGGAAGAGGAAAGCACTGCGGCCTCCTGATAAACTGCCGTTCCCATTAGGATATAAAGAACCTCTGCTCGATCGATGTTCGGGCAGAGGTTCTTTTCTTTCGGCTAAAGAGCGACCGCTACATTCCCTTGTAGGTCGGACCGCCGCCGCCTTCCGGCGTGACCCAATTGATGATCTGATACGGGTCGGCGATGTCACAGGTCTTGCAGTGCACACAGTTCGAGAAATTCACCTTTAGTTCGCGACGTCCGCTCTGCGGATCGTCTTCCATCTCGTAAACGGCCGCAGGACAGAACCGCTGGCACGGATTTCCGTATTCAGCAACGCAGCGGGTCGCGCATATATCGGTATCAAGCACATGGAGGTGACAGGGCTGATCTTCGTCGTGAGCGACGCCGGCGTGGAAAACATCGGTAACCTTATCGAACGTCAAGTTCTTGTCGAACGGCACTTCATCGTAGCGTTCGGTCTTCACATGGTCGGTCGGCCCGAAGATTCCAGTAACTTCACGGTCGCGAAGCTGCTGCATCCGCTCGTACCCCGGAACGTGGTGCTGTTTCGGCATAAATCCCCACGCAAGGCCGCCTGTCGCGAACTGAAGCCCCGTGTTGATCAAGGCCGGCCATCTTCCGCTCTGGAATGCTCCGTGAAAATTACGAACGCTATGGAGTTCATCGTAGATCCAGCTGAACGTCACTTTCTCCGTATAAGCGGCTAGCGTCTCGGATGAAAAATCTCCCTTCTCGAATGCGTGAATGATGGTCTCGGCGGCAAGCATCCCGCTCTTCATCGCAAGATGGATCCCCTTAATCCGCTGGCCGTTCAGAAACGCGGCACATTCGCCGACGAGCAGAACGCCGTCAGCGTAAAGCTTCGGCATCGTGTTCCAGCCGCCCGTGTTGATCGTCTTCGCACCATATTTCACCATCTTGCCGCCTTCGAGCACCCTAGCGACCATTGGATGCGTCTTGAATTTTTGAAACTCTGCGTGCGGATCGATGAGCGGGTCCTCATAATCCAGCCCCGTAACATAGCCGATGCTGACCATGTTGTTCTTTAGGCCGTAGATCCAGCCGCCGCCGTAGGTTCTCGTATCCGACGGGAAGCCGAGCGTGTGCACGACCTTGCCTTCGGGAAAATTGCCGGCCGGCAGCTCCCAGAGCTCCTTTACACCGAGCGAAAATGCCTGTGTCTCGCTCGCCTCATCCAGCCCTAGACGAGCGGTAATTTGCTTTGTAAGAGAACCTCGCGACCCCTCGCCAAGCACTGTAATCTTCGCAAGAATATCAACGCCGGGTTCATAGTTCGGCTTCCTTTTGCCGTCTTTATCTATCCCCTTGTCGCCCGTGCGGATGCCTATGACAGCGTTATTCTCATCGTAAAGGACCTCGGCGGCGGGGAACTCCGGAAAGATGTTGACACCGGCGGCCTCGCATTTTTCGGCGAGCCATTCGCAGACGCGGCTGAGGCTTACGATGTACTTGCCTTTATTCTTGAGCGGCGGCGGGACAAGCGGCGAATTAAGTCCTTTTTTTTCACCAAGATACCAGAATCCATCTTCCGTCACGACCGAATCGACCGGACAGCCTTCGCCAAGAAAATCCGGCATCAATTCGCGCATCGCCCGCGGATCCATCACTGCACCCGACAGAATATGAGCCCCGACGGCCGGGCCTTTTTCGACGATCGCGATCTCAAGATCGTCAACAAGCTTTCCGAATTTCAAGCTCTTTTCGACCATCTCGTTGTGCAGTTTGATCTGTGCCTTCAGGTGCAGCGCAGCGGCAAGATTTGCCGGCCCCGCACCGACAAACACAACATCCATCGGAACTTGTTCACGTTCGCTCATAGTAAATGAATATGTATTCAGCCGTTGGGAAGTATAACAACCTCGAATCGGTTTTGCGAAGCAGCAGATAATCGACAGCGTGTATCAGGACGTCGACATCGAGTGAACGATCATTAACATCGGCAGCCGCTTGAGGTGTTTGTCATTACCGGAGCTGCACCTTCAGAACACAAAACCCAACGACCCATCGCTGCCAGAAACGCGGACAACCATGTGGGCGACCTGTCAATTCTCAGATCGAAAACGCTCAATATAGCTGTCGAGATCTTTTTTCAAGTCTTTACTCCGACAGTATCCGCGTTCCACAATAAGGGCTGTGAGGCCTTCGGCGGTGACGATGTCTTCCGGGCTGGCGGCGGCGATGAGGTATTGGAGGTCGATGACATCTTGGGGGCGTGTCTCCCAGTCCGCCGAGAGAATCTTCATCGCGATCAACGAGGGGACCGAAGCGATCTTAACGACAAATCCGGGGAACACTTCAAGCGGAGTAGCATCGGCTATTATTTCATTCTCAATGCCGGACGTAGCAAACAAGAGGTCAACAAAGACCTCGACATCGCCGTCCGACGTAAGCCGCACCGTCGCGAGCCGGCCGTCTTCGTCTCTTTCGAGGAACATTGCTATGCGAAATCCCGCTTGGCGGAGCGACTCTACTATCGACTCGGCCTCACGATCTTCTCTGACAGAGATGGCGAAATCAACATCCTTTGTGAAGCGCTCAACCGTACGGAGCGAAACGGCAATTCCGCCAACCACGGCAAAATCGACCCCGAGCCCGCGAAAGTGCGCGGCGACGGCCTTAACGTATTCTTCGAGATGATCGATCAATCGGATTGCTTAAACCGGGACAGGCTGCCGACGCGACCGACACCGTCCCCGAACTCCGCTCCAGGACGATCGCGATACCACTTACTTAGCTCTTCATTGATCTGCTGCGGCGTCAGATCGGGGTCTTCCTGACGGAGTTTATGAAGAAATGCCCGCTCGCCTAGACGCCTCATTTCCATTAGAAGTTGAAATCGAGCAACGCCGTTTTCCATATCTCAATTATACCACGATAGACATCTTTGAACTGATGAATCTATCCTTCAAATTGTCTCCTCAAACTCTCCCTATACGGTGCCCTCGCGACGCCTTTTTCGGTGATTATGGCGGTCACGAGGTCGTTTGGCGTCACGTCGAAGGCGTAGTTCGTGATGCCTACGTCGTCGGGGGCGAGTTGGTGGCCTTTAACGTGCGTGATCTCAGTGCGGTCGCGTTCCTCGATAGGGATCTCGTCGCCCGTCGGGCAGTTGAGATCGACCGTCGAAAGCGGAGCTGCGACATAGAACGGAATGTTGTGCCGCTTTGCGAGAACGGCGACCATATAGGTGCCGATCTTGTTCGCGACATCGCCGTTGGCGGCGATGCGGTCGCTGCCGACGACGACGGCCTGCACGCGTCCTTTCTTCATCACGTGGCCGCTCATATTGTCAGTGATAAGCGTTACGGGAATGTCGTCTTCCATCAATTCCCACGCCGTCAGGCGTGCGCCTTGTAGGTATGGCCGTGTTTCGTCCGCGATGACCGAGATGTGCTTGCCCTGATCGACAGCACCGCGAATGACGCCGAGAGCCGTGCCCCAAACTCCTCCGGTCGCGAGTGCTCCAGCGTTGCAGTGCGTCAGAACGGTCGAATTGTCTGCGATCAACTCCCCGCCAAATTTCGCGATCATGCGTTGGGCCTCGATATCCTCGTCGTGAATGGATTTCGCCTCGGTTTCGAGGATAGCCTTGATCTCGGTGACACTCTTGCCCTCGGCCTTCGCTCTCCCGAACGCGGCCTTCATTCGGTCGATCGCCCAAAAAAGGTTCACCGCCGTCGGGCGCGTTTTGCCGAGAACATCCGCAGCAAAATCGAGTTCTTCTTCGAGATCGGCAACGGTCGTACCGACAAATGCCGTTGCGGCCAATGCCATTCCGTATGCCGCAGAAACACCGATGGCTGGAGCTCCTCGGACGACCATATCCTTGATGCCTTTTGCGACATCATCATACGTCTTCAGGAGCAGCCATTTTTCTTCGGTCGGTAACAGTCGCTGATCGAGCATCTCGACGCCCGCATCTGTACGGCGGACCGGAATGATATTAAGTTTCATAGAATTACGCCTTACTTGACGGCAACAGGACTTTGCAGGTTCGCGGTCAAACAAAGGATTTTACCGAAAAAACCGCTTGTGCCAAAAACTGACAGAACTTTTTATACCGTTAGCGACGTTATATAGGACAAATATGCGGATCGAGCACACATTGGATGAACTTCACTCAGCGGCTACTCAGAGATGGTGGATGCAGTTATTTGCGGCGTTTACGCGATGCATTATCGCGGTCGGATTCATACCGCCGAGCATCCCGAAAATACTTCACAAGCCGTTCACAAGCCTGCCGGACTCAAATCCCGTCGGCCATTATTTCAATGCGTTGCTTGGAACCGGTTACTATTACGAGTTCATCGGCTGGTCGCAGCTGATCGCGGCGATCCTGCTCTTGATACCGCGGACATCGCACATCGGAGCACTGCTCTTTTTTCCGATAATAGTGAATATCGCCGTCCTTACGAACGCTGTCGGGTTCGCGGGAACGTGGCTCGTGACAATTTTTATGTCGCTCGCCGGTGTGTTTCTGGTCACTTGGGAGTACGATCGCCTGAAGCCGATCATCTTCTTTACTCGAAGGGCAAGGACGCGAAAATTCAAGCTGCAGATCGTCCTGATCCCACTTGTCTTTGCGGTCGGCGGGATCTTTTGCGGGATCTTCGCGTGGTCGATCCGACTCGGAAATCTGCCCAACTACTTCGGCACGACGCTCGTTCTCGTAGCACTGGGAGCGGTGTTCGGCCTCGTCGTGGCAGTCCATTATTGGCTGATGCCGGCGGGGACATTGGTGAACGCACCTGATTCTGCGCCAAAATAGCCTAATGGGCGCATCATTCCTCGACGGCAGAGTAACTGCTCTAGTTGGTGACCTTACGAAACAAACGACGGACGCTATCGTCAACGCGGCAAACTCCACGCTCCTTGGCGGAGGCGGAGTTGACGGCGCGATACATCTTGCGGGCGGACCGGAAATTCTGACCTATTGCCGTGATATCCGAGCAACAAGATATCCCGATGGACTGCCCGTCGGTGAAGCCGTCATCACCACTGGCGGCAAGCTTCCGGCCAGGTTCGTGATCCACACGGTCGGCCCGCAATACGGCTTGAATCACGGACGCGATGACGAATTGCTTGCCGCTGCGTACACGAATTCTCTTTCTTTGGCGGTTGAAAACGACCTTACCTCTATCGCCTTCCCGTCTATCTCTACGGGTGTCTATCACTTCCCGAAGGATCGGGCGGCACGCGTCTCTTCCGCAGCAATAAAAGCCTTTCTGGAAAGTGACGAATGCATCAGATCGATCAATTTGGTTTTCTTTCATGGATCCGATCTGGACACGTTTCTTGAATGGAACTTCTTCTAGGCGCCAACCGTCCAATCTTGCTCTTCACTTTCGCGTCCGCTATATTCGTTCAATACCATTCAAGCCAGAAATATGAGCGAAACCGCGCAAGAAGCACAGCAAGATACCCCTACAGCTACATTCAGAGACGATTTCAATATCGACCGCCACATCCCGGAAGCGTTGCGGCCGCTATTCGAGATCTCGATGAATTTTTATTGGTCGTGGCAGCCCGAAGGCGTCGCATTGTTTCGCGACCTCGATTCGCGTTTTTGGGATAAAAGCGAGCAGCGGCCGAGGGTTTTCCTTGAGGATGTCGAGAGTTTTCGGCTCTGGCTTCGAGCTTGCGACCCAGCGTATGTGGATCGGCTGAATCAGTTCGCGGCCCGTCAGGCGGCTTATCTTGCCGTACCTGCGAACGAGGGCACGGCGCTCGCGCCAACGCCGAAGATCGCTTACTTCTGCGCGGAATACGGCGTTCATAATTCCCTGCCCATCTACTCCGGCGGACTTGGTATCCTTGCGGGCGACCATCTGAAGTCGGCAAGCGATCTGAATCTTCCGCTGACGGCGATCGGGCTTTTTTATCGCTACGGATTCTTTCGTCAGCATGTTAATCACGAAGGCTGGCAAGAGGAAACATACAACGACCTTTTCGATACGGAACTCGCCCTCTCGCCCGTAGTCAACGAAGATGGCTCCCGGCTTACGGTCTCTGTTCACATTCGCGGTCGTGAAGTTGTTTGCAGGGCCTGGCTTGCTAAGGTCGGCCGTATCTCTCTTTATCTGCTCGATACCAACGTTCCTGAAAATTCCGAAGTGGATCGCCTCATCACCGGCCATCTTTACGGCGGCGACTCGGAGACGCGCGTCGTGCAGGAAAAAGTTCTCGGGATCGGCGGTGTTCGTCTGCTGCGTGCTCTCGGGGTCCAGGCCGATGTTTATCACCTGAACGAGGGCCATGCCGGCTTTTCTACGCTCGAGCTCGCATCCGAATTCCTTGCCGCGAATCCTGACCGGAACTTTGCCGATGCGATCCAAGCCGTGCGGGAAAAGTGTGTTTTTACGACGCACACGCCCGTGGCCGCAGGAAATGACACCTTCGAGCCGAACTTGCTTCTTGAATGTTTTAGTCAGGAATATCTACGGTCCCTCAAGATCTCGGACAACGAATTTCTCGCTCTCGGCCGGGCAAATCTATCTGACGACAAGGAGTATTTTGGGATGACGCCGCTTGCGATCCGAATGTGCCGATCTTCGAACGGCGTGAGCGAAAAGCACGGCCACGTGTCGCGCCAACTCTGGCTGAAGATGTTCCCGGGCCTTGCCGACGCCGAAGCCGTGCCGATCACGTCGGTCACGAACGGCGTTCATGCCCCGACCTGGATCTCGCCGCTGCTGCAGAATCTCTACTGCCGCGAGCTTGGAGCAAATTGGCATGAATCAGTTTGTGATACAGGCAAATGGGGCACGGCGGTTTGGAACATTCCGGATGAGGATCTATGGGCGGCCCATCAAGCTCTCAAGGGCCTTTTGATCTCGTATGTACGCAGGCGAACCGCTACAAAAGACGCGGGCACGGTCGAGACCATTCATGAGAATGAGGACACGGCAACGCTCTTTTCGTCTGAGGTTCTCACTATTGGGTTCGCTCGGCGCGTGGCCGAATACAAACGCTGGGACCTGATCTTCTCCGATCTCCCAAGGCTTTTGAAGATGGTCGATGACGAAGAGCGTCCTGTCCAGTTCGTTTTTGCGGGCAAAGCACACCCTCAGGACAAGGTCGGAAAAGCCATGCTGCAGGAGTTGCTCCGCATCAACAGCGACTCAAATTGGCAGCGGCGTGCGGTCTTTATCGAAGACTACGATCAGGAGGTCGCTCGCTATCTCGTTCGCGGCGTCGATGTTTGGATGAACGTGCCCCGCAGGCCGATGGAAGCGAGCGGCACCAGCGGTATGAAGGCCGCGATGAACGGCGCGCTCAACTTCTCAATTCTCGACGGCTGGTGGATCGAGGGCTACAATGGCAAGAACGGTTTTGCGATCGGCGGCCTCGAAACGAGCGGCACCGATGAAGAGGTTGACAAGCAGGACGCAGAGTCTCTTTACAGCACGCTCGAAGCAGAGGTCATTCCGGCATATTACGAGTTCGAAGACGGTATTCGGAAGCGCTGGATAGGAATGATGCGAGAGGCGATCGGCACCTTGACGCCGCAATTCTCGACGGACCGAATGGTCAGCGACTACCTTGAAAGAATCTACAGACATTAGGATGTGAACAGACCTTATGCAGCCGCAATTTACAGTCGGACAGATCCGCCCGATCGATTGTGTCAAAGAAGGCTTTCGCCTAATTAAGCAGGATTACTGGCTTCTTTTTGCGATCACGATAATCGGCATTTTCATCGCGGGCTTCAGTTTTTACATCCTAATTGGCGCGATGGTCTGCGGCATGATGACCGCCTATTTTAGGGTTTTTGACGGCGGCCGAGCGAATTTCGACGATCTGTGGAAAGGCTTCGGTTATATAGGCAAGAGCGCTGTCGCCGTTATCTTGATACTCGTCCCCGGACTTATTTACGGCGTCGTCTTGTTGCTGACGATCTATCTGCCGATCGTCGCGATGGCGATCTCCGGAGGGAAGATCAGTCCGGACGAACTTCTTCCCGTGCTGCTCGGCGCATTGATCGTGGACGTGATCGTCGCTTTTTTGATGGTCACATTCCATTCGCTTATGATGTTCGTTTTTCCGCTCATTTTGGAGCACGGCCTCTCCTCTTGGGACGCGGTCAAGCTCAGCGCCCGCGCAACATTCAAGAATATGAGCGGTGTCGCCGGTCTGATCGCGGTAAATATCGGCATCGGCCTCCTTGGTTATCTGGCGTTCTGCGTCGGCATCTATCTTGCCGTGCCGATCCTTATGGCGACGAATTTAGTTGCTTATCGACAGGTCTTCCCAAAGAACGCTCCGGTCCTTAGCTAGAAACAAATGATAGAACCAATTCAGATCGTTGAAGAATCCGACACCGAATTCACCATTAAATGGTCGGATGAGAGTGAAACTCGCTACAATGCCCTCGCATTACGCCGCAGATGCCCATGTGCGATGTGCATAAACGAATGGACGGGCGAGAAGATGCTCGTTGACGACTCGATCCCCGAGGATATCAAGATAAACTCGACGGCGGTCGTCGGCCGATACGCTCTGAATTTCGTCTTCTCCGACCAGCATGACTCCGGGATCTTCAGTTTTCAGTACCTGCGCGAGATCGCGACCTAAACTCATTTTCAGAGGGCTCTGACGTGTTAGAATAGAGTTTATGAATGAGCGCGACATCTTTAACGAGCGTCAGGAAATAAAGAATGCAAGCTTTTCGTGCCCTTACTGCAGGGAACGGCAGGACTATGATGTCCGCTGGCTCAAGCGAACAAAGAAGAAAGATCTGCCTCGCGGCCTGAACGAGCAGCAGAAAGCTCAATTTGCGAAGTCACGCGACTATATGGTCCGTGTTGACGATGTGCTGGTTTGCCGTAATATCAGATGCCGAAAGCGCTTCGACATCCCGTCGTCACAGACCGTAGTTTTCATTTAGAAAAAAGAGACTGCCGATCGCGACAGTCTCTTTTTTCATCTAATTGAATTCCCGATCAATAGATCGCGAACGAGAATTCTACCGTCCTCACAGTATCCCTGCGAACCCCGTTGACCATGGCCGGCGTGAACCGCATAGAGCGTGCTGCCGCGATCGCCTGTTCGGTAAGGCCGTATGGCAGTCCCTTGATCGTCGAAACACCGCCGATACTTCCGGATGCGAGGAACGTAACACGCAGTGTGACCTTCCCCTGAACTTGATTCTGACGAGCCGCGTCGGTATAACTCGGCTTCGGCTTGTAAGTAACCTGCAGGCCGGACGACGGGCCGGCCTTCGGCGGTGCACCTAGACCCTCATCGCCATCACCGGCGCCGTTTCCATTTCCATTTCCGTTGCCGTTGCCAAATCCGTTACCGTTCCCGTTACCGGCACCGCCGCCGTTTCCATTGCCTTGTCCACGGCCGTTTCCTCCGCCAATACCGCCGCCGGTACCATCACCATTCGAGAGAGTGCTGTACTGGCTGTCCGGAAGGCCATAAACGCCATTGGTCTGATCGAACTTTTTATTCCCCTTCGTAGATGCAGGCGGCAAGACCAACGCGGGGTCATCCAAGCGCGGAACCTTTGCGTCGGGCGGACGAATTGGGTTCTCTGTTTGGTTGGCAAGGTCGCCTTTTGATGCCGGCGTCTTTTCCTCTTGGCCTCCGCCGCCTCCGCCGCCGGCGTCATCCTTATCCTTCTTTTGCTGCTCTTCCTCGACCGTCATAGGGTCAAGGTCGATCAGGCTGGCACGCGAGATCTCATCATTGATCGCGGCGATATCTAGGCTTTGGCTGAACAAATTTGCGATGATTCCGGTCAGAAGCGTCGCGGTAACGAGAAATGTCGCTCCAAGCAGAAGCCAATTCCGTTTCGCTACGTCCTTCTCTTCGATCACGGTCACGTGAAACAGACCGTCATCGACGTAACCCGCCTCGGACGGTTCCGCAAAACGCTTTGCGTCCGCATCAAGCGGTTTCGACACATACACCGGCACAGGCGCGGTCACCGCACGTTCGGGCTCGACCGGCGGTTCGACTTCAAGAACCGGCTCCAGCTCAGGCTCCGGCGCAATGATCTCCGGTGCTGCTTCAGCTGCCGGTGCGGCAATAAAGGCAGGCGGCTCAGGTTCCGGCATTTCAAGCGGTCCGGTAATCCGAGCCCTCCCGTCTATTACCTGAGGTTCCGCAGCTTCCTCGATCGGTTTTAGTTCAAATGCTTGTAGTGTTGAGCCGCAAGTAGGACAAAAGCCGAACTTCTCGGCCCAATCTGCATCACAAGCGCTGCAATATTTGACGATCTTTCCCATCTCTTACTTAGTAACCTCCGCACTCTTTTACAAACGCGAGATCAACTTTCAATTATAACCCGTTTTCCCCGAATGTTTAAGCCCTTTCTTGCTTAACCTAAAACGTTTACGCCTCAGGCGTTTAAGCCCGATGTCTTGATAGATGCCTTATACGTTTGACGCGATGCCTGCTCCCTGTCAAAATTTTAGTAGAAGTTTCCACGAAAATGGGCTTGACGGCCGGTTCGCTACGACTGCCCTTGCAACGTCTGACAGCCTTTTCGGCAACTAATGCCCTAATGATCCGCGTTTATTCAATGAGACCTGCAACATCCATTCGTAAACTCTCAACCGTCGTGGCCGCCGGCATCGCGGTTTGCCTGGCTTCCATTGGTGTTGGCGCTCAAACGCTTTCAGATCAGCCAAAGACCGACACCCTGCTGAACGGTCTGAAGGTTTATATCTGGAATCGCGTTGCATCGCCGCGAGTAGAAGCAAAATTGCGAATTCATTCCGGAGCCGCGTTTGACCCGCAAAAGCACGAAGGCGTAATGCGGCTTCTTGCCGAGAACATCTTCCCTAACGAAGCTGCCCGCGAATTTTTTAAAGAGGACCTTGGCGGTGAGCTCACGATCTCGACCAACTACGATTATATCGAGATATCGGCTTCTTCGACTCCGGAGAATATGCTCAAGATGCTCGAAACGATCGGAACCGCGATAAATACGGTCGAGATCGACAAGGAAACGACCGCCAAACTGAAAGCGAACCTGCTTGCAGAATTGAAGGCTGGAGAGGCCGACGAGGCAAAGGCCGCCGATCGGATCGTGCGGGCCAGGCTTTTTGGCATATTTCCATACGGCAGACCGGTCAACGGCTCTGAGGAAAGCGTAAACCGGATCGATTTTGCCGATCTGATCGATGCGAGAGAACGCTTTATCAGGGCCGACAACGCGTCGCTCGCAATTGCGGGTAATATCGACACCGCTTTAGCGAAGAGAGCGATCCGTAGATACTTCGGAGCTTGGGAGAAATCAGACAAGCGAGTGCCCTCCACCTTTCGACAGCCCGATCCACCGGCCAAGGACACCCTGACCGTCGAATGGAAAGGCGGGACAAGTGCCGAGGCCCGCACGGCCTTTCGCGGTGCCGCCGTCGCTGACAAGAACGCGCCGGCCGCTGCCGTGTACGCCCGATTGCTCCAAACAAAGCTGCGGGACCGAATCCCGGAAGCCGTTGCAAAGGGTGTTTTTGTCCGCTCGGAAACGCATTTGCTTCCGGGAGAGTTCGTCGTTGGCCTTACCGCTGACCCGAACGACATCGGAATCGGGAATGGCAAGATAAATTCGCCGGAGATCGTCGCGAACGCTATCGCTGAACCGATCATGGACGCAGAGTTTGCGAAGGCTCTTTCCGCAACGATCGACGCTTGGAAAAACCGAAATATGATGAGTTTGTGGCTCGATGTGGACACGTATAAGGCCGCAGAGCCGAAGGCTCGCCTCGACGCTCTGTCGAGCGTAACGATCAGTGATGTCCGGGCCTTCGCAAAGATACTTCAGAGTGAATCCGCGGCGGTAGTTGTCATAATCCCGGCCGCAAAATGAGTTCATCAGAAACGAGCAGAGCATTCCGCGAGGCTGAGCACTCGCGCGCGGTCCGAGAAATGTTCGGCGGGATCGCCTCGCGCTATGACCTTCTTAACCATCTTCTATCTCTGAGTATCGATAAAGGCTGGCGGCGAAAGGTGGCCAAGGATCTTCGCCCGATACTCGCCAACGCAGAAGCCGCAGTGCTTGACGTCGCATGCGGTACGGGCGACCTCTCGCTTGAACTTGCGTCCGGTGCGAAAGCATCGATTACCGGCACCGATTTTTGCCGCCCGATGCTCGAATTCGCGAAAAAGAAGATCGACGCGGCAGAGCTAACCATTCCGCTTGTCGAAGCCGACGCAATGGATCTGCCGTTTCCATCCGAGAGCTTTGACGCCGTAACTATCGCGTTCGGCCTTCGAAATCTTCCCAACGTTGAGAACGGTCTCAGCGAGCTTCTTCGAATTCTGCGTCCAAAAGGTAAGCTTGTCGTGCTCGAGTTTTCGCAGCCGGTGGTACCAGGCGTTCGCGAGGCCTTCAATCTCTATTTTACGCGGGTTTTACCGCGGATCGGCGGCCTTGTCAGCGGATCACGTTGTGCTTATGAGTATCTTCCGGATTCGGTGCGGGGCTTCCCGCCGCAAAAAGAATTGGCCGCAATGATGCAGAAGATCGGCTTTTCGAACGTGCAGTATCGAAATCTCACGGGCGGCATCGCCGCTCTGCACACCGGCGAACGTTCCTAATTGCTTTGAGTTGAACCGCCGCACGTTATAAAATTCATTTCGTTCTTTTCCGACACGCTCGATCCGACCTTGGAATGAAAAAACGCCTTTTTAGTTTCGCCCGCCAACTAGCGTTGATGCTGCTGGTCATTTGGACCGTGGTGTCGCTCGTAACGCTGTTGATGGAACTGGTTCCGGGCGACCCTGCGACGACCATACTTGGCGAAACTGCGACAAAAGAACAGATAGATAATTTCCGAAAGACGCATGGGCTCGACCGACCGGCATTTTTCTTTTCGTATGCGGATGATACCGGCCTCGTCTGGAACGGAGCTGAGAATCGCTATCTCGATTACTGGCGTGGCCTGCTGCACGGCGATCTCGGAGTCTCATTCCGCACCGGCCAGCCGGTCACCGAAATGATCGCAGAGCGTTATCCAAAAACGATCTTGCTCGCGAGCGCCGCGATGCTCGTATCTATCTCGATAGCGATACCTCTCGGCGTTGTCGCGGGCACGAACAAGAATAAGTTCACCGACAATGTTGCTTCGTTCGTTGCTCTCCTCGGCATCTCGCTCCCGACGTTCGTCCTCGGCCCGTTCCTCGTCTATGTTTTTTCGGTAAAACTCGGCTGGTTCGCTCCGACCGGCAGTGCATATGCCGAGGACATCGTCCTTCCTGCGATCACGCTGGGCGGAGCATTGTCCGCGATCTTGACGAGGATGGTGCGCTCAAGCGTCATCGAGGAGCTTGGCGAGGATTATGTGCGGACGGCTCGTGCAAAGGGCCTTAGCGAGCGCGTCGTCGTTTATAAGCACGTTCTGAAGAACGGCTTGATACCCGTCGTTACGATACTAGGCCTTCAGCTCGGCGTACTGCTTGCCGGCTCGATCATCACGGAGAAGATCTTCAACTGGCAAGGGCTCGGGCTGCTCCTGCTCGAGGACGGCATCAATAAACGCGATTATCGCCTTGTCCAGGGCTGCGTCCTCGTCATTAGCGTTACGTTCATTTTAGCGAATTCATTGACCGATTTTGTTTACAGGAGGCTCGATCCGCGGATCCGACTTTCTTAAGTTGAATCGTCTATTTTACATAGGTGCGTTCATCGCAGTGACCTTTGTTCTGGTCGCGATCTTTGCACATTGGATCGCGCCGTCTGACGGCACTGTTCCTGATCTGCTCCATCGATACGCAAGTCCGAGTTCGGCCCATTGGTTCGGCACAGATGCTCTGGGCCGTGATGTCTTCTCGCGCGTAGTATTTGGGGCAAGGATCTCGCTCGAGGTCGGTATTTCGGTCGTTGCGGTGTCATCTGTCATCGGAATTTTGATCGGGGCCTTTGCGGGCTATTTCGGCGGTATCGTCGATAAATTCCTTTCCGGTTATGTCTTCAACGTCTTTCTTGCGTTTCCGGGCCTGCTTCTCGCGATCGCACTGGTCGCGTTTCTCGGAGCCGGCCTCGGCAAGCTCATTCTCGCCCTCTGCGTGATCGGTTGGGTCGGATACGCCCGCGTGATGCGCGGGCAGGTCTTGAAGGTGCGGGAATATGATTATGTGCAGGCAGCAAAGGCCCTTGGAGCATCCAACACGCGGATCATCTTCACGCACATACTGCCGAACGCCATACAGCCGCTGATCGTTCAGGCGTCGCTCGGTATGGCCGGAGCCGTCTTGGCCGAAGCCTCGCTCTCATTCCTCGGTCTCGGGATCCCGCCGCCGGCACCGAGTTGGGGAACGATGATCGAAGAATCCCGCGGCTTTGACATACTCACCTCCGCACCGCACGTAATGTTCTTTCCGGGCCTTGCGATCGCCTTGACCGTGCTCGCATTCAACTTCATCGGCGACGGCCTCCGCGAATGGCTCGACCCGAAGCAACGCTCACGGTAGCTCGATTTCCGGCTTCACAAGATCCTCGTAAAACCGCTACACTTGAATCGTAGGAAGGATTTGTGGAGTTGCTTGATCTGAGAAACCTGCTTTATTCCGCATTCGTCGTTCTGCTCGTGTTCGTCGCGACGGGCGTTGCGCAGTCCGGGCGAAAAGCTGCGCCGACACCAACTCCAACGCCTTTTTCGCAGCCCGCTCAGTATTCCGAATCGCGTTCATTGCCGGCTCGTGGCCGCCGCCTGGTCCCAAAACCCATTCAACCTGCGGCATCCGCAACCCCTGCTCCTGAACCTTCTCCTGCAGCGGCGGACGGCGACGAGGTTCTTCGCGTCGAGACCGACCTTATCACGGTTCCCGTCTCCGTCTTTGACCGGAACGGCGTTTACGTCCCGGGCCTTACAAAGGATGATTTTACGATCTTTGAGGACGGCAAGGAGCAGAAGATCGAATATTTCGGTTTGGCAGACAAACCTTTCACCGTCGTTCTGCTGCTCGACACGTCGCCGTCTGCCGAGTATCAGATCGAAGAGATACAGGCGGCCTCGCGAGCGTTCATTGATGAACTGAAACCGGAAGACAAGGTCATCGTGATCGAGTTCGACGGCAACGTCCACGTCCTGACCGAAGCAACAAATGACCGTGAGCGTCTCTACAAGGCGATCTCAAAAGCGGATTTCGGCAGCGGCACTTCCCTTTACGAAGCGGTGAATTTCTCGATCAAGAAGAGGCTCGAAAAGATACCGGGACGCAAAGCTATCGTCCTTTTCACGGATGGTGTCGATACGACCTCTCGAAAGGCGAGCTATGATTCGACCGTCGACCTCGCTGAAGAAGCCGACACGCTGATCTTCCCGATCTACTACAATACGTACTCTCAAAACCAAGATCGGATGCGCCGGTCCGGCGGTATTTACAGTCCGGTCGGCACATCCCCGGAAGAGTACGCGGTCGGACGAAAATATCTGCAGGAACTTGCAGACTACACCGGCGGACGCGTCTTTCGCCCGGAGGCCGTGCCCGGCGGACTCGAAGCGGCATTTCGCGGGATCGCGATCGAACTTCGCCGCCAGTACAATGTCGGCTATATTCCCACTGACCACGGAAAACCCGGCCAGCAAAGGCGCATAAAGGTCCGCGTCGATCGGCCGAACCTCATCGTCCGTGCCCGCGACAGCTACATCGTCGGTGCGACCGCCAACCCTTATTGATCTGAAGCCCCGAAACGCCCGTAAACCGCGGTACCCGATAGTGCATCCCGAAATCCGGCTGCGGTACACACAGATAAAAAACAACGACGAGGCTGTCCTCTCCTAAAAAACACTTGACGGACTCCCAAGAGTGCGATAAAACAGCCGAGGAGAGCTGGGGGAAATTTCAATGAGATATAAATATCGTGTTCCTTGCCTGAGTCTATTCATTTTGCTCGCGGCAGGCTTGGGTTGCGGGCGTTTGTCTCGCATCGGCCAAACTAATACGTCGTCCGGATCCAATGCCTCGAATCCCAACGTATCAGCAAATGAGCCGTCAAAAAGCACGCCCTCATCGACGACAAGTTCGTCAACTCCGCTCGATGCCGTAATGAATGCTTTTAACAGCATGCGGACGGCTCCGTCATACACCGAAAAAATGAGCTTTACCGGCGAGCACGGAGAAAACACGATGACACTCGAACATCTTGCTCCCGATAAATTTCATATCATGCGCGAAGGACAGGCAGTTAAGGGAGTGGGTTCGCAGACGAGCGAATCGATCTTCATCGGCGACAAAGGCTGGATGAGGCAGGATAATGGTCCATGGAAGCCGATGCCGGCAAATATAGCAAGTATTGGCGGGATGCTGAAAGAGATCGGCGACCCCGACAAATTTTCCGATCAGCCGGGCCGAACTGTAGATGGGAAAGAAGCCGGAAGCGAAGTGGTGGACGGACAGATGGCAAAGGTCTATATCGTAACCAACACAAGATCGACAGCAGCGAACAACGACGATTCTGTAGATGACTCCGTTAGCCGAACACTCAAGCTATGGATAAATGCTGACGGGCTTCCGATCAAATTTGAAGAAACCGTCGATATGGGGCAAGGTTCTTCCCAAGTTACAAATGGCACGATCGATTTTACTGCAAAACCGGTGATCGAAGCCCCGATGTAAGGCCAAGAGAGTGTCGGGGTTTTTAGCCCCTAAGAGGCATTGATGCTGCGACTAACAAAAGTCATACTCACGACGATTGTTTCTATATTGTGTTTTTTCTCGTTTACATTCGCCCAAGGTTTTACCCGCATCTCGTTGACGATGCCTGTATCCCAAGAATGCAAAATATGTCGCAACCAATCACGTGAGGACTTAAGGACCATCCGTTACCAAACTTCAAAATAGCAAAAAAGGCATCCTTCGCGGATGCCTTGGTCAACTAATGAAAAAATGGTGATCCGACCAGGACTCGAACCTGGGACCCAATGGTTAAAAGCCATTTGCTCTACCGACTGAGCTATCGGACCACACGGCTTGCAGGACGCCCGCACACGAGGCGCGAGTTCGACCTTAGCCGAATTGATGATTTTACATATTGCCGCTTTCGATGGCAAGTTCCATACGTATGTCGGCTCGTGCGTACTCAGAATTTGGGTCGGTCGGGGTTTCGACGAATCCGAACTTGCGATAGAGCGTTATCGCCGGGCTCAACTTTCGACTTGATTCAAGAAAAACGGTGTGTGCGCCTGACCGCCGGGCATGCTCCACGCAGGCCTGCATCAGATGATTTGCTATTCCGCGGCCGCGGAACTCCGGCGAGACGCCCATCTTCGTGAGTTCAAGTACACCGTCACCGGCCGGGATCAGTGCGGCCGTGCCAACCGCGTTGCCGTCCGCGACGGCCATAAAGATCCTGCCGCCGCGTTCGATGATATATTCCTGCGGATGGTCAAGGATCTCGCGATCGTGCCGCTCGACCGAAAAATACTTCTCGATCCACTCGTAATTCAGCCGGGCGAAATCCGCCGCAAATCCTTCATCGAAATCAACGATCTCGATAGACTCTTTCTTCTCGTTCATCGTTGAAATCTTAATTCTTGAACCAGCCTTCCATCACTGAATCGTTCAAGATGATCGTCTGATCTCGTTCAGGGCCGGTCGAGATGAGTCCGATCTCGACGCCGATAAACTTCGAGAGGAACTCGACATAACGGCGTGCATTCGCGGGCAGATCGTCGATCTTTGTTATGCCAAGCGTGTCGCTTTTCCAGCCCGGAAGGGTTTCATAGATCGGCTTGATCTTTCTCAGATCGTGAGAGACCGCGGGAAAGGTATCTATTCGCTCGCCGTCGATCTCGTAACCTGTGCAGACCTTTATTTCTTCGAGTGCGTCGAGCACATCGAGTTTCGTCAACGCGACGGAATCAAAGCCGTTCAGCTCTGCGGCATATTTCGTCGCAACGGCATCGAACCACCCACATCGACGCGGGCGTCGCGTGACCGAGCCGTATTCGTTGCCGCGTTCACGAATGAGATGCGCAATGTCTTCTTCATCATCGAGCATCTCTGTCGGGAACGGGCCTTCGCCGACGCGCGTTGCATACGTGCGGACGATGCCAAGAACACCCGTAATATGGTGTGGCGGGATCCCCGCTCCAACGGACGCACCGCCGGCAGTCGGATTTGATGAAGTGACATACGGATATGTTCCGTGATCGACATCGAGCAGCGTCGCCTGTGCGCCTTCAAGCAGTATCTTCTTCTTTTCGCGGCGAGCGTCCGCGAGGAAATGCGAAGTCTCCGTAACAAACGGCCGGAGACGCTCGACCAGCGGCGAGATCTCGTCGTAAATTTCGTCGGCACGCAGCGGCTGCTGGCCGTAAAGAACGATGATGCGATTCGCTTCTTCGAGATTTCTCTCGATCCGCAAACGAAGTATCTCCGGCGAGAGTGCGTCCGCAACGCGAATGCCGCGGCGCCCAACCTTATCTTCGTATGCCGGGCCGATGCCTCGCAACGTCGTGCCGATCCGCTCGTTGCCAAGCCTCTCTTCCGACGTGTGGTCGAGAGCACGGTGATACGGCATTATCAGATGCGCGCGGCTCGAAACCTTCAGCCTCTCGGGCGTGATCGAGACACCTTTCGCCGAGATCTGATCGACCTCTTCGAAGAACGCTTTCGGATCGATCACCATCCCGTTGCCGAGGACGCACGTCTTGTCGTTGTGGATAATGCCCGACGGCAAAAGCCGCAGCACGAATGCCTGGTCGCCCACGTAAACGCTATGGCCGGCATTATGCCCGCCCTGATAACGCGAGACGATGTCGAACCTGTCCGCGAGCAGGTCAACAACCTTGCCCTTTCCTTCATCGCCCCACTGGGCACCGATTATTACGATTATCATATTTTGTTCGCGAGCCACTCCCGTTTGAGAAGCGAATAGACTGCCTGATCTCGAAATTCACCCCGCAGAAGTTCGACCTCGCGAAGAATCCCCTCGTAAGTGAATCCAAGCTTTTCGGGGATCGCCCGGCTGCGGCTGTTATCGACGTTACAATGTATCTGCACACGATTTAGCTCCATTGTATCAAAGAGATAGGCGAGAAGAATTCGACACGAAGTTGTTACGATGCCCTTGCCTTCGTGATCTCGATCGATCCAATATCCTATCTTTGCGTGACGGTTGACGCGGTCAATGTCGTGTACTCCAACAGTCCCGATCATTACGTTGTTTTCCCGAACAATGAAGCCAATAGCGCTCGATTCCCCGTCCACCGTCCCAACCGCCGCGATCCATTCCGCGGCATGTTTCGTCGAATAATCGTCCACGGCCCACGGCATCCACGCCTGCAAATGCTCAAGGTTACGGCGTACCAATGCCGCTGTCTCGGCCGCCGCTTCCTGACCGGGCACTTGGAGAATGATCTGGTCGGAGACGGGCAATACCAGCATAAACGTTAGTCTCTTTAGGCGAACGCCATCTTGTATAAGTCAATGTAATGTCTCGCGGCGTTCTCCCACGAATTGTCGATCATCATTCCGTTGCGTTGGAGGTGTTGCCAGCCTTCTTTATCGGCGTAGGCGAGACGAGCTTCATAAACCTTCTCGACGAGACGGTCGCTGCTGAAATCGCGAAACTTGAACCCGTTTCCAGTGCCTGAGACCGCGTCCCAATTCTCGACCGTGTCATCGAGCCCGCCGGTCGCACGCACGATCGGGACAGTGCCGTATCGAAGCGAATACATTTGATTCAGGCCGCACGGCTCAAATTTTGACGGCATCAGGAACATATCCGCGCCCGCCTCGATCAGGTGAGCGAGCGGTTCGTTGTAGCCGACATAAACTCCTACGCGCGTCGGAGCATAATCACGCAGGGTCTGCAGAAAACGCTCTGCGTCGGCTTCGCCGGAACCGAGAGCGATGAAGAACGCGTCTGCCGCGAGGATCTCTCCGGCGGCATGACGAATCAGCTCGATGCCCTTCTGCGCCGTCAGGCGTGTAACGCTCGCGTATATCGGCCGGTCAAGATCGTTCGGCAGCCCGAACCTTTCGAGCAGCACGCGTTTGCATTCGCGTTTACCTTCGAGCGAATCCGCCGAGAAGTGTGCGGGCAGTTCCGGGTCGGTCGCGGGATTCCAAACGTCGTAATCGACGCCGTTCGTGATGCCGATAAGACGATTCGCACGCCGACGCGTGAGCCAATCGAGCCCGTGTCCGAATTCCGGTGTCTGTATTTCGAGCGCGTAACGCCGCGAGACGGTCGAAAGTATGTCGGAAGTTTCGAGCCCGGCCTTCATCGCGGACGCGTAGCCATCGTAACTGAACGAAATGCGTGCGAACTGCGACGTAAAGCCGAGTTCCGGCAGCTGCGAGAGCCCGAACGCGCCCTGATACGCCATGTTGTGTATCGAAAAGACCGTCCGCGTATTTCGCCAGAACGCTTCACGACGACGCAGGATCGCGATCTCGACCGCCGCGAACCCCGTGTGCCAATCATTCAGGTGGACGATGTCCGGCGGTTTGCCGAGCCTTTCGAGCAGGAGCAGGGCCGCACGCGATAGGAACGCGAAACGCTCGTGGTCCTCGGTATAGCCGTAGATCGAATCGCGATGGAATATCGACGGAGCGTCGATCAGAAACGTCGGCGAGCCGTTCGCCTCCGAGTAGAAGGCCTTCGCGCGGTACGGCCTTCCCTTCCAATTCACCCAAAGGTCGTCGATCGCCGTCTGCCAGAGAAATTCGCCCTTCGTCTGCCAGTAGCAAGGCGTGATCAGCAGACTATCGACGCCGATCTGCTTCAAAGCCTTTGGAAGTGCACCGGCGACGTCGCCGAGCCCGCCCGTCTTCGAATATGGCACCGCCTCGGATGAAATTACGGCTACACGCATAAATAACTGCATTTCAAGTATTTCGCGAATCGCCGCTTTGGTCAAACCACACGTTGCAGAACGCCGCACGTAGTAAGGCGGCCCGTAGTCATCCACGCCGCACGTTGCGGAACGCCGCACGTAGTAAGGCGGCCCGTAGTCATTCACGCAGCACGTGTTGCGGCAGCCCGCACGTCAGTAAGGGCACGGATCGTCGGGTAAATATCACAGGCTTTGCCTGTCTATTTGCGGTAGAGCTGTGCTCTACCGTTGCATCTCTATTGGATGAGCCTGAGGCTTTGTGTCCGGCGGCGGAGCCGCAAGGATCTGGCGGCCTTTGACCGAAAAAGCTGAGCTTTTCCGCAGATAGAGCAGCATAGCTGCAACGAAATGCAGCAGAGCTGCAACGAAATGCGGAGGCATTCGCAGCACAATTATGATATGTTTGCATCGATCTCAAGATCCTCGAAGTATTATGAAAAATCTCCGCACTTTCGGTTTCCTCGTTGTTCTATTCACGCTCTGCGCTCTGTCCGTCTCGGCAAAAGACCAATGGATAACGGTCCGCTCTCAGAACTTCTTCCTCATCGGCAACGCGTCCGAAAAGGACATTCGGAAAGTTGCTACGCAGATGGAGCAATTCCGTGCGACCTTTCGCCTACTGTTCCCGAAGACCGCCCTTTCGTCCGCGAAGCCTACAAATATCGTGGTCTTCAAGAGCGAATCATCCTACAAGCCATTTTTACCGCGCAGGAAGGACGGCAAGGCCGACACCGGGATCGCAGGATATTTTCAGCCCGGCGAGGATGTCAACTACATTACGCTCTCGACCGAGGGCGAGGACGAGGACACCTTCAAGGTCATCTATCACGAATACGTCCACTACCTGATCGATTCCAGTTTCGGGCGATCTGAGATCCCTGCCTGGCTAAACGAAGGCCTGGCCGAGTACTACTCGACCTTTAAGGTCGAAAACGGCAATGAGGTCTCGATCGGCTATCCGATCCTCGAACATGCGAACTTCCTTGCGGCCAATGGACTTCTTGCGCTCGGCGACCTTTTCAATGCAAGCAATCGCGACATCCACGCAAATAGTGGCCGTGCCCGCCAAGCGTTCTATGCGGAGTCGTGGGCTCTGGTACATCTCCTGATGACTACGGGACGCAACGCCCTTCTCTCCAAATTCGTCGCCGGCCTCAATAACGATCTGCCGCCGGAACAGGCTTTCCAGGCCGCGTTTGGTACGGGTTATGAAGATATGGAGAAGCAGCTCCGCAAGTACGTGAACCAGGGCAAGTTCAACTACCAGATACTAACGCTCAAGGATCAACTCGCTGTCGCGTCCGGCCAAACGGTCACGCCGATCGACGACGCTCAGACAAATGCCTATCTTGGCGACCTTCTCTATCATTCGAACCGCCTTGAAGAGGCCGAAACATATCTTGCCAAAGCTCTCGCCGCTGACCCGAAATCGGTGCTCGCAAATACTGCGATGGGAATGACCAAAGTGCGGCAGCAGAAGTATGCAGAAGCCGAAAAGTATCTTGATGCCGCGGTCTCAGGCGATGCAAATGACTACAAGGCCCTTTATTGGTACGCGACCCTGATCGTCCGCGAAAGTACCAAAGGCCTTTTGGGCTCCGAGATCCCGCCGGAGAAGGCGAAGAAGGCTGCCGAACTGCTGGCAAGAGCGATCAAGATAAAGCCTGATTCTGCCGAAAGTGCAGATATGCTTGCGTTCATTGCTCTCGTCCGACAGGAGGGTCTGGATGAGGCATTGGCGGTCCTAAAGACCGCACTCAATGCACAGCCCGGCAACCAGCGGCTCGCCCTGCGCATCATCGACATTCTGCTAGCAAAGAACCAATACGACGAGGCTCTTACCTCAGCAAAGAAGATCGCCGCAAATTCTGAGAATGACGAGATCGCGTCACGAGCAAGATCGTTGGTCGCTCGCCTTTCATCCTATCTCGAGCAAAAGCAGAATTTTGAGCGTCAGCGTGAGACTATGCGAGTTTCACAAGGAAGCGAGATGACAGGCACGCTTTCCAAAGAGGACTCCGATCGAATGGTTCTAGCTGCCCGAAACTACGGGATCACCGAACAGTTGAAAAAGCCGGGTGCGGATTCAGTCGCGGCGATCGGCAACATTCGAAAGGTCACTTGCGGCAAAGGGATCCAAGTCAGTTTCGTTACGGGCGGCAAGCAAATGCGGCTCGTTATGAAGGACTTTCAAGGACTCGAGTTGACGACCTATCTCCCGAACACGGTCGAATTCGGCTGTGACGCTGACTTCTCCACTCTCAAGGCTTATGTGGTCTTTCGCAAACCCGTAAAGCCGGGCAGTGATCCGGTACTGACGTCCGTCGCCTTCGTTCCCGATGATTTTGAGATCGTTACTGACCTGTCAAGCGTCGGCGCTCGCTCCACCGAAACCGGATCGGAAACATCAACGGACGCTCAAGCCCCGCAACTCACGCGAAAGTATGGTACCGCCGAACTTGACGCTATCAGGCAAAACCTTCGTAAGCCGGGGCCGGACGAGATCCGTGTGATCGGAACCATCCAAAAGCTTGTTTGCACGTCGTCCGGCGATCCCACACTGCATTTTCAGCCGAGGTCTGGCACGTTATTGCAGCTCACAGTTTCGATGGCCGTACAACCACAGATCACAATCTTCACCCGTGATTCATTACCAAAGGTCTTTGACTGCAATGCGTCCGGCGGTGATGTTCCTGCGATCGTCACCTATCGAAAAACCGCAGATCAAAATAGACCTTCGACCGCAGGCCAGGTCGTTTCCATCGAGTTCGTGCCCAAGGAGCTCACGATCGACTAGCTTTGTCTGTCAGAACCGCCTGCATCTCTTGTCAGAACCGCCTGCGTCGGAACGCGGACGCCCCCGTCCGCATCACGTCAGAACCGCCTGCGTGAGCGGGCGGTCAGCATTGCAGAAGCCCGCACGTTAGTAAGGGCACTCGTCATCACCCACTCAACGGTTGAAAACCGCGCACGCCCGGCCTCCACTCCCAATTCACAATGAACAATTCACAATTCCCCGATGTTTGTCCCGGCCAAGACGCTCTGGGACAGCTCTTGGGACAAAGAAGTGACGTGTTATCAATCACTTACGCGATTTGTCCCAGAATTTCGCAAAAAAAGATCGGACCATATTTTCCATTCTCAATTCTCCGTTTTCAGTTCTCTTGGAGGCGGTTCGGCCGCCGACAAACCTCAGTCGTTCCTAACGGAGCTCCGGATCTATTTTGGCACGGGTTCCCAGGGTGGCGGCCGAGACGGCCTTACCCTGGGCTATGATCTCGCGTCCCCTACGGGGACTAAAAGGCGGCGGAGGTTCAGCACCACCCCACGCTCATTCGTCGTCACACGCGGGCTGCCGAGGTGGTCGTTTGTCAAACAGCTGACTTTCGCATCTTGAGTTGAAGCAACAATCGTCGAGTATTCGGCGACGAGTTTTCCGGCGGCGTCATAGACGAAGATGGTTGTTTCGTCTGCTGCATTGCCTTACACGACAGCAGGTTACTGCGCATAGACCGTCAATGTGCCGAGGACATTGTCGAAGGTTCTCGACGCGATCAATCCGCGGAATGCGCCCGGATCATTAGCTATAGGCGGACTCTTTGGCTCTAGATCGACAATACTCTCTATGAAAGCGAAGCCGACCTTCAATTCCCAGTAGCAATCGTCGCACAATTCCGCCAGTCGCTTCACGCGAAATGTCCCCTTGATAGCCTTCGCAGGCCTTATTGCGACGAAATCAAGATCGAGCGGTGTATGATCATGGTTGCCAAACGAAAATGGATTCAGCGTGATCTTGTAGTCACCGTCAACTCTATTTTCCAGATGATGTATTTTGAGAAAATAGACAGTGTCTTTCCCAGTGTTCCGAATTGTGTAGTTGATCGTCAGATCCTTTCCTTTTGCCAGAATCGCTGTTGTCGCGATCGTAACAACGATCTTACCTTTCACTCTCGCGGTGATCTCTGTAACTTGCCCTTTCGCTGTCATAGCCGATAGCGAAAAGAGAACGAGACACGCAGACCAAATAGTGGTTTTGACGCATATTCTTCTGAAAGCTTTTGGCCGCATCTCAATCCTCCTTTAGAGACTTCATTCGCGCCCCACCTGCCACCGTAAACCCAAAGCCGATCAGTGATTTGTGAGACGAATTGGCAAATTCCCAATACTCAAGTTTTTGGACTTTCGGAAAATCTCGCTTAAGCATGGCAACTTGTAGGCGTCAGAACAGTTAGTTAATGCCATAGCATCAAATACATATGAAAAGCCAACTCTAACGTCCCACACCTCGTCATTGTATTCCAAATCATTTGGTATCTGATCGTTTGTGACTGTTAGTGTTCCTTTTAAGGCCTTCCCAGCTGAAATCTTGATCAGCCTGTAGTCAATGAATTCGTTTGGATGACCACTCGCGGGTGGTCTGGTCTCGAGAGTCCAACGAGTGAAGATTTTTGGTAAATACACCTTTGATTCAACAATAATGTATACAGGCCGGTCTCCTTTATTCCTAATTACGTAATTCACTATGATATTTTCTCCGATCCCATAACTCGGCTTTTGGGAGCTAACTTGAAACAAGATCTTGTCGTCCGTAAGTGACTGTATATAAGCAATTCCAGCCTCCCCTTGACCCTTTGCCTCTACAAATATCCCTATTGTTAAAAGAGTTGCGAGAAACAAACTTGCTCGTAGAATGAACAGTCGTTTTGAGGTCAGCCTTAATTCAAAAAAGTTTTCAGTCATACACCACCCCTATGGTCGTCTCCAATCGAGCGAAGTCGAGCGAGGTTTCGGGGTCGCGTTCGTAGCCGGTGAATTGTTTTCTTACAGGATCGGGAGAATAATTCAATCCGGTTGTTCGCTGTGGAGTAAAAATTTCTTCTCCGAATGGGTGGTAATCATGCCTTGAAATGACTTGTCCGAGGGCGTCGGTCGTGATCCTTGGGCTACCGAGGTGGTCGTTTGTCAAATAGCTGATCTTGGGAGTCTGGCTGATTTGATTCGCGTATTCGGCGACGAGTTTTCCGCCGGCATCATAAACAAAAATCGTTAGCTCACCTGTTAACGGGACATATTTCTTCACTCGTTTTCCATCGCCGTCGTAGTATCGCCAGAACTCTAGCATGGGTCTTTAAGGTGCGTTTATTAGATCTACATTCGGTACATCTTCTGCGTGATGAGTGAGGCGAATATCGAAAGTATTATGCCCTAGCTTGTCACTAGCTTTCACTATTGTGGGTTGGCCTGGATCAAGACAGTTTTCGCGACGCGTTTTACCGCAATCGCTTACAACTATTCGGTATTCACCTTCACCCGTGTAAATTCGATAGTGACCGTCCTTATCCGTCCGGGCCATCAACAAGCATTTTTCGCAGTCTACGCGCTGAAAGATTATAGCTCCATCTACGACCCGATATTCCTTTCCTGATCCAACGTCTGTCGTTACGACATTTCCCTCGATAACCACAAACTTGTTATAAAGAGAGTCACCGCCTTTTGGACATGTCGCAGGTTGCACGGCCATACCGACACTTGCGAGAACAAGGCCTAGAAATATAAAAAGCTTGATCATTCTACTTCGCCTCCCAGGATTTGATGTTCCAGTTGACGAGCTTTTTCTGCTCAACCAAAATCCCATTATTAACATCGTTTCGATCCGGTTGACCATTCGCGTCTTGCACGGGAACGACGTTGGTCGAATACTCAGCCATCAGCTTACCAGATGCGTCGTGCACAAAAACGGTTGTTTTACTCGGTCCGTCCACAGATAGAAGTTTACGCAGGTTTGGGTGTGAGCGATAGCACAAACCGCACGAAATGTATCAAACCGCACGAAACGACACATTCCGCACAAAATGCATCAAACCGCACAAAACGACACATTCCGCACAGAATGTATCAAAGTGCACGATTTGCACGATTTGCACGATCTTGCCGTTGCCAAGACCACGGGCGGCGGGCAGACGGCGTCCGCGTTCAAAACAGAAGATCGTGAATGGCCGGAGGCGGCCGACCATTCACGATCTGAGAACAGCAAAATACTATTTTCGCCCTTAGCTCTGCATCGAGGCGAGGAATTCGGCGTTCTGCTTCGTCTTGCCGAGGCGTTCGAGGACGACCTCCATTTGCTCGACGGGCGAGAGCGGGTTGAGCACGCGACGCATCACCCAGATGCGGTTGAGATCCTCTTTGCTGATGAGAAGCTCTTCCTTGCGGGTGCCCGAACGCTGAAGATCGATCGCCGGGAACAGACGTTTGTCCGACAGACGGCGGTCGAGGTGAATTTCCGAGTTGCCGGTTCCCTTGAACTCTTCGAAGATAACGTCGTCCATACGCGAACCGGTGTCGATGAGCGCCGTAGCGATGATCGTCAGGCTTCCGCCTTCCTCGATATTGCGAGCCGCACCGAAGAAACGCTTCGGACGCTGGAGAGCATTCGAATCGATACCGCCCGACAGGATCTTGCCCGAAGGCGGCACAACGGCGTTGTGTGCACGCGCCAAACGCGTGATCGAATCGAGCAGGATGACGACATCGCGCTTGTGTTCGACTAGGCGTTTCGCCTTTTCGATGACCATGTCCGCGACCTGAACGTGACGTGTCGGCGGTTCGTCGAAGGTCGAGGAAATGACCTCGCCCTTAACCGAACGCTGCATATCGGTAACCTCTTCCGGACGCTCGTCGATAAGAAGGACGATCAGGGTAACTTCGGGGTGATTCTCTGTGATCGAATTCGCGATCGTCTGCAGAAGCATCGTCTTACCGGTGCGGGGCGGTGCGACGATAAGTGCGCGCTGGCCTTTGCCGATCGGCGTGACGAGATCGATGACGCGAGCCGCGAGGTTATCCGGCGTGACCTCCATCTTGAGCTGTTCGTCAGGATAGAGCGGCGTCAGATTGTCAAAAAAGACCTTCTCGCGGGACTGCTCGGGAGCCTCGAAGTTGATCGCCTCGACCTTGATCAGGGCGAAATAACGCTCACCTTCCTTCGGCGGACGGATCTGGCCCGAGACGGTGTCGCCCGTGCGAAGATCGAATTTACGTATCTGCGACGGGCTGACATAAATATCGTCAGGCCCCGGCAGATAGTTGTATTCCGGGGCTCGCAGGAAGCCGAAGCCGTCGGGGAGCGTCTCGAGAACGCCCTCGGAGAAGATGAGTCCGCTCTTTTCGGTCTGCGCGGCAAGAACCTTAAAGATCAGTTCCTGCTTTCGCATTCCGCTTGCGCCCTCGACGCCCATATCTTTCGCGATATGCGTGAGTTCGCTTATGGACATATCCTTAAGGCCCGCAAGTTCGAGTTTCGGCTCGTCTGAGCGGCCATTTTCGGGCTTTGCAGCCTGGCTCGATCTGTTCTCGGCAGGGGAATTGCCGGATTCGGCTTCGGAGGATTCTATTTCGACGCTTTCCGGTGCGGCTTTTTCCGTCCTGGATCGGCGCGAATTCGTAGGTTTGGTTGCCATTGTCTTAGTTCAACTGTTTAGAGATTGGAATTAAAGTAATATTGCGGTGATCGGGTCAAGCGCCGTGAGAATAAGCAGAGATCAATATGCGGAATTAAAAACTTCTCCGGCGGAGACAGATACAAGTATGGAATTTTCGCAGTTGACAGTTACTGCGTTCTAGCCAAAATTCGGCTATTTCAAGAAAAAGCCCTGAATTTAAGGGATTCCCCAGAGAATACACGATAGAAATGACAAACGCAAGGAAAAAATATCAATAATCTGCCGCCGCGCGTCCGATCACTTCCCAGAGGTCATCACGGCCGCGACCTGACTCTGCGGAAAAAGCTACTATTTCAGCTCCATCGAACGTTTTCCGGATAGTTTTCAAAGATTTTGAAAGCTCGTTGGCCGAGAGCTTATCGGTCTTGGTCGCGGCCACAACGAACGGCCTTTCATTTACGACAAGCCATTCATTCAATTGCTTGTCAAGAGCCGTCGGTTCGTGCCGCGAATCCACCAAATGCACGCAAAGTGCCAACTGCTCGCGATCCCTCAAATAATCTTCCGCCATCTTTCCCCAGTCGGCACGCATTGCTTTTGAGACCTTCGCATAGCCGTAGCCGGGCAGATCTGCAAAGTAAAAGGCGTCGTTGATGAGAAAGAAGTTGATCGACTGCGTACGGCCCGGCGACGAAGAGGTTCGGGCAAGGCCTCGGCGGCCAAGCAGCGAGTTTATCAAAGAAGACTTCCCTACGTTTGAGCGGCCTAGAAAGGCAATCTCCGGCCGCGGATCGCTAAGCCAATGCGACCGATCGAAAGCACTCTTTATGAATTCGGCTGAGATGACCTTCATCTTGCGGCAGGAAATCCCTATTCGACCACCGCCGAAATATCACCGCTTGTTTGATCGGGAGCCCATATTTGCGGCATATCTGCGGCGACTCCCGTGTCGTCGGACTCAAGAGCATGCTGCAGGACCTCGTCAATGTCATCGACAATGTTGATCTTCAGTTCGTCCTTAACTTCCGTCGGTATGTCGGCAAGATCTTTCTCGTTATCACGCGGAATGACGAGCGTGGTAAGCCCGAATCGATGAGCCGCAAGCATCTTCTCCTTCAAACCGCCGATCGGCAAAACCTTGCCTCGCAGCGTGATCTCGCCGGTCATCGCAACGTCGCCTCGGACGCGTTTGCCCGTTAGGGCCGACACCATCGCGACGGCCATCGTAATCCCCGCAGAAGGTCCATCTTTCGGGATCGCGCCTTCCGGCACGTGAATATGCAGATCCTTTTCGCGAAAATCTGTCGAGTCGATTCCCAATCGATCGGCTCTTGAACGCACGCACGTCAGTGCCGCACGTGCAGATTCCTGCATGACTTCGCCCAGCTTGCCAGTAAGCGTAATGTCGCCTTTTCCCTTAACGAGCGTCGCCTCGACCTGGAGCACGTCGCCGCCGACCTCCGTCCACGCAAGGCCGTTCACGAGGCCGACCTCGCTTTCTTTTGCGATGTCCTGTTTGCGATATTTGACCGTACCGAGCAACTCACGCACCTTCGCAGCATCGAGCACGACACTGCTTCCGGCAGCCAAGAGTCCGGCGACGGATTTCCTGGCGATCTTTCGCAGACACGAGCCGATCTGACGCTCAAGCGTACGGACGCCTGATTCGCGAGTGTAGTGCCGTATCAGGTCGAGAGTTCCCTCGTCCGTAAATGACACCATTTTGGGGTCAATGCCAGTGTTCTCACATTGTTTCGGGATCAGATGCCGTTTTGCGATCTCGGTCTTTTCGCGTTCGGTATAGCCTGAAAGATTCAGTATCTCGAGCCGATCCTGAAGCGGTGCCGGGATCGAATGCAGAACGTTGGCCGTCGCAATAAAAAAGACGCTCGAAAGGTCGTAATCTACATCCAAATAGTGGTCGCGGAACGTGCAATTCTGCTCAGGGTCAAGCACTTCGAGCAATGCCGCACTCGGATCGCCTCGATAATCACGACCAAGTTTATCGACCTCGTCGAGCAGGATCACGGGATTGACCGTTCCGGCTCGCTTTAGCAGCTGAATGACCTGGCCCGGCATCGAGCCAATGTATGTTCGCCTGTGGCCGCGGATCTCGGCCTCATCATGAACACCGCCAAGCGCCATTCGCACGAATTTCCGTCCCGTGGCGTTAGCGATCGACTTGCCCAACGATGTCTTGCCAACTCCCGGCGCACCGACGAAACAAAGAATAGTTCCCTTTGGATTTTTTACAAGCTGACGTACGGCGAGAAATTCGAGTATGCGTTCTTTGATCTTCTCGAGCCCGAAATGATCTTCGTTCAGCGTGGTTTCTGCCTCGCTAAGATCGTCAACCTCTTCGCTGCGATCCTTCCAAGGCACATTCACGAGCCAATCGATATACGTTCGGCTGACGGTGCCTTCCGCAGACATCGGCGGCATTGACTCAAGACGCGCGAATTCCTGCATCGCCTTGTCCTTTGCCTCGGCTGTCATTCCGGCTTCTTCGATCTTCTTCTTCAGTTCGTCAAGATCCGCCTTTTCGTCCTTGCGGCCGAGTTCTTTGTGGATCGCCTTGATCTGCTCGTTCAGGTAATACTCGCGCTGATGTTTGTCCATCGCTTTCTTCGTGCGCGAATGGATGTTGCGGTCAAGCTGCCGTTTTTCGATCTCGGCTTCAAGCGATCCGATGATCGCCGTCAAACGATCCTGGACACTGACGAGCTCAAGGATCGCCTGTTTATCTTCGACCGACACGCGCAGGTGCGAGGCCATCGAATCTGCGATCTGCGTCGCGGAAACCCCGCGAAGACTTGAATGAAGCGCGTCGGTATAAGCGTCGGGCGAAACGCGCATCAAGTTCTCGATAAGAGCGTGAACGCGTTGGAGCGAACCGTCGGTGCGATATCCGGATTCGTCGGTCGAGGCAAGCCGGCGAATATACGCGTAAAGAATGCCGTCCGGATCCGATTCCACACGAAGCGAACGTCCGCGTTCGCGCCCCTCGACAACCACCTTTATCTGGCCGTTATCCTGACGCTGTGCCTGGACGATACGCCCGAGTGTGCCGGTTCGATATATCTGATCCGGCGTTGGTTCATCAACGGTGGCGTCGTGCTGAGTTGCGAGAAAAATGTGCCTGTCGCCGGACATCGCACGTTCCAAAGCAGCGACAGACGACGGACGCCCGATCTTGAACGCGACCTTTGTGAACGGAAAGATCACAACATCACGTATCGGGACCATCGGGAAACGCTCCACGTCCGAAGGCATTTGATCTGAAAATTCCTGCATACGCTTTGGGGAAAACGAGGCTAAAAACTTGGGACGAGCCGCTCGCTTGCTGTCGGTATGTATCTATTTACTCAAACCGACGGAAAAAATGCAATCATTTTGCATTCAAATAAAGAACGAACGGCCAATTTTCTATACGTTTAATGGGAGAAATAAATGCCTATTGCGCGGGAGTTTCTATTTTTATTTTAGCACAGTACGGCGGATGGCTTTCACGCAGCTTCTTCTTGTCGTGGTTCGACGACCTCGAATACGGGTGCCTTTCGCTCGACCATTTCCTTTGTGACAACGATCTCTTTAATGTTCGACTGGGTCGGCAGGACGTACATCGGGTCGAGAAGTATCTCTTCGAGGATCATCATAAGCCCGCGTGCACCGACCTTTCGCTTGTGAGCTTCCTGTGCGACGGCAAGAAGTGCTCCTTCCGTGAACTTGATGCCGATATTATCGAACTCGAACTTCTTCTGATACTGCTTGATAAGTGCGTTCTTCGGCTCGGTGAGAATCTTGACGAGCGCCGATGAATCGAGTTCATCCAGCGTGCCGATCACCGGGAGACGGCCGACGAATTCGGGGATAAGGCCGTATTGAATGAGATCGACCGGTTCGAGCTTCTTGATCGAATCAATATGCCGCTGTTTGTTGCTCTTGACATCAGCCTGGAAACCAAGCGATTTGTTCCGAAAACGCTTCTCGACGACTTTTTCGAGGCCAATAAAAGCTCCACCGCAAATGAAAAGGATATTTGTCGTATCGAGCTGCTGAAAATCCTGTTGCGGATGTTTGCGACCGCCGCCGACCGGAATGTTGGCGACCGTGCCCTCGAGTATCTTGAGCAGAGCCTGCTGGACGCCCTCGCCCGAGACGTCGCGTGTGATCGACGGGTTGTCATCCTTCCGGCATATCTTATCGATCTCGTCGATGTAAATGATGCCGTGCTGAGCTTTTTCGAGATCGCCGCCCGCGGCCTGAACAAGACGGTTTAGGATATTCTCGACATCCTCGCCGACATAACCGGCTTCCGTTAGGCTGGTAGCATCGACGATGCAGAACGGTACGCTCAGAACTCGCGCAAGAGTCTGTGCAAGCAATGTTTTCCCCGTACCCGTCGGCCCGATCAGCAAGATATTGGATTTTTGAAGCTCGACATCCGAACGCCTTTTCGCAAGTTCGAGACGTTTATAGTGTTGATAAACAGCTACGGAAAGCCTCTTTTTCGGTTCGTCTTGGCCAATCACATACTCGTCGAGTATGGCCTTGATCTCGGTCGGTTTGGGAAGGTTGGCACGCGTAGAGATCGTGTCCGTGCGCTCGTCGTCGTTGATGATCTCGTTGCAGATGTCTATGCACTCATTGCACACGTAAACGCCCGGACCCGCAATAAGTTTGCGGACATCATTCTGCGATTTCCCACAGAAAGAACACGACAGCAATTCTTCCGGACGATTGAAATGAGGCATATTTCTTACTACTTCCTGCTACTTATCCCGATGTTCGATGACCTCGTCGATCAGGCCATAATCTTTTGCCTGTACAGGCGTCAAAATGCGATCGCGTTCGACATCCTTCTCGACCTGCTCGAACGTCTGGCCGGAGTGACGGGCAATGAGCTTTGAGGTCATTTCACGCATTCTCAGGATCTCTTCGGCCATGATGCGGACATCGGTCGCCTGGCCCTGTGCTCCGCCTGAGGGCTGATGGATCAGGATACGCGAATGCGGCAGAGCGAAACGCTTTCCGTGCGTACCGGCAGTCAGGAGAAGAGCTCCCATCGATGCACATTGTCCGACGCAGATCGTCGTTACATCGTTTTTGATGAACTGCATCGTGTCATAGATGGCCATTCCCGCAGTGATCGAGCCGCCCGGCGAATTTATGTAGAGGTTTATATCCTTTTCCGGGTCTTCGGCCTCAAGGAAAAGAAGCTGGGCAACGATCAAATTCGCGATCTGGTCATCGATCGGTGTTCCAATAAAAATAATACTGTCTTTGAGCAGACGAGAATAGATGTCGAAGGCCCGTTCGCCTCGCGACGTCTGCTCCACAACCATCGGTACAAGTGCCATAGAATTGAATTTTGGTTTCTTCCGGAAAAAACTTCAATATATGAAGTAAAAAGTTAAGTAATTCACGATAAACCGTTGAAACGCTTGTCGTTCTTGGATTCTATCGCTTTTTTGGTCAATTGCAAGCCCAAAAAAATCTAGGCTTCCTTGGCCGCCTTCTTCTTCGGCGCGGCCTTCTTTTTCTTCGGCTTCTCTTCAGAGGCCGTCTCACCGGCCGCTGCCTTCTCATCCGCAGCAGCTAAGGCCGCCGCCTCGTCGATCCATTCTCCGTCGATGATCTTGGCCGCACTTACGACCGCCTCGATCGTCTTACGAGTTCTCAGATTGTTGCGAATATTATCAAGGCCGCCCTGTTTTTCGAGCGATTCGCGTATCTCCTTCGGCGGGACACGGTAGTATTCAGCAAGTTTTCCAACCTCTTCATCGACCTCGGCCTCTTCGACCGACACTTTTTCGGCCTCTGCGATTTTATCGAGCAAGATCGCACCTCGGACATCGCGTTCGGCCTGCGTTCTCATATTTGAATAAGCAAGCTCGATGAAATCCTTCTGAACCTTTGAAGGATCGATCCCGCGGTTTTGGAGATCGTGAGCAAAGTTATTCAAAAGGTTTCGGGCCTGATTCTCGATCAGAGCGTTCGGCACCTCGAACTTGTTATCTTCGATGACCTTCGCCATCACATCGTTGCGAAGGCGGGCGTCAGCGTCAGCGACCGCCATCTTCTCAACGTCGGCACGCAAACGCGTGCGCAGATCGGCAAGCGATTCGTAGCCTTCATCTAGGCTCTTTGCCCAATCATCGTTCAGCTCGGGAACTTCGGAGCGGCCAACTGACTTGACCTTCGCCTTGTAATGAACTGTTTTTCCCGCAAGAGCTTCCGAAGAGAAGTTCTCAGGATATTCGACCGTAAATGCCTTCTCCTCGTCCTCATTCACACCCACAAGATTGTCTGTAAAGGCGGCCTCGATCATTTCGCTGCCAAGGACCACCTCCAGGTCTTGAGCGGTGATCGGGTCTTCATCAGGAGCGTCATCAAACCTGCCCTCAAGATCGACAATGACCGTGTCCCCAAGATCCGATGCGCGGCCCTCGACAGGGATCAAGGCAGCTTCATGCTTTAGTCGGTCGTTTATCAGATCCTCGACCTCGCTGTCCCCGATGGGACGCACACGGCGCGTTATCTCAATGCCCTTGTAATCCGGCGTCGCGACTTCGGGCATCACTTCAACGTGAATATGCAGCGAAAGCGGCTCTGAACCGTTGACCTTAACGGTCTCGGGGTTCTCAAGGTGCAAATGCGGTTCCGTCAACGGGGTAAGGTCATGTTCGCGAATTGCGTCGGTCACCTGCGCGGGAACGACCGTCTGTAAGACTTCGGAACGGATCTCTTCCTTGTATCGAATCTTTACGACATCCGCCGGTGCAAAGCCTTTCCGAAAGCCCGGCACGGTCGCCCTTTTTGCATATTTCGCGACGGCCTTGCCATAGGCGGCTTTCACCGTCTCGGCATCAATTTCTATGTGGATCTCTCGTTGGGTCGGTGAAACTTCTTTTATCTCGGTCTTCATCTAAAAAAAGGATAGCCAAAGGAGCGAAACTTGTCGAACCATAAGCTAGCTAAAAGCCAACTCCTATTCCGCCCATGCAGCGAGTTCATTCCCCGCCGGATCTTGAAAATGAAATCTTTTGCCGCCCGGAAATGAAAATATCTCCCTTGTGATCGATCCGCCTGCAGCTATGACCTCCGAAAAGGCAGCATCGATATCGGCAACGTGTATAACGGGAAGCGGAGCCTTCGACGGACTTTCAGCGTTGATGCCGCTGCCGACCCCGCTGGTCTTCGTATCGGCATAGTCGTCGCCCCATTGCTGATATTCCCAACCAAAAACCGTCTCGAAGAATGTCTTTGTCTTTACGAGGTCAGCAATACTCTCCGCCGGCAGCTCAATGTAGTCTATTTTATCCATATTTGGTCCGGTCGTATCGTCTGGTAAAAAAGCAACGGCGCAAAATGCGCCGCGGGTTGAATGAATGATCTGTTGGTGCCGAGGGCGAGACTCGAACTCGCACGTCTTTCGACGCTAGATCCTAAGTCTAGTGCGTCTGCCAATTTCGCCACCTCGGCACTCATCGTGGGAAACAAAGGCGAACAGGAAGAATACCATTCGACCAAAGCAGCTGACAATCCACGCCTGACTATTTGTTGATGTACTTTCGGTCGTATTCGTCCCAGGACATCTGAATATCGTCACTTCCGAGGCGCGACCTCGGCTCGTACCCAAGAGCCTTCGCTTCGACCTTATTGAAGAGCTTTATGCCCCCGTAGATAAGGCCGCCGATGACCGCGATCCAGAAGAGATACCAGATCAGCGTCGAGAGAAGGCCAAGCACCCACAGGGCCGCAATACCTGCGAAGAAAATGCCGATTATCGCCAAAATTACCTTGATGATGTTCATACGCCGTGTGCCTCCCTTAGTCTGAAATAGATACGATGCATTTCTGAGGTATGTTCGTATTATTTTGCCTCTCTATCGTATAATCGCACGTATTTTAGGATACAACGACAAGCAAGTGACACAACCGACAATTACCATCAACGACCTCGTAAATGCACTTTCTGCAAAGATAACGGGCGATCCGACCCGGACGACGACCGATGTAACGCACGACTCACGACAAGTGCGCGAAGGCACGCTTTTTGTAGCGATCAAAGGCTCGACGGTTGATGGGCATCGGTTCATAGATGATGTTTTACGACGAGGAGCGGCCGGGATAATCTCCGAGCAAACGTGTCCTGAAGACTTCGCGGGTACCTGGATGCAGGTTGCAAACGCCAGAAAAGCTCTTGCGGTCGCCGCGTCGGTCGTAAATGGTGAGCCATCGCGGGATCTTTCGCTTGTCGGCATCACGGGAACCAACGGGAAGACAACCACCACCTATCTCTGCTTCGCCCTTGCAGAGACGGCAGGCCAATTCCCTGCGATGCTCACGACGGTCGAATACCGCATTGGCGAAATGAGTCAGGAGGCCGTGCGGACAACGCCGGAAGCCTCCGACACGAATAGATTCTTACGCCAGGCCGTTGAGGCCGGCTCGAAGATGGCGGTTATGGAAGCCTCGTCGCAGGCGATAGATCTGCACCGCTGCGATGGGCTTCATTTTCAGGTTGCGGTGTTTACGAACTTGACGCAGGATCACCTTGATTACCACGGCACGATGGAGAGCTATTTCGAAGCAAAGAAGAAGCTTTTTGATGGTTCGCTCGGTGATATTCCAAAAGCGTCGGTCATCAATATTGACGACGAATGGGGACGGAAACTTGCGGAGAACCTTCTTGCGTCCGGGCAGCGTGTAATAACGACGGGGCAGGATTCGGATGCCGATATTACGGGAAGGAATGTTGAAGTGTCGCTGATTCGCGGCACCTCATTCGATCTGAGCTCGCCGCTCGGTTCGATCAGTATCACATCGCCGCTCGTCGGTAAGCCTCACGTTTACAATATGTTAACGGCCGCCGGCGTGGCCATCGAGCTTGGATATGACCTCGGGGTCATCAAGGCCGCATTTGAAAAATGCGTCGGTGCTCCCGGACGATTTGAACGGGTTCCGCACGAGGGAGACTTCGCCGTGATCGTCGATTACGCCCATACGGACGACGCTCTGAGAAACACTCTGCGTACAGCCAAAGAACTGACAGCAGGCAGAATAATCACCGTTTTCGGCTGCGGCGGTGACCGGGACCGCTCGAAACGGCGTCCAATGGGCGAAGCCGCCGGCGAATTGAGCGATCTAGTCGTCATCACGTCCGACAATCCGCGGAATGAAGACCCGCTAAAGATCATCGCTTCGATCGAAGAAGGTGTGAGATCGCGGACCGAGGCTTACGAGGTCATAAGCGATCGACGAGATGCTATCGGGAGAGCCATAGCGTTGGCAGAAAGCGGCGATGTCGTGATAATTGCGGGGAAAGGCCACGAAAATTATCAGATCGTCGGAGGCGACAAGTTCCATTTCGACGATCGAGAGGTCGCCGCAGACGCCCTTGCCCGCCGCAATGAAATTGTCTAGCCTTGTCTTGACTCGCGGACGATGTTTACCAGAACTTCACGCTGTTCGAACGACAAGGAATCAAATCGAACACCGAAGCCGATCTCCACGACGTGGTTGACGATGACGCCGGTAAAAAGGACCTTCATCCCGTCGGCAAGCGGCAGATATATCTTGACGGGCGTTCCATCTTCTACGTTGCCGGAGCTTAAGACAAAACAGCCTTCGAAACTGACATCGCTGATCGCTCCCGTCTCGCGATCACCGGAGGTTTCGAATTCCGCCGGAATATCGATCGGATAACGAGTTGTGCCTCTGCGGTCTTCGCCGCTTCTCCTTTCTTGTGTGGACATCTTGCTATTCTTGCTCCTCGGCCGCCACGGCAGCTGGCCGCATTTTAGTCAAATAATAATACACTGGAAGGCCCAAAATTATCAGCCCGATCCCGATAAAAGATCGAGTCGGTGAATTCCACATCGTGTTCACAAGCAGCCATCCTGCGACCAACAGGAAAATGATGGGAACGACCGGATAGCCCCAAGCTTTGTATGGACGCGGCAAATCCGCAAATTTCTTGCGATAAACGAAGATCGAAGATGTTACCGCAGCATAGAATATCCAGGACGCGAAAATGACATAGTCCGTCAGCGTGTCGAATGAGCCCGTCAGCACCAAAGCAAAGCCGAGCAGCATTTGAAGAATGAGAGCTCTGATCGGCACTCCCGTAATGCTCAACCGCCCGAGAGACCGGAACATCAGACCGTCGTTTGCCATCGCATACGGCACACGCGAGCCCGATAGGATCGAGGTATGCAGCGTTCCGAGTGACGACAGCATAAGTCCCGTCGCAAACACCGCAACCGCCGCACCGGTTGCGAACTGCGTGATGTTCCCGCCGAAGAACATACTCACAAGAACCTTTCCGACGGATGAAGATTTTGAGATCGAAGCGATCGTCGTCGGATCCAGGACGTAGAAATAAGCAAAGTTCGTAATTGTGTACAGCAGGATGATGAGAATCGTGCTGCCGATGATCGCAAGCGGAATGTTGCGATTTGGGTTCTCGACCTCTCCAGCGACGAACGTTAGATTGTTCCAGCCGTCGTAACCCCAAAGTGCTCCAAGCATTGCCGCTGCAAAGCCGCCGAAGAACGAGTAGGTCGGTGAGCCGTATCTGACCGCAGCGTCAATGTCTTCGCAAACGCCGCCTGCTTCGACCATCGAAAAATGTGAAAAGTCACCCGTCGCCCACAGGAATGCTCCGCCGGCCACAAAGACGATCAATGCGATCTTTACGCCAGTCAAGATCGTCGCGATCCGTCCGCTGATTACTACGGTCGCACAATTCAGGGTCGTAAAGATCAGGATGACCATCAAAGCGACCACCTGAAACAACGTTACGCTCAACTGGTAGCCAAAAATATCGAGCGTAAAAAGTTCAGGCTTAAGCCCGCCGCCGAGAAAATCATTCAGGCCGATCGCGAACGCAACGGCCGCAGCTGCCTGAGAACCCGGCTTGGCGACGAACATCTGCATCCATCCGAACAAAAAGGAAGAAAGGCGCCCGTACGCGTCACGGAGAAATACGTATTCGCCGCCCGCCGCAGGCTTCATCGCGGTTAACTCTGCGTACGTCAAAGCTCCGGCAAGCGACAACAGGCCGGCTGCTATCCACGCGGCGAGAACCCAGCCCGGCGAACCGACATTACAGGTCATCGCCCGAGCCTTCAAAAACACGCCCGTGCCGATGACGTTGCCGATTATGATCGAGACAGCCGCGACGAGACCGAGTCCACGCACGAGCGTGATGCCGCTTTTTGAGCCAGATTCCATATTCTTTCGATATTCCTTGGGAAAACCTTTCGGATATATTACGCGAATCGCGGCGGATTAAAAACGAACGCTCAACAATTTCCTGCGTTGGAAACGGCGATCGAGCGTTGCTAGAATTCAATGCGTGCCGAAGCTCGATATTTCATCAGCTGAACTCATCGCAAGACTGCTGGGCCTATCGCGGCGAGGCCAGGTCGCTATACTCGACAGTTGTGGTGTTGGCCATCTGGGTTCAAAGTTCTTGGTCGCCGGCGTTGACCCGATCGAGACAACTGAGCTCTCCGGCTTAGACGCGAATGAGAGCCTCAACTCCCTGACGCTTGCGGTTGAAGGCGAACTTCCATCCATCTTCACCCTTTCATACGAATTCGGACTCCTGCTTAACGGAATCCGGCCGCGGCATGCATCTTCGGCGGAACCGCACCTATTCGTTTCTCGATTCAAGAATCTGATCGTCCACAATTACGCGACGAGAACAACTCACGTCCTTGGTGTCGATCCGCAGCAGCTCGTTGAAAGACTGTCAGATCCGTCCGACCTTTCCCCATCTGAAATCACCCGTGACGCCAACCTTCTTTCTTCCTCATTCTCAAAGAGCGAATATTTGGCAGCCGTGGGCGAGGTCCAGGAAGAGATAAGATCCGGCAACACATACCAAGCAAATATCGTACAGAAGTTTACGGTCGAACTCGGCGAGCTTGACCCGCAGACCGTTTTCGGCCGGTTAAGGCGGGATCATCCGGCGGCCTTCGCTGCTTTTATACAACGGCCGAATTCCACGATCATCTCAGCTTCACCCGAAAGATTCTTCCGGATCGCTGATGGGGTGATCGAGGCGTCACCGATAAAGGGAACCGCACCGCGCGTCGGCGATGAAACGATCGACAGCAAAACCCGCGAAACACTGCTTCACAGCCGCAAGGACAACGCCGAGAATACGATGATCGTCGATCTTTTGCGGAACGACCTTGGCCGAGTATGCAACTATGGCTCCGTCGAGGTCACCAAACTCTGCGATCTCGAGGAACATCCGACGCTCTTCCATCTCGTCTCGACGATCAAAGGGAAACTGAAGCAAAATGCCGGGTTTGCCGATGTCATCAGGGCATTGTTCCCCTGCGGTTCTATCACGGGAGCCCCGAAAATAAGCACGATGAAGATCATCGACCGTGTTGAAAAGGCAGCTCGCGGCCTTTCGATGGGAGCCATCGGATACTCAATTCCCACGGGATTCGAAACCGAAGATTCCGGTCTCACGAGCGGGATCGATACGAATGTCGCGATCCGAACGATGGTGATCCGGGACGGTGTTGCTTCCTTTTCGACCGGTGGTGGCATCGTAAGCGACTCGCGGCCGGATCTTGAGTATGCCGAGATGCTTTTAAAGGCGAAAGCCCTTTTTGCCGCCCTAGGAGTCGATCCGAGCGAATTTTTCTGACCAAGTTTCGTCGGCTACGTGCTAATATTGAGTCGGAGTTCGTCCCCAAGCCGTAAAGACGGATCCATGCTCTCCCAAAGTCAAAAGATGGCGAATTATTACGAGGTTCTGCGGGTCGCGCAGGATGCGACCGGCGCCGAAATAAAATCGGCTTATCGTCGCTTGGCGCGCAAACTCCACCCCGACAAGAATAACGGAGCGGAAGATACCGCACGCCGTTTTGCCGAGATCGCCGAAGCCTACGAGATACTTGGCAACCCAAAACAACGTGCTGAATACGATAGACGCATCCTCGACGCCCAATTTCGCGGTAATGGGCATTCCGTTTTTACTTCGACGAATAAGCACGCAAATCGTTGGCGGCAGATGGTTTACGAGCGTCGGTATAACGACATCCTGAATCGTATGATCGCAGAGGAACGCCGCGAGGCAATGGCGTTTCAGAAGGTCGTCTATCCGCTCTCCGCATTTCTTGTTTCAGCTGTCATCTCCACCGCCGCGAGGCCGAACATCTTCGTCAGCGCCGAAATATTGGGGAAGATCGCGATCATAACCCTCTTTACCGTAGGCGTGATCCATTTGATCGGCCGCATCCGGGACGGTTTTGTGCGTTATACGTCGTATGACGACAACATTCACGACTCGATCCTGGATGACCGGGATCGGAAAACGCCGATGCGCTCAAGGTATGCGGTCGCCGCAATGCTGCTGGCCTCGATCGTAGGAGCGTTCCTTATTGGTTGGATCTTGGGCATTTTTATTACTTTCCCGGCTGAACTCGTACCGGAGGCGTTCGGTCGCGGCCTTAATCCCGAATTCGTTCTCTATCCGCCCATAATCACGCTCTTTGTTGACATGATGCACTCGCTTGTAACCCGGTTCGAGCGCCGCCCGGCTGACGTTGACAACCCCGGCATCTTTAGCTAGAATTTGGAGTTTGTCTATAAAGACAATACTGAATTCAAGAAATGGCGAATCATAAATCTGCAGAAAAGCGCGTCCGTCAGACTACGAAACGAAACGCGATCAACCGAAGCAATCGCAGCGAGCTCCGCACTTCGATCAAGAAACTTCGTGCGGCCGTCGCTGCAAGCGATAAGAGCGGTGCGACCGAGCTTTTGACCCCGACCGTCTCTCTCATCGACAAAGCGGTCAACAAGGGCATCATCCATAAGAACACGGCGGCTCGCTATAAATCGCGTCTTACTAAGCACACGAACAGCCTCGCCTAGTTCACATTACGCCGAAAGCGTCTAAAGCTTTGGGCATGTTAGTTTCTACGGATGGACGACAGTTTCCTTTTGGAAGTTGTCGCCCATTTTCTTTTTGCTACAATCAAACTTTCGCCCGACAACGCGGCCTCTTCTTGTGATGAAGATCACTCTCGGTACACCTATCATCGAACTTCATCGCCACCGGATCTCGAATCTATCCGCGGGGATGGCCCGCAAACTCGCGACCGCGGTCGCGGCCAGCACGGGCAACGCCAACGTTGACAATGCCACTGTCTTGGACCTTCTGAACTATCTGCCTTTGCGCTATGAGGATCGGTCCAACTTTCTTTCGCTCGACAAGATCCAGGCCGGTGATGAGGCCGCGGCCGAACTCTTTGTTCGGAATACGGCGGGAATTCAAGTCGGCAAATTCCGCGACAGGGGGAAGCCGCCTCTCTACGTATTCGAGATCACGGCCGGCGACCGCGAACGTATTCACAAGCCCGTCATCGTCAAATGGTTCGTCTCGGGCAAGGGAGCGAACGACATCGTCAATTGGTACGCGAAGAAGTTCGCCCGAGGCACGCGCTTTGTCGCTTACGGTCTTTGGGAAGTCGATCGACGCGGACAACTTGGCCTAAAGATCGGAAAACCCGAAGAACTCGAAGTACTTCCCGCCATAGACGACGGGCTTTTTCTGCCCTCGAGCGTCGCCGAAGATATTCCGGAAGAAGAGATTCTCGATCCCGCTCTCATCAGCGTGCATACGGGCCGTGTGCCGATCTATCGAAGGCTCGGCAACTTCTCGACAAAAAAGCTGCGTGAGATCTTTCGCTCCGTCCTGGATGAACTCGGGAACTTCGCAGACGATCTTCCAAAGGAATTGCTCGAGCGCCGCGGGTTGCTCGGCCTTAGACAAGCCTTTGAGGAAATTCATTTTCCGCCGGAAAGTGCCGTAATGCCGGATTACGAGATGCACCGAAGTCCGGCACACCGCCGCCTTATCTTCGATGAATTCTTCTGGCTTGCATTCACGATGCGTCTTTTAAAGGGTGAACGAGAGCACGAACCAAAGGGCACGGTCATAGAGGTTTCCGACGACGGAAAGAAACGGCTTGCCTCGCTTGTACCCTTTGAGCTCACCGCTGCACAAAAACGAGTTGTCGGCGAGATATTCACTGACCTGAAAGGTGACAAACCGATGAATCGCCTAATTCAGGGCGATGTCGGCAGCGGCAAGACGATCGTGGCGTTCCTTGCGATGATGGCAGCGATGGAGAATGGCTACCAGGCAGCGTTGATGGCACCGACCGAGATCTTGGCCGAGCAGCATTTTCGCAATGCTCTGAACCTTTTCAAAGATACGGGCTATCACGTAGAACTTCTGACCGGCGGGTTGAAGGCGAGCGAGCGGAAGCGTGTCCGCGAAACGATCAAGTCGGGCGAAGCAAATCTAGTGATCGGCACGCATGCGGTCGTTCAGGAAGGGGTCGAATTCGATATGCTCGGACTCGCCGTGATCGACGAGCAGCACCGTTTTGGAGTGCTTCAGCGGGCGAGGTTGAAAGAGCTTGGAACAAATCCGGACGTCCTCGTGATGACCGCGACGCCGATACCGCGTTCGCTTGCGATGACGGTCTATGGTGACCTTGACGTGTCGGTGATCGACGAACTCCCGCCCGGCCGAACTCCAATAAAAACGGTCGTTTGCGGCGAAGATCAACGCCAAGGCATTTATCGCGGCATCGAACGGGAGATCGGACTCGGGCGCCAGGCCTACGTCGTCTATCCGCTCGTTAAAGAGTCCGAAAAACTCGATCTAAAAGCCGCGACAGCAATGCACGAGGACCTTTCGACCCGTATATTTCCACATTTGAGGATCGGCCTTCTGCACGGAAAAATGAAACCGGCAGAAAAGGACGAAGTGATGCGCGCGTTTGCTTCGGGCGAACTCGATGTGCTTGTTTCAACGACGGTGATCGAGGTCGGGATCGATGTCGCGAACGCATCTTTGATGGTGATCGAGCACGCGGAACGATTCGGCCTGTCGCAGCTTCATCAGCTACGCGGACGAGTCGGCCGGGGCGCCGAACAGAGCTTTTGTGTCCTGCTCACAGGCGATAAGAAAACGACGGTAGCCCGTGAACGGTTGGGTATAATGGAGCGAAGTTCGGATGGGTTCGAGATAGCCGAAAAAGACCTCGAGATCCGCGGACAGGGCGAACTTCTCGGCACACGGCAGTCCGGCCTCCAGTCGTTCAGGGTCGCTAATATCGTTCGCGACCTCGACATCCTTTCGACGGCGCGAGATGAGGTCGAGCTCTATTTGGGAGCAAATGAAGCCTCTGCCGAAACGAAACTGCTCAAAAAGGCGGCAGGGCAGAGAAAGGTGTTCGAACTTGGAAAGGTCGGCTGAGAAAGATGCGAATTATTTCAGGACACTACGGCGGCCGACTACTCAAAAGCCCGCCGGATCACCGGACGCGGCCAACCTCGGGCCGACTGCGCGAAACGCTCTTCAATATCCTTGCCCCGCGGATCGAAGGCACACGCTTCCTTGACCTTTGTTCCGGTTCCGGAGCGATCGGTATCGAGGCTCTTTCTCGCGGCGCAGAATTCGTGACCTTTGTTGATCGTTCAAGAAAAGCATGTGCGCTGATCGAAGAAAATCTCGACAAGCTTGGCGTTCCGGAGGACGAGACCGACGTCCAGAATTTCGAGGCCGAGACGTTCGTCGGAAGGTCACACGAATTCCCGTGGGACATCGTGTTCTACGATCCGCCATACAGCGCAGACTATTCGGTCGTGCTTCATGAATTCGGCGACAAAGACGGTCTATTGGCGAACGACGGCATTTTGATCGTCGAGCACCTCGCACGGAAAACGATGCCGGACACTGTCGGATCTTTAAGACGCTGGCGGCTCCTCAAACAGGGCGAAACGCACCTAAGTTTCTACGAGAAAGCCTGACGTGCCTTATGAAGATCTTTGTGTGGCTTCTCCTGGCTCTCATTTGGAGTTCGACCTGGATATTCATCAAGGTCGGCCTTAAGGACCTTCCGCCATTCGGCTTCGTTTCTTTGCGCTTTCTTCTCGCTGCTGCGGTCCTTGCTCCGTTCGTTCTATTCCGGAAGGGCGGCGGCCTGCCAAAGTCCCGCACAGAATGGAAGCTGCTTGGCTTGACCGGCGTTCTTCAGTTCACGCTCAACTATTCGAGCGTCTTTTGGGCCGAACAGTACATCACCTCGGGCCTCGCTGCCGTGCTTCAGGCAATGATCGTCGTCTTTGGGTTGATACTTGCTTGGATATTCCTGCCTTCCGAAAAGATAACTGCGCAGAAGATCATCGCGGTCGTCGCCGGTGTCATCGGGGTTGCCGTCATATTCGTCGACCAACTCGGAGTGCACGACAAGATGGCCTTCGCCGGCTGTGTCGCGATCGTGCTCGGGGCCTACGCGGCGGCACAGTCTTCGATCCTCGTAAAAGCAAAAGCCTCCGATATACGGCCTGAGGCGATCGTATTTTGGCAAATGGTCTGCGGCCTTCCGCCGATCATCATCTATAGTCTCAGCACAGAAGGAAGTCCTATGAACTACCGCTGGTCACTAGCGGCCGTCGGCCGCATTCTTTATTTAGGTGTCATTGGAACTGTCCTTGCGTTTTACAGCTACTATTGGCTCTTGAATAGGATAGAATCTACCAGTGCGATGATGATCTCGCTCGTCACGCCGCTGCTCGCGGTGGTGATCGGTTGGCTGGTCCTGGGCGAGACCTTGCCGGCTCAGACGGGCTTCGGCGGCATACTGATTATCGCAAGCGTCGCACTTCTCGTATTCAAAAGGAAGGGTTCGCCGGTACCAACCAACTTGGCTAAGGAGCCGGAACTTTAACATTGATGAGATTCAATTTCACAACAGCAGGAGAATCGCACGGCAAGGCCCTCGTAACGATCGTCGAGGGGATGCCAAGCGGCGTCAATATCCAGAATGCGTCCATTGACCACGAACTTTGGCGACGCCAGCAAGGTTATGGCCGCGGCGGCCGAATGAAGATCGAGACCGATACGGTCGAGATCCTTTCGGGCGTGCGGCATGGCAAAAGCCTTGGTTCGCCGATCACGCTTCTCATCGAGAACGACGATTTTGTCCATTGGGAAGCAATAATGTCGTCCGAGGCGAACGTAGAATTGCCCAAGAATCCGCGCGTCGTAAAGCGTCCGCGTCCGGGGCACGCTGACCTTGCCGGCGGTCAAAAATATGCGACGCGTGACCTGCGCGACATTCTTGAACGTGCGTCTGCTCGCGAGACCGCGGCACGCGTTGCCGCCGGAGCCGTGGCAAAGCAGCTCTTGTCGGAATTCGGCGTCGAGGTCAGGAGCCACGTCATCAAGCTTGGACACGTGCAGGCGGTTCCGCTCTTGCGCGACTGGGACGACATTGCGAAGCTTCCCGTCGATTCGCCGCTCAATTGCGTCGATGTGGTCGCGCAGGAAGAGATGATCCGCTTGATCGACGAAACCCGCGATGCGGGCGATACGCTCGGCGGGATCTTCGAAGTTGTCGTCCGCGGCCTTCCGATCGGACTTGGCAGTCACACCTCATGGGAAGACAAATTGGACGGGCGCATCGCGAGAGCAATTATGTCGATCCATGCGATAAAGGCGGTCGAGATCGGTGCGGGCGTTGCGAATGCCGGAAAGCCGGGCTCGGAAGTGCATGATGAGATCGCCTTCGACGGAGAGAATTTCACGCGGCTCTCGAACAATGCCGGCGGCCTCGAAGGCGGCATAACCAACGGCGAAGAGCTGCGCGTCCGCGGTTATATGAAACCGATCTCAACGCTCAAAAAGCCGCTCCGTTCGGTCGATATCGACACAAAAGAAGAGCAGGCCGCAGCATTCGAACGCTCTGACGTAACCGCAGTTCCGGCCGCCGGCGTTATCGGTGAAGCGATGATGGCGATCGTCCTGGCAAACTCGATGCGTGAGAAGTTCGGCGGCGACTCGTTCGATGAAATGCGGCGGAATTACGATTCATACATCGAAGCAATAAAGGCTTACTAAAGATCTACTTTCCGATATCTTTGCGAAACTGCATTCCGGGCCACGAGATCTTCGAAACAGCTTCATAGGCGCTCGATAGGGCACCGTCGAGATTTGTATCGACGGCCGTCACACCAAGCACGCGTCCTCCTGAGGTGACAAAATTCCCTGCCGCATCTCGAGCGGTTCCGGCATGGAAAACGGCGACATCCTGCACCTTCGCTGCCTCCGTGAGGCCGTTGATAATATCGCCCGTACGCGGCTTGACCGGATAGCCTTCTGCGGCAAGGATCACGCACGCGGAACTTCCCTTCGTCCATTTGATGTCGAGATCCGACAAATTCCCCGCCAGCATCGCTTCGCAAATATCAACAAAGTCCGTCTCAAGACGCACGAGTATCGATTGCGTCTCGGGGTCGCCAAAACGGACATTGTATTCAAGGACCATCGGCCCATTTGCCGTTAGCATCAGCCCAAAAAAGAGTATGCCGCGGAAGGAAATATCCTCGCGTTTGCAGGCATGGAACGTGGGCCTGACGATCCGTTCGACGATATCAGAAAGCTCCGTTTCGGAAAGCAGCGCGTCATCAGAGACCGTCCCCATGCCGCCGGTATTCGGCCCCGTATCGCCATCGGCAAGGCGTTTGTGGTCGCGAACCGCAGGCATCAACGCAAAATTCTCGCCGTCCGAAAATGCGAGAAGGGATACTTCCCTGCCCACTAGACATTCTTCGAGAACGATCTTGTCAGCGGCGGCAGACCCGGCGATCTCGCCGAGATGGTTTATCGCATCGGTCGCCGCGGCACGCCCTTTTGCAACGACAACGCCTTTCCCGGCCGCAAGCCCGTCCGCCTTAACGACGACGGTCGCGTCAGGTCCGCCAAAATCACCGCTCTCGAGCTCCAGGATCGCAAAATCGGCAGAATGCGAAACCGTGAATTTCGCGGTCGGGATCCCATGCCTTGCCATAAACCCTTTTGCGAACGCCTTGCTCGCTTCGAGTTGTGCAGCATTGGCCCGTGGTCCGATGATCCGCAGCCCACGGCGTTCGAATTCATCGACGATCCCAAGCGCCAGCGATGTTTCGCCGCCTACGAAAGTGATCCCAATGTCGTTCGCGGCCGCAAAGTCCGCAAGCGATCTAACATCATCCGCCGCAATATTCACACAATTTGAGATCGACGCGATCCCGGCATTTCCCGGGGCACAGAATAGATTCCCTGTTTTTGTAGAACGGCGGAACGCCGAGCAGATCGCGTGCTCACGCCCGCCCGATCCAACCACTAAAATATTCATAAAACTCTGTTAAGTCCCGGTCAGCAATTTTACCTTGACAGGTATAACCCTAAATTGTAACTTCAATTAACATCCTACACCGTTGATTCCGAAAGCGCCGAATTATGACGCTCGCTCCCTTATCGGACATCGATGCATCGAGATGAGTAGATTCTCCGCGCGCTCGAGCGGTCAAGGATGTCGATGAAGCAATTTTAGTCAGCTGTTTTTATTAGATGTCTTCGAATCCTCACATTCTAGGGAAAGACCGAGATTCTATGAGCGAAAGCTCTGCCGAACTACCGGATATGTCGATCGTCTGTCTCGACTGCAACCAGGAGTTCATTTGGACGACCGGCGAACGCACTTTTTTTCATCAGAAGGGACTGACAAATCCGCCAAAGCGTTGCAAACCATGCAAAAAGGCAAAAAATGATCGGGTAGAAGCGGCAATCGCAGCGTCGAACGGTCAGCGACAGAAGGTTTCGGTCAAGGTTGAATGTGCTTCTTGCGGACGCGAAACGACCGTTCCATTCTACCCTTCTCAGGGCAGGCCGGTCCTTTGCAGGGAGTGTTTCCGCAAATAGTTCGCCCGCTCCTTTCTTTCACCTAAGCTCAACAAGCGCAGCAATTTGCGTCCGCATCCGGTCGGCGGCGAATTCAAATAGTATGAAAGCAGAAGAGTCGGTTCGGTGGAGATGAGTAGGGCGGCGTCTCCCACAGCGCCGCCCTGGTGCCACAAGTCCTCACTTCTTGTGACAAACGTTCACCGGGGTGGTGAACAAAACCGATTATCCACACGGTTGAATAAATTGCAACCCATTAGCAAATATTATTTGTAAGTTTTTGTAAAAAATCCCCCATCTGGGGTATGCGGAGGATACTATCTTGCGACCGAGATCGCACCGGGAAGGACGGCAAATTCGCCTGTTGGCAACTGAGCGAATATCGAATAGGCACCTGCGGGTGCCTTTTCATCCACAGTTATCTGAAAACGTATCGCAGAAACATTCTCGGCATAGTCGAGGTCAGCTAACGTTGCCTCGTCTATCCTGACGAACGGAGACGAGGTGTAGAGAGCAAGCTGCGAAGCATCGAGGCCGCGGCCGCCGACCGTCATCAGGTTCGTAGAGCCAGGCCGAAGCTTGACCGCCGATGTGGACAAGAGACCGTCAACGCCAACATAAGCGAGCTCGAACGGAGCCAGAAGAGCGGACGGCTTCGCTTCAAACCGCGTCACAACGCCTGATTCGACGTAAAGGGTGCCAAGGTCCTCGGCGAGCGTTCCGACGCCTTCACGGGCGATCAGAACGGCGTACGTTCCTGCGCTCAGGCCCCCGAATGAGAAATCGCCGTCATTTTGAATGCGGGTTCCTGCTGAGATCTCGCCGTTCTTGTCTTCGAGTAAGATCAAGCTCCCGGTGAGAGAGCGGTCACTGTCTAGCAGCCTTCCGGTGACACGTCCGCAGCATGATCCGTTTAATGCCGCTGGGCCGTAAAGCGAACGGACAACAGCAATATCCTCTGCCGACAATGCTTTTCTAAACGAAAAGCCGGGACCGATCGTTGAATTGATATCAACGTTCCCGTGCATCACGGAACCCATGATCTGCGAGTGGCGAAGACCCAGAAGATGGCCGATCTCGTGAGTGAGAACTCCCTCGAGGTCGTACGTAGCGTAGGAGCCATCGCTAGAGAACGCCGCGAACGGATTCAAAACAATATCAGCTTCGGTAACAAAGCCGTTTCTATCAGTAAAAACACGCGTTTTGGCCGAAATGTTCGTGTCACCGGATGTAAAGAGGGCGAGATTTTCGCTTGTCTGGGCTATCGTGACAAGGCTCTCGCCGTCGCCCCGAGTGGCAGGGCTTGCGTCACGCCGCTTTGATTCGACAAATGAAATTTGGACGTTAGCGACCGATTCCCAATTCGATATCGCATTCCGGATCGCTCTTTCAATATCAGTGCCCGGCTTAAAGTTTGAAGCTCCCGCAAATAGCGAACGGGAGATCGCGATCGTTATCCGATCCGAACGCCACCTTGCGGGCGCGGCCTTCGCTCCGGCACCTGCCTCATATTCGGAGGCAAAAGAGCTGGTCGCGGCCGCAAACACCAAGAAGGCTGCGAGATATCGGATAATGCTTCGCATTTCTATGGAGCGTCTTCGTGAACCGTGCCGTCCGCATTTACGTGCTCGAGGTCGGCAAAAGCGACGGTAAGAAGAAGCCATACAAGACTGAGAGTCGCAAGCACATAAAGGATCGAGATCTGTTCGTACACGATCAGCAAAGTGACAACGAGAGCCACTAGTGCCATCCAGAAAAAAGCGATCGTTCGCTTGCCAAAACGTCTTTTTGATACAGGTTCCATAGGTAAACCTTGATTATAGGCGGTCATGCCGCAAAATACCAAGCAAAAATCGTGGGATCATTCGATAATGACCAACGGCAGGGCGGCATGTTTGTCGGCCGCGGGGCCCGCGATCTCGGGCGGATACTTGCGTTCGCCGCCTCCCTTTGTCATAACTTCAACGATATCGAGCGGCTGCATTTCAGGGTCTTTTTCGGTTCCGGCGGCGATCTTTTTCAGATCCGCCTCGATACGTGAAGGTTGGCCTTTGTCTCGTCGATAGATCACGACGCGGCGTTCGTCGCCGTCCTTGGCAACACCGCCGGCCATTGCGATCAGTCTCGAAAGCGTGACCTTCTCTTTTGATGGTAACGGCCGTGGGCTCCGTACCCCGCCGATCGCATAGATCGGAAGTGCCTTTTCAACGACCACAAGATCGCCGGGCGAAATGAAAGGATCTGCGTCCGGGATGCCGTTGACGAGATCAGAGATCTTGATCACGAAACGCCCGCTTTGCTCCTTTGCATCAGGAGCCGGGCAGCTTGGGCCTTCCGGGCGAAATATGCTCACCTCGCCTCCCGAGCTGTCCGTAATTCCGCCCGAGCGTGCTATCAGTTCCCTCAATCGGATCGGACGCTTTATCTGATAACGGTGAGGCGAGCGAACCGCACCATCAAGGATCGCAACCTGACGATTGGAGCGATCGACGATAAAGACCTTTACTTTTGGATCTCGGAGTGTCGAGGATAGTGTTTTAATGGCATCTGCAGCTATCTCCGAAGGCATCCTGCATTGTGCCTTTACAGGGTCGCCGAATTCGTTAAAACCGTTAAGAAATCCTTCCGGCGTGAGGCCGCCGCGCCAATCGTGATCGAGGCTCCCTTCAACGTCAACTTCGACGATGTCGCCGGAATGTACGGCATCGAACCGATCCGGAGCGAAGGTTTGGGCTCCGATCGTCTGCGAAAATATCGCCCCAAAAAAGAGGACCATACCTGCGGCAAGCCCGCACGCGGTCAACTCTCCTCGTCGGCACCGCGTGTCTTTTTCTTTCCGGTGGGCTTGCTCGACACCGTTCCGGGGACGGCAAAACCTTTGAATTCCCAGTTGCAGCTGTCGCATAAGAGAAAGTACCGAAAGAAAAGCTTTGAGAGCACTGTCGTATGTCGATAACCTCGTCGAATGCGTTTGCTGCTGCAGCGAGGACAGCTTTGAGAGACCATGCAAAATTATCTTAACCTATAGATCCAAAATATTATCATCGCGGCGCGCAAGCCTTTCAAGTCCGCGATTGATCTTCCGCAAGAATTCGTCGCGATCCGGTTCTGCGGCTCGACGCCCGCCTAAAAAGAATAGCGCATCTCGGTATAGATGCCTTGCCAAAGGGACATCGCCTTCATTTTCGGCACGTTCTGCCTTTTCGATCGTATCCGAGACCTTGATCTCCGTCACGATCTCATCGAGCAGCTCTCGCGACTCCACCAACGCAGGCTCCGACGGATAGAACGCTAGAGCAGAATCGAGAACATCCATCGCGCCCTGTGCTGCCGAGAGACGCTCGTCTTGACTCCGCTGCGAACTTGCTTCCAGCGCAAGGGCCCTTGACTTGATCGACGCCCATTGAAGCAAATGATACTTGTGAAATTCGGCCACCGATCGCCTTGCGGACTGGAACGCGGGGAGCCTTGGCGAACCCGGGCCAATGTTGTCAAATTCCCTCTCGATCAGCGAAAGATACTCGCCGCACATCTCAAAAACTTCGCGATGCCCTTCAGCGAACCGGGCAAGCGTGATGGCGGCATCGGACTTTTTCTTGATCGCACGAAGCAGCTGGGCATTCTGCTCAAGGCTGAGTTTTTCGTCCTTTGGCGGCCGGGCAGCGTTCTTTAGATATACGTCGTTCAGGCTGCGACTGAAATGCCGTTCAGCAGCAAGGAATTTATTGCGGGCCCGCCGAAGAATGATCTCACGCAGCGAAACGGCGCAAACAAGTACGAGACTTGCAACGATCCCTGAGGTTATCCAGGGCGTCTGCTCACCGCCGTCGTGCAGGATTCCCCAAAGCAAAAAGAACGTGCAAAGAGAGATCGCCAGCGCCAATACGTAGTAGTTTGCCGCCGGCAGCCAGAATGGAATTCGGCCGCGATGAAGCCTGGTTGGATTTTGTCGCGATCGCTGAGCGTTTCGGTTCACTTCGACTCGTTCTCGTAAAGGCGTTGGAAACTAAGAATTCCGGGAAGGCTTCCCCTTATCACGAAATTTTAACAAAATTAGGCGAAGATTCACTACTGTTTACACAAAAGTTCGAGATTTTCGATGATGTGTCTGGTAAACTTTCCGATTAGCCGATGGTTAAAAGGTCTAAACAAAAGACAGAGAAAAGGCCGGTGTTCGATTCGATCCGGAAACCGACCGCGCCTCCGGCACGACGTTTTGGGGATAACGCTCCTGAGTCGGTGCGGCACCCGTCCCTACGAAAACAGAAACATAAGAAGACCGAGGACGAGAGGGGCGAAGAATGAGCTGGTTCAGCCGAAAACCAAAGCGATCGATGACGGCCGCCGCTTGGGCGCGTCCTGAAATGAGCGTTACCTTTCGTGCGGAGATCATGCCCGGCCGGACGCGTGAAGAACGGACCTTCAAGATCGCAAAGGTCTTTCCTAATGGCCGCGTTACGCTCTACGATTTCCTCGGCGAACACCGTGAAGGAGCGTTCGAGCCGATCAACTTCCTTCGCGAAAAAGCACGGGCCAGTTTAGACGGAAATGACCCCGCCGACGGGAAAGATCCTGACATTGGATAGGCCCAACTCTTCGATCTCAGCAACTACCTGTTCACGGAACATCGGTTTGATATTCGCTACATAGACCGGTAGATCGCGGCGACCCAGTTTTCGGAGCTCCGCCTTCAGGCCGAGCGGCGTAAGATGGCGGGCCGTCGCGGCAAGCTTAGTCATTGATTCGGGAAACGCACATTCGACAACGATCGCCCGCAGGTCTTTCAGCTGCCCTGCGGCCTCCCAAATCGCGGATGTATCTGCCGTGTCGCCCGTCAGGGCGATCGAGCCGCTGGCATCGCTGACAATAAAGCCTGCGCTCGGCTCATTGTGATTCACCTTGATCGGCAGGATCGAAATGTCCGCAACGCTGAATTCCCTCTCGAATTCGTATTCACGAAATTCCAGGACCGGCCCGAATTCGTTAGATATCTCTTCAAAGTTCGGATATATGACATCGTTGAATATATGAGATCTTAGGGCCTCGATCATCGTTAACGAAGCATGAACCCGAATCGGTGAACGCAGGGTCGAAAAAAGATCATCAATAAAGAGAGGCAAACCTGCAATGTGATCAAGATGTGTATGCGAAAGCACGATATCGCGCACATTCGGGCGATCTGCCCCGATGGCCATCGCGAGGCTTCCGGCGTCAAAAGCTACTGCGCCGTTCACAACGAAACACGCGGTATGCTGGTGGTCCGAAGCCGAACCATCATCATCGAATGAGCTTTTGAGCAGCCTTATCTCCATCAATTCCTAGCGGGCGCATGTTTCGGCGCGTCCGCCGTCTATCGCATACGTCGCCCCCGTTATCCACCCGGCCTTCTCAGATGCGAGGAAATGGATCAGATCCGCGATCTCTTCGGCGTTCCCCGCGCGTCCCAAAGGATGCGTTTCTTTCGTTCGTTCGAGGAATTTTGCGTATGCAGGCTCGTCCATACCGCCGCGCTTATGCAAGTTCGTTACGACAACGCCAGGGTTGACCGCATTCACTCGGATCCCCTTCGAGGCCAGGTCAAGGGCCGCACAACGCGTCAATTGATCGACCGCAGCCTTTGAGACGCAATACGCCAGGACACCCGGGAAGGCCCGTGTGCCGGTTACGCTCGATACGTTCACGATCGAACCCTTTGTCTTCTCAAGATGCGGAATGCACTTCTGCATCAGGTAATATACCGACCGGACGTTGATATTCATTTGTTTGTCCCAGTCGGAAAGCGAGCAATCCTCGATACTGCCACCTTTTAGCACGCCTGCCGCGTTCACAAGCGTGTCAATTTGACCGAATGAATCGATCGTTTCGCTCACAATGCGGTCGAGTTGAGTGACCTCCATCACGTCACCGAGATGCGGCCGGATCGTGCCTTCGGCATCCTTCAGCTCGTCTCGCAGGGCGAACAGCTCCTTTTCGTTCCTGCCAACACCGACAACGGTCGCACCATTTTCGGCAAACAGCTTTGCGGTCGCTCGCCCGATACCGCTGCTTGCACCGGTAACGATGACAACTTTGTTCTTCATAGAAAACGGGTTCAATTTCAAAGGTTGAATGTCGCTAGAATAACAAGCCGAGTGAGCAACTACAAAAGCGAAAGGACGCCGAAATCTCTTTCAGCGTCCTAAATTCAAGACTTGAACTGGATATGATTGCTTTAAGGCCTATGATTCGCTCGGGTGCGGACCCGTTGGGAAGAGCTGCTCGATGGCAGCCTTAGTTTCCTCACTCTTGCGGGTCTTAAAATCTGTGACCCAATCCGTGACCGTTGATACCATATCGCGGGCCGTTGCTCTTGCGGTCTTCACGGGCTTCTTTACCGACCTGACCGGTACATCGGCTCGCTTGACCACCTTGATCTTTCCGTTTGCTTTCATCAGCACATTCCTCCTGTTTTAATATCTTGCCTGCACAGACGGGCAACTGTTTCCACCCATTTGCAGGCAATCCAAATGCCAAAGTATGACGAAAAACCCAATTACTATTTGCAAAAAGAACGAATTTACGATTTTGATTGCAAAAACCGGTATTTTCGTTGTCCGGATTTCAATATGTTTAACGCTTTTTTTTCTGATTTGTTCCCATGAGTTGTCGATTTCGGATAATTCAAGCGATTTTTTGCCCGAAAATGTCTTCAGAGTCTTCCTTTCCATTCCCTTGAGGCTTATTCTATAAAAGCCGAGTTTTGAACTTCTTCGACCTTGCCATCATCTACCTTGCCTGCGGCGCACCGTTCGCCGTCCAATACTGGTTTCGGCTCAAAGGACGCAGCCGCTTGGAGAAATCTGCAAAATGTGTCCTTGCAGGGCTTGCCTGGCCGGTATTTGCCGTTCTCTATGCGGTTGAGGCCGTCAAGCAGTTCGGCCGGCCGGTTCCTCCACAAGCTGAAGCAAAGCGGCTGATAGAAGAGATCCGCCGATCGCTCGAGAACTCCGTCGATCTTTCCGGAAGGCCCGATGCCGCCTTCGAGTTTCGCCGGGCCGTGCTCCGCTGGGCGGAGTTGGCGATCGCCGTCCAAGAACCGACGACCGCACCGGCCGCTTCGGGAGTTTGGGAGATCGTCGGACATTCAAAGGCTGGGATCGCGTCGGCTGCCTACATCCACAGGGAAAGGCGACTCCTTGAAGCCCATTTCGCGGCTGCTCGAAAAGACATCGTCGGCCTTGCTGAATCGCTCAAGGACAACGCCGACTTTCGCGATCGAGCGATCGAGGCCGCGAGGTTATTGGCCGATGAACTGACCGTACAAACCTTGTTGGGATCGGGCAACTCAGAGTCCTCCGCCGTTTCTTCTGCGTAAGATCAGATGCTGATATTGCTCCATCTTTGCTCTGTGTTCCTGCTCGTCGGGCTGGGCTTTTATGTCTTTGCCGCCGACCCACGCCGCCGCGCCCATCAAGCGTTTGCCGCATTCATATCGTTCCTTGCGCTTTGGACGATCAAAGATCTTATCTTTTGGGATTTCTATCCAATAGATGCAGCGGCCGGGGTTTGGGCGGCAGCGAGCTTTATCATCGCTTTGCTGATGAATTTCGTATTGGTCGCTTTCGCCTGGGTCTTCCCGGAAAATTCGCGGACTCCGCGCAGAAAGGCTGCGATCCTTTTGGCACCTGCATTGATCTTCGCTCCGGCCGCGGCCTTTGGACTTTTGTGGGACAAAGCCGGCTTCATCGACGGCCAATTCGCTATAAAGCTCACGCCGCTCGCGTATGCATTCGTAACGTATGTTTATTTTCTCTTTTTTTACGGCTCGATCGTTCTTTTCGGCAAATACCGAAAATACCGGGGCACGGAGAGCGGCTCGCAGCTTGGTGCCATTTTGCTGGCTCTTGTCATTACGGGCGCTCTAAAGACGGTTGCGAACATCGTCTTTCCTCTCTTTGGAAACTACGATCTCATACCTCTCAGCTCGATCTTCGTGCTGCCCGGCGTACTCATCTACGCTTACGCGATCTTTAACTTCCGGCTCTTTTCGCTCACGTCCGCTCTCACGCAGTTTCGGCTCTTTCCGGTCGCATATAAGGTCGCTATATGCATTGCCGCGGTCGCAGTATCAAGTTTTGTGATCTTTCAGATTCCGATCGTGTGGTGGGCGTTTCATAACGGAATGGATGCGGAGGCGTGGCGTCGCTATCTCGTTTTCAGCGTGATCTCTGCCCTTGTACCAAATCTCCTGCTTGTGCTTCTCGTGCTTAGAACGGTCTTGCGTCCGCTCAAAAGAGTAACTCTTGCTGCCGTTGCGGTCGCAAAGGGTTCTTATGGAGCGGAGGTCGATCTGCGCAAAACGAATGACGAGATCGGAGTGCTCGCGGAATCTTTCAACAAGATGAGCCGCAAGCTCGCAGACGACATCGAGGAGCTGCGGCTCCTGAACGAACGGATGATCGAGACCGAGAGGCTCAGCGCAATGGGAACTCTCGCGGCCGGTGTCGCTCGTGAGGTCAGCGCTCCGCTCGGGGCCATATCTGCCAAGATCGAAGCGATGCGTCGCGAGGAGGGCCATTCCACAGGCACGCGCGAGGACCTCAGCTTGATCGCCTCGCAGATCGCTCTCGTTACCGACATCATCGCGGATATGAAGGCTTTTGGCCGCATGGACGGCACGGTAAAGAAAAGCGTGTCAGTGAATGACGTCGTCCTTGCCTCTCTTCGTCTGACCAGCATGGGCGTGAACGATGCACAGATCGAAACAGATCTTGACGCGAACTCGCCGAGAGTTCTCGGAGACGAGGGCGGGCTCATTCAACTCGTCCTGGACCTTATTCGGAAGGTGCGCCTAGATCCTCCTTCCGAGCTTACGCCGATCTCGATCTCTACCTATACAGCAGGGGCCAAGGTGCTCATCGATATAGCTCAAACAAGCGGCGTCGCCGACTCCTCGTCCCATTCCGAGACCGACGCGGCGAGTCTCGACCTTTGGATCAGCCAAAAGCTCGTTTCTGGCCATCAAGGAACTCTCTCATCATTCGTGGACGAAAGAAACTGCAAGAGATTCACAATCGCACTGCCGCTGCTTGAACAAAAAGACGCTGCCCGCGTATTGACACCGAGCCCGTTTTAGTTGAACGTTTATCTTTAGGCTCCAATACAACTTAATTCGAGGAAACAGCAATGAACAAATTTCTGTCGTTACTGTTGGTTATCGTCCTAACGGCTGCCTACGCAGCGGCTCAGGATAAGCCAACAGCATTTGTTAACGCGAAAGTGATACCGATCTCGGGACCCGTGATCGACCAGGGCGTCGTTCTTATTCAGAATGGCAAGATCGTTGCCGTCGGCGATGCCCGAACGGTGAAGCTTTCGTCCGATGTTGTCGTGATCGATGCAAAAGGCAAGGTGATCATGCCGGGCATCATTGACTCGCACAGCCATATTGGAAATCCCGCAGGCGGCGACGGCTCGTCGCCGATACAGCCCGACGTACGCATCCTGGACAGCGTCAATCCGCTGAGCGCAAGCTTCCAGCGTGCACAGAGCGGCGGCATCACGACCGCGAACGTTATGCCTGGTTCGGGGCATCTCGACAGCGGCCAGACGCTCTATCTGAAACTTCGCGACAACGTGGATAAGATCGACGATCTGTTCATTCTCGACAAAGACGGCCATTATATGGGCGGCATCAAGTTCGCGAACGGTACGAATCCGATCCGTCCGGGCGGCGGCGCGTTTCCCGGAACGCGTGCCAAATCCGCCGCACTTGTCCGCGACGAATTCATAAAGGCCCAAGAATATCGCGATAAGGTTGCAAAAGCGGCCGGCGATCCGACAAAAATGCCGCCACGCGACCTTCGCATGGAGGCTCTTGTTGAGGTTCTTGACCGGAAGCGGACCGTGCATTTCCATACGCACCGTCACGACGACATTCTGACCGTGCTTCGCCTGCAGAAAGAGTTCGGCTTTAAGCTCGTGCTTCATCACGTGAGCGATGCGTGGGCAGTTGCCGACGAGATCAAGAAGGCGAACGTTCCCGTCTCGATAATCTTCCTCGATTCGCCGGGCGGAAAGATCGAAGCGAAGGACATCAAGGCCGAAAATGGAGCGATCCTCGAAAAGGCGGGCGTCTTGATCGGCTTTCATACTGACGATGGAATTACCGATTCGCGTTGGTTCCTGCGTTCGGCGGGAATGGCTGTCCGCGCCGGAATGTCGCGTGAAAAGGCACTCTATGCCCTAACACTCGGCAACGCAAAGATCCTCGACATCGACGACCGCACCGGTTCGCTTGAGGCCGGCAAGGACGCCGACCTCGTTATCCTCTCGGGCGATCCGCTCAGCATTTACACACACGTCCTTGAGACTTGGGTCGAAGGCAAGAAGGTATTCGACCGCAGCGACCCGAAAGACCGGCTCATCCAGACCGGCGGATACGGCGCGACGAACGATCGAGTGTTGGACACCGACCATGATGACGGAGGACAGGAATAATGAACCGCAACATACTTAACAAACTCGCCTTTTTGGCGTTCGCAGTCGCCGTCACGCTTTGCGCGTCGCAAACATTCTTTGCACAGATTGCCGTCAAAGGCGAAACCGTCTTCACAATGGCGGGCGAACCGATCAAGAACGGTGTCGTACTCGTAAAGGACGGCAAGATCCAGGCTGTCGGCGCCGCCGCACAAGTGTCAATCCCTTCGGGCTATCGTGTCATTTCGGCAAAGGTCGTAACACCCGGATTGATCGACGCTCACTCGGTCGTCGGACTGAACGGCTATCTGAACCAGCCGACCGATCAGATGGCCCTTGACGGCAGCGGTCCGATCCAGCCCGAGCTTCGTGCGTTCGATTCATACAACTCGCGGGAAGTACTCGTCCAATGGCTCCGTGAATTCGGTGTTACGACCGTGCATACGGGCCATCAGCCCTCAGCACTCGTTTCCGGCCAGACGATGGTCGTCAAGACCTTCGGCAACGAAGTTGACGACGTGATGATCGTGCCTGAGGCAATGATCGCCGTAACGCTTGGCGGTGACGGACTTGGCGGACAAGGCAAATCACCCGGCACGCGTGCAAAGCAGATAGCGATGCTTCGTGCAGAGCTCATCAAGGCTCAGGAGAACGCAAAGAAGACAGAGCGTCCCAAAGACCTTCGTTCGGTCGCTTGGCTTAGCGTCATCGACCGCAAAGTGCCGCTTCTTATCACAGCGGACAAGGCTCAAGACATTATGTCCGCCCTGCGGCTCGCGAAGGAATTCAACCTGCGGATCGTGCTTGATTCGGTCTCCGAAGCACAACTCGTGCTGAAAGAGATCAAGGAGTCGGGCTTCCCTATCATCGTTCATCCGACGATGGCACGTCCGGGCGGCGACAGCGAATCGCTCTCGATGGAGGACGCGGCCAAGATCAAGGCGGCGGGAATTCCCGTTGCCCTTCAGAGCGGTTACGAAGGCTATGTCCCGAAGACACGCGTCGTGCTTTACGAAGCAGGAATGGCGGCTCAGAACGGCCTTTCGCAGCGTGAGGCTCTCGAGCTGATCACGATCGACGCCGCGAAGATCCTCGGCCTTGACAACCGCATCGGTTCGCTCGCAGCAGGAAAAGACGCTGATATCGCGCTCTACGACGGCGATCCGCTCGAATGGACGACACATTGTGTCGGCACCATCGTCAACGGCAAGGTCGCAAGTGAGGTCGTCCGCTAGTTTTTTTTCGGCGGCTGATACTTTTCATTTAAGTCCAACGCCTTACGTTACGGCGGGAGAAATTTCTTTCCCCGCCTAACGTACGGCGTTGGATTTATTTTTATGAAAAGACAGATCGTTTCCCTGCTTATTCTTACTGCACTATTTGGTTCGGTTCTCGACGTTGCCGCACAGCGGCGAAAGGCCGCCTCGGCACCTGCAGCCCCGAAATGCTCAGGCGCGTGGACCGGCACGATAACTTACAAACGAACTCAATCTGCCTCCGACAACAAGACGATCCAGCGCGTCTCCGGCCGCGGCCAGGACACGCGGAACTGGCAGATGTCGTACGCCTACAACGCGAACGTTACCGTCGTCGAGGCTCCCGAACGAAACGGTTCGAGTCTCGGTATGGCGACGATCAGCCACCAAATGTCGTCGAAAGAGCGCGTTGACGCCGTCGAGAAAAATTCGTGCGACCGCGGCAAGACCTGGCGTGATATGCGTGGAACCTCATCGTCAGAGACGAGCACGAGCGGCCAGGCAAGCGGCGAATCGGCCAACGTCGGGATCAACCTCAACTCCGACGGAACCTATTCTGTCAGCGTCGGCCTGCCGCAGATAAAAGGAAAAACGTCCGGCAGCCAGTCGTCAAGTTTCAGCGGCCAATGCACGGCAAAGGAAGGCTCGAACCTCTCGATGCCGCCGACCGAAACTACCATCGAGGGCAATTCGCTCACGTCTGACGGAACTACTCGGATCAACCCCGACGACCCGAACAAACTAGCCGGATCCTATTCATACACTTGGCAGAATGTGACCGAAACGATCACGTGGAACCTGCAGAAATGCGGCGCGCCGCTCCGCATCACCGATCTTAAGTTCGCGGATATGAAATTCCCGAATTGGAACGATTGGCAGGACATCGTACCGCAGAAAGGCACGATCGACGGCAACCTTGTGAAGATCAAGGCGACCGTCCTCAACGCGTCGGGCGAGACAAAATTCGCAGATCTTAAATTCAAAGAAACCTTTAAGGGGGACAAGTGGGATGGTGCACGGCCCGACGGCCTTCTCGAGAACGGCGAAACATCGGTTCGGCTCGACCCGGGCGAATCTCGCGAGGTCGAAATCGTATGGGATTCATCAGGCTACGCGTGGTTCGATGACGGCCGTCCGAGGTACCTGCAGCGTATAAAGGCGGAGCTCTATGAGAACGACAAGAAGACGGACGAAAAGGTCGAGAATCTGAAGGTCGCGCCAAAACCTCTCGTTCTCGTCCACGGACTCTGGAGCAACTGGAAGGCATGGGAAACTTGGCAAAATATTCTGACTTCGAGCCATTCCTACGACTGGAAGGCGTTCCCTGTCGGGGAAAAGCCGGAGAAGGGCGTGATGGATACCGGCGGCGAGTTCCTGTCGTCAGCACCGACAAAAACGATCCACGGCAACGCGGTCGAGGTCGATCGATACGTGAAATATGCTCAGGAAGATCGCAACGCGTGGCATGTCGATATCGTCGCTCACTCGATGGGCGGACTGATCTCACGCGAGTATATTCAGGCGTTCATGAAGCCGGTCGAGGACGGTCGCCCTCGTGTCTCCCATCTCGTGATGCTCGGAACGCCCAACATGGGCAGTCCGTGTGCTGACACGATGGACATCGCGTTCTCGATCACAGGCACGACACCGAACGCCGTCCGCGAACTAAAGCCCGACGTCGTGGCCGAATTCAATCGCGTTGTCACGGCCCGCAAAGGTGTGAAGTTCTCCGTGCTTGCCGGAAACCCGCTGCCGACGATGTGCAAGAAGATCGAGTGGAACGACGGTGTTGTGGCCGTCTCCTCAGCCCATTGGGTGATCAAGGACAAGGGCATCTCAAGCAGCCTTCACACCGATCTGACGGGTACAAAGGATTTTACGGATTTCGTACGGCCGCACATCGCGATCGGCCCGAAAGGCGACCACAACCCGGACGTACCTACCGGAGCGAGTTCTTCGATGCCGAACACGAAATTCTATGGTGCCGGAGCAGGCCCGTTCTTCGGCTCATCGCCGGTGTTCAACGATTTTCAGGATATCGGAAAGGCTCTGAAGCTGGCGGGACAACAAACGACCGAGATCGAGCTATCGCTCGAGGCCAGAAACGATCTCGGCATCACGATCATGGCCGATGCCTCGGTCAGCATCGAACTGATCGACCCGGCCGGACAGGTGGTCGGCAAGAACCTTGCCAACACGCCGGAGGCTCGTGCGTGGTTCCGCTCGATCTATCTTAAGACACCGGTCGCCCGAGGAGCGTGGAAATTGCGTGTTACGAACACGTCCGAAGTTGAACGACCCGCGTACTTCGCGATATGGTCGAACGCCAGATAGCCGAGGACACGCCGTCCTTCGAACCAGGTCCCGGCAGTCCGCTTAACTGCGGGCTACCGGGTCGTTTGAGCCTCGAACCTTGAACCTTGAACCTTGAACCTTGAACCTTGAACCTTGAACCTTGAACTTTGAACCTTGAACCTTACGGCAACGCCGTGATCCGCAGATCGTCGATATTGTCGGCGACCGTCACGCTCCGCGGCTCGAACCGATGACGCTTGCTTGACGCCGTCACGACGTACGTCTCGCCAGTCTCGACCGCCGAAAATCTGAAATATCCAAAGGACGATGTGATCACCGTTCGCCTCTCACCTCTCGGCGATATCAACGTCACCATCGCACCGCTTATCCCACCGCCAAAACTATCCACGACCTGCCCCTTCACAACAGCATCCGCCGCCGTCGTCACCAAACTGATCTGGAAATTGTCTATTCCGGCTAAGGCATCTGACCCGGCTTCGTCCTTGTCGTACCATCGGATATAGAGATATTGTCCCGGATTCCACGCAATGCCCCGCAGAACCTGAGTCTTCGTCCCAAGGACAAAAAAGGGATCGATAAGCGCTTGCCCTCCGGGACCACCAATGCCGCTCGTTGGTGTAGAAAAGCTTAGAATATCCGGCATTTCTTCAAGGTCGCCCGGTGTATGCCAGGAATCAGGAGCGGCGGCAGCATCGTTGAAAGTCCCGGCTCCAGTATCGCCTACAACTGTGCTCGGCGCCGAAGCGTTAACGAGCCATCTCACGGGAAAATCGTTGACTGTGGAGCTGGGGTTTCGCGCGATGACGGCGTCATAAGAAACGCTAACGCTTACGATCGAGTTCGGTGTATCGTTTCGAAGAACGACGCCAAAGTATCCGCTGGCACGAGTTGAAGCAAGAGAACCGAATGCTCGACTGGGTGTCAACTCTCCCGTGTATATGGAATAGAAGGCTCCCGTCGAATTGTTTCCTTTATTCCTTCCCCACCTTGACTCTGTTGACAGTCCATATACATACCAGCCCTGTATCGCTCCTCCGTCGGCAAAGCCTGCCAGTTCGAACATTGTTCGTTGAGAAATGTCGATGACCGTATTCGTCAAAAGGGTGAACGACTGAAAGTCCTGAGAATAAGTACCGGTAAATCCCACGGCTGTCGCCGGGCGGTGGTTTTGGCTTCCCTGACCATGAATTGAAAAAAAAAGACCGAATACGAGAACGAGTGCTCCAAGACTGCGGAGCACATCAAATTTGTCAAAATGCACCAGTGGGAAACTCCTATATTTGTTTGCTGAATTTATACCGCGTTAAGGGTATCGGGTCAAGGCTGGATTGAATCCGGATCAAAGCGTGCAAATCGTGCATTTCGTGCACTTTGATACGTTTTGTGCGGTTTGATACGTTTTGTGCGGTTTGTGCTTCAAACGGATGCGGCGCTTGGCTATGATGAGAACACGGTCCAAACGGCCGTTGATCTTTGACAAGGTGTTCATTGTTCGTTGTTCGTTGTTCGTTGTTCGTTGTTCGTTGTTCGTTGTTCGTTGTTCGTTGTTCGTTGTTCGTTGTTCGTTGTTCGTTGTTCGTTGTTCGTTGTTCGTTGTTC
>JAFDVK010000039.1 GCA_018269005.1 Acidobacteriota bacterium | reverse complement strand
TGGACCACAAACATCTTCCGTTCGCAGAGATCGCGAACGATATCGCCGAGTCTCTCGATAAGGATCATCCGCTGAAGTTCTACACACGAGAGCTTTTGTTTTCGGACGAAGCGAGAAAGCGTTTCGTCGAACCGGACATCACTTAGACCCGTGTCATACGAGCACAAGTTGTCCACCTATCCCTGCACATCGGCGGCCGAGATAACCGTATCGAACAGGCCGACATTTAGCCCGTCGTGTTTCGCAATTCCGGTATACGAAAGGCTGGCATCTTCGTAGCGTTTGAATTTGTAAACGGCATCGTTCATCAATGAACTGTTAAAGACGTTAAGGCTTACAAGCAATTCGAAATCTTTTACATCAAGGCCCGTTACTCTTTTGAATAATCCGGGTTCGAGTTGAGTTATGACATCTTTCAGACTGTATTCTCGATAATCGGTCAAATACATAAAGACCGGGATCCGAGTTGCAAATTTAATCAGCTTTTCCTGAATTTCCTTGCGTTTGCTCTTGAATTCTTTTTCGTCGTCGGAAAGCTGCTTCTTTTCTTTCTTTGAGAGTTCCTCTTCAGCAGCCTTTGTTTTGGCTTTCTTGATAGCGTCCGATTTATTGATGATTGTTTCGATATCCTGATTCAGGCTTCGGAAACCTTCGATGCTCATCAACGCTCGCATTGCTTCGTCATTGGCCATCAGTTTCGCGAGCGTGCCGTTATCTACATTGACGAGCAGTGCGCTTTCCCAGCGTTTGGCCAATAACGTTGCGGATGTTCCGCTCATTGCCCAATCAAGGATCGCGGCGGCATCGATCTGTTTCATCGAGCTCCCGTCATACGCCAGCACCGGCAGAAATTGGATAAACTCCGACACTTTCGTTTCAGGATTTGTTTCTTCTACATCCAGCTTGCAGCTATAGTCCGCGATCTGTCTCAACGCGCGGTCCGGAGCGAAATCAAAGACGTAGCATTCCTGTTTGATGACTTCTTCCTTGTTCGGAGAGTTTCCGTCAGGATTTTTTACCGTCCACGGCGATTGCACTCGAAACGCGGATTGAAAATAAGTCTCCGGGCTTGAAGTGCCGCGAAGCATAAAAATGCCCGTCCACGGCCTGACGGTAACTCCGGTTGTCAATTTTCCACACGTCAGAGTTATCGTCTTGCTTTCGAGCGGTTTGTGCATTGATTCGAGTACCGGGCCGAGAGCGGCCAGCCCTATTCCGGCGGACGTGCCGGCCGCAACATTTACTGTGTAATCGTGATAGAAAAGATTTTGCCGTTTTTCTAACAGATTCTTCATCGCCCAGCACGAAGCAACATTTGGCAGGAACCAGATAGTATGATTCAGGGCTTCTTTCAGGTTGCCGTCTCGATACGGCAGCGGCGGTTTCTTTGCACCGAGCTTTAGATTATCGACGGAGGTCGGCATATATTGGCCGCGGATCAGGTCGAGCCAGCTTTGGACCTCGTTCTCAAACTTAAATTGTGCTTCGTCGCCTGTTCCGGTCGCAGAAAAGAATGTATTCAGGTCAAACTCATCAAACTCGCCGCCTTTTGCGATCTCGATTATCGAATCCGGCAGTTGATAGGTCATCAGAACCATTCGCGGCAAGGAAAGATACGGATTATCGCCTCCGTTCCAATTCGTCTTTGCCCGCTGTTCGTCAGAATATGTCCAGTTGTATATCTGCTCTTCGATGAATTCGCCTGTGCCGATGGCGCGAAACGGCGTGCCGGAAAGATACAAATAATGATCGGTTGTTATCGGCAATAGCTCTTCGTCAACGTATTCCTGGCCGTCTTTGTATTCGGCCTCGACCTCGCCTTCTTCCTGTTCGTCCGAAGCAAACAATCCTTTTGCTCCTTCGCGCCAGGCACCGAAATGATATTCGTCAAAAATTACGCAGTCCCAATTTGTGGTATGGACCCATTCATTCTTAGGTTTGATCGCACCTTCCCTGGTTTTACCCAGAAAATCCTGAAATGAGCCGAAGCAAACAAAAGGCTTCTTCTTGTTTGCTTCTTCAAACGTCAATCCGCCGCGGGAGATGAATTGCCAGCCTTCGAAATCGACGTGAGATCGCAGGTCTTCTTCCCAGGCGCTTTGAACCGCCGGTTTGAACGTGAGAACCAAAACTTTCTTCCAGCCCATCTTCAATGCAAGCTGATACGCGGCAAACGTTTTGCCAAAGCGCATCTTCGCGTTCCAGAGAAAATGCGGGACCTTGCCGTTCTCCACTTTGTAGCTTTCAAAGTAATCGACCGCCTTTTCGACCGCTTCGCGTTGTTCGGGGCGCATCCCAAAGGTTTGCATGCGGCTTTCTTCGTTCAGTTGGTTTGTTTGCAGGGCAATGACGGCGGCCCGAATATCTTTGACCGTACACTCAAACCATTCGCCGTCCGGATTTCTAAATCCTTTCTTTCTCAGATAGCGGTGAATGTCATGATCGGTAAAAGAAGTACCATCCATCCGCATTGCGGATTCTTCGAGATGGATCTTATACGGAGCACCGCCCGGCCGCTTTGTCGGATATTGCTGCGCAACGCGCTTTTTTGCATCACCCGTCGTATAGCCGACCTTTAACAAACCGGCGTATTTCGGATGAGTATCCTCGTACGCATAAATAGTCGGAGTCGCCTCAGTTTTTCTTGGAAAGAATTCGTTCATTAGTTAAAAAGATCTGCGTCCGCCGGTCGTACCATCGACTCGATAAACAACACCTCTTGCTCGGTGAGCCCGTACTCCCGAAATAATTCCTCGTCCGTCCATGGTTTGGAGAAATCTTTTGTAGGCACTAGGGAATAAACTTTGCGAAGGGCGTCTTGCGTAGGTTTCCTTAGCATCACCAGGAACCGAAAAAAGCGCGTCCTTATGTATGAAATGACGTTGCGGCATTCTGCTTCATTTTTTAGAGGTCCGATTGCTAAGTATGTTTCCGAACAAACTGAACCCGGTTCGCCAATGAATGGCTTTCCAAGAATTGCATGAGGAAATTTGTCGCTACCACTTCCCGCTCTCGGAATGAGTACCTTGTAAACGTCAATCAAGTGAGTGTTTTTCTCGATCGACTCTCGATCGATATAACCTATGCCACCGTTTTGATACACCTTTAGCGATGTTCGCGATGGGTTACGTGCCCCCCGAAACGTAGTTGCTAAGTCGAATGGTTTTTGTGAGCTAACTAATGCCTCAAAAGATCTATCTTCGGACCGGCGAACTTTATGAAGAATCTCGACAGCCTCATTGTATCTTACAAAGAACTCCAGACCCTTTTCTAAAAGCGGGCGAGCGACGGTTAGGCCACGCGAGTCATTCCTATGCGTGGTCACAGAACATAGCCCGCTATTATCGCGGTCCCAAAGAAAGTAGCAAACACCTCCCTTTATTTGTACACCTGGAAAGACATCTGCCGCCTCGGGGTAATCGTGGATTATTCTCAAACGGTTGTCCCGGAGCATTCCATCTCGGAATGCATCCAAACCGAATCCGCCAGAAAACCATCGGGCAGGAACTATCATAGTTAGAAATCTTGGGGACATTTCCCTACTTCTTTCCACAAATCTGTTATAGAGTGGCGTCGCCTGCACGCCTGATCCCCCAGTTCCTAGCTGATAGGGTGGATTCCCGATAATCACATCGAATTTCATATTGAATATCTTCTCCGGCTCGTTGGTGTGAATTAGTTGATATGCGTGGGTTTCGAGGTCTCCGCTTCGGTCGTATTCGCCCTGGCTTGCGCCGCAGAATTCACACTTTTTGTTTTTCCATTTGTGGTCGGTCCGCTCAAAGATTATATTCCCTTGTTCGTTATCAAACGCGGTGATCGAATATTTGCCGTTGGCGTGTTTTGAGCAATAAACGGAACGCCGGGACATCATTCCGGTCAGCTCGGTTATCGCAATGCCGTAAAGCTGGTTATGAAAAATGTGATCGATCCGTTTCTGAAGATCGGGGATCTCTTTTTCAAGTCCCTTGAGCAGCCGCTTTGCGATCTCGCGAAGAAAAACACCCGATTTGCATACCGGATCGAGAAATTTGGCATCCTTGTTCGACCAAAGCTCCGCCGGCAGCAGATCAAGCATCTCATTCGCCAGCGCCGGCGGCGTAAATACCTCGTCACTGCTCAAATTCGCCAGGCAGCTGAGAACATCGGGGTTGTAGGAGTTATTCAGTAACATCGGCTATCTTCAAAAAATGTGTTAGCGGAAACTCACGTATCGGCTTCGGGATAAATCCCTCTTCGCCCGTGTCTTTGAAAAGCGAATCCATCGGAATTCCGGGCGATAAATGCTCAAACGCGAAATCGCGGCGTTTTACGGAACTACCGTTTACAAGCGACCATTCGGAGAAAACGATCGGAACGTCGCTGTCTTTGGCGATCGTCATCTCGAGAGCGTCGCCGACGACGATATTCTTTTCCAGAATAAATTGGATCGACCGGATACAATCGGCCTTGATCTCAGCCTTGAACAGTCGGGAGTATCGCTCGGTAAATATGTGAAGAAGCCGTTCTCTCGCCTGCGCCACATTGTCCTCAAGCAGGTCGATGCCGTAAATACTGCCGACCGCAAGAACGGAGTACCTTTCAAACTCAAGCTGGCTCTTTTTATATCGTTCCTCAACAACATCGAGCTTACGCTCTAATATCGCCGTCAGAAAATTCCCATGCCCGCAAGCCGGCTCAAGAAACCGCGAATCTATCCGCTCGGTTTCCTGCTTTACAAGATCGAGCATCGCATTCACTTCACGCGGGTTTGTATAAACCTCGCCATGATCGGAAACTCTCTGCTTTGACCTAGTCTGTCCGCCTTCCATTGTTCTTCTCGTTTCTACAATTCGATGATACGGCGATTGCCGACAAAACACGAAATGGGCTGAGTAGCCAAGTATACCGCGATTGAAACTTCCGGCCGGTAGCCCAAAATATCTGACGGGTGTTATCTTAGTAAGGTTTCCACTGGAGACGCGTTCGATAACATTCGATTAGTGATGCTGAAACTTTTTAATACTCTTTCTCGCCGACTTGAGGAATTCGAACCGATCGAGGCGGGCCGTGTACGAATGTATATTTGCGGCCCGACGGTCTGGAATTTTGCGCACATCGGAAATTTCCGCACGTTCATCTTCGGTGATGTGCTGCGGCGTTATTTGAAGTTCAAGGGCTTCGAATTGACCCACGTCTTTAACCTGACAGATATAGACGACCGCATCATCAATGAATCCGCGGCACGCAATATCTCGATCGACGAATTCACGGCGCCATTCATCACATATTTTTGGGAGGATTTTGACGCGCTCGGGAACGAACGGCCGGAGGTTACACCGCGGGCGACGGAACACATCAAAGAGATGATCGGCATCATCGCGACTCTCATCGAGAACGGCCACGCATATGAATCCGACGGCTCGATCTACTATCGCATAGCGGCGTTCCCCGAATACGGCAAGCTTTCGAAGATCAGTTTCGAGGGCAACATCGCCGGTGCGAGCGACCGCGTCGATACCGACAAGTACGACAAGGAGGACGCACGCGATTTTGCGCTCTGGAAACTCGTCGGCGAGGACGAGATACCCGGTTGGGACGCTCCGTTCGGCCGAGGCCGCCCCGGCTGGCACATCGAGTGTTCCGC
>JAFDVK010000038.1 GCA_018269005.1 Acidobacteriota bacterium | reverse complement strand
CTCGCGATCCGCTACCTTCTGCTCTCGGTTCCCTATCGCAAGCAGTTGAATTTCACATTCGAGGGATTGAAGGCCGCAGAATCCACGGTCGAACGCCTACGCAATTTTAGGTCCCTCGTGAAAGAAGGCGGAAGCCCGACCGGCAGCGATGGTGCCTCTTCGCAGGCGTCAGACGGGGACACCCAACCTACCGGCTGTGATTCTGCCGCAGCTGCACTCAAGAAATTCGAAGAAGCGATGGACGACGACCTGAACACCGCCGCCGCCCTCGCCGCGGTCCACGATATGGTCCGCGAGGTCAACACCATTATCGCGGCGAACGGCCTTACTGAAGAGGAGAAGTCGGCGGTGCTTGACGCCGTCGCAAAGTTCGACGCGGTGCTCGGGATTTTCGGCAGAGAGGACAGCGACCTTCTCGACGAGGATGTCGAAGCGTTGATCGCAGAACGTCAAGATGCGCGACGTCATCGCAATTTCGCCCGATCAGACGAAATTCGTGACGAGCTTGCGGCAAAAGGCATTATTTTGGAAGATACGAAAGACGGAATGCGTTGGCGGCGGAAATAAGCTAACGCGAGGCCGAGACGCCTTCGCACAGCTCGCCGTCGATGCTTGAATATTTCAAGATAACTTCCTTATAGGTGTCGCTTTCTCTGCAGTATGAGAGGCAGCGGTCGTAAGGCTTCGAGTAGATGTGGATGCTGACGGCCCGCTCGTCAAACTCAGCAAGGTTCAGCACCTGGTGGATCGGTTCTTCGAGATCGACCTTGGCCGCAAGACAGTCTTTTAATTCGAAGGTCTCGGTCTCGCGCAACTTACACCGCATTTGCGATTCGTCGATCTCTTCGACCGCAAAATTCAGACCGCGAAGCCTTCCTAAAGGCACCATCATCCAGCATTTTTGATCCCAGTGATTGTGGACCGTCGATGCTTGGCCCTTCTCCCAGCAGATCGCCATCATCTCAAAGCGTTCGTCCTTGTAGATAAGGTTTCTTGTATAGAACTCGGGGCTCCAATAGAAATACTTTTCCAGCGAATCGACCGCTACCGGATTCGAAGCCAGAAACTCATACACATTGTCTGTAACGAATTCTTCGTCAGGGATGGCTTTTAGCCCATCGATCAGGGCAAAAATGGGAACGGGTTGCATAGGTCAATTTTTCTTCGATTCGCGTAAAAAGTCAATGAATTCTGTGTGGTTTCTTGTAAGGCCTGGAAACGTCGCTTTTGTTGTGCCGTCAGCATCCACTATCGCATAAAAAGGCATCGCGACCGTTCCGAATTTTTCCTCTTCAAAACGCTGTTGCCGCTCGTAAATTTCGCCCGAACCGTCCGTGTAAAGTTTGGCGAGAACAAAGCGCCCGAGTTCGCGTTTCACGTCCTCACGCGGGAACATATTCGCTTCCATCCAGCGGCAGTTCGTGCACGTATAACCTGTGAAATCTACGAAAACGGGCTTGTTTTCGGCCTTTGCTTTTGCCATCGCGGCTTCAAGATCGTTCTCGATCCACTTCGGCTCGTTTTCATCCTTCGGAGAGAAGAACTGTGCCTCTCCTGCCTTTGCCGGCGGCAGGAAAGATTCGATCTCGCCGAGTTTCGCACCGAACAGGCCCGTCAATAGATAAAATGCGACCGCAAGGCTAATTATCGACGCCATCAGGCGAACCGCGCCGAGCTTTTCGGGACGCGGATCGTGAGAGAGTTGGAATTTGCCGAGCAGATAGACCGCGAGGACGACGAAGATGGCGACCCAAATAGCGATGACGACCGGCCGCGTGAAGATGCCCCAGTGCCACACAAGATCAACATTCGAAAGGAATTTCATTGCCGCCGCAACTTCCAAAAAGCCCATCGCGACCTTGACCGAATTCATCCAGCCGCCCGAACGCGGAAGTTGATTTACAAGCTGTGGTGCAAGAGCGAGCACAAAGAACGGCAAGGCAAAAACGAGTGAGAACGCAAGCATCCCAAGAAGCGGCATATGCCAATTTCCTTGCGATGCGGAGACAAGTATTGTGCCCACAAATGGCGACGTGCAGGTGAACGACGTCAGCGTGAACGTCAGCCCCATCAAAAGAGCCCCGATAACGCCGCCGCCTTTCCCTTCCTCTTGGCGCGTGAGGGAGTCAAGCTTCGTCAGTAAGCTCGATGGGATCGCGATCTCGAACGCTCCAAAAAGATTGAATGCAAAGAAGAGAAAGATCGCTGTGATGAGCAGATTTATCCAAGGATTCGCTGCAAAAAGATTGATGCCGGCCGCACCGAGGAATATAGCGAGGAGCATTCCCGCGATCGTAAAGGTCGCAATAATTCCTATCGAATAGACGAGAGCGAGCTTTATCGAATGTGAGCGGCTTCCGCCGGAATGATTCGCAAAATACGAAACCGTGATCGGGATCATCGGGAACACGCAAGGCGTGAGCAGCGACAAGGCCCCGAGCGTGACAGCAAGCCATATGAACGGCCATATATCCTGCGGCAGTTGTGACGGAGAGGAAGTCTTCTGGTTCGATGAATTACTGCCGGATGGATTCGGCGTTTCGGCCGGCTTTGCCGTAACCCGTTCGGCACCAGCCGCAGTTACGCGCATCGTCCGCGGCGGCAGACAAAGCGTGTCATTGCAAGCCTGAAATCGCACGTCCAGGCCGATCTTCTCGACCGTCGCATCCAGAGTGGCGATGAGCGGAATCTTAAAGACAGCCTCGTTTTTGAAAGATCGGGTCTCGAGCGGTATTCCGTCAGTCTTGAAATTCGGATCGGGACGGACGATCGGCCTCGGGCTTTTGGTCTCACCGTCGAGTTTCCACGGGGACGATTCAGCGGCCTTTATCGTCGTCGCTATCGGCCCGCCCGCGGGTTGATCAAGAGCGTAAAGATGCCATCCTTCTTCAATGGAAGCCGAGAGGGTCGCTTCCACGGTTTGCCCGTTCTCGCCTCGCTGGACCTTGTCCTGCGGGACGTCCAACCGCCACTTTATCGGGTCCTGCGCAAAGGCACCGGCCGAAAAGATAAGCAGCAGAATTGGAAGCAAGATCTTGGGCGCCATACGACCGAAAATCAAACTATACCAAGTTTGATCGAATGATGCCGTCCTTGGCGTTCTATTTTTGCAGTTCTCGTTCGGGTTTCCTATAATCGAATGTTCGGGCATCTTATTTATTTTTGCCTATTTACAAGGATTGAGGGAGGATCATATCTTGCCAAAAGCAGCTACCAGCCGAAAACCCGAAAAAAGAGACTACTTGACTTCGGGCAAGGGTGCGAAAAAGGCCGCATCAAAACCCAATAAACCTGATTCGAACACCTTTTTGGACGTCGAAGAGGCCATCAAAGAATATGAAGAGAGGAAAGCCTCTCAGCTGAAAGCGATAAAGCTCGTTGATAATGCGACGCTTCGCGAAATGCTCTACCAGATGGTTCTTGGGCGGCACTTCGAAGAGAAGTGCGCCGAAGTTTACCGAATGGGTAAGATCGGCGGCTTCTGCCACCTTTATATAGGTCAGGAAGCGATCGCGGTCGGTTCGATGTCGATGCTTGAAGATAACGATATGGTGATCACCTCATATCGCGATCACGTTCAGGCGATGGTCAAGGGGATGTCGCCGGAAGGCGTCTTGGCCGAGCTTTACGGCAAGGAAGGCGGATGTGTTAAGGGTAAAGGCGGCTCGATGCATATGTTCTCAAAAGAACATCAGTTCTTTGGCGGACACGGAATCGTAGGCGGCCAGATCGGCGTCGGCACGGGAATGGCCTATGCCGCAAAATACAAGAACACCGGACAGGTCGTTCTCTGCTTCTTCGGCGAAGCGGCAGTTAATCAGGGGATTTTCCATGAATCGCTCAATATGGCGGAGCTTTGGGGCCTGCCGTGCATCTATATTTGCGAGAACAACCGCTATGGAATGGGAACCTCGCAAAAACGCGCAATGAGCGCCCGCAGCATTGCGAAAAAGGCCGAGTCGTACGAGATGGCGAATGAGTTCGTCGACGGAATGGACGTAATGGCCGTCCGCGGTGCGACGCGTCGGGCTGTCGAACGTGCACGCAATGAAGGCAAGCCGACGCTGCTCGAGATCCGAGCGTATCGCTACATGGGACATTCGATGTCCGATCCGGGCAACTATCGCACGCGCGAGGAGATCCAGAAATATCAGGAACGCGACCCGATCATCCTCTTCAAGGACAGCCTGAAGGAAGCAAAGGTGCTCACCGATAAAGATTTTGAGGAGATCGAACAGCAGGCGATCGAGGCTACGGACAGGGCCTTGAAATTCTCGGAGGAGAGCCCGCTGCCGGACGAGAGCGAATTGTTAGCGGATGTTTATGCGTAGTATATGCCGTGCGTAAGTAGGTTCTTTGGAATTGCCATATACTTTTATTTTAATGAGCATGCGCCGCCGCACTTTCATGCCTTCTATGGTGGGGACGAAGCGGTATATGAAATTGAGACGCTTCGTGTGTATGCTGGCAATCTCCCGCGTCGCGCCCACAATCTCGTACTCGAATGGGCGGATCAGCACCGTGCGGAGTTGATGGATTGTTGGAATGTTGCCACCGATGGCGGCACTCCGAAACCGATAGAACCCCTGAGGTGAATAATGGAATTGGTAAGAGTTAATAAAGTAAAGGCATTACACGATTTTGTCGTCTACGTTTGGTTTTCTGACGGGTCGGAACGGGAAATTGATATTGGAAAATATCTGCACGGCCCGGTGTTCGAGCGCGTTCGAACGGACCCAAAGCTCTTCAGCTCAGTAAAGGTCACTGCGGGGCGTACGATTGGTTGGGGAGACGACTTAGATATTGACCCTGACACGCTTTTTTATGATCTGGTGCCAGCCTGGATGGAAAAACACGAGCTGGAGTTATCAAGGTAGTTATGGCAGTTTTAACCATCCGCGATGCCCTGAATCAGGCCCTTCGCGAAGAACTTTACCGAGACGAGAACGTCTTTATCATGGGTGAAGAGGTCGCTGAATACGACGGCGCCTATAAGGTGACGCGCGGCCTCTGGAAGGAATTCGGCGATAAGCGCGTCGTTGACGCGCCGATCACTGAACTTGGATTTGCGGGTCTCGGAGTCGGTGCGGCAATGGCCGGTTTGCGTCCGGTGATCGAGTTTATGACCTGGAACTTCTCGATCCTCGCTGCCGATCAGATCATCAATCACGCCGCGAAGATGCTTTATATGTCGGGCGGCGAATTCAACGTCCCGATCGTCTTCCGCGGGCCGAACGGCTCGGCCTACCAGGTCTCATCCCAGCACTCGCAGGCGCTCGAGGCACTTTACTCGAACTTCCCGGGCCTGAAGGTCGTGATGCCGTCGAACGCCGCGGACGCGAAAGGCCTGCTCAAATCTGCGATTCGTGACGACAACCCTGTGATCTTTATGGAACAGGAACGAATGTACGGGATCAAAGGCGAGGTGCCCGAGGATGATGACTTTACGATCCCGCTCGGCGTGGCGGACGTAAAACGCGAAGGCACGGACTGCACGATCGTCGCCCGTTCGATGACCGTACCGATGGCTCTTGAGGCCGCCGAGAAGATCAAGGAACAGTTCGATGTATCGGTCGAGGTCGTCGATCCGCGTACGATCAAACCGCTCGATATCGACACGATCGCAAATTCTGTCAAAAAGACGAATCGGCTCGTCGTTGTAGAGGAGTCGCACGCTTTCGCATCCGTCGGCGCCGAGATCTCGCATCAGATAATGGAGAACGCGTTCGACTATCTCGACGCACCCGTGAAGCGCATCTCGACGGCCGAAACGCCGATGCCGTACGCAAAGAACCTCGAAGCACTTGCCCTTCCGAGCGTCGATAAGATCATCGCCGCCGTAAAGGAAGTTTGCTATCTGTAAAAATGATCGACAAAAAAGCTGCCATTCGGGAATACAAGATGTCACATCGTCCGATGGGAGTTTTCCAGATTCGAAATACGATCAACGGAAAGGCTCTGATCGAGGCGAGCGTGAATATTCCCGGAAAGTTCAACCGATATCGTCTTCAGCTGGAGCTTGGATCGCACCTGAACAAGGAACTGCAGGAGGATTACAACTCCTTCGGCAAAGATGCTTTTGAGTTTGAGACACTGGAATCACTCGAACCGAAGATCGATCCTAGCTACAACTATTCGGAAGACCTCGCGGCCCTCGAAGAGCTTTGGATAGAGAAAGCGTCGCTAAACGGTGACAGTCTATATAACGTCCGAAAGCTGACGCGCGAAGAACGTCTCGCGATGATCGCGGCTCGAAACCGCGGCACGTTTTGAACAAGGTAATTATGGCTGAAAAATTTTTAATGCCGAAGCTCTCGCCCACGATGGAAGAAGGGCAGATCTCGCGTTGGGTCAAGAACGAAGGCGATTCGTTCGACGCCAACGAAACGCTTGCTGAGGTCGATACCGACAAGGCGACAATGGAAATGACCGCTCTCCATGGCGGCACGCTTCTAAAGATCCTGAAAGGCGCCGGCGACACCGCCGCCCTCGGCGAAGCGATAGCGATCACCGGCAATAAGGGCGAGGATATCTCGGCTCTGCTTACCGAGATCGGAACCGCCAAACCGCCGGCTGCAGCGAACGCGGCGAACGGTAACGGAAAATCCGCAGAAGCACCAGTTGCTAAGGCGGCACCTTCCGTCGCGGCTCCCGCGATTCCGCAATCCGAAATCCGCATTCCGCAATCGGACGGACGTATGCTCGTCTCCCCGATCGCCGCTCGAATGGCAGCGGAAAACGGCCTTGACCTCAAAGCCATTTCCGGCTCCGGCCCGAATGGCCGCATCATCAAGCGCGATATTGAGCAGGCTCTCGCCGGCGGCGGAACAATCGTCACAAAGGCCGCTGCACCGAGTTTCACGCCATCGACCGTTGTCGGAGCTTCCGCATTCCGCGAAGAGCCGACATCGCAGATGCGCCGCGTCATCGCTTCCCGCTTGGCGGAATCGATCGGCCCGATCCCGACGTTCTATCTCACCCGCGAGATCGAGATGGACAATGTACTTTCGCTTCGCAAGGCGATAAACGCTTCCCTTTCCGATGACCAAAAGGTCAGCGTGAACGACATTCTCGTCAAGGCCGTCGCAATGGCTCTGCAGAAGCATCCATTCGTGAACGCCTCGTATCAGGACCGCGCTATCCGATTCTACGAGCAGGCCGACATCGGCGTTGCCGTCGCCATCGACGAAGGCCTGATCACGCCCGTCGTACGCGGTGCGAATCTGAAAGGTTTTGTCGAGATCGGCCAAGAGGTCCGCTCGCTCGCCGCCCGTGCGAGAGATAAGAAACTGCAGCCCGAAGAATACACGGGTGCAACATTCTCGATCTCGAATCTTGGTATGTTCGGCATCAAGGAGTTCACGGCGATCATCAATCCGCCCGAAGCCGGCATTCTCGCCGTCGGTGCGGCAACACAAACGCCCGTCGTTCGCGACGGTCAGATCGTCGTCCGCTCGATAATGAACATCACGATGTCCTGCGATCATCGCGTCATCGACGGAGCGACCGGTGCGAAATTCCTCGACACGCTGACCAAAATGCTCGAGCAGCCGGCAATGATGCTTGCGTAGTGCGGACACCTGTTATTCTCGATTACGAAGGCGGGGTCCGGTAACGCTAACTGCCGGTTCGGCCAGTATTCGCACGTACAATCACGGCGTGCTTTTTCCTCGATTCTTGCGGCTCGTTGTTGTAGAATCCTCTGCGGTGACGAGCAATGAAACGGAATCTCGCGATCATCCTCGCTGTTTTGGTTGCCATATCTTGCAATTCCGAGCGCGTTGCTACTGTACCTGCCCCCGAACTCGCAACGGAGTTGCAAAATGAAACTGCCGCCCCCGAACCGACCCCAACCCAAGAACCGGCGCCCACACCGCGACAGATCTTAGAAACTTACTCAAATCAGTCAAAGGTCGGTCGGCGTGGTAAAAATAAGATCGAAATAGACATCGTGAAACGGGGTGAGTTTCGAACCTATCACCCCGACAATTTAGCTGTTATTCGGTTTTATTCTAAAGATCAAAACCAGGTTTGGAAGCTACGTCAGACGTTAGAGATACCGGACGACTCGCTCGCTGAGGCTGATCCGCAGTTTCAAGACTTTAATGGTGATGGGTTGAAGGATGTGACGTTCATATCCGGCACCGCGGCTCGTGGCGCGAACGAGATGAGAACCTTGCTGATCTACGACAAACGATCAGACAAGCTGATCCACATCGAAAACTCTGCGGAATTTCCCAACCTCGAGTACAGTAGGAAACTGAATTGCATAACCGCTTGGCGGTTTTACGGCGGCACGGCCACAGACTTTGCAAGGATCGTCGGTAACCGCCTTGTGACATTTGCGACGGTCGAGGATTTCGATGGATATAGAACTGTAACGTTGACAGACCGCAAAGGCAGGGAAAGGGTCATTCAGCGTGACAAACTTGCAGACGAGAATGCCTTTACTCGCTACACAAATTACCGACCGGTCGAATGACCTTTTCATCCATACGCCAGATTTGCACAACAAATGTCGCCTTCACGGCCTTGCTCAGCGAGGCCGCTTTTGCGCGTTTTCGGTTGCACAAAAAACTGCCCCGCTAAGAAATTTCGTTTATGGCTTACTTATCTTCCGATTCGTCCTGCGGGATCGGCTTTGAGTTGCCGCGGTCATATTTTGAGAAGCGGGATGTATTCAGCCAAGAAGGCATTTGAGCATCTTCGGATATTTGCCATCCCATGATCGCCATCACTTCTGCGACCGTCTCCGCACCTTCCCACGCCCACGAATCTTTGACCGTATCTCCGGGCTGGTGATAATCGCCCTTCTCCCAGTCCTTGATCTTCTGTATCCAGACTTCCTTATCGCCCGCCGGTGCCCCGAGAAGCATCAGCGACGGAACGCCGCGTTCGACGAACGAATAGTGATCCGAGCGATAGAAGACCTTTTCGTCGGGCATCGGGTCGGGGATCACGTTGATATCCATCGACTTCGCGACAGAATCAAGCAAAGCACCGAGCGTCGAATGTTCGGCGCCGTATCCGACCATCGTCTTCACCGGGCCATAAACCTCGGAGCCGATGCCGTCCAGGTTAAGATCGGCGGCGACCTTCTTGATGTCCCACGTCGGGTCTTTTGCCCAGGCCTTCGATCCGAAAAGGCCGTATTCTTCGCCCGTAACGGCAAGAAAGACCATCGAACGCTTCGGCTTTTGCGGCAGCTTGCTGTAAGTCTCGGCAACCGAAAGCATCTCGGCAACCCCAAGGGCGTTGTCGGCGGCTCCGGCGTAGATCTTCCCATTCAGCTTGCCGTATGCGTCGTAGTGGGCCGAGAAGAGCACCGCCTCAGAGCTTAGCTTCGGATCGCTGCCTTCAAGAACTCCGGCGACATTATAGGCCGCGACCTTGTTTGACTGCACTTTCGAGACGGCCTTTGCCTTCACTTTTAGGTCTTTGCCCTTGAAGGTCGTGTTCGCCGCGAGTTCGATCGCCTGCTCACGCGTCATTCCGCCGGCGGCAAAGATCTTCTCAATGCCCGACTTTGTCGCCGATACGAAGATCGGGTAGCCGTCCGGCAAATATTCTCTCGCACCGCCAAGCGAAAGCTGTCGGCGGCTGTAATAATCGACGCCCTGGTCTTCGGTCTGCTGTTCGTCACCGCGGCTGAAGGTGATAATGCCCGCAGGCCGCTTGCTGTAAAGATTACGCATAATAGCGCGCTGAAGGTGCTGCTTCTCCCACGTTTCCTTCGGAAATCCGGGAGGCGGGCCGTCGAGCATTACAACGTATTTGCCGCTGATATCGACATCCGCGAGTTGGTCGATGCCCGCTGCCTTGCCAACGATCGCGTAGCCGACGAACACGACATCACCGCTCCCCGAACGATTCCCGACCATCGGCGGAAACGCGAAATCGGTACCGTATGCCAGGCTCTTGTCGCCGACCGTAAGGCTCGTTGCGGGATCGGCAACGGTCTCGGTGAAGTTGATCTTCTGAAGATAGCTGCCTTTATCGCCAAGCGGTTTGAGCCCGTAGGCCTTGAACTTTTCGGCGATCCAATTCGCAGCTTTCTCGCCGCCGGGCTGGCCTGTACCGCGGCCTTCCATCTCAGGTGCGCTCAAGGCGATCGTGCCGTCCTTGATCATCTGGACGGTCAGCCCCTCGCGGATCAGATCCGCAGTAGATCGTGCAGGGGCAGCCGTCTGTGCCGCTGCGGGCAAAAAGGAAGAAAGCAGAAGAACTGCAATCGAAAAGATCGCGGAGAATTGTCCGCGGGATGATCTTGATCTCATAAGTTAAATTTGCAAAGTTTGGTGAATTTCGGCTCGTGTACAACGGCCGTTTGTTATTATCATCATTTGGCTATCGCGAACGACAACCGAACAAATGAAAATCCTTCCGCCGTCGAAAACTATTCGTCGGCATACGCGGCGCTTGTCGCCGTGCAGATCTTCTACGGAACATTGCCCGTCGCAGGCAAGGTGGTACTTGCTCACATCCCGGCTCTCGCCCTTGTCGGTTTTCGCGTCGGGATAACGGCGCTTGTCCTCGTGACCTTTCAAACCATCCGAGGCCGGATCTGGCTTGCCGAGAAGGGAGACTATTGGCGTTTTGCAGCACTCTGTGTATTTGGGGTGCTGTTGAACCAATATCTCTTCATCGGCGGCCTCGCGCTTACGCGTGCGTCAAATGCCTCGATCCTGGCAGTAACGATCCCCGTTTTTACGCTGCTCATCAGCGTTTTGTTTCGTTACGAGAAGCTTTACTTGCTGAAGGTACTCGGCATCACGCTTGCCGCCGCCGGCGTGATCTTTCTGATCGACCCGCGCAAGGCGTCCTTCGAAAGCTCAACGACGCAGGGCGACATAATGATGGTACTGAATTCGCTCGCCTTCGGCATCTACGTTGCGATCTCCAAGGACATCATCTCGCGGAACGGCCCTTTCCGCTCAATGATGTGGGTCTTTATCTTCTCGAGCATCGTAGCCGTACCGGTCGGAGCGATGAGTCTCTCGACCCTCGATCTTGGCCAGATTCCGACATCCGTCTGGGCACTGATCGCGTATATCGGCGTCGGGGCGACCGCGGCCCCATATCTCCTTAATGCGTATGCCGCCACACGCGTAAGGCCATCGACGGTCGCAATATTCATCTACCTGCAGCCGATCATCGGCGTCGTCCTTGCCGTGATCTTTCTGCACGAGCAAATGGGATTCAGTTTCATCGTCGCATCGCTGCTCGTCTTTGCCGGGCTCTTCCTCGCCACCCGCCGCAATGCCGCGACCCGCCTTGCAGAAGGCAGCGTTGCAGAAGGCAGCGTTGCAGAAGGCCGCGTTGCAGAAGGCCGCACGAAGTAAGGCCACCGCCTTTCGCCTTTCGCCTTTCGCCTTTCGCCTTTCGCCTTTCGCCTTTCGCCTTTCGCCTTTCGCCTTTCGCCTTTTGCCTTTCGCCCCCTCACCTCTGCTCCTGCCTTTGCCAGCCTCGTGCAGGTCCTGTCGTATGCAGGCTTAGGACGAGAACATCGCCTTCCATTACAGGCGTTTCGAACACGATCGTCTCCATCGGCTGGATCTGGAAATGCTTGCAGAAATTCGCTGCGTAAAAGATGCGTGCCCGCAGACGGTCGCCGTCTTTCTTTTTCAGGATGAACGCATTCTTTACCGTGATCGACGACCGCTTGATCCCGATCAGTTGGAGTCTCTTGTCGTAAAAGAGCACGACCGCGTCCGGCTCTCCGAGCGACTTGAGTGCCGCGCCGTTCAGATAGAATGTTCCTTTTTGCGTCAGCGTTACGCGGATCTTTTCCGCGTCCTGAACGATCGGGCCTTCGCTGAATTCGATCCAATTGATGTTCATACAAGAACAAGTGTATCATCTCTGCAACATTGTTGCAAAGGAAGTTTTGAGAATATCTACCGCCCGCACCTACCCTGTTTCTGCCGTAACTTCACATATCCTGGCCCGATCCTGTAGGTTTCCTGCACCGCCCACAAAACTTCGTAACCGCCCGACCGTCGCACGCGACAGCTGCGGGCTCGCACCCGACGGAACCTATTTTTACCAAAATGGGCCAAACACGGCCGTATTTTTTCCATGTTTTGTGAAATTTGCGGTTTCTGGGAGCCAATAAAAATGGGCATTTCAGAAAGCAGCCGTGCTAAATGCGCACAAAATGAAGATTTTGCAACCAAACGCATGAAAATCGCGTAAAATGGCCATATTCTTTGGATCACGCGCGCAAAGCGATGCCGACAAATATCACCGAATCGGTTCAGGCCGACACAGGAAAAATAATGCTAAGCGTTGAGGGCGATCTGCTGCTTGAAGATGCTCTCCTCCTCGAGCGCATCGCTGGCGCGATAGTCGATGAGCGGGACAAGGACGTCTTGATCGACCTTGCGGATCTCGACTTTCTCGATAGCGATTCTGCGGCCGTTCTTAAACGCCTCACCGAGACCGGAAGGATCGAGATAAACGGAGTTGAGATCTTCCTGCAATCCGCCATCGACCTCGCAGAACGACGGTCGTAAAGAGCCTTACTGTCCTTTTCGTCTAAATACTTTATCGGCATATAATTTCGATATGGATGCTGCGGAACTTGCTGCGTTTCTCGATGGAGAACTCGTTGGTGAAGAGAATGTCGCGATCGCCGGATTTGCCGATCTCGGTTCGGCCGGTGCGGGCGACCTGAGCTTCTTTGCGGGTGATGGCGAGGTTCCGCGAACGAGTGCGACCTGCGTTCTGGTCAAGGAAGGTGTGGAATTCGACCGCGCGATTCCTGCCGTGATCATCGTCAAAGACCCGAAACTTGCGTTCGCAAAGGCCGCCGCAAGACTTTCGGCCGCGCCGCGAAGGACCGGCATCGACCCATCGGCGGCCATCGCGGTCGATGCGGACGTCAAAGCCTCGTTCGTCGGCCCGAATGTCGTGATCGACAACGCCGCGAAGATCGCAGCCGACGTCGAGGTCCACGCAGGCTCATTTGTGGGCAAAGACGTCTCGATCGGTCGCGGCACCCGTATCTTCCCTAATTGCACCATTTACAGCGGCACAACAATCGGTGAGGACTGTATCATTCACGCCGGATGCGTGATCGGTGCGGACGGTTTCGGGTTCGTACGGGACGGCGATTCAGGCTATGTAAAATTCCCTCAGGCCGGAGCGGTCGCCATCGGAAATGAGGTCGAGATCGGGGCCAATTCCTGCGTCGATCGCGGTGCTCTCGGCCCAACGGAGATCGGCGACGGCACGAAGATCGACAACCTCGTGCAGATCGCGCACAACGTCAAAATTGGAAAGCGTGTCGTGATCGCCGCACAAACGGGCATCTCTGGCAGCACCATCATCGAGGACGATTGCGTCATCGGCGGTCAGGTCGGAATGGGCGATCATGCGCGCGTCCTCAGCGGTGCGATCATCGGATCACAGGCCGGTGTCCTGCCGGGCAAGATCGTTCGCCGCGGCGTTTGGTGGGGCACGCCCGTCCAGCCTCTCGACGAGTACAAACGCCAAAACGCCCTCGTAAAAGGCCTCTCACGCCTAAAAGACGAAGTGAAACGCCTCCGCAGTCTTATCGATGAGGAAGGCCGCACGCAGTAAGGCCACCCGTGATCGCCCATGATGCCCTCACCGCCAAGACGGAGAGGTACTGCGACGCGGGTCAAATGACTCGGAATGATCCGAACGAAGAAGCGGTCAGAACCGGGAGCGATAGCGACTGGGTCAAATGACAATGCCGTCAATATCCTTGCGTCCCCGAAGGGGACAAAGATAATAGCCCAGGGTAAGGCCGAAGGCCGCCACCCTGGGAATGCGTCGCAAAACGATACCGACCCTGTAAGGGTCGAACAAACGGACGTCGAGGCGAAGAACCCAGTCGCTATCGCTCCCGGTTCTGACACGGCGGATCTGACGAAAACGCCGACACCTATCAGCCTTGCGTCCCCGAAGGGGACAAAGATAATAGCCCAGGGTAAGGCCGAAGGCCGCCACCCTGGGATCACGACACAAAACGATACCGACCCTGTAAGGGTCGAACAAACGGACGCCGCGGTTGCTCCCCTTCAGGGAGCGGAAGATATTGCGGATCGTGACCCAGGGTTTCACCCTGGGCTATTATCTCGCGTCACCTACGGCGACGAAAACGCCGCGGTTGGGCGTTCCCAGATCTCAGTTCCCAGATCCGGTGGCCTTACTGCGTGCGGCCTTCCGCAACCGCGTTCTCTGTTCTCCGTTCTCAATTCTCAATTTCGCGGAGGATCGCTTCTGCCGCTCGTTTTGAGGCTCCGCCGTGGCCGAGGGTTTCTGCGGCGGCGTGCAATTTGGCTCTAACCTCTTTATTCACAGCGGGTTCGAGGAGGCGTTCGATCTCGTCGGCGAGTCGCTCGGGCGTGAATTCGTCCTGCATCAGTTCGTTAACGATACGATCGCCTGCGATGAGATTTATCAGGCCGAAATGTTCCGTAGAGATGAGCGGTACGAAGATCTTGTAATTCAACGCCGAGGTCTTATAGACGATCGCCATCGGCGTGCCGATGATGCCGGCCTCGAGCGTCGCGGTCCCGCTCGTGACCGCTGCGGCGTCCGCAGCATTGAGGGCATTATGCGTCTCGCCCACCACGACCGTGAACGGAAGTTTTGAGGCCGCAAGAGCCGCTTCGGCATCGTGCAGATTCTTATCTGAGGCAAGAGGAACTACGAACTGCCTTGATTCGTCTCTGGCGGCCAGCAGACTCGCAGTTTCAACGAGGACCGGCAAGATCCGCACGATCTCTTTATGTCGGCTTCCGGGCAGAAGTGCGATGATCGGCCTTTCCGGGTCGAGGCCATTCTCGCGGGCGAACTCGGCTCGATCTTTCGTTGCGGCGACCTCCCGTGCCAACGGATTCCCGACGTATTCGACGTTCCTCAGGCCGCGTTCCTCGAACCACTTTTTCTCGAACGGCAGGATCGTGAGAAGAAGATCGACATTTCGCCGCAACGCATTTACCCGATATTCGCGCCAAGCCCAGACCTGCGGAGCGATGTAATAGACGACAGGAATTCCCTGCTTGTGGAGAAATTTCGCCAGCCTTAGATTGAATTCGGGGAAATCGACGAGCACCGCCACATCCGGCCGCTCGGCAGCGGCGGCCTTTTTGAGCTTCCGCATCACCGACCAGAACATCGGCAGGGCCCAAGCGACCTCGAGCAGGCCCATTATCGAGAGCCTGTCGGCCTCAACAATCGGAAAGACGCCGGCCGCACGCATTTTAGGGCCGGCAGAGCCAAAAAAGCTCACGCTGCCGCCCGCCGAATCCTTCAGCGCTTCCACGAGCTTTGCGGCGTGCGTATCACCGGACGCCTCACCGGCGACGATCATGATTTTTAATGGCGAGTCCATCACTCTTTGAATTGCCGATAGCTTTAACTCTTGCTTTGGTTTCAGAATTGCCACCAGCTTTAGCTAAGCGTGGTTTTCATCTTGATCCTGTTGTCTTAGCTTAGCCACGCCGTTTACGGCGTGGTTACGTTCACGAAAAATATCAGAGGGCGTTTACGCCCTTTTGTTTCTCCAAAGCCCGTGAACGGGCTAGGATAAATTTCCCAACCATACCACGCCATAAATGGCGTGGCTAAGCGAAGCCACATAGCGGATCTTCATGGTAGTTCGCCCGAACAGGTGGTCTAAAAAGCAATTGCCGAGTCTTCGCCCGGTCGCGTTTGCTCTCGCCAAATCCTTCTGGCATCTAACCCCTTTGAACTAAATGATATACAGCCCGCGATAGTTTACAACCGCGGGTGCGGTCACGTGCATCAAAGCGTGCAGTTTTTGCGCATTGCAGTATTGGAGAAAATGATGCTCTCGGGCGTTTGCCTCAGGTAAGGTAAAAGCCTTAAAATCTATTGTTTTTGAGCCCTTTGCCGCCATGTGCTTTGTTCGCGAGCGGTATAAGTTTCGAAAAGTCCTCCGGAGGAATCTGTGACATTTCGCTTTAGTATTTTATTTTTTGCAATTATCTTCTGCCTCGGCCTCAATTCGCAGGCCTCGGCACAGCTTGATTCGGTCATCGGCCAGATCACGAACGCGGCCGCCGAATCGTACGCGGGCGGCATAAGCGGCGACGGGCGATTCGTTGTCTTTGAATCGAACGGCGACGTCGCGACGGAGAATCCCCGAAACAGCGACCACAACGTCGAGATCTTCGTCTTCGATTACGCTCAGCGAAGGATCTTTCAGATCACGGACACAAGAAGCGTGATGTATGACGTGAACGGCGAGAACGTGTTCAGCAACGTACGAATCTCGATCGTCAATACGCGTCCGATCATCAGCCACGACGGCAAGTGGATCGCATTCTCTTCGAATGCGACCATCGCTTATCCCGGTGATGATACGAATCCGCCTGTGATCAGTACGACGAATCCCGGTTCGTTCGACGGCAACTCGTTCACGAGCCCGACACCGACGCCTTCGGCGAGTCCAAGCCCGAGCCCTTCGCCGGCACCGAATCCGCTGACTCGCGACGCGAATCTCGAAATGTGGATCTACCAGATGCCGGTCTTTATGCCCGTTCCAGATATGACTAGCGGCGTCGAGATACCGTATCAGGAGCTTGCCGGCGGCACCTTCACCAGAGTGACGAACACGGTCCCGAGCCAACTGCCGCGGGGCGGAACACAAAGCTCCGGAGCATTCGTCGCTGACGATAACCACGACGCAAGCATCTCGGACGACGGCAGCATGATCGCGTTCGTCTCGACCCGCGACCTTGTTCCCGGAGTCGGCAACTCATTCCCGCTCAACGAAGATAACGACGAGGTCTTTACGTTCCATCGTCCGACATCGACGCTGAATCAGATCACAAAAACGCCTCGCGGCGTAATTTCGGACCCGATCTATAACAAGAATCCGACGATCTCCGGCAACGGATTGCGCGTCGCATTCGCAAGTACGGGCGACAACCCGATCGTCGGAATGACCGGCGGAAACAATCCGGCGTCGAGTAGGAACGAGGAGATATTCTATTCCGATCTGACTGCGACGGGAGACGTCGGCACCGTAAAGAAGCAAGTTACGGCAACCACGCCGACAACGCCCGGGGCCATCGTAAATATCCTTGACCTCGGACGCCGTATGAGCCGCGACGGCAACCTCATCGTATTTGATTCATACGCTGACCTTGCGAACGAGAATAGCGGTACGAATTACGATTCGTTTGCGACATATGTCTATGATGCAACGGCGAACAATTTCCGCCGTGTGCTGCCCCGCAGCAATGGTGACTCCGGAGCTCCGGGCGGCGACCTGCAGCGTTATGGAGGTTTCACCGACACCGACGTTGCCGGTACGCCTTCGACACTTATCCTCGAAACGAGGATGAATATCAAAGCCGACGGCACGGTCCCGGCAAATGCCGACGAAGGATTGAACCCGGATCCGAACCGCCCGATCCAACTCTATACGTATCCGCTCACCGTTCCGCCGGCAAGCGCGACCTTCAAACGGATCGCAAAGTTCCCGTCGCCAACGACGTTTCTCGCTTCCACAAGAGCGATCACGAGCGATTCTGCATCACGATTCGCGTTCAATATGTCGCTGACCGAACTCGGCGGCGGCAATTTGGACTCATCGCCCGAGGTGTACTATATGCTGACGCCGACGGCAATTAACGAGGCCAGGATCTCGGCGAATTTTGCGACAGGGGCCAGTAAGATCCCGGTTTCGCCGACCGTTGTTCCATCACCTAGTCCGACAGCGACGCCCACGCCGACTCCTACACCATCTCCGTCACCGACCGCATCGCCGAGCCCGACGCCCACACCCACGCCGCAGTCTCCGCCGGCAGTTTTCGGCCTGGCTCCCGGAATGCGTGCGATAATGAACTTCCAGGCGGGCATCGACCGCCCGTTCGTTGAGCGGTCCGGCGTTGGGTCAATGCAGCGAAGCTTCCAGCTTCCGATACAGCTTAGCGGCGTGACGATGACGATCAACGGTTTTTCCTGCGGACTTGTTCGTGTAAGCCGCCACAGGATCGATTTCGTCGTTCCGCGAGGCATTCCGGCGGCTGTGGAAGGCACGCCCTATGATCTTGTTTTGAACAATAATGGGACGATAATGCGGACGCAGGTCGTATTGGTGCCTGCAAGACCCGACGTTTACAGCTTCGAAGGACTAGAAGGTCCAGGTGGACGAGCAAAGATATTCAACGTCACAAATCGCGTGCAGACGACAGAGCCATTTACGGTACGAACCAGAAGCATTCGGCCATTTGGACGCGTTCCGACAAAGCTTAGAATTTATTTGACCGGATTCAACCCGCGAATCGGCACTGGCGTCATCAACGTACGTATCGGCTTGGGCACGAATCATTTCCTCACGATCTTGAGCCAACCGGAAGAGGTTGAACCCGGCATCTACGCCCAAGACGTCGAGTTAAATGACGACATGGATGGCTCAGGAGATCAACCCGTCGTCGTCGTCGTTGCGATCAACGGACAGGTCTTCGCCTCCCGTTTGGATGATGGTGCCCCTCGTACTTTGATCCTCTGACGGACACCAACGTTACGGTGAACAAAAGGGTGAGGTCGGCGACGATCTCGCCCTTTTTTGCGTCATTGGGAGGCCGATCGACGTCAGTTCCGCAAAACCGGCCGCAAGATCCCGCCGCTCCGCGCGGCGATTCCTCGTGCGGCCGGAGTTTGCCTCTCCCGCAGGGCTATACTATCCTTAATGTTATACGGTAATAACGAATATTTTTGCGACTACCGTCCCTTTCACCGTTTATCTTATTTATTGAGAGATTTTTTTGAACAAGGAGTTTAGATAGAAGTATGGCAGGAAAAGATGTCAGCACGATGCTTATTGCACCAAAGATTTGGAAGAATGGTCAGTTGGTCGAATGGGATAATGCGAAGATCCACGTAATGTCGCATGTCGTCAATTACGGGTCGAGCGTTTTCGAAGGCATACGGTGCTACACGACCTCGAACGGGCCTGCAGTCTTTCGCCTCACGGAGCATATGCAGCGTCTGCTCAATTCTGCGAAGATCTATCGGATGGACTCGAAGTTCACCCGCGATGAATTTTGCAAAGGCACGATCGATGTGATCAAGGACAGCGGCCTTGAGCATTGCTACATCCGGCCGATCATTTTCCGCGGACTCGACGAAGAAAAGCCCGCGTTTGGTGTGAACCCATTCCCGAATCCGATCGATTCCTATATTGCCGTTTGGCAATGGGGCAAGTATCTCGGCGACGAGGCCCTCGAAACCGGTATCGATACGTGCGTTTCAAGCTGGACGCGGATCACCTCGAATTCAATGCCGGCTATGGCAAAGGCCGGAGCGAACTATATGAATTCGCAGCTTATCAAGATGGAGGCTATTCTCGGCGGATTCTCAGAAGGTATTGCTCTTGATGATCGCGGCTACTTGTCGGAAGGTTCTGGCGAAAACCTTTTCCTCGTCAACAATGGCAAGCTCATCACGCCGCCGCTCGGCGCTTCAATTCTGCCGGGAATTACGCGAGACTCTGTTATCCAGATCGCGCGTGAGCTTGGCATCGAGGTCATCGAGACTTCGATCCAGCGTTCGGCCCTTTACGTCGCCGACGAAGCATTCTTTACCGGTACGGCCGCCGAGATCACGCCGATCCGTTCGGTCGATCGAATAACTGTCGGTGCCGGCAAACGCGGGCCTGTCACGCAAAAACTTCAGGAAGAATTTTTCAAGGTCATTCACGGTGAACGCGAAGCGCCGTTTGGTGCCGAGTGGCTCACGTATGTGAATCCGGAAAAAAAAACGGCTAACGCATAGCTGACAATAACTATTCACAAGGCAAAAGCGGCTAGGTTTTAAGGACCAAAGCCGCTTTTCTTCCTCTCATCATCTTTCTTATCGCAAACCTTGAGCGAACTGTTCCGTCCCAAAGCTTCCGATACCGTTCAATCTAAAGCTGAAGACGATCTTATTCTCCCGTCGGGCACCAACGTTGAATGTGTAGTATTGGAGAGCCAGCGAGCAGCAGTTATAGGCATAGCCGATAGTGTAAAGCGAACTGATCAGCGGATTCAGATTTGCAGCTCTTCGATTCTCAAAGTCAAAGAAAAGCGATGCCCCGCCGTACGGCCCCTTATCTCGGTTGCCGACAAAGATAGATGGACTCCACTGAGCACCGCGCAGAGTGCCCGGCTCCGATCTGTCCGGGCGAGCATACTGTGCGAGCGAAGGGATCAACGTGACACGGCGTGTATAGTAAAGCGTCTGAAAGAGCTTGAACATCTTCGTGTCATACCCTACGGTCGCCGAAATCGCTCGCAGGCCGTCGCCATACAGCCCCCAATCCATTCTCGTGCTTACAAAGATCGTCTTCTGAGGCCGATATGTGGCATCAATGTTGATCGGTGAAAATCGACGGGCAGCCCCGCCGAACGAGTAGAAGCTCAAAGCGGTTATAGGCTCGATCTGATTTCTACGCCCTGCGACAAGAGCACCGCCGAATGTCTTGTCAAAGAAATACTTTCCGCGGATCGTAAGCGAAAAGATCTCGTAAGGTTGGATCGAAAGGTCATCTCGCTTTGCGCTGTCTCCCTCGCTCAGCCTTTTCTGAGCGTCTTTTGTGACCGCCTCGGCATATCTTCGAGTGTAAATGCGGTTCGTCATGCCGTACTCGATCTCATTCGTATTTGTGATCGTATCGAGGTAGTCGAACCTTATGATCTTATTGAAATTATCGACGCCCTTTACGAATCGATAGGTCAAAAACGGTTCGATCACATGCCGAAACTTGAACTTCTTATCCTTACCGTAAAAGTTCTTCGCGAGGGCGACGGGGCGGATATCAAGTGTAAACTGACCGTACTTGCGGATGAGGTCGGTGCTTATCACATTCCGGCGGTAGTCGAGCGAATTTGAATAATACGTGACGCGTGCCGATGCCGATGCGGTTACGTTAAAATACTTCGTGTAGATCGGCAGCGTAAACTCGGGATAAACATCGAAACGCTGCATGATCGCCGGCGTTAGAGTTGGTTCCTGGAGATTTTGCTGTCGATAGAGATTGATATCGTCAACCTCTTCCCGCCTTGAGACGCCCTCCAAAGAAGACTTGAACGAGAAATAGGCATTCTTAAAAAAGGAAAGTCTTGAAGGACGCTTCTCGAATGAAATGCTTGGCAAATTGCGTGTCTTGACGCGAACATTCGGGATCGAGATCACCTGCGAACGTGCAAGGATGTTCATCGAGTAGTTCGTCCAGCTCTTATTCACGAAAACCTGAGACCGTTCGATAGGTGAAATGATCTGCTGAATCCCTTCGAGAAAAACCTGACGAAATGCAAGATTTGAAGTGATGCGTATATCCGCCGACGCGGTAAATCCATTCGGAAAGTACTGAACGCCTTCGGCGTAAACTGTCGAACCGCCCTGGTTTGGATGATCTCGATCTTCGCTCGCACCAAAGATGCGATCCTTGACCGCAAAAAAACCGATGTTGAAGTACGACCTGGAGTTCGAACGCGTCCGTAATTCCGCCCCGTATCCGAAGCCTCGCGATGTGTAGAGATCGCCGCGGAACGTAACATCTGCCGAGGGGCCTAGAGTTTGGAAGTACGCACCCGACACCTGGGCGCCTTTCGTCGGCGAAAATCCGAACGCTGGTGTTAAAAAACCCGACTTTCGATCTTCCTTGTTGATCGGGATCGAGGCAAAAGGAAGGGCGAGGATCGGCGTGTTTTTGATCTTGAACTTTACATTCTTGAGTTTCACGCGGTCGTCGGTTTTGATACGGGCGGATTTCGCTGCAAAGCTCCATTTCGGCACCGCTTCGTCGCAGGCAGTAAATTCCGCGTCGGTGACAAGGAGCTCAGTTAGCGAAATGCGTTCGACACGCGCGGCTGTAAAATAAAGTACGGTGCCGTCATTTGTTTGATTCGTAAAGCCGGTCGCATCTTCAAACCATCCAAGCTTGGTCTTGTAGTTCCACTCAGACCTTACGCCAGTGATCCGCTCATCGTTTCCCTTGTCAAAGATCACGTTGCCCGTCGCAACCATCTTGTTCTCGGCTTCGTATATGACGACCTTGTCGGCCTGGAGCCGATAGATGCCATAGTGGACATCAACGCTGCCTTCGTGCGTTACAACCCGCTTGCCTTGAGTTCCTTCCACCGATTGGCGATCGGAATAAACGACCACCTCGCCATCTCCGCCTTCAGGTTCGACCTTGTCCTTCGCCTTCGGCTGGGTTGGGGCGATAACGCTCTTTCCCGGTGCGATCGGATTGATGTTGGGCGTATCCGTGATCGGATTTGCGACCTGCCGGTCGACCGGATTCGTCTGCTGTGCCCAAAGCGGAAGGCACAACAATAGCGGCAAGATCAAAATGCAGAGGGCACGGCAAGATCGCATCAAAATGGTAAGGGATTCTCGTCTAAAAAAGATGCTAACACGAATTTGGCCTCATCCTTAAATCGAACATCTTTGCAGACAGAGGCTGCCTAAAAAAGGCAGTTCATCCTAGGAAAGTTCGAGGAGAAAATAGTTTGTACCGTCTATTCGGACAAGGCGGCCCTGCGTGTAAGGGGCGAGCACAAAGAGCTTCGGGTCATACGCCGTACCTTCCAATCCGTTGTCGCCGGATGTCTCGCTTTGGGCGGTCAGTTCGCTTGGATACCAGCTCTCGGGCGACAAACTTACCTTCCCTGCTGCCGGCCCCGATTCTGCGGCGATCTTGTCAGCATCTTCGGGTGCAAAACGCAGGACAGCGACGATCTTCTCTGAGCCGTCTTCTTTCTTCCACGCAAGGTCCTCGGTCTCATAAGGAACATTTATGAGCAATCTGAGCTCTTCGAGGTTCGAATTTGCCGAATTCGCGTCTGCGTTGACGTTCACATTTGAGTTCTGGGTCCGGTTGGAATTATCCCGCGGACTCATGCAGCTGAGAGCCGTAAGGGCCAATAAGATGAATAAGATGCGAATATTTTTCACGATGTTTCCAAACGGGAAGTACGGCCTGAAGTCTTCGATGCAAACCATTTCACCTTACAGAATTGTTACGCGTAACGCAAAGGTTGAAGTTCGCCTCGGATATCCTCGTTTGTCTCGTTTTATGCTCCAAAATCGTGATATTCTAAAGGTTATGGTTCAAAAACCATCTCTTATGACACCAGATACAAAGCAAGTGCGAACAGCCAATGCCGCGGAAAAGGAACGTTGGGAGTCCGAAACTCTTGATCCGGCCTTAAAGAAACGAGCCGAGAGAAAAGAGGCCTTCGAAGGTGTCTCGCTCGAACCTGTGGACGGGCTCTATTCAGCGACGGACAGCGACGGCATTGAGGTGGGATTCCCGGGCGAGTTTCCATATAAGCGCGGAATTCATCCGACCGGCTATCGCGGCAAACTTTGGACGATGCGCCAGTTCGCTGGCTTCTCCTCACCAGAGGAAACAAATCGACGTTTCAAGTATCTTATGGCACAAGGCCAGACGGGACTTTCTGTCGCATACGACCTTCCTGCATTGATGGGGCTTGATGCGGACTCACCTCTCAGCGAAGGTGAGGTTGGAAAATGCGGTGTTGCGGTTTCGTCGCTTTCAGACTTTGAGGCTCTCTTTGACGGAATCCCGCTCGACAGTGTCACGGTTTCACAAACCATCAACGCACCGGCACCGATCTTTCTTGCGATGTATCTCGTTGTCGCAGAAAAGCAGAAGGCCGACTTCAAGAAGATCTCGGGCACGCTTCAGAACGACATCCTGAAAGAATACATCGCACAAAAAGAATGGATCTATCCGATAAAGCCGGCGATGAAACTTGTTATCGACACCTTCGAGTACTGCTCTCAAAACGTGCCGAAATACAACCCGATCAGCGTCAGTGGTTATCACATCCGCGAGGCCGGTGCGACCGCGCTCCAGGAACTTGCGTTCACGCTCCGTGACGGCGTCGAATATGTCCAATACGGGGTCGATCGCGGAATGGACGTCGATGAGTTCGTTCCCCGCCTTTCGTTCTTCTTTAACGCACACAACGACTTCTTTGAGGAAATCGCGAAATACCGTGCCGCCCGCGTTATTTGGGCTAAGACGATGAAGGAACGCTTCGGTGCGAAAGACCCGAGGACGATGCAGCTGCGCTTTCATACGCAGACCGCAGGCGTCTCTTTGACCGTCCAGCAGCCGCTGAACAACATCGCTCGCGTCGCCGTCCAGGCACTCGCGGGCGTGCTCGGCGGCACGCAGTCGCTCCACACTGACTCGTACGACGAAGCACTCGCGCTACCGACCGACAACGCCGCTCTTATCGCACTCCGCACGCAGCAGATCATTGCCGAAGAGACCGGTGTTGCCAATACCGTCGATCCGCTCGGCGGAAGCTATTATGTCGAATCCCTGACCGAAAAAATGATCGAGGGCTGCTTTGAATACTTCGACAAGATCGACGGATTCGGCGGCATGGTCGAAGCGATCGAAGCAGGTTTTCCGCAGCGTGAGATACAGGAGTCGGCTTATCAATATCAGAAAGCGGTTGAAAGGAAGGAGCAAACGATCGTCGGCGTGAACAACTACGTTATGGACGATGAGATCCATAAGACGGACATCCTCCAGATAGACGAATCCGTGCGCGATCATCAGCTGCAGCGACTCCGGCAAACAAAGGCGGAGCGCGACAACGGAGCCGTCGCGAACTCCCTTGAGACCCTGAAGAAAGCTGCATCAGCGAACGAGAATACGATGCCTGCGATCATAAAGGCGGTCGCTGCTTACGCAACCGTCGAAGAGATCTGCGTCGCGTTGCGGGATGTTTACGGCATCTACGAGGAACCGGCGTTCTGATCTGAGGATCCGATCGTCCGCTGTTAGAAATTGAGCACACAGGCTGAAAATCTCTCTCTCGGTCTTCAAGGTGAGGCATTGGCCGTGCGGTATCTGAGCTCCCACGGCTATCGTGTCGTCATGACGAATTTCAAAGTTCCGGTTGGCCGCAATCGTGCCGGGGCGGCCGTTACCGGTGAGATCGACATCGTTGCGCTCGAACACCGGACATTGTGTTTTATCGAGGTCAAAACGCGGCGTTCTGAAGCTTTCGTTCCGGTTATCGCGGCCGTCGATAAGCAAAAGATGCGGCAGATCACGCGGACCGCTCGCGTTTATCGCCGACTTTTCGCTGTCACGGACATGGCGATAAGGTACGACGTGGTCACGGTCCTCGCCCCAAGACACGCCGAGCCGGTGATCACGCTCACTAAGGCGTTTTGGAATGAAGCATCTCTAAAGAAGCGAGTGTGGACATCGGACAAATGGATGAACTAGCCCGACCCAAGCAATGTGAAGCGATCGCAAAGAACGGCACGATCGAACTTCGCCTCTCGAACAACGGCGAACTCACGTTGGAAATTTGGAGACGTGAAGGCGACACGACGGGCTGGGAACTGATAAAGACGACGACGAGATCGCGATACGTGGACAAGCCGATAAAGCCGGGTCAGTATTACGAATATAGAACGAGAACGGTCGAAGGCGATGCATTCTCCGCTTTCTCGCCCTCGACCGTCGTTTATGGAAAGTAGCCTTATTTAAGCTCCCAAGAAGTACCGATCGTCAACGAGCGTCCTCTTGCGGGTGCAAAGTTGAACTGTTCGCTATACGCTCGATTCATCAAATTCGAGACGCCTACGTTGATATTGAAGTTGAATCGCTCGCGCCGGAAATAATATCCACCCGAAATATTGTGCGTTACGAATCCCGGTTCGGGGCCGCCGTTGCCGCCCTGATTTACCGGAAGCAGGAATTGCGGCGAAAGCCGCTTCTGTTCAGCGACGATCCGAGCCGTGTAATCGAAGAAATAGTTTCGGCCGAAATTTTGCCAGCGTACGCCGATGTTGGTCCTGAATGGGCTGATAATATCCAGCGGCACATTCTTTTGAGTGTCGTCACCGCGAAGATAGCTGAAGTTCCCGTTCGGCGTGAGAAGCCCAAGCTTGACCTTGACCGGGATCTCGAACTCGGCCTCGAATCCTTGAATTCTCGCCCGGTCGACGTTCTGCGTCTGATAGACTCGGACGGGTGAACGTCCCGGAGGTGAACTCACGATCTGGCAGTTGTCGGCATCATAGATAGTTCCCGGCTGGACGATAAATATCGGGCAGCCGCGACTGTCAAATGCGGCCGGCGTTGACATAAAGTTCTCGTAATTGTTTACAAAATATGTCGCAGATGCCGAAAAGTGCTTGTTCTTGAATCGGACCGTAGCATCAAAGTTTACGCCCGTTTCCGGCTTAAGCCTTGGATTGCCGACCACAAACCCGCCTATCGAACCCGAATCAGTGAAGAATATCTCGAAGATATTTGGCGTTCGGAAGGAACGTCCGACGCGAGCCGCAAGCGTGATCGCGTTCGTCAAATTATAGACGGCGCCAAAGTCGCCCGTGACCGCTGTTGTCGAAACATCCATTCCGCTTGCTAGGCCGTCGATGCCGAGGTCGTGTATCTGATCCGGACGAAGCTGGGGCAGATTGAACCCGGTAGTCGGTTGAGCTTTCGTACGGAAATTATCGACGCGGATCCCGCCGGTAAGCTTTAGTCGTTTGGTAAGACGAAATTCGTCTTGTGCGAAAGCCGCAAAATTCGTTAGGGTCGCATCCGGCACACTCTTTGAATTATCGATCGACTGAACCGGCGATGTCGGGGTGAATGCATCGATGATCGTCCGAGAATCCTTGTTCGAGTCTCGGAAAAAGCTTGCTCCGGCCGTCAGTGTATTCCGCCTGCCGATCTTCCAATCGGTTTGGAGGTCGGCGCCGCTCGTCCGTGTGTCGGTGATCGTTTCGCTGAAGCGATACATACCGGGAAAATACGGCATCATCGGCGGCACCGTCAGCACATTCGTAAAGTTGCGATCCTGTTTTTGATAGTAGCCGGAGACCGAAAGGCGCAAAAGATCCTTCGTGATCGACGCCGCATCGTACCGCAGATTCACCTTATCCCGATTCGAGAACGGAAAGTTTCCGGCGAAGGTGCCGACAAGGCCTGCGGAGCCGATGTTTGCACCACGTCGTCGATCGTACGTTGCCTTGATGGTGTTCAGGTCGTTGAGAAAGAATCGAGTCGAAACTGCGGTGTTGCTGCCGTGCGATTGGGAGTTCAAAACCTCACCGTCGTCCGTGATCCCGATGCCCTGTTCGCGAAGATCCGCAAGGAATGATCCTTTGGGCTTTCCGGTGAAATAGTTTCCCGATCGCTCAAGCGATTGCGCAACGCGGAATGCGAAATACCGCGTCGATCCCGTAAGGCCAAGCGAACCTCGAAGCGTGTCCTCGTTCGAGCTGTAGAATGTATCAAGGCGTCCGCCGAACCGAAATCCGTTCTCACGTCGGGCGGGTGTATCGCTCGTGATGATATTGATCGTGCCGGCAAGGGCGTCTGTGCCATAGAGGACCGAACCGCTCCCTCTAACCACCTCGACCGATTCAATGTCCGCAGTATCAACCAAGCCGGTCTCTACGCCGGATTGACCGGTCGATGTTCGGCTATTGTTGAGTCGTTCGCCGTCAACAAGAATAAGAACGCGGTTGCTGTCGAGCCCGCGAATTCGCGGCCGGACTTGGAACGCCCCCTCGTTCACCGTCGAAGTGCCGGGCAGCGTGCGAAAGATGTCACCGATGGTGTTGATGCCTTGCTCTTCGATCTCTCTGCGTCCGACCACTGAGACCGGCACAGCGGTCTCTTCGGTCGTGACCTGCGTGCGCGTCGCGGTCACCGTAACAGTTTCACTCACGCCGCCTACTTCAAGACGGAAGGATTCGGCGGTGTTTGAGCCGGTTGACAGCGAAACCTCGCGGGTCGCGGTTGCAAAGCCATTGGCCTCAACGCTTATTCGATAGCTGCCGGACTTCGGGATCGCGAAGCGTACTGTTCCGGTCTGATCTGTCATTGCTGAATTTACGGTCAGGCCGCCGACGGCAAGTTCTACCTTCGCACCTGCGACGGCAACATCATTGGCGTCTTTTACGGCAACTTCAACACCGGAGGGCGACTGTCCGGCGGCTGAAACAACCGCCGCCAACATCAATAGCGCACACAGATATGCCGCCCGAAAATTTTCACTAACTGAAGATCGCATACTAAGTATTATTATTTGCGAACTGACATGTTCGCTTTTAGGTTTATGAAATGACGGCGGCGGCATTGACCTTACCGCCGACCCACTTCGTAATGCTTGTAAAGGTTGCCTTCGCCGCTTCTACGATCTCGTCATTGGCGTTTGCGCCTTCAGCGAATCTCGTCAAGCTTTCACCAAAAGCTTTCCACATCGGCCCGGTCGCTTGACCGTACCCGAAATAGAAGGCACCTCCGTTCTCAGGCGTAAGGCCAAGATGCTGCTTCAAATGCCGCGAGATGACCTGGCCGCCAAGAGTCGAGCCTTCGATAACGTAAAGACTTCCGAATGCTTTCGCGGCAGATGAAATATCCGGGAGTTCAAGTCCGTCGTCATCGATCTTGAGTCCGAGTATGCTTGCATCTGCTTCAAGAAGCGGAAGCTTTGCGCGGTCAGAATAGTCAAAGCCCGCGTTCTTCAATACTTCCAACGGAAGTTTTGGCTCGTAAGCAGCATAAAAACTCCAAAACTTTGATACGAGCCGTCGATAGTCGGCAATATCAAACATCTGGTTCATAACATCGACTGCGGCCTCTACCTCTTCGTGCTGCACTCGGGTGTCTTCCTTTAATCTTTGAAGGATCATAATTTATTGCAAATGAAAATCGTTTTCAATAAGCTAATCTACGCTCTTGCCTTCTACTTGTCAAATCAACCGAGATCGCCGCACCGGAGTTGGTCGGTAACGACGTGGATTTTGTCGATGAGCCTTAGTAGCCGCGGGCACAAAAAGGCCCTTACCGACCAGCGACAAGGGCCTTTCAAAAACGAACCGGGCTAGAACGGCTTACTTCGCTCCGCCAGCCAACGTAATTCTGGCATTTGCCGCATCCAACTTCTGTTGAAGTTGTGCATTCTCCTCGATAGGTGAGGTCGCAGCAGCGGCAAGTGCCTTTTCCGCGGCTTCGCGTTCGCTGCGGGCCGCATCGACGTCAACTTCATCGAACGTCTCGGCGGAATCCGCAAGCACGGAAACCTTGTTGGCACTCACCTCGATGAATCCGCCCGAAACTGCCATCTTCTCTGCTCCGCCCTTCTGAGCGTAGCTCAAGATGCCCGGTTTGAGTGCAGAAACAAGCGGTGCGTGATTCGGAAAGATCCCCGCTTCCCCGCTCGCAGTCGGCACTGTCACCGATTCGACGTCGTCATCAAAAACCTTCTTTTCAGGTGTTACGATCTCTAGTTTTAGCATTGTTCAAGGTTTGCCGTTCAAGGTTCAAAGAGGAGGCCGGCAACAGACATCTCCACCCTGAACCTTGATCGCGTTTCCTAGGCCGCGGCCGCCATTTTCTTCGCTTTATCGCGAGCCTGTTCGATCGTACCGACCATATAGAACGCCTGTTCAGGCATATCGTCGCATTTGCCGTCGAGGATCTCGCGGAAGCCTTTGATCGTATCTTCGACCTTCACATATTCGCCCTTGAGACCCGTGAACTGTTCGCCGACCGTGAATGGCTGCGAGAAGAAGCGTTGGATCTTACGTGCACGAGCAACGGTAAGCTTGTCGTCTTCGCTCAACTCGTCCAGGCCAAGGATCGCGATGATATCCTGCAAATCCTTATAACGCTGAAGGATACGCTTGACCTCCTGCGCCGTGTTGTAATGCTCGTCACCAACGACCTGCGGATCAAGGATACGCGAGTTCGAAGCGAGCGGATCGACCGCCGGGTAAATGCCAAGTTCCACGATCTGACGTGAGAGTGCGGTAACGGCGTCGAGGTGAGCGAACGTCGTTGCGGGTGCAGGGTCAGTGTAGTCATCCGCCGGCACATAAACGGCCTGGATCGACGTGATAGCGCCCGTCTTGGTCGATGTGATGCGCTCCTGCATCTCTCCCATTTCCGTTGCAAGGTTCGGCTGATAGCCCACGGCGGACGGCATACGTCCGAGCAATGCAGACACTTCGGAACCGGCCTGCGTGAATCGGAAAATGTTATCGACGAAGAAGAGCACGTCGTTGCCCTGATCGCGGAAGTACTCGGCGACAGTCAAGCCGGAGAGTGCGACGCGAAGTCGTGCTCCGGGAGGTTCGGTCATCTGGCCGTAGATGAGCGAGACCTTCGAATCCTTGATCTGTGCCTTATCGACCTTCGCAAGGTCAAAGGCACCGGTCTCTTCCATGTTGTGGTTGAAATCCTCGCCGTACTTAATAACGCCGGACTCCACCATTTCGCGGAGAAGGTCATTACCCTCGCGCGTACGTTCACCGACGCCGGCAAACACCGAGAAGCCTTCACGTCCCTTTGCGACGTTGTTGATAAGCTCCATAATGAGCACCGTCTTGCCAACGCCGGCACCGCCGAAAAGGCCGATCTTTCCGCCGCGAAGGAAGGGCTGGACAAGGTCAATGACCTTAATTCCGGTCTCGAACATCTCTAGCGATGTGGATTGCTCGTCAAAAGATGGTGCATGACGATGGATCGGATAACGCGTGTCAGCAACGATCTCACCGAGCTCGTCTACTGGTTCACCGACAACGTTCATCACACGCCCCAAGGTAGAGACACCGACCGGCACCGTGATCGGGCCGCCAAGGTCGAACGCCTTCATTCCTCGGACCATGCCGTCGGTCGGCAACATTGATACCGCACGGACGCGGCCTTCGCCGAGGTGCTGCTGCACCTCGGCGACGACATCGACCTTATCCTCGACGTCGAAGCCTTCGCTCGAGATCCGAAGTGCCTGATGGATCGGCGGCAAATAATCCGAAAACTCTACGTCAACCACGGGTCCGATGATCTGAACAACTATTCCGACCTGACCATTTCCTTCGTTCGCCATTTTTATAAAAAGCTCCTCTAATATTGAGAAAATCGATAAATTTACAAAGGAGTTAGAGTAGCACAGCTAGGCCTTCCTGGCAAAGACCGGCTTCCAAATTATTGGTTTCACAACTAGTTGATCGAAAGCCTTTTGGGCAAACAAGCGATTGACGTAAAATAGAGTTTCTAGTAGCCTGAAAGCAACACCCATGGCCGGTCCAAGATCGGCCTCAAGACAGACCAAATTTGACTGACACACGCAAACTCGAACTCCCGGCACAAGGACTCAACACCCTATTTGGCGTCCAGGACCAGAATATCAAGTTTCTTGAATCGCTGCTCGATGTTCGTATCGGCATTCGCGGCAATGAACTCCTGATCGACGGCGAACCGAACGACATTGCAACGGTCGACCAGATATTGAGCGATTTCGGCGATATCTTCAGCGACGGTGCGGCATTTAGCGACAAGGAGCTAAGAGATGCTTTCAAGCAGATCGCTGAGGACCGCGCTTACAGCCTGAAAGATCATTTCCAGAAGGCACGATTCAATCCGTCGGGCAAGAAGACCGTTGCTCCCAAAACCGCAAATCAGCGAAAATACCTCGAAGCCATTGCAAAGAACGATCTCGTTTTCGGTATCGGAGTTGCGGGCACGGGCAAGAGCTTTCTTGCTGTTGCAATGGCCGTGGACGCCTTGTTCAAGAAGCAGGTCAGCCGAATCATTTTGACCCGTCCTGCCGTCGAGGCGGGCGAACGTCTCGGGTTCCTTCCCGGCGACCTTCAGGACAAGGTCGATCCATACTTGCGGCCGCTCTACGACGCACTTTTTGACCTGGTCGATGCGGAAAAGGTCACGAAAATGCTCGAAAAGCGTATCATCGAGATCGCACCGCTCGCCTTTATGCGCGGCCGGACGCTCTCTGACGCCTTCATCATCCTGGACGAAGCCCAGAACACGACCAACGAGCAGATGAAGATGTTCCTAACGCGTATCGGCTTCGGCTCAAAAGCCGTCGTTACCGGCGACATCACACAGATCGATCTGCCGCGCGGCCAGAAAAGCGGGCTTAAAGAAGCTCAACGCGTCCTCGATGACATCGACATGATCGAGTTCGTCTATTTTTCGGAAAAGGACGTGGTCCGCCACAAACTCGTCCAGCTGATCGTCAAGGCATACGAAGAGCACTCCACGGATCCCGCAGAATGAAGGTAACCTTTCGTCCATCGCGTGAAGAGCACATCGAGTTCCTCTTGGAGCGCCAGAAGCAACGTCAATGGAAAGCCACGAACTATATCCTTTGGTTGTTCCTAATATTTAACATATGGATAGTACCAGGGATCCTAATCTACTGGGAGCGCGTTTGGACCGGTTTGGCGGCGTTCGCATTGAATCTTGTCCTTGTGCTCTTCGTTTGGTCGGTGCAACAAAAAGGTTCCGTTCGTAAACACTTCGAGAACGCGTGGCCCGAGCTGGAGAAATTCGATTGCGAGATCGAGATAGACGAACTGGGTCTTTCGTGCGAACACGCAGGAAACAAGAGCTTCTATCCATGGAGAAACATCGAGGCAATAGGTTCGATGCTGGGGCAGATATTTTTCGATGCCGGCCCGGCAACCGTCCTTCTTTCGAAGCGGGCATTCGTCGATAAGCAGGCCGAAATGGATTTCTTCGAGCAAGCTCAAAAATACCAACGGGCAACGCAGGCCGAGTGCTGATCACGACATTCGCGCATTCTCGTTTCATTGGTAATTGTAAATTGGCGAATTGTTAATTGGATGTTGGATGTCGCTTCCCAATTCACAATTGCCCGATGAACAATTTACAATCCTCTTGTGAACCAAGTCATAGATCTCCAACAAAAGATCCAGTTCGACATCGCCGCGATATGTTCCTACGCAGATTCGCTTTCCGACGCGATAGCTGAGGCCGCGGGAAAGACGTTCTCGGTCGCCTTCATTAGCAACGAAAGGATGAAGCAGCTAAATTCCACATTTCGCGGAAAAGATGCTGCGACCGACGTACTTTCCTTCCCGTTCGAAGCTCAACCCTTCGAGCCGGAATCCGACGAGATCGGCGACATCGTGATCTCTGCGGAACAGGCACAAAAACAGGCTGCCGAGAACGGCCTTTCCCTTGAAGGCGAGATCAAGCAGCTCATTCTGCACGGCGTTTTGCACCTTTGCGGTTACGACCACGAGACGGATGACGGCGAGATGAATGCCCGCGAACTCGAACTCCGCGACGAACTTGGCATCTAAACAGCACCGACTGAGCCGCTGCGAGAGCGTTACCCCAAGTTTCAACCTTTCCGGAACGCAAACCCGTCTCCTTACGTTCCTGTCACGATGCACATTCTGTGCAAATCGTGCATTTCGTGCAAATCGTGCAGTTTGATACGTTTTGTGCGGAATGTGCTTCAAACGGGCGCGTCAGTTCACTATGATGACAACACGGTCGTGCCGGCCGTTCGGTCTTTGAAGAAATGTGAATGGTGAATGGCGGAGCTAAAGCTCCCCTCCTTACGAAGGAGGGGTGGCAGCCGCTTCGGCTGACGGGGTGGTTCTCTTTCGGCTTCTACGCTCGCCGTCGCTCTGACTTGCGTCCTCTGCGACTCGACAAAAGAGAAAACGCAAAGTACGCCACCCGAAACCCCGCAAAGACCGCAAAGGTTCGGCGTATCGAATTTCGCAATTTCAGATCTTCGAATTTCGGAATCTCAAATGTCAGCTTTTATATTTGAAACGGATCAGATTCGTGCATTCGTGGCTGCCCCGTCCCTTTGTGAACTCCGCGTCGCCTTTGCATTCTTTGCGCTTAAACCCGTTTGGAAACGCAGAGTTCGCCAAGCAAAACCCCGCAAAGACCGCAAAGGCTTGCATCTCGAATTTTGTTGCAGTCTGAGATTGATCAGGTCGTCCCCGTAGGGGACGCGAGAGAATAGCCGAGGGTAAGGCCGCCTCGGCAGCAACCCTGGGAACCTGTCGCAAAATAGACCGATGGAGCTCCGTTGGGGGCGACAGGATCTTGTCGGCGGCAAGCCGCCTCCGAGGATGCGTTGGCCGTAGCATGCTAGAAGCATGCGGCTCCTACGGTGCCAAGAAGGTTTGTAGGCGGAACTGATCGCCCGCTCACGCAGGCGGTTCTGACTGCGGACGAGGGCATCCCAGGTTCCGTTCTTAGTCCCCGTAGGGGACAAAGATTATAGCCCAGGGTAAGGCCGCCTCGGCCGCAACCCTGGGTTACCGTAATCAAATATTCTTGGAGCGTGCGAAGCACGCGACAGGGACATGTCGGTGGCCGAGCCGCCTCCGGGAATTCATTTGCCGTCGTCACCCACGCCGTAAACGACGTGGCTATGCGAAGCCATTGGCGGCAAGCCGCCTCCGAGGATGGTTCGATGTAGCACTATAAACATGCGGCTCCTATGGAGCCAAGAAAATTCCGAGCGGAACTGACCGCCCGCTGACGCAGGCGGTTCTGACTCCGGCGGCGGGCCGCAGTATTGTGGAGTGCGGATTCTCCGTTGACCGTTCGTAGTTCCACCGCCGACCGCTCGATATGATAATCTGTTATCTCAACGCCCTATGACAAAAACGACCAAAGTTGCTGCTCCGTGCGTGATGGTCATCTTCGGTTCGACCGGAGACCTTACGAAGCGGAAGTTGCTCCCTGCCCTTTATAATCTTGCAAAAGGTGACTTTCTTCCGCATAAGTTCGCCATCGTCGGCGTCGGCCGGCAAGAGATGACAACTGATGAGTTTCGAAAGATGCTCATTGATGATCTTAAGACATTTCTGCCGCAGGCTCCCGACGAAAAGCTTCTTTCCTGGTTCGAAGAGCGCGCCTACTATACGGGCGGAGATTTTGACGACGACAAGAAGCTATTCGGCGATCTAAAGGAAATGCTTGGGGATGTGACGACCGAACATCAGATCCCGGAGGATTACTTTTTCTATCTAGCGACGCCGCCGCAGCTTTTTGCGACCGTCACACAAAAGGTCGTTAAGAACGGGCTCGGAAAGGAAGAGAATGGCAACTGGCGGCGGTTTATCTATGAAAAGCCATTCGGCCGTGACCTTGATTCGGCAAAGAAGTTGAACGCATCCCTCACAAAGCTCATAAAGGAAGATCAGATCTACCGCATCGACCATTACCTCGGCAAGGAGACGGTCCAGAATATTTTGGTATTTCGGTTTGGAAACTCGATCTTCGAGCCGATCTGGAATCGAAACTATATCGACCATGTCCAGATCACCGTGGCAGAGACGTTGGGAGTCGAGCAACGCGGCGGCTATTACGATTCGGCGGGAGCTTTGCGGGACATGATCCCGAATCACCTCTTCCAACTTACGACGCTGACGGCAATGGAGCCGCCTGTTTCGTTCGAAGCTCATGCGGTTCGGGACGAACAGGCCAAGATCCTTCACGCAATTCAGCAATTCACGGACGAGGATGTGCTGAGACGCGCGGTCCGAGGGCAGTATGACGCCGGCACGATCGACAACAAGGCCGTACCTGCATATCGCGACGAACCGAACGTCTCGCCGAGTTCGAATACGGAAACCTTCGCCGCTCTGAAGCTTTCGATCGATAATTGGCGTTGGGCAGGTGTGCCATTCTACCTGCGTACAGGCAAACGGATGAAGGCACGACATTCGAGCATTGTCATTCAGTTCAAGGCGGCCCCGTTCGTCCTATTTAGGGATACGCCCGTTGAGAAGCTTACGACGAACCGCTTGGTCATCCACATTCAGCCCGACGAAGGGCTCACGCTGCACTTTGGTGCAAAGATACCGGGCCCGGTCGTAAATGTCGGCGCTGTCGATATGGACTTCAACTATGTCGAACATTTCGGCGAACAGATCGCAACCGGCTACGAACGTCTTCTCTACGATTGCATGATCGGCGACGCAACGCTCTTTCAGCGTGCCGATATGGTCGAGGCGGCCTGGAGCGTTGTAACGCCGATCCTGGACGTTTGGCAGGCGATACCGCCTCGAGGCTTCCCAAACTATGCATCGGGCTCTTGGGGGCCGCCCGATGCGGATAAACTTCTGACGGACGACGGCCGCGAGTGGAAGAATATTGTCGAGTAGTATGGAACTTCAGATCGCCATCGCCGTCCTTCTACTGCTCTTGCTCGTCTTTCTTGCGACGATAGATCTTGCCTTCGCATATCTTTCGGATGTTGCCCTACGCCGTCTCGTTGCGGACATCGAGACCACCGAAAATCATTCGGCGGCAACGCTGTTGAGAGATATTCTCGACGACCGGCCGCGATTTCGGTTCACGCTCTCATCGCTTCTTCAGATAACGCTCATCGCGTTCATCGTCCTTATCACGCTCATTCTCCTTGAGGCCCTCCCGGAAAGGACGACCTTCATTGTTGCCTTTATTTTCGGCGCGATCGCGGCCGTTGTGGGCCGTCAGATCTTGCCGAGGCTGATCGTCCGGCACGATACGGAGAAGAGGCTGCTTTCCCTTTTGCCGGCCGTCAGGCCGATTTTTGCGATAGGCAGATGGCTATCTGCACCATTCTCATTTCGAACCGGTAAAGACGATTCGAAGATAGATATGTCCGTCACGCCGGATTCGCCGAACGACGAGAATGACAATGCCGACGAACTCAATGCCCTCATCGAGGTCGGCGAAGCCGAAGGAATAATCGAGGAGAAAGACCGCGAACTCATCGAAACGATGATCGAGTTCAGCGACACGATCGCCGCCGACATAATGACGCCGCGAACCGAGATCGTCGCTATCCAAAATGACGCAACGATCCGCGAAGCACGCGACCTTATGATCGAAGAGAAATATTCGCGTCTGCCGGTATATCGAGACTCGATCGACAATATTGAGGGAATGGTTTACGTTCGCGACCTGCTGCATGCGTGGGCGGAAGGTATGGAGGAAACGGCCGTTTCTCAAGTGATGCGTCCCACTCTTTTTGTGCCTGAGACGAAACCAGCTGACGAGCTTCTGAAGATCCTTCAGCTCAATCACGCCCAGATCGCCGTCGTCATCGATGAGTACGGCGGTGTTGCCGGACTGATCAGCGTTGAAGATATTATTGAAGAGATCGTCGGCGAGATCGAAGATGAAGATACTCAGCCTGAAGAGATAATCGAGATCATTGAAGGCGAAAATGGGTATTTCGACGTGATCGGGTCAACAGAGATCGATAAGATCGAACGGCTTTTTAACCTGGAACTTGAAGACGAAGATTTTACGACGATCGCCGGCCTGGTAACGCATGAGGTCGGATACGTCCCCAAAGTCGGAGAGCAATTGAAGATCCGCGGCCTCGAACTTGAGGTGATAAAGGCTGATGAGAAGCGTATCCAAGTGCTCCGTCTTAGGCGTTCGGAACCTCAGCCCGAACCGGAACAATAAACGCTAATATAGAATCTACACATGAAGCTTCAGGCAAAAATCGGAGATGAAACGTCGGCGGTCAGCGTCAAGGAGGAAGGCAATCGCCTCTTTGCCGAGATCGACGGGCGTAAATACGGACTTGAGGCCGTCAGGCCCGAGACCGGACAGGTCAGTCTGCGGTTCGATGACGGCAGAAAGATCGAGGCTCGCGTTGAGCTCGATGCCGAAGGCCGCTGCGTCGTGTGGATAGATGGCCGCTCTATTGAAGTTGAGCTGGCAGACCCGAAAAAGTTACGCGGATCGAACACGTCGAATGCGGACACGGCGGGTGTGGCCGACATCAAGACCGCGATGCCGGGAAAGGTCGTTCGACTTATTGCAGCAGTCGGCGATACTGTCGAAAAGGGTGATGGCGTGATCGTCGTCGAGGCGATGAAGATGCAGAACGAGATCAGGTCCCCAAAAAATGGCACGGTTTCTTCGGTTCGTGTTGCGGAAGGCGATACCGTCAAAGCAGGCCAAATATTGCTCTCTATCGAATAGACGTGGTTCTTACGACGACAAAGGTCGTAGAGTTGTCCGCCTTGTCGGCAATATCACGCTTTAGGATCACGCCGCCGTAGAGTTCTACCGCCGCTTCGCCGCAGATCGATGCCGAACTCAGATCGTTCTGCCAAACGATCTCTCGAAGACTCGCCGCCGTATCGGTCGTTTCGACGGCCTTAAGTCTAGGCTCACTATTTAAGAACGCTGCGCACTGACGCAACGCTTCTGGGTGAGAATGGACATTCGCGATGCCTTCCAGCGAGGCCCCAGAAGCACCGGCCAGAATATGCCGGACCTCAACATCTAGCGAATCTACAACGGCGAGGTCGATGGCTTTCAGGTACTCCTTGGTGGACAGGATCTCCCCGACCGTCGAGTTCTCTTTCGGGATGACGGCAAATCCAACCTGGCCGCTTCGCAAAAGAGCGAACACCTCGTCGAAAGTATCGCAGCCGATGATCTCGATGTCGGAACCCAACGCTGTTAAGGCGGCCTGCTCGCTGTACGACCCGGGAGCCCCCTGGATCGCCACCTTTGTAAGTGAACAATCGTCTATGACCTCTAAGTCCTTCGTCTGCTCGACCGCCTGCACACGCCGAGAGTCCGTCAGTATCGCCTCGTAGATCTGATCGACCACGCTAGTATCTACAACGCCGCCGCTCAGACTTCTAACCCGGTCAAATATTCGGATCTCGCGCTCTCGGTCGAGGATCGGCATCCCCGAACTTTGCTTCAAACGCGATATCTCACGCGCGATCTCCACTCGTTTTGCCAGCAAGCCAACGATCGCGCTGTCCACGTCATCAATTTGCCTTCTCCAATCGTCTAAGTTCATAAACAGTATAAAAAGGCCGCGAATCTTGTCATTCGCGGCCTTTACTTTCGAAACTTTAAGCGTCTTTTAGTTAGATCCTGACACAGCTTCCGGCCGCCTTTCGCGAAAAGTAGTTCGCATAAAAGCTAAAAAAGGAAATAAAGCCGAACGTGCTGGATGTCATCGTTATCGCAACCTAATTAGAAAATAAAACTTTCGCGGGATCTGGTCAAGGATAAATTCACATCTTAGAATTCGAGGCCGCTTGCTCATGTTCTGTGAAAGCCACGTTCGATGTCCTTCATGGAAAGTCGGAGGATGACCGGTCGCCCATGCGGACACGTCGTCGGCGATGTGGTCAGTACGAGTTTGTCGATCAGCCAACGCATCTTCTCCGGCGTCAGCTTCATATTGATCTTTACGGCCGCACGACAGGCCAGCGATGCCGCGATGTCATCCCTGAGCGGCGTCTTCGCACCTCGCCGCTTCTCGGAATCAACGGCGTCCAACAACTCTGCGAAGAGGTTTCTAGCCTCGGACGGAGGCAGGTCGGTAGGTACGCTCTTGATCGCGACCGTCCTTCCTGATAGACGCATCGTGCCAAATCCAAAAAGAGCAAGATCATCCTCGATCACCGAGAACGCCTCAGATTGTGCAGGCGAAAGGTCAAGCGTCTCCGGAAGCAAGAGATTCTGAGACTCCATTTGGCGTTCCGTTTCAGACCGTCGAAACTTGTCGAACAGTATCCGCTCGTGAGCAACGTGCTGATCGATCAGAAGTATGCCCTCATCATCGACCGCAATTATGAAACTCTCACGAAGCTGTCCCAGCGGCTGGATCTTGGAATACGAAAGTGATTCGGGATCAGCAGGCTTTGCAAGGTGAGTTGCGGAGTTGAGCGGCGGTAATTCCGGCAGACCGACGCCACTCTCTGGCGATGGAACGGACGAATAGTGGTCGCTTGCGGCCGCAGCGTTCACAAGCATATGCTCTTCAAATGCCCGATCAAAGAGATCGAGCTTAGAGCGTTGCTCGCTTGGCAACAGCGTTGGGTTCTTCGCAGTTACCTCCGCAGTTTCGCGTTCCAAAGCCACGTTAGCAAGGTTGCGGTCGAAATCCTCGTTAAGGGGGAGAGGGTCGGGCGAAAAATCTATCGGCTCCTGTACACTCACTTCCTGAGGGACCGCCGGCTGCGTCTCCGCATAGGACCGAACCGGCTCATTCTCGGCAGCGTCCGGCTCGCCGACCACGCCCGCACTCGAAAGTGCCGACCGAACCGCCTCCGCGACGGCATCCTTTACGGCTTCGGTTCGCCGAAATCGAACCTCGGTCTTCGAAGGATGAACGTTCACATCGACCTCGTCGAGCGGCAGGTCAATAAACAAGAATGCGACGGGATATACACCGTGGGGCAAAACTGACCGATAACCTTCGAGGATACCGCCGGCAATGGTCTTGTCGCGAACAAATCTTTTGTTTACAAAGAAGTACTGCTGATCGCGAGATGTCCGCCGCTCACGGGGCGCAGACACATAACCCGTAACCGTCGCGACATACTCGCGTCCGCCCGAGACCGGCAAAAGACTATCGAGCAGGCCGCCGCCAAAGATCTGAAAAGCACGTTCGCGAAGGTTTTTCGCAGGCGCAGCATTTAGCGACTCACGGCCATTGTTCGTCAGGAGAAACGCGATCTCAGGGTGCGCAAGGGCATAGTGAGTGACGATCTGCGTAAGATGATAATTCTCCGTCGCCTCCGAACGCATAAATTTACGCCGGGCCGGCGTGTTGAAGAAAAGGTCGCGGATCGCGATCGTCGTTCCCTTGTCGCGAGCCGCATCTTTCACATCGACTAGTCGCCCTCCTTCGATCACGACCCGAGTAGCGGCAATATCAGCCTCAGTTTTCGTGACAAGTTCAGTCTTAGAAACTGAGGCTATCGATGCCAAAGCTTCTCCGCGAAAACCGAGCGTCCCGATCGCCGCAAGATCTTCGAGCGTTTTGATCTTCGATGTTGCGTGTCTTTCGAATGCAAGGATCGCGTCGTCTCGAAGCATTCCATCGCCGTCGTCCGAAACACGAATGAGTCTGCGGCCGCCAAGTTCGATCTCGACCGCGATGCGGCTCGCTCCCGCGTCGATCGCATTCTCGATGAGCTCCTTAACGACAGAGGCCGGCCGTTCGACGACCTCTCCGGCCGCGATCTGATTGGCAAGATTGTCGGGCAGTACGCGGATCTTATTCATAGATAAACGACACGATGTCCCCTGTCCTCAAGATCGATCGCTGAATAGATCCAATCGATGACATCGATTCCGTAACGGTCAATAAGCCCGACAATGTTAAGGGTTCGCTCCTGAAGGGCTCCGGATGGATAAAGCTCGCTAAAAAGCCGACGAAGCCGTCGATCAGCGTCACTATTACGCTTCAACTCGGACTGATACGCTTTCTTGCGAAGAGCCGCGATGTGGTAAAGCATCTTACGCCGCCTGGTCGCAAGGTTTGCCGCAAGCGTTGGATCGACGGCAGCAAAATACTCATCCAATCGTCGAAGTTCAATATTGATCTCTTCCTCGACATCCGCAAAAAGGCGAGCAGCATCTTGGCCGATCACCTTCTCGACGATCTGCGTTCTAATTACCTCTCTATCCGCAAAAACATCATCGAACGTCAACCCGTATGCGTCGAGCGTGCGTTGATGCCGCGGCTCGACGATCGAAAAACTCTGTCTATGGATAATTGGTGTTGCCGGACGCTCTAAGACTTCGTAAGCTGCACCGCTTTGCGCAAAGTACGCGATCTCCGCGGCGCCGCCGATATAAAGTGCGGTCGGAAACAAGAAATCCTGCACGACCGCCCTAAGCATAACGCCGGCACTGAACCGATGGGGTTCCTCCTCGATCGCCTTTACGATCTCATCGACGGAAAACAAGCGATTTGCGGCTCTCGCTCTGACACCGTCTTTTGTAAGCCTAAGAGGCGTCCTAACTCCGTCGTCCGTCTCCCAGAACAACGGAAAATAGTCATCTTCGACGAGCACCTGCCTATGTAGTCCCTCTTCCGTCAGTCGTGTGTCCCGCTTCTGGACCTCGGCTGTTATCAGGTGAGCTTTCTCGGCCGCAAGAGCCATTATCGGGCTGGAAAGCCGCTTGAGTGCAGCATCTTGCGGATCGACAAATATCATTCCGAAACATCCCAGCTGCTTTGCAAGCTGTCGAAGAAATGCCTTTCCGAATCCCTCGCCGGACGCCCATGAATCCCGCAGCTGGCCGATGGCCTGACGGCTGAATTCGGTCTGGGCGATCCGGAGTTCAAGTTCGCCGATCAATCGCTCGATCTCGGCCGTAAGAACACGATCACCGACCGGGATCTCGCGTTCGTCCACATCACTATACGTCAAGTGAATAGGCTCGTCCTGGCCCGCGATGGTCACGCTCGCGACCTCATCAAAATCGTGATCTTCCGTTGCCGCCCAAAACATCGCCACCGCCGGTGTTCCGGCTCGGTTAAGATCAGCGGCGACCTTTATCGACGTCAGAGCTTTATAGATCGTGTAAAGCGGCCCGCCGAAAAGGCCGGACTGCTGTCCCGTAAAGATCGCGACCGTCGTCGGTTCACGGAATCTATCGATTGCGGCCGCCACTCTTTCGCCGGCATCAAGACCGTTATTGAGAGATGCCAATGCGTCGGCGACCTCATTTCGGTCAAGCGTGTAGGCATCGTTCACCTGCTTTGCGAACTCGGCAATGTCGTAGATCTTTTCCGGTGCGTTAGGATAGAACTCTTTGAGACTTGCCCGATCTGTCTGGTAGCGGATAAAGAGCTTTGACTGGCCCGGAATGCGCGAAAACGGGACCGACTCGACACGAAGCGATCCGCTTGCTACCAGAGAAGGACAGGCACTTTCTTCCGTCAAACCATTAGCTCCCTTTGAAACTAAATTATAGAGACTTGGATTCAGGACTTCAAAATGCGGAAAAGGCCGCCGGCTCCGAAAAACCGACGAACCTTACAAAACATCGAAGATATCCCTATTGCCCGGGCAGAATTCGCGGCCGCTCGCCCACGACGATCGTCTTTCGAGGGCTTGGGACAGCCACTGGCTCCTTTGCCGCGACCGGCTTCTCTGTGGCCAGCTGGGCTTTGGCAGGAGGGTCGGTCTTCATCGGTTCTACAGCCGCGGAGTCCGAATCAGGATCCTTTAACTCGATCTTGTACACACCGGAAGAATGTGTGCCCGCATAAATACGGTTCGGATCGTGCGGATCGAATGCCATCGACCAAACGCGTCGGCTGGGCAGCTCCATCGTCTTCGTATCGATCCGCTTCCACTGCTCGCCCGCGTCTCTTGAAATATAGATGCCGCCGTCGGTTTCGATCGCGCTTCCAATAATGATCTCGTTCGGGTCCTTCGGGTCGATCAGGATCGAAGCAAAGTTACCGAGCGGTAAGTGTCCGCCGCGGCGTTTCCACGTAGTGCCGTTATCGCGGCTGAGATAGAATGTTTGCGTGGTGCCCACGTAAACATAATCAGGACGCGTGGGATCGGTCTCGATCGCACTGACCGGGACTCCCTGAACAGCACCGCCTGCATTTGCGAACGTTTTGCCGTCATCACGCGAGACCATCACGCCCGACGTCGCCGTTCCGACCCATATCGTATCAGGACGCTGAGGCGCAACGTGTATCGCGAAGATGTTCTGGTTAACGCCCGCTCCGAGATCGAGCTTTTCCCAGCCCTTTGTCAGATCGTAGGACCGGTAGAGGCCGGAATCGGTGCCGGCAAGAAGGCCATTCTTGCCATCCTCGGTAAACGCGAGAACCTTGACGTTGTTCTTAAGGGACGGAATGAGGACCGGGCCCTTCGCGACGGGCACCGGCACCGCAGCCTTGACCGGCCTCTTCGTTTTCGCACGGGCACGCGTCGCTTTAGGTGTTGCCACGGTCGCAACCCTTCCGGAAGGCAGCGGATTCCATGTCACGCCGCGATCCATCGAGCGAAGCACCCCATTGTTGGTACCGAGATACATCACATTTCCGTTCACGCGATCCTGTAGGATGGTGAACGGAGCCGTGCGGTTTACGTCGATACTTGCCGACGGCCGCCACGTGGCACCATCGTTGTCGCTGTAAAAGAAGAAGCCGCCGCCTGTTGCCGTGTTTCGCGTTGCAGCGTACAAGCGGTTGGGCCTTTCGCGATCGGGGACGACGGCGTAGGTGAAACGCGTGGTGAGGTCCGTGTTGGTCTGCGTGAAGTTCCGGCCGCCGTCATTCGAGACCATCACGCCGTAATTGTTCGTAGCGATAAAAACGCGGTCCGGGGCATCAGGATGTACAGCGATAGAATTGATCTCCAAATTTCGCTGCGTGGTCAGAGACCATGACTTGCCGCCGTTGACGCTCATCCAAAAACCTTCGGTCGTCGCGGCATAGATCGTACCTTCACGGCTCGGGTGCTGAACGATGTCTCGCGTTCGGCGCGACTGCGACGGAATACCGTTGATCTTCGACCAGCGTTCGCCGCCATTCTGCGATTCGTAGATGCCGCTGCATGCTGATGCAACTATGTACTCAGGATTTCGGGGATTGATCGTGATCGCAAAAACATCGGAATCATCGATCATACCGTCGCGGATCAGCTTCCAGTTCGCCCCTGCATCGTTAGTCTTATAGGCTCGCCACCAAGTGCCCGCATAGATCGTTTTTGGGTCACGCGGATCGATCGCAAGCGAATCGATATTCACCGGCATTGTCGAAGACGAGATCTTCTTCCAGTTTGCGCCGGAATCCTGAGACATCCACGCACCGTCGGTCGTTCCGGCGACCAGTATCGACGGGTCGGTCGGTGATTGGGCAAGCGAGTGCACCGAACTCTTATGGAGTTCCTTTGCTTCTTTCCAGGTAACGCCGCCGTCGATCGAACGGAAAAAGCCTCCGGGTGCCTTATGTCTGTGGCCGGAAGCATAAATGATCTTTGAATCGCGAGAATCGACGAATAGGTCATCGAGGATAAGCTGTGGTTCATTTAGGTTCGCGAGAAGCCGCCACGTCTTACCTGCATCACCTGATGTGAAGATCTGGCCGTCGAGCGTGCTGATATAAAGGCGGTCCTTGTCTTTTGGATCTATCGCAACAACACGGACGTCGCCGCCGTCCGGGCCGGTGACCGTCCATTTCGTAAATGCCGCTTTATCCGGGTTGTCGGGAACGATCTCAATATCCGCGAAAGACGGCACAACACCAAGAAAGGTGAAAATGATCAAAAGAACAACGCCGCGATGGAACACACTCACTTTTGACATAAGGTATTAGACTTGGGGGTAAGAACCAGCTTGATAAACTCCGTTTCGCTCAGATGTTTGCCGCAATCTGCGGACAAACCGACATATTACTAGATGCTAGCGGACCGTGCTTCGTTTGCAGCAATTCGGGGTATGGCGCGTGCCAAGACCTCTATTGTAGCGAACGCAAAGGAAGAGAGCAAATATTTTTAAGCGCTTAAGCAGCAAATCTGAAAAACGGCCGCGGCTTGTGATGTAAGCCGCGGCCGTTTGAAATGTTCACCGAAAAGGTGAAGCTGAAGTCAGAAGTTACGGAGTCGGTGCATCCGCACCGGCAGGACGTACCCAGAACTTGGTGTATTCACCTTGTCCGTTGTCGCCGCCGTCAACAAAGACCACACGGTTCTTGTCGTATTTGCGGAAGTTGATCGCCTTCATGATCTGTGCTCTGCGATGACGCATTTGAGCAGCAGTACCGTAGTTGATGATGTAACCGGTCGCGGTCGGATCGTTGTTCAACTGGATATAGAAGTTGTCAACGCGGGCCTTGACCTCGTCATCTTTCTGCTTACCGAATTCGTCAACCAGGTTCGAGTGCGGCAGATCCGTAATACCGGCAGTTTCACTTGCCGTATCCGGGCAATGGCAGTTCGCATCGAGCCCGCCGATCTGAACCTGAGCCGTGACCGACGAATTCGCCATTTCCTTAGTGGTATCGACCGTGATGCTGGACGTACCCTGGCCGCTCGATATCGTACCTGCGGTAACGGTCCAGTTATAGGTCACGTTCGCACCGCCGCTGACATTTGCGGTAAAGGTCATCTGCTGTCCAGGGCTCGTGATACCGGCAGGGCCGCTGACCGAAACGCTCGGGCAGTCGCAGAGCTTCTCGCAATCTGCGCATTCCTTGACCTCGATCGTCTTGGTATCGGTCTTGCCGCAAACTCCGCAGCCGTCGTCAACACCCGTCGTGATCGTATAGGTTCCCTTCTCAACACCAGAGAGATCCCATGTTACATTCGCTCCGGAGCCGACGATACGTCCGCCCGAAACGGTGTAATTGTAAACAAGGGGATCATTCTCAGGATCCGAAGCGCTGGTCGCAACGCTGATCGAGCGGCTATCGTCACACGAACCGGATGCCGACTTGTAGCCGGGCTGGCAGCCGATGGTGATCACGTTGTCGCTCAGGGTTACGCTGTTGATGCTGGCGGGCTGATTGACAAGCTCTTTCGCACGCTCATTACGGCGTCCAACAAAGAACTGGAAGATGTAGCCGTGCGGGTCGCCGGATTCACGGAATCCCGGAGGCACGCCTTTCCAATTGGTCGTATAGGTCTGAGCCGTGCAAGCTCCACCCGTAACAAACGCACACGGATTGGTCACGCTGGCACTGAAGTTCTTGTCCTTATCGAACCAGCCATCATCCTGTTGGTTGAAGTTGTAACGATAAGCAAAGCTCATACCTGCCCAACGCGTAAAGAATACGCGGGCGCCGGCGATACCGTCCATCGGATGGTTCTCGAATGCGTTCGGGGTGCGGCCGCCAATGTAGCGCGTGCCGCGGAATTCGACGATCGGCTGGAACCACTTGTTGACCGGGAAATCCACGCCGATACCGGCCTGAACTTCATCGGGCCGATCAAGAAGCGTGTACGTGCCGCCCGGGAAATCACCCTTCGCAGATGACGTCCAGTTATAGCCGATGTTGGCCGAGAGGTTCGCCCATTTTGCTACGCGAGCATCAGCAACGAACGTAACAGCGATGTCTCCCCATCCGCCGCCCGGACCTGCACCACGCTGCATCTGATTGAATCCTGCGAAGTCATTCGCATGATCCGAAAACCAGGTGTAAGAAGCGACGAGGCCCAAACCGATCGGGTTATCAACGCTGGTGAAGCGGAACTTGCCGCCGAAGGTGAACTGGTTGAATGCACTTTCACCGTACGTGCGGTTAAGGAAAGGTGCTTCAGGCAAATATGACGGCGCAAGCGTGAACACTGCAGGAACCGTGCCTTGAGGTGCACCCGTTGGCCCAATGATATTTGCAGTGCTGAGCACAAGACCCGGCAGAATGCTGCCATAGACCGAGCCGATGCCGCGGAAGGGGTTTGCACCACCACTGCCGAGCAATGCGTTCGTACCTGCCGGGAAACCAAAGACGGGACCCGAGTACGCCGGCGGGGTAAGGCCATAAGTTCCGGCATTGCCGCCAAAATACGGGAACTGAACGAACGGAGCACCGGCCGGGCGGTAAACCGCACCGTACGGGCTGGTTCCGGGCGACATTACGATCGCCGGAGCCTGAGTCCACTGACCGTTGATCACTACTTGCGAGTTCGGCAGATAAAAGCCGGAAAGGTTCCGGGGCGAATTCACTTTAATGCCCTTGTAGAGATCCGTCGAGAAGAAAAGCTCGATACGGTCGGTCAAACCGACCTGGAAGCTCACAGGCACATCCGTGATATCAACATCACCCGGATCGCGGTCATAGTTGCTGACGGCCGCCGAAAAGGTGAATTCACCCTTACGGAGATTCTGCCCGTCATAGACCGTGAAAAGTCCGGTCGGGCCGCCGACAGCACCACCGGTACCGACCGTAGGTGCAGTGTTCCTCGGATCGCTGTCAGGACGCTGGTGTTTATCCTGCGCCGCGACCGCGAATACGAGAGTCAAAATAACGAGCGTACTCAAGTACGCCATTTTAGCGAGTTTCATCACATTCCTCCGCCGAAAAAAAATTGAAAGTCAAAAAAGTTGGCTGCAGGCAGCCGGTTAAGTGTCAAAAAATCAACTTGCATTATTACACAGAGCATTGGTCTTTCCAAGTAGGCAAAGTCCAAGCTGTCCAACAATTAGTCGAAAAAGCTTATGCCAATGTTAGCAATTTAATCGGGAGTAAAGCGCAAAGTCAACATACGGAACAACCGCCAGACAATTATCTCCCGATAAAACACTAACCTAACCTGCTCGTAAAATCAAGCGTTTTTAACACCTTGCGGCAACGCCGGCCTATGCATAGATGCCCCGCATCCTTGTGTCATACGCCACGCGATCAATCGCAAGCATATAGGCCGCGGTTCGAGAATCGACGTTATGCTTCTCAGCGTAATGCACGAGTTCGTTAAAGCTTGCGACCATTTTCTCCGCCAAGCGGTTATTTACCTCTTCTTCCGACCAAAAATAGCCCATTCGGTCCTGAACCCATTCAAAATACGATACGGTTACGCCCCCCGCGTTCGCAAGAATATCAGGAACGACAAAGATGCCCTTCTCGTGCAGTATCTTATCGGCCTTTGGCGTTGTCGGGCCGTTCGCTCCTTCTGCGAGGATGCGGCACCGTATCCGATCCGCGTTCTCCGAGGTGATCTGATTCTCGGTCGCGCACGGGGCAAGAACGTCGCATTCGAGCTCAAGCAGTTCCTTGTTGTCAACGTATTCGACATCCGGATAACCTTCAAAAGAGCGATTCTTTTCAAGATATTCGAGAACGTGCGGGATCTTCAGGCCTTTCGGATTGTATATCCCGCCGCCGACCTCCGAAATACCAACGACCTTATATCCTGCTTCGTACATCAACCGTGCACCAAGGCCGCCTACATTTCCGGATCCCTGTACAACGATAGACGTCTTGTCGGGCGTAAGGTTGAGGCGCCTTACAGCTTCCCCGATCGAGATCAGAAGCCCGCGGCCCGTCGCCTCGCGACGGCCAAGACTTCCTCCAAGAGCAACGGGCTTGCCCGTAACGACCGCGGTCACCGTGTGACGGGCATGCATTGAATATGTATCCATGATCCACGCCATCGTCTGCTCGTTGGTATTCATATCCGGAGCTGGCACGTCTTTGTCGGGACCAATGAAGTCGATCAACTCAGCGGTGTATCGACGCGTCAGGCGTTCGAGCTCCCCGATCGACATTTGACGCGGGTCGCACACGATGCCGCCCTTTCCGCCGCCAAAAGGAACGTTTACGACCGCACATTTCCACGTCATCCAGGCGGAAAGAGCCTTGACCTCGTCGATGTTGACGTCCGGTGCATAGCGGATGCCGCCTTTTGCTGGGCCGCGGGCAAAGTTGTGCTGCACACGAAACCCTTCGAACACTTGAATGTGTCCGTCGTCCATTCGGACGGGAACATAGACCTTTATCTCTCGACTGGGCACTCGCATCACTGCGTATAGATCGTCTTCCAGCCCGAGAAGTTTTGCCGCTCGGTCAAAACGCTCACTCATCGCTTCGAACGGGTTCTTTTCGTCGCTGCCCTTAAAACGCCGCATATCGTCGGCCATCGGATTTGCCATTTTTATATGATTCTCCAGATTATTCAGTTCTTTACTATATCACTCGTGACGTTCAAGGACCCCGAGCGAAAGCCTTCGAGGTCGAGCGTCACAAACTTAAATCCTAATTCCTTCAACTTATGCGCGATCTTGGCCGAAACCGCCAGATCATGCGCGTTAGAAAGTTCACTCGGGGCGACCTCGATCCTTGCGAGTTCACCGTGAACGCGAACACGAAATTCGCGAAATCCCATATTCCGCAGAAAGTCTTCGGCTCGCTCGATTCGCGACAGTCTTTTAAGAGTGACCGGAACTCCAACGGCGATCCTCGACGAAAGGCAAGGGCTCGCCGGTTGGTCCCAGGTTGTAAGGCCGGCCTTTCTGCTCAACTCCCTGATCTCGGCCTTTGTAAACCCGATCTCCGCAAGCGGACTCTGAACCTTCTGCTCTTTAGCGGCGATCCTGCCGGGTCGGTGGTCGCCGATGTCATCAGCGTTCGTGCCGTCAAGCACGGCACAATTCAGCTCCACGGCAACTTTTGTAAGCTTTGAGTAGAGTTCGGTCTTGCAGAAGTAGCAGCGGTCGCCCTTGTTCGCCAGGTATTCCGGGTCGGCAAGTTCGTTGGTGTCGAGCATCACGATGTTGAAGCCATTCGCTCTCGCGACTCGAACTGCGTTGTCTCTTTGAAATTCTGAAACGCTTGGAGATAGGCCGATGGCACAGATCGAATCGGTCCCAAGCTCTTCTGTAGCGATCTTCGCAAGGTAGGAACTATCGACACCTCCAGAGTATGCGACCAACACTCGTTGAAGTTTGCGCATCAGAGAACGCAGACTGCGTTCTTTCTCCGCCGTTGTGCATTGGGCGGCGGCCGTGGCGACGATTTCCGGTAACGCGATCATTGGGGAACAAAGCTCCGCTCAAATCGAACTAGAATATTAACTTAGGGCGGAAGAAGTGGCAAACACCTCTAGCGAATATCAGAAATGTTAAGTCCCATCTTTTGGATTCGCAAGTGATATAATTTTCTCGATCCATGACTATGAAAGCCAGGCTCGGCATTTTTCTTCTGATGATTGCGGTTTCAGGTTCCGCTCTCAACGCTCAAACAGGCGATGGACCGGACATTGCCGGAATGTTCCGTGCCGCGCAGGACGTCCATGAAAAAGGCGAATACGAGAAGGCGATCGAGCTTTACAAGAAGGTCCTCGAAGAAGCGCCCGGCCTTCCTGAGGCTGAGTATCAGATCGGTTCAGCGTACCTTTCCCTAAAGAAGCCGCACGAAGCTGAAGATGCGTTCAGAAGTGCCGTAAATTCAAGGCCGGATTGGTCGCTTCCACTCACGGCACTTGGCGATCTGCTTGTAAGAAAATACAAATCTGCGTCTGCCGGTGGGAGCGATGCTCAGGCGATCGAAGCCGAAGCCGAAGAACTGTTGAATAGGGCTATCAAACTCGATGCAGACAATATTCCTGCGTGGGTCGCTCTCGCCGACCTTCGCGTCACGTCCGGTGCGTCAGCAGAGACAACAAGGCCTCTGCTTGCGAAACTTCGCGAACTCTCCGACGGGAAGGCGAACATCCCGGCATCGCTTTGGGTCATTCGAAGCATGATCGAACGTTCATTGAACGATGCCGCCGCCGCAAAGGAGAGTCTCAAGCGGGCGTTGTCGATAGCCCCTAATGATCGAGGAGCATTGATACTTCTTGGTGAATCCGAGCTGCGTTCCGGCGACGTCAACGCAGCTGGCGAGATCCTTCGGCGTGTCGAGGCGGATGCCGCTTCCGATCCTGCGTTAGTGTTGTTCAAGGCACGCGTACTGTCGGCCCAAGGCAAGCCTGAGGAAGCGGTCAAGACGCTGGCGGCCGTAAAGACATCCGAAGCTCAGAAACTGCTCGATTCCCTTCGCCTTGCCTCGTCCGAAGATGCTCCGGACCTCGAACGCCGCCTGAAGGACGATCCGAAGAACGCCGCGATCCTCGGACGTCTTTGTGTCATTAACAGGATCTCCGCTCCGGAAAAGGCTCTCGAATACTGCCGGCGGGCAAGCGAAGCAGATCCCGAAAACATTGCGCACGCTATCGGCTATTCGGGGGCATTGATCCAAGCAAAGCAGTACCCGCAAGCAGTCGTCCTCGCAAAGAAGCTGGTCGAATTTGCTCCGGACAATGCGACGATTAGGACGAATCTGGCCCTTGCCTATTTTGAATTGAAGGCCTACGCACCGGCACGCGAGCAGTATCAATGGCTGGTCGACCACAAACAAGGTCTGCCCGTTGCATATTATTTTGTCGCCATAACTCAAGATCATCTTGGCGATTACCGCAACGCCGTGGCAAACTATCAATTATTCTTAAGAAATGCCGATCCGGCTAAGCACAAGCTCCAGATCGACCAGGTCACGCTGAGGCTGCCGGCGGTAGAGAAATTGGCACGCGAAAAAAAGTAACGGCCTGAACGCCTGAGGTTGTAGAGAAATGTTCGGTCCAGACACACCTTTTTCCAGAATTCATTGGATCGTCGTCCGTTTGTCGTTTGTCAGCGGAATCCTGATCGTTCTCTCCATTTCCTTTTCAACATCCGCTTTCGCACAGCGACAAGATCTTTTCGACAGTGCACCTCCGCCGCTGCTTGTTGCATCAAAGGAAGAGTTAATGCGCATTCTTGCTCCTGCGGATAACGAAGACAAGGCAAGGCTCGCGCTCGAGGCGATGAATGCTCATCTTTCAAAGGCAGAAGCTGCAGCATCGGCAGGTTCCTTTGACGGATCTTATACCGAACTCGGACATTTCTGCGCGATCATGCAAAGAACACTGTCTGCCCTGTTGGTATATAACTCGAATGGCCGCCAGGATCTTGGTGCCCTGAAACGGTTCGATATCGGGCTCAGAAGGTTTCTTCTTCGTCTTGAGAATCTCAGGGGAGAAATGCCGTCAACGCACGAGGCATTCGCGGCGAAGACGATCCATTATCTACAGGACACTCGCGACGCAGCTCTTAAGCCGATGTTCGCCGACAACGTTGTTGCCGTTCCAAATTCGGATAAATGATCTTCCGTAAGCTCATCTTCTTCATCCTTTCTATCGTTGTCGTAATCGCCATCGCCGGCCAAGCACACGCGCAACGCCGAGACTATTTGACCGACAGCGAGGCTGACATCGTTCGCGATTCTCAACAATTGGATCATCGCGTTAACACGCTGGTGAAGATCATCGACCGACGTTTTAACGCCCTCGGCATCGACCCTAAAGCTCCTGTCGTAAAGAAAGACAAGACCGACTGGGGGCCGGAACCAACCGGTACGCGGCCTGAGCTATTGGGCGATATCAAGGCTCTCCTGCAAAAGGCGATCGATGATATAGACAACATTGCCGAACGCCCAGAACTAATGGTCGCAGACGTTACAGAGCGAAAGCCGAAGACCTTCAAGGAAGTGTTCCCGATAGCCGTCAAGAGTCTGGCGGCTGCGGCCGATCGATATAAGCCATTGCTCCAGGCCGAAGCGGCAAAAACGACCGACCGCATTCAAACCGGCCTGATCGCGAACATTCTCGAGCTGTGCGATGAGATCACAGCCTCGGTCAGCAGACTTCCCGGCAGCTGAAACGGCTGATTTTGCACGCCCCAAGTTTGCTGCAAGATCGAGCCTCCATTACACTCTTCCTTTATGTCGGAAAATGAACTAAAGCGAACAGCCCTAAACGAAGTACATCGCGCTCTCGGCGGAAAGATGGTCGATTTCGGCGGCTGGGATATGCCTGTACAGTATAAGGCGGGCGTTATCGACGAACATTTGCGATGCCGCACGAGCTCAGGCCTTTTTGATGTTTCGCACATGGGCGAGATCTGGGTCGCCGGTCCCGGCTCGATCGCATTCGTTAACCGCATAACTACGAACGACGTTACAAAACTCGTCGATGGGCAAGCTCACTATTCTGCTCTTACGAATGAGAAGGGCGGCATCGTCGATGACCTTCTTGTCTATCGCTTTGGAGAGGAAAAGCTCCTTCTTGTCGTGAACGCAGGCACGACGGACAAGGACTTTGCTTGGATCTCGTCGCATCATTCAACCGCCGACAATTGTACGATCGAGAACGCAAGTTCGAAGTTCTGCCAGATCGCCGTTCAAGGCCCGAATGCCTTGAAGATCCTCCAGCAGATCACTGAAACTCCCCTTGAAGCGATCTCGTACTATCACTTTTCCGAGGGATCGGTTGATGGCGTTGAAGCGATCATTTCCCGCACCGGATACACCGGCGAAGACGGTTTCGAGGTCTATGCCGACCCGCAATATGCGGAGCAATTGTGGAACAAATTCCTCGATCTTGGAGGATTTGGAAGCGATGCCGGAATTCTGCCTTGCGGACTCGCGGCAAGAAACACCTTAAGGCTCGAAGCGGCGATGTCTCTCTACGGGCACGAACTCGGCGACGACATCACTCCATACGAGGCGAACCTCGGTTGGATCACAAAACTCGCAAAAGGCGACTTCATTGGCCGTCAAGCATTGGCCGAGCAAAAAGAGGCAGGACTTCAGAGAAAACTTGCCGGGTTTGAGATGACCGAACCGGGCATTGCCCGAGACGGCTTTGACGTTTACGTCGATGATGAAAAGTGCGGACTTGTTACTTCGGGCAGCCCGGCTCCGTACTTGAAAAAGAATATCGGACTCGCATTTCTGCCGCCCGCTTTTACAACTGCGGGGCAAGAAATTAAAATCGATATTCGCGGCAGGAAAGTTGGAGCAGTTGTAGTGCCGACGCCGTTTTACAAGCGTCAGAAATGAATGCCGGCGTCCTGATCCGAAAAATACTTGCGGAACGGTGCTGCCGGTCGGGCAACGGGGACCTTTTCACAGACTAGGAGACTTCTCTTCCCTTTATTTTTTTTGAAAATATGTCAAATATTCCTGAAAATTTACGTTACAGCAAGGACCATGAATGGATCGCCGTCAATGGAGACGTGGCGACCATTGGGATCACAGACTATGCTCAGCACTCGCTAGGCGACGTTGTTTATGTCGATCTGCCGCGGGTTGGCGATAAGTTCGACACGCACGAATCGTTCGGATCGGTCGAATCCGTTAAAGCCGTTTCGGAGATCTTTACTCCGCTGGGCGGCGAAGTAACCGAGGTCAATGATGGCCTTAACGATGCTCCGGAATCCGTTAACGGCGATCCGTATTCTGCCGGTTGGATGATCAAGATGAAGATGGCAAATTCCGGCGAAGCGGATGCTTTGCTCTCTGCTGCCGAATACGAAGAATACCTAGAGGCAAGTGCCTAGCCGTTTCCGATAGGGAGACGGTTCTCACATATCTCAAGCTCCGTGAAGCGGCAGTGAGTTCGCCGTTTCACGGAGCTTGCGTCATTGTGCGGCCACTATCCAAAAAGGACTTGACACGCCGTTTCATTGGTGATACATTTGTTGGAGTGGATGCATTTCTCGTTGCATCCATTGAAGCTTTCCCGATCGGAACGGCCACTTCCCTTCCGGACCGCTTTTGTAAGGACACCTTGGCGAGTTTGCCGCCCGTCCGGCCTTTGTTATTATTCGAGTTTGTATCAAAATATCGATAAATGAGATATATACCCAATTCACCCCAGGAACGCAGCGAAATGCTCAGGGAGATCGGCCTGGATTCTTCGGAAGAACTGTTCCGATCGATCCCCGAGGACATTCGTCTAAAGAGGCAGTTGGACGTGAGCCTGCCGCTCGCCGAAAGCGAGGTCATCGCATCCTTCGAAGCGATGGCCGCAAGCAATACTGCCTCGCAGAAGCCCTCGTTCCTCGGAGCAGGCGTTTACTCGCACTTTTCGCCGACAATAGTCGATCATCTGATCCAGAGAAGCGAATTCTTCACGAGCTATACGCCATACCAGCCTGAGATCTCGCAGGGCACGCTGCAGTATATTTTCGAGTTCCAGACACTCGTCGCGCAGCTGACCGCAATGGAGGTCGCGAACGCCTCGATGTACGACGGTTCGACCGCGATGGCCGAAGCCTATCTGATGGCTCAGCGGGTAACGCGGCGCGACAAGGTGGTCGTGTTCGACAGCGTTCACCCCGAATATCGCGAGGTCGCCCGAACATACACACAGCACGGCGACCTCGAGATCGTAACGGCCGCTTTCGATCCGACGGCCGGCTCGGGCGGCGACCTTTCGGCGCTCGATGACAAGACGGCGGCTCTGATCGTGCAATCGCCGAATTTCTTCGGCTGCGTCGAAGATCTGGCCTCTCTGGCGGCGAAGGCCCACGAGGTCGGCGCTCTGCTTATCGTGGTTGTGACGGAAGCGATATCGCTAGGGCTTTTGAAAGCACCGGGAACGTGCGATGCAGATATCGTTGTGGGCGAGGGCCAATCTTGGGGCGTTCCCGCGAGCTTTGGCGGGCCGCACGTTGGCTTCTTTGCGACGCGTGAGAAATTCGTTCGGCAGATGCCCGGCCGACTCTGCGGCGTCGCTTACGATAAGAATGGCAACCGCGGCTTCACGCTCACGCTCTCGACGCGCGAACAGCACATCAGAAGAGAAAAGGCGACGTCGAACATCTGTACGAACCAGGGCCTCATCGCCCTCGCCGCGACCATTTATATGGAGGCGATGGGAAAAGCCGGCCTGCAGGAAGTCGCGGAACAAAATGCCCAGAAGGCCGCTTACGCAAAGAAAGCGATTGCCGCCATCGAAGGCTACTCAATTCCCTTCTCGTCGCCGACCTTCAACGAATTTGTCGTCCGCGGGCCAAGACCGGCAAACGAGATCTTAGAAGCCGTTCGCCAAAAAGGCATCATCGGCGGCCTCGCTCTGTCGAAATATTACGCGGGACGCGACAACGAATTTCTGGTCTGCGTGACGGAGACGAGTTCGAAGGCGAATATCGATAAATTGGTCGAGGCCCTTTTATGAGAAAGCTGCTGCCTTTTCTAATCCTGTTTGCGGCCTTTTCGGCTTCTGGACAAAAGAAAACGCTTCTTGCGATCTTTCCGCATTCGGATGATGAGTCGACGGTAGCCGAAGTGCTAATAAAGTACTCTGAGCTTGGCTACCGGGTTCAGGTAATCACCGCGACGGATGGTAGATACGGCACTCGTATAACTAAGGTCCCAGCCGGCGAGGAACTAGCCAGGCTCAGAAAAGAAGAGAGTCTCTGTGCCGCTAAGAAGTTAGGAATTGAGGAGCCGATCTTTTTCGGCATCGAGCGGCTGGATACATTGATCGGCGTTGGGAAGTATTTCGCTGAGCATAAACGGTTACTTAAGTTATTGAAGGAGAAGATTTCCGAACTCGATCCGGAATTCATTATAACCTTCGGTCCCGATGGTGACACCTCGCACTCGGAACATATCGTAACCGGCGCGGCCGTTACGGAGCTTATTATTCGGGAAGGATGGGTTGAGAAATACCCGCTGTATTACGTAGCGTGGCCCAAGGCTCTAGGCGAAGCATCCGATCTAGGTTACGTTCACGAGAAGTATATGAACGTAAGGATCGATTACTCGCAGGCCCTTGAAGATAGGGCTCTCGAAATCATGCCGTGCTACGTAACTCAGTTCACCCCGGAAGAGATCAAGGAAGATCGGGAAAAGAAGATAGCAGACAGATCAAACGTGGCATACTTTCGGCAACTTGTGGTTAAGAAAGGGTTGCGGAACAATTTTTAATTTTTACGTAAGTGAGGACGCAAATGGCTTTTGACCGCAGAACATTTCTGGCTTCGGCCGGTAAAGGCCTTGGCCTTGCGGCTTTGTCGTCGGCGACGGTCGCTTCGCTCTTTGAAAATATAAAGGCGGCGGGAAAAGCGGTAGATCATCTTTCGCCGATCGACGCGGCAATGGACGAGGATTATTGGACGACGATCCAACAGGCTTTTTCGGTGACGCGCGGAATCATCAATCTTAACAACGGTGGTGTGAGCCCAAGTCCGCGGATCGTTACCGAAGCGTTCGTCCGCTATACGTGGCAGCAGGAAGATGCGACCGCTTATACAATGTGGCGCATTCTGGAACCGCAGTCCGAGACGATCCGGACGGGCCTCGCGGAGATGTTCGGCTGCGATGCGGAAGAGATCGCGATCACTCGAAACGCAAGTGAATCTCTCGAAATTCTGCTGATGGGAATGGACCTCAAGTCCGGCGATGAGATCCTTGCGAATACGCAGGATTATCCGCGAATGCTCACTACGCTCAGACAGCGTGAGCTTCGCGAGGGCATAAAGCTGAATCTTGTAAAGGTCCCCATCGCACCGTCAGACGTCAACGACATCGCGGCCGCGTATGAACGTGCCGTTACGCCGAAAACGCGGCTCATCCTGATCTCGCATCAGATCAATCTCACAGGCCAGATCACGCCCGTTAAGCGTGTTTGCGAAATGGCACGTGCTCGCGGGATCGAGACGATAGTTGACGGAGCACATTCGTTCGCACAGATCGATTTCAAACGTGACGATCTCGGGTGCGATTATTTTGGCACCTCGCTTCACAAATGGACTTACGCACCGAAAGGTACCGGAATGCTCTACGTGAAGAAAGACAAGATCCCGAAGATCTGGGCCCTGATGGCAAGCGAGGATAAGAACAAGAACGATATACGCAAATTCGAGGAGATCGGCACGCACTCGGCGGCGATGCGGCTGGCTATCGGCGAAGCGGTTCTCTTCCACAACGCCATCGGCGGCAAGCGGAAGGAAAAAAGGCTGCGATACCTTTCGCGTTATTGGATGAATAATCTTAAGGCGATCCCGAAGGTCGGGTTCAACACGTCTTTCGATCCTGCCCAGTCCTGCGCGATCGCGAATTTCAAGATCGATGGTGTCGATCCTGTAAAGCTCGGCGGCTATCTGATGAATAGGCACCATATTTTCACGACGCCGATCGTGCATCCGGAATTCACCGGCATTCGCATCACGCCGAATGTTTACACGACCCTTTGGGAACTCGATAGGTTTTGCGAGGTCGTCGCGGATGTCGCGAAGAAGGGATTGCCCAATGCCTAGTCCGGTTGATCAATCGTATGAGAATCCAAATCGAATCGAGGAAATTGTACGCGATCATTTTGACCGCTGAAATAGCATGAAGAAGTTAGAGCAGAAGCGCGAAAGATATATGCGGGACGAACTCGCGATACGATTAGGCGGGATCGCAGCGAATTTGGCCAGGGTCCGGTCGGCTTCGCGAAGCCCAATGAATCGCGATCTGGTCTTCAGCCTGTTTGAAGAAAGTAAGTTCTTCATCGAATGGACAGCCGCAGAAGCAAGTTTGGAAACGGCTGAGGAGTTGGTCCAACTGCAGATACAGATTGCAGTTTGGCAACGGTCTTTAGGATCGATTTGGGACGACGAAAAAGCCCGCGACGAGATCGGTTCTACGTCAATGAGCTGGTCAAATCGTCTAATTGAAAGGTCTGGATTATTAGAAAGATGAGCATTAAAAAAGTTACACAGCATCCGTCGCAGAATGAGGCGTTGATCTTCGAGCGTTCGCAGACTGGCCGCATCGGCTATCGTTTACCGAAGCTCGATGTTGAGGCGGCGGAGATCGACGAGATCGTCCCGGCGGCATTGCGCCGCGACGACGATCTTGCGGACGTTCCGGAGGTCTCCGAGGTCGATGTCGTTCGCCATTTTACCCGAATGTCCACGTGGAACTATTCGATCGATCTCGGGCTTTACCCGCTCGGTTCGTGCACGATGAAATACAACTCGCGGTTGAACGAAAAAGTCGCAAGAATTCCGGGTTTTGCGGGACTTCATCCGCTTGCACCTGAGGCCGAGTCGCAAGGTGCTCTCGAACTCATCTATCGCCTACAGGAAGCTCTCGCCGAGATCACCGGGCTGCCGGGCGTTTCGCTCCAGCCGGCTGCCGGCGCTCAAGGTGAGATGACAGGCGTGATGCTAATACGTGCGTTACTTGACGAGCGCGACGGCGAATCTTCGAGAGAGCGGCGCGTGATGCTCATCCCGGATTCTGCGCACGGCACGAATCCGGCATCTGCCGCACTTGCCGGGTTCACTGTGAAGACCATCCGTTCGACCGCTGACGGGATCACGGACATGGACCACCTTCGCGAACTTTGTTCGGAAGGCGGCGTCGCGGGCGTGATGTTCACGAACCCGAACACCGTCGGCATCTTCGAGCGGAACATCAAAGAGATCTGCGAAACCGTGCATAATGCCGGCGGCCTCGTCTATATGGACGGTGCGAATATGAACGCGCTTGTCGGTGTCGCACGGCCCGGCGATATGGGCGTTGACGTCATCCATCTGAATCTCCACAAAACGTTCTCGACGCCGCACGGAGGCGGCGGCCCGGGCTGCGGCCCATGCTGCTGTACGGCAGAGCTCGCAAAATTCCTTCCGGTTCCGCGGATCGAAAAGAAGGAAACCGGAGAGTTCTTCTTGAACTCGGACCATCCCGACTCGATCGGCCGTGTGAAGGCTTTCTACGGCAACTTCGGGATGATGGTGCGTGCACTTTCTTATATCTACACGCACGGCAACGACGGCCTCAAAGAAGCGACAGAGGCCGCGGTGCTAAATGCTCGTTATCTCGGACATAAGCTTGAAGGAGCTTTCGCAAAACCGTTTCCATCCGATGGAATGCACGAGGCCATCTTCTCGCATAAGAATCAGGCAAAGAACGGCGTCGTTACGCTCGATATCGCAAAGCGCCTGATCGACTACGGCTTCCATCCGATGACCGTTTATTTCCCGCTCGTTGTCGAAGGGGCGATGCTCATCGAACCGACCGAGTCCGTAGGCCGTGCCGATCTCGACGCATTCGCCGAGGCGATGATCGACATCGACCGCGAGGCTCGCGAGAATCCCGAGCTTGTAAAGAATGCCCCGCATTCCACGCGCATCGGCCGTCTCGACGAGGCCGCAGCGGCGCGCAAACCGGTGCTGCGGTGGCGCCCGGATATGGAAGCTGCAGGAAAGTCTGCCTAGCAGATCGCAAAGCTCGGCAAACGAATGGCCATGATCTCCGGTATCTCAAAAGTCATTCGGGCGAGCCTTATATTCTTATGGGCGGCGATCATCCTTGCCGCCCTCATCTTTTACCTGGCCAACCCAGCGGGCTTCTCTGCTGAGAACATTGCGGCCTTTCTAAAAGCAAACGCCGGCAACATCTGGATCGCGTACATTCTGATCTCCACGCTCCGAGGCCTGACGCTGCTTCCGAGCACACCGCTCGTGATCGCCGGGACTATCCTCTTCCCTGCCGAACCGGTGGCAGTATTCTCCGTTTCACTCATCGGGATCGCCTTATCCTCAACGATGATCTACTTCTTTTCGGAGGCTCTCGGCTTTGATGACTTCTTCGAAAAGCGAAAGCCCGATCTCGTCCATTCGCTAAAGCGCCGAATGGAAACGCCTTGGGGCCTTGCTTTCGTGGCAGCCTGGGCCTTCTTCCCTCTCGCACCGACCGACGCAGTCTGCTACGTTGCCGGTATCGTGCGGCTCGCCTACTGGAAGTTTTTTCTTGCCATTTTGCTCGGTGAAGCGATACTCTGTGCCATATACGTTTGGGCGGGCAATGCCTTGCTGGCGTAGGAATCCAACAACAAACGATGTAACTCACGACCAAACTCCTACAATTTAATTTCTCGAAAAGCAGACGCAGATGGTGAATCCTCAGAAACCGATCTTATATGCCCTTCTGGCTCTTGCAATAGTTTGGGCATTAGCGTCCTTGAGTTTCCCTTTTGGCTGGGATCAGGGAATATTTGCGTGGGTTGGCAACACGGTGGTCGATGGCGGCCTTCCGTACAGAGACGCATGGGACATTAAGGGGCCGCTCACCTATTATGTCTATGGCACAGCCCAGCTATTCTTTGGAAAGAATGCCTTTGCGATCCGTCTCACCGACCTGATATTCCTGTCGCTCGCTGCCTTCTATATTGCTCGCCTCGCCGCCAAACTCTCCGGTCCAAAGACCGGCCCCTGGGCGGCTGTCATTTTCGTGCTTTGGTATGCTTCGCAGGGCTTTTGGCACACGGCGCAGCCTGACGGTTGGGCTTCGATGCTTGCACTCTTTGCTATCGGACCACTCCTGACCAATCGGGATGACCCGCGTTCATACCGTTATCTTCTTTCCGGCTTCGCGATCGGTCTCGCCGTTCTGATAAAGCCGATCTACGGCCTCTTCGCAATTGCCCTCGCTATCGATGCCGTCTTTCGATACCGAAAGGACTACTTTCGACTTTTTGCTGCCGGAACTTCGATGATGCTTGGCGTCATCGTGCCGTTCGCTATTGCGGTGGGATGGTTCGCTTATAACGGAGCATTACAAGTGTTTGTCGACACATGGCTCGTCTATCCGGTTCAAGTCTATTCACCTGCCGCAAGTCCAAAAGCATTTTCACGTGCGGTCGGTCTAATTCGGTTCGCCGAAAGCGGAATGTTAGTTTCTGTTGCGTGGCCGGTCATAGTCGTTGGTGCGGTTTCCCGGCGGCACGAATGTTCACGAACATTCAGCGTGTTGTTAGCCTGGGTTTTTATCGCCGTTTTTTGCGTTGTGCTCCAAGGCCGTTTTTTTGAGTATCACTGGGCGATCATCATCCCTTCAATGGTCTTGTTGGGAACAAAGGGTTTCACTGCGCTCTTTGAAACGATCCGAAACGAACGGCGGGAAAGCTCTTCGCATGGCAGAGGACTGATAAGGCCGATGGTGTTAACCTTTCTTGTTCTTGTGATAGGCCTTGCGGCGGTTCGTCCTGCACTTGATGCCGCACGTTGGACAGCCCACATCGTTGGTTTGGTCGATACACCGAGCTACTACTCTGCGTTCGCCAGCGCCGAAGACGCCCGACTTGCAGCCAAATATATCCGCGAACATACAGCACCGGGCGAGAAGATCTCAGTATGGGGTTGGGATGCATCGATCATTTTCGAAAGTGATCGAAATGCAGTATCCCGGTTTGGATACAGCATGCCGCTTATCATGGGCAAAGGCACACTACAGCAAAAACAACTCCGTGAAGAGTTCCTATCTGCGGTACATTCCGATCCGCCGGCATACGTCGTAGTTTCGCCTCAATCCGAAATGATCCTTGGCGAGAGCGTCGATCTAACGGACTTTCCGGAGTTTTCTGATTTCATCGCCCAAAACTATACCGAAGAAGCGCGATTCGGAAAAACGCTTCTCTATCGCCGTCTGGCTCGGTAAACCGACCTGCAACAGTACATAGCTCTGCTGCCTAAGTGTCTTTGTACTTCGGTATTTGTGCGCAAATTCGCGTAACAAGATATACTTTCTACAAATATGACAAAGATCGGCATTCCAAGAGAAATTAATCCAGGCGAAAAGCGAGTTGCGGCAACTCCGGAGACGGTGATCAAGCTTAAGAAACTCGGCTATGACGTTGCCGTCGAGAGCGGTGCGGGCGAAGGCATCAATGTTGCAGATGCGGAGTATCAGGAAGCAGGAGCCGAGATAATCGCCGACACGAACGAACTGTGGGGAGGCGCGGAAATCGTCCTTAAGGTGCGGCCTCCGGAGACGAACGAAAAACTGCACGTTCACGAGGCTGACCTTCTCAAAAAAGACGCCACACTGATCGGGTTCATTTGGCCGGGTCAGCACAAAGAAGTTATCGAGCGGATGGCCAAGCGGAAGGCGACCGTCTTTGCGATGGATTCGATCCCGCGTATCACTCGTGCACAGAAAATGGACACGCTTTCCGCGATGGCGAACATTGCCGGCTACCGTGCCGTGATCGAGGCCGCCGCGCATTATCCGCGATTCTTTACGGGACAGATCACTGCGGCCGGAAAGATCAATCCGGCGAAGGTGCTTGTGATCGGAGCCGGTGTCGCGGGGCTTTCGGCAATCGGTGCGGCGAAGGGTCTGGGAGCGATCGTGCGTGCGTTCGACCCGCGTTCGGCGACGAAAGATCAAGTTGCTTCGATGGGTGCTGAGTTCCTCGAACTTGACGTCAAGGAAGAAGGCGAGGGCAAGGGCGGATATGCGAAGGAGATGTCGGATTCCTTCTTGAACGCCGAGATGGCACTCTTTGCGCAACAGGCGATGCAGGTCGATATCATCATCACGACGGCCCTGATTCCCGGCAAGCCTGCGCCGAAACTCATCACTACCGGAATGGTCGAATCGATGAAGCCCGGCTCGGTGATCGTCGATCTCGCTGCCGAGCAAGGCGGCAACTGTGCTCTGACGCAGCCCGGCAAGGTCGTCAGCCACAAGGGCGTAACGATCATCGGGTACACGGATCTTCCGTCGAGAATGGCGTCGATGTCTTCGCAGTTGTATGGCGCGTGCATCGTCGCGCTCATCGCTGATCTGACAAAGGCGGAAGCACAACCAGCCGCGAGCGTGTCTGATACTGCAGAGTCAACGGAAGCGAAGATCCACATCGACCTTGAAGACGAGGTCGTCCGCGGAGCGATCGTCCTGCACGAGGGTAAAATGATGTGGCCGCCGCCACCGAGGCCGACTCCGGCTGCACCGCCAGAACCCGGCGTACCGACCAAGAGTTCGCACGCCGTCGCTGCTGCAAAGCCCAATGGCCACGGCCACGACGAAGGCAATGGCGTCAGCCCGTGGCTGCTCGGCATCGTCGGCTTGATAATGTTCGGCCTCGCGTTCATCCTGCCTCCAAAAGCGGCAACTGAAGGCGGTGATTTTCTCGGGCACTTGACCGTGTTCATTCTTGCGATTTTCATCGGATTTCAGGTCGTGTGGAACGTCAAACCGGCGCTCCACACACCGCTCATGAGCGTCACCAACGCCATCAGCGGCATCATCCTTGTCGGCGGAATGCTCCAGCTGACCGGAAACCTATTCACGACCGACAACTGGAGCTTCGGTTCCCTGAACCTGACCGTCATCCTCGGCGCCATCGCCGTCCTCATCGCCGCCATCAACATCGCTGGCGGCTTCCTGGTCACGAATCGAATGTTGGGGATGTTTAGGAAATAGCAAGACCGAGAAGATGGTAAAATGCTCTAATAAGAATGGGGCGTAACTATGACAGTCAAAGAAGCAGTGCTCGAAAACTTAGAAAAACTGTCTGTAATTAAGCAGCAGGAAGTCCTCGACTTTGTAGAATTTCTCAAAGCGAAGGAGCCGAAGCGCAAGCCTCGCCGCTCGTTCAAGGGCAGCCTCGCTCACTTGAACATCAAATGGACCGAGGAAGATATGCGGCAGGCTCGAAATGAGATGTGGCGCGGATACACAAAGGACACCGAGGACGAGCTTTAGTTGATGAATGACGTCGTTATCGATTCGAACATCGTCATCTGGTACTTCGGCGAGCTGTCGCAGTTAAGCAATCACGCGGAAACAAAAGTCGATGCCGCTGTGGACCGTGGAACGGTCCTCGTCCCGTCTATTGTCATCGTCGAGTTGGTGTATCTAATCGAAAGAAATCGCGTACCGTCAGAGGTGCTTGATAAGCTTCGCGAAGCTCTCGATCAAGATCCAACGGTATTTCGGCTTGTTCAACTTACGCGACAGATCGCCGATGAACTTGCGAACGTCGACCGATCAATCGTCGCCGATATGCCCGACCGAATAGTCGCCGCGACCGCTTTGCATCTAGATTTGCCGTTGGTGACCAGCGATGGCAATTTACGAAGACTGTCGAATGTCGAAACGATCTGGTAAACACGCGTGGCCTGCCGTCCTAATCGCCGCCATCAACATCGCCGACGGATTTTTGGTCACGAATATGATGTTGGGGATGTTTAGGAAGTAATGGGAAATCGCGGTGTTAGTTCGATGTTGAGTGAAGTGTGGTGATTGAGGTTAGCATCGGGAGTAAACCCCACGAATGACCGCGGGATACGGAATTATGTATGAAGTCGATGGTGATGAGCGTGAATTCCCGAATCTGAGAGAGGATTCTGACGAAACCGACGGCAAGTGGACAAACGCCGTCCATTTGATCAAGAGCCTATACTCTTTCGTTGCGGGCATCGGCGGATTTATTCTTTTAATTTTGATTTTTGTTAAGGGTTTATCGTGGTATTGGGACTACGCTTATCCAACTGTAAGTTTCGTCGCAGCGATACCAGTAACATTGCTGCTGCCGGTAGGTTTAATAATGGCAATCTTCCGCAAGACGCGGGGACTCGCAGGTCTCTTTCTAGCCATCTGCTCTTTGCTCTATCTCAGCGCGGTGTGGGCACAATCGTTGGCGTTTGCCTACGCTTATGTCGGCAAAATCTGGATGCTCGTAGGGTTTTTCCTTGCCGGTCTGGGCGTCTTCTTCATGGCAATGCTAGGAGGAATCATCCGAGGTCAGTACATAAATTCTTTGATGATTCTGATATCGCTTGTGATTGTTTTCCTTGTTTACCTCGCAGGCTCCGCACTCGCGACTAATGCGGATAAACATGGACGCTTGAGTTCGTCGCGTAGCGACTGAAAGAACTTAGCCGTGGGTTTTTGGTCACGAATAGGATGTTAGGGATGTTTAGGAAATAGCAAGACCGCGGCCTTAGTTCGATGTTAAGTGAAGTGTGGGGATTTATGGTTTGATAGAATTAGGGAGATTTCAGGAACAGTTATGAAAACAATTGTCGCCATCCTACTTTCTCTAATGGCTGTGGGTAGTGTGTTTGCTCAACAGCCGGCTCCGTCTGATTATTCGGTATACCGCGATGAGAAATATCCTTTCAGCCTCTTCTATCCCAAGGACTGGACGCAACTTCAGCCTACTCATGCCGCCACACGGTTCAAGATTGCTAAAGAAGATGGCCTTTATTTCACCGACTTCAACATCAATGCGATTTACGTTGACTCCACCAAAAACGTAACTCCGGAAGAATACGTTCGGAACCTGATCGATGATCCGCAGCTAATTGACGCTATGGTTAGGCAGGCTAATCCGACCGCAAAAGTTGTCGCGCGTGGCAGAACCTATTTGAATAATCGTGACGCCTACTTTACAAAGAGCGAGGGGAGTTATAGAACGATCGATAATTCAGTACGGCTTACCGTCTATCAAATCACGACTATCTTGGAAGGAAATATCTATACCCTAACGTTTCGGGCACCCACCGCCGAGTTTGACGAGAACTTTCCGGTCTTCAAGTTTATTGCCTCGAGTTTCGTGATACGTCCCACAACGATACTGCCTCCGAAGGCAACTTCAAGTCCCAGTTCGGGTGAGAGACTTACAACCTTCAAAGACTCTTCGTTTCCACTGTTGTTTTCGTATCCAACACATTGGTCAGAGACAAGTTTCAAATCCTTGGACGGCCGGATTTCCCTACGAAAAACTGCCAAGACGGTCATTTCCGTCTCAGCTAAGCGTATCCCCGCGATCAATGGTATGACCTCGCTTGAGTATGTCAGCCAACTCGAACAAAACGTATCTGTATTAATGAGCGAATTGCGTTCACGAGATTCGACGGTGAGACTAATTGGAAGTGGTCGGTTGAGTGTCGGAAGTCGCCCAGCATTCTATATCAAGGTCAGCGGTACAGATAGCGCGGGCAATTCGATGACAGTATCCCAAGTATATTTTTCAGCTGGAATCGATCTATACATGTTCCAATTTCGATCGTCGCCAACGGAGTACTCAGAGCAATATCCGGAGTTCCTCGATATCTTGTCGTCAGTACAAGTCAACTAGGTGACCTTGAATATAGCCGAAGCACATCATTCAGTACGGAGCTATACAAGACGCTCACGAAGCACGACAAGTGGCTCGCGAAGCCACAAAACCTGATACGAACCCGCCGAAGGCGGTCGTAGCCCTGCCGTTCACGGCGGGGTAACCGGATAGAAAAAATTTCGGCGGCCCGTTTCAACTGGCTTATCAAAACGAGGCTTTAGCCCGCGTCGGAATAAGGACGGTAAACCGCCCTATTGAGATTTTTCAATACGCTAACCCCGCCGTAAACGACGGGGCTATGACCGCGAAAACGCGGAAAACCCGCAATCGAGCTTAATAGGATTTAATGCAACAAAGCCTTATCACAATCGCATACATCGCCGCGAGTGCGTTGTTTATTTTGAGTCTTGGCGAAAGGGAGCGGTTAGCAACGAACGGGGGCGTGATAAGTATAGATTTGTTGTAGAATACGAGCTATGAACTACCAAGAATACATCACCATTGAACCGAACAAACGTGGGGGAAAACCTTGTATTCGTGGACTTAGGATCACGGTTTATGAGGTTCTTGAGTATCTTGCTTCGGAGATGACGGAGGAAGAGATACTCGCTGACTTTCCCGATCTAACAAAAAATGACCTAAAGGCAGCGATCGCGTTCGCAGCGGACCGCGAGCGACGTTTGATGGAAGTACCGATTGCCGCGTGAAGCTTCTTTTCGATGAAAATCTTTCGCATCGACTGTCTGAGCGATTGGGCGATATGTTTCCTGGCTCTACGCACGTGCGAAACGTGGGCTTGAAAGCTTCGGATGATCCAGATGTTTGGAAGTACGCGGCCGCCAACGACTTTGTTATCGTATCAAAGGACGTCGATATGCATGATCGAAGTCTTTTATTTGGCTTTCCGCCGAAGGTCATTTGGATTCGGCTCGGAAATTGCTCGACAAGCGAGGTCGAGAATCTTATCCGAAGGGAGATCGAACTTATTAGCCGCTTTATTGAAGACGATCTCGCTTCTTTTCTTGCACTTTCATTTCTAGCTGAATGATAACCAGCCTTATCACGATCGCATACATCGCCGCGAGTGCGTTGTTCATTTTGAGTCTTGGCGGATTGAGCCGTCAGGAGACGGCGCGCCGCGGGAATATGTACGGCATCGTCGGGATGCTGATCGCACTTGTAGCGACGGCGGCGGCGATGAACGCGGGCGGACTGCCGGTATTGATCGCGGCCTTGGTGCCGGGGCTTGTGATCGGAGCGATCTTGGCGAGCCGCGTCCAGATGACGTCGATGCCGGAACTCGTCGCGATCCTGCACAGTTTCGTCGGGCTTGCCGCGGTATTGGTCGGTTTTGCGACGTATCTTGGCCCGCATCCGACGATGACGGCGGGAGAATCGCATCTTCACACGGCGGAGATATTCATCGGAGTTTGCATCGGCTCGATCACATTCACGGGATCGGTCATTGCGTTCCTGAAACTGCGTGGTTCCCTGAGCGGAAAGCCATTGATGATCCCCGGCCGCCATCTGATCAACATCATAATGCTGCTGATCACGATCGGGCTCGGCGTCGCGTTCTTTATGGCTCCCGATCCGCACACGGGGCAGTGGCCGCTGCTCGCGGCAACGATCTTGACGGGTATTCTCGGCGTGCATTTCATCATGGCGATCGGCGGTGCGGATATGCCCGTCGTCGTCTCGATGCTCAACAGCTATTCGGGTTGGGCCGCCGCCGCGGCAGGATTTATGCTCTCGAACGATCTGCTGATCATCACGGGTGCTCTTGTCGGTTCAAGCGGCGCCATCCTCAGCTACATTATGTGCAAGGGGATGAACCGCTCGTTCGTGAGCGTGATGCTCGGCGGATTCGGAACCGAAGGCGGTGCGGCTTCGTCGGGCAGTTCGGCTCCCGCGGGCGAGGTCCGCTCGGTCGATTCTGCGACCGCCGCCGGGATGCTTGAGCAGTCGAAGAAGATCATTATCGTCCCGGGCTATGGCCTCGCCGTCGCACAAGCTCAGCATTCGCTCGCCGAGGTCGTCAAACTGCTCAAGGAAGCAGGCGTCGAAGTGAAGTTCGCGATCCATCCGGTCGCCGGCCGCCTTCCGGGCCATATGAACGTCCTGCTCGCCGAAGCGAACATCCCTTACGATATCGTTTTCGAGATGGACGAGATCAACGACGAATTCGCTTCGACCGATGTCGCCTGGGTGATCGGCGCCAACGATATCGTGAACCCTTCTGCCATGGACGACCCTGCGTCGCCGATCGCCGGAATGCCCGTACTCCACGTCTGGGAAGCCCGCGACGTGATCGTCATGAAACGCGGCATGGCAAGCGGCTACGCCGGCGTCGATAACCCGTTGTTCTACAAAGACAACACCCTGATGCTCTTCGGCGACGCAAAGAAGGTCGTGGACGAGATCCTGACCGCAATGCGGGGATGATGCGGGATCATGACAACGAACTCCCCTCCTTACGAAGGAGGGGTGGACGCCGCTGCGGCGGACGGGGTGGTTTTTAGTATAGTTCCAGTCATCATGGCAAATCCGCGGCGCAAAACCGACCTTCATTCGCTCGGTCATTTGAACGAGCACCGAAAAAACCTTCGAAAGAATCTAACTCCCGCAGAAGCCACCTTTTGGAAAATCGTCAAAAACTCACAATTCGAAGGCCGCAAGTTCGTCCGCCAACACTCGGTCGGCAATTACATCCTTGACTTCTACTGTCCCTCCGAGAATCTTGCTGTCGAACTCGACGGTTCGCGTCATTTCACCGGATTGGGAGCCGCTGAGGATCGAGAAAGAACTGCATACCTGGAAGCGAAAGAAATTCGCGTGGTCAGATTCGAGAACCGCAACGTGTTTGAAGAACCCGAATGGATGCTAGATGTCATCCGTGCAAACTTCCGCTTCGGCCCGCCAACCGCGCCGACCGGACATGCGCCGCATAAGAGTCAGCGCGAGTGAGACGGATGCTCGAAATGAGAAAGCTCTTGCTCTCCTCCTTACGAAGGAGGAGTACGGCTTTAGCCGGGAGGTTGTTCTTACTCAACCGACATTGTAGATGCCCCGGCTAAAAACCACCCCGTCAGCCGAAGCGGCTGCCACCTCTCCCTCGTAAGGAGGGGAGCTTTTGGTTATGATATTCAGCGATGCGAAGAAGGTTGTGGATGAGATACTGACGGCGATGCGGGCGTGAGTATTATCGGCACGTCGGAAAACTCTTCGCCTGCCTCAGAGCATCAAAGCAGAACGATGGATAACAGAGCTCTCGTAAAACTTTCACTTACCCTCCTAACTCTTGCGTTCGGCGCGGAAAGTGCTCTGGCTTGTTCGTATGGGCCGAGCACGACTTGTGAGAAATATGCAAGAGCGGACCTCATTGTAGTGGGAAAAATTGAAAGGGTGGAACCGTCGCAATCGGAGCAGACGGTCGTCATACGTATCGAGAAAACACTCAAGGGCCAAAAGCTAAAACAGATTGTTTTGAACCAACCTCAGTCAACCTGTGACTGGGATTTTTCCGATGACGTGGGCGAAACAATGTTGGTGTATATAGGTCGGGACAAAAAAGCTAAACAGTACTTTGCGCTGAGTCCAGGAATAAATGGACGAATTGAAAGAATGAGCGAGGATTTATATTGGTTGAATAATTTGCCGATGTCTCTCAAACGAACAAGGCTTTCTGGAACAATTAAGCTTTACAAGGACGAACCTTTTGAATTTATCAAGAACGTCGCCGGAATAAAGGTCAGAGTCTTTAGCGACAAAAGATCTTTTGAAATCGTTACCGATAAAAACGGAGTCTATCAACTCTGGGATATCCCTCTAGGAAGGTATCAAGTCCAACCGGTTTTGCCACCTGAGTTTATCCCTGACCTAGAGATGGAAAAAGGCTTGATCTATGATCCTAAAAGCAATTACGATTCGTTCGGAATTAGGAAGCCGGATGCCAAACCCGATTTAATTGACATTCAACAGAATAGTTGCGGCGGAATTGATTTCGTGGTGAATCAAAAGTCTTCGCTGTAAGCGATTTCTAATTCTGCAATTCCATCAGCGCCAATCTTTCTACGACATTTCCCTTTTCGATGTGTTCCTCGATTATTTCGGGGACGTCTTCGGGTTGGACCTGGCCGTAGAGGGTGCCGTCGGGGTGGACCATGACGGCGACGCCGATGGAGCAGAAGCCGATCGAGCCGCATTGTGTAAGGAGGACCTCGCCCATCGGGTTACGGCCTTTCTTTTCCTTACCTTGGCGGATGCCTTTCGCTTCGAGGATGCGGGCGAATTCCGAAAGGACCTCTTCGCCGCCGACCTTTGAGCACGATTTCCCTGTACAGACGAAGACCTGGCGTTTTATCGGGGCTTTGAGCATTGGCGCGAGCTTTTCGAGCTCTTCGCGGTCGGTGATGAATTTCGGCTTTCCCATATTTAATAAAAGGCTAACAGAATCGACCGCGAGACAACAAAAGTTACGGCGATCTGCGAGATTTTTCTAGAGCTTCTGCCGGGTCTCTGTGATAGAATCACACCAATAACGCTTATCGCACGTTTTCACGCTTACTAATGGCACCCGGCATTATCATCCACGTCACAGTCGGCCTTGAGAAGCGAACCGAATTCTTCGCACAAGAACGGATTCGGATCGGCTCGGACTCTACCTGTGACATACAGATCCACACCTCGTCCGTGCGCGACCTTGACGTTTGGCTCGAGCTTGACAGTTCGGACGGCAGCTTCCGCGTCGTAGATTTTGCCCAAGACCTGAACTTCGAGATAAACGATAAACCGCTGCGGCGTTACGTTCCCGTAACCGACGGAGACGTCATCGCTGCCCCCGAGAACAGCATTTCCTTCGGCTTCTTTTCGCTAGAGGCAAAGTCCGCGCTCATCACGACAAATCGTGAGCAGCCGCATATTTCGCAGTTCATCGAAGATGCGGCCATCGAGTCTTACGGATCGGCAAAGCGGGATGACGCAAAAGCGTTCCTTCGCGAATTTACACGCGAGCTTGCACGCGAGATATCCTGGACGACCAAGCTCATAACGCTCGTGATCGCGGTCGCATTCCTGACCGGCATTCTCTATATCGGATACGCCGTAAATCGCGAGTTGCGGGAAGCCCGCGAACAGGCGAAAGTGCAGAGCGAAACGATCAAGAATCTCGAGGAAAAGCTTGGCCAGGCGAGCAACCAGCTTGGCGAGTTGGATAAAAGCAACAAGGACATCATCAAGACCGTCTCGCTTGCGCCGAACCTTCGCGTTGCGTACGGCAATTCGATCGGCCTGATCGTCGGCGTCTATGACCTCGTCGATAAGCGTACGGGCAAGGTCCTGCGCTACGCCGACCCGTCGCTTTATCGCAGCCCGTACGAGCCGCAGGCCCCGGAAAATCCTGATTCCATGCCGTCGCGGCCGCAGGTCGGAGTTACGACCGACGGCAACGGGCCGACGGTCGAATACGATTTTATCGGCACGTGTTTTTACGTCGGGCAGGGCTACATCGTTACGAATCGCCACGTTGTCCGGCCGTGGGAAGAAGACGACGGTGTTAAGCAGATGATGGCCGCCGGAAATGCCCGTGCACGCGTCAAAAAGCTCGTCATTTACTTCCCGAATCATCCACAGCCTTTTCCGCTCACGGTAAAGAGCGTCGGCGGCCGCGAAGACCTTGCTATCGGGTTTATCGACCCGGCGACCGTTCCTCAGGATCTGCCGACAGTCCCGCTCGACACGGACACCGCCTCGGTCGAGATCGGAAAGACGGTCGTAACTATGGGGTATCCGAATGGTCCTGATCGGCTGCTTGCGATGGTCGATGACGCCGAGGCCCGCTCGATAAACCAGCGTTTCGGCAACTCGCGGCAAGATCTGATCAACTTCCTTGCCCAATCGCAGAAGATCGTGCCGCTGACCACGCAAGGTTCTATCACCGACCTCGATTCCAAGCGGATCGTGCACGACGCACGCACCGCGGAAGGCGGTTCCGGAGCGCCGCTCTTCGGCCAAAGCGGCGAGGTGATCGGCGTGAATTTTGGTGTGTTTACGGAGAACACGGCCGCGAATATGGCAGTCCCGGTAAAGTTCGCGATCGCTCTGCTCGAAAATGCCGGCTGGGTGTCGCCTGATTCCGCAAAAGAACCAAACTCGAACTCCGCCACCGCGGCAGCGAATGTCACAAACCCGACGGCACCCAAGACGAATTGATCAGACCTTCACTCGTTCCTTAAGATCGGTCTGCTTCTCTCGTTCCGAACGATCCTGCTCGCCTAATTCCGCGATCTTCAGCATCAGATGGTCGGCTATCTCCTTGTGCGTTCGCAGTTTGTCTGCTTTTAGATAAAACTCTGCGAGGTCGATGGGCTCGCCGAACAAGAGGCGCACCGGCTCGCCGCCACGCCAGTTCCCCAATATCTGTTTAGGCAGATCGTTGCCAAGCCCGGCGATAAAGACGGGCACGACCTGCGGCCGTGCGGAATAGATCACCTTGCCGACGCCCGGCTGCGCAGGCAGAAAGTCATACGGCCCGCCCTTTAGATTCCGCTTCCCTTCGGGATGAAAACCGATCACATTCGGGCCGTTTTGCGAGCACAGCTGGACAAGCCTTCGAAGCGAATACTTATCGAACTCGCGTTTCTCGACCTCGCCCGCCTCGCGGAAGAAGGGCGGGTACATCGAGAACCAGCCCATCACGAAATTCACCACCCAACCGCTCAGACGGTCATAAAAGAATTTCGCACGGACCGGAAAGTAGAGCTGGAGCGGCCGATGCGTCTTCCGAAAAAGAATGCTCGACACCGTGTACATATCGAAGAACGAGCGATGATTCGCCACCAGAAGCACAGGACGGCCCGGGTCGGCTGCCTCAAAATTCTCGAGGCCGTGCACCTCCATTAGGTTATAGGTCGCCAAGTAGATCCATAGTGAGCCGATATGACGCTGAAAGAATGTCATCAGGCGTTTCCAGCGGCCCTGATTCATCCGGTGCGCAAGCCAGAAGCCGCGTCGTTCGGTCGGGGCCAGCACATCCAGCTCGTCGATATCGGGAACAAGCGGTTCGAGGCTGCGAATTTCTGCTGTTTTGAGGCTGTTTTCTGGCATTTGCGGGACGCAAGACGATAAGTGTATCATTACGGACACCCCGAAAGAAAAAGTGACCCGGCCAGTTGGATTTCGCGGTCCGGGATTGCTGTTTTCACACGGTTTGTAGGATAATCAATCTCGTTCTAATTTCAATTCAATTAGCTTGGAGTCTCCATTCGAAACGCCGGTCGGCTCGTGTACCCGCGAAACGTCCTAAACGTCCAAATGGATCCCAATAAGTAAGGAGCAAATTAAATATGAACACGCATCTGATGTTTCGCGGCGTTCTGTCTCTCTCGTTGGTTCTAGCGTTCCTAGTGATCGGTGCCTCGGCCCAACAGCTGATATGGACCGAGAATCAGCAAGATCGTTCGACGATCACGACGGATAGGGCCGTCTTGAGAGCGTCTTATCCGACAGACTTTCGCCTTTACAACCTCAACATCGAACCGTTGAGGGAGCAGCTTTTCTCGATCGCGGGCCGTTCTAGCGGCGAATCCGTCGTGATCTCGATCCCAAATGCCGACGGCGATATGGAGCGGTTCGAGGTCTATGAGGATTCGAACTTCGACGCGGCTCTGCAGGCTCGCTTCCCAGAGATCCGCGCATACTCGGGACGCGGACTCACAGATCGATTTTCGACGCTGAAGCTCAGCATCTCGCCGCAAGGCATCCAAACCGTAGTATTCCGCTCCGATGCCCACAATGAATTCATCGAGCCGTTCTCGGCCGATCATAAGGTGTATTCGGTATTCCGTCGCGATGGCGAATCCGGCGGTTCGCCCTGGCGTTGTACCACCGGCGATGTCGGATTTTTGACGGGCATTCGAGACAGCTATCGCCTGAACGGCGATGTCGCTTCGCGGCCGGACAGCAACGCGGGCCAGATCAAGACGATGCGGCTCGCTCAATCTTGTAACGGCGAATACGCGAACTATTTTGGTGCAACAAGCGCAAGCCAGGTCGCTCTCGTCCTCGCGGCATTCAATGCGACCTTGACCCGTGCGAACGGCGTCTATGAAAAGGATCTCGCGGTGCATCTGAACTTGATCGATTCGACAACGAACGTCATCTATTACAATCCGGCGACCGACCCATACTCGACCTTGGGAAACTGGAATGGCGAGCTACAGGCAACGCTGACGGCAAATATTGGCGAAGCCAATTACGACATCGGCCATATGTTCGGTGCTTCGGGCGGCGGCGGCAACGCAGGCTGCATCGGCTGCGTTTGTGTCGATGGACAGAAAGGCAGCGGCATTACATCGCCGGGCGACGGCGTTCCGCAGGGCGACAACTTTGATATCGACTACGTCGTCCACGAGGTTGGCCACCAAATGGGTGCGAATCACACCTTCTCGTTCTCGCTTGAGGGTACCGGACGCAACAAAGAAGTGGGCTCCGGAATCACGATCATGGGCTATGCCGGCATCACGCCGTATGACGTTGCCCCGCACTCGATCGACACGTTCCACCAAACGAGCATCGAGCAGATCCAGGCGAACCTTGCAAACAAGACCTGCCCGGTAACGACCAATATGACGCAAAATCATCCGCCGGTCGTTTCGTCAGTTCCAAACTACACGATCCCGATCAGCACGCCGTTCGCGTTGACCGGCTCGGCCACCGATCCGGACGGCGATTCGCTAACCTATCAGTGGGAGCAGAATGACAACGCGACCTCTTCCGGCAGCAGCAGCCCGGCATCACCCGGCAAAACGACAGGCCCGAATTGGCTCTCATTCCCGCCGACCGCTTCGCCGACCCGCTACTTTCCGAAGATGGCGACAGTGCTTGCCGGGCTCCTCGTGTCGCCCACACTTCCCGGCGGCGATGCCGTAGCGAATACCGAGGCTCTAAGCTCGGTGTCTCGTACGCTCAACTTCCGCCTTACGGTCCGCGACAACAAGCCGTATGTACCGGGCGTGACCATCGGTCAAACTCAGTACACGGACTCCGTCATTACGGTGACGAACTCTTCCGGGCCGTTCAAGGTAACATCACCGAACACCTCGATCCAGGTCGCCGGCGGTTCGGTCCAGACCGTAACCTGGAACGTCGCTAACACGACGGCTGCTCCCGTAAGCGTCGCGAACGTCAAGATCTCGCTTTCGACCGATGGCGGCCAGACCTTCCCGACCGTGCTTTTGGCAAGCACGCCGAATGACGGCTCGGCCGATGTAACGATCCCGATGGGCGTGACTTCGCAGGCACGTGTCAAGATCGAAGCTGTCGGAAACGTCTTCTTCGATGTTTCGGACGCGAACTTCTCTGTCACGGCGCCTGTACGAGCGAAGTACGATTTTGACGGCGACGGCAAGTCGGACGTCTCGGTATTCCGTCCGTCAGACGGCAACTGGCATATGCTGCGGTCAACCGCCGGCTACGCCGTTGCTCATTGGGGGATCTCCACCGACGTACCCGCACCGGGCGATTTTGATGGCGATGCAAAGGCCGATCTTGCGATATTCCGCGGAGACGCGAACAGCGCAAATCCGGACTTTTACATCTTCAACAGCTCGAACTCGACCATCACGTTCCTATCGTTCGGACTGCCCGGCGATGTCCCTGTCAATGCCGACTATGATGGCGACGGCAAGACGGATGTCGCGGTTTACCGTCCTTCAGACGGCGGCTGGTACGCTCTTAAGAGCACCGGCGGCCTGATCTACACGACGATACCGAACGCTGCAGGCACGATTCCAGCTCCCGGTGATTTCGATGGCGACGGCAAAGCCGACATTGCTTACTACAATGGCGCGGCCGGCTCGTTCACATACCGCCCATCAACCGGCGGTTTCCCGACGACGGCTACAGGAATGGGAACTTCATCGGACGTTCCCGTGATCGCAGACTACTCGGGCGACGGCAAGGCTGAGATCGCACTCTTCCGAACGCTTACGGGCGATTGGTTCATCTACAATCCGGCCGCTGGAACGAGCTCGACGATCCATTTCGGATTGCTCGGCGACATTCCGACGCCCGGTGACTATGACGGCGACGGCCGCACGGACCTCGCAGTCTATCGCAGCGGCACGTGGTACCTGCTAAGATCGACCGCTGGCTTTACGGCCTACGGCTTCGGTCTTAGCAACGACGTTCCGATCCCGGGAAGATAGTAGTTAAATTCGCTTAGCTCTCGGCCGATTCCGTCGGCCGAGACATCTACAAAATAGCCGCTCGGTTCCATTGTGGTCCCGAGCGGCATTTTTCATTGCAAATGTAAGCTGAACTCTATTCGATGTTGAAGTATTTCGCTGCCGGATGATGCAGAACGATCGCCGAGGTCGATTGCTCCGGGTGCAGCTGGAACTCCTCGCTCAGTTCGACACCGATACGCGACGGATCGAGAAGCTCGAAGATCTTTGCCTGTTCCTCAAGGTCCGGGCACGCCGGATAGCCAAAGCTGTACCTCGATCCTTGATAGCCTTGATGGAAGAGCTTTGCGAGTTCCGGGGCGTCGCTTCCGGCGATGCCGAGTTCCTCGCGGATCCGCTTGTGCCACATCTCCGCAAAAGCCTCCGCCGATTCGACCGAAAGGCCGTGGAACAGCAAATAATCAGTGTAGTTGTCCGCCGCAAAAAGCTTTGCAGAATGCTCGCTTGCCTTGCTGCCCATCGTGACCAGGTCGAATGCGACAACGTCCATCTTGCCGGACTCGACCGACGCGAAATAGTCCGCGAGACACAAATTCTTGCCGCCACGCTGTTCGATCGGCTGTCGCGGGAAGTTGAATCGCAGACGCTCCGTCTTCTGATCTTCGTTGTAGATGATCAGGTCGTTCCCTTCGGATTGGCAGGCAAAATAGCCGTAAACCACTCGCGCTTCCAAAAGCTTGTTTCGTATCGCATCGGCCTTCAGTTCTTCAAATCTCGGACGCACCTCGTCGGCGATTATCTTTGCATACTCGTCCGGTTTCATTCGGCCCTGCTTATACTGCCATTGACCTTTGAATAGTGCGGTCTCGTTAACAAAATCGAAGATCTTCGTGAGGTCTTTGATCTCAACGACCTTCGAGCCCCAGAACGGCGGCACGGGGATCGGGACATCCTGCGAGATCTCGGAGCGTGTCGTATGCGATGTCGAACCGCTTGCTCGCTTCCGCACCTGTTCGGCCGCATTTACGCCCAACTTCGCATCTTCACCGACGAGGTCTTCATTCTCTGCCGGTGCCTGATTCGATTCGCTCGCTGCCGCAGCTGCTTTACTCGCTTTCTCGGTGGTCTCCGGGATCTCTGTGGTCAGATCCCCGCCGGACGTTAGCTTGTCCATCGCATGCAGACCGTCGAACGCATCACGAGCATAGAATAGCTCGCCGTCATATAGCGGTATCAGATCCTGATCGACATATCTGCGATTCAGCGCCGCACCGCCGAGGATGACGGGGGCGTTGATGCTCCGCGTATTCATCAACTCAAGATTGTCACGCATCACGAGCGTCGATTTTACGAGCAGGCCGCTCATACCGATCGCGTCGGCCTTTGATTCCTCAAAGGCTCGCAGGATGTCGTCGATCGGCTGCTTGATGCCGAGATTGACGACCTTGTAGCCGTTATTCGTCAAGATAATATCGACGAGGTTCTTGCCGATGTCGTGAACATCGCCCTTGACAGTCGCAAGCACGAGCGTTCCCTTTTCGATGCCTTCGACGCGGTCGAGGAACGGCTCGAGGAATCTTACCGCTGCCTTCATTGCCTCTGCCGATTGCAGCACGAAAGGCAGCTGCATTTGTCCGGAACCAAAGAGATCGCCTACCGTCTTCATTCCGTCGAGCAGGATATTGTTGATAATATCCAGCGGCTTGTATGTTTCGAGGGCTTGTTTCAGCGAGTCCTCAAGGCCGATCTTTTCGCCCTCGATTATATGTTCCTTAAGTCGCTCTTCTATCGGCAGGTTCGAGATATCCGGCTTGATCGACTGCGCGGTCTTGCCCTCAAAAAGCGTTGTGAATTCGACAAGCGGATCGTAAGTGCAGATCGACGGAACGCGGACGCCCTCGTCCGCAATCGCCGGTTCCCCCGGCGAACCGATGGTTCGGGCTTCGCCCTCAGTGCGGACGGGGGCGTCCGCGTTCCATTGTCGGCGATCGTAGATAAGGTCGCGTGCCGTGTCGATCTCGTGTTCGTTGAATCGAATAAGCGGCAGGATCTTCGACGCGTTGACGATCGCGGAGTTCATCCCGGCTTCTACGGCATCGTGCAAAAATACCGAATTGAGCACGATCCTTGCCGCAGGGCTCAATCCGAACGAAATATTCGACACACCGAGAATGATGTTCGCCTCGGGCATCTCTTCGCGTATCTGCTTGATCGAATCGATCGTTTCGGCAGCGTTCTTGCGGTCTTCCTCTATGCCGGTCGAGATCGGAAGCGCGAGCGGATCGAAGAAGATATCGTGAGCCTCGATGCCGAATTCGGTCGCCTGTTTGTATGCGCGTCTGGCGATCTTGAGCTTATCTTCGGCGGTGCGAGCCATTCCGGTCTCGTCGATCAATCCGATTACGATGCTCGCACCGAACTCTTTCGCAAGTTCGAGCAGCTTTATGAAACGCTCTTCGCCGTCCTCGTAGTTCGTCGAATTCAGGATCGATTTGCCGCCTGCGTGTTCGAGGCCGGCTTCCATCTTTTCCCACTCGGTGGAATCGAACATCAACGGGATCTTCACGTTGGTCACGAGCCGTTTTGCAAGTTCGTGCATATCGGCAACGCCATCGCGGCCGACAAAATCGACGTTCACGTCAAGAATGTGCGCGCCTTCTTTTTCCTGCGACTTTGCGAGGTTTACGAGGCCGTCCCAATCTTCGGCATCGAGCAGGTCGCGCATCTTCTTCGAGCCCGACGCATTCACACGCTCGCCAACGATCAGAAAAGAAGCATCTTGAGTAAATGGCTGTTGGAAATAGATCGAAGATGCGGAAGGGGCAAGCTTTGCGTTTCGCTCTTTTGGCGAAAGACTGCCGAGCCGTTCGACCAAAAGTTTTATGTGATCCGGCGTGGTTCCGCAGCAGCCGCCGACGATATTCGCTCCGAAATCCTTCGCGAAAGCCTCGACCTGCGCCGCAAAGCTCTCGGGAGTCTCGTCGTAATGCTGCCGGCCGTCCTTCACCTCCGGCAAACCGGCATTCGGCAGGATCGAGACCGGAAGCGGCGAATTCTCGCATAGATGGCGGAAACTATCCGTCATATGCTTCGGCCCTGTGCCGCAGTTCATACCGATCACGTCGATCGGGAAAGGTTCGAGTGCGGTCAATGCGGCACCGATCTCCGTGCCGTTCAGCATTGTGCCGAAAACCTCGATCGTAACCTGCGCGATCACGGGGATTCGCGAGCGCGTCTTCGCAAAATGGTCGAAGATCGCTGCGAGTGCCGCCTTTGTTTGAAGCAGATCTTGACAAGTTTCGACGATCAGACAATCGCTGCCGCCGTCAACCAGGCCGCGAACCTGCTCACGATAAGCATCTTTCAATGCACGATAGGTGATATGCCCAAGCGTCGGGAGTTTCGTCCCCGGCCCAATCGAGCCCGCAACGAATCGCGGATGATCGTGGGTCGAATAGTCATTCGCAAGCCGTTTTGCGAGCTCCGCGGCCTTTTTGTTGACATCGTAAGTCTTGTCTGCAATCCCGAATTCACCAAGCACGACCTCGCTGCCGCCAAAACTGTTCGTCTCGATCACGTCGCAGCCGATATCGAGAAAACTCGTATGCACCTTCTCGACCGCATCAGGCCGCGTGTAAAGCAGGTTCTCCGAGCAATTCTCGAAATTAGGGCCGCCCCAATCGTCGATCGAGAGATCTAACGCCTGCAGGCTCACACCCATCGCACCGTCAAAGACGATGATCTTCTCGCGTAAAAGATCCAAAAAATCTGTATTCATTGATGACTAACCCGTTTCTGCGTTAAGTCGCCGCACCGATCCCGACCGATTGTATTCGCATTTATGATCGGCACCCAGTTCTTTTTTGCTTCGGTAGCATCCCTTCGAACCTGTTCATACTCATTACTCGCGCGGAGCAACTTGACCAACTCCAGTGTCGGCGCCTGGACAGCCCAGAAGTCATCACCCTCGATCCAAAACATCCGAGCGGCTACCACGCGACCACTTTTTGCCTTCGAAACCCAAATACGCTGTTCTAAGAGATACTTGCCATTTTCACCCAGAACAAAGGACGTCTCCACGATATTTAAGGCGGAGTTGGAACTGAACAGTGCCTCCGCCTTCCTACGACAACCGAACTCAGCCCAGATAACCGCATTTCCGACCTCACAGCTGGGACAGTCGTCAGCAAAAGTCTTCTCATTCGGAGGAGTTTGAAATGAATAACTTGCAGACTCTCCGCTAGATGAGCCGCCGACCAATCGGAACTGTTTTGCTCCCGATGTCTGTGCACTAGCTTGCTCAGGCGTCCCTACTAGGTTGGTGAGAGATACAAAAAGAACCACACAGACCGCAATGCTAAGTGCCGCCCCGACAGTTCCAATCCTTTTCCCAACTGCATCCATATCGTAGATAAAAAAAACTCTGCACTACATTCCAGCACAGAGTCTTAACAAAACATTGATCTCTCTGCTGTTTAGCCGTTTATTTTACGTGGCCGCAAGTCGCAATAACTCACCACATCCTTGTAAAACAAGTCTATCGAACCGGTCGCGAAATGTCGAGCCTTTGTGCCTCCGGCCACAAACGAGGGACGCCGCAAGCCCGCGTCAATGATAGCGAAGGAGAACTGCCCTTGAAGGCCGGCTGCATAGGCTGTTCTCCTTTTAACTTCAGTTGGACATATCAACGATCGCCTGCTAGGTTCCGCACGGCGTCTTCCGCCAGCCTTCCTTCCCGTCCATGCATTGATACATCACGCCCAAGCCATCGAGGCTATAGGTCAGATCTGCTTGGTCGCTCTTGTCCAACTCCAATCGGAATAGCTTGCCCATTATTAGATCATCGTTCTCAATGAGCTGCGAGACGAAGACCACGGTCACGTTACCGTCATCCGTCTTCCCGATCGGATAAACACTGAATTCAGGCTCACTGCCAACATCGATCTTCAATTCCGTGAGCATCTTAACGGCACACTCTTCCGGCGAGGCCGAACATTCTTGCGGAGCCACGAATTCTATCGGATCCCAGCGTGTGGCATCCGTTACGACCTTAGAAAATTTCTCCTGAGCATTAACGACGAGCATCGACAACGCGACAATAAACACCGCGCCGGCGAAATAAGTTACTTTTCTCATTATTCCTCCTTGTTTTAGCGGCGATCCGTTTGCGAGCTTATCGGTTCGGATCGCAATGTTGGTTCGCGCTCGACAATAGCAAGCCAAAAGAAATATCGATCGAGACACGAAATTAGACGTGAACAAAAAGGTCAAGTTTGAGGAAACTTCAAAACCCTTTCGGAAAACTGGCTGTTTGAATTGGAGTTGAACCAGTCAACGGCTCGTATTTTATTACAAACCGCTCGGAGATGTCCACCTTTTTTCAGGGTGAACGCGTTGTCCGAGTATTGCCGTTTTGCGGAGTTTCCACAAAATCTCGGCCAGTCGCAACCGCTCCCCGTCCTGATTTTTTGTGCAAATCGTGTAAATCGTGCAAATCGTGCACTTTGATACATTTTGTGCGGTTTGATACGTTTCGTGCGGTTTGTGCTTCAAAACGGGCGCGCCGTTTCGCTATGATGACAACACGGTCGAAACGGCCGTTTGTTCTTTGACAAGCAAAATTCAGGTTCGAGGCTCCATTCGCGAATTCGTGGCTGACAGGTATTCATACTGTCTCGCTCGCTGCATCCAAGCCTTTGCGAACTCTGCGCCTCCTTTGCGTTCTTTGCGTTTAAATTCGGGTTTGAAAACGCAAAGTACGCCAAGCAAAACCCCGCAAAGTTCACAGAGGTTCTCAATCGCCAATTTCAGATTTCAGATTTCAGATTCGAGATTTGAAATTTGAGCTTTGAGATTGAAAGGGCTTCCGATCCGTACATTCGCGGCGGCTTTCTTCCCTTTGCGAACTCTGCGCCTCCTTTGCGTTCTTTGCGTTTACGATCTCGTTTGAAAACGCAAAGACCGCTGAATTGCCACGAGCTTCAGCTCGTGGTTAGCTTCTCCTCAATATTCTGTCGGAGCGTGCGAAGCACGCGACAGAGAGAAGTCGGCGGCCGAGCCGCCTCCAGGAGAACTGAAAACGGAGAATTGAGAATGGAAAATGCGGGTTGAATTTTTTTTCGCGAAATTCTGGGATAGTCGCGTAAGTGATTGACAACACATCACTTATTTGTCCCAGAGGCTGTCCCAGAGCTGTCCCACGAGCGTCTTGGCTGGGACAATTGGGCGGCCATTGTCGGCGGCAAGCCGCCTCCGGATCGTTTATGATAGCCGAGTTCTACAAACATGCGGCTCCTCCGGAGCCGACCAGGTTTGTCCCCGTATAGTACAAAGCGAGTATATAGGGGCTGCGATCTTTGGAATAAATCGATCAAAACAACGCAGAAACGAACGTCAAATAAAATTGCAATAAAATTTGGAGATTTTTCGAAGGACTTTTGCAAATACCGATGCTACTCACGGAGGTAATAAAATTTTTGCAAACTATCGCGGTTCGACGGGTTTCTACCGGGATCGGGGAACAAAAGACCGTCAATCGAAGACCTGAGGGGAGGAACCAAATAAAATGACTTACATTATCGCCTACTTTATGCCGATGGCAGTTGCGGTTCTGCTATTTTTCGGAAACTCGCCCGCAAAGACGCCGCAGGTTGAAGTACCGAAACCCGCGGGATCGCGTGTCGTGCACATTGCCCTTGCCGATGGCTCGCGCCGAACGACTTTGCTGGCGCCCGAACAAAGTCCTCTAGACATCACCCAGCCAAAGGTTATCGACGATGGTATCTCACGCGAGTTCCTGGTCAATGATCTTGCAGACACGAGTGATGACGATCTGGCCGATCTCAGTTGCGGCGACTCAGCTGGACGTTGCACGCTTAGGGCGGCGATCGAGCAGTTGAACGCGACCGGCGGCGGCCGTATTCGATTTGGTTTTTCATCGCCGGCCAAGATCGTACTGGATCGAGGCCCTCTTGTCCTGAATGCAACAAGCCGAGAGATCACCATCGAAGGCCCTGGAGCGGATCGACTGACGATCGGTCGAAACCTGACCGGCGCACCGTTCAGGATATTTGACCTCGTCGGTTCTACAAAAGCGGTTACGATCCGCGGGGTAACGATCGAAAACGGCGCCACGCCGAAGGATCGGGATGATCTTGCTGGGGGATGCTTACTTGTACCGCTAAACCAAACGGTGAACCTCGACGCAGTAGTCGTCCAGAATTGCTCCTCAAATCATGGCGGAGGCATCGCAATCCTGGGAATGCTTTATGTATCGGCTTCAACGATCAGAAACAATACTGCAACATTGGGCGGCGGTGTACTTGTCTTCGATGAAGGAGCGTTGACGATGGCCGATTCAACGATTTTCGCCAACCAAGCCTCACAAGGTGCCGGGATCAATAACAATGGCGATTATAGTCCCGCGAGATTGACGAACACGACGATCACCGGGAACGAAACTGTCGCTGGTCTCGAGTACCAGGTCGGAGGCGGACTATTCGCCTATGGACCGCTTCTCATGACCAATGTTACTTGCACAGAGAACACAAGTCAGAATGATGGTGGCGGGATTGGAAACATGGCCGGAGTTTGGGGCAGTATACTGTCAGAATTTCGGAACACCATCGTGGCCGGGAACACAGCTGGCAATCTGCCCGATCTATATAGCTATTTCCTAATATCTCACGGACATAACCTGATCGGTACCGGTCCGGTCAATGGGATGACCAATGGTGTCAATGGTGATATCGTAGGCTCTAGTTTTCCGATCGACCCACACCTAGGGCCGCTTCAAGACAACGGCGGCTTAACGCTGACCCATTTACCGCTTAGAAATAGTCCGGCGATCAATGCGGGCGATAGCTGCGTTTTCGATGGTGGGTGTATGCCTCATCTCATTTCTGACCAAAGGGGAGTGGACTTTCCGCGAAAAGTTGGGGCGGGCGTCGATATCGGTGCGGTCGAACGTTCCCTTCTGAACAGACGGGCGTTGTTCGACTTCGACGGTGACGGACGCTCAGACATGGCCGTCTTTCGGCCGTCTGATCAAACCTGGTACATAGATCGTTCGAGAGATGGATTCGCGTCCGCTCAATGGGGTCTTCCGACCGACAAACTCGCCCCAGCCGATTATGATGGCGACGGCAAGGCCGATATCGCAGTCTTTAGAGATGGCGTTTGGTGGTGGGTCTCAAGCTCAGATAGCGTGTCACACGCACGACAATTTGGAAGCGCCGGGGATATTCCGGTTTCCGGCGATTACACGGGCGATGGTTTGCTAGACCTAACCGTCTATCGCGGCGGCGAGTGGTGGACACTTGACCTTTCGACCGGTCAGGTTGGAATGGTCGGATTTGGCCGGCCTCAGGACAAGCCGGTTCCAGCCGATTATACGGGCGACGGAAGGCTAGAGCTTGCCGTCTATCGAAACGGCGAATGGTGGTCATTCGACTTGACGAACGGTCATCAAAACACGATCGAGTTCGGCCTGCCATCAGACGATCCCGTGCCCGCGGACTATGATGGAGACGGAAGGGCGGACGAGGCCGTTTATCGCGACGGGCTGTGGTACATTTTTTCGAGCTCGGCCGGCTACCAACAATACAGTTTTGGCCTTTCGACCGACACACCTGTCCCTGCTGACTATGACGGAGACGGAAAGACAGATCCGGCGATCTTTCGCCAGGGCTCGTGGTGGGTCATCAACAGTGCCAATGGCTCTGTTTCCGTGGACTCTTTCGGTCGCCAAAACGATCTCCCCGTGGAGGCAGCCTATTAGCCGTCAGCCGGCGAGGTGTTGATCCCAGCGGCTTCGCAAGTTGCTTTACGCAGAATCGAGACCTATAATTCCGTTTTGCGCGTTTTGCAGCAAAGCCTTGTTATTTGGCGCCTTCGTCTATCGGTTAGGACGCAAGATTCTCATTCTTGAAAGAGGGGTTCGATTCCCCTAGGCGCTACCACCTCTAACTAATATGGCAAAGGGCCGAAAGCAAACCGAATAATGCTTTGACCTTTGCCGTTTCCTTTTGGCCTAAAAAAATATGATAGTTACAACCGGAATGGAGATCGAAGGCCGTCGGATCAACCAGTATCTTGGCGTTGTTCGCGGCATCGTTGTTCGGGCGACGGGCCTCGGACGCGGCATTATCGGCGGATTCAAATCGCTCGCCGGCGGCAATATCGAGGAGTGGGCCGAGGTCTGCGAGCATGCTCGCATGGAAGCATTCAATCGAATGGTCCAGCACGCTCACGACATCGGTGCCGACGCCGTGATCGCGATGCGTTATGACGCGACGGAGTTCGGCCAAGGTTCGACCGAAGTGCTCGCATACGGAACTGCGGTCAAGCTCGGCTAGCCGATCGACAAATGCTTGCGAACCTTTCGGATGAAAACTGAATCTCTCCTCAGAGGCCTTTCGGCCAATATTACGCTACTTCAGGAGAGAGAAATGAAAGGAATTACACGTATTCTGCTTGTTGCCGCAGTTGCCGGTATCGCTATTTTCGCGGCGGCCTGCCCGGAGAAAAGGTCGATCGCCGAGATCAATGCAAATCCTTCACGGTATCAGAATAAAGAGGTCGGCATTATCGGCACGGTGGTTGACAGCTACGGCCTTTCGATCCCCGGGACAGGGATTTCGGGCGGAGCTTACAAGATCGACGATGGCACAGGCTCGATCTGGGTCATTACTGATAATGCGGTTCCTTCAAGAGGCTCGCGTATCGGCATAAGCGGCACAGTCGGTACGGGAATCAATTACAAAGGCAGGAATTACGGCCTCGGTATCTTTGAAAAGGAACGTCGGTACAAGGGTCGATGATCTACTCGATTTCTCTCCTCATTTTATGCGAGATTTGATAGAAGGCTTCGGCCGAAAGTTTGACAAGCTCGACCTTGACACTCGAACCTTGCTCGAACTCACGGCCGAAGCCGATCTTTTTACGAACGTCGGCACCGCGGAACTTCCGTATATGAACGTGGGAACGTGTCTTTTGCGTTCGGCGGCTGCGGTAGAGCAGGCTTTCGGCGGTATCACAACCCGCCTGTGGGACGATCCGTTCGAGTGGACGCTGCCGGAGAAGCTTTCGACGCACGAATTGATCCTCGAATATCTCGACGAGGTCGCGGAGACTCGCCGGCACGGCCTTGGCTTTTTAGCCTCGGACGATGACCTGAAACGCGAACTTCCCGCTCCGGAAAAGCTCACATCGATCTTTTCCCTTCTGCTTGAGACGGCCGCGACCGCGGATCATTACCTCGGACGTGCAGCCGCCATTTATCAGCTTCAGAGCGGCAAGAAGATCCGCCGACGGTGAGTTTATTTTTGCCGACTGAACATTTTCGTGGCAGAATTCGTTTAATCAGTCGCGTTACCCTGAGAGAAGAAAAGATGCATTGCCCAAGCTGCGGACAGCAACAAGCCAACGAAGACACCAAGTTCTGCTCGCGATGCGGGTTGCCGCTTTCGCTCGTTGCGGAGGTGGTCGCACAAGGCGGCTATCTTCCGCAGCTTGCTCAACTGAACGAAAAGCCGCCGCCGAAGCTCTTTAACAAAAAGAACGGCGTGTTTTTCTCGATCAGCTGGTTTATTTTCTTTACGTTGTTCACGACATCGTTCTTTGGGATATTGAACGGTCCGGATGAACTGATCGCCTTGATGGCTATCACTGGAGTTTTCGGGTCGATGATATTCCTGCTCGGTTCGTTGATATTTCTGCAGAGCTCAAAGCCGTCATGGGCGGGCAAGCCGGCATTTTCGCAGGCTCAGATGCCGCCGATGCCCGCGACGCTCCATGGAAGGCCGACTGCCGGAATGGCATTGCCGCCTCAGCAAACTCAACCGGCCGCAGACTATCGCAGTCCGGGAGTCGGAGCGTGGCGTGACACGAACGACCTCCAGCCGACAAGTGTTACGGAAGGCACAACCCGCTTGCTCGATCAGGAAGAAGCGAAGAAACTCCCTCAATAGCCGACAGCGAGGCCGTCGCTGCGAGAATCGATCGCTCCGAGCCGCACCCCCTTCTCATCGATCATCAAACCGGTCGCAGAAGCGACCCAACTCGGTGATGCCAAACGATGTCCGTAGGACTTCAGGATCGTGGTCGTGTCAGGAGAAAATCCGATAGGTTCGGTGGTCAATTCATCGGGCAGCCATTGATGATGGATCCGAGGTGCATCTATCGCTGCCTGAATGTCCATCTTGTGGTCGATCACGTTGATGACGGTCTGAAGGACCGCTGAGATGATCCTTGGGCCTCCGCGTGCTCCAACGCCGAACCACACCGAACCGTCCGGACGTAGAACGATCGTCGGAGTCATTGAAGAGAGCGGTCTTTTTCCGCCCTTTACGGCATTTCGCTCGCCCTGAATCAGGCCGAACATATTCGGTTCGCCCGGCTTCGCGGCAAAATCATCCATTTCGTCGTTAAGAAGAATGCCGGTTCCTTTGGCCGTGACCTGCGAGCCGTAAAGGTCGTTGATCGTATATGTGTTGACGACCATCATCCCGTCCTTGTCCACGACCGCATAGTTCGTGGTGTCCATCGATTCGTGACCGGTCGGTTCACCGTGGCCGATGTCTTTGCTGTTGGAGGCCTTATCTTTTTGAATGGTCTCCCGGCGTTTTGCAGCGTAGGACTTTGACGTGAGAGCCGCCGTCGGGACATCGGCAAAATCAGGATCGCCCATAAACTCCGCACGATCCGCAAAGGCCCGACGCATTGCTTCGGCAAGATAGTGATATTTCTCCGCCGAATTGTACTGCATCTTCGCGACATCGTAAGCCTCGAGAATATTCAATGCCTCGAGCATCACGATCCCGCCCGAACTCGGCGGCGGCATCGAAACGATCTTGTGTCCGCGATAATTGCCAACAAGAGGCTCGCGTTCCTTAGCCTGATAGGCCTTTAGATCGTCGAGCGTGATCAGCCCGTTGTTAGCTTTCATGTCCGCGGCAATTAGCTGCGCGGTCTTGCCCGTGTAAAATTCGCGTGCCCCAAGCCGCTCGATGCGCCCTAAGGTTGCGGCGAGATCAGGCTGCTTGAAGAGATCGCCTTCTTCAAAGAATTTGCCGCCGTTGAGGAATATCCGCTTGCTTTCCGGATACTTCGAGAGGCCATCGGAATATCCTCTGAAAAGACGTGCCAGCCGGTATGAAAGGACGTAGCCATTGGCCGCCAAGCGGCGTGCAGGTTCGACGAGATCTGCCCATTTGACCCGACCGGAACCATATTTCTTGAAAGCAAGGTCAAAGCCCGCGATCGTCCCGGGAACTCCCGAAGCGCGATAGCCTATCGTCGATGAACCTTCACCACTGATGAGTTTGCCGTCCGACCCGACGAAAATATTTCGGGACGCAGCAGCGGGAGCCATTTCGCGATAGTCGATCGCGTAGTTGCCGCCCTTGCTGTCGTGAATCACCATAAATCCGCCGCCGCCGATGTTCCCCGCCTCCGGATAGACGACCGCAAGGGCCAATCCAACGGCGATCGCCGCATCGACCGCATTGCCGCCCTTTTTCAAGATGTCAACGCCGATCTGTGATGCCAATTCGTGCTGAGAAACGACCATTGCATGCTTTCCACGCACCGGTGAAGGCCAAGCCGCATGGATGTTTGCAGCCGGGAAGATCGCGGCAAGTACGCCCAAAGTCGCAATGATCGTGATGAAGCGAGAGAAGATCTTACGGGTTTGCATAGCTAAAATCTACCAGATTCTCAGCGATTCCGAAAAAAACTTTACTCCAAACTTGTTCGCAACTTCAATCATCGCCTCAAAAGGTTTATAGTCGAAAGGTCACATAAGCGGGCAATAAGTATCGCGGCCCGCATTTTTGCTAGAAATGACAGACGACGGTAGTAGACCCCAGAATGGATGTTCGCAGCGTATCTCCGAAGAGTATCGCGCTCAAGCTGCGCAAGATACCGTCGCGCCTTCGTCGAAGTCTTCCTGAGTATCGATTCTTCGCATATTTGGCCGTGCTTGGGCCCGGCATTATTGCTGCCGCTTCGGGCGACGAGGCGAGCGGAATCGCCACATACTCTTCGGCCGGCGCCGACTACGGATACACACTCCTTTGGACCTTTATCCCGATGACGGTATTTTTTATCGTCGCGCAGGAAATGTGTGTGCGAATGGGCGTAGTTACGGGCCAAGGCCTTGCCGATCTGATCCGTGAGCAGTTTGGCGTACGCTGGACGGCTCTTGTGATGCTGGCCTTACTTATCGCAAATTTTGGCATCATCGTCGCTGAGTTTGTTGGTATCGCGCAGGCTTCCGAGCTTTTCGGGATCTCACGCTACATAAGTGTTCCGCTGACTGCCGTTGCGATCTGGCTGCTTGTTGCTCGCGGAACACCAAAGCGGGTGGAACAGATCTTTCTCCTGATGGCTCTCGTTCTTTTTGCCTATATCATCTCGGCCATCGCAGCAAAGCCGGACTGGGGCTTGGTGGCAAAGGAATTTGTAACTCCAACGTTCAGGGTCGAATCCGGTTACCTTTTCACCGTTATGGCCTTGATCGGCACGACGATCACACCGTTCATGCAGGTCTTTGTCCAAAGCTCGGTCGTCGAGAAGCGACTCGACACCGAAGACCTGAATCTCGCCCGAGCCGATGCGATCCTCGGTGTTGTGCTCGCAAATATCGTAGCTGTGTTCATCCTAATTTCGACCGCCGCGACCCTGCATGTCGCAGGCGTTAAGCTCGAAACCGCGAGTGACGCAGCCAAGGCGTTGGTTCCGTTTGTCGGCGACTACGCCGAGTGGCTCTTCGGCATCGGCCTCTTCGGTGCCTCGATGCTGGCAATGGGCGTTCTGCCGCTTGCGACCGCCTACAGCCTTAGCGAAGCGCTGGGGTTTGAGAAGGGCCTTGCGCGTTCATTTCGCGAAGCACCGATCTTCCTTGGCATCTTTTCGGCCCTGATCGTGCTCGGCGCGGCGGTCGCATTGATCCCGAACATACCGCAGTTCAGTCTCCTGCTATTTACCCAATGCGTGAACGGCGTACTTTTGCCGATATTGCTCGTTGCTATCGTGATCCTAAGCAACAACCAAGAGATTATGGGCGAATATCGAAACCGCTTTGTTCACAACGTCTTCGCGTGGGGAACCACGGTTATCGTCTCAATACTCTCGATCCTATTGATAGTAAAAACGATTGCTGATATTTTCTAGCAAAGATGTCATCATCCGGAGTTTACAAAAGAGCGATCTCATTGATAGTCTTCGTTGCGATTGTCGGAACGATCCTGACCTTGATGGGTCTTTTTGAGAAGGATATCGAGACGTTCCTGGCGGATCATCGCATTCCGATAACTGCGATAAGCACGATCATCAAGATCGTCACGATCGTCCTGTCGATGCTGATCGTGATCGGGATCGTGCGTTTTGCGGCGTTCTTGATGATGCGAGCGGCCGTTAAGCGATCGGCCCAGCCCGGTGTCTCGTCGCTCCTTAAGACGGTCCTATCGATCATTGTTTACATAATCGCCTTTGTGCTGATCTTCCAGAACCAGTATCAGGACGTCCAGCTCTCTGCACTGTTTACCGGTTCGACGATCGTCGGTATCGTCGTCGGTCTGGCTCTCCAGGACACCCTCGGCAACCTTTTCGCAGGCATTGCGATGCAGGCCGACCAGCCTTTTCAGGTCGGTGACGTGATCTCGATCCAAAATCGAGGAATGGGGATCGTGGAAGGTGTTTCATGGCGAGGCGTTAAGATCCGCACGTTCCAGAATAAGCTTCTGATAATCAGCAACTCGGTCCTCGGCAAAGAAACGATCGAAGTCGCTCCGCGTGATAATCTGAACGCCCGTACCGTATTCTTCAACACCGCGTATTCATACTCACCGTCGCGAACCATCAGCGTCGTCCGCGAAGCCTTACGATTTACCGAGAACATCTCTCGAAAGCGTCATCCGGTCGTAAGAATGCGGAACTTCGGGGACAGCAGCCTCGATTGGGAAGTGAAATACTGGATAGAGGACTATACTCGCCACGCGGATACGGACGCTCTTGTCCGTGAACGCATCTGGTATGCATTCCGGCGTGAAAAGATCGAATTTGCATTTCCGACGAGGACGCTTGTCAATCAGGAAGCCCCGACGGAACTCCCGCTCGAAGAAAAGGTAACGCGTCGTTCAGTGCAGCTGGCGCGCATTCCCGTCTTTGCCCCCCTGTCGGAGAGCGAGATCGAACGGCTTGCAGCAAATGCGAAATCTCGTGTTTACGCAGCAGGCGAATCCATTGTAGAACAGGGCGCCGATGGCACGTCGATGTTCGTAATAGTGCGCGGCTCAGTGAATGTCGTTCTGCGACGCGGTCAAAAGATCGAGGTCATCAATTCGCTTGGCGAAGATGATTTCTTTGGCGAGATGAGTCTCTTGACCGGCCAGCCGAGATCTGCGACGGTGGTCGCGACAAGCGAGACCGAGGTTCTCCAGATCGGAAAACGGGCTTTGAAGCCAATACTCGCAAACAATGAGGCTCTTGTCCTTGCGGTCTCAGAACGCATCCAAGAGCGCCTAAAGAAGCTAAATGAAACAGAAAACGTTCCGGGTGAGGTACCGGCAGTGGATCAAAAGTCTGCGGGGATGATCCGCTCGATTCGAAAATTCTTTGGGTTGAGCGGCGAAAAGGGCGATCAATAACGCCGAACTCGGTTAGCTATTTTTTGTCGGGTGCGGGCTTAGTTTCTTTTTTTTCGGCTTTCGCGTCCGTGCTTTCCTTTTCCGAGCATTCAGTTTTAACTTTGCGCCCGAGGTCGTTCATCGCTTCGACCGCCTTATCGACGAATTTCGACGAATTATTTACGACATAATTGATCGTCTCGCCGATCGTGACGGCCTCCATTTTAAAAAGGCGAGAGAATTTTTCATCCAGCGGCAGGGCCTCAAATTCGGCCTCAAAGGCTTCTTTCCCTTTCGACGATCCCTTTCCGGTCTTTTCTTTTTCACTCATTTCCTTTGGTCGCTCCTTGGTCTCTCAACAACGATGCCGAGTCCTGACCATAACTACGATCTGTCGCGTCGCATTGTTCCCGCTTTTGGCGGTTTGAAAGGATCAACCGTTCCCGACCGTCGTCTTAACACGCACGCGAGGCTGTGCTCCGGAAGGTACTGCTGGAGCGGAGTCCTTTTTCATACTGCATTCACGGCAAGTTCCCCAGAGCCTCAGACTGTGATGAGTCGGCGTGAAATCGAACTTTGCGGCGGCCTGATCCTGAAGGTGTTCGATCTCCTCTGAGACGAATTCGATCACAAGTCCGCACCCCGTGCAGATCATATGATCGTGATGAGCATGGTTGTAGTGGTGCTCAAAATACGTCTTATTGTCGCCAAAGCGCACTTCACGGGCGAGACCGGCTTCGGTCAAAAGCCGCAGCGTCCGGTACACGGTCGTGTGCCCGACGGAGTCGTCCTTCTTCTGAACAAGCCGATGCAGGTCTTCAATGGTCAAATGCTCTTCGGTACCGAGGAACGTCTCCATGATCAGTTCTCTCTGATCAGTTCGACGCAATCCCGCCGCCTGAATATATTCAAGAAAAATTGCCCGCTCGTTTGAAAATTTGTCCTTTCCTCTCGACATCGCTCTATATTTAGATGTTATCACTTCGCGCGAAGGATTGCCGATATAGCCTGAATGTCATCATGGGAGACGCCATTTTTTTCCGCAAGCTCAAGGGATCGGATTCCCAGAAGACAATAGATCTCAGCAAACTCCGGATGTTCTGACTTTCGGATGGCTCTGAGGTTCTTCTCAACAGTTTCGCGGTCACCGCGGGCAAACGGTCCTGTCAGCGCCGCCTCGGGCGAGGATGCACGGAGATTTGCCGCCGCACTCGCAATGAGAGGTGCTAACACGTCGCGAGCTTCGTCGAGCGAAATGCCGCATTCTGCCAAGAGCTCAAGGCTCACGGAAAACAGAGCTACAAGATGACCGGCCGACATCACGGCCGCAGCGTGGTACAACGCTTTCTTATCGGGAGCGATCCTGAAACTGCGCCCACCGAGCACACCGACAAGTTCCTTCGCTCTTTGACACGCCTTTTCATCACCCTCAATACAAAAGAAGGCCCCGGCTAGGTTTTCAGCTCCAACTACTGGGTCGCTGATAGAGATAAGCGGATGCAAGGAACCGACAGAGGCACCGGTCTCGCGAAGTGGCGCAAGGACCTCCGACGAGAGCGAGCCGCTTGTATGCAGAACAACACAACCAGGCCTTAAATGCGCCTTTAAGGCCTTCGCCACACTCTCGATCTGCGAATCCGTGACGGCGATCACAACTGTACCTAATAGGACATCGTCGGATCTTAAAGGCCTCGGGAGCAGCGACTCAACCGGTTCTCTACCCGCAGTCCGGGCAAATATACGGTTTACCGGCGACCATTTTCGTTCGAAGGCAATAGCCAATGCCCTTCCGACACGTCCGTCGCCAACAATATCGATATCAGGTTTCACCACCTGAAAATAATAGCAGAGGTTCTAGGTAAGGGAGTCGATTATCGCGTCGATCTCGGAAGGTTCGGGTGTAAACGCTGTAATGTTATCAACGCCCCCGCCAGTCGACGGAATCGACCGAAGCGAACTCAAGAGGCCGATTTCCTCAACTGTTAACCGTCGAAGGTCATTCTCATTCTCGACCAACTTCTTAAGAGATGCCCCAATGGCTTCTGAATTCGTCTCTGATGCCAAGTCCAAAATGTCGTCAATGCGAACGCTCAGCGAGCGTCGATATTCGAACAATGCGGTATTGATCATCTGCCAGAGGTCGCGCGGCTTCTCCCCGATAGTTTCCGCTTCCAGGATCGAGAACCCGCATCCGCATCCAGGCGATGCAGACAGCTCATTTTCGACATTTCGGTTGCAATCGAGGCGCTTCATTGCATCGATCGCTCCGCCGACATATATCTTCCGCATCGCATCAAAGGTCGGAATGCCCGAGAGCGTCTCAAATTCCCACCAAACATCCGTTGTCTTGACCTGCTGGAGCTTCTCGCGAATATCCGCTTCGGCCGGGATCGCATTATGCAGATCGACAAAATGTCGAGTATAGAGCTTTTGGTAGCGGCTCCACTGATTCGTGATCAGCCGCGAGACCTCAGGATCGTGATCACTAAGGTCCGAAGTTACAAAGTCCCAGAGGTAGGCACGCAAATTATCGATCTCAGATTCGCCGGTCGGTTCCGACTTTGCAAGGTATGACACCGCTTTTTCGCGAAGTTCGAAACCGGCAAGAAACTCTTCGATCAGGATGAGATCGTCCGATCGGCGAGAAAACTCGCTTTCCTGGTCCGCAAAGGCATCAGCGATCCGCGTCAGGCAATCCTCGCACGACAGTTCGCCAGAGCGTAATCGATCGATGCTTCCGGCGACCGAGTCGAAAGACTTTATCGAAGACGAAGCACGCCACGTCCGCGTCGTTAGCGAACAATCGTCCACATCCGCATATCTCGCCGCGACCGAAGAAGTCCGCCAGTCAGCCTGCCAGATCGCAAGTGCTTGCTTGATCGCCTCGGTATCGCCTTCTCTCGAAACCGACAGCGTCTCATCTGCCCCCGTCAGCAAGTGCAGCCAGCGGCCAAGCCGTTCAACAGAGATGCCGGAACCAACAGGCCGGGCAACCGCAACGATGTCATCCCAGCTGACCTTGAGGTCCAAAGAGCGATGATTGATCCGGTCCGCCCGGGTCGTGACGAACTCGATCATTCTTGCCGCGACCATTGCCGAAAGGATCAAATGAACGGATTCTGCCACCAGGCCGAACGGTTCTTTTGCCAATGCGGCATGGACGTCAGATATCTTCGCCGACGGATCCGACGCAGAATCGACTAGCTCAAGTACGATGCGGACAGTTTCGAGGCGGCGAAGTTCCTCGGCATCTGCGGGTGACGGACCCGTTTCGCCGCGTGTTGCTATCCCCAACGGCAGACAGCAGTCCGCCGCGAGTCGCAATAAGTTGTCATCGGCAGTCGCGGAACCGGTAAAAAAGCCTGAAACTATCGTCGAAACTTCCTTCGGCCCAACGACATGCGGAAAGATCGGATGGTCAGGAAAACGAGTTTCAAAGAGCGGCTCCAGCATAATGCTGAAAAGCTGAGAAAGTGTCGCCGCCCCTCGGGCATCCTCCGTCAGATTGTATTCAAATCCGCCGATCGAGAGCATCGCCTGGTCCAGGAAAACTCGTTGGAACGCCTTTGCGGTTGATGCCGCATGGGTCTGAATGGCCGTCGCCAGATGTTCCTTGTGCTCGCTCCTGATCGTCGGGTCGTTCTGGAGAAGCCAGTACCGGGCAAACGCATCGCGATCGCTCGCGACAATCGCGCCGGGTATCCATCCAACGGACATCGAGTCCGAACTTGCCGCCTGGCCCGGTTCTGCAGCTACGATCACCGTCCAATCCTGCGCGCCAACGGACGATCGAACATTTCCGTTTTCGACGTTCCATTGCAGCTGCCCTTTCCGAACGCCGCCGCGCCAAAGCAAGAATGCATCAGCCTCGTCTGCGAGCCGCCCCTCGGACTCGTCAACTGAGAAGCTAAAGTCAGGAAATCTTTCGGATAGAAGCCGCTTTAGGATCGCGTCGATCTGGGCTGGACCGACTTTCTCAATGGCGTCCTGCAATGCAAGCTTTAGCCCATCTTTTGCATCAAGGCGGAAGCTGTAACGGTTTTGTCCCGAGGAATCAGACTCTGTCTTTATACCGTCCGGGGCCGCCGCCGCAAAGGCGACAAGGACGCTCTCGATCTCCCCAACGGCAGCCGACGGATCCCCTTCGTCGAAGATCAACATAGAAGCGCCGATCTCGGCCGCCGTCGAGCCTTCTTCGCTGAGTGAGAAAAGCATCATGCCCTTCAAGACAAGCTTCGCATGCAAGCGTTTGACAACTGGCTGCTTTGCGACAACCTCACTATTTAGGCGGTCGTAGATCTCAAAGGCCGCCGACAGGACATCAACCTTTCTAAGGCTTTTCTCAACACTGTCAAATACCTCATCCGGAGCGATCAAGGAATTCGCAGGCCGCCCCATGATCCTCGCACCCGCCTCGGAAGCAAACCCGAGGAGCGCGAATTCGTGCAAATAAAGGCGAATGAACGGAGCGACCTCCATTATTGCCGGATGCAGCGGAAACAGAGCGCTGAACCGCTGTTCACTCCATCTAAAACCGGGGACAACAGCGCGGTAGTAGTTGTAGATCTCGTGGATCACGCTATTCGAGCGCGGAAATTTTGGGAAGATATGTGCATCGACGATCTTATAAAGATGCTCCAGGTCAAGATAGTCGATCGAGTAGGAACGAGTGATCGCGGCATTTGCGCCATCAGCGCCGGCAATATCGTCATCGAGAGCAACGCAAACAAGAAAGCCCCTTTTCTTAGCGATCTCTGCGATCTCGCCCAGCATTGGTCCGTCATCGCGACTGACCCGTTCGGATCTGTCCAACGAGGTGTCGATAAGTACGACAAGCGATGCATCGGCACCAAAAGTTTGGGCTGATTCGAGCAATTCGACCAGATCCGAGCTTAATACCGCGCGTGAGATCCCGGTTGCCTCGGCAATACCTGTCTGTAACTCGGCAACGAGGGATTCTTCGGTTCCGCGGAATGCCCAAACGACGTTGAATTTTCGCCGTCCAAGACCGTGAGCCGCACTGTCAACATGTGAGTCGCCTGCACGGGATCTTAAGTCCGCATTTCCAACGATCGCGCCGAACGTATTTAGAAAATGGCTCTTACCAACTCCACGGAAACCCGCAAGTGCATTCGCCGTACCATTTCCATCTGAAACATGGCAAGCTCTCTCGATCCATTTCGCCATCAGATCCGACGTAACGTCCGTAAATCGATAGCTTGCGAGAGCCTTTGCAGGTTCGCGTGCGTACTCGTAATTGCTCGAATACTGCCGCAATTCAACGAGATCTTTTACCTTCTGTTCGATGCGCTTCATAAAGGGTTGACTGTTCGGAGCAGGCGAGGAAGTATCGCGGGAGAGCAATACCCAACGCCATTTTAACAAGTTTATGCACGAATTTGAAGGATTTCTTTCATTTTTCGACTGACATGAAAAAAAAGTTGAAATTCTAGGCAAAGTTGTTGCGTATTCGCAACTTATTGAGAAATTCGTGCATCATAACCAACGCGTGGTAAAGTCTAATTATCCTTAAGATCATCTAGCAGACAGCGGTCTTTTGCAGGAGGCATTTCGATGTCAAGCAGTAAGTTTAGAACGGCAGCGGCCCTCTTGGCCGCATTCAGTATTTGGACGGCGGTGATCGGTACCGTTCCGTTGGGTGTTTACGGCCAGACGGCCGAGAAACCGGCGACAAAGGCCGATGACTCTAAAAAAGCAGGCGAACCGACGCCTTCGCCAACGCCGACGCATTCTACAGAAGCTTTGTCGGCCAAAGACGACCCGGCGCAGATAGGCAAGCGGAATATCAACGGCGGCTCTGACAAGCTTTTCGGCTGGTTGGGCGGATCCCAGGCAAAGGAGGTCCAGATCGGTCGGAGGCTTGCTGCCGAAGTCGAGCAACAGGCGAAAATGGTAGATGACCCGATCGTCACCGAGTACGTCAACCGTGTGGGGCAGAACATCGTCCTGCATTCGGATGCAAAGATCCCGTTCACGATCAAGGTCATCGACAGCGACGAAGTAAATGCTTTTGCACTTCCCGGCGGTTTTTTCTTTGTAAATAAAGGACTTATCCTGGCCGCGGACAATGAAGCCGAACTTGCGGGCGTTATGGCCCACGAGATCGCACACGTCGCTGCACGCCACGCAATGGAAAATCAGGGCAAAGGCAAGCTCCTGCAGTACGGAATCCTCGGAGGCCTCATTATGACCGGCGGCATCGCCGGTGCAGTGCTGCAAAACACTGCAGGTCTGGGGCAAATGCTTGCGTTCTTTAAGTTTACGCGTGGTGCGGAAGAGGAAGCGGACCGTCTCGGCGTTCAATATCTCTACGCGGCCGGCTATGATCCGACAGCGATGTCCACGATGTTCGAAAAGCTCGCTTCACAGAACAAAAAGAAGCCGGGCTCGCTCTCAAAGCTCTTTATGAGCCACCCGCCGGCACTCGAACGCCGTGACGACAGCCTTAGCCTAGTCGCAAGATTCCCGGAAAAGGAAGAGTACATCATCAGCACTTCGGAGTTTCAAAGGGTAAAGGAACACCTGATGAAGATCACGAACGCGAAAGCCGGAATAAAGGGCGATTTCGATGAGGCTGACCAAGGTCCGCCGACTTTGAAGAAGCGACAGCCGACGCCCGATGAACCTGACGCCGCGGATTCGAGCAGCAGTTCGCAAGACAGTGGGCCGCCAAAGCTCCAAAAGCGCAACGAACCGACATCGCCTAACCCATCAGCAACACCTGATCAATAGGCCTGCTAAGGTTGTATTCTTAGGTTTCCTCGTGAGAACCCGCGAGCATCAGCTCGCGGGTTCTTTGTCGCAGTTCGTCGAGAATGCCCGCACAGCTATAAAGCCAAGATGAGTAAGTTCATCTTGGCTTTATTCATTTTGTCGGCCAGTTGTGTTGTGATTCTAGAAATCACGGACCCAACCAGAGAATGGCTATTTTGGTGTAGCGGTTACGGGTGTGGCATTTGCCTGGGCCGAGCGGTCTGAGATCACAGTGGTCAGGGCCTTCGGGATCTGATTAGTATTCAGTTCGCCTTGGTTCTCGATGATCTGATCGATGAGCTCGAATTTGCCCTTATCGAAATGATCGGAGATGAGCACGCCGCTATCATCGATCGTCATCGGATAGATGCCGAATAGCTGATTCTTGAAATTTGAGAAAAAGCCGGGCTGGGCGCAAGGTTCGATCCGTGCTCTTTCAGGATTTGCCGAAGGGATCGTCGCTCCGATCAGTTGGAGCTGTTCGGTCGCCTTTTTTACATATTCGCTGTTCGGGTAGTCCGAAACTATACGCTGAAAGTATCTGGCGGCCTGATCCGTCTCTTCTTCAAGCTGGTAAGTTACCGCCAGCTTGAACAAAACCTCGTCCATAAAGCAGAATTCGGGATACTTGTCGATGATCTCGCGGTAACGCGACTGAGCGCCCTTAAGGCCGCCCTTCTTCTGATCGACCGACTGGTTGTAGTAATAATTCGCGATATACAGGTTGTGCAGCCCAAGATTGTCCTGCACCTCTTCGAGACGCTTTTTAGCTTCGTCAAGGATCGTCGAGTTCGGGTACTGGCCGATAAGAGCCTTGAGCTTTATTTCGGCACGCTTTGCACGGGTCGCGTCACGATCAGGAAGCCCGATCTGACGCATCTCGGCCTCCGCGATCTTCAAGACCACGCGATCCGAAAGCGGATGCGTCGGAAAGAAGGTGAGCCAATCTTGATATGAGGCAATGGCCTGGATCAGATTCGACGAACTTCCTTCGAGGAAAAAAGAATCGGCGACGGCAAGTTTCGACATCGGGAGATACGGCGAATCCGGATACGTCGAAATGATCGTCTGATACAGGAGTCGTCCGACATCGTAATTCTTCTTGCGCACCTCACGGGTCGCTACGATAAAGAGTTCCTTGTCGCGTCCCGGGCTGACCGAACCGATCAGGTCCTCATATTCGTCATTCCCGCCTTTTCCGAAAATACCCAGGAATTTCTTTTTCTTCTTCTTTTCGCGAGGTTTGCCAACGGGTGTGTCAGGTAGAGCTCGGGCCTCGGCGGTTTCGGATTGAAACTTCTCGACTCTCGCCTGAAGTTCCGCGACCGCCTGTTCAAGGCTGTCAACATCCGATTTCTCATGCTGATCCCCGCGTTCGACCTTGCCGCTCAGATTGTTAACGTCCTTTGATAGTCGCTTTGCCTCTTCGGCCATGCCCATCGCACGAGCATAGAAAGACTCCGGCGACTTGATGTCCTTGGACGCATCATCTTTGGCCTCCGCCTTAAGAGCCGAAGCTACTCCTTCAAGCGAACGGCGCATACGCTCGAGTTTATCGCTCATTACGTCGAGCCGCTGCGTTTCGGATCCATCGCCGGGCTTCCCTTGTGCTGAAATAGCAATGCTTGCCGCAACAATGATCGCGAAAACTGAAAAAAGGCCAAAAACTCTTTTAGAAAACATAAATTATCTGATCGAACCGAACTTTCAAACCCAATCGGAACCGCTATCAAGCAACTCTCGCACGGCTTTTGCCGGGTCGTCTTTGCCAAATACAGCGGACCCTGCGACGACAATATCTGCACCTGCCGCAACAATATCTGCAATATTCCCTTCGTCAACACCGCCATCGATCTCAAGCAGCGTATCGAGACCGCGTTCGCGAACTATCTCCTTCAGTCTGCGAAGCTTATCCAGGACCGGCGGAATGAATTTTTGCCCGCCAAATCCGGGATTTACCGACATCAAAAGTACATAATCGGCATAATGCAGGATCTCGTCGAGAGCGGCGATCGGCGTTGCGGGATTGATCACAACGCCTGCAAGTGCGCCTTCCGCCTTGATCGCGTCGATCGTGCGATGAATGTGCGGATCGGCCTCGACATGCACGGAAACCATATCGGCACCTGCTTTTACGAAGTCCGCTGCATAGCGTCCCGGCTCCTCGATCATCAAGTGAGCATCTATCTTGATGCGGGTGCACTTTCTAAGCGACTTCACCACCGGCAGGCCGATCGTAATGTTAGGCACGAACTTGCCGTCCATCACATCGACGTGAAGTACGGTTGCTCCGCCCGCTTCGACCGCAGCGATCTCTTCACCAAGACGGGTAAAATCGGCCGAAAGTATAGACGGTGCCATCTCGAACGGCGCGGTCCTTTCACCTATTTTTGTTGCGATCTCACCCATTTTCGTTGCTTTAACGATCTTTCTTAGCGGCCGGTTTTGGCTTGTTGTCCTTGTCTTTTTTGTTCTTTGAGTCGTCCGAGTCCTTTTTTACCGGAGGTGTCTGCTTGTTCGAGGCAGGCTTATCATCCGACGTATTCTTTTTGTCCGTCGCTTTTGGATCGGTGTCGCTCTTGTCGCCCGTGTCACCCTTATCAGTATCCGAGGCCGAGTTTGAATTTGTCAGATCGCGAGTCGTATCGGCCTTTTTCTTTGTGGCGGTCTTCTTAGGCTTATCGGTGATCATTTCCTCGATCTTCTTCGAATCATCTTCGTCCGAGTTCACCGTCGCCGGAACGTCCGCAGGAGTTCCGCCGCCCTTGCTTGTGACCACGTAGATGACCTGCCCGGTCTTCACAGTTTCGCCCGGCTTTGGAAGCTGTTCAATTACTGAATCGATAGGTTCGGCGCTGACCCTCTCGGCACGCTTCTTGACCTTCAGCCCAAGGGACGCAAGTTCCTTCTCGGTCTCTGTAACGTTCTTGCCGACAAGCTCAGGCACCTTCACTTCGGAGCCCTGCAGCGACATATAGACAACGCCCGCCAGCGACAGGAAAAATACAGCTGCGATCGCCCCTAGCCCGACGAGCCTCAGCACGCCTGAAATTGCCTTATTTTGTAGTCCCACAGCCTTATATTTCCCTGACCGAACAGGTACAAAAGAATGATACAGAAACTAGCGGCAAAAGCCCGCAAAACAAACAAACCAAAAGTCTATCATTAACAGGCTCTTATGCCACGTCAAAACATCAAGTTTTCCGCCTTAGAACCGCGGCGAAAAAGCCGTCCACGCCGTCTCGGTCAGGAAACGTCCGCAACGTTTCGTTCTCACCTGCGAACCGCTCAAACCCTTCGACCCTTACAACTTCAAATTCCTTCTCATTCGCGATGAACGCCTCGACCACATCCTCGTTCTCCGTACGCTCGAGCGAGCAGGTCGAATAGACCAGATGTCCGTTCTCGCCGAGACAGTCCGCGGCATTTCGCAGCATGACGAGCTGGCGGTCGCGAAATCGTTCAAGTTCTGATGCTTTGACGCGATAACGTATCTCGGGGTTGTGCCTTATCGTACCGGTTCCGGAGCACGGGGCATCGAGCAGGATCGTATCAAACACAGATTCAAAAGGCAGCGGCTGCTCGGCATCGTAACGGACGACCGCAACATTCTCGGTTCCCTGTTTTCGAAGAAGTTTTGCGAGCGTTTCCGTTCTTTTTGGGGAAAGATCGCCTGCAACGCCCTTCGCTTGCGGAGCGGCCATTGCGATCGCGGTCGTCTTACTGCCCGGCGAGGCACAAACGTCGAGGAAATTTCGCTTTACGAAACTTGCTGAGATCTCAGCGACCAGCTGCGACGCCTCGTCCTGGAGATATATCTGTCCGGCGTCCTCGAGTTCCGCCAATTTGGTGTTTCCCTGAACCGAGACAAAGCCGTTCGCAACGACCGCCGAGGGAACAATATCGCCACTCTCAATCAGTTCGTTGAGTGCGTTGCCGGTTGTCCTCGGTGTCTTGCGAAATGCGGTCTTCGGAAGTTCGTTATTCGCGTGTGCGATGCTCGCGGCCCGTTCCATTCCGTATTGCGCCGCCCATCGTTCGAGAAGCGGGATCGGATGTGAAGTCTCGACAGAAAGGCGGTCGAGGTCGCTCGAAAACGCGATCTGCGGGTCGTCTCGAAGAGTCTTGCGAAGGATCGCGTTCACAAATCCGGCAGCCGAATGCTTTTTCGCAAATCTTGCCAGTTCGACGCTCTCAAACAGCACCGCATGCGGCGGAACGCGTTCAAGAAACTTGAGCTGGAACAGGCCGATCCGCAGAATGAGCCTGATATCCGTGTCGATCTTCTTGCCGACAGCCGAGGTGTCGATCAAGCGGTCAAGAAAAATTTGGTGTCGAAGTACGCCAAGAACAAGAGCGTGGCAAAGGCCTTTGTCGGGGCCGCTCAACGAAGCTTCTGCCTCGGGCAGCAATACGGCCGACAACCCATGTTCGAGCTCGATCTTCTTTAGTATCCGAAAAGCGGCAAGACGTGCCGGCGAGATCTTCATTTCGTCTCGCCGGGAGCATCCGAATGGCGTTTTGACCGATCCCACGACGTCCCCTTTCGCAGGTCATCGTCGAGCGTCGTCCTCTCGTCAAAGACGAAACATTCGCCTTCCCAGAGCGATTCATCCTTTGGAACTTCTTCGATGTACTTGAGAATCCCGCCCTTTAGCTGATAGACCTCTTGGAACCCGTGGGCGAGCATAAATGGGGCAAACTTCTCGCAGCGAATTCCGCCCGTGCAAAACATCGCTACTCGTTTGTGATTCTCCGGCGAAAGGCGTTCGGCGACGTATTCCGGCAGTTCGCTGAACTTTTCGATCTCGGGATTCACCGCTCCGACAAAAGTACCCGTCTCGAACTCATAAGAGTTGCGCGTATCGAGGACCAGCGTTTCCGGATCGCGAATGAGTTCGTTCCATTCGGAGGACGAGACGTGCGTGCCCTCGCCGAGCGCAATATCGACCGGCTGTTTCAGCGTGACGATCTCGGGCTTGATCTTCACGTCGATCTTCCGCAGAGGCCGCGAATCGGCATAGGAAAACTTAAGCGAGAGGGTCGTGTCCAAGATCCTTTCGGCTGTTGGGATGAAGGCAGCGATCTCTTCGCGAGTGCCGCAAAGCGAGGCGTTAAACCCTTCTGCGGCAAGAATTATCGTCCCTCGAACGCCGGTCTCCCGCATCGCGGATGCAAGAGCGGCCTTCATCGAGGGAAGCTCGTTCTCGTCGAATGCCTTGAATTCGTAGCCGTTGATTATTTCGATCTCTTCCATCATTGAGTTTGCGAGAATCGCTCGCCTTTTTCGATATGCACGCCGTTCAAAAGGTCGCGTGCGGATAGCCTCTTGCGGCCTTGCTGCTGCAATTCAGTGATCCGAAGTGCGGTCTCACCGCCGCAGCCAACAATGATCGCGCCTTTCTCGATCTCGCCGATCTCGCCCGAAGCAAAGCTTGATGCATTCGACGAAGATTCCGCGGTCCAGATCGTTAGCTTTTCACCGCGAAAAGATGTGAAAGAACCCGGAAATGGCTGAAATCCACGTACACGGTTGGCGATCTGTTCGGCGGGCAAGCTCCAGTCTATCTCGCCATCCGACCTTTTCAGGATCGGCGCGAGCGTTGCCTGCTCGTGATCCTGCACGACGGGCGAGATCTCATCGAGTCGATCAAGCGTTTCCGCCAGCAATTCCGCGCCCATCTTTGCGAGTCTTTCCATAAGCCCGATCGAAGTTTCGTTTTCCGCTATCGGCGTTTCCTGCTGGAGCAGAATATCGCCTGTGTCGAGGCCCTCGTCCATCTTCATCGTAGTGATGCCCGTCGTTCGGTCACCATTTGCGATCGCCCAATTCACAGGGGCCGCGCCGCGAAGTTTCGGAAGCAGCGAGAAATGAACGTTCACAGCACCTTTCGGATACGCACTCAAGAAGCCCGCCGGTAGAATACGTCCGTAAGCGACAACGACCGCGACATCTGCTTGATGCGAGCGAAAGACCTCGAGGGCTTCCTGGGTCCGCACCTTTTCAGGCTGAAACACCGGAATGCCAAGCTCGATGGCCTTTTCTTTCACAGGCGGTGCGGACAATTTGTTCCCGCGGCCCGCAGGCCTATCCGGCTGCGTGTAAACCGCAACAACATCGTGCCCGTCGGCAACGATCCGTTCGAGCGTCGGCACGGCGGCGGCCGGTGTTCCCATAAAAACGATCTTCATACCGAAATGCTAACGAGCAAGCCCAAGCGTATCGGCCATGACGTAGAACGTCCAGTTCTCTTCCATCGAGCCGCGGAAAAGATAGGCGTTGACGCCCTCGGCAAAGATCGCAACGTCCTCGCCGCCGTGCGTCTCACCAGCGAGCGGGATGGCTGCCTCCTGAAGATAATCCGGGTCATCGGTGTTCACATCCGAGAGGTCAAAACGCCCGTAAATATTGGGTTTTGCGTTCTTATAATCCTCACAGCATTTCTTTGGGCCGGCAGGCTGCTTGTCCGTTTCGCCTTGATATCCTTTGCCGTTCGCATAGGAGAGCGTGGTGTACGGAAGGCCAAGTTTATCCTTGCGGTATCCGGGTTCGAGTTTGCCGTCGCTGCCAACTTGCCGAACGAGGCCGAGGATGTCGTTGCCTCGTGCAGGATATCCCTGAATTACGAGCGTATGGCTGTGGTCGGCGGTTACGACGATGAGCGTATTTTCAAGATCGACCTTCGACGCTGCGGTCCGAACCGCATCAGAAAGGGCGACAGTGTCGGTCAGCGCTCTGTAAGCATTCCCTGCGTGGCTGCCGTGATCGATCTTACCGCCTTCGACCATTAGGAAATAGCCCTTTTTGTTTCGCGAAAGAATGTCGATCGCCTTCGATGTCATCTCGGAGAGCGAAGGTTCGCCCGCCTTGTCATTCTTCCGGTCGAACTCGTAACGCATATACGACGGCTCGAAGAGCCCGATCAAACGCTTCGTTTTCTTCGGATTGATCTTCGCAAAATCCTTTTCGTTCCATACGTATTTCGAGTCGTCCTTCTTATCGACCCATTCCTTGATCAGATCGCGGTCATCGAGCCTTTCTCCGTGTTTGTCCGAGTATTCCGGATCGGTCTGGTCGAACCGCATGAATTTCGAGCGTCCGCCGCTAAGGAGAACTTCCGGGCCGTCGCCGAATGGCGTCTCGATGAGTTGGCGGGCGATATCCGGAAAACCGGCTTCATAAGCCGCAGGATTCCTTTTCTTGATGTCGGCATCTGATTCCCAATTTCGATCCGCGGTATGTGCGTAACACGCGCCGGGAGTCGCATGCGTCAGCCTCGCCGTGGAAACGATTCCAGTCGAAAGACCCGCTTCCTCGGCGTATTCGAGCAGCGTCTTCGTCTCATTGCCCTTAACTGTCCGGTAATCGTTGTTCACGACGTTCTGATTCACGGACAAAATGTTTGCGTCGGTCTTGACGCCCGTAATGATCGCGCTCATCGTCGGCGCCGAATCGGACGTTTGCTGGTTGGTCGAATAAGTTTTCGAGAGTGCCGAATATGGAAAATTCTCGAAGCTAAGGCGATTTTCCTCGCCGCTTTCACCGCGAAGCTGGCCTTCAAAGATCCGCGCAGCGGTAAGCGTGGAAACGCCCATTCCGTCGCCGATGAACAGAATGACGTTCATCTTCTTGCCCTTCTTCGGCAAGATCGGTTTTGTCGCTTTTGCACGATCGACGGCCGCCCAACCGTCACGTTTCCAGGTTTCTGCCGTTTCGGCCCGCTTTACGGGAAACGGCTGTTTCGGCACCTGTGCGGCAAGAAGCACTGAGAGACAGATGAGCGAAAAAAGCGAGAGAACTGATTTCATAAAAAGTTGATACGACCGGCTGAATTTTTCATTTATTCTACCAATTTGCCGTCGTGACGCTAAATCGCTTACACTCTTCGAAACTTCTGTTCCCAGAATTAATTTCAAAAAAAGATTGTTTCAGTGATGCAACGCACTTGCATTTTGTGCAACAATGATGTAGTCTATAAATCGACGCGCATGGAGCAAACGCGTAACCTCCACAAAACTAAATACTTATGAGCACAGACAAAGGAAAAGCGATAGAGTCGGCATTGGCGCAGATCGAGAAGAAATTCGGCAAAGGGGCGATAATGCGTCTCGGCGAACGTCCGCACGATGAGGCCGGTGCGATCTCGACGAATTGCCTTAGCCTTGATGCCGCGATCGGTGTCGGAGGCTTTCCGAGAGGCCGGATCGTTGAGGTTTATGGACCGGAAAGTTCCGGGAAAACGACGCTTGCACTCCAGGTCGTCGCGTCTGCGCAGCGTGACGGCGGCGTTTGCGCGTACATCGATGCAGAACACGCAATGGATCCCGAATATGCGGGTAAACTCGGCGTCAACATCGACGACATGCTCATCTCGCAGCCCGATTCCGGCGAGCAGGCACTCGAGATCGCCGAAACTCTCGTTCGCTCGAACAGCGTCGATGTGATCGTCATCGACTCGGTCGCAGCACTCGTCCCGCGTGCGGAGTTGGACGGCGAAATGGGCGATTCACTTCCCGGCCTTCAGGCGCGTCTGATGTCGCAGGCGTTGCGTAAGATCACCGCGATTGTCGCGAATTCGCGTACGTGCTTTATCTTCATCAATCAGCTCCGCGAGAAGATCGGCGTCTTTTTCGGGTCACCCGAAACGACGACGGGCGGTAAGGCGTTGAAATTCTATTCGAGCGTGCGGCTCGATATCCGACGCATCGGGGCGATCAAGGACGCCGACAAGGTCGTCGGCAACCGCACACGCGTAAAGGTCGTGAAGAACAAATGCGCACCGCCTTTCCGCGAAACGGAATTCGACATTATGTACGGTGAAGGGATTTCGCGTGAAGGCGACCTGATCGATCTTGCCGTCAATCACAATGTCGTAGAAAAGGCCGGAGCGTGGTTCTCTTATGCCGGCGAACGGCTCGGCCAGGGCCGCGAGAATGTAAAGACGCTGCTCAAGAATACGCCTGACCTAACGGCGCGTATCGAGAACGACGTCAAGATCGAACTCGGCTTCGTCAAAGCCGATTCTGCCGCGAGCTAAAAAGTCAGAACCGCCAACTCCCCTCCTGCCCGAGGAGGGGTGGCCGAAGGCCGGGGTGGAGGGAGTAGCGGGCGGTCAGTAAGTCAGTACGTCAGCCAGCAGTCAGAACCGCCTGCGTGAGCGGGCGGTCAGTAAGTCAATTTCGGATTTCGGATTTCGGATTTGGGGTTCGGCACTCGGCATTCTGCATTCCTTGGGCTTGCCCTTTGGCAGCGCGGTCGGGCTCAGACCGACCGTTCCGTCGCCAAGAAACTTCCCGGAGCCTGCGTGAGCAGGCGACACTGGTCGAGCTTTGGAGATACTGGCCGCCCGCTGACGCAGGCGGTTCTGACTGTTGCTCGCGAGTGCGGTTTGTTCGGGCTGTGGTTCAAAAAAGAGCTATTCCCAGATACCCTTATAAATAGGGCGGTTGGCGTTGATATGTGACAAAATTTGTAACCACTACCTTCAAAAACCCCGATGTTTGTTCCGTTTTGTTCCGCTTGTTCCGCTTGTTCCGCTCACGGTGGAACGGAACAAAAATCGAGTTTTTTTGGAGACGCGAAGACAGTCCGCGATGCTGGCCGCCCGCTCACATGCAAGTTTTCCGTATTACTGCTTATTCGCGTTCTGGATGCGTTTCATGCTTTTCATAGCCGGCACGTTGTCGGATGCACCGGGCGGTACGGCATTCACGTTCGAAGCGGTCTTTCGCATCTTTTCGAGTTCGGCCGGGCTCGGGATGCCGGGCGTCGGGGTCGCACCGGGCTTAACACCGCGTTTCAGTTCTTCCTGACTCGGAATACCGGGCGTCGGCGTCGCTCCCTTTTCGACCTTCAGCGGGTCCTTTGGAATTCCGGGCGTCTCGTTTGCCGAAGGCTGGATCGGCTTCGGATCGAAACCTTCGGGCAGATTCGCGGGATCAAGATTCGTCTTTACCGCCGCGTTGCCGTTGACGTTCGAATTGGCCGCTGTGTTCGCATCAGACGTGCCTGCCGAGCCGCAGGCCGCACCGGCCGCCGAGATCGCAAAAAGAAGAGTGACTGCAATGAACTTTGACATTAAAAATAGCCTCGCTTTATTGATAAATGAAAACACGCCGTGCAATCAAGCGCAAGGCGCGAGTTTGACAACCGAAAGCCGCCTTATTTACACTCATAAATTCGCGTATCGGAATACTTCGGATTCGCGTTGCACGCCAAATAATGGCCAGGTAGCTCAGTTGGTAGAGCAGCGGACTGAAAATCCGCGTGTCGGCGGTTCAATTCCGTCCCTGGCCACCATCACTTCCCGCAGATCAGATCTCAAATTTCAGATTCTAAGTTTCAAGGTTTTGAACGTTTTCAGCGCTCGTGTATTCAAGCCTTCCGAACTCGAAATCATTGACAGGTTCTCATAGCAATGATAAATTTTAATCAATATTGATGGATCTTAATTAAAGTAGAATATGGTCACCACTATTCCCATTACAAAGGCTCGAATAAACCTTGGCGCGGTCGTCAAGCGCGTTCGCGTGAACAAAGAGTATTTCATCCTTGAGAAAGACGGCATCCCTGTTGCGGGGTTAATGGATATTGACGAGTTCGAAGACTATCTGGAAATGCAGGACGAGAGTGTGAAGCGGGACATTGCGAAAAGCACCGAGGAGTTCAAGGCGGGTAAAGCACGCCAAGCCGACGATCTCGCCGCTGAACTTCTCGATGCTCCAAAAAAGGCAACTAGGCGGAAATCTACGTCCAAGGGATGAGCATCGACTTTACAGTTCTGATCTCATCGCACTTTGAGAGATCGGCAAAACGCCTTGCAAAACAACATCAAGATTTTCCCGCCTCATTTAAGAAAGCTGTAGAAATTCTGAGGTCGGATCCATACAATCGAAGCGGCAAGTACGCGATTCTCAAACTCACAGGCGAACAGGCCGGCAATGGCCAATGGCGGCTGCGAATCGGAAGGCTGAGGTTCCGTTACGATATTGTTGGCAGTACGGTCGAACTTAAATATTGTGGCCTGCGAAGGGAAAATACATACTAGAAATACTCGTCAAGAGTTTCGCGAAGAAATGGTACCTCACTCTAGGGCCTACTTGTTGATATTGGGCATTTGCGCCTTTGGCTTCGCCTGCTCGACTCCGGCTTTCTTTCGGACCGATTCACTCGATGGCAAAAAAACAAGGTGTGTTTTCGCGGATATTTGCCGTATTGATGGGCATTCGCGCGAGCGCCGTCGCGATCTGAGGCTTGATGCAGTGAAGTATTCGCGCGAATCGGAAAGTGTAGAAGCTGGCCGGTATTCTAAGGTGGCGAAATCTGTCTGAAAACTTTGATGCGCGGACCTAGCTCCGTTAGGAGCGACAGACGTTCTGTCGGCGGCTATCGCCGCCTCCGAGGGGTTTTTAGGAGCCGTGTGCTACAAACATTCAGCTCCGACGGAGCCAGAGTGCCCAGTCGCTATCGCTCCCGGTTCTGACAGGTATCAAGGCCTCGGCGTGCCAGCGGCGCGGTCGCTATCGCTCTCGGTTCTGACAGGAATTGCCTGTTCTGTGGTCTCTGTGCCTTCTGTGGTAGAAATGGCTTCTGGCCGCCCGCTACTCCCCTCACCCCGGCCTTCGGCCACCCCTCCTCGGGCAGGAGGGGAGTTGGCGGTTCTGACAAGAGATCGCCCGTTCTGTGCTCTCTGTGTCCTCTGTGGTGGATCAGTTCCTGCGGTATAATTACGGCTTCGGGTTATGGAGCCGCTTGCGAATAGGATAAGGCCGTTGGATCTCGGCGGGTTCGTCGGGCAGGAACATCTTGTCGGCGAAGGTAAGCCGTTGCGACTCGCGATCGAGAACGGGCATATTTTCTCGTTCATATTGTGGGGCACGCCGGGAACGGGCAAGACTACGCTTGCGCGGATATACGCGAACGCGATCAATGCCGAATTCTACGAACTCTCGGCAGTTTCAGCGGGGAAAGAGGACATCCGCAAGATCCTGAGAGCGGAGGCTGAAGAAAACCGACCGAAGATACTTTTCTTAGACGAAATTCATCGTTTTAACAAGGCACAGCAGGATTTTCTATTACCGTTCGTCGAGAGCGGCGAACTCGTGCTGATCGGTGCGACGACCGAGAACCCTAGCTTCGAGGTGATCCCCGCACTGCTCTCGAGGATGCGTGTCTTTGTCTTTGAAGAATTGCGGCCCGAGCAAATGTCCGCGATCTTCGACCGAACGGAGCTTGAGATCGGAGAGGAAGCCCGCGAGTGGCTGATCGAGATGGCGAACGGCGATGCACGCCAGGCGATCTCGATGCTCGAAAGCACCGCGCAGCTTTATGACGAGATCACTGTCGAGACACTAAAGGAGGCGCTGCAGGCGAAATTCCTCCGTTATGACAAGAAGGGCGAGGAGCATTACAACGTCATTTCGGCGTTCATAAAGTCGATGCGTGCGAGCAAGCCGGACGCGGCGATGTATTACCTCGCACGGATGCTCGAATCCGGCGAAGACCCGAAGTTCATCGCACGTCGAATGGTGATATTTGCTTCCGAAGACATCGGACTCGCGCAGCCAACAGCGTTGGTCGTCGCGAACGCCGTATTTCGTGCGGTCGAGACGATCGGAATGCCGGAATGTGCGTTGAATCTTGCCCACGGCGTCGCGTATCTGGCCAACGCGGCAAAAGACCGTTCGGCGACAAACGCGATCGGCGAAGCCTCGCACGATGCAAAGAAATTCGGCAACCTTGCGGTCCCGATGAAGATACGAAACGCACCGACGCGGCTGATGAAAGAACTCGGCTACGGCAAGGACGAGGGCAACGACCCGGACGGCGACCTGATGCCGGAAAAGCTGCGCGGGAAGAAATATTTTAAGTAGATCTCTATCGCTTCCAGTAGTTCTTGATCTTGAGGTCGAGCATCGGGAATGCGCAGTATTCGACCGAGCGGCCCGATTCGCGAAGTAATTTGACCATCGGGATCGCCGCGTCCGCATTTCGCGTGTGGACGATGATCGTCGCCGCACGTTGGAGCGTCGGGTTCTCGGTCAGCCACTTCGCAACTTCGAAGCCCGTCTGATGATAATCGTCGTGATCGTTCGTCTCGTAGTGGTGCGGGAGAAGATCGTGGTCAAGGAATATGGCGTCGTAACTGCCCTCGGCGAGGAACGCCTTTGCGTCTTCGACGTTCGCCGCGATGTCTATATCATCGCCCGCAAACCTCTTGACGAACCAGCGATGCCGCCGTTCATCGTCATCAAGCAGCATCACCGAGATCGGGGTCCGGTCGGCGGAAAGGTCAGCGAGTTTTAGCTTTATTAGAATGCTTCGTAAAAGTCCCATTGTGAAGTTAGACGCGTGGCCGTATAAAGTTTCCAATATACATTACGCATTGGTGAGGTTCGAGTTCCAAAAGCCGAATCCTCGGTGATATACTACTCACCCTCCAACTTGAATATGACAAAAGGCACGAGTCAAAAATCTTCCCTAAGGGCTGTTGAGCGTCAATCGGACGCTGAGACAGTTTGCCCAAAATGTTTCGGCACCGGCCTTGAGATCACGCCCGACGGTGCTAAACGCTGCATCTGCCGCGTGCGGTTGGATGACGCTGATCAGAATAAGCGCGTCAAACTCCCGCGAAGATACGACGACTGCCATTTCTCGAACTACAAGCCGCAGAATCCAACGCAGACCGCGGCTCTTCGATACGCAACGACATTTACGATGGAGTATCCGGCGGTCGATCGCGGGATCATTTTTATGGGAACCGTCGGCGTCGGGAAGACCCATCTTGCCGTCTCGATCTTAAAAGGCCTGACAGAGAGAGGATTCGGCTGCCTATTCTACGAATTCGGCGCGCTTCTTAAGGAAATTCAGGATTCCTATAACCCAAGCACCTTTTCTTCCGAATTGAGCGTTCTCGCTCCGGTGTTGAACGCCGAAGTGCTTGTGTTGGACGAACTCGGTGCATCAAAGCCGACCGATTGGGTTCGCGATACGCTCGGGCACATCATAAACACGCGCTATAACGACAAGAAACTCACGGTCTTTACAACGAATTACCTTGACATACGGCCGAATGAGCGTGAAGAGACGCTCGAGGACAGGATCGGCGTTCGAACGCGCTCACGTCTTTTCGAGATGTGTAAAAGCGTTGAGATCTCCGGGTCGGACTATCGTCGTGGAAAGGATTCGAGAGGTTAAACCCTCATGTTTTGGGCGATTAAACGTCCTTAAACATTTTTGTTTACTTTTATTCATATTATGCATATAATGGCGTATCGGGATACTTCCCGCCTACCTGATAAAACGCCATGCTATCCACCAACTCGATTCTCCGCCAAGGACGCTTCCGCGTCAGCCAAATAGTAGCCTCAAACTCATCGCACACCATTTATGAGGCTCAAGACAACCTAGCCGCCAAGCCCGTTCTGCTTTGTGAGAACGCGGGCCTGACCCTTTTTGGGAATGCCAACGCGAAATATCGCGGCAATGGCATTCTCGGTATTGCCGACCGTTTTGATGAGAACGGTCGCGCATATCTCGTTACAGAACCGCTGATGAGCAGCGGGCCTTGGGATCTTGGAAACGATCGCCTCAACTCGGCCGAGGTCGCAAAACTCTGCGAGCGCATTAGACCGATCGTTGATTCCGTCGCACAGATCCGCAGACAGTTCCCGAACGCAAAATTGATCGAGATCTCTCCGCTCTATTTTCGTGCAAGTCTGGACGGCACGTTGAAACTCGCGTTCTTCGAACGCGCGCAGATCCTCAGCAGCAGTCCGTCAGAATCTCCATATCTTCCGCTCGAAGCCATTTGGGAAACGCTCGATTTTGCCTCTCAGAAGGCGATCACGGCTGATTACGACGAAAGGAGCCTGGCTCTGCTCGACGCCGCACCGGATCATCGGACCGACCTTTATTCCATCGCGGCCGTCTTCTACAACCTCTTTGCCGGCTCCGCACCAAAGTCTGCGATGGAGCGGCTGATCGAGATACACGATTCCGGAAACGATCCGCTGACGGCGATCGACGGCCTGAACCCGCACGTTCCCAAGAACGCCTCGGATGAGCTGATGAAGATGCTTTCGCTCAAGCGCGAACTGCGCGATGATTCGCTCGAAGCCGCCTTGATGCAGCCTGCTATGCCGACCTCGGCACCTGTCGCCTCGCGACCCGTGATTGAAGTTGCCGCACCGGTCGAACCACAGATGGAAGAACGGCAGGAAGTCGAAGTAGCCACGGTAGAAGCGTCTGACCAACCGGTAGAAGAGTACGTGCCCGTCGAAGACCCAACGCCGGTCGAAGATGCTCCTCCTGCCGAAGCCGCGAACGAAGTTGCGGCGCCAACGCCTTTCGAAGCAGCTAAAGCCTTTGCTCCTGCAGCCAACTCGGACGACTTTGACGATCTTCTGGAGATCCCTTTTGGGCCGTCCGGACCGGCGATTTCAGCACAAACCCACGAAGCGGCGGAGGAAACCGCATTTCAACCCGACGAAGTGCTTGCCTATGCCGCAGAAGCTCCCGCAGAAGTATCTGCTCCCTTTGAGGAATCGGCCCCAGAACCCGAGGCCGCACCCGCCGGGTTCGAGATCGCTTATTCCAACGAGGTTGTAGAAGAACCCGTAGCTGCTGCCGAAGAAGAGCCTGTCGCTGTCGCCGAAGAAGAACCTGAGTTCGTCCATACTCCGGCCGCAGCGGAAGAACCGACGGCGACCTTCTCGCTTTCTGAAGAGGTTATCGAAGAGCATCCGGAGCCGTTCATCGATGAGATCGCGCCAAAAGAGGCCGAACTGGTCGAAGAGGCTGCGGCACGCACCCATTCACCTGCCGACGAACCTTATGGCGGCATACACACCCGCGTCGAAGCGAATACCGTTCCCGCGGTGGAATCTGTCCCGAAGATCAAAGCTGCCGAGACTTCCTTTGCATCGGTTCCCGGTTCTTTTGGCTCAACTGAACCGGAAGCAAAGGGAATACCTACGAAGGTCATTGGTATCGGTGCCGTCGCTCTGATCGTTCTAGCCATCGGCGTCTGGATGCTCAGTTCAATGGGCGGCGGTCAGCCTGACAACGCTCAGACCGCTCCGGCGGCAGCGACCGTAAGTGCCGAACCTGAGGCACAACCAGCAGCTGATAGCCAAGTTCCACCGGCCGAACAGCAGCAATCCGTCGTAGAGAATTCACCTGCAGCCCCCGAAAGGCCTGTGGTTGAAAGCCGCGAAGTAAAAACTCGGCCTCAGATCGCCGAGGCAAAGCCAGCAAGATCTGAACAAAAACCCGCCGCCGCTGCGACCCCCGCAAAGGCAAAGAAGATCTCCGTTGATGATTTGATCAACGACAATTAACCCCACCCTGGAGAAAAGAAAAATGTTCCGCCACGTATTTTCCGCTATTCGCTTACCGATATATTTCTTGTTCGGTTGCCTGCTCTTCAGTGTCATAGCAGTCCCCGCGGCCTCAGCTCAATCAAAAGAGCTGAGCCTAGCTGATATTCTGATCGCACTCAGATCTAAGAAGGCTCCGATGGAGGAGAAGAATCAGATCCTGACGACAGCCGTTTCACAGCGCGGTATAACCTTTGAGCTAAATTCCGACATAGAAAAGGAACTAGAGGCTACCGGCGCAAGCCCGGCGCTGATCGCCGCTATCAAGGACAAGAGCCCGAAGCCTGAGGTGAAGGAGCCGGTCCAGGTCGCGTCGTCCGGTTCTAAACCGCTCGGTCCGGTCCCTGATTCAGCCTTTTACAGAGCACGAGCGATGGGCCTGCTTTCCGCCGGCGACATGGACGGCGCCTTGATCGAGCTTGGAAAAGCGATCGAGCTAAAGCCGGACGACGCTTCGCTCTACGCAGAACGCGGCTCGATCTATGTCAAGCAGCAGAAGTTCGAGTTGGCCGTCAATCAGTTCTCGCTTGCGGTACAGCGCGATCCAAAGGACACTGCCTCTTGGTTCCGCCGAGCTTCATCCGAAGAGAAGCTTGGCCAAACCGATGATGCCCTTGCTCATTATGAAAAGGCTGTTGAGGCCGACAACTCGAATGAGCCGGCAAAAGCCGCTGTCGTCAGATTGAAGGATGCTAAGGCAAAGGCCGCTGCACAGGTCGCAGCTCAAACAGTGAAGCCCGCCGATCAGCCTGCAAAGCCGGCCGCTCCGGTTGTAAAGCCCGAGGAAACAACCGCAAAGGTTGAAACAAAACCGGCGGAAACCAAGCCTGCTGAACCGAAAACCACCGAACCGGCTTCAAATGAGCCGCCACCGGCAATGGTTGCGGTAGGTGACCTTAACTCACTTGTTGTCGAGCTTGAAACGCCGCGGTACACCGAGATGGAGCGGCGTATGAACGTCCAAGGCAGGATCACGGTCAACGTCATCCTTGATAGTGCAGGAAAGGTCGTAAAGGTCGATACGGAATCCGGCCCGAGTTCGCTGCGGAAATCCGCGGAGGAGGCAGTTCGCCGTTCGAAGTTCAAACCGGCGACGGTCAACGGCCAGCCAGTTGGCGCATCCGGCTATCTTGTGTTCAACTTTACAGCAAAGCGAGGTTGGTAAGGCCGCCTCGAAAGAACAACTTAATAACTTGACGCGGAAGCCTCGGTCTTAATGCCCGAGGCTTCTTGCGCTATCTTGACGCCGACCGAAGCACCGATGCGTGTGGCACCGGCCTCGAACATTGCGCGAGCATCGTCAATTCCCTTTACGCCGCCGGAGGCCTTAACTCCTAGAGCAGACCCCACCGTGTGACGCATCAAGGCAACGTCGTTCGCGGTCGCGCCGCCTTTTGCGAAGCCTGTTGAGGTCTTAACAAAATCAGCACCTGCGTTCTTGGCAGCAATGCATGCCCGGACCTTCTCTTCATCGGTAAGCAGTGCGGTCTCGATGATCACCTTACACAGAATGTGATCTTGATGGGCCGCCTCCACGACGGCGCGAATGTCGTCCTCGACAAGGCAATCGTCGCCGCTTTTTAGAGCTCCGATGTTGATGACCATATCAACTTCGCGAGCGCCGTTGAAAATGGCTCTTCGGGCCTCGTAAGCCTTTACATCGGGCAGTGTAGCTCCCAGCGGAAAGCCGATCACCGTACAGACGGGCACATCCGTTCCTTTTAGGAATTCGACCGCGTCCTTTACGTAGGCCGGATTCACGCAGACCGACGCAAAACCGAACTCGGCGGCCTCGCGACAAAGTTTCTTAATGTCGTTGAGCGATGCCTCAGGCTTTAGGAGCGTGTGGTCGATCAGGCTCGCCCAATCGTGGGCGGTCGCAGTTTCGCCTAGGACGATGCCGATCCTTTCAGCGCCGGCGTCAACGATCCTTTCAACGTCCGCCCGGCAAAAGCTCGGCGAGTATTCCTCGCCCGACAGTTTCGCCATCACAAGGTCCGTTATCTGCTCGACCAGTAGTTCGTGTTGTCCGTTAGATTGCATTGCTTTAGAAGTAGATTTTACTACTTTCGGTACTGTCTATCGATAGCGTCGATCTTTGCCACCCGCTTCTTATGCCGATCTTCCGTGATCTCGGTCGATAGGAAAGCCTCGGTGATCCGCCACATTTCGTCGAGCGAATTCTGGCCGGCACCGAGCGAAAGGACGTTCGCAGAGTTATGTTCACGGGAATTCTTCGCAAGGGCGACGGAATAACACTGCGCCGCACGTGCATTGGGAACCTTGTTCGCAGCGATCGCACTTCCGATCCCGGCCCCATCGATCAAGATCCCCGCGTCAACATGGCCGGCACCCACAGCCTTTGCGACGGCGTGAGCAAAATCAGGATAATCGACCGCTTCTTCCGAATCGGTCCCAAAATCGCGGACATTTACGCCTCGCTCAACCAGCTTGGCTTTCAAAGCCTCTTTCGCCTTGAAACCGCCATGATCAGAACCGATCGCGACGGAACGGACCTTTATCGAACTCGTTCGCGACGTCTTCTTGATAAGCTCAATGCCACGGTCGCTTATCAAGTCAGCGGCGAGCGGCGTGAACTTGGCCTTTTCGTTGATGCGAAGCCTTGACCCGTGATCGAGCCCGCGAATATCGTCCTCGGTAAGGAGCAATTTCGATGATTCGTCACGATCCCATTCCAACGCAAGTTTATCTTTTAGGGAGTTTACGACAATGTGCTCCGGCGAATGCCCCACAGGCTCTTCCTCGGGCTCTGCCGTATCTGCGGGAACGCTGGCGAGCACTTGGCGAACAAGCTCTCTTACTCGGTCACGCGTTTCGTCTGTCGCTTTTACCATTCGTTTTGTCGAGACACGCCTGCCATCCTTGAAATGGCCGTGCTATTTGAATATATTTTCATTTAGCCAGCCAATCAACCAAAGAACGATAAATTATGACGGCCGAATCATTGAAACAGACCGCAGTGACCGAGTTTACAAACCCGAACCTTTCGATACTTTATTCGGCGGACGACATAAAAGCGCGGATCGACGTGCTTGGACGCCAAATAACAGCTGACTACCAGGGCCGCGATCTTGTACTGGTCGGCGTTCTGAAAGGTTCGTGCGTATTTATGGCCGACCTGATGCGGGCGATCGATCTGCCTATGAAGATCGACTTTATGGCCGTTTCGAGCTACAAGGACGGAACTGTTTCGACCGGCGACGTGGAGATCCTAAAGGACCTGAGCAACCCGATCCGCGGCAAGGATGTGCTCGTGGTGGAAGACATCATCGACACAGGCCTTACTTTGACTCGATTGCTCGATATCCTTGGTTCTCGCGGGGCGAACTCCATAAAGCTCGCAAGCTTTCTCGACAAGCCTGAACCTCGGATTAACAAGGAGTTGAAGCTCGATTACACGGGGTTCGTGATCCCGAATGAATTCGTTGTCGGCTACGGCCTTGACGCCGCCGGACGCTATCGCAACCTGCCATTTATCGGAGTTGTAAAGAACCCTGCGGAAGCTTGACCTTGCCCTGCCTTTTCCGTATAATTTGAACTTTTCGGCTGTGGGGCAGAGGTTTGCCCGCGTAAGCTGCCCGAAAAGCCAGGAGAGAAAATGAGTTACACGATCATTAAAACCGGCGGTAAACAGTTCGCGGTCGAGAGCGGCCAGAAGGTTCGCGTCCCGTCGATCGAAGCGGAAGCCGGCAAGAAAGTCGATATCGACACCATCCTAGCAGATGGAAAGGCTGCGACGGGAAGCATCAAAGCTACCGTTGTCGGTCACGGCCTTGGCGATAAGGTCATCGTCTTTAAGAAAAAGCGCCGTAAACAGTACAAGCGCAAACAGGGCCACAGGCAAGGCTATACGGAGATCACAATAGACTAACGAACGGACGGTTGTTGCTATTAACAATTAACCATTCACTATTTACTAACACAATGGCACATAAGAAAGGTGTAGGTTCATCCAGAAACGGCCGCGATTCAGCTGCACAGCGTCTCGGCCTTAAGAAATTCGGCGGCCAGCATGTGCTTGGCGGCAATATCCTTGCTCGCCAACGCGGCACGAAATGGAAGCCGGGCAATAATGTCGGCCGGGGCAAAGACGATACGCTTTTTGCACTGATCGAAGGCTTCGTTAAGTTCGAGGACAAGGGCCGCAAGGGCAAGTTCATCAGCGTCTATGCCGAGCGCGCAGCGGAAGCGGCACCGGAGGCCGCGTAGCTTCGCTACTCGCGACTGACATTCGATCCTAATTACAATAAGAGCATCGGTCATTGGCCGATGCTCTTTGTTTTTGCCTGAACCCAAAGTCTCATCATTTACTTTCGTAGCTGCGGACCGTTTCCGCGGGAACGGTCGCACCGCGAGCCGTTAATGGTATCACCATTGGAACCCTTCGCTTGTACGCGCGGTATTTATCGCCGTGTTCGCGAACCAGATCTCGTTCTTCGAACTGGATAGCGATAAGGATGTAGGCGGTCGTCGCCAGCGCGAAGAGAAGATGAGCGAATGTCATCACGGGCATCATCCAGAACACGAAAAACCACCCCACATAAAGCGGATGCCTCACCATTCGGTATGGGCCGGGCGTTACGAACTTCATCTCTGGCAACGGGACGCCAATGAGGTGATACCAGACCTGTCGAAGCCCAAAGAGATCGAAGTGGTTTATCAAAAACGTAGTGATGAGCACAAGTGCCCAGCCAAACCCGAAAAGAGACCGAAGTATCACGACAGCGACCGGATCTTCGACCGACCACACAACCCCGCCCATTGGACGCCAAAGCCAGAATAGAGCTATCAATGCAAGACTCGAGAACAAAACGTACGTCGAACGCTCGATCGGCTGCGGGACGATCTTCGTCCACCCGTCCTTGAACCACTTCCGAGCCATTACGCTGTGTTGCAAGGCAAATAGCGCCAGGAGCCCGACGTTGATAGCGACGGCGGTCGCTATCGGCCCATTCGGAGGGCCGTCAAGCGTTGTCGGTACCCAAAACCCGCCGATAAACCCGACGGCATAAAGAAAAGTTCCGAAAAAGATCAGATATGAAAGAACACCATAGGAAAAGAATAAGATTCGAATTATCATTTAGACCACTCCTTACTTGGAATAATGCGACTGCGGAGTCGGTAATTCCATAGGTTTTTCGTCCCAGTTCTGCTATTCTGCTCGCATTTAGGGTAGGACATTCGCCCTGGTCGCGTTCTTTTTGCCTGTCAAACCATGAAAAATGTGCCGCAAACGATCAGGTATGTTCGCACCTCCGATGGGATCCGGCTTGCGTGGGCCGAGGCCGGCACCGGACCTGTAGTTGTTAAGGCCGCGAATTGGCTGACGCATCTTGAGTACGAGTGGGAAAGCCCCATTTGGCGGCACTGGATGCAGTTCTTAGCTAGTAACTTTCGATATATCCGCCACGACGAACGAGGCTGCGGGATGACCGACCGGAACGCGGGCGACATCTCGCTCGAGCGTTGGGTTACGGACCTGGAAGACGTGATCGAGGCGGCATCCGTTAAAGAACCGCTTACTCTGCTCGGTATTTCGCAAGGGGGCGCCATCTGCGTCGCCTACGCCGCAAAGCACCCGGAACGCGTGTCCAAACTCATCCTTTACGGCGGCTATGCACGCGGCCCTCTTAAAAGAGGCGACACCGAAAAGGCAAGGTTCTACAAGGCGCTGGTCGACGTTCTGCGTTTCGGATGGGACGAAGATAATCCAGCCTTTCGTCAAATATTTACCTCGCGATTTCTTCCCGGCGGCACCGATGAACAAGTTAAGTGGTACACCGATCTCTGCAGGAGAACGACCACTGCCGAGATCGCGGGCAAACTATTCGCATCCCGCAGCCTGATCGATGTTACGGATCTGCTCAGCAAGGTGAGGGCAACAACGCTCGTGCTGCATTCCCGCGAAGACGCAGTTGTCCCGATCGAAGAAGGCCATATTCTGGCAGCCGAAATTCCCGGTGCAAGGTTCATCGAGCTCGACTCGAAGAACCACGTACTGCTTGAAACTGAGCCTGCCTGGGGACGTTTCTGCAGCGAGGTGTCGCATTTTATGGGACTTGGAGTCGCAAAGGACGGCGAGGACGGCGCATTCTCCGAGTTGTCGAAACGCGAACGCGAAGTCTTGACGCTAATCTCTGAGGGCCTCGGCAACGCCGAGATCGCCGGACGCCTCTCGATAAGCGAAAAAACGGTGCGCAATCACGTTTCCAATGTTTTCGATAAGCTCGGAGTTTGGACACGAGCACAAGCGATTGTCTTTGCACGCGATCACGGATTTGGCAGCAAGTGAATGCCAATCTTCGCTTAGCTTGTTCGCAATGCCTCGGCCTCTCAATTTTTTTTCATCCCTTTTCTTTCGACGTCGTGAGGCGGAAATTCGATAGGCACGCGGGATCTCAAATTCGCAATCTAAGCGACTGTTTGACTTAGCCTACTTTTCCACATGTTCTTCCACAGCTCGCCCGTAACTTTTCCACAAGATACTCACAGCTATCTCTGCAAAAGCCCAAATACTTAAAGTGTTTTCTACTTGACTTAGTATTTTTATGGGTTAGTATAGCCATACAGTCAAGGTTGTTTACGGACACTTTGACCGGCACCGGGAGGTGGAAGGATTGCGGTGACGCTTTTCTTCGAAGGACGGCAGGAGCGGAAGCCACCGTTCGGAACGCCCGGAGCCGAAGCCGAAAGGCTTGTGCCGCAGGTCCTTTATTGGATCTCGATCGAGGGTTTGTTCGCAGACTTTTGATCTTAGGACGCAGGGATAAAAACTTGCGACACCGTACAGGAAATGATCAGCCTGTAATGAGTGCACGACACGCCGCTCATCGAAGGTCTCTCGGGACTGGAGCCATGAGCCTCGTTTGCCGGAAAGCGTAACCGGCGGTGGAGGAAAAGCCACCAAACAAAAAACCTAACGGCACCTCTTGTTCTCTCCTTGTGAGTGACTAAAGAGCCAAAAGGAATTTAAGTTCGCTTGAGTTTCTCGTGCTGACCGGCGATAAGATAAGCTCCCCGCAGAGCGTCGTCGGAATACAAAAATCGGCAGACATCGCGTGTACATGAGATGTCTGCCAAACACCTCGATCCCGTGTAGAGTTGGGGCCTTCGGGTCACGAATCTTGGGAACAGGAAAAAAATAAGAGCGTTGATATCGAGACGAGCAATCGTTCAGAGGTCAACGCTCTTGTTTTGCGTTCTACACTTCCTCTTCCGCCTTCTCTTTATCGGCTTCATCCTTCTCGCGAGCCGCTCGTGCCTTTGCCATCGCAAGGATCGACGGCAGCTGGAGAACTTGTTCTCGGCGTGTTTCATTCTCAAGGTGGACAACGCGGGCCGAAAGCAGGTTGTTGAGCGAGATCGTACCGACAAGCCGGCCCGGATCATCCCTATCAACCACGGGAAATCGCGTAATGCCCGTTGCTGCCATTCGCTCGACAACTGGCCGCAAAGGCTCGTCGTCGAAAACGACCTCAGGATGATATCGGGTGATATCCGAAAGCTTGCCGTTCGGATTCTCCTTCACATGCTGGATCGCACCGCGAAGGTCACGGCGCGTAACGACCCCGACAAGGCGATCGTTCTCATCGACGACCGGATACATATGCTGCACCCGCTTTGAGAGATCCGACGGTATCAATTCCGCAAGTTCTTCGTTGGTCCGGCCCTCATGAAGAGCATCTATGTCGGTCCGCATCACTTCCCTTGCAAAACTGATCTCAAGCGGGTCGAGCGAGTATTCTCGGCTCATATGGTAGCCGCGGCGAGCGATCTTTTCCGTCAGTATAGAGCGTTCCAGAGTGAGAACGGTGAAACCGTATGAGATAGTTACCGCGATCAGGAGCGGCAAGAGCATATTGATGTCGTGGGTAAGCTCAAACGCGAAGATAATGCCAGTGAACGGCGAACTGGTCGTCCCCGCGAGTATCGCACCCATACAGACAAGCGGCCAAAATCCGACACCCTCAGAGGGCAGAAAACCGCCGAGAATACCGCCCAATGCACAGCCCATCATCAGCAGCGGTGCGAGAACGCCGCCGGAGGTTCCCGAGCCGAGAGCGATGATCCATATCATCGATTTTACGAGCAATACGCCGAGCAGGACCTTTAGCGGAGCATCGGTCTGAAGCAGCTCGCGTATAACGTCATAACCTACGCCCAGGGCCTGTGGGAAGATCAAGCCGCCGATCGCAATAAAGATGCCACCGATCGCGGGCCACCACATCCAATGGATCGGAAGCTTCGCAAAGAGGTCTTCCGACGCGTAAACGCCCTTCGTCAATACCAGAGACAAAACACCCGCAAGGAGGCCAGCGAGTACGCAGCCGAGCAGTCCGTCGATCCCCGCAAAGGACGGGTATGGCCCGGCAGGAAAAAGCGGCGCAGGATCGAGAATATAATGTCGTGCCGCGGTTGCCGCAGCAGCCGCAAGGGCAACTGGGATCAGGCTCCTTGGCTTCCATTCGAAAAGCAGTAATTCAACGGCAAGCAGGACCGATGCGATCGGTGCTCCAAATGTTGCCGCCATGCCGGCGGCCGCACCGGCACAGAGCAGTGTCTTACGTTCAGTATTCGTCAGCCGAAAGAATTGAGCGATCATCGAACCGAATGCACCGCCGGTCATAATGATCGGGCCCTCGGCACCGAACGGGCCACCTGATCCGATAGCGATCGCGGAAGAAAGCGGCTTAAGTATCGCTAGCCTTGGCTGCACTCGACTGCCATTGAGCAAGATCGACTCGATCGCCTCCGGCATTCCGTGGCCGCGGATCCTGTCAGAGCCGTAACGGGCCATAAAGCCGACAATGATACCGCCGATCACAGGAACGAATAGGATCATCCAGCCGAGCGTATTTCCCGCCGGTGAGGCATTCTCGAAGCTGAATCTTTGATAGAAAAATAGGTTGGTGAAAAATGCGATGAGTCTTAAAAGCCCCCAAGCGATCCCTGAGCTTGCGATGCCGATCACGATAGCCAGCAGCGAAATTCGGATCACTCGCCGCGTAGTCGTAAAATCGCCAAGTTCGGCGGCGCCTGAGTTTTCAAAACTAGCCCAAAATCCAGCAGGTTCGGCAACTGAGCCGTGTGTCATTAGTGTCCTCCCAAAATGAAGCGAAATAAAAACGGTAACATTTTTGAAACGATGATGCAGGTATGCCGATTCGAATAAACATTTCCGGTTTGTTACCATCAACGCTTGCCTAATAGAATTGAGCTTTAGAGAAAATGTTCCTTGACCGCGTAAAGATCCACGTAAAGGCCGGCGACGGCGGCAACGGCGTAACCGCTTTCCGACGTGAAAAATTCGTTCCCCGCGGCGGCCCGTCCGGCGGTGACGGCGGTGTCGGAGGCAGTGTTTTTATTGAGTCGGACGAAGGGTTGAACACACTTTTGCACCTCAGATACAACCCGGAGCACAAGGCAGAACGCGGCCGGCACGGAGAGGGCTCGAATAGATCCGGCAAGGACGGGGAGCACGTAACGGTGCGTGTTCCGGTCGGCACACAGGTCTTTGATTCCGACTCGGGCGACCTTCTTTTTGACTTTGTCGAAGTCGGACAGAAATTTCTCGTCGCCAAAGGCGGTAAAGGCGGTTGGGGCAACGCGCATTTCGCAACGCCTACGAAGCAGGCTCCGAAGTATCATTACGACGGCCGTCCGGGAGAAGAGCGGAATCTTCAGCTTGAGTTGAAGCTGATCGCGGATGTCGGGCTTGTCGGCTTTCCGAACGCCGGAAAATCAACGCTGATCTCGGTGATCTCTGCGGCAAAGCCGAAGATAGCCGACTATCCGTTCACGACGCTCGAACCGAATCTCGGCGTCGTGGATATGGGTGAATATCGTACTTTTGTTGTAGCAGACATTCCGGGACTGATCGAAGGGGCTTCGAATGGTGCGGGGCTGGGCGACCGCTTTTTGCGGCACGTGGAACGCACGAAATTGATCTTGCATCTTGTCGATGTCTCGTCCTTTTCCGGGCGCGATCCTGTGGAAGATTACGAGATCATCAACCGCGAACTTGCCGCCTACGACGAAGACCTAGCAGAGCGGCCTCAGATCATCGTGGCGACCAAGATCGACGCCCTTGACGACCAAGACCGACTGGATTCTCTTAAAAAGCGTGCCAAGGCCGACAAACGAACATTCTTTGCGATCTCTGCGGTCGCAAATATGGGCGTTTCTGAGCTTGTAGGCGAGGTCGCAAAGCGGCTGAGGGCTGAGGAAGATGACTGACGAAAGACGGCCGCTAAGGATAGCGTTCTTCGGCGGAAGCTTCGATCCGCCCCACCTTGGGCACATGGCGATCGCAAGTGCGTTGATCAGACAGTTCGAACTTGATGAGCTCGTCTTTGTGCCCGCGTTCCATGCTCCGCATAAACGGAGCGCCCCGACGCATGCATACGACCGCTATGCGATGCTTTGCCTTGCCACACAGAATGAATCCCGAATGACGGTTTCGCGGATTGAGATCGAGATGCCGCAAAAGCCGTATTCTGTCGAAACACTTGGCCGCATCACGCAAATGCTGCCGAGAGAGGAGGTCTTTTTTGTGATGGGTGCCGACTCGTGGCGCGACATTCGCACTTGGCGGGATTGGGAAAAGCTGTTCGGGATGACGGATCATATCGTCGTTACGCGGCCGGGTTATCAGATCGAGACGGATCACGTCACCAACGATATACGCGAACGCATCGTTGATGTCCGCGGCGGCGAAGTCCCCATTAAGACCGATCCGCACGCTACGAATATTTATTTCACCGATAAGGTTGATATCGATCTCTCGGCGACGCAGATTCGCAGGAAGATCAAGGATGGCGACGATTCATGGCGGGAAGACGTGCCTGAATCGGCGGCAAAGTATATTATTAAGTATCAAATTTATAGCTAGATGGAAGAATTACAGGAAAAATCTTTAGCTCGTGAGACCGCCCGTATCGAGATCGCGACCCCGGCAACAAAATACTCGGATCTTGATGAGGGCCTGCAGCTTGCGATCCGTGCTGCCGCCGACAAGAAAGCTCTCAATATCGTTGGCCTTGACCTGCGCTCCATCGCGAGCTTTACGGAGCATTTTATTATTGCCACAGGCACGAATCAGCGTCAGGTGCAGGCGATCGCGGATGAGATCGTCGAGCGTTTGAAGAAGGAAAAGGGCCTCCGTGCGGTCCGTATCGAAGGATATCGCACGGGCGAATGGGTGCTGCTCGACTACGGTGATTTTGTTTTCCACATCTTTAATGAAACCGCTCGCGAATTTTACGACCTCGAACGTCTGTGGCGTGATGCCCGGAAGATCGAGATGCCGGACGATCTATAATGAAGTTTAGGTTCGTATGGGTAGGAAAGACCCGTGATCAGCATTACAAGGCGCTGCAGGAGGAATATCTGCAGCGTCTTTCGTATTTCGTATCGGTAGAGGTCGTTGAGGTAAGAGATTCAAAAGACAAAGATCCGCGTGAAACCGAAGGCAAACGTATCCTTGAGAAATTGAATCAAAGCTCTCTTGTATGCCTGCTTGACGTCGGCGGAAAGCAGAAAAGTTCGCACCAGATCGCCGAGATGATCGAAGGCTGGCAAGATAAAGGAATACGCGATATTTCCTTTGTGATCGGCGGCGCAAATGGGGTCTCGGCAGCCGTTGCCGAAAGGGCGAATGCCGTGCTATCATTATCGTTTCTCACTTTTACGCACGAGATGGCTCGTGTCGTTCTAGCTGAGCAATTATATAGAGGATTTACGATTATAAAGGGTTTTCCTTACCAGAAATGAGCAAGTCCAATTCAAAAGATATACATAAAAAGCTCGCCGCCGAGCGTGAATCTCTGGTAGCCAAGCTGAACGGCAACGACCTTTCAATTGACGACTCGGAAACTCCCGACCCGGTCGATCTCGCGGTCCGCAATTATTCGAAGAACGTCCTGCTTGCCGTCTCTGAGAACGACAGCAAGCAGATCGCCCTGATCGACGAAGCTCTCGAACGCCTGGAAAACGACGAGTACGGCCACTGTCAAAACTGCGAGAAAGCGATCAATGCAAAGCGTTTGGCGGCGATTCCTTGGGCCAGATATTGTCTTGATTGCCAAAGCCTGCTTGAGCAAGGACTTCTCGACGACGAATGAGCTATTGGCGGACGGTCATTGATCCGATCCTATCAGTAATTTTGCCCGAGCAATGCCGGGCGTGTGCCGCCCGCGAGTGTGATCTCGCGGGCGGTGTCGTTTGTGCGGATTGTTGGCAAAATGCTCAGTTATTCACAAAGGAAACGCCGCTTTGCGGAAAATGCGGAGCAGTCCTCGGGACCGCTTTGCGATCCGATTCAGCGACGTGCAAGGCTTGCGACAAAATGGTGTTTGACCGAGCCTTTGCCTGCGGAGTTTACGAAGGGGCGATCTCTTCCTCCGCGCTCGCGCTGAAAAAACAACCGGTGATAGCGAAACGGCTCAAGGAAGCGATCCGCGACGCGATTGCCCGGAATCCAGGAGTGGAAGCCGACGTAATTGTTCCCGTTCCGCTTTCAAAAAAGCGCATGTTTGAACGCGAGTTTAACCAGGCCGAGAAGATCGCGGATGTTGCTTCGCAATGTCTGGACCTGCCGGTCGACACCTCTCTTCTTCAGCGAAACATTCACACGCCTCTGCATCGTGCCGGAATGGACCTGCGTGCTCGGGAACTTTCTGTCGAGAAGGCATTCAGCGTCGCGGATGCCGAGTTTGTCCGGCATAAGCATATTCTGCTCGTTGATGATGTGTTCACCTCCGGGGCAACCGTCAATGCATGCTCCGCGGTACTGAAAAAGAACGGCGCAAGCTCCGTGATAGTTTTCACTGTTGCTCGCGCCGTTCAGGGCAGATGCTAGATCGAGAGACTATGGCACGTCGAAACGCGGTGCCGGCAGATCGCCGTTCGACCCGAACTGGAGGATCTGCGTCCCGCTGTCGGACGACCTGCGGACATACCAAACACCGGTGCTCGGACGAAAGACCGCGATGTCGTCCTTTCCGTCACCATCGTAATCAGCAAGTACCGGAACGTCACCATCGAGGCCCCAGCCTTCGATGCGAAGAGAGCCGTTAAAGCTCTGCAAGGCATACCAAACACCGGTTGATGGACGAAAGACCGAAATATCGGCTTTGCCGTCACCGTCACGGTCGCCCGCAACTGGAATGTCGCCGTTCAGGCCGAACGGAGTTGCATTGAAGCCGCCATTCAGGCTGTTGAGCGAATACCACACCCCTGTGGCGGGTCGAAAGACGGCAATATCGGTGCGGCCGTCGCCGTCAAAGTCTGCGGCTTGCGGGATGTCGCCGTCGAGGCCGAATGCCGTAGCGCTAAAGCCGCCGTCGGTCGTGCGGAGCGTGTACCAAACCCCCGTGGCGGGTCGAAATACCGTTGGATCGGATTTACGGTCGCCGTCAAAGTCTCCTGCCGCCGGAATATCGCCGGTCGCGCCAAAGTGGAGTGCTTTGAAGCTGCCGGTTCCGCTTTCAAGGTAATACCAGTTGCCATCGCTTGGCCTGAATACCGCGATATCCGAAATATTGTCTCCGTCAAAATCGTCCGGCGTAGGAACATCTGCTGTCAACCCGAATTGGCGAACCGTCACCGACCCGTTCGAACTATTCCGAATGTACCAATTCGTTTCACCCGGGCGGTAGACCGCAAGATCCGTCTTAAGATCTCCGTCAAAGTCCGACGACGCCTTTGCTCGAACGATCTTGTCGATCTGACCATTGCCATAGCAAACGTAGATCTCGCCGAGCTCGTCTTCGCCGAATGCATAGACGTTGCGCGGCGTATTCTCGATCAAAACAGCTTGGTCGTTGTACCAATACCAGATCTCGCCCGAGCAATAATCGCCAAAAACGTAAGCGCCATCGGGCAAGCTTCCCTGCGTGCCTCGATAGACATAGCCGCCTGTCACGGAGCAGCGCCCGCTGGAGTGCGAGTATTGATAGAACGGCATTTGATAATTACCGGGAATGCAGAGACTCGGATCAAGGTTAGTGCATTGGTTCCCTTCATAAACACGCCAGCCGTAATTTCCACCTCCGGTGACGATGTCGAGTTCTTCCAAGGCTCCTTGGCCGACGTCCGCAACCCAATGCGAACCGTTCGAGCGGTCGAACGACCAACGCCAAGGATTTCGCATTCCGATCGTCCAGATCTCTTGACACGTCGTTCCGGGCGTCGTGCTGCCGTTGTCGCAGCGCGCCGTTCCCGCACCTGTAAACGGATTGGTCGGCGGGATCGCGTACGCCGGCGAGACCGAATTCGGATCGATGCGAAGCATCTTGCCCAATAGCAGCGAACGATTCTGAGCACGGTTACCTGGATCGTTGCCCGATCCGCCATCACCCATTCCGATGTAAAGGTAGCCGTCCGGTCCGAATTCGACCATGCCGCCGTTGTGATTCGAGAAGGGCTGCGGAACCTGGAACAATATACGCTCGCTGTTCGGGTCACCGGTATTCGAGTTCCCGTTTCCGGTCATCGTCTTATACTCAGCAACGACCGTCGTTCCGCTTCCGGTGGCCGTGTAATTTACGTAGAACTTGCCGTTAGTTGCAAAGTCCGGATGGAAGGTCAGACCTAGGAGGCCGCGTTCGCCGCCGGCACTGATCTTAGACGAGAGATCAATGAATTGCAGCGAATCTCGCGAGCCGGGAAGAAACACTCGTATCTGGCCACCTTGCTGCACAACAAAGATGCGTCCGGATCCGTCATGCGCCGAACGAAGAAGGACCGGTGCGCTTGTGCTCGTTGTAAATGTTTGAAGACGCGGCGTGTACGGCGCAGGCTGCGGCTGCGCCGCAACTCCAAGGATCCCAAAGAAGATCGACAAGAGTAAAAGGGCAAAATTCTTTCTGTACATAATCTCTCCCGAAAAAGTTGATGGGTAGCAAGCGGGGCCGCTGACTTAAGGATCGGCTCCGACAGGGCTGCTCCGGGGAATTTCTGTGCAGCCGCAAAGAACTTCAAATACGAACGAAAAGACTGGTCAAACTAAAGAAGATTGTAACGGCTTTTTTACAGGCATTGCAAGAACCATTTCAGCGGCGATAATTTCCCCGCCGCCCGGCCTCGGCTTCTGCATTTCCGCTGTTCTGGAGGCGAAGCGTAACATCAGCCGCCAGATCGAGATCGGCCCGCTCACCGCGCATAAGATGAAAATAGCCCGCCGCCGCGATCATTGCGGCATTGTCGGTAGAAAGATGCTTTGACGGAAAGTAGATCGGCACACCGAGTTTTGCCGCTAGATCGTCCGCGGCGGAACGCAGGGCGAGGTTGCAGGCGACACCGCCCGCAACGATCAGGCTCTTCGGCCGAAGGTCGGACGCAAGCCTCTCGAAACTCTTCATCAGGCCGCGAATAACGGCCCGTTGAAAACTCGCCGCAATGTCTTTGATCTCTTGGGAAATGCTGCCGTTCGCAGGTGAGACGGAGTTCTCACGCATATGTCGGACGAGCGCGGTCTTGAGGCCGCTAAAGCTCATATCGGGCCGTCCGTCAGAGATCTTTGCCGTCGGAAAAGCGATCTTCTTTGCATCTCCGTCGAGCGCGATCTTCTCGATGATCGGGCCGCCGGGATAACCGAGCCCCAGCATCTTCGCGGCCTTATCGAACGCTTCGCCCGCTGCGTCGTCGCGTGTCCGCGACACGATCCGATATTCGCCCGGTTCAGGGATATGGAAGATGTTCGTGTGTCCGCCGGAAACTATCAATGCGAGAGCGGGAAATTCGACGGGCGGATTTTCGAGCGTAACAGAAAAAACATGACCTTCGATATGGTTGACGCCGACGATCGGGATTCCGAGCCCGTAGGCGAAAGCCTTCGCATAGCAAACGCCTACGAGCAGCGAACCAATGAGGCCGGGCCCTTGCGTGACTGCGACAGCGTCGAGCTCGCGAGCGGAGATCTTCGCGTCGTCCAATGCCTTTTGAACGACCGGCTCGATCTTGGTGAGATGTTCGCGCGCAGCGATCTCCGGCACGACGCCGCCCCAAGCCTTATGCGATTCTATCTGCGAATGGATGACAGACGAGAGCATCTCGCGGCCATCGCGCACGACAGCGGCTGCGGTCTCATCACATGAACTCTCGATCCCAAGAACGAGCATACCAATAGAATATCAGATGCATCGCAGAGCTTCCCTTTACTCTTCGTAAATACTCCTTGAGAGTTCGATGCCGGCAGGAAAGTGCACCATGAAATCGTCGCGCATCGCCTGTGTGAAATTCTCCAGGTAGCGGTCGATCTCGGCCATGTCGTGCGCGATGTAAGCGGTCGAATAATTGTCGCCGCTTCGCGAAAACCGGGCACGGACGAAACAGCCCGTCTCCAGCACCTCAGCGATGTGCTTTGCGAGCATGTAGTCCTCAAATTCAGCCCGCAGCCGATCCTCAACGGCCGCAGTAACTTCGTAACAGAACATATTGAGATTCTTGAGCGTAAAGTTCTATTATTCTAAGATATCTTGCTCTCCCATGCGATCTTGGTTTTTATGGACACGAACGGCGTAACAGGGATACTTCTAAGATTGTCGGATGGCGACAGAGACGCGGTCAACGACCTGCTGCCGCTTGTCTATGAAGAATTACGGCGCCTGGCCGGCAGCTATCTGCGGCAGGAACGCTCCGACCACACGCTGCAGCCGACGGCCCTCGTGAACGAGGCTTATTTGAAGATGGTCGATATCAACCAAATAAGCTGGCAAAATAAGGCACATTTCGTTGCTGTTGCGGCAAACCAGATGCGACGTATCCTCGTCGATCACGCTCGACGCCGCAATGCCTTCAAACGCGGCGGCGAATTCCACATCCTAACGCTCAACGATGAGATCGATAAGGCCGCAGACGAAACGACGGAACTGATCGAACTCGACGATGCATTGACCGAGCTCGCGAGAATGGACGCACTAAAAGCTCAGATCGTTGAGATGCGATACTTCGGCGGCCTAACGATGGACGAGGTGGCGGAAGTGCTCGGCGTCTCGGTGATCACCGTAAAACGCCATTGGAAGATGACCAAAGCGTGGCTCTACGGTCGGCTCGCAAAAAACTCCTGATACTTTTTCTTGCTGTGTTTCGCCTATCTCAAGTGACGGGAACATTTTTTGTTCTCAGATCATAAATAGATAGGAGATACCGCAATGATCAATCATATTTCAATCGGCGTTAACGATCCGAAACACGCCGCCGACGTCATCGCCGAACTTTGGGGCGGCGTGGCATTTCCCTTTCCGCCGAGTCCGGGCGGCTACGTAGCCTTCGCAGATGACGACAAAGGCTCAATAATCGAGTGCGTACCGCTGGATGTGAACATCATCCCGGGCGAAGGCTTTCCTGAGCAGGAGAACTTCTCTATACAAACGCCGACAGACGAGTTCGAAGCGACGTTCGTTGCCGGCAACGAAACCTCTCTCTTCAGCTCGGTCCATGTGAACATCAACTCGCCCCTTGATGAGGACGCGATCAAGGCGATCGCCAAACGTGAGGGCTGGCGATGCTTTACCGCAAATCGTGCCGGCGGAATATTTCAGCTTATTGAGATCTGGATCGAGAACAGGTTCCTGCTCGAGGTAAACACTCCTGAAATGACCGAGATCTATCGCAACATTACAAAACCCGAACTCTGGGCAGAGTTCATTCAGATGCCGATGCCGCCGAAGTACGCCGAGCATCACGAAAGACTGGCCGCATAATATTTCCTGCCTCTTGGCTCACCAAAAAGACCGGACCGTGCTCTTCAAGTGAACGACACGGTCCGGTTCCCCGTTTTCCCTGCTCTCCGGACCGAAAAAAAGACGATCGCCTCGTGATACTTTTTGCGTCCCGCCCTCGCCTTATAGAGTGACGGCGAAAAAGAAAATGCCGATAAGTTAGATCATTCATATTTACTTTAGAGGGAACGGAAATGACCAAAAAGCTATTCATACTTATCTCGATCCTTTGCTTTTCGGCAACAGCATTTGCCGACGTAAAGATCACAACCAGACAGACGATGAGCGGCCAGTCGAGCCAGAACACGACCTATATCAAGGGCAAACGCAGCCGCACGGAAATGATGAACGGGATGATGATCTCGCTCACGCAATGCGACCTCCGGCGGGATGTTCAGATGAACTCCGCGACCGAAACCTATGTCGTCACTTACTACGAGGACGGCAGTTCATCGACACAGGCGTCCACGCCCGGCCAACCGATACCGGCAAAAAAAGGCGGCACGATGTATGTGACGACAACCACGAAGGACACCGGCGAACGGAAGCAAATGTTCGGCTATACGGCACGGCACATCATCCAGACGATCGTAATGGAATCATCGCCCGACGCTTGCAATCCTACAAAGACGAAGATGGAAATGGATATGTGGGTGATCGACGCCGAATTCGCCCTTCAGTGTTCGCAGGAAAGGCAGTACGTGCCGCGTCCCTCGGCGATGAACGGCGGCTGTACGGACAAATATGTCTCGAAAGCGCTCGGATCCGGAAAGACCGGTTATCCCGTTTGGCAGAAGATGACGTCCTTCGACCAGTCCGGCAAAGAGCTCTTCTCGTCGGTCAACGAAGTCGTGGAACTCTCGAAGGCTACACTCGACCCGGCACTTTTTGAAGTACCCAAAGACTATCGTGAGGTCAAGAACGCCGCTGATATGTACTCGGCCTCGAGTTCAGCATCAAGCTACTCGAATTCTTCGATGTCGAACGGCCCGAGTCAGTCTTCGAGCCTGAATTCGAATATTCAGCAAGCCAACTCAATGTCTGCGGCATCGAGCGGCGAGCTCGGGCCAAAGAAAGAAGGCACGGTTCGGATCGGCCTTGCGGGCGTGCGGACAGGTGAGGTGGCTTCAGGAATTTCGGCCAATGATCTCGCGCTTGCGATCGCAAATACGTTCGGCACGTTTCTTAAAGGAACAAAGGTCGAGCTCGTTCTGCTCGAAGCAAAACTTGCCTCGGCCGCATCGTCGGAGGCCCGTGAAAAGCAGTGCGATCTCGTGTTGAACGCGACCGTTTCGCACAAGAAAGGCGGTGGCGGATTCGGCGGATTTGGCAAGATGCTCGGTTCGGTCGTGGGTCAGACCGGCATCGGTCATACCGGCAGTACCATCGGGAACATCGCCGGCCAGATGGCTACGACCGCCATCATCTCGGCCGCGAATGTTTCAGGAAACGTGAAGTCGAAGGACTCGCTGATACTCGCGGTTCAGCTGATCTCGACGGCGGACAATTCACCGAAGCTTTCCCAAACGTTCAAATCAAAGGCGAAAGCCGACGGAGATGACATAATCTCTGCTGTCGTCGAGCAGGCGGCACAGGCGATAGTGAATGCGATCGGTAGATAGACACGAGCGAGGTAAGCAAAAGCGGTGAATCGCCAACAACGGCGGTTCACCGTTTCGTTATTCTTCAGCAGCGAATCCGACGCGTTTGAGGAGATCGTCGAACCTCGGGTCGCCGTGAAGATTCTTCAGACGATGTCCTGCCTTTAGCAGAGTCAGCCAATTGGAACGCTGCTGGTACGCCCTTTCGAGCCAGTAGAATGCCTTGTCCTTGTCATTTAGCCCGGCGTAAACGACCGCTGGCAAAAAGGCCGAGACTTCACCTCTTCTCACTCGTTCTTCGAGTGAAAGCACGATCGCAAGAGCTTCCTTTTCCTTTCCTGCCGTCGCATATACATGCCCAAGAGCCATTTCGGTCAAAGGATCTCTCGAAAGCTCAAACGCCTTCTTCACCGACTCTACTGCCTGCACGTACTTTCCTTGCTGCTGCTGGATCTCGCCCAGATTCAAATATGCTCTGGCAAAGGTAGGATCCCGCTCGATCACCTGCGTGATCTGCCCGGTCGCTTCCTCATAGCGTCCGGCTACGTAAAGCGCCCAGCTTATATTGGTCGCCGCATTCAGGTTCAGCGGATCTGCCTGTTGGGCGATCCGATATTCGTGCATCGCCTCATCGGTCCGCTGCATCGCGACCAAAAAGTTGCCGTACGAATAGTGAGCTTCGGAGCTGTTCGGAGCTCGTCGTATGGCCTCAAGGTACTGCTGCTCGGCGCCTTTGAAATCCCAATCGTATGTCGCCTGGATGGACGCAAGCGTAACATAAGGCGTCGAGAGCGTAGGATCAAGCCGAAGAGCTGTCATTGCTGCCTCTCGAGCTTTTGGATATGCCACCTCCGGCGGCAAAACCCCGTAAGCCGGAGCTGATCGAAATGCGAGTGCAATGCCCTGAAAGGCAAGTGCGTAATTAGGGTCGGCAGCGACCGCTTTTTTGTAATTCTCAATGCTCGCAGAAATTCCGGCAGGTGTAGAGCGATGACGATCGTACTCTCCTTTCAAGTAGAGATCGAAGGCCAGGCCGTTCTCGGTGTAGCCACGCTTTGCCGCATCTGTCTGTCCACCAATACCAAACGTCTTAAGAAGACGCGTCTGCAAACCCGCTTGCAGCTCAGACATTCTGTCAGGCGATTCGGCTAAAACAAACTCCGCGACCTTGCTGCCCGATGCAACATCTACCACCTCGGCGTTAACGGTAAGTTTATTCTTCTCACTACTAACCACACCGACGATCACGGTATCGGCTCGAACCTTCTGACCGGCTTCGACAGGTACAGCATTCGGACCGAGCTTGTCGATCGTTGTCTGCGAGATGACACGAAGTTCGTTAAAGAGCCCGAAAGTCCCGGCGATCGAATCCGCCATACCGCTGACGAGGTAATCATTCGCCGGGTCGCCCGTTTCGTTGCGGAATGGCAGAACGGCGACAGTCTTGCCGACATCGACGACCGGTTGGCCGCTAAAAGTGCTGAAAAGACGCTGAAAGCGGAAAACGCCCGAAAAATGCAGGATACCGAAAATGCCGATCACCAATGCGGCGACAAGGCCCGCGATCTTCAGTTTCGTGGCGTATGTGCGATGGAGTCCGTGGATCTGCGTTTCTGCTTGGTCAAACGCCTCAGCGGTATTGCGGTCCCGCTCCGGCGAGGTTCCCGATCGCCTCGGGCGGCCGGCGATCTTCTCTCGAAGAGCCGCAAAGACCGGTGCGAACTCCGGATCGTCGCGGACCGGATCAAGACGCGGCTCTGTCGGAAACCACACAAGCCACGGATCAGATTCGGCGATCGCTTGTTTGAAATACTCGGCCGCAGCCGCCTTATCACCTGCAGCAAGCGATGCATAGCCTAAGAAAAGCGGCTTCACATCCTCGTGCTTGGCCCGTTCGACGAGTTCATCACGCAATTCGGCCGCGCGTTCAGGCTGGCCGCAAGAGGCAAAAACGCAGGCACGCTCAAATGTTGCGAGCGACAAAGCCGGTGCCAGCTGGCCGGCGATCTCGCCTGCGGCCAAGGCTTCTTCGCAGAAGCCCGCCTGCGACGCAATGTACGCAAGCTGAGTTTGACCTTGAGCAAAATTTGGATCGGGCCGCACTATTTCCCTTGCACGCTCGAGTGCACGGTCGAAATCGCGGAGTTGGTACAAATACCAAGAGAAAAGCACCTGCGTCCGAACTGAAAGCGGATCCAGCCTGCTGGCGACCTCCATTTCTTCACGTCCTTGCTCACTCCTTCCCGTCGAGATGAGCAAGGCGGCGTACCATTCATGTGACAGCGAATAGCCGGGATTCAGCTCTAATGCCTTTTTGAAACACTCTTCCGATTCCTCGTAATCGAACCGTGAGCACAACGCCAGTCCAAGAGTTGCGTACGCTTCCCCAACGCGATCGTCGATCGCAATGGCTTTTCGGGCGGCCTCCTCGCAACGATCCAGAGACGGCCCGGAAGGCGTGAGTCCGTAGATCGCCGACCACATATAATAGTCCGCGATACCGACATAGGCGAGGGCATAATTCGGGTCTATCTCGACCGCTTCCTGAAAGCCCTCCAGAGCCATCCCGATCGAAGATCCCGTGAAATGGTTCCAATAGAACCGTCCGCGAAGATAAGCATCATGGGCCTTCGCGTCATTGGTTCCACGGCGTGCGACCCGCCGCTTTTCCGCACCCGTAAGCTTCGGCGCTAGGACTTTGACGACGTTCTCGGAGACCGCATCTTCGAGTTCCAGTATGTCCGTCGTGCTTTCGTCAAAATGCCCCGCCCAGATGGCAGCCCCTTTCCCGACTTCCAAGAGTTGGAACGACACACGAATGCGGCCGCTGAATCTTCGGATTCGGCCGTCTAGAACGAAGTCGGTCGCAAGCTCCCGTCCGACACGAAGCGGGTTCAGCGTCTTTCCATTGAAACGTGCGATCGAGCTCGTCGGACGAACCGTGAGGCCGTTGATGCCGGCAAGCTTGCTGATGATCGCGTCCGCGATCCCGATCGTCAAGTAGGCAGAATCCTCGTCCTGTTCAGCATCGAAGCCGGAAGCAAGAAAACTCAGCGGCAGCACTGCAAGCACTTTTGATCCGTCTCTTCTCTCTTCTTTGGGAAGTGAGGCAAACGGTGTGATATCGATCTTATCGCCACCGAGATATCGTTCGAGGTCCGTTCTAAGATCAGCGACCGATGGATAGCGTTCGGCGGGGTCTTTGCGCAACGCCCGCAACACGACGTTATCGAGATCTCCCGCCAACATGTTCTCAATATCGGTCGGACTTCCTCCACGGCTCTCGGCGAGTTCACGGCCGGTCGAATCGGAAGCTGAGCTGCGTGCTTTAGGTGTTTGCAGGGTCTGATCGTCCAGGGCCTGGCTCGGCGGCAGCGGCTCTTGATCGCAGACCGCTTTCGCCGCTTCGAGTGAATTGCGGCTCTCAACGCGATACGGGCGTCGTCCCGAGAGAAGTTCGTAGAGGATCACACCGAGGCTATAAACATCCGACACATACGTAACGGCCTCGCCGCGGACCTGTTCCGGACTTGCGTAATCGACAGTCATCATTCGGATCGCCGTGGCCGTCGGCTGCAGCGTATCGCTTGCGAGATCGGCATCGAGAAGTTTCGCGATGCCGAAATCGAGCAGACGCGGCGAACCGTCCGAAGCGACGAAAATATTTCCGGGCTTAAGGTCGCGATGAATGATGCGTCTTTCGTGAGCATACTCGACCGCTTGACAGATCTTCGCAAACAGCCGGAGACGGTCATTTAGGGAAAGACGCTTCCCGTCGGCAAATGCATAGAGCGGCTCGCCGTCTATAAGATCCATCACAAAGTACGGACGGCCGTCGTCGGTCGTGCCGCCGTCGATCAAGCGTGTGATGTATGGGTGGTCAAGAGCGGCAAGGATCTGGCGTTCATTCCGGAAACGACGTAGAACAAAGTCCGTATCAACTCCGCGTTTTACGACCTTGATCGCGGCCTTGCGGCGGAACTCACCATCCGAACGAGTCGCCTCGTAAACGGCGCCCATTCCTCCGCGGCCTATTTCACGCTCGATGCGATACGCCCCGAGGATCTTTCCGATCAACGGATCGAGGTCGCTGTCGTCAAATAGAGACGAGAAGACTTCCCGTTTGGCGTTTGCAGCTATCGGCTCTTCAATAAAACTCTCGGCCTGCTCGAATTGGGCAAGCAGTTTATCTACCTCTTTGGCAAGTTCCGGATCACGTGTGGTGATCTCATCGAGCACGATCTTGCGCTCCGCCGGGTCTTGATCCAAGCAGGAATGAAACACGTCTTCGATCTCGCGCCAGCGTTCCGGGGTCATCAAAGAAAAAGCCCGCACCAATGCAAGCGTGCACCGGGGTTAGAAAGGCAGGTGATATTTTAATATGTAGGAGTTCTCCGGCAAAGGATAATTGAGCGCGCCGAAGGAAATTCTTGACATTTGATGTCATTCGGGCGTAAACCAGAGGTATGCGGACTCGCTAATTCAATGAATGGAGGAATGAAATGGGACGGAAAATACTCGCAATTGTAACTGCAATGGTGGCGGCGGTCGCCGTGATCTGGATCGCCTATATGATCGCAACCATCTTTCCGCCATTGCCGCCCGTCAATATCGAATACGCTCGCAGAGGCGATATGGCAGCCTATATGCAAACGTATCCTACGATCGCGTTCGTCGCGGTCGCGATCGGTTATGCGATCGCCGCGTTCGCGGGCGGGTTCATCGCAACCAAAATGGGAAGACGCTGGAGCCAGGGAGCGACACTCGCGATCGTCGTGGGTGCATTGCTGAGCTTAGGTTCGGTCGCGACCGCAACGGTCTGGCCGCAACCGATCTGGTTCGTGCTCGTGAGCCTCGTGATCTTTATTCCGCTGTCGCTGGTAGGCTTCAAATTCGCAGACCATATCGTTTAGAGGAATCGAAAGGATAAGCCGACCCGGTCGTGCGGCACCTTGAAACAGAAGGCTTTGGCCCGCATTGTGTCGGACCAAAGCCTTTTCGTTATCGCAGTTTCAGCGATTGCTATTTTTGCACTTCCTAGCTACACTCTGTCGAACGCAATTGCGTTGACTCTATTTCAAAATGGTTCTGGAGGACAAATAAAATGAATTTGCAGAGCAAATTCGTCAGGATGGGACTGCTCACGGTCGCGATCGTTCTTGCCGGCTTTACGGTAAGCAAGGCTCAGGACAGCGAGTATTCGTTCAAGGTCGTTAACAAGAGCAATCTGCGGATCGTCAAGATCTTGGTCGCCGAGAGCGGGCAGAAATACAAACCTTTCGACATTGGGGCCGGCATCGGTGCAGGCAAGACCGTTACGCTCGTTTGGAGTTCGTCAACTGACAGCGAAAGCTGCACTCAATGGGTAAAGGCAGTTTTCGCCGATAAATCTGAATCCGAACCCGCAAAGTTCGACTTTTGCGAAGAAGACCTCGTCTTGGAATTCACTGAATAGGATCTCCCGCATTTTGAAGTTCTTGCCCGAGCTTGACCAATAGGGCTAAATGCACTCAGTAGGGCTTTGCACCAGGAGCGATCTTGATGCAAAGCCCTATTTTTAATCACTTCGCGGCCTTTACGGCTTCATTCCCTCGTTCCATTGCGGGACGAAATCAGAATTCACGAGCCATCGGATCGGCTCGATCATCGAATTGATCGCGTGCGTCATATGCGAAAAGTCGATGGTCTTGATCTCATCGCTCGCCTTGTGATAATCCTTGTGCAGACCGAAGCTTGAGACCGTGTGGGCAATGATCCCCTGCCGTGCGAGCGTGTAGTTATCTGAGCGCCGAAAGAATTGCTCTTCCGGGTGCGGATCTTGGACGAGTTTGGCTCCGCGTTTCGCAAGTTCGGGGCCGAGATTCGAACGCTCGTAGCCTGTGAGCCAGAGTTCGTCCGGCTTAACTTTCGCATCGGGGCGGCCGATCATCTCGAACTCAAGGTTCGCCACGAACTTATCCTGCGGGAACGGCAGATTCTTGACGAAATGCCCCGCGCCGAACCCGCCCGCTTCTTCGCTGCCGAAACAAACGAAATAGACCGTCCGCTTCGGCTTTTTCCCTGCGGCCAAAGCACGTGCGACCTCGAGCACAGCGACCGTGCCCGAAGCGTCGTCGTCGGCGCCGTTAAAGATCTTGTCGTCGCCCGGAGCATTATCGCGAACGCCGAGGTGGTCGAGGTGCGAACTGATCAAGATGACCTGCGAGCCGAGCGTCGCGTCGCTGCCCGTGATCTTACCGATCGCGTTCCAGGTGTATGTCGGAGCCGCGGCCTCGAACGTTCCCTTGAGCGTTACGGTCGAGCCTTCGGCGAATTTCGCGAGTTCCTCGGCTCCTTTTGTCGAAACCGCGAGCAGCGTCCCGAATCGCCCTAACGTTGCCTTGCGGCCGGCGACCTCCGCCCAATTGGCCCTCATCTCGGTGGTCTCGACCATTATGACGGCGGCCGCACCGTCGCGGCTCATCTGGCGAATGTCACCTTGAACGTTCTCATACTTCATATCGGCGGACATCGACAAGATGACGATCGCGCCTTTCACCGCCTTGTCGCCCGGTTTTGCGTGCTGGATCGGACCGCTGATCTCCTTCCCTGCGATCGCGAAAGCGATCAGGTCATCGCCGAGTTTGATCGAGGTTCCGTCGATCGTTAGGCCGGTCAGCATCTCGCGTCGCGGAGCTTCGATCGTCTGCACGAAGGTAGGTTTGCCATCGAAACCGACATCGCCCGCCGGTTCGAGGCCGAATTGCATAAACTGCGAGCCGATGTATTCAGCCGCGATCCGTTCGAATTTCGTACCCGAACCGCGTCCCTGCATCGCGTCGCCCGCGAGAAAGTACATTGCCGCACGGACATCGCGTTCCTTGACCGTGCCCGCCGGTGCGACAGCCTGCGCCGCCGCGAACGTCGAAAAGGCGAAGATCGTAAGAGCAACCTTCGCGATAAATAGATTCTTTTTCATAGTTTCCGTCCAATACTACGCAAAAATCCGCATTTTGTTCACGGTTATATCGCCGTTTTACGCCGCGAGGTCTCGATTATTCGCTGTAAAGTCGCGATTCAACGCTGTAAAGTCGCGATTCAACGCCGTAAAGTCGCGATTCAACGCTGTAAAGTCGCGATTCAACGCTGTAAAATCACTCTTATTTTCTGTCCGCTCTCGCACAAACATCAATGTTTTACGGCATTTCCGCGTGTCTGTAGCCCGCACGTTAGTAAGGGCTCAACGTTGGACCGAGACCAGCCTGAGCCCTTACTCACGTGCGGGATACAGACACGGCCCTACTTCCCAAGATCGTAATAGCGCCAGTTCGGTTTGTAGTCGCGAGTGAGCTTTGCGTCTGTGAGCGTGGCTCGGACCATTTCGACGGGGATCGGGCCTTCTTTCAAGATTGCATCATGGAACGCGCGGTCGGTCATCTTTTTTGAATCGACGAGGTCGTGATGCAGTGCATAGAACTGCAAACCGCCCATCATATACGCCATTTGATAGAGCGGACCGTAATCTCCCGCGAATGAGCGTCGAACTTCGGCAAGCGCGTTCTCGCGTTCGTGCCCAACCTTGTTCACGAGAAGATCGACGCACTGCTCGGGCGTCCATTTACCGAGGTGAAAATTCAGGCTGAAGATGATCCTCGCCGCGCGATGCGAACGCCAGAACAACGCACCGATCTTGTCCTCGGGCGTCTTGTCGAAACCGCGATCCCAGAGCAGGAACTCCCAATACAACGCCCAGCCTTCCATCCAGAACGGCGTGCTGAACATCCGTCGATACGGCTTGTATCGCGACGTCATAAAGCCTTGCAGATGATGGCCGGGAATGAGTTCGTGATGCGTAACGGCACGCGCGAAATGCGGATTGTTGCCGCGCATCGACATCATCTTCTGCTCCTGCGTCATCGTGTCGGTCGGATAACTGACGAGGATCGTTTCCCCGCCCAAAAAGAACGGTGCGACGAGCTGCCGTTCGGGCGTCATCATCTCCATACGCCACGATTCTTCGGCGACACGCGGAACGGTAACGAGGTCGTTCTTCTTTACATAGTCGATCGCTTCGCGTGCGAAGTCACGTATGAGTTCCGGCTGCTTGCCCGGCTCGACGTAGGTCTTCTTGACGGCCTCGATCGCCTTCATATAATCGTCGCCGTAGCCCATCTCACGCGACGCCTTTTTGAGTTCGGCGATGCACCATTCGAACTCTTTATTCGCGATCTCGACAAGTTCTTCGGGCGTGTACGGGATCATCTCGAACCGCAGCTCTTCGATGAGAGCTTCGCGGCCGATCGGGTCGCCGATGATCGTCGTCTTGTCGTCCGGAGCGATGCCGACGAGCTTTGTCGTTACGAATTTTTGATATTTGTCGAGAGCTTCGTCCGCCGCCTTGTAAGGAGATTCGCACCACCACGTGAATTTCGGATCGTAGCCGTTATAAAAGGTGTACCAACGCTTCAATGTGTCGCGAAGCCCCGCGACCGCCCTTGCCGCACGATACGCGACCGTGCGCTTCGGCTTTGCAGCCGAATCCTTTTCGAACGCCTTTTGCGTTTCCGCGATCTGCTTTGCGAGGCCGTCAAGAACCGCGGCAGATTTTGCGCCATCCGCGAACTCAAGCCGGCGGCGTGCATCCTCAAGATCGTTGATCGTCCTCGCAAAAGGGATCAGCGGCTCCATCTCGGCGAACTGCGCCTTTAGCTGCGACATCGCATGCTTTTCGTGTTCAAGATCATTCTTGAACAAGATGTAGTCGATCTGCTCCTCGCGGCTGAGCGAATCGAAATTCATCCCGCGAAGCGTCGCAAGCTCGCTGTCATAAAGCTCGCTCAGCCTCGCCATTCGCGCCGCCGAAAGATCCGACCGCCAAAGCCGGTCGAACGCTCCCGTATCCTGCGCAAACCGCTCGATCTCGCCCCGCAGCCGCGAAGGCGTCTCGCTCTGCTGCCCAAACGCTGTCCGCACAAGTACACCCTGCACCAACATCGCCAACACGAACCCCAAACACACAATACGCCGCCCGATCATTTTCATAATTTGCTCCAAGGTGGAAATTAATTTATCGATGAACCGCTACAACTTCCGCGTCATTTTACCGTGGTCGTCCTAAGCGTGCTTTGCACGCGATAATTCTATTAGCTACAGGTGCAGCGAAGCGAAACCTGTAGAAAGCAAGGCATTTGACCTTAGCGTGTGCGAACACGCGATCTACACAAAAGCGGCGACCGGCACCGGCCGCGTCGATGCGATCTTCGAACAGTTGCGCTTGATATTATCTATTTCGCGGAGCGTTGCGGCGGTCACGTAACTCTCGCCGCAGCGAGGACACGAGACGACGGGAACATTTTCGATTACGAGGAGAGCCGAGCCTTTCCCGTAGCTTCGGCTGACGTGGATTATTCTCGCACCTGTCTTGCCACAGTTACCACACGTGATCGTTTCAGCTTTTGATCTTTTCATAATGAACCGGCTTTCGGCTTCACCTACACCTGTAGCTAACAAAATTCAGCGTGCTCCGCACGCAAAACCTTCGCCCATTGCCGGGTTAAGCAATCTCACCCAAGAAGCTCACGCCGTCGGCGATTCGCAGCCCGAAGTTTTCGGCGATCGTCTGGCCGATGTCGGAGAGAGATTGGCGTGTGCCTAAGGCGACGCCTGCGTGAGCTTCGCGGCCGTAAACGAGCAGCGGCACGTATTCGCGCGTGTGGTCGCTTCCCTCTTTCGTCGGGTCGTTGCCGTGGTCGGCCGATAAGATGAGAAGGTCGTTGTCCTTCATCGCTGACATTATCTCTGGCAGTCGCAGGTCGAATTCCTCGAGCGCGCGTGCGTAGCCTTCAGGGTCGCGGCGATGGCCGTAAAGCATATCGAAATCGACGAGATTCGAGAAGATCAGCCCGCGGCTTTCCGCGTTCAAGGCCTCGATGGTCGAATCGACAGCCTGATCGTTGTTCTTTCCAACAAGCTCTTCCGTCACGCCAAGGCTGTCGTATATCGACGCGATCTTGCCGATGCAGACGACGTCGAGGCCGGCGTTCGCGAGCAGCGGGAGGAGATTGTCCGTTGGCGGCGGTACAGCGTAATCGTGGCGGTTCTCGGTGCGTTTGAAATCCGCAGAGTTCGAGCCCAAGAACGGCCGCGCGATCACGCGTGCCACTTCGTCGTCACCGTGAAGAATGTTGCGGGCGATCTCGCAGATCTCATACAAACGGTCGATCGGGATCACTTCCTCGTGCGCAGCGATCTGAAAGACGGAATCAGCCGAAGTGTAAACGATCGGCTTGCCCGTTGCGACGTGTTCTTCGCCAAGTTGTTTGATGATCTCGGTGCCGCTCGCGGGAATGTTTCCGAGGACGCCGGGCACATTCGCTTCTGCTACGAAACGATCGATGATGCGATCGGGAAAACCTTGCGGAAACGTCGGAAAGCCTTGCTTCAAGATGATGCCGGCCATCTCCCAATGGCCTGTGGTCGTGTCCTTACCGTCGGATTTTAGCGTGCACTTGCCGAATGACCCGATCGGTGCGTCAACGGCCGCAAGCCCCGCGAGCGGCGTGATATTCCCGAGACCCAAACTCTGAAGATTGGGGAGAACGACCTTGCGCCGTTCGAGGATATGGCCGAGCGTATCTGCGCCGGCATCGCCCCAATCCGCCGCATCGGGCATCTCGCCGATACCGGCCGAATCAAGCACAACCAAACAAATGCGTCCAAATCTTTGTGTCATAAAAAAAAATCAAATTCTAATGCGTCGTTAATCTACCGGAGCCGTATATCCTTCCCGTGCACGCACCTTCGCACCCGCGGGCAATCCCTTTAGTTCCACTCTTATCTTGCGGTATTTCCCGTCCCGCGTCTCGTTCGTAGGGTAATATCCTAGCGTGAACTTCGTCCCGATCTCCGCCGCGACCTCTTGAAATGCACGCCGAGCGTCGGCGAGGTCGCTGGTAAAGAAGACCTTTCCGCCCGAACGTTTTGCGAGCTCCTGCATCTCGCTATCTGCGATCTCATAGAGCTTTTTGCTGACGGCAAGCCGCTCGAAATCCCCAAGCTGGCAAAACACTGATGCCTTCTCCATCGACGGATTCCCTTTCAGCGTTCGATAATACCGTCGTATCTGTGCCGTCGAGAAACGCATTGCCGCTTCGCAGTCGCCAAGGAGATTCTCCTCAAAATATTCCCGCGTATCGACACGCACAAAGTATGAGATCAACCCTTTTGCTTCGAGTTTTTCGCGAGCATCCGCAAAATCGGTCGCGCTCGTGGAGTCAACGCCATCGGTCAGCGCGACGACCGCACGGCGTCCGCGAAACTCTGCCGTCACCGGACCGCCGAAGATCTTGTCCGCGATCTCGTTCATTCCGTCGTAATAAGGCGTACCGGCGCTTGTCTTCAGGCCGCGAAGGGCCGCAACAAGCTTCTCGCGATCCGCGCTCAGTGGCGAAAGCACATCGATCGTCGGTGAATTTCCCGTTTCCGCGCCGCTCATTGCAAAGGCGACGATGGCGACGCGGTCTCCCGGCCTTAATGAGCGGATAAAGATCTCCGCGGCCCGCCGGATCATCGGCAGATCGTTGCGAGCTGATCCTGAAGTATCGAGCAGTAGTGCCACCTCGAAGGGCGCCGACGACGACGTAAACTCGGTAACCGTCTGCCTAACGCCGTCTTCAAAGATCGTAAAATTGGCAGCTTTAAGGTTCTTGATCGGCGTGCCCTTTGAGTCCGTAACTGCGACCGGCACATCCACAAGGTCGGTCGAGACGCGAATGACATCGTCATTGGTCTTCGCATCTTGAGATCGGATGTTTGATACCAGCAGAACTATCAAACACAGATAACCGATCGTCGAGTACAGCTTCGTCATTCGCGTCATGGTGTTCTCAAATTGTAACAGAGATGTAAGGCCGAAGGCTGTGTAATGGCCTCATTCTCGTTAGGAAATCAGGCGAGATGTTGCTATTATTTTCGCAAGTCAGCTTAAAAACTTGATCTTAGCAAGGGGTTCCACGCGCCTTTGTTGTGTGCAATTGCCATTGCAAACTCTGACCCGAAATCGTTTATGGGAGTAAGAATAATGAAAAAGGAATTTCTCCGAATCCTCTTTATTGTATGGATCGCCGCTGCCGTTTGTGTTGGCAGCATTTTCGCTCAAAATTATACAGCTCGAAAGTCTGAAGTCCGAGACACAAAGAACGTGGCGCCTTCTGCGGCCATTTTACTTGAAGATTTTCCCTATACGGCCGGTGCACTCTTGACCGACAACGGCTGGGCCGCTCATAGCGGTGCCGGAACGAATGCGATCGCGACCGTCTCGCCCGGCTTGACCTTGGCGGGCTATCCGGGCTCCGGTATCGGAAACGCGGTCGCGCTGACAACGAGCGGCGAGGACGTAAATCGTGCTTTCGCCGTCCAATCGTCCGGTTCAGTGTATGCCGCATTTTTGGTCAATGTAAGCGACGCTTCGACAACGACACCCGGCGGCTACTTTTTCCATTTCGGCCCCGATCCGGTTGGATCGACCTTTCGCGGGCGCGTGTGGGCTGTAAAAGACGGCTCAAATAACTTGGCCTTCGGCATCTCAGTGGCTGCGACCTCGGCCGCGGGCGTTACTCTCACACCGTTCACATATTCGATGAACACCACATATCTGCTTGTCGTCAAATACAACATCGTGGATGGTGCCACAAATGATACGGCGGAGCTTTTCGTAAGCACGACCGTCCCGGGATCGGAGCCGGCCGCTACCGTTTCGTCAACAGATACTTCGCCTAGCGACATCTCGCCGGGCACGATTTCGTTGCGGCAAGGCAGTTCTGCAACTGCACCTACACTGCAGCTCGACGGCATCCGCGTCGGCACAAGCTGGGCGGATGTAACACAGGCCGGCCCCGCGGCACCGTCACAGCATGTGCTTGACTACGATGGCGACGGCAAGACCGACTACGCTGTCGTCCGCAACACAGGCGGCGGAGCGAACGGCCAGGTAACGTGGTTCGAATGCAACGCTTCAGGTGCAAGCCAGCAATGCTCGGGCAATATTCAGGCCGCTTTCGGTACCGCAAGCGACTTCTTCGTCTCGGGTGATTTTGACGGCGACAGCAAGTCCGACATCGCTGTTTGGCGTCCCGGTGCACCGGAGGTCGCGGCCTTCTACATCTTCCAAAGTTCGGACAGCACGCTTCGTACTGACGTCTTTGGCCAGTCGGGTGACGATCCGTCAGTCGTTGGCGATTACACCGGCGACGGCAAAGCCGACCCTGCGGTCTATCGCGGCGGTGCCGCTTCGGGCGATCAGAGCTTCTGGTTCTATAGGGCCAGCAGCGGAGCAAACAGCGGAAACATCGTTTACACCCCTTGGGGTTCAAATGGCGATTTCCCGGCTCCCGGCGACTATGACGGCAACGGTATGGCCGACT
>JAFDVK010000037.1 GCA_018269005.1 Acidobacteriota bacterium | reverse complement strand
TCGCAAAATCGGAATCAAGAGGCTCTTGATGCTGCGAAAAGAGCATTGACGCTCGACCCGAATTCTGCCGAAGCGGCGAACACTGCCGGAGATGCTCTGGTCCGTCTCGACCGGGTAAAAGAAGCGATCCCGTTCTACGAAAAAGCGACGACTCTCAAGCAGAATTATTTTGATGCTCTGCTTTCGCTCGGTGCCGCGTATCTCGAAACCGGTGACTATCCGAATGCAGTCAAGGCTTACGCGGGAGCTTTTCGTGCGAAGAACACGAGTGCAGAAGCGGCCGAGGGGCTGGCGGATGCGTATCGTTTGTCGGGCGATTTCAACTCCGCTGCCGGTGCTTATAGGAATGCGGCGACATTTATGGATCGCGACGCGACATTCTCGAACGCTCAAAAGGCTGATACCCAGAGCAAGCTCGCGTTCGTGATCGGCCAGCAGTGTACGATCAACATTCGACAGGCAAAACGCTGCGAATGGCCGTCTGCTATCGACGCGATGGAGAAGGCCGTCAAGCTCGGCAATGGTAACTCGATCGATTATGCAAACCTCGGATGGGCATACTACAACGCCGCACAGATAGACAACGCGGACAAGAAACCCGCCGATGCCAAGGCCAAGACGGAGCTTGCGCGCACGAACCTCGAAAAGGCTCTCGCGATGAACCCGACCTTTGCCGCCGGCCCGATGCTTAACCTCGGAATGGTCCGCACAGACCTAGGCGATTATGCAGGAGCCGCCGATGTGCTCTCAAAGGTGGTCAAAGAAAAGCCCGAATGGGCATTCGCCTGGAATGAACTTGGGCTCGCAAACTACAAGCTGAACAAAAAGGCTGACGCGGTCGCGAATTATAAACGTGCAACGGACGAAGACCCGAATCTCGCCGCAGCGTGGTTCAACTATGGCCGTACTTCGATCGAGCTTGGCAATATGGGCGATGCCAAGAAGGCGTACAAGAAACTCGTGAGCCTCAAGGCGATAAACTTTGCGAACTTCCTTGAGCTAATGAGTAAAGGAGCGGTCAAGAAGTAGTTTGTCCGACTTGATCTTTGAAGAGAATGTGCCGCTAGCGCCGCTGACCACTTTGAAGGTCGGCGGCCCGGCAAGATATTTCGCCCGACCAGAAAGCGTTGAGGAGCTGAAGGCGGCCTTCGAGCGAGCGTATAGAGAAGAACTGCCTGTCTTCGTGCTTGGCGGCGGCAGCAACGTCGTCATTTCGGATGACGGTTTTGACGGCGTTGTGATCCAACCGAACTTTCTCGGCATCGCTGTCGATCCTGCATCCAATGCGGTGAACCTTACCGCCGGAGCGGGGGAAAACTGGGATCAGTTTGTTGAGCATTGTGTGAAGTCAGGCCTCGCAGGGATCGAGGCTCTCAGCGGCATTCCGGGACGTGTTGGCGGAACGCCGATCCAAAACGTCGGGGCTTACGGCCAGGAAGTGTCGGAAACCGTCGTGTCGGTCGAATGCTTCGATCGCGAAACGAATTCGGTCGTTCGCCTTTCCAATGCGGACTGCGGGTTCAAATATCGCGAGAGCATATTTAATACGACTCATCGCGATCGTTACGTTGTTCTCGAAGTGACCTTCAGCCTTGAACTCGATGGCCGCCCAAAGATCGCGTATCGCGACCTCGTAGAGAGATTCGAGGGCCGCGAACCAAGCCTTGCACAAGTGCGACGGGCGGTTCTTGAAATTCGACGTTCGAAGTCGATGGTGATCGACGAAGATGATCCGAATTCGCGAAGTGCAGGTTCATTCTTCAAGAACCCGATCGTTGAGCGATCCGTCTTCGAGGCGATCGCGGCCAGGTTTGACAGTGTTCCGATGTTTCCGGCTGGCGAAAACTGCGTTAAGATACCTGCGGCGTGGCTTATTGAGAGTGCCGGCTTTCAAAAAGGAGCGAGAATGGGCCGAGCCGGTATTTCTTCGCGACATCCGCTTGCAATTATCAACGCCGATGGTGCTTCTGCCGCCGAGATCATTGCCTTGAAGAACGCGATCAAGGAAGCCGTCAGAGAAAAGTTTTCGATCGATCTCTCACCCGAGCCCGTTTTCGTGGGCTTCTGATAACTAATTTAGGTGCTTCGTATGACGAAATTCAACCCCGAGATACTCAAGATCGCATCCACCTCTCTCGTTATATTTTCAATGCTCTTTGCGGCGATACCTGCTTCGCGGCCGGCGGTCGCGCAGGATCTCGTTGCGACAGACAGCATTGCGAGCGGCTCGAGCGCTTTCGTCTTTCGCGAATCGAGCAAGAAGCCGCAGGCATTCCTTGCCGGCGGCGGCAACGCTTTTGTTCGTGAAGGTGCGGGCGGCGCCAGCGCAAACCGTCGCACCAACACTCAGATCGTCTCCGCTGCAAAGAAACGCCGTCTCGCTGCCGCGGCCGCAAGAAAGCGCGCAATGGCCGCTGCCCGAACAAAGAAACTCAAACTTTCGAATGATCTTGCAAAGGCTGGCGAGAACGACCTCGATGCGGGGCGTACTGAAGATGCTATCAAGAATTTCCGCGCATCTTTGAAGGAAAATCCGCGAAACACTCGTGCATCCGAAGGCCTGAGCGAGGCCCTGACGGATCAAGGGACGACCATTGCAGGAGATAAAAACAGCTCGGCTGCGATTCCGGCCCTCGAAGAAGCGGTCAAATATGACAAGACCAACGCTGAGGCGTTCGCAAAACTCGGTGCCGTTTTTGCGGCAAATGGAGACTTTGCTGCCGCAATAACGAACTATTCGCAAGCTATCACGCTCGACAAAGATCTCGTCGCGCTCAACGCTCCGCTCGGCATCGCTTATCTCGAAACGGGTGATGTTGGAAAGGCAGATGCCGCACTGACGCTTGCAACTCGCGGAGCTGTCGAAACTGTCGATTCGAAGATGCTCGAAGGACGTATTCGCCTGAAACAGAACCGCAACAACGAAGCTCTCGCGGCCTTCGACAAGGCTCTCCAACTCGATCCGCAGAATGCGTCGGCGGCATACTACCGCGGCCAGGCATATTCGCGGATGGATGAGCCGGCGAAGATGATCGATTCGTACAAGCAAGCCCTAAACCTCGAACCGCACTATTCGCCCGCGGCCTTTGATATGGGCGTTGCGTATTACAACGCAGGCGACTACAAAAATGCCGCTGCATCCTATGAGATCGTAGTGAGCGAAGATCCGACCAATGCTCAAGCTCACGCGAACCTTGCGAGCTGCTATCGCCAACTTGGCCGTTATGAGGAGGCAAACGCTCAGTACAAGCTTGCCTCGGAGAAGATCAAGACCGACGAGCTTTACAGCGAATGGGGCTATTGCCTTGGCAAGGTGAACGACTGGAACAATGCCTCGGCAAGGCTTTTGACCGCCCGTGACCTAAATCCGGCCGCGGTCAACGATTCGAATATTGCCTGGGCATACTACAACCAGGCCGTCGAGCAGCAGAAAACCTCGCCATCCGCCGCAAAGGCGAATCTCGAATTGAGCCGCTCATTTGCCTCAAAAGCGGTCCAGCAGGACCCGAAACTCGATGCCGCATACTTGAATCTCGGCTCGACGGAAAACCGGCTTGGAAATTACCCGGCGGCGGTCGCGGCCCTTAAGAGCGCTTTGAACCTTCGCAGTGATTGGGTGATCGCGATGAATCAGCTTGGCGTCGGCTATCGCGGAATGAATAACCTGACCGACGCGATCTCGATGTTCAAGCGTGCGACCGACCTTGACGGCAACTATACTCTTGGGCTCTTCAACCTAGGTGCTGCCTACAATGCGAGCGGCGATAAGAAGGCCGCACGCCGTATTCAGGATCGGCTTGGCAGACTCGATGCGGCCCTCGCCAATACGCTCAGCGATGTCTTTAAGGGAAAGATATCGGTCGATGGCTTGACCCGCGGCCTGACCAACGAGATACCAAAGGTGCCTCATATCCCAAAGATCAAGCTTCCGTACTAAGCGAGCGGGAAAAAAAGACGGGGCGGTTCGGTAACGACCGCTCCTTTTTTATATAATCGTAAATTTACAAAATGCCGCGTAGAGACGATATTCAGAAGATCTTGATCGTTGGTTCCGGACCGATCGTCATCGGACAGGCCTGCGAATTCGACTATTCGGGAACGCAAGCCTGTCGAGCACTCAAACAAGAAGGCTTTACCGTCATTCTCGTAAACTCCAATCCGGCGACGATAATGACCGATCCCGAAATCGCCGACAGAACCTACATCGAGCCGCTTACGGTCGAGGCTCTCACCGCGATAATTGAGAAAGAACGGCCGGACGCCGTCCTGCCTACCGTCGGCGGCCAAACCGGCCTGAATCTCTCGGTCGAACTCTACGAGAAAGGCGTGTTTGAGAAATACGGAGTAACTCTGATCGGCGCAAATATCGACGCGATCAAGGTAGGCGAGGATCGCGAGCTTTTTAAGGCCGCGATGGACGAGATCGGTATTCAGTCGCCAAAAGGCGGATTTGCCCACTCGTGGGAAGAGGCAAAACAGATCGTCGAAGAGATCGGCTATCCTGCGATCATCCGCCCGAGCTTTACTCTCGGTGGAACAGGCGGCGGAACCGCGTTCAATCCCGAAGAATTCGAAGAGATCGCACGCGGAGGCCTCGCCGCTTCGCCAACTTCACAGATCCTTGTTGAAGAATCGATCCTTGGCTGGAAAGAATACGAGCTTGAGGTGATGCGCGACCTCAACGACAATGTCGTCATCATCTGCTCGATCGAGAATTTCGACCCGATGGGCGTCCACACGGGCGATTCGATCACGGTGGCACCGGCACAGACGCTTTCGGATGTCGAATATCAACGCCTTCGCGATATGTCCAAGGCGTGCATTCGCAAGGTCGGTGTCGAGACCGGCGGTTCAAATATTCAGTTCGCCGTAAATCCTGCCAACGGCGATATTCGAATCATCGAAATGAATCCCCGCGTGTCGCGATCGTCGGCTCTCGCGTCGAAGGCGACGGGATTTCCCATCGCGAAGATCGCGGCCAAACTCGCTGTCGGCTACACCCTCGACGAGATCCCGAACGACATCACGAAAAAGACGCCTGCGTCCTTCGAGCCCACCATTGACTACGTCGTGACGAAGATCCCGAAGTGGGCCTTTGAGAAGTTCCCGGGGGCTGAAGACGTGCTCGGGACGCAGATGCGTTCGGTCGGCGAAGCGATGGCGATCGGCCGAACTTTCAAAGAATCGCTCTTTAAGGGATTACGTTCACTCGAAGCCGTTAAACCATTGCGTCTGCATGACATACCTGATGAGGAGCTTCAGCGAAAACTTGCCCGTCCAAATTCGAATCGCTTCTCCTATTTGACCTATGCCCTGCAGAACGGATACTCGATCGACGAGCTTTATCGGTTGACCCGCATCGACCCGTGGTTCCTCGATCAGGTCAAGCAGGTGATGGAATTTCAGGCCGAGATCGACGGACGTCCCGTTGTCGAGTATTCAGCGGAAGAGTTGAGGAAGGCAAAGGAATACGGCCTTTCGGATCGGCGTCTATTTTACCTGTCGGGTGACGACGAGACAGCTGTCCGTGACATAAGGAAAGGCAAGGGCATCAAACCGGTCTATAAGCGCGTCGATACCTGCGGCGCTGAATTCGAATCCTTTACGCCTTACCTTTATTCGACCTACGAAGAAGAATGTGAGGCCGACCCGACCGACCGCCGGAAGATAATGATCCTCGGGTCAGGCCCGAATCGGATCGGGCAGGGAATCGAGTTCGATTATTGCTGCTGCCACGCAAGCTTCGCCCTGCGGGATGCGGATTTTGAGACGATCATGGTCAACTGCAACCCCGAGACCGTCTCGACCGACTACGACACGAGCGACCGGCTTTATTTCGAGCCGCTCACTTTCGAAGACGTGATGAACATCGTCGATGTCGAAAAGCCCGAGGGCGTGATAGTCCAGTTCGGCGGCCAGACGCCCTTGAATCTTGCAAACCGCCTGCATCGGGCCGGTGTCCCGATCATAGGCACTTCGCCTGATTCGATAGACCTTGCAGAGGACAGAAAACGCTTTGGTGCGCTGCTCGATGACCTCAAGATCCCGTGCCCGGAGAATTCCAGTGTTACATCAAGTGAAGAAGCGAAAGCTGTTGCAAAGCAAATAGGTTACCCGATCGTTGTACGACCGAGCTTTGTGCTTGGCGGGCGTGCGATGGCGATCGTCTATGACGAAGCCTCGCTCGATGAATATATGCGAATGGCGACCGATGCCTCGCCCGAAAAACCGATCTTGATCGACAAATTCCTCGAACGCGCCGCTGAGATCGACGTTGATGCTCTCGCAGACGAGACCGGCGTTGTGATCGCAGGTATTCAGGAGCATATCGAAGAAGCCGGTATTCACTCCGGTGATTCTTCGAGCGTCCTGCCGCCGCAGAAGGTGGCCGAGGAACATCTCGATACGATCAAGCACTACACCCGGCTTCTTGCCCGCGGATTGGCGGTGAAGGGCCTGATGAACATTCAATTCGCGATCAAGGACGACCGCGTTTATGTGCTTGAAGTGAATCCGCGTGCTTCACGCACCGTGCCGTTCGTGGCAAAAGCGACCGGCGTCCCGATCGCCAAGATCGCATCGCTCGTCATGGCTGACGACAAGACTCTTGTGGAATTCAACCTGCCGGAAGTGCTCGACGTGAGGCGCGTTTTCGTAAAATCGCCCGTCTTTCCGTTCAAAAAGTTCGCCGGCGTCGATCCTGTCCTTGGACCCGAAATGCACTCCACCGGCGAGGTCATGGGAGTTGGCACCTCATTCGGCGAAGCGTACGGCAAGGCGATGGAAGGTGCGGGCTTGGAACTGCCGCTTGCAGGGCGTGCGTTCGTTTCTGTGAACGACGCGGACAAAGGGCAGGCCGTGAAGATCGCAAGACGTTTGAGCAAGCTTGGTTTTGATCTGGTCGCAACCTACGGGACCGCGAATCGACTCCGCGAGGTCGGACTCGAATGTGAGAGCGTTTTCAAGGTCAACGAAGGCCGCCCGAACATCGCCGACCTGATTCGCCAAGGCGAGGTCGCTCTCATCATCAATACTGCTCTCGGCAAGGCTTCTTTTTATGATGAAAAGGCGATCCGCAAGGCCGCACTTCAGTTCAACGTCCCGTGCGTAACGACGATAACGGGTGCCGAAGCCCTTGTCGAAGCGATATCGGCAAAGGTCTCACAGGAGAATATCGCCGTCCGCAGCCTCCAGGAGATCCATTCAAAAGAATCCGCCCGGGCCGAAACAACCTAACAGCATGCTTTGTGCATCTATTGGGGCAATTCAAAAGGAGGTCATCTCAACGATGTCCATTTCACGCTTCCTATTCTCCGGCAGTTTGATGCTGCTGTTTGCCCTCACGCTCTTTTCTCAGAGCAAGCCTAATTTTACGCGTCTTGACGGCAAGTCGGATGAATCTGCTTACCGACAGATGGTCGAAAAAATCAAGGGAGGCGATGACACGGTCGATTTCGTCAAGTTCCGTGCGGCATATCTCGAATGGTCGCTCGATGAATGCAATGTGACGGAATCGCCCGACAGGGACGCCTTCGTTGCGGCATACGAAGCGAAAGAGTATGAAAAGGCTTTGGCAAAAGTTGATAGCGTATTGGATTACGAATACGCAAACTACAACCTGCACCGGGCCGTCGCGAATGCGTACACTACCCTTGGAAACGCCGAAAGGGCCGCTTTTCATACTAAGATCGCCGATAAACTGATCGACGGCCTAATGGCTTCGGGCGATGGGAAGTCCGCGAAAACGGGGTATCGCGTTCACTCGATCCGCGAGGAATATTTTGTAATGCGAAAACTCGGCTACGCCGTCTCTAGCCAAGCTCTCAGCATGGACAAAGAATACGGAGTGTTCGATATCCTGACCGGCAAAGACTCGAGCGGTAAGACCGGCTCCTTCTATTTCAACATTACAGATGTTTGGGTCGGCAGCACCTCTTCAAAACCCTGCGCCGCAAAGAAGACCACAAAATAGGATATTAGGCCAGATAGAAAAACGGCAAAACGCGGCCTGTTAGTAGAGCTGTCGGGCAACAAAAGGCGGCAGATGACAGCTCTCCACCCTCCATTCTCAATTCTCATTTTTTCCTAAGGCCGGTCGCTCCTGCTCCCGGGTAGGGACCTTTTTGTGCAAATCGTGCAAATCGTGCACTTTGATACATTTTGTGCGGTTTGATACGTTTTGTGCGGTTTGTGCTTCAACGAGGCGCGTCAGTTCGCTATGATGACAACACGGCCGAGACGGCCGTTCGTTCATTGACAAAGTTGGTCGTTGTTCATTGTTCATTGTTCATTGGCCTTTGGTCATCGGTCTTTGCGCTTAAATTCCGGTTTGGAAACGCAAAGTACGCCAAGCGAAACCTGCAACAACCGCAAAGGTTCGCATCTCGAATTTTAGATTTCAGATTTCAAATCTCAGATCCAAGGCTTCAGATTGAAAGGGCTTTCGGTTCGTGCATTCGTGGCTTTCTTCCTTTGCGTTCTTTGCGTTTACGATCTCGGTTTGGAAACGCAAAGGCCGCCAAGCGAAACCCGCAAAGACCGCAGAGGTTCGGAGTATCGAATTTCAAATTTCAAATCTCAGATTCTCTTTTTTTGAAATTGAGAGTTGAAACGGATCAGATTCGCAAATTCCTGACCTTCTTCCTTTGCGAACTTCGCGTCGCCTTTGCGTTCTTTGCGTTTACGATCTTCTTTGAAACGCAAAGGCCGCCAAGCGAAACCCGCCAAGATCGCAGAGGTTTACATCTCGAATCTCAAATTTCAGATCTGAGATTTGCGATCGATCAGGTTCCGATTGCGGTTTGATTTTTTTTTTCGAAATTCTGGGACAAATCGCGTAAGCTGTTGATA
>JAFDVK010000036.1 GCA_018269005.1 Acidobacteriota bacterium | reverse complement strand
TGGCAAGGCTCGACGCGTGCTATGATGAGCAACGGCGGTGTTGTGAAGGCGAGGATGGACTACACGGCGTATGGTGAAGAGATACAGGCGGGCGTTGGCCTACGCACCGCCACGCAAGGCTTTGACAATTCAACCGCTCTTCGCCAAAAATACGGCCTCACCGAACGCGATTCCGCCACAGGCCTCGACCACACCCCATGGCGGAAAAATGAAAACAGAGCAGGACGTTGGACAAGTCCAGATCCATTTACAGGCTCTGCAAGCATCGGCGATCCGCAATCGTTTAACCGCTTCAGCTACGTCCAGGGAGACCCGACAAATTATATCGACCCAAGTGGGCTAGAGATGCGCTATGTTGACGAACGTGCGGGTATGACCTGCATATGGCACGACGATGACCAAAAATGGCACTGTGTGATACATATCAATCGTTATTGGTTCGACACCGGCAACGGCACCGGAAGTTCAGAGCCGTTTTTCTTTGATGGCCGATATGGACTTGACGACCTCACAACAGCGGCTGAAAACGTGATAAACAACGCTGTTGGTAAATGTAAAGATCTCTTAGGTGAGCACGCCATCGCCGAATTCTCGAGGATTAAGAAAAATATTCAGTACGACGACCAGAATTTGAATGTTCCACGTTCATCAGAGGCTCGAACGATTGGGGAGAATATCTACTTGAATCCGTGGTCAATGACCTTCAGCGAAGACTATCGAGCTCCGAGAGAAGAAGACAAGCGGTTAAACAAACCGACGCTGCTCGGCCGGCAGCAGTTCAACAAGACCCTAAGAGAATATAACGAAATCCTCAAGGACTACGGAGTTAGTTCATTCGACTATGCTGTCGCCGGAATCATACACGAGTTCCTGCATGCAATCGGTGAGTTTGGTCCAGACTCTGGCGGCCAAAGCATGCAAAATCAAAAGGAGGTTCTTAAAAAGTGTTTCAAAAAAGGGAAATAAAGAGACGTAAGAAGCTTCTTGCTCATTGGCAAAATGCATTTCTTGCGATTGGATTTGTCCTTTTTGCACTCTTTCCGACGACGCTGTCCGCGCAAACGCCGACCAAGCCATTCTGCGGGCCGTTCGAAAAGATGCTGAAAGCCGAGTTTCCTGATCTTCAATTCAGTAGAAATGCTGACTATGGAGACGAGTGTCACATGGATGCAAGGCAAAGACATTCTAGTAACATCGTTGTTGAGATTATTAAATTCAGCGCAACGAAGACGGCTAAGCATGAATTCGCTCGAAACTTCAAGATATTTTCTCTAGGTTATGAAATGAGATCGGGCGGAGCCTACGGTTCATATTCGACGCAAGGATTTTGGTCGGATGCAATGGTCCTAAAGGGTACAAACGATGACACCGTGATTCTTTTACGAGTCGACAATTACGTCCTGACCCTCATTTCACTCGATTGGGAGTTTCTTGTTCGAGCCGAAACAGCATTGCGGACGCGAACATTGTACAAATGAGCATTGAGTGGTCCACGACATCAAATCGTGCGGTTCTCTCGGACACCGGAAACGTCCGTGCACGCGTCGATTACACGGCATACGGTGAAGATATCGGAGCGGGAACTGGGCTTCGCACGAACGCTCAAGGCTTTGATTCTGCCATCAATCCGCGTCAGCAATACGGTTTGACCGAACGCGACGACGCGACGGGCCTCGATCACACCTGGTTCCGCAAACACGAAAACCGCTCCGGCCGCTGGACCTCCCCCGACCCCTACAACGGCTCAATGTCCCTCGGCGATCCACAATCATTCAACCGCTACTCTTATGTAAACGCGCAACCGACGAATTTCGTTGACCCCAGCGGGTTGTTGATGATGGACTCAAGCCAAAATCGAGGCTATTGCGTTCGATATCACTACTACAATCCAAGCACCGGAGAAGGCTTCTGGGGAGCTTGGCGTTGCTACGGCGCCAACGGTAGTACCGGAGGTGGTTCCGGGGGTGGTTCAGGTACCGATGGAGGTTCAGATCAGATTTCTGAAGCGTGCAAAAAGGCGGTGCAGGTTACGTTGGGAGAAGCGGTATTGAAAAAGGCGCTTGAACTATTCAACACTGCATCTCTTATAGATATCGAAAGTGCGCCAAGCCAATTCGATGTTGGTTTATCGTCCGCATCTGTGGACGATGGATCTCTTTACTTCGGTGACTTGGCTCTTCCCGGTGAGTCCGTTGGGATGACGTTTGACCGACAAGGAACAGGTGCGTGGGCGGTTAGAGGCAAAGGCTTCGACGGTGTGTATTATCGTGGCTCCCAAACCAGCTTTTCGAATCAGGCAAACTTTCAGTTTCACGAAGTTTTGCACTTGGTCTATCCAGCGATTCTTACATCAACGAATGTCAATTTAGATACCCAATTAGTGGACGATATGGGAATTGATAGAGATGGGAATCTAACTGACAGTGAATTAGTAAGTCGGTTTTTCAATAGCGGCTGTGACCCAAAATACGGAGGTCCTATCTATGTTGATTAAGTACTCCATTGTATTTCTTTCAGTATTGAGCTTTTCATGTACGGGAGTCGCCCATTTGCAAACTCAAAAGACACCTATCGCCAGCATGTCAGAAAAGGAATGTATCACCATGCCATTTCATTATGTATTGGTAGATAATTGGGAAAAGTCGTCAACTGTAAGGGAAATAGAAATATTTATGGACGACAAGGCATTTACTCTTGAAAATCTAAAAATGCTTTTTGCCTACTTCTCGGATAGGTTTCCAGAACCAAAGCTTCTAATTGTCCGCGTCAAGACTGACTGGTCTCAACTAAACCTGCCTTCAGATTGTCCAGGAGCTGGTAGCGGTGGTAGTAACATCGCCAAAGTTGAGAACTTTGACCATCATCGGGCAGATTACTATCGGCGTGGAAATGATGTTTACTTCTATTACACGACAAAATTGAAAACAGAGACAATGGAAAAAGTGGTCCTGTCCGGCAATCATCAGCCAAGGCAACGATGGGAGTCAAAATGATGCGTGCGATGGCGGTGTGAAGTATCTGCTTGTCGATTGGCAAGGCTCGACGCGTGCTATGATGAGCAACGGCGGTTTTGTGAAGGCGAGGATGGACTACACGGCGTATGGCGAAGATATCGGAGCGGGAACAGGGCTTCGCACGAACTCTCAAGGCTTCGATTCTGCCATCAATCCGCGTCAGCAATATGGTTTGACCGAACGCGATTCCGCCACCGGATTGGATCACACGTGGTTCCGCAAGAACGAGAACCGCGGCGGAAGATGGACCTCGCCCGACCCCTACAACGGCTCGATCTCCCTCGGCGACCCGCAGTCGCTCAATCGCTTCAGTTATGTACAAGGCCAACCGACTAACTTCATCGATCCGAGCGGCCTACTGAAGATTCAGCAATGCACGAAGCATTGGGTATGGGACAGCAATGGATACCGTACATGGATAGACGGATGCATAACCCTTTATGA
>JAFDVK010000035.1 GCA_018269005.1 Acidobacteriota bacterium | reverse complement strand
GAGGTAGTGATCTCTCTATTCCGGGCGCCGAAAAGCTATACCGGGGAAGACGTGGTAGAAATAAGCGGCCACGGCAGCCCCTTTGTTTTGCAACAGATTTTGGAAACTTGTATCCGATCGGGGGCCCGACTTGCCCGCCCGGGTGAATTTACCCAGCGGGCATTCTTAAATGGGAAGATGGATCTTACGCAGGCCGAAGCAGTGGCTGATTTAATTGCAAGCAATACCGCTGCTTCACAAAAGACCGCTTTACATGCTATTCGGGGTGGATTTTCAAATAAATTAAGGGAACTCCGGGAAAGACTGATAAAATTTTCGGCACTTATTGAATTAGAACTTGATTTTTCGCAGGAGGATGTTGAATTTGCCGACAGGCGGCAATTTTATGCCCTGGTTGAAGAACTGGAGGATACTACCCACCGACTGGTGAATTCTTTTCAATTAGGGAATGTAATTAAAAACGGGGTGAGTGTGGCCATAGTAGGAAAACCCAATGCCGGAAAATCCACTTTATTAAATGTGTTGCTGAACGAAAACCGGGCGATTGTTAGCGATATCCCCGGAACTACCCGCGATACGATTGAAGAGGTCATCAATATGGATGGCATACTGTTCCGGTTGATTGATACGGCCGGTATCAGGCAGCATACGGCCGATGTCATAGAAAGCGAAGGAGTAAACCGTAGCCTCGAGAAAATGAAGCAGGCCGGACTGGTTATTTTCCTTTTTGATGTAGCCGACGAAGTACAGGAGGTAAAAAAACAAAAAAAGGAAATGGAAAACCAGCAATTGAATTTCCTGATGGTAGGGAATAAAATTGACGGATTGGAAAATTATAAAGTGAAATTTTCCTTCCTTGAAAATTCGATTTTTATATCGGCCAAGAATAATCTTCATATTGAGCTGTTGAAAGAAAAGATGGTTGATTCAGTATTGAAGAACAATATTCCGGCGGAAGATACCGTGGTAACCAATGCGCGGCATTATCATGCATTGCGGGAAGTGCAACTTGCATTGGCGGATATCCGGAATGGCCTGCATAATAATCTTTCCGGCGATTTACTTGCACCCGACATTCGACGTTGTCTGCATTACCTGGGTGAAATCGGCGGAGAAATTACGAATGAGGATACACTTGATTATATTTTTAGTAAGTTTTGTATCGGAAAGTAACATTTCATTCGCCATGGACCTGGATGGAGAGCAGGTTGTTTCCCAACCAGCAGCAGATTACCCGTTTTTCTCCCATTATCTCAATTTCCTTTTCCTTAAATTTGGTATAAGGAAGGCAATTATTCGTACAATTTTTGAAATTTAAAATACCGGCCATGAAATCAAAACTTTCATTCTTTTTAGCTGCCACCCTTTTTATTTTGGTGGCCTGTAACTCTAATCCAAAAGAAAATACCGACAATCCGGCCCAAGGTACCGGCGATACCAGCATAGTACAAAACCCAACCCCGGTTCAACAGGATTCGGCCGTGCTGAGCCATGACTCGGCAACAGTTAATACCGTTAAAAAATCGAAAGAGGAAGAACAGAATGCCATTCAGCAGGAAAAGGCGGAAGCCCAAAAACTGGAGGCAGATAAAAAGAAAGGAAATTAACCCGAATCATTTCTAATCTGTATTTCTCTCTCATTCCTCCAAATTGGAAGAGGTATTCTTTTGTATATGCATTGATATTTTTGTATCCCACCGGGATGATATTTCAGGATACCTTTTAATCTAATTTTTTGCTGCCGGATTTCCTTCTAATTCTTCCGGAATAAAATTGAATATTTTCTGCAATTGCAGGGACCCGCTTTCCGGAGAATTAACAAATTGCAACTTCCATAGAATATATTGATTCCCGTGTGGGATACGGGGGTATATTTTTTTACAAACCCTGAGCGCCAGCTCTTCGGCCAGGTTATTATCGGCGGGTAATACCTTACTGTTGAAAATGCGGAGGTATAATATTTCTCCCAACACCGGGCCATCCTTTTTCTTTGTTTCCTCATTAAAAATATCCAAACTATCGGAGGCGGTAAGCGGGGAAACCAGGTTATTGAGCTCAATTTTTTGCCGTTCGGTTATTACGGAAACCCTTTTTCGTTGAGTAAGGGTACAGGCCGCCAAAAGTACCAGCCATAACAAAGCACCCTTTTTTGCAAAGGAAGGGCAGGGGCCTTCAGGACTAAAAAATTGTAATGGACTAATAGTCATTTTTAAAATTTACATCCGGTACGATTCTCTCCGCAATGCAGGTAATGAAGATAAAGCATTTACGAAGGCACTAAAGGGCCCGAGTATTCCTGAATACGGGTAACCGGATACGAAAGGTTTAAAAATTCCTGCTTTTAACCATTCTTTCCCCTGTAGCCGCCGGGGATTAAACCCCGGTCAATAGGCAGGCGATAAATTTGTCCCTATTCAAAACCCCGAAATAACCCATTTAATTTAAAGAAAAAACACCGGTGATGTTTGTTGAATTTCCTTTTTCTGTAATATTGTGAAGGCAAATGCAGGTTATTTTGGCTCTTATCCGTATGGCTTTTCTTCTGCATTTTGCATCTTTTTTAAATCCTTTCCATTCCTGTAATTAACCT
>JAFDVK010000034.1 GCA_018269005.1 Acidobacteriota bacterium | reverse complement strand
TATGTAGAAAGTGCCCTGTGCATCAGGCCGATAGACCGCCATGTCGGCCTTGCCGTCCCCGTCGAAATCACCAGGCGTCGGGATGTCTGTCGAGATACCGAAAGGTGCGACCGTAAGGGTCAGGTCTTCGCTGCGCAGGATGTACCATGTTCCGGTCGATGGGCGATACATCGCGACATCGGTCTTGCCGTCTCCCGTATAATCCGCGGGCACCATCTTGTCGCCCGACGCACCGAACTGATACGCAGTGAACCCCGCGGTCGATCGCTGCAGATACCAAACATTGTTCGACGGCCGATACACGCTCACATCCGTCTTCCCGTCACCGTCAAAATCGAACATCGTTGCAGCGGTCGGCGTCGATGACGTGCCGATCGTGAAGTTCGCAGAGGACGTGCCCGCGGGGTCAACGAATCCGGCTTCGCGAACGCGAATGCGTGCTGTCGAGGTCGGTGTATTCGGTACCGTCCAACTTCGCGAGCCGGTGTTGGCGACATCATTCGCGATGACGGTCGGAAAGGTCGTTCCGCCGTCGGTCGAGAGTTCGATAGTGACATTTCGGTCGAAACCGGAGGTGCTCGTCCAAGTGATATTCACGTTCGATCCGATCGCGACGGAACCGTTTGCGGGTGCGACATTCGTGATCGTATCGCGCACCTGATCGTTGTTGCTGTCGCGATACCAACCGATATCTCGCATTTCCTGGCGCGTAAGGTCCAAGGTAAGCGGAATGCCCGCGTTTATATTCGGTTCCATCAATAGGTTCGGACTGCAGGCCGTGTTGAAGTGCGAGATCGACGATCCGCCCTGAAATGTCGAAGGCGTGTAAAGCTGTACGCGTCCGCTTGGGTCATCGCAAGCGGTCAGGAAGCTCGACGCGATCCTGACGTTCGGTCCATCGAATACAACGTTACTATTATTCGTCGCCGAGGTGCGTCGCTCGATATCGGTCATCTCCGACCAACGTTTTCCGGTCGTGGTATCGACCATGAACCGAAGATACGCGTCAGGAAATCCGGACGGCATCTCGCCGGACGAGCCATTCACAAAGCTCGAAAAGCCGAGCCCGTGTCCCATTTCGTGAAGGAGGACGACCAGAAGATTGATGCGGCCGGCCGGCGTTGAGTTATTCAGTCCATAGTAGAAACGCGTTCCCGAACCCAGACAGCCGTTATCGACCTCGGTATTGAACTGAGCAAAGATCTCGGGATTCGTAAGGTTGAGTTCGCTCCCGGCGAGCTTGTTTGCGAGTGAAACGTGATACCAAGTTCCTGCGACAGGTGCTCCTGAAAAATCGCGGAGGCGGCTCGTTGCCCCGGCCGAGCCGAGAACTCCGCCGCTCGGCGAGCAAGGCGAAAGGGAGTTGAACTGCGAGTTAACCTCGATCGGAACATTTGTGTCGAGGAATGCTCCCCAGATCCCGGCCGCAAAATTGAATAGATTCAAACGCTGTTGGCCGCGCGTTGTGCCGTCGTTGCCGCCTTCAGGGGTTGCAGCGGTCGGATCGTTAAAGCCTTCACCGGCACCGTCGCCATTCACGATAGTGATCGTTGCAGAATTTGGATTCATGGAACGACGCTGAGCGGCCTCGGCGATCAGGTTTTTGTAAAAGGCCAATTCAGACGGCGACATTCCATGCCGAGCGGCCTCGTCAACGATCTCAGTTTTTTCAGGGTAATGCGACGTGAGCCTTGCGCCGGTAAAAAGATCACGTCCAAAGAAATTCTCGGCCTCGCCAAGATCCGTTACACAGGCCGCGACCGGTTCTCCATCGCTCCCGAGTCGCCCGAGCATTACGTTCTGGAACGTCTTGCCCATATCGACCTCAACGCCCCCGTCCGCGAGAGTACGCTCGATACTGTGGGCGTCGGTACGATCGGTCAGATCACCGATCAGCCGTCCGAGTTCGCGATCTCCGTTCTGCGGCTGCGTACGGTCTCGATGTGTTTGTGCGGCTGCCAGGGACCAGCGGCCTGTCCCTACAAAGATCAGAGCGGCGAAAAGAATTGCCAATGCTGCGGCGGAGAGAATTACTTTTTTCATTATGGGTACAACCTGGTATGTGGGGTCGTGCGAAGTCTCGCGAAATCCCAATCATCTCACAGCCGAAAGGTTTTTGCCAACAAGTTTTTGATACGAGCTTCGTACTGAATAACGCGGTTGAGGCTGCCGAGGATAGAGATCCTTCCCGTTCGTTTCGCGGCTTTGCAGCGCCGTTAGAGACATCATTCAGCATTTGTCAGCCTGACCGAAAGAGGCGGTCAGGTTGACCGATTTTCTGTCTCGCGAGAAGACCGCAGATCCGATAACTTTAATGTTGACAACAAATAGAGAGTGGCACGTCCTTTGACTATAGAAGGACAGACGAGGTGCGCAGTGCGCATTCTTCGAAATGGTCAGATTCACCCGGAAGGGAAAAGGGGCGATTATGAAGACTTTAGTTTTGTCGAAAGTGATGCAGAAAACGCTATCAATGGTGTTTATTGCATCCTTTCTGTTTGCGAACACTCTAGCGTTCGGAACAAACGATGCGAACCGTGTTCGCACTTTGAGTTCTGAAGCGGTTGTCGCGAAATACACCACCGATCTTACACAGCTTGGCCGTGAAGGAAGACTGCGTAAGGACCTAAGCCTCGAGAGCGAAGCAATTCGTCTCACGAACGCGTTAGCTGAAGGGGGTCTTCGCCAACCGGTTCTCGTCACTGATCTGCGGGAAACACGAAACACGATTGTTGAGCAGCTTGCACTTAATATCGCGAACGGTGATGTGCCTTCGGGCCTTGCCGAGCGCGCAATTGTCAGGCTTGACGTGGATTCTGTTTACTCCAACTCCACAAACGGTGACGAATTCGAGGGCTTGTTCACATCCATTCTGGATGGCGCAGTCTCCGATCACGGCAAAAAGATCTTGTTCATTGACGATCTCGGAAGCGTGCTTCGCAGCAAGAATGTTGCAGCGAAACTCTTGAGTTGTGTCGCTGAAGGAAAGATCGCGGTTATCGGCGGCAGCACTGCTGCTGATTACCGCGATCGCATCGATGCCGACACAACATTGGCCGATGCGTTTACAGCTTTTACCGTTGAAGGTCCGAAGGCGGCAGGCTCGGAAGACGAAGGTGCTTCAAGTTCCGGGAACTATCGCGGCGGGAACCTGTCACCGGACCTTCGCGAGATGATCGCAAGCGATCCGAGCGGCCGGACCCGCGTTGACGTGATCATTCAGGCAGGAAATGCCGACAATCCGGCGCTTCGCCGGCTTATCGCTTCGGGTGAAGCCCGCATTACGGGTCGTGTCGGTTCGACCGATACATTGGTCGTCAATATGCCTCTTTCGACCGTACAGGCTTTGTCGCAAAGCGGATTGGCGAACTACATCTCGCCTGATCGGCCGACGTCATCGACGGGCCACATTGAGGACACGACGGGTCTCTCGCTGATGCGAAGCCAGCCGGCACTCAACGGACGTGCGGCATATACACTTGACGGAACCGGCGTTGGCATAGCGGTTCTTGACTCCGGAATCTATGCTGCGCATAACGGATTTAAGAACAATGCAGGGGCCTCGAGGATCGTCGCGAATGTGAACTTCACAAACTCAAATCTCAGCGACACCTCGGACGGTTACGGACACGGTACGCACGTTGCGGGTCTTGCAGCCGGCAACTCGAACGTCTCAAGCGGATCTTACCGCGGTGTTGCGTCCAACGCCAACATCATTAGCGTAAGGGTGCTCAATGGGAATGGCCAGGGGCAGCAGTCGTGGCTCTTGAACGGCCTCGACTGGGTGCTTACAAATCGCACGACCTACAACATCCGTGTCGTCAATCTCAGTCTCGGTGCAACCGCGATCGATTCATACACGAACGACCCGGTCTGCTTGAAAGTAAAGGAACTTGTCGACAACGGTATCGTCGTGATCGCCGCTGCGGGAAATCTCGGAAAGGACTCTCTAGGCAACAAGCGGTACGGCCAGATCCATTCGCCCGGCAACAGCCCGTATGCGATCACCATCGGTGCAAGCAACACGATCGGCACCACGGCTCATGGAGACGATACGATCGCGAGCTTTAGCTCACGTGGCCCGACGCGGAGCTTCTACACTACCTCGATCGGCACGAAGGTCTTCGACAACATCATAAAGCCGGACCTCGTCGCCCCGGGGAACAAGGTCATCTCGTCCAAATCGCCGATGAACCTGATGTCGGTTGAGAATCCGCAGCTTTCGCTCGATCTCTCTAACGGCGCTGATTCGATGATGTATATGAGCGGCACATCGATGTCGTCACCTGTGGTCGCAGGCGCCGCCGCCTTGCTGCTTCAGGTAAATCCGAATCTTACGCCGCAGATGGTCAAGATGCTGCTCCAATACACGGCACAGCCAATTGCCGGAGCGAACACGTTCGAGCAGGGTGCCGGCGAACTGAATATCGAAGGAGCTGTTAGGCTCGCAAGATCTCTCCGTACGGACGTTGACTTTCGCTTGCTGACGCTCGGCGATTCTATGGTTCCGTCGGGTTGGACGATGCCAACAGCGTCGAGCACTGTTGGCGGCTCAACCGTTTCATGGTCGCAGATCGTCACCGGTTTCTACACAAGTCTTTCGGGAAGTCAGCTCGTCTCAAAATTCCAAAGGGTCTATCGCCGCGACAATAGCGTCGGCGAAGGCATTACCTTTGGGAACGGCAGCTTTTCGCTAGACAATACCTATCTAACGAGCGGCCTTTCGATCAACCGGAACGTAAACACCAGCAACGGTTCGCCGTTTGGTGCCGGAACGTTGTACCTATCCTACGGCGTACTGGTCGGGGACGGAGTACTTGTGGGTGACGGTGTGATCGTCGGTGACGGCGTGCTCGTCAGCGACGGTGTTCTTGTCGGCGATGGTGTCCTGATCGGCGACGGTGTTCTGATCGGCGACGGTGTGCTGATCGGTGACGGTGTACTTGTCGGAGACAGTGCTCTCCAAGGCGATGATACACCCGCAATGCAGTAAAGGAGGCATTTGAAAATGTTGAACAGAGCAATGAAAATGTCATACGAACCTGCAATTGCGAGCGAACCATGCTTTGGACATGCGATCGCAACTCCGGCTTTTCGTTTAAGAGAGTCAGATTCTGCAGAGGTCATAGCGTTCCTTGCGGTCGATCCGGTCCAGACCGTTGTGATGTCGAGCTACATCGCCGACAACGGCATCGTTAGCCGCCTTAACCGCGGGGAATTCTTCGGACATCGCGACGAAAGCGGTCAGCTTGACGGCGTCGCTCTGATCGGCCACAGCACTCTAGTTGAGGCTCGGTCTGACGAGGCGATGCAGGCACTTGCACAAGCTGCCAAGAAGCCGACGGTTCCGGTTCATCTTATAATGTCGAACGGCGATGACGCCCAGAGATTCTTTGACCTGATGACGGACGGCCTTCACGACCCGCGTATTCGATGCATTGAGGATCGTTTCGAAGCGGCGTTCCCGTTCGCGGTCCAGTCGTGCGAATACGCGATCAGGCAAGCCGACATCACTCAGCTCAAACCCGTCGCACAGGCGCAGGCAGAGCTTGCATTCATCGAATGCGGCGTCGATCCGATGGTCCGTGATCGCGAAGGCTTCTTAAAGCGCGTTGCACGCCGAATCGAGCAAGGACGCGTGTTTGTGGTCTTCGAAGACGGCAAGCTTATCTTTAAGGCCGACATCATCGCCGAGACGAGCGAAACGATCTACCTCGAAGGCATCTACGTCGATCCCGAGTATCGTGGAAAAGGGATCGGTTCGCGGTGTCTCGCGGCACTGACGGCACGCTTGCTTTCCCGGTGTCCTAATATCTGTCTGTTGAGCAACGTTGACTTCACGAATGCCCACAGAAGCTATCAGAAGGCCGGATATCGCCGAACGGGCCAGTGCGTAACGCTATTCGTGTAGGATGCGAATCCTGAAGGCAGGTTACCCCTGCCTTCAGTGAATGTCCTGCATCGGCTTTCTCCCACTCCCCGATCTCGTTGCAATGCCGAAACCTTATCGGCATTACCAGAAGGCAGCCCTTTCCTCAACCTCCCTGAAGGGCAAGAACGTAACGGCAAGCGAATTCCTTGCCAAGTAAACGAATGGAACGTCAACGATTATTAAGATCAATAGAGATCACGCTCTGGATACTTGGGCTCGCGGTCGTCGCGTGGGCGATCTACGGTTTTCCGTATACGAGGATCGATGTCCCAATGGCGGCGTTTTTCTTCCTCACTGTTGCGATCGGAGCAAAGGTCACCATCCAGATACCGCGCTTCAAGTCGTACATTTCGGCCTCCGAAACATTTATTTTCCTAGGGCTTTTGATCTACGGCGGCGAAGCGGCTATCTTGCTTGCGGCCGCAGAGGCATTTGCAACGTCTTGGACATTTTGCAAAAAGAAAAGAACGGTTCTCGTAAATACGGCGACGATCGCCTTTTCGACGTTTTGCGCTATCGGCGTTTTGAAGTTCGCCGGCGTATATGAGCATTTCCATAGCTATAACGCACATCCGCGGGCATTCCTGACCGCATTGCTTCTGCTCGCCTTGGTACAGTTCCTCGTTAATACGGCCATCGCCTCGACTTATGCAGCTCTTCGGGATGGCAAGCCGCTGTTTGAGACATGGCAGAAGAAATATATCTGGACGTTTCTCACCTACATCGTCGGTGCGGCCGCGTCGGGAGCCCTTGTGCAGCTTGCTGACACGATCGGGATCGGGATAGTCCTTATCGCATTTCCGGTCTGCTTCTTTGTGTTCTATTCCTATCGAATGTATCTGCAAAACGTCGAGATCTCGATGGAGAAGGCCGAACAGGCAGAAAAGTACGCAAGGCTGCTGGAGTCTCAGTCAAACAAGCTTCGAGAGTCTGAAGAAAGGTTTCGAAGTGCTTTCGATTATGCTCCGATCGGGATCGGCCTCGTCTCAAGTTCCGGCGACTGGCTGAAGATCAACTTCGCTATGTCTGAGATCCTGGGCTATACGGAGGACGAATTCCGCCAAATGAACTTTCAGGATGTCGTCATGCGGGAAGACCTTGGGGCCACTCTCGTCAAAGTTCATAAGGTAGTGTCGCGCCGCTCGGTCTCTGAACAAATGGAGCAGCGCTATCGCCACAAGGACGGCTACACCGTGTGGACGTCCTGGAGTGTTTCATCGGCACAGAGCACCAACGACGAGATGCCGAATCTCATCTTCCAGCTTCAGGACATCACCGATAAAAAGCTTGCCGAGGCACGGCTGCGACACGAAGCGACACACGATGCATTGACGGGCCTCGCAAACCGAGCACACTTTATGCAGCGGCTCGATACCGCTCTTGGCAAGGTGCATGCCGGCCAGAGCAAGGTAAGCATTCTATTTATCGATCTAGACCGGTTCAAGGTCGTTAACGACAGCCTTGGCCATCTCGTCGGTGACGAACTGTTGAGGGGGATCAGTTCGCGCCTTCGCGATTGTATGCGTCCGTCCGACCTGGTAGCCCGTCTTGGCGGCGACGAGTTCACTATCCTCGTCGAAGGTAGTTATGACGAGCTCGAGGTTACGCGCATCGCCGAACGTATCCAGGAAAAGTTCAGCAAGCCGTTTGATCTCTTCGGCCATGACGTTTACAGCTCGGCAAGTATTGGGATCCTGCACGCTTCGGCGCAGCACGCCACGCCCGAAGAGCTGATGCGCGACGCCGACACGGCGATGTATCAGGCAAAACGTGCCGGCAAAGCTCGGCATGAGGTCTTTGACGAGGGGATGCACAAAGCAGCCAAAGAGACGTTGCAGCTCGAAACTGACCTTCGAAGGGCGATCGAGCAGAACGAACTCTCGATGGCGTATCAGCCGATCTTTCGACTCGCAACAAAAGAGATCGAGGGCGTCGAAGCCCTTGTCCGTTGGGAACATCCGACGCTTGGATTTATTCCGCCCTCGAAATTCGTTCCTCTTGCAGAGGAGATCGGGCTCATCGACAAGTTGTGCGAACAGGTGCTGACCAAAGGATGCAGGGACCTTCGCTCGCTGCACAGAGAACTTCCTTCGCTCTCGGATCTAACGTTGAGCGTGAATCTCTCGTCGAAACAGTTTGGCCAGAGTTCGATCCACAATATCTGTTCGATCCTGGACAACACCGCCTTTCCCTCTCACCTGCTCAAGCTTGAAATAACCGAGTCGGTGTTTTTCGAGCATACTGAACGAGCCGTCGCAATGCTCAATACGCTTCGCGACCTTGGCATCGATATAAACGTCGATGATTTTGGAACCGGATACTCAAATCTTAGCTACCTGACGAAGCTTCCGATCTCAACCTTAAAGGTCGATCGTTCTTTCGTCTCGATGATAAAGGACTCAACGGGAAGCGAGGTCGTTCACGCCGTCGTAACCTTGGCACGGAATCTCGGCCTACGGGTCGTTGCAGAAGGGATCGAGACGCAGGCGCAGTTCGAATACCTGAGAGAACTCCGATGCGAGAGCGGCCAAGGCTATTACCTCTCAAGGCCAATGTCTTTCGATGAGTTGGTTGAAATGGCAGCTGAGCGTGTGCAGAAACTCTCGTCGATGAACGGGCTGGCGATACCATCTTTGGCGGCCACGACGACCGTACACTAGCGCGTCTAGATAGCTTTTAGGAAACTGACAACGCGGTCGATGAGCCAATCCGGTGTGGACGCGCCTGCGGTAACACCGACGGTCTTTACGCCGTTGAGGTCGCTCACGTCGATCTCGTCCTCGGTCTCGATCAGAAAACTCCTTTCGCAATTTTCTTTACAAACCGCAAGTAGTTTCAGGCTGTTCGACGAATGTCGGCCGCCGATGATATAGAACGCATCGACCATGGAAGAAAGTGCACGGGCCGCATCCTGACGGTCGCGGGTCGCGGAGCAGATCGTGTTGATGATCTCGACACTGTCGGTCGTCTTCCGCTTGACGGCTTCGGCAGTATCGAAGAATGTCTTTGCCTTGATCGTGGTTTGAGAGACGACGAGCGGATTCCGAAGGGCAGGCAAGGCGGCTAGTTCAGTTTCGTCGCGTACGATGTGGGCGTGATCCGGAGCATAGCCTTTCACGCCGATCATTTCGGGATGGTCGGGATTGCCCACGACAATGACGTCGCGGTTCTGGGCAGCCGCACGTGAAGCAAGACGCTGCACACGCGTAACGAATGGGCATGTCGCGTCCACGACTTTGCCCGCCCGCCTTTCGAGTTCGGCCTGCACATCCGGCGTTACTCCGTGTGCTCGGATAACGGCTGTTTCATTTGCAGTTATTTGAACAGGCTCGCTGACGGTCGTAACGCCGCAGTCTTCGAGGCGGTCCATCTCCTGCTGATTGTGAATGAGCGGGCCAAGGCTTCGAACCCGATCGCCATGTTCAACGGCCTCTTCGACCATATCGACGGCGCGCTCGACCCCAAAACAAAATCCGTATTCCTGAGCTAACAAAACTTGCATCGTGATTGGCGATCAGCTGATGCTTCGCACGGCGATCGCTCCGGTTTCCATTCTAACAAATACGAACCTTAGCCAGAAACCTTTGTTGCCGGCTATCGAACCGGCTCACGCAGAAGCTGGATCGAGGCTTCTGACGCAAGTCTCGACACGGGCAGGCGAAGTCCCGCGATCTGACGCAATGCCTCACCGGTTCGGGATAACAACCGAACAAGATCGCCTTCGGCGGCCTTTGATCTGGCGGTGAGTTCGCTCCATTCCATTCCGGCAGCCCACTTTTCAGCGGCCGCGGCAGCAGAGAAATTGAGCTCTTCGTTGATTTCGACGCCATTCTTCCATTCGACCTTCGATACTTTTGCTACAACGGCCTCCAGATCATCAAAAGCGGCGTCCAGCCTTCGCGAAACACGGATCTCGCCATAATCACGGTCTGCATCGGCGGCGATCGCTGCGATCATGCCGGCAAACTCTGAAAGTGAAAGCTCGTCGAACATCCCTTCGCGCAAAGCCTCGCCGATCAATAATGGGCGGTCAACACGAAGATTCGCAAGCCATTTTCCGTCAGCGGTGACCGTCTCGTCTGAAAAGGATATGTAACCAAAATGATCGAGGACCCGCGCACGATCCTCGAATGGCTGCCAGATGCGGTCGGCAAGCCGTTCCGAACCGCCGCGATGGTTTGGAACGCTGCGAAACGCAAAGCTTTTTTCCGTGATCTCACGCACCCGCTCAAAGCTCGAAAAAGCATCGAGGAGATTGAGCAGGCTTGTGTAGGTCGCACGGAAGCGGCTTTCGAGGGCTTCCGGTTTCGAACGAAGAATCTCGGCGATCTTCTTCGGATTTTGAAATCGACCCGGTGCAAGGACAACAAACCCGACATTGTCTCTGCCTCGCCTTCCAGCGCGTCCGGTCATTTGTTGAAGTTCGCTCACCTTCAACGGACGCCAGCCATCGTTGCCGCGCGTGTCCGCATTGGTTACGACGACGGTGCGGGCAGGGAAATCGACACCTGCGGCGACCGTCGACGTCGCGAAGATCGCCCGCAAAAGGCCTGCGCTCATCATCATCTCAACGATCAACTTCCATGCCGGAATGTGGCCGGCGTGATGCGACGCAGTGCCTGACTGGAGCAGGGCCTTGAGATGCTTGTGGGTCAGGATCTCGGGATTCTCCGCAGCAAATTCATCGAACATCCTGCGTCTCGCCGCTTGGCGGTCAGGATCGCCGGGCTGAGACTTATCAAGCGAGATCTCGGTAGCAGCTTCGTCGCACCGTCTGCGCGTGGGCAAGAAGACGATCGCGGGCAGCAGGTCGTTCTGCCTTAAGGCTGTGATCAGTTTTGGCGGCGAGATTTCGCGGGTGTCATCCATTGCTCGCAAATCTGTACAGGCCCTTTAGCGTGAGATCTCGGTCAACGACATCGATCTTGTCGCAAAGCTCTGAAAATTTTGCGGCATAACCGCCGGTCGCAATGACCTTTGGCTTGCCAATGAGCTGCTCGACGCGAGAGAGAACGGCTTCTACAAGGCCGATCTGAGCGAAGATCACCCCCGAACGGATCGACATATCGGTGGTCTCCGACATCGGCGAAAAATCGCCTTCCAGATCGACGAGCGGCAGTCGGGCGGTCTTTTCGTGCAATGCTGCGGCAGACATCTTCACGCCCGGTGCTATCAGGCCGCCGAGCAGTTCAAAGTCCATTGACACGACATCGATCGTCGTCGCAGTTCCAAAACTGATGACTACGCACGGAGTGCCGTAAAAATGTGCTGCCGTGGCGGCATTTACAAGGCGGTCGTTGCCGGCATCTTCGATCGGGCGGTAATTGATCTTTATCCCGAGGTCGCGGTCGTTTGTCAGAACATCGGGCTCGATATTGAATTTTGCTTTTATTGCTGCGGAGACGACGGACGTAAGTTTTGGAACGACCGAGCTGATGATCGCCCTTTCGATCGTGGATCCAATGATTTGAGCGGAATTTTCCGCGGATGCAGGTTCGAGCGTGTGTCTTTCAATCAGATCGCCTAGGGCGCTAAAAACGCCGAGCTTAATGGCAGAATTTCCAATATCTACGGCAAGAAGCACGATCAACCTTTGAGCGGCAGGCCGTCATAGATCAAGTGCCAACCGTTCTCCAGGCTCGTCCGAAGGCTCTTTGTGAACCATTCCTTGGCCGCAGAAGCGTCATCGTAGATCTGGACGGCGGGCATCGATTCACGCGGATCGACACGGCAGATGGCGGCTCCGATATTTGCGGTTTTAAGGCAAAGGAGCGCGACCATGTGTTCTTTCCGAAGAATGACGGTGCGGTGCGTTACACCATCACGCACGTCGAAATCGTCAAATTCCTCAAGGCTCTCGTCAAAGTCGCCAAGTTCCCAGTCTTGAGAGTCATCAAGTTCACTGCTCATAAAACCACGCTTATAGGCTAAACGTTACACTCTGGAACCTCAAAGTTCAATTCATATTTCACTTCCGCGAGATTTTCCATCAATTGTTCTTCGCGCACGATATTACCCGTTTTGCGGTCGATCACCTCACGCCAGATCTCGTTCTGACGCCAGGTCTTGCCATTGCTGCGAAAAAAACGATGCCCCTTTTCAACGATATGATACGTATTTTCGGGCGCGACATCGGCAAAAATATTGCCGCGAAGGTGATTCTCACCGACCTTTACACGCAGTTGGAACGTGATATTCGTCGGATTGTAGAAGCGCAGGTCAATGTAGTTATAGAAAACGCCGCATCCGCTGCCAAAGGGAAGAACGCGGTTGTCGTCCGGAAAGGGATCAAAGCTGTGATGATGTCGTTCAGCAACGGTCATCGGCGTGTGCAGAACCATCCAATGCAGCAGATTCGAGAGTTGGCAGAGTCCGCCGCCAACGCCTCTTGCAACTTCGCCCCGTGAAAGCTGCATTCCGTCGAGATACCCTTTCTCTGCGGTAGTTCGCCCAACATGCCGCCAAAGCGAGAAAAGCTGGCCCGGCTTGATAAGGATGCCGTCGATCGTCGGTGCGGCGATACCAAGATTAACGACCTTATTCTCCTGGAGTTGCGGATCAGAATTACCAAGCGTCCGGCGCAGCAGCGAGGAATGCTTCGTACACATTACGGGCAGGTCGGCATCTTCCTTTTCACTCGCAAAATTCTTGCCCGGAGCGAGATCGGAGATCTTCCGGAAGAGTCTCTTTTGCGCAATTCGAGTGTGATAAACGATGGGATGAATTTCAGATAATCGCATTCAGAATCTATCAGGTGTCCGAAGTCGTTCAACATCGCCTGCCTGAACAATAACAATTGAATTGTCGGAGAGTTTAACACGTAACGCACCGTTTTGCTCAAGCCCGTCCGTGGTGCCTGTAAAGTCGCCTGTGGTGGTCCTAACCCGCACATCTTTGCCGGAAAAATATGTCGAACGCAGCTGCCATTCGTGCACGATCCTGTCGGGTTCTTCACAGAGCACCGAGTAGAGATAATTGAGATAACGCGTGAGGCATTCGGCAAATTCGTTGGCCGGTATCTTCTTGCCGGTAACTTCTTCCAAAGAGACCGCGGATTCAGCTTGCCCGTCCGCCACCGCTGCCCGGAGCAAGTTCACTCCGATACCCAACACAACGGCCAAGCCCGATGGTGTTTCGACGGCCTCGGCGAGGATCCCGCAGACCTTTTTTTCATCGATCAGAAGATCGTTGACCCATTTGATGTCAGCCTTGGCTCCGAACTCAAGCATCGTGTCGCAGACTGCGACGCCGGCCATCAGCGTTATCAGCGGCAGTGAAGCCGCATCGAGCCGCGGCCTCAGAACGATGCTGAAATACAGTCCGGCGTCAGGCTTGGAAACCCACGCACGTCCGTGCCGTCCGCGTCCGCTCGTCTGGGTCCGCGCAAGAATGACGAGGCCTTCGGATGCTCCACGTTTGGCTTGTGCCGCAGCCTCGTCGTTCGTTGATGAGAGCGAGTCGAATCGCAGGATCGTAATATTCATTTCGGTTGCCAAAGCGAATTGCAATAATAGCGCCGTCGGTCAAAGAAATTGTTTACGACGCGAAAACCGGCATCGGCCGCGTAGCGCTCGATCATCGCAAGAGTGTACTTTTGCGAGATCTCCGTAAAGATCGGTTCCCAAGGCTCAAATGTGAACTCTCTTCCGGCAACCTCAACCTTCTGTAACTCGCGGCTGATAAGGTACGATCGCGCCGAGCCTTCTATCGGGCGATAGTTTGCGTAATGCAGGAAGTTGTCGATGATGAAGTTTCCGCCAAGCTCGCGATTGATCCGTTCGAGAAGGTTCAGGTTGAACTTGGCCGTAACCCCGCCCGCATCATCGTAAGCGCGGTGGATCACACGCGGGTTTTTCTGCAGGTCGAATCCGATAAAGAGCAGATCGCCTTCGTTCATCACGGCCCTGAGCGAGGAAAAGAACAATGCTGTTCGTTCAGCATCAAAATTTCCGATGTTCGAGCCGAGAAATAGAACTGCCTTACGCCGTTGAGAACTTTTCCGCACCTCATCAAGGCTCGTGAAATAATCGCCGACCTTTGGTTCGACCGCGAGGTGCGGAAGCTGCAGCCTAAAATTTTCGACAAGCTCGGTCATCGCAACCTCCGAAATATCGATCGGCGTGTATTTTGCGGACGAATCTTTCGCTAGGACCTCTTTAAGCAAAAGAGCGGTCTTTACGCCGTCGCCGGCACCGAGTTCGACGATGTCGATGGTATTTCCTTCAGCGAGAAGTCGGCTTACGATCTCACCTGACTGTTCAGTAAAGATCTCTGTTTCACACGCCGTAAGGTAATACTCCGGCAAACCCATTATCTTCTGGAAGAGCCGCGAGCCTTCATCATCATAAAAGTATTTTGAAGACAGATGCTTCGGTGTCACCGAAAGCCCGGCGAGCACGTCTCGTTCAAAGGCAGATCTGCTTTCGCCGTTAGACATAAGTTCTCGGTGTTCTGCGGCCGAACTGATTTCGTATCCTTACTTTGCGAGCCTTAATCCGAAGAATTGCCAGCGCATCTGCGGATGGAAGAAATTCCTATACGTCGGACGGCTATGGCCCTCGGGCGTTGCGATGGACTCACCGCGGAGCGTCATTTGATTGACCATGAATTTGCCGTTGTATTCACCGACCGCACCGGCCGGCTTTGTGAAGCCCGGATAAGGCAAATACGCAGACTCCGTCCATTCCCAACGCTGGCCCCACTCGAATTTCGATTGGGCAGCTTCCCATTCAAATTCTGTCGGCAGACGCATTCCGGCCATCTCTGCATACGCAGATGCTTCGTAGAATGAGATGTGCGAGGCCGGAGCATCTGGAGCAAGTTCCTGTCTGCCCTGAAGCGTAAAATGCGACCAACCGCCCGCATGTTTCTCCCAAAAGAGCGGAGCGGTGACAGCGTTCGCACGCACCCAATCCCAACCTTCCGAATGCCATAGGCGGAAGTCGTCATAGCCGCCGGCATCAATGAACTCGGCAAACTCGGCGTTCGTGACGGGCCGATCCGAGATCGAGAATTCGTCTAGATACACCTTGTGCCTCGCAAGCTCGTTGTCAAAGCAAAAACCCGTGCCCTCAAAGCCGATATCGTAAACACCGGCATCGACCTTGACGAATTCACCCTTGCCAAGAGCTGCTTGATCCTCGCGGTTCCATGAAGGGTCATAAACCGGATCGAGCACATTCTGGCCGAGCGTGTATTTCAGGTCGGTCAAAAGGAGTTCTTGATGCTGCTGCTCGTGGTTGATGCCAAGCGTTATCAGGCCCTCGATCTCAAGCGGATTTGCATGCCCTGAGATGCCCGCAAGCAGCTCCTGCATCGCGTCGTTGACGTACTTGCGATATGCGTAAACTTCCTTGACCGTCGGGCGGCTCAACGCCCCACGTTCGCTTCGGATTGTGCGGCTGCCGACCGAGTTGTAATAGCTGTTAAAGAGAAAGGAGAAATGCTCGTTGAATTTGTCGTACTTCTCGACGAATTTTGCGAGGATGAGCTCCTCAAAGAACCAGGTGGTGTGGGCGAGATGCCATTTTGTCGGCGAGACGAATTCGACGACCTGCGGGACGAAGTCCTCGATCTCCAACGGCGCGCTAAGCTTTAGCGTTTGCTCGCGAACTGCACCAAAACGAGCCGCCAGGTCGTTGGCAGCGCTGCCGGTACCGATCGTATCCATATATCCATTAAACCACTACGAAGGGGCAAATGGAATTATGCTCTGATCGCCGGAGACTTCTTATAGCAAGTGTTTGAACGTTCTGCGCCGCATCGTCTCCCACTCGCCGACCTGCCGGGCGCGCCGATTTTCGGGCATCATCGCGAGGCTTGCAATGACATCATCGTTCGGATTTTGTGAGATACGGTCCGGGCGGGAATTGTTCGAAGAAAGAGAATTGTCGTTCGGGCGTTTAAGTTCGCGGTTGGGTTGCTCGGCCATCATTTTGTCACCTCTCGGTTCAAACGGCCGGGGCAACAAAACTCAAGTTCGATCAGGTTTTGGCAGCAGCCGTGTGTGCGGAATATTTATTCTCATCAACCTTGTTGATCTCGTCTCCTGAACGCAGAAATAAAGGGTCCCTGCAGAATATCACAAAAGACGGCAAGGCGCGCTAAAAATATCGCAGTTCGTCGATCGCCCCTTTTGGCACGAAAACTGATATTTTCCGCATTTTCCGTTACCATTATTGTTTTGACCTTTACAAAATGGACGATAAGTATTTCGCAAAGAAAATTGAGAAGAAATGGCAGGCGATCTGGGCCGAATCAAAGGCTTTCGAGGCCGAACCCGATCCGGACGGCGGCAAGCCGAAATTTTACGCGCTTGAGATGCTGCCATATCCTTCCGGCAATCTTCATATGGGCCATGTCCGCAACTATTCCGCGGGCGATGCATTGGCTTGGTATAAGCGGCTAAAGGGCTTCAATGTGCTTCATCCGATCGGCTGGGATTCATTCGGCCAGCCTGCCGAGGATGCCGCGGTGAAACGCGGGGTCAATCCGCGCGATTGGACGGAGAAGAATATCGAAACGATGCGCGGCCAGCTCGAACGCCTCGGACTGAGCTATGATTGGCGTCGGCAGATATACGCCCACAGGCCGGAATACTATAAGTTCGATCAGTGGTTCTTCCTAAAAATGTACGAAATGGGCCTTGCGTATAAGCGAATGACGCAGGTCAATTGGTGCGAAACGGATCAGGCGACCTTGTCGAACGAGCAGGCGAGCGGCGGCCTCTGCTGGCGTTGCGGCAATCCGGTCGTCAAGAAAGACCTCGAGCAGTGGTTCTTAAAGACGACCGCCTACACAAGCGAACTTCTTGAAGACACGGCGTCGATCGAATCAGGCTGGCCGCAGAACGTGCTCAAACGCCAGCAGGATTGGATAGGCCGTTCGGACGGCGCGTATGTTGATTTCGAGGTTTGTGACGATGACGAGAAGATACGTGTCTTTACGACCCGCATCGACACGATCTATGGTGCGAATGCCGTTGTCGTCGCGGCGCAGCACGAGATCGTTGAAAAGAATCGCAAGATCTTCGCGCCCGATGTGCTCAAGAAGATCGACGAGATCATTGTCGAGAGCCAAAAACCGACCGAACGCGATGAAGTGATCGAAAAGGACGGCATAGACACCGGCCTGAAGGCGATCAATCCCTTCAGCGGTGAGGAATTGCCCGTCTGGGTCGGCAACTACGTGATGATGGATTACGGCACCGGTGCGGTGATGAGCGTGCCGGGGCACGATGAGCGCGATCACGAATTCGCCGTCCAATTCGCCTTGCCGATAACGCAGGTCATCGCTCCGCTCGATGATGGAACGGCCGTGCCTTCGCTGCCATTCTGCGAATATGGCGTCGTTGTAAACTCAGGTGACTGGAGCGGCAAGCCGAGCACTGACGCGAAGCGAGAAATGGCCGCATTTGCTGCCTCAAAAGGCTTTGGCGAGCCGGCGACGACCTATCGGCTCCGCGACTGGGGAATTTCACGTCAGAGATTTTGGGGTTCGCCGATCCCGATGGTTTACTGCGACGCTTGCGGTGTTGTTCCCGAGAAATATGAGAACCTGCCGGTTCGTCTTCCCGAATCCGCACCGATAACCGGTACAGGCGAATCGCCGCTTGCAAAGGTTCCCGAATTTTACGAAACGACCTGTCCGAATTGCGACGGCCCTGCCCGACGCGAGACGGACACGATGGACACGTTCGTCGATTCTTCCTGGTACTACTATCGCTACACGGACCCAACGAACGAGATAATGCCGTTCAATCCTTTCGCGGCCAATTACTGGGCGCCGGTCGATCAATATATCGGCGGCGACGACCACGCCGTGATGCACTTGATCTACGCCCGCTTTTGGACAAAAGCTCTTCGCGATATGGGCCTTGTGCAGTTCAACGAACCTTTTTCGCGGCTTTTGACCCAAGGGATGGTCGTTGGCGAGACGTTCTTTGACGATTCGAGCGGAAAGCGTGTCTATTTTCCGCCCGATAAGGTCTCGGTCGAACGCGACGCCAAAGGCAGGATAACGTCCGCAACTGTGTCAGAACCGGGAGCGATAGCGACTGGGTCTCCTGATCCGACGGAAGCGGCAGCGGGAACGACCGCGTCGCCTCTTAAATTCGCCGTCGAGCGAATGTCCAAATCCAAAGGCAACGGCGTCGATCCCGACGAAATGGTCGATATCTACGGAGCCGATGCTTCACGGCTTTTCGTGATGTTCGCGGCGCCGATCGACAACGAACTTGTCTGGAACGAAGCGGGAATTGAGGGCGCAGTGCGTTTTATTCAACGCGTCTGGCGGCAAATGCGAGCTTGGATCGACTTTCTGGACACAGTAGAAGTTCCAGCCGCGACAGCGTCAGCCGAAGCCCGCGGCCTGCGACGAAAAACTCACCAGACGATCAAACGTGTAGGCGACAGCCTCGAAACTTTGCAGTTCAACACGCCGGTCGCCGCCCTGATGGAGCTCTCGAATACCGTTGGCGACATCAAGGTGCCGCCGAACGAGGCCGATGCGGAAATGCGCTTTGCGGTTCGCGAGGCCCTGACGGCGATCGTCCTGATGCTCGCTCCATTCTCGCCTCACGTCGCCGAAGAGCTGTATTCCGCCCTCACAGGAAGCGACGCGGGGATGATCGCTTCAAATGCAAGGTTCCCTGAGTTCAACGAGGATCTTGCCCGCGAAGATGAGATCGAGGTCGCCGTTCAGGTGAACGGCAAACTCCGCGGCCGCGTGTTTGCTTCGCCGGATGCCGCGAACGAAACTCTCGAACAACTGGCATTTGCCGATGAAAAGGTCCGGGAATACACTGACGGAAAAGAGACGGTCAAGGTCATTGTCGTCCCGCGCCGCCTTGTGAACATAGTTGTCAGATAACGCTCGATCGATGCGCAGTTAACCTCACAGGCGACGTATTTGTGCCGCCTCTTGAGGCAAAAGCTCACAGGGACCAGCGTCATGTTTTTTGGTTGGTTGAACCGGTTTTTTTACTGTGTTTTGCGAAAAAACCGAAAAAAAAACTAGAATTGGATAAGTCATTACTGCTTTTTTGCAGAATTGAGCGTCTAATCTACGCGGTCTAATCGTTGTTTTTGAGATAAACTCTAGAAAGTTTTTTAATGCGGGAATGTCAGACCTGTAAAACTTGTTTTGCCGACACGGTCACCACTTGTCCGAACGAGGGGATGCCGACGGTGCATACGATTCCCGGCGACGGCGTTCTCGAGGGTAAGTATCATATCGAGTACAGGCTCGGGCAGGGCGGAATGGGCGTCGTCTATAAGGCAAGACACGCGTACCTAAAGACGCTCCACGCGATCAAGATCATTCTCCCCGACCTCGTCGGCAACGACCCGCAGCTTGTAACCCGATTCAGGCAAGAGGCACTCGCAGCAGCCGCGATCCGCCATCAGAACGTCGTCAGCGTTTCGGATTACGGCGTGATCAACGGGAACGTGCCCTTCCTCGTGATGGAGTATGTCGAGGGCGAATCGCTTCACGACCTGCTCGCTCGCGAAGGCAAACTCTCGCCCGAAAATGCCCTCGAACTCATTTCCGCGATCTGCGCAGGCGTCGGTGCGGCACATCACCAAGGCATCGTCCATCGCGATCTGAAGCCGCTGAACATAATGATCTGTTCGGACAAGCCGAATATGTCGCAGGCGGTCAAGATCCTGGATTTCGGCCTCGCAAAGATCAAGTCCGGCGAGCTTTTGGGCTCGTTCATTCAGGCTCAAACGACAGGCCTGATGGGTTCGCCGTATTATATGGCCCCCGAGCAATGGGCCGATGAAGATCCGGACTCGCGTGCTGATATTTACAGCCTTGGCGTGATGCTTTTCCAGATGCTTGCAGGCGATGTGCCGTTCAAAGGCTCGTCGATACCGGCGATAATGAAGAAGCACATCAGCGATCCGCCGCCGACCTTTGCGAGCCTTGGCGTAGCGATGCCGCCGGAGATCGAACGTGCCGTGTTTCACACGCTCGAAAAGGCGCCGTCGGCGCGAACTGCATCCGTTGAGATGATGGTCGATGAATTTCGACGCGCGGTCGAGATTTCTTCGAACATTCACGTAACTGCCAATGCCGGTGCGTTGCCTGTCTCGACGATCCGCGTTCATACGCGTCCTGCGGGATCGAAGATCTTTGTTGACAACGTTCCGGTCGGGGAAAGCCGCGTCGATGGCTCGCTCCTTCTTGAAGGCATCCAGAGCGGCAATCATTTTCTGCGGGTCAGCCATAACGGCTTTGACGATTGGGTCGATAGTGTGGTTTGCGACGGCAAGCCTGTTGACATCGTCGCCGAACTCCGACACTCGCAGCCCGATATAAATGCGATCCCGCGTCCCGATACGCGTATCCCGTTGGGCGAAACGCTTCTTGTCGATCCGGCAGGCTCGGCACAGATATCTGCGGCGGCGTCAACGCCCGCGATCCCAACTCCGATGCAGTCGGTTCCGCCGCCTGCCGTGACGGCAAAAAGGAAGAAAACAGGGCTTTTTATCGGAATCGGTGCGTTATTCGTTCTTTTCGTCTTGGGAATAGCAGGTGTTGCAGCAGCGTATTTTCTTGGCTTCTTCCCGGGAAGCAAGCCGATCGCAAATGCTCCTGCGACTCCGGGCACAAATGCTTCACCGGCCGCAAGTTCGACGCCCGAACTCCCGGCGATAAAGGCGAATCTTGTATCGATCCCTGCCGGAACGTTCAGGATGGGCCGCAACGATGGCCAGCCTGCCGAACGTCCTGAACACGAGGTCACGGTCGATGCGTTCAGAATGGACCGGACAGAGGTCACGAACGCTGAGTATTACGAGTTCGTTCAGGCCACCGGCCACAAACCGCTTCCGGCCGATTGGGTGAACGGAAGGCCGCTCGAGGGTAAAGAGAATTATCCGGTGCGGTTCGTCAATATGGACGATGTGCTCGCGTTTGCCGGTTGGCGGTCGAAGCGCGACAACGTCCAGTACAGGCTCCCGACAGACGCCGAATGGGAGTATGCCGCAAGGAACGGCAGCGACAGCGATCTTTATCCGTGGGGCGATGGGTTTCGCCAGGAATGTGCTTGGGTCGATCAGTCGAATACAGAGCCGACAGAGGTCGGCAAGCACACTTGCCCCGATAAATGGGGCGTCGCGGACCTTATCGGTAATGTCTATGAGTGGACCAGCTCAAAGGCGTACCTTTATCCGGGAAGCGGTGGAACGGTAAAGGAATCGAAGGAACCGCGATATATGATCCGCGGAGGTTCGGCATTCAGCAAGTCCTCGGGTGATGCCGCTATAACGAGTACGAGCCGGCCCGATGTGCCGGCTTCGACGCGTGACAAGGAATTGGGTTTTCGCCTCGTCACAAAATGACAAGAAGAAAGCCCGTATGAGGTATTTATGTACCGGCTAATATTCTCGATCGTTTTGATCGCTTTTATCACCTCGCTTGGTTCGGCCCAAGATCTCGGGAGCAGCAATAAGCTCTTTGGTAAGGACGCGCCGAAAAAAGATGCCCCGCGGAAATCTGTATCCAAGAATTCAAATACGCGGAAAACGGCAACTCGCAAGGTGAAAAAACCGATCTCACCTGATCGGACCGCCGCTGCAAAGATCTCAGTAACAAAGAAAGCTCCGGTCAAGGCCTCGTCCGCAAAACTTTCACCCGAACAGACAGCCAAGCTGAAAGCCGACGCCGCCGACGCATTAAAGGCCGGCGACCTTTCTGCGGCCGAGACAAAATATCGCGAAGTTGTAAAGAACACACCCGAAGACGCGGAAGCGAAACTTGCATTAAGCGGCATTCTCGCAACGCCCGTGCCGGTGATGGACCTCGCCGATCGCTATGAAGAAGCGATGGATCTTGCGAAGTCCGTCACCGAAAAGGAGCCTTCGAACGCCGCCGCCTTCGAACGGCTTGGCGTCGCGCGTGAGATGCTCGGGCTTGTCGGGCCGGAGACTGAGAATGCTTATCGTACGGCGGTACGGCTTGCGCCCGACAATGCCGTGAACTACGCGTATCTTGCGCGGTTGCTTCGCCGCAACGGTAATACTGCCGGTGCCGCCGAAATGGACGCGTCCGCGGCAACAAGAGCACGCGGGGCGGCTCAGATCGCGGACATTGCCGCGATACTTCAATCCGAGCAACGTTATCCCGCCGCGGAAAGGCTTTTAATAGCGGCGGTGCAAAGCGAACCGAAAAATGCGCGCGCGCTTCGCCTTCTGGGGATCTCGCGGGTCGCAAATGGCGAAGTCGCCGACGGCATTGCGAACCTTAAGGCGAGTCTTGCAGCCGATATGTCGAATTTCGATACATATTCTTCGCTTGCTTCCGCGTATCTGCGTACGTCCGATCTTGCGAATGCCGAAAACATTCTGCTTCGCGGATCGCGTTTCGCGCACAATTACGAGAAGCCCGTGCTTGCGAGACAGTTGGAACAGCTTGGCGATGCATATTCGAGGGCCGGAAAGGGCGATGAAGCCCGGCGGTCGTATAAATTGGCGTTGACGTATCAGCCCGAACGTGAGACCGTGCTCGCAAAGCTCAAATGATCCGTGTGAGAAGATTTTAAGAGATTTTTTTCTAAGAACGACGGAAATTGCATCGTATTTGCAGTTTCTTTTTGCAGTAATTTAGCGCGAAGGGCCGCAGGCCTCTAAAACTCCCAAATATCAAGGCTTTCGGCTGTGCTTGCAGGTTCTTTTTGTATAGAAACTGATGTTTTGCCCAACTTGTGGACAACGATATGTCGCCGGAATTCAGCGTGTCTGTGACCTCGACGGAACGCGCCTATTGAGCGAGCCGGGAGTGGACGCTCGTCCTCTGAATGCCTATTTCTCCACCGTTCTGAGCGGTTCGGAATTGGGTTCTTCGAGCATTCGCCGAGCATTCGAAAAAGACGATGACATCGTTCTCGAACTCACTGACGAATTCATTCACCCTGATGATGAGGTCATTGGGGACGAGGATATGGCGGAGCTTTTCCGCCGCGAGAACACGCCTATAAAGCCGAAGGCGGACCGTCGGCAGCGAACCCGCAGGTCGTCCATCCGAACGGAAAAGTCAGCGGCGCGGCCCAACGCCCGTAGAGTTAGCCCTAACGATATTCCGCTTGGGCACGTCGATCTTAAAGAACGCGAGGCCGCCGGCCATATCAATGATTTCAACCCCGACTCGCCGGCATCATTTGTCGGCAAGACAGTGAAAGGCCGATACCGCGTACTCGAGATGCAAGCAACGGACGATTCCGGTTACGCATATCTTGCGGAAGACCGTATCGTCGGCGATAAACGCGTGGTCGTGCGCATTTTGACGCCTTTTGAAGGCGATGAGGTAACGGCGGCGATCCTCGCCGAAGAACGCGTTCGGCTCTCGCATCTGAACCATCCGAACGTTGCGCGCGTTTTTGATTCCGGTGCGTATTCGAACGGCGTCAAGTATTTGATAAGCGAGGACCTGGATGCCCTTTCCGCCGACGAGATCCTCTCGATCCACGGCCGGTTCGACCCGGCGCGTGCCGGAAAGCTGATACGCCAGATCGGCCAAGCTCTCGGCGACGTCCATAAGCAGGGAATTCTGCATCGCGACCTTCGCCCCGCAAACATCGAGATCGCCTCGGCAGATGGTGAGGCGGCCCTAAAGATCACGAATTTCGGCGTTTCAAGCGGCGAGCTCCACGAAGACAACATTCGCTATGCCGCACCGGAGATCATCGAAGGCGGTGTTTCGACCGTTTCGAGCGATATCTATTCGCTCGGCGTCACGGCATATCAGTTCTTGACCGGTGATTTTCCGTTTGACGGTGCGACCGAACGCGAACTTGTCAAAGATCAGCGTGACGGCTATTCGCAGGAGATCTCGCCCGCCTTGGACGAATTCTTCGCAAAGGCACTTTCGCCGAATCCGCGTTCGCGTTATGTGACGGCTCGCGAGGCCGGCGACGTTTTCGCCGCCGCCGTTTCCAAGCCTTTGACGCTTCCGACACCTCCAAAAGCACACGATGTTTCCCCTGTCCTTCTCGGGGCGCCCGACGCGGAAGCCGAGACTTCCGGCGGCACATCAAGCGATACAGATGTTGACGATATGCCTGCGTGGCTTCGCCGTTCGCCCGACCCGCTGCACGCGCCGAATGCACGCTGGATAAAGATCGCATTGGCAGTATTTATCGTGCTTTCGGTCATCTTCGCCGCGGCGTGGTTCTATTTGCTGAATCGCCCGCAACCTCCTGCAACTGCGAACGTCGATGCAAATGTGAACTCCGGTTACGACCCGACCGAAACTCCGCCGGCACCGCGTGATATTCAAGCTCTGCCGAATTCCACTTATTTCAACAGCAGCAAGCAGGATCTCAAGGGTGACCTCTATCGGAACTTTGTCGGATTTTCGATCTATGTTCCGAAGACGTGGAAATCGACCGGCCCGCAGGAAGGAACTGAAGCAAATCGCGGCAAATTCCTCGACATCTCGAAGCTCAGTGCTGACGGAAGGCTCCAAGAACAGCTCCTGGTGTCGTACTACATCAGCCGAGGGACGTATTCGGATGACGCAGCGATCTTTCCCGAACTCGTTTCCGAATCAACTGCGGCTTTATCGAAGATCCTTCCGGCCTTCAAGATCCTTTCGCAGGGACAAACCTCTGTAAACGGATGGAAAGCCTACGAGATTCAGTTTCAAGGCGGTGGAACAGGACCATCGGGCGATCCTTTGACCGTGTGGGGTCGCCGTATCTGGATCCCGGCGGCAAGGCCCGGCGTCCGCAGCGGTTTTGCCGTTACGCTGCTTGCAACTTCCAATGCCGAAAACGTAAAGGGAATCTCTGACGTCGGCGTCAACGACGATCTCGCCAAGGTCCTCGAAACCTTCGAACCCGGACGCGAATTCTAGCCCGCAAACTTGTCCGAACCGCCAGCTCCCCTCCTGCCCGAGGAGGGGCGGCCGAAGGCCGGGGTGGAGTGGTGAGTGATGAGAGGTGAGTGATGAGTGATGAGTGATGAGTAGTGAGCATTCACCATTCACAATTCACAATTCACAATTCACCATTCACAATTTCCCAATGTTTGTCCCGTCTCACCGTGAATGGGCAAGTGGGACAAAGTGGGACAAAAATCGGCGTTTTTTATCATGGTGGCGACAATTAATGTCACTTTTGTCAAAGATCAGGGTGTAAAACATATGTTTACACCATCTCTACGAGTATATCAGACGTGTCAAACGCTATTTTTTGAGAGTCTCTTCGAATTGCCCCGGTCTTTAGACCGGGGATCATGGCTCACAAAAAGAATCTCGGAGGCGGCATGCCGCCGACAGAACTGAGAAGATCTTCTGGGCTATGCCCTCTCGCAGTGCGGTCGGGCTTGCCCGACCGATGAGCGTACACCGGCTTTTCTGGAGGCGGCCTGCCGCCGACAAATGCCTTGTCACGTGCTTCGCACGCGCCGATATATTCCTAATCCGCGTGACGGTCTGGACCGGTTGCGTCTTTTGCAACACTTGGGGATCTATGACCCAAGAACCCCGACCGCACTGCGTTGCGGCAAGCCGCCTTTTCTAACTGTCAGTCAGCCCAACATAATCGCCTGGTTTGTTCGTGCTTCGCACTCAGTGCGGACGAGGGCGTCAGCGTTCCGGAGGAAGAACCACCCCGTCAGCCGAGGCGGCTGCCACCCCTCCTTCGTAATGGTGGAGCTTTCGCTCCACCATTAACCATTCACTATTCACCATTTCGCACGATCTGTACAAACGAACGCGAAAGGGTTTTTGCAGTATTTATTCGTTGACCATTACTTCGACGGGTCGCTGCCTGACGCGTCGAACGCGTACCCGTCGCTCGTGTTGAGGCGGTTGTGGGCGCGTTGACGGACGGGATCAATACACTGCATAGAAAGGCCAACCGAATAAAAAGAACGTAACATTCACGAGTGCAAGAAGTATCACGATCCAAAATCCACGGGACTGAATTGTGAACATTCCAACACAAAAAGAAACAACTCCTAAAGCTAACGACATTCGCAAAATGTTCAAAGCAACAATCGGCGGATCAAGCGGAAAAGACAACTTTAGTGAGGCGAGACCAATAAAACTCAATAAACCGAGCCCGATTGCAACCAATGATAAAGCTTCTTTTCGCTGCATTGTATTGTTTACTTCACTCAGTTTCAGAATATGCGTCCAGCTCAAAGTTCGCCTGTAGAATGCACTTTCCGCACGAAATGCACGAAACATGCCAAGGGTTTTCGCGGGGTTATTCGTTGACCATTACTTCGACGGGGTCGATGCCTGAGGCTCGAAGGGCTGGGTAAAGTGCGCCGATGAGGCTGCCGAAGATCGCGATAGCGATCGCCCAAACTACCCATTGAGCGCTAAATTCGAACTGCAGTTCAAAGAAATGGCTGATCGTTCGTGATGCGATGAATGCGGTGAGAAAGCCGATGATGATGCCGGCGAGGCCGATCAGCAAGGCTTCGCCTTCTATGGTGGAAACGATGAATCCGCGTGACGCACCGAGCGATTTGAGGATGCCGATCTCTTTGCGTCGCTCGGTGATCGTCGTGTACATCGAAAGTAAAACAAAGACGATCGAGACGAACGCGCCTAATCCAACGAGCACACGCAGGAAGGTATTGAGGCCCGGAACGCGGTCTTTTGCGTCGATGACAAGGTCGCTCGTGAGGTTGACCTTGTTGCCCGGCAGCTGTTCGTTGATGCGTGCCGCGACCGTCGGCACATCAACGCCGTCCTTGACCTTGATCAGAATGTAGGTGCACTTGTTCGTCTCCTCGAGAATAGACTGCATCGCAGCGAGCGTCATTTTTATGCGCGAACCCGAAGGCGGTTCGAAGACACCGACGATCTTGAATTGCTTGTTGCCAAAGAGAGTGAGCTGGTCGCCGACCTTTACGTTCTCGTTCTTTACCTGACGCTCATCGAGTATGACCTCGTCGTTTGCCTGCGGGGCACGTCCTTGCGTAAGCGTCATTCCGTTCATCTTTGCGAACGGCTCCCAATCGACGCCGTCAAGCTGCAGCAGGCCCCAGCGGGCCTTCGGATCAGCCGAGATATAGCGTCCGACAGGCACTGCCGACTCAACTCCCTCGATCGCCTCGAGACGCGGAACGTAAGCGGTGCTCACGTTCATATTCGAACTTCCGAATTCCATGCCGCCCGGACGCGCGAATACGATCTCGGCCTTCCAGTTCGCCGAGCGTTTTGCCATATCCTCTGTCATTCCTTTTGCAAGGCCCGTGAAAAGTACGATCAGGATGACGCCAAGCGCGACACCGATCACGCTGATCAGCGTGCGGAAAAAGCGGACGCGAAGATTTGCAAGTACAAGCTCAAACATCTAGAAGTTCGGTAAATGAGAAGGCCGCTGCGGCCTCTCGGTCAGTAAAAAGCTCAAGGTTCTCTTGAAAATAATCGTAAAGTTTGTCGTAGGTTGCAAACAGGTTATCGGTAGAAGCCTCACGGGTATTGCTGCGTGCGGTCTCGAGGGCCGCGGCGATCTTCCGCTCCCGTGCTGCCTCGTTCGATGCAGCATCACGTACCGCATCGGCGAACGCTTCGCCTGTCGGTTCGGTCAGCCAAATGTTCTTATCGGTCGCATACGACAAGATGCCGCCTGCGTTCGGTGCAACCGTCGCGACGCCGGACGCCATCGCCTCGAGCGGAGCAATGCCGAAAGGTTCACGCGGATTCGGATGGACAAAGACATCGACGTTGGCGTAATAGTTCGCAAGCGTTTCTTTATCGAGATGCCCGAACTGAACTACCTTCCTTTCGCCAAGCTTTTGCCCCTCGCTCTCAAGAGTTTCTGCCAGCGGCCCGGCACCAGCGATCAGAAGGCGAAAGTCGCGGTCGGCATCTTTCGCAAGGATCTTCATCATTTCGATAAGCAGCGGAACATTCTTTTCGGGCGAGATCCGTCCGGCATAAAGCAAAAGCACGGAATCGCCGGGCACGCCGGAGCGTTCGATGATCTCACGGCGGGTCGCATCTGATCTTCGGTCGGGCCGAAACTGTTTGATATCAACGCCGCGTGGACAAACGTGGATCCGGTCTTCGATGGGCACACGCGGTGCCTTAAGCCAACGCCAGGTCTTGTTGATGAACCACTTGGAGCGTCGCGGATTATTCTTTGCGGTAACCGCAGCGTAAAATTCGTCCGCCGTATAGGTCGAATTCGCGATATGAAAATCGAACGAAGGGAAGTTATAGTTTCCCATCAAACGACGCGATACCCATTTGCCGAACTTTCCGCCGGAGAGGAATGACGAGATGTTGTCATCCATCCTTTCGCAGGAAAAGTGCACGAGCATCGGACGTCCCAACTGTTTGAACTTGTTGGTGCGGATCATTGCACCGAGCATGCTCAGCGTGTACTTGTCCGTGACCTCGACCATCTGAGGCTTTTCGTCAAGCATGATCTTTCTGATCAGTGAATCACCGGGAAGATACTGCCAAGGCATTATTATCCGGTATCGCTTGTCGAAAACCGGTGAATATTTTGCGGGCACGTAATGGATCTTCGCGAAATCATTGACGATCTCGGTCTCTTCCGTTTCGCCCGGAACGATCAGCGCCATTTCGCGTTTATGGCGTTCCGCGGCTGCCATCAGCGCGTTGTAGGAAGTGCTGATGCCGCCCGAATTCTTATGATAATAGTTCGTTATGTGGACGGTCTTTGTGAGCTTCTCGGTCAAGATCTTTTTCCGCGACGGTGTCGGGCCTCGTAATAGATCGACGACGCGATGATCGCGAGAAGGATCAGCACGAGGCCGTCAATACCCCAGTATTTCAGGCCCCAGATCTCTTTGCCGCCGCCATAGGTCCAAAAGACGCGGTTCGCGACCGCCCATCCAACGATTTGCGAAAAGATCGTGAAGCCGATCAAGACTGCAACGGCCGTCACGGTCGCTCCGCGACGAAGCATCGCCGCGATCTCGTTCGGAAGGAACGCGCAGAATTCGAAAACGAGCCGCGGAATCCGAAGAACGTCGCTTAGAAGGGACTTACTCTCTTCTTCGCCGACGATGAGAACGTTTCGCCGCATTATGAAGAGCGCAAAAAGGGCCGAGAAGATCGATACGCAGATCGAGCGGACGATCGCTTGGTCGGTATGATCGGCGGTCGAGGTCGCGTAGGCAAATAGCGTCTGAAAGCCGAATTCGAGCAGATGGCTGATGATCGGTACGACCAGCATGACGGAAAGCAGAGCTTTCCACGCGGGCTCGACCTTTCGAAAAGCCTGGATGAGAGCACCGCTCAAGCCGGCAAACACGAAGCGAAATGCAAATTGAACCGCGGCAGCGGCGATCGCGATCTTGATGCTCTCACGGCCTACAAGATACGTGATCAAAAATATCGGAGCGCGCATCAACCCGCTCAAGATCGCACCCTTGTAATTCCAGTATTTTAAGAAAAGGACCGGATGTTTGAAGACAAGGCCCCATGCCGCGCCGATGGTCAAGCGTTCTGTGCTTAGGGTCGTCAGGTCGGGCGTCTCGTTTGTCATTGGCTAGTTGCTGCCCGCCTTTATTGTTTGTTTTGAGGTCTTCGCGGCCTTCGCCTCTTCTCGCTGGTGGTCGGCGATCTCAACCGCCTCGAGGTAGGAATCGTACACGCCCTCGAAAATAGCATCCCAAGAACGCGACACGGCGTTATCCCTTGCATGGGCCTTCATCGACGCGAGCAAAGTCGGATCGCTTGCAAGTGCGATCGTGTGTTCGATGAATTCGTCGGCATTCTTAGCGATCAGGCCGTTGACGCCCGGGTTGATAATGAACTTCGGCCCTCCCTTATCCGTAACGATCGCGGGCACACCGGAAGCGTTTGCCTCCTGCGCGACATTCCCGAACGCGTCTGTCTCGGACGGAAAGAGAAAGATGTCCATATTTGCATAGGCTGCGGCCAGTTCTTCGCCCGAAAGAAAACCGGTGAACTCAGCGGTTTTCATATTCGCCTCGAGGTGCTCGCGGACATTTCCTTCGCCGACGATAAGGAACTTAAAGTTTGTAAGGCCGCGATCGAGCATCGCTCGTTCAACTTCGATCAGGAGCTTAACGTTCTTTTCCGCTCGGAGTCTGCCGACGAATCCAATACGCAAAATACCGTCATCGACGGTCCGTTTCGCTGGCGAGAAGAACTCAGAATCGACGCCGCGTGCCATAAGATGCGCCGTTCGCTTAGTTCGGCGGCCAAGTTCGGAAACGAGCTCCTCGTTGGGAGCGAGCACGACCTTCGGCATCTGATAGTAGAGAATGCAGCCCTGCATGATGCGAAATTCGGCCATTCGTGCGAACGGATCGAGCACCTTTGCCGGAAGAAATCGAAACATTCGTCGAAGCCGGCTCGATGCGAATTCGTGCACGTTCGTGTGCCAGGAACCGAGCATCGGGATGTCCATTTTCCAAGCGAGATACGCCGCCGCATTGCTCACATCGTTGATGCCGGTAATGTGTATGATGTCGGGCTTGAAATCAGCAAGAGCCTTGCGGATCTTTGGAATATGGCGTGTAAAAAGTGGGTCGTATGCGAGGCCTTCATCCAGAGCGATCGCAAGCGGACTTCGCTTGAGAGAGAAATGCGTAACACTCCCGACGGTTTCGATCTTTGTCTCCGGGCCGGCGTGCACACATAGATACGGCCGGTCCTTTTCGCGTGCAAAATTGACAAGCCTCTGGCACGTCATCGCGGCGCCGTTGACCTCCAGATAAGAGTCAGGAAAAAATGCTACACGTAAGTTATCTTTCACTTTCAAGCGAATTATCGCACCCTCAATCACAAATGGCGGGCTCAATTGGCCCGCCTCTCAAAGGGATCATTAAATAGGACGACGGACGGAATATCCGTCCGATCAAGCCGTATCCGAGGTCAGGATCTGAGCGAGGTCGCTGCTGTCCTCCGGGCGCTGAAACTTTGTCTTTTCAATGCTCTTTGGCACCCGATCGGCCTTCGTCCTGAACAAGCGAAAGACCGGGCGAACGGTCGGGCTTCCCATTACTGCTAGAGTCCAGATCGCCATGCGGAGCCATCGCGGGCCGCCGCGTTTCCATCCGTGCGACGAGAGAGAGATGAGGCCTTTGCCGTTGTCAACGTCAAAGAAAACTCGATCGAACCAATGCTGGCGCCCTTCGCGAAATGCCGGATAATGGCTCAAGATCTCCGAGAACGACTGAAGCTGACGCGAATGAAGCGGCTGCTCATACGCAGGCATCAACGCGATCTCAGCGCGTTTATCAACGCGGATCTCTCCGACAAATTCTTCGAAGGATGATGCATCTGTCAAATTAATGACCGTATTCGGCCTGCAGCCATGGCGATCACCGCCGGTCGCAACGGGAATGCCAACGGCTTCGGCAAGCTCGATGACGGCCTTATTCTCCGACCAACTTCGGAAGCCGTTGACCTCAAGGGCGTGGATCCAGCGGCCGAAACTCCGCAAAAAGCCTTTAAGCAACCGCTCGTGGCCCTCTTTACCTGCCATCTCAATATCCCAAAGCGGATGATTGAGGATGACCAAAATCTCCGGAACCTCTTCGAGCATCGCAAAGAGTTCATTCAACCGTTCGCTCGTATGCTGCTGTTTATCGAAGGTGAAGCCAATAAGCTGTTTTGATATCTCATCTGCCAGGTCTCGCGGAAGATTGTGAACTCCGATATGAAAATATCCTTCTTCAAACGGAACGGTCCATTCGAGCGAGATCGGAACCGTCTTCTTCGAATCTGCTTCTTCGATCGTAAAATTTCCGTCGATGCAATCGTGATCCGTTACCGAAACCAGCGCGTTCAACCCGGCGTTTTCGATCTGGCCTTTTTCGAAATCGTAAACCTGCTGCGGGGAAAGCGGAGGCGACCAATAACCCGTCTCAAAATTGGGATATTTGCCTTCGCGCGCGAAATATTTCACCTTCTCCTTCTGCCAGAAATGGTTGATCACGGGCAGTTTGGCGGCATAATGCGGCACAAAGCCGAGCATCTCCCTGGAATATTCAGTATGACAATGCAATGAGACGCCGCTCTTGGCCTGCCGAGAGAGGTCGGGTGTGCCTTTTAAGATGTTCAGCTTTGTCCGTTGTAAATTCATCGGTCTTCCTAAATGCCCGCAAAAGCGGGCGTGTAAACATTAAAGGCTACCAAATGGCCAATACATTGTAAATGTTACACATTACGAGCGTTTTGATTGGATTCTGAGCGGCTTTATCACTTTAATAGAGCAGTGTCGTATGTCGAGGTTATGAATGTCGTCCGGCCCAAAGAAAATATATTGGGCAGACGTCCGAAGATCCGTAAACTGCTGCTTGCAGCGGTAGTTCTTTGCGCGCTCTTGGGTGCGTTGTTCACCTGGTTTTCCGGAGCGGTCGATGTCTTTGCACCAAAGCCGGAGGTCGTCGAAACTGCTGCCGGCCGCATCATCAAGCTGCCTTCCGGCGGAAATCTTCAAAAAGCGATAGATACCGCCGTCTCCGGCGACGTGATCGAGCTCGAAGCCGGCGGAGTTTATTCAGGCCGGATCGATCTGACCGAGAGATCGCTTACGGATTTCGTCACGATCCGTTCATCACGTGCGGCCGAACTTCCGGAAGGCCAACGAATTTCGCCCGCTCAAAGACCGCTTCTTGCGACGATCAGGTCCGGTATGCTCGGCAGAGCTGCGGTCTATGCCTCGAACGGTGCTCACCACTATCGGTTCGTAGGGATCGAATTCGAACCTTCGAGTTCGATCTACAACTATGGCCTTGTTGCATTGGGTGGTGAGGAAACGCGCCCGGATCGTGTGCCGCACGATCTGGAATTCGATCGCTGTTACATTCACTCGCTGCCTTCGGGAAAGACGCGTCGAGGTATCGCTCTGAACAGCGCCCGAACGGTCATTAAGAACAGCTATATCGAGGGCTTCGCAGGCAAGAGCGAGGAATCACAAGGAATCTGCGGCTGGACGGGGACTCGCGATGTCAAGATCTTGAACAACTACGTCGAAGGCGGAGCGGAGAACATTATGTTCGGCGGCTCTGATCCTGCGAATGCGGAGCTGATACCAGCGAATATCGAGATCACGGGCAATGTTCTATTCAAGCCCGAATCGTGGAAGCAGAACGGCTTCACCGTCAAAACGCTTTTCGAGCTGAAGAACGCAAAGAACGTAAAGTTTACGAAGAACTATCTAGCGAACAATTGGGAAGGTTCGGCCTTCCGCATAACGGTTCGCAACCAGGACGGCCGTGCGCCGTTCTCGACGATCGAGGACGTTGAAATAAGCGGAAACATCATCGATGGCGCCGGCGAAGGCGTCAACATTCTCGGAAGCGACGACACGTATCCGAGCCAAATGCTCAAACGCTTGAAGATCACGGACAATCTTTTCTTGAACCTCGGCGGCGGCAGCGGATTCGAAGGCTCAGGGTACTTTATTCAGATCGCAAGCGGCGACATGATCACCATCTCGAACAACACGGTATTCAATCGCGGAAATATAATCACTTTCTACGGCGATCAGCCGCGTGGATTCTTGTTTACGAACAACGTTACGGGCCACGGCCTTTACGGAGTACACGGACCGATCGACGTTAAAAGCGAGGCGGCCAAGGCGATGATCTACGGAAATATTTTCTTCAACAATATGGGCGTCGGAACGGGCGACCTTAGCATTCCGTTGGGAAATAACTTCGTTGAAAGTGTTGATAGAGTTGGGTTTATGGACCGATCCAACAAGGACTTCCGCCTCAAACCCGGAAGCAAGTACTGCACGCCGGGCAACTGTCCCGGCATCGACCTCATCCCTTTCTCGAATCGATAATGCGTTCATAGAGTTCGACCACTCGCTCGATCTGTGATTGATCAGGTTGGGAGATCCTTTTCTCTTTACGCGGCAACGCAAGGACCGCTTGTATCCCGTTTGCGATCGCTGTCGGTGAAAGTTCTTCGATAAAATGTACACTATTCGGCCGCGTTCCCACGCGAGTTGCGAGCACTGGTGTGCCGAGGAACAAGCTTTCCCGGACCGATATCGCATCGCCGTCAAATCGAGTTGTTCGCAGCGAAACGTCTGCCTTCGCCAGAAGATGCAGGCACCGGTCATGATCGAGATTTCCGGGCAGATGAACGTGCTCGTTAAGCCCTGCCTCGGCAAGCGTGTTCACAACGGTCTCACGCATCTCGCCCTCACCGGCGATGACGAAGCCGAGCTTGGGAAATTCCCCGACCAAACTCTTCAACGCGGCGATCTGCTCGAGAGGTGCGTACTCGGTCTCGAGTGAGCCGATCGCAACAATGAGCGGCGAGTGCTCGGCGATAAAGTCCTCGAGTTCTTTTTCGATCCGCACGTTCGGATCAGGCGGGCGCAACGCGTAGGGCGGGATAGTTTCGAGAGCATCTGTTCCGACGCCAAGCTCGCGAATCGCATCGCCGATCTCATCTGTGACGGCGATCACGCGATCGAACTTCTTGAGGATCGATGCGGTAAACTTTCGCCTAAAGATCGACGCCTGTGCGATCGCCTCTGGAAAACCTCCGGAGTGCATCGTTAGAACGGAATGTTTTGCCGTTTTGGCGACCGCAAGGGCCAGAGCCAGAACGCGAAGCGAGATCTCGCCGCCGACGTGCAGGTGAAAGATCTCTGCATCTGACTCGCGCAAGATCGAGACGAGCTCGATCGGTGACTGCGGATAGAGGTTTCCTTCTTGGCGGTCTTCCGGAGCGACCCAAGTGGTCGAGATAAGCGTGCATTGATGCCCGTTTGCGGTCGATACGTCTCTAAGTGCTGCAATATGGCGGCTTACACCGCCTTCGGGCGGCGGGATCGGACCCAATTCGACGATGTGAAGGCTCATATAAAAGCCTCCGAAAGCGTTAGCCGATATAACCCGCTTAGCTCTTCGATCTGTCGCGGTCTCGCAAATCTTTCCTGAACAAGACGGCGTCCATTCTCGCCCATCGCTGCTGCCTTCGCCGGATCCCGGAGCAGTGAGATGAGGTGATCGGCCATCTGCTCGCTGTCATTTGCCTCAATGAGAAAGCCCGTTTCGCCGTTCGCGATAACTTCTGCCGCACCACCGACACGTGTCGCGACCACCGGCCTTCCGGCGGCCATATATTCGATTATCGAATTTGAAAATCCTTCGGCGTCCGAGGTCAGGACACCGGCAAAACTTGCCGCAAGAAGCTCCGGCACTTTCATCGACCGACCGATAAAGCTCACGTTACCGTCGATGCCCATTTCGTTCGCTTGCTCTTTTAGAGCGGTTTCAAGCGGGCCTTCGCCGGCGATGACAAAGTGGGCGGCGTTTTCGAGACACACTTTCTTTGCCGCTCGAAGAAGCATCGGAACATTCTTTACCTCGTGGCGAAGGTTCGCAACAAGCGTGACGAGCGGTACATTTTCGGGCAAGCGGAGTTCGTGCCTGATACCGTTCGCGTCTGCGTTTGCGAACTTTGCGGCATCAATGGAGTTGTAGATGACCGTGATCTTCTCCGCAGCGAGCCCGCTATCGACGAGCATTTCTTTTACCGCCAAGGAGTTCGCAATGATCGCGTTCGATCGTCTGAAGCACAGGTTCTCGATGGATTCCTGCTGACGGCTGCGCAGCCCGAACGTCTCGCGTTTTGACGCGATATGGACCGCAACACCGCTCAACGCGGCGACCGCTCCGCCGAATACGTTCGTGTAAAAATCGTGAGTGTGGAGCAGGTCGGCGTTCTCGCTTCTGACCAAAGCGGCGCACTTCCAGGCAGCATGGGCAAATGAACGGCTGAAAAACGATTCGATCGGGAATTCGTGTATTTGGCCTTCGGTGAGAGCGTTTGCTGCGGAGAGCAGAGGCCCTTCCGCATTCAGCGTCGCAAGCCGCACGTCAAATTCACCCGCAGCGACAAGGCCGCTCACGGTCTCATAAGCCTGGCGTTCCGTCCCGCCCTGATTAAAGCTTCCTGTGAGATGTAAGATCCTGGGCTTCTTCAACTTGGCAGGTCGGTGAGTTTTACGGTCTGACGCTCACCATCGGCATTTACATACAACTCTTGACCGAATCGGCGGGCGGTGACAAAGCGAATGCTTTCGTCTCTTCGAACGATCGGAGAACTAACGATGCTGAGCCGGGAGCCATTTACGGCAACGATCTGTTCAGGAATATCCGCCGTCGAATGTGTTCGTGCCCAAGTTAGGGCAAAATCGGTGGAGACAGATTCCGTGCGGATCCTTGCGCCGCCCGCCCCGAGCAGCAGCACATCACGATAATCACCGTATTGCACAAGGAACATTCGGCCCGTATCTATCGGGATCTCGAAAACTTCCGGTGGAGCAAGATCGCTGACGGTCGGAAGCACGAAAGTTACGAATTCGGTTCGATCCGTGTCTTTGGCCGCATAGCGAACACGTGTCGAGTCAATGAGGCGGCCGTATTGCGGCGAAATAGGATCCGAGCTCAGGGTCATCGCACCGCTTCCGAAGATGAAGGTCCGATGGCCTTTGTCACCGACAAAGTCGCCCTCCAGATCTTTCTCGGCCGCAATGTCAGGCGCATATCGAAAATTCAGCTCGAACAGGTGTTCGCCGGGCGTTTCGACGACATCACGGATGATGAAATAGTCGCCTCGGATATACATCACAGACCGGCGATGAAGGCCGACGCCAGGTATCTCGCCCTGGCCGTCGAAGTAATCAAAGATCGGGTCAGTTATCCATTCTTTTGCGGCCGCATTCGCACGCGTCTTCCAGCCGAACGGCCCCGAACTTGTCGATGTCGATCTGCCATCAACGGTCAGCGTGTTGTGGGCACCTGAGCCGCGAAACCTTTCCCTTATTTCGGGAGACGCCCAATACGAGAAGGTTCCCGGATCAACGAAGATCTGCCGCCCGCGTAAGCTGAGGTCGATCGACAAAAGGTCGGCGTGGCCGTGTGCGCCTGACAAGGCGCCGAGTTCGCCGCAGTCGATCACCAAATGGTCATCGGTCGTCGCCCAACCGTTCCTCATCACGACATAGCCGCCGTCCGCGAAACTGCGAGAAAGTGTTTCAGGCTCGGCGGCCTTGGTTCTTTCGACCGACCTGATCCCGCTTGTGCCGAGGAGCCAAAACGTTTCTGCCAATGAATCATCGCCGCCGAATGCAAGATCGCCGCGTCCGAGGACGGCGGCACCAAGCGAGAGTGTGCCGCGAATGTCCTCTGCGACGCATCCCGTAAGCGGCAAAAGCCTTCCGCCGTCATCGTCTCCGATGAGCGGTGTCGTGCCGTCGGGACGCGTAATGTTCAAGAGGAAAGTAAGGGCCGCGTTCAGGCGTTCGTCCGCGGTGGAATTTCGCCCGTCGTAAGCCGTATCGCCAAAAAGTTCCCTGAGCGCGTAAAAGTGCAGATAGAAGTCAACGGTGTAACGCTGATACCACGTACTCTGTTCAAAATAGACGCCGTCGGACCCGATCTGTTTGCCGATCTCGCTGAGCAAAATGTCTTCGCCGCGTCGGCGCCATTCCGAGGCGGCCTCGAGGAACGGAAGCTGCGTCCCGAGATAATAGAGCCCAAGGGCCTCGCCGGTGAGGTGTGTGTTCGGGCTGTAATATGTGGAGAGATATGTCTCGATGTGACGGCCGTGAACATAGAGCAGGCGTACGCAGTCAAGAAGAAGGTCGCTCGAAAGTTCCGGCGAATCGCGGAAGAGGTTCATTGCCCAGATCCACGAAATTGAACGAAAGGCGACCTCAAGGCTGCTTACCCAATTGATGCCGATGCCCGGCGGATTCTCATGTATCCAGCTCGAAAGCTGTCGGGCAAAAAGGTGGGCGTATTTCTCGTCGCCTGTAAGGCGATAGGCCGCACCGAGCGTGAAAAAATGCTGATGCCGATTCAACTCCCAGAGCACGCGTTTGTCGCCGCATTCCGTTGGGTCAAGCTCGTTGAATTCCTTCCAATGTTTCCGTTGAGAGACGATGCCGGAGATCGGTTCTCGATGCCAATCGATGTCCGTCCCGACATCGACCAGCCCGAAACCGAGAAGCTCGACCCGCCCATTGCAGATCGCATCTGCGGCCCGGATCAGATGCTCACGCTCGGCCGATCCGCACGATCGGGGAAAGATCTCGGAAATATCCTCACGCATCGAAGTGAAGAACCGCTCTCGTGAATTCTCAAAGAAGAGCTGCCGAATACTGTCGGCCGAATTGCGTACGTCGAGGCTGGTGTCGGCGCCGAAAAGGTTCAAAAGCTCCGTGCGGTCCGGTGCCTCAACGCCTGTCAGACGGTCTCGATAGGCGCTGACGAACTGCGTGCCGCGGGTGCGGAGTTCGTCAAATCCTATCTGCCGGATCTTCTTCAAGGCTTTGAAGGGCGTCGTCATACTTTTGCAGAGGCTGTCCGAGCCGCCTCCTGCATTATCGGCAATAGGGTGTAATTCCGAAACGAGTTCGGGTCGCCGATTTTACCATCTATGGCTGCAGTAGCGATGTTAAACATTTCGCGGGCTGAAACAAAATGCGTGGAGTAGGAGCCGCTCTTTTCGCCCGTTTCAACGATCTCCGAGAATAGGCGTCGTGCTCCTTCACCGATCGAGACGGACTGATCGTGATCAAAGAATCCGTGTGCGTAGAGCTTAATGAAAATCCAATCTGTTCGGCCGGCGACCGTCACATTCGCATGCATCCAAGGACCCAGACGAGAGATGCTGTCGCCGAGTGCGCTTGTCAACGCTCCGTCTTCAATATAGGGGCGAATTCCGTTGCGAAGGCAAAGCTTCAACGGGCCGGTAATTATCATCGGCGAGGTCGGATGCTGCCCGCCGACAGCACACCTTTTCGCTTTTTCGTGCGGCCGCGGTTTTGAGAGATCGCCCGCGGATTCGTATATCCGGTTGATGACGGAAACTTGCGATCGGTCGGGAGCCGACGGCAGCGTGAAGTCCGCATAGCATCCCGTTTCCTTGAGGATCTGCATCTCGTCATCAACGCCGCAGAATTTCCCGCCGCAGGAGTTCGCAAGGGCGAGATTGCCGTGCACGAATGCGTATCGAGGAGCGGTGTCATTTGCCGAACGCGAGAGACATTTGTGCCGCTCGGCAAGTACATCCCGAAACTCGCTGAGCTGTCGATGCAGGTCTTCCGATGTGTCCGCGCGTTCCACGCCGTGATGCAGATGAACCTCGACCTCGCCGAGTTCCTCGGCCTGCATTTCTGCGAGAATATCCAGGAGATCGCGGTCATACTGTTCCGCCGGATAGAAGTTCGTGTGCCGGAATTTCGTACCGTCGCTGTCGCGGACAAGATCACCGGTCGCGCGTGCGATCTCGACGTATTCGCGCAGCCGTTTGAGCTGCGTCTTGTGATCGAGAATGCCGTTCGGCGACCAGCCCGGTTCAAAATGATTCGCGACCGTAATGATCAGGTGTTTCTTCTCGAACGCCGCCGATTCAAGGAATGAACGAGCTGCATCGAGCGGGTAGCGAACCAGCCACGGCAAGTTGTGTTTCAGCTTTTCGAATTTTCCCGGTTCGCTCATATTTACAAAGCTGTCGTGCTCACTTCGTCCGTTACGCGTTCGCTCGCGGGAAAAAATCGTGCAGCGATCTGCCTGAACGCATTTTTCTCGTCGTCTTCGATCAATCCGAGAAAGTTCGCACAAACAAGATAGATCGGAGCGAACACAAGAGCTGACGCGGCAAGCACAAAACCACCGCTCACAAAGTTCACGATGCCTGCCTTTCCGATCCCGACGGTATTTGAAAGAAATCCTTCAGAGGCGGCGAAAAGGCCCGCGTGGAAGTTTGCGTAGAAAAGATATGTCGCGATTCCCGCAAGGATACTTGCGACCGCGGTCTTGCCTACATTTGCGAGAAGATGGATATCCTTGACACCTAGATGCAGCTTGCGGATGACCATCGCTTCGGCGATTAGCTTGTCAACGATGACGGCCGCGACCGCAAGTCCGATCATACCGGTCATTGAGATATCGTCGAGCATAAAATAGAGGCACGAGACCAGCGCGGCAACTATGATCGATCTGGTGAGCAGAAACACTCTGCCGAGTTCTTTGTATGAGCGGACGATCGGGTCGGTGATCAAAACGCTGAATGGCAAGAGCGTGATGTTGACCACGAATACGCTTGCGCTTGCCGCATATTTTTGAGTAAAAAGCGTCGTAATGAACGTGTTCGCCGTGATCAGCAGGAACACATACACAGGGAAGTAGACGAGCGAGAGTTTCTGCATCGCACGTGCTTTTAGCCGCACCATTTCGTCGCGGTCGTTGTCGCCGTGCAGCGCGTTCATTCTCGGGATGAGAACGGCCGTAACAGATTCTGCGAGCATTGCGATCAGCGGTATTTCAAAGCAGCCGTAAGCGTAAACGGCGAAGTCCGCGGGTGAAAATCTGTGGCCGGCGAACCAACTATGGATCTCTGTCTGGGCGAGCCAGAGTGTTCCCGCGAGGCCGAAAGGGATCGCATAGACGAGCTGTTCGCGAAGAAAGCTGAGATCGAAATACCTCCAAAAGCCCGGAAAACGCGACACAAGATACCAGGCGAGCAAAACCGTTTGGATCGCTCCCTGAATGATCGCCGCGTAGAGAAACGCCTCGACCGTCGCGAAGGCGACGGCTGCGGAACACATAAACAGCGCTTTCGTGAACTGGGCAGAGATGATGAAAACGGTCGCAACGCGGGCTTCCTGATTCGCGATCGCGACCGTCTCAAGAAAGGACGAGAATATCCAGATCCAGATCACGACTCCGATCAGCGGCGCAAGACGCGTGATCTCGTCGCTGTGGAAGATATTTCCGACCGCCTGCGGAAAGAGAAAAAAGAATGATGCCGCGAGCCCGCCAACGACGAAATTGAATGCGAGAATATTCAAAATGCAGGCTGAGCGACGTTCTTCGGTCTCGCGTGCAAGGAAGTAATACGCACTCATCGAAACGCCCAGCGGCAGCACGACGATCGCGTTCGCGATCACGAGAAATGCTGCGCGGTAATGGCCGACCTCGTCCTGCGATAGATATCGGACAACAACAAGCGGCACGCAGAAGCTGAATGCAAAGCCGACGAGTTTTGCCGTCAGAAGCCAAAAGCTCTGTTTGCGCAGCGAATCCTTCGCCGATGCACCGGCGGCCGCACTTGTAGCTGATGTTTTGGGGCTTGCCAACATCTTGAAGTGACGCGATCCTGGACCTTCGCAGGGAAATTTGCCCGCAAGATCACTCTGAAAATAGTCGTAATAGGGCTGAAATTACAGAAAATGCCGTCCAGCTTGAGGCTGCGGCCTCGTTGCGGATCAGGCCGAGGTGGTCGGAATGTTTACTGCGGTAGATGCGGAGCAGGAGAGACGGAGCAAATCGAGCCGCGAGACAAACCGCCTTCAATTTCGCCGAAGGACGCCACGCGCTTGCGTGCGAGAACGCATCGCGGGCAGCTGCAAAATCACGATTCATCAAGTGAGACTTTCCTTTCTCGATCTCAAGATCGACCCTGAGACTGGCGAGTTGTCGTTCGAGGATCGAAAGCTCCTCGGGAGAAAGGTTGACCGTCTTTTTAACACGTTGAAATACGGCGATCTCGCGTTCCACGCGCGAGATCGAGTCGCCTGAAAGATTCTCAGTATGAACACGGTATCTGAGCAGCACTTTGTCCGAATAGCCGATACGCGATCCCGCCTTGGCCATTCTGATCCAAAGATGAAAATCCTGAGCACGCGTATCTTCCTTCTCAAAGGCTCCGGCGGCAATGATGGCAGCTTTCTTGGCCACAGTCCCGGAGGTGATCACGTTGCAGCGAAAATCGAGAAGCGATGAGGTTGTCACCTCGCCCGAAGATGGGGCCGATTCCATAAAAGTGTGATCGCTTGGTGCGGCATCGCCAAACAGTTCCGCATCTGCATAAACCATATCCCAGCCGCCGTCGATCATCGAGATTTGGTGGGCAAGGAATTCCGGCAGCCACTCGTCGTCAGCGTCGAGGAAGGCGATTAGTTCACTGCGGGCAAGGCTGATCGCACGATTCCGTGCCGGTCCGGCACCAAGGTTCGCTTGCTCGACGTAAACGATGTCATCGAAGAATGGTGCAAGAGCAGCCTTAAGCTGCTCTGTGTCCGGTGAGCCGTCGTTTACGACGATCAGCTCGTGCCCCGCAAAGGTTTGATCTTCTACTGAGCGGATCGCGAACGGAATGAACCTCGCAGCATTGTAGGCTGGCATCACCACACTAACGCGTGGCGATGATAGGACATTCTTGCCGCGTTTGATCGCAAAACTGTCAGCCGAACGTGATCTCACCTTGCCTCCCGGATCGGCTCCCACGAGGCATACTGTTCGCCTCGAAGGAACTGGAAAAACGCGATCACCGAAGCGACATTCGCAAGTACAAAATAGAGCGGCAGCACGAAGAGCGTAGTGCGCTTGCCATATGCCTCCAAAAGCCATCCGAAGAAAGCCGCCAGGTAGAACGCCGTCTGCAGAGCAAATAGAGCCGCAAAGAAGGCAGTTGAGATCGCCAAGGCGGCGTTGCTCAAGAAAGCCGCCAAAAGCAGAACAGGGACGCAATATCGCAGAAGTTTGTGCGAGATGAGCTCGACCGCATAGAAACCGCTGCGAAACGGATTCAGCATATCGCGATTTTGCCAAAGGTCGGTGAACGTCTGCGAAATCACGCGCACGCGCATACGCATTTCATCGCTTGCTTGTTCGTTCGTGACCTCAAAGCATGTTGCCTCAGGTTCGAAAACCGATCGAAGGCCCTTTCTGTACAAAAGTGTGCAGATCAGAAAATCGGAACAAGCGGCCGCATACATCGGTTCATATGCCGCTTTGCGGACAGCATACAGACATCCGGAGGCGCCGATCAGCGAGCAGGCGTCTGATTCGGCGTTCTTTAGCAGCGTTTCGTAGTTCCAATAACTGCGTGCCCCGGAGCCCACATTCGTTTCGGTCGGATCCGTATAGATCAGGCGTCCGGCAACGCAGCCGACCTTTTCGTCGGCAAAGGCGGGAAGCAGTTTGCGGAGGACATCGGGCGAGTAATGGGTCGTCGCATCCGAGAAAAGAATGATCTCGCCGAGAGCGGCATCGACAGCGTTGTTTTGCGTGATGGTCTTTCCAACGCGGCCCTCCTGTCGAAAGAGTTTTACTCCGTTCGACGCAAAATTCTTTACGATCTCATCGGTACCGTCAGTGGAGCCGTCGCTTGCGACGATTATCTCGAGCTTCTCGGCCGGATAGTCGAGTTCTAGTGTGTTCTTGAGCTTCGCCTCGATCGAACTCTCTTCGTTGAATGCCGTTATAAGAACCGTTACAGAGGGAATGATCTCGGCCTTCGATACTTTCTTTGGGAGAAGGTATGCAAGAGCGAACACCAAGACCGGATAGCCCGCATAGACATAGAAGAGCACGGCGAGGGAGCTCCAAAATACGATCTGAATGAGGTCGTTTGCCATTTCTTCTATGCCGGTACAAGAACCTGATCGCCTGTGGGCTGCGGCACATCTTCTCGAGCAGGCTCGGTCGAATAGATGCGGCGGAATGCGACCGCATAAGCGATGCCGTAATATATGAACCAGTTATACGCGACGGACGCAAAGAAGCTCGAGACCATATAGCCGACGATGCTTGCCTGCAGGCCGATCGAGAGATAGTAGAACCAGTCGAGCCGATCCTGTGCGAACAGCGTGCGTTCGATCGCAGAGAGCTTTCGCAGCGGACTGATAATAAAGACCAAATACGCTGCCAATCCGAGAATGCCGATCTCGCTGGAGACCTGCGTATATGCGTTGTGCGTTTGATGATCGTGAATGCCGACGATCGGGAAATTTCCAATTCCGATGCCCCAAGGATTTCGGGCCGTCACGAGCAGTGATCGATCGAGGAGCTCACGCCGCTGATTGCTGGATCCAACGGGGTCAAGGCCCGGAATGAAGATCGAGAGCATTCGGAGTCCGTAATTTCCCGGAGCGGCGATCATCAAAATACCTCCAACGACCAGAGATGTGAGCGACACCTTGGCTCGGTGTTTTCGGCCAAGCTTCCAAACTAGGACAAGAGCGCTTGCGAAGAATCCGAGAAATCCTCCGCGTGAAAAGGTCACCATATTTGCGGAGACGAAAAGGATCGTGATCGCAAAATACAGCGTCTTCATCGCCTTCGATCTCGTGCCAAACGCAAGGCAAAGAACGATCGGCGTCATCATCACGAAATGGAGGGCCATATCGTTCGGATTGCCGAAAAGGCCTCCGACATCGACGGCGACACGATAGTCCTCGACCGCGAATTTGCCCTCTGCGTATAGTCGTATCGCGTTGTAGCCCAAATAAATACCGATGCCGATGCTGAGCCAAAGAAGTGCCATAAGGCGGCGTCTGGTGCGGACGACGTTCACGAGAACGATGAAGATCAGGACAGCTTTGATGAACGGATCGTTGAACGTATCCCAAGCGGTCTTTGGGTCTTTGGCGATCGGAATGCTGAAGAGAGCTAAGGCTGTCAGCACGAGGATCGCTTTTATCTCGGTCGTGATGATCGTCGCATTTCCTTCGGTAGCGAGTTGCGAGGGCAGATAAATAAGCAGTGTGGCCAGAGCGAAATAGAACGCTGTCGCAGATAGAAAGCCAAGGCTCGGCAGCAGCTCATACGGCCGAAAGAGCACAAGGACCGAGAAAAGGTAAAGGCCGATGAATGTAAGGCCGTGGCCATTGCGGACGAGCCAGTTGTCGCGTGCGAGTGCCGCCCGGTCGAGTTCCGAGCGCGACGGCTTTTGACCCTTTACTCTGTCGGGTCCTGACGCGGGCTTTGTTCCTGTTGATGCTGTGATCGGTTCGTCTTTGCTTCGGCTGTCGTTCGGCTTGAGCGAAAAGGTGTCTTGGGGCACGGTGCCGCCGTTCCTTAGAGGTTCGGGAGCAGTTAGCGGTTCAACGTCGCGAACTCGGCCCGCCGAATTGGCATTGCCGGAAAGGGATGAATATTCGTTTTTTGAGAATGACCGCACAGCGACAATAGAAAGACCCGAAACAATCCTTAATAAATGCGGATTGCCGGGTCGTTTCCACGTCTTTTAGCTTTTGATCTAGGCCGGAACTGTCTCCCGCTCGACCGTGACCATCGCACGAACGCGTTTCTTGAGGGCCTTTTCGAACTGACGGGCCTCATTCACACTGCCAAAACTCAGCTGCTGTAGATTGGATTCGATGCGTTTTCGATAGTCGGAAATAAGCGAATCTGAAACTCCCAGCATCTCGGCAACCTCGAGTTGTGTGCCGCTGTCGCCTATCAGATAGCAATGCCAGAGGATGTTGATCATCCGGTCGTACTGCTTCTCCTTGCCGCGAACGGCCTTGCTGAGCGTTGTAAGGAAACCATCCACAAAGCCGATGGCCTCGCGTTCGCCTTCGCTCCTGAGCAGATCGTCTTCGGGAGTGCCGCGATGGTCCGTAAACTCGAACTGCATGCGGTCGTCGTCGTCGTCGGCAGGGCCGCCGACCGGCACAAGATGGATATCCATGATCGGGAGCCTCGACATCACGAACGACCGAAGGCTTCGGACATCGACCGGTGAATCTACCGCCTTGAAAACCCTTACGATCAGCTTTTCGAGTTCGACGTTGCTGATAACGATCTGTGCATCGCCCGTGCAGCCGACCATGCGTGTATCGCGGGCTTTGAACGACACTGCCTTTACGCGCTCGTCCATTTCCTGGACATCGCGGCGCGCCTTTTCGACTTTCCAGTCTGCTAGGCCGTACAGGCGATCTGCGAGACGGCGATGTGCTTCGGGATTGCCGACATTGTCGAAACGCTTGAAAGTTTGGCTGGATTGAATGAGCGTCGAAATGCGGCGGGCGAGACGATAGGATTCGGGGTAACGCTTCCGAAGCTCGGCCGTGAGCATGTTCGTCAGCTCGATCTGACTGATCTCGGCCTCGATCTCGGCATCCGTCATTCCGGTGTCAAGATAGTGCTGAAAACGTTCCTTGCTCAGAAGAGCTACAAAGAGCTCTTGGGTGAGATCGGTATATGCGTTGTATTTGCCTTCTTCAACCAGAAAGCCGGCACGCTTTGATGCTCTGACCAGCGGATGTGACGAGACTATGCGATGGAGTTCGGTCCAGATCTGATTCACATCAGAATTCTTCAAGCTATCGGTCCACTTTCCGACCTTGATCTGCTTGTTCTGGATCGATCGCGGGAGTCTTTCCTTCGTCTTGAGATCGCTCATAACCCTTACAATGTTCTCTTCGTCCTAAATTGAATGGCCTCTTGCGTCGTCCCGGGAAAAGGGAGAAAGCCTCCTCCAGGCATGCCGCGACCGGCACGACAACTTCCAGAAAACGTGGACGCTTTGGCCTAGTTTTATAGCTTTGGTAGAAAGATTTGGCGGGATCAACTGCCGAGCTGCTGGGGTCGATCCTAAAGGCAGTGGGTGAGATGATTACCTATCTCACTACCTACATTTAAGATGATAGCAGTTCGGGTGAGAATGAGCAACAAGTTTTTATCTACTTGTACACTTTTTGTCACCTATGTTGACACAGTATGCTATATGGCCCGAAGCTTTCCCCGTCGGTCATCGATTTTTATTGCATTTCGACGGTCACTTTTTGGGAAGTTGCCTTCATTGCAGATTTATTTTTAACATAGGCAGTTTTTCGGCGGCTCGCCATTTGGCCGGCTGCAGAGCCGGAAAACGCCTTATCAATTTTAGAAAAACTATTTTGTTTCAGATCGCGATGGCCAACTTTGCCAAGAACGAAAAATGTCCCACTTCCGCAGACCTCTTGGCTTTTCAATTGGGAGACCTTGAGGTCGAGTGCGGTGCCGAAATTCGAGAACACCTCGTGGGCTGCGAGTTTTGCAGTGCAGAACTTGCGTTCTACTCGCGATACCCGATGGACCTCGAAGAAGAATTGACAGAGCCCGATACGATCCCGGCACCGCTCCTCGAATTGGCGGAAGCTCTTTTGCACCACAATTCCTTGCCTGGTTCTTTTGACAAGCTCGTCAACGGCCTGAAGAGCAGGTAGCGGGCGCAAATAGAACCGTAAAATAAAAAGGCCGGTCGCAATGACCGGCCTTTCCTTTTGGAATTTCAATTGTCAGATTCAATTTGCCAGGCGAAGCGGCGAGATGTTTGCGGCCTGTGGAATCGGCCGGGCCGGCTGCGGCAGGAAGTGCTGCCAGTTGGTCTTTTCTCCGAGCATCGTTTCGATGTCCGAGACAGGTTTTGGCGGCGAGAACAGATAGCCCTGGCCGTATTCGCACTGAAGGATGCGCAGTTGGTGGAATTGATGAATACTTTCGATGCCCTCGGCAACGACCTTTAGCCGTAAGGCTTTTGCAAGCGCGATCACAGTACGCACGATCTCGCCATTCTCCGAGTTCTCCTCCATCGCGCTCACGAACGATCGATCGACCTTCAACAGGTCGATCGGGAATCGATGCAGATAGCTCAGGCTCGAATAGCCAGTGCCGAAATCATCGATGCTGACCTGCACACCGGTCTCTTTTATCTGAGCGAGCATTTGGATAGCACGTTCCGCGTTCTCCATGATCGCGCTCTCCGTGAGTTCAAGTTTAAGGCTTGCAGGGTCCAGGCCGGAGGTCGAAAGGACGGTCTTGATCTGTGAGACAAGCCGAGGATCGGCAAAGTGTTTTCCTGAAAGGTTGACAGCTATCGAAAGCGGCACCTCCATCGGATATCTGACCTGCCATTCTTTGACCTGCGTGCAGGCCGATTCGAGTATCTGAACGGTCATCGGGACGATCAAGCCCGTGCTTTCGGAGATCGGGATGAATTCGTTCGGCGGTACAAGGCCGCGCTGAGGATGGTTCCAACGAACGAGGGCCTCGAATCCGACCAACTGCGCCGTTTCGAGCCCGACGATCGGCTGATAGTGCAGCTCGAATTCATTTCGCTCGATCGCAAACCGGAGGTCAGTTTCGAGCTGAAGGCGCGTAACCGCCCGCACATGCATCTTCTGGTCGAAGATCACGTGTTTCGAACTCGAATCCTTTGCGTAATACATTGCGATATCGGCATCCCGCAAGAGGTCCTCGGCTTCTACGTATTTTGAGTTTCCGAACGCAATGCCTACTCGCACATCGGTGAAAACTTGTCGCCCATCGAGTGTGTAAGGCTCGGATATCCTGCTCGAAAGGCGGTCGGCAAATGCGACTGCCTCGTCCCGTTCCAAGAGGTCCGTAAGGATTATCCCGAATTTATCACCTGAGAATCTCGATGCCATGTCGGACTCACGAACCATTTCGGCAAGTCGCGACCCGACATTCTTGATAAGCTGATCGCCGAGCGAGTGGCCAAGGCTTTCGTTTATCGTTTTGAATCTATACAGGTCGAGCAACAGTATCGCAAAGCGGAACTCGCCGGACTCGGCGCTGTCTGAAAGCTCTTTTTTGAGCCGGTCGATGAAAAAATTTCTGTTCGGCAGGCCGGTCAGTGCGTCGTGATATGCGGCGTGGCGGAATTTTTCATGGCTCTCCTGCAGCTGTTCCGCGACACGTTCGAGCTCATCAACATAATGTTCAAGCTCCAGAACATGCTTTTCCGCCTGCTCATAACGCTCACGCTGTTCGCGATGGGCGATCTCGGCAGATTTCCTCGCGTCGGTAACAAAATGGCGGAACGTCAGCAAGATGATGCCGAAGAATCCGACTATCGCCGCGACCAGATATAGATTTAGATTTGTGACGGCCTTGAGGAAAACGCCTGCCATTATGCCGCCGAGCATGTTGAGAACGATCGCATCGACGAGATTCCGCTTCCAATGATGCCAAATGCTCTTGCCGGTCTTTATGCCGGCGAATATCGAAACGATCGTGGAGTTGACGGCAAAGAGCGTAAGGCAGATCGTCAGCAGGAGCCAAATAAGGCTTGTATAATCATTCCTGATCACAACCTGGTCCGACGGCCCGAAAATAAGCCTCGCCGTGTGATAGGCGGCAAAGACGCTGATCGGAGCCGCCAGCACGTTGATCGCCATCGTCTTAAGACGGATGTCGGCGCCTCGGAGTTTAAGGTTGATCGACGCCGCGGCAACCTCGACCAGCGAAAGCAGCACGGTTATGCTTCCGCCATAGAGTAGCAGCGAGAGAATTATCAAAGCGTCGGAGATCGTAACGTGGACGTTGGTTCGGGGCAACTGGAGCCTTAGCCAGCAGCTCGAGAAAATGGTCAGCAAACCCAAAGCAGCAAAACCCCCGTCAAAATTCGACAGAGGCTGATCTAAGATGGCCCAACCAACGGCAAACGCCGCGAATGGTACTAGACCAAATAAATAGAGATCTATGAGCTTATTTTGCTGTTCCATTTAAGGAGAAAGAGGCAAAAATACGATGTGCTTATTGGGGAAAGGCTACACGGATAGAGGGAACTCCGCGGACCCTTACGATCGATCAGAGAAATCGCTCGCCATGAAAAGAGTAATAAAAAAAAGGTGCAAAATCAACAAAAAAATGAGTTTGCTATTGTTTTGTCATATCTTTCCCCAAACTTTTGTCACATTCTCAAGGCCCGTGGTGTAATCAATCTAGAAAGAGAACTCTCGACCGTTTTTGACAGGTGATCTATGACGTGGCTTTACACAATACTTTTTTCGGGGTTGATATTTTCTGCGGGGCCAGATGTCGGCTCGATGCCGGTGCCCGCCGCACCGAGAATCGAAGTTTCGAGTTCACAGGGTGACATTACCGAGCGGCTCGATAAGAGCTATCCGCTCAGTGCCGAGGGGCGTGTTTCCATTTCGAATACGAACGGCCGTATCGAACTCGAGGCCTGGGACAAAGAAGAAGCTGCTCTCGTTGTCGAGAAGACGGGGCCGAGCAAGGAGATCCTCGACACGGTCAAGGTCATCGTTGATTCGGACAAAGAACGGTTCAGACTGCGTACGGAGCAGCAGGATTGGTATCGGGGAAACAATGCGGATGGGAAGCGGCAAGTGCAGGTGGTCATCAAAATGAAACTTCCTCGCCGAGCGGTCCTGGATGAGATCGAGAATGTTAACGGTGAAATTTCGATCTCAGGGTTTTCGAATTCGGTCAGTGCCTCGAGCGTTAACGGCGGGGTAACGATCAGCGGCTTGAAAGGCCGTTTGGAGGCTTCGACCGTGAATGGCCCGATATCGGCAGAATATGGCCAACTCGATCCGCAAACGCGGGTCGAACTTTCGAGCGTCAACGGCCCGGTAAAGGTCACTATCCCGACAGACTCGGACGTCACCCTAAAAGGCGAGACACTCAATGGCGGTATCAAGACCGATTTTGCGTTGTCCGTTCGAAAGGCAGATTTTGTCGGCCACAGCCTATATTCCCGATTGGGTTCGGGGGCCGCGAGCATGAGCCTCGAAAGTGTGAACGGCCCGCTTTACATCGGCCATCCGAATGACGGGCGTTCGCCTGCGCCCTCTACGGATCTTTCATCCGAAAACGGCGGAGATGACAACGTTAGCGGCCTAAAAGGCCGGCGAATCAATGCCCGCCTGATTGCCGCCGAAGCCGAAAAAGCTGCAGCGGAGGCGAAGAGCCGGTCGGCGAAGGCGATGAAAGATGCCTTGAAGACGGCCCAAGTTGAAACGGCAAGGACCATGGTCTTGACCGCGCCATTGGTCGAGCGTTCGGTCAAAGAGGCTCTCGATGCCGCTCGCGAGCGGCTCAAGGCCGCCGATATCGGAAAGGCAGCAGCGGTGGAGGCTCGTCGCGCGCTCCGAATGTCGTCCAAAACCTGGGACTTCGGAAGCGGGTTCGGCAACGAACGCGTTTTTGGCGCAGATACGTCTATTGGCAGGCAAACGAAAAGCTTTCCGGTGTCAGGCACTCCAAAGGTAACCATCAACGCGCCAGGCTGTTCTGTTCGCATCGTCGGGACCGATGAGTCGGTCGTGCGTTATACCGTTACGAAGATCCGGAGTGCGAACGACGATATCTCGAACGAAATAAAGGAAAAGGCCGACTCGAGATCAGTTGAGATCAATGTCAGCGGCGACACCGAGGAAAAGTGGCGTACGCGTTTGGAAGTTTTTGTACCTCATAAGACAAATCTTAAGGTCGTCACGGACGGAGAACTCAGGATCGATGGCGTTTCCGGAAAGCTTGATCTTAAAGGCGAAGACGAGTCGATAACCTTGCGCGGCTCGGGCGGTAATTTGACCGTTGCGTCATCGACCGGCCGAATACGCGTGATCGGGTTTCGAGGCGAAGTGAACGCCGAGACAGAGCTCGGGACGGTCGATCTGGACGGAGAGTTTGACGCGCTTACGGCGCGATCGGATTTGGGAGATATCCTTATTACGCTGCCCTCGAACTTTTCAGGCAAGATCGACTCCGGCGGGGAAGGCGCTGTGCGGTTTGACGGGCTTTCCGCAACCCGTGTTGAGGACAATGAGGATCGGTTCGTTTATAGGATCGGGTCAGGCGACCGCAGCTACGTCGTGCAGACCGACGGAAATCTGATGATCCGATCTTCCGATACCCTCTTAAATTCGAACTGATAGAAGAGCAAGATCTGAGAGACCGGCGAACGTAATGGCGTTCGCCTTTTCCCGTTTTGAAACATTACGCGCGATTTCGCGTATTATATGGATACTCGTCGCGTGTTCCCGCCCGTGAGTACTCCGTCTACTAATGAAGCACGTTTTATTTCTGGCTATTTGTGTATTCGTGGCCTCAGTCTCGGCCACGGCTCAAACTGTTCCTTCAGCATCGCCGACACCTGCGAACGTTCAGTCCGGAAAACTAGTTTTGCCTCCGGAGAAAATGCAGGACGTTGTGATCCCAAAGATAAGTGGATCGCCGGTCATTGACGGCAACCTCGATGACGCAGCCTGGAAATCGGCGGCGGTCTTCAAAGACTTCTATCAAACACAGCCCGGTGACAATATCGCCCCCTCAAAGCCGACCGAGGTCTATATGGCCTATGACGAGCACTACCTTTACGTCGCATTCAAGTGCTGGGACGAGAGGGACAAGATCCGTGCGACGGTCGCCAAGCGGGACAATGTCTTTGGAGAGGATAATGTCCGCATCTGGCTTGATACGTATAACGACCAGCGACGTGCGTACCTTCTCGGGTTCAATCCGTTCGGCATTCAACAAGACGGCATCCTCACCGAAGGCTCGATGGGTGTGGACTTCTCCGTCGATATCGTCATGGAATCCAAGGGTGCTATCCACGATTGGGGTTGGGCCGTCGAGGCAAAGATCCCGTTCAAGTCGCTTCGATATGCGTCGGCGAAGAAGCGTATCTGGGGCTTTAATGTCGCAAGGAATATCGACCGCTTTAACGACGAGATTGACCAGTGGCTGCCCAATGACCGCAATGTTTCCGGCACGCTGATCAAGCACGGCAGGATATCGGGCCTTGATGACATAAAGTACGAGCGGACGCTCGAGGTCGTCCCGAGCGTCACCTTGCGCCAAACGAGCGAGCGCGTCGCAGATCGATTTCTTCCTCCGGGCCGCATTGTCAACAAGCCGATAGAGCCTGACATCGGTGTAAATCTTAAATTCACGCTCACTCCGAATATCACGTTCGACGCAGCAATAAATCCTGATTATGCCGAGATCGAGGCAGATGCTCCGGTCGTTTCGGCCAATAGGCGCTTTCCGATCTTTTTCGAAGAGAAACGGCCATTTTTTCTTGAAGGCAAGGAGATCTTCGATTCGTCTCTTTCGCCATTTTATTCGCGGACGATCGTCGATCCGGATTTTGCCGCAAAGCTGACGGGAAAGACGGGCAAGATCACGTTCGGGCTTCTTGCGGCGTCAGATAATGCTCCCGGGAATTATTCCGAGGACGAGCGAACCGCAAATCGCGAATGTCTTATCGGTCAGCAATCGGACCCGACCGTTCGATGTCCGATCGACGAGTTTCTCGATAAGAACGCACTCTTCGGCGTGCTTCGGCTAAAGCGTGATTTCGGGGAAAGCAACTACATCGGGTTTTTCGGCACGGCGAGAACCTTTCCCAAGAGCCGGAACTTTGTCGGTGGCTTTGACGGGAAGTATAGATTGGACGATGCAACGATCTTTAGCTACCAGGTTCTTGGCAGCCATTCACGGAAAAATTTCTATTCTCCTGAGAGGGACCGCGTTGAATATCGTACTGGAAACGGGCTCGCTTACAGCATCAATCTAGACAATACGAAGGACACTACCGGCTGGACATTGGGCCTTGAAGGAAAATCGCCTGATTACCGATCTGATGCAGGCTTTGCCAACCGAACTGACACGAACAGCTTCTTTTTTGCGAATCGATTGAGCACGAAGTCTCGCAGCGATGCCCGTTTGATACGTCTCGATTGGCGCCAAAGCGTAAGCTACGAATATGACTGGTCCGGCCGCATTCAGGGCGCAAATGGCGAAACCAGCGTTAGCGCACAGCTGCAGGGAAATTTCTCCTTGAACGCAGAAGCACGCTTTGGTTATGAGCATCTCTACGAGGAAGAATTCGGCCCTAAACGCAATGCGAGCGGAACCATTCGGGGAGCGTTCTTTGGAGCCCCGGAACGGCATGCTCTTCAGCCTTCGTTGGCGTTCGGTCTGAGCAAGACGATCAATTCCCGGCTTGCGGTTGAAGCGTCGATCGAATTCTCCTGGAACACATTTGATTACGACTTCGGTGCGGGAAATCGATACGGACGCGTTAGTCCGGCATATCTCTCTTGGGTCCAAGGCGGAATGAGCGGTCCATACCCGGCATTGGATCCGGGCCGCGCGTTCGAGCGCGAGATCGAGTTCGGCGTTGAGTACAAACCGACAAACGCCTTGCGATTTTCGCTCGACTATTCAAACACGCGTTTGCACCGAAACGACACCGATCGTCTCGCATTCGAATCGAATCTGTTTACGCTTCATTCAACTTACCAGTTCACGCGATTTACCTTCCTGCGGACGCGCGTCGATTACGATTCGCTCGACAAGAACACAAAAGGTCAGGTCCTTTTTGGTTGGACGCCGAATCCCGGAACCGCCTTCTACGTCGGCTATAACGACGACTTTAACTACAACGGATACAACCGGTTCACCGATCTGCCGCAGCCCGGATTCGAGCGGAACGGCCGAACGGTCTTTATTCGTATGTCGTATCTCTTCCGCAAGAGCTTTTAGTTTAGAGGGTAAACGTCAGAAGCAAGATCGAGCAGGCAGCAGCCTTTCGTGATATCGCAATAGCACGGCCATCACCTCGGCGGCGGGGTGTTTGGGTGATACCTTTCTCTCGCTTACCTGACGCTCGGACTTGGCGAACCGGGGACCGCGAAAATTTCCTCGAGCTTCAGACCCCTTGACACGTATGTTATACTCGTAAAGTAGCGTGCAACATATGTGTTGTAATGCTATGCGGGTAGATCGTGCCAGAAAGGCTGCTGCGGTTCGGGGAGAATTGCTATTAGACCAAAAGGAGATCGTCCCACAAAATTTTTTTTCGATTTTCCCGTGTGAAATGGCTGTAAGTATTGAGAACAAAGGCACTTATTTGTCCCACGGGGTGTTTGGGACACTGTGGGACAGTTTGGTCTAATTGTTGATAATACAGCTACTTGCGTGTCCCACGTATTTTTGGGACAGTGGGCCGGAGCGAGATTCGCAGCCTTAATCAGCCGATAAGCGACTTTTTAAGCACTTGGATAAAAAAGTTGTTGTAATTGCTAAAAGAATGGTGTATAAACTTATGAGGAACCAGCATTTCTGCCATTTCAGGCAACGTTAGGAGCAAATATGAGATTAAACATTCGCATAGCAATTCTCGGATTGTGTGTACTTTTCACAAGTGTTGGCTTAGCCGTTGCCCAACAGTCGGCGAACCTGAATATCGCCCTTCAACGTGGTTATAGAACGGGCTATTCCGATGGTTATATGGCCGGCTATCGTGACACGATCGATAACCAAGTCCGTGATTTCAAGCGTCATAATGAGTACGCAAAGGCAGATCGGGCTTTCAATAAAGAATACGGCCCGGTCGAGGATTACCGCGACGGTTACCAACAAGGATTTGAGAGCGGTTATTCGACGGGCTTTGAAAAACGCTCGTTCGAATCAACACTTCCGTCCGAGATCCATCGCCGGGGCGTAACAGCGGTAACGACAGCACCGCCTACCGAGACATCAAAGCCGACGACCGTTGGCCCAACGGCCGCGACCACGAACCCCGAGACGACGGCCGTCACCCAACGAACAGAAACGCCGGTAACCGCAACCTATTCGGGTGATCCGAACGCGATCATCATCATCCCGCGGGATACCGAACTTCTTCTCGAACTTCAGCAGCCTTTGTCCACCGAGACGAATCGCGAAGGCGACAAGTTCTTTGCGAAGATCGTCTCGCCGTCAGAGATCGCAGGAGCCGTCGTTGAAGGCCGCGTAAGCAAGATCGTAAAGCCGGGCCGCATCAAACGCCGTTCGCAAATGACCCTTTCTTTCGACCGGGTCGTCATCAGCGACCAGCGTTGGTCAAATTTTGCAGCGACGCTCATCGAAGTGATGCCGGTCAAAGGCGACAACATCAAGACCGTCGATAACGAAGGCACAGCGATCGGCAAGTCATCGCTAAAAGGTGACGGCATCAAGATCGGTGCTTCGACCGGTGCAGGCCTTGTAACGGGTGCGATCATTGGCGGGCCGGTCGGTGCAGGTGTCGGAGCTGCGGTTGGAGCTGCATTTGGTGTCGGTGCCGTGGTCATTGAACGCGGAAAACAGATCAAGCTGAATGAAAACCAACAGATCCGCATAAAGACCTCGTACGAGACGCAGATCCGTTAGTCCCTGGATAATCCTCCTCCTGTTGACACTTAAGCTGTCCGGAAAATGGCTCCGGACAGCTTTTTTATTTCGCTGTGGCCTCGCCGCACAGCTGGCGCAGGCAAATCTCACGAAGTTTGCGACATCAAACCAATGACTTGAAGGGACGGGCGTCATCGGTTAAAATGAAAGATTGCCGGGATCGGCGGTTTTTGTCCGGGTTTTCCCCTTAAGAACCATTCGTCCGGCGGCCTGCGGCCAAGGCCGGCTCATTGAATGAAGCCGACATCGCAAGCCCACGGCAAAATCGGCGGGCCGGTCTTGTTTATCGGACAGGCTCGAAAAGCAGGATGGGAATATAAGATCAAATGAGTACAGGAACTGAAACAGGATCTGGAGCCGCAACCGCCGGACTTCGGGGCGTTGTCGCCGCACAGAGTTCGATCGGCGACGTAAATGGCGAACAGGGAATTTTAATTTACCAAGGCTATAACATTCACGACCTCGCCGAACATTCCACGTTCGAAGAGGTCATTTTTCTTTTGTGGAACGGACGTCTGCCGAAGGCGGATGAGCTTGTCGATCTCAAGTCACGCATTGCCGCAAGCTACGCCGTCCCGGCCGAAGTCGTCGCGTTGATGCGTAGTTTTCCGAAAGATGCTGATCCTATGGATGCTCTTCGGACGGCAGTTTCTTCTCTTGATTTTTACGACAAGGCCGGCAAGGGGACGGATCGCGATTCCGCGATGAGTGCAGCGATCAAGCTTACCGCGCAGATCGGCACGATCGCCGCGGCATTCGACCGTATTCGCAGCGGCAAGGACGTCGTAGCTCCGGACGCGAGCCTTTCCATTGCCGAGAATTTCCTCTATATGCTTCGCGGCGAAAAGCCGTCCGAAGATGAGGCGCGGATGTTCGACGTTTGCCTTATCCTGCATGCCGACCACGAACTGAACGCCTCGACGTTCACGACGCGCGTCGTCGCGGGTACGCTCGCCGATATGTACGGCTGCGTAACCGCCGGCATCGCGGCACTCGCGGGACCTCTTCACGGCGGTGCGAACACCAACGTGATGAAGATGCTCATCGAGATCGGATCGCTCGATAATGTTGATGCGTGGGTCGATAAGGCCCTCGAAGAAAAACGCAAGATCATGGGCATCGGCCATGCCGTTTACAAAACGGAAGATCCGCGTGCGACCTGGCTCCGACGCTATTCTAAGCAGATGGCAGAGAAGACGGGCGAATCCAAGTGGTTCGATATGTCACAGCGTATCGAGCAGCTGATGCACGAGAAGAAGGGAATGTTCCCGAACGTCGATTTCTACTCGGCTTCGACATACTACTTGATGGGAATTCCGCTTGATCTTTATACGCCGATCTTCGCGGTGAGCCGCATCTCCGGTTGGACAGGTCACATCCTTGAGCAGTACGGCAACAACAAACTCATCCGCCCGCGTGCCGAATACATCGGCCCACGCGACCTCAAATACGTGCCTATCGAAGAACGATAGTTCACCCTTCGTGACGATCATCCAAAAGCCTCGGGAATCCAAATTCCCGAGGCTTTTTTCTCCGAAATGCTCGCTCCTGTGTCTTCGCAGAGTCGGTTTGAGCTATATTGAGTAATAGTCTTACCGGTAACATCTAGAGACAATTTTGATCAGAAAAAATGAAATATAAGAATTTCGAGGAGCTTCCTGTGTGGAACTCTGCAATCGAGTTTGCCCTTGGGCTTTTTGAGTTTACAGCTAAAGCTGATTTTCGTGGTGTTGGCGATCTCAAGAACCAAATTGAACGAGCTGCTGTTTCAATTTCAAATAATATTGCCGAAGGGTTCGAGCGGGGAACGAATTCCGACTTGATCCATTTTCTCTATATTTCGAAAGGTTCAGCAGGCGAATGCAGGTCGATGCTGCGGCTCTGCGAGAGGTCGGACAAGTTCTCAAATTTCAGATCTGAAATTTCAAATTTGATAAAACGGGAAGAAAGTATATCGAAACAATTGAACGGCTGGATCGAATCGCTGAAGAATTCGGAGATCAAAGGTGTAAGGTTTTTGAACGATAAAGAGCGGGTAAAAATTCAGCAGAAAAAGGAATTTGATGAATTTGATCGCGAGATAAAATTCATGGTCGAACAAGCCGAAAAGGAAAGAGATCAGCAAAAGCGATCAACGTGATCGTAGCGTTCGCATTGGCGTATCGTCCGGGTTGATCCGCTTGCGATCCTTACACCGTTGCCGTCTCATTGGCCGCCTGTTTGCGAGGCGATGGGCATGTCGCCCGTAAGGCCGAATTGTGTAGCGGCGAAGCCTGACGTCGACTGGAGCAGGTACCACATTCCTTGTGATGGCCTAAAGACCGCGAAGTCCTTTTGGCCGTCGCCGTCGTAGTCGCCGGGCACGGGAAGGTCGCCTGCGGTTCCGAATTGAGCCGCATAGAAAGTGCTTGTGCCGCTTCGGAGCACGTACCAAGTGCCCGTCGATTCGCGAAAAACAGCAATGTCTGCTTTGCCGTCGCCGGTGTAATCTGCCGGCACCGGAGCATCGCCTGAAGTTCCGAATTGGACGGCGGCGAAGCTCTGGTTTGAGCTGTTGATGCGGTACCAGACGTTCGTCGATGGGCGAAAGACGGCGATATCTGCTTTGCCGTCGCCGTCAAAATCGCTCGGTGTCGGCCGGTCACCTGCCATCCCGAACTGCCGCACCAGAACTCCTGAATCCGAACCGTTTATGTACCACGTTCCGGTCGTCGGGCGGAAGACAGCGAGGTCCGCACTGCCGTCTGCGTCAAAATCCGCCGGTACGGGAATGTCTCCTTGCGTGCCGAAGCTGGCCGCGTAGAATGTTGAGTCTTCACTTCGCAGAACATACCAAACTCCGTTCGAAGGCCGCCAGACAGCTATGTCCGTTTTGCCGTCGCCGCTGAAGTCTGCGGCCGTCAGTTTGTCGCTTTCGAGGCCGAAAGAGTATGCCGCGAATCCCGCGGTCGAGCGCTGCACATACCAAACACCGTTGTCGGGGCGAAAGACCGAGATGTCTGACTTTCCATCTCCGTCATAGTCGTTGCTCGGCATCAGAAGATGCGGCGGTGCATCGACGACCTCAAAGTCCGAGCCTTTGACGCGCGAAAGCGAGCTCAACTCTTCGTCATCCCAAAGCGGATCGTGCGTGCCCGATACGTACCAATTGGAGCCGTTGTCAGCGAGGATCATCCCGTATTTCTGCATCGCTCGGAGGATGACGCGGACGTTCGGGCTGAACGCGGGGTTGTCCACGTTGAAGTTCGCCTTGAGCCGGACGCGCAGCCCCATCGGCGGCGCGTTCGGGCTCGAAGTGCTTCCGGCACTGTGCGTTGCGGGATAAACGTAGGCTGTGCGCGTGACGCTCGCGGTGAATCGAAATGCGTGCCGGATCTCGCCCGCGAGAACTTCGTCACGCCGTACGAGGCCGGGAAAGATCGCAAGGCCGGCGGCATCTGCTGAGGTCCAGCCGAGCGGACGCAGTTTGTTCGAACGCAGATTCCAACGGCTGCCGCTGCCTGCCGTCCAACTCGCGCCATTGTTTACCGGAAAAGAATAGTATGTCTCATACAGCAGCCAGTTATCTCGGTCGAGCACGAGGACATGGCGGTCGCCGTCTGACGCCGATCCGCCCTCGATCGGTGCGTTCGTGGGGATCGGATACGGGCCTGCATCGCTTTCGTCCGGGTACCAGACAAAATCGACAGGAACGGGAGTCTGCGAACCCGGTACGACCACATATGGAATTCCGATCGGTGCTCCTTCCCAAAACGTGCCAAAATCAGGGTGCACGCCGGTGTTTAGGCCGATGTGCGAGATGATGTTCTGCGAGTTCGGATGGACGCGAAACTTCGACACGTCCATATTCCAGGCGTTGTTCGCCGGGAATGGCCGCGCTCCGTTGAGGTTTGCCCCAATGCCGAGAGAAGGCGTCGGCTGCGGCGTCTGAGCGATGCAAATACCTGCGAACAAAAGAGTTATGAATGTTGTGCGAAGCATATTGTCCGATGCGCCGAGAAGGTCGGTTGGCGCTTACTTTTTTGAAGATTCGGGAGGATGCGTTGCTGTTAATGACAATTGTATGCGGTAAAGAGCTGTGTGGTCAAGAAGTTTTAACGATAGAAAACGTCATCAGAATCGTGTCGCAAGCCCGCATGGCAGCGGTCGGCAGCCTATGATCGGAACTCGCGTTTGTGCATTCCGTGCAAATTGTGCATTTCGTGCACTTTGATACATTCTGTGCGGTTTGTGCTTCAAAACGGGCGCGTCGGTTCGCTATGATGACAACACGGTCGAAGCGGCCGTTCGGTCTTTGAAAAAATGTGAATGGTGAATGGTGAACGGCGGGGCTAAAGCTCCCCTCCTTACGAAGGAGGGGTGGCAGCCGCCTCGGCTGGCGGGGTGGTTCTCTTTCGGCCTCTACGCTCGCCGTCGCTCTGACTTGCGTCCTTCGCGGCTCGACAAAAGAGAAAACGCAAAGGCCGCAAAGCAAAACCTCGCAAAGGCCGCAGAGATCATGCCCAAATGACCCTGGAGCGTGCGGCGCACGCGACAGAGACATGTCGGCGGCCAAGCCGCCTCCGAGGATTCATTTGCCGTTGGCACCCACGCCGTAAACGACGTGGCTATGCGAAGCCATTGGCGGCGAGCCGCCTCTGAGGTTGGTTTTGGGGCACGGTTCCACGGCATAAGTGCCGTGGCAATTCGGGGGGAAGTTGCGTTGAGTGTTACGCCCTTACTAACGTGCGGGCTTCTGCAACGCTGCCCGCCCGTGACGCGGGCGGTTCTGACTTATACTGAACGCCCTTACTAACGTGCGGGCTTCTGCAACCTCGTGCGGGCTTCTGCAACGCTGCCCGCCCGTGACGCGGGCGGTTCTGACTTTTGGGGATAGGAGGATAGAGGTGGTTTCTCCGGAGTCGGTCACGCAAAAGGCGGTCTGCTCTTTTTTTTGCGAAATTTTGGGACAGATCGCGTAAGTGATTGATAACACATCACTTATTTGTCCCAAGAGCTGTCCCAGAGTTGTCCCACGAGCGTCTTGGCTGGGACAACGGGCTTCGAACGGAACAAAGATCGCGGCTAAACACATTATTGTCCAATAGGTTATGATATTTGCACGCGAGGTGAGGTTAGGATGAAGATCAAAAGAGCAGTTACTGCGGCGATCGCCGTTTTTACGATCATCGTTATCGGCAGATTCGTGATCGTTGCGCAAGATATGAAACCACCAATTGCAAAGAAAGTTCCGAAGGTGTTGAAGATTCACGGTTACGAGATCACGGACAACTACGCGTGGCTGCGCGACCGCAGGGACAAGAAGGATCCGGCGATCATCAAGTATCTTGAGGACAACAACAAGTACACAGAGTCGTTCATGGGTAAACACGCCGGCTTTGTCGATTCGCTTTACAAGGAGATGCTCGGCCGCATCAAGCAGGACGACACTAGTGTGCCGTATCACAAGGGCGAGTATTGGTATTTCACAAAGACCGAGGAAGGCAAGCAGTATCCGATCTTTCTTCGCGGCACGAGAGCCGACGGTTCGGATGCCAAGGTTCTGATCGATCAGAACGAATTGGCGAAGGGCCACGAGTATTTCGCGATCGCGGAATTTGACGTGAGCGATGACGGTAACATTCTCGCGTTCTCGACCGACACGACCGGTTATCGCCAGTACACGCTTCAGTTCAAAGATCTTCGCACGGGCAAGATGCTGCCGGAGAAATTCGAACGCGTTACGTCGTTCGTCTGGACGCCGGACAACAAGACAGTCTTTTTCGGGACCGAGGACGACGTGTCGAAGCGCTCTGACCTGATCTTCCGCTATGAACTTGGCAGCGGTGCCAAGCCTACGGAAGTTTTCAATGAAAAGGACGTGCTATTTAACGCCTTCGTCGGGCGTTCGCGAGACGGCAAGATGCTATTTATCGGTTCCGGTGCCAAAACGATGGACGAATACCGCTATCTTGCCGCCGATACGCCCACGGGCGAGTGGAGAGTTCTTGCTCCGCGTCGCGAAGGCCATCAGTACACGCCCGATTTCGATATGGGCGAATTCTATTTCACGACCAACCGCGATGGTGCAGAGAACTTCAAGATCGATCGTGCCGACGCATCGGATCCGAGCGAAAAGAATTGGAAGCCTTTCATTGCGTATCGCGAGAACGTGAATATCGAGGGCATTGATTTCTTTAAGGATTACGCAGTTGTATCCGAAAAAGAAGACGGGATCGAATACCTTCGCGTGATGGACCGCAAGACGCGCCGCGCAGACACGCGTATCAAGACGGATGAGGTCGTTTACACGATGGGCCTCGGCCAGAATCCTGAGTACGACACGCCATACGTCAGGTACAACTATGCGTCGATGATCACGCCGGCATCGGTCTATGATTTCGACTTCAAGACGCGAGAGAGCAAGCTCGTAAAACAGCAGGAGATCCCGAGCGGTTACGACAAGACGAAGTACGAAACGACGCGCGTTTGGGCCACAGCTCGTGATGGCGTGAAGGTGCCGGTCATCATAATGATGAAAAAAGGCACGAAGCTCGACGGCAAGGCCCCGATGCTGCTCTACGGCTACGGCTCGTACGGTGTGAGCATTACGCCGAATTTTTCGACCTCGCGGCTCTCGCTCGTCGATCGCGGAATGATCTACGCGATCGCGCAGATACGCGGCGGCGGTGAATTGGGCGAAAAATGGCGTCTTGCGGGCCGTATGTTCACGAAATTGAACACGTTCAACGACTTCGTGGATTCGGCAAAATGGCTCGTCGCGAATAAGTACACGTCATCCGACAGGCTCGTAATTCAAGGCGGTTCCGCGGGTGGCCTGCTCGTCGGTGCGGCAGTGAACCAGGCGCCCGAGACTTTCCACGCCGCGATCGCGCAGGTGCCTTTCGTCGATGTGATGAACACGATGCTCGACGATACGCTGCCGCTCACGACCGAGGAATGGATCGAGTGGGGCAACCCGAACGAGAAGAAAGCGTGGGACTATATGGTGCAGTATTCGCCGTATGACAACGTCAAGAAACAGCCTTACCCGAATATGTTGATCGAGATCTCGATCAACGACAGCCAGGTTCCTTATTGGGAAGGTGCAAAGTTCGCTGCGAAGCTACGCGAATTCAACACGAACAAGAAGTCGGCCATATTGCTCAAAACGAATATGGGTGCGGGCCACGGCGGCTCTTCCGGAAGATACGACCGCCTGAAAGAGATCGCTTTCGATTACGCCTACGCCCTGACCGAGGTCGGCGTGGAGAAATGAAGAGAGAATGCTTCGTTTTTAAGTAGTAATTAATAATTTTCTAATTACTAATTTGAGAGCGGGAACGGCGGTCGAAGCATTTTTTCGGCTGCCGATCTTTTTTGGAGCAAAAGTGCTGTAATTCGTTGACTATTAGCCATTTACTTCAACGGTTATGTGTGGAATAAACGGCATTGCTTTGCGTGAGGGACGGGTCGATGAGCGGCTGCTCGTCGCTATGCGTGATGTACTGGAACATCGCGGGCCGGACGATGCGGGAGTTTACATTGACGGGAATGTAGGGCTTGGGCATAGGCGTCTGAGCATCGTCGATGTCACGGGCGGCATTCAGCCGATGAGACGCGGCAATGCGACGATAGTCTTTAACGGCGAGATCTACGACCATCGGGAGAGCCGAAAGAAGCTTGCTTCCGATGGCGTCGAATTCACCACCACATCCGACACCGAGACGATCCTTGCACTCTACGAGCGATACGGCCGCGATGTAGTTGAACATCTTCGCGGGATGTTCGCCTATGCGATCTGGGATAAAGCGAAGCGAAGTCTTTTCATCGCACGCGATCGGCTCGGCGTAAAGCCGCTCTATTACGTTCATAACGAGAACGGCGATCTCTATTTCGCCTCCGAGATCAAGGCACTGCTCGCCGCCGGTGCGGTCAAGCCTGAGGTGAATTTCGCGGCACTGCAGGATCAGTTCGCGAATCACGGGACGTGCGGCGACGCGACGTTGTTCGCGGGCGTCAAGAGGCTAAAGCCCGGGCACACGCTCGAATGGAAAGACGGCAAGATCGAGATACGCGAATATTGGGATCTTGAGTTCGAACCAAAGCTAACGCGTGCTAGCGAGCGGGACTTTGTCGAAGAGTGGCGCGAGATGTTCCGCGAGGCGGTCGAGATGCGCCTGATGGCGGACGTGCCTTTGGGGATGTTCCTCTCGGGCGGGATCGATTCGTCGGCGATCGCCGGCATGATGTCGCAGATGGTCGATGAACCGATCAAGACATTTTCGGTCGCGTTCGATGATCCGCAGGCCAACGAGCATTATTACGCTCGGCTAGTCGCAGAAAGCTTTAAGACCGATCATCACGAGATCATCGTCTCGCCCGATGACTTTTTTGACGCCCTGCCGAAGCTCGTTTGGCACGAGGACGAACCGCTCGGTTTCCTTGCGAGCATCCCGTTGTATTTTGTTTCGAAGCTTGCAAGCGAGCACGTAAAGGTCGTGCTTACGGGCGAAGGTTCGGACGAGACGCTCGCGGGTTACGGGCGTTATGCAAAGGCGTTGAAACTGCTCGAGATCGGCAAACGTTACGAGGCGGTAACGCCTTCGTTCATACGCGGAGCGGTTCGCGGCGGTGTTGCGGCGTTGCCGAGAGCACTTGGACAAAAACTCGGCCGAACATTTTTGGCACGCGACGCCGATATCGAGAATCTTTTCTTCGACAACTTCGCTGTCTTCCCGAAAAAAGAGCAGGCGAGGCTTTTCTCTTCGGACGCGCGTGAGCGTTTTGCTCTCGCGTCGCCCTTTGACGAACACGAGCGTCTGCTTGCAAAGACCGACGCGGCCGACACGCTCGACAAGCTGCTCTATGCCGACACGAAAACATATCTGCACGAGCTTTTGATGAAGCAGGATCAGATGTCGATGGCGGCGTCGATCGAGAGCCGCGTGCCGTTTCTGGATCACAAGCTCGTGGAATTTTCGGCGCGTCTGCCGCGCGAGATGAAGCTGCGAGGTTCGACGACGAAGTGGATACTTCGCGAAGCGATGAAGGGGATTCTGCCGGACGAGATCCTGACGCGGCCGAAGATGGGCTTTCCCGTGCCGCTCGGCAAATGGCTGCGGACGACGCATCGTCACATCGTCGATGAATACGTCCTCGGGACACGCGCATCTGCTCGCCGCATCTTCGATCGCGAGTACGTTGCGTCGCTCGCTGCGAGGCATATGGCGGGCGAGAACGCGGACGAGAAGCTTTGGGCGCTCATTAATTTTGAGGTGTGGGCACGAACTTTCATTGACCAAGAGAGTTAACCACAGAGGGCACGGAGAACACAGAGGACGGAGTTGCCGCAAGCCCGCACTAAGTAAGGGCACTCGCTGAAGGGATAAAGGATAAAGGATAAAGGATAAAGGCGAAGGGCTAAAGAAAGGAATGCAGGCGGGACGCCCGCGGTCCAGTCGAAGCAAAGGAAAACAGGATGACGGTGAATGCGGTGAAGGTGAAGAAGGATGAGCGTGTCGCACCGCAGAGCGGCGCGTTGCGAGGCCGCGATATCGTGTGTTTTAGCCACGATTGGACGGGCGATCCGTTGTCGAAGACGCATTTGATGCGTGTGCTCGCGAGAGACAACCGCATTTTGTGGGTGAACGCCCTGCCGAACCGTATGCCGACCGCCGCCGCGAAAGATGTTTCGCGGATCGCGAGGAAATTGAGGAGCTTTGCGGAGCCGGTGCGAGAGGTCGAGAAGAACATTTTCGTGCTAAATCCACTCGTAATTCCGGCGTACGGCAACGACGCCGTCGTTTCGCTGAACCGCAAGCTTCTCGTGCGCCAGATACGGCGTTCGATGCGGCGGCTTGGCTTTGAGAATGTCGTCAATATGGCCTTTAATCCGGCTGCCGGGCTCGTCGCGGGGAATCTTGGCGAGACCGAGCTGATCTATTACTGCGTTGATGAGTACACGGCGTTCACGGGCGTTGCCGCGGGCCTGAAAGAGCTCGAGGAAGAGCTGTTCCGCAAAGCAGACATCGTCATCGTCTCGGCAGAGAAGCTGCTCGAATCAAAGGCGAAGTTCAATTCCGAGACGCACCTGATCCGTCACGGCACCGACTGGCGGCATTTTCGAAAAGCCGTCGACGGCAAGCTCGAACTGCCTGCGGATGTCGCCGATCTGCCGCAGCCGATCATCGGTTTTCACGGGCTGATCGCCGATTGGGTCGATCTCGAACTTGTGAAGAAGATCGCAGGGCATTTTTCGCAAGGCTCGGTCGTGCTCGTTGGCAAACACACCATCGAAACCGAGGGACAGATCGCCGAATTGCGAAGCGTCGCGAACGTACACATTCTCGGCCGCAAACCGTACAGCGAACTGCCCGCATATTGTGCGGCGTTCGATGTCGCGATAAATCCTTTCGTAATAAACGAATTGACGCTCGCGGCAAATCCGCTGAAGGTTCGCGAATATCTGGCCGCGGGTTTGCCTGTCGTATCGACCGACATTCCGGAAGTGCGTGTGCTCGCGGATGTTCTCGTCGGCGAAACGCACGCGAAGTTCATCGAAAAGATCGAGGAAGCCCTCGCGCACCCGAAACCGCGTGCGGCGGTCAGCGATGCGATTCGAGCGGAGAGTTGGGAAGCGAAGGTTGACGAGCTGAGGAAGATCATCGAGGAGAGAAGTTAGATGAGTGCCGTTGTAAGTGAAGAGTTTGACGTCGTGCGGCAGCACAAGGCGGAGGTCGCGGCGGGCGAGAGGTTCGAATTCGGGAAGAATTGGGCCGCATTCCTGAGCGTTCTCGACGAAGAGCGGATCGAGACGGCGGTTGCGAGCCTCCGCGAAATGCTCGAATGCGAGACGCTCGCGGGTAAACGCTTCCTCGATATCGGTTCGGGCAGCGGACTCTTTTCGCTCGCGGCAAGGCGGCTTGGTGCCGAGGTCGTTTCATTTGATTTCGACACGAATTCGGTCGCATGTACGCGTGAATTGAAAAAGAGATACTTCGCGTCGGACGCGAACTGGCGTGTCGAGCAAGGTTCTGCTCTAGATGCGGACTATGTCGCGAGCTTGGGGAAATTCGACGTGGTCTATTCGTGGGGCGTATTGCATCACACGGGCGAGATGTGGCGTGCGCTCGAAAATGCCGTCATTCCGACCCGCTCCGGCGGCAAACTTTTCGTCGCACTTTATAACGACACCGGCAGCCAGGCGAGCCGCTGGCATTGGATCAAGAGAACTTACTGCCGACTGCCGCGAGTTCTCAAAACGCCGTTCGCCGTGGCCGTAAGCTTGCCCGAAGAAGCAAAACGGCTCACGTCGGCTCTTTTGAGACTTAAGCCGATGGAATATGTTCGTTCGTGGACGCGTTACAAGACAGGCCGCGGCATGAATCGCTGGTATGACATTATTGATTGGGTCGGCGGCTTTCCTTACGAATACGCGAGCGTCGATGCGGTCTTCGAATTCTACAAACGACGCGGCTTCACGCTCACAAAGGTAGTAAGCGGCGGTGTAGGACTTGGTTGTAACGAGTTCGTCTTCGAGCGGGTCGATTAGTCGCGGACAAGCTTCGCCATCAGCTCAAGCCAGCGAGGGTCTTCGCGAAGCGTGATGAGGTTCTTGTCGCCCTCGAAATACGGGCGGTTCTCGTTGCCTAGGCGGATCGCTTTATTGAGCCATTTGAACGCAAGGTCTTTGTCGCCGAGAAGCGCGTACGAGGCGCCAACCCAATACGCCATATCGTGATCGGCACGGGAGAGAGCGAGTGCTTCTTCGGTCAGTTCTTCACGGGCTTCGTCAAAGCGTCCATCGCCCGCAAGATAGATCGCGTAGAGCGGACGAATGCCGTCCATCTCAGGATGCTCTACTAAGACCGACCTGATCAGGTCGATCGCCGCATCAGCATCTCCCTGATAATAGTAAACGCCGGAGCGGAATATCTTCAGCATCGGGTGATTCGGCTCAACTCGAGTTCCACGGTCGAGTTCGTCTAGAGCTTTGTTGTAATCACCTTTGTAGATAAAGATCCGGGCTCGATTGTAGGCAGCGACGACGCGGGCCGCAGGGTCGAGCTTCGAGAGTTTCTCGAAGGCCTTGAGCGATTCTTCGTATTCGCCGTCGAGACGGTGCATCACGCCTTTTACAAAGAACAGTGCGGCATCGTTCGGGAATTGTCGCTCAAGCACTCGGATCTCGAGCCGGGCTTTCTTCTTCTCGCCGCGGGCCATATAGATCATCACCATCAGCACGCGGGCCTCGACCACGTTCGGGTCGTAATAGAAGGCTTTGCTGAACGCTGTCTCGGCGTAGGTATAATCTTCCGGATCGCCCATTCCCTTGAAAAGGCGGTTCGCATAGCACGCTCCGAGTCCGCTATAGGCGAGGGCGAAATGCGAATCCAGCTCGATCGCACGTTTGAAATTCGCGATCGCCGCGTCGCAGTCCGCAGAATCCAGAGTTCGGAAAATGAACCGAGCGAAGGCATCGCGGCCGCGAAGATATTCTTCCCACGCATCGGCGTTTTCGGTGGCGCGTCGGCCGAGCTTTTCCGCCTCGACATCGGAGAGTTCGAGCCGCAGGCCCTCGAGAATGCGTTGGGCGATGCTGTCCTGAATGGCGAGGATGTCGCTGCCCTCGGCATCTATTCGGTCGCTCCAGAGAATGTCGCCGGATGCGGTCTCAAGAAGTTGGGCCGTAACGCGAAGCTTGTTTCCGGCACGTAAAAAGCCGGCAGAAAGCACGGCGTTTACGCGGAGTTCGCGGCCGGCCGTGCCGGGATCGATACTCTTGCCCTGATATTTTGCGATCACAGAACTCGGCCGCACGATGATCGACCGGATCTGTGCAAGCTCGGTAATGACCGCATCGGCGAGAGCGAATTCGTAGAACGAAGAATCTTTGTCATTTGCGAGATTCTGAAACGGCAAGATCGCAACGCTCTTCTTCTCCGTTCCCGTGGCGGTCAGCAAAATATCGGGAGCCTGCGAAGATTGGCTGATCGAAAATGAACCGGAATGAGCCGTCGAAGTTCGCTCCGGGGCAGAACGTCCGGTGAACCAATTCAGCATTCGCTTGACGGCTCCGCCATCAGCGTGCGAAGGAGAAAATGTGTCTGTGGTCAATAACTGTACGCCGGCGATCTGATGCAGGATGTTACGTAGATCATCCCGCATCTGAGCGATTTTCTGATAGCGGTCTTTCGGGTCCTTGGCGAGAGCCTTGTCGATGACCGACTGGAGCTGTGCGGGCACTGCGTCACGCCGAGCTTCGGCGATCGGCTTCGGAGTTCCGTACAAAACCTGATGGCGGACATCGATAACGCTCTTTCCCTGGAACGGCCAAATGCCGGTGAGCATCTCGTAGATTAGAACGCCCGTCGAGAAAATATCCGAGCGGACATCCGCGCGTTCGCCGCGGGCTTGTTCAGGTGCCGCATATGTCGCCGTACCATAAGGAATTCCAAGTTCCGTGATATCGCTCGCTCGCTTTGTGCCAGCTCCGGCATCGGTTTGCTCGTCCTCTAGCAGCTTTGCAAGGCCAAAATCAAGGATCTTTACCTGGCCTGAGTCTGCGACCATTACATTCCCGGCCTTAATGTCGCGATGAATAATGTTCTTTGAATGGGCGTAGGCGAGAGCGTCGGTGACCTGGATAGCTATCGAGACCGCACTTTTTAGTTCGAGAGGGCGGCCGGAAACAAGCTGTCGTACATTCTTGCCTTCAATGAACTGCATCGCGATGTAGTACGTGCCATTAGATTCGCTGAAGTCATAAATGGTGCAGATGTTCGGATGATCAAGTTGGGAGCAGAGCTGGGCCTCGCGTTCGAAACGCTTGAAGTTCGCGGTCTTTTTTGTGAGTTCAGGTGGAAGGACCTTTATGACCGCGGTGCGATTGAGCTTTGAGTCAAGAGCCTTGTAAACGGTTCCTTGGCCGCCGGAACCGATCTTTTCCAGGATCTTGTATTGATTGATCTGCGAGTCAACCATAAACAGCGGCAGCTACTTGCAGGCCCATGAAAGGGTATTTCCTTCCGACCTATTGCGACGCTACCCAAAGCACGCTTTCAGCGTGTAAAAACCAAAACTCCAATTATTGCCGTATCAATCAATAATCCCAAACGCAAAAATATGATTTTTGACGCGCACGAAAAACAATTCTCCAGGTCCTAGCCGTGATCGTGAATCGGATAGCAAACTGCTGTCCACTAATACACCGTTCAGCCGCGAGGCGGATCACCCCAGCCGGAGCCGAGAAACTTGCCGTTTCGAACGAATGTCGGCACCGTCGGATCTCCATTGCTGAATGCAAGCATATCGCGGCGATGCTTCATATCGTTTTGAGCATCATACTCGATAAACGGTTCGCCGATACTGTTGTAATGGTCTTTTGCTTTCTTGCAATACGGGCAGCCGGGTTTTGTATAGATCACCAAGGCCATTGTTCAAAGCTACACCTTTTGGCTATCATTTCATAGTCGGAACGCTGAATCTCATTAAATCGCTTCCGATATAGAAAAGAAATGTCGAATCCGGATATTTTTGCGCCGTATGAAAGGCTGGTCGAGATCAAGATACTTGATAAGAAATGCGATGTGCCGGAGAATAACACGCTTCTTCGCTGTTTTCAATTTCTTGCTATGGATTCGGTCTCGCAGGCCGATCTCTGCTGGAATGGGGATTGTCTAAACTGCCAGGTTTGGATCAAGAACGGTGAAAAAGAAAAAGGCGTGATCTCCTGCCGCACTACGGTCGTTGAGGGCATGGAGATCGTCCGCCTTTCCGCTGAAATAGAACTCGCCGGGATCAATACTTAGGTACCGAAGGATCGACATCGTTCGACCATGCCGTTATCCCGCCCGTTAGATTCGTTAGATCGCCCTGAAAACCTGCTGCCTGCAAAGCCTCGATGGCCTTTGCGCTGCGGACGCCGCCTTTGCAATGGACGACCGTATCGCGTGACGGATCGATCTCGCTCATACGAGCTACGACCTGTCCCAGCGGTATGAGCTTTGCCCCATCGATCTTCGCGAAGGCATTCTCGTCCGGTTCGCGCACGTCAATTAGTTGAACGTCCTCGCCTGCCTCGATCTTCTCTGCCAATTCTTTCGCTGTTATCGCTTTCATAAAAATACCTCCGAGAAATTTTGCTGTTAGTGCTTCAGTGCTGACCACTTTAACATTAACAAGATCGACATTATACGCGAGGGGGCAAAGTTGTTGACAATTCTTTACATCTTTACCGATTGCCCGCGACGGCAAATATTGTAAAATATTGACTTTATAGTAATGTCAAGACTGTTTATCAGCCGCGCCGCTTTTGCATTTGTATCTGCGGCGATTTGTATCTCAACCGGGTGCAGCAAGAGCGCTCCGCAAGTTGCGACGCCTGAAAACTCGGCGAAGGATACGCCGATCGCGATCACCGTCGGGAAGAGCGAGTCCCGAGATGTCGCATCGACGATCGATGCGACGGGGTCGCTCACCGCGCAGGAAAAGTCGAACGTTTCACCGAAAACGGCGGGACGGCTCTCGAACGTTTATGTCAACGTGGGCGACTTCGTGCGCGAGGGGCAGACGCTCGCCAAGGTTGATGACCGCGATGCAAAGATCAGACTTGAGTCTGCTCGTGCGGCCGTAAGGCAGGCAAAGGCCGGAGTTTCTCAGGCAGAGGCCAGGTTGGGACTGCTTGGCGGCGGTAAGTTCACCGCTACGACGGTGCCCGAAGTTCTGACCGCCCGAGCAAACCTCGAACAGGCAAACCTTGAGTTAAAACAGGCCGAAGCAAATGAAAAGCGCTATCGCGAACTGACCGAAAGCGGCGACGTCGCGATGATCACCTACGAGCAGTACAAGACGGCGCGCGATACGGCCCGTGCAAGGGCGAACGCAGCACAGCAACAGCTTGAGACGACGATCAACTCCGCTCGTCAGAGCAACCAGGCGATCGTCGGCGCACAGGCGGCCGTTGCTACAGCACAGACACAGGTTGATGACGCAGAGCGCGTTCTTGCCGACACGGTAATTAAAGCCCCGTTTTCAGGTTACGTGAGTGACCGCCCAACCTCTGTCGGTGAATATGTTTCTTCGTCCTCAGTGATCGCAACGGTTCTGCGCACGAATCCTATCAAGGCGATAATCCAGGTGCCGGAAGGTGACGTGCCCGGCGTGCGGCTCGGTGCGGTCGTAACTATTACGGTCGATGCATACAAGGACCAGAATTTTGCGGGCAGGGTCTCGGCTGTTAATCCCGCGATCGACGCGACCTCCAGGTCGGCTTCGATCGAGGCCTTGATCGATAATTCTGACAATCTTTTGCGCCAAGGAATGTTCGCAACGACGCAGATCGTACGGGAAGGCGGCACAAAAGGGATCTTTGTTCCGAAGACGGCTATCTTCCACGATGTTTCGACCCAGTCGTTCCGTGTCTTCGTGATCGCGGACGGAGTGGCAAAGCTCAAGGTCGTGCAGGTCGGTCGCGAAGAAGGCGATTGGCAACAGATCATTTCCGGCGTCGATGCGGATCAACCTGTTGCGACGAGCAACGTTGGCCAGCTTTACGAGGGCGCAAAAGTATCGTCGTAAGGGCGGGGAGTAGTTTATGCAGTGGCTCGCCGAAATTTGTGTTCATCGACCGGTCTTTGCGACCGTGATCGTGATGTTCCTGACGGTTGTCGGGGCATTCAGCTTTTTTACGCTCGGCGTCGATCGATTTCCAAAGATCGACGTGCCCACCATTTCTGTCTCGACCAGCAATAGCGGTGCGGCCCCGGCCGAGATGGAGTCCGAGGTCACGGATCCGATCGAAGGTGTCCTAAATACCGTCCCGGGCGTGGACGAAATGCGTTCCTCGTCCTCACGCGGCAGTTCGCGGATCACGCTAAGCTTTAACCTCGAAAAGAATCCCGACCAGGCTTTCCAGGAAGTTCAGCAGAAGCTCAGTACTATCACCTGGCGTCTTCCCGAAGAGGCCGATCCGCCGGTTGCCCGAAAGAGTGATCCTGATTCATCGCCGGTATTGATGTATGCGGTCAGTTCGCCTCGCGATATCAGTGAATTGAGCGACATGGTCGAGGTTCTTATCCAGGAGAAGATAGAATCGGCCGATGGCGTTGGCGAGGTCGTCGTGTTCGGCGGTCGGCCGAAGCAGATAAAACTTTACGTCGATCCCGACAAACTTCGGGCATACGGGCTTTCGGTCAATCAGGTGGCAACGGCAGTTTCGGCGCAGAACCAGGAAATGCCCGGCGGCACGCTTGTTGAAGGAGCAAAGACGGTCGGCCTTCGAACGATAAGCAAGCTTACCAACGTCGAAGAATTCAACGACATCGTCGTCGCGACGAAGAACGGTTTTCCGATCAAGTTCCGTCAGATCGGCCGCGTTCTGGAAACAGGAGAGGATCCGTCGAGCACCTATTCGCTCGACAATAATCCGACCGTTGCTCTCGCCATTCGAAAGCAATCCGGTGCAAACACGGTCGCTCTGATCAATGCGGTCAAGGAGCGAATGGCCAATATCGTGCCGACCTTGCCCAAGGACTTTAAGGTCGCCGTTATTCGCGATCAGTCTGAATTCATCGAGAACTCGCTCCACGCGATCGAAGAGCATCTCGTGATCGGGGCGATATTCGCGGCGGTCGTGGTCTTTTTCTTTCTTTGGAATTTCCGATCAACGCTTATCGCTGCCCTCGCGATCCCGACATCGATCATTGCGGCCTTTGCGCTCATCGCCGCGATGGGATATTCGCTCAATCAGATGACGATGCTTGCGTTGACCTTAATGGTCGGCATCGTGATCGACGATGCGATCGTCGTTTTGGAGAATATCTACCGCTTTGTGGAAGAGAAGGGGATGGACCCCTTTAAGGCTGCGGTCGAAGGTACGCGCGAGATCGGTCTTGCGGTTCTTGCTACTACGTTGTCGCTGCTAGCCGTATTCATTCCGGTAGGGTTTATGACCGGGATCGTCGGACGGTTTATGTCGTCCTTCGGCCTCACCTCTGCTGCAGCGATCGCGGTCAGTCTGATCGTTTCTTTCACGCTGACGCCGATGCTCGCCGCCCGCTGGATAAAGCCGAAAAAGGCACCTTCAGAGCCTCTGCCGCCTGAGATTCGTGATGATCCGACGGTCGCTTACGCGATCGAACACGAAACGGACTCAAAGAGCGGTTGGTTCTACGCGAAGATCGATGCGGGGTACACAACACTGCTAAAGCTCGCAATGCGGTTCCGTTGGGCGGTTGTCCTGATCTGTATCCTTACTGTCGCTTCTATTTATCCGCTGTACAAGTATGTGGGAATGGCGTTCCTCCCCGATGAAGACGAATCGAGCTTCCAGGTAAATGTCCGAGGCCCGCAAGGGACATCCCTTGCAGCAACGCAGTCGATCGTTGACCGGATCTCTCGCGACATTAAAGAGAAAGTTCCGGGCCTTCTGAATTCGACCGTCAACGTCGGCGGCTATGGCGGCGGAGGAAGTGGTAATTCGGGAACCGTCAGCGTTAACCTTGTGCCGGTGAAGCAACGCTCGCAGAGTCAGGCCGAGATCATGGGAATGGTCCGAGGGATGGTCAAACCTTATTCGAATAAGGATTGGCGCATCAACGTCTCAGCAGCGTCATCGATCGCGCAGGGAATTGGTTTGGGACGCGGCGGCTCGGGCATCGGCTATTTCATTTCCGGGCCGGATATGGAACAGCTGAATTCTTACGCCGATCAACTCGTCGAGAAGATGCAGCAAGATCCGATCTTCCGCGACCCGGATAATTCGGTCGATGTCGGCACGCCTGAGGTGCGGTTCGTGATCGACCGTACGCGTGCGGCAGATCTTGGCGTCGATGCGGGCAATATCGCTCGTGCGTTGAATATTGCCGCTGCCGGCCAGCGTGTTTCGACCTTTAGCGAAGGCACTAAGCAATACGATGTGATGGTACAGGCGGATGAGCGTTTTCGTCGGACGCGAGATAATCTGCGGTTGTTCACCGTCAGTTCATCCAAAGGCGAGCCTGTTCCGCTTGATCGCGTCGTTACCGCACAGGAATCGCTCAGTCCTTCGACGATCCAGCGTCTGAACCGGCAACGCGTCGTTACGATCTCGTCCGGCCTACCGCCGAATGCTTCAGAATCAGACGCTCTGGCTCACCTAAAGGAACTCGTATCGTCGTTGAACATGCCGCCGGAATATTCGAGCGGCGTCACCGGCCAGTCGAAAGAACTTGAACGCGCATACAGCTCGTTCATGCTCGCATTCCTTCTCTCGTTCGTGTTCATGTATCTTGTGCTGGCGGCGCAGTTCGAATCGTTCATTCATCCGATCACGATCCTATTGACGCTGCCGCTTTCTGTGCCGTTCGCCTTGCTTTCGACTGCGCTTGCGGGGCAGACGCTGAACATATTCTCGGCACTAGGAATATTGCTTTTATTCGGCGTGGTCAAGAAGAACGCTATTTTGCAGATAGACCACACGAATTCGCTGCGTGCGAAAGGCATGGGACGTTATGACGCGATAATTCAAGCGAATCGTGACCGTCTGCGGCCGATTCTGATGACGACGATCGCGCTTGTCGCGGGGATGATCCCGCTGATCGTCGGCAGCGGAGCGGGTGCTGCAACGAATCGTTCGATCGGCATCCTGGTCGTCGGCGGGCAATCAATGTGTCTCCTTCTTACGCTATTGACCGTACCCGTTTTCTATTCGCTGTTTGACGATGCGGCGGAAACGACCCTTTGGCGCAAGATAGCGAGTCCGTTCCACAAGTTGCTGCAGAAGCTTCGCCGGAACAAAGGTGAAAATTCGGAGGAGTCGATCGAGCATTTGTGATGAAGCTTCTCCTAAGATCTTTAATGCCGCTTGGCGCGGCCTTTGTGGCGCTTTCGGCTGCCTCGAGTGCCGTCGCGCAGACCCCGACCCCAACGCCGGCTGATAAACCTCCTGTTCAGCCAACGTTTTCTGTACCGCTTCGCCCGCTGCCTGATGCAACGCGCATCGGCGTTGCCGCAGGAACCGAGCTGAGCCTGACCCTCGATGAGGCCATTGAGATGGCCTTGAAGAACAACAACGATATCGGGGTTTCGCGTGCAGGAACGAAAACCTCGAACCTGGACCTTCTTGGGGTAAAGGGCGCCTACGATCCGCTGCTTGCAAGCACGAATTTTTATGAAAGCGTTTCGGTTCCGACCGCCTCCGCCATCGGCGGTGCCGTAAATGGCTCGGTCACAACGACCCGCGCTTCGAACAACATCAGCATCGATGGCCTTGTGCCTTTCGGCGGAGCATCTTACTCGGCGATCTTCAACTCTTCCCGGAATACCTCGAGCAACACGAACTCATTCCTGAATCCGCAATTTCCTTCGAGCCTGAGCTTCAGCTACACGCAGCCGCTGTGGCGAAACCGTTCGATTGACCCGGCACGACGCAATATTCTGATCGCGAAGAAGAATATCGAGATCAGCGAGACCCAGTTGCAGACCGAGGCGATGAACGTCGTCAATACCGTGGAGCAGGCGTATTGGGATCTTGTTTATGCCCTGCGTTCGATCGAGGTGCAGACCGACACGCTAAAGCAGGCTCGAGCGCAGCTTGAGAGCAACAGCAGAATGGTCGAGAAGGGAGTGCTCGCGCCGATCGAGATCGTTGCGGCGAGAGCGCAGATCGCGACGTTCGAGCAGAATGTTTATGATGCGCAGGAAGCGGCAACCCGTGCCGAGAACACTCTCAAGACGCTCATTCTCGCCGAACGCTCTGCTCCTGAATGGGATCGTCCGATCACGCCGGTTACCTCTGCGGCCGTTCCGGTTCCTCAGATAGGCCTCGAGGTAGCAAAGATCGAGGCGTTCAGAAAACGTCCTGAGATCGCGGAATTTCAGCTTAGGCAGGATCAAAATCTGATCGATCAGCGATTTTATAAGAATCAGAAGAAGCTGCAGATCGACCTTGTGGGAACCTATACTTCGCAAGGCCTGGGCGGAACCGAAACGCCGGCCGCGATCAACCCGATCACGGGCTTAAGCCGCGTACCTCCCAATCTTGTTGGCGGGTATTTTACTTCGCTGCGGAACCTGTTCGGTCAAGAGTATCCAACTTATCGTGCGAGCCTTGTGTTTTCTTTTCCAATCGGAAACCGAGCCGCTAAGGCAAATTACGGTAAGACGCTTGTTGCTGCTGATAGTCTCGAAAAACAGCGTGCGGCCCGCGAGCAATCGGTCGAGGCCGAGGTGCGAAATGCCCTTCAATCACTGCGTTCCACCGAAGCACGCCTGAATGCCGCGACCGCGGCACGAGAGGCGGCCGAAGAACTCTACAATAGCGAAGACCGGCTCTTTCGCGGCGGAACTAGCACGTTCTATCTTGTTTCGCAAAGGCTTCAGGATCTCGTGGTGGCCCGCGGCCGCGAACTCGCCGCCCGAACTGATCTAAACAAGGCGATCGCCGGATTCAACCGGGCAATGGGCACGATCCTAGAAGTTCACAACGTCAAGTTAGAAAAATAGGATCCACCAGAAAGGCCCGCAAAAAAGCGGGCCATATCCACGATCGTGGGGTACTATTTACCGTCTTTGACCGCGTTCAAGTCGGTGCTGCCGCCTGTGAATTTCCACTTGCCGCCTTCGTTCACAAACGTGAATGGCGTCCAGCCCAAGTAGTCGCCCCCTTTTATCTGAGCAACGGCTTTGTTGCCTTCGATCTTCTCGTTGCGAACCTCGACGGGCTTGTCCGGGATCGTGTCAAATTCGGCCATATAGGTCGCAAGGTCCTTAGCGCCATCCTCCTTCATTTGCTTTTCGGAGCGGGCGAAGAATTCAGCCGAAAGCACCTCCCTAAGGGCGGCCGTGTTCTTATTCTTTAGGGCGTCGTAGTAAGCATGCACGACAGGAGCGAGCGTAGGTGCGTTGTTGATAGTCTCTTCGACGGGCTTGACGGTCGTGCCGGCAGGCACATTCGCCGGAGCAACCTGCGCTTGCTGGTTCGAATTCGGCGAAGTGGTATTTTGTCCGCCCGAGTTCGAGTTTGTATTCGTGTTCGCGGCCGGTCCTCCGCATGCCGCAAAAAATAGGCTCGAAAGAGCAATAATTACTGAACCGAAATAGAATTTTCTCATATAATGAATCCGTCCAAATTACATTGGAATATTAGAAGTATAAATAATCTGATATGTCAGCCAAAACAGCCGAGACACATCTTTCCCGACTTTATTTGATCGAAGGCCTGCCCGAACCGCTCACGCTGGCAAGTTCGCACCTGCAGCTATTTGACGGCTATATTCCGAATACACGCCTCCGGATACGAAGCGTTCGCGACCCATATTCGAAGGCGTGGACACGGACGCTGCAGCAGGTTTTCCTTTCCGAAGACAGCGGGCATCCGGCCGTAAAATTCTCCGAGCTTCATTTGAACGAGGCCGAGTATGAGGCGTTTGCCGGGCTTGAAGGCCTAGAGATCCGGAAAAATCGCTACTTTCAGGAGTTCGAGCGATCGAAGATCCTGTTCGACATCTATCTAGGTAAGCTGCAGGGATTAGGCACCGCGAGTTTTGAATTCGGATCCTCTGAGGATTTCGATACGTTCGAACCGCCGCCTTTTGCAAAGCTCGAGGTTACGGGAAATCCGTTCTTTTTAGGTACGAATTTGGTCGAAAAGACGTTCGCAGACGTGCAGGACGAGATCCGCGAATTGATCGACGGCTAGTGCGTTCGAGCGGCAAGCGGAACGGCACGTTCAAGCGAAGCGAATATCTGCAAATAGATCTGTGTCTCACGCGGGATCAGGTTCGTCCAGTTATCGCCGCCGCGTCTGATGTAGCCCGCTAGCCGTGCGGGATTTGAATTGTAGCCTGCGGCCATTAGGTCTTCCTGCCGTGCGATGCCGTCGGCCATTGCTTGTGAGATCGTGTCGTTGCTCGAAAGATCGTTCCATGTCATCTGCATGTAAAGAAGCATTGCCTTTGTCGCATTGACGTGATCCTGCATTCCGCTGACAAAGTCGGGCATCAGATTCGCTTGCGGAAAACGAGCCCTGACCATACGATACGTCGAGGGGATCATCTGCACCATCCCGCCCGCGCCTGCAGAGCTAACCGAATAACGATACGTCTGTCCCTCATTCAAGGCGTAGAGAGTAAAGATATCATTGAAGATGTTCGGATGAAGTTCGGTGCGAAAGCGCCAATGATCGACATGTTCGACAGTAGCAAGACGTTCGGCGATGTCGGCCACCTTAGGCTGAATAATATAACCGGAATGCCTTAGCTTTTCGCGCGCGACCTCGATCGTGTTACGAACGTAATACCTTCCGGCACTGATCACGTCCGGAGTAATAATGCCCGGGTGTGTGGAAACATAATACGCGGTCTCAATAAATCGGCCGTCCCGGACGACAGGATACTGGATCATCAGCGGAAGCTTTGAACCACCGGATTGATCGGTCAGCACTATCGGAGTGTTCACGCCGTTTGCCCTGATGTTTCGAAAGAAAAGCGTCGAACCATCAGTCGAGACCGCCGAACTCGTTGTATTCTTTGCCAGGAACGCATCTTTGGAAAGGGACACGAACTCGATCTGCCGCGTGCGCTCGTCCAAATACGCGATCTTTACAAAGTAGATCGGGTCATTTCCAACTGCCTCTGAACTGCCAATTGTGACCGGTCGCGACTGCATCTCGCGTTTGGCTTCCGCAAGCCGTGACTTGATCTGCGAGAAACTGAGGCCGTCGAAATTCACGTTTGAGGCGGCCGGCGAATATGAATTTGTTGATGAATTCGTTGATGGGCCGACCGGTGGAGCGCTCGGTACAATGACCGGAGTCGGCGTAGTTAAGACACGCGGAATGGGCGTCGGCACGGGCCTCAGCGTTGAAGTTACGACCACCTTTGACGATCTAGAATTGCTCTCCCCATTGTTCGATTGGGCAAGGCCCAAAGCGCTAAGCGATAGAACGATTATCGAGGAAAATGCTAATTCTTTTTTCATTGCTTGTTCGAGGAGTGACACCCTAAATCCTTGTGAAAATCTCACCGTCTGTCGCAATGGCTTTTGACGACGGCCATTCTTAGATTCGCTTAAGCGCTTAGCCGTTGTCAATCATTTTCGAAAGTTTTATTGCATATACAAAAATCTCTTATGTGTTTGGCCGAGCAATTTGGCGGCCGAATTTGCTAATCTCTTATTTTCGCGAGTTCTAGCGAGCAGACTCTCAAGATCGGGATATCTGCCGAAATCTATGGGAAAGCATTTTGGAACAGACGGCGTTAGAGGCCGAGCAGGCGAGTTCCCGCTCGATGAGCGAACCGTGAGCATTATCGGCAGATCTTTGGCGCGACAGTTTGAGGCGAGTCTTGGCCGCAAACCTCGATTCATTTCCGGGCGCGATACACGCGAATCCGGACAAGCGATCGAGGGTGCGATCCATGCGGGAGTTGCCGCGGAAGGCGGACAGATATCATCTGCGGGAGTGATCACAACGCCCGGCGTTGCATTTCTGACCGGTGCGGAAAGCTACGATGCGGGCATTGTTGTCAGCGCGTCGCACAATCCGTTTGAAGATAATGGGATCAAGGTATTCTTGCCGAGCGGCAAGAAACTCGACAGCTCGATCGAGAAGCTTATTGAAGAGGATATTGAAGCAGGCGAGATCGCACCGGTCGCCCCTATCGTTCTAAACGAAGATCTTGTCGAGGGCTTTGATGAAAAGTATCTGGAACACCTTCGCTCTGCTGCTGAAGGGAGCTCGCTCTCGGACTTCTCGATCGTTTTGGATTGTGCGAACGGGGCCGCTTACGATCTTGCCCCGAAGCTTTTTCGCAGCCTTGGGGCAGAAGTTCTCGTCATCAACGATTCTCCGGACGGGCGGAACATAAACAAGGACTGCGGCTCGCTGCATCTTGACGCCCTCTCGGCAACCGTGGTCGAGGCTGGCTTTGATCTTGGCATTGCGTTCGACGGAGATGCAGACCGCGTACTTTTTGTTGATCATAAAGGCAGCGTTGTCGATGGCGATGCGACCCTTTGGATCCTCGCGACCGAGATGGCCGAGAAGGACAGACTTGCGAATAGAAAGGTCGTTGCGACCGTGATGAGCAACATCGGGCTTGAGATCGCGTTTAGGTCAAGGGATATTGACCTTATCCGAGCAAAGGTAGGAGATAAGTACGTACTTGAAGAGCTTATCCGTACCGGTTCGGTTGTCGGCGGTGAGCAGTCCGGCCACATAATTTTTCCTGAACGCAGTCTCGTCGGAGATGGAATGGCGACCGCGGTGTTGACGCTTTCTTCCCTTGCACGCCGTGGACTCTCTCTCTGTGACGCAGTGGCCGGGTTTCAGCGATTTCCGCAGGTCCTCGTGAATGTTGCGGTCAAAGAAAAGCGGCCTTTCGAAGAAGTGCGTGCGATCGCGGAAGCCGCCGTCGGACTTGAAAAAGAGATGGCGGAAAACGGCCGACTGCTGCTTAGATATTCCGGAACTGAGAATCTCGCGCGCGTTATGATCGAGGGCGTCGATCAGGACGACATTGAACGGAAGGCTGCCGCCCTCGCAGACATCATACGGGAAAACCTGGGATGAGAGCTTCGCCAACAGCGATGGACCTATTTGAGACGATCGAGATCGGGCAGGGAAACCTCGACTCCGTTGGAGCGTTCGCACGCCAACGTTTTGGGGGCCAAGCGAAACGTGCATTTCTCGTCTCGAATCGGAAGGTTTTTGGACTTTACGGGCGAACGGTCGAAGCAAGTTTGCAAAAGGTAGGTTTCTCGACCGCGACCGCGCTAATCGGCGACGGTGAGAGATTCAAAACATTGGCCTCCACAGAAAAGGTCTTGGCGGCGATGGCAGCGGCCCGTATTGAACGGACCGATGCTTTGCTTTCGCTAGGCGGAGGCGTTGTCGGCGATCTGGGTGGTTTTGCCGCGGCGACCTATCTGCGAGGCATCAAACATATCCAACTGCCGACCACTTTGCTCGCAATGATCGACTCGTCGGTCGGCGGCAAAACCGGCGTAAACGCTTCTTTCGGCAAGAATACGATCGGTGCATTTCATCCCGCGACTGGCGTTTTCGCTGACGTAGAGTGCCTTAGAACGTTGCCGGAACGCGAGATCGTGGCAGGGGCGTGTGAAATGGTAAAACACGCCGCGCTCGGAGGGAAGAGCCTATTAAAGCGAACAAAAGCGTGTTTTTCCGATAGAACGTCCCTTTTTTCCAGCGAGAAGCTTGCGGCCCTGGTACGTGAGAATATTGCATTTAAGGCTAAGATCGTCGATCAGGACCCTTTCGAGGATGTTAAACGGACGGACGGGCGTTCGCGAAAAATCTTGAATTTTGGGCATACGCTCGCTCACGCTCTAGAAAAAGCCACAGATTACCGATATTTCCGTCATGGTGAGGCTGTTGGCTATGGCATTCTTTATGCCGCCGAACTCTCAAAAAAGCTTGCGATTTGTGACAAGCAGGATGTAGAATTGTTATACGATGTTTTGCACAGCGTCGGTGTTTTGCCGTCGCTTGCGGACATTGAACCTCAAAAGGTCTTTGAGGCTTTTCAATTCGACAAAAAGAACATATCCGGATCACTTCAATGGATCCTGCTTCGAGGTATCGGCCGGCCCGTAGTTTTTTCGGGTGATCATGTCTCTCCAAAAACCGCTCTTTCCACACTCGAAGCGTTTCTTAAGCTTCAGAAGTAAGCTCAACAGCGAAGGAAGTTTAGAAAAATGCAGAATGTAACGAACCGAGTCAATGAACGCGGCAGTGCCGGCGTCAAATTTCTTATTGTGCTGGCTTTTATATTGTTGGTCGCGAACGCCGGATACAACTACATCCCGGTCGCGTATCAAGGTGAGGCGATGAAGTCCGATATGGAGACCGCGGTGCTGCAGGGAATGGCGCTGCCGGGCAACGTCGACCCCGTCAAGAACGTGAAGGAACGCCTTGAGAAAGCAATTTCAGCGAATGAGGTTCCGTCCGACGCGCTGGTCGAGGTGAAGAAGGTCGGCCCGGGAGTCAATGCCCACGTGAACTACTCGATCCCGGTCTCGATCCTGCCGTTCGGGATCTATAAGTACAACTACGTCTTTGATCACACCGCAACGCCAAGCGGACTGCTTTTGAAGCAATCCGGGAGCTAAAGGTTTCTTGCAGCCTTTCTTTTTAGCGAAGAGAAATCCGGCTTAATCCTTTTTTCTTTTATCTTTTGCGTCATCACCGCCGGGGGCGATGTAGTAGGGGCGTGCCTGGACGCGATACGCCTTTTCGTCGTAGATCCCGTCGCCGTTGACATCGACCTTTACCTGCAGTTTGTATTTCTGGCCGGGAGTATGCGGGCTATTGAGGTCATAGGCGATGTTGTACTGGTTTCGCAGCAGAGCGTTGATGCTGTTCAGATAATCAGGGATCTCACTCTCGAACGTCATTGGAAAGTGCATTCCGCCGGACTCCTTTGCGATCGTATTCATCGAATTCTGAGCTTGGAGAAATGTGAGGCGGCCCGGCAGGCCCGTCGCGAGGTCGTCCATTGGGCCAAGCAGGTTCTCGTAACGCTTAAAGAAAAGATTGCCGGTGCTGATCACATACACGGGAACACCTGCTTCCTGCACGATCCGACGAGCCTGGTCATAACTCGTCTTGCTGAAGGTGTCGATTCCGGACGCAACAAGAATGATCGCCTTTCGCGGTGCGCGTAGATTCGCCATTCCGGCGTACTGAGCGGTTTTCGCTTTGGAGTTCTCAAGGACGACGGTATCGGTCGTTCCGCCAAGCAGCGTAAATTTTAGGGCGTCCCACAAATTGTTCTCGCGGACGGCTGGTGTACTTCGAAACAATAGATCGACGGCTTGGCGCAGACGTTGCGGGTCATTCGTAAAATCGGTGATCGGCGTTGGCCGAATATCGAACGCGACGATCGAAGCGTAATCGTTTGGCGGCTTGATAAAGCGTGAGACAAAAAGGGCCGCGGGCCGTACTACCTCATACGAGCCAGGCTCGAATATCCCGCCGGCGGCGGAACCAAAGACCTCACTCCATTTGCTGAATTCAATAAGAACGGTGACCGTGATAGGCGAGTCCGGCGTTGTAAAAGCTGAGATCGGCTGCTGTTTGCCGTCCTCAAAGATCGCAAAGTTCTCTTTCCTCAGCCCGGTCACAACAGCTCCGGTCTTCTTGTTAACGACCGTGACTTCGACCGAGACGATGTTCGTCGAGATCTTTTCAACGCCGGGATCAATGATCGCATTCTTTTCTGCTTCAGCCTGTTTGCGTTCTTCCTCGGCCTTTTTTAGTTCTTCGGCGGTCGGCGGTTTTGGGCGTTGATTCCGTTTTTCATTTCCCGGAGCGGTATCCGGCCGCTGCGGCCGGGACTGTGCAAATGCAGCGGCGGCTGCCGCAAAAACGACAATGAAGATCAAAGCGACGGAACAATACCTTGGAAAACGCCTCATATAGCCCTTTTGTGTGTAAAAAAAGTTAGATACGTGTCCAGCCAAAATAGTTGGACACGCATCGCCGTTAATATAACTTAAATTTTACACGAGTTGAGGGGGCGAGAGAATGCCGAGACCTAGATCTTGAATCCGCCGCGGGTTAGCATCGTCTCAAAGTTGGCCTTATCGACCGCCTTGATGTAGGCGTCTTTAGGCTCGACCATACCGTTCTTCACCAGCTCAAAAAGGGCGTCGTTGAGCACGACCATACCGCTGTTCTTTCCGGTCTGCATCGCAGACGGGATCTGGAACGTCTTTCCCTCACGGATCAAATTGCTGATCGCAGGAGTTACGATCAGGATCTCTAGGGCAGCGACGCGGCCGCCGCCTTTCTTTGGCAGGAGCGTTTGTGCGATAACGCCTTTTAGCGATTCTGAAAGCATCACGCGGATCTGCTGCTGACGGTCCGCAGGGAATTGGTCGATGATGCGATCGACGGTTGAGGCCGCGGTAGTCGTGTGCAAGGTGCCGAAGACGAGGTGTCCTGTTTCCGCCGTTTCGATCGCGATCGAGATCGTTTCGAGGTCGCGCATTTCGCCGACGAGCAGAATGTCCGGGTCTTCGCGAAGGGCCGCACGCAGGGCATCTTTGAATGAATCGGTGTGATTGTGTACCTCGCGTTGGTTCACGAGACATTTGATATTGTCGTGGACGAACTCGATCGGGTCTTCGATCGTTATTATGTGGTCTTCGCGATTCTGATTGATGTGGTTCACCATCGCACAGAGCGTCGTGGACTTACCCGAACCGGTGGGGCCCGTTACGACAACGAGGCCTTTCGAAAGGTGCGTGAGGCCGAGAATTGCATCCGACAGCCCTAGCTGCTCGGCGGTCGTCATCTTTGTCGGGATTATGCGGAAGACGGCTCCCATCCCTTTTCGGTCCATGAAGATATTCGAGCGGAAGCGCGCCAGGCCCTCGATCTCGTAGGCAAAGTCGGTATCGTGCCGCTGCGCGAATTCCTCAACGTTCTTCTTTGGCATTATTTCGCTGAGAAGGTGCTTCATCGATTCGGCCGTCAGAGCATCATCCCCGGCCGAAAGCGACTGCATTTTGCCGTCCTTGCGGATCATTGGCGGCATCGATACGGAAAGATGGAGGTCTGAGGCGCCGGCAGATGCCATTGTACGGAAGAGCTGATCCATTCGCGAACTCACCACCGTTGGGCTATGAGGCGACGGTTGTGTCGGAATGAGCGGCGGCTCCGAAGGCGTCGGCGGCGGCCAGCCATTTGTCTCCGCCGTATGTTCAAAGGGCTGGTCCGGCAGCGGCGCATAAGCGCCGGAAAAATCATCGCGAGGGCCTTGGGGCTCGTACGTTGATGTGTCAGAAAAGACGGTAGCAAATTCCGGATCGTTGGCCGAGACGACATCCGCGGCAGGAATACCCGCGACTTGGTAGGCGGGTACTTCAACACGTTCTTCGACGACAAGACTTTCTGGACTCTGATCGACCGGCGTCAAGGTTGAAGTATATTCGTAGCCTGCCGACGCGCTGTCAAAGTCTGTGAATTCTGATGGCGAAAGCGGCGAGATCGGTTCCTCAGAGGCAGTCTTGGGATCGGGCTCGGTCACGGGTTCGGACGGCGCTGCTTGGGGCGCAAAGACATTTTCGGGCGTAGGTGAGGTTGTGCGCTGATCGGCAAGTTGCGGCCGAATGACAACGTTAAAGCCGGCCGGTGATTTTCTTACAACGAACTGGAATTTTCCAAGTGTGTGCGGATGCTCGAATTCGATCTCGGGTGAGTGGGGAAGGATAAGCTTAATGTCCTGCGGGATCAGCGGGAACACCATCATACTGATCTGGGTGCCGAGAATCGGGGTGTTCGAGATCTCGATCGTACGTGAACCTGCGAGCATGAACGGCTTTTTGCCCGGTTCGAGACGCAGTTCATCGCTGCAACTGGACAAAAGATCTCGCAGAAATTCGTTAAGTTTTTCCATAGGGGATAAGAGAAAACGCAGAAAATAGATAAAAAATGCCGAAGGCGTCGGCTTTTGAGGGGTCTTCTCTATAGCAGGCGGAAAGCCTACAACAGTTAGGATAACACAGTTTAACGCCGTTTGTCAGCGATTTTTTTCCCTACTCTTTGAGATCTAAACGCTAACGTTTTCTTGGTATTCGCCCCAGACTCTACGAAGTTCATTGCTGATCTCGCCTATGGTTACGAAGTTTTCGACGGCAAAAAGAATGTGCGGTAGGAGATTTTCGTCCGTTTGGGCGGCAGAAGTAATATTTTCAAGCGCTTTGGAGGCAATTGCGGCATCGCGTCGGCTCCGCAGGGCCGCAAGGCGGGCACGCTGGTCGATCTCGATCTTTTCATCGATCTTCAAGATCGGGATCGGCTCTACATCGTCGGTTCGAAACTTATTTACACCTACGACAATGGCATCGTGATGCTCGACGGCGAGTTGGTAGTCGTAAGCGGCCTGTTGGATCTCGTTCTGGACAAAACCTATCTCGATCGCGCGGAGCATGCCGCCCAGGTCGTCGATCTTTTCGATATAGTCGGCGGCGGCCTTTTCAAGCCGAGTGGTGATCTCCTCGACCGCATAACTGCCCGCAAATGGATCGACCGTATCAGCGACACCAGATTCGTATGCGATCACCTGTTGTGTACGCAATGCAATGCGGGCCGCATTTTCTGTCGGAAGACCGAGAGCCTCGTCCATCGAATTAGTGTGCAGACTTTGGGTGCCGCCGAGCACGGCCGCGAGGGCCTGGATCGTGGTCCGAACCACATTGACCTCGGGCTGCTGCGCAGTGAGCGTTGAACCCGCAGTTTGCGTATGAAAACGAAGCATCATCGACTTTTCGTCCTTTGCCGAAAAGCGATCACGCATAATTTTTGCCCAGAGACGGCGGGCTGCCCGAAACTTTGCGATCTCTTCGATCAGGTTGTTGTGCGAATTAAAAAAGAACGAAAGACGCGGGGCAAAGTCGTCAACTCTTAGCCCAACTGCGATCGCAGCTTCGACGTAGCAGATCGCATCGGCTAGCGTAAAAGCGATCTCCTGAGCCGCGGTCGAACCGGCTTCGCGAATGTGGTAGCCAGAGATGGAAATTGTATTCCAATTCGGTACTTCTTTAGCACAAAAAGCGAACGTGTCGGTGATCAACCGCAAAGATGGTTTCGGAGGATAGATGTAGGTTCCTCGGGCAATGTATTCCTTGAGAATGTCGTTCTGGACCGTGCCGTTGACCTTATCGAGAGCGATATTTTGCTTTTTAGCTACCGCAAGATAAAGGCAGAGTAGGATCGAGGCCGTCGCATTGATCGTCATCGACGTCGAGACCTGGTCGAGCGGAATGCCGTCAAAGAGCGTCAGCATGTCTTCGAGCGAATCGATCGCGACACCAACTTTTCCAACCTCGCCGGCGGCCAGCGGATCGTCGGAATCCAGCCCAATCTGCGTGGGCAGGTCAAAGGCAACGCTCAGGCCCGTCGTGCCTTGCGAAAGCAAGTATTTATATCGTTGATTCGATTCCTCTGCGGTGGCGAACCCGGCGTATTGCCGCATCGTCCAGAAGCGCCCGCGATACATCGACCTTCGAACGCCGCGAGTGTAGGGAAACGATCCGGGTTCATTCAGCTCGGTCTCATAGGAGATCGGAGCCGTATTCCCGGGGTTGAAGTCATTCGGGAGTTCGATCTCCGAAGAGGTGCAAAAACGTGTCCGTCTGTCTGCCATTTTCTTTTGAAATAGGTTATCACAGACTTCGTCCAATGCGGGTTTTGGAGGCTCGGCATCGGTCGTTTAATCTAGGAGAGATCAGAATTTGTAACGCGTGAATTATTTCAACTACTACACCGAGATCGAGGATACGTTCGTCCGGCGGAGAGGAAGGCACCTTTTCCTTTCGCCGCTGGATTGGGCGATGATCGACGGTTGGAAAGAACGCGGTATTCCTTTGCACATAGTTCTCCGATCGATCGAGGCCGTTTTCGATGTGTATGACTGCCAACCGCCGGGGACTCGGTCGATCAAGAGCCTTTTCTATTGTCGCGAGGAGATCGAAATACAGCATCGCGAATGGCTTAATTCTCAGACAGGCAAGGGTGACAGCGAGCAAGGAACTGCGTCAGAACCCGAATTTTCGGTCGAACGGATCGGTGCGCACATTGACGATTGTGCCGCAAGACTTGCGGAGTGCAAGATAGAGAGCCTTTCCGAGGGGATATTGCGAGCGCTGACGCATCTTTCTGAGATAAAAGCGAATCTAACCAACGATCTTGATACGGTCGATAAGACCTTGAGCGATGTGGAAAAGCTCCTTGACCGTACGTTGCTGGAGAATTGGGATCCGAATCATCTGGCTACGCTTGAGGCAACAGTCAAGAGTCAGCTCAAGCCTTATAAGAGCGAAATGGAACCCGACAAGTATCGCCAGACCTATGACCTAATGGTGATGAAGCGGCTTCGTGAGGAAGCAGGGATCCCGCGCTTAGGGCTTTATTTTTTATGAGAGTTTTTATTGCGGCTTTTGTTGTCTTGGTAAGTGTTTCATTCGGATTTTCGCAGAAACAACGCACCCCACATAAGAAACTGCCCGGCACGATTCCTGTGAAAGCGGGAACGGAGCTGCGCGAGGCTGCACTAAAGCTGGATGCCGGAACGGTGACCGGCCGCAGCTATATCAATCCCACCTTGAGCTTTCAGGTCACTTTTCCGGACAGCTGGCTGATCCCGGGTCCGGATTTTGAGGCTTACATGAAATCGGCCGGCTTTGACCTGCATACGCTGAACACCGAGGCCCTCGGGCCGCTCGCCAAGCAGCGGTTCGCAAAGAACGTCACCGTGCTCTTGACCGCTTACCGCTCAATGCCGGGGACTCCCGATAACGCATTCTTCCTGATCGCGGCCGAGAATATTTCCAACATCCCGCAGATCAAAGACGCGGTCGATTACGTCGATGTGGTCCGACAGAGCCTTCTAAATGCTAAGCTTCCCGCCACTTTTAAGGTCGGGGAGACAGATGCCGAGAAACTCGGAGCCATGCAATTCGCCTTTCTCGACACGTCAACGGGAACACAGAAAAGGCGGGTTTATGTGACGGTGCGCGATGGTTATGCGGTGCTTTTTGCCGTTTCGTACGTGAGTGATGATGACCTCACGACCGCGCGTGATGTTCTAAGGACCGGTGACTTTTTTCTGCCGACACGGGATAACGTGCCTGCGAATTGACCCAAAAACAGGAATACACCTAAAAACCTGCGCGAGCGCATATTTCGTTTTGGCGTGAAGGAGGAACATGGTCTATACGCTGGCCGCATCGTCTGTCTAAGGCGGCACGGAGAAGATCATGATCAGTCATCACACGAACACAGAGCAAGGACATTGGGTTTTGGCGAAGATGGGTAAGCGGGTGCTGCGTCCCGGCGGACGCGAGCTGACGGAAAAGCTCATCGACGAACTCGATATCAAAAAGACGGATGACGTCGTGGAGTTCGCTCCGGGAATCGGCTTTACGGCGGCGTTGACGCTTAAGCAGGATCCGCACTCATATACCGGCATCGAGCTTGACGAGACCGCTGCAGGGAATCTGAAGAGCATTGTGAACGGCAAGAATCGAAAGATAATCAACACGAGTGCGGCCGAAACTACCCTGGACGCGGATTCTGTTGACAAGGTCTATGGCGAAGCGATGCTGACGATGCAGGCGGATCATCGAAAATCGGAGATCATCGGGGAAGCTTTCCGTATCCTGAAAAAAGGCGGCCTTTACGGCATACACGAGCTCGGGCTTGCTCCGGACAATATTTCGGACGAGACAAAAGGCAGCATTCAGCGGGACCTCGCGCAGACGATCAAAGTTAATGCGCGGCCCTTGACCGAGAAAGAGTGGTCTGAGCTGCTCGAAAAAGAAGGCTTTAGCATCGTCAAGATAGAAAAGAATCCAATGAGTCTGCTTGAACCAGGCCGCGTATTCAACGATGAGGGCTTTTTCAGAGCGTTGGGTATCATATTCAACATTGCGACGCACCCGAAAGAACGCGATCGGATCATGACCATGCGGAGAACATTCAGAAAATATCGCGATCACCTGAACGCGGTCGCCATCGTCGCAAAGAAGAACTAGATCCATTCTCGCAATTCGCTCGCTTGATGCGATTTCGATGATATGCTCGGAGAATGTCGATATTCTCCGAGCTTGAACTCAACGAAGCGCATCGGGCTTTGTTGTCCACGCTGAAAAAGTGTGAGAAAGTTCAGGGAAATGCCTTGTTGGGCAAGTCGCAGAAGACGCTTCTGGAACGCCGCATTGCCGCGCTCAGAGTGGCCCTTGCGTTGATCGAAAAAGAATTGGAGTACGGACAACGGAAAGTGCACGACGAGATAAAAGCCTATAACGACAAACAACCCGCAGAATATGCCGCTGTATGCGACCGCCTTCGCGAAGCGATCGATCGCGAACTTCGAGAATCGGAGAGCAAGGTCTGGCACGCACTTCCCGTTTGGTTCTTGGACGGGAATCCGATCGTCGGTTACAGCATCCAAAAGCCGGGCGTGCGTCTAATGTTCTGGAGCGGTGCCGACTTTGAGGAGGACGCCCTGAATGTGGTTGGCAAGAAGTTCAAGGACGCGTCGATATTCTTTAACTCGGTCGAAGATATCGACCCGAAAGTTCTCCGGCGTTGGCTCAAGAAGGCACGCGAGATCCAATGGGATTACAAGAACCTCGTAAAGCGAAAGGGCAAACTCGAACGGGTCGAGGATAAGAAGCAATGAAGACCACGGCACATCATGACGAAAGGATCGCGAAAATGTCCTTTGCCTCGGTCTATCCGCATTACGTGGCTAAAGTCGAGGGCAAAGGCAGGACTCTGGCCGAGTTGGAACACGTGATCGAGTGGCTCACGGGCTTTGATAGAAGGAAACTGAAGAAGCTCATTGACGAAAAGGTAACGTTCGAGGCGTTCTTCGAGCGAGCGACGCTAAATCCGAATGCGAACCTTATTACCGGCACGATCTGCGGCTATCGCGTCGAAGAGATCGAAAATCCGCTGACGAAAAAGGCACGATGCCTCGATAAGCTCATCGATGAACTCGCAAAGGGCCGCAAGATGGAAAAGATCCTGCGAACGCCTTAGAAGAAGATATGCTGACAGCCATTAACCCGAAGCTCCCAATGCGGGACAAGTCCGCGACGAAGGCATATTACATTGACGGCTTAGGCTTTACGGAGATCAGCGATTACGGGGATTATCTCTTGATAGGGAAAGATAATATCGAAATTCATTTCTTCCTCTTCAAAGAACTCGACCCAAAGGAAAATTACGGCCAAGTTTATATACGCACCGACGAGATCGATGTGCTCTATCGATCATTACTCGACGCGAATTTAGCCATTCACCCGAATGGAGCCTTGCAAGCAAAACCGTGGGGTCAGAAAGAGTTCTCATTGCTCGATCCGGACAACAATTTACTCACTTTTGGGCAAGCGGATAGCGTTTAGGCAACGCGCTTTTTGCATCGGTAGCCGCACCTACGGATCGGCGATAAAGAAGGCTAACAAGATGATCGAGTTAAAGATCGAGAGGATCGTGCCGCGGGGCTTTGGAATCGGGTTTGCGGACGGTTTGACTGTGTTCGTGCCGTTAGCGGCGGCGGGCGATCGTGTGCGTGTCGAGATCACGCAGCGGAAGAAAAAGATCGCGTTCGCAAGGATCGTTGAGGTTCTTGAGTCGTCGCCGGATCGGCGCGAACCGCCTTGCAACTACTTCGGCGAGTGCGGAGGCTGCGATTTTCAGCAGATGACCTACTCCGCTCAACTAGCGGCCAAGTCTTCGATCATCAAAGACGCATTGCGTCGTTTGGGCAAGATCGAGACCGGAGATATTGACGTGGTCGCAAGCCCGCAGGAATTTGGTTATCGCGGCCGTGCGCGGTGGCAGGTTCGCGGCCCGATAGTTGGATATTTTCGACGCGAAAGCCACGATGTGATCGATGTTGAGGCGTGCCCGATACTAAATTCAAAGCTGAATGATGGTTTAAGGTCGGTTCGTGACGGGGCCGCAGCAGGCAGCATTTGGCCGGACGAGGTGGAGGCGGCGTCCGACAGTGAAACGGTCGTTGTTTCGACCGATGATGATCCTGACAGATCATTGTCATGTAATGTTCTAGGGTTCGAATACAATTTTCGTTCGACAAGTTTCTTTCAGGCAAACAGTCTGTTGATAGAGCCGCTCGCGAACTTTGCGACTCAAGGCTATTCAGGGACAAAGGCTCTTGACCTTTACTGTGGCGTTGGGTTATTCACGCTGCCTTTGGCGAAAAATTTTGAAACCGTTGTCGGGGTTGAGGCAGATCACGATTCGATCAGGCTTGCACGACAAAATGCTGATCGGAATCGGATCTCAAATGCCGAGTTCGTTCAAGGCTCCGTCGTGTCCTTTGTTGAGGCTCGACAAGCAGATGGCCCGGAGTTCATTCTGCTTGACCCGCCGCGATCGGGGACGGAAAAGGGTGTGATCGAACAGATCGCTACACTTTGGCCGAAAGCGATCTCGTATGTTTCGTGCGACCCAACGATCCTTGCACGAGATCTGCGCGTGTTGTTGGATGCGGGATACGAACTGGAAGAGATAAAGGCTTTCGACCTTTTTCCGCAGTCCCATCATGTCGAGACGGTAGCGAAATTATCGAGAAAGTAAACCGGTTCGCAACTTTAGGCGATCTTTGGGTTTCGGATATGCGGATTTTCCCTTAGAATCTGTGCAATAGACTATGCCGAAGAAAAAGCCAGACCCATCAGAATCGATCGCGGCACGCCTTTCGGTAAAATGCCGATATTGCGGGCAAAAGAATGCGGTTCGAGCCGACTATAAAGCTCACGACGCCAACTGCGGCAAATGCAAGCTGCCGCTTTCGGATGAACCTCGAAAAACATTCGAGAATTTGGACAAGAACGCGTACATTCATCCGGCAGATGCAAAGGCGATGGCAGCCCTCAAGGCGATTCCCGGCGTTGACAGCGCTTTAAAGAAACTGCTCGCTTGGACGGGCGAATCCGCCATACGCGTCATGTTTACAGCGTCTGCTGTAAAAGTAACACCAAAGCAATGTCCTGACCTTCACGCAAAACTCGAAGCTGTATGTGCGTCGCTTAGCGTCGAGGCGCCCGATCTTTTCGTTCAGCAGAATCCTATAGTAAATGCGTTCACGGGCGGCGTTGAAAGGCCGATAATCGTCCTCCATTCCGCACTCATCGAACGCTTGAATGATGAAGAGGCATTTGCTGTCATCGCACACGAGGTAGGGCATATCCATGCCGAACATGTGCTCTATCTGACGGCGGCAAGGTTGATGGAGTTTCTTCTGAACCGCTCGGTTGCGGCGTTGCTGCCGGGAGCGGAGATCATCAAGTTGATCGTTTCGATGGGAATTGCGAGTGCTTTGCTCGCATGGGCACGGCGTGCGGAACTCTCGTGTGACCGAGCGGCTCTCCTGGTCACGCAAGATCCGGACGTGATCGGCCGCACGATGATGAAACTTGCGGGCGGTACTTTTGCGTCAAAGATCGACTACGAAGAGTTCCTCGCCCAGGGCCGCGAATTCAAGAAAAACTACGATGCGAGTTCGCTCGATCGCTTTTGGGCCGATGTCACAAATGCCGGCCTGACGCACCCGTTTCCTATCTGGCGCGTAGCCGAAGCTCTGGACTGGGCAGAGGGCGAGCAATACAAACAACTTGTGTCCGTGTGATTTTACGATTGATTCATCGAATTGATTTGATTATCACAAAAAACTAATTTACGCTCGGATTTACACATCGGGATAGCTGAGGCATACTTTGAGCCGTGTGCAATTTGCAGAATCTAAGGGATTTAGTAAACTTGTCCTAGCTTTACGGCTCGCAAAAAAAATTAACCTAGCGCAGTCAATTGCAGAGCAGATTCCTGCTTAATTCATTGCTTGCGAAAAATTCCACTTGATCGGGGCGAAAGTTCACACCACCGATCGAGGATGAACGAGTTTTAAGATGGCACAGATCTTTAGAAAGAGCGCCAATAACATTGCGAAGATCAGCATGGTGACTGTCGTGCTGCTGGCGGGCGTGGGCTTTTACGCCTGGACACAGCTCGCGAGATCGTCTTACCTAACAGGACAGTATCTCGAGATCCAGCAACCAGTGCAGTTCTCTCATAAGCACCACGTTGGTGATGACGGCATTGATTGCCGCTATTGTCATCAGACGGTCGAGACGACGGCTTCTGCCGGCATGCCATCGACCCAAACGTGTATGAACTGTCACAGCCAACTTTGGGCTGATGCACCATATCTGGAGCCGATCCGAGCAAGTTTCCGCGACAACAAGCCGATCCAATGGAATCGCGTTCACGACCTTCCTGAGTACGTATATTTCAACCACAGTATCCATATCGCAAAAGGCGTTGGCTGTTCAACGTGTCACGGGCCGGTCGATAAGATGCCGACGGTTTATGAGGAAAATACGCTCCAGATGGAATGGTGTATCCAATGCCATCGCGAACCTGAAAAGTTCATTCGGCCGAAGTCCGAGGTCTTCAATATGGCCTATCGCCCGGACGACACCGACCAAGCGACACGTGATCAGTTGAAGGTCGATTATAAGATCCGCAGTCGAGAGATGCTTACGAGCTGCTCGACATGCCACCGATAAGAATTTGGATTCTCGCCCAAGTGCACATTTAGGGCGGCAAAAGTTTTAAGGAATAAGCAAAAAAATGCCCAGTCCTGACAGCAAAATAAATTTCGCTTTGCTCCGCGACCGCATCTTGTCGCAGAACGGAAAAGAATATTGGCGCAGTCTTGAGGAATACGCCGATACGCCGGAATTCAAAGAATTCGTCTCGCGCGAATATCCGCACGAGATCGAAGAATGGGACAGTTCGCTCAGCCGGCGAAACTTTGTCAAGGTTATGGGAGCATCGCTGGCCCTTGCCGGCCTTACGGGATGCGTCATTCAGCCGACCGAGAAGATCGTCCCTTACGTGAACTCCCAGATGGGGCTTCTTCCCGGCAAATCCAATTACTTTGCGACCGCGATGTCACTTGGTGGCGTCGCTGTCGGGCTGCTCGCAAAATCTTACGACGGCCGTCCGATAAAGGTAGAAGGCAACCCGGATCATCCGGGGAGCCGCGGGACGACCGACATCCTTGCACAGGCCTCTGTGCTCGGAATGTTTGACCCGGACCGCTCCAAAGAGGTTGTGTTTCGCGGCGACCCGAAGACCTGGCAAGCATTTTCGACCGACCTGCGGGCCAAGATCGAAGATAATCGTACAGACGGCGGCGCAGGCATCCGGTTCCTGACCGAGACCATCACTTCGCCGACGCTTATCGATCAGTTCAACAGCCTAAAGGCCGAGCTGCCGAACGCAAAGCTGGTCCAGTACGAGCCGATCAACAGCGATAACGCGATGAACGGAGCGCGTGCGGCATTCGGTTCGGCCGCGCAGCCGATATACAAGTTCGACAAGGCTGACCGCATCCTTTCACTCGACAACGATTTCCTTTCACACTTTAACGTTGCTTATACGAACGATTTTGCGAAAGGACGCCATTTCTCCGAGGATAAAAAGGAGGTCAACCGCCTTTATGTCCTCGAAACGACGATCACGATCACAGGAGCAAAGGCCGATCACCGACTCGCCATCAAGCCAAGCCAAATGGCCGAAGCCGCAAAGGCGATCGCAAAGGCGGTTGGCGTTGCTGGCGTGAGTTCGACCTACACCGACAATGCGGCCTGGATCGCCGCGATGGCCAAGGATCTACAGTCAGCGAAGGGCCGTTCTCTGGTCGTTGTAGGGGATAATCAGCCGCCGGTCGTACACGCTCTTGCTCACCTGATGAACGCGACGCTCGGCAACGTCGGACAGACCGTTGTCTATACCGAGCCCTTTGCGCCGAACAGCGAACGCTCTCAGCTTGACCAATATCGTGAACTTATCGCTGATATTGACGCCGGGAAAGTCAAGATGCTCGTTATCATCGATGGCAACCCGATGTATAACACGCCTGCGGACCTGAAACTGGATGCCGCAAGGATGGATAAGATCCCATTCCGCGCTCATCTTGGGCTTTACTCGGACGAGACGGCAGTGTATTGCCATTGGCATGTTCCATCGAAGCATTATCTCGAATCGTGGGGCGATGCGAGGGCCTATGACGGTACTGCAAGCATCATTCAACCGCTGATCACACCGATCTACGACGGACACAGTGTTCATGAGTTAGTGCAGCTATTCTTTAAGGAGAATTTCGACAAGAAGGATCTCGATATCGTCAAGGCCTATTGGCAAAAGACCGGGATCACCCCTGCTGCAAACGCCAAGGCCGCACCTGCGGCGGCGCCTTCGGAACCGACCATCAATGCCGGGGAGAAGGCTTCGGTTGCTCCTGTTTCGGCCGCAAAGGCTTCGCCGGCTCCGGAAGCGAAACCTGCGGCCTCTCCTGCTGCATCCGTACCTCCGGCGGGCGGCAAGACATTTGAGGATAACTGGAGAAAGGCCGTTCACGACGGACTCATCCCGAACACCGCGGCCGCTCTGAGATCGGTCACAGCGAGTGCCGGGTTCCTTTCCCAGCCCGCTCAAGCCGTCAGCGGCTCCGGAGAACTTGAGATCTCGATAAGGCCTGACCCGTCGGTCTATGACGGCCGTTTTACAAATAACGGCTGGCTTCAGGAGCTTCCGAATCCGCTCAATAAGGTTACGTGGACGAACGTTGGCCTGATCAGTCCGAAGACGGCTGAGAAACTCGGTATCAACCAATCGCGCGATGTGCGCGAGCAGGCCGGCGCTTCCGAAGGCGTAACGTTCTTTAATACAAAGGGCGGTAACCTCTTTTCAGATCAGGTTCGCATTACCTATCAGGGTGCGGAAGTTTCCGAACCGGTTGCGATGTGGATCTCGCCGGGACAGCCCGACGATACGATCACGCTCCATATGGGATATGGACGCACGCGGGCCGGCAACGTCGGGTCGAATATCGGCTACAACGTGTTCAACGTAAGGCGTTCGGATGCTCTCGACGCAGGCTTTGGTTCTCTTAAGGCGTTGGGCTCGCGGGAAGAGGTCTCTTCGACGCAGACGCATTTCAATATGGAAGGCCGCGACCTGCTGCGATCGTGGGATTTTAATCACCTCGAAGAAGAGATCAAGGCAGGTCATCAGCATAACGAGATCGATATGTCGATGTTCCCGTATGAGGAGCATCAGGCCACTTATGCGAAGAATCATAAGTGGGGAATGACGGTCGATCTGAACTCTTGCGTTGGCTGCAATGCCTGCGTGATCGCCTGCCAATCCGAGAACAATATTCCGGTCGTCGGTAAAGAACAGGTCGGGCGGCACCGTATGATGCATTGGATGCGGATCGACGCCTATTACGGCGGTGATGATATCAACGCTCCCGAAGGGCCGCATTTCCAACCGGTCCTGTGTCAGCAGTGCGAACAGGCACCTTGCGAGGTCGTTTGTCCGGTTCACGCGACCGCACACAGTGCCGAAGGTCTGAACGATATGACGTATAACCGCTGCGTCGGAACGCGTTATTGTTCGAACAACTGCCCTTACAAGGTCCGGCGCTTCAACTTTATGCTTTATCAGGATTGGGACACGCCTCAGTATAAGCTGATGCGAAATCCTGAAGTTACGATAAGAAGCCGCGGTGTGATGGAGAAGTGCAACTATTGCACTCAGAGGATCGCGGCGGCCCGCATCGCATCCGAGAAAGACGGCCGTGCGATCCGTGATGGCGAGATCATGACGGCTTGCCAGTCGGTCTGCCCGACGAACGCGATCACGTTCGGTGATATGCACGATGCGGAAAGTGCCGTCGCAAAGACCAAACAGGACCACCGCAACTACAACCTCCTGAACGAGCTTAATACGCAGCCTAGGACGACGTACCTTGCCGGTCTGAAGAACTTTAATACCGAAATGCCTGATTACAAGGCGCCGGTCTTCCCGGCAAATGAGAAACCTGCGAAGGAGCAGAATACCGGAGGCGACGCTCACTAGGCATACTCTAGTTGCGAGAAATCTATGCAGGATGCGATAGAAGAACGAAAGCTGCACCCGGCGATGGTCGAAGGCGATCACGACTTCGGAACCGTCAGTGACCGGATAGGCGATCTTACTCTCAAAAAACGGACGCCGTTCCATTGGTTCATCGGCTTCGCGATAGCCTTCCTTGTAGCGCAGCTCCTGATGGTCACGATAATTTATCTCGTGACCAAGGGTATCGGCATTTGGGGTACGAACCAACCGGTCGGCTGGGCATTCCCGATCATCAACTTCGTTTGGTGGATCGGTATCGGCCACGCCGGTACTCTGATCTCCGCGATCTTGCTGCTTTTGAACCAGAAATGGCGAACTTCGATCAATCGCTTTGCCGAAGCGATGACGCTCTTCGCGGTTGCCTGCGCGGGCCTTTATCCGGTATTCCACACTGGCCGCCCTTGGCTTGCCTACTGGTTGTTCCCGTATCCGAACACGATGGGCATTTGGCCCCAGTTTCGCAGTCCGTTGATGTGGGACGTTTTCGCGGTATCTACTTATGCGACCGTCTCGCTGTTGTTCTGGTATGTGGGCTTGATCCCTGACCTTGCGACGCTGCGTGATCGTGCTAAGAACAAGTATTTCAAGAAGGTCTATGCGATCTTCTCATGGGGTTGGCGCGGAAGTGCACGACACTGGCATCGATATGAGCTTGCATATCTGATACTTGCGGGCATATCGACGCCTCTTGTGCTTTCGGTGCACTCGGTCGTGTCCTTGGACTTCTCGGTTTCGCAGATTCCCGGCTGGCACGCGACATTCTTTCCGCCGTACTTTGTCGCCGGTGCGATTTACGCCGGTTTTGCAATGGTGCTGCTATTGGCGATACCGCTTCGGCACCTTTACAACATGAAGGACTTTGTCACCAAGACCCACTTGATCTTGATGGGCAAGGTGATGCTGGCGACGGGCCTGATCGTCGGCTACTCCTACATTATGGAGGCGTTCTTCGGCTGGTACAGCGGTTCGCAGTATGAGTGGTTCATGATCAAGAACCGCATCTGGGAAGGTCCATATTGGGCGTTCTACTGGATGCTGATGTTCTGCAATGTGATATCGCCGCAGTTCCTTTGGTTCAAGCGATTCCGCGAAAGCGAGTTCTGGCTCTTTATCATTTCGATCATCGTCAGCATTGGAATGTGGCTCGAACGTTTCGTCATCATTGTGACGAGTATCCAGAGAGACTTCCTGCCTTCGTCTTGGGCGATGTATTCGCCGACGATCTGGGACTGGTCGATGTTCGTCGGTACTCTAGGATTTTTCTTCTGCCTGTTCTTCCTGTTCGTGCGATTCCTGCCGATCATCTCGATCTTTGAGGTCAGGACGCTGCTGCCGCAGGCGAATGTTCATGGCCGGCCGCAGGATTTTGACGAGAATGTGCTCGAGATCGAATACACGTACGACAAGACGGATCCGCCGAACAGTTAAGATAGGGAGTTCTTAGAAAGTTGGCTTAGCGACGATTATTTTTTGAGTATGAGCGAGAATATCTACGGAATAATGGCGGAATTTGACACGCCGACCCAGTTGGTCGATGCAGCGGTCAAGGTCCGTGATGCCGGATATACAAAAACGGACGGCTTTTCGCCGTTCCCGCTGCATGATATTGATGAGGCCCTTGGCATTAAACGCAGTGTGCTGCCCTATTTGATTCTGACGGGCGGAATAACGGGCCTCTTGACGGCTCTCGGCCTGGTCTATTTTGTTCACGTCATCGATTATCCGATCATCGTTGGCGGCCGCGGCCATTTCAGCCTTCCGGCGTTCATTCCGCCGATGTTTGAGCTGACGATCCTTTTTGCGGCGTTCACGGCCGTTTTTGGGATGCTGTTCTTGAACGGACTTCCATCACCCTATCACCCGGTTTTCAATATTCCGCGATTCGCTTTGGCGTCAAGAGAGAAATTCTTCCTGCTGATCGAATCCAGTGACCCGCTTTATGACTACGAGAAGGTCCGAGCCTTTATGGACAGTCTTTCGCCGCAGGAGGTCTTTGATGTCCCTGAATAAACGAAACGAAAGACGGCTTTATCTGCGGTTTGCGCTTATTCTTGCGGCGGTCTGCGGCCTGCTTCTTACCGAGGCTTGCGGTGTCCGCTCGGATATGCAGGATCAGCCGCGGTATGACGCATACGAAAAGAGCGATTTCTTTTCAGACGGCAGATCTTCAAGAGACTATCCGGAAGGAACGGTCGCACGCGGCCATCTAGAGGACAACAAGGCCTTCTTTACCGGCAAGATCGACAATCCGGACCCGAACGCTCAGGCGGCGACCTCGACGGATGCGAATGGAAATACCGTGGTGGCAAGTTTTCCGAATGCGATCACCGAATTTCCGCTTCCGGTCACAAAAGAACTTATCGATCGCGGCGAGGACCGCTATAAGATCTACTGTATGGTGTGCCACGGCCAGTTCGGCGACGGTGACGGCATGGTCGTCCGACGCGGATTTCCACAACCGCCGACATATCACGATGACCGTCTGAGAAACGCTCCTGTCGGACATTTCTTCGACGTTATCACGAACGGATGGGGCAAAATGAACCCATACGGTTATCAGGTGCAGGCGGCGGACCGCTGGGCGATCGTAGCATACATACGAACGCTCCAGTTGAGCCGTAATCCTGATTCGAATCTGAAGATGACTTCAACTGCAAATTCAAATACGGGCGCGCCCGTTCCCGCGAAGCCTGAAATTCCGGCAGCGAATGCCGCGACCAATCGAGGAGGCACGAGGTAATGGCGGACGCTCAGAATTATCGTGCCCCGGAGTGCTTGAGTCGTTGGGGAGCCGTTTCGCTCGGCATCGGCGCGATCGCCCTGATAGCTTGGGTGATCGGCACATACTTTAACGTCGAACAAGGCCTGAGGTCTTGGATACTCGGTTTTGTCTTTTGGGGCGGCATAGCGATCGGTTCGCTTGGACTCTTGATGCTCCAATATTTGACCGGGGGTGCGTGGGGTGTGGTGCTTCGCCGGCCGCTCGAAGCGGGCACGCGGACTCTGCCGCTTGTCATCCTTCTCTTCCTGCCCATCGCCTATGGCGTTGCAACGCATCAGGTTTATGAGTGGACGCATCTTCCCGCCACCGACCCCGTGATGGCTCAACGCGGCATCTTTATGACGCCGTGGGCCTGGATACTTCGCGGGTTTATTTTCCTCGGCCTCTTTTCGGTGATGGCCTATCTTTTGAACAAGTGGTCTGCGGGTCAAGATGAATCAACCTCGTTCGATGATTCGTCGAAGCTGCTCGAGAAAATGTCGAGGTTCTCGGGGCCAACGCTAGTGATCTATTGTCTCGTTGTCACGTTCGCGTCGGTCGATTGGGTGCTTTCTCTTGATCCGCATTGGTTCTCGACTATCTGGGGACTGCTGTATGTGGTGGGTTGGGCGTTGAGCTGTCTGTGTTTCATGGTCGCGGTCTTGGCAGGGCTGATCGATCAAGAGCCGATGAAAAAGATCCTCGGCAAGAGGCATTTTCACGATCTTGGCAAACTCATTCTTGCCTTGGTGATGGTCTGGGCGTACTTCAGCTTCGCTCAATACCTCGTCGTTTGGTCCGGTAATATTCCCGAGGAAACGGCCTACTACATCCCGAGAACAAAAGGCGGTTGGGCGTGGATCGGAGCATCGCTCATCTTTCTGCATTTTGCCTTTCCGTTCCTTGTTCTGCTTCAGCAGGATTTCAAGCGGCATGCGAAATGGCTCGCCGGGATCGCCATCTTCGTCTTGGCGATGAGGATACTTGATTTCTTTTGGCAGGTCGGCCCATCGGCCCGTATCAACTCGCTTGGCCTTGAATCCGGTGCGTTCTACGTGAACTGGCTCGACCTTGCGGCCCCGATCGCGATAGGCGGACTTTGGCTTTGGTGGTTCTTCGGGCAACTGGCGAAGAAGCCGCTTGTTCCTGTTAACGACCCGTACCTGGAGGAAGCCATCGAGTTTGGCCACGGCCATTAACCGTTGAAGGAAGAAGTTCTTATGTCGAGCAAGAAAAAGGAAATGACGCCGGCGGATTTTGATAAGGCGTACGAAGAGAACGAGATACAGCTGCGCGGCGTGGTCTATTTCGTCGGCGGGCTCTCGATCCTGGTCGTGCTGGTCTCGGTGCTGATGTGGTTCTTTTTGTCGCAGATGCATGAATATCGCGATGCGACAAAAGGCCCGGCGAATCCGCTGGCACTTTCGACCAAAGAGCGTTTGCCGGACGGCCCAAGACTTCAATCCGCACCGGGCTTCGGGGTTGAAGGTCCGAGCGGCCACATCAATCTGGAGTTGACGCAGCCGGCTGCCGAGTATTTAGAATTGAAGAAGCAGTGGGACTCGATGGAAAAGAACGGCGAGAAAGATCCGAAGACCGGAGCCGTCATTATGCTTCCGATCGAGGAGGCTAAGAAACGTCTGCTTGCCGAAGGCTTAAAGGCTCGTTCGGATGATGCAGGCAAAAAGCTCTATGACGACTCGCGTCGTTTCTATTCGGAATCGAGTGCGGGCCGTATGGAGTCAGAGATACGGAGATAGTTGCTCCGTAGGATTGGTAGTAAGAAATGAAAGTCAAAGACACGATATTTACGATAGTCGCTGCGGCAGTATTGGCGGCGGGAGCCGTCGTGTCTGCCGATGCTCAGAAGGTTGAGCATTATAGTTCGCCATTATATTCACCGCGCACTTACGATCCGGCCGAGTCAGAAGGCAATGGAATGCCCACCGCGCTCAAGAAGGTCGGCATCGATCAAAAGCTCGGGGATCAGATACCTCTCGACACTGTATTTAAGAACGAGGATGGTCAAGAGGTTCCGCTCGGGAATTATTTTCAGAAGGGAAGGCCCGTCATTCTTGCGCTTGTTTATTATGAGTGCCCGATGCTTTGCAACCAGGTCTTGAACGGATTGACCGGTTCGCTCAAGGGGATCTCGCTTGTGCCCGGCACCGATTATGAGGTCGTTGCGATCAGTTTCGACGCACGCGAAAATGACAAGGCCGAGCTTTCCAAGAACAAGAAAGCGTCATATGTCGAGCGTCTCGCAAAAACCGGAGCCTCCGATGGGATGCATTTCCTGACGGGAACGCAGGAATCCATCGATAAGATCGCGAATGCGGTCGGGTTTCACTATTATTGGGACGAAAGGACCCAGCAGTTCGCGCACGTCGGCGGCATTATGATCGCGACGCCGGATGGCAAGCTTTCGCGGTATATGTATGGCATCGATTATGCACCGAAAGACCTAAAATTCGGGCTGATGGATTCTTCGCAAGAGAAGATCGGCGGCGTTACGGAGCAGCTGCTTCTCTACTGCTACCATTACGATCCGGCGACCGGAAAATACGGCTTGGCGATAATGCGTACGCTTAGGGTAGCCGGCGTCGTAACGCTTGCATTCTTTGGCGTGATGGCATTTGTCTTTTATAAACGCGGCAAAAAGCGACGAGCCGACGACGATGGGTTTGGCGGGCCCGACACAACCGTCATTTAGCGTGGCGTCTCCGAAGAAGGTCTTTTGACCGTCTGAGGTTTCCGCCCAAATGGACTTATGCAGGACTCATCTTTCGTGCAGCTTTTTCCGCAGCAGGCATCAACGTTTGCCTGGCAGGTCGATGCGCTTTTCGGGTATCTGATCCTGGTCAGCCTAGTTTTTTCGGTGCCGATAATTCTCGCGCTGTTCTATTTCTCGATCCGGTATCGCGAGCGTGAAAAGTACGCGGTTCCAAAGGAGATCCACGGCTCCATGGTGCTCGAGACGCTGTGGTCGATCATACCGTTCTTCGTTTCGATGAGCGTCTTCGTTACCGGTGCGATCGTTTATTTTAATCAATACACGCCGCCTGATGACTCGATGGAGATCTACGTTGTCGGAAAGCAATGGATGTGGAAGCTTCAGCATTCGACGGGACAGCGTGAGATCAATGAACTCCACGTGCCGGCGGGACGAAATATCAAGCTTACGATGACGACCGAAGACGTCCTTCACAGCTTCTATATCCCGGCATTTCGAACAAAGGCCGACACAGTTCCGGGGCGATATACTTATGTATGGTTCAACGCCACGACCCCGGGCAAGTATCACCTATTCTGCGCGGAATACTGCGGACTGAATCACTCCGGGATGATCGGGACCGTATATGTGATGGACCCGAAGGACTTTGACAACTGGCTGAGCGGAAACGCTGGAGGCGAAACTCCGGTACAGGTCGGTAAAGACCTCTTCGAGAACAAGCTTGGCTGCGCGTCATGCCACGCCGGCGGGCCTCAGCAGCGGGGAGCGAAACTCGAGGGCCTGTTCAACACGGAGGTTCATCTTGTCGGCGGCGGAACCGCGGTAGCCGATGAGGACTACATTCGAAACTCGATCCTTAATCCGGCGTCGCAGGTGGTTGAAGGTTATCAACCGATCATGCCGACCTTTAAGGGACAGGTTTCAGAAGAGCAGCTTAACGGGCTTGTTGCCTATATCAAGAGTTTGAGCCCGAACGCGGCCGCAGCTCCGGCTGCCCCGGCGGCCAAAAAGCCCGATGAGAAAGCACCGGCAGGAAAGAAGGCCGACGAGAAAGAGCCGGCGGCCAAATAGGCAAGGTAGATAGATAGGGAAATTATTATGGAAACGGTAGGAGCGATCGAAGCAGGAAGCTATGGCACGGCCAAGCTGAATTACCTGAATAACGGTTCGACGTTAAAGTCGTGGCTGCTGACAAAGGATCATAAGCGCATTGCGATCATGTATTTGATCTCGGTGTCAGCGTTCTTCCTCATGGGCGGACTTTATGCTGCCGCGATTCGACTTGAGCTGCTCACACCAGCAAGCGATCTGTTTGAAACGGGGACCTACAACAAGGTCTTTACGCAGCACGGTATCTTGATGGTCTTTTTCTTCTTGATACCTTCCATTCCCGCAGTTCTGGGAAACTTCCTTATTCCGATCATGATCGGCGCGAAGGATCTTGCTCTGCCGCGAATAAACCTGCTCAGCCTTTATATCTACTGGATCGGTGGTGCGATCACGCTTTGGGCGTTGATGCAGGGCGGTGTCGACACAGGTTGGACGTTCTACACGCCGTATTCGACGACCTTCTCGAATACGTATGTGTTAGCCGTTGGCGTGGGCATCTTTATTAACGGATTTTCGTCGATCTTGACGGGCGTCAATTTCCTCGTGACGATCCATACGATGCGTGCTCCGGGAATGACGTGGTTCCGTCTTCCGCTTTTTGTCTGGTCGCACTATGCTGTCAGCCTGATCTTCGTGCTCGGGACTCCGGTCGTTGCGATCACGCTGCTGCTCGTTGCTATCGAACGCGTGGCCCATGTCGGCATATTTGATCCGGCTCTTGGCGGAGACCCGATACTCTTCCAGCATATGTTCTGGTTCTACTCACACCCGGCCGTGTACATCATGGTGCTTCCGGGTATGGGGATCGTCAGCGAACTCCTTGCAAATTTCGCGAGAAAGAGGATATTCGGTTACGAGTTCGTCGCGTTCTCAAGTATCGGAATCGCCGTTTTTGGCTTCCTCGTTTGGGGCCACCATATGTTCGTAAGCGGCCAGTCGATGTACGCGAGCCTCGTCTTCTCGTTCCTGACGATGGTCGTCGCAATTCCGTCCGCGATCAAAATGTTCAACTGGACCGCCACGCTTTATCAGGGAAGTATTTCCTTTGACACACCAATGCTCTATGGCTTGGCGTTCATGGGCCTTTTCCTGATCGGCGGGTTCACTGGCCTTTATCTCGGAGCCCTTGGATTGGATGTGCACCTTACGGACACATATTTTGTTATCGGGCACTTCCACTATGTGATGGTCGGCGGACAGGTGATCGCATACCTTGGCGGACTCCATTATTGGTGGCCGAAGATGACCGGCAAAATGTACTCTGAGTTCTGGGGACGCGTCGCCGCTATGCTCATCTTCGTCGGGTTCAACCTGACGTTTTTTCCGCAGCTGATCTTGGGATATCTCGGTATGCCGCGGCGTTATGCGGCATATCCGCCGGAGTTCCAAGTATTGAATATATTTTCGACTGCCGGAGCTTCGGTGCTCGGTGTCGGATTGACGATGCCGCTGTTCTACTTTTTGCACTCGTTGGTCAAGGGTAAGCCCGCACCCGACAATCCGTGGCTGCTTCCCGGCTTGGAGTGGAGGACGAGTTCCCCGCCGCCAACAGAGAATTTCGACACGCCGCCCGTAGTTACGTGGGAAATTTACGATTTCGGTGATGAGAGCGGCCTTGATCTCGAGGCAGCAAAACGTGAGGCCGCTACCATCAATGCGTGATTCGCGACGCGGGGAATTGGTTTTAGCTGGATATTAAATCGATAAAGATGTCTGCACATTCACATTCGGACAAATTCGTCTATCACGAGCCTGGGCTTCAGCACCAGTTCGATGACATGGGACAACAAGAGGAGAGCGTTTCACTCGGAATGTGGCTCTTCCTTGCACAGGAGATCATGTTCTTCGGCGGGCTATTCACGGCGTACTTGGTGATGCGTTCCAAATATCCGTTGGCTTTTGCCTCCGGCAGCAACCATTTGGATGCATTCTTGGGCGGTGCCAACACGCTTGTCCTCATCGTGAGCAGTCTTACGATGGCCCTGACCGTTTATTACGCTCAGAAGGGCAATCGAAATATGCAGGTCGGACTGATAGTTTTGACCATGCTCTTCGGCTTGACGTTCCTTGGCATCAAGGCTTACGAGTACACGGATAAGTACAACCATGGACTTGTTCCGATGGCAGGTTTGAACCGGCGCGTAAAAGCTGATTCGCCGGCCTCTGAACACGTCGGGCTTGTGCTGCCGGGCGAGACCGCTGTATCAGCATCGGAGGCGAAACCGGGTGCCGAACCATATGTGAACCCGCATGGCGAGTTCCAATGGCGAGAATATGAACTTGTCCAGCATATGATGGATAAGCAGCGTGCAGAACCGAACGGCCACTATCTTACCCTGAATGAACAGCTTACTTACTCGACATCACCGGGTTCGCTCGTTCTCGATAAAGATAAATTCCGCGACAAGGTCAGGATATTCTTCTATATCTATTTCGTAATGACGGGCCTCCATGCTCTCCATATGATCATCGGCCTCGGAATAATGACGTGGCTCCTCTGGATGGCCTTCAAGGGTACGTTCAATGCGGAGTACTTTAGTCCGGTCGAGATGTCCGGCCTGTACTGGCACTTCGTCGATATCGTCTGGATCTTCCTTTTCCCGCTCCTGTATCTGCTCGGGCGGCATTACGAACATTTGGGGCTCTGATAAATGGCTGAACAAACTACTGAACATCACAACCCTCACATAGAGGTTCCGAACGAACATATCGGCATTCCGGGCTATCTCGGTGTTTTTGCGGTGCTCGTCGTCGGCACGATCCTGACCTATTACGTAGCCTTGATGGACCTTGACTGGATCTTTCCGGGCGCGAATACGCTGGTCGCGTTGGGTATCGCGTTTACCAAAATGACCGTCGTAGGGCTCTTCTTTATGCATGTCCGCTGGAGTCCTCGTCTTGTTTGGATGTCGGCCGTGGGCGCGTTCTTTTGGCTTACGATCATGTTCGCCTATACCATGCAGGATTATCTTACGAGAGGAACCGGCTTCTTCGGCCATTGAGGGCCGTGATCTTCGAAGAGACACCAAAGCGCGTCTTCCCCGTAAGACGCGTTTTTTCTTTGGCCATTTCCCATCATAAGTTAGGAATCACACGCTTTAAGGTGGTATTATTATCGGTTTGGCGGAGCGGTTTATGGCGCATTGGCAGCGGCTTTTTTTACGCAACCAAGCGTCGAAAACACGTCATCAGATAGGAATGATATTTGAGCGCGCAACCCTCAAGAATTGTGGGATATTGTTATTGCTTTTGACGTCGGTGGTCCTGACCGGCTGCATCAGAGTAAAACAGTCGAGTGATACGCCCCGGCTCTTAAAGGCCGAGGATTCGACGCGCGCAGAAATGCTTGCCGAGATCAACCGTTTCGCGCGTGTCGGTTCGCTGCGGGCAAAGATGTATCTCAAGTTCGAGGACAACAGCTTCGCTGAATTCGGTAATAAAGAGGTCTATCGGTCCGCGGACGGGGAGATCGTGGTGCAGAGGCCTGCGAAGATCTATATGAAGGTGCAGGTGCCGGTCATTCATTCCGACGTTGCACAGATGACCTCGGACGGAACAAGCTTTCGCGTCGCGATCCTGAAGGACGACGGTTCGGGGAAGCTCAAAAAATTCATCAAGGGCACGAATTCTGCGGACTATTCGCCGCTTCAAAAGCGATTCGACTCGATGGATATCGAAGGCGGTAAGGACGTGAAGGCGAGCGTGAATGCGATGGCAAATCTTCGGCCGCAGCATTTTACCGATGCTATGCTAGTCGCCCCGACCGACCCTAAACACACCTACGTGCTGAGCACTGTCTATCAGCCCGAAGAAGATACGACCCAGCAGAAAAAATCGCCCTTGAGGAATGTCGTCCGGCCGTATTATCTGCTCGATGAGGTGATGACCAATTCGGCCGGCGTGCCGCAGATCTCGCGTCGATTTTGGTTCGACCGGGTCGGCGGTCTGCGGCTCTCACGGCTTCAACTTTTTGATAAGAACGCCGAGATCGAATCCGACATTGTTTACGGACTGCAGGGAAATCTTACGAACACGGGCGATTACAACAACTTACCGCTTGAGATCATTGTTACGCGTCCAAAGGAACACTATTCGATGCGGCTTAAGTATCAAGCGCCGGAAGATGTGACGATCGGAAAGACCTATCCGGACAAGGCATTTATGCTTGAGAATTCTTGGGGCCTGGAGGAACTCGATCTTGACAAGAAACTAGCGGATCTCGCGGTCCAACAGACTACCCCAAGCCCGCGATCAACTCCGGCGCCGACCTCCGCGGTTCATTTAAACTGATGCCTTCCATTGTTTCAACAGTAGACCTTACAAAGTCATATAACGTCGGAAAAGTCGATGTGCTGGCCCTTCGCGGCGTTTCGGTCGACATCGAACGCGGCGAGTTCGTCGCGATCATGGGGCCGAGCGGCTGCGGCAAATCAACGCTGCTTCACCTGCTCGGCGGATTGCTTAGCCCGACAAGCGGCAGCATTCTCATTGACGGTGAGGACCTTGCAAAGGTGAGCGATGCCGAGCGGACCGACATTCGACGCCGAAAGATCGGGTTTGTGTTCCAACGCTTCAACCTTTTCCCGACGCTTACTGCCGACGGCAATCTGCGGCTTGCTGAGAAGATCCACGCCGGCAACGGCGAAAGCGCTGAAAGGCGACGCGAAGTGCTGTCCCTACTAAAACTCGAAGAAAAGATGCATCATAAGCCGCTTGAGCTTTCAGGCGGTGAACAGCAGCGAGTCGCTCTGGCGCGTGCGGTCGTTAATAATCCGGCGATCATTCTTGCCGACGAGCCGACCGGAAATCTCGATACAGAGAACTCCGAGGTCGTCTTGAGCATGTTCCGCGACCTTAACCAAAAGCTAGGCCAGACGATCGTGATGATCACTCACAACCCGGAAGCGGCAGCGGTGTGCTCACGGACGATTCGTATGCGCGACGGGCTCGTGGTAGGCTGAAAGCGTATGAAAAGGTGGATTCTATGGGATTTTTCCCGCGTAACGTGGCAGTACGATGTTTTGTGCCTGCTGATCGTCGCTTTCATCTTTTTGACGCCTCAGGAATGGTACTCGCCAAATACGCGTGCAACCGAAAAGCCAGCTTCGGTCGTCCAAACTGCCGGCTAACATCGATTTCCCTCAAGATACGAAAATATTTATGAAGTTCGATATTCTAATAAAAAGACCGATATTTGCTGCGATCGCTGCCGGCATTGTCCTTGCGATGTCGGGTCTTGCAAATGCACAAGGCGTAAAGCAAGAGATCCTCGACCGTATGGACGGGAATTACAAAACGCTCACTTCGCTGAAAGCGAACGTCAAAATGGATAAGACGAATGCGAATCTTGGTGATACCGATTCGCGAACAGGTTCGGTCAATTTTCTTCCAAAATCGAAGAAGCATGGAATGTACATCCGTCTTGATTGGACGACCAAACCGATCGAGAGTATGGTGGTGATCGACAAGCGGTATCAGCTATATCGGCCTGAGCTCAGCCAAGTGATCCAGGGTTCGACCGATTCGGCAAAGTCTTCGGGTAAGGCAGGAAACGCCCTTGCCTTTCTGAGCATGTCGCGACGCGAATTGATGGACAATTACGATATCAAGTACGTGGGACAGGAGGACCTTCCCGGAGGCGTTGCGACGTGGCATTTGTTCATGACGCCGAAAGGGAAGGCGAGCTATAAGTCGGCAGATCTTTGGGTCGATAAGGACGGAATGCCGCGGCAGGCACGCGTGACCGAGATGAATAACGACACCAGTGTTATCCTGCTGACGAATATCGAAAAGAACCCAACGATAAAGGCGGATGTCTTTAAGCTTGATACCAAGGGCGCAAAGGTGGTAGAAGGCTAGGGTTCGCGGTTCAAAGTTCCTTGGAAGCCTCGGGCCCAAAGATCAAGGGCTCGGGGCTTTTTGATAGTTGATTTGAAACCGCAATTGCCAGAATCTATAATTTAACGTTTGGTCGAGGATTGATCGGATAAGATGCCGAAAGCGAGTTCAATGAGCAGATTCTTGCGTGGTGTAAAGCACACCGTGCGGGCATTTGCGTCCACAAAGCATCCGGTTCTTGTGCACATTGTGCCAATGCGGCGGTGCAATCTCGCCTGCACTTACTGCAACGAATACGACAAGACGAGTGATCCGGTGGCGATCGACATTATGCTCGAACGCATCGATAAGCTTGCGGAATTCGGAACTTCAGTCATCACGATCTCGGGCGGCGAACCGATGATGCATCCTGAGATCTATGACATCATCGCCCGCATCCGCAAGCACGGAATGATCGCGGGCCTTATCTCGAACGGGTACTATTTCCAGCCTGAAAAGATCAAGAAGCTCAATGAGGCGGGCCTCGATTATCTGCAGATCTCGATCGACAACGTAACGCCGGACGATGTTTCGAAAAAGAGCTTGAAGGTGCTCGACGCAAAGCTCGTGAACCTTAGCAAATACGCGAAATTCAAGGTGAATATCAACTCGGTCGTCGGCGGAGGCGTCGCAAATCCGGATGAAGCACTGCAGATCGCCTCTCGTGCACGCGAGCTTGGGTTTTCATCGACGGTAGGAGTCATTCACGACGGCGATGGATTGCTAAAGGGCCTTACGCCGCGCGAAAAAGAGGTTTACAAGGAGATCAAGTCGAAGGGCACGCGTTCCTACGCCCGTTGGAATTGGTTCCAGGACGCTCTGGTTGACGGCGGCTCTTACGAATGGCGTTGCCGTGCAGGTGCACGCTATCTTTACATCGACGAGGGCGGTATCGTGAGTTGGTGTTCACAGCAGCGTGGAACGCCGGGCATTCCTCTTCTCGAGTACACAACTGCAGATATGCACCGTGAGTACCATACGGAGAAATGGTGCGCGTCGAACTGCACTATCCAGTGCGTCCATCAGGTCGGCCATCTCGACGCCTGGCGTAACCCGCAGATATCGTTGGCCGAATATCAAAAACGACAGGGCAAGGGCATCAGCAAAGAGAAGATCGCTGAGGTCCTGAATGCGGAATAAAACCTTGCATTCGCCGTAGTGATACTTTAGTATCACTTTTATGCGAGCGGAGGTTGTCACAACACTCAAAAGAAAGGCTACTGAACTCCTCGAAGAGGTCGAGCGAGAAAAGGAGCCGATATTGATCACAAAACACGGCCTGCCAAGTGCTTACCTAGTTGATGCTGAGACGTATGAGTTCGAAAGGAGTCGCATCCGCGTGTTGGAAGGAATTGCACGCGGTGAAAGAGCCATCGCCGAGGGAGACATCTTCACGCACGAGCAATTCAAGAAGCAAATGGCCAAATGGCTCAAATAATTTGGACAGGCCCGGCTCTGCGCGACCTTCAGGAGATCGCCGAGTATATTGCACTTGATAACCTTGAAGCCGCCAAGTCGGTCGTCGCTAAGATAGAGCGGCGCGTTACGAGGCTTGCAAGGTTTCCGCGAATTGGGAGTTCGATTCCGGAGCTTGAAGGATCTCGGAATCGGCAGCTAGTTGAACCGCCTTGCCGTGTCTTCTACCAGATACGCGGCGATGAGGTCTATATCCTTCACGTCCTACGGTTCGAGCGGTTGCTGCGGCCATTAAGTCTGGATACGGATGAATCACCCTGATCACTTACCGTCGAGCCATTTCTTCGCCTATCGTCCAGACGATGACCGAGCTTGAAAGGCCGAGTCCTGAAAGGCGGCCTGCCATCATTATCAGCGTCTCGCCTTTTTCGACCACTTTTGCCTCAAGCAGCGTGTTCTCACCGTCTTTTAGCATCTTGCCGGTCGAATCGGCGCCTTCATGGACGAATGGCTTTACGCCCCAGACGAGCGCGAGTTGACTGCATGCATCCTTTGATGTCGTGAGTGCAAAGGTCTGCAAGCCGGAACGAACCGATGAAAGACGGCGTGCCATCAGGCCAGATTCCGTGAAAACGGCGACCTTTTCCGTTTGGATCTCCTTTGCGGCGTAGGCGGCGGCCTTGCAAAGGGCTTGGCTTGTGCGTCCGCTTGGCGGCTGTGAGAATTTCACGGGTTTCTTGAGCTGCTCGGGTTTGATCGTTTCGGCCGAATCGATGATCTTCGCCATCATTTTCACTGCCTCGACGGGATGCTCACCTGTCGCAGTTTCGGCCGAGAGCATTACGGCGTCGGTGCCGTCCCATACGGCATTTGCCACATCCGAGGCCTCGGCCCGAGTCGGAAATGGATTCTCGATCATCGATTGCAGCATCTGTGTCGCGGTGATGACGAGTTTATCGTGAGCGACCGCGAGTTCGATGATGCGTTTCTGATATACGGGCACGAGTTCGACGCTCGTCTCGACACCAAGATCACCGCGAGCGACCATAACGGCATCGGTCGCTTCGACGATGGCTTGGAGATTGTCGATCGCCTCAGCCTTCTCGATCTTTGCAACGAGCAGGGGGCGACCGACCGATCGTTTGTTGAGAGCCTTGATCCTTTCCTTAGCTCGGACGCAATCCTCCGCCGTTCGAACAAAAGACAGCGCAATGTAATCGACATTCTGCGCCATCGCCCACTCGAGGTCGCTGTGGTCCTTTTCGGTCATTGATGGGATCGGCAGCGGGGTGTTCGGCAGGTTGATGCCTTTACGCTCGCGGAGAATGCCGCCGACAACGACGGTCGTCAGGATGTCGGTCTCCGTCTTAGAATCGACGACGAGCTCGATGGCTCCATCGTCGATCAAAATGCGGGCTCCAGGATCAACGACCTGGGGCAGTTCTGCAAAATTTGTCGCCGCCTCTTCCTCCGAACCTTCGACCTCGCGTGTCGTCAGCACGAATTTGCTGCCTTCCACAAGTTCGACCGGTTGCCCATTCTTCAAAGAACGTGTCCGGATCTTTGGGCCGGAAAGATCGGCAAGGATCGATATAGGGACGCCAAGGGACGCTGCGGCCTCGCGAGCGGTTTTTATGCGTGCGGCATGCTCGTCATAATTCCCGTGCGACATATTGATGCGGACGGCGTTGAGGCCGCCCGCGATCATCGATTCGATCATTTCTCGGCTTTCAGAAGCAGGGCCGAGGGTTGCAAGTATCTTGGCTTTTCTCACTATTTCTATCTTATCCCAGCGTGGCTCCGGATGCGTTCTCCCCACTTGCGTTTGTTAGTTCGCTGTAACGTTTAAGGTAGTTCAGAACGGTCGAGACGAACGACGAATGCGACCAGGTGAGCGGCGAAACCGAAAGCGGATCGCCGTTGCGCGGATCGATCTGTTCGGCAAGTACGCCGGATGTAAACGCATACTTTGTCACCCATTCCAGCAAGGAGTGAGCGGGCTTTAGACCGTCTGTATCCTTCGCGATCGCAAGATGGTATTCGGCGAGCCACAACGTGCAGATGATCCAGGAATTGCCGGGAAATTCATCGCTCTGCCGCATATAGCCATCGTTCTGAAAGCGAGCGACACCGCCGACCTCGCCTGGATTCGTAAGCTGGTCGCGAACCGCCTCCATTGTCGTTGTAACGAGCGGGTCGTCCGGCGCAAAGCATCCGAAATAAAAGATCCCGTAGAGCGACGCATCGATCGTCGGATCGATATAAAGCTCGTCGTTGTCGCCGACGAGACGGCCGCGCATAAAACGTCCGAGGTCCTCGTCGTAAAGGTGCTCGCGCATACCGTTAACGACGGCATCGGCGGCCTTTCGATACCTTTCCGCACGGGCCGGGTCCTCGAACAGTTCGGCGAAATTCGCGGCCCCGCGAAGGCCGGCGACCACCGTCGAACATGTGAACGTGTGAACGCCGCGGCGATCCTCCCAGAGATTCCAGCTCGGAAGCGGAAGGCCTGTGTCGGCGTTGCGAAAACTCTCGATAAAATCTGCCGCCCGCAAGATCAAGTTCTCATAGAGTTCCGCGATGAAATCGCTGTCGTGGGTGATCTCGTAAAATTCCCAAAGAGCCCAAAGCACAAGGGCCGTTTCGTCCTCTTGTATCGGGACGAGCGGCCGCTGGTTTCGCGTGTCCCAATAAGCATGCCAGCCGGAACCGACCGTCCCGTCAGGATTGTATTTCTGCAGAAAATAGCCCTCAGGGTGGATTATGCGGCTGCAGAATCGAAAGAAGTTTGCGGCGATCGAATGAAATCCAGCGCGTGCGAGTGTGTCGGCGACAAAGGCTCCGTCCCGCGGCCAAACATAGCTGTAATGGTCGGTCGCGCGTTCGGTCACGTCGTGGTCGTTCGCCGCGAGGATCGCACCGTCCGCGTCGATCTGCGTGCGGATAATGTGAAGGCTTCGGTCGTAGAGCGACACTATCTCGCTCGAAAGTGAAGAGAAATCGAGCTTCGTCCGATGTTCGTATTGGTCCGGAGGATGGCCGAAACGCGATGCGGGCCGCTCGTCGATTACGATGCCGTTCAACTTGGCGACCTCATCATGCGTGGTTCCGGCGGCGATCCAGTAATAGAATTCGAAAGAGCCGTTCGGTTCGAGTCCGCAATGGATACCGATCGTGGAATCCACAGAGCCCTCGAAGATCGCGCTTCCGCTCAAGACGCCGTCCTCTGCGTCGCGCCACGTGCCCTGCATATTTTGAAAGGCCTTTCGGCCTGTCGCGAATTGATCGAAATGCGGTTCGGAGTTGATCAGAAAATAGCGATGTTTTTGGTAGTGAATGAGGCCGCCGCTCTTCGGGTCGTAAAAAGCCGTGTCGCCGACCTTGTTCTCGTAGATGCGGAAATCGTGATGAAAAAAGACGCGAACCTCGCGGCCGTCGCCCTTCGTATCTTTGAGAAAAACGTGTTTCAGGTAGATGTTGCTGTCGCTGCAGACCATGTCGTGGCATTCGAATTCGATGCCGAGCCGATCATTGCGGAGTTTGACATCCGTGACGGCAGATTCGGGAAGATAGCCGATCGAGCGCACCCAATCATCTTCGAAGATCCACGAAAAGACGCCGTCAACCCAAACGCCGAATCGAAACGGAAAACCTTCGCTGTGATTCTCTTCGCCGACGTGCGGAAAGTAAACGTCGCGCAGCTGATATTTGTCGTCAAAATTAACGAGAAAACGTCCATTGCCGACGGGAATATCACGCATAGAATGTTGTCGGCCTAGTTTGCGGTCACCGCGGTATCGACGGCGAGATCGAGATCGAGTTTGATGCGGTCGCTAAAACCGACGACCTTCTTCACGATCTGGCCGTTGCGGTCGATGACAAGTGTTTGCGGGATCGCATCGGTCGAGGCGAAAACAAAGCTCGTGAGGGCCTTTTCAGGGTAGCCGATCGGATAGTCGAGCTTGGTCTGCGTGATGAAATTCGGTATCTCGGCCTTGTCCGTGGCATCGCCGACATGCAGGCCGTAGATCGCAAGTTTTTCGCTGCCGTATTTTGTGAGAAGGGAATTAAGATGCGGGATCTCTTCGCGGCAGGGCGGGCAGTTCGTTGCCCAAAAATCAAGAATGACGGCCTTTCCTTTCAGGTCGCTGAGTTTCTGAACTTCGCCCGCGTCGTTTGTCCACGTCATTTCGCCGATCGGTTTTGATGGTGTTTCGACAATGTTGGTCGTCGGGCGGTCATTGATAGACGCAGGACGGTTCGAGATCGATACCGGTGCGGCCGTGTTGCACGAGATGCCAGCGACAGAGATAAAAAAGAGAAATAATGCCCCTAACTTACTCACAACTATAATGTTAGTGTTAAAAGGGGCAGTTGTAAAAGACAGCGCCCGCGAGAAGCGAACGTGTGAGCGTCTATCCCAAGAAAATTGCGAACAAACTGAGCAGGAAGACCGCTGATCCCGTGTCGGACGAGGCAGTGTGCGGGCGGGCGGCGAGCTTTATTTGCGGCTGCTTCGCGGAAGCCTGCATCGCGGTCGATGGCGATGCACAAGTTATTGAGAACATTAGGTTTGCGACGAACGGCTGTGGTTTTATGCTCGCTTCCAGCTTTGTTCTTGAAGAGATGCTGGCCGGCAGCGAACTTGCCGCTCTCAAGGGCCTTTCGGATCAGCACCTTGTCGCGGAGCTTGAGTCGGAATTGGGTGAATTTCCCGACGTGAGAAAGCAGTGCGCGCTGGTCGCGATCGAGGCGTTAAGAACGGCATTTGGGCGGCTGCGAAAGGCGCGAGCGGCAGAATTTGCGGGAGATTCACCGCTCGTCTGCTCGTGTTTCGGCGTGTCGGAAGACGATCTGCTTGCCGCGATCAAGACGACGCAAGCCTCGCGATTCGGCGATCTTGAAACTGTAACTCGTGCCGGACGCGGCTGCGGCGCTTGCCGTATGCTGATCGAAGAACTCATCGACAGCCCGAAAATACAGGCCTAGACCGCCTATGCTATACTTTTGTGCAAATCGTGCATTTTGTGCATTTTGTCCATTTTGTGCGGTTTGATACATTTTGTGCGGTTTGATACATTTTGTGCGGTTTGTGCGTGAATCGGCCGCCCGAACTTGCTAAGTTCTTATCGAGGCCTTTGAAACGGTTCTCGACTTTTTGAATGGACGACCCTGCAAGTACCCTTTCTTTTTTCCTCTTCGCACAAGCTTCGGAGACGATCGCGATGCCGACCCTTTCGTGGTCGGTGACGAACCTGCTCCTGGTCGCGTTTCTCGTTTTTGCGAACGGATTTTTTGTCGCGAGCGAGTTCGCGCTCGTCGCGGTTCGCAAATCGCGCATCGAGGCGCAGGCCGCGGACGGGAATCGTGCGGCGGTTCGGCTTCTCGACATGCTCGAGCATCTGAATGCTTACATTTCCGCGACGCAGTTGGGGATCACGCTCGCATCGCTCGGGCTCGGCTGGGTCGGAGAACCTGCTGTCGCAAGGCTTCTGGAGCCGCTTCTGCAATGGGCGGCAGGCGTTTCCGGGATCGAAATGCTGACGACGCCCGCCGTGATCCACGGAGTCTCGTTCGCCGTCGGGTTTTCGTTCATCACGTTCCTGCACATCGTTTTCGGTGAGCTTGCGCCGAAGACCGCCGCACTCGAGCTTTCGGAGAAGATCGCCTATCTCGTCGCCGTTCCGCTGCAGATCTTCTACAAGGCATTTTACTATCCGATACGCCTTCTCGATTGGGCCGGGACGAAGACCGTGCGGCTTTTTGGCCTTGAGGCGGCGGGCGAGCACGCGTCGAGCTACACAGAGGACGAGATCCGAAATCTTGTCCGCATCTCAGAGGAGAGCGGCCATCTGAACATCGAGGAGCGAACGCTCATCAACAAAGTTTTCGAATTCTCGGAGACGACGGTCAAAGAAGCGATGGTGCCGCGGACGGAGATCGTCGCGATCTCCGAGACTTCGACCTTCGATGAGATCGCAGCGGCGTTTCAAGAGAACGGCTATTCGCGGATCCCCGTTTATCGAACGTCGCTAGACGATATGGCGGGCTATGTTCACAGCAAAGATCTTGTGAGCTACGTCGGCAGAAAGGATGAATTTCGCCTCGGCGATGTTCTGATGAAGGCGAGCTACGTTGTCGATACCGCGAGGCTCGAAGACGTTCTGCGGCAGATGCAGCGTGAGAAGTTCCACTTCGGTTTCGTCGTCGATGAACACGGCGGCATCGAGGGCATCATCACGCTTGAAGACCTGCTCGAGGAGATCGTCGGCGATATCTCAGACGAGCACGACGAAGAGGTGAACGAACAGATCGTCGAACTGCCGGACGGTTCTTATCGCCTGGACGGCGGGCTTGCGGTCCGCGATCTGAACCGGCGCCTCGACGTGAATCTGCCGGTTTCTGAGACATACACGACGATCGCCGGCTTTTTGATGGCCGAGGCCGGGCAGATCCTCGAAGAGGGCGATTCGCTGCCCTACAACGGCAACACTTACCACATCGAGAAGGTCGATAAACGCCGCATTTTACAGGTGCGTATGGAAAAGACATAATTCTTGTTTCGTGGAGAAATTTTAGGAGCGAAAAAAAGAGAAAAATGAGTTTGATCGAAGAAGTTTGGGCAAGAGAGATACTTGATTCACGCGGCAATCCGACGATCGAGGCCGAGGTTATACTCGAAGACGGGACGCAGGGACGGGCGGCCGTGCCTTCCGGCGCATCGACGGGCGAGAACGAGGCAATGGAGCTTCGTGACGGCGAGCAGCTGCGCTATCTCGGAAAGGGCGTTGAGAAGGCAGTTGCGAACGTCCGCGAAAAGATCGGCCGCGAACTCGAAGGCCTTGATGTTCTCGATCAGACGCTCATCGATTCGACGATGCTCGAACTTGATGACACCGACAATAAATCGAATCTCGGTGCGAACGCGATCCTCGCGGTCTCGCTCGCGTCGGCGCGTGCGGCGGCGGCGTTCCTCGATATGCCGCTCTACCGATACGTTGGCGGTGCAAATGCAAAGACGCTGCCGGTGCCGATGATGAACATCCTGAACGGCGGCGCGCATGCGGATAACAACGTGGACTTTCAGGAATTTATGATCGTGCCCGTCGGTGCTCCGTCATTCTCGGAAGCATTGCGTGTCGGTGCCGAGATCTTTCACAACCTGAAGAACGTGCTGAAATCCCGCGGCCTTTCTACGGGCGTTGGCGACGAAGGCGGTTTCGCGCCGAACCTCGCATCGAACGAAGAGGCGATCGAGACGATCCTGCAGGCGATCGACAAGGCCGGTTACAAGGCCGGTGACGACGTGATGCTCGCGCTCGACCCGGCGGCGAGCGAGTTCTATTCGGACGGCAAATACGTTTTCAAAAAATCGGACAAACGCGAGCTTTCGAGCGAAGAAATGGCTGCGTTCTGGGCCGATTGGGCCTCGAAATACCCGATCATCTCGATCGAGGACGGAATGGCCGAGAACGATTGGGACGGCTGGATAAATTTGACGAAGATGATCGGCGACAAGGTGCAGCTCGTCGGTGACGACCTTTTTGTGACGAACGTCAAATTCCTCGAAAAGGGAATCGAGAAGCAGGCCGCGAATTCGATTCTCGTAAAAGTGAACCAGATCGGCACGCTCACCGAGACGCTCGACGCGATCGAGCTTGCACGCACGAACAATATGACGGCCGTGATCTCGCACCGCTCCGGCGAAACGGAGGATACGTTCATCGCCGACCTCGCGGTCGCGACCAACGCCGGCCAGATCAAGACCGGCAGCCTTTGCCGCTCGGACCGCATCGCCAAATACAACCAGCTTCTCCGGATCGAAGAAGACCTCGGCGATTCGGCAAAATATCCGGGAAGAAAGGCTTTTTATCAAATATCATGATTTAGCCTATTCGTCTTAAAGGAAATATTGGATATGCGACACATCGAAAATTGTTTCTTATTGCTATTTCTCATGGTTGTTCTCGCAACGAGCGGCGTTTGCCAAAGCACGCTTGGTGAGCCTGTTAACAATAATGGGAAAGGAATCACGCAAGCGGAACAAGATGGCCTGTTGTCTTCTCGCGCGCCAACAAATCAGTTTGGGGGAACCTTCTCCTCGTACGGAAGTCTTTTATTCGCGGTAAATAACATCGCTATACACACAGAGAGTGATGCTATTGCAGGGACAAAGCTTGGATCACCATTTCCGGACTTTTATCTTCCGACTTGGCGGGAGATATTTGACTCTATCGCCCTTCAAACAAGATCGAAATGGAAGTATGACCCTTCAAGAAACTATTGGGTCTTTTCTGAGGGATCGCCGCCAAACAGCTATTCACTTTCGCTTGCCGATGGATGGCGGTTCAGTGACGAGGGGATTTTTATCAAATATACAACGCCTAGGTATCCGGTCGGAATGGATATCTATCGAATGGGGTCGTATTCTTCGGCGGACCCGCGTGAAGAGACAAAGTTGTTTGAAAAAGTGCGCGAAACCTTGGCCGTTCGTTTTGGATCGGCCTTCAAAAAATCTATCACAGCTAAGGATATGAAAACAGAACAGGTCGATGGCGTGACCGCTCTGTATTTCGAGGCACAGTCTCCGATTCGAGAAAGTGTAGTGTGGAGGCAGTGGGCATTGGTGTCAAAGGGGAAGGCGTTTGTCATTGTCAGTGCACTTGATAAAAGCGATGCGAAGCTTTTAGAAGACGTGAAGGGAATGGTTAAGTCATTCCAAGCCCAATAATCTTTCGCTAGATGTGTGAATGGACATCCGCGATGTACTTGCTAAGAACCACTCAAGGGAACAGGCTGAGGCGATCGCGGTTTTTGCGGCCGGCAGTCCGGAACGTTTTGCTGAGCTGATGCGGCTTTTCCTTTCGGGCGAATATCGCGTCGTTCAGCGGTCGGCGTGGGCAGTTTCGAAGGTCGTCGAGAGAGAGCCTAAGCTGATCGCTCCGTATTTCAGGAGCCTCGTTGCGATGTTGGAGGACGATTCGGCGCATCCGGCGGCACACCGGAATATTCTCAGGTTGCTGCAGACGGCACCGATACCCGCAAAGTACGAAGGGCGTTTGTACGATCTTTGTATTACGAAGATCGACGATCCGACGGCGCCGACGGCAGTTCGGGCATTCGCGATCGAGGTCGCGGCACGCATCGCAAGAGGCGAACCCGATCTGCTCGCCGAGATCACGCTCGTGACCGGCCGACACTTGAAAGACGCAAAGGCCGCAATCAAAGCAAAGGCTCGAAACGTTCTGAAGGTAGGTGCGGAGAAATGACGGACGTGTCGCCCGAGCGTTCGCGGCCTGCGTTCTTTGCGGGTAGAAATATGTCTTTCTTGTTGGGCGCCGAATTCGATATAATCTAGATTAGCCTTACTTTCGCGCGTGTCGCCTTTTCACGCGCATCCGACAATGAGCCCGAACAAAACGCCAATAAAGCCTCCGATAGCGCTCATCATACTCGATGGCTGGGGAATCTCCGCCGAGCCGCACGGCAACGCGATCCTGCACGCTCACACGCCTTTCTATGACGCGCTGACGGCGAAGTTCCCATCGACGGAGCTCGTCTCGTGCGGGCGAACGATCGGGCAGGAAAAGGGAGCCGTCGGAGATCCGGAATCAGGACATCTTGCCCTCGGGACGGGACGGCCGGCACAGGCCGAAGTTTCGATCGTCGAGAAGGCACTGCGGTCGGGGAAATTCGCGAAGAACAAGGTGCTGAAGGCCGCGATGGAATCCGCCGCACGAAGAAAAGCGTCCGTGCACCTGATCGGACTTTTGAGCGACGGCGGCGTCCATTCTTCGACGAATACGCTGTTCGGCCTGCTTCGGATGGCAAAGGCCGAAGCGATCACGGACGTAAATATTCACGCGATCCTCGACGGCGTCGATGTGCCTCCGCGAACTGCCGATATTTACATCGAGGCGCTCGAGATCAAGATGGCGGAGATCGGCGTAGGCCGCATCGCAACGCTCTGCGGACGATATTTCGGGATGGACAGCCGTGAAAATTGGGAGCGAACGGCGCGCGTCTATACGATGCTTGTGCATGCGGAAGGCGAGCGTTCGCCGGATGCGGTGATGTCGATCAGAAACGCGTTCTTACGCGGCATCGCCGACGAATTCGTCGCGCCGGTCGTTATCGAGACGGCAGATCACGAACCCGTAGCGAGGATCAAGGACGGCGACCTTGTGATCTATTTCAACCACAGGCCGGAAACGATCCGCCAGCTTGTCCGTTCGCTCTCGGTGCCGGATTCGACGGGTGCGAAAAAGCCCTTGATCGAGACGATCTGTCTCACGGAATACGATGCGAATTTCGAGCTGCCGATCGCATTTCCGACGCAAGAAAGTGCGGGCACGCTGACCGACGCGCTTTCGGCGGCGGGCGTCGTAAATGTGAAGCTGACGCAGTCGGAAAGGTATCCGCACCTCTCGTATTTTTTTAACGGAGCAAGAGAATCACAAAGTGCGACCGAGCAGAATATCCTCTTGCCGACGCCGAAGAACGAGGCATTGGACCTCGCACCGGAATCGCAAAGTTTCAAGATCGCAGATCGCGCGATAAGCACGCTTGCTTCGCGTGGCTCCGGCGTCTATGTCGTCAACTTTCCGGCCGCGACGCTTGTTGCGGAGACGGGAAGATTCGACAAGACGGTCGATGCCGTGCAGTTCGTTGATACGTGTCTTGGCGGAGTGTGCGATTCGGTCATAAATGCGGGCGGCATTGCTGTCGTTACAGCTTCGCATGGACGCTGCGAGCAGATGCTCTCGGACGAAGATTCTGATGCCCCGCCGCGGAATTCGATAAATCGCGTGCCGCTAATCGTTGCAGGCACAGATGTTGCCGGGCTGCATCTTCGCGGCGACGGTTCGCTCATCGATGTCGCGCCGACGCTGCTCAGCTTGCTTTCGCTTGAGAGGCCGGCCGAGATGACGGGCGCGCCCTTGTTCTAAACAGGCTCTTTTCAGGAGACAGAATGACAACCGCGGCCGGCTCGTGGTAAGGTCTCATTTTGCAAAATTATGGTCGAGGAATTTGCGTTCGATAATTCGGAAGAACGCCGAAAGGCTCGTGCGAACGACACGGGTTGGATAGAGGTGATCGTCGGGTCGATGTTCTCGGGGAAATCGGAGGAACTGATCCGCCGTTTGAACCGAGCGAGGATCGCGAGGCAGAAAGTGCTCGTCTTCAAGCCGCTGATCGACGCACGTTACTCGAAGCAGGAGATCGCGTCGCATTCGGGACAGAAGCACGATTCGATCCCCGTTTCGACGACCGCGGAGATGCTCTCGCACATCGCGGACGATACAGAGGTTGTCGGCATCGACGAAGGACAGTTCTTCGACCTTGAAATTATCGATGCGGTGAACAAACTCGCGAGCGAAGGCAAACGCGTGATCATCGCCGGCCTTGATCAGGATTTTATGGGCAAGCCTTTCGAGCCGATGCCGCAGCTGCTCTCGATCGCCGAATTTATCACGAAGACGCACGCCATCTGCGTAAAATGCGGATCGACCGCCAACTATTCACAGCGGACGGTCGATTCGGATGCTCGTGTCGAGGTCGGTGCGGCCGACAAATACGAGGCGCGCTGCCGCAGGTGTTTTATCCCGCATTCGGACGCGCCGACGCTCGGCTAAATTATTTCACCGATCCCATCGAGTAAAGGATCGCCGTGAAATCATCGGTGTGCTTCGCGAAATTCGAAGCTTTCGTCGAGGTCATCACGTTGAGCATTTGGGTCTGGCCGATGTAGCTTCGATAGCCGATCCATTGATGCCGGCGGACGTCATCCTTGCCCTCGGGCGGAGCTTCGACGAATTCGACCCCGGGAATGCCGTCGATCTCGACCATTTTCACCGACTCATACTTTCCGTTCTTCAACTGCTGCATCGCCTGATCGTAGTAAGCTTTCAGGCTGACGTCGGTCGGAAAATCGGCGCCGAGAACCGAGATATTTACGAGCAGAAAGGCGTTGTCGGGCGACTGATAATTGAAGGTCTCTTTGCCCACGTCCATCTTTTTCCAACCGGCGGGCAGTTTCCACGACAAACCCTGATCATCCCATTTTGTTTCCGTGCCGCCGTCGATGATGGCCTGCTGTGCGGCGTTCGGTGCCGCCTTTTCGGCTGCGGGTGCGGCAGACGAGCTGTTGCCCGAATTTGAAGCGGGCTTTGCGGCGGCCGAATTCGAGTTAGAGTCCGGCGAGCCGGAAACGCCTTTTAATTTGTCCTGCAGGCCGCAGAACGTCATCGCAAAGGACAAGATGCCAAGTGCTAGCAATGATCTCATTAAACAATTCTCCTTTTTTGTGTGAGTTGCCCCAATTGTTACCGCAAACGGAGAGAATTGCAATGCCGGCGACAAGCTTATTCTGCGGCAGAGCGGGCGAGTTTGCGTTGGCTTTCGAAGTGGGCGGCGACCTCTGCGGCCGCTTTCGGCCCAAGATGTTTGGCGAGTTCCTCGACCGATGCTTTCGCGATGCGCTCGATAGAACCAAATTCGCGAAGGAGCTTCATCTTTCGCTTCTCGCCGATGCCGGGAATTTCGGAAAGTTCCGATGTGAAGTCGCGCTTCTCGCGGCGTTTGCGGTGAAACTCGATCGCGGTCTTGTGCGTCTCTTCGCGTATCTGAAGTATGAGACGGAACGCGAGGGAATTCCGGTCAAAGGGGATCGGCGAATCTTCACGGCCGTGTATGAGCAGGTGCGAGATCTCGTTATGCCGCTTCGGAGGTTTGACGAGACCGACGAGCATTATTTGTTCGAGGTCGAGGCGGCCCATCGCTTCCGCAGCGGCTGAGAGCTGGCCTTTGCCGCCGTCGATGAAGATGAGCTGCGGCAGGGGCGTCTGCTCCTCGACGCTCCGTCGATAGCGTCGAAATACGGCTTCGTTCATCGAGGCAAAATCATTCGCCCCCTCGACCGTCTTTATGATGAAGCGGCGGTAAGAACCGCGTGCGGGTTTGCCGTTCTCGAAGACGACGATGCCCGCGACGTTCTCAGAGCCGGAGATGTTCGAGATGTCGAATGACTCGATCCTTTCGGGGAAATTCGGGAGTTCGAGTATCTCCTGCAGCTCTTCGAGAACCTTTGCGGAATCGGGCTTTAGGACGCGGAAACGCTGCTCGAACGCGATCTTCGCGTTCGTGGTCACGAGATCGACGAGGTGGCGTTTCGTCCCGATCTTCGGATGATAGATGTGCACGCGGCGGCCTCGCCGTTCGGTGAGGGCTTTTTCGAGAACTGCACGATCCTCGAAATCGACAGGCACGTGTATCTCGAGCGGCACGTAGTCGGTCGAGTAATATTGCGAAAGGACCTCGCCGAAAAATTCGCTAACTTCAAAGCTGTCGTCCTCGACGATGTCCTCCCAAAAGAATTCACGGCGGCCGACGATCTTGCCTTCGCGCATCGTAAAAAGCTGCAACGCGAGCCGCTGCTTTTCACGATAGAATCCGAAGATGTCGATGTCCTTTTCAGCGGTCATCGCCATCTTCTGCGTTTCGCTCAAGGCGATGACGGTGTCGCGAAGGTCGCGATATTTTGCGGCGAGTTCGTACTTTCCGTCCTCGGAAAATTGCCACATTCGCTTCTCAAGATCTTTTGCGAGCTCCTTGTTCTTTCCTTCGAGCAGGGCCTTGACGTCCGCCGCGGCCTCTTGATATTCCTCCTGCGTGCAAAGGCCTTTGACGCACGGGCCGAGGCAGCGTTTTAGATGATACTCGAGACAAGGACGCGGAAGTTTGCCGTCGATCTCGATCTCACAGGTGCGAAGCTGGAATGCGCGGTTCACGAGGTTCAGCGTCCTGCGGGCGAGTGCCGCGGGCAGGAACGGGCCGAAGTAGAACGAACCGTCGCGGACGATCTTCCTCGTGATGACGACCTTCGGGAAAGGCTCGTTCGTGAGCTTCAGGTGCGGATAGGATTTATCGTCCTTAAGGAGGACGTTAAATCGCGGCTTGAATTTTTTTATGAGGTTCGATTCGAGAACGAGAGCCTCGACCTCGTTATCAACGACGATGAACTCGAAGTCGGCAATGAGCCTGACCAACTGCCGCGTCTTCGGATCGTGATTGCGGCTCGACTGAAAGTATGAGCGTACGCGATTGCGTAAATTCTTCGCCTTGCCGACATAGATGATCTTGCCCGCAGCATTCTTATGAATGTAGATGCCGGCATTCGTGGGCACGGTCTTCAGCTTTTCGGCGATGGTCACAGCTAGATTTTATCGCATCGCGTAAGGCAAATAAACGACGGCGTGCGCTGCCCTCGACGTTGACTTTCGCCCGTGCGTTAGGCTAAATACAGACTTTCAGTCTATGAAAACGCTGATGACAACCGATCCGGACGAAGCCGCAACGTTCATTCGCGGCGGCGGAATCGTCGCGTTCCCGACCGAGACGGTCTATGGGTTGGGTGCGAACGTCTTTGACGAGAGGGCCGTGGCAAAGATCTTCGAGGCGAAAGAGCGGCCCGCGGACAATCCGCTGATAGCGCACGTTGGCGAGATATCTCAGATCGAGGAGTTGAGCGGCGGCATAACTGATGATGCCCGCAAGCTGATCGGTGCATTCTTCCCAGGGCCGCTGACCGTCGTTGTGAAAAGGTCGGCGAAGGTTCCGCTGATCGCGACGGCAGGGCTTGAGACGATCGGAATCCGAATGCCGTGGCACGAACTCGCAAGAAAATTTCTTGCGGCGTGCGGAACGCCTGTCGTTGCGCCATCTGCGAATATTTCGGGGCGTCCGAGCCCGACAACTTGGCAGGCGGTCTTTGAAGATCTCGACGGCCGCATAGACTGTATCCTACAGGGCGAGGCCACCGAGATAGGGCTCGAATCGACGGTCGTTGACTGTACGGGCCAAGTTCCTGTCGTCCTGCGTTCGGGTGCGATCGGCGTCGAAGACATCAGGCAGATCGTTCCGCAGACAGAAGTTTTTGCCGGCGGCGAAACTTCCGTTCTTGCGAGTCCGGGAATGCGGCACAAGCATTATTCGCCGCGTGCGAAGGTCGTGATCGTTCGCGACGCAAGCGAGGCGGCCGAGCAAGGCCGGTCGGCGTTCATCGGGTTTGAGATACGGAGCGCACACTTCGACAAGGTCGAAGTGTGCGCATCGGGAGAGGAATACGCCCACCGTCTTTTTGCGTTCTTTCGCGAGTGTGACCTCAACAAGATCGACGTTATTTTTTGTCAGGCCGTGGATGAAAAAGGTATCGGCCGGGCGTTGATGGATCGGCTGCGTCGGGCGGCGGAAGCGTGATCAGGGCTTTGCAGACACGGCAACGAGCACGTCGTCCGAAGCGTTGCTGATGATCTTCGTTTCGAGTCCGTCAAAGGCTTGAAGCTGTTCGAGAAACTCACGCGGCACGATCACAAGTACAGGTTTTCCCGCGTTATAGACCACGATAAATTCTTTCACCTCGGCCGCACCGAGGAACCGCCGCTGTTTCCCGTCGGGCATTCGGACAAGCCTGCCCGCAGCATAAAATTCGGCATTGTGCGAGGTCGTGTGCAGGCCGAGAACTTTCGCGTTCGAATAACCTCCGGCGTCGGCATCGGCAATGCTCGTCTTGATCGAATCAGCGGCCGCAAAACCGGGGAGATAGAACAAGATCATGAGAACGCTCGCGACAAGCGTCAAGGCGGCGACGGCGGGAATGAGTTTCCTGATCCACATCGAGACATCGCTGCGGACGACAAAGAGTCCGGCAAGGATCACGGCGGCGGGTACGGCCGGCAAGATGTAGCCGGGAAGTTTCGAGCCCGAAAACGAAAAGAAAACGAGGGGCAGAAAGAGCCACACCGCGGCAAAGACAGCAAGGTCTTTGTGCGTGTTCTCGGATTCCTTTTGATGAACTAGAAGTCCGCGAAAAAGCTTCCATAGCTCTGCGACCGCGAGCGGTGCCCATGGCAAGGCGAGCACGGGCAGCATCCAAAAGAAGAAAAGAAATGACCCCGGATGCTGATACTTATTCGACGTAAAACGCTGGAAATGGTGCTGAATGAAGAACTGGTCGATGAAGTAATATCCGTGCCGCAGATACATCGGCAAATACCAAAGACCGGCAGTTGCGAGAGTTACGAAGCCGCCCCAAAGCATGCTCTTCAACGCGACATTCGTCGGGCGTTTCCAAAGTACCAAGTGATAGAAAAAAATGATGCCGACGGGGAAGATCGCACCGACCAGGCCTTTTGCAAGCAGCCCGATGCCGAGGAAAAAGTACACGGCCAGAAGCCAGGAACGCCGCCTTTCTGAAGTTTGGTGCAGATAGTACGCAGCTAAGGACGCGGTGATCGGAAGCGTGAGGATTATGTCGAAGCTCGCGCCGTGTGCGAACGCGATGATACCGACCGTCGATGCCGCGATGACGGCAAAGAGTGAACCGCGGCCGATCGATCTGCCGAGCATGTATAGGCAGATCACGATGCCGATGCCAAAGAGAGCCGGGCCGAGACGAGCGGAAAATTCGTTGACGCCGAAAATGTGATAAGCGATCTTCTCAAGCCAATAGAGCAGAACGGGTTTTTCGAACCAAAGGCTGCCGCCGAGCGTTGGCGTTATCCAATCACCACGGTCGAACATCTCGCGTGCGACCTGCGCGTAGCGAGGTTCATCCGGGCCCATCAACGGCAGTGTAAGGCCGACGAAATACGCCGCAACGGCCAAACCGGCGAGCGCGAACTTTGCCGTGCTCGAAATAACTTGCGTCGGAGCTGATTTTGTAATTTCCGCCATTAAAGAACAGAATGTTAAGTATTACTCTAAAAAGAGCTTAGAAGAAATGGCGAGTGATAGAAAAATACGTGTGGCCGCGATCGGCGTTGGAAGTCTCGGGCGTCATCACGCTCGGAATTACGCGGAATTGGCCCACGAGGGCCGTGTTGAGTTCGTCGGGGCCTGCGACACGGACGCAGAAACGGCCAAGCGGATCGCCCGCGAGAATGGAGCGGCTCATTTTACGGATTGGCGTGACTTGCTCGATAAGGTTGACGCCGTATCGATCGCGACGCCGACCGAAACTCACGCCGAGATCGCGTGCGCGTTCCTTGAGGCCGGCAAGCACGTGCTCGTCGAAAAGCCGATCGCATCGACAGTTTCGGATGCGGAAAGGATGATCGCGGCCGCAGAAAGTTCAGGTGCAAAGCTGATGGTCGGACAGCTTGAGCGATACAATCCCGCGATGGTCGCCCTGAGGCCGAAGGTTACGACGCCGCTTTATTTTGAGATACATCGCGTGTCGCCTTTCCCGAACCGCTCGCTGGATGTCGATGTCGTGCTCGATGTGATGATCCACGATCTCGATGCCGTGCAGTGGCTGGTCGGTTCGGATGTCGAAGTTTCGGCAATTCACGCGGTCGGTATTCCGGTGATCTCGGACAAGGTCGATGCGGCCAACGCTCGGATCGAATTTGCGAACGGCACGGTCGCGAACATTACCGCATCGCGCATCGGGACGGAAAAGATCAGGAAGACGAGATTTTATCAGACGAATTCTTATGTCGTGCTCGATTATGCGACGAAGTTCGCATCGCTGACCTCGCTCAAACCGGAGGCGACGAACCTGCTCGAAGGCATCGCGATAGATCGGCTTGAGATCAACGATGTCGAACCGCTGAGGGCAGAGATAACTGCATTTCTCGATGCGATCGAGAAAGATCAAAAGCCTCCGATCACGGGCGAAGACGGCCTGAGAGCGCTAAAGCTTGCGGTCGGCGTGCTCGAAAGGATCGAGGCACACAGGTTGGATTTGGAGGTTGGTGGCTATATCTGATTCAGCCCTCCAAGCCCTGTCGGCTGGCCGAAAGGAGGTGCGATAGGAGCGTGAAGACCTCCCATTTCAACCGCTCCGCCGACTGCAATTAATTCGTTTCAGGCTGATTGTCCTCGAGGATCACCGAAGGTCTATTATCGGAGATAGCTGTAGGGAAAAGTTCGCTTCCGTCTGAGCTAACCGGTTTGCCCAAGGCTTTGAAGTTATCTATTGACTGGGATGTTGACAGCATGGCCCAGACTTTCTTGGCTTTGCCTAATACTGGTAGATTTCCCTTTCCGCCGCCACTCCATGCTTCTAAATTGTATATCCCGTCTTTTTTTGCAGGTTCGCACGTTTGTAGGTAATATTCGTTTCCCTCCTCAACGATAACACAGACCCTTGAATCGTTTGAGTAGTTGTTGGAAACCTGAACTGGAACAGAAAAATATGCCGCATCATCGTTCTCCGTATGTTTAAAATGAACCTCAACAGGTTGGTTTTCGTTGAGAAGGAGATGAGCTAATGGCGATGGCGTTGGCGATGGCGTTGGCGATGGCGTTGGCGATGGCGACGGCAAACAACGAGGGTCATCTCTCTGACCTTCTGGAAATAGATCCACCACCGTTACGAGAAGGATAAATATTGCTATACCGCCAACCGCGCCAATAGTAAATCCGGCATGTGGGCCTTTAATTATGATGTAGCCAAACCTTTTTCCCAAGATGCCAAACAGGAGGGCGGCAAACAAGGCACTAAAAAATCTCAGGTAGCGGCGTTGGTCAGGGGTTGGACAGGGTAAATATACAAAACCGTAGATCAAGACCACCAAAAAACATGCTGAGAGTATTACAGCGAGGACAACCTCCCAATCCCACCGATCGGCTTGTTTTTTCACAACCCTCTCCTTATTCACTTAATTTATCGTCGTGGATTTCCTTACCCGGGTCGGTCACAAACCGAGGATGGGCGTGGTCACCAACCCTGCTTGTATTTCTGCCTAACCAGCCTTAATCAACGAGAATGAAATAGAGTAGGCACCCTTGTTATCGTTTGAATGTTTTAGGACACCGCAACCTTCAATTTTGAACGTCCCGGGTGAGAGGGGGCCGAAGTCGACGCGTGTGAAGTCCTTTCTGAAAAGTCGTTTGTCCGCAGTGCTTATCTTTGCCCACACTTCCATTAGCTCTTTTGCCTTGTTCTGCACGCTACCTTCGGCAGACTTGATAAGTTTCGCGAACAGGCCGCCGGCACCGCCAGTCAATAAACCTATTCCAGCTTTCGAAATATCATTAAGAATTTCGATCAGGTGGCTCAGAGCGTTCTTGTCTCCGGTGTCAAGAACAGTAGCGTCTACCGAAAGAATCTCGACCCTTTCGTGCAAAACAAGGCGTGCCGCAGGCGTCAATTGTTCAATGAATATATGCCCTCTTCCATCATTGGGGACAAAGTTCTGAGCTTTCTTTTTTCCCGGCTTCCAGGTCCAGTTATCTTCACTAACTGGTGGTAATGCCGCCAGAAGTGTAATCGGTTCTCCATCAGCATCATTACCAAGAATCGTAATGAGCAACCGAAAGTTCTTCTTTGAATCATCGTCCCCAAAGTCAGGAAACTGCAAATCATCAACCATGAGCAGAAAGTTTTGCGCTGCCATAATTAAGCCCTCGCCAAGTCAGTTTGTCCGCTTGAATATCTGACATGATACAACCATTTACACTTCTGTCAACCCTTTTTATCCCATTTCGGAACGTAGGCTGTCTCGACGTTTGTTTTGGACGACGTGAACAAAAAGGCCACAAGGTTCGCGAGGAACGATGCGGCCAAGAGTTTTTTCGATCCTTGCGGTCCTAGCTGGCGGCGGCAGATCGCTCTTCGAGAGCCTTCAACCATTCCTGCGTTTTTCTGAGGCGTGCGGTGTTCTCGGGAGTGGACATCGTAAGCGTCTCAAGGTTCTTGTAAGCGTCGGGCGAACCTATCTTTTCGCGAAGCTCGGCGAGGAAAGGTTCGATCTTCGCAAAGATAATGTAGTGCTCTCCGTTGGTTTCGCCGAAAAGATCGGCGTCGATCGCGCCGTGATTCACCATCGCGGCGGCCATATCCCAGTAGGAACCGACCATACGCAGATACGCACCGACTTCCGGATCCATCATCGTGTTCAGGATGTCGTCCGCACTCTTGGGTGTGAACATAAAGACCCAGTCGCGCGCCTTGCGCATGGTCGCCTCGCGACGCAGGTCGTAAAGTTTGAGAATAAGATCTGCTGATTCTGCCTTGCTCATAGTGCCAATGGAACCTCCAAAAAGTATAGTTAGACTGTATTTTTATCTTCGGCGAGTGTCAAACAGCTGAATTTATGACCCATTTTTCCGACAGAAAGATAAACGAGCTGCTTGAGGGCCGCATCAGAGCGGGCGATTTCCCTTCGGCGGTGTACCTCGTCGGGTTCGAGGGCGAGCCGGTCTTTTTGGATGCCCTTGGAAAGGCCGTGGTAAGGCCGGAGAGCATCCTTGCGACGCCGAGCACGATCTACGACCTTGCGAGCGTGACAAAGGTGCTCGTTACGACGCTGCTTGCGGCGATATTGATCGACCGAGGCGAGTTGGCGATCGAATTGGCCTTGAGCGACGTGCTGCCTGAGAGCGTCGGTTCGGCGATCGGCCGCACGACGATCCTCGAACTTGCTACGCACACGAGCGGGCTTCCGGCTTGGCGGCCGCTCTATCTGCTCGCAGAGGATCGTGAGGCGGTGTTGGAGTATATTCTCAGTGCGGAACCGAGCCCGGATCGGGATGTTGTTTACAGCGATCTGAATTTCATTCTGCTTGCTGCGATCGTCGAGAAACTGACGGGCCGCAAGATCGCCGATGCGGCATCCGAACTGATCTTCAAACCGCTCGGCTTGAAGGATACGGGCTACTGCCCTTCCGGTGAGTTGCGAAGGCGGATCGCAGCGTCTGAGGATGGCAATCGCTTTGAGCGCGAGACGTGTGAGAATGACGGCTATCTTACGAGCGAAGAAGCCGAACGCCGAGCGGAGCGTTGGCTTCGCAAAGAGCCGATCTGGGGCGAGGTCCACGACGGAAATGCGTATTTTATGGACGGAGTCGCGGGCCACGCGGGGCTTTTTTCGACCGCGGAAGACGTATTCTTGCTCGCTCAGCAGTTCCTCCGCGGAACGACGAGCCTGCTGCGGACCGATACCTGCCAACTTTTTTCAAGGAACTTCACGGCGGGACAATATTCGGAAGACCGCTCGTTCGGCTTTCAGCTTGCGAGCACGAAGGACTCGACCGCCGGGAGCCATCTTTCGCCGCAAAGCTTTGGCCATCTTGGGTTTACGGGCACAAGTCTCTGGCTCGACCCTATCAAGCAGGTGATCTTCATCCTGCTCACTAACCGCACGCACGACCGCGAACTGCCGTTCGTGAACATCAATTCCGTGCGGCGTCGATTCCACGACCTCGCTTGCGAGGCCCTGGACCGAAATTCTTAGCAACTCGCACGCCCGCGGCCTAATCAAAGAAGCACTCTCCTCTAATCAACGGCTAAAAGTGTCGGAATTTTTGGAGACGTCGATGTCATTTAGAAGAATCTTGTTCCTCTCGTTCGCGGTGTGTGTCCTTGGGCTTGCCGCGTTCGGCCAAAGCAACCGCTCGACGCGTCCGCGCGTAGCTCCGACGCCTATCCCGACGCCAACTCCGAATCGAGGCGGTCCGCCCGTACTCGGCGGAGCCCAAAATTCGCCGTCATCTACGGAATCATCTGCCGAGCCGACCATTGGCGATGACGATGTCATTCGCGTCGAAACGAATCTTGTAACTATGCCGGTGTCGGTGCTCGATCGCGACGGCAGGTTTATCTCGGGGCTCGGGCAGCAGGATTTTCAGATATTCGAGAACGGAACGCCGCAAAAGGTCGAATATTTTCAGTCTGTCGAGCAGCCCTTTACGGTCATTCTGCTTTTGGATGTGAGCCCTTCGACGCAGTTCCGTATGGACGAGATTCAGCGCGCGGCGATGGCGTTCGTGGACAATCTGCGTCCGGCGGATCGCGTGATGGTGATGTCGTTCGACGAGTATATACACGTTCTAAGCCCGGTCACGAACAATCGATACGAATTAAAGGAAGCGATCCAGCAGGCGGCGTTCGGAGACGGCACGAGCCTTTATGACGCCGTCGATGACGTGATCCGGAAACGTCTTTCGGGCATCCAAGGGCGAAAGGCTGTTGTGCTGTTTACCGACGGTGTTGATACGACATCGCGTCGTGCGACGATCGAGAGCACGACGGCGGCGGCCGAAGAACTCGACGCTCTTTTCTATCCGATCCGATTCGATACGTCGAGCGATCTCTCGGGCCAAGGAACGGGCTATCCCGCCCCGCGCCGACAGAATAGGCGGGTTACAATGGCGGATATTCTCGGTGCGATCATCACGGGCGGCAATGTGCAGGTCGGAAGCGGCGCTCCGGGCGGCGGAAGCCGTGCGGAATACGAACGCGGACGGCAATATCTTCTCGCTCTTGCTCAGAAGACCGGCGGCAGGGAATTCGAGGCCGATTCGATCTACAACCTGCAGGCCGCTTTTGCCGGCATTGCTGAAGAGCTTCGTCGGCAATACACGCTCGGCTATTATCCTGACAAGGTCGGCATGGTAGGCGAACGCCGGCAGATCAAGATCCGCGTGCATCGTCCGAATGTCGTTGTCCGTGCAAAGACGAGCTATATCGTCGGCGACAGCAGGCGAACTCTTGCAGGTATTTAACAAGGTCAAAAATGAAGGCCGCCGCATTTTATCTGCGACGGCCTTTTTTTGCTGCTCAACGGCAAGGTTATTTCCTCGGCCGCTGATCCGTTTCCCGATAAGCTTTTTCAGCCTTGATCTCGTCGATCGCCCACTGATCGAGCGTAACTTCCCAATCCGCGACGAAGCTCGAATCCACGCTCGATTCGATCACGCTCTGGATCGACGTCGGCACGTTCGATAGAAAATCGTAGCCGGTGAGGCTTTCGATGTCGTCGATCGATGTGCGGAAAGTCCGCCAATCGCTGCTGATGTCGTTCTGATTCGGCATCAGGACGGCGATCGTTCGGGTCGATGTGGTGACCCGCGAAACATCGTTCGAACCGTTCGGCAGGACGATGATCACCTTCCATGTGTAGTTCGGCAAGGCGACGTTGCCGTTGCCGATATAGCCATTTGTTCCCCAGCCGCCCGAGATGATGTAAAGCTCGTTGCCTTGGCCCGCAAGCGTGCGGCAATAGGTTTCGAGCGATGCCCACGTTACCTGATTGTTGTCAGGAGCTTGGGGGATCATATTCGTCATCAGGAACGTCGATGAATTGTCCGAGACGGTCGCGGTCCTGTCGCCGGAAGGACACATATGCCCGCGGTCGTAACCTGAACCTGAATAATCCGAACCCTTTACCTGATACCAGCCGGACGGAAGCGTCGTGTCTGCGCGGAAATCATCCTGCCTTGGCGCCGAACCTAGCCAGCTCGAAGCCAAATGCCAAGACACCCAATTCGGCCTGCGGTCGTCGTTGTTATACGAGAGAGCGTAGGTCGATTTTTCCATGAGATAGTTGAGCGGAGTGTTGACGTTGGTCGCCGCATTTGAAGGATTGCCCATCGTGAGATGAACGTTCGACGATGGCGGCGGAGTTGGTGTCGGCGTCGGCGTTGCGGTGGGCGTCGGGGTCGGGGTCGAAGCTGAATAATTGGTTATCGAAACCGTATCGAAGTTGATGCGGTTCGAACCGCCGGAAACTTTCCTAAGCTCAAAGCGAATGGCCGATCCCGAGTTCACGGTAAAGCTCGCGGTCTTCAAAGAAGTCGAGCTCGTTGTAACGGTCGAGCCGACCTTTGTCCACGACGAGCCGTTGTTCGTCGATTTCCAAAGCTCCCAAGTGCTCGTGCCGTCCGAGCCATATTTAGCGTGCTTAACGGAGAATGTGCCGGCCGAAGAAACGTTGAAATTCATGCGGACGCTGCCGGTGTTTCGCACGCGTGCCGAATACGAACCTGTCTTTCGGTCGCTCGAAGAGTTGCCCGTAAGGGCATCGTTCATATACCAACTGCCCGTCCCGAGAGTTACGTTGCCGGCTGCGTAGGCGGTCTTGCCGCCGGCCTCAAAACCTTCGCTCAAAATAGTTGCGGCCTCGATCCCTGCCGTAACGATAGCCAGGGAAACTATGAGGCCGATAAAGATCAAACCGCAGTATGCGAGAAAATGCTTTCTATTCACACGACTCCTCCAGTTCTTCGGAAAATTTTGAAATTGATCTAAAAAACCAAGTAACGCCAGCGGCCGTGTTCTGTTACGAAGCTCGACCGTAAATGCCGACAAACGCGTCGGCGAAAAGTGAAGACAGTAAAACTAATTCTTGTAAGGCACTAAAAAACCGTTCGCGATAATACCACTTTTTAGCGCAGATGCAAGGCATCGAAGTGCGCCCGTTCAAATGACCGTGCCGTTGGGGATGATCGCGTTCTTCGGGACGATGATGATCTTATCGCGGATGTAGTACGACCGATCCGGCGAATCGAAATGCTCGACGCCTTCGCGATTGATCAGCTGAACGTCTTTTCCGATGCGGACATTCTTGTCGATGATCGCGTTGCGGATGACGGTGTTCTCATCGATGCCGATATGCGGCACTTGGCGTTCGAGATTTTCTCGGATATCCTCGATCGCCTCAAAGATGTCGGAGCCCATCACGATCGAATTTTCGATCACGACGCCCTTGTCGATACGAGCACGCAGCCCGACGATCGAATTCCGGATCGTAACGCCGCTCAGGATGCAGCCTTCGCTTATCATCGAATTATCGACCGTGCAGTCGTGGACCTTTGATGGCGGAAGATAGCGGCTTCGGGTATAGATCGGTGCCGCCGCGTTGAAGAAGTTGAATTTCGGCAAGGGCGATGCAAGGTCGAGGTTCGCCTCATAGAACGCGCGTATCGTCCCGATGTCTTCCCAGTAGCCGTTGAAAAGATGGGCCTGAACCGAATATTTTTCTATCGCCGCGGGAATGATCTGCTTGCCGAAATCGACCCAGTCGCGGTCGATATTCAAGAGTTCCACGAGCTTTGCGTAATTAAATACGTAGATGCCCATCGAGGCAAGGAACGGGCGTGCTTCGGCCTCGGCGTCGGTAAGGCCAAGCGAACGCGTATCGACCCGCATCGCGTCGAGGTCGGCGCCTTTTGGCTTTTCTTTGAATTCGATGATGCGGCCGGTCTCATCCGTTTTCAGCAGGCCGAATTCCTCAGCATCTTCACGACGCGAAGGAATGACCGAGACCGTAAGGTCCGCCCCGGAAGAAAAATGACGTTCGAGAAACTTCGAATAATCCATCCTGTAAAGATGGTCGCCGGACAGAATGAGCAGTGTGTCGACGTGCCAATCACGCACGTGCGGAAGCATTTGCCGAACGGCATCTGCGGTTCCTTGGAACCATTCCGGATTGTCGCGCGTTTGTTCCGCCGCGAGAACCTCGACAAATCCCGTCGAGAATGACGAAAATCTATACGTCGTCGAGACGTGGCGATTCAGCGACGCAGAATTATACTGTGTAAGGACAAAGATCTGCGTGATGCCCGAATTTATGCAGTTGGAAACGGGAATATCTATGAGGCGGTACTTGCCGCCGAGCGGAACCGCAGGCTTTGACCTTTCACCGGTTAGTGGGAAAAGGCGGGAGCCTGCGCCGCCGCCCAAGATCACCGAGACGACATTGTCATACTGGCCCATAGTAGAATAGTAATCAGTCGGCTAAGGTATGTAAACAGTTTTTGATTTTTACATTCCGCTCACTAATTATTAACATTTCGCGGGAAAGCACAAGATGTGGTATTGGATCAAGCTGTTATTTTTGATTTTCGCGGGTGCGTTGCTCTTGTGGCTTGCCTACGAAGTGATCACGTTTCCGTCGATATCGAGTCTTCGAACTGAGAATCCGACGACATCCTCGCTGATCGAATATCGCCTTTCCGAGGCTCGCGCCGACGGCAAGGAGCCGAAGAAACTTATGATCTGGACGCCGATCGACCAGATCAGCCCGAACCTGCAGAGGGCGGTGCTTGCAGGGGAAGACGCGAGATTCTTCCAGCATAATGGGTTTGATTGGGACGCGATCCAAAAGGCGTGGGATGAGGCCGTAAAAGAAGGCGAAAAGGAAGCCCGCGAAGAGGGCGATTACGACCCGAATGATTGGATCCCGCCGATGCCGAGCTTCAAACGCGGTGCCTCGACCGTTACGCAGCAGCTTGCAAAGAACCTCTTCCTTTCCGAAGACCGCAATTTCCTGCGGAAAGGCCGCGAGGCCGTTTACACCTATTTTCTTGAACGGGAACTCACAAAGAAACGCATCCTTGAGCTTTATTTGAACGTGATCGAATGGGGCGACGGAGTTTACGGCGCAGAGGCGGCGTCGAGAACGTATTTCAAGAAGTCGGCTTCGGATCTGACCCGTGACGAGGCCGCGTTCCTTGCGGCGATGATCCCAAGCCCGCTGAATATCTTCAATCCGGCGAAGAATCGCAAACGCGTCGTCCGCCGACAGCGAGTGATACTTCGCGGGATGAATTCTATCAAGCTTGACTACACGGACAAGTAGCCTCACGGCGTTAGTTAAATCACCCTGAGTGCGATACACTCTTGGTTTGCCGGATTCGCCCGGCCTTTGATAAACGAGTCGTCTTGCGGACGAACAGGGAAAGCAGGTGAAAGTCCTGCGCGATCGCGTCACCGTAAAAGTCGGGCCACCTGTCCTGCAAGCTGCTGCCTATTTATAAGATGTTTCGCGTAAAAGCATCGTGGGCCGGCACGGGTTAGATCGCAAAAGACCGCCCCTGTTTTCCTCGAGTTTTTATGCTCGAAAGGAAAAATACAGGTGCGGTCTTTTGAGTTTAAGTGGTTGGTCGCTCTCGCGTTGGTGCTCGTCGCCATCGCAGGTTCTTCGTGCAGGCAGTCCAATACGGACAATAGTTCGTCGCCTAACACGCGGATATTCAAGGACGCTCTGGGACGCGACGTTACGCTCCCGCGTGACGTAAAACGCGTCGTAAGTCTTGCCCCAAATCTCACCGAAATAATTTACGCGGTCGGCGGCGGCGATAAGCTTGTCGGCGACACAACGTATTGCGATTTTCCCGAAGCCGCGAAGTCCGTTCAAAAGATCGGCGACACGATGAACCCGAATATGGAGTCGATCATCGCGCTTCACCCGGACGTCGTGTTCGTCTCGACCGCGTCGCAGATCGAGGCCTTTATGCGGACTCTCGCCGAACGAAATATCGCGGTGTACGTGGTCGATTCGAAGTCGGTCAAAGATGTTCTGGTGAGCATGATCACGATGGGCGACATTCTCGGAACAAAGAGCGAGGCTCAGTCCGCCGTAGCAGGATTGGAGCGGCGGATCGATCTTGTCAGGTCGAGCGTGAACGGGCGGCCGATCCGCCGCGTCTTTATTCAGATCTCGAAAGAACCGCTTTTCACCGCGGGGCACGACGCCTATATGAATGAAGCGGTGAGAATCGCGGGCGGTGACTCGGTTACGAGCGGAATTCCCGGCGCATATCCGAACCTCAGCCGCGAGACGGCTCTGAAGCTCGATCCCGATGCGATCGTGATCTCCGACAACGAAGGAAATCACGAACCGAACTCGGCATTCGCAAATTCCGCGGCAGTTAAGAACGGCGAGGTTTTTCGCATCAATGCCGACCTATTCTCTCGACCCGGCCCTCGGGTCGTTGATGCGATCGAGTTGATCGCGCGTGACCTGCATCCGGAGGCTTTTGAAGCAAGTAGATGAAGCGTGCCGCAAAGATCGTCGTGATCCTGTTTGCCGTGCTTTCGGCGGCAGTTGCGGCCGCGCTTCTTTTTGGTGCGGAATGGGCTTCGCCATTCTCTCAAGATCCCGGCCAGCGGGCGATATTCTTTGATATACGCCTGCCGCGTGTGCTGCTTGGTGCGTGCGTCGGTGCAAGCCTTGCTGTCGCGGGTGCGGCACTGCAGGCATTGCTTAGGAATCCGCTGGCTGAACCTTATCTCCTCGGCGTTTCAAATGGAGCGGCGTTGGGCACGATGCTCGCGTTCGTCGTATTCGGGAACTATGTTTTTGCGAGGCCGCTGCTCGCTTTCGCGGGAGCCGCGGCCGCTTCCGTTCTGGTTTACAGTCTTGCGAAGACGCGCGCCGGAATGAACGTAGAACGCCTCGTTCTGTCGGGCGTCATCGTTACGACCTTTCTGTCGTCGGTGATCATAATGCTGACCACGCTCCTCGATGCGGCGCGCTTGCGAAGCTTTACGTTTTGGCTGCTCGGCGACCTTTCGCAAGCGACGTGGAGCGGCGTTTATCTGAGTTTAGGTGCTGCGGTGATCGCGACGATCATTCTCACGTCGCAAGCGAGGGCACTGAATCTGATGATGCTCGGCGAACGCGATGCCGTCGATTTTGGCGTCGAGACCGGCCGCGTGCGGTTGGTCGTGTTCGGAGCGTCGAGCCTGGTGGTCGGTGCGGCGGTCGCCGCGAGCGGTTCGGTCGGATATGTCGGCCTTATCGTGCCGCATCTTTTGCGGCTTGCTGTCGGCAGCGACAACCGCATCGTCGTACCGATGTCGGCGATCGCGGGTGCTGCATTCGTCGTGCTTGCAGACCTTGCGGCGAGGGTTGCGATCGCTCCTCGGGAACTTCCAGTCGGAGCCGTAACGGCGCTGCTCGGTGCGCCGCTTTTTATCTATCTGCTGAGGAAGAACTGATGCTTGAGGCCCGCGACATTTCCGTGAAGTACGGCGGCACAACGGTCCTTGCAGACGCGAGCCTCAGCCTTTTGCCGGGCAAGATCACGGCGATCGTCGGTGCGAACGGTGCCGGGAAAACGACGCTCATCAAGGCACTTAACGGTGCAGTTCCGATTTCGGCAGGCGAGATTCTGCTTGGCGGCAAGCCGATCGATTCGCTCACGCGCTCCCAGATCGCGCGTGAGGTCGCGGTCGTTGCTCAGGAGACGGAATCGAGGTTTCCCGTCACGGTCCGCGAATTCGTATTGACCGGAAGATTCGCGTACGGGAGTTCGTTTGGCTGGGAGAATGCAGGCGATATCGACGCAGCAGAGAGAGCGATCGCGGACTGCGAGCTTGTTGAACTTTCGGGCCGGCTGATGAACGATCTTTCGGGAGGCGAACGGCAGCGTGTCGTACTTGCACGGGCACTTGCGAGCGAAGGCCATGTCCTTCTTCTCGATGAGCCGACAGCAAATCTCGATCTTGCGAATCAGACGCTAATGTTTCGGCTCGTCCTTGAGCGCTGCAAGAAGCAGGAATATGCCGCGGCGATCATTACGCACGATCTGAATTTGGCGGCGGAGTTTGCCGATGAGGTCGTGATGATGGCCAAGGGCCGCATCGTGCATTCGGGCAAGCCCGAGGAGATTCTCAATGCGGCGAATATTCGCGAGATCTTCAATGTCGAGGTCTTGCTCGACAGGAATCCGTCAAGCGGGAAGGCCCGCGTGACGCAAGTTTATTGACAACCATCGTTTGGCCGCTTGATGAAGGAAGGCCGGTGAGAATCCGGTACTGCCCACGCAACCGTTACAGTCGGGAACTTCATTCGACGCGGCCTTGGCAACTTGGACGACTCCTTGCGTGGACGCAAGGTCGGAGGAAAAATGAAATTCTTTTATCTTACTTTTTTACTACTCGCTGCGACGCTCTCTGTCACGGCACAACAATCGGGCCGGATAAACGGCAAATTAACGCTCCCCAAAACGGCAAGTCCGGCAGCAAAGACCGAAGGCGTGAAGGTTCGCCTTCGAGCTTCGGCCGGCAACGCGACGGTTCGCGAGACAACGTCGGATTCGGCGGGGCAGTTCGCGTTCGGCGACCTCGCTCCGGGCAGCTATGCCGTCGAGATCGAATGTGCTTCATGCGTAAGGTCCGGAAAAGCGACAACGATCGACGTTCCGGCAAACGGTGAGGCCGAGGTTGCGATCGAGCTTCCGATCGCGAGTATCAGCGAGACGGTAACGGTCGCTGCCGATACGGCGCAGCCGATCGAAACCGTCGCTAAGGCGGTGGACGTCATCGGCGGGCAGGAGATGCGTGACCGTGCAGATTTCACGCTCGTTGACAGTCTTAGAACGATCCCGGGCTTTCGTGTCCAGCAGCTCGGCGGTTTTGGACGAACGGCCTCGATCAAGTCTCGCGGCCTTAGAAATCAGGACACGGCGGTGCTGATCGACGGTGTTAGGTTTCGCGATCCGTCATCGATCTCGGGCGATGCGACGCCATTCTTGAGCGATCTGACGCTGACGAGCGTAAGCCGCGTCGAGGTGCTCCGCGGTTCGGGGTCGTCGCTTTATGGTACGAATGCGATCGGCGGCGTCGTGAACTTTGAAACTCCATCAGCACGCAGCGGCACGCACGGACAAGTAAGCGGCAATTTCGGCGGGATGGGCTTCGGACGTTTTCGCGGGACGCTTTCGCACGGCACCAAGGACGGAAAATACGGCATTGGCGGCGGCGTGTCGCGCACGGCTTTTACAAAGGGCATCGATGGCGACGACAATGCGGACAACACGAACTTCCAGATGCGTACTGACCTGCGGCCGACGACGAGGACGACGATCTCAGGCGCATTTTTCTTCTCGAATGCAAAGGTCCGTCTGAATGTCGGGCCTGACACCGCAGGCACCTTGCCGGCAGCGAACAATATCATCATCGACGCCGATCCGTTCGTGAATTTCACGCCTGACGTCGATGATCCGGACGCACTTCAGCGGTCAAGATTCTTTTCAGGACACGCGAGGCTGTCACAGCAGCTGAGCAAGAATGTGATTCTCTCGGGGTATTATCACCTCGTTGACACGCGGCGGCGTAATGACGACGGCCCGCTCGGGCCGGGATTTCAGAGCGCTTCGACGAGCGTTTTTGACGGGCGTATCGACACGATAAACGCAAAGCTCACGTGGGCCGCGAACGGATCGAATACGGTCTCGGGCGGTTACGAGTTCGAGCGAGAGCGGTTTGGCAATGAAGGTCTTACGCCCGCGGGGACGAGCGATTTCTTTACGCGTGCGACACAGTCGAGCGATACGTTTTTCCTTCAGGCACTTTCACAGCCATTTGCGGGAAGGCTGACACTTTCCGGCGGAATTAGATATCAGCGATATCGTCTCGGCCGGCCGGCGTTCAGCCTTACCGGTTCGCCGTATCAGGGTGTGCAGCTCGATTCGCCGGATGGTGCGTTCACGCTCGACGGTGCGATCGCATATTCGTTCCGGACAGGAACAAAGCTGCGCGCGCACGTCGGTAACGGCTATCGTGTCCCGTCGCTATATGAACGGTTCGGTACGTTCTACTCGACGTGGCCGAGTGCGTCCTTCGTCGCTCTTGGCGATCCGTCGCTGAAACCTGAAAGGTCGGTCGCATTCGATCTCGGGATCGATCAATCGGCATTCCGAAACCGGTTAAAGCTCTCGGCGTCGTACTTTTGGACGCGTCTGACCGACATTATCGGGTACCGCAACGTTGTTCCGGATATCGGCACGACGCCGCGACCATACGGCGGTTACGAAAACCAAAAGGGCGGAAGGTCTTCGGGTTTTGAGGCAAGCGTCACGGCGAAGCCGACGCGCACGACCGATCTCTTTGCGTCCTATACATACACCGAAAGCCGCAACCGCATCTCGCCGGTTTCGGGCAGCGGCGTCCTGCGCGCGTTCGGAATTCCGAAGCACCAATTCACGCTTGTTGCGACTCAGAATTTCAAACGGTTCTGGGTGAATTTCGACCTGCTCGCAACCAGCGATTATCTCGCCCCGATATTCAGTAATTCGACATTCTCGACGTATGTCTATCGCTTCCGAGGGAATCGAAAAGGCGATCTGACCGCGGGATACACCTTTAAGCTCCACACCGAAGATTCGATGAAACTTCGCCTGTACGGGACCATCGAGAACGTATTTAACAACGAATATTTCGAGAACGGCTTTCGTACCGCTTCGCGAACTGGAAGGCTCGGCCTAACGTTCGGTTTCTAGGCCGTAAATGCCGAGATCAGGCCGCATTTGAACATCATTGAGCTGTGCTAAAATAGCAATACGAGGCACAGCTTTATGAAAAGTGCGATATTTGTCGGCCTGATCCTGGCCATCTCTTCTATTTCGATCTCGGCGCAGACGCGTCATACGATCACGAACCTCGATCTTGAGAAATATAGAGACTCGCGCGTTGCCGCTGAAAAGCAGCTTCGCGAAGACTACGCGCGGCTTGGCTTTCGCTCGCCCGAAGAACGTGCAAAGAGCGATGAGGCGGACGCCCGTGCGTTGACCGCACTTTCCGAAAAACTACGAGCAGAACGCGTCAGTCAGGAACAAGCGGCCGCGGCATCCGAAGCCTGGGCCGCCTACTATCGCGGACAAGCCGCCCTGCAGAACGGCAGTGTGGTTTACGTGCCGCAGCAGAGCGGGCTTTATTACGGCTACGTCTATTACGGCAATCGCTGGCATTTCAACAACGTCCGCCGCACATATCAGCAGCCGGGCTATTTTGCAGGCGGCAATTTCTGGGCTACAGGAACGGCCGAGCGCCCACGTCCGATGTTCGTAACGCCAAAGCCGCGACATTAGTAAAAATATCTGATTATGAAAGAAGGTTGGGAAGCCGTTATCGGCATGGAAATTCACGCGCAGCTTGCGACCGAGACGAAAATCTTTTGCGGCTGCCGCGTTGAGACCGGCGGTGAGCCGAATTCGAACACGTGTCCCGTGTGTCTCGGCCTGCCGGGGGCATTGCCGGTGTTGAACTCGCACGTCGTTGATCTTGGCGCAAGAGCGGCGATCGCATTAGGCCTTGAGCTGCAGGAGACGAGCATTTTCTCGCGAAAGAATTACTTCTACCCCGATCTGCCGAAAGGCTATCAGATCTCGCAATACGACAAGCCGTTCTCGGCGAACGGCGAATTGACCATTCTCACTTCGGAACGCGACGAACATGGACGTGCAACGGATTGGAAGCCGTTGACGATCCACATCGAGCGTATGCACCTCGAAGAAGATGCGGGAAAGAATGTCCACGAAGGTCTGCCCGAGACGGACAAATATTCTTACGTCGATCTCAACCGTGCCGGAACGCCGCTTGGCGAGATCGTTACGGCGCCGGATTTTCGCACGTCGTGGCAGGCTTACGATTACGTAAATCATGTGCGGCGTGCGTTGCAATGGGTCGAGGCGAGCGATGCCGATATGGAGAAAGGGAATTTACGCTGCGAGGCGAACGTTTCCGTTCGGCGCGTCGGCGAAGCGAAGTTCAATAACAAGGTCGAGCTGAAGAACCTTAATTCCGTACGCTTTATGCAGAAGGCGATCGAGTTTGAGATCGAGCGTCAGATCAAAGCGCATGAGGCCGGCGAAGAGGTTCGACAGGAAACGCGGCTTTGGGATGAGAAGAACAGCGAGACGCGCGTAATGCGTTCGAAAGAGGACGCTCACGATTATCGGTACTTTCCGGAACCTGACCTTCAGCCGCTGAAGCTTTCGGGATCGTTCATCGAAGGCATAAAGAACGAAATGCCTGAGATGCCGGATGCGATGCGCGACCGATTCATCGATGTTTATCAACTTAGCTTCGCCGATGCTGTGCAGCTCACGAGCGAAAAGGATCTGGCGGAATATTTCGAGACCGTTTCGCGTGTATCAGCAGACCCGAGGACGTCTGCGAATTGGATCTTGGGCGAGCTCACACGCGAGCTCAACGCGTCGGGCAAGGATATCTCGGAGGCACTCGTTTCGCCCGAAGATCTTGCTGAATTGATAGTCACTCTCGGAGCAGGAAAGATCAACAATAATCAGGCGAAGGAAGTGCTTTCGGAGATGTTCGAAACCGGAAAGCCTCCGGGCGAGGTCATTTCTGAGCGCGGTTTTGAGCAGGTGTCGGACAGCTCGGCGATCGAGGCTTTTGTTGACGATGCGATCGCGAACAATCCCGCCCAGGTCGAAGCATATCGCGGCGGCAAAGAAGCTCTGTTCGGGTTCTTTGTCGGCCAAGTGATGAAGGCGTCAAGCGGCAAAGCGAATCCGAAGGTCGTCAATGATCTTCTCCGTGAAAAACTGAAAGGCGGTTAGAGAATGGCGTTCGAACTTGGCGGAAAAGTCGCCGTCATCACTGGCGGCACCAAAGGCATCGGCCTTGGCATTGCCGATGCGCTTGTAAGGTCGGGTGCGAAGGTATTTATCTGCGGCCGCTCGAAAACAGATGTGCGCGCCGCGGTAGCGAAACTGTCTGAGAAAGGCGAAGCGTCGGGCGAACCCTGCGACGTCCGCAGCGAAGGTCAGGTTCGCCAGATGCTCGAAGGGGCCGTCAGGGTATTTGGCGGCGTCGATATTCTCGTGAACAGTGCCGGTGTGGGTTTCAATGGCACGACCGTCGAGGAAACCAGCGGTGAGATCTTTCGGCAAACTCTTGAAACAAATCTTTTCGGAACGTTCTATGCATGCCACTATGCGATCCCGTTGATGAAGGTCCAGGGCGGTGGTTACATCATCAACATCTCGTCGCTGATGGGCCAATACGCCCAGCCGAAAGCTGCGGCCTACAACGCCTCAAAATTCGGCGTGAACGGATTCACAGAGGCGTTGATGCAGGAAGTACGCGCGGACAACATAAAGGTTACCGGGATATGTCCCGGCAGCGTGAATACTTATTTCGGCGGCGACACGCCGTCTGAGGACAAAGCCTGGCAGCTCCAGCCGGAAGATATCGGCGAAGTCGTTCTTGATCTTTTCAGAATGGATGCGAGGGCATTGCCGAGCAGGATCGAACTGCGTCCGAGCAAACCGCCGGGAAAATGAGATCATCCGCTAATTCAAAGAAACTGTAAGTTCCTTCAAATTTTCCACCTTAAGCGGCTTAACGAAATAGTACGAAGCGCCAAGTTCCGCGGCACGCAGACGATGATCGTCCGTGTCGAGCGAGGTGACCAAGGCGACCGGGATCGAAGCAAGGTCTTCGGAGCCGCCGATTGTTTCAAGAAGCTGCCAACCGTCCATACGCGGCATCTCGACGTCCGACATTATCAGGTCTGGACGCCACGAACCCGAAAGCAGAACTTCGAGAGCCTCGACGCCGTCCTTCGCAGTTATTGTTCTAAAACCGGCGTTCTCGATCAGAGTCGTGTTGTGTTTGCGTATGCTTGCGCTGTCATCGACGATCAGCACGAGCGGAGCCGTCCCTTTGTCCTTTGTAAGCTGTTCGATCTTGTGGGCCGGAGCAGCCGCGTGGACCGGCACACTGAGGACGAACCGCGTTCCTTTCAGCGGTTCGGACATCACCTCGACGGTTCCGCCGAGATGCTCGACGCTTTCCTTTACGATGGACATTCCGACGCCTCGCCCGGCATTGAGGTTGATCTTTGCAGCCGTCGTTAATCCTTGAGCAAAGATCAGCTGCTGAGCCGCGGCTTCGGAGAGTTTGGCCGCATCCTCGTAGGAGAGAAGTCCGTTCTTGACGGCGCGCTGCTTCAAAGTTTCGGCGACGATGCCTCGTCCGTCATCTTCGACGGATATAAGCACGAGGCCGTCCGCGGAACGCACCTTGACGATGATGCTGCCTTTCTCGCGTTTACCGAGCAGGCGACGCTGGTCAGACGGTTCGATGCCATGGACGACCGAATTGCGCAGCAGATGCAGGAGTGGTTCAACGAGCGCGTCAATGAGCAGCGTATCGATCTCGACATCGCCATTTTCGATCGCAAGGGCGGCATGCTTGCCCTCTTCTTCACAGGTTACATGCACGGCGCGATTGAGGCGAGTTTCGAGCGTGCCGAACCGCTGCATGCGCACGCGGCGAAGATTCTCGACGAGTGCTCCCGTGATCTCATGAGCGGCGAACAAGATCTCGGAAATGGTATCTGAATCATTCTCCGTTCTGCCATCCCGCTGCTCGGCCAGTGCGTTCTCAAGCAATTCGTTATTCGCTGCGAGTTTGGTGGCAAGCTGAATAAGATCGTCGAGCCGTTCGAGCGAAACACGGACGATCGGAGAATGGAGCTTTTTGTCGGGTTTGCGAAATGGCGATACCGTCCGCGGCTTCGCCTTTTCATTTCCGTTTGCGGCGGACCCGAGAGAGGCGATCGCGGACGCAAATCGTTCACCGAGGTCCGTAACGGAATCGCCCGTGCTGTGCGTGCCGACGACCGAGCCAAGTTGACTCAATGCGTCGTAGAGCAGTTCGATGATCGACGGATCTGCGGGCCGATCATTCTCGACGAGCTTGTCGAGCAGATCTTCCATTTGATGCGCGAGTTCAGACGCTTTCTTCAGCCCGACCACGCCCGCGGCACCTTTGAAGGTGTGAGCACTTCGGCGTATATCCCAAAGTGCGGACTGTGCCTCAGCGCCCATCTGAAGACGGCCGAGATCGTTGGCGATCTGTGAGAGCAGATCGGTCGCTTCGGTGCGAAAGATGTCGAGAGTCTCCTCGTCGATCTCAAATTCTTCTTCGACCCATGCGGTCGACGCCTCGTCGGGCTCTTCGGCCGCGGGCCGCGGGGCGATCTGCTCGAACGACGCATCGAGAAAACCTGAAACATCATCGACCAGCCCGCCGGAGAGCAGCGGCATTTCGAGCAGGACGGATTCGATCTTGGCGACCAGATCGAGGATCGAATACGCATCCGAGGATGAGGCCGCCCCGGATAAGAACAGGGCATCGAGAGCATTCTCACAATCGACGATCGCACTTGTCACGTCATCGAGGGACTGCTCGGTCGTTTGGACCTTTAATTCGCGAAGGGCGCGCGCGGCGACGGCCAAGTTTCCCGTTTCGGCGCCTGTTTGCGCGACAACAAGTAAACTCGACCGTGCAAGAGAGATCTGCCTCTCGGCGGTCTCCAACAATGTTTGCAGTTCTAAAGGTTCCATTTGCGGACAGCAAGCTTACGACCTGCCGGGTAAGATACTTACCCCGCCGCAAATCATTCTACAACAGGTCGCTGCGGCTGCGTCAGGTAAGTATCCAGAGCCTTCATCAAGGTCTCAGGGCCGAACGGCTTTGTAATATAGCCGGTGCAGCCGGACATCTTGCCGCGAACTTTATCGAAGAAGCCGTCTTTTCCGGAGATCATCACAACAGGCACTTCTTTGGCCGTCTCGTGCGAGCGGATCATTTTGCAGACCTGATAGCCGTCCATTCGCGGCATCGTGATATCGAGAAGGACGAGTTCCGGCGTGAAATTGTCGATAGCCTCCATGGCTTCGACGCCGTCCGAAGCGCAGATCACGGTGTGCCCGTGCTTTTCGAGCTTGTTCGAGATCAGCTTGCGGACGGTAGCACTGTCATCGACGACGAGGATAGAGCAGCCCTTTGGCTTGCTGTCCGAAGATGCTTCGCGGCGGCGTATCTCGTCGAGCCGGATCGCGAGCGAATTGACCTGCGAGACGAAAATGACGTTGTCCGGGTCAAGGCGTGCGGCTTCCTGAAGGTAACGAAGCCCGCGGTCAAAATTCTTGAGGTTGAGATGGCCCATCCCAAGGTCGATGAGCTCGTGTGCAGTGAACTCACGCGAATTCAAGGATGCTTCCATTTCGACCACTGCCTCGTGGATCTGCTCAAGATCGCCCGTGGTGCTGGCGAGGATCGCCTCAACATCGTCAAGCGAAAGGATCGCTCGGCAGTCTTTGCATGAGAATGCCTTCGGGTCGATGGCCGACGCGCAGAAGGGGCATTCATATTCAGGAACTGACGAGATCAGCGGTGCTCCGAACGTTTCGTGAATCGCCGACTCGTCCTCGAGTACGGGCTCCGGCTCGGAAACTTCATTGGTTTCAGCAAATCTTTCGTCGTATGCCTTTAAAAAATTCTCGACACCGGCCGACACGTCGGACTCAGGGGCAAGATCGAGCGTGCCGCTCTCGAGAATAAGGTCGTCGTCATCGAACAGTGGCTCTTCAGGCTGCTCGACCTTGCGATCCTCGACAAGATCGTTGAAGGGCGAGCCTTCGGGAATACTGCTGAACTCTAGAGTGTTCGAATGGGCATCGATCTCTTCATCATCTGAAGAAATATGTATCTCACCGTCAAAATGCGGCTCAACGACTTCTATCGGCTCGAGAATGTCGGTCTTGTCGTTCGCTTCGAGTTCGGCGAGCACAGCCGCCATTATCATCGGATCAACCTCAGGTTCACTGTCTGGCAAATACTCCGAGGCCGGCTCTGCGTTATCCGCGGCCACCGGGAAATAGGGCGGATCGAGCCGCGTTTCATTGCCCGTCGGAACCGGGTTTGCGGCCTCGAGCGGGATGTCGTTCGGCATTGCGATCGCATTTCCGTTCCCTTCGTCTGCCGCGGTCTCTTCTTCCGCTACGACCGCCGGCTGCTCGGCAACTGCCGGTTTCGCGGCTGCGTTGAGGTCATTCAGGAATTCACGTCCTGCCGCCGCGAATCGGTTGTCAGGATCGAGGCTCAGCACGCGTTCATAGCAGAGAAGCTTTTCTTCGAGACTCGAGGAAATATGCGAGCGAAGCGTCCATGCATCAACGTTCGCGAGGTTGTCGGCGAGGAACTCATCGAGCTCGGTCAGAGCTTCATACCAATTGCCGCTCGCGACGGTCTTTTGAACAGCAAGGTAGCGAGTTTCGATCCGGGCATCATCGATCGATGCAAGAGCGATCCGCGCGTCGTCGTTATCGGGATTTATCTCAAGCACGCGGTTGAGGCATTCGACGACAACGGATTCTTCAGGGGCGATCGAAGCTTTCCAGAACCACGCCATTTCACTATTAGGGTCGCTTTCGATCGCTTTTTCGAAGCAATCAAGCGCAAGTTCCTGATTACCCTCGTCCTTTGCGGCAACTCCGCGGTGGACAAAATTCTTCGCGATCAGCGAACAAGTCGAAGCATGCCAGTCGATAGCGCGCTGATTTGACGGATCGCACTCCAGGACCTTGTTCAAGAAAACAAGAAGTTCTTCGGGGTATTCGCTGATCGAAGCCAGCCACATCCACGCTTCCGCGTTCGCCGGGTCTTTGTCGGTGGCCTGTGTCAGCAGAACGCGCGCACGGGCCCTATCGCCGGCTTGAGCAGCGGCAACACCTTCAGCAACGAGCGCCCGAAGGTCGGCCGAATAAGCAGATGCGGGAGCAGATTCGCCGGTTAGCGTCTCTGCCGGTGTGTAGGCGGAGGGTTCGATTTTGAGTCTCATAGGTCAGGTTTTCTGGTTTGTAAAGAGAATTCGCGAATTACGATCGGGCCACCAAGACAGGCTGCGCCCACTAAGACACTACTGCTACAAGCAACTCTGATGCCATCAAAACACTCCGATCGTGCGACTATCAAAATTGACCGGAACTTGTGTAAAATATTGGGTATAGCGGACTTATGTTGAGTTTCGGCCGGGGACCCGCTTTAGCGACCGATCGCCCAATGTGACAATATTTGTTACTTTCGATTGACAAAAAGGTGTGACACTTCTGAGCAGTAAATCAGTGGAAAAAGACGTAGTTATCATCGGGGGCGGGCCGGCCGGAATGGCCGCGTCGATCTGGTGTTCGGACCTTGGCCTGTCGAACATCGTACTCGAAAAGGACGGATCGACCGGCGGCCAACTCAGGAAAATATTCCAACCGGTCAGGAACTATCCCGGGATTCGGGAGATCGACCCACGCAAGCTCGCGGACGAGTTTGCAGAACAGGCAAAGGCCCTGGGAGGTGACCTTCGTATCGATTCGAGTGCGGCCTCGATCGATCCGGAGGCTTTGCGGGTCGAGCTCGCTTCAGGCGAAGGGATCAAGGCGAAGGCGGCCGTGCTCGCGACCGGCGTACGACGCCGAAGGCTCGATCTTCCCGGTGAAACGGAACTTTACGGCGTTCTTGAATCCGGTGCCAAACAAGCCGCGGAGACGGCGAATTCCCGCGTTGTGATCGTAGGCGGCGGAGATGCGGCCTTTGAGAATGCATTGATCCTCGCAAAATTCGCCTCGGAAGTAACTCTTGTCCATCATTCGTCGCATTTTCGTGCGAGAGCCGAATTTCTCGAACCCGTCCGTCGAAACCCGAAGATCAAGATCATTGAAAATGCGGTGATCACGGGGCTTTTTGGCTCAGAGGGAAAGCTGCAAGCTGTTGGCTTGGAAGGCAAAAACGGCGTTCAGCGGATCGAAACGGACTTTTTACTCGTTCGCATCGGTGTTATGCCGAATTCGGAACTTGTCGATGGGATAGTAACGCGCGATGCCAAAGGATATGTGATCATCGATGCGAACTGCGAGACGAGCGTCGCGAAGATCTTTGCGATCGGCGATGTAGCCTCGCCGCTCTCGCCGACGATCGCGACCGCTGTCGGACACGCTGCGACGGCAATAAAAGTGATCAAATCACGGTTAGCAAGCTCGTGAATTCCGATCAGCGTGCGGCGAACGCGTCTTCTCCCGTCGTCTGCATCAAATGCCGAGTGTCGTTCAGTGCAAGGATGCGGATATTGCGGCGGCTGCGTATCTCGAACCTATTGATCCCGCAGTTCGAAGTGATAAGCCACGGAGTCGTCTTCGTTCCGCGATGGATGGCTCCCATTAAATGCAGCGTCAAGTAGCAGATCACGCCCGTGTGCGAAAAGATCGCGACGCGCCCGCCGATATGCGTGTTCAGAATACGCCACAGCTCTTCCGTACTTCGATGCAGAAGCTCGCGATAACTCTCGCCGTCCGTAATTACGTGATTTAGATTACGGTTTACAAGAGCGTAAAAGTCGTCCGGGTAAGCGGCCTTTGATTCGTCGAAGGTAAGACCTTCGAGTACACCGACGTTTCGTTCGCGAAAAGCTGTGGTCGGGACAACGGGAACATCGATCAGACGCGACAGCGGTTCGGCCGTCTGGACGGCGCGAAGAAGATCGCTTGAAAAGATAGCAGTAATGCCTTCCTTTTGAAGGGCTTTTGCAGCTGAGTCCGCCTGTCTGAGCCCGAGTTCGGAAAGGGGCGTCGGACTGTGGCCGCCAAAGCGGCCTTCGGCGTTGCCGGCAGATTGTCCGTGTCGTACGAGAAATAATTTTGTAATTGGCACTTTGGAAAAGATCAATCCTCGACGGTCAACATTTCTTCAACGGTCTTTTCGAGGGGCGTAAGCTTCGTGCGCAAAATATCCCAAACCATATCTATATTGACACTAAAATAATGATGTGCGATCAGATCGCGAAAACGAGCGATCTTCTTCCATGGAATCTCCGGATTCGCCTCTTTTGATTCGGTCGGTAGCGACTTTACCGCCTCGCCTATGATCTCAAGATTGCGAACGACTGCGTCGATCGTTTTCTGGTCTGAAGAGAACTCGTCAAAGGTCATCGCGGAAACATATGTGCGTATGTTTCGGCAGCTCTTGAGTATATCTTCGAGATAAAGCCTAAAGATTCGCGACATAAACTGTCTCGGCCAAAATATTCTCCCGGATCAAAGGCTTGATCGATCCTTTGAGTACAAGATCCACGTCTGCCTCGAAAAGTTCCTCAAGGTAAAAAAGAAGGTCCATATACGAGTCAAAGGTGTTTTTTTCAAACTCTGCAAGAACGTCAACATCGCTCTTAGATGTCTGCTCTCCGCGAATAACGGACCCGAATACGCCGATCTCACGAACGCCGAATTGTCGTAGTCGTCGTCTGTTCTGCTCCAGCAGTCCAAGTATCTCAGTTCGCGATTTCATAAGAACATCATACAGCAACTGCTTCTGCCTGGAGTTTTTCGGTCTGGTAATGCGTTCGCAAGGCGTCGATAAATTCGTCGATCTGGCCTTCCATCACGAGGTCTAGCTGATGGACGGTCATTCCGATGCGGTGATCCGTAACGCGATTCTCCTTAAAATTATAAGTGCGGATCTTCTCAGAGCGGTCGCCGGAGCCGACCATAGACTTGCGTTCGGCCGAAAGAGCGTCGTGCTGCTTTTGCTCTTCGATCTCCTGAAGCCTTGCCCGTAGTACGCGCATCGCCTTCTCACGGTTCTTTATCTGCGATTTTTCATCCTGCATCGACACGACAACGCCTGTCGGGAGGTGCGTGATGCGGACTGCGGAATACGTTGTATTGACCGACTGTCCGCCGGGGCCTGATGAGCAAAATGTATCGATACGAAGGTCGTTCTGATTGATCTGAACATCGACCTCTTCGGCTTCCGGAAGGACCGCGACGGTGATCGCCGATGTATGGATGCGGCCTTGAGTTTCGGTCTGCGGCACACGCTGTACGCGATGAACGCCGCTCTCAAAACGCATCTTCGAATAGACGTTGTCGCCCTCGATCATCGCAACAGCCTCTTTGATGCCGCCGACGCCCGTGTCGGACGCTTCCATGATCTCCATTTTCCAGCCCTGCCGCTCGGCATATCGGGCGTACATACGCAGGATCTCGGCCGCAAAGAGCGTTGCCTCGTCGCCGCCCGTTCCGGCACGGATCTCGAGGATAACGTTCTTCTCGTCGTTCGGATCCTTTGGAAGAAGAAGGACCTTGAGGGCTTCTTCCGCCGCTTCGAGACGCTCTTCGAGATCGGCAGCCTCAAGTGCCGCCATTTCCCGCATCTCGTCGTCATCCGCGATCTGTTCGAGATCGCGAGCACCTTCGAGATCCGAGCGCATCTTCTTGACCTCGCGAAACTTCTCGACGATCTCGCCAAGGCTCCGATGCTGCTTCATCGTCTTCGCATAGGCCTTCATATCGGCCATGATCTCAGGCGAAGAGATCTGAGCGGTCAGTTCCTCGTAGTTCTTTTCAATTTGTTCGAGTTTCTCAAACATACTTACATTTTGCCGCAAGGCAGGAAAACACAAGCTCGTGCGGCTATCCTTCCTTTAAACCGTTTCCGGTTCGAGCTTTAAAGATTCTTCCAAGGCTCGAATGGCAACTTCGAGCTGCTCGTTGTCGGGTTCCTGCGTCGTGATGTTCTGCAGCCAAAGGCCGGGCAGCGTCATAATCTTGAAGATCGCGCCCGATTCTTTCTTAGCCGCATATCGAATGACCTCATACGAGAGGCCTGCAACGAGCGGCATCAGGGCGATCCTTACGACGAGGTTCATCCAGAACGCATCGAACTTGATCACCGAGAAAAGCACGATCGCGATCAGCATAACGACCATCAGGAACGAGGTGCCGCAACGCGGATGCTGTCGCCGCTGGCCGGTCGCGTTCGCCGGTGTAAGGGCAAGACCTTTTTCCCAAGTAAAGACGGTCTTGTGCTCGGCTCCGTGATATTCGAACACGCGGCGAATATCCTTGATCCACGACATCGTCAAGATCATCGTTACGAAAAAGATCATTCGCACGATGCCGTCGATAAGGTTAAAGGCCAGCCACGAATGCGGCTTGATCTCCCAGATGTAAGCCTTGACGGTCGTCCACCACCCTGCGTCCGCCGTTAAAAGCGGGGCATCTGCCCAGCCTAAGGCGATGAACAGGATATTCGTCAAAAGGAGCGGTGCGGCGATGAACAAGAGAACGTTAAATAGAAGGGCGAACGTTATCGAACCCGCGGCACTCAACGAAGATGCGGCCTTCTTCGCCTTCGAAGGTTCGCCTTCCGGCAGAACCACCTTTACAGGTGCTTTCGTGAACGAATCGTCCGTCGTGCCCGATGCAAGTGCAGGCTCAAGTTCGCCCGCTGCAACCTTTTCGGTCTGCTTCTCTTCGTGGTCCTCTTCCCAGACACGAGCAGAGAAATTCAACGCTTTGACGCCCAATGCCATCGACTGGACGAGCGTTGCACCGCCGCGAAGCACGGGAAATCTAAGCCATGAGTATTTATCGCTCCACCGAGGCAGTGCTTCGGCGGTGGTCGTGATCGAGCCGTCCTTTCGCCGGCACGCGATCGCATAGGCCGACGGAGTGCGCATCATCACGCCTTCCATTACGGCCTGGCCGCCGACGATGAGGTCGCGTTCGACCGCGAAAATCGAGTGCAGTAGTTTTAATCTTCTCTTGCCCATATCTATTGGATAATTGACGATAGAACGCCTACTTTTCGTTGCCTTTTTCTTTCTCCGGTGACCGCTCCGCCGAGAGAACGAAGCTGAAGTGGCCCGTGCTTTCGAGATAGCAATGCTTTACCGTCTTCTCGCTATCGAGTCCGTGTTCACGGAGATAACCGAGCATATCCTCCTCGGTCAGGAACTCCTGCCGCATATTCTTATCAATGAACTTTCCGTTTTCGATCAGCAAGAGCGGCGAAGGTTCGAGAAATCTCCTCGCAAACGTTGACTTGAATCCGAGCCAATCAAAGAACACGTCCCAAACGACGATCGTAACGATCAGTATCAGAGCTTCAGTGACCGAATGTGTTTCGCCGGCCATGCCATTCTGTGCGGCGTCCGCGATAACGACGATGACGAGCAGATCGCCGATACCGATCGCCCCGGCCTGCCGCCGGAACACCCTCAGAATGAAATACATTCCGAGGTACATTATCGTGCCGCGAATAACGACCTCAAGGATCGATTCCGACGGCATTAGCATCGAGTTCCAGTCGATAGCCATCGCGTTTAAACAGATAAACGAATAACGCCGCCTTGATTCTTGGCCTTTTCCTTAGGTCTTTGCTCATTTTGCAAGAAAAATGAGCGAACCAAAGGACGTCGGCGCTTCAAGGACGGCGTCAAAAATTAAACAGCTAATAGTTGTAAGTTGTGATCTGCAAGATCGCCTTCTTACTTGGCAGCCTCGGCTGCGGCACCGCGCTGATAGCGCTTGTTGAATCGATCGACACGTCCTGCCGTATCGACAAGCTTTTGCTTGCCGGTAAAGAACGGATGGCAGTCCGAGCAAATTTCCACATGGAGGTCTTCGCCCAGCGTCGAACGCGTTTTGAAAGTGTGCCCACAGGCACAGACGACCGAGATCTCGTTGTATGACGGATGAATTTCTGGTTTCATAGTTCCTTTTCCTTCGCCGAATATAGGCGATGCGCAAGGCAATAAGCGCAAACTAATTATTCTAGATGCTATAGGTCTAAAAGTCAACTTTGCGGCGATGCTACGGTGCCGACAATGGCGGCAAGCCAGAAATAAAAAGTAGAAGATCGGGCTTGCCTGTCGGAACCTCGAACCGATAGCGACGCGGGTTCCTCTATTCCACGTTCTTTTGGGCGAGCCCCATCGCAGTGCGGTCGGGGTTCTGGCGTCGTAGAACCGCCAGTGCTGCAAAAGACGCAACCGGTCCCGACCGGCAAGCTGCAAAATGATCTCCCGGAGGCGGCTTGCCGCTGACAAGGGAAGTCGGCAGTGCGGTCGGGGTTCTTTCTTCGCGGCTTGCCGCATCGCAGTGCGGGCTGGCTTGCCTGCCCGTCACGTGCACAACAGGAATATCGGAGGCGGCTCGGCCGCCGACAAAGCATCTGTCGCCCGCTAAAGCGGGCTCCGGGTTATTTTGGGTCATCGGACGGTCGGGCGAGCCCGACCGCACTGCCAAAGGGCAAGCCCAGGACGATCGCTCCACCGCACTGCCAAAGGACAAGCCCGGGGCGGGAAGTCAAAAGGCAAAGAAGTCAGCAAGTTTTCAAAGAAAGACCATATGGCGTATCATCTGTGATATAATGTCGTAGGAGTGCGACATACGCATTCCTCCCGTACCCGCTTGCTCTTTGACCAAAATAGATAACGCGGAATTCGGAGTACGCACGACGCAAAAAATGTTTTTGTGAAATTTACGTTTTTCGTCGCTTTTAGCTCGCTAAGTGTAATGGTGACAATAGTTATCTGTCCACTGATCGCTGAGTGGACAGGGAGTGGACAGCAGTGGGCGTAAGCGGTCAAAATGGAGTCTCTGATACTTTCGGTTCGACGTTGTTTGAAGAACTCGCTCGTCCCGTATAATTCGACTGTAGTTGGAGTGAGCGTTTATGGCGAATCTTTTTCATCTTGCCTTTCCCGTCAACGACCTTGACGCCGCAAGGGATTTCTATGGAAATGTGCTCGGTTGTCCTGAAGGCCGAAGCTCGGAAAACTGGATCGATTTTGACCTTTTCGGGCATCAGATCGTCGCCCATCTCGCTCCGGGGAGCGGCTCGCGGTCATCTAATGCGGTCGATTCGGACGACGTGCCTGTGCCGCATTTCGGTATCGTTCTGCCGATGGCGGAGTGGAAAGCCTTCGCAGAACGCCTACGCGAGAAGGGGATCGAGTTCGTGATCGAACCGAAGATCCGCTTTGAGGGCGAGGTCGGCGAACAGGCGACGATGTTCTTCCTCGACCCGAGCGGCAACGCCCTTGAGTTCAAAGGGTTTAGTGACTTTGACCAGGTATTTGCCAAGTAGTAGTACTTCGTATGTCCATAAAACCAGCTGTCTTACTAGGTCTTATTGCCGCCTTGGCGGGAACGATATTTTGCCAACATCGACCTATCGCGATCACGATCGACGACCTTCCCGTCGTCTCGACCCGAACGGACCTTGCAAACCGCCAAAAGATCACCAAGAAGCTCTTAGAACATATAACCAAGGCCAAGGTTCCGGTCATTGGTTTCGTGAATGAGAATAAGCTCTACACCGACGGAAAGCTTGACGAGAAGCAGGTTGACCTTCTGCGTTTATGGCTGGCTGCCGGCCTCGAACTCGGAAATCACACGTATTCGCACGTGAGTCTCCATAACGTCGGGGCAGAAGAGTTCGAAGCGGATGTGATAAAGGGCGAAACGGTCACAAAGGCACTATTGGCCCAGACGGGCAAGAAGCTGCGATTCTTTCGCTATCCATATTTGATGACCGGGCGAACGCTCGAGATCAAGGCTGAGGTTGCGAAGTTTCTCGCAGGCCGCGGCTATACGATCGCTCCCGTGACGTTCGACAATGCGGACTACATCTTTTCGAGGGCCTACGACAACGCCTTTGACAAAGGAGACAAGGCCCTGATGAAACGCGTAGGTGCCGCGTATGTGCCGTATATGGAATCAAAGATCGACTATTGGGAGCGGCAGTCGGTCAGATCGTTCGGTCGCGAGATCAGTGAAGTAATGCTCACCCATGCGAACTTCATCAACTCAGACTATCTTGACGACCTCATCAAAATGCTCCATCGACGTGGTTACAAGTTCGTTGATCTCGAGACGGCGCTCGAAGATGAAGCATATAGTTCGCCCGACACATACATCGGCCGTGCCGGCATCTCCGGACTCCATCGCTGGGCGTTGACGGAAGGGAAAGGTAACGTGCTCGGCGGAGAACCGCATGTTCCCGAATTCGTAATGAAGGCGTCAGGTTTTGACTCGGAATAGTTGTCGTGAAGCCTGTAAAGATAGTCATCATCGGCGGCGGCGTGGTCGGTGCAAGCGTCGCATATCACCTCGCGTTGCGCGGCGAGAGAGACGTGCTCGTTCTCGAACGTGCGGCTCGGCAGGGACTGGGCTCTACCGGCCGTGCGACCGGCGGTGTTCGGGAACAGTTCGGCACCGAGATCAATATCCGAATGTCGATGTACTCGATCGACTTCTTCGAGAATTGTGAGTTTAGTACCGGTTATGATCCTAAAGGCTATCTTTTCTTCGCGACCGACACGGCCGCCTTCGAACTGCTGAAGAGGAACGCCGCAACACAGGCCGAAACAGGTGTCAAAGGCGTTGAGATATTGGATGCTGATGAGATCGAACGGCGTGTTCCCGCGATGAATTGCGACGATATCGTTGGCGGGACGTTCGGCGTTCGGGACGGCTTTATCAACCCAGTGGCGGTGATGCAGGGCTTCACAAAAGGAGCGGTCGAACGCGGCACCCGGATCGAGCTTGGCCGGAAGGTAACGAGGATCAACGTAACGGGCGGACGCGTCGCGGGCGTCTCAACGGATATCGGCGAGATCGCGTGCGATGCGGTCGTTGTCTGCGCCGGAGCTTGGACTCGCGAGCTTGCGGCGACCGCGGGAGTCGATGTTCCCGTCGAACCGCTGCGACGCCAGATCGTATGGGCAAGATGTAAGGAAGCGTTGCCGCCGGATCTTCCTATGGTCATCGACGCGGGAAATGGTTTCCATTTTCGGCCGGCCGTCGATTTTTGGGAACAAGACGAAGGTTCTGCTCGGAATCGTGACATACTTATTGCTTATCCGGACCGCGATGAGGCGCCGTCGTTCAATACGCAGTTTGACGCGGCGTTCTCGGACAAGGTTAATGAACTCGCACGGCATCGGGCACAATTCCTCTTTGAATCGGAGCCGATCGTCGAAAAATGCCGTGCCGGGCTGTACGAGAATACGCCTGACCACCATGCGATCATCGGCGGATGCGGCGTGGAAGGGCTTTATTTTGCGGCAGGTTTCAGCGGACACGGCGTGATGCATTCGCCCGCTTCGGGTCGTGCTGTCGCGGAGATCGTGCTGGACGGGAAGGCATCTTTCCTCGACGTTTCATGCCTTTCGCTTGAGCGGTTCGAGCGTGGCGAACTGCTCACCGAGACAGGATATATTTAGTTAATGAAAACGGCTTTTATTCATCACCCGATCTACGAAAAACACGACACCGGGCCGGGGCATCCGGAAACTGCGGCGCGCTATCGCGTGATAATGGACGCCGTTTCCGGCGATGCGGCGTTGTGGGACCAACTCGTCGAGATCACGCCCGAAAAGGCGAGCAAAGGCCTGATCCAGGCCGCGCACACGAGGGAGCATTTTCGGCGTGTTGAGAATGCGGTCGAGAATGGCGAAGGCATGTTGGATGCCGACACCGTCGTCTCAATGCGATCGTTCGACGCTGCGCTATTTGCTGCCGGCGGAGCCTGCCGTGCGGTCGATTCGGTTTTGAACGGCGAAGCGAAGAACGCTTTCGTCAACGTCCGCCCGCCCGGCCATCACGCAACCGCTCAGAAGGCGATGGGGTTTTGCCTTTTCAACAACGTCGCCGTCGCGGCGCGATACGCGCAGAACAATTTTAAGCAGATCGAACGCGTTGCTGTGATCGATTGGGACGTTCACCACGGCAACGGCACACAAGGGATCTTTTATGACGATCCGTCGGTCTTTTTCTTTTCGATGCATCAGTATCCGTGGTATCCGGGAACCGGCAGCCGAGGCGAGACAGGCGTTGGGCGAGGCTTGGGCGCTACACTGAATATTCCGCTGAAAGCGTCGACGAACGCGAGAGATCAAAAGAGCGCGTTCGAAGCGGCGATAGACGAGATGCGAGGCAAGATGACGCCCGATCTGATATTCATTTCCGCGGGCTTTGACGCGCACCTGCGCGATCCGCTCGGACAGCTTCGGCTCGAAGACGAGGATTTTGCGGCGATGACCGCGGTTGTCCGCGATTGGGCCGACGACGCATGCGAAGGGCGCGTCGTCTCCGTCCTGGAAGGCGGTTACGATCTCGAGACATTAGGGCAGACGGTCGCCGCGCATATCACTGCCTTGGCACGCTAGGCATTGCCTCCTTGTTTTGTGATAGAATTTTTTCCACTGCCGACAACTATCGACATTGGGAGGTTAGCGATGCCGGATATCGAGATATCGTGTGTGCAATGCAGAGAGACCTTTCTGTTCACGGAAAAGGAGCAGGAAAATTTCTATCAGCGGAATATGATGGCGCCGCAGCGGTGTCCAAAATGCCGGTCCAAAAAAGCGGGAACTGGCGAGAACGCACCCGCACGGTTCGAGATCGTTTGCGACAACTGCGGAAAGCACGATACCGTTCCATTTCAGCCGAAGGTCGGACGCTCCGTGATGTGCCGCGAGTGTTTCGAATCGAGCCGCTCAAGGGCAAGGGCCGGAAGCTAGCTCTCCTTTGCGATGACCACACCCGCAGCCATTCTCTCCTTCGCCGGTGAAATTGCGACGATCGAAATGGATCGTCCGGACGCTCTCAACGCACTTTCGCTCCAACTGGTCTCCGAACTCGTTGACGCCGTCAAAAAAGCGGTGAATGACGGAGCACGCGTTGCGATCTTGAAAGGACGTGGGCGCGCATTTTGCTCTGGCGGCGATCTCCGTGAGATGCGTTCTATGTGGGAACGCGAAGGCCGGATCGAAGCGTTCCTGGAAGAACCGCTTCGAAAACTTCACGAGCTGATCGCATCTATACGAGAGGCGCCGATCCCGTTCATCGCGGCGGTCAATGGCGTATGCGCGGGTGCCGGCACGAATCTCGCGTTGGCATGCGACATCGTGATCGCCGCGGACAACGCGGCCTTCAGCGAGGGTTTCGTCAAGATAGGGCTTTCGCCCGATTGCGGCGGAACATACTTTTTGCCGCGCATCGTCGGCGAAAAGCTCGCGGCCGAATTGCTGATGACGGGCGACGAGATAGGTGCGGTGCATGCCGAACGGATCGGGCTTGTGAATCAAGTAGTTCCGGCGGCCGAACTTGATCAAAGAGCTGATCGGTTCGCCCGCAAGCTCGTGGAACGTCCGGCCGGAGCATTGCGGCGGATCAAGCAGATGTTGGCCGCGTCGAGTGGAAACACCCTCCGCGAACAGCTTGATCTTGAACACGAATGCCAACTCGAATCCGGCCGTTCGGCCGATTTCAAGGAAGGTGTGACCGCATTTATTGAGAAGCGAAAGCCTGACTTCCAAAGCCGCGATTGAAGTCTATTCACCGTCGCATCAAATTTTGGTCTCCCGGCTGGTTGACACCACCAACTGCATTGAATTATCTTATATCTGAAATTGAAAATCATTTTCAATAGTAAGTTTTCCCAAGCCGATCTCTAAAGAAACTGTAAGCCTGATCACGAATGAAAGTCTTTCGAAAAGTATTGTTCTGGACACACCTAGCGGCCGGTGCGACAGGTGCCATTGTGATCTTCATAATGTGCGTCACCGGTGCGATCCTTTCATTCGAGAAGAACATCGTCGAGTTTGCCGAGCGTGGTGAGCAGCGGGTCGCATCTGCCGTGGGCGAAAGGCTGCCGATCAGCCGGTTGGTTGCGTCGGCAACGGCAGCGAAACCTGATGCAAAGCCGGCGAGCATCACTATCTTAGCTGACCCGACGTCGAGCGCGACAGTCTCGCTTGGCCGTGAAGGCCGGCTTTTTATCGATCCCTACACAGGCGAAGTGCTTGGTGAAGGGAACGCGTCCTTACGCGGCTTCTTTTCGACGACGACATCGCTGCACCGTTGGCTTGCGATGGAAGGCGACGGGCGTGCGTGGGGCAAGGCAATAGCAGGCTTCTTCAATGCGATGTTCCTCGTTCTTGCTATCACGGGCATTTACATTTGGATGCCGCGAAAGCTGAGCTTCCGGAATATAAAACCTGTGCTTTGGTTCCGCAAGACGCACACGGGAAAAGCGAGAGATTTCAACTGGCACAACGTCACCGGGTTTTGGTGTTCGCTTGTTCTGATAGTGCTGACGGCGACGGGAATGGTGATCTCGTATCGCTGGGCGAGCGATCTCGTCTATACGCTGACAGGCAATGAAGCGCCGACGCAGCAGGCCCGCAGCGAGCCGGCAAAGCCTGCGGCAGAGCCGAAGATCCCCGAGAATCTGGATGCTCTTTGGACCGCGGCGAACGCGAGGAACGACGGCTGGAAGTCGGTGTCTCTTCGCTTGCCAATGACAGAAGATGCGGTATTCACGGTTGATGAAGGGAAGTATTGGAACATCTTCGGCCGCTCGACATTGACGCTGAATGCCGCGACGGCAGAGGTAACTAGATGGGAGCCGTATTCGAGCCGTAACTCGGGCCAGCAGCTTCGCTCCTGGATGCGATTCACGCACACGGGCGAGTCGTTCGGATTCATAGGCCAATTCGTCGGATTCATCGCCTGTCTCGGCGGTGCCTTATTGGTTTACACAGGCGTGGCTTTGTCCGTTCGCAGATTTGCCCGTTGGTTGAAACGCAGGCGCAACCTCAAGGAGCCGAGACGAACACTCGCCGAGAACAGTATTTAAGTTTGCACACTGACCCGCCTTTTCCGTAAAGCACACACGCGTTCGCATCCCGACGGGCATATTTTGAATAAAGATATGCCCGCCCCGCCTTTTTTTTCCTTTGAGATTGCAAACTCGCCCGGCGATTGTATCCTCTTCTAGTGCGGTCGTTGACCTATTCAGAGCTTATCCGCGGAAACCGCGATTTTCGCAACCTGCTTGCCGGGCAGTTCATTTCCGAACTCGGCAACTGGTTCAACTTTATCGCGGCCCTCGGATTAGTGCGTCTGGTTTCGGATGCGTCGCCGCTCGCAGCGGGACTTTTCTTTGTCGCGAGGCTCATTCCTTTCGCGATCATGTCGCCCATCGCGGGTACGTTCGTCGATCGATTTTCGCGCCGCCAAGTGATGATCGTAACCGATGTCGCCCGCACGGTCATCGCCCTTGCATTCCTGTTCGTCAAAGATCCGAATGACCTATGGATCGCGTACACGGCGACGATATTGCTGCATACGCTCGGCGCTTTTTTTGACGGTGCGAAAAACGCCGCGGCTCCGAACCTGACGGGACGCGAGGGGCTTCTTGCGGGAACGGCATTGCTTTTTTCGACAAAGTTCCTGTTGATGGCGGTCGGTTCGGCGCTTGGCGGTTGGGCCTCCGCGGCATTCGGTTACCAGGTCGCGTTCATCATCAACGCGGCCTCGTTCCTGATCTCAGCCTACACCGTCTGGCTGATCCCGGAAGATGCTGTAAAACAAAAAACAGCGGGTGACACAGCCGAACGCCGTACTTTCCTCTCCGATCTGAAAGAAGGGTTTGTCTATTCGGTCAAGAATCATTTCGCGCTAACGATCTTGATAATGAATATGATCTGGGCGACCGGAGGCGGAGCGATAAACGTTATATTCGAGCGGCTTGGAGGCGTTTATTATGCGGAATCCGAAGGTTGGAACCCTGATGTCGCGGTCGCCATTCTGTGGACCGCTACCGGATTCGGAATAACTCTCGGAATGATGATCGCACATCGCACGTCGATCTGGCTGGATCGCGCCGGCAAGCATCGATCGTTCATCGGTTGGACCTTGATCGCGCACGGGCTTATCTTCGCGGTCGGCGGCTTTGTGCCCACGCTCTGGCTCTTTACGATCTTGATTTTTGTTTCACGGGCGGTCGTAGGAGTTGAATATGCCGTACAGGAAACGCTCTTCCAAAGGAGCCTGCCGGATCAGATTCGCGGCCGCATCTCGACCCTAGATCGTGGTGCGGAGATGACGGTATTCGGCATATCGACTTTTGCGGCGAGCGAGTTGATGTACTACATCACACCTCAGACACTTACCTATGCGTCCGGCATATTGTCCGCATTTGCGGGCGTTGTCTGGTTCATTCGCGAACGCACCAAGACGACGGGGCAGCCTTGGGATTAAGCCACAACGATAATGGCCTTTGAACCCGTGAGCTCCGAAAGGTCCTTTGTATAGACGGTTTCTACCCGGCGAAACCCGCCGACCGTGTTCACGATATCCTGTGTTGAGAGAAAGCCGGTCTCGACGAACGCGATCGCCCACTTTTTCATATAACCTGCACGATCAAGTGTATTTTCAAGAAGGCGCAGATATTGTGAGCGTGTCTCAGTCGCTGCCCCAAGATTGTCACCGATAGTGTTTTCGAGATCGCTCCAAAAGGCATTACCGTTGCGGATCCATTCCTCACGCCACGCCCTGATGCCAAGCGAATGCCGAATTCCTTTCGAATGGGGCGCCGGCAGCCGCAAGAACATCAGGTCGCCGGTCCGCTCCATTATCGTGGGGTCGGAAAGGAATTGATCGACGGGCTTGTTCCAGCATTTGGAGTGGCCTTTGAACGGATCCGGTTCGATCGACCAAAGCCTACGAAAAGTCTGTGACAGAGGTTGGCGAAGCTCGCGCGTTTGCTCTGAGAACGACAAAGCGTAGCTGCCGGTCGCGATCGCAAGAGTTCCCGCGAGCGATCGAGTGAACGCGGAACTCAGCCTCTCGACATTCCGGCGCACGTTGTCGAACCACCAAGCATCGACCTCCGAGAACCAATCGAGGAGAGCCGGGTTCTGCAGCTTATAACCGGGAACATACGCGTCCTCAAGGACGGCGTTTACATCGTCGGGCGAAAGACGTTCATCGTCGTTCTGAACCCGTCCCACACCCGAAACCCACTCGGAAAGCAGCGGGTCGTTCGTAGCGACGCGCACACGCCGACGTTTTAGATAAAGCGACAATGCGGTGTCGGCCGAGATCGGAAACGCCGCGGAATCGAACCGTAAGCGATGCAGAACGTTCTGCTCGAATGCGAGGCAGCCATGTAGGGTAGGGATCGCCGTCATACGTTAAATGGGTCTGCGGCCGCAGGCAGTGATAAAAAGACCTTCACGGCCATCGGGTCGAATTCGATGCCGGACCATTCGATCAGGTATTTCTTCGCGCTAACGTCGGGATACGCGGCTCGGAACGGGCGGGCCGACCGCAACGCTCCATAAGCATCTGCGACCCGAAGGATGCGGCTTTTGAGCGGGATCTCTTCGCGAGTAAGCCCATCGGGATAGCCCGAACCATTCCACCATTCGTGATTCCAACGGATCACGAGTTGAACAGCTCGGGAGACTTCAAGCTTTGCCGCCTCTTGTTCGCCGATAACGGAATGCCGCCGCAGATCGAGCCGTTCTTCTGCGGTCAAGATTCGGGCCGCACGAATATATTCGCGGTCCATCCGGAGTTCACCGATGTCGCGGAGCAAAGCCGCTTGTTTGAGCATATCGACATCATCCGGGACGAGATGAAGGGCCGCTCCGATCGCAGCAGAGAGTGACGCAACGCGTCCCGAATGGCCGATCGTAAAGCCGGTGAAGACATCGATCTCCTCGGCTTTTTCAAGCAGCTTGGTGTCAATTCTGTTTTCCGCGGCAACAAGGGTTTGCATCTTCGTTTATATAGTTTTGCTTTTTTGTGCTTCGAAATTCAACCCGGAACAGATGCTACTTGATCGAATCGAGCAGGTCGCGAGCCTCGCGATTATTCGGGTGCAGGGCGAGAAGACGCGTCAATTCGCCCTCGGCGCGCTTCAGAAGCCTGACCTTTATGAAGAAATGCGAAAGCATCATGCGATACTCCGCCGATGAACCGTCGATCTTGATCGCAGCCTGAAGCTCGCCCTCGGCCTTGTGCCGATGCTTATCGTCCGCCGAAAGCGCAGAGCCGTAGTAGGCACGGTACTTCGCATTTTGCGGGTCCGCATGAGCGGCACGCGCGAGATGCACTTGTGCGGCGACCGCGTCGCCTTTTGCAAGGAGCTTTGCACCCTTATCAAATTCTTCGGATGCCTGCTGTCGGTTGTGATCTCCGTTCTGTCCATTTTCCCCGGCGGCAGGAGAACCACCGTTTGCGGCTTCGGTACTTTTGCGGATCTTGAAATCGTAGAGTTCGCGAGAATCCGGCGTTCTAAGCGTCTCGTGCGCGGAGGCAAGCTGAGCAAACGCGGAATGAACACGCTTGGTCAAATCAGGTGCTTCCTTCCGGAATTTGTCGGGATGGAAAAGCTTGGCGAGCGAAAAGTATGCATCCTTCAACGCTGCACCGTCGCATTTTGGATCGACACCCAGAACTTCGTAAAAATTCTTCGCGGCCTCGGTGCGTTTCAAATATGCGTCGAGTGTCAGTTCCTCGACAGGAGCGATCTCTTCTACAGGGGCCTCGAGCTCCTCCGGTTTGATACACGGAAGGATCGCCTCACGCTTTAGTTCGAGTTTTGCTGCCCGCAGGAATGGGATCTTTGCCGCGGGAATGGCAGATTGCCATCCTGATCTGATGACCAAGCCGGCAAGCCACAGGGAATATAGCGCGGAGAAAACATCACTCCCTTCGAGACTGCTGTGGGCGGCGATATCGGCAACACATTGGTCGGCAGAAGCGAGCGGAACGAGCACCTGAGCTTCTATTGCGGTACAGTCTCTGATCGAGTTCAGGGCCACTGCGAGTTTGAAAGTCTCGTCGAACGACCGAAATCGCTTCGCCGCATCTTCACGCGAAAGGCTGCGGCCGTATTCTTTCAAAAGCGAGCGTTCGTCAATATTGGCCTGCAGTCCCTCACGTACGCGGGCGAGAGGCGTTATCGTCCAGTCGCCTTCGGTCCACGCAAGCACATCCTGCACGATCGCGCGAACCTGCGCCGTGAAGAACATATCCTTCTCGGCCTCGGTTAGCAGGCCGTCGGCAAGGAGCTGTTCGGCGAGCTGCAGGTCGTTCGAGAAATTCGGCAACAGAACGAGCTGCTCTTTCGATAGCTTCTTTTGCTGGAGCACAAAGTCGAAGAGCCGCGTCATCCGAGAATTCGAGACCGCAAACACTAATCGGCCATCGCTAAAATACACGATCGCCTTCTTGTCTTTATCAGACAGCCGGATGCTGCCCGAAAGTTCGCCCTGAGCCATTTCTGCCGCCAGTTCGGCGAATGGAAACGCAAGGCAAGTTCCGCTTATATCGAGATCGTTCTTTGCTGTCATTTAGACTTTAGATAGGCTTCGATGGAAGGCGATCCAACGGGCACATTGTGTGCTAAAACGAGTTTAACAATTGTCGCTAGAAAAGTTAAGCAAAATTTTCCTCAAAATGGTGCAGAATTTGACAAGGTGTATTCATACCTGCCAGAGTTTTTGTATATCAAAATGACGCCTGACGCCATAGAAATTCGCGAATGTTCGTCGATCGAGCAGCTCTCGGAGTGCGTTTCGCTCCAACGTGAGGTTTTTGCCCTTCCGGAGGTCGAATTGTCGCCTGTTCGCCATTTTATCGTGACTAAGAATGCGGGCGGATTTACTCTGGGTGCATTTGACGGCGATACGCTTGCAGGCTTTGTGCTGAGCGTGCCTGCAGTGATGCACGGCGAACGGGCTCTGTATTCGCATATGACGGGCGTCCGTCCGAAGTACCAAAGCCTGGGTCTTGGGGCCGCCCTAAAGTGGGCGCAGCGGGCACGAGCCCTTTCGGAAGGGATTCGTTATATCAAATGGACGTTCGAGCCGGTAAAGGCCCGCAACGCTTACTTCAATTTGGAGAAGCTGGGAGCGACGGTCAGCGATTTTCAGGAAAATTTCTACGGCACGGATTACGGCACTGCTCCGGAGGTCGCAGGCAGGGCATTTGGCCTGGCAAGCGATCGCTTGTTCGCTGAATGGGACCTCAGCAGCGAAAAGGTCAAGGCACTTGCGGCCGGAGAAAAGTTCACTGAAACTCAGGCTCCGACGGCATCGATACAAATTATGCCTAACTGGCTCGAACTTGTGGAGCGTGATCCTGAGAAGGCGAAGGCTGAGCAGATGCGCATCCGCGAAGAGTTCAAGACGGCCCTTGGATTTGGGATGATCTGCCGCGGTTTTTTCCGCGACGATGAGCAGCCCGCATATCTTTTCTACAAGAGCTAAGAAATGGCGCATTTCGAGATCGAGCCCGACATTCGCAGAGCAAGAACGCTTTCGTCCGACTTCTATCTCGATCCGGAGTTTTTTGAGCTTTCGAAAGAGAAGATCTTCGAACGCACGTGGCATTTTCTTTGCCGCGAAAGCGAGGTTGACGGGCTTTGGCCGACGGCGATCTTGCCCGGCGTACTTGACGAACCTGTCATGCTCGCAAGAGACGGCGGCGAATTACGCTGCCTTTCTAATGTTTGCACGCATCGCGGCAAGATCCTTGTTGAAGAGCCTTGCAAAGCAAACCTTATCCGATGCGGCTATCACGGACGCCGATTTTCACTGGACGGAAAGTTCCTTTCGATGCCCGAGTTCGATGGTGTGGAGAATTTTCCGTCCGAGACGGACGATCTGAAGCAGGTGCCGCTTGCGAACTGGAACGGATTTTTGTTCGCGTCGATCGACCCGAAGGACAGTCTCGACGCTTTCGTCGGCGAAGCGGCCGAGCAGATCGAATTCGACATCAAAATGCCGTTGAAGCTGACAGCGAAACGCGAGTATCGCGTGAATGCCCATTGGGCGCTCTACTGCGAGAATTATCTCGAGGGCTTTCACATCCCGTATGTCCACAAAGGACTGAATGAGATCGTCGATTACGGCACATACACGACCGAGACGTTTCGATATTCGAGCTTGCAGACCGGTCACGATTCGGAGGGAAAGGTCGCGGCAAATTATCTTTTCATCTTCCCGAATCTGATGTTCAATTTTTACCCATGGGGCGTCTCGGTGAATGTCGTTCGGCCTGTCTCGCCGGGTGAGACGGTGGTCGAGTTCCTAACTTACGTCGGCGACACCGCACTACTCGATCACGGTGCCGGGTCTGACCTTCACGGCGTGGAAATGGAAGACGAGGCGGTCGTCGAAAGCGTCCAACGCGGCATCCGCTCACGATTCTATTCTCACGGTCGATATTCACCGACACGCGAACAGGGAACTCATCATTTTCACCGCCTCATCGCAGAGTTAATTGGTTGACGGGCGGTATAACTATGGTTATACTCAGAGTATGAACACAAAGACTGCGATATCAATACCGCCGGATGTCTTCCGCCTAAGTGAAAAGCTTGCTAAGCGTCTAAAGATCTCGCGTAGCGCCGTATTCGCTCTCGGGGTAAGAAAACTCAGCGAAGAGCATGACGAGGAGGAGTTGATAACTCGCATTAATGCCGCCTGTGCTGAGATCGACACCTCTGTCGATCCAACGTTGAGGGCCTATCAGGCTCGGCGTCTCAAGGGGAAGAATTCGTGATCAGACGGGGACAGGTGTGGCGAGCCGATCTTGGAATACCGCGAGGTGCGAGTCCGGGCTATGAAAGGCCGGTGGTTGTCATCCAGAGCGATACTTTCAATAAGACGAATATCGACTCTGTCATTGTCGCGGCCGCTACAACAAATCTTCGTCTGGGAGTGATGCCGGGGAATGTTAGGGTCGCGTCAGGTATTGGCGGCCTACGTGAAGACTCTGTCGTAAATATTACGCAACTATTTACAATCGACAAGGAAGATCTCATAGAGTTTTGGGGACAGTTGCCATCTGATACGGTCACGCAGATCGATGCCGGGCTCAGACTCGTGCTTCACTTAAAAGAGAATTGAACTCCAGGCAAGAAATTGAAAATCTCCGTGCCGAGATCGAGCGGCACAATGATCTCTATTACCAGAACGACGCTCCCGAGATCTCCGACTTCGAGTTCGATCAGCTTCTCGAAAAATTAAAGGCTCTCGAAGCCGAGCACCCGGAACTCATCACGCCTGACAGCCCGACGCAGCGTGTCGGCGGCAAGGCGGACAGCTTGCGCCCTTTCGAGCACAAGGTGCCGCTGATGTCGCTCGATAACTCGTATGATCTTGAGGATCTCAGGGCTTTTACGGAACGCTGCGAAAAGCTCGCCGACGGCCGCAAGCGCGAGTATTTTGCCGAACTGAAGATCGACGGCCTCAGTGTCTCGTTGCACTATGAGAAAGGCATTCTCATTGCCGGCGCGACGCGCGGTGATGGCCGCACGGGCGACGAAGTTACGCAGAACGTGAGGACGATCCGTTCGATCCCACTCAAACTAAAGGCCGATGCGCCCGAGCATGCGGAAGTTCGAGGCGAAGTTTATCTCTCGCGTTCGCGGTTCAAAAAGATCAACGATGAACTCGAGATGCTGGGCGACAAAACGTTCGCAAATCCGCGAAACTGTGCTTCGGGCACGCTTCGAATGCTCGATTCGCAGGTCGTTGCCTCGCGCGGCCTGCAGATGTTTCCTTACGACGCGTATTCCGGCACCCGAAAGATGTTTGCGACGCACGAGGAGGTCTTTCTTTGGTGCGAAAAGAACGGTTTCACGGTAAATCCGCATCGTCGCTTGTGTGCGAATTTCGAGGAACTTGCGGCATTCATCTCGGAGATCGAGGGGATTCGCGACGAACTCGATTACGAGATCGACGGCGTTGTAGTGAAGGTGAATTCGACCGCTTTGCAGGATGACTTTGGGGCGACGACAAAGGCTCCGCGTTGGGCGATCGCGTACAAATACGCCGCTCGCCAGGCAACGACCAAGCTGCTCGACATAGGTATTCAAGTCGGGCGTACGGGCGCGTTGACGCCGGTTGCGCATCTCGAACCTGTTCTCTTGGCGGGCACGACGGTCTCACGGGCTTCGCTCCATAATGAGGACGAGATCGCTCGTCTCGATCTGAAGATCGGCGATCACGTTTTGATCGAGAAAAGCGGTGAGATCATCCCGCAGGTCTTGAGCGTCGTGGCCGCGAAACGCGATGGCAGCGAGTCGGAATTCGTTTTTCCGAACATCTGTCCGGTGTGCGGTTTTGATGCCGTGCGTCCTGAAGGCGAGGCCGTGCGGCGCTGCACGAATCCCGTCTGTCCGGCGAAGGTGAAGGCACGCATCCTCTATTTTTCTTCGCGAAAGGCAATGGACATCGAGGGCCTCGGCGAAGTCCTCACCGACACGCTCGTTGACAGCGGCAGGATCAAGGACGTCGCGGACCTTTATACTCTGACCGTCGAGGATATTGCATCGCTCGAGCGAATGGCCGAGAAGTCGGGCACGAATCTGATCGAGCAGGTCGAGGCGAGCAAGTCTCGCGGGCTCCAACGTCTGCTTTACGGCCTCGACATTCGCCACGTCGGCGAGCGTTACGCAAAGATCCTCGCGAATCACTTCCGCGATATCGACAAGATCGCTGCTGCATCCGTCGAGGTACTTGACGACATTCCCGAGATCGGCCTCGCGGTCGCCGAAAGCGTCTTTGAATGGTTCCGAAACGAACATAACCGCGATGTGCTTGAGCGACTGCGAACTTCGGGCGTCCTCATGCAGATCGACGAATCGACAACGGCCTCGCTCGATGAAAGGTTCGTCGGCAAGACCTTTGTTCTCACCGGTAAACTCGAAAGATTTACCCGCGACGAGGCCGCGAAATTGATCGAAGAACGCGGCGGCCGTGTCTCTTCGAGCGTCAGCAAAAAGACCGATTTCGTCGTCGCCGGCTCCGACGCCGGCTCAAAACTCACAAAAGCCGAGAGTCTGGGTGTTGCGATTATTGATGAGGTTGCGTTTGACTTAATGATAGACTAGCAACAGGCTATGATTACGCAAACTCGAAGGTAGAGACCCTAAAGGACTTCGTGCAGCGGCTCGATGAACTCGGTATTCAATACATGATAACAGGGTCGTTTGCGATGCACGCCTATGCGACGGGACGACCTTCGTTACGGATTCGAATTGCCAAATGAGGTTTAGGGGACGAAAGTGTATTGGGGCCAAGCTTATTGTTTGATGATGAGATCTTCTAATTCGCAAAACAAATTGAATTTGGCACTTTGCGCGAAGTTATGAAAAGGCTATTAACATTCTTCTTTGTGTCGTTCCTGGCGATTTCATGCTATGGACAGAGTTTTGAAGGCAAAGTTGTTTATAAGAACACCTACAATAGCAAATTGCCAAACGTGACTGACGAACAGATTACTCTAATGATGGGTTCGAATCTGGAGTATTTTGTCAAAGGAGGCAGCTATAAATCGGTCGGAAATGGCTCACTCTTTCAATGGCAAATTTATACGAACAAGACCAATAGACTTTATACCAAGATGTCAAATTCTGACGCACCTAGTATCCAGGACGCTTCGGAAGTGGCTGATGAGGTCTTGAAAGTAGAACTTAAGAAGGATGTAGCCGAGATATTGGGCTACAAATGTGATGAGGTGATTTTCACACTTAAAGAAGGAACGGAGCGATATTTATTCAGTTCAAAACTGTCGCTTGACCCTGACGCGTTTGTTAACCACAAATTCGGGAATTGGCACAGATTCCTTTCCATTTCCAAATCGTTGCCATTACGGTCAGTTATTGATAATGGGCGATATAGGTTGGAGAGTGTGGCAACCGAAGTTAAACGAATGGAACTTCCCGATAATTTATTTGAGTTACCGCCGGGTGTGCAAACGATGAAAAACCCAAACGAATAATTGGACAAACTGCAATTGCAAGAAAATGAACAACTTCTTTACACAAGACCTTTCGGCGGCTGATCCGGTAATCAGCGGGGCTATCGATGACGAGGTTCGGCGGCAGCAGAACGGGCTTGAGCTGATCGCGTCGGAGAATTTCGTTTCGGAGGCCGTGCTGCAGGCGATGGGCACTCCCTTGACGAACAAGTATGCCGAAGGTTATCCGGGCAAGCGCTATTACGGCGGCTGCGAATTCGTCGATGTCGTCGAACAGGCGGCGATCGACCGCGCAAAAGAGATCTTTGGCGCAGAACACGCGAATGTACAGCCGCATTCCGGGGCACAGGCGAATATGTCCGTTCTGCTCGCGGCTCTCGAACACGGCGACCCGATCCTGGGGATGAATCTTTCGCACGGCGGGCATCTTACGCACGGACATCCGCTCAATTTTTCGGGGTTGAATTACAACGTTTCCGATTACGGTGTCAGCCGCGAGACAGAGACGATCGATTACGACGAGCTGCAGAAAAAGGCTGAAGAAGCTCGCCCGAAGCTGCTCATCTGCGGAGCTTCGGCATATCCGCGAACGATCGATTTTGCACGAATCGGCGAGATCGCACGTTCGGTCGGAGCCAAGGTGATGGCCGATATCGCGCACATCGCCGGGCTTGTCGCGACCGGCCTGCATCCGTCGCCCGTGCCGCATTGCGAATATGTAACGACGACCACGCACAAGACACTTCGCGGCCCGCGTGGCGGACTTATCTTGTGCCGTGAAGAGTTTGCGGCGGACGTAAATCGCCGCGTATTCCCCGGTGTTCAGGGCGGCCCGCTTATGCACGTCATTGCCGCTAAGGCCGTCTCATTCGGCGAAGCTCTTCGCCCCGATTTCAAGGTGTATCAGCAGCAGATTCTCGCGAATGCGAAGGCATTGGCCGAGACATTGACAAGCGCCGGACTGCGGCTCGTTTCGGGCGGCACAGACAATCACTTGCTTCTCGTCGATGTCTTTATGGACGGCAAAGGCATCACGGGCAAGGCGGCGGAAAAGGCGCTGGACGAAGTACACATTACGGTGAACAAGAACACAATTCCGTTCGACACGAACAAGCCGTTCGTCGCGTCGGGAATTCGTCTTGGCACGCCGGCGTTGACCACCCGCGGAATGAAGGAAGACGATATGCGTGCGGTCGGCGGAATGATCGCGGCACTGATACACGAACCTGATTCCGAGGAAGTAAAGACGAAGGTGCGCGGCCAGGTCGCTGAGCTGACCGCAAAATTCCCGATGTATCCGGCGAGAGTTAAAGGTTAGTTATCGGCACCTTCGTGATCGAATGGGTCGAAACGCATTCTATCAAGGGCCGCAAGAGCCTCTTCGGAGTCGAATTCGTAAGCTTTCTGAGACATCGCGCCGATGGCAATATCGCCATATAAAGAATCACTCAAAAGCGGCTCCAGAGCGGAGACCGGCAGCATTGAAAGCGTTTCGTGCGCGATAGCGCGGATCTGAGGTGATGTGGTCTGTCGAATGACCTCCGCTATCTCGCTTGCCGAATATCGCTCGGCAAGGCGGTCGGACAGTTGGTCAAGCTGTGCAAAATCATTGTTGCGGACTGCCCGCGTTGCCAGTTGGATAAAGATCTCTGCAGATGCGGACTGCGTCTCGAGCATACGGACGCAGACTGCCGCAAGCTGCGACATCTCGCTCATCTTCGAAGCATCATTCTTTACGGCATTTGATGCCGACAGCTCATCCAAAGCTGAGAGCAGAGAACTGAGTTCCCAATCGGCGTGAGCATCGTAATGAGGGCGAGAGGTTTTTACAGATGCGGGCTCGGATCGCATTTCGCCAACCAACATCTCTTTTGTTACAGGCCGCAGAGTTTCCCACACGGTGGCAACTCTGCCGCCCAGATCCTTGATCATAACTGTCAACAATCAGATTCTGAATCCGATTGCCCGTCTTGTCAAGATGTTCCGTTTTTTCCCTCTTTGCTAGGGATTTTTCGAGAGACCATTTCGACCAGCCTTTCCTGTTGAAATTCGAGTTCTGCTTCGAGATCGGCGTCTTCACCGACCACGGAAACAAGTGCTAGCGGGGATGGCCCAAGATATCGCAGTTCCCACGTCGTCGTACCGGGAAGTGCCGATCGCGTGAACCATGCGGCATCGAACGCGGATTCGTGAACCGACGCACTGCCTATGAGGCCGGAGAGCTCAGGGCTGGGTTCGCCGTTTACGAGCAGGCGGGCAAGCTGCCAGCCATGCTTTCGATATTGCGCGAGCGTGTCGCTAAATGTACCGATGTCGATCATTTCCGGACCGCGGGCCTGACGTTCGCATTCGCATTCGCAGAAGCCTTAGCATTTGCCTCCGGCATCGGAACCTTGACGACGTTGACGTTGCTCATATTTGCTTGCGGGAGTTCGACCGGATGTTGGCCGGCAGCATTCGCCGCCATCTTTTCGCGTTGATCGCGGCCCGGGCCCGGGGACTTATAAGAACCCTGGTAAATGTTGCCGACGGCGAGCTTCCAGATACCGTCTTCCTTCATGAACGGCAGATCTTCCCAGTGGCTGTCCTTCGAATTCCAAACTTCGACCGCCCCCATTTCGCCGTTCACACGCTCGTCGCGGATCTGCGGCATTGAAGCCGCAAAGGTCGTGCCGGTCAAGCCATTTTCATAGACCTGCTCGACGGGTTTTTTGTATTTTTCGGCTGCTGCGCCGACGAACTGCTGCGTCGCCTGCGTCATTTCGGCCTTGATCTGGTCGGTGTTCTTTGCCTTTACGGCCTGATAAAGGCGCTTGTACGCCTCGGTCGGCGAATCGCCCGCCGACCCCGGAGCAGCCGGAGCGGAACTGCACGAAAAGGTCATCCCAACGGCAAGAAGTGCAGAGATGCAGAGAAGGATTCTGAGCATAGATAATATTCCTGATCGAAGTTATTAAGGTTGAAGTATAAGTTCCCGCAAGGAAAATACCAATCTTTGCAGTAAAATATTCTTATAGATGAAGGCCTTGCAGTTCACAAACGGGCAAGTAAACATTGCCGAAGTTCCGGTTCCGTCGCGGGACGACGAAGCTCTTGTCCGCGTCCTGCTCTCCGGCATTTGCAATACGGATCTTGAGATCGCAAAAGGCTACGCAGGCTTTGAGGGAACGCTTGGCCACGAATTCGTCGGTGTCGTGGAGAAAGCTCCCGCGCGAAGCGGTCTTGAGGGCAAACGCGTTGTTGGCGAGATAAATGCGGGCTGCGGCAAATGTCCTCTCTGCCGTGCAAAAGATCCGCGTCATTGCCTGGCTCGGTCGGTCCTCGGCATTCACGGTAGAGACGGCGCACACGCCGAATTCCTATCGCTTCCGACGGAAAATCTGGTCCCTGTGCCGGACACCGTTTCTGATGAACGGGCTGTCTTTATCGAGCCTTTGGCCGCTGCATATGGCATTTATGAGCAGGTTCCGCTTGCTCTCCATACGCGGGTCGCGATCATCGGAGACGGCAAGCTCGGCCTTCTGACCGCTCTTTCGTATGGAGCGACATCGAGCAGCTGCCTTCTTGTCGGAAAGCACAAAGAGAAACTCGCGATCGCGGAAGCCGCCGGCGTGGCGACGTGTCTCTTGACGGAATTGGATACGACGGCACACAGAACGTTCGACGTCGTTGTCGAAGCGAGCGGTTCAGAATCGGGTTTTGCGACCGCCCTTGATCTCGTAAGGCCGCGTGGCAAGATCGTCTTAAAAAGCACGTTCAGCGGCGAACCCAAATGGGCCGCATCGCGCGTGGTCGTTGATGAGATCACGATCGTCGGCTCACGATGCGGAAGATTCGAACCGGCACTAAAGCTTCTCGAACGCGGCAAACTCGACCTTTCGCCGATGATCTCGGATGAATTTCGCCTTGCCGATGGCGTTGCCGCGATGCGGCGGGCTGCCGAACCCGGCGTGCTAAAGGTCTTCCTCCGCCCTTAAAACTCATTTGTTACAACCGATTTGCTAGAATCATAATCAGAGTTTTGATCGAGGAACTTCTGTTTTATGCCCCGAATTCAACTGCGTCGCGCGATTTCATTCACCGTACTCTTTTTTGCCGCCTCTTTGTTTCCGGTTGCTGCCCAGCAAGACGTGCCGCCTTCCTTCGCCGCGATCGCCGAAAGGGCCGAGCCGTTTGTTGTCAGCATCGAAGCAAAAGGCCGTGTCGCAGCGGCCATTCCGCCGACTGCCGGTAAACCCGACGCTGATGACGATGTTCTCGATTTTCTTCGGCGTCAAGCTCCGCAGCGTCCCGTTTACCACGTCGGCAGCGGTTTTATCGTTGATAAGGCCGGCTACATCGTTACCAACAACCACGTTGTTTCCGAAAGCGCCCGGCTGACCGTCAAACTCGACACGGGTGAAGAATTTACTGCACGCGTGATCGGCGTCGACGACGAGACGGATCTCGCGGTATTGAAGATAGATGCGGGACGCGACCTTCCGTCGGCGAAATTTGGTGATTCGGATAAGATGAAGGTCGGTGATTGGGTGCTTGCGATAGGTTCACCCTTCGGTCTTGCAAAGAGCGTTAGCGCCGGCATCATCTCGCAGACTCAGCGTGATACGCCCGGCGCGTCGGCGTTCCAGCGCTTCATCCAGACCGACGCGGTCATCAACCCCGGAAACTCCGGCGGCCCGCTCGTAAATATGCAGGGCGAGGTCATCGGCGTGAATTCGCAGATAGCAACGCAGACGGGCGAATTTTCAGGCGTCGGCTTTGCATTGCCGTCTCACGAGGCAGCACGCGTTTACGAACAGATCGTTGCGAATGGAAAGGTCAGCCGCGGCTACCTTGGGGCTTACCTTGACTCGGTAAAGTCTGAATTTGCACAAGTTTACGGGCTTGGAGACCTTCGCGGGGCGTTTATTACGGACATCCGGGATAAGTCCGGGCCGGCCTCAGTGGCGGGACTGAAGACAGGTGACATTATCGTCGTTTTCAACGGCACCGCGATCAAATCCGCTCAAGATCTTATCGATAAGGTTGCGAGTACGCCGCCGGATCGAACCGTGGCGATCGAATATCTTCGCGAGGTCGGCGAGAAGCTTGAGAAAAAGGTCGTTAACGTCAAACTCGGCGAGAGACCGTCAGTTTCGGCAGCCATCGGCGATAACGACGGCAAGGTTCTGCCCGTCGATGGAAGGGCCGTACCAAATAAACCCTTCGGCCTGACACTAAGCACGGTCGCCGCCGCAGGTGAGAAATATAAGGTCTTCGAAGGCAATCCCGGGCTTGTGGTAACGGATATCGATCCGGACAGCTATATCACAGATGTTCAAGGTGCGGCCCGAGTTCAGGCACTTTCCCGCGGCGATCTGATACAAAAGATCAATCGCTTTCCCGTCGCCAACGCTGCGGCATTTGCATCCTTCGTATCAAAGTTGAAGGTCGGCGACCCCGTCGTTCTGCAGATTCTCGTCTATAATCCGGCACTCAAACGGATGCAGACCGGCCTTGTGCAATTCACCGTGAAGTGATCGACCATGGAGCCGTCGGCAATTCAAAAAAACTCCTTTACACAGCATCGCCGTTAGTGCAAACTATCGAAACACAAGCGACATGTTCCCATCCCGGGAGCAGCTTTCTCTTTTCCACCCATACCTCTCACCTATCATAGTTGCGCTCCTTGTTCTTTGTGCAAGAGAGCTTTTTCAATAGTTAGGCTCATTGGATCGGAGGTAGTATGAAGAAACAATTTGGAATTTCAGGGCTGGTCGTCGGATTCTTGCTTGCGGTATCGTTTAGCGCGTACGCGGAAACGTTTACCGCGAATATTAGTAGTGCACAAGAGGTGCCGGTGAATGCGTCGACAGCAACCGGCTTCGGGCGTGTCTTCCTAAATGAAACCGCCGGTACGATCACCTTCACAGTTACGTTTTCCGGGCTTTCAGGAGACCAAACGGCCGCTCACATTCACGGTCCGGCTGGGATCGGTGCGAACGGCGCCGTTATCATCAACCTTGGGCTGGTCGGCGGTACTTCAGGAACACTTTCGGGTACGGTCGCGATAACGCCGACCCAGATCACCAGTATGCGGGCGCATCAAACCTATATCAATATTCACTCAACGACACGCCCAGGAGGCGAGATCCGCGGACAGCTTGCCGCGAAGCGTCCGCTCGATTATGACGCAGACGGCAAGACCGACTACAGCGTCCTGCGCTTTCCGAATGTCGCACCGCCTGGAGTGGCTCAGATCACGTATTGGAATCGAAACAGTCAAGGACCGGCATCTAATCAAACAGTCAACTTCGGTAATGCGAATACTGATTTCCCTGCACCTGGCGACTATGACGGCGACGCAAAAGACGACATGGCGCTTTATCGGGCGGGTGCGACGCCGGGTGCGCAAAGCTTCTTCATCATTCTAAGAAGTTCGGATTTTACGGCTCAGTGGCTGCCGTGGGGCGTCAACGGGGACCGAACGGTCGCGCGCGACTATGACGGAGACGGGAAGACCGATCTCGCAATTTTCCGTAACGGTGCAACTGCGACATCGCAAACAACTTGGTGGATCAGTCAAAGCTCAGACGGAGCATGGAGGATCGTCGGATTCGGCTTGACGGGAAACGGCTCAACCACATTCGATACGCCGATCCCTGGTGACTATGACGGTGATGGTAAGTTCGACATTGCCGTTTATCGATTTGGCCAAAGCCCGTCGAATACTTACTTTGTCCTGCACAGCGCGCCTGGGTCGTCGTTCTCGCAGATCCCTTGGGGCGACTTCAGTACTGACTACATTGTTCCCGGCGACTATGACGGTGACGGCAAGTTCGAGGTCGCAGCTGTTCGGACAGGAGCCACGAGCACGACGCCGATGTTCTGGTGGATTCGAAATAGCTCAAACTCCGCTGTCAGGGTCGTTCAATTCGGAATTACAAGCGACCGTCCGACGCAGGGTGATTATGACGGCGACGGCGTTACCGACATTTCTGTCTGGCGCGCCAATGCCGATGGAGCGAATAACAGCAATTTCTATACTCTTGGAAGCTTCAACGGTAGTTTTCTAGTCAACGGTTGGGGTATGAATGGCGATTTTCCCGTCAACAATTTCGATGTTCGTTAGGAAATAGTTCGCTGAGTTTAGTTTGCTTGAGGTTTCGGCTAAAATTGAGTCGGAACCTCTTTTTTATTATGGCTACAGCAAAAATGGCAAAAGCGAAACGATCGGCGAATCCGTCGGTCAAGAAATATGCGAACTACATCGGCGGTGAATGGGTGAAGTCGTCGTCGGGACAGTACTTTGACAACGTAAACCCAGCAGATACAACAGATATCGTTGGGCGATTTCCCGATTCGACCGAGGAAGACGTGAATCGCGCGGTCGAGGCGGCGAAGGACGCGGCCACGCGTTGGCGTCGCACGCCGGCTCCGCGTCGCGCAGAGCTTCTGTTCACGCTCGGCGAGATCCTTCGCGCAAAGAAGGACCAATTCTCGAGCGAAATGACCCGCGAAATGGGCAAGGTCCTGAAAGAAACGGGCGGCGATGTTCAGGAGGCGATCGACTGTACATACTACACCGCGGGCGAAGGCCGCAGGCTGCACGGATTTACGACTCCTGCGGAAATGCCCAATAAATTTGCGATGTGCGTGCGCCAGCCGGTGGGTCTTTGCGGGTTGATCACGCCGTTCAACTTCCCGATGGCGATCCCCTCGTGGAAACTCATCCCGGCTCTCGTCTGCGGCAACACGGTCGTCCTGAAATCCGGCGAGGATGTGCCGCTTTCGTCGCTCAATCTTGTGAAGGCATGCGAAGAGGCAGGCATTCCGAAAGGCGTCGTCAATCTCGTGAACGGTGCTCGCGAAGCCGGTGCCGCACTCGTCGCCAACGACGATGTTCGACTGATCTCGTTCACCGGTTCGACAACGACGGGCAAGAAGATCGCCGAGGCCTGTGCCCGCGACAACAAGATCGTTTCGCTCGAAATGGGCGGCAAGAACGCCATCATCGTGATGGACGACGCCGATATCGACAATGCTGTCGAAGGTTCGCTCTGGGGAGCTTTCGGCACGAGCGGACAACGCTGCACCGCATCGTCGCGGCTCGTCGTTCATAAGAAGGTCTATAAGAAGTTCTGTACAAAACTCGTCGAACGCGCCAAAGAGCTTCGTGTTGGCAACGGCCTCGACCCCAAGACCGAGGTCGGTCCCGTCATCAACGAACGCCAGATGGAGAAGATCCTCGGCTACATCGAGATCGGGAAGAACGAGGACAAGGCGACTCTCGCATGCGGCGGTTCGCGCCTGACGAAAGGTAAGTTCGCGAACGGCTACTTCATCGAACCGACGGTCTTCACCGACGTCAAGCCGAAGATGCGCATCGCTCAGGAAGAGATCTTCGGACCGGTGACGTGTGTCATCCCGTTCTCGACGCTCGAAGAGGCGATAAACATCGTCAACGGCGTCGCTTACGGCCTTTCGTCTGCGATCTATACGCAGGATGTCAATCGAGCGTTCTACGCGATGCAGGAACTCTACACGGGCATCTGCTATGTGAATTCCGCGACGATCGGCGCCGAAGTTCATCTGCCGTTCGGCGGTACGAAAGGCACCGGAAACGGCCATCGCGAAGCCGGCACGCAGGTGCTCGACATCTTCAGCGAATGGAAGGCTCTCTACGTCGATTATTCAGGCAAGCTGCAAAAGGCCCAGATCGACGACGTCGAGATATAGACGGCTTTACAAATCGTGTACAATGTTCGTATGAAGATCGCGGTAACCAAAAACGGGGCGACGATCCCGAAAAGCATGCTAAAAGGTGCGAAGGAGGTCGATATTCGAAAAGAGAAGGATCGTATCATTGTCGTTCCGGTACCGTTCGACGATCCGATCTTTCGTATCGGTAAGAAGCCTGTAAAGGGCGGCGTCCCCGACGCATCCGTGGAGCTCGACCGTTACCTTTACGATGGCAAATGAAAGGTACTTCGTTGATTCGAGCTACTGGATCGCACTCGAATTGGCCGACGATCAGAACCATGGTCCTGCTCAAGCCAAGTGGGACTCATTGGATCTCGTTCTTACCGACCTCGTTACAACAACGTATATCTTTGACGAAGCGATCACATTTCTCAACAGTCGGAACGCCCACACAACCGCTGTTGAGCTGGGTGACAGCATCCTGCTAAGTCCAAGAATTGAGCTAGTGCACGTTGACGAAGACTTGTTTTTCGAAGGTTGGGGTTTTTTTCAGAAGTATCATGATAAGGCCTATTCACTGACGGACTGCATTTCGTTCGTTGTGATGAAACAACGAAAGCTCACATCTGCTTTGACCTTTGATATGGACTTCAGGCAAGCAGGCTTCCGGATCGCCGTGTGATCGTGGATGTCTCCACCAGGTAAACCATGCGAACGGATCACCGCCGTCTCCGCCCGGCTTCTGCCTTCGGGTCAGAGCCGCCCATGGCTATTAGGCGCTCGATCGGGTTGTTGTCTTCCGGGAGCGGGACGAAGCCGGTTTCGTTCGGGATCGCGGTGAAGTTTCCGCGTCGCCAGTCTTCGCGGGCGTTCTCTATCAGCTCAGGCGACGTCGCGACGAAATTCCACCACATTTGACGCGGCTTCTCTAGACGGCTGCCGCCGAGGAGCATGAATTTGAGATCGCCGTCCGCCTGAATGCGGGCTTCCTTTTCAGCTTCGAAAACAACAAGATTTCCCGGCCCGAACGTCTGCTCGTCGGCGACCAAATTACCGGACAGGATGTAAGCTCCGCGTTCCTCGATCTCGGTCGGGAGTTCGAGCGACTTACCGTCACGAATACCGCATTCGGCATAAACAGGATCTCCAAGAGTCGCAACGGGTGATGTCTTCCCAAAAAAGCTGCCAAGTATGATCTTCGCCGTGATCCCTGCGTCAGCGAATGTCGGCAACTCTTCGCTCGAATGATGAGCGAAGGCCGGTTCGGTCTCCTCGTGCTCTTCCGGCAATGCGACCCACGTTTGCAAACCGAAAAGTTCGTCGCCCGGTGCATTTTGAGCGTCTGAAACCCGCTCCGAATGAACGATTCCGCGGCCCGCGGTCATCCAATTCACATCGCCCGGCGTGATCGTCTGCACTGTCCCGAGGCTGTCGCGGTGAGTCATCTTTCCGCTGAAAAGGTACGTTACGGTCGCAAGCCCGATATGCGGGTGAGCGAGCACATCGAGCGAACCGTCGCGGACGATCTCGATCGGCCCCATTTCGTCCACGAATACGAAAGGCCCGACGCTGCGGCGTTTGCGGAAAGGAAGCACGCGCTTTACGTCGAACGAGCCGATGCTCGCCGAACGAAAGGGAATTACGATCTCGATCATTGTCCTATTATCGCAGATGCCTATTCATTATCGGATCGCGAACCTAACGAAGATTGCCGCAATACCAAGCAGAGCGAGCAAGCCCCACATCACCCAAAGCATCACCCGATTTCGACGGCCTGTAACGAGCATCCAAATGCCCGAGATGAGCGAATTGAGGCCGAATGCGATCAACAGCGCAAAAAGGCCGTACACGACAAAAAGCATCGGCATCGCTTCCTGCACCCTTCGCGTCCCTTCGGGTGTTTGATTTGCCGAACCGAAAAGAAGAACGGCGAGGAAGATCGAAATGCCGCCTATCAACGCGATCAGGAACAGGCCGACGATGACAAGGATCGTGCCCCGCGTACGAACATTTTTGGCCGTGAGAAAGTGATTCTTCCCGCATCGCGGACAAGTGATATTTGCTCCGAGCCCTTCAAAATTGCATTTGAAGCATTGGCGCGGTTCTCCGGTTTCTTGCGGCGTCTGGCCGTGCGTCGGATTCTGAAGGTTCTGCATATCTGAAAAATGTAAGGATATTCTGCCACAGAACCTTGGTCCGGGGCGAAAGAAAATAGCGGCGGAGATCCGCACAGAACTCAACCCGTGCCGGACCGTCATTCAACTTGGTAAGCCAAAAGGCGGCAGTTCACAGCTCTCCAATTTCAATTCTCATCTTATCCTGAGGCGCTTCTGACAGATTGTGCATTCGCGGCTTCCGTCTGCCAACCTCGGCAGGACCGATTTGTGCAAATCGTGCAAATCGTGCACTTTGATACATTTTGTGCGGTTTGATACGTTTCGTGCGGTTTGATACGTTTCGTGCGGTTTGTGCTTCAACGAGGCGCGTCAGTTCGCTATGATGACAACACGGTCGAAGCGACCGTTTGGTCTTTGAAAAAATGTGAATGGTGAATGGTGAATGGTGAGTGGTGAATGGTGAATGGTGAGTGGTGAATGGTGAATGGTGAGTGGTGAATGGTGAATGGTGAATGGTGAGTGGCCTTCTTCCTTCGCGTTCTTTGCGTCGCCTTTGCGTTCTTCGCGTTTACGATCTTGTTTGAAACGCAAAGGCCGCCAAGCGAAACCGGCAAAGACCGCAGAGGTTCGGAGTATCGAATTTCAAATTTCAAATCTCAGATTCTCTTTTTTTGAAATTGAGAGTTGAAACGGATCAGATTCGCAAATTCGTGGCCTTCTTCCTTTGCGAACTTCGCGTCGCCTTCGCGTTCTTTGCGTTTACGATCTTGTTTGAAACGCAAAGGCCGCCAAGCGAAACCCGCAAAGATCGCAGAGGTTTACATCTCGAATCTCAAATTTCAGATCTGAGATTTGCGATCGATCAGGTTCCGATTGCGGTTTGATTTTTTTTTTCGAAATTCTGGGACAAATCGCGTAAGCTGTTGATA
>JAFDVK010000033.1 GCA_018269005.1 Acidobacteriota bacterium | reverse complement strand
TGAGGCTTCCAGCCCCGTTGTGCGACCAGGCGTATGTGCCATTGGCCGTGGATGCATCCCCGCCGCTAAAGGTGAAGGACCCGTTCTCGCAGATCGTGGAATCCGTGGGTGTGATGGTGGCCACCGGAAGGGGATCCACAACCACTCCCGCACTGCCGGTAACCGCATTGCTGCATGCAGGGCTGTTGGTGCTCACGCTCACCAGGTCAATGGTGGTGTTCACGATCACATTGGCCAATGGCAAGGTTGCGGTACCCGCATTATCCAAGAGGATGGTCGTTGGGGCACCATTGTTGACCGTGTATGTGACCGTACCGTCCACAGGTCCGGTGAAAGTTGCGGTCGTATTGGTGTTGTAGCAGATGGTGGAAGGCGAAATGGTTACAGACGCGCTCAGCAGGGCGGGTTCCGTGATCACCACGTCCAAGGTGTCCGTGGATCCGTTCCCGTCGGTAACAACCAGCCGGTAGGTGCCGGCGCTCAGGCCGGAGACATCCTGCGTGGTGGCGAACTCCGGACTTACGGGAGATACACCGGTCCAACTGTAGGTCACATCACCATCATCATCCGCTCCGTCCGCCGGTGAGATATCCTCATAGGTGCCACCGCTGATGTCAACCAGGATTGCACCATCGGATCCGCCGTTGCAGGCCACAGGGGTAGCTGTACCAAGCGTGGCCACCACTGGGGTGCCGTTGCACGGGCCCGAAGGCTGGAAGCCGATAGCGCTATTGCCGTCGGTGCCGTCGGTGCGCCATGCTGTGAAGTCCGTAGCGCAGCCCGCCTTGTCAAGTACCCGGCCGTTGATGCCGTTCTGTGCGATCACATCATACGAGGCGGTATCGAACCAGTTGCAGCCCACATCGGCCGTGCCACCGTTGGCGGTCGGTACGTAGTTGGCCACGCCGTAGCCTGTTCCGGAGCCGCCAGCTGTGCTGAAGGTGCCCACCAGGAAGGCATTGTCCTCTACCGTGCAGGTACTGACGTAACGGTTGCTTTCGAACTTCAGCGCATTGGCTTCGTAACCGCCATTGGCCAGGTCCGCATTCTTCGTGGAACTGAGGTGGGAGACGATGTTCCCGGTGACCACGGCGTTCTCCGTATTGCCTTCCAGCGCCAAGCCGGTGGTGATGTGGCCGGAGAGTCCGTCGATCTCGTTGTCGTTCACCTGGGCACCGGTCACCTTGCCGTTGGTCATGTAGCTGCCATTTCCACCGGTGTTGATCATTACGCCATAAGCGATCTTCCCTGTGGGCCAAGTGGCATTGTTCACGGTCACATCATCGATGCTGTTGCGCTCGATGTGGAGGCCGTTGAGGGTGCCCAGTGAGTTCGATCCCAGCACACCGATGGCTGAAGCACTTTTGCCCGTGAGGTTGGCGCTTCCGATGTCATGGATGCAGTTGTCCGAAACCGTTACGTTGGAGCCACCACCTGAGGACACGGTGTACTCCACCGCATGTGTGTCCATGAGCATCGGGCTTGCCGACGAGTTGATGTGGTGGATGTTGTTGAAGAGCACGCTTAAGTTGTTCCACGTTCCGCCTTGGATGCCATTGCGGTTGGACGGCGCCGTGATCTCAAAGCCATTGATCGTAACGCCATCAGCGGCAACGTTCACAGGCAGCCCGGTGGCCGGGGCAATGATCGATTCCGTCCCGCGCGAACCGCAGGCCGTGTTCGCGTTCGCGCCCCGGAGCGTCACGCCCTTGTTCACGTTCACGTTCTCGGCATAGGTGCCGGCGGCTACATGGATCTCGTAACCATTCAGTGTAGTCGCATCGTCAATGGCCGCTTGGATGGTCATGTACGAGGCTACAAGATTCGAATTGGTGTCATAGACTTCCACCGGGCCGGTGCCACTGCAAGCGCCGCTTTCCGGTTGGTAGCCTTTGGTTGCTGGTGCATCGTCCACGCCGCTATTGTCGAAGGGCAGGAAAACGATCCCGTCGTCAACCGCCGCATCCACGGCAAGCGCATCGCCCGTGTCCCACCAGTTGCATGTCATGTCATCGGTGGCGGGGCCATTCACAGTCACATGCGTAGCGGTCGTATACCCCGTCGCGCTGTTCTCATGTGCGGTGAAGGTCCTGGTCACGCCCGATGCGGTACTTTCCAATTCATACGCTGTTCCTCCACCAGCAATGCTGTTGTTCATGGCCACGCTCTCCACGTTCACATCCCCATATCCGAACAAAGTGGTGGTCTGGTATAGGCCATAGTCGCAGTTCGACACTTCGTTCCCACTGAACGTTACCACACCTGCCGGGGCCCTGGTGCCGGCGTGCATGAGACCCACATACTGGCCGGAGATGGTGTTGTCCGCGATCGTGATCGGCGCATACGAAGCGAAGGCCCAGATCCCATACGCGTAGGCCATGCCACTGGAAACCGTGTTGTCGTGGATCGTCACGGTGCCTCCACCGTTCCAGTTGTCCACATGCACACCGCTACCGCTATTTGTCACCGTGTTGCCTGATATCTCCAGGTTTCCACCAATGCCCTGGTTCGACGCGATGGCATCGTTGCATCCGCTCACCGTATTGTTCTGGATGGAGCCATGACCGCCGAATCCGAAGATGCCAATGGAGGCCGGATCCGATTGCACATTGCTCACGGTGTTGTCGTGGAAATTGAACGTTCCGCCACTGCCCTGCATGATACCGCGCAGCCAGATGTTCTGCACGGTGACATCGTGAACCTCCAAATTGGTGAAGGTTCCCGAATTGTGGTCGACGATAATGCCGTTGCGCGCATCGATACCGCTTCCGATGCCGGTGTTGTCACCGTCCACAGTAAGGTTGTGGATGGTCACATTGTTAGCACGCACCAGGAAAACGTTGCTGGCCCCAGAACATAGCGAGCCAGGGCTGCACACATTGCCCACCATGGCGGGGTACACGACGGTACCTACTGCACCACCGATGTCCAAGGACTTGTCCACCAGCACGTTTTCGTAGTAGGAGCCTGCCGCCACGTTCACGGAATGCCCGTTGCTGGCCGCATTCACCGCGAACTGGATCGTGGCGAACGGGCAACCGGCCGTACCGGTGTTGCTGTCGCTGCCCGTGGTGCTCACGTACCAGGTGGGGCCACTGTACGGTGTGATGCCCACAACAATGGCCGCGATTGTGTCGGTGGACGAATTGGCGTCCATTACGACCACATCATAGCTGCCGGGCAGGATGTTGGTGGGGTCCTCCACATCGCCGATCGCCGATGGGCCGGTCCATGCAAAGCTGTACGGGGCGGTGCCGCCCGAAACGCTGATGCTGATGCTTCCATCGGCAGTGCTGCTGCAACTGGCCGTTGTGGTGGCACCAAGCGTGGCCACCACTGGGGTGCCGTTGCATGTGCCGACCGGTTGGAAACCATCGCTGTCGTTGCTACCCGCATCGGTCCCGTCGGTCCTCCAAGGCGAGTAGGTAAAGTTCGCCGAGGCGGTCCCAAGGATGTCGGGTTGTCCACCAGGGGCTACCGCCAAGCCTCCGTAGGCCACGGGGATCTGGGCCGAATAACCGGGTTCGGCACTGTTCGCCACGCTGGTGACCGGCGAGGTGGCGCCGTACCAGTTGCACGTGAAGTTCTTCAGGTTCGCCCCTGGCGCGGGCAGTGATCCGCCGTTCTGGCGGTCCACGATCTGCCCGTACCAGTTCCCGCTGATATCGTTGTTACTGAATGAACTACCTGCAGCGGATTGAACAGGAACATTCGAGCCACCACTTGCATCCAGGAACAGTACTCCCACGGTCCAGTTGTCTCTGATGATGTTGTTTTCAACCGTGGTATTGTCCGTCTGGTTCCGGAAGATCATTCCGGTCCTGTTGAAATGGATGTAGTTGTTGTGGATGTTGTTCCCGTTACTGTTGTTGATGTCGAAGGCGTTCCGGTTTCCAACCAGTTCGCAATTGCGCACCTCTGCTTGACTGGCCATGCCTTGAATGGCGATCCCTGCCAGATTCAAGGCCAAGTTCCAATCAGTTGGATTGTTCCCTGCCCGGGTGATCGAGAATCCATCGATCAAGACATTCGTGGAAGCGATCTGGAAGGTGGATGTACTACCCCCGATCGGTCCGCTTACTGTACTTACACCGATGCCCGCACCTAAGATGCTCAACTGCTTGTTCACGAGCACGTCTTCCGGGTAGGTGCCGGCATCCACGCGTACCACATACCCCGCAAGCGTGCTGGGGGCATCAATGGCCGCTTGGATGGTCATGTACGAGGCTACAAGATTCGAATTGGTGTCATAGACTTCCACCGGGCCGGTGCCACTGCAAGCGCCGCTTTCCGGTTGGTAGCCCAAGATCGATGAGTCATCGTCCGTGCCATTGTTATCGAAGGGCAGGAAGTTCACCGGGCCGGAGATGAGTGCTGCCACCACCAAGGGGTCAGTGGTACCGTAGTAGTTGCAGGTGGCGCTTTGGGGGGCGGTGGCAGTGGCAATGGCGTAATTCACGCCTCGGAACGAGTTCTCCTCGATTGCCACGGTACCAGCCCCGGGGTTGTCCTCCAATTTCACGCCTACCGCGTCGTTGTTGCTGGATGTAAGGTTGCTAATCGAGTTGTTCTTTACCTGCGTCCCGGGTGTGTTGCCCTCCAGGCCGATGGCATGG
>JAFDVK010000032.1 GCA_018269005.1 Acidobacteriota bacterium | reverse complement strand
GCTTGGGGTGCGAGAGGTCGTGAGTTCAAATCTCGCCGTCCCGACCAATAAAAATGGGGCTTTCAGCGATTGTCTGAAAGTCCTGTTTTTTCACGATGGTGGCTGCGACGTCGGGTCTGAAGACGTCGGCGTTGCTATTAAAGCCGAGACGCCAGCAAAAAAGACGGATGATTGGAAGAACGATTGGTGTCTCTAGGTGTTAGAATTGATTTTAAGCGTTTACTCGAATTTAATGGCCAAGGAATTTAGCATTTGCTTGATTTGCATTGCCTTTGCGTCAGTTTCGTAAAATAACTGACTCAATTTATCGGCGTACATTGCAAAGCCCTCATTGTCAATTGATTTCAACTGCTGCATGACAAAGTGATCGTCCCACTCCGCCTTTTGTGCTCGAAGGCCAGTGAGCAGAGGATTGAAGCTCCCGTATTCTGTTTGCTCGAAACTAAAACACCGGGCTCTAAATAACGTGTATAGGAATTTAAAGACCTCTGCTTGGGGGATGTTGATACCACGTCCCGCTAACCCATCAGTCACGTCGTGCGAAAGGTCTCTAAGCAGAATTCCGCCATCTTCGATCGAAAATGACAGCTCGGTCGCTGCTTGCTCGCAGATGTGGTTACGAAGATTTGGTCCGGGCAACTGGCACTTCAGCCGTTCCTGCACGAACATCCGATATTGTGCGGTTGAAATTGCCTGCTTTTGGCCAGTTAGTGTAATTTCGCCGGGAAGTGAGAGTACATCTTCCTTGCTGTCGTCGGAGTGGATCATCTGCCTGTCGACGGCATACCTGACAAGGTCATTGAACGAGCTAAATCCAGCCCGTTTATGGTCAAAGTCGGCTTGGAGTTGCCTCATCTGCTGTTGGACAGCAGATATTGATGCTGTTTTTCCGCTATTGTTGACGACCTGTACAGCGCGGACCAGGAGGCTCGCAAATTCGTCTTTAAGGGTCGCCTGTTCGGATCTTATGTGGTCTTCTGGCGAGTCTTGACGAACACCACTAAGGTGCGAGTCCACCTCGGGAAAATCTGATTCAGGCGATGAAATCGACGATCTAGACAGATCTTCAAAATAGAATAGACTGTCACACGCTCGTCTATAGATTACAGCCGTACTACGATCGCTTCCGGTGATACCGATGACGGTCTTATTCTGTTCTTTTAATTTTAGAAATAGGGGAACGTAGTCACTATCGCCTGAAATTATCGCAAACTTTGAAATGCTCGGAATTGTAAATGCAGTGTACAGAGCCTCAACAGCGAGGCGCATATCGGCAGAATTCTTGTACTGTGTAATGTATGGAATGTCTTCGTGGAGGAAGAGATGGTCACGAAGCATTCGTCGAACTTTATCTTCTTCATGGCTTAGGTTAGTGCCCACGAGTGACCGTTTAATGTCGCCAAAAGATCGGCGGACGGTTATCCGCCCATCGTCTTTCAACTTTTCTATCACGTCGGCAATATCAATTGGAAGTTGGAGATTCGTACAGAACCCAATAAGGTTCTCGACGTCCAAGAACACAGCAATTTGTTCAATCTGATCCATATTCAAGTCAATAATAGCATCAACATAAGATAGAGCCAGCGATATAAGTATCTGTGAGACAGCGGGCAGATGAAGCGCGGCGGAGAATTCCAAAAGAAAAGACCGTTTACGCTACGCGATCTTGATGTCTGAGACGACGCGCCGGATCTTGCCGTCGGAACTTGGAGCGTCAGGTTTCAATCCGAGCGTAAGCGATGAATAGAGGCCGAGGCATTGAGCGAAAAGTACATAGGGTAGAGCCAGGTAATCATCGGCGAGAGTTGAAAGGGGAAGCGCTATCGTGGTGTCGGCGATCGAGTTCAGGTCAAGTGAATCCGGGCCGATAGCAAGTATAGAACCGGCCGCTGCTTTTGTCCGAACTTCCTCCAAAAGGCCGAGTTCGATCTTCTGCTTTCCTGCGTCGTTTGAGACGAAGCCCACTACGAGCGAATCCTTGTTCAGCCAAGAGAGCGGGCCATGCCGAAGGCCCAAAAATGATTCCGACATAGTCGAGTGAAACCCGCCGGACAGTTCGAGCACCTTTAGAGAGCTCTCATCGGCGACCGATCTTAGCGGTCCGCTGCCAAGAAAGCAGATCCGTTCGAAACGTTCAGCAGCGATCTTACGTCCGATGTCGGCAAACTCGCCAAGGTGCTCTGCCGCGATCGCGGATATCCTTGAAACTACGCCCTCAAAATCGGCTAGGTCTTGGATTTGGGCAAGGCATTGGCCCGCAAGGACCATGTTCGTAAAAGAGCTGGTCATGGCAAGCCCGCGATCGTTCGTTTTGTCATCAAGCACGATGCATAAGACATTAAGCTTGCCGATAGCAAACTCACTCGCCATTTTGCCGTCTTTGCTGCACGTTACAATTAAATGCGCGATCTGCGGATAACGATCAATTGCGGCCTCAAGCACCTTTACGCCTTCGAAACTATCACCGGAACGCGAAAATGATATCCACAAGGGACGAGACTCGACTCTTTCCGACTCAAGCATCGCCTTCATCTCTGTGAGCAGATCTGTACTAGGTACGGCTTGAGCGGGGATCTTCCAGATGCTTCTCAGAAGGGGTGCGACGGCTCTGCCGATATAGTCCGAAGTGCCTGCACCGATAAGCGTGACCGATGTCGGGCTGCAAGTATCCAAAAAGCTTACGATCTCCGACCGCATTGTCTTCACAATGCCGAGAGTTTCGAGCCATGTCTCGGGCTGCTGCGCGATCTCGGACGGCGTGAACTCCAATCCGAAAGAAGCCTTCGCAGAGGGCGAAAGCTGAAGGATCTCGTCGAGCGTCAGTTGGTCGGGCGATGCATTTATCATTAGCCAAGTTCGTGCGGCTGCCGAGCACACTTCCGTAAAAAAGTTCGTGTCGCCGAATTGCTTGTTCGCGTCAAGTTTCTATAATATATTACGCTTTTCCGATTTGCCGAAAGTGATGTAACTAAAACCAGACACAGACGGGGAGACAGCTGTGGCGAAATCCAATGACATCGTCGTTATCGGTGAGTTGAACGTGGACCTCATCGCTTCGGGCGTGAACACGGGGCCCGTTTTGGGCACCGAAGTTCTTGCCGCCGACTTCAACATTGCGCTGGGGAGCGCGTCGGCCATCTTCGCTTGCGGGATAGCGCGTCTCGGCCACAGCGTAACCTTCGTGAGCCGGATCGGGAATGACGATTTTGGCCATTTTTGTCTCGAATCTCTCGTCCAGCGGGGAATCGCGACCGATCATATAGAGATCGATGTTCAGTCAAAGACCGGTGTCACTGTCGTTATAAGTACTGCAGAGGATCGCTCAATGGTAACCTTTCTAGGGGCGATCGCCGAGCTCTCACTTACAGAAGTTCCCGCGAACATATTCCAAGACAATCGACACCTACATTTGACCTCCTACTATCTGCAGAAAGCTTTGCAGTCTGATTTTCCATATTTGCTCGACTCGGCCAAAGCTGCGGGAGCTACGACCTCTTTTGACCCGAATTCGGATCCTGATCAAGGCCGCGACGAAAAGGTGTTGGAGGTCTGCCGCCATGCCGACATTTTGTTTCTGAACGAGGACGAAGCAAAGCTCTTGGCGGATACCGGCGACATAGAAGAAGCCGGACGATACTTGAATGGACTGTCTCCGACCGTCGCGATCAAGCTCGGTGCAAAAGGCGCGATCGGATTTAGGGACAATGAAATCGAACGCGTCGAAGGCTTCAAGATCGATGCAGTCGACTCGACCGGTGCAGGTGATTCTTTCGCTGCCGGGTTTGTTCACGCGTTTCTTGAAGGGTCCGACCTTAAAACGTGTCTTAAGATCGGCAACGCTTGCGGTGCATTTTCGGCGTCGAGGCCCGGCGGAACGGACGGCCAGGCTGATCGAGAAGAACTTGAAAGGTTCTTGATGTACGCGGCACTGCGTACATAGGATTTTAGCCGCCGAACCCATTGAGTGGAACTAATGCAGCTTACTCCAAGCCGAAATATTCTCGATGATGCACGGGCAAATGGTCGTGCCGTTGCCGCTCTGAATTTTTATAATGCGGAGACTCTGCGGGCACACATTAACGCTGCAAATGAATGCGCGGCCTCGATCATCCTGCAGACGACGGAATCAACGATCAACTATCTCGGCATCGAGATGATAGTCGCGATGGCAGGTGCCGCCGCCGCCGAGATGTCCCATCCTGTAGCCCTGCACCTTGACCACGGCGGAAGCTTCGAACTCGCGAAGCGATGCATTGAAGCCGGATATTCATCTGTAATGATCGATGGTTCAAAACTGTCGTTCGAGGAGAATATTGAGCTAACGTCCCGCGTTGTCGAGGCTGCGCACAGGGTCGGAATCTCGGTCGAAGGGGAATTGGGGCACGTTACGCAGAATGCCGACAACGAAAATATCTCGGATTTCTTCACGCGGCCGGAGGATGCGAAGACATTCGTCGAAAGCACAGGCGTTGATGCTCTCGCGGTGGCGATCGGAACGGCACACGGCTTTTACAAGGGTGAGGTAAAGCTTGATCTTCCACGGCTACGGGAGATACGTGAGGCAGTCGGTGAGGTCTCGCTCGTGCTCCACGGCGGCTCAGGCGTCCCGGACGAGCTGATGCGTGAGGCGATACGAAGCGGGATCGCTAAGATCAATTTCGGCACCGAACTGAAAAATGCATTCACCCTTGCGGTAAAAGATTCGCTCCTTGCAAGCGATGACATCGATCTGCGGCGGACCTTCGCGCCGGCGATCATGGCCGTACAAAAAGTTTCAGCTTCGAAGATTCGCGTTTGTCAGCTCGTGTAAGATTTTTAGAAAACTCGATCGGGAGAACGTTTTGTGCAAGTAACCCTAATTGACTGGATCATCGCGATCGTTGCGGTCGCGATATGTTTCGTGCCGGCCTTGTTCGTGAGCAAACGCTCATCGAAGAATACCTCGGAGTTTTTTGCTTCTGGACGATCCGTGCCGTGGTGGCTTGCGGGACTGTCGATGGTCGCAACGACGTTCAGCAGCGACACGCCGAACCTTGTAACGGACATTGTTCGCCGCAACGGTGTCGCGGGGAATTGGGTTTGGTGGGCGTTTGTTCTGACGGGTATTGCGACGGTCTTTTTTTACGCTCGTCTGTGGAGACGCTCGGGTGTTCTTACGGATCTTGAGTTCTACGAGATACGGTATTCCGGAACGGCGGCCGCAGCGGTTCGCGGGTTTCGTGCGGTTTACTTGGGGCTGCTCTTCAACTGCCTGATCATGGCTACCGTGAACCTTGCCGCGTGCAAGATCGCGGCAGTGCTTTTTGGACTCGACCGCTGGCAGACGCTGCTCGTTGTTGGACTTTTGAACGTGGCTTTTGCCGCTCATTCCGGCCTTTGGGGCGTTCTCGTCATCGACATGATCCAGTTCTTCATCAAGATGACGGCCGTCATTGCCGCCGCATACTTTGCCCTTACCTTGCCGCAGGTCGGCGGGCTCAGCGGGATGGTCGAGAAGGTTTCGGCGATGAAAGGACCGGGCGGCATCGAATATCTGAACATTCTGCCGGATTTCAGCAACAACTGGGAGATCGCCGTTGCTGTTTTCATTATGCCGATCGCGGTCCAATGGTGGGCTGTCTGGTATCCGGGAGCTGAGCCCGGCGGCGGCAGCTACATCGCCCAGAGAATGCTTGCGTCAAAATCCGAAAAGGATTCGCTTGGTGCCGTACTCTTTTTCAACCTCGCACACTACGTTCTACGGCCTTGGCCATGGATACTCGTCGGCCTCTGTTCGCTCATCATTTATCCGCAGCTGTCGGATATTCAAGCTGCGTATCCGCACCTCGATCCTAGTTTGATAAATCATGACATCGCCTTTCCGGCAATGCTCAAGTTCCTGCCGATCGGTTTCGTCGGATTGATGGTCGGCGGACTAGTCGCGGCAAATTCTTCCACGATCCTGACGCATCTGAACTGGGGTGCATCGTATCTCGTACACGATTTCTATCGCCGATTCATCAAAAAGGACGGCACGGAGAAACATTACGTTGCGATGGGACGGCTCGCCACGATAATGCTCTTCTTTGTCTCATCTGGGGTCGTGTTCGTGCTCGATTCCGCTAAAGATGCCTTCGACATTATTCTTCAGGTCGGCGCCGGAACTGGATTGTTGTATCTGCTCCGTTGGTATTGGTGGCGGATCAATGCGTGGTGTGAGGTGGTCGCAATGATCAGCTCCTTTGTGGTTTCGGTAGGCTTTATCGTCCTCGGCAAAGAGGGAATTCTCACAATGGAATCCGCTCCGAAATTGATATTGACAGTCATCATAACGACCGTCTGCTGGATCGTAGCTGCTTACTTTGCGCCGCAAACCGACCGACAGACGCTCATCGATTTTTACAAGAAAGTGCATCCCGCAGGTCCTGGGTGGGAAGTGATCCGAAAAGAGGCGGGCGTCTCGAAGGAAACTGCTCGCTTGCACGGCGACAACATTCCAATGGCGTTGCTGGGCTGGGTCTCCGGATGTGCGATGACGTGGTCGGCGCTGTTTTCGCTCGGCAACTTTCTCTATGGAAGAATGGAATATGGTTTCGCGCTTCTGATCGTTTTTATCGTGAGCGGCTTAACTCTATTGAGAGTCGTTTCACGGCTCTGGGCGACGGATTCCGGCGGTGCGATCGATGAAGCGGTAGATGGCTGAGAATACAGATAAGTTCATTGACATGGTAACGGCCTCGGCCCGCGTGGAATTGCCGCTGTCGGATTTTGCGCCGAAACACGGGTTGCGTGTTCCTGTGCACGAGGTCCCTCGGTCGAAGTTTCCATCGATCGACTATCACAATCACCTCGACGCCCAAGATCCGTCAGAGGTGTTGAGGATCATGGATGCGTGCAACATCGAGCGGATCGTCAATATAACGATGCGAACGGGCGACGAAGCTTTTGAGACGCACCGGAGATTCAAGAGCGCCTCGGCGTCGCGATTTGAAACGATCGCCTGGTTCGACTGGACAGATCTGCACGAGCAAGGATTCTGGGAGCGGTGTGTCGAGCGTCTCGAACGCCTAACGGATGCCGGCTTTCGCGGCATTAAGTTTTGGAAAGACCTTGGCTTAGCCCTTAAGGATGCGAGCGGTGAAATGCTTCGCGTAGATGACGAGCGGCTTGCGCCGGTCTTTGAAAAGGCCGGTGAACTCGGGATGCCCGTGATGTTTCACACGGCCGATCCTGACGCGTTCTTTTTCCCCATTGATCGTTTCAATGAGCGCTATGAAGAACTGGCCGCACATCCGGACTGGAGTTTCTACGGCTCTCATTTTTCGAAAGACGAACTGCTCGCTCAGCGTGACAGCATCTTTGCTCGACATCCGAAGACGACATTCGTATGCGCACACTTGGCCGAGAGGTCAGAGGACCTTGCGTATGTCGGGCGGCTCCTCGATGTGAATCCAAATCTTTTCGTCGATATCGGTGCGCGAACAGCGGAACTTGGCCGCCAGCCTTACACATCACGGGAATTCTTCCTCAAATATGCGGATCGGATCGTGTTCGGAACGGATCTTGTCCCGGATCTCGAAATGTATCGCCTGCATTTTCGCTTTCTCGAAACGCGGGACGAATATTTTGATTATCCTTCGCATGCTTCGCGTCAAGGCAGGTGGCAGATCTACGGTATCGATCTACCCGATGATGTCCTTAAGAAGCTCTATAGAGAAAATGCGCTGAGGTTGCTGGAAGCAAGGTGATAGACGCGAGGATCGTTGGCATTATGTCAGTCTTGTTAGCTGCCGTGTTCATTGCGGCAGTGCCGACAGTCTTGGGTGCCGAGTACGACATTATTCCAAAACCGCAAAGCATCACGCCGGTGGTCGGTGTGTTCTTGCTAGACGGGTCAACGACCATTGATTCTCCAGCCGATGACCGTTCGAGAGAAATTGCAGAGTATCTTCGGGATGCGATCAGAACTCAAACCGGTATCTCGATCTCTAAAAACAAGACAGGTAACAACAGGATCGAATTTCGGTTTGACCCGAACATTGTGGGCGACGAAGCCTATCGCCTTACCGTAAGCGAAAGCCGCGTCGTTATTGAAGCGAGCGATTCAAAGGGCCATTTCTGGGCAGTGCAGACCCTTCGTCAGATCCTTCCGAGTACTAGAGGGGAAGTCGTCGCGATCCCTGCCGTGGTGATCAACGACAAGCCTGAATATGCTTATCGCGGACACATGCTGGACGTCGGGCGGCATTTTTTCCCCGTTGAATTCATTAAACGGCAGATCGATCTGCTGTCGTATTACAAGATCAATACGTTTCGATGGCACTTGACCGAAGATCAGGGTTGGCGCATCGAGATCAAAAAATATCCAAAGCTCATTGCTGTCGGAGCGTGGCGTAAAGAGCCGGACGGTTCAACGTATGGCGGCTATTATACACAGCGGCAGATACGCGAAGTTGTCGAATATGCTTGCGTCAGAAACGTGCAGGTGATCCCGGAGATCGAAATGCCCGGACATAGTGTTGCCGCTCTGGCTGCATATCCCGAATATTCATGCCGCCAGAAGCCGCTAAAGGTAACGGCGGAATGGGGCGTTCACAAGGATGTGTTTTGTGCGGGCAATGAGCACACGTTCGACTTTCTAAAGGATGTCTTGGACGAGGTCATTGAGCTGTTCCCGTCGCCCTATATCCATATCGGCGGCGACGAAGTGCCGAAAGATCGCTGGAAGGAATGTCCGCTGTGCCAGCAGCGAATAAGATCGGAAAACCTAAAGGACGAGCACGAACTCCAAAGCTATTTTATCAGGCGAATTCAGCAATATCTCGAATCAAAAGGTAAAACTCTGATCGGTTGGGACGAGATCCTAGAAGGCGGTGCCGACAGGAACGTCGTCGTTGAGGTTTGGCGGGGAAATGCGGAAGCTGCCAAGGCCTTGGCCGGCGGGCATCGCGTGATCGTCGCGGGGCCGTTCTATTTCGACACACCGATAAAGAATAAGACCCTCAAGGAAGTTTTTTTTACCGACCTAACTTCTATCCCAAGTTATTTTGAGAACCGAGATCTGGTCCTCGGTGCCGAATGTCCGCTCTGGACCGAGAATGTGACGCCGGTAAACGCAGAATCGAAACTCTATCCGCGGCTTCAGGCCTTTGCGGAGGTGACCTGGGCCGGCAACGGCGGTAGTTTCGACGACCTCAGGCGTCGAATGGCGGCGCATTACGAATACATGGATCTGCTCGGCATCGCCTATGGGCCGGAAGATAGGGCCTTGGCAGAATATGGAATCGCACGGGTGCCGTCAATAGCGGCGTGGCGATTAACGGGCGTCAAAGGCTTTAAGGACATAAAGTTTCGTTACACGACCGATGGCAGCGAACCTTCGCTAAGATCCCGGTCGTTCACGGACTTGCTTGATGTATCGCGGCCGGCCCTTATCAAAGTTGCACCATTCCGTAACGGCAGGCAGGTTGACCTTTCGAAACAATTTGCCCTTACCGCGAATGCTGCCATCGGAGGGTCTGTCAAATACGCGAATCCTATTGACACGCGCTACGCCAAAGCAGGTGAAGCGGCGCTAATAGACGGGATAGTCGGAAGCCGCGACTATAACGACGGTATTTGGGTGGGGTGGCAAGGCGCGGACATGGATGCTGTCATCGACCTTGGCAGCCCGAGGAGATTCACTTCTGTCTCCGTGAATTTTCTTCAACAGAGCAACTCTTGGATAGTGCTGCCGAGACGAGTGAGCATGTTCGCTTCGGAGGATAAGGAGACTTGGGTTGAGCTGAAGACCATTGATACGGGAGCGGATGCAATGGATATGGACACTTCCATTCGAACGATAACATTCAAGCAGCCGAAGTCGATCACCGCGAGGTATGTAAGAGTAAATGCTGTGCGATTTGGGAAACTGCCGGCAGGGCATAACGGTGCGGGCGGGGAATCGTGGATATTTGCGGACGAGATCATTGTACGGTGATCTTGTGAGAACTTGAGTGAAGGGAAGGCTTGATGTGTAACACGAAGAGAATACCGCTGTTGGAAGTATGTGTCGATTCGGTCGAATCCGCCGTTGCGGCGGAAATCGGCGGTGCGGACCGGGTCGAACTCTGCGACAACCTTGTCGAAGGCGGGACTACTCCGAGCCTCGGAGCGATCGCGGTCGCGCACTCGATGCTTGGTATCAAGCTGCATATCATAGTTCGTCCCCGCGGCGGTGATTTTCTCTATTCAGGCACTGAGTTCGAAGTGATGAAGAGCGACGTGAAGTTCGCGAAAATGCTTGGTGTTGACGGCGTTGTGATCGGTATTTTGAATGCGGACGGTACGGTCGATCGCGAGCGGACTCGCGAACTTGTCGAGATAGCTCGCCCGATGTCCGTAACGTTTCACAGGGCGTTTGATATGACGCGCGACCCATTCGAAGCCATGGAAACCCTTGTTGACATAGGCATCGATAGAGTATTGACCTCAGGTCAAGAATCAGTCGCAGAGAAAGGCGTTGAACTGATTCGGGAGCTTGTTGAGCGGGCTTCGGAACGAATTACGATCATGGCTTGTGGTGAAATTCGTGAAGGTAATGTGAGCGAGGTGATCCGAGGAACCGGCGTTAAAGAGATACACGCGACCGGTTTTGTGACACGAGAAAGCGATATGCAGTTCCGCAATGAACGCGTCTATATGGGCGGTGCCGATCTTGACGCGGAGTATTCGATCAAAGCTACGAGTGCCGAAAAGATCGTCGCTCTTCGGAGAGCGGCAGAGCAATGATCATCTGTGTTTCCGCAAATCCTGCGATCGACAAACGCCTTCGCGTCGAGAGCCTCGAGCTCGGCGAAGTGAACCGGGTTCGTTCTTCGGAAGCATTTGCAGGCGGCAAGGCTGCCCATGTCGCGATGGCCGCAAAGGCACTCGGTGAAGATGTTACGTGGATCGGACTTCTTGGCGGCGAGACGGGTGATGAGATAGAGCGCCAGCTTGCCGAACTCAGTGTCAGGGTCATTCCCGTGCGTACAGCATCGATGACCCGCACGAACCTCGAGATCATCGACAAGGACGGGCGCATTACCGAAGTACTCGAACCCGGCGGAATTGTCGATACAAATGAGTTGGCGGAATTTCGCTCGGTATGTTCGGGTGTTTTTACGATCGCGGGTGAAAACGCCGTCGTCGTTCTCTCCGGCAGCTTGCCGCCGGGAATGCCGACGGATGAATATGCCTCGCTCACGCAAACTGCAAAGCACGCAGGCGCAAGAGTGATAGTTGATGCGAGCGGCGAGGCTCTGAATGCTGCCCTTGCCGCCTCGCCAGATCTCATCAAGCCGAACAAAAGTGAGGCCGAAAAGGCCGCGAGCGTCAGAATCTCCGGCGAAGGCGATACCTTGAAGGTTATGAAGACATTGATGGACCATGGGGCAATGGCGGTCTGCCTAACGCTAGGCGCGGACGGCCTGGCTTACTGGGATGGTAGTACAGAGCCGGTCTTTGTAACTCCGCCGGAGGTTGATGTCGTGTCAACGGTCGGATGTGGAGACGCTACGGTCGCGGGCCTTGCTGTCGCGATGAAGAGACGACTCGACTTAGCTGCAGCAGCTCGGCTGGCAGCAGCGTGCGGAGCAGCGAATTGCCTTGCTCGCTTGCCCGGCCAGATAAAGAAAAGCACCGTGGATGACCTGATCGGCAAAGTTCTCGTTCGGTCTGGCCCGTGACCGATCGAAATAAAAAATGGCGGGAGTCGTGAAACTCCCGCCGCTAACGAATGTCCCTATAACTACTGAGGTCTGATCGTCAAGTAGATCGTTTGACCTCGGCGTGATACGAGCAGTAGAACGGGTTTATCTTTGGAATCTGCCAAAGCGTTCTTAACGTCGGCAGCAGAGGTGATCGGCTTTCGGTTTATTTCGAGCAAGACATCTCCGCGGCCGATCCCCGCAGATGCCGCAGGGCCGCTTGGATCCACATCCGTAACAACAAGCCCATCGGTCGAATCGAGTCCGAGCTGCTTCTGTATCTGCGGCGTAACGGGCGACAAGACGACGCCGAGTTTGCCCGAACTATCGTTCGCCGGGCCTTCTGTCGGAGAGTTCGGATCGTTCTTGTCGGCATTCGGTGTCTCAAATTCGTCAAGCGTCGCCGTTATGTCCATCGAACTTCCGCCGCGGTTGATCGTGAGCTTGATCTCGGTACCGGGCTGAGCTCCGGCAACTTTATTGCGGAGGGCATTCGTGTCCTCGATCTTTTCGCCGTTGATCGCGGTTATGACGTCGCCGCGTTTGAGGCCGGCCTTATCTGCGGCACTGCTTGCCTTTACGCCGCTGATAAGCACGCCCTCGGTTGTACCGAGTTCAAGTGCTTTTGCGGTGTCGTCGGTGATATTTTGGATCGTTACACCCAACATCCCGCGATGGACCTTTCCGTCCTTCAGAAGCTGTTCCATCACGCTTTTTGCCATGTTCGACGGGATCGAAAAACCAATTCCTATATTGCCGCCCATCGAACCGCCGGGCGAGAGGATCTGTGAGTTGATGCCGATCAGCTCGCCGTTCAGATTTACGAGAGCACCGCCGGAGTTTCCGCGATTGATCGGAGCGTCGGTCTGAAGAAAATCCTCAAAGCTTCCGTCACTTAATCCTGTACGTCGGCCCTTTGCTGAGATGATGCCGGCCGTAACAGTCTCACCGATGTCGAGCGGATTGCCGATCGCGAGCACAATGTCGCCGACGCGGACCTCATCAGAATTTCCGAGCGTCAAGAACGGAAGATTCTCCGCTTCGATCTTAATCACGGCGAGGTCGCTCGGAGCGTCCGTGCCGATTACCTTCGCTTCGTACGTCTTGTTGTCGCTTGTATAGACCGTGATCTTTTCTGCTCCATCGACGACATGGTTGTTGGTAAGGATCGTTCCGTTGGAATTTACGATGACACCCGAACCTGCACCGCGTTCGATCCGCGGACCGCGATTTGGTGCCGGCTGGCCGAATTGACGAAAGAAGTCGTCGCCGAAAGGCATCTGCATGGAACCGGTGTCGGCCGCCTGCTTTTTCTCCATTCGGATCTGTACGACCGCGGGCGAGGTCTTCTCGACCACGTCCGCATACGATGTGCGAACGCCGTTCACAACGACCGGTGCTGGTGCGGGCGTGTTATTTGAACTTGGCGGTGCCGCTTCGGTACCGGGCAAAAGACCGCCGGCGCACGAGAAACTCAGTCCCGCGGCCGCGATGGCGGTGATCAAAATAATTCTTCCATTACGCATATGATTGGTCTCCCCTAAATATATATAAGACGAAGAATGACGGATCGAGGTTCCTAAAAACGAGGAGCTCGGTTCGAGGGTTCTATTTCGGTTCAAACAACTAACTTACGGCGAGCCCCACCTTCGGAGTTCGTCCCTTAAAGACGTACGCGAGAGATTTATAGACAAGTTTCGCACAAAGGAAAGCTACTGAGTCCTGCCCAGGGACATACGAATACTCAACCAGATCCATTCCTATAACTCGTTTCTTCTCAGCGAGTGTGCGGATGAGCGTCAGGGTCTCGTACCATCCCAAACCGCCCGGTTCAGGTGTTCCTGTCGTTGGTACGATGCTTGGATCGAGGCCGTCGATGTCTATTGTCAGATAGACGTTGTCGGTGAGGGAATTGACGGCTTCGTCGATCCAATCCGTTCGGCCGACGATGTCACGGGCCCAAAAGATCCTGGTCGGAAGGCCGTCCTTTAGCGAATGGGCTTCTTCAGCTGAGATCGATCGGATACCGACCTGCACGGCAGGTATCTTCAGGTCTTTAACGACACGCGCCATTATCGAGGCATGGGAATGTTCCGTTCCGTCGTAGGAATCACGAAGATCTGCGTGAGCGTCGATCTGAAGCACGCTGATATTCTCGAATTTTTCAGCGTGTGCGCGAATTACGGGACCTGAAACGGAATGCTCGCCGCCGAGCATGCACACGAACTTGTCGAGATCGAGGAGGCGTTTCGTCTCGGAATAAAGGTCGCCAATCATCTCGGCAGGTGTTGGCCGCGGTATGAATTCCGGGAGAGTGTGAATGCCAAGCTTATAGACCTCGGCATCCGTCTCTTCCTCGTAGAGCTCCATATTCCGCGAGGCGTCGACGATCGCCATCGCACCGGCCTCTGTTCCGGTGCCGTACGAAACCGTTCCTTCGTAAGAGACTGGCCACACAACGATCTCAGCGGTATCGAGGTCTGAGTATTTCTCATCTTCGATACCGCCGAAGTTCATCGGAAGACTGGCAGATTCGCTCATAGTTTACGGAACGTCGATGGTCATCGTCTGGCCCGAGAACGCAAAGTTCGGGCGCTTGCGGCCTTTCATAAACTTTGCCGCGGTTTGCGACAAGGCCGTGATAATCATCGGCAATGCGATCGACGGATCACACGGAACATAAGCGGTCGTAGCACCCTTATGCAGCTTTCCGAACGTACACGTGTGATTGCTGCCATAGCTCGGCGTACGCTGATCAAGAGGTACGGAATCCGTCGACATCGAGATCGCATACTTATGCCCACGTACATTTCCACGCGAAATGTATGAAGAAAGTTCCGTAAGATTTACCATTCCTTGGCTCGATGTACTTCCGCAGGCGATCATTGCGGAATTTCTTGACTTTGCGTTGATCTGCGTCATATCCAGCGTATCCTGGCCGAGATCGAATCCGACATGGATCTTTTTCTCGAATTTCACGCGTGCAAGGCCGATCGCGAGTTCGGAACCGGAGATATCAGGGCAAAAAACCGGGATACGGGACTTGTAGGACGACGTGAGAACGCCGTCTTCATGCGCGATCTCGGAGAGTTCACGTCCCATAAGATGAAGGAATTCCCGGCAGGAATAGCTTCGGGTTAGATCAAGTTGGTTTACAACGCTTCCGATCCATTCGTCCGCTTCCTGATACTCTTCGGCATTTCCGAGCACATCGCCCAACCGCGTTACAGACGCAGCGGCGAGATCTTCATCCATCATGCTCGGATGAGCTTGGTAATGTTCTCGGCCGAGTGTTTCGTGGATATCGTGATAGAGAACCGCGCCCGAAGCTACGATCACGTCAACGAACCGGTTCTTGATCACATAGGAAAGTAAACGGCGCATACCGGCAGTTATTACGTTTCCACTGAGGCAGAGATAGATCGTCGAATTATCGTCGAGCATATCGAGCCAAATTCGATGTGCCTCTGCAAGTTGTCTGGCGCCGAAGCCGGCACCTTCCATTTTTTCCAAAAGCCCCGCGACCGACCGGTCACGGTCAATTGGGACCGGCCGAGTCGGCACAGATAAGAATTTCGAAGCTTTTGATTTTTTTTGAGCTACCATAATGTCTCCCTGGGATTTTTATTTCGTCGAACCGACAGCCTTCTCTTTGGCGGCGAGAAAGTGCGGTGTTAAGTAGGTGTAGCTGTCCACCTGGCTTTCGTAATAATGGATCAGGTCATTTCCTTCTTCCGAGCTGAGGTCGCCGTCCTTTATCTTCTGTAGGACGGCCCTGCGGAACGTATCATGCAATTGAACGGCGTCGTAGCGTACGCTCGAGACGGCGTCGCCAAGGGTGGCACCGAAAATGACCTTTTTAATGATGTATCCGTCGTCTCCAATAAAGATGTGAGCTTCGTGCGGAACGCCGAAGAGATTGTGGTTATTCCCCATAACCTCTTGATATGCTCCGACGAGCATCATTGCAATGTAGTAAGGTTCGCCCTTTACGAGCTTATGAAGCTCAAGGACGGGTTTGACGTCGTGCAGATCGACGAATTTATCTACGATGCCGTCCGAATCGCACGTAATATCGCAAAGCGTCGCGAATTCGGTAGGCGTTTTGTTGAGCTTGTGGATCGGGACGATCGGGAAGAGCTGTTCGAGAGCCCAGTTGTCGGGCATCGATCGAAAGACGGAGAAGTTCGCAAGGTATTTCGCGCACATCAAGCGGCGAAGGTCATCGAATTCCTCACTGACGTACTTCTTCAATTGCGCATAGCCATCAGCCTTTTCGCAAATGTCCCAAAAGAGTACTTCGCCCGCACCCTTATCTTCGAGGGAGATCAGGCCAAGGTTGAACATCGTAAAGAGCTCTTCACGATGTTCGAGAGCGTCGTGATAGTACTCCCGATAATTCTTCGCATTGATCGTTTCGTGAAGGTCATGAAGCTCGCGGACCACCTCCGGTACGCTGCCGGACATATTTAAGGGCGTTAGATCCTCGACGACGGTCTCGATCTCGTCCTGCACGTTTGTAACCAAAATTGCGTGGTACGCCGAAAGGTAGCGGCCTGATTCCTGGATAATGGTCGGGTGTGGTACGTTCTCGTCATCGCAGACGGTTTTGATCACATAGATGACATCGTTGGCGAATTCCCGAGCGTTGTAGTTCGCTGAAGATTCAAAACTTGTGCGTGAGCCGTCATAATCCACCGCCATTCCGCCGCCTACATCAAGATACTCGATCGGGACTCCCATCTGGCGGATCTTCGAATAGGTCCGAGCTGCTTCCTTCATGGCGTTCTTAATACGCTTGATGTCGGTGAGCTGCGAGCCGATGTGGAAATGCAGAAGCCGCAAGAGATCAGTGCGCCCGGTCTCTTGCAATCGTCGAATGACCTCAAGGATCTCTGTGGTCGTAAGGCCGAACTTTGCTGCCTCGCCACCGGATTTTTCCCATTTTCCCGACCCTTTGGCATAAAGCTTGACCCGAACGCCGAGCATCGGGATCTTCATGTTGGGGTTCGCTTTTTGGGTCTCATCGGCAATTGCGATCGCATGTTCGAGTTCGCTGAGCTTTTCGATCACGATCACGACATTCTTGCCGGCGGCCGCTCCGGCAAAGGCAAGCTGAATGAATTCGCGATCCTTGAAGCCGTTCAATACTAGAAGCGAGTCCTTGGCTTGTTCGAGACCAAGGGCCGCGTACAGTTCCGCTTTCGAACCTGCCTCGAGGCCGAAGTTATATCGCGAGCCTTCACGAAGATACTCCTCGATCACGGACCGATTCTGGTTGACCTTCATCGGAAAAACACACAGATGATCGCCTTCGTACTCGAACTCTTTGATAGATTTACGGAATGCGATTTGCAGTTTGCGGATCTGGCCGAACAAAAGCTGGGGAAAGCGCAAAAGGACAGGAGCGCTAACGCCTCTTTTCTGGAGGTCGTCCACTATTTCTTTAATGTCGGCCGTAAGAGCTTCGTTCTCAGGTGCTCGAACGATCAGATTGCCTTTCTTGTTAATACCGAAATAATCGGCTCCCCAGTTATCAATTCCGTAGGTTTCCAGGGTCTTGTCAATGACTGCGGTCAATTCGTTTCACTCCAAATTGGAATGCCCAGACCGCCAGCACGCGGGGGCAAAGAAAATCAGCGTATGTCCAAATCTATCAAAAAACAAAGATGCAAACAATACCCCCATTTTTTGGGCGTTAAAATACGTCAAAATCTCGCTGGCACAACTTTTGCTGGACAACTTGCGGTTTTGGACGCCCCCGACGTCCACCGGCAAAGAAAGCATTGAATAGACCGAATACTACAGGCTTTGTTGCCGCAACTTGTCAATTGGATATGACAAAAAATGTCACTTTTCGGGATCTAGAGGTTTAGATCTATGAAAGACCAACGCGGATTCTCATTAATTGAACTACTCGTTGTCGTAGCGGTGATCGGTGTGATCGCAACATTGGCGGTTCCGGCCCTACAGAAAGCGACAAGAGCTGCCGAAAATGGCAACACGTTCGCGACGATGAGGACAATGTCCTCGACCCAAATGAGCTTTATGTCGCAGAATGGCCGATTTGCCCGGCTCGCAGAGCTAAACTCAGCATCATCGAATGCGCTCGGAACTGTCAGCGGACTTCAGTTGATCCGCGGCAAATTTGTCTTCGAAATGCCCGGAACCCCAACGGACACCGATCTTCGCGGCCGATACACGATCACGGCTACGCGAAACGTTGCCACTGAAGGTGTTGTTTACAAATACGAGATCGACCAATCAGGTGAAATTCGCCAGATCCTGCCGTAAATGCTTTTAGTCCTCACCCTTAGTTTCCAGTCAGATAGGTACGAGCTATGAACATCTTTGAAGATCTCGTTCTCGAGTTAAAAGAAGAGAACCTGCTCGAGGATACATTCCTCGACGCGCTCGAAGCCAGAGCCAAAGAGGTTGAAGGATTCGAGACGGAGTCTGCATCCGGCCATCTCGATAGTGAAGTTGCACACCTTGAGCTCGACGATCATTCGAACGGCCGGTCAGATGCCGTATTGCGACGAAGCGAAAGTGATCCCTCACGCGACGAACTCATTTACCAAACGGCAGAAAAGATCGAGGCAGATGCGCCTGACGTTGCCGATATGCAGCTGATGGGCAGCGATGAGACCATTGAGATCCGCCGTCCGACCTCTGACAAAGAATTCTTCAAGAAACGCGCCAATGGCGAGGTGATGAGCCTTCAACTCGTGGAACACGTCGTTTCAGCACTAGAGCGGGAACACTTAAAGATCATCCCCAAAACCTACGACGATCTCAGCGTAAAAAAGGCATTGCATAAATTCATGCAGGTTGCCGAAGATTCATCATCTGATGCCCACAAGGAATCGGAATTTCAATTGATGCAGGAGATCGAGGCGTGGTGTTCGGTTCTAGCAAAACGTGATGCTGAGATCTCTATCGCCGCACTCCGGAGATATTGCGAAAATTGCCGTCCGAAACTCAGTTCGCAGGCGATGCTTGCACTTGCGCGTTTCTATAGGAATCTACCGTACAACGAGAACGTGCGCGGCAAGTTCGACTATATCGTGACGAGGCTGTTCTCGCGTGCGGTCGAAGATGATACTCGTAAGCTCCTCTTTAGCGGCTCAGAGATGTTCGGCCACATTAAGGCACTCTATGCGGATTGGTCGAGCATTCCGCTTTATTCTGCTGACGACGAAGAAAATATCGTCCTCGCTGCTGCAAGCTTCAGGGAACTTCAGCAAGAGGCCGAAGATGCTTCGCAGTTCGATGCATTGATCCGCAGTGACTTCTTCGGCCGGATTCGGCTCTTCAAGGAAAATATCGCCGAGTTGTTCTTCGCTCCGACGGTCATCACCGCGGCCATCGAATGCAACGTTAGCGTGAGCAATACCTACATCAGACTTCTAGACAAAGAAAGGCTTGCCTCCGGTGCTGCCGTTACTCATGAGAAGTATGGTTCGCTCGATGATCAGGCCGTATCAGAGGCAGCTGCACGAACGCTCGAGTTGGATTCGACATTGCGTCATCTGATCGATCCGTCTGTGGGTCGGGACGAATACGATGATTCTGTCGAACTACGGTCGGAACATATCGAACAGCCGATCGAAAAGATCGATCTTTCGTCTCATAGGGTCGAACCTTCTGCGGCGGCGATCAAGACTCGCCGGTCTTTGCTCGAAGTAGTTCGAGAAAAATGCTTCGGAATCAATCCGTTCCTGCTGCTCGGAGCGACCGTTCTAATCGCTATCTCCGTCGGAGTGTATGTGTGGGCGACCTGGTTCATTGAGGAGGACACGACGTTCTCAAAAGGCGTGGTCATGGTGAAACTCGACCAGGTTCCTTTTAAAGAAAATCTTAGGCTCGCGAAAAAGAGCGGAGACACGTTCTACGGCGTTGTCTTGCCGTCTTGGGAGACCATGACGAACGAAAAACGCGAAGAGTTCCTGCGTTCTATCTCCGAATATGGGAAAACTGGAGGCTGGGTCAATGTGAACCTTCTAAACAGTCAGGGAAAGACCGTCGGTTACGCGTCTCCCGGGCACTTTGAGATTATCGATAAGCCCCAATAGGAGTCTGCCGAGTCCGTCGAATCCGTCGAGTCCGGTCCGCCTTTCGAGGCGAACCGGATTTTTTGCGCTTGACAAGCGTGATATACTTGTAAATGGCGATGCAATATACGTTGCATTGCTTGATCTTTGGAAGGATGGGATGATTGTGAGGCAGGGAAGGGAGACGAACTTTTCACTTATTTCGGAATATGCAATGCGGACGGACTTTCAGCTCCGTTGGAGCGGCATGTTTGTAGGGCGAAAGCCGCAAAATAGCTCGGAAGCTCCGTAGGAGCGACCGCGGGCTGATTTTTGCGGAAGTTTGAAACTTTTTATGGATACGATAGTATTAGTCTCGAAGGAAAATACTTCAAATTTGACCAAAAAGTCCGTGCGTAGCGCATCTTCTGATCCGGCGAAACGCCCGCGAGGAATACTTAACTCTATGAAAAAAAATTGTCTTAGGGTGCTTGTCGCCCTCGTGCTTTTTCAGTTGATGATGCTTCCGCAGGCAGCCACTGCACAAACCGGTGACACTGCGGACGTTTATGCGCGCATCAGAAAGGAAGAGAACGAAAACTCAAAGATAATGCGTGTGATGCATTATTTTACGGATATTTACGGACCGCGTCTCACCGGCAGCGAGAATCACGTCAATGCTGCAAAATGGGGAGCTGCGGAGATGTTGAACTGGGGCTTTGATAGGGCTTTTCTAGAGCCTTGGGAATTTGGCCATCCCGGTTGGCAGAATGGCCGTAACACCGGCTTGATGCTCTCGCCGCAGGAAGACACTCTCACCTACGAGGTCCTTGCCTGGACGCCTTCGACGAAAGGTCCGGTTACGGGCGAGGTCGTGAGCGTTGTGACACCGACATTCCCGTCGGCAGAAAATCCGCAGATCAAGCAGGGGCCGACGCAGGCTGAACTCAATGCTTACTTAGACAGTATAAAGTCGGCCGTGAAAGGAAAGATGGTCCTGGTTGGACTGCCGGCGTTCATCGATCAATCGACGGAACCGATGCCGAAGCATATTCCGATGGAAACGCTCAAGTGCCGAATGGATCCAACCAAGAAGCCGGGCGAATGCGGCCCTGCGTTTCGTTTCCCGCAAGGTGCAAGGCCGGCTCCGCGGCCAGGGGCTTTGACCGCACGCGAAGTTGATGAACAGTTGGACAAGTTTTTCCTCGATAACGGGGCTCTTGTTCGCATCAACGAATCGCAGCTTGATCGCGGTGCAGTGCGGGCCTTCAATAACCGCACGTTCGACATCTCTAAGGTAATCCCGACAGTCGTGATGCGGAATGAGGATTTTGGCCGCATCTACCGCATTCTGCAGGACAAGACGCCTGTCAGACTGGAATTTAACCTCCAGAGCCGCGTGATCCCTTCGGGAGTTACGAGCTACAACCTGATCGGTGAGATCGCCGGATCCGACAAGGCGGACGAAGTGATCATGCTCGGCGGCCACCTTGATTCATGGCATTCGGCAACGGGTGCGACCGACAATGCGGTCGGCTGCGCGACGATGATGGAAGCTGCACGTATTTTGAAAGCGATCGGCGTCAAACCGCGCAGAACGATTCGCGTTGCGTGCTGGAGCGGAGAAGAACAAGGCCTTCTCGGTTCGCAAGCGTATGTTAAATCGCATTTCGGTTCGGCGGAGGATCCGAAGGCTGAGTTTTCGAAATTCGGCGGATATTTCAATATTGATAGCGGAACAGGCCGTGTTCGCGCTATGTCGATCTTCGGTCCGGACGAGGCTGCCAAGGTTCTTAACGATGCACTGAAACCGTTCGAAGATCTCGGGTTCGCAGGCGTTACCGCTACAAAGAGCCGCAACCTCGGCGGTACGGACAGCACTTCGTTCAATCATGCGGGTCTGCCGGGAATCGGCGGTTCGCAGGATCCGATCGAATACTTCGGTGTAACGTGGCACACGAACCTTGATACGTACGAACGTATTATCGAGCCGGATGTGAAGGCTTCGGCGATCATCTTTGCAGCGGCGGTTTACACGCTTGCTATGCGGGATGAACTGCTTCCGCGTTTCGCAAAAGATCAGATGCCTCCGCTGCCGCAGGCTCCTGTTCGCTAACGGCTGCCGAAAGGCAATTGACTTGCGTGCTCGACGCCTTTAATGCGTTGAGCACGCATTAGCTCTTTTTTGAAGGCTTGTCTGGATAGAAAAGTTTCTTTGACGGGCAGATATCCGCTAGGACACATTCAAGGCATTTTGGTTTTCGTGCAACGCAGATCGCTCTTCCATGCGAGATCAACCAATGCGGCAGCATGATCCAGTCTTTTTTTGGAACTGCCTTTTCGAGATCTTTCTCGATCTTTTCGGGTGTTTTGTTATTTGTGAGGCCAAGGCGTTGACTGAGCCGCGAAACGTGGGTATCGACGACGACGCCCGATGCAATACCGAATGCATTGCCCATCACGACGTTCGCGGTCTTTCTGGCGACTCCGCCGAGCGTGAGAAGATCATCCATCCGATTTGGGACTTCGCCGCCGTAAACATCAACTATGCGCCGGCACGCGGCCTGAATGTTCTTTGCCTTGTTCCGGAAAAATCCTGTCGAATGAATATCCCGCTCAAGCTCGGACCGCGAGGTGAGTAGGAATGCCTCGGGGCCGCGATACTTCCGAAAAAGGTCCGCCGTTACGATGTTCACGCGGGCATCCGTGCATTGGGCCGACAGTATCGTCGCGATCAGCAGCTCGAATGCGTTCGTATGGTTGAGAGCGCAGTGCGCGTCCGGATACTCACGCTTTAGCCTCCGGATCACAGTCGCAGCCTGCTTCTTTACGTCGATCGACACAATTAAAAGCTAGAAAGGTTGAGCGGAAAATGCAAATCGCGAAAAGTTTGCTAAAATCAGGCAATCTTTCGTGTCTCTCGATCTCAAAAGGAATGACTTCGGATCTCGTCCACATCTCATCGCGTTCGACTGGAAAAAGGATCGGCATTGCAGTTGCGATGGTCGTTGTTTTTTCTATCGGCTGGATGTCCGTCCGCCGCGAATTCGGCAATATGATCGCCGAGATGACTCCGCCGTCGGATCCCGCGGCCGCGGAACTTCTGGCTTCCGCAAAGAGCTTTTCGCCGTCTGACCCGATGACCTATTGGCTCGCTTCGGGGATAGAACGTCAGGCGTTCTCACCGGAATCGGCAAAGCGATCGATGATGCTGATGGAGCAGGCCGTTGTCCTTTCGCCGTTCGATTATCGTTGGTGGATCGAGCTTGGCCGAGCAAGCGAACAGGCTGGCAACGCAGATCGGGCCGAGACCGCATTCCAACACGCCGTAGATCTTGCTCCTACCTACACTATACCGCGTTGGCAGCTCGGAAATTTCTACATTCGGAAAGGTGATGTCGCGAAAGCGATGCCGCAGCTAAAGCTTGCGACGGTCAATAATTACAAGTACAGAATGCAGGTCTTTGGACTTGCGTGGGATTACTTTGATCACGACCCTGCAAAAGTTGAAGAGCTCGCTGCAGACGGGCCGGACGTGCTCGTCGGACTCACTATGTTCTACGCACAGCGGGGACAACCCGCCGATGCTCTGCGTATTTGGAACAGACTAAGCGATGAGGAGAAGGCGAAATTCCCGCAGATCTCGTCGGTGGTCGTACAGGGCCTTTTTGATAAGCGTGCTTTTCCCCAAGCTCTTGAATTCTCACGACAGCTGAATATCGATGCTGACGCACAGGCAGAACAGGTTTCGAATCCCGGATTTGAGCGGATCGTGAACACGTCGGATCTTTCATACTTCGGTTGGCAGTTTCCAAAACAGGGAAAGGTTGACGTGACCTGGGACGGTGCAGTTAAGCACACCGGCTCAAAGAGCCTTCGGTTGAATTTTAAGAACTACTCGGCTCAGGAGCTTTTCACGGCGTCCCAGCTCGTTGTCGTAAAACCGTCAAAGAAATATCGGCTGACGTTTTGGGTGCGTACCGAGAATTTGCGAAGCGCCGGCCCGCCGCAGCTTGATGTCACCAATGCGATCGACGACAGGCTCATCGTTTCGAGCCAGCCGATGCCGCAGGGAACCAATGATTGGCAGCAGATCACCGTCGACTTTACGACACCTGAAAATTGTACGGCGATATCGATCCGAACTACGCGTGTCTTTTGCGGTGATGGCTGCCCGCTTCTTGGCAGTCTCTGGTATGACGATTTTGAGTTGGCAGCACAATGAAGATTCTCAATAGCTCGATCTTTGTTTCGTTATTGGTGATCGTCGCCCTGGCGACGCTTGCCTATGGCACAGTGCACCAGCCAACTCTTGCCCTGTTCTATCTTGTGATGACAGCCGTTGCCATGATTTGGCTTCTTGCCGGATGGATAAAGGGTGAGTTGACCGTCAGCCGGCATATATTTCAGGTGCCGCTCATCGCCTCTGCGGTCTATGCGCTGATCCAGACGATCCCGTTCGGACATGTCGCAGAGATCGCCGGCATCAGCGGCATCCCAAGAACCCTATCGCTTTCACCATTCGATTCCACGATGTCGGCACTGCATATGCTCGTTCTCGCGCTTTTCTTTGGCGTTATGCTTGCGATGGTCGACCGGGCGAAACGGATCGAGAAGATCGTCAATTTTATTCTGATCTTTGGGTTCGCCTACTCGTTCTTTGCTATTTTGCAGTCGTTCCTTTCTCCGACCCGCATCTACGGCGTCCTTGAACGATTAAGCCCGTTCGGATCATTTGTTAACCGACACAACTTTGCTGCATTCATCGAAATGACTATCGCGGTTCCGCTTGGAATGTTGATGAGCGGTGCCGTGAGGCGTGACAGAAGGCTTTTCTACATCACGGCCGTCGTTTGGATGGGAATTGCCCTTTTGATGAGCGGTTCGCGTGGCGGGCTCGTTGCGATGCTTGCGGGCGTTGGGCTTATTTTGGTCCTTACGACACGTGCTCACGGCAAAAAGAAGAAACTGATCCTTATTGGAGTTACAGCGGCCACCGCCGTCGTGATCGTTACCGGAGCGATAATGATCGGCGGCGAGACGTCACTATCGCGCTTCGCTGAGACCGCGGAAGCGGGTGACGTTACCACTGACCGGCTGCAGATATGGACCGTCACACTAAAAGTGATCACGTCCCATCTGCCCTTTGGGGCAGGCATCGGGGCCTTTGGCCAGGCCTACACACCGTTTGACACCTCAAATGGGCTGTCTAGGGTCGAGCAGGCGCACAATGATTACTTGCAAGTGCTTGCGGATGCAGGATTGGTCGGCGCCTTGATAGCGGCCGGATTTCTTTATTCAGTATTTGTTACTATCAGACGCACTACGCGGGTTGAGAACGGGTTTCGACGTGGTGTTGCTGTAGGAGCGGCCGCTGGAATTTTCGCTGTACTTGTCCACAGCCTTTTCGACTTCGTTCTGCATACGACAGCGGTGACGCTGATGTTTATCGTTCTTCTTAGTTTATTGGCCGCGTGCGGCAGGGAGTATGAGGACGATGTTCTCGACATTGAAGGCAAGCAGCATCGCCATCGCCGCAGAAAAAAAACGAATGTGACACCTCTTGAATCTGAGGGAAAAGTGAGGATCGGCCGCCAGGCCGATCATTGATCGGCCGCCGTCTCCCCATCAATATCGCCGTGCATTGTCGGCTTAAGGAAGATCGCCCGCAGTACCCACAGTACGAGCCCGTGTGCTGAATAGACGCCGGCCACCAACAGCAAGGCATACTGCGAATACAGATAAACTGCCGTTACGAATGCGGCGACCGCAAGGACCGTGAAGAAGCCCTGCATGCCGGCACCGGTGGACTTAAAGCTGAAGTAGCGGATCTTGCTCACCATCAGGATGCCTAGGATGGCGACGATAGCAAGGAGGCAATAAGTATAAAGCTGTGCGGTCTCTTTCCCCATCGCGATCAAAGGCTCGGGCGAGAAATGGACAAGAGCGGCGAGCAATCCACCGGCGGGCGGGATCGGAAGGCCGACAAAGTAGCGTTTGTCAACCTTTACGTTGCCTTCGGCGAGAACCCTGGGCCGCGTTGCGAGCAAATTGAACCTCGCCAGCCTAAAGGCTCCGCACATAAGGAACATAAAGAGCAGAAAGAGGCCGAATCCATGTACGCGGCCAGTCTCGTCAAATGCTCCGCCCAATGCCCATGCGTACATCAATGTCGCCGGAGCAAGGCCGAACGTCAGGACGTCGGCTAGAGAGTCGAATTGTACGCCGATCTCAGTCGCCGTATGCGTTGCTCGGGCCACACGGCCATCGAGTGTATCGAACAGTATCGCGAGGCCGATGCCCAAGGCTGCGGTATCAAAATAGTGCGCCGCGAGAGCGACATCTGTAAACGAGGCATGGTAGCCGCGAATCGACGAGATGACAGCCAAAAAGCCCATTCCGATGTTCGCTGCCGTAAAGAGCGTCGGGATCACGTAGAGGCCTTTCTTCAAACCGCGGTGAGGCGGACGTATCGGGGTTTCTTCTGTCATTTAGGAATTGCGGCGGGCGATCACTGTTTCGCCTCCACGGACATGGTCGCCGATGTTGACAGCAACTTCAAAGCCCGAAGGGACGAGAACATCCGTCCTCGAGCTGAACTTGATCAGTCCAAATCGTTCGCCACGCTCGATCTTATCACCGATCTTTGGCCAGCAGACTATCCGCCTCGCCATAATACCGGCGATCTGTGTACACCTTACAGTCAAACCTTCGCCGTCTATCACGAGCGTGTTCCTTTCATTTACGTAGCTTGCCTCATTTCGCGTTGCCGGAAGTTTGCGGCCCTTTTCGTAGATCACTTCGCGGATGGTTCCTGAAATCGGCGATCGATTGATGTGCACGTCGAATGGCGACATAAAAACGCTAATGAGTGTGCCGTTCCCATCTTCCGTAATACGAGTAACGCGGCCATCGGCGGCCGCAAGTATCACTCCCCCATTACTAGGGACATTCCTGTGCGGGTCACGAAAAAAATACGCCAAGAAGGCGGCTATAAGTACGAAGATCGAAACACCGATCCACCATCCCGGGATCGCAAGCAATCCCGCGATCGCAAGTGCGACCAAAATGAATGGTAATCCTTCTTTCGCCATTAAATTGAACAATCGTAAATACTACTAGATGCACTGCGTTTCGCGAAATCACGAAAAAAGCCCGATGTCGGCAAACATCGGGCCAAGAGGAGGATCGTTCTGAAGAAAACCTTTAGCTTCTGACAGGATTGTCCTTCGCATAACTGTATGCGCACCAGGCGGCGATCAGATGAACCACCCAACCTAGCAAGCCGGCCGAACCGATCCAAGAGAAGCCGGTCAAGAGCAACCAGATAATTCCAATGAGAATTCGTCCGTTATAGATCTGGCCTACACCAGGGATCAGCAAACTCAAAATACCGGCCAGCATTGGTTCCCGCATAGCAAAAAGTTACCTCCAATGAACCATACGACAGGTTTTATTGAATGTTTCAGATAAATGAGGTCAACGGTGATCAATTGCGTCAATGGAAGAAGCTTGCGAGAGTCAAGTCGAGAACAAAAAAGAGTCCGACGCCAAGAAACATCGCGATCGTAACAAAAACGCTTCGGCCGGAATGGTGATTGATCTCAGGAACAAGGTCGCTTGCCGCGACATAAAGTGTTACTCCCGCGGCAAACGGCAGTGCATACCGCACGAGCGAACTTACGCCTTCGCCCGCGATATGAAAGATAAGGGCTCCAAGCAGCGTTGTGAGTCCAAGCGTGACAGTTGCGATCATTACGCCGCCGCGGCCCCGTCCGGCTGCGAGAACCATTGAGCCGACCGTAAGCCCCTCAGGGAATTTGTGCAGAGCAACGGCCAAGAAGACCAGGAAGCCGAGGCTGGCACTCACTTCACTTGCGGCCGCGATCATTACGCCGTCAAAGAAAGTGTGGATACCCATTCCGGCGACTGCCGCATAAGCAGAATGGACAGAAATGCCGTCATCGGCATGCACCTCTTCGCCGAGATGGAAGTGCGGTGCGATCGTGTGTTCTAGGAGTTGGGTCAGCAGATAGCCCGCTAGCAGCAGCACCATCGGAACCGTGTAGTTGACCGCACTGTGATCGACATTCTGCTGCCAAAGCTCGATAGTCTTTGGAAGAATTTCGATGAATGTAACGGCAAGCATAAAACCGGTGCCGACCGCCAAGATCAAGCGAACAGAACGTTTAGCATAGGCCTGTACTTTTGACGGAAAAAGCACAAGGCCGCCAAGGATATTTCCCAGTGCGGCAAGACTTCCAAAGACGAATATCTGCCAAAAGCTTGAGCTCATTCAGTTTATGGGCCGGGTCTGCCGTATCAAATGCTACCCAACGGGGGCGATATTCACAAAATGGGCCGCGTGAGGAGTATAGACCAAAGGTTGTTCGATTATACCCCTGCTTAAGATGGTGACGAAAAATTCCTGTTGACTTCCTTGTCCTTCAGACGTAGAATCCTTTTTAGCATTGAGTTTGACGAATATTACCACTCGCCAAGCTAAAAAGACTGCTTAAGCCTTTAAACGGACCGCGGAGTGTTATTTTTAAATTCGATGCTGCCCGGGGCTCTCAATTATTTTCGGTATGACGCGCCGAAGTTTGAAGGCCTAAGACCCTTAACTTAGAAAATTTCCAATACGCCTCGCATGCTTTTTAGTGCGGGCAAACGTGCAGACGCTCTTGCTCTTTGAAGATGCAAAGTTCCAGCGCTGAGTTTACGCACCAGACGGTTCTTCGTGACGAGATAGTCGAGTTCGTCCGCGAGGCGAGCGGCTCGGTGGTTGTCGACGCCACTCTTGGCCTTGGCGGACACTCTGAAGCGATCCTTGAAGAGACGGGGTTTGATGTGGTCGGTATCGATCAGGACTCGTCAGCGATCCTTCTCGCGGAGGAACGGCTCGCAAGATTTGGTAAACGTTTTCGAGCCGTGAACGCAAACTTCGCAGCGATCGGTAGATCGGTTGAAGAAAGCGACATCGCGGCGATCGTTGCCGACCTGGGTGTTTCGTCCATGCAGCTTGATGACGCTTCACGCGGCTTTAGCTTTCGAGCCTCGGCTCCTCTCGATATGCGAATGGACCGGAAGGAAGGGCTTTCGGCTCGGGAACTGCTTGAAAATTCAACGGAAGCCGAGATCGCTGACATTCTCTACTTCTATGGAGAAGAAAAGCGTTCACGCAGGATCGCACGTTGGATCACGGAGAGGAATGATGCAGGTCAGCCGTTAACGACGACCGATGAACTCGCAGACTTGGTGGAACGAGCGATCGGAAGGCGGCCTGGCGACAAGATCCACCCGGCAACAAGGACATTTCAGGCTCTGAGGATCGCCGTAAACAGGGAATTGGACGTTCTAAAAGAGTTTATTCCCGCGGCCATTGAAAAATTAAACGCTGGTGGCGTCCTCGCGATCATCAGCTTTCACTCGCTCGAAGATCGGATCGTAAAGCAAGCGTTTCAAAGGCTTTCGGGCAAATGCTCTTGCCCTCCACGCATACCGAAATGTATTTGCGGTGCCGAAAAATCGGTCGAGATCCTCACTAAAAGGCCGATCATTCCTAGCGAGGACGAGCAAGAAATGAATCCGCGTTCACGAAGCGCAAAATTGCGAGCCTGCAAGCGGCTCATTTAGAAAAAGACAAGAAATCTCACGCAGCAATCGGAGGAAGTTATGAGCACCACAACAATTCGCAGAAATCGCATGGGCAAAAAGAAGAAGGCAAAGATCGCATCGCCCTTGCGAGTGCTCGCCACGATGGCGATCGCCGGAGCGATAGTTGTTTCCGGGATCTTCCTTGCTGCAACCCAGCATTTCTCTTTTTGGGACCTAAGTATAAAGAATTCCCGTCTGCGTCAGCAGATCGATGCGCTCCAAGCCGAGAAGCGTCGTCTTCTCGTGGCTCGTGAGGTTTCACTTTCACCTGCGGAGATCAAGAAGGCCGCGGAGAAGGCTTCATTACTTGGAACTCCGGGGGAACCGGCGATCAGTCAGTCTTTCCCGAAACCGAACGCTGCTGCGATCGCCTCCGTTCAGCGAAAAGAGTCCACGACGCCGGTTTCCTCTGCGGCGGCCGTGATGAAAACAACGCTGGTTCGGCCTGCTTTACAACCGAATGCACCGGTTCAGATCGCAAAGAGAACGAATGGAGAGGCCGAGCGCCGCCGGATCGTTTCGAACGCCGAATAGAAACCAGGATTGAAAGTAACGTATCTGATATCTCCGAAAAATAGAGCTTGATCCGTCCGATCAAAATGAAGAAAAGCCACAAAAAACGAAAGAAGATCGATTCCCGACAGATCGCGTACGCCCGGTTTATGTTCATCGCGGCGATAATCGGCTTCTGGTTCGTCGGCATCAGCCTTAGGCTTGTGCATTTGCAGGTATCCCAGCACGATTGGCTCCGCGAAAAGGCGATCGACCAACGCCAGGATACAAAGAAAACTAAGCTGCTCAGGGGCACGATCTTTGACCGCGACGAGAGGCCGCTCGCAATGAGCATAAAGGTTTCGACACTTTACGCGGACCCGACGGAGATCGACGATATCGATCATGCGGCAAAGTTGGCAGCGAAGGCTCTAAAACTCGATGCGAAAGCCGTAGCAAAAGACCTTCGTGAGGCGAAGGATGCGAAAAAGCGATATGTTCCGATCGCCAAAAAATTAGAAGCCGACCAAGTTCAGGCCGTCAACAAGGCACTTTTTGATCCTGATGCCAAAAAAGCTGATGAGCCGCGTTCGCCCGGCTTTCATTGGGTCGATGATCAAAAGAGGACATATCCTTATCAGACCCTTGCAGCTCAGGTAGTCGGATTCAGCAACACTGACGATGAAGGACAGGCAGGCATCGAACAATCGCAGGACGAACTTCTTCACGGAGCGATCATAAAGAAACTGCAGGAACGCGACCGTCTTGGGCGAGTTTACGGTGAGACCATCTTTGAGAGGGAGCGTCCTGGCGATATCGTCCTGACACTTTCGACCTCCATTCAGTTCAAGACCGAGCGTGCCCTCGAAGCCGGTGTAAAGGCGGCCAATGCAAAATCAGGAATGGCCGTCGTGATGGATCCAAAGACCGGTGAGATCCTCGCAATGGCAAACTATCCGACCTTCGACCCGAACTCTATTCGTGATGCGGTGCCTGCAACCTTTAAGAACAATGTTGTGCAGTCGGCATACTCGCCGGGTTCGGTTTTCAAGTTGATCACCTATGGATCAGGGCTTGAGAAAAATCTGTTCGGGCCAAACGATATGATCGATGCGGGAAATGGCACGATAGAGGTTGCGAATCACACATTCCGTGAATCGCATCATGTTGGCACGGTTACCTATGCAGAAGCTCTAGCCGTCTCCAGCAATGTCTGTGCGATCAAGACGGGGCTGCGTGTCGGCAAGGAAGATTTCTACTCGACTCTCAAGAAAATGGGGTTTGGATCGAAGACCGGAATCGATCTTCCAGCAGAGACGGCAGGTATCGTTCGCCGTCCTGAGAAGTGGAATGGCGACTCTCTTGCCTCAATGTCGATCGGCTATGAAATTGGTGTGACCGCGTTGCAAATGACAAGTGCTTTTGCGACGATAGCAAACGACGGAATTCGAGTTCAGCCGCACGTTATCAAGCAGATCCGACGGGATGGAGATCCGCCTGTCAGCCCGCAACTTGCTGATAGCACACGGGTTGTAAGCGAAGAGACCGCGCGGGAACTTCGGCAGATGCTGAAGCAGGTAGTTCTGACGGGCACCGGAAAACGTGCTCAACTCGACGGCTATAATGCCGCGGGGAAGACCGGCACGGCGTGGAAGTTCAATCCGGAAACAAAGCGCGTCGATTCCTCGAAATATATTTCGTCATTTATCGGAATGGCGCCTGCCGATGATCCGCGAGTTGTGATCGCGGTCGTTATGGATGAGCCCAGTGGCGGTGCGCGTGACGGCGGCATGGTGTCGGCTCCGGTCTTTAAGAACATCGCAGAGCAGATACTCCCCGAGCTTGGCGTTCAGAAGAACGGAACACCGGCGAAGGACACAACATTGGCAGAGATCGTGTCGGAAACGCCGACAGATTCGGCCCCGATGCCGAGTCCGGAAAAGGAAACGCCAAAGCAGCCGGCCGATTCAAGGCCTAGAAAGGCTGACGTGATCGGCAAAAAGGAAGTATCTGACGATCGCACTGCAAAGAACGAGAAGAAGAAAACTGAGACGAGCAAAAAGAAGACTTGAAGCTAGGAAAACTAATTGAATCCATCAACGGAAAGGCGCCCGAGGCTCGCCCGTCGTTGCCGGAATGCGAGGTAGATACTTTTGTTATTGATTCGCGAGAGGTAAAGGCGGGCGACGTCTTTTTCGCGCTCTCGCAGCCTGAATACGCTAACAACGGTTTCAATGGCGACTTTGACGACGCGACGGCGTTCGTTCGCACGGCCTTCGAGGCTGGTGCTGTTGCGTGTGTCGTCCGGCATGACCGTTTCGAAGAGCATATAGAAGAACTTGCAGAGTTCCGCGATCGGCTGATCTTTGTTGATGACTCTATTGCGGCATTACAGGCGTTGGCTCACGAAGTTTATCTTGAGTGGAACAAACCCGTAATTGCTGTTACGGGAAGTGCAGGGAAAACCACAGCGAAGGAATTGACGGCGCATGTTCTTGCTGCGTCAGGCCGCAAGGTTCTTCGGAATATCAAGAATTTTAATAACGGGCTCGGCCATCCGCTCACTGTTCTTAGGCTGGCAAAGGAACCTGACTTTGATGTCGCCGTTCTCGAAATGGGTATGTCCACGCCGCTCCACGAGATCGCGAGACTGTGCCGCATCACGCCTCCCGATGTCGCGATCGAATTGAACGTTCTTCCAGTCCACCTCGAACACCTAGGTTCGATCGAAGCGATCGCCGCGGCAAAGGCCGAACTCGTCGAAGGTATGAAGCCTGGCGGCACTGCGGTCCTGAACGCCGATGACGAGCGCGTGGCCGCGATGTTCTCATTTTCGAAAGGTAAGGTTGTAACGTACGGCATCGAAAATGAGGCGACAGTGCAGGCTTCGGAGATTGAGGTTCGTGGTTTTGGTGAGACAACATTCACGCTCTCCATTGGCAATGAAACTGCCGGTGTGACATTCCCGCTCAACGGCCGCCACAACATTCTAAACGCCCTTGCCGCCGCATCGGCGGGCCATGTGTTCGGAATGAGTGCGGGTGAGATAGCCAAGTCGCTCTCGAGTGTTGCTGCGCCGCCGCAGCGTGGAGAGATCCTGCGATTCAAGAATGGGTTTATCGTGGTCAATGATTCTTACAACTCGAACCCCGACGCATTGCTCTCGATGGTTTCGATGTTGTGCGATTCTGCTCCGTCAGATGCACGGAAGATAGTCGTAGCGGGTGAGATGCTCGAACTCGGTCCTGAGGCCGCAGCGATCCACCGTCGTGTTGGAAACGATATCGCATCGCACGGGATCGACATCCTGATCGGTGTTCGAGGTTTCGCCAGTGAGCTTGTTGCGGGAGCCAAGGATTGCGGTCTATTAGATGCGGATTTTGCAGCAGATTCGGCCGACGCCGGCAAACTGCTCTGCGAAAAAGTGCGTGCCGGCGATGTTGTGCTTGTAAAAGGATCGCGCGGAGTTAGAACCGAAAAGGTTATCGAGGAAATTCTCGAAAAGTTTGAGTTAGGAGGTGAGAACGCGGCTGCCGCTGAATAGGCCAGAATACGCTTGACCACAAATGCTGTTTCACCTGCTCTACCAGTTTCTTTATAAGTCTTACGGTGCCGCACCGGATTCTCCGTATTTCTATAAGGTATTGAATGTCTTTCAATATGTTACGTTCCGAACGGCGTGGGCTACGATCACGGCGCTCCTAATATCGCTGCTCTTGGGTAAGACGGTCATTCGAAAATTGCGCGACCTCAAGGTCGGGCAAGAGATCCGAGAGGAACTCTCGGAAGAACATCAGGCGAAGAAGGGAACGCCGACGATGGGCGGTGTGCTCATCATCGGATCCGTAATAATTTCGACGCTGCTTTGGGCAAAGCTTGACGGCATTTATCTATGGCTCGCTCTAGGTGCGACGACGGCGTTTGCGGCGATCGGTTTTGCGGACGACTATATCAAGATCGTTAAGAAACGGAGTCTAGGTCTCACCGGCAAGCAGAAGCTGCTTGGCCAGCTGATCACGGCGTTAGCAGTTTTCGGCGTCCTTTATTATTTCACAAGCTATTCTTGGAACCTTAGCATTCCGTTTTTCAAAGAGACCGCAAATCCGGATGGGATCAGCGTGATCCCTGCCGGGATCTATCTGGTCTTTATGGTCTTCATACTTTTGGGCTCGTCGAATGCCGTGAACTTGACCGATGGGCTCGACGGGTTAGCGACAAGCGTCACTTTCATCGCGATGTCGGCCCTTACGGCTCTGACGTATGTAGGCAGCGACAAACGTTGGGCGGAGTATCTTGATCTGACGTTCAATCCTTCTTCAGGGGAACTTACTGTCTTTTGCGGGGCGATGGTCGGGGCGAGTCTTGGATTCTTGTGGTTCAATTCACCGCCGGCCGAAGTCTTTATGGGCGACGTTGGGAGCCTTGCGATCGGCGGCGCGCTCGGCACGGTCGCGATCCTGACGAAACAGGAGTTTCTCCTGCCGTTCATTGGCGGCGTCTTTATTCTTGAAGCCGTCTCTGTGATGCTGCAGGTTTCGTATTTTAAGTTCACTAAACGAAGTGCCGGCGTCGGAAAACGCATCTTCCTACAAGCGCCGCTGCATCACCATTTTCAGATGTCCGGCTGGAAGGAACCGAAGATCGTGTTCCGATTTGTGATCGCTGCGATCCTTTTCGCTCTTTTGAGTCTCTCGACGCTGAAACTGCGATAGAGAATAGCTCAATGTTGGAGTGTGACGGTCCCTCTCGACGATAGACCGTGTTTTTCTTTTCTCTCAAGATGGAAATTTCCGGTAGAAAAGCTTTGGTACTCGGTGCAGGAAAGTCCGGCATCGCCTCGGCACGTTTCCTTGCTGAACGAGGTGCGACCGTTGCTCTTCACGATAAGAAGCCCGTTGAATCATGGCCGCAAGCAGCCCTACAGCTCAAGGCGGAGCACAAGATCGGCTTAATTGGCGGCGATCTTCCGTCCTGGCTGTTGGATCAGATCGACCTGGTTGTTATCTCGCCTGGTGTGCCCAAAACGACATTGCCGGCCCGTTATGTCGATCGAAAGGACGGCGAGGTCATCGGTGAGGTCGAACTTGCATATCGGTTCTTGAAGGGCAAGATCGTCGGCATTACAGGTTCGAATGGAAAGACGACGACGACCGCCCTGATCGGCGAGATCTTAAAAGCTTCCGGGCTGCCGACCCAGGTTGGCGGCAATATCGGTACGCCATTGCTAGATCTGGTCGAGAGTTCACGGGATGACGGGTGGACCGTGGCCGAGCTTTCCAGTTTTCAACTCGAAACTATTGTCGACTTTCGCTGCGATGTCGCTCTCTGTCTGAACGTGACGCCAAATCACCTCGATCGCTATGACTCCTTTCTCGACTACGCGGCTGCAAAACATCGCATTTTTCTAAATCAGCGTACCGACGACACTGCGATCCTTAATGCTGACAACGCGATCACCAACGAATGGCCCAGTGGCCTTAAGGCGAACGTCATCAAGTTCAGCGTGGAAAGGGAACTCGTGAATGGTGTGTTCCTTCGGGACCGTGATCTCGTGAGCACGATCGGGGACAAAGAATCAGTTCTGACCACTCGGGATGAGATCTTTTTGCGCGGCCTTCATAATGTCGAGAACGTTTTGGCGGCTTTCGCTGCAGCTCTTACTTGCGGTGTGGATGCAAAGACAATTCGCCGGGCGGTTGCTGACTTCAAGGGTGTCGAACATCGTATCGAGTTCGTAGAAGAGATAGACGGCGTCCGGTTTTATAACGATTCAAAAGCGACCTCGGTCGATGCGACCTCAAAGGCCCTAAGCGCCTTGGGTGAAGACACAGGTAAGACGATCCTTATTCTCGGAGGACGCGGCAAGAATGCCCCGTACGCCCCTTTGATCCCTCTGATCCATCAATGTGTGTCTCGCGTCATCGTACTTGGCGAAGACGCCGATAACATTGTTTCGCAGCTTGCCGGCGAAGTCGAGCTCGAAAGGGCCGCAAGCCTTGAGGATGCGGTTTCGACGGGCTTTGCTGCGGCTCAGAAAGGCGATTCTGTCCTTTTGGCGCCGGCTTGTGCAAGTTTTGACATGTTCAAGAGTTTTGAGGAGCGTGGGCAGAAGTTCAAGCAGGCCGTCCGAAGTTTAGAGGAGCAAAGGAAAGCGGAAGGTTAAAGTGGCTGAAGAACGGCGCACAGATTGGTTCATGTTCGGTCTCGCCGCGGGACTTGCTCTCTTCGGCACGCTGATGGTGTACAGCGCCTCCGCGATGATCGCGTATCGCGAAAGCCAGGAAACAAGCCAGTTCGGGTACTTCTATAAGCAGCTCACCTTTGCGCTGATCGGGATCGCGGTGATGTTCATCCTCAGCCGCTTTGATTATCGTATCCTCAATAATCGAGGTGTCGTTTACGCGATCCTGGCGATCACCTCGCTGATGCTGTTGGCAGTTTTCTTCTTCCCGGCGATCAACGGAGCAAAGCGTTGGATCCGTTTTGGCGGATTTTCCGTTCAACCATCGGAACTCGCAAAACTTGCGTTGCCGATCTTCCTTGGGTGGTTTTTGACAAAGAATGACGGCTCGGTCGGCGACCTGAAGAAAACCGTTTTGCCATGCCTGCTTGGGTTATTGCTGCTTGCCGGCCTCGTGATGGCAGAGAAAGACCTTGGCACTACGATGGTCCTTTGTGCTGTCTTTTCGGCCGTATATTTTGCCGCTGGTGCAAGGATCCTGCACATTGCAAGCGTTGCCGCATTAATGGTCATCGCCGGTGCCGCTGCGTTGATATTTGCACCGTGGCGGGTCGCTCGCGTTATGGCGTTTCTCGATCCATACAAGTATTCGGATGACGCGGGCTATCAGGTCGTCCAGTCGTTGTACGCGATCGGGTCCGGCGGCGTCTTTGGCGAGGGCTTTGCCCAAGGGCAGGCCAAGTTGTTCTACCTGCCGTATCCTTATTCGGACTTTATCTTTTCCGTCGTCGGCGAGGAGTTAGGGTTGCTTGGAACTCTGGCGGTCGTGCTTGCGTTCGCCCTGCTCTTCTGGCGCGGAACACGTGCTGCCATGATGGCTCCGGACCGGTTTGGAATGCTCTTGGGTATCGGCATAATTACAGGGTTGATCGTTCAGGCACTTTTTAATATCAGTGTCGTGATATCGATCTTGCCGGCAAAAGGGATCCCGCTGCCGTTCATTTCCTATGGCGGTTCATCGGTCGTGGTCTCTCTTGCCGCAGTAGGGATTCTACTGAGTATTTCACGATTTGCGGGCGCACCAGAAAAAGAGGCTCCGGTGCGTCGAAGCTCTACGCGGCGTCGCAGGTAAACATTATGCCGAGAGTTCTAATAGCTGCCGGCGGGACCGGCGGTCACATTTATCCAGGTATCGCGATCGCAAATGAACTGATGCGGCGTGATGAGGCATCCGAAGTGCTCTTCGTCGGCACTGCAAAAGGCCTTGAAACGCGCATAGTTCCGGAGAATGGCTATCAGCTTTCCGTGATAAAGAGCGCCGGCTTAAAGAGCGTCGGGCTGAAGGGAAAGATCCGGGGAATGATGATCCTTCCGAAAAGCTTTCTCGAGGCGTGGAAACTGATCCGCGATTATCGACCGAATGTTGTGATCGGTGCCGGCGGATATGTTTCGGGACCTGTCCTTCTGACGGCCGCGTTGATGGGGCGTAGAACTCTTGTAATGGATTCGAACGCATTGCCGGGCTTTACGAATCGAAAGCTTGCGAGGTTCGTCGATCGGGCTGCTCTGACGTTCGAAGAAGCCGTACCTTTCTTCGGTAAGAAGGCGGTAATTACCGGCAATCCCGTTCGCGATGAATTCTTCGGTGTCGAGTTCGAGGAGCCGCATTCACCGCTGAGATTGCTAGTCTTTGGAGGCTCGCAAGGTTCGCAGGCGATCAACCGTGCGGTTACGGCGTCTATCGAATTCCTTGACAAGAAGGCCGTTTCGATCGTGCATCAAACGGGCGAGGCAGATCAGGAAGCGATAGCAAAGGCATACGAGGAAGCAGGCTGGCAGGCAGATGTAAGGCCCTACATCGTAAATATGGTAGATTCATTTCGCGAAGCCGACCTGATCATTTGCCGTGCGGGGGCAACGACGTGCGCCGAGGTTGCGGCGGCGGGAAAACCTGTAATAATGATTCCCTTGCCGACAGCTGCGGACGATCATCAGCGAAAGAACGCAGAGGCGCTTGTCCGCGCGGGTGCGGCCGAGATGATCCTGCAAAGCGAATTAACGGGACAGGCTCTTGCGGAAAAGATCGAGGCTTTGAGGAAAGATCCGGAACGCCTCGCGGAAATGTCTCGCTCGGCTAAAAAACTTGCCCGGCCGGATGCCGCGGCGGTTACGGTTGATATAATAGAAGAGTTAGCGAGAAAATAATTAGATACATTTAATGTTCAGACACGTAAGGAAGATACATTTTGTAGGAATCGGCGGCATCGGGATGAGCGGTATCGCCGAAGTGCTTTTGAGTTTGGGTTTTTCTGTCTCCGGCTCAGACCTGAGACGCGGCCCGAATACCGAAAGACTGATCGATACTTTTAAACTCAAGTTTTTCGAGGGCCATGCTGCGGAGAATGTTGGCGATGCGCAGGTCGTCGTCTATTCTTCGGCGGTCAAAGACGACAATCCGGAAATCGCTGCTGCTAGACAACTCGGTATACCAGTCATTCCGCGAGCCGAGATGCTTGCAGAGCTCATGGTTCTCAAGCCGTATGCGGTTGCGGTTTCCGGTACGCATGGGAAGACGACAACGACCTCGATGGTTGCGACCGTTCTCGGGCATGCCGGCATCGATCCGACCGCGGTTGTCGGCGGTATTGTGGAAAAGCTTGGTTCGAACGCGGCCGTAGGTAGCTCTGAATGGTTCGTAACCGAAGCAGATGAAAGCGATCGCTCGTTCCTGATGCTCTATCCAACGATCGCGGTCGTGACGAACATCGACAAAGAGCATATGGAATCGTATAGAGGCATGGAGGACGTTGTGCAATGCTTCACTGATTTCGTAAACAAAGTGCCGTTTTTTGGAGCTGCGATAATTTGCCTGGACGATCCGAATGTCCAACTGATCATTCCTCATATCAAACGCCGTCGAGTCACTTACGGACTCACAGCCCAGGCAGATATCTCCGCACACGATATCAGATACGATAGCGAGTTCGGCTCGCGGTTCAATGTTTGGCGTGGGGACAATGTCCTCGGCGAACTGCATCTTCCGGTTCCGGGAAAACACAACGTTTATAACGCACTTGCCGCGACGGCTGTCGCTCTCGAAATGGACATTCCGTTTGAAAAGGTCGTTGAAGCATTTGTAGCATTTAAGAATGCCAACAGGCGTTTTCAGTTCAAGGGCGAAGTGAACGGCATCACCGTAGTGGATGATTACGGCCACCATCCTACCGAGATCCTTGCGACGCTTGGGGCAGCAAAGAATGCTGCGACAGGCCGCCGAACGGTCGTGATCTTTCAGCCGCACCGTTATTCGCGGACCAGCGAATTGATGGATGATTTTGTGGTCGCCTTCAATAATGCCGACGTTCTTTACGTACTAGATATTTATGCGGCAAGTGAAGAACCGATAGAGGATATAACCGCCGAGGTCTTGACGGAGAATATTAAACGGTTCGGCCATAAAAATGTGACCTACATCGGCGATATCGACAAGGCCGCGGATCGCGTTGTTCCGGAACTGTTGCCTGGCGACCTGGTTATCACTCTTGGGGCAGGCACGGTAACACGCCTTTCTGATGAGATCGTTGCTAAGCTGGACGGGAAGTAAATGTCGAAAAGGCGAAAAAGCACTCTCAAGGATAACCGTTCTAAGAGGAAGGGGCGGCGGCCGAATGCTGATTCGGCGGCGAGTGAGAAAATCGGCAAGACGATCATAGGCGTTGTGATAGCTGGCCTCCTTCTCGTTGGGATCGGATTTGTTGCATTTACGGCGTATCGCTCTGCAGTTAATTCTTCCTTTTTTACCTTAAGGTCCGTCCGGGTCGTAGGAACTGAAAGGGCTTCGGAAGATGATATTAGACGGATCGTGCTTGCGAGCGCGGAAAGGTCGGGTGTTTGGGAAAGCGATATAGCCGGTATCCGTCAGAATATCGAAAAACTGCCCTTTGTAAAGTCTGCCTCGGTATCTAGGGAGCTTCCTTCCACGATTCGGATCGATGTCGCCGAGCGGATACCGGTCGCAATCGTTCGGCTGAACAATTCGGACCAGCTTGTCGATGAAACCGGAATGATCCTTGCTCCGGCAACAAAGGCCGAGCCTGGCCTGCCGTTCGCGATGAAAGGGTGGGACACCTCGAAATCAGCTAACGCACTCGACGATAACCTGGAGCGCATCAAACTCTATCGAAAGATGGTCGAGGATTGGCAAAGTTTTGGACTTGCCAGCCGCGTGAAAGAGGTCAACCTTTCGAGCCTCCGAGAGCCGAATGCGGTCATCGAAGACAGTGGACGGTCGATAAATGTCTTTCTTGCGAAGGATAACCTTGCAAAGAGTCTAAAGGCGGCTCTCGAGGCAGTAGCGGGGAAAGGTGACAGAGTCCAGGCAGTGAACGCGGCGGGGATTTCTCCAATACTTGAATACCTAAACAATTAGTTTATACTATCTAGCATAAACCTCTGATGAGTAATGACATACAAGCAATTGGCCTCGATGTCGGAACCAGCCGCGTGCGTTGTATCGTCGCCGAATCTGCAAACGACGGGACGCTGAATATCGTCGGCGTCGGTGAGGCGGAGTCGCGTGGGATGCGTCGTGGTATCGTTACTTCGACGGAGGCCGTGGCCGATGCGATCCGCAAGGCCGTGACTGAAGCGGAGCGGGTCAGTGGAATCGAGATCGATTCGGCGACGGTCAACTTATCGGGGGAACACTTTCAGGGCGAGAATAAAGCCGGTGTAGTTGCGGTCGCGGGGCCGGACAAAGAGATCTTGGGCGACGATATCGAACGCGCGATCGATTCCGCGTGTGCCATGCCTCTTCAACCTGGATGGGAGATAGTCGATCGTCTTCCGCAGGAATTCATTATCGATGGTCAGGACGGCATCATCGAGCCGATCGGGATGATCGGCTCGCGGCTCGAGGCGCGAGTTCATGTCGTTACCAGTCCAAGCGCTGGTCGCCAGAACCTCGCGAAGGCGGTCGAGCGGGCAGGCCTCGACATCGAGCAAAGCGTGCTGGAACCTCTTGCGGCCGCCGAGAGTTCCATCACCGATGATGATCGCGAATACGGCTGCGCCGTCGTGAATTTCGGCGCCGAGTTGACGAATCTCACGATCTACTCGCGCGGTGCGGTTCAGCACATGGCCGTCTTTCCTTTCGGCAGTACCCATTTTACCAAGGATATTGCGGTCGGCCTGCGAGTTTCGATTCCGCAGGCGAACGAGATAAAGCATGATTTCGGCTGCGTTGCGGGCTTTTTGCTTGATGATGATGAACGTCAAGAGATGATCGAAATAATGCCTGTTGGCCGCAGCGAAAAACGAGGCCTCTCAAAAGAGATCCTTGCCGATATAATGCAGCCTCGCGCAGTTGAATTACTTCAGCACATCGCTCGAGAGACGCGTAAAGTTCCTCTCCAGATATCGAGCGGTGTTGTTCTAACCGGCGGTGGTTCAATGGTTCGTGGTCTGTGCGAGATCGCCGAGCAGGTCTTTGATGCTCCGACGCGCCTCGGTTTTCCGGAAAAACATCTCTTTGGCGGCCTGATCGAACAGGTCCAGACGCCCGCTTGGGCAGTTGCTTGCGGCCTCGCAAGTTTCTCACACAGATCGGCACTTCGGGACGAAGCCGCTCACGGGCGCGGCACGGTAAGGCGTGTTGCCAGTTGGATCGACGGCCTCAGAAAAAAAATTAAATAAATGCTAAATTTCGATTGGCTTTTTATCACCAATCGTTGTATGCTTTTTATCCGTCAGCACTACATCTAGTTGCGACAGTTTAAGTGCTTAAGGACTCGCGTTCCCAACGAAAAACCTGAAAGTTTAGCTGATCTGATTCTTAGGAGGATGGCCTGCAAGTGAGCAACACAGGGATCAAAATGTTTATTGATGAACCGCCTATTACCGGTGCGCGGATCAAAGTGATCGGCGTCGGAGGCGGCGGAGGCAACGCCGTAAATCGAATGATCGAGGCCGGCATCAAAGGTGTCGAGTTCATCGTTGCGAACACAGACCTGCAGGCGCTTGAGGCGTCGGCGGCTCCGATAAAGATCCAACTTGGAACAAAATCCACGCGTGGGCTCGGAGCGGGCTCGAATCCCGAGATCGGCCGTGCGGCCGCACTCGAGGATCACCAAAAGCTTCTTGACATACTTGAAGGCTCCGATATGGTTTTTGTGACCGCGGGCATGGGCGGCGGAACGGGAACCGGAGCGGCACCTGTTGTTGCATCGTTAGCGACCGAGTTGGGAGCTTTAACGGTTGCCGTCGTAACGAAGCCTTTCTCTGTCGAAGGCCGCCGTCGAATGGCACAGGCTGAGGACGGTCTGGCGGACCTTCGCGGTGTTGTTGACACGCTCATCACGATCCCGAATTCGAAACTTCGCGAGGTCGAAGAAAAGATCACGATCCTCGATGCGTTTCGTCGGGCAGACGACGTGCTGCTTCAGGCGGTTCAGGGCATTACCGATCTCATCATGACGCCCGGCATCATAAATCTTGATTTTGCGGACGTAACTTCCGTTATGCGCGGCAAAGGTGTTGCCCTCATGGGTGTTGGCCGCGGCGAGGGCGAAGAGGCGGCATCAAAGGCGATGCGTGCTGCTCTTGATTACAAGCTTCTTGAAGAGAATTCGATCAAGGGTGCGAAGGCAGCTCTCATCAATGTCACTGGCGGGCCGGATATGATCCTGAGCGAGGTCGAGGACGCGATCGGTATGATCGAGAACGAGGCCGACGAGAATGCCGACATCATTTGGGGCAGCGTTATCAAGGACGATATGGCCACCGAGATCAAGATCACTGTCATCGCGACAGGTTTTGACACGGCGGCCTCCGTTTCACTGCCGTCGCCAAAGGTGGTCGAAGCTGTTGCGGTCGCGGCGAATGCAAGAGCGAATTTTGCACCGATCCCTGACATTGTCGGCAGCGAAGACCTTGAGACACCGACTTTCTTACGCCGACAGGCAGACTAGCGGTATTGCGGTTCGTCGTGAAAATTGCCGATAATTAGGCCATGACGACGAAGCCGCGAATTGCTATCACGATCGGTGACGCCGCAGGTATTGGCCCTGAGGTGACGCTTAAGGCTCTCGAAGATCCTAAGCTTTCAAATTCAGCTGAAATTATCATTGTAGGCGACGCGGCTCATCTAAGCAGCGTCGCCTCTCGTTTTGGCCTTCGGCCTATGCTGACGTCAGTTTCCGTCGACGATCTTAAGAACCTGCCGCCGAATATCGATTATGGGCTTGACTCTGCAGCGACCGGAAAGGCAGCGGCCGAGAACATCGTCCGTGCAGTTGAGCTTTGGAAGGCCGGCAAGATCGACGCGATCGTCACCGCTCCGATAAGTAAGAATGCAATCAAGCTTGGAGGCTACGACTTTCCCGGACACACAGAGTTCCTCGCACACCTAACCGAAACAAAAGAGTTCGCAATGAGTTTCTTTGCCGATTCACTTCGCGTGATCCTAATGTCAACTCACTTGCCTCTCACAGAAGCGATAAAGTTTGTAACAACGGAACGAGTCGCATCCTTGATTCGATTTGGAGATCGCGAGATCCAACGGCTGATCGGGAGCAAGCCTCGGCTAGCCGTCGCCGGCATCAACCCCCACGCTTCAGAAGGCGGGCGTTTTGGCACGGAGGAACAGCGCTTGATCACGCCGGCGATCGAAGCCTGTCGCAGCGATGGAATAGATGTCTCGGGGCCTTTCCCGGCCGACACGGTCTTCTTCAATGCGATGCGTGGAAAATTCGATGCGGTCATCGCAATGTATCACGACCAGGCGACAATTCCGGTTAAGACCATTGCGTTCGACCGCGCGGTAAATGTGACGCTCGGACTGCCTGTCATACGCACGTCGGTCGATCATGGGACGGCCTACGACATCGCGGGAAAGGGCCTTGCGAGTGCTGGGAATATGATCGCGGCGATTGAGCTTGCGGTCGATCTCGCGCAGCGGTCGAGATTGTGAAAGTGGTCTGACAATCTGGTAAACTGTCCCATCGAAAGAAGCTGTCAGGTTCTCGCATTTTGGGTGACATCGTCGATCGGAAAATTATTCACCTGTGGAAAAAGTAAAACTTTTACTGGCCGATGATTCGGTCGCTATTCGCAAAGTCATCGAACTCACCTTTGCAGAGGAAGGTTACGATGTCACGACGGTCGGCGACGGTAATTCTGCGATGGAAAAGTTTGTCGAGATCGCTCCTGACTGCGTGATCGCAGATGTTAATATGCCCGGAATGGGCGGCTATCAGCTTTGCGAAATGATCAAGGGTGATGACTCGACGCGAACGATCCCTGTCATTCTCGTTGTCGGTTCTTTTGAAGCGTTCGATCCCGGTGAAGCTTCTCGTGTCGGTGCCGACCATTATTTCACAAAACCCTTTCAGTCGCTTCGGGACGTCGTCGTCAAAGTGGGCGATCTTCTTGCTGTAAAGGATTTTCGTGAAGTTCAGCCGTTCGAGACTGAGGATATTGAGAATCTCTACGCAGAGTCCATCGTTGAAGATGACCCGGACATCGAGGTCGAGAGCGAGATCGCTCAAGAGTATTCAGCGGCCGAATCATCAGTACCTGAGCCGGATGAACTCATTGCCGAATCCTTTCCCGAGCCGGAATCTGAGCCCGAAGCCCTTTCTGTTCCGTCCATCGAGCAGCCGAGCTCCGTCGCTGACCTGAATTATGAGCTTGGCGAGATCACGCGTCAGATGGATGATGCACCGGATGTGCAGACGCTCGTACCTCACGAGCCGTTCGTTCTGGCGGAAGAAGATCACGAGCTGCCGGATGATGCCGTGCAGGATGTAGCCCCGCTTGTTACCGGAGAAGATTCCGTGATTCGGGTTTATGACTTTGCCGCTGGCGATGATGAGCTGATCGACACTTTGAAATTCGAGAAGCCGGTTGAGCCAGAAACAGCAGATTATCCGACGGTCGAAGATCCTGAACTGCAGATCGGAGAGCTCGACCCCTTCGAAGATGTGGCGGCGGCCGCTCCGCGTGTCGCAGAGACGCCGGCACCGGTCAAAATCGAGCCTGATGATGCGACTGACGAGGTTCCCATCCAAGAGGATGCGCCGAAGGCAGGCGAGATGACTTTTCCACCGGCGTTGATCGAGGCGATCGCGCAACGCGTTATGGATCGGCTTTCAGAGAAGGCGGTTCGAGAGGCGGCACGAGAGGCTGTACCGCGTATTGCTGAAAAGCTAATTCGCGAAGCTCTTGACGAAGAGAGCAAGCGGCATTGACCGGCTGGAAACTTTATTTATCGTAGCGGGCGGTTTTCAGCCGATGCTGTTAACCGCCTCATTTCGTTTTAGAATAGGCTTTTTGGAAAGTTTTTATGGAATTAGCAAAGGCATTTGACCCGAGGACCGCAGAAGGATGGTACAAGATCTGGGAAGAAAACGGATTCTTTGCCCCTGAGATCAATGAGGACAAGGCGGCCCCGACATATTCGATCGTCATTCCTCCGCCGAATGTGACGGGAAGCCTTCATATGGGACACGCACTTCAGCACACGCTGATGGATGTCCTGACCCGTTGGAAGCGAATGCAAGGCTATCGAACGCTCTGGCTGCCCGGTACCGACCATGCCGGCATCTCGGTTCAGCGAAAGGTAGTCGAGCAACTGAAGAAAGACGAAGGAAAGTCGCCGATCGACATCGGCCGGGAGGAATTTGTCCGTCGGGCGTGGAAATGGAAAGAGCAATACGGCAATACCATTACCGAGCAAATGCGGCGTGAAGGAGCGTCGGTCGATTGGTCGCGGCAGCGGTTTACGATGGATGAAGATCTTTCGCTCGCCGTCCGCAGCGTGTTTGTCGCACTATACGACGAGGGAAATATCTATCGCGGCCTTCGCATCGTGAATTGGTGTCCAAAGGACAAGACTGTTCTTTCTGACCTTGAGGTAAAGGAAGAAACCAAGAAAGACGGAAAACTGACTTACCTCAGATATCCCGTGCAGGGAACTGACCGTTTCATTACGGTCGCCACGACGCGCCCCGAGACAATGCTCGGTGATACTGCGGTCGCGGTTAACCCTTCTGACGAGCGATATGCGGATCTGATCGGAAAGATGGTCGATCTTCCGCTAGCCGGCCGTGAAATCCCGATCATTGCGGACGAGTATGTTGATGCGGAATTCGGCACGGGCGCGGTCAAGATCACGCCTGCTCATGACCCGAACGACTATCTCGTCGGCGAAAGGCACGATCTTGAGCAACTTCTCGTGATGGACGACGCCGGGAAGATGAATGCTGCGGCCGGTGCGGAATTCGAGGGGCTTGATCGATTTGACGCTCGCGAAAAGGTTGTTGCTAGATTTGACAAGCTCGGCCTGCTTGAGAAGGTCGAGGATTATGAGATAACGCTTCCGATCTGCGAACGATGCAAGACGATCGTCGAGCCGATCTTGAGCGAGCAATGGTTCGTCAAGATGGACGAGATGCGTGACATCGCGCTCGATGTGATGCGGTCCGAAGGGGTTCCGCATTTCTTCCCGCAAGTGCCGCACGAAAAGGTCTATACGAACTGGCTGGAGAATCTCAAGGATTGGACGATCTCCCGGCAGCTCTGGTGGGGACACCAGATTCCTGCGTGGTATGACGACGAAGGACACGTATTTGTTGCATTGACCGAAGCGGAAGCTCGGGCAAAGGCAGGCGGAAAGGAGTTAAGGCAGGATCAGGACGTGCTCGATACGTGGTTCTCGAGCGGGCTATGGGCATTCTCGACCTTTGGGTGGACCGGAGAGAAGGGCATAACACAGACGCCCGACCTCGACAAATTCCTGCCGACAGACGTGCTGGTGACGGGCCGTGACATCATCTTCCTTTGGGTTTCGCGTATGGTGATGCTGACGAAGAAGTTCACCGGCAAGATCCCATTTAGCGACGTCGTGGTTACGGGAACCGTGCTCGGAAAAGACGGAAAACCGATGTCGAAATCGCGGAACAACGGCGTCGATCCCATCGAGATGTTCGACAAATTTGGTGTTGACGCAACGCGCGTCTATCTTGCGTCGATCGCGACCGGGGCCGATATAAAATGGAATGATCTTCTCATCGAAACATACCGCAATTTTGCGAACAAGATATGGAATGCGACGCGATTCTGTCTAATGAATTCTGACGGTGTGTCGATCAAGCCGATCGATCCCGCTTCGCTCGGTTCAATGACCGCGACGGATCGCTGGATACTTTCACGGCTGACACGAACCTCGCAGGCGGTCAACAGGGCTCTCGAGACGTATCAATATCACGAGGCAGTCTCGCTTCTCTATCATTTCTTTTGGGACGATTTCTGTGATTGGTATATAGAACTCAAGAAGGACGAGATCACAAGCGGTGATGTGGACGCAAGTTCGTATATCCTTTCTGTACTCGAGCAGGCCCTGCGGCTTTTGCATCCTTTTATGCCGTATCTCACGGAAGAATTGTGGCAAAAGTTGCCGGGCGTCGGAAGTGGCTTACACAACCCTGCGTACGCTAGGGCTGAGCAGACGATAATGCTCGCCGACTTCCCGAAAGGTGATGAGCGATTCATTGATAGCATTGCCGAGAACGAGATATCGGCGGTCATCGAATTGATCACAAGGGTCCGCAATATTCGGGCGGAGCTGAATATCTCGCCCTCCATCAAATTCGTCGTTCATGTTGCAGGAAATTCCGTATTGCGCGACATTCTTGCGGCGAACGAGGAGCAGATACTGAAACTTGCGAGAGCATCGAAACTGGTTCTGTCAACCGCTCTTTTTGTGCCAAAAGCATCGGCAAGGGCCGTTCTTTCTAACGAAACCGAGGTTGCCGTTCCGCTCGAAGGACTGATCGATTTCGACAAGGAACGTGGACGACTTAACACGGCCATAGCGAAGCTTACCGAGGAGCAAGCTCGACTCGACGGCCAGCTTGCAAACGCAAACTTCGTCGAACGTGCCCCAGCCGAAAAGGTCGACGCGTTGCGTGAGCGCCAAACTGAGTTGGCGTCACAGATAGAGATACTTAGGAAAAATCTGGAGGCTTTGAAAGGGTGAAGACGATCAAACCGTTCGTAGTTGTGGGGCTTTTCGTCTTTTTCGCGATGCCCCTTTTTGCACAGAGGCAAGAGATCAGTTCCCAAGACTTCTGGTCCCTTCTCTTTGACGCTGAGATCAAGGCCCGCCAGTACGATCGCCGAGAAATCCGCACACGAGAACTATTTGGCGATCCGAATGATTCTCGAACCGTGTGGATCGATGAGTATTTACTTCCAGATCGACACAGAAGGGTCGAGAGGTCTTGGTTTAAAGGCAGAGAGTTTATAACGGAGAAGATAGAGATCGGCGAAGTCAAGTATTGTCGTAAGGATAATGGTAAATGGCTGGTCACGGACTGTAATAGTTCGACCTTGGGCGGCGGTCGTCCTAGCATAACGGAAAAGGCGTCGAGGGAAACGAAAAAAGTAGGAAACAAGAAGTTTGAGTATTATCGATACTATCGCACATTTGGCAGCGAGTTGGGTCTTGGGTTTTCACAGATCGAAGTTTGGGTCGACAGTTTAGGCCGCATTACAAAGAGGCTTGAGACTTACGGAAAGGTAAATACGAAACGATTCTCGGAAAAAAATCTATTGATCTATGTGTTCAAGCCAAAAGGCTTAAAGATCGAGAAGCCGATCAATTGAGTCGAATACCTAGTCTTTGAACGCAGTTTTGATGCAAGCACCGCCGAGGTCCAGAAGTGGAACATTCGGCCTTCGTGTTTCGGAAACAGGAAAAGGCCGCAACATGTCGCCGCAGCCTTTGAGGTCATTAGCGGACAATGCTCCTTCAGTCTTCGTCGTCAGAGCTGGACGAACCCGGCGTTACGGTAAAAGTCTCAGACTTTGAGTCCTTTTTCTCCCCATTCTCGTCATACATTTCGGCGACGATCTTGAATGTGCCGCCGGCGGTGCTCGAGATGGTTTGGTAGTGATACTTCGCTAGAGCGTCGCCATCCATGTCGAGGTCAACGACGCTGTTCTCGATGACGGTTCCGGGAGCAACACCCTTCATATTCTCTACCTGGATGTACATCTTAACTTTTACTTTTCCTGGGTTATTGGCGACGCCGGCAACGGCATAGACCGTGTCGCCGGCAGAGAAATTGCTGTTTGGGCTGGTCACGTCGGCGTTTTTACCGACTTTAAGGCTGTCCAAATTTGCTGTACTGAAGTTACAGGCAAAGGCTGCGGTGAATAGAACAGCAGCGACGATCGAAATGCTTGCGGCGTGGCGCATAGGAAAGTTCTCTCCAAATAAGTTGATCTCAAATTTCGTTTTTGACGACGAAAGAGCGTAGCCTGAAACGGCCTTAGTGTCAATTTGAAAACGGGGATATTGACACTGTTCTTTCGTAACGTATGATTGTCATTTATGAACATGCTTGACAGCAGTGAATTGATGGCTTCGATCGGCCAGTTCCTTGCCGAAGATATTGGCCGCGGCGACATAACTACTCGATCTTGCGTTCCGCCAGACAAAATGGGCAACGGACGCTTTCTCGCGAAGGAGTATATGGTCGTTTGCGGCCTTGATGTCGCCGAAGCCGTATTCTTCCACCTCGATCCGGATTCGCCGGAGATCGAGACGAGCTTCAACGAGGGCGATGAGGTCGAGGAGGGAACGGTGATCGGCACACTAGGCGGCTATGCCGACGTGCTTCTTACGGGTGAACGCCTCGCCCTGAACCTGCTTCAACGGATGTCGGGCGTTGCGACGCTGACGCGGCAATTCGTAAAGGCGATCGAGGGTACGACCGCTTCGATCGTTGATACCCGCAAGACTACGCCGGGTCTGCGAATGCTGGAAAAATACGCCGTCGTGATCGGCGGAGGCAAAAATCATCGCATGGGCCTTGATGACGGCATTTTGATCAAGGACAACCATATTGCCCTCGCCGGCGGCATTACCGAAGCTGTCAATGCTGCCCGTTCCCTTGCGGGGCATCTCCACAAGGTCGAAGTCGAGATCATGAATTGGGCACAGCTTCGCGAAGCGATCGAAGCCGGGGCCGAGATCGTGATGCTCGACAACCAGACGCCTGAAGAGGCCGCAAAGCTCGTGGATATGGCTCGAAATCTGAACCCGAACGTCCTTATCGAGGCTTCGGGCAATATGACCCTCGACCGTGTTCGTTCATTCGCTGAAGCCGGCGTCGATCTGATATCGGTGGGCAAACTCACACATTCGGCGCGGGCCGTCGATATCAGTTTTAAGATCCAGTAGCGGAGGCCCGACCTGCTAATTCTTCGAGTTGCGGAGCCGGCCTAATGCCGGGCAGGAAATACATCGTTCCGATAAGGAGAAGTAGAGCGATCGTGCACCCGACACTGCCTTCGATCCCGTAAGCTTCGCCCGTGAGCCACTTGGGGCCGTGGTCTGTTTCGACAAAAAGCGTGATCGGTGAGAGGAATTTAAGGCCGCTCACTTCGATCCCAAAGATCGAGCCTTGTGCAAAATTCCACATAAAATGCAGCCCAAAAGGCAGCCAAAGGTCTAGCGTTCTTAGATATGCGAGGCTGAATACGATTCCGGCAAGAATGGTGTTTGCGGTTGAAACACCATCGGCAGCAGGATTCGTTAGATGAACGATGCCGAATAGAATGGATGTCAATGCGATGGCGAGCCATGCAAACCCGCTTCGCGCGAAGGTTTGTAAGATGTAGCCTCGGAAAAGAGCCTCTTCGAATGCCGCTCCGAACGCGAAGAACACGAACGAGAGCCCGATCTGGTAACCAAGCACCGAGAACGGCTCTCCGCTAGGGCGGAATTGCAGATCTCCAGCGATCAAGGCCGGTAAGATCGCGATGCCGATCGCAGCGAAGCCCAGAACATTGCCAATGAGCAAATGCTTTAGCCAGCCAGTCGAAAACGCGGCTCCGAAGGCCCGAAAGGGAAGTCTCTCGAAGATCCTGCCGCAGAGCCACGCAACGGCGCCCGCCAGGATCGTACTGACGAAAAGCCCGCCTACGCCAAGCAGCCTCTGATCGCTCGTTTCTTTCATCAGATAGCCGGTCGCGATAACCAGCAGAATCTGAGTGACAACACTCACGAGACCGTAGAAAACTAGGAAAAAGAGGGCGCGCCAGCCGCTCCGAAGTATGCCGTTTGTGTCGAAAAAGATCGTAGAAAGCGTCATCAAGAACGGATGTTCGGCGGTATATCTCCGTGCCCGAACATAGTTTATAATAGCATCCGAAGCGTAATGGAGAATCCGAAGCGGTCAAAGAAAAAGCGTCTGTTGCCCTGGGTCTGGGGCGCGATCGTCCTCCTGCTGTTCGTTTTTCTCATTCTCCTGCAAACATCAAATCTTTGGAAGAATCTTTCGGTCGAGACGACCAGCGACACATTGCTGCTTTATGCCCTGTCGTCGTTCAATTTTATCGCGCTGATCGTTTTCGGATTCATCTTTTTTCGGAGCATCGTAAAACTTGCCCGCGAACGCCGGGCGTTAAAGCTCGGTTCGAAGATAAAAACGCGTCTGCTCCTCTATTTCTTCCTCGTCAGCCTTTTGCCGATCATCGCGATGGCCGTCTTCTCGTATCTTTTTATGAACCGTGCTCTTGAGCGTTGGTTCACGCAGATACCTGAGAACGTTGTGCGGCAGGCACGTGAAGTTCAGGGACATTCGCTGAGCGATCGGACCACCAAGCTCGACGAAGCCGCACAGATGCTCGCTTCTTCGTTTGGAACAAGGAAGCTTACCAATGACGATCTGGCGCGTGTTGCGGTCGCAGGAAATCTCTCATATATCGAGATCGTCGCCGGTGATGGTCATACGATCGATTCTTACGAACGTGAAGTTCCGCCTGCACAACGTGATGAGTTGTCGAAGGTCGTCGATTCCATTCACGCAGGACAGACCGAGGATGCGAATTTCCGCGACGGCCGAGGTTTCGATGTTGCGATGGCGGAGATGCCCGGCGGCCGCACACTCGTTATTATTCCCGATCCTTTTGGTGAGCAGACCGTGAGCCAAATAGTTGACAGCAGCCTTCGCGAATTTGACGAGCTAAAAGAGAAGCAGGTGACCGTGCGGCAGGTAGGTCTATTGACGCTCGGGGTGCTGACTTTCGTGCTTATGTTCGCCTCGTCATGGATCGCGTTCTATGTGGCTCGCGGTCTCACGATTCCGATCCAGGCTCTTGCGGGCGGCGCAAAGGAAGTTGCGGGCGGCCATCTCGGCTATCAAGTGAACGCACTCGCCGAAGATGAGCTTGAACTTCTGGTCGCCGCTTTCAACGAAATGTCCGCAACGCTTGCGTCTAATTCGACCGAGCTGACCGACCGCAAAAAGTACATCGAAACGATCCTTGCGAGCTTGCCGACCGGTGTTGTTGCATTCGACTCTGAAAATCGGGTAACGAGTATCAATCCGGCGGCATCGGCCATCTTGAACGAGACCGACCCTGACGTAACTCCGGTGTCCGGCGAATCTTTGTTCGATGCTGATAACGCTCTGATAGTAACTCGACTGCTGAACCGCGCAAGGCGAGTTGGCCGCGCCGCGGAGCAGATCACATTGTCAGGATCAAGTGCCGGCCGCGAGATAATGGCCGCTTTGTCGGCGACCGCACTTCCTTCGGGCGGCGGTGTCGTGCTAGTTATTGAAGATCTCTCCGAGCTGATCTCCGCGCAGCGGGCCGCGGCGTGGCAGGAAGTTGCACGTCGAATGGCCCACGAGATAAAGAATCCGCTGACGCCGATCCAGCTTTCCGCTGAACGTATTGCAAAACGCTTTAGCAGCGAGCACACATCTGAGAACCCGGACCGACCATCGCTCGGCGATGTGGTCGATCAAAGCACTGAGACGATCCTTCGCGAGGTGTCTTCGTTGAAATCGATGGTCGATGAGTTCTCGCGATTTGCCCGGCTGCCGGATGTGAAACTTACGGTCGGTTCTGTTAATGAAGCGATCCTGCAGGCAGTGAATTCATACGAAGGACGGAACTCTGACATTGTCCTTGATGTCCGGCTCTCGGAAAATCTGCCTGAGATCGCGATCGACGACGAGCAGCTTGGACGGGTCTTTGTTAACCTGATCGAAAATGCCGTCGAAGCGTTCTCGGCCGAGCACGGTAACAAGCGGATCGACGTGCGGACGCGGTTCGACGCGGCACGGGACCTGATCGTCGCCGAGGTTGCAGATAATGGAAACGGAATTCCGGCCTCCGATCTTCCGAAGATCTTTCAGCCCTATTTTTCTACGAAAGGACGTGGGACAGGGTTGGGGCTTGCGATCGTAAGAAGGATAATAGTTGAACACAAAGGTCGCATCTTCGCGGCTGCCAATGCGGGCGGCGGAGCTAAGTTTACGATCGAACTTCCGGGTTCTTGATAGGTTATGCCTGAGAAAATCCTAATTGTTGACGACGAACGCGGGATTCGCGAGACTCTTCGAGGTGTGCTTGAGGACGAGAATTTCGTTGTCTCGACGGCCGTCTCGGGCGAAGAGTGTCTCGAAGCGGTCAAACAAGGTTCTTTTTCGTGCATTTTGCTCGACATTTGGCTCGGGTCAGGGATAGACGGACTCGAAACGTTGGAACGGCTCTCCGAAGCGGGAAATGATGCCGCGGTCGTGATGATATCCGGGCACGGGAACATCGAGACCGCGGTCCGGTCGACAAAACTCGGTGCTTTCGACTTCATCGAAAAGCCGCTGAGTCTCGAACGCACGATCGTCACAGTAAAGAACGCGATCCGGCAGCGCAAACTCGAACAGGCTAACAACCAGCTTCGTCGAGAACTTGCTGAACAGTATGAGATGGTCGGCGAATCGATCGCGATGCGAGCTCTCCGCAAACAGATCTCGATCGTGGCACCGACAGAAGGCCGCGTACTCATATCGGGCGAAAGCGGCACCGGCAAAGAGCTAGTCGCGCGTGCCATCCACAATCAATCGAATCGTTCCGGTGCGGCATTTGTCGAGATAAACTCGGCGGCGATCCCGGAAGAACTCGTCGAGAGCGAACTCTTCGGCCACGCCAAGGGTGCTTTCTCGGGTGCGACCAAGGCCAAGAAAGGGAAGTTTCAGATCGCTGACGGAGCGACTTTGTTCTTGGACGAGATCGGCGACATGTCGGCAACGGTCCAAGCCAAGATGCTTCGCGTCCTCGAAGAGCAACGCTTCGAACCGGTCGGCAGCAACACGCCGATAACGGTTGATGTCCGCGTTATTTCTGCGACGAATAAATCGCTCGATACACTAATTGAGAGCGGTGATTTCCGAGCCGACCTTTTCTATCGCCTGAATGTAATACCGTTTCAGGTGCCGCCGCTGCGCGAACGGCCCGAGGACGTCCCAAAGCTCATCGAACATTTCAATCGACGATTCAGTGCTGATTACGGCAAGCACCCTAAGAGTTTTGCCGATGCAACTGTCGCAAAGCTGCAGGAATACGCCTGGCCGGGAAATGTTCGGGAGCTAAAGAACACGGTCGAACGCGTAGTTATCATGGCGGGCGACTCCGAAGTGACGCCGGACGACCTGCCCGAACTTGCCGATGGAACGCTTGAGGCCGCCCATTTCCGCTTTCAAAAATTCAAAGATGCTACCGACGCCTATCAGCGCGATTTTATTCGACACAAGCTTGCCCAATTCGATGGAAATGTTGCGAAGGCTGCAGAAGACATGGGCGTCGACCGCAGCCATCTTTACCGCAGAATGCGGAATCTCGGCATCAAATAGCTACTTCTTCGGGACCGGAAAACCTCGATCCTCCATCAATGCTTCAACTCTTGCATCGTGTCCGCGGAAGAGTTTGTACGCAATGAGCGGATCGATAGTATTGCCGATCGAGAAGACATACTTCTTCAACCGAGCAGCGACTTTCTTATCATACGGACCGCCCGCTTCCGTGAAAGCTGTGAACGCATCCGCAGAGTGAACATCCGACCATAGATAGCTGTAATAGCCCGCCGAATAGTCGTCGCTTCCGAAAATGTGGCGGAATTGCGTCGGCCGATGCCGCATTACGATCTCTTTGGGCATATTGAGTGCCGTTAGCGTCTCTTGCTCGAATTTGTCCGGATCGATCGGCGTATCGCCGGCAAGGTGCATTTTCATATCGACGAGGGCGCTTGCAAGATACTCGGTCGTGTCAAAGCCCTGGTTAAACGTCGATGCCTTTTGGATCTTTTCAACAAGCTCTTTCGGGATCGGTTCGCCGGTCTTATAGTTGATCGCGAATTTGTTCAGAACTTCCGGCGTCGAGAGCCAATGTTCAAGAAGTTGTGAAGGGAATTCCACGTAATCCGAAGGCACAGCAGTTCCAGAAAGCGTCGGATATGTAACGTTCGATGAAAGGCCGTGAAGAGCATGGCCGAATTCGTGGAACATCGTCGTCGCATCGTCCCAATAGATGAGGACTGGTTCGCCCGGTTTAGCCTTCACGAAGTTCGAGTTATTCGAGACGATCGTCGTGATCTCTTTCCCGCCGATGCGAGATTGGTTGCGGTACTGGTTCATCCACGCGCCGCTGTCCTTGCCGTCGCGAGCGTACGGATCGAAATACCAAAGGCCCACGTGCTTGCCGGTCTTCTTGTCCGAAACCTCGTAAACCGTTACATCCGGATGGAATACCGGCACGCTCTCGACCTTTTTGAAACCAAGGCCAAATAGTTCGCCCGCGACCCAGAACATTGCCTCGCGCATCTTGTCGAGCTGGAGATAGGGCTTCACTTCATTCTGATCAAGGTCGTACTTGGCTTTTCTAACCTTCTCCATATAGTAGTGATAATCCCACGGCTCGATCTTTACGCCCTTGCCTTCGGCATCGGCGACCTTCTGCATATCGGCGACCTCTTCGTGCACACGTCCGATCGCCGCCGGCCAAACTTCTTCCATCAACTTCATTGCATTCTCAGGCGTTTTGGCCATCTTTTGTTCAAGGATCCAATGCGCATGAGTCGGGAAGCCGAAGAGCTTTGCGCGCTCGGCACGAAGCTTTAAGATCTGCGTGATGATCGCTTTGTTGTCGCGGCTGTCGTTGTTGTCGCCGCGGCTGACGAACATTTTCCAAACCTTTTCACGAAGGCCTCGGTCATCGGCGTAGGTAAGAAACGGATCCGTCGATGAGCGAGTATTTCGGATCATCCAGCCTTTTTTGCCCTTCGACTGAGCGTCAGCGGCCGCCGCGTCTTTCAAAGATTGCGGAAGCCCCGACAGCTGTGCCTCATTGTCGATGAGGACAAAGAGTTCACCTTCTTCGCCTTGAAGATTTTGGTTGAATTTTGCAAAAAGGGAAGCGAGCCGCTGGTTCAGCGACGAGACCTTTTCTTTCGCCGGGCCGTCAAGCTTAGCGCCGGCGTGCGTGAAGTTCTCGTAATAGACCTTAACGAGCCGCTTCTGTTCGGGGCTAAGTTTTTTTGCCGCCGGTGAATTCTTGACCGCTTCGATCCTCTTGAACAGCGCACCGTTCTGCACGATCTTGTCGTAATGCGCCGCGAGCTTCGGACCCATTTCCGCTTGGATCGGAGCGAACTCGGCGGAGTTCATATTGGTCGCCCAGATCCCGAAAATAATATTCACACGGGCAAGCATCTGACCCGAGTTTTCAAGCGGAACGAACGTATTCGCGAAGGTCGGCCTTGCCTTATTGTTTGCAATAGCGTCTATTTCTTTGAGATTTTCCGCCATCGCGATCTCCATCGCGGGTTTGAAATCGGCGATCTTGACCTTATCAAAAGGCGGCACTCCTCCATACGGCCCCGTCCAATCCGCAGTTAGCGGATTCGTCGCCGGATTGAATTCCGTGGGCAGAACCGGCGCTTCCGAGGCCGCAGATGTTGGCGAAGTGTCAAACTGCATAAAGATCATTAAGAGCGCCGCTAGCAGCAACGCGCCGGCAAAGATACGTAACATTCCAATTTTGTACATTGTCAGGGAATCTCCTCAAGGTCTTTTGATTCTACATTCTCCCTTTCGGTTGGGCAATTTCGTTGCGATCGGCTCTCGCCCTTTGTTCCGTTCCGCGCTCAACGGAACAAGCGGAACAGAACGGAACAAAAATGGGTGTTCTTTGAGGCTCGCATTACAAATTGTGTCACTCTTCACCATCTTCAGTGCCTCGTCCGCAGTCAGTACCGCCAGCTCCCCTCCTGCCCGAGGAGGGGTGGCCGAAGGCCGGGGTGGAGGGAGCAGCGGGCGGTCAGCTCTGTCGCGTGCTCCGCACGCTCCGAGATGGTTTGGGCAATGCTGTCCCAGGGTGGCGGCCTGACGGCCTTACCCTGGGCTTTATTATTTGTCCCCTTCGGGGACGGAGAACGGAACGCGGAATTTGTCCTACGGGGACGGAGAACGGAACGCGGACGCCCTCGTCCGCAGGTTCCGGCATTTACTCAACGTCATTCGGCGCGGATGGGGCTCGCGGCCGGTTCGTGCTCCGCACTCAGTGCGGACGGGGGCGTCCGCGTTCCTAGGCATCAACCATCAACAAACTGTCAAAGATCAAACAATCCCTTTCAAGCATAGCCAAACGCCGCATCGGTTTGAAGCACATTCCGCACAAAATGCACGATTTGCACGATTTGCACAAAAAAAGACCAGAACCGGGGCGGTAGCGGTCGGCCTCCGTGTCCGTAGCCCGCACGTAAGTAAGGGAGCGAGGAAAAATGAGAAAGGGTAGCGGAAAATGGAGATTTGAGATCTGAAATTTGAGATTTCAGAACCGCGAGCGGGCCGGCATTTTGTACGAAATACACAAAATGGAAGCAGAGAGCACGGATCTTCTCCGACACAGAAAAACTTCGGATCGGACAAAAACAGTTGACATTTCTAGGCCTTACCGATATGTTTGGTCTGCTCACGCATAACATCTTATTAAGCTTTCATCGGCCTTACCGCTATCCGATCGCCGCAACAGTTGGTCTTGGACATCGGTCCGTTGCGAGTATAGCAAGGAGAAGATTCCATGCGATTACGAGTTGTTTCTGTATATTGTGTAGCAGCATTCGCCCTTTCTCTTGCGGTAAAGGCCCAACGGCCCGTGACCGCGATCTCACCGAACTTTTGCGGCACGGAAGCCGCAATGGCCAGCCTGTCACCCGAGGGGCGTGATGAGCTTGCAAAGGCCGCATACAGGCCTCTTGCGCCTGCCACGGAAATCCTGCTCTACTTGCACTTTCCGCCGGCCGGAGGGACGTTGATCAGGCTGGGAAATGCCGATTCCACTGGGTTCATTTCACCCATTGTGCCAGGAAATAGGATATGTCCCGCGTCAAGCTTGACTCAGGCTCAGAAGGACCGCGTAGTCGAACAAGTGAACGAAGACTTTTCTCCGTTCAGTATTCGGGTAACGACCGACTATCAGGAATTCCTAAATTATCCATTCGCCCAAAAGCTGATCCACATTGTTACCACAACTCCGCAGGTGATCGGACAGGGAAGCGGAACCGGAGGCGTCGCGCCTTTTATTGGGATTGGGACCTTGATGCCATCGAACCCTTCGTTCAGCTTCGCGACCGCTCTCGGCAACGACCCGTTTTATGTCGCGAATGTTGTTTCGCACGAAGTTGGCCATACCCTTGGTTTGGCCCATCAGTCCTTGTACAACGATTCGTGCTCCCTTCTCACTGAGTATCATCCGAATATCGGGACGGGCCCGTTGTCCTTTAGCATCATTATGGGATATGCAACAGATCCGGGGATATCAAACTGGTATTCGCAGGAGTGTTCACATCCAACTTATGGCACGCCGCTACACGATTTTGAGGTGATCAGCAGCCAGGTCGTACTAAAAGCTGATGAGTTCCCAGAAGTACCCGGTTCAACGCCGCTTGCCCCGGCCGTAACGCTCCCGGTGAGCGGCATCCTGGGCCAGGCCGGAGACGCGGATGTCATACGCGTCGATCTGCCGGCGGATGGTACATTGCTCGTAGTTACCGACAATATAGATGTCGAGGCTTCGGTCTTTGAGGTCGATGGAACGCCGATCGCGGCGTTCAACGATCCCGAACTGCCCATCGTGTTCTTCCCCGTGACGGCAGGGCCAAAGGATGTTCGCATTCGAGCTGCAAGCAACGCGAATATGGACGCGCGATTTATGACCGGAAGTTACACCCTAGAGGAACGCCTTGCGCCGACGGCGGGGGCAGTTCCGGTGAGTGGGCTGGTAACAAGCTTTCGGGGCGACCCGATCTACGGCGCATTGATCAAACTTTCAGGCCCGAGCGGCCTCATTGGAATGGTGCGTTCCAACCCGTTCGGCTATTTTCGTTTTGAGAATGTTCCTGCCGGTGCGAGCTATGTGGTCGAGACAAGGCACAAGCTGTACGCGTTCCAGCCCGTCCTGGTAGGTGTCAGCGACGAGATCTCTGGGCTAAGTATAATCTCGACTCCGGAAGATCTTAACGAAAAGTAAAGCCGACTCAAGCAGCTCCAGGCCAAAGAAAATAAGCTGTCTCGGAGCGACCGCTCCAAGACAGCTTTTTTGATCGTGCGGACCGGCGCGTTGGACAGACGACGTTTCTAGATCATCTGTCATTCCGCTTCCAAGGAGGCTTCCCGCGTAAAATGTTGGAAAATGCGGTCGTAGGAGTTAACAGGATCCGAAATGCTTTCACGAAGAAACTGTCGGAACGAAATTTACGCTCGATCCAGTTCTTCAATATGTAATTGTCAACCGTGTCCTCAAGTACAACGACAGCGGTTCCGGTCGTTGGTGTGATCACAAGATCAACAAATGCCATCGGACTTTTACCATGCTTCATGTGCAGGCCGACATTTCCGATCGACGCTTCGCTGAATGGGCCCAGCTCGAATTGTGTGCTCCATGCTGCCGACCAAACAAAGGCTTTCAGCCGACTTTCCCAATAGTCGGAGGAGCCGAACTTCGCATTACGCGCTATCTTGCTGTTGTTAACGAATATACGTCCGGTGACGCCGCCTTGCAGCGGATGCGCAATATAGTTGATGAAGGCGCTGTCGCCGTCATCCCAACCTCGCAGGTGTCTTACAGAACGGCCCCAATCTTTGAAAAAGGGTCCGCCAAGCTCACGCTGGGTCCTGGATTGCGTCAAGCGGAACGAATGCTGGATGCCCAGGAAGATAAATGACTGAGCCATTGCACCAGTCCAATTGAACTGATCGCTGTCACCGTCGATATCGTCCTTCTTGTTCTTGTCCGGGTCCTTGGCCTTGTCACCACGCTGCCTTGCTAAAGGTTCACGCCATTCATTTTGCCGTCCGAACCTCTGTACTGCATCCTCTGTGACCGATTCCGAGTGAAAATCCGTCGGGATATGAGCATCAGGGCGACGACCGAACAATTCGTCGGGTCCGGTGTCCGCTTGGCCATAAGAGATCTTGTCTGCCGGTGTATCGTTAGAGACGGAATTGATATGAAAAGAGAGTTGCGGCCGCTGTACGCTTATGGGTCGCATCTGAGCGGCAGTGCTGATGGCGGTCGAGGTCAGACAAAGGAGGAGAGCCGCAAAAACGCACGGGATCCAACGGCCTGCGTTTAGAAACGGGCGGCCGGATGGTCCGATATTTGATGCGACTCGCTGCAGGTTCTGTGAGAAACTCATTTCCACACGATCTCCGTGGTCCCGAACTTTGGCTAGAAGACTAACCGAATGTGGATATTTTCTAGGGAGATTCCGCAAAAACCGACAGCTGCCTTTTATGCAGCTGTGAGTAGTCGGTAAAAGCTAATGGTACACCCGGCATGATTCGAACATGCGACCTCTTGATTCGTAGTCAAGCACTCTATCCAGCTGAGCTACGGGTGCACAAAGGCGAACAGATAGACTACATATCCGAGGACGCTTATGTCAAGAATGCGACCTCACTATCGAGCGAAATAGCCGGTCCTGGTCCGTGATATCAGATCCGGGACGGCAACATCGACCTTGATGGCGTGCCATTTTCCATCCCGCTTGTCGCTGGCCGGTTGGTAGTCGATCGTATAAAGCGTTCTCAGATCGGCCGCGACCTCAGCGTACAGACGCCCCATGTCTTCGAGTCGATTTATAGTTCTGATCGTCGCTCCGGTCCGCTGTGCCAAAAAGGCAAAGCGTTCGCGCGCGGCTCGGAACATCTCGATCTGTCTTGGCGTAGGATCTGCGAGTTTCGCAGGGTCGCCGGTCGGCAGGGCAAGCGGATAGATGGACACTCCCAATTTGTCCGACTTGCTGAGAATGTCATTCAACGGGCCGTAAGAATCCGGGCCGATCGCGTCGGTCACCTTGTCGTCCGCCATAGACGCGAGCATGTCCCGATCGGACGATTGTGCGACGCTGTCAACGCCATCAGAAAGTACGATGATCGCCTTTCGCCGTCCCTTTTCGGCGGACAGTTTGCGAAGAGCAAAGTCCAGGGCCTCGTAAAGTCTCGTTTTTCCCCGGCCATTTGAGGCGTCGATCGAATGAAGGATCGTCTTCCCGTCCGTCGTGAAGTCGTTTCGTAGGTTTATGCGGTCATAGAACTCGACTACGGCGACGCGGTCGTCCGGTCCCAAAGCATAGACGAAACGGTTTGCGGCCTGTTTTAGGACCTGTCTGAACGGCAGCGTGGAACCGCTCATATCGAGCATCAGGACGACACTGAATGGTGCGGTAGAAGGCTCAAAGCCAATGATCCTTTGCTTTACGCCGTCTTCATAGACCGTGAATGATGCGCGTTCGAGGTCTGTTATGGGCCGGCCTTGGCGGTCAACAACGCCTACGTTCAGACGGACGATCGTCGATTCGACGCTGATCGGATCGTCGATCTGGGCGGCGGCCGCGGCCGTGAAAATTGCTAGAAGGGCCAGAATGAGCGCAAGGCGACACATAAATAAATACTAACACTCAGATGTTCTGAAAGTTAGAATCGCTTGCTGCAAAAAACAAAACTGAAGCCCGGCTCCGAGCGTGCATTCTAGTTTGACCGTTGCCTTGCAGTGTTAATTGCGGAGTTATAGAAACTCAGCACGCGGCTGTCGTAGTCGCTGAAGAAACTATGGTTCGCATAAGACGACCCGAGTATGGTAGAAATGCCCGAAATATAAGGAGAATACTGCGGCGGGATGACCGATTGCCAGTTGGTGTTTCTCGGATTGTCGATAAGCAAGTCCCGGCCGTCGAGAAAGCCGCCATTCTTCAGAGCGTTGTAAATGTTATGTGAATCTGCTTCGGTAAGATTTGCGAGCCGCCAAAATCTCTCCGGATAAACCGGAGTTGCAGGATGAAGGTTGAAACTTGCCATTATCCCGCGTTGCTGAAGGCTCACCGCTTGGTCGTGAGCCCGCTGGTTGCCTTCGGGCCCGACCAAATCTTCGTCGTCGTTGACAGCCGAGCAGAATATCGTCGGTACGGTCGTTAACGGCATTATTGAGTTCACGCCGAACCCAATATAGATGGCGGCTGCCTTAAAGTTCAGGTAATAGGCGGCCACAGAGGAGAACACGCCGCCGCGCGAAGTGCCTTGAGCGACGATCGGATCATTTGCCGAGATGATTCCGCGTTGTTGGAAGTTTGTGATCACTGCCTGAATATTTGTCAGGTCCGGGTTATTCGGCGGCGGCAGGAAACTCCAGTAGCCGTTTACGCGATCCGTGCTGTCAAGAGCGATAATCCCGTATCCGGCCGCAACAGCGTCGTTCGAAAAAATGCGGCTTTCTACGCTTGAAAGAGTCGATTGGGCGCTGCCGCCCGATCCATGGAAACGAAAAATGATGCCGACACGTTTCGGCGGGATATAGTAAAGGACGTCAACGCCGTTGATAGTCTCTTCGGTAAGACTCCAGGAAGGCGCCGGCTTATAAGTTGCGGTTAACGCTATATTTTTGCTCAGCGGATTTACGAAGGATGCGGCCGATGTCGGGTCCTCAACAAGCGTCGTGTCGCCGATCCATCTATCGAAGACCATGTTTTCGGGGTCCGGATCCGCCCAAATATTCACGCGTTGCTCGCGAACGCGAACAGTCGATCTGCTTCCGTTCGTTACGGTCAGGTTCGTCTGTGCCGATAAGGCCGTTGCAAGGAAGAGGAAAAGTAGAGGCATCAATGAACGAGAACGGTACATCATAGGACAATTGGACGTTTTTCAGTTGTCGAAAGTCCAAATTTCGGCTATGAGGTCTGCCGTGCCTCTCTGAGACGGCGATCAGCAGATCGTGAAGGGCATTATTTGCGTCGCGTAGCGAGCGGGACGCCCAACCAAAAAATTGGCATTTCCCCTCGAAACCTAAAAAAGGGTCTTAACATACGCCTTGTTTTCTAATATACTTATCTGTCTGACAAAACGTCACGTTAGCAGTCAACTTGCGTGGAATGCAGCTACTTTTTCGCCCAAAATTCTGTGCCAACTGCGGAGAAAAGGTTGTGCGTGATGACTGGCATATTTGGACAAGCGGTCGATTTTGCGAACTTTGTGAAACAGAGTTTCAGGGTCGGGAGATGGCATGGCGAGCGGCGTGTGTCGGTGCGGTCCTGTTGGCGGCGGCGGTAAGCTTTGCTTTTGTCGCTCCGGCGAAACCGGTCGAAACAAGACTAGTCCCCGCGGGCACGTCGCCGGGGACGCCAAAGGCTCTTCTAAGCAAAACGGAATCAGCGAAACTTCCTGCAAACCAGGTCAAGGAGCAAGTAGTAGAGCGACAAACATCTCAAGCGGTCCCGACGCAAGAACAAAAGCCTGAGGTGGCCGCATCGGAGCCGACATATATGTGCGGAGCCGAAACCAAGAAAGGAACGCCGTGCACCCGCAGGGTCAAGGGAAACGTTAGATGCTGGCAGCACCGCGGGATGCCCGCGATCGTGAGTGCCGAAAAATTGCGGGTAGAGTAGTTCCGTCTGATAATTTATTGTTTAATCTTAGGTATAAGCCGGAACTTCACCGGCCAATGACGAAATGAATCCGTTGTCCCCAAATACGATGATCCAGGATCGCTACCTGGTCGTTCACTTGATCGGTAAAGGCGGAATGGGCGAGGTGTATCTTGCTGTCGATCAACGGCTGGGTAGTGCCGTCGCCTTAAAGCGGACGAGTTATGCGAGCGATCCGGCTCTTGCCGGTGCATTTGAGCGCGAAGCCAGGATCCTTGCCCGCCTTCGCCATCCTGTTCTCCCTAAGGTCAGCGATCATTTTGTCGATGGCGGAAATCAATACCTGGTGATGGAACACATCGCCGGCGACGACCTTTCTACGAGGCTTGAGGCGACCGAGAAGCCTTTCCCGGTAAGCTGGGTGATGTTCTGGGCGGATCAGTTGCTGGATGCTCTAACTTATCTGCATTCTCATCAGCCGCCGATCATCCACAGGGACATCAAACCGCAGAACCTGAAATTGACGGATGAGAATCACATAATACTTCTGGACTTCGGCCTTTCGAAGGATTCCCCGAATCAGACTCGGAGCACGTCGGGGCAGTCGTCCGGCAGTGTATTTGGTTACACTCCGCACTTTGCCCCAATGGAGCAGATTCGCGGGACAGGCACAGATGCACGCAGCGATATTTATTCTTTGGCCGCCACACTTTATCAACTGTTGACCGGCGTAAAGCCTGCAGATTCACTTACGAGAGCCGACGCTGTTCTCAATGGAAGCCCTGACCCGGTTCAAGCCCTGCACGAAATTAATCCGGAGATCGCGAGCACGGTTTCCGATGTCCTGATGCGTGCCCTTGAGATCACACAGGATCGGCGGTACAAGTCCGCGGCTGATATGCAGCGTGCGCTGAGGTCTGCCTATTCAGATATGAAGGATGCGATGTCGGCCCAGACCGTGATGGTGCCGACGCCTGTCGTGCCTGATGTTGCTCCGAGCGCCGAAGTTCCTCCGGTCGAGCAGACACCTCCGCTTGATGCAACTCTGCAGATGGACGCGGTTCCGCTTGAGGCCACAATGCAGGTGGATGCAGCACCGGTCGATTCGGGGCCAAGACAGGCTGATATCAAAACTGAAGTATTTCTCGCGCATCAGATCGAGGTGCCTGATCAGTCTGAAGGTTCGGCCAACGGTGGGCAAAGCTATCAGGGCGATGCGACCGTGCCGCTGATCTCGTACACTCCGGAGGCCAAGGAAGAAGAGGCTGCAGAAGAGGTGCTGCCTGTGCCGGCCGAAAATGTGATGCCGTCGGCGGCGCCCGAGTTCTTCACGTCGCCCAATATTGAGGCGGACGCGCCGAAACAGGATTTCGGAGCTACTGAATCGTTTACGGCTGAAGAGATTCCGGAGGTTGAGCCCGCGGCAGCGGAAGCGGTTCCACCTTTGCCGCCAGTTCCCGGTCCGCCGGCGAAAGCGAAGAAATCGGGGTCTAAAAAGGCTGCCGTGATGCTCCTTTTGCTCGGCGGGTTCTTTGTCGTGGTGCTTGGCGGCGGTGCTGCCGGTTGGTATTTCTGGCCGACCATTATGGGGACGGTCGGAGGCGATGCCACTCCATCACCGACTCCGATCGTAGAGGAGAGCCCTTCGCCGACCCCAATAGAAACGCCATCTCCGACGCCGGAATCAACACCGGACGAATCGGCAAACGCAAATTCGAATGCGTCCGTTGACGTCTCTCCGACTCCGACGCCGGTAACTACGCCCGAGGTCTCGAATCCGGTCGATCGACCGGCCGATGTGCGGCCTCAGACAGATACGAGAAAGCGGCCGACGCGAACTCCCGCGCAGAGGCAGTCTCAAACTCCAAAACCCCAGAAGCCCAACGGCGGACGTACTGACATTTTGCAGTAGCGTTTTGATTGAAATTATGAAGCCCGTTCATTTAAGGAAAATTGCAGCACTTCTTTTGATAGTCCTGGTCGGCTCGGTCGGGGCCGTACTCGCCCAGTCCAAAAAGGACAAAAAACGGGCTCAAGAACTTGTGCTCGCGGGTGACAAAGCGTTCAGAGCGAGGAACTACCGTGACGCCACCGCAAGTTATGGCCAGGCGATCTTGATCGTGCCCAATAACTCCTACGCACATTACTGGAAAGGTGTTGCTCATTACAACCTAAAGGAAAACGCGGATGCATTGCGCGAGTTCGATATCGCTCTAAGCCAGGGCTTTAAGCCTATCGAGGTCTATCGAGTTCGTTGGTATCTGCATTACGAGGCAAAAGAGTATGAGGCAGCACTGAGCGATGTGTTAAAGGCGATAGAGATCGATCCCGACAACATTGATTTTAAGAAGGGAATGGGTGAGATCTATTACGCGCAGGGCCGGTATGCCGATTCGCTCCAGACCTTTCAGGCAATTGTCTTGAAACAGCCTAAAGATGGGGACGTTTATTACAACATTGCGCGAGCTCAAGCCGCAATGGGAAATGCGGTCGAGCAGGGCAATGCTGCCCAGGCAGCCCTTTCGAATAACACTCGCATGATCGGCGAGTCTTATTTCCTGCTGGCCGATTCTCTCCAAAAGCAGGCAAAGTTGGACGCTGCGATCGATAACTATCAAAGGGCGATCGCTGCTAAACCGGAAAATTATCAGGCATATAAGAATCTCGCGGATGTTTACCGCAGTATGTCGAACTTTAAAGCGGCCATCGAGGTTGCGAAAAAAGCAATTTTGAAATTCCCCGACGACGGAAGCTTTTACACAGATGTATCGTGGTACTACAGCCTGGATAACGAACCTGCGAGGGCCGCTGAAGCCGCTAGAAGCGCCACAAAGCTCCTTCCGAATCAGTACCTCGGCTATACGAATCTATGCCGGGCTCTGAATGATCTCAAGGATTACAGCGGAGCGGTCGCGGCCTGCAACACCGCTCTCAAACTTAATCCCGGCGATGGTGAAACTTATTTCTATCTCGCACGTGCGTATGACCTGGCCGGCCGAAGGGCTGATGCGACCCCGCTTTATACAAAAGCAGTGGTTGGACTGGAGGAGTTTGTTAAGCGCAATCCCGATTACTCGGACGGCTACTACCTTCTTGGTAACGCCTACTACGCTGACAATCAGACGGACAAGGCCATCGAATCGTACAAGAAAGTGATCAGCCTGAATCCGGGATTCTCGAGAGCAAGGTTCAATCTTGGAATGGTTTACCTTCAAAAGAAAGACAAGACATCCGCAATGGAGCAGTATTCTGCCCTTCTTCCGATCGATCCGGCGTTGGCCGGCAGGCTAAAGGCAGAGATCGATAAATCGTAAGTTAGTTGCGGGATCTTTTGTTCGGCGAGACGACCACGTTCTGGATCTTTAGCACGACCTGTACGTCATTTCCCCGGCCATCCAGTTTCGCAGGGACGAAAGGCGTCGATGAGAGATGATCTTGTAAGGCATGCTCAAGGTCCTCGACCGCCTGCGGATCGCTCGCCGGCTCGACGACGTCCGTAATCTGAGCCAACCCGTTGCCAAAGACCCTGGCAACGACAACCATCTCATCATTCTTTAGATTCGATCCCGAAAGGCCTCTTGTCATTGCGACTAGGGCTCCCTGCGGGTTGATGCTGGGTGATTCCGCGGAATACGCCAGTCGCTGATTTGCGAAATCGGCGGCAGAGACCGAATCGCGAGAGTTTGCAGGACGCCCAAAGCTGCCCACGCTCGGCCGCGGTGCATTGGCCACTATAGAACTGTTTTCACCGAGGACGCCGGAAAGCAGATAACTGAATAGGGCAAAGCCCACGAGAACACTCGCCAACGAACTTCCAACGAGCGGCAAAAGGTTCTGCCGCCAGGCAAATCCGTTGAGCCTGGGGAATGAGAACATCGCCGGCCTTGCGGCAACGATGGCCCTGCCTTTTAGGTCTTCACGCAATGCCGCAGGCAGTTGCGTCCTCGAGAGTGATCGAAGGGCCGACCGCATTTCTCTATATTCAAAGAGTTCCTGCCGGCAGATCGGGCAGATCGCGAGGTGTTCTTGCAGAGCGTTCTCAAATTCACGGGACAAACATCCATCGCCGTAAAGCGATATGTCCGACCGAATGTCGTTGCATTTTAATACGCTCATCGTCTAAACCTTCATATCAGACAAATGGCAGGCTGACCCCGGTTGGCGTTCACGCTGAACGACAACACGAACCCGACAGAGGTTGCGGTTTTATTTCTGCTTACGGAACCATTAAAGACGTCAGGTCGGTAGGGAAGCAAAATCGATTGTTGCTGGTCGATCAATGTCCCCGCCGGTTTGCGTCTTCTGCTCCGTTGGCGGAAATAAAGACTCGTTCCATCGGACTCGTTTTTTTTGACCTCGTTCGTTGGCACCGATCGTTGTGTACAAAAAATAAACCCGGGGTGAGTCTGCCATTTTCCTGATTATCAAAAATCCATCAACTTGCTCCGAAGCTCTTCTCGAGCACGGGCTATGCGCGACTTCAATGTTCCCATATTGATATCGAGAGCGGCGGAGCACTCCGCGTATGTCAATCCTTCGATATCAGCTAGAACGATCGCTTCTCGATATATTGGCTTCAGCGTCGAAAGGGCGTCTAGCAGGGCCGATTCTCGTTCGCGTTCAAGGGTATCCGCTTCCGGGCTCGATGCGTTGCCGATGATCGTGTCCCCAAGAGTGATTCCCGTTTCGCCTATCGGTTCATCCAGCGACATCGTATTTGCACGCCGCCGCCTTCTCCACCATCTGGCTCGGTTCCGAGACTGATTGATCGCGATCCGGATGAGCCACGTCTTCAGGCTCGCGTCTCCGCGGAAACCTGAGATGCTCCTAAATGCCCGAAGAAACGTCTCCTGCGTAAGGTCCGCCGCCTCCTCGCGGTCCGCGGATAACCTGAACGCAACTGCATAGATCGCACCGGAGAATCGTTCGACCATCGTTTCGAACGCAGCCGCATCGTTCGCTTTAAGCTTGTCAATAAAACCGTTTTCGGAATGGCAGTTGTCGTGATCTGAGGCAGAAATGGCGCGGGCCAACTCTTCGTCGCCAAAGGTTGTTGCCTTGCTGAAGAACATTCCGCTCATTTTCCTCAAGTCGAAAGAGCCATTTTCCACAAACGAATATGCACGATTTCCGGCATATTCGATCACTTTGACACCGTCGGCCCAATATTGTTCCACAAAAGAGTGAAAAAGTTTTCCGGTGTCTCACCCCTGCATTTTCCTGTGCTTATTTGCTCTTCGGTGCAATTTGAGCTAAATTAACACTTTTGAAAAACGCCCGTTAAAGGCAATTATACAACGAACGAGCAAGATCGAATTGCAGTTTTTTTCATAGAGCATGGCAAAGAAAAAAAGACGTTTTGGCCCGGTTGAAGGGGCTGATGATCAACCGAAAGATGTGACGTACGAAGACCGGTTCCAAAAGACGGTCGGTCGTGGCGTCGAAGGTTTGGGTAAAGCTGTCGAGGGCCGAGGACGAACGATCCTATACATCATCGGAGCTCTTGTCGTAGTCGGGATCATTGTGTTCGTGATCGCTTCTTGGTCCCGCCGCTCGAGTTCGGAGGCACAGACGGCCCTCGGGCAGGCGATAGAGATCGCAGAGGCTCGTGTGTCAAGCGTACCGATGCCGGCCGGCTCGACCGAAAAGACGTTCAAGACGGAGAAGGATCGTGCCGATGCCGCTATCGCTGCGTTTCAAAAGGTCGTCGATATGGGAAGCGGCGCGGTCGCGGAAAAGGCGAAGTACTTTATCGCGATGAACAAGCTTTCGACCGATCGTCCGGGCGGGATCTCAGATCTTGAGGCTTTGTCGCAAGGGTCGTCCGACACGGCGTATTTGGCGAAATTCGCGCTTGCTCAGGTCCGAACAGATGACGGCCAGTTCGATCAGGCCGCGAAATTGTACGAAGAGCTTGCCGGCGTCGATAATCCCGTACTGTCGAAGGAGACGATCAACTTTAATCTTGCCGGCGTCTATCAGAAGCAAAATAAGACGAAAGAGGCCGCAGATCTCTATTACAATATCGTCAAAGCCGCAAGCGAGGCAAAGAACGCAGACGGAGAGCCTGCTGCTCAAACAGAGACAGCACGCACCGCTCGCGAGAAACTGACGGAGATAGCTCCGGATCGTGCAAAAGAGATCGCCGAGCCCGAGGCCGCCAATCCTTTTGGCGGCTAGGATCCAACCGAGTGTGTTAGGTCTGGCCTTTTTTCCCTATCGCCGGTCTGCTCTTTGTCGTACTCTCACTTCTGAGCCATGAGAGAAACCGTACCAGCACCGAATGAACTTTGTGAGGAAGCAAAGCTTTCTGAGGCCGTTGGCGTGCGGGCGCCATTCAATTCTTACATAACTGCCTTTCTACTTGGTTCGTATGCGTGCGCACTGCTCTTCTATGCAGAGTACGTCATCGCCGGCTTCGTCGCCTTCACCTTCTCGTGGGTGGTCGTACCTTTCCTCGCGGCATCCGATCACATCGTTTTTAACGGCAAGCGTATCTCTCGAACCGGCATCGTTCCGGTTCTCTGGGCAAGATTTAACTCGAATCGTAATTCTCTTAGGATCAGCGATATTGAACAGGTAGATACGCAGGCGATCCGCGTACTGCGTCGAGGGAATCGCGTTCATTATCGTTACCGAACTTCGGTTCGCGGTCGGGGGGTCGCGTTTGCCTTCACCTCGCATGGGGAGAATTTCCGTCGTCTCATCGCACAGCTTTTGCCTCGACTGAGCGAAGACGTGCTCGATGCCAGGTCGCTCGACCTGCGTTCGTATCCATTGGATCCGAAAGAGGTGCTGATGAAGGCTTCGTTTGCAGGGATCCCGAGCGCGGATGTCCTGAGGGAAACCGTTATGACGCGTCCCTCAAAGATGCGCGGCAAGGTCGAGATCGAATTGGATATCTCAGGTGACTGCGAGAATCGAGCCCGATATTTGGCCGACCTTGGCAACGAGCTTCGGCTTTCGGGACATTTGGTGAGGGCCTTGGAGTGTTTTCGGCGAGCCCTTTTGATCCAACGGCGAGATGGGCGCTTGATCTATGATTTTTCGCGGTGCCTTCATTCGCTCGCTGCCACAGAACGCAGCCAAAAGCTTGCGCGGCGGTCTCTAGCGGCGTTAAAGCTTGCAGAACGTTACTCAGCCGGGAATGCGGCACTTCTTGCTCGTATTGGAGAGGGATTTGCAGGGATAGGCGATTGGCGGAGTGCGGAGAACGCCTTCGGTCGGGCAGTAGGAGCAGGTGGTGATACCTTCCTTGCTTCTCGAGGCCTCGCTGAAGCAGCGTTGCGTGAAGGCAAGATAGCTCATGTGATCCACAGGTTCGCCGCCGCTGCGAACACGACCCTGTCTCCGGCGCTTCGGCGCTGGTCCCTCGATGAGGCGAGCTACTATAGCAATCTGAATTCTGACGAAACCTATATGGAAATGGAGGTTGGCCGCGTGAACCTCCTTGGGTCGCTCCAACGCACGCGGCGGACACTCCTTCGAATCTCTTCGTTCGGCTTTTTTGTTGTTGCCGTAGGCGTCACGGGGGCGGACGCCTTTATCACGAATGTCGGACTGGCCGTAGCGACGTTGGCACTTGCCGTTTGGCTTGGCCTTAGGATCTCTTCCGGCCTAATGGCGGAACGCATCGCATACGACGACGTTGCAAGCGAAGATTAGGGTCTAGCTCACGCCCGGTTAAGCATTCCCGTCCATCTGTATTCCGGCTTCTCAAAGCCTTCATCCAATTTCTTCAGGATAAAGTCGGTCATATTATCCACGATCCAGCGGTGATTATATTCACCGACCGAGGCGAGTTCGGCGTCCGGAGCAGGATTCATAAAGTCGATCGCATAGGGAATGCCGTCCTTGATCGCGAATTCGACCGTATTCAGGTCGTAGCCGAGTGCCGTGCAGAGTGTCTTGACGTCCTGTTCGACGCGAGCGTGAAGTTCAGGCGTCAGGTAGTTATCGACATTCACATACTGCATTCCGGAAAGATAGGGCTTCGACGGGTCGTAGGGCATAATAAGCACTTTTTCCTTCCCGACGCAGTAGCAGCGGACGAATTGGTCGTATTCGATACCTTCCTGCAGCGTCATGCAAAGCGTCCCGGACTCGTTGTATTCGCGGAGCAGTTCCTCAGCGTTGTGAAGTTTTGAAACGTTCTTCCAACCGCCGCCGTCGTGCGGCTTCAAAAAGGCCGGGAAGCCGATGTATTCAACGATCTCATCCCACTTTAGCGGGAATTCGAGATTCCGCAGCGATTCGCTCGTAATGTCCTTAATGTAGCTCTGCTGCGGCAGAAGTATGGTCTTCGGGACGGCGACCCCGATCTTCTTGGCAAGCGAAAAATTGAAGAACTTGTCGTCCGCCGACCACCAGAACGGGTTGTTTATGATGTACGTCCCTTCAAGGGCCATACGCTTGAGCATCGCCCTGTAATAAGGAACTTCGTGCGAAATTCGGTCGATGATAACGTCATAACGTTTTGGCTCGTCCTCACGAATGCCGCCGACATTTACCATCTCAGCAGTAACTTTGCCCGCACCCTTTTCATTGATCGTGTTAATAATTGATTCCGGGAACGTAACTTCACGTCCCACTAAAATTCCTACTCGCTTCATAATAATTATTTCTTCTATCGGTAGTAGCCAATATCTCTCCACTAACTGGAATCCCTGATTTTAATAGATACACTCGACGCACGCAATATCGGGTCGAACGATGATGCAGACGCCTACCGTTATGGCTATGGAGAGAGAGCTAGCCGACTTCGGTGAGCAAGAAAAGCGTGCAAAGTTAAATGGTGCAAGTCCCGTTCTGGGGTGACCGAATCGATCAGGTTTCACGCTTGCCAAGTTGTAAACTCTTCTTAGCTCGAGTCTCTACAAGCGTTTTTGCTTGAGTCTCATTTCGGTTCCTCAGCGCAGATATCATCAGTCGGCGCCAGCCTGCACAATGCCTGTCGAAGTGCAGAGATCTGGGTTCGCTGGGTTTCGATCTCCATTTTCAGAGAGTCGTTCTCTTTTTTGAGTTCGTTGACCGAGTTAGTTAGGACGGTCGTGAACTGTCTGTCTTTCACATCCTCGACGGCGCCGGACGTGCAGGTTGAGATCTGGTTCGAAGCATTTCGACAAAGATGAACGGAGCCCGGTGCTCCAAGACCATAAACTACCACCACGTCCGCTCCGCTCGATCGGCCAAGGGCGATCGTATTGCTGGTATCAACGGACGAGCCCGAGCCGATCGCAGTAGCGAAGTTGAGACTGGCGGAAACAGGATTCGCGTTAAATCCTATCATGGTGTTATCTGAGCCAGTAGTGTTGATTTGACCCGCGATAAGACCAAAGAAGGAATTCGTGCCGCCGATCGTGTTGCCCGAGCCCGCACCTGAGCCAAAAAAGGAATTGCCGCCGGAAGTGTTGTTTGTTCCCGCGTTAAAGCCAAAAAAAGAATTGTCTCCGCCGTTGGTGTTGCTCAAGCCCGCGCTCGATCCAAAAAAGGAATTGCTGGACGCCGTGTTGTTTTGGCCCGCAGAGGTGCCGAAAAACGAATTATTTCCGCCGGTCGTGTTGTTGTAGCCCGCGTTAAAGCCAAAAAAGGAGTTGTTACCGCTGGTTGTGGTGCTGAAACCCGCGTTTGAGCCAAAAAACGAATTACCGACCGCGGTGTTGCTTTTGCCCGCGTTAAAGCCAAAAAACGAATTGTCACCACTGCTTGTGTTGCTGAAACCCGCGTTTGAGCCAAAAAAAGAATTGCCTGCCGCGGTGTTGTTTTGGCCCGCGTTAAAGCCAAAAAACGAATTGTCACCACTGGTTGTGTTACTGAAACCCGCGTTTGAGCCGAAAAAGGAATTGCCGTCCGCGGTATTGTTTTGGCCGGCTAAGCTGCCGAAAAAGGAATTGTTGCCGCCGGCTGTGTTGCTCAAGCCGGTCTTATAGCCAAAAAAGGAATTGCTGCCACCGGTGGTGTTGCCTGATCCCGCGCTTGAGCCAAAAAAGGAATTGGCGCCGGCCGTGTTGTTTTTGCCCGAGCTAAAGCCAAAAAAGGAATTATCTCCGCCGCCGATGTTGTTAAGTCCCGCAGAGCTCCCGAAAAATGAATTGCTGGACGCGTTGGTGTTTTGGCCCGCTCCCGCGCCATAAAACGAATTGTTTCCGCCGGTAATGTTGAGTTGGCCCGCGCTCGATCCAAAAAAGGAATTGTTGCCACTGGTCGTGGTGCTTGCTCCCGCCCGTGAGCCAAAAAAGGAATTGCCGGACGCAGTGTTGTTTTGGCCGGCAGAGGTGCCGAAAAACGAATTGTTGCCGCCGGCTACGTTGCTGAAGCCGGCAAGACTGCCAAAAAAGGAATTGTTGCTGCTGGTTGTGGTGGCCCTTCCCGCGGCAGTGCCGAAAAACGAATTGCCGCCGCCACTCGTGTTGCTTCGGCCCGCGTCAAAGCCAAAAAAGGAATTGCCGCCGCCGATGGGGTTGGCGAGGCCCGCATGAACACCTGCGAACAGATTGTTGCTTCGGATGGAAAGCAATCGATCTCCGCCAATGTTGTATTGCGTAGCTGCATCGAAGATATTTGCCGTTCCGGTTCCGTCGATATTGAAGTTCGCCGTTCCCTGCGGCCCGGCATTTTGGTTCTGGACGTAGTTCGCACTGCCGGATGGAACACCGGCGACAGGTATCTCACCACTCACCACACTTCCGTCCACGCTCCCGATGTGTCCGCTAGCCACGCATCCGACGCAATTTGCCGACAGGCTGTCGGCTCCGAGGGAATTTAGACTCCTGACAGCGTATGGGGCGCTAGAAATCGGCTGGCGTGGGGTAAGCGGCGTGTATGAACCTCCGCCCGATGCCCTGACGGCGATCTCCAGAAAACGGCCAGCTCCGGGAAACTCCGCACCAAAATCAAGCTGAACGGTAAAGACGCCGTCCCTCACCGGCACGCCGAGGACGGTCTGTGTCGTGCCGAGCTGTGTCCCGCCGCTGCCGGCATCAAAAAGAGCGAACTCCAGATCGTAAGCGGCATTTGCGGGCAAAGATCCGTCAAGCAGTCTCCCTTGATACGTAAACTGCGTCGTCTGAGCTGTCGCTGTCCCAAAAGCGATCGCAACGACAAAAATCGCCGAAAGAAACCTTCGATTGACCGTAGGCATTGTTCTGTTTGCCCTCCTTTAGGCTATTTTGTTGGTCTTTTTTTGAGTAAGGCAAGAATACTCGGAAACGATGATTTGTCAAGCGGTAGGAGCGGATGAGCATTCTCATCCGCCTCTTTCAGGTACGCCATCGCAATATTCTGTCCTGACCCGCGGAAAAGACGAGATGTACAATTTGCGAAGCCCGATGCGGGGAAGCCTTTGGCGGATCTTAGGTCTTATTTGGTTCCGGGAGCAGGTCGTAATTTCCCATTTCGCGGTTGTAGCTGTCGAGTTTGCCCATTTCGTCGGCGGTCGCGTCGAGCATCTGTTTGGTCATCGCGATCGAGTCGGAAAGCTGCTCGAAATCAAGCAGCGAGAATTTTTCTGGGGTCGTGATCGTCACGATCTCGTCATTCAGGTAGCTAAAGAAATTCTCGATCGATTGGAGTTGGCCTTCTACGAGCTTGACGCTGCGTTCGATCTCGTCGAAAGAGGCGATGCGTCGCTTAAGGATCTCGACGTTGGTCTGCTGAATGCGGCGTGTCTTGTCGTCGCCCGCACCTTCCATCGCACGGAAAGCCTGCGAGAGTTGATTGTGGACGGCCTGCCGGTTGATCGTCTTTAGGTGCTGTTTCCGTCGCCTGTAAGTGTCGAGAAGGTCAACGAAATCCTCCCAACGCTGATCCAAAGCCTGCAGATTCGACGGCAAGCGGCTTGCTCCGGTGAATTTGCGATAATTCTCCTGGATCTTGTTCTTCAGCCAGCGAAGGTATTCGACGGCCTCGCGTTCACGCGGAGTGAACGTCTTGATCAAACCCTCGCGGTTCGCAATATGGGCGGCGAGCAGTTTTTGCTGGTGCCGTTCTTCGACGAGACGGCGATACGTCGGAAGATTCGGAACCGTGACGAGATATATCGCCTCGGCGACAAGCGCGATAAGCAGCGGGATCACGCTTCCCGTAAAAACCGCAGCGGCAAGAAAGCCTGCGAGAGCCCAAAAATTGAAAGGTTCCTTCAAAGCTTCCTTTGCGTAGCTTTGGTTGAACCTTTCTACATCCTGCCGATATTTGGCAATGTCAGCCATATTTTGGGCGTGTTCTCCTTGAGAGAAGTTAGTTCGATTGGCCGCTTTCCGTTTCGTTGACGATGACGTCGTTCAGAACCTCTGCCTCGGGCCGAGCAGGCTCGCCGGCCTCGATCTGCTTTGAAGCAGGCGGTGTTCCCGCACCAAGCATTCCCATTTGCTGCTTGTATGCGAGCAGTTTGTCCTGGAGTTGAATGTCCATTGCCTCGCGTTCGATATCCTGCATCTGCGAATCGACGGAACTTGCCCCGAGCTGTAGTTTCGCTTCGGCGGCGGCAACGCGGCGGTCGATCTTCTCACGCATTTCGTTGAAAGTGGAAGAATCGTCGCCGATGTTGAAGGAATCCATCGTCTGCGCGAGCTGTTCCTGCAGTTTCGCCTGTTTCGCGGCCGAGATAAGCTGCATCGCCTCGGCGGTGCGCTTCTTCATATTGAGGACGTAATTGTCGCGAGCTTTTAGCGCCTGCTGGGAGGCAACGCCTGCGTGCTCGGCCTGAACGCTTGTGCGGTCGAGATCCATTTGAGCCTGTTGGAGTTGACCGATGTACGCGGTCGCAATGTCGTCACGTCCCATCTTAACGGCGGCCTTGATCTTCGAATCAAGCTCGACGACCTGTCCCGAAAGGTTCTCTTTCTGCTTCACGAGCAGGCGTTCGGTGGCCATGACCTGTGCGACCGAGTTGTTCAGTTCGGGTACGCGATCGCGCATATCCCTGATCGTCTGCTGTAGAACGAGTTCGGGGTTCTCGATCTTATCGAGTGCCGCACCTGTGCTTGCACGGAAAACTCTCTTTATTCTCTGCCACAATCCCATCTTCGATGTGCTCCTCAATTTATGCCAAAGGTGCTAACCTTTGGCGAAATGCCTTACGTAAAACGCTGCCGCAAAGTTGCAAATTCAATCTTAAAGTATAGCAGGAAATGCGTGATATCGAATATCCAAACATCATTGAGAACTAAGAATTGCGTTTGACCATCGAGCTTCGACGAGACCGGATGCAAGGAAAATAAAATCTTTCGTTCATACTAATGAAAGCGACGCTTCGTGCATCGAAGTCGTAAAGGAAGGGCCGGTTGCGGCCATAAGGCTTTATGCTGCAATATTTAACTACATAACTTGAGGATCCCATGAAGACCACTATCACGTATCTCCTTCTATTTTCGATCTATTTAGGCATCTTTTCCCCGATCACAAACTCGATCAAAGCACAGTCTGTCGCGGCAACGAAGGCTGAGCAAGATCAGCCCGAAACTGGCCTGAGCTTTCGCCTGAGCGAAGGTGAGGAGACCGCTGAAACGCGTGAAACGCCGCCCCCCGCGAACGCCGAACCGCTCTCGGAAGATGCCACGAAAGGCCTCGTCGGGCGGCTGCCAAAGATTGGTGAGCAAGCCGGCGACCAGCAGGACGCCGCCATTAGGGCGGGTTCACTGCCGGCTCCTAAAAAGGGTGAGAAGATTCCTGTTCCGTTTCCCGGCAAGGGCGACGCTGATCGACCGCAGATCGATTCTTCGAAAGAACTCGGCGTGGTGAGATACGCTCCGCAGGGCAAGGTCGAGCTTGCTCCCGACATGAGCCTCACGTTCTCCGAGCCGATGATCGCAGTTACATCGCAGGAAGAGGCCTCAAGATTCGTCCCCGTCGAATTAACGCCGCAGATCGAAGGAAATTGGCGTTGGCTTGGAACGCGAACCTTGAAATTCGATCCTGCGAAACGTCTGCCAATGGCGACGGAATTCAAGGCCAGAGTGCCGGCCGGCACAAAGTCGGTCATGGGAAAGACCCTGCAGCATGACGTCGTCTGGACGTTCTCCACACCGGCACCGAACGTGAAGAGGCCGATGCCGACCGAGAATTGGGGGCCGCAGCGGCTGAACAAGATCATCTACATCGGCTTCGATCAGGCGATCGATGCCGAGGCCGTCCTCTCGCACATTTCGGTAACCGGTGCGGGCCGTAAGCTGCAAACCCGGCTTGCAACCGCCGAAGAGATCGCGTCGGATCCGTCGGTCGCCTCCGCCTCAAGGCAGGAGCAGCCGGGAAGGTGGTTGGCGTTCCGTGCGATCAATGCTGATGGCGGAACCGATGCTTTGCCCGCCGATTCAACAATCGGCGTTACCGTTCATTCCGGCACGCCCTCGGTAGAGGGCCCGCTCAAGACGGAGAAGGATCAGTCATTCGCCTTTCGGACATATGGCGCGATGAAACTCGGCCAGTACTACTGCCAGTATCCGTCTGCGGTCAATTGCTATCCGGACGACACATTTACGATCCAATTCTCAAATCCGATCGAGGGGTCGAAGTTCGACAAGTCGATGGTCCGCATCGAACCGGCACTCGAGAACGCGAATATCTACGCTTCAGGGTACGCCGTTTACGTCACCGGGTGGAAGAATCCGAATACGAAATACCGCGTGACGGTCGCTGGCGGTCTGCCTGATGTGTTCGGCCAGACACTCGGCAGCGATGTTACCGTTCGATTCGAGGTCGGGAATCCGCCGCCTTCGCTGATGGCGTCGAGCAAGATGATGCAGGTCCTGGATCCTTTCGGTCCACGGCAATATTCGGTGTACTCGATCAACATCAGGGAACTGCGCGTACGGCTCTTTGCCGTTCAGCCTGAGGATTGGCCGAAATATACAAAATATCTTCGCAACGAGAGGGCATCATCCGGTGAGCCGGCAGCGATCCCCGGAGAGCTTGTTTCGGATCAGAAGGTCAAGGTAAATGCCGAGTCGGCGGCCAAGATGGTCGAGACGCGGATCGGTCTCGACAAGGCCCTGAAGGGCGGCTTTGGCAATGTGATCGCCGAGATCGAAGACACCTCTCCCGAGAAAGACGAATATGAGCAGCGGCGCAAGACCGTATGGATACAATCGACGAACATCGGGCTCGATGCGTTTGTCGATAACAACGAGTTGGTCGGATTTGCTACCGATCTAAAGACAGGCAAGGCTCTCGCCGGAGTGAATTTTCACATTGCACCGAATGGCCCTCAGAATGTGAGATCCGCTGACGCTGAGCCCGGCGGAAGTTGGTTCAGCAACGCGTGGGCGTGGATATCGAGTTGGGGAACTTCCGACCCGCAGGCCGCAACAGCGACCGACGAGAACGGCGATCCGCTTTCGATAATTTCCATTCCTGAGACGGAAACTCAAGCGTCATCCGCCACCGGCATCGCACGGCTGAGCCTTCCTCAGAAGCGGTCAGACACCGAGAATCTGCTCATTGCTCGTCTTGGCAACGACACGGCATTCGTTCCGGAAAACTCCCAGTACTTCTGGCAGCAGCGGGGAAATTGGTACGAACAGCCATCGGGCAAACAGGTTTCGTGGTTCGTTTTTGATGACCGACATCTGTACAAGCCAAAAGAAGAGATCTCGGCTAAAGGCTACGTTCGATATATCGATACGAGCGAGCTCGGCGATGTCGAGAAGGCCGCTGAGATCACCAGAGACGCGAAGAAAGTCAACTATGTTGTCCGAGACTCTAGAGGTGCCGAGATCGGAAAGGGCGCGACCGACCTGAACGCATTCGGGGCATTTGACCTAAAGGCGAAACTCCCCGACAACGCAAATCTCGGCTACGCGCGGATCGATCTTGAACTGCTGAATAACGACGGTGTCAGGATCGGGACATATTCGCACAGCTTCCAGATACAGGAGTTTCGACGCCCCGAGTACGAAGTGACGGCGAAGATGGAGACCGAGGGGCCGTATATGATCCAGGGTTCGGCAAAGTTGAGCGTCAACGCGAAATACTTCTCGGGCGGCGGCCTCGCAAAAGCACCTGTGAAATGGACCGTAACGGCGAACCCGACGAACTTCACGCCGCCGAATCGCGATGATTTCACGTTCGGCGTATGGACACCGTGGTGGAGAAGTTTTTATGGCGGCAGTAACGAAACCCAGACGAAAACTTTCGACGGCGTAACGGACAAGGACGGGCGACATCTTCTCAAGATCGACCTTGACGCTGCCAATCCGCCGCGGCCCTACAACGTCTCGGCATCGGGAGCCGTTACAGATGTGAACCGACAGACGTGGTCGGGCAATACGAGTTTCATCGTTCATCCGTCGTCGCTCTACGTTGGGATACGAACGCCGCGGACATTCGTCCAAAAGGGCGAGAAGATCAGTATCGAGTCGATCGTCACGGACATCGACGGCAAGATCCAGGCAGGCCGTCGCGTCGATATCAACGCGGTGAGGCTCGAATGGACGAACGAAAAAGGGAATTGGATCGAGAAAAACGTCGATCCGCAAAACTGCGCGGTTACGAGCGGCGAGAAGGCACAGACCTGTAATTTCGTCGCCAACGAAGGCGGGCGATACAAGGTCACTGCCCGCGTCGTGGACGATAAAGAACGGCCGAATGAGAGCGAGCTGACGGTCTGGGTGCCGGGCGGCGAGCGTCCGAAGAATCGCGATCTCAAGCGGCAGAACGTCGATATCATTCCTTCTCAAAAGGAATACAAGCCCGGCGATACCGCTGAGATACTTGTGCTTTCGCCATTCACTCCCGCGGAAGGCGTGCTCACATTGCGGCGGAACGGCATCGTCTCGACGCAGCATTTCAAGAGCGAAGGCAATTCCGTAACGCTGAAGATCCCGATCCTTGAGGCATATATGCCGAACATCGAGGCGCAGGTCGATCTCGTCGGCGTGAGCGAACGCGATACCGGCGGACTGAACTTCACAAAGAAACTCCCGCCGCAGCCTGCGTATGCGTCAGGAAGTATCGATCTGAAGGTCTCGACGGAATCGCGAAAGCTGTCAGTAACGGCCGATCCTGCGGATCCTACGCTTATCCCCGGCGGCAAAACGAAGTTAAGCGTTGCGGTAAAGGATTCTGCGGGAAACCCTGCGGCGAACACCGAGGTCGCTGTCGTCGTCGTTGACGAGAGCGTTCTCTACCTTGCAGGATACACGCCGCCCGAACCGCTGCCGAGTTTTTACGCTCACCGCGGCCCGGGTGTTAGGGAATTTCATTCTCGAGACAATATCGAGATCGAGAGGCCCGAACTCGTTGCAGTCCAAGCGGGACTGGCAACGGATCAGGTGTTTCGGAGAATCGAGTCCCTGCCAAAAGGCACGACGTTCACGAGCTTGTTGGCTGCCGCGCCAAGCATGAAGTATGAGATGAAGGCAAAATCAGATAGTTTCCAGATTGACGGAGCGTCTGCCTCGGAGGTGGCGGTCAGGGGAGCCGATAAGGAGTCGGCACAGATCACTCTTCGGCAGAATTTTTCGGCTCTTGCGGCATTTATGCCGAGTGTGAGGACAGATTCGAGCGGTAAGGCCGTTGTCGATGTGAAACTGCCGGACAATCTGACGCGTTATCGCATCATTGCGGTCGCGGCGGATGACGGAAAGCGTTTCGGCAAGGGCGAATCCTCGATTACGGCACGAAAGCCGCTGATGGTGCGGCCGAGCGCGCCGAGGTTCTTGAATTATGGCGATAAGGCGGAAATTCCCGTTGTCATCCAGAACCAATCCGACAAGGATATGACGGTCGATGTCGCGATGCGTGCCTCGAACGTGAAAATGCTCGGCGGCGCGGATTCTGCGGCAGGAAAGCAGGTCGTCGTCCGCGCAAACGATCGTGCGGAAGTGCGTTTCGCGGTCGAGACGGAAAAGGCGGGAACTGCGCGATTCCAATTTGCCGCGGCCTCCGGTGAATATTCCGACGCGGCCGAGATCTCGCTGCCTGTCTGGACACCGGCGACCAGCGAGGCCTTTGCGACATACGGCACGGTCGATCAGAACACAGCGATCTTCCAGCCCGTGAAGGCTCCGGCGAACATTATCCCAAGCTTTGGCGGGCTAGAGGTAACGACGAGTTCGACGCAGCTGCAGGAGCTGACCGACGCGTACATCTACCTCGCTAAGTACCCTTTCGCGTGTTCGGAACAGCTTTCTTCGAGAATGATCTCGACGGCCGCATTGCGCGATGTTCTGACGGCTTTCAAGACGAAGGATATGCCGAAGCCTGAGGAGATCGAACAAGAATTCAAGGTGGATATGAAGGCCCTTGCTTCGCGCCAGCGTTACGACGGCAGCTTCGGCCTTTGGACGAGCGCTCCGGAACGATATCAATGGCCGTTCCTGACCGTACACGTGGTCCATGCGATGGCGCTTGCCAAGGAAAAAGGTTACGACGTGCCTGAGGAATCTATCGACCGGGCGAAACCTTATCTCAGGGACATCGAACGCTACTATTGGTTCGATAACCCAAAAATTCGCTGGACGATCTCGTCATACGCCCTTTATGTGCGAGCAAAACTCGGCGACCGCGACGTTGCGAAAGCGAAGAAACTCCTCGCCGAAGCGACCGTCGAGCAGATGCCTTACGAGGGCCTCGGCTGGCTGCTGTCCGCCTTTTCGGATGATTCGAATTTTGCGGCCGAGAAGACGGCGATACTCACATTCCTGAACAACCACGTTACCGAGACGGCATCGACGGCGAATTTCGTTACCGATTACGGCGATGGGGCGTGGCTGATAATGTACTCGAACCGACGTGCAGACGGCGTGCTCCTAGAAGCGCTGATAAAGGCTGATCCGCAGAACGACATCATCCCGAAACTCGTTCGCGGCCTGCTCGATCATCGCGTCAAAGGTGCCTGGGCGAATACGCAGGAGAACGTCTTTATCCTGCTCGCTCTCGACAAGTATTTCGCGGCGTATGAGAAGGTTACGCCGGACTTTGTCGCGAAGATGTGGCTTGGTGATACATACGCCGGCGAGCAAGTGTTCAAGGGACGTTCGGTCGATTCCAACGTGCTAAACATTCCGATGTCTTACCTGCTCGATCAGGGCGGTTCGGCCGACCTGATCCTCGACAAGAAAGGGCCGGGAAGGCTCTACTACCGGATCGGGATGAAGTACGCGCCGAGCAGTTTGAAGCTCGAACCTGCGGATTATGGATTCACTGTACTGAGGTCGTACGAGCCGGTCGATAAACCGGACGATGTGAAGCAGAATCCGGATGGATCGTGGACGTTCAAGACGGGAGCAAGGGTGCGTGTGCGTCTTACGATGATCGCGGAATCGCGTCGGTATCACGTCGCACTGGTGGATCCGATGCCTGCGGGCCTCGAAACTTTGAATCCGGAACTTGCCGCGACCGAGGAGATCCCTGACGACAAGAAGCAGCAGCCGATGATAACCGGCGGTTCGCTGAGCTATGGAAGCTGGTTCTGGTGGTATCGCGCTCATTGGTTTGAGCACGAGAACTTCCGCGACGAAAGGGCCGAAGCCTTTACCTCGCTTTTGTGGGAAGGCGTGTACAATTACTCGTACGTAACGCGGGCCACAACGCCCGGAAAATTCGTGGTCCCGCCCGCCAAGGCCGAGGAGATGTATCATCCCGAAACCTTTGGCCGCACAGGCACGGATTCTGTTACGATCGAGTAACTATGAAGCTCAGGTCTTTCGTCCTTTTCGCAATTTCGGTCCTTGCCGGCGCGTGTGCGTCGACAGGGTCCGATTCGGTCTCGAATCAACCGCCGCAGACGAACGCAAATGTCGCGGCGGCATTTTCCAACAACTCGCAGAAGGCTGCCGCGGACGCGAATGCGGCCCAAGCTTCGGCACTTGCGGCAGGCGAACCGACGCTTGCTCAGTGTTATCAATCGAAGGTCGCGGGCAAAACGCTAGTGCGCGAGCAGACATTCATTTTCGATCACAAACCGTACGAAAAATCGTGTTTCGTGACCTTTGCAAACCCGGATGAGATGATCGATAAGACCGATCTTCCGCGAGGTTCGACGTTCCACATTTTCACGAAGGGCGAGGATATGTTCGAATTCCCGGACGCCTTCAACGGCCAGACCGCCTGCTGGGTCGAGGCTCTGTCTTTTGACGACCTGAACAAGGACGGCCTCACCGACGTCATAATGGCCGGCAAGTGCTTGGGCGCCAAGGATTCGTATCCGACGAACGCAATTTTCGTGAACGTCGGCAAAGGATTTTCCACCAACGAGGAAGCGAACGCCGAACTCGACGATCTAAAGAATATCCAACAGATACGCGAATTTGTCGGCAAGAACCTGAAACGGTTCTTCGACCGTTAAAGATCAAAAACGTGCAAATCGTGCACTTTGATACATTTTGTGCGGTTTGATACGTTTTGTGCGGTTTGTGCTTCAAACAGGTTTGAGAGTTCGATATTATCGTGAGCGGTGAAGGGCGGAAACACGACCGGTAGGGAGTGTGTCCCATGGGCTTGCCCTTTGGCAGTGCGGTCGTGGTTCTTGGGTCATAAATCCCCAAGTGTTGCAAAGAACGCAACCGGTCCCGACCGTGGACGCTAAAATCTCTCAATGAAGGCGGCTTTAGCCGCCAACAATTGAGCTGTCGCCTGCTTTGCAGGCTCCGGGTATAAATTGAGCAAGGGGCGGTCGGGCAAGCCCGACCGCACTGGTAGGCGGCAAGCCGCTTTCGGAGACTCCCTGATTGTTCGAGAATTAGAACGTGAAAATTTACGAAAAGACAATTGAGATCCTGCGGCTTGAGGCGGCGGCCATCGAGAACGTGGCGTCACGCATCGCACGCGATTCGGTCGAGCGAGCGGTCGAGCTGCTTTTGAACTGCAGCGGCAAAGTGATCGTGACCGGCGTCGGCAAAAGCGGCGTGATCGCGCAGAAGATCGCTCAGACGATGACGAGCACGGGCACGCCCGCGATCTTCATTCACCCTTCCGACGCGATGCACGGCGGGCTTGGCATCTTGGCGGAAGGCGATGTCGTTCTCGCTTTGAGCAATTCGGGCGAGACCGAGGAGCTTCTCGCGATGCTGCCTGCGATCGCCCGGCGGGATGTTGCGCTGATCGCGTTGGTCGGCAACGCGGGCTCGACACTCGCACGTTCTTCGACGGTCGTTCTCGAAGCGGCGATCGACAAGGAAGCGTGTCCGCTGAACCTTGCGCCGACATCTTCGACGACCGCGGCCCTTGCCTTGGGCGACGCCATCGCGATGACGCTGATGGAGGCAAAAGGCCTGACCGAGGCCGATTTTGCGGTGAATCATCCCGCCGGGCGTTTGGGACGGCGCTTGACGATGCGTGTTGCAGATCTGATGCAGGAGAATCCTGCGGTCGCTCCCGATGCGGGCTGGATGGAGGTCGTCAAGGCGATCTCGACATACGCTCTTGGTGCCGTGAATGTCGTCGATGAGAGCGGCGGTCTCTTGGGGATCGTAACTGACGGCGACCTTCGACGAACGATCGAGCGCACGGCGCCCGAAGAACTTGCGGCGTTGACCGCCGAGTCGATGATGACCGCGAACCCGATCGCGACGAGCTCGGATACGCTCGCATTCGAAGCCTTGCATATCATGGAAGACCGAGCCTCTCAGATCTCCGTGCTGCCGGTCGTTGACGGGGAAAAATGCGTTGGATTACTTCGCCTGCACGACATCGTCCGCAGCGGCATCTGAACTCTTTACGGCGAACTTCGTTTAGACGGCAGTCATCCCAAAGGCCGTATCCTTATGAAGCGAACAATCCTTAACACGACCATATTCCTGATCGCCCTTTCGGCATTTGCGGCAAGTGCCTCGGCTCAGCGGACGGAGGTTACGCTGACCGTGAATGAGCAGTTCTTTGACACGCTGATCGATGCGACGTTCAAGAATTTCGATCCGCCGGCATTCCCGATCGGCGGCGGTGCGGTCGCCGCTAACGACACGAATTTTGTCGAAAGGCTGATGCCGTCCGCGTTCGGGCCTTCGGCCGGCGAGGAGATACTGAATTGCGGGACGATAAAGGTCGTGCGCGAGACCGGCGGTGTGAGCACGGCCGTGCGACTCGGCGAGGGCCAGATCCGCGTTCCGCTCGCATTTAACGGGAACTACTCGATGCCGTTCGTCGGATGTGTGGATTTTGCGGGCTGGGCCGACGCGGTCGTGAATCTGGAATTTGATTCGGCGAATCGCAGGCTCGTCGGCCGTGTGAAAGTAACGAGCGTGAATATGAACGGCACGAATGGCTTGGGCGGCAGCCTGATCGCCGACCTCATACAAAGCTCGGTTGACCGCAAATTCAACCCGATGGAGATCCTCACCCTCGACAAGGTCTCGTTCGGCCTGCCGATCCCGAACACCGGCAAACTCAAAATGAACGCCATCGGCATCCGCACAGAGATTCGCCCCGGCGTGATGAACATTCACGTCGTATATGAGTTCACAAAAGACGCATGAGTGTCCGCTGCCGCAACGGAATTGCCACTAGCTTCAGCTAGTGGGTTAGGAGTTCCATTATGGTGTCGCGGGCTTTTGCGGGCTGCGAGGAATGGTATGTACCCTGTAATGAAGAGGGGGTTCAAAGAGCCGGTCGGTGAAGTATTTCTGAAGGAAGGTGACGTCTGGAAATTTGGGCAAACAATGAGAGGTCCCGCGAGATATCCCATCTCTTTTTACAAGAATACTGGAGCGGGCCTTAAATACAACTCGGAGTTTTCGACTCAATCGTTTAAGAGTGTGATTCAAATGGAACGCAACAAAATCCTTACTTTCGAAGAGATATTTGGGGAACTTCCACCCGGAAATAAGATCAGGAGATAGTGCATGAAGCTTTTTATTACGTCAGACTCAAACACCGAATCTGGAGTTGGAGAAGCGACGCGCGGCTTGGCACAAGCATTAGGCGATTACTTTGCCGATCGACGTTACAACGACTCCGACTTAGAAATCGCGATTTGCCTGATGTGCCGTGACCCTCGCTGGAACTTTAAGCAGCGTATCAGGTTTGTAAAAAAAGAGAACTGCTTGTACATGGATATCATGCTTGACTTGGACGTGATGAAATATGCTGAGCGGTCCCATCGAAAGGAGATCATAGGTAGCAAGATTGTTAGTGAAGTCCCAGAAATCATCGCGAAGAAGAAGTTCAAGGATTTTGACTTGCCCAGATTCACAAAAGATCTCCGCGAATGGTTTGAGGATAATGGCTGGATCGCGAAGGATTTTCCTGAATTTATCGGGACATAAGGCAGCTCGGCTAAATGACTGATCTGTCAGGAGCATTGGTTTTACCATTCGAGGGTCAATGCTCCTGAACGGACGGCAGGACGCCGAGACCTCGCTCGACTTCGCCGAAGCCCGTATGTACGCCAACACCTACGGCCGGCTTCGGCGATGGGCGGAGCACTAGGACAATCTTTGACGTTGGCCTAAGAAACGGAAAGAACGGTGCACAAGTTACCAATGAGAGTGCGGTAGGAAGCGGAATTTATAGGGCTGTCGAGGCCATCGGAGGTGTACCTGCAGCCATCGTGAAGATTGGCGAGTTCCAGATACCGAAAGGTACTATCGATGTTCAGGCACGCATCAAGCTTACCGGCAGCGGGGACAAGATCTCGGTTAGCCCAGGCCCAAGCGAGACCGTTCCCATCGACTACCGGTTGGGCATATATCGGGATGTCAGATGGTAGCGTGAAAACTGTCCTGTTGTTTCGTTCAGACGAAACGAAACCATCCGACCTTGTAAAACCAATGCGGAGGATCAACTAGGGGGCCTTTTGTATGAATAAACTACTATTCGTTTTAGTATCGCTGATGATCTTCACGGTTGGATGCCGCTCCCAGGAATCGAAGCCGCCCGACGACTATCGCATAAAAATGGGGCTGGACGTTAAAGCCGACATTGTCGTTTTCTTCAAGAAAAACGTTACTTGGGAAGAAGTTCTCGACTTTAAAAAAAACGTGATCGGGAGGGCAGATGAAAATGGCACCGGTTTCGAATCCTTGCCGGGCATGATGAGTGTTGTTCGAGTAGAAATTGACGGATTCGAAGGAGTGGCGATTAATTTCAAGCCGACTGCGACAGACGGGGAGCGTTCCTTCGTCCAGCAGAGGATAAACGACTCGCCAATCGTTTATAAGACTTATGTGAACCGTGTTCCTAGCGGTATAACCGACTTGGCTCGCCATGTGCCAGGATAATGGTTCTAAAGGGCGAGCGTGTCAAAAAGGAAGTCATCGCGACCGGCGAGACGACGGTTTTTGTTTATTCTTCGGGGAAATTGGTAGCTGAGTATTCGACAGATCTCGATTTGGGGGGCAACAAATTGGTGATTCGGTCGCCGATTGCTGATAGAATGTTTTGAAATGGATTACCGAGACATCATCACGATCGAACCCGGTACGCGAAGCGGAAAGCCCACTATTCGCGGGATGCGGATCACTGTGCAGGATATTCTTGAGTACCTTGCGGGCGGAATGTCGGAAGAAGAGATCCTCGCCGACTTTCCTGAACTGACGCGCGAGGACATCAGGGCGTGTCTTGCGTTCGCGGCGAATCGCGAACGACAGCTTGCCGTCAGCACACAATATGAAGTTGCTGCTTGACCAGAACATTTCCTGGAAGCTGGTCGAAAAACTTGATGTGGTATTTCCGGGAACCGGCCACGTCAAAAATCTCCTATCGACCACGGCTTCGGATCGCGACATTTGGGAGTTTGCGAGGGACAATGATTTCGCCATCGTAACGAAAGATGACGATTTCGAGCAGCGAAGCGTCCTCGAAGGACATCCGCCAAAGGTCATCTGGATACGCCTCGGCAACTGCCGCTCAGGAGATATCGAGGCCCTCTTGATCTCATCTCAAACCATTCTTGAGGCATTTCTAGAAGACCCGGATAAATCGCTCTTGCCCATCCCATGATCGTTAAGGGGCGGCGGCGAAGCCGCCTCCATAGGCTGTTGAGAGACGTGTTCCACGGCATAAATGCCGTGGCAATTCGAAAACCATTCGGGATAACGAACGTGAACACGCCTGAGTGTGCGTAGCACGCGACAGCGCAGTCGGCGGCGGGCCAACAACTTCGCCGCCGACAGTACTTAAGACATGGTAAGAGTTAATCCAGTGGTTGTCGTATAGAAAAGTAGGTTTGGTACATCCTTACACAACTGCTGTTCGAATGGCTATTGTGAGGTAATGGATAGTGTATGAGACAAGAAAGATTAAAACCAATCGAAAACTTTTTCTTCGGTTTCTTGGAAACCGAGGCCAGGAGCATCAGTAACGAATTTAGCGAAGTGTTGTGCAAGATTCATGTTTTCTACCCCCCGGACAGCGAGCCTCAATACGGCTATTTTTGCATAAGTCTTGAGTGTATTCTTCACAAAGCGGCTTCCGAGAATGCTGATCTCATATCAATGGGAATAGAAGTTGATGATCACGACAATAAGTTTAAGATCACAGCTGATCTTTCTTGGGGCAATCCATATGCCAGAACAATCGAAAGAGTTTTCGTCGAACCAGCTGAAGTAACAGAAGAAAACTTGGAGATTATCAAAGAAAATTTACCCCATTTATTTGTTAGGATGCGAGAAGAAATTCGCGCTAACCCGAGAGGAAAAGCTCACAAAGGTCGATAACGGCGTCTCCGCAAGTGAATTACACGGCAACGGATCATCCGCACGACAACATTTTCACAAAAGGGGAATTGCCACGAGCTTTAGCTCGTGGTTAGCGTTGCTCAAGATTTCGCCGGAGTGTACGGAGCACGCGACAAAGTCACTGTCGGCGGCAAGCCGCCTCCGAGAAATTGGGTATCGCTCCTGAACCACGCCGTAAACGACGTGGCAATTCAAAGGCAACGCCCTTACTAGCGTGCGGGCTTCTGCAAAGCTGGCCGCCCGCTGACGCAGGCGGATCTGACAACGCTAAAAGACGGCCTATTCGTAGTGCCCAAGGGCGGAGAGAATATGTACGCTGTTCGAGCTGACTTCGTAGATAAGACGATGTTCGCGGGAGATGCGGCGGGACCAACATCCCTTTAGCGCGTATTTCAGGGGTTCGGGCTTTCCTGAACCATCGAAAGGGTGTTCAGCGATCTCGCTCAACAGAATGAGCAGTTTATTGAGGATCACTTTCTTGCCGGCCTTTTTATGAAACTCTATATCGCTTAGGGCTTGTTTGGAAAAGAGCAGGTCGTAGCTCATTTCAAGTCGAGGAAGTCTTGAAGGTCGGCCTTTCCGACGCGAACCGCCTTGCCTTGTTTGATCTGCCGTCTGCTTTTTCTGACCTTTTCGACGAACACCGGGTTGTAAATGTTGTCAGCGGTGGCAACCTCAAAATCAATTTTTAGAGCCTTGATGAACGCCTTCAAAGCATCGGCCTGCTCAGCGTTCGGGTGTACGATGTAGATGTCGTCGGTCAGCATAATGGCTAAATTTAGCCTCTTGTGAGCGATTTTGCAAATAATTCGATTCGCCTGAGGGACAAACGAGCCGATGCCCTTACTAGCGTGCGGGCTTCTGCAACGCTGGCGGTTCAGACAGATGACACTTGGGCTTTAGACGGCGGCGCCCTTTTTGTCGAGGATCCCAAGGTATGGCACCCAAGGGCCGACATTAGCTTCGTACCGGCGCGCCATGAATGTCGCGATCTGGTGAATGTGGTTCAGATCGTGGACAGCCCAGGTAGCAAGGAGCTGTTCGAGCGTGACCTTCCCAAGCTCCGGATGAAAGCCTTCGAGAGCGAGATGCTCTGAGGTCAGTTCCCAATTTAGCAGCTTTGCAACGTTCTCGCTCCGCAAATGGGCGAACTCTTCGAGCAGTTCGTTGAGGCCTTTGCCGGCCGAGCGCTCGAATTGAGCCATTCTGTCGAACTTTTCGAACACGCGTCCGTCTTTTGCAAGAATGATCTCTGCCCGCGGTATCCAATCCGTCTCTTCAGCGTGGATCAAGTGGCCGAGAACATCGTAAGGGGACCAATCATTGAAGCCGCCTCCAAACTGGGTCCATTCGGGTGAGAGCTCTGCCAAAAACCGTTCAAGCGTGTAAGGAGTTTGACGCAGGATCTCGACAGTTTTTCCGATATCGAATCTCATACACTTCGCACAATATACTGACTCTTTGATAGAATCAAGCGTTTAGGATAATGTCAGCTCCACTTGTTGCGATCATTGGTCGCCCGAATGTAGGTAAATCTACTCTTTTCAACCGCTTGACAGGCTCCAGAAGGGCCATTGTCGGCGACGAACCGGGCATTACGCGCGACCGAATGTTCGGCGAAGTTGAATGGCGCGCCCATCGATTCAGGCTTGTCGATACGGGCGGTATCGTGCCGGACGACGAGGCGGTAATCCCTTCAAACATTTTCAAGCAGGCGTCATTTGCCATTTCGGAATCCGTTGCGATCATTTGGGTCGTAGATGCCAGGGCCGGGATCACGCCGCTCGACGAAGAGATCGCCGTACTTCTAAGAGCGACAGGAAAGCCTGTCTATATTGCGGCAAATAAGGCGGAAACACGCCACGTCGAGACGGAAGCGGGAGAATTCCACCGCTTCGGCTTTGAGGTCGTGCCCGTTTCGGCGGAACACGGAAACGGTGTCGGCGACCTGATCGACGAGATCTTCGAGGATATTGATCCCGAACCGGAGGAAGAGAAACAAGAAGAGCGCGAGATCCGCCTTGCGATCATAGGAAGGCCGAACGTCGGCAAATCGTCGCTGCTGAACAAGCTTTTGGGCGAGGAGCGCGTGATCGTTTCGCCGATCGCCGGAACGACGCGCGATGCCGTCGATACGCATCTTGAGTTCGAGGGCAACAAGTTCTTGCTCATTGATACCGCCGGCATTCGCCGAAAAGGTAAGACGACCGAGATGGCGGAGAAACTCTCGGTCATAATGGCGAAAAAGTCGCTCGAACGAGCCGATGTCGCCATAATCGTCATCGATGCGGTCGAAGGCGTCACACACCTTGACGCGACCATAGCAGGCTACGCGCTCGATTCGGGATGTTCGATAATCGTCGCGGTCAACAAATGGGACGCGCTCGAAGAAAAAGAGACGAATACGATCTATGAGTTCGAACGCGAGCTGCGCCAGGCGATGAAATTCCTCGATTGGGCGCCGATGGTCGCGATCTCGGCGCTTACAGGCCAGCGCGTGACGAAGATCCTGCCGCTCGCGATCCGCGCACACGAGGCGAGGGACAGGCGCATACAGACCTCGCGGCTAAATCGATTCTTTGAGGACGCGATAACGCAGCCGAAAGGCGGAACCGCTCCGGCGCCCGTAAAAGGCGGTTTTTCACGGCTGAAGGTACAGTTTTTGACGCAGGCCGGAATTCGCCCGCCGCTATTTATCCTATTTACTTCGGGAGGCAAGGCCGGGCTTCATTTTTCGTACTTAAGATACGTCGAGAATCGAATGCGCGAGGAATTCGATTTTTTCGCGACGCCGATACGGCTTGTCGAAAGACATAAGACGAAGGGCAAAAAGGGAGACGCGTAAGGAAATTCATTAGTGAAATGGATCTTTTCATCCTCATTCTCAGGCTGATCTTCGCGGGCGTTTTTGCGACCGCCGCGATCGGCAAGGCGTCCGATATCGAGGGAAGCCGCAAGTCTCTCAAGGGCTATGGCATTCCCGAAAGCACGACCCTTTTCTTCAGCATTTGGCTTATCGCGGTCGAGCTGATCTTGAGTGTTGGTTTCCTGTTCGTTGACACGGCTTGGGGTGCGGCCGCGGCAGCGGTGATCCTCCTTGCGATCTTCACGGGCTTTCTAGCGTATCAGCTCATTCGGGGAAATCGGCAGAATTGTCATTGCTTCGGACAGCTGATGTCAGAGCCGACCGGGGCAGGTGCGATAGTACGGAATCTCGTGCTGCTCGCGGGCGTCGTGTTTCTAGCCCTTCGAGGAGCGGAAGGGCAAGGTGCTGCGTATTCGAGCCTTTCGCGGATAGACGTGGCAATCATTCTCGAGCTCGCAGTATTTGCGGCAGTTCTGCTCTGCTTTATCACGCTGCGGCGAATGATCCTCGATGCTCAGGCCGGAGTGCTCGATGAACATGAACACTCTCACGGCGAAGTCGAACGGGATTCAGGCGCATTGACGGATTCGCTGCCGATCGGTGCCGAAGCCCCGCGATTCACGCTGCCGAATACCGACGGAGAACCGGTCTCGCTTCAGGCGATGATCGAAGAAGGGTATCCGATACTGCTCTTTTTCGTCGGATTGACATGCACACCTTGTGCGTCGATGATCGAGGATTTTCATTCGTGGCAGAATGAATTTCGCCAGGGCTTTAATACGATCTTTCTCAGCAGCGGCGACGCAGAGGCGAACGAATTGAAATTCGGCGACGCCGGCGAACTGGTGCTGCTCCAAGAAGCTCGCGAGGTCGCCGATGCGTATTTTGCGCGTTGGACGCCGTCGCTCGTGGTGATCGGCCGCAACGGAAAGCTCGTGAGCAATGTCGCGGCGGGCGATATAGCGATCCGCAGCCTTGTCGAACGAGTGAGGCGGGCGGATTTCTCCGATGAGTTCCTCCATTTTCCGATCGCGGGAGCCGGCCATTCGAACTTTGTCGGCGAAAAGGCAGCGGAATTCTCACACACCGCCGGCGACGGCACCGAAGTTTCGACCCGTTCGCTTTCGGGCAAGCGGACGATGCTTCTCTTTTGGGGCGAGAACTGCACTCACTGCAAGACGATGCACGACCAATTCTTCGACTGGTTCGCAAAACGTTCGAACGGCGAACCGGACGTTGTCGTCTTTACCGACGACGCATCGCTCGAAGCAAAAATGCCGGGTCGCGTCGTTGCTGATGAGAATTACAAGCTTGCGGCAAAGCTCGGTATGTACGGCACGCCTTCGGCCGTAATGATAAATGCGGACGGTGTCTTTGAATCGGAAACTGCGGTCGGGCCAGCAAGCATCTGGGCGCTCTTGGGCCAAAATAATGTCAACTGAATCAGGAAAAGCGATCGATTGGAATGTTGAGGCTTCCGATGGCGAGGCACGCGCCGGCGTGCTTCGAACACGCCGCTCTGTGATCGAAACGCCCGTCTTTATGCCCGTCGGAACGCAAGGTGCGGTCAAGGGAATTCGCTTCGAGTCGCTCGAAGACGAGCTCGACGCACGCATCATCCTAGGCAATACGTATCATCTTTTCTTGCGGCCCGGCGTCGAAGCGATGCGGCAATTCGGCGGGCTGCATAAGTTCACGAGCTGGAAAAGATCGTTCCTGACGGACTCGGGCGGTTTTCAGGTGTTTTCGCTGACGGATCTGAGGAAACTGACGGAAGAAGGCGTCGAATTTCGCTCGCATTTGGATGGCAGCAAGTACTTCCTTTCACCCGAAGTTTCGATGGAAGCTCAGGCGGCGTTGGGGAGCGAGATCGTGATGGCTTTCGACGAATGTCCGCCGGGCGATGCCGATCACGCGACGACGAAAAAGAGCCTCGACCTTACGATCCGCTGGGCGATGCGGTCGAAGGCTAGATTCGACGAACTCCAGGCAAACGGTGACGATCTCGGTTTCGTTAAAGACACGGAAGGTCTTAGCGGACGGCAGGCTCTGTTCGGGATCGTACAAGGTGCCGGTTACGACGATCTCCGGATCGAAAGCCTCGAGCGGACGGTCGGGATCGGGTTTGACGGCTATGCGATCGGCGGCTTGAGCGTCGGCGAAGAGAAGAGCGTGATGTACCGCGTGCTCGAAAATCTTGCGCCGAAGATGCCGCAAGATTCGCCTCGATACCTGATGGGTGTCGGAACGCCCGAAGATATGCTCGAGGCCGTCGGCCGCGGCGTAGATATGTTCGACTGCGTCATTCCGACGCGGAACGGCCGTACCGGAAGCGCCTTCACGTCGCAAGGGAAGTTGAACATCCGCAACGCGAAATTCCGGCTCGATGACGCGCCGCTCGACCCTGAGTGCAGCTGTTCAGTGTGCGGGCGATATTCGCTCGGCTACCTTCGGCATCTCCAGCAAGCGGGCGAGATGACGGCCGCAACTTTGATATCGCATCACAACGTCGCGTTCTTCCTGGGACTGATGCGGCGGGCGAGAAGGGCGATCATCGATGGCCGATTTCAAGAATTCCGGCGAGAAGCCCTCGAAAAAATGGCGTCCGAGAGTCCCCTCGGCGTTTGATAATCGCGTTTTAGTTGTATATCATTTGCTTTTTGTCTTTAGAGGGCACGCTCTTTTTTACCGATGAACATATTGCTTTTTTTCTTTCAGGACTCGGGTGCCGGCTCGATATTCGGGCTTGTGCTGCCGTTGCTGCTCATGGGCGGCATTTTTTACTTCCTTGTGATCCTGCCGCAGAAGCGCCAGAAGCAACAGTTGGCCGAGTTGGTTGCATCTTTACAGATAAATGACGAGATAGTGACCAACGGCGGCATCATCGGCCGCGTGAAAGAGATCCGAGCCACGAGCTTTGTCATTATGAGTGCCGAAAAGACGCTGATCGAGATCGGAAAGGCCGCCGTCGTCGGCAAAAAGGCCGAGAGCTAAAGCTCTGCAAGTTTGATAGCACGTATTTTTAACCAATGAAAAGAACTGGGTTGTGGATCAGGACGGGCGTAATTCTCGCCATCACGCTGGTCGGAGTATATATGGTGTTTGGCCCGCGTCGCATGCCGACGTCGGCCGACTTTACTTGGGAAGGGATCAAGACGAATCTTGCCGAGAATATCAATCTCGGGCTCGATCTCAAGGGCGGCTCGCATCTCGTGATGCGCGTAAAGCTCGATGATTACCTCAAGACGATGACCGAGAATAACGCACAGGCGGCGGTCTCGGCGATTCAGGACAGCACCGAACCCAAGTTTCAGGTGACTAACAACGCGACGGTCGCAGAGAATGGAAATTATTCTTTCAACGTGACCTTGGCCGACGGGACGGACCTCAGCGCAGTTGCCGAGGCCGTGAAAAAGAAGGTCGATCTTCAGACTTGGAATGAGACCACTTCGGGTTCGACGATCTCATGGACGCTGGGTGCTGCGGCGCAAAATGTCCTGAAAGTCGATGCGGTATCGCAGGCAAAGAAGATCATCGAGAGCCGTATCAACACATACGGCGTCAAGGAACCGACCATACAGAATCAGGGTTCACCGACTTCCGGCCAGATCCTTTTGCAGATGCCGGGCGTTGACGATCCTGAGCGTGTGAAGTCGCTTATCGGTGCGGAATCGAACCTCGCGTTGATGAAGATCGTCAGTGCGGCAAACCCTGCACCCGTAACGACTTATCCAACGGTCGATGCGGCAAAGGCATCGCTTGGCGGAACTGTTCCGGCAAATCGCAAGATCCTGCCGTACGCTGAGCGTGACGAACCGACGGCGGCCGGACAAACGCCGGATCAGAAGGCTCCGACGAGGTATGTGGTGGTCGAATATCCGGCGGTCGTTGACGGAAGCGAACTTCGAAACGCCGAAGCAGTTTCCCGCACCGGCGCCCAGGGCGATTACCAGATCTCGTTCCAATTCAAGCCTTCGGGTGCACAGAAGTTCGGTGAGTGGACGGGCAAGAACATCAACAACTATATGGCCGTCGTCTTGAATGACGAGGTCAAGTCCGCGGCGTTTATCAAGTCGCAGATCTTTGACAGCGGCGAGATTTCCGGCAAGTTCACAAAAACGTCGGCCGAGGACCTCGCGTTGACGCTGAAATCAGGTGCATTGCCGGCGAAGATCGTCTATCAGGAAGAGCGAACGGTCGGGCCGAGCCTTGGTGCTGACTCGATCCGCTCCGGCGTCGAAGCGTCGCTTGGCGGCCTTGGGCTCGTTATCGTCTTCATGCTCTTTTACTATCGCGGTTCGGGCGTGAACGCGGTCGTGGCCCTTGTGCTGAATATGCTTCTGACGATCGCCGCACTCGTGCTCATACGCTCGACGCTGACGCTGCCGGGCATCGCGGGACTGATCCTCGGTATTGGTATGGCCGTTGACTCGAACGTGCTGATCTTTGAGCGTATCCGCGAGGAATTGAAGGCCGGATTTGATATTCCGACGTCGATCGACCTCGGGTTCGACCGAGCCTTCGTGACGATCATCGATACGCATATCACGACGATCATCTCGTCAATTATCTTGTATATGGCCGGCGGTGCCGGCCCGATCCGCGGCTTTGCCGTCACCCTCATCTTAGGCTTGCTGATCAACCTGTTCACGGCCGTTTTCGTATCGAGAACGATCTTCAACTGGGAGTTGAGTTTGCGGCCGAAGATGGACAGGCTAAGTATCTAGGTTTTCTATGCGGGACGGGGAAGCGTCTTGATGCTTCCCGTTTCGAACGTGTTAGTGATTACAGATGTTAAATCCTTTTGACAACTTCCATTTCGATTGGCTTCGCCGTCGTCGTGCATTTATTGGTATTTCGATCGCGATCATGATCGCCGGACTGGTCTCGGCGGTCGGCCGCGAACTTACTCCGGGCGGCACGGATTCCTTCAATATGGGAGTCGACTTCAAGGGTGGAACGATCGTGACCGCGAAATTCAGGAACCGCCCGACCGACGACGAGATACGGGCGGCCCTCAATAATTCCGGCGTCGGCGATCCGGTCATCCAGTCGTCCACGAACAAGCCCGATGAGGTCTTGATCAAGATACCGCTTCTTGAGGCGGAAACGAGCCCTGAGGGCGTTTCAGATCAGGATCATACGCTGCAGGTCCAAGCCGGCCGCGCAGAGGTGAAATCTGCGCTTGATACGTTCGGTACTGCCGCTGAGGGCGACGCAACGCTCGATACGGCCCCTGACGCAGCTTACAAGATCATCGGAACGGATTCTGTCGGCGCCATCGCCGGATCGCAGCTTAGAAATCAGGCGGTCATCGCGACGCTTTTGGGCCTCGTGGGCATACTTGTTTTCATCGCTTTCCGATACGACTGGACATACGCTGCCGGTGCGGTCATCGCCGTATTCCACGATGTGATCATGGTGCTTTCCTTCTTCTCGATCTTTCAATGGGAAGTGAATTTGACCGTTATCGCGGCAATTTTGACCATCGTCGGTTTTTCAGTGAACGACTCGATCGTCATCTTTGACCGTGTGCGCGAAAATGTGCCGATGCGGCGCCATGATTCGCTGTTCGAGATCACGAACGATTCGATCAACCAGACGCTTTCGCGAACGGTCATTACGGCGGGCCTTGTTATCCTTTCGGTGCTTGCTCTCGTGGTCTTCGGCGGAGAGGTCTTAAGGAGCTTTTCGCTGGCGTTGCTCGTCGGCTTGACGCTCGGCTGCTATTCGACGATCGCCATCGCGAGCCCGATCGCCATTTGGTGGCAGTCAAAATTAGGTGATTCGAAGATCAAAGATGCGCTTGCGCCTTCGACGACTAAGGGTGAAAAGCTTGCGTCCTCTTCGCGTAGATCCGTAACGCGTCGTCCGGTAACGCGGTAGTTCGACGCGGGCGCAAAAAGGGTATGGCGGAACAGCCGCCCTTTTGTAATAAAAAGCATTATTCATCTTGACTTTAGGGTTTCAAACTTTTAGACTTTCCTACGTTGCTGGTCAATTAGAAAGTTTGTTTAGCTCGTATCCGAATTCGCAGTTAATGCGATAGGTGTCGGGTTTCCCGTTTTGCGAATTCAGGCAGTCGGTTGACGTTCAAGCAGCCCTCGCCGATAATTCGGAACTCATCGATCTAAACAACAGGATATCGTCTCGTCGCGTCGCCCTGATCCCATGTTTGCGGCTGCAACGAGAGCAGGTGCGGCTACATCTAAGTTTTGAAAACGTTTCGTGACCGTTGACCTCGAATTTGGCACCAAGAGGCAGAATGGAGGATTAAGATGCTTGATCAACTAGTAGAGTCTAAAAACAACTCGCCGGAAAACCGACGAAAAGGGGCACTGTTCCTGGTGTTCTTTGTTCTGGTTCTCGCAGGGTTGGTAGCGGGCACGACCGTTAGCCTGTTCGGCAAGGATTATGGAATGGGCACCGGAGACCTTGAGCTTACCGCTTTGGTCGCACCGCCGCCGCCCGATGAGGCACCTCCGCCGAAGGAGGAGAAGCAGCCGGAGCAGAAGAGAGCCCCGGATGTCGATATACGCAAGGAGCTGATCGCGAACATCAACACGACGCCGCCTGACAAGCCGCCACCGATCACCACCGATAACAAAAAGGTCGTCGCCATGCGCGAGAACGTTAAGACGATGCAGGGGAATCAGGACGTGACGAACTTGGCGGCCACCCAGCAGCGCGGTCAAGGTGCGGTAGCCGGAACGACGAATACTTTCGGTGACGGAAAGACCGCAAATGGTGATAAGGACGGCAACGACGATATCGATGCTCCGCCGCCGACGCCAAAACCGGTTCCTAGGACGGTTTCGGGCGGTGTGCTGAACGGTAAGGCCGTCAACCTCGTTCAACCGCGTTATCCGGCTACCGCTCGTGCGATGCACGCTTCGGGAACCGTAACTGTCCAGGTGCTTATCGACGAGCATGGGAACGTTGTTTCTGCAACGCCTGCGGGCGGCAATCCGCTGCTCGTACAGGCTGCTGTCGAGGCGGCCCGACGCTCGAAGTTCAGCCCGACATTGCTTTCGGGACAGCCCGTAAAGGTTTCCGGCGTGATCCGGTACACGTTCAATCCGTAAATTACGGATAGTTGGCGACGTATTCGCGGGATGCCGCTCCTGACGCTATTAGGCCCGGCATCCCGCAAATTTTCTGCAAATACAGAGTAAAAATATCTTCGATTTCTTTTTGGAGGAAAAACAATGACACTTTTTGTGATGTTCGAGGGAGGCATTTCATTCGGCCTCTACGATATCGTGCACAGCTTGACGATCCCCGGATGGGGCGTGGTTATCGTTCTGCTTATCCAGTCGGTCTATATGATCGCAGTGGGTATCGAACGATGGCTCACCTATAACAAGGCAAAGACGCAATCCCGTCAGTATGCCCCGAAGGTCGCTCAGGCGCTCAAGACGAGCAATATCGACGAAGCGATCAATATCAGCGACCGCCACAAGGATTCGCACCTTGCTATGGTCGTCTCCTCGGGCCTTAAGGAGTTCTCAGCTCACCAGAGCAACTCGGAGATCACTGATCTCGAGATGGAATCATCCAAGCGTGCCCTCGAGCGTGCCATTGCCGTGAAGACGGCTGAACTAAAGCGCGGCCTCGCAGGCCTTGCAACGGTCGGCTCGACGGCTCCGTTCGTCGGACTCTTCGGTACGGTCATCGGTATCATCGGTGCGTTCCAGGCTTTGAGGACCAACGAGACGGCCGGTATCGGCGCGGTCGGCGGTGCTATCGCTGAAGCCCTTGTAACAACGGCAGGCGGTATTCTCGTCGCAGTTCCTGCGGTGTGGCTTTTCAACTATTTCACGAACAAAGTTACCAGCTTTGGTGTCGAAATGGAGAACTCGGCTTCTGAACTCGTTGACTACTTTATCCGTCAGCGCGGAAAGAATCTGAAGGGCTAGGATCGCATCGTTCTCGGCTTTTTTACAAAAGCCCGAACTAGGAGATGGTTAATTATGAGTATGCAGGTCGGCGGAGCCGACGAATACAATTCGGATATTAACGTAACTCCGATGGTCGATATCATGCTGGTGCTCCTGATCATCTTTATGATCGTGACACCGCTGCTTCAGTCGGGCGTGACAGTTAACCTGCCGCGCGACATGATAAGCCCGGATGAGGATCCGGATATCGCAAAGGAGTCGTCAGTTGTAGTTGCGATCCCGAATTCCAACAACTTCTACATCGGTAAGGAGCAATACCCGATCGATCAGCTTGGTGACATCATCAAGAAGAGGATGGAAGGTAAGGCACCTGCACAGCGTATCGTCTATATCAAGAGCGGTATCGATGTGGATTACGGAACGGTCGTTCAGGCGATCGACACTATCAGGCGGCAGGATATCGACAAGGTCGGCCTCGTCGCGGATAAGAAGAAGGGAGCCCCTGCTCAGCAGGGAGGCTAACGCAAAACAACTCGGAGCAATGAAGACGGACCGAAAAAAGGGCCTCTCTGATTCATTGCTCCCGGGTACTGAGGAGTTTATATGGGAATGTCAACCGGCGGCGGTGACGGCGCCAAACCAAATATCAACGTGACCCCGTTGATCGACGTGCTGCTTGTGCTGCTCGTTATCTTCATGGTCATTACTCCGCTGAAGCCTAGCCGATTTGAGGCGAAGGTCCCGGCCGAGAAGAAAGATCAACAGGATGTTGTGGTTCAGGCGAACCCGTACACCCTTGTCGTCGCGATCAATAAAGACACTAAAGGCGTAACCTTGAACAACGAGCCTTATGGCGATGTGACCAATACCGAAGGCCTTATCGCAAAGCTCAAAGAGGTTTTCAAGGAACGTGCTGATAAAGGCGTCCTGAATGAGAACACGAACCAGGTCGAGCGGACACTGTTCGTAAAGGCGCCGAAAAGCGTGCGGTACGGTGATGTGGTCCTGGTGATCGACGCGGTCAAACAGGCCGGGGCTTCGCCCATCGGCCTGCAGATCGACGATCTTGCAAACTAACAATTTTGGAACGGGGCGTGGCCTTGTTGCCGTTCGTTCATTCGAGCGGAAGGCGCCTTTGGAGCGATCGGCCTTTAGGGGAAATGGCCTTACGTCCCGGCTCTTATTAACTGGAGTGTAATAATGAGAATCTCTCGTTTAGGAGTTCTAGCGGTGGTCGCAGTGATGGTCTCACTCGGCTCCGGCTGCTCCTTTTACAATCGCGTAATGGCGCGTAAGAACCTCGTGGACGGTGCCAAGGCTTATAAGGACCGAAAGTTTCCCGAGGCCGAAGAGCGTTTTAGGTATGCTGCATCGCTTGACCCAGAGGGTGAGACACTCGAAGGACGTACGGCGCAGCTTTCTCTTGCTCGTACCCTCCATTCGGAATACATCGGCAACCGCTCGGACAAAGGAAAGGCCCAAGAAGCGATCGATGCTTATAAGGTCAGCCTTCCGCAATACCTGAAGGACCTAAAGGAGACCGAGGCGGCATACAATGCGAACCCAGCATCTGCGGATGCGCAGCGTATGTATCTCAATTCGCTGTCGTCCGTGAACTCGACCTCTAGTGCGATAGCGAGCCTTTACGACAATATTCAGATGCCGGACAAGGCTACTGCTTGGCTCGAACAGGTGGCGAAGGATCAGGCATATCCTCCGACGGCCCGTGCTCGTGCCCTCAGCGCTCTTGCCGCAAAGCAGAATACCTGCGCAAGCGAGATCTCAGATACACCTGAGACCAAGAAGACGGTGGCTGCCGGTGACGGCAAGCAGGCTTATCAATACGTTAAGCCGGCGGATGCGGCCCAATTCGCAAAACTGCAGCAGTGCACGACCGACGGTATGGCGCTGATCGATCAGGCGATGGCTCTTGAGCCGGACTCGGTCAAGAAGTCAGGTTCGCTAAATCCGGACACGATGTCGGATGTCGAACTCGCTCTTGCTTCCGAGGTGCTGAAGATATTCCAGTCGGTTCGTTCCTATAAGGCTAGCTTGATCAACCAGCAGGCCCGCATCGCCGAGATGAACGGCGATAATTCGGGACGCGACAAGTTTAAGGCTGACTACGAGACGGCGAAGGGCGCGATGAACCAGTTGGGCGATGTCGTTCAGAAGATCGATGACGCGGTTCAAGCACGAGCTGCGGCCAAGGAAGCGGCTGAGGCGGCGAATGCGGCCAACGCCAACGGTTCTGCGAACGCAAATAAATAATCGGACAGTCGATTTTCCTTCCAATTTAGCGAGGTGCCCATTTACAATTAGATGGGCACTTTTTTTGTAGGTTTGGCCTGGGCGACATGCCTTGCCGAAATACCACCGTATGATCCGGATCGAAGACGTTATCGAGACAGTTACGACGAATCGGCCTGACGCCGACGTCGATCTGATCCGGCGCGCATACCTTTTCTCCGCGCTTCATCACAAAGGCCAAACGCGCGCATCTGGCGAACCGTACCTTGTCCATCCGCTGGAAGTTGCCGAGATCCTTGCCGAGATGCGGCTTGACGAGGTCAGCGTTTCGACGGGCCTGCTTCACGATGTTGTCGAAGACACGCTTGTCGATCTCGATACGATAAAGTCGTACTTCGGCGATGAGATCACGCATCTGGTGGACGGCCTTACGAAGATCGCTCACATAAGCAATCTGTCGAAGGAGCGGCAGCAGGCCGAGAATGTCCGAAAAATGGTTCTCGCGATGATCACGGACGTTCGAGTCGTGCTTATCAAGCTTGCGGATCGTCTGCACAATATGCGGACGATGGAATTCCTGAAGCCGGAAAAGCGGGCTCGGATCTCGCAGGAGACTCTCGACATTTACGCCCCTATCGCACATCGGCTCGGAATGGGTAAGATGCGAAGCGAGCTTGAGGACCTATCGTTCAAGAACCTTCACCCCGACGAATACAAACGCCTTTCCGATATCGTCGAAGCCCGCCGTCCCGAACTCGAAGCTACGCTCGCCCGAATACAAGAAACCATCGAAACAAAGCTACTCGAAAATGACGTACCGTTCGTATCGGTCGAGGGCCGCGTCAAGCGTCTGTATTCGCTCTGGAAGAAGCTCAAGAAGCAAAAGATCCACATTGAGCAGGTCTATGACCTGATAGCCGCACGCATCATCACGCCGAATGATCGAAAGTACTGCTATCTTGCATTGAGCGTCGTTCACGACATCTGGACGCCGGTGCCGGAGCGTTTTAAGGACTGGATCGCGATCCCGAGGGATAACTTGTATCGATCGCTCCACACCTCGGTGATCAGCGGCAGCGGACAGGCATTTGAGGTGCAGATCCGGACTGAAGAAATGCACCACATCGCCGAAGAGGGCGTTGCTGCCCACTGGAAGTACAAAGAAAGCTCTTTAGGTTCGAGCGAGGATGACGAGAGCCTCGATGAACTAAGAAAAACGGTCGAAAAGCTTCTGCTTCCGCTGGTCGAGACCACCGAGGATAACGAGAATTCTGAAGATTTCATCGAATCTTTGAAGCTCGATCTTTTTCCGAAGGACGTTTATGCCTTTACCCCGATGGGAAAGGTGATTCAGCTTCCAAGGGGATCGACACCCATCGATTTCGCGTACGCTATTCACTCGGTCGTTGGCGATACGTGTACGGGTGCGAAGATCAACGGCCGGATCGTCCCGCTTCGCACTGAGATCCAAAACGGCGACGTCATCGAGATCCTCACGACGCAGAACTCAAAACCCTCCCGCGACTGGCTCAACCATGTTGTTACCTCAAGGGCCCGCAACCGCATCAGGCATTGGATATCAGAACAGCAGAGGCAGGAATCGGTCGATATTGGGCGAAAGCTGCTGGAACGCGAGGCTGAACGTTTCCGGGTTTCGGCTAAGAAGCTGGTAAATAACGAGGCCGAAATGAAACGCATTGCCAGCGACTACGGCCTCAGTCGTCCGGACGATCTTCTTGCGTCTATCGGCTACGGTAAGACCCTGCCGCGAAATGTACTTTCGAAGTTCCTCGGTACGGAAAAGTTCGAAGAGCTCGATCCGGAGAAAAAGTCACCGACGCGCATTTCTGCCGGCGTCAAGGCCGTTAAGAAGTTCATTGGCCTCGGCGAAGATGCGATCAGCGTCAAGGGCGTCGAGAATCTGCTGGTAACGCGAGCGCGATGCTGCAATCCGCTGAGAGGCGAGGACATTATCGGTTACATCTCGCTCGGGAAGGGCGTTGTTGTGCACAATAAGCGGTGCAAGAACGTGCGGCAGCTGATGGTCAACCGCGACCGTATCGTCGACGTCGAATGGGCGAAAGATCGCGACGGCGAGATCCAGTCCGTCCAGCTGCTCGCAACGACCGAGAATCGCACGGGAATGCTCGCCGGTATCACGAATGCGATCGCAGAGATCAAGACGGGAATTCGCGATGCACGCGCCAATGTGTCGAAGGAAGATATCGGACTGATCGAAGTAACGGTCGAGGTCCACGACAAGAAGCACCTCGACAAGGTGATGAGCGCCGTCCGAAGCGTGCCCGGTGTTATCGCCGTTGAGCGCACGAACGTATAAAATCCTGCCCTTAAACTTTCCTTTTACCCCGAGTTTTGTTACTATTTCGCTTTTGCTCAAAGGCATAGGAACCGGGCAATTTAGGAGAGATATGATCGAGGTTGTTGCGACAGATAAGGCACCGGGTGCGATCGGCCCGTATTCGCAGGCGATAAAGGCGAACGGAATGGTCTTTTGTTCGGGCCAGATCCCGATAGATCCGGCGACCGGGAATTTTGTATCAGAAGACGTTGCGGAGCAGACCGAGCAGGTCTTGAAGAACCTTGGTGAAGTTCTTGCCGCGGCAGGAGCAAGTTTTCAGACCGTGGTCAAAACGTCGGTATTTCTTGCGGATATGAATGATTTTGCCGCAATGAATGAAGTTTACGGCCGGTATTTTGATTCAAACAAGCCGGCAAGGGCGACCGTTCAGGCCGCACGTCTGCCTCGAGATTGCCGCGTCGAGATCGACTGTATCGCGGTCGTTGAGTAGGGAATAAAGCAAACGCCCCCATTTTTAATGAGGGCGTTTGGCAACCAAAAGCTTGGCCGTTTACTCAAATATGAATTACGCGGCCTTAACGATCTTTCCGGACTTGATGCATCGTGTGCAAGCTTTGATTCGTCCGGTGCCGCCGGCAGGCAGCGAGACGCGAACCGGTTGAAGGTTCGGATTGAAACGACGTCGAGTTTTATTGTTCGCGTGTGAAACGTTGTTACCAAATTGCGGACCTTTTCCGCATACATCGCAGCGTTGAGCCATAAGTTTAAAGCCTCCGTATCATTACGAGGAAGTATTGCAGAGTTTGTTAAAAACTCGAAAACAGATTTTATACCAGAAATAGACGGTAATAGTCAAGTTATGTTAATGACCGAAAGGTTGAAAGGAGCGAATTCCGTAGTGGAAAAATTTGGAAGGATCTTTTTGGTCGCGACTCTGTTCGCGATCGTGTCTGTCGTTTTAACGGCGTGCGGTGGCGGAACAAGCAGCAACAGCTCGTCGGGCGGTATGGACCCGAATGAAACGGCAGCGACCGTAAACGGCAAGGCCATCAAGAACGAAGAAGTTGAACGCGTCTTCAAAATGCAGGCACAGGGCCAGGATGCACGTATGTCACCGCTTGAGCTTGCGAACTCACGGCTTCAGGTGCTTTCAGGGCTGATCGAGCAGGAAGTCCTGTTCCAGAAGGCCGAGAAAGAGGGCGTTGTTCCGACGGACGAGGAAGTTACCGCCGAGCTGAACAAGCAGAAGACGCAAAGCGGCAAATCCGCCGAGCAGCTTGAAAAAGAGATGAAGGACGCTGGCATGGACGATGCGACGGTCCGCCTTCAGCTCAAGAAAACGATCGCGATCCAGAAGCTTTTCGACAAGATCACCGGCAAGATCGAGCCGCCGAAGGACAATGAGATCGAGAAGTTCTACGAAGGCAACAAAGAGGCATTCGTCAAGAAGAAAGGCGTCAAACTTGCCGCTATCGTGATAGATCCGGCGAATAGCGGCGAAGGTGATGTTACCGTCGATCAGGCTTCAGCTATGGCTCGTGGTGACGAGATCGTGAAACAGCTTCAGGCAGGCGCGGATTTTGCGAGCGTTGCACGTGAAAAGAGTGAAGACCAGAGCCGTTTTCAGGGCGGTGATCTTGGATATGCTTCCGAGGAAGACCTTCGGCAGACATTTCCGGGCGATGTGGTCGAAGCTTTGATGAACCCGAAGACCGAGATCGGCAAGCTTTTCATTACGAGGGCGCAAGGCAAGTTCTTCATCTTGAAGCTGCAGGAACGCAGCGACCGAGACGAGGCTCTGACGCTTGAAAGCCCGGGTGTTCGCCAGCAGGTCACGGATGCTTTGATCAGTGCTAAAAAGCAGCTCTTGCAGGCTGCGTATCAGACGATCGCTATGAGCGAAGCAAAGATCGACAATATGCTGGCTCGCAAGATCGTAGCGAATCCGAACGAACTGAGCGGCGCACGTCCGGCCGGAATTGCCGCACCTGCGAATGCAAATTCGAACGCTAATGCTAATGCGGGAGCGGCTCCTGCGAACGCGAACGCGAATTCGAACGCCGATAAGGCAAATGCCGCTCCGAACGGCAATGCCAAACCTGCGGTAAACGCTGCGAAACCTGCTGCAAACGCTGCAAAGAAATAGCCTGCTTTGATCTGGCCGCATACACCGGCCAACCTTCAAAAGCAGCTTCTTAGATCCGAGAGGTAGAGGCGAACCGCTGCGGTTTTCTTCTACCTTTCGCTGTTATTGGTCAAGTGTTATTTCGTCTCTCAAATATCTCTAAATCATACGGCGGCAACGCGATCCTCAGGGACGTCTCGTTTCAGGTGAATCCCGGCGAGAAGATCGGACTCGTCGGGCGAAATGGCGCCGGAAAGACGACGCTGTTCAACCTTCTCACCGGCCGCGAAGCACCTGATGCCGGCGAGATCGTGAAGATGCGCGGGCTGAAGCTCGGCCTTCTCGAGCAGCACGTCGATTTTGCGGGGAAGGAGACTGTGCACACCGCTGCACTTTCTGCGTTCGAGGACATTCACGATATCGAGAACGAGATGCGTGCTCTCGAGCGGCAGATGGAGACCGATCATTCAGAGCCGATCCTTGAGCGATATGCGGAGCTCCAAACGGCGTTCGAGCAGGCTGACGGATTTACTTACGCCGCCCGGGCCGAAGCCATCCTGCAAGGCGTCGGCTTCTCGAACGATCAGTGGGGCATGGAGACGAACACTCTTTCAGGCGGCCAAAAGAATCGGCTTGGGATGGCGAGGCTTTTGCTCTCGAACTCTGACGTTCTTCTGCTCGACGAACCGACGAACCACCTCGATGTAGATGCCGTCGAATGGCTTGAGGAATACCTCACGAACTACGCGACCGCGTACGTGATCATCAGCCACGACCGCTATTTTCTCGATCGGACGACCGACAGGATCATCGAGCTGGAGAATGGACGCGCGGTCTCGTACAAGGGCAATTACTCGAAGTTTCTAGTCGAAAGGGAACTCCGCCGCGAACAGCAGCAGCGTGAATATGAGAATCAGCGGTCGATGATAGCAAAGACCGAGGAGTTTATTCGGAGGAACCTCGAAGGACAAAAGACGAAGCAAGCAAAATCCCGACGCAATATGCTTGAACGGCTCGACCGGATCGAGGCCGTGCGTTCGGAAAAGAGCGGCGGCAACTTCAAGCTCAGACAGGTCGAGCGTGCGGGCAACAACGTGCTTACGACCGAAGAGCTTGCGATCGGTTACGGCTCGAAGGTGCTTGCCTCCGGGCTGAACGTCTCGCTTCATCGCGGCGGTGCTCTTGGCATCATCGGCGGAAACGGTACAGGCAAGACGACCCTTTTGAAAACGCTGATCGGCGAGATCCGCGAACTCGGCGGCAAGCTTGCTTGGGGAACAAAGACGAATTTTGGTTACTACTCTCAGAATCTCGACGATCTGCACGAGGGAAACGACATCATCTCGGAACTTCGCCGCGTGGCACCGATGGCGGAGAATGTGGAGCTTCGCTCGTTCCTCGCACGATTTCTTTTCTTTGGCGAGGACGTTGAGAAGCGAGTTCGCGATCTTTCGGGCGGTGAAAAAGGCAGGCTCGCCCTCGCAAAACTGATCTATTCACAGAAGAATGTCCTCATCCTCGACGAGCCTACGAATCATCTTGATATTCCCGCACGCGAAGCCCTTGAGAGCGCTCTCGGCGAGTATCCGGGAACGATCATCACGGTCAGCCACGACCGATATTTTTTGGATCGGATCGCAACGCAAATGCTCTCATTCGAGGCGGACGGCAGCGTGCTGGATTACGCCGGCAACTACTCGGAATTTCACGATTGGAAAGCTGCGAGGCTTCGATCGCCTGAGCATGCCGCCTCATCACCTGATGTCGAAGCCGCCGCTGAGGACACCAACACGGTCTCCCGAGCATCAAACCTTTCAAAGAATCAGATCCAGAAGATCGAAAATCGGATAAGAGATCTTGAAACGCGCGACATCGTAAAAGCCGAAGATGATGTTGCGAAACTCCAAGCGGAAATGACCGACGCCGCTGTGGCGGCAGACCCTGAGAAGCTTCGTGAGATCGCTGAAGGACTCAATTCGGCCGAGCTCCGCGTAAAGTCTCTATATGGCGAGTGGGAAGACCTGCTCGAGCAGCTTAAATAATCCAATGCGAAGAGCGACTCCCTTAATTCCCCTTCTGCTGCTTGTGACCGCGGCCGTTCACTCTTTTGCCCAGACTCAGACGGCGGGCGACAAGGCGGCTGAGTTCGCGGAGGAGATCAAACGCACACCTTGCGATTCGACCAAACGCAAAGAGGCCGTGATCGCCCTCTTTGAGAAGATGGGCGCGCCGGAAAGTGCGATCAAGACGCAGGAGTTCGACCAAGGCGAGAACATTCTTGTCACCAAACAAGGCAAGTCCGCCGAGACGATATTCATCGGCGCTCATTATGACAAGGTCGATGATGGATGCGGTGCGATCGATAATTGGACAGGCATTCTCATCCTCGCAAATATCTATCATGCGCTCGTGAACGTGCCGACCGAGAAAACATATATCTTCGCCGCCTTCGACTCCGAGGAAAAAGGGCTGCTGGGATCGAAGTACATGGCCAAAAAGGCGAAAGCCGAGACGGATCGTAGGGTTTGCTCGATGGTTAATTTTGACAGCTTTGGTTTTACGGCACCGCAAGCGCCGGGAAATATGGCCAACTCAAAAATGGTTCGTGCTGCAAAGGATCTCGCAAAAGACCTTGACTTCGTGCTTTACAGCGATTCTATTGACAATGGAGATTCGGACTCTTCGGCTTTTATCGATGTCGGAATACCGGCGATAACGTTTGACGGGCTCAATGCCGCCGGAGCGAAGTACTTACACAATACGAACGACCGAGTTGAGGGCATCGACGCAGGCAGCCTCGTCTCCGGTTACTCCTTCGGACTTATGTTCATTGCAAAGCTCGACACGCTCCCTTGCGACGCATTTCTTAAGAAAAGTAAAAAGTAGGCCGGTCTCGGAGTGTGTGGAGCGCGCGACAGGATCGATTGAGAATCGAGGCGTGCTCACTCCTACGGAGTTAAGTTCATGCGACGGGAGATTCGTTGTCAGTTCTGCGTTGGGCGCTTCCTCACGCTCATGCTCCTGCAAGCTGACCGCCCGCTGACGCAGGCGGTTCTGACAACGGGCGGACGAAGGCGTCCGCGTTCCGTGGCAGGCGGTTCTGACAAGAGGCGAACGAAGGCGTCCGCGTTCCGTGGCAGGCGGTTCTGACAAGAGGCGGACGAAGGCGTCCGCGTTCCGTGGCAGGCGGTTCGGACTACGATTCCAGGCGATAGTTCGGGGCTTCTTTTGTGATTATCACGTCATGGACGTGTGACTCGCGAAGGCCCGCGGATGTGATCCTTACAAACTTTGCATTGGTCTGCAGCTCTGGAATCGTTCGGCAGCCTGTATAGCCCATTCCGGATCGCAGGCCGCCGACCAGTTGGGTAACCATGTCCGCGATCGTTCCTTTATAGGGAACGCGTCCTTCGATGCCTTCCGGTATGTATTTCGAGTCGGAGGAGGTCGCTTCCTGTGCGTATCGGTCGCTTGAGCCTTTCTTCATTGCGCCGATCGAACCCATTCCCCGATACGTCTTGAAATTTCTGCCTTGAAACAGAATGATCTCGCCCGGAGCTTCTTCCGTTCCGGCAAAGAGCGAGCCGATCATGACGGAATCTGCGCCGGCAGTGATCGCCTTTGCGACATCGCCGGAGAACTTCACGCCGCCGTCGGCGATTATCGGAACGCCGGTTTTCTCGGCCGCTTTGACACATTCATTGATGGCGGTGATCTGCGGAACGCCCGCTCCGGTAACGACGCGGGTCGTGCAGATCGAACCGGGGCCGATGCCGACCTTTACGGCGTCCGCTCCGGCCCGTATAAGCCCCAAGGTGCCTTCCGCGGTCGCAACGTTACCTGCGACGACCTCAATGCCCGGGAACCGCGTCTTTACGGCCTTAACGGCGTCAAAAACGCGGGAGCTATCGCCGTGCGCCGTATCAACGACGATCGCGTCAGCTCTGGCGTTTACCAAGGCTTCCGCCCGCTCCAAAAAGTCGCCTGTCGCACCGATCGCGGCGGCACAGCGGAGTCGCCCGAGCGAGTCTTTCGCGGCGTGCGGGAAGTTGATAGCCTTTTGGATATCCTTGACGGTGATAAGGCCCTTTAAGTGTCCGTCGTCATCGACGACAAGGAGTTTTTCGATTCGGTGCTTCTGGAGTGTTATCTTGGCTTCGTCGAGCGTGGTGCCGACCGGTACGGTAACGAGGGGCTGAGGCGTCATCACCTCGGAAACGGGAATATCGAAACGCCCTTCAAAACGCAGGTCACGGTTCGTGATAATGCCGACGAGCAGCCCATTTTCGTCCGTAACTGGTACTCCGCTGATCTTGAACCGGCCCATGATCACCAAGGCTTCCGAGACAAGAGCGTCTTTGTTGATCGTCACGGGATCGACGATCATACCGGACTCGCTGCGTTTTACCTTATCGACCTCTTCGGCTTGTTCTTCGATCGAAAGATTCTTGTGGATCACGCCGATGCCGCCTTGCTGAGCAAGAGCGATCGCGAGAGCGGCCTCTGTGACCGTGTCCATAGCCGATGAGCAGAGCGGGATGTTCAGATCGATATTTCGCGAGAATTTGGTGCGAGTGTCGGCATCCGACGGGAGAATTTCCGAATACGCGGGTACGAGGAGAACGTCGTCGAAGGTCAGGCCTTCGTTGATAGCTTCGATATCCATAAGCAATTATAAACAAAAATGCCCGTGAGAAAAACTCGCGGGCATCGTTCAAGAAAAAACGGTCCTTCGCACGGATCATCAATGCGTTTCAGCTCCTGCCGGCTTTTTCGTCGGTGCGGCCTCCGGTGCTTTTGTGCCTGTTGCCGGGCGTTTTGCAGGCGAGCCTGTGGTCGCGGGCGTCGCAGCGGTATTGGCCGCTTTTGGTGTCGCAGGGGCGACGCTAGGCTTCGGCGTTGCGGCCGCCGCTTCAGGTTTAGGTGTTGCCTCGGCCGGTGCCGGAGTCGAGGTCGGTGGCGCGGCCGTCGCCGGTTGGCCGGCGGTGTTCTCAGCCGCAGCAGGTTCCGCCGGAACCTCCCCGCTGATCGAAGCACTTGCCCAGATCGCAGGCAACGTGTCCTTGTCTATCTGAAATTCAATGACGCTGCGTTTCGGGTTGGTCGGAGTTGCCGGTAAAGTAATGGGCTTTCCGTTAATCGAGAGCTTGACGACCTGTGCAAGCGAGCGTGAGTAGCTCAGCTTAAGGCTTTCCTTTGGCTCAAATGTCTCGGTAGCTCCTGCCGCGATAAGCTTGCTCTCGCTTCTGCCGCCATCAAGTGACGCGGTAACAGAAACGGGATCAGTCGTTGCCGAGAACTCGACCTTTAACGACGCCATACTTGGCACCGCCGGTTGAGGCGTTGCGGCCGGAATCGCAGGATTCGAATTCGTATTTGCGTTAGGCGATGTCGAATTCGCAACCGGTTCGGCCTGGCGATTCTTCAGATAGTTAAGGCCGAAAAGGACCGCCGCAGTGACGATCGCGAGAATTACGACGGCCGCGATCACCGTGGGGATCATTGATCCGCCCGCACGGTCATCCGTCAAAACCTCAGGCCTATAATGCTTTGACGCAGGTTCCGCGGCCTCCGGGCCGCCATCCGCGTTGATGATGCGGGCGTAGTCCGCCAGAGCGGATGCCTCATCAACGCCGACGTACTTCGCAAAGGATTTGATAAAACCCTTGTTGAATATGCCGCCCGGAAGCGTGCGATAATCATCAACCTCGATCGCTTGAAGGTAATGCGGAGAAATTCGCGTGGCTTCGGCGACCTCGGTAATGGATATACCTCTTTCTTCGCGGGCAAGCCGCAGTTTTTCGCCTAGTGATTGTGACATTTCAGACAATTGCGCCGATGGGGGACCAACCGTTCGTAAAATAAAAAGTTTAAGCGGTCGAACCTGCTATGTCAATTTCGTAACCGTTCTACAACGCTTGAAGATACGCAATCTATCGTGATAATTTTGGCTATCGAATCTTCGTGTTATAAAATCCAGCTAGCTTAATTTTAAGTGAGGAACAGTCAATGAGTTTAGAGGCACTCGGAATGGTCGAGACCAAGGGATTTGTCGGTGCTGTCGAGGCGGCCGATGCTATGGTCAAGGCTGCTAACGTCCAGCTGATCGGTAAGGAATACATCGGCGCCGGATATGTAACGATCTTTGTCCGCGGTGATGTCGGGGCGGTAAAGGCCGCAACTGATGCCGGTGCGGCCGCTGCACGCCGTGTAGGCGAGCTGATCAGCGTCCATGTCATCCCTCGGCCTCACTCTGAGGTCGAGCGTGTTCTGCCGAAAGGCGGCGCCGTCGGGTACAGCCCTGACGAGAAAGCCCTTCGCGGCGGCGGAAAGTCCCTGACCTCCGGCGATGCGGGTTCGTCTGCGATCTCGAGCGAAGGCAGCAAGAGCCGCTCGAAGTAGCGTCCCGTTTTTGACCGAGTGCCCTCGTTTTCGTGTACTTGGACACGCGAGGGCACCATTTCCGTGATTTTTTCCGTCTAGTTCGATGGCCGACAAAGACCTTCTCGCACAACAGGAAGCTCGTGATGCCGTTGACGCGGCATTTGCGGCGTTCTCTGTCTTGGCGTCTTTCGACCAGGCGAAGGTCGATTCCATTTGCGATGCGATGGCGAAGGCGGCTTTGGCGGAGTGTGCACGGCTCGGTCAAATAGCCTGTGAGGAGACGGGATACGGTAAGCCGGAAGATAAGTTCGAAAAGAATCGGTTCGCTGCCGAGGACGTCTGGAATTATTTCAAAGGCCTAAAGACCGTTGGTGTCGTCAACGACTCGAAGAGCATTGTCGAGATCGTGAGCCCACGCGGCGTGGTGGCTGCGATCATTCCTTCGACGAATCCCACGTCCACGGCGATCTTCAAGATCATCATTGCGATCAAATCGCGCAACACGATCGTGCTGTCGCCGCATCCGGCAGCTGCGAAATGTATAGCGGAGACGACGCGAATAATGCGTGATGCGGGCATCAAGGCAGGCCTTCCTGCTGATGCGATCCGCTGCTTGACGGTTTCGACCATCGAGGGCACTGAAGCCTTGATGAAACACAAGCGGACGGCCGTAATACTCGCAACGGGCGGGACCGGGCTCGTAAGGGCTGCGTACTCATCGGGCAAACCCGCGTTTGGCGTTGGGCCGGGCAACGTGCCGGTGTTTATTGAGCGTTCGGCGGATCCTGCGAAGGCAGTTGCGGACATCTTGACGGGCACTTGCTTTGATAACGGCACGATCTGCGCAAGCGAGCAGAGCGTTGTCGTAGATGCCCCGATCGAGGCCGCTGTCCGAACGGAATTCACGCGCCAAGGCGGTCATTTCTTGTCTCCTGCCGAAGCTGATGCGGTCGCAAAGGTGCTTCTGACGCCGCAGCGGACGTTGAATCCCGGGATCGTAGGAAAATCCGCGGAGTATATTGCAAAACTCGCCGGCGTCAGTGTTCCTGCAGGTACGCGATGTCTGCTCGCCGATTGCGCGGGTGTCGGCCGGGAGTTCCCGTGGTCGGTCGAAAAGCTTTCGCCGACTCTTGCCTTCTTTGTTGCGGACGGCGTTAAGGAAGGTGCTGCAAGGTGCGAGGAGATACTGCGATTCGGCGGAATGGGCCACACCGCGGGAATGCACACAAAAGATCGTGAAAAGGCCGTCGAGTACGGCAAGCAGATGCCTGCCGCACGCGTAATCATCAATTCGCCGACAACTCACGGTGCGATCGGATTCTCTACGGATCTTTCGCCCTCGATGACGCTTGGCTGCGGGTCGTGGGGCGGCAACGTGACCTCGGATAACGTGTCGCCGCTGCATTTGATGGATGTAAAGCGCGTTGCCTTCGAGACCAAGCCGATCAACGCAGCGACACCGTCTGCGAAAGGTTTGCCGCAGACGTCGCCAACAGTTGCCCGTCAAAAGCCGCGACGCGAAGAGATCGCCAAGATCGTGGATACATTTTTGCGGAATCGCCCAGAGACCGTCGCTGAAACAGAACCGGCGGATCCGCTGCCAACGCCCCCGCGTCCTTCACAGCCGGCAGAAACAGTAGCGAAAGAAACGATAATTCATCACGTGTACGCCGAACCGGTCATTGAGAAAGGGCCGCCTCAGCCGGTAGATTTCGTGAGCGAGGACGACGTTCGGCGAGCTGTCGATCGAGGCGAAAAGATCTATATCAATAAGAAGACGATTTTGACGCCTTCCGCCCGCGATCTTGGTGAGGAGAAAGAGGTCTTTGCGCGAGTTTAGATAGATGGAAGCTGTTGCCGAAAAACCGGTCTGTGCAGAATGCGGGGCAGAGGTCCGCGAAGGCACGCGCTTTTGCTACGCATGCGGGAAACCTGTGAACGGCACCCCGATCGAGGCTCCGGCCGAAGAGATCGCGGCTCAGGCCGATGCAAAGGAACCTTCGAGCGTTAAAGCCGATCTAGAAGCTGCTTTCGCACGGGCTGAGCAAAGAACGTCAGCTGAAAGTGAATCGGATGATGGGAAAATGAGCCGCGTCAGAGCGGCACGCGAACGTCAGGCCTCGCGCGTCGCCAAGCGGAAGACCATCCGCTCGGAATGGGTTGAGCCGGTCGATGCTTCCGGGTTCGGCCTGATGGCTTTCGCAGGGGTTATATTCATCATCACGGCGGTCATTGTTCTTTATCTGGAGGTCTTTAAGTAGATGCTCGCCGCAACAGTGATCGTGTTCGGAAGTATTTTTTTAGTGATGGGCATTTTCGCCCTCGTCCTTGTTTTCCGAAAGAAGAGAAGCAGCTGATCTTTGGAGATACTTATGCAGGCTTTGGGAATGGTCGAATGTTTTGGCTTGGTCGCGATGATCGAGGCTGCGGATGCGATGGTGAAGGCCGCGAATGTCAAGCTCGTAGGGTACGAGAAGATCGATGCCGGCCTCGTAACGGCGATCGTGCGCGGTGAGGTAGGTGCTGTAAAGGCGGCGGTGGATGCCGGCGCGGCTGCCGCAAGAAAGGTCGGCCAAGTAACGGCGACTCATGTCATTCCTCGCCCGCACGAGAATGTTGACGATGGAATTCCCGTGCTCGTAACGGGCGAGACCACCCGCAAGAAGATCTCAGGCTCCGTGCCGGAGAAATAGTTCGCCCGCCTCTAATTCTTTGGTAAATTGGTCGTATTTACCGGCTTTGCAAGGCTCGGCGGGCCGTTCTCGTTGTCCGCAGTTCGGCCTGCACGCGTAACGGGTATTCGCTTTTGTCCGTTCGGACCGTCTGCGACAACAACCTTGATCGCCCTGAACTTGCCATCCTTCCTGTCATTCGTCGGGATATATCCGATAGAATACTGCGTTCTGAGTTCGCCCGAGATCTGCTTGGCGATATCGGAAAGTTCGCTGACATCCGCCGGGAAATATGTCTTTCCGCCGCTTTCATCCGCAATTCGCTGTAGGAATGCCTTTGCCTTTTCCCGCGGACTCTTGCCGATGAAACCGCCTTCTTTGCTAAGATCGCCCAAAAAGCCTACGACATAGATCTGAACTTCGGATTCCCGCAGAAGGTCCATCAACTGCTTTTCGTTGTAATAGCTGTCGCGGTCCTCGCCGTCGGTTACTAGGACGATGGCACGTCGCCGGCGGTCGTCGATCTTCTTCGATTGCTCATACTTGTCGACATTTTCAACCGCGAGATATACCGCGTCGATGATTGCCGTTTGCCCGCCTTCGATGAAAAGGTTGTCTAGCGAATCGTTAAGGTCCTGTTTATTGGTCGTGAACGGCTGTTCGATGGTGATCTTGTCTCTGCCGATAAACCGGACGATCTCGGTCTCATCCTCGGGCTTGTTCTTGTCGATGAGTATCTTGCCGGCCTCGATGACCTTATCGAGCTGTGCACGCATTGAGCCTGAATTATCAAGCACCAATGCATAGTTGGTCGGAACTTCGGAACGCGAAAAGAAATCGATCGTCTGGAGAACACCGTCTTCAAAGATCTTAAAGTCCTTTTCGGGAACGTCGTTTATCGTTCGATTATTGCGGTCAACGACACGGACATTGAGATTTACGAGTTCCGCTTCGACTCTGATGACATCGTCATCAGGATTCGGTGTCGGTGTAGGTGCCTTGACTGTCGGCGAGGGCGTCGGCGTCGGTGTGCGGAGCCGGCCATCGGCTTCGGCTGCTTCGGCCGAGTTTGAGATAACGGCAAATATACCAACGGCCGCAACGAGTGCGGCCATGAGAACTTTAGCTTTCAAAGCTTTCATCAAAGGATCTTCACTCAACTATCGGTAATCCGAGGCCGGCGAAGCATAATAGCCGTCGCGAGCCCGGACGGTTAGACGCGGCAAACCCCGCGGGCGTTTGACCTTAACTTTGACCTTACGCCATTTCCCGTTCGGAACAAAATCTTTCGGAGTATAACCGATCGAGTATTGGTGACGCAGTTCCAGGGCGATGCGCTCAAAGATCTCGTCCATCTCGACATCGGATTCAGGATAAAAAGAGCGTCCACCCGTCACGTTGCTGATCTCATCTAGGAATGCCTGACCCTGCAAACCAACCTCGCTGGCAGCGTCATTGCGGCCCTGGATACCGATCGAATAGGCGACAACGTCCGATTCTTTTAGAAGACGCCGGACCTCGCCGAAGTTGTAGCGTGACGCATTGTCCTGGCCGTCGCTGATTATAAGAACGGCCTTCTTCTGGTGCGAGCCGCGCATCACCTTCTCGACGCCTAGGTAAACAGCATCATAAAGAGCCGTGTCTTTCTTTGGTTCGACCAGCGTGAGTTTGCGCAGAACGGCCTCACCGTCGCGCGAACGGTCCAGCAGAAGCTGGGCCTTATTGTTGAAGGCGATCAGGAAATATTCATCCATCGGATGGCTCGTGGCGATGAAGCGTGAGAGAGCATGCCGTGCTTTATTGATCTTCTCGCCGTTCATCGAGCCCGAGACATCGAAGATTATGGCAAGCGAGACAGGTGCGTCGCTATCGCTGAAAAAGGTGATCTCCTGCTTCTCATCGTTGTCATAGACCGTGAACGCATCTTTCTTCAGCCCCGATATGTAACGATCATAGAGGTCTGTAACTGTTGCGGTGACCGTGACCAGGTCGGTTTTTATCTTGATAGCCCCGTTATCCGGCGGCGTTGGGCGCGGCGTAGGGGATTGTGCCGCGGAGACGGAAGCTAAAAAGGCGACGGCGAAGAGAGAGGCTAGCAGGATCGAAAAACGAGAATGCTCGATGCCCAAAAGTTTACGCATACATACTCGAAAGGGACACTCTTATTGTAAAGATTGGCGAAAATCCGTTCAATGTATATTTTTAGATGCCAAAAGCCGCACTTTGGTTGTTCGGCCTCAGGAATCCAAATTCGGTATCTGAAAGGAACATTCTTGCATCCCGGACGTGTTATAATTCGCCCTTTGACGTTGGAGAGTTTAGCGCTTTTGAACGTTTTTGGACCACCGAGTCCCGATCTTATGCCTGAATTTATCTGCCGCCTCGGTACGCCGTCCGGCGAAGTCGTAACAAAGATGGTCGAAGCTATCGGTGCTTCGGAAGCGAAACTTAGGCTTGAGGCCGACGGTTTTCGGGTCTTTGCCGTTTCCTCTGCGGAGAACGGCCTTTCCTCGGTCCTCGGTTTCGGCGGTTCGGGCAAGCATACAAAGGTCAAGCAGGCCGACTTTCTGCTCTTCAATCAGCAGTTTTCCGCGCTTCTGCGGGCCGGAATCCCCGTGCTTCAGGCGATCGAGCTTCTTAAGACACGTTCGGCGTCGGCGAGCCTTCGAATAGTACTCGCAGACGTTGAGGACCGCATCAAGAACGGCGAACCGCTCTCACAAGCTTTCGAGGAACAGGGGATCTTTCCGAAGATCTACACTGCGTCGATCCTGTCGGGCGAGAAGAGCGGTGCGCTTGATGATGTTTTGGCCCGGTTCGTTACTTATTTAAGGCGCAGCGTAGCGATCACGCGGAAGCTTCGCGGGGCGTTGGCATATCCTGCGTTCCTCCTGCTTGCGGCCACGATAATGGTCGCCTTTCTGACACTCTACATAGTTCCGCGAATGTCGGATCTTTTTCGCAACCTGAATCAAAGCCGCGAACTTCCTGTCCTTACGCGGGCGGTGGTGTATATCTCCGGGACGATCGTCTCAAATATTTGGTGGGTCTTGCCGCTTGTTATCATCCTCGTCCTCGCACTTGTGTTCTGGATCCGAACGCAAAATGGCAAGCTTCTTTTGCACAAGGCGGTGCTTCGCTTGCCGGTCGCGGGTCAACTCGTTAGGAATATGGCGACCGCACAGCTCTCGCGTTCGCTCTCGACGCTGCTTTCGGGCGGTATCACGGTGCCGGAATCCTGGGATATTTCGTCACAGGCGTTGAACAACCTCGAGCTTCGACGCAAGAGCCAGTCCGTTCTGCCGTTGATCCGAGAAGGCCGCGGGTTTACTGAGGCACTTGAGACCGCGAATTGGATACCGTCGCTTGGACTCGATATGATCGGCATCGGTGAACGTTCGGGCAGCTTGCGCGAGATGCTGGACGAAGTCGCGGCCTTTTATGACGCAGAGGCGGAAGTTCGGCTCGAACAGCTCACAACGCTGCTTGAACCGCTAATTCTGCTGTTTATGGCGGCCGTCGTTGTCGTTATTCTTCTTGCGATCTACTTGCCGATCATACAAATGATCTCGGCCGGGCCGTTCGGCGGCAGGCATTAGGCATCAAAGGTTTATGAACGTCGAAAGCACAAATATTGGGCCGGTCTCGTCTCCGAAGATCGAACTGTCGGATTTCCTCGAGAACGAACCGCCGGAGGTCATCGAAGCAAAGCAGCGTGCGAAGCGATATCGAATGCCGTATATCGATCTTCTGCCGCCGGACGCGCCTTCGCCAGTGGACCAGGAGGAACTTGCGAAGATACCCGTCGAATTGATGTTGAGAAATCAGTTCGTGCCCATCCGCCGCGAAGGGAACTCGATGCACGTCGCGATGGCGAATCCCACGGACCTGGAACGTCTCGACGAACTCGAGAACGTCCTCAATGTCCGCATCATCCCGCATGTCGCAACGGCCGGTGCTATCGACGTCGTCCTGCGGAAAGGCGATGCTACGCAGCGAGTGATGCAGGAGGCTGCGTCCGGATTTCGCATTTCGCTCGTCAAAGAGACCGAACAGGGCGAAGAGGTGCTCGACCTCGACCGTCTCGCTTCCGACAGCGATATGTCGCCGATCATCAAGCTCGTCGATACGATCGTTTATAACGCGATGGAATCGCGTGCCTCGGACATCCACATTGAAGCAGGCGACCGCGATGTTCGTGTAAAATTCCGCATCGATGGTGCGTTGTATGCGAAGGTCGACCCGATCGATATCGCGTATCACCAAACTCTCATTTCGCGTATCAAGGTGATGTCCGAGCTGGACATCGCCGAACGCCGCATCCCGCAGGACGGACGTTTTCGGGTGCGTTACAAAGGCCGAACCGTCGATTTTCGCGTCTCGATCCTGCCGTCCGCATTCGGCGAGAACTGCGTCATCCGCATCCTCGACAAAGAACAGATATCGGAGGAATTCAAGAATCTCAGCCTCGATGTCGTTGGTTTTGACGAGGAAGATCTGAGGCGTTTCCGCATCTATATCAAAGAGCCTTACGGAATGGTGCTCGTCACGGGGCCGACCGGTTCCGGTAAGACGACGACCCTTTACGGCGCGCTGAACGAGATACGAGCGGAAGAAGACAAGATCATCACGATCGAAGATCCGGTCGAATATCAGCTGCAGGGAATTATGCAGATTCCCGTTAATGAGAAGAAGGGGCTGACGTTCGCACGCGGCCTTCGATCTATCCTGCGTCACGATCCCGACAAGATAATGGTCGGCGAAATTCGCGACGAAGAGACCGCGCAGATCGCGATCCAATCCGCATTGACGGGCCACCTTGTTTTTACGACGGTTCACGCGAACAACGTGATCGACGTGATCGGACGTTTCCTGAATATGGGCGTCGAACCGTACAATTTCGTCTCCTCGCTCAACTGCGTGCTCGCTCAGCGGCTAGTTCGCCTCTTGTGTCCAACATGCAAACGGCCTTACTCGCCTTCGATCGAAGAACTCGCGGATTCGGCTCTTAAGCCTTCGGACGCCGAAGGGCACACGTTCTATCGAAATGTCGGCTGTGATGCTTGTAATCATACGGGCTATCGCGGACGTTCTGCGATCCACGAATTGCTCGATATGTCCGACCGCATCCGCGAGATGATCATCGAACGCCGTCCCGGCTCCGAGATCCGCCGCCAGGCCGAACAAGAGGGCCTTTCATCGCTTCGCGAGTCTGCGGTAAAGAAGGTCTTTGCGGGCCTTACGACGCTGCACGAGATAAACCGCGTTACGTTCGTCGAAGAGCTAAAGTAGGGAGAAGATCGCCGGCAGGTATTAGCCGTTAGCGATCAGCCTGGCGTAAACCTCGGGATCAACGTTGCCGCCGCTGACGACGACTCCGACGCGCTTGTCGCGAAATTGATCGACATTCTGCAAGACCGCACCGAGCGAGAGAGCACCGGTCGGCTCGCACTTGAGATTTGCGTGAGTGAAATAGAGCTTTAGGCCTTCGACGATCTTTTCTTCCGATACTTCCAGAATCGAATTGACGCCGCGTTGAATTACGGGAAACGTCAGGTCGCCGACAGAGAGCGTACGCGTGCCGTCAGCGATCGTCTGCGGTTCGAATTTATTCGGGATGATCCTGCCGGCGGCTAGCGACTTAGCTGCGTCATTCGCCATTGCCGGTTCGGCACCGATGATCTCTACGGTCTGATTCGCACGTTCAAATGCCTCAACCGTGCCGGAAATAAGTCCGCCGCCGCCGATCGGAATGACGATCGCATCCAGGCCGAGATCGACGAGTTCGTCGCCAAGCGATGAATTTCCTTCGATCACCAGCCGGTCATCAAAGGCGCTTGCCATATAGGCATCGGGCCGTTGTTGACGCAATTGTTCAAGACGCTCGACGCGGCTGACCTCGTTCACATTTATTAAGTCGGCCTCAGCACCGTATTTTTGTACTGCGTCGACTTTTACCTTCGACGAGTTGTGCGGCATTATCACGGTGCACTTTCGGTCAAGCAGCTTGCAGGCGTACGCTAGGGCTTGGCCGAAATTTCCCGATGATACGCCAACGAACTCGCTTTCAGGGCGATTCAGCACAACATTGTAGGCCGCACGAAACTTAAAACTGCCTGTATGTTGGAACGTCTCGCTGATCACAACGAGATCAAGGTCGAGAAGCGAGCGGAGCTTTTCGGGTTCGAGAATGGTTGTCGGGCGAATCGCATCCAATAGGGGCTTCATTTGTAAAGAATCCAACAGAGGGAATAGACTCGTCAAGGACAATGCCTAAAAGAAATGGTCTCGCTCTGCCGACGGGTTTTGTGCGGAATGTCGAATCGCTCACCGGCGAAGCGGGCAGGCAGTGGCTTGACGATCTACCGCAATTGATCGCAACCCTTCAAGATAGATGGTCGATCCGAATAGGCTCGCCATTCCAGAATATCAGCTTCAATTTTGTCGCACCTGTTGATCTTTCCGATGGTCAAAAGGCCGTACTGAAGATCGCACCGCCGACAGGCGAGACCGAGATATTCTCAGAGGCGAGATATCTTCGAACGCTCGGCGGAAATGGAGTTGTCAAACTTCTTGCCGAATGTCGTCAGGATCGTGCTCTCCTCATCGAGCGGGCGGTGCCAGGAAGAACTCTCGCAAAGGCGTGCCGCGATCGGCCGCTTGATGCAGTTGATGTTGCGATCGAGCTGCTTGGGAAAATTGCGATGCCGGCGCCGGAGGGCAATGTCGATGTAATTGATCTCGACGATTGGTTCGAGAATCTGGAGCGGGCGAGGGGCACGCTGTTTCCGGCCGACTATGTTGACCGTGCACTGGACGCTTATTCTCGCCTCGGCAAATCTGCTGCGAAACGCTATCTTCACGGCGATGTCCACCTCGAGAACATTATTTGTTCGGGGGATGAGTTCGTTCTAATCGATCCAAAAGGGATCGTTGGAGTTGACGGATACGAGGTTGCCGTATTTTTGAACAATTTCCGCTGGTGGCTTGGAGACCGCCCGGACCTGCACGAACTATTAACAGAAGCTCTAACGAGGTTTTCGGCTGCTTTGGACATTAGGGAAGAGGAATTTCGCGTGTGGGCGTATGCACAAATGGTGCTGTGCGCGTGGTGGATCTTCGATGAGATGCCGGAGCAATATGCCAACGAAGTAGTCCAATCGGATGTTTGGGCCGTATAATCTAAATGTATGAAGCAAGCACATTTTGGAATGATCGGCCTCGGAACGATGGGGCGTAATTTTTTGTTGAATGTCGCGGAACACGGCATTGCAGGCGTCGGTTATGACCTCGACGCAGCGAAACGAGAACTACTGCTCAAAGAAGGCGACGGGATGCCGGTCGATGTCGCGAAGGATATTCCGGAGTTTCTCTCAAAGCTCGCATCTCCGCGAAACATCATGCTGCTTGTGCCTGCGGGCAAGATCGTTGACGCGGTCATCGGTGACCTGACACCGCATCTCGATCCGGACGACCTGATCATCGACGGCGGAAATTCGCATTTCACGGACACGGATCGCCGCATCGCCGAATTGTCCGAAAAGAACATCGGATTTATGGGCATCGGCGTGAGCGGCGGCGAAGAAGGGGCACGCCACGGAGCGAGCATAATGCCCGGCGGCACAAAGCAACACTACGATAGGGTCGAGGACGTTCTTAAAGCAGTGTCCGCAAAGGTCGATGGCGAACCTTGCGTCGCCTATATGGGACAAGGTTCCGCGGGCCATTTCGTCAAGATGGTCCACAACGGCATCGAATACGGCCTGATGCAGATCATAGGAGAGACATATGACTATCTCCGCCGCGTGAAGGGCAAGACAGCTGGCGAGATCGGCGATATTTTCGCCGAATGGAATACGACCGAACTCAACTCCTTCCTGGTCGAGATCACGGCGATCGTGCTTCGAAAGAAAGACGCGGAGACCGGGAAGTTCCTTGTGGATGAGGTGCTTGACGAGGCGGGCCAGAAAGGCACCGGAAAATGGACCTCGCAGGCCGCAATGGACCTTGGCATTCCGATCCCGACGATCGATTCTGCCGTCTCGATGAGGCAGATCTCGGCGATCAGGAGCGTGCGTGATGCGGCCGGGGAAGTATTCGGTAAGGATCTGGACGATCGGGAGAGCGCGATCGGCATCGATGATCTTCAGAAAGCACTAACTTCGGCATTCATCATCACCTACGCGCAGGGAATGTCGCTTCTTCAAGCGGCATCAACCGAGCTTGAATACGGACTCGACCTCGCCGAGATCGCCAAGATCTGGCGTGGCGGCTGCATCATCCGATCGGCTATGCTCGAAGAGATGCGCAAGGCATTTTCCGACGCGCCGAACCTCGAGAATCTGATAATCGACGCTCAATTCGCAGATGTGCTCAAGAGAAACATTCCGAGCTTGCGAAAGCTGATCACGGCTTGCACCCGACATGGCATCCCGGCTCTCTGTCTAAGCTCGGCGTTGAGCTATTTCGACGCCTTTCGAGCGGAGAAACTGCCCGCGAATCTGATCCAGGCACAGCGTGACTTCTTCGGCGCACATACGTATAAACGCATTGATAAGGAAGGAATATTCCATACTGCGGATTGGGAGACGGCCGAAGGAACCGGCGCCTAGGTTTGGGACGTTAACATTTACGACCATCAGGCCGTAGTCAAACGATCTCCCACGCTGATTCGGTTTCGAGGAGTTTTGTCATCAGCTGGGCGTGGACAGAATGCCCGCTCTTTTCTGCGGTGATGCGGCCTTGAATGGGCATCCCGACGAGGGCGGCGTCGCCGATGATGTCGAGGATCTTGTGGCGGACGAATTCGTCGGCGAATCTGAGAGGAGTTTCATTCAGCATGCCGTCCTTGGTGAGCACGATCGCGTTGTCGAGCGATCCGCCGAGGGCCAAATTCGCCTTGCGGAGCATATCGATCTCTTCCGCAAACCCGAACGTGCGAGCCGACGCGATCTCACGGCCGAAGGAGCCGTTCTTCATTACGAATCTGTATGTCTGCCGTTTGATGAACGGATGCGGGAAGTCGATGACGCAGTCGATCTCGAAGTTGTCCGCGGGTTCGATAGACATCTTGCGGCCGTTCTGATCGACCGTAACGCTTTCTTTTACGACGAGCGTGCGGCGAGGTGAATCCTGCTCGACGGTTCCGGCCTTTTCGATGAGGTCGATAAAATTCTCGCTTGAGCCGTCAAGGATCGGGACCTCGATATTGTCGAGCTCGATAAAGCAGTTGTCGATCCAGCTTCCGCGCAGGGCCGAGAGCAAATGTTCGCAGGTTGATAATACAACGCCCCGGCGCATCAGCGTGGTCGCATAGGAGCAGTGCGAGATGAATTCGACCGATGCAGGGATCTCAAAATTATCAAGATCGGTGCGGACAAAGACATAGCCCGTGTTCTCGGGCGCCGGGCGAAGGCGTAAGTTGACCTCAACTCCCGTATGAAGGCCAATGCCGCTGGTGGCGATCGAATTTGCGAGCGTTATCTGGTTCACCATCTCCAAATTCCTTTAGCAAATCGTATGCCGAGCCTAGCTTCTGCAAATTCCAAAGGTTTCGGGCCGCACCGAGAGCCGATCTGTGGGATTCGCGCCACATTCGGTGGCGGAATTTACTAATAACGGCGAACCCATTACAATCTAGAGAAGGTTATGGCGATTGCAACCGCTGGCCAAAAGGCCGCGAAAACGACTAAGGTAAAGATCGAAAATACGGCTACCTTTCCGCTTCCAAAAGACTATGAGGCGTCGATCCACAAGGCCCTCGATTTTCTTCCCGTTGAACAGACACGCGGGATCGAGCGGATCAAACTCGTAGATTTCATTAACGATCCGAGATTAAAGAATATGGATGTTCCGGTTAAGGGCGACCTTCCGGGGCTATATCACCCGCGTGTGCAGAATTCTGCGCCGTGGTTCGAGATCTCGATGGGCGCTTTGCTGCAGCCGACGGAAGGACGAGCGAAGCGTTTTATGGCAAAGAGCGGCTTCAAGGGCAATGTTGCCGGACTCATTTTTTCGCTCGTCGGCCAGCACTATTATCTGACGCTTCGGCATTCGGTAAAGAAGACAGGCCTCGAACCGCAGATCAGGCAGTATGCCGAAAAGAACTTGAAGGCGTGGACAGAGAAGCAGTCGGAAGGAAGCTGGCGCGCGAAGATCTTCAAACCGTTCCGACCGATGCTCGAACGTTGGGCGAAATGGCTGAATAAGAAAGCCGCGCAATCGAAAAAGTAAATAGTTAATGGTGAATGGTGAATTGTGAATGGTGAATGGCGAATTGTCATTGATGCATAGATAAAAATTCACAATTCACAATTTACCATTCACAATTCACCATTGACGCTATGAACTATTGGCTGGTTAAACAAGAACCGACGGCTTATTCCTGGGACGATCTCGTCAAAGATGGGGCGACCGATTGGACAGGCGTCCGAAATTACACTGCGCGAAATCATCTGAGCGAGATGAAGAAAGGCGATAAGGTCTATTTCTATCATTCCGTCGTTGGGAAGGAAGTCGTCGGGATCGCGCAGGTTTCTCGAGAAGCATTTCCCGATCCGACCGACGAAAAATGGATCGCGGTCGAGATAAAACCCGTCAAGGCTCTGAAAAAGCCGGTCGGGCTCGATAAGATCAAGGCGAACAAGGCTCTCGCTAATATTTATCTTGTAAAACAGCCACGTTTTTCTGTTATGCCCCTTACGAAGGACGAGTTCGAAGAGATCCTTAGCATGTCCAAATAGATCGCAATGTTGGAAGAAGCTGTCCGCCATTATAACGAACTCCTGAGCGATGAAGGCCTAGCGGCCGATTCGCTCGCGATGCTTCAGTCTGAGCTCGAGGCCGCGAAACTGATCTTCGGCGGGCGGCCCCTATCGCCGTATCTTCGGCCGCACTTCGTCATTCGTGAGGATTGGGAGCGCGTCGTGCGGGCATGCGAAACAGTTTTCGGTGCTCTACAAAAGGTCAAAGAAGCGGCGATCAAAGATGATGCTTTGCTTGACGAACTTGGGGTCACGGCGATTGAACGTGAACTTATCGCGATCGATCCCGGCTACGCTCACGTTTCGCCGACAGCAAGGCTCGATTCTTTTCTCGTCGGCGATACTTATTCGTACGTCGAGCTGAATGGCGAGAGTCCTGCGGGCATCGCATTTGCTGATTCAGCATCGCAGATATTTCAAAAGCTTCCGGTAATGAAGCGGTTCGCTGAGCGATACGAACTGACCGCGATGGAAGGCTCGTCAAAGCTGCTCGCAACGCTCGTCGAATGTTACGAAGAGTTTATCGGCGGGAAGTTTGATAACAAGCCTACGATCGCCATCGTCGATCTGCGCGACCTGCCGACGATCAAAGAGTTCGAACTTTTTCGCGACTTTTTTGAAGCCAATGGTTATCCGTCGCTTATATGCTCACCGGATGAACTCGAGTTCGACGGCAAACGCCTTTCGGCCCGAGGCCGCGAGATCGACATCGTTTACAAACGTCTGCTAGTAAATGAGTATCTTCCGATAATCGAGAGCGAACCGACCCTGCTTGATGCGTGCAAGGCAAAGGCAGTCTGCATGGTAAACAGCTTTCGCGGAAAGTTGGTCCATAAGAAAGCGATCTTTGCCGTACTGACAAACGAGCGTTACGAACACCTGTTCGACGAGGAAGAGCTGACCGTTATCAGAGCCCACGTCCCGTGGACTCGCAGATTCCGCGATGAAGAAACTCGCTACGCTGACACCGATATCAGTTTGGTGCAGTGGACGCGTGAGAATTCCCACAAGCTTGTGTTAAAGCCGAACGATGATTACGGCGGACACGGTATATACATAGGTTGGAATTCGACCGGGGAAGAGTGGAACGCGGCGATCGAGATCGCCCTTTCTGACGGCGATTATCTTGTCCAGGAACGTGTGAAGACGGCGAAGGAAAGCTTTCCTGTGGTAACCGCCGATAGCAGTTGGCAGATGGCCGAACAGCTTGTGGATCTTGACCCCTTGCTCTTTATGGGAAAAGTCGGATCTGCGTTCACACGGCTAGCCTCTAACGAACTTGCAAATGTTACGGCCGGCGGCGGAATGGTTCCGACGTTTATTATTTCTAAGAAGTAAGAATACTCACTCTGCAAAATCTGAGATCGATCATTATGCCAAACCTTTCTACGACAGTTCGAGTCAGCCTTCTGCTCATTATTGCCTTAGGTGTACTATCGGCCGGTGCTTTGGCACAGGGAAAAAGGGTCTTCAGCATCGTCGAGACTCCGACAGCTCGGGCAGCCGAATTTAGAACGTCGGTCGCGTCGGTTCGCGAGGCCGAGATAGCCGTTGATGCCGCTGCTTTTCTCGGCGGACGGCAGGAAAGGCTTATCCTGCCTCTATTTGACGGCAAGACCTTTGGTGCTAAGCAGCTTGAATCAGAAGGTAGCGAAGTCTTCGCTCTCGATAACTTCGTATGGCGCGGAAAGCTGCACGACGGCAAGTTCGTTGGTGATGTCGTCATGACCTTCAATAAGGGTTCGGTCTCGGGACTGATCTATTCGCCGGACGCCGTTTACGAGATCGCTCCCAAGGGCGACAAGAATATTCTGATCGAGCTCGATCAATCGCTTTTTCCACCTTGCGGAGGCGAGATCGAAGGAGAGCGGTCGATACCGCAGCATCTGACGGTGCCGTCGGGCAGCACCGATTCAGGCGATAGGATCGATGTGCTCGTGCTCTACACTGACGCTGTCCGCACCTCCGCCGGAGGTGATACGCAGGCCCAAACGATCGCACAGCAGGCGATTGCCGCGACCAATACCGCGTATATCAACAGCAAGGTGCGCCAGCGTGTGAGGCTTGTCGGTGCGGAACTAACTGCCCTGAATGAGACGGGGAGCTTCAATACCGAATTGAGCAATCTGCGTGCGGATGTTTCGGCAAATTCGCGTCGAAACCAATTGAATGCCGACCTTGTCGATATGCTCACTAATTCGACCGCGGCCTGTGGGATCGGTTATCTGATGGGTTCGCTACCTGGCAACGCTAATAACGGATTTACCGTAACGGCCCGGACCTGCGCGGTCGGCAACCTGAGTTTTGCCCACGAACTTGGGCATAATATGGGCAGCCAGCATAATCCGGAGAACGGCAGCGGTCCAACGTTTCCGTACGCGTTCGGCCATTATGTGAACGGCAGCTTCCGGACAGTAATGTCCTACTCCGATCCATGCACATCCGGCTGCACGCGTGTCGCACATTTTTCTAACCCGGTCATTAACTACAACGGTCTTGCCACTGGTATCGATAATGCCCGCGACAACGCCCGTTCAATAAACAACACAGCGGATTCGATCGCGAATTACCGTTACAGCGGGTCGAGCATTACGCTCAACAGCCACAACGGCGGCGAATGGTTCCCGCGTCATGTTCGGCGTACGGTCAACTGGATCTCGAATGGAGTGACCGGCAATGTCAGGATCGACGTTTCGTGGAACGAAGGCACGACCTGGAAATCCGTCGTCGCGAGTACGCCGAATGACGGATCCGAGACTTTTTCCATTTACGGCCCCGCAACGCGGCATGCGAGGATACGCATCGTAAGCCTCGACAATACGGCCGTCAGTGACTCGAGCATCAATAATATTTCGATCAGATAAGGACGGTTCTCCGACGCCCCAATGATAGATATCACCCCAAATTCCCGGCTTCGCACTCTCACGGAAGAGTTTGTCGAACTCGAATCCAGACTAAAGCTCGGTGGCGGTGCTGAGAAGGTCGCCAAGATCCATAGGCAGGGAAAGTTGACGGCGCGTGAACGCGTCGATCTGCTGCTCGACAAGGATTCTCACTCACAGGAGATCGGCCTGCTCGTTGCCTTTGACGAGTACGACGGAAAGGCACCGGCGGCCGCGGTCGTTACCGTGTTGGGCAAGGTCGAGGGCAGGGAATGCGTGATCGTTGCAAATGATGCGACGATCAAGGCCGGTGCGTGGTATCCCGAAACGATAAAGAAGATACTGCGCGCGCAGGAGATCGCGATGCGCAACCGCGTGCCGATCATCTATCTTGTCGATTCTGCGGGCGTGAATCTTCCGTTTCAGGGCGGCGTCTTCCCCGGACAATACGGCGCGGCCCGCATCTTCTATTACAACTCGATCATGCGGCGATACCTTCGCGTGCCGCAGATCTCGGCGGTGATGGGAATGTGCGTAGCGGGCGGAGCTTACTTACCCGCGTTGAGCGACGTTATTCTGATGGTCGAAGGCACGTCATTTATGGGCCTCGGCGGTGCGAATCTCGTAAAAGGTGCAACGGGACAGACGATCGATAACGAGACTCTCGGCGGCGCGTTGACGCACAATGCCGTCTCGGGCGTCGCACACTATCGCACGAAGAATGACGAGGAGTGCATAGAGAAAATTCGTTCGCTGGTTCGCGATCTTCCTCGGGCCGAAGGGTCGCGTCTCACGGTTCACGAAACTCTTGAACCGTCCGCATCTTCGGATGCGATGTACGATATTCTGCCCGAGGATCATCGTGCACCGTACGACATGCACGCGTTGCTTGACACATTCCTTGACGCGGGCGGCGTCGAAGAGTTTCAGGCGGACTTCGCACGCGAGATGATCTGCGGGAACGCGCGGCTCGGCGGGATGCCGGTCGGCGTGATCGCGAACTCCCGCGGGATGTCGAAGGGCAAGCCGGGAACGCCGCCTCGCTTCGGCGGAATAATTTACACCGAGTCCGCAGAGAAGACCGCCTACTTCATCGAGAACTGCGACCGTCATTCGATCCCTCTGCTCTTCGTGCAGGATGTTTCGGGCTTCATGGTCGGCGGCGAGGCCGAACACAGCGGGATCATCCGTGCAGGCGCACGTTTTGTCGAGGCGATGTCGTGTGCGAAGGTGCCGAAACTCGTGCTGACGATCAACCACGCGAGCGGTGCGGGCTATTACGCGATGGCCGGGCAGGGCTTCGATCCCGACTTCATCTTTTCGCTTCCGACGGGACGAATGGGCGTGATGGAAGGCGACTCTGCCGTGCAGGCGATGTTCGGAACACAACTCGAAAAGCTGAAGGCGGCGGGCGAGTCGCCATCTGCGGAGTTCGAGGCCGAGATGGACGCCGTCCGTGCGACCTACGACCGCGAACTCGACGCAAAACACGCCGCCGCACGCGGGCTTCTCGACGCGATCGTCACGCCCGAAAACGTTCGCAGCTCGCTCATCCTCGCTCTTCGTACGTGCCTCAACACTTCTACACCGCACATCGGGCCCTTCGTGCTCCCTCAAATATAAGACCGCAAGTCCGCAGCGCTGCAGAAGCCCGCACGCGAGCAGGGGCGATAGAGTCTTAATATCACAGGCTTTGCCTGTCTATTTGCGGTAGAGCTGTGCTCTACCGTTGCATCTATATTGGATGATTCTGAGGCTTTGCCTCCGGCTGCGGCGGAGCCGCACAGATCTGGCGGGCTTTGACCGAAAAAGCTGAGCTTTTCCGCAAATAGAGCAGCAGAGCTGCAACGAAATGCGGCAGGCATTCAAAGAATTGTGCCGGTAATTCTTCGCGCGCCTACCATATGATATATGCGCACGAACGGAATTTCTTTGCGGCTTGCCGCGTCGCAGTTCGGAAAGCTCTGCTTTTCCGATATCGCTTCAAGATCTTTCCTGCGGCTTGCCGCATCGCAGTGCGGTCGGGCTTGCCCGACCGTCGAGTCGCCACAGAATAAATGGAGCCCGCGTTAGCGGGCGACAGAGCGATCGATCTTGTCGGCGGCAAGCCGCCTCCATTATTCATACCCGCCGAGGCTCGGTCGGGCAAGCCCGACCGCACTGGTTTGCGGCAAGCCGCTGCAGAACGCAAGCCTGACCGCGCTGCCAAAGTGCATCGAGCATAAGGCTGCGGCCATCTCATACAGATTGCTTACGCGCAAGGCCGACGGCATTCAGCGAGAAAAATCTTCCCAAACCTGCGGCCGGATGGTTATAATGTAGAACGATGCCGCTCCGCGGCCGACGCGCTTCAACCTCTCGATCTCGAATAGACAATGAAAAACTCTCTACTTAAGGCAGCATTCGTCTGCGCGGCATTACTCTTCTGCGTTCTTTCGGCCAACGCCCAGACGTCGACCGCTGAATCCGGCAAGCCATCGGAGCACGCTTTATCCGCGTCGAAAGGCGGCAACGCCGTGCTGAATGGAGCAGGGAAGGTGGCCGTCGTTGTCGTCAAGTCGGCCGCAAAAGGCACTTGGGCCGTAACGAAATTCACCGCAAAGAACGTCGCCAAGCCGATTCTCTTCAAGTTGTTGCCAAAGGCGGGCAAACTCGCTTTGAAGGGCACGGGCCTTGGGGCAAAACATCTCCTTCCATACGCTGCGAAACTTGCGGTCCTTTGACGATTAGGCGTCGGCAGGCACAAAATGCATCAACATGATCCTGCGATGGTGCCGGAGACTGCGTCCTAACCGAAGAAAGAGAGCTGTCGAGCTATCGGCAGCTTTTTCTTCTGCGTTAAGATAGGAGACGCTACGAACTTGAGAAGGATGCCTTCGGAGCCAGCCAACAGCACAACTCAACGGTCCGGAATAAGGTTTATGTTCCGTGCGTTGTCGCACAGAAACTATAAGCTCTTCTTCTCGGGCCAAAGCATCTCGATGGTCGGCACGTGGATGACCCGTATAGCTACGAGCTGGCTCGTTTACAAATTATCGGGTTCGGCGATGCTGCTGGGTGTGGTCGGCTTCGCAGGCCAGATACCGGCCTTCTTGCTTGCACCGATCGCAGGCGTGATCGTCGATCGGATGAATCGCCATCGGCTGCTGGTCATTACGCAGGTCCTTGCGATGGTCCAGTCGGTCGCAATGGCCATTCTCGCCCTCAGCGGCTACATAAAGTTGTGGCATATCATTGCGCTCAGCATCTTTCAGGGATTGATCAATGCGTTTGATATGCCGGCCCGTCAGGCGTTCGTCGTAGAGATGGTCGAAGATCCTGCAGACCTTCCGAATGCCATCGCACTAAACTCGTCGCTGGTAAACGGCGCCCGTCTTCTAGGTCCGTCGATCGGCGGTGTCGTGATCGCAGCGGTCGGTGAAGGGTGGTGCTTTGCGATTGACGGGATCAGCTACCTTGCGGTGATCGGCTCGCTCTTGGCAATGAACGTAAATCGTGCGATGAAGGCGGCAATACCCGACGGCGGCGCAAACATTTTCCGCGAACTTCGTGACGGCTGGAAATACGTGGTCGGATCACCTCCGATCAGCAAGATACTTATTCTCCTTGCCGCAGTGAGCCTTGTCGGGATGCCGTACACGGTGCTAATGCCGGTCTTTGCAGAAAAGATCCTCAAGGGCGGGCCGAATACGCTTGGGCTCTTGATGGCTTCAACGGGTATAGGTGCGCTTATCGGAGCGATGTTTCTCGCCTCGCGAAAGACGGTGTTGGGCCTTGGACGATACATCCCTAGGATGGCCGGACTGTTTGGCATCACCCTTGTCGCATTTTCACTTTCTCGTTCGATCTGGCTGTCGGTTGTACTGCTAGTAGCTACGGGACTAGGTTTTATGGCACAGATGGCGGTCAGCAATACGATCATTCAAACGATCGTTGATGAAGATAAGCGAGGCCGCGTAATGAGTTTCTATACCATGGCGTTTATGGGAACGATCCCGTTCGGGAGTTTGCTTGCGGGGACTCTTGCCGAACATATAGGTGCTCCGGAGACGCTTTTGATCGGCGGCATAGGATGTACCGTCGGCGCCGTCTGGTTTCAGCTCTCGCTTCCTCGGCTCCGTGAATTCGTCCGTCCGATCTACATCAGGAAAGGGATCCTGCCTGAGGTGCGCGAGGGCGTTTTTGTTACCTCGGAACTAAGCGTTCCGCCGAACTCGTGAATTAGCTGCGCGTGCTCGGGTCAGCGTCTGTCGGCCGCGTTGCGTGTTCCGTCAAGGATAAGTCTTTGGTAGTCGGCCATCGCTGTTTGAACGACCGTGTGAGCATAGTCGCGCCCGTAGGAATGCGCGATGCGGCACTGATTCGTCTCCCCAGGCAATGCCTTGTACGTGAGAAAATAGTGCTGAAAGCGTTCTAATATGCCGGTCGGCAGTTCTGAGATATCGCTATATTGGCCAAAGACCTTGTCTCCTTTCAGAACGGCTATGATCTTGTCGTCTGCCTCGCCGCTGTCGATAAGGCAAAGGCCTCCGATCGGGATCGCTTTAAGGATAATGTCGCCGCGTGGTATGTGATGTTCCGAGAGCACGAGGATGTCGAGCGGATCGCCGTCACCTTTTGCGACCTCGAGCGAAGAATGCGAACGAGCGAGTTCAGCTATCCCGTCTCCGCAATAAGTTCGCGGCACAAAACCGTAATTTGCGGGCACGACGTTAGAATACTGCTGAGGACGGTCGATCTTAAGATAACCCGACGCCTTGTCGATCTCATACTTGACGGTGTCGGACGGAACTATCTCGATGAAAGCTGTAAGTTCATTAGGGGCATCGTCACCGATCTCAACTCCGTGCCATGGGTGGGCCTTGTCGCTTCGAAAATTCATCATGTCATCTTGGAATTTAACACAGAGAGAGGGCACAACGTGACGTGACCGCCACCACAACGTGTTTTGTGCGTGGTATGGTTAAATAGTTTCAGATGTCAGAAAATGTGTCGATCCAAACATCAGACGGGGTCGCGATCGTGCGATTCACCCAACTGGAAAGGAGGAATCCATTGTCTCGGTCGGTCATCGAATACCTGCACGCTCTCGCCGATGATCTGGCGACTGACGCAAGCGTCGAAAAGGTGATCCTCACCGGCATTGGCGACGCGTTCGCGAGCGGTGCGAATTTGAACGAGATCGCGGCTCTTTCCGCCGAAGATGCACCGGAATTCGCACGCCTCGGCCAGTCTTTAATGCAGAAGATCGACGAACTCCCGCAGATCGTGATCGCTACCGTAAACGGCCACTGCTTCGGCGGCGGACTCGACCTCGCACTCGCCTGCGACGCACGCATCGCATCGCCGAACGCACGATTCGCACATCCGGGTGCAAGCTTAGGAATAATCACCGGCTGGGGCGGCACGCAGCGTCTGCCGCGCATAATCGGCGAGGCACGCGCACTCGAAATGTTTTTTTCTGCGGAGCCGATCTCCGCTGAGCGTGCGTTTACGATCGGTCTAGTAGATGTGATCTCTGACGATCTGTTGGGATCTGCGTTAAGATCGGAAAAGGGTATATGAAACTGCGGCATACGATCATGGTCTTCCTAGTTGCAGGCCTTGTCCTGCATACTGTCTATTACTATCCGCTGCTGCCGACCACATTGGCCTCGCACTTTAACAGAGCCGGCGAACCTGATGCGTGGATGGGGAAGAGTGCTTTTCTTGTGTTTGAAGGCATTCTCATTTGTGTACTTCTATTGGAGTTCCTTGCGCTCCCGTGGCTAGTTGAGCGGATGCCGGACAGATTGATAAATCTGCCAAATAAAGCCTATTGGCTCGCGCCCGAGCATCGTTCACGAGCGTTTGCAATATTTAGGAAGTACTTCCAGTGGTTCGGCATAGCTCTTTTGACGCTGCTCTTTTGCGTCAGCCATCTTGTCTTTCGTGCCAATATCACAAGAACGGAACTGGACAAGAGTATTTGGCTATTTCTTGCCGCCTACTTTGTCTTTGTTGTGATTTGGTTAGTAAAATTCATATTGGTATTTAAGAGGACATCATGAAAGTTCAACTCGTAAAACTCGCTCACGCTCGATCGGGAGACAAAGGCGACACGGCCAACGTCGGGCTGATAGCTCTCGATCCGAAAGACTATCCGCTGCTCGTTCGCGAAGTTACCGCAGAACGCGTCAAAGAATTCTTTGGCGATATGGTCAAAGGCGACGTCGAACGTTTCGAACTGCCGAACCTGCACGCCCTGAACTTCCTACTCCACGGCTCACTCGGTGGCGGCGGAACGCTCAGCTTGATGACCGACGCACAAGGCAAAACATTCTCAACCGCGCTATTGCGAATGTTCATCGAGACAGACGCGGAGTAATGAGTGAGAATATCGTTCTCGACAAATCTCTTGATTTCGCTTTGCGGATCGTCGAGCTGTGTCATTACCTGAATGAAGATAAACGCGAGTTCGTCCTATCGAAGGAGCTGCTAATATCGGGGACCAACATCGGCAGGCACGTTCGGGCTGCAATTGGCGCCGAGAACCGAGAGACCTTCATTTCAGAATTTGGCATTGCTCGTCGTCGAGCCCTGGAAACGGAGTATTGGTTGTTGGTTCTGTTCCACGGCGAAATACTGACTGAGCATGAATACAATTCGATCGAGGCAGATCGATTGGAACTGGTCAAGATAATCTCCTCGATACATTCCTCATCTCGACATACTAATTAGTAATTATTAATTACCTAATTACTAATTAAAAGGAAGTGACACGACTGATGGATGAGATTTTAACCGAAACCGATGGATCGATTGCGATCATTACGCTCAATCGCCCCGAGAAGCGAAATGCTTTGAACGACGGGTTGATCGCGGCGTTGAAGGTTGCTCTGCGCGAGGCTGACGCTGACGAAAGTGTGAAATGCATCGTCATTCGCGGGGCTGGGAAGGACTTTTGCTCCGGGGCTGATCTTGCGGCCTTGCAGAAGATCGTTGACGCCTCATACGAAGAAAATCTTGAGGACGCTCGCTCGCTTGGTGAGCTTTACAAACTTATTCGTGCGGTGAGGCAGCCGGTCATCGCAGCGGTGAAAGGGAGAGCATTGGCAGGTGGATGCGGACTCGCCATGGCTTGTGATCTTATCGTTGCCGAGGCAAATGCCAAGTTTGGCTTTCCTGAGGTGAAAATTGGATTCGTGCCGGCTATGGTCACCGCGATCGTTCAACGAAATATGTCAGAACGTCGTGCTTTTGCAACGCTAACTCTGGGCGAAGAAATGTCGGCCCATGACCTATTCGAGGAGGGCATCGTTCACGCGGTCGCGGACGAAGCCGATTTCGAAACCACGCTCGCCGCAGTTGCCGAATGCTACGCAAAGTTAAGTGGTTCCGCCGTCCAAATGACAAAACGTCTGCTCTACGACATCGACGGGCTGAATTTCGCTGCGGCAATCGAGGAAGGCGCGAAAGTAAATGCCGAAGCCCGCATGACCGAAGATTGTAAGCAAGGTATTGCAAGGTTCTTGGGTAAGTAATTGTGGTATCATTCACGCGAGGTGTCTATGGCTACCGTTATTGAGAGTAACGAAAAACTGAAAGAAGCGTTCAAAATGGCAATTGTTGAGCTTCTGCAGGAACGGCAAGACTTAGTGCGCGATATATTGGACGAGATCGTCGAGGATATAGCGTTTTCAAAGGCGATTGCCGAGGGCGAACAAACTCCGAGGGTCAGCCGTGAGTCTGTATTCGAAGTCCTGGAGAGCGTGAATTGAAGGTCGAGTTTAACGAGAGCTTTCTCAAAGACCTCAAGGCCGTTCGAGACAAGTCGGTGCTCGCCAAAGTCCAGACCGTCATAGAATCGAGCGAAAAAGCCGACACTCTCGATCAGCTAATAAACCTAAAGAAAATGCGCGGTTCGCGGGAATATTACCGCATTCGCATAGGTGACTTCCGGATCGGCCTGAAACTCGATGGCGAGACGCTCGTTTTTATCCGGTTCCTCAACCGCAAAGATATCTATCGGTATTTTCCGTGATCCGTTGATGTTCGCGAGTCTAAATCTACTTGCGGTGTTGGGAAGCGAGTGAGGGTAACAAAGATATCTAGTATGCTCGAAAGCACAGGTTTCATTCTTGCAGCTTGGGGAGCCTTCCTTTCAACTGCACTCGCTTTGTCAAAACTGATTTCGTACCTTCGGCGCAATCGACCGCTCTTAAGGTTCCACCTTGTTCCTCCTGTAATCGGTAAAGATGGGAAGGTCATCCTTTCAGTAAGCAATATAGGCTCGATTCCGGTGACAGTTATCAACTTTAGGTTTGAAAGATATTCTAAAGAAATTCAATGGTGGAGGGACTTAGCAACTATTCTACCCGATATGGTCGCGGGCATCGATCTATCGACAAAGGCGCCAGCCCTTCCATACCTCTTGGTGCCCGGATCGCATATTCAATACATCATTGAACGCCCGCCTTGGATCGATGATTGGTTTATTTCGGATTATGTCTACATTGCCATGAGAAATAGCTACAAAAAACGCGATCTTCGGAGACGAATCTACCCTTCGGAAGGAGCATACTTAGGGCAAGTCTAAAGAAGACCGCCCGCTGACGCAGGCGGTTCTGACTTAAGCCTCGACGATGCTGACGTTGGTGCGAATCAGTGATTTCGGGATGAGGGCGGGGAAGTAGGCCATAATTTCCTCGACCTTTGGGCGGCCGCTTGCGAAGCCTGTTACGCCGGGAGGGCCGGTCAGGATGAGCGGCGCAATCTCTTTTGTGAAGCGTTCGACGTGCGCCTTGTTGTGGCCGCGGACCGCGACGCGGAGTTGGACTTCCGGAGCAGTCAGAACCCGCTGCGTGAGTGGCGGGTCAGTTCGCTGAACATCTAACTGGCCGGCCGCTGACGCAGGCGGTTCCGACATTTCAGCCATTGCGAGATGGCCGTGGGTGGCGTTGATGCCGACGAACTCGGTCAGGATGACGTCGAATTCGAGGCCGAGATTCTCGAGGCGTTGGCGAAGGATCTTGTCGGCGGCCTGAGCCTTTTCGTAAGCGTCGGGCCACGAATAGACGAGCGTGCCGACGGATTTCCAGCCGTCGGAATACGCGATCGAGACCTTGTAAAATTCCGTCGCGGGATTACCTTTGATGCCGAAAACGCGCACGCGGTTCTCGCCCGCAGGTTCGAGGTGAATTGACGAAAAATCGGCGACAACATCGGGCGTGATATAAGCCTTGGGGTCGCCCATTTCGTAGAGAAGCTGTTCCGTGACAGATTGGACATTGACACGGCCGCCCGTCCCATCGTGTTTCGTTACGATGAAAGTGCCGTCAGCCGAAGCCTCAACTATCGGAAAACCGATGTTCGCCATGTCGGGAATGTTCTTCCAGTCGTATTGGCAGTTGCCGCCTGAGGACTGAGCACCGCATTCGATGATGTGACCCGCGATCGTGCCGGCCGAGACGCGGTCCCAATCGTCGAATTTCCAACCGAACTCGTGCATCAGCGGGGCGAGCGTCAGGCCCGTGTCGGTAAGGCGTCCGCCGACGATGATGTTCGCACCGCGGCCGAGAGCTTCGACAAGGGCTTCGGCACCGAGATAGACGTTCGCCGATTGAACCTTGTCGCGGATCGAGGCGAGCGGTGTGCCGTCGTCCATCGAATTGATCTCGACGCCGTCAGCTATCCACTTGTCGAGCTTGCTGAGCACATCGTCACCCGTTACGACACCGATCTTCACCTTACCGGAAAGACCGAGTTCGACCGCGGCCTCGCGGATCTTTTCGGCACAGCCCGCGACGTTGACGCCGCCTGCGTTCGAGAGGACCTTGACGTTCTTTTCGACGCAATCCGGCAAGATCTCGTGCATCAAAGAGACGAAATCGCGCGCATATCCGGCTTCGGGGTCACGATTGCGCTGCTTTTGCAGAATCGACATCGTTACCTCGGCGAGGTAATCGAGCATCAGGTAGTCGATCGGGCCCTTACGCACCTGATCGATCGGTGCGGTGAGAAGATCACCCCAAAAACCTTGGCCGCCTGCAACACGAACAACTTTTTCCGTCATAAGGTTTGATTATACCCAAAAGGCATCGTAAGCGCAGTTGAGGGCATTCAAACGCATCGTCTGCATCGAACGCCCCCAAAAGAAAATCCCACCGAGCCGAAAAGCTACATTTTTTTCTTCTTTTTACCGACGACGACATACTTTCCGGCGCGCCACACCTTCTTCGTGACCCATTTACCGCCGCGATATACGCGGACGGTCACCCAACGGCCGCCTTTGTAAGATTTGACCGCACCTTTCTTAGTGTAATGAGCACCTTTCTTGACGCCTTTTTTGGTAACGTGTGCGACCTTCTTGGCGGCCGGCACGATCTGGGCAGAAGTTGAAGGCGGTGCAACAACAAAAAATCCAAGCACTGCAGCAATGGCAGCAACTAAAAAATATCGATTGAAAACTTTCATAGATCATTTCTCCAAAGTCCTTGCCTAATTCTAATTCTAATTTTTCCGGACGTTCTGGCGAATAAAGCCAACGATGTCTTCGGTCGAGGTGCCCGGAAGAAATACCTCGGCGATGCCCTGCGTCTTGAGCGGAGCTATGTCGTCTTCGGGAACGATCCCGCCGACTAGGACGAGCGTGTCGTCCATACCGTTTTCGTGCAGCAGATGGACGATCCGCGGACAAAGCGTCTTGTGAGCTCCGCTTAGAATCGAGATACCAACCGCGTCAACGTCCTCCTGCAAAGCCGCAGAAGCGATCATCTCCGGGGTCTGTCGAAGCCCCGTGTAGATAACCTCCATGCCCGCATCTCGCAACGCCCGGGCGATCACTTTTGCCCCACGGTCGTGGCCATCAAGGCCGGGTTTAGCCACCAGAACTCTTATTTTTCTTTCGTCCATCGTTTTTCTAAGTATATACTAACGCACCATGACCGCGAGCAATCCACGCGGGTTTATAAACGGCTTCATCTCTTTCCATGTAAGATCGAACTCATTGTCCGGTTCAGCAGCCAGAATTGCGTGCGGAAAGCCAAATTCATAGCGAAATGCTACTCCCTTGGCATCGACTGAAAAATTCTCAAGATCCTTAACTTCAAATACTTTATCGCCAAGAAGTTCCTTTTCGTCCAGGTCTTTCATGTCCGGATCGGTCTTCCATCGAGCGACTTCCTCGGTAATCGCCTTCGCCATCCGCTTGTTGACCAGTTCCGCCAACTTTACACGGTCCACAAAGACGGACGATGGCCCGGCGACGCTGCCGTTCAGAGAATCAAGCACCACATAATGATCCGATCCTGATGGATAGGCAGCAGTGCCTTGGATACTTAGCCCAATGCAGAGAACGTTGTGCTTATTGAAAAGAACTTCGTAGGTCGCCTCTTCGAGCCATTGCAGATCGGTCTGCTCCTCCTTGATCGTAAAATCAAAGAGCTTTTCGTAATTAAGCGCGTTCTCGATCTTTCGAGCGACGGCAGCGGGCCTTCCGGCTATCTTAGGCCAAGTGATCGTAAAGGTCTTCTTGTATTCGGAGATCGGCTTTGGTCGCCGATAGGTGACCTTTTTCGGGGTTATCCGGACCTGGGCGGCGACAAACCCGACAGCAAGAAAACAGAGAATGAAGACGCAAGATAAAGCTTTTTTCATATTTGCTCGAAGTCTACTTCGTATCACCTGCCCTTTCAAGCATAGTGATACTTGTATTTGCCCATTGGCACAGGGCTTCTGCTTCGCCGGGCCGCAATACTGCATCCCGGTGGACCCAAAGATATGCGGGCAGCGGCATATCTTTTGACTGCACTTGCTCGCAGATCTCAGCAAGCTTCTTTTGCTTTTTCGAGAGTGAATATGTATTGAACGTGCTGAAATTTAGGTGTCGTCGGCCATCGTCAATGTGATCCTTAACGTACAAGGCGGATGGCTGTATATTTGCGTACCAAGGGTAGATCGTCGTATTAGAATGACAATCATTGCAGGATCTGCCCAGAATGATCTGAATGTCCGGTGGTACTTCGACAGCCGCGTCAAGGGTTTCGGCAGCATTTACAGCAGGATTCGTCTTATCGATGCGGAAAAACTGCAGGACGGCAAAAGCTGCGACAAGCACGATCAAAGTGATCTTTAAAGCCTTCTTCATACGAAAACAACCTCGGAAATGATGAAACCGCGTTGCGGGAAGAATAAAAGAGGTTGTAGGAAATACGCAATGTCGCTAACATAGGTTCTTAAGTGGAAAACCGTTTGAGAATCGTTCATTATCCGGAACCGGTGCTGCTCTCTGTAGCAAAACCGGTCTCCGACAGCGAGTTTGGCAACGGCCTTAAGGCCTTTTCGAGGGAAATGTTCGCTGTAATGGCGGAGGCTGGCGGTGTTGGGCTTGCGGCCCCGCAAGTCGGCGAGTCAAAGCGGCTCTTTGTGATGGACATTCCTGAGGGAGATGACACTCCGGCACTAGTTGCGACACTGGTAAATCCGGAGATCCTTCACGTCGAGGGTGAACAAACCGGTGATGAGGGGTGTCTATCGTTCCCCGGTATTTTTCAGCCGGTAAAGCGCCAGATGCGTGTCATTGCACGAGCCCTTGACGTTGCCGGAAAGGAATTCGAGCTCGACGCCACGGGATTGGCCGCCCGCTGCATCCTCCACGAAACGGACCACCTGGATGGCATCGTCTTTCTCGATCGAATGTCGATACTCAAGCGGGACCTTGCAAAGCGGAAGATCAAGCGTCTTCAAAAGAGGGGAGAATGGTAACAAGCGTTGAAAACACAAAGTTTGCGGCGGAAGTCGGTTCTGTGCGTGAGTTGAACCTTTATCTAAAATCGGGCTGGACGCTTATACTTACTTACGTAAAACAGAGCAGCGAGAAGCAGAGCCCCCGATTCGTTCTTGGTTGGCAGAAGGATGACGAACCAAGGGTCCCGGAACTGCTCGATGAATGGGAATTGAACGAGATGGATCGGCAGCGATACATCTAAAGCGGCTTATGAGGGAATAGGCTGTTAATGGTAAAATAAGAAGACTTACAGGGTATTATTATGCGCACACAACTTAGTTTGGACGAATTCAGAAACGAACCTTTTACGGATTTTTCAAAGCCGGAGAATAAAGAAGCGATGCTTTCCGCGCTCGAAAAAGTTAAAGGAGAGCTGGGGAAAGAGTATCCGATCCTCATCGATGGCGAGAAGATCGCTCTAGCGAGCAAGTTCGAGAGCCGAAGCCCTTCGAACAAGGAGAAGGTCGTAGGAGTCTTTAGCGAGGGCGACTCTGATACTTCGCTCGTGAATAAGGCGGTCGAGGCCGCTTCTGAAGCTTTTAAGACATGGAAGAAAGTGCCGGCCGCCGAACGCGCGGAGTATTTGTTCAAGGCCGCCGACATTATGCGACGGCGAAAACACGAATTCTCGGCCTGGATGGTCTATGAAGTGTCAAAAACTTGGGCCGAGGCCGATGGCGACACCGCCGAGGCGATCGATTTCTGCGAGTTTTATGGCCGTGAAATGCTTCGCTGGGCCGAGGAACAGCCCACTACGCCGGTCGCGGGTGAAAAGACCTCGTTCGGATACATTCCGCTTGGCGTCGGGGCGATCATTCCACCGTGGAATTTCCCGCTTGCGATCATGGCCGGGATGACGATGGCCGCCGTCGTTACCGGAAATACCGTCGTGCTGAAACCTTCTTCGGATTCGCCCACGATCGCCGCGAAATTCATCGAGGTCTTGGAAGAGATCGGGCTTCCTAAGGGCGTCGTGAACTTTATTTCCGGCAGCGTTGAGACAGGTGAAGCGATGGTCAAACATCCGAAAACTCGTTTCATCTCGTTCACCGGTTCGAAGGGCGTTGGCCTGCACATCAACGAAGAGGCGGCGAAAACGCGTGACGGACAGATCTGGATCAAGCGAGTTGTCGCCGAAATGGGCGGCAAAGACGCGATCGTCGTCGCAGACGACGCGGATCTAGATTCTGCGGCAAGCGGTATCGTGTCGGCGGCGTTCGGTTTCCAAGGCCAGAAATGCTCTGCGTGCTCGCGTTTGATCGTGGATGAGAAAGTTCACGATGAGCTTCTCGAAAAGGTCGCGAACCTAACGAAGGCCTTGACAGTCGGCGGTCCGGAGTCAGATTCGACCAATGTCGCAGCGGTGATCAACAAACGCTCGTTCGACAAAACGCTCGGGTACATTGAAAAAGGGGTTGCTGAAGGCGGTCGCATCGTAGCGGGCGGCAAAGGTGACGATTCGACCGGATTCTTTATCGAGCCGACCGTCATCACCGACGTCAAGCCCGGTGCCACCATCGAGCAGGAAGAGATATTCGCACCCGTACTCGCGGTCATAAAGGCAAAAGATTACGATGACGCCCTCGATATCGCTAACGGTACCGAGTTCGGGCTTACCGGCGCTGTTTATTCGAAGTCAGAAGAGCGGCTCCAGCAGGCACGTGAAGAATTTCACGTCGGGAATCTCTATCTGAATCGAAAGTGCACAGGTGCCCTCGTCGGCGCCCATCCCTTCGGCGGATTCAATATGAGCGGTACGGATTCGAAGGCGGGCGGCCGCGAGTATCTGCTGATGTTTATGCAGGGAAAATCCATCGCGACAAAATCGTAGGTCTCAGGTAGAGATAGTTATGAAGAGAATTTCGTTGTTACTCCCTGCAATGGCGGTAGTGCTGTGCGTTTTTGGCGCAGCTTATGGACAAAAGAAGCCTGTCAAGAAACCGCAGCCGCCGAAGTCGGCGATATTCGCGGTCATCAACGACGGCAAAACCGTGTCTCCGATAGCACTCATTTCCAATGGAAAGCTTTCGGAACCGGTGAACGGCGGAGATGACCTCGCAAAGCTAACAGCATTCGGAAAGTCTTATTACAAACCGAAGACAACGTATCGGTTGATCTTCGGCGGTGCGGATGCAGGAACCGTCAGGATCGCTTCATTCGACCCGAAAGCTGAGTGTTCTAAGGATACCGCGAACATCACCGTAGCTTCGGCAAACGTAAAGCTGAATGGGTTCGTAATGGCGCTCGCGACCAACGCTGCTGCCGCCTCGAAGTCGGTTGCGTTCAGACGGCGTCCGACCTCTGCTGAAAAATCGGAGGTCGAGGGGCTTGTCCGAGCTGAATACGAAAAGAACAAGCTCACGCCGAAGGCCCTTCACTATCAAAACCTTACTGCGATCGATACCAATGGCGACGGCGTTGCAGAGTTGGTCGGCTCATATTGGATCGAAGTTGATAAGGAGACCCGTGCACTACTCTTCTTTATTGCGGAAAAGGGGAAGACCGGGAAATATGCTTTTGGCTATTCGGATTATCGGCGAGTTGGTCAAGACGGTGTAATGAGCGGCGACATCAAGGACCTCGATAAAGGCGTGTATCACGAACTTTTGCTCGATTATTTGGATGTAGATGGCGATGGCAAGGCCGAGATCTTCACCTATACGCAGTCCTTCGAAGGCGCGGGATTCGATGTTTATCATTCGGTCGGTACAAAGTGGACGAAGCTATACTCTTTCTCTGATTATCGCTGTGCGTTTTAGATCGGCCTATTCGCTCCGGATCAATAAATAGATTAGTGTGGCTAAAGTTATTGATTAGCAGTTCTTAAAAGAAAGACGAGGCGATCATGGTCGTCTTGAGGCCCTCACGTGTTTGATTTTGTCCTCGAAGGCTCTTAAACTGTTAGTTTGAGAAGACTTCGAGGACATCTGCTATGACACACCAACTTTTCGACTCCCGACAAACATTCAAGACGGGCAACGGCACTGACGGCACTTTCTATTCTCTTCCGGCACTTGAGAAAGCAGGTTTAGGCAACATCTCGCGCCTCCCGATCTCGATACGCATCGTCCTTGAATCCGTCTTAAGAAATTTTGACGGCGGGCAAAAGGTGAGTGAACAGAGCATTCGCGATCTTGCGGCTTGGACGCCGAATGGCGAGCGTGTCAGCGAAATCCCGTTCATTGTGGCCCGTGTTCTTCTGCAGGATTTTACGGGCGTGCCGCTGCTTGTTGACCTGGCGGCCATGCGTTCGGCGGTCGATCGGATGGGCGGCGATGTAAAGGTCGTAGAACCGCTCGTCCCGGTGGACTTGGTGATCGATCACAGCGTGCAGGTTGACTTTGCCGGTTCGCAGATCGCTTACGAGCGGAACATGGAGGTCGAATTCAGGCGGAACGACCAGCGATATCGCTTCCTGAAATGGGGAACGCAGGCATTTAACGGGTTCAGCGTCATTCCGCCGGGCATCGGTATAGTCCATCAGGTCAACCTTGAGTACCTTGGCAAAGGCGTATTTGAGAAAGATGGTGTTTACTTTCCCGACTCTCTCGTTGGTACGGACTCGCATACAACGATGATCAACGGGCTTGGGATCGTCGCTTGGGGCGTCGGCGGTATCGAAGCTGAGGCGGGAATGCTCGGCCAGCCGGTCTATTTCCTTACGCCGGATGTCGTTGGCGTACATGTTACAGGTGACCTTCCGGCGGGAGCGACGGCGACCGATCTGGTCCTGCGAGTGACGGAAATGCTCCGAAAGACGAATGTTGTCGGTAAGTTCGTAGAGTATTTCGGCGAAGGCGCCGCCGCATTGAATGCGACCGATCGAGCGACCATAGCGAATATGGCCCCGGAATACGGCGCGACGATGGGCTTCTTCGGAGTTGACGAAAAGACACTCGATTATATGCGGAACACCGGTCGGAGCGATGCACAGATCGAGACGATCCGCAGCTACTACACGGCGCAGGAAATGTTCGGCATTCCGCGGACTGGTCAGATCGACTATACGCAGGTCGTTGAGCTTGACCTTTCGACCATCAAGCCGTCGGTCGCGGGCCCAAAACGCCCGCAGGACCGCATCGAACTGGAGCATCTTGACGACCGATTCAAGGAACTTTATTCAATGGGGGTCGGCGATGGCGGTTTTGGAAAAGACGCGTCGGAGCTCGACGCCCGTTTTCCTGTGACCATCGGGTCGGTCGAATCGGATTGCGTCGAAGGCGGCGGCGAACAGAGTCAGCGTTCGGCGCCCGAATCAGCCAACCGGAACACCTCGACAAAGAATACAAGTGTCGCGACGGAACTCGAGATGATGAACAATCGTCCGACTCCGAACTGCGTTGTTCACGACGAGACTCTGAACGGCAAAGTAACGATCGGTAGCGGCGATGTCCTGATTGCGGCGATCACCTCGTGCACGAACACATCGAATCCCGCGGTGATGCTTGCCGCCGGGCTTCTTGCGAAAAAGGCGGTCGAAAAAGGCCTCAAGCCGCCGAAATATGTGAAGACATCGCTTGCGCCGGGTTCGCGCGTCGTCACCGAATATCTGGAAAAGACGGGGCTCCAGCCTTATTTAGATCAACTCGGTTTCGAGCTCGTCGGTTATGGATGCACGACCTGTATCGGAAACTCCGGTCCTCTCGACCCCGCGATAGAAGAGCAGATCACTGCGAACGATTTGATCGCGGCTTCGGTGCTCTCGGGAAACCGAAACTTTGAGGCTCGTGTGCATCAGAACATTAAGGCGAATTTCCTAATGTCGCCTCCTCTGGTCGTTGCCTTTGCTCTTGCAGGCACGGTCCTCAAGGATCTCCAGGCAGAACCGCTTGGGAAGGACAGCGAGGGCACCGACGTCTTTCTCAGAGACATCTGGCCGTCGCTCGATGAGGTTCGCGACCTCCTCTCAACGGCTTACGATGCGGAGACGTACAAGAAGCTCTATTCGGAGTTTGCGGATCAAAATCCGCTTTGGAACGCGATAACGTCCAGCACGGGAGCGATCTACGAATGGGATCCGAACTCGACCTATATCCAGGAACCACCGTACTTCGATAATTTCGGCAAACCGACCGAAGGCTTTACCGACATTCGCGATTCGCGTGCTCTTGCGATCTTTGGCGATTCAGTGACGACAGACCACATTTCGCCTGCCGGTGCGATCAAGGCGAATTCGCCTGCCGGCGAGTACCTGCAGTCGCTTGGTGTTGAGCCTAAAGACTTCAATTCGTACGGCTCGCGCCGCGGAAATGACCGCGTCATGCTTCGCGGCACATTCGCTAACGTCCGAATAAAGAATACGATGGTCTCGCCGGTCGAAGGCGGGTTCACCAAGCACCATCCGGACGGCGAACAGACGACCATCTACGACGCAGCGATGCGATACACGGCCGAAGGCGTGCCGCTTGTGATCTTTGCGGGCAAAGAGTACGGCACGGGAAGTTCACGCGATTGGGCCGCAAAAGGTACGATGCTGATGGGCGTAAAGGCTGTGATCGCCGAGTCGTTCGAACGCATCCATCGCTCCAACCTTGTGGGAATGGGAGTTCTGCCGCTTCAGTTCAACAACGGACAGACGGCATCGTCGCTTGGACTCGACGGAACGGAGACGTTCGATCTTTCAGGGCTCGAAGGTGTTGAGATACACCCGCGGCAGGACGTGAAGCTTACGATCCGACGCTCGAATGGTTCTGCCGTCGAGACGACCGTACGGTTACGCATCGATACGCCGATCGAGATCGAATACTACAAGGCGGGCGGTATCTTGCCCTTCGTCCTTCATCAGTTGACAAGGGGCAAATAGAGCTCTTATGTACTTTGACCGCCGATGACGCCGTGTTTATTAGATTGCGTTTTTGGCGGTTTCGGTCTAACTTATGGGATGGCTTTGATCTGTGGTTCGAATCAAGGTCATGCGACTCGGAACCTCAACACTCAAACGCGAAGGTAGTTTTTATGCGAAGGGTACTATTCTTTCCGCTTCTCTCCTTGGTTCTCTCGATTCCGCAGGCGACTCTTGCCCAATCCGTGAGAACCGGTGTGCGGCTTGGTGAGCCTCAAGTGTCTGAAGAGCAGGCCAGGGCGTCGTTCTCGGCAGTTACAGACGGCGGTGGTGTCCTGCTGAAGTGGACTCTCGGCAGCGATGCGTCTGTTGTCGGGTTTAATGTCTTTCGTCTGACATCTGATGGGGTCGCACAGGTCAATGCGGTCATTATTGCCGGCCCGGCCCTTAAGAACGGTGTGCAAGGGGAAGAAGGTTCTACATTCCAGTACTTCGACAAGCAGGGTGCGGCCGGAAGTGCGTATTTCTACGAGACGATCTACCTGAATGGTGCGCGTTCGAGATCTCAGGCCACCTCGGCGATCTATGATGGCAGGCTTAATGGGGAATTTGAACGTGCCGCCGCACCTTATCGCATCTCACGAACAGCCTCTCCGTCAGATCTATCCACCTCGACGCTCGGACTGCCGAAGGAACTTAGAGATGAGATGCTTTCATCGGTCTCAAAACCAAATCCCCGAATGCAGCGGAGGCTTTCCACTTTCAACGGAGCAAAGCTCGGTATCAAGAAGACAGGATTCTATCGCGTTACGGCGTCCGAACTTGCGGCGGTGAATTTTGATGTCAGCAGCGATCCGGCGACGTGGCAGTTATTTGTGGACGGCAACGAAGTTGCAATGAACGTCGATCCGAGCGGCCAGTTTATCGAATTCTTTGGACGCGGCATCGATACGATCGAGACAAACACCCGCATCTATTATTTGACAAGCGGAATGGGCGTTGGAAAACGATTTGCTCACAGATCTTTGCGTCCGCTTGGCGGAAACGTGACCGCCGCTCGCTACGATCAGACGTTTGAGAGCGTTGAGCGTAAGCAGTATGTTAATACGATCCTAAATGGAGATGCCGAGAATTGGTGGGGCCGTATGGTGCTGGATACACCGGTAGCATATTCGTTCACGCTATCCGGCGTCGATCCGTCCGCTGGCAGTGTTCCGATCCGAATCGCCCTTCAGGGTTTTACGGTTCAATCTCATTCGGTCTCTCTAAAGCTCAACGGAACCACGCTCGGCAACGCTGTCGGTTTTGGACAGATACCGCTTGTGTTCAATGGCTCGATCCCTGCATCACTGCTCGTCGAGGGAACGAACACCCTCGAAATGAACGGCAGCAGTGCGACAGATATTTCGTTTTTTGATGGTATAAAGATCAGCTATCCGCGAAACTATCTGGCGGCAAACGGGAAGACCGAGTTTTATACGCAGAACTACAAACGCTCGACGGTCAAGGGCTTTCCGACCAGTTCGATAAGGCTTTTCGACGTTACAAATGAAGCAAGCGTGGCGGAATACGGCAACCTGAATATCGCTTCCGGCGACAACGGATTTGAACTTCGCCTTCCTGCGACGCGCGGCCGCGTCTTCTACGCGATGGATTCCGCATCGGCGGAGCCCGTCTTTTCTGTCGAGCCGAACCTGCCGAGCGATCTTCGAAACACCGCGAATGCGGCGGACCTTGTGATCATCTACTATCGCCCTTATGCACAGCAGGCACAGGATTGGGCGACGTTCCGGCAATCACAGGGAATTGCCGTCAAACTCGTCGATGCCGACGATATTTACGATGAGTTCTCCTATGGCCTGAAGAATTGGGAAGCGGTAAACAGCTTTTTCCGTTTTGTGAAGCAGAATTGGGCGACGCCTCCGAATTACGCATTGATCCTCGGCGGTGCCAGCGAGAACCCGAAGGATTACGACCTTTCCCCGGAAGATCAGGGCTACAACAACGATATTCCGACCCGCATGGTCAACACCGTCTATACCGAGACCGGCAGCGACGAGGCGATGGGCGATTTCAACGAGGACGGTCTTTCTGAGATCGCGATCGGACGCATTCCCGGAAGGGCTCCGGAGGATATACAAGCCGCTCTCGACAAGACGATCGTCTGGGAGAACGGTGTTCGAAGCCTGAGCCGCGGGACGTTGTTCGCATACGATCTCCCCGACGGATACGACTTTCAGGCGATGAGCGGAAGGATCCGCGATATGCTTCCTTCCGGAACCTCGGCTGATATGGTCGGCCGCGGCGATCCGAATTCACATACGACGCTGATGGCATCGATGAATACGGGCAAGTATCTTGTGAACTATTCGGGACACGGCACGATCGGAATCTGGGCGTCAAGCAGTTTTTTCGGCAGCTCTCACGTTGGGCAGCTTACGAACACCACAGCCCCAAGCACCTATACGCTTCTAACTTGCCTGAACGGATATTTCTTGAATCTTTACGGCTATAGTCTTTCCGAGAACCTGCTTGAGTGGCCGGACCGCGGTGCCGCAGCTGTTTGGGCTTCGACAGGGAAAACTACTCCCGACGTTCAGGAAGTGATGGCGAAACGCTTTTATTCGAAGACCGGAGATGGCAGCATCCTGCGGATCGGAGATCTGATACTCGACGCCAAACAGCAGCTCCCCAATGCCCACGATGTTCGTGTTTCATGGGTGCTCCTCGGCGACCCAATGCTGCGGATGCACTGATTTCAAGATCGTCCGCAGCCGATCAGGAGTTCAGATCCCTGATCCGGCACAGACCGACCCCTTAGAGCGATGATGCCACTGATCGCGAGACAGGCTTTCAATCTCTCTATCATTTTCCTTACCGTTTGTGCCGCCGGATGTGATAGATCAGCGAAAGTGCCTGGCCACGAAACCTTGCCTTCCGCTTCGCAGGATTCACCCGTTTTTCAGCGTGCCGATGGCGTATGGGTCAATGAAAATGGCTGGACTCTGCCCGTGCTTGAGACGCGTGAGATACGGCGACGATCTACTGAAAGGCTGAACGACAGTTTTGGAAATAGTGTAGAAGTCGATGTCGCGGATTACGTTCCGGATGATCTTGTCATTGACGAACCATTCGACCTGATCGGGAGAAAGTACGGTAAAGTTAGGATCTTGTCGGTCCGGCGGTTTGCGAGGTCGGAGAAGGCCTTCGCTTACCAGTTCTCGGCCCAAAAGGCTGCCTTTGATTCCGAAACGAATAGATTTGAGGGCAGCGGACTTATTTTCATCTATTTTCTCGTTGACGAAGATGGCGACGGAAAATTCGAAGCGTTTCTTGGCGATCAGCGGTTGCCGCTGATCGTTCCTCGCTGGACTCATCCATAGCAACAGGTCCCCTCACCGGCGGCAGGCCGCCTCAACGACCTAAGTGCCGAGACCACTCGGCAAATCCCTCCTGACCATCCACACGGACCACTTTGCATTTTGTGCAAATCGTGCACTTTGATACATTTTGTGCGGAATGTGTCGTTTTGTGCGGTTTGATACATTCTGTGCGGTTTGTGCTTCAAACAGGCGCGTCGTTTCGCTATGATGACAACACGGTCGAGACGGCCGTTTGTTCATTGACAAACTGAGTTAAGGTTCGAGGTTTGGGGTGTCAGGTTGCAGGTGTCAGGCATCAGGTGTCGCGTTTCAGGTGTCAGGCGTCAAGTGTCACGTTTGGGGTCGATCTTTCAAATTTCAAATTTCAGATCTGAGATTTTATATCGGCTTCCGATCCGTGCATTCGTGGCTCATCGGTCGTGGTCTAGAAGTTCAGTTCTGAGATTCGTGTATTCGTGGCTGACCAGTCGTTCTCGTCTCATCCAAGCCTTTGCGAACTCTGCGTCTCCTTTGCGTTCTTTGCGTTTACGATCTCGGTTTGAAAAGACTAAGGCCGCCAAGCGAAACCCCGCAAAGACCGCAAAGGTTTGCATCTCGAAGTTTATTTCAGTCTGAGATTGATCAGGTCGTCCCCGTAGGGGACGAGAGATACTAGCCCAGGGTAAGGCCGCTGAATTGCCACGAGCTTCAGCTCGTGGTGAGCTTTTCCTCAATATTCTCCCGGAGCGTGCGAAGCACGCGACAGAGACTTGTCGGCGGCCAAGCCGCCTCCGAGGATTCATTTGCCGTTGGCACCCACGCCGTAAACGACGTGGCTATGCGAGGCCATTGGCGGCGAACCGCCTCCGAGGTGGTGCGTTGGCTGAGGCGTGCTACAAACGTGCGGCTCCGATGGAGCCGACCGGTTTCGTCCCCGTAGGGGACGCGAGATTATAGCCCAGGGTAAGGCCGCCTCGGCCGCAACCTTGGGAAAAAGGTCGCAAAATTGATCCTGGAGCTCCGTTAGGAGCGACAGAGGGATTTGTCGGCGGCCGAGCCGCCTCCAAGACCCGCTTTGTGAGACCTTCGGTCGGGCAAGCCCGACCGCACTGCGATGCGGCAAGCCACCTCCGGGAGAACTGAAAACGGCGAATTGAGAATGGAAAATGTGGTCTGATTTTTTTCGAAATTCTGGGACAGATCGTTTAAGTTGTTGACAACACTTCACTTATTTGTCCCAAGAGCTGTCCCAGAGTTGTCCTACGAGCGTCTGCCTGGGACACTGAAGTTTGGGGAGATCGACCAGCTTTTCGGTAGAAAATGGTACTCGCGGCGGGATTCGAACCTGCGACTTCTTCCTTCGGAGGGAAGCACTCTATCCACTGAGCTACGCGAGCGTGAATTCAAGATTGTATCATTTTGCGGACGCCGCGGGTACGATCTCGATGTTCTTGATGCGGATCGGTTCGACGGGCCGCTCACCCTCCTTTGGCTGAACGCCGGAGATCAGCATCGCAGAGTTCATACCGTTGATGACCTTGCCGAAGATCGTGTAGCGGTTGTCGAAACCCTGCTCACGTTTTAGCGTGATAAAGAATTGTGAGTTCGCTGAGTTGTTATCCGGGCCGCGAGCCGCACCGACGATGCCGGTGTCGTATTTGAGATCGCTGAATTCGGCCGGCACGTTCGGAAGATCTGATTTGCCCGTGCCGTCGTTCTTCGGGTCGTTGTCCTTCGAGAGCGGGTCGCCCGACTGTATGACGCTCTGGTTCACGCGATGCCAGGTAACTCCGTTATATGTGCCGTTCTTGGCAAGCGTCTTGAACCGCTCGACCATCTTCGGGGCGATATTCGAATAGAGTTCGATGGTGATGTCCCCGTAGGCGGCGGAGTTCTCCATGTGGATGACCGCAACTTCCGGATCGGCGACCGGCGTGACGCCTTTCTTTACATCGGCATTGGCGGTTTTGCCGTTCGATGAGGTCGAATTGCCACAGGCACCGAGGATCATCGAGAGAGAAAGTAGAGTTGCGGCTAAGACTGCCTTTTTCTTATTCATATCGTTTTTTCGCTGTCGAGAATGATCGTTACCGGACCGTCGTTGACGAGTTCGACATCCATCATCGCCTGAAATTGCCCGGTGGCGAGCGGATTCACCTTTTCTGCCGCACGCATTACGAAATATTCGTAAAGTCCTTTTGCCGAATCCGGAGGTGCCGCTTGAATGTACGACGGACGCCGTCCGCGGCGAGTGTCGCCATAAAGAGTAAACTGCGAAACAACAAGCATTCCACAGTCAGCATCAATTAGCGAGAGATTCATCTGGCCTGCATGATCGTCGAAAATGCGGAGATTGATGACCTTGTCGAGTACGTGATCCGCATCTGCGGTCGTGTCGTCCTTTGAGATGCCCAGAAGAAGAAGGATACCGCGTCCGATCTCGCCTGTTATGACGCCTTCAACGGTAACCTTCGCTCTCGACACCCGCTGGACGACCGCTCGCATCTATTCTCCTGCATCCTCGATAAAGACACGCTCCATGACGACGGGTTCGAGCGGCTTATCGCTTGGGCTGCGCGGCACGTTCGCAATGATATCGACGACCTCTTGGCCTTCGATAACCTTGCCGAATTTCGAGTAGCTCGGCGGCAGCGGATAATCGACGTGCATGATGAAGAACTGCGAACCGTTGGTGTTCGGGCCGGAATTCGCCATTGCGACCGTGCCTTTGTCGTAAAGGCCTGCGTAGAGCATCGACCCGCGGTCGATCTCATCATCGAACTTGCCGCCCCAAGCGGATTCGCCGCCGTAGCCTGCGCCGAGCGGATCGCCGCCCTGGATCATGAAATTCGGGATGACGCGGTGAAAGATCACGCCGTCGTAGTAGTTCTTGTCCGCCAGAAGCCGGAAATTCTCGGTCGTCTTCGGCGCCTGATCTTCTAAAAGTTCGAATTTGATCGTACCCTTATTCGTCTCTAAAACTGCAATTCTATTTGCCACTAAATGTTCTCCTTGTTCAAAATAAATCGTTCTATCGCGGCGGCGACACCGCCTTCGTCGTTAGTTAATGTTGTATAAAATTCGCGGCGCTCAAGCAAACTTTGGTCAGCGTTTCCCATAACGACCGGCGTTCCGGCGTATTCGAGCATATCGAGGTCATTGAAATTATCGCCTATCGCCATCACTTCATCTCGCGTGATCGAGCTGAGCGATGCGAGCTTCGCGACGCCGTGCCCTTTAGAAGCGTCAGGAGGCAAAATGTCGAGCAACGTGAAGTCGCGCCTTGGGTAAACGGTTTTGAGTACCTTTATGCGTTCGGGCAGGGCATCTGAAAGCCGCTTCGCCAGCGACTCCATCGCAAGAACCGCTCCCGAGAACGAAATATGGACAACTACCGCTTCACTAACGGCCAAAGCGATGTTATCGACCATTTTTAAGCCGTTGCGGCCGACGGCCCCATGAAGTCGATCTGACCATCGTATATGGCTTTCGAGTGCTGGCGTTTCGAGCGAGGTCCGGTCAAAGAGGAGCAAGCCTTCGCCCAAAGGGTCAGTGCTGACCATCGGATGCGAGTCCACGGACCGCCCGATCTCCATCAATGCAACCGCGGTCTCGGTTGTAAGGGTTGAGAATGCGGCGGTTTCGCCCGAATCGGCGAATTTTAGGAGAGCGCCGTTGTGCGTGATGAGCGGGGCATTGAGCCGAAGTTCAAGACCGAGCGGCCGTGCATCGCGAAAGCGCCTTCCGGTCGCGATCGTGACCAGCACACCGGCGTTCTCTGCGGAAGCGATCGCCGACCGCGTCGAGTCAGCGACCGCGCCATGCGAATCCAAGGTTGTTCCGTCGAGGTCGAGGGCAAGGAGTTTGATCATCGTCCCCCTATCTTTGCTCTGCGAGCCACTTTTGGTATTTTGCCTTGCCTTTCTCGAATTCTGCTGCTGAAGCATAAAACCAATGACTGCCGTCATTTACCTCAACATTCCTAACGTAAAACAGGAAGTCAGTTTGTGCAGGTTCGAGCGCGGCCTTGATCGAGCTTTCCGTAACCGAAGATATGGGCCCGGGCGGCAATCCGACGTGTATGCGCGTATTGTAGGGCGAATCGACCTCAAGGTCGCTCCTATTTATCACGCCGTCCCAACGCCCCTGCATTTTTGCAAGGTAAACGTTTGCCTGGTCGATGCCGAGTGGGATCCCTTTGGAGAGCCGGTTATAGATAACGCTTGCGACGATCGGCCGTTCGCTTTCGACGCCAGTTTCGGTCTCGATCAAGGACGCGATCGTTACGATCTCGTTCGGAGTCCTGCCTTTTGCAGCCGCAGCGGCCGTCCATTCCGGCTTCCAGAACTTGCGGAACTGTTCGACCATGGCGCGAATTATGTCCGAGGCCTTCGCATCCCGCGGGAATGTGTAGGTCGTCGGGTACATATACCCCTCAAGGCTCTCCGCTTTGGGAGAAATGTCCATGATAAGCGAGGTGTCGTCCATCATTTTCAGGATCTCCGTCTCGCTAGGGAAAGGCTCGCGAGGTGCATCGCCGTCAAGCATTTCAAGATTCCCGAATTTCTCGACAATTCGCTTCGCGATGTCGAAGCGAGTGAAGCCCTCGGGGATCGTGATCTTGACCGTCAGATCCTGTCCCTTTTCAAGCTGTTTGAGTACTTCGAGCGTCGAGATCGGCGATTTGAATTGATACAGGCCCGCCTGAAGGCCTTGCGAGTCGCCGAACAGCCTCAGGTATAGGTTGGCGGCCGCCGAACTCGAAATGATGCCGTCAGACGCCAAGCGGTCGATGATCTGTCTTGGCGTCGAACCCTTTTCGATCCGGATGAACTCGGCAGAATGCGTGTGTTCATGAGGAGTCTTTACCGAATTGAAGATCCAGTACGTCGTGCCTGCCGCGGCCACAACGACAGCGAGTATGATGATAAATGCTATGGCGAGAATTCGCTTCATTTGTGGGAAAGTTTAGCAAGCGGGAAAATCGTAGGCAAAATGGCGAAAAGAATGTTCATTGCGGTCGATCTATCCAAGGAAGCCCGCGCTGCTGCGGCCGGTATGATCTCCGCAGCTGAGCAGGACTTCCCGGACGCGAAGGTGAAATGGGAGTTCCCTGCGAAACTTCATCTGACCTTGCGGTTCCTTGGTCCGGTCGATGACCGCAAGGTCGCGTACGTACTCAATGCAGTGAGAACCGCCGCCACATTCACAAAGCTGTTCAATATAACGTTGGCAGGAGCGGGCGTGTTCCCAAATACGAGGCGGCCGCGCGTCATCTGGCTGGGCGTTCGTGAAGGTCGCGAGGAGCTGACGGGACTTGCAAACGGACTAGAAGAGGCTCTGCCTGCAGAGTATTTGCAAGGTGAACACAGAGAGTTCTCGCCGCATTGCACCATCGGACGGATCAAGGCTCCCGAGAGCTGCAGGAAACTCGTCCACGCACTAGAAGACCGGCCTTTCGAGCCGGTCTCCTGGACAGTGAACGAGATAGTTCTATACGAGAGCGTTCTATTACCGACGGGCTCCGTTTACTCCGCAATTGAGCGCGTGACGCTATTTCTTGGCTAGATACTTATCGATCGCTGCGGTGACGGCTTCGCTCTCAGGCGTATCCTTCGAGCTGAAACGAGCGACGACCTTGCCTTCGCGGTCAACCAGGAACTTATTGAAATTCCACGAAATATCGCCGGCAAAATCACCATTGGTCTTTTTCTCCGTCAGAAACTTATATAAAGGATCGATGTCGTCACCTTTTACGGAGATCTTTGCGAACATCGGAAAAGTGACGTGAAATTTCGATTCACAAAATTCTTTGATCTCGGAATTAGTGCCGGGTTCTTGTCCGCCGAAATTGTTAGCCGGGAAGCCAAGCACATAGAAGCCTTTGTCCTTGTATTTCTTGTAGATCGCCTGCAAGCCATCGTATTGAGGCGTATAGCCGCATTTGCTTGCGACGTTGACGATCAGGATAACATCGCCTTTATATTTGCTGAGCTTAACATCAGTACCGTCGATGTCGCGGACGGTAAAATCAAGTACCGAGCCGGGATCGAATGCTTCGACCGCTGTGTTGACCGGGCCGTCTGTGAACTGTGCTGCCATAAACAATGCCGCCGCTATCGCGACCGCGATAAAAGATCTTTTGAACTTCATAAAACTCCTAACGATTCAATTCCCGCGGGTTTCTTGGATCGCGGGGCTGTTCGGGAGAATTTTCACCTGTTGCACTAAATACTTCCTTGAAGGCTCCCACGCTTGCCAAAGCGGACGACGCCTCGGTGGGCATAAATATCACCTTCGAATTTTGCGTCTTCGCCATGTCCCTTAAGGAATCGACATATCGGGCCGTTATTAAGTATTGAGCAGTCTGCCCACGATCGCCGATCGCACCGGCGATCTGCTGGATCGCTGCGGCTTCGGCATTTGCATTCGTAAGTCGGGCTTGAGCGGCACCTTCAGCCTGGAGCACAAGCGAAGCCTTTTCGCCTTCAGCCCGGGTGATCGCAGCCTGCTTTTCGCCTTCCGCACGAGCGATAGCCGCCTGTTTGTCGCCCTCAGCTTGAAGAACAAGGGCACGACGGTTGCGTTCTGCGGTCATCTGCTTTTCCATCGTGATACGAACGTCTTCGGGCGGGGTGATATTCTTAATATCGACGCGAGTAACTTTTACGCCCCACTTGTCAGTGGCTTCGTCAAGGATCATTCTCAGCTCGTTGTTGATCTGGTCGCGAGACGAAAGCGTGTGGTCGAGGTCAAGTTTTCCGATCACCGAACGCATACCTGTAAAGGTCAACTGCACGATCGATCCGACGAGGTCATTCACCTCATAGGTAGAACGGGTCGGATCCGTTATCTGCCAATATACGACGGAATCTACGTTTACCATCACGTTGTCCCGCGTAATGACAGATTGCGCCGGCAGGTCGATGAACTGTTCCCGGAGGTCAATATACGTGGTTCCCGGACGGACATTCGTCCAGTAAACGGCTCTGGCTGCTTCAAAGAACGGCACGATAATGTTCAATCCACTTGTGGCAGTGCGGTTGAATCTTCCAAGCCGCTCGATCAGCAAGACCGTTGATTGTGGAACGATCTTGATCGTCTTCCATGCGACGATGAGTAGAGCGATACCCAAGAAGATCAGAAAGAATAGTCCAACGCCAAAAACGTCCATTTGTCCTCCGAAAATTTGTTGATTCTAGGGGAAATTATAAACTATTTTCACTTGTTTTGCTATACTTTGACTGATTCCGCAATCCAAAGTGATCCTACATTTCGAGTGATTCAATAATGAGCGTTGAACTTGCCAATATCCTTGCCGCGAGAGAAGTGATCGCAGGCAGCGTCAACCGAACGCCGATCGTTAAGGACGAGCCACTGTCAAAGCAGATCGGCCGGCCGGTCTATTTAAAGGCCGAGTGTCTCCAGCGAAGCGGCAGCTTCAAGGTTCGGGGAGCTTTCAACAAAATATCAAAACTGACAAATGAGGAGCGTGATCGCGGCGTGATCACGGCCTCGGCAGGGAACCACGCGCAGGCGGTCGCACTCGCCGCCACACTGAACGGGCTTCGATCCAAGATCGTCCTTCCGGTGTTCGCTCCGCTCACTAAAGTTGTTGCGACGCGTAATTTCGGGGCCGAAGTTATCTTGCACGGCACAACTTTCGATGAGGCCGTCGCCTATTCGCGCGAACTTGAGAAGGAAGAAGGCCGCACGTATATTCACGCGTTTGATGATGAGGCAATCATTGCCGGGCAGGGTACGATCGGTGTTGAGATCGCCGAAGACTTGCCGGATGTGAACGTTGTCATCGTTCCGATCGGCGGCGGCGGAATTATTTCGGGCACGGCGATCGCGATAAAAGCAATGCTGCCGAATTGCCGGGTTGTCGGGGTTCAGGCCGAAAACGTTGCGGCCGTGCCGCCTTCTCTTGCTGCCGGCGAACCGCTTCAGGTGGATTCAAAACCGTCGATCGCCGACGGAATTGCGGTAAAACGGCCGGGACAGTTGACACTTCCCATAATTGCCAAGCTCGTCGACGAGGTCGTGACGGTCTCCGAAGAAGAGATCGCAATGGGCGTGTTTCACTGTGCACAGAATTGCAAGTTGGTCGTGGAAGGCGCCGGAGCATCGTCGATAGCGACGATCTTGGCCGGGAAGATCGATCTGAAGGATGGCGAAAAGGCATGTGCCGTGCTGGCAGGCGGAAATATCGACGGCAACCTTCTTGCAAGGATCATCGAGCAGGCCCTAGTTCGGCAGGGACGCTACGTGATATTCAAACTTCTTGTGCCGGACCGTCCCGGCGGGCTTGCGGCTATGTTGAATCATGTCGCAGAGACCGGCGCGAACGTCATCGAAATATTCCACCAGCGTGCGGTATGGCTTGCGCCGCTTGGCCGTGTAGGCATAGAGGTGATCCTCGAGGTCCGCGATGAAGAACACACTAGCGAAGTCCAACGCCACCTCGAAGAGACGGGCTATCACGTTGAGCGCCAAGGCCAGGGGAACTGGGACGCCGAATGATCGAGATCTTTTGGCCCCTTATTCAGAACGTCGCATCCGGATCGGGCCTTTCGGCATCATGGTGCGGGAATGCTTCCGTAGTTGCTAGTCCGAAGTACTCAACTTGCTTTGCGCCGCTTGCTTCCATTATCTCGGATGCATCCAATTTCCTCTCCGTTTTATTGACCCTGACCATCAGTACGCAGTGCCCGGTCTTCAACGCCTGTTCGTAACGTTCCATAATGACGCGGTCAAAGGTAATGTTACGGAAGTTGCGCAGGAGCGTCGCCCCAAGGCCATGGTCATTGCCCGAAAAGTCATAACTAGCCGCACCTTCCACGCCGCAAAAGAGTGTAATGTCAGCGGACGAGAAGCCCGCATCCCCCAATCTCCCAACAGCATCACTTCCCGAAGAAGGATCATCGAATATTCCCATTAAATGGTACAGCGGGTCGGGCCTGAAAGTCTGTTGACTGTTTATTTCAACGGGTCCGTTTTCTTCATTGGCAACCATATGCGGTCCTCCTTGTGTTGTGGGATGCAGGGTCTAATTTTTCCTCAAAAGGTTCTCAGTGTAAAGTTCGCGGTAAGCACGGTAGTTATTCATCACCTTAAAGACATAATTCTTTGTCTCGGCAAATCCGATCTCTGAGGCAAAAATTCCCGCTTCCTTTGGTTGACTCCGAGCGAGCCAGCGGGCGGCATTATCTTCACCACCGTTGTAACTTGCGGCGATCGCCTCGTAAAGTCCGTTAAATTGGCCCTTAAGGTCAGCGATATACGCCACGCCGATCGCAATGTTGGTCCGCGGGTTGTAAAGATCGTCGGGCTGGAGTTCGGGATATCCGGCCGCGGCTTGATATTTTGCAGCGGTATCGACAACAAGCTGTAAAAGCCCGCGTGCCGCCGACGGCGACTTAACGCTTGGGTTGAAAGTACTCTCTTGCTTCATTATTGCCATAATGAAGCGAGGGTCGACATTGTTCTTTTTCGCGAATTCCAATACTTCGCTTCTGAACGGTACGGGGTAATCTTTTACTGACGAGCTGGCGACTATACGCTTTACTCGCGAACCGCTGCCGCCAAGCTTGTCGGCCGCAAGGCCGCCATAATACGAAGAATTGGCTGCGAGAACGCTGTATTCTGCCTGAGCTTGAGCACGCTTTCCGCTCTTTTCGAGAGCGAATGCTCGCATGTACGCGATCTCATCCTTTGAGACCATAGACCGGCTGAATCGATTTAGCGCAAGCAGTAAGTCCGCCGCAGAGATCGCGGCGGGCCAGTTCATTCTGTAGATCTCCATTCGGAGCCGTCCATCTATGGCATTCGTTTCTGTCGGTGTTCCGGGAAACGATACGCGAGCCTTTTCGACCCAATCATTCGCCTTGTCGTAGAGACGAGCTTCGCGATAGGCGTCAATGATGTTCAGATATGCGGACTCGATACGTTCGCCGGCCGGATACATCACCGTATATTTCTCGTAGGCCGCCGCCGCTTCGATATTGCGCCCTAATCGGACATTGCACGCTCCCAGAAACGCAAGGCTCTCACGCCCGTCCTTTGTTGCGGGATAGCTCTTCGAGGCCCGTTCAAACCAAGGTATCGCTTTGTCATAGGCACGCTCCCACATCAGCGAGCGTCCCATACCCATGAGTGCGTAGCTCATTTCGGGGGCATCCGGGAAATTATCGATGATCAGCTGAAAGTGCTCTCGGGCTTCGGGGAAATGGCGGTTTTCGAGATAGACCCGCCCTCTTGCCGCGTGTTCTTCCGCCGTTAGAGGAAGCAGATCGCCATTAGCCGACCGATTCGACCGATCTTTGCTGGTTACGTTTCGCAGAGAGCTGTCTGACGACTGCGCACAGCTCGCAATTGTGCAAAGAAGGACGATGTAAACTGTGCAGCAGATCTTTCTCATAGTTATTTACAAGTTCTTGGGTAAAATTGCTTGGCGGATCATCCGGAACATGTAGTAGGTTACCCGAAAATTAGACGATCGGGCAAGATTCTCGGTTCGCTGCAAACTCCATCCGCGTGCTATCATCTAACCTTTTTAGAACCTATGAAGATAGCATTGAACGGCGCGACAACAATGTACGCCGACTTGGAAACTGATATAAAAGCGGCATCAGCCGCGGGCTTTGATCTCATCGAATTATGGAAGAGCAAGCTGCTGAAATACCTTGAAACGCACACTGTTGACGACCTGAAACTTGCTTTGGCCGAAGCAAGGCTTATGCCTTGGTCGATAAACTCGATCGAGCATATTTCATTTCGAAGCGAGGAGGATTACGAGAAGATCAAGGCCGAATGCCGACAGCTTGCTGAGATCGCGAACGCAATTGAATGCCCATATATCGTCGTTGTTCCCGGAAAACTTCCCAAGAGCTCAACGGAAGACTCGTTGATCGAACGCTCAAAGAAGGCCTTGAACGACCTTGCCGACATCGCAGAATCCTTCGGCGTTGGACTCGCATTTGAATTTCTTGGTCAGACCGATTGCAGCGTTCAGACGCTTGATCTCGCAAAAAAGATCGTCGAACAGGTCGATCGAAACAGTGTTGGGCTTGTGATCGACTCTTTTCATTTCTATGCAGGGAATTCGACATTCGAGGCGATCGATACGCTCGATCCGGAGAAGCTCTTTATATTCCACATAAACGATGCTGAGGACCTGCCGAGGGAAACTCTCACAGACGCGGAGCGCTTGTATCCGGGCAAAGGTATCTTGCCGCTCGGCGAAATGAAGAGGCGCTTTGACGGCATCGGTTACGACCGCATGGTGAGTATCGAGATATTCAGGCCGGAATATTGGGAGCAAGATCCGTTCGAAGTCGCCCGGATCGCCAAGGAGTCGACCGAGCGTGTACTTAATATCGGGAGATATGCGGTAAGAGGTTCGGTGGGCCAATGAGCAAAGTAAAGATCGGAATAATCGGAACGGGCTACATCGGCAACGTTCACGGCAGGATTTATTCTCGCGACGACCGTGTGGAGGTCGCTGCTCTATATGACATTATCCCGGAGCGTGCGGAGAAGGCGGCAAGGTCGATAGGCGGCCGTGTCTGCGAATCTCGTGAGGAGCTACTCGATAGCTGCGATGCCGTCCTCGTTTGCACGCCAAATCGGACTCATAAGGAGATCGCGACCGCGGCCGTCGAGGCGGGTAAACATGTATTCTGCGAAAAGCCGTTCGCTATCGGCATCGACGACGCAAAGGAACTGCTAGCGACCGCGAACAGTTCAGAGGGTATCTTCCAGGTCGGCCACAATCGTCGTTTTGCCCCGGCATATGTCACGCTCAGGGAACTCCTCAAGGACGAGGCGGCCCACTCCGCGCATATCAAGATGAATCGCGGCGAGTTGAAGAATCCGGTTTGGACTGGCGATGTTGGTGTCACGGGCGGTTTTTTGTACGAGACGACGATTCATCTTTTCGATATGATCCGCTACCAGTTTGGCGAGATCGCGGAGCTCGCCGCTTATGGCTCGCAGCATGAATATCCGGAGCTGGACGAATTTTCGGTGATATTTAAGTTCGCGAACGGCTTTCATTGTACTTTTGCGTCGTCATCGGATGCGAGTTGGCATTTTCCATTCGAACGGATCGAGGTCTTTTGCCATCACCGAACCATTATGACCGAAGAGATGGAGCGGATCGTGGACTCGCGGGGAATGGATGCCAACTTTGATACAACTACGTTCCATATGACCGAGAAAGAAGAGCGTTGGGGATACGTGCAGGAAGACGCCGCCTTTATTGACTCGATCTTGGCGGGCGAACCGCCGCTTGTATCCGCCGACGACGGATTTAGGTCTGTCGAACTGGTCGAATCAGTTTATAATGCTATCAGGACGGGCGAACGCGTGAAATTCTAACGTTGGAACTTCGGCCCGGATCCGACGTTTAACTATCTCGATGATGCGTAAATGTACAAACTGCGGAAACCTGAATGCGGACGAAAGCAATTTTTGCCGCTTCTGCGGTACGCGTGCTCATACCCCGGCTCAGCAATTTCCGCCGAGTCAGCATTATCCGACGCAGCCGGTAAACAACTCAGTGCCGGAATCTCAGGTTGATACCGGTAACGATCCGTATGGGTTTAGCCCGCCGGCGCCATATTCCTGGAAGACCGATGAGTTCCGCACGAATAATCAGGCGCGAAAGACATTGAATCTTCCGCCGCAGGCATTCGCCGAACGACCGCCGAACCCGGCGCATCTTGCCAATTTTCAGAATGGGCCAGTGGCGGCGAACTATCGCTGCATAAATTGTGGAACGACTTTCCTGCCTCGGATCGAAAGGAAGATTTCGCAGGCCGGTTGGATCACTTTCGCATTGCTGCTAGTCTTCTTTTTTCCGTTATTCTGGATAGGCCTTTTGGTCAAAGAAGATCAGTACGTCTGTCCAATGTGTCGTCGACGCGTCGCTTAACGATAGTAGTAGCCTTGCGGATGTCGAATGGTGACTTCCGGATTCGAACTCTTAACTTCCACGCGGTGATATCCCTTTTTCATATGGGTAGAGAGATAGGTCAGTGAAAACTGTCTTTTCAGCGCCATATTGATGTCGTCAAAGAATGGCGTGAGCGTCACAGGTGCGCCTGACCCTTGTGAATAGGAACGTCCGCCGGTCTCATATGAAAGTCGATCGAGGCCGGCTTGGCCCGCGATCGATCTGACACCAAGGTTTTCAGTCAGCCCTGTCGGAAAGTAAAACGAATAGACCGCAACGCCGGTACGCTGTGCCCGCGAGATCGCTCTTTCGAGATCAGGCGCGTGAAGGACACTTCCCGGAGCCTCTCCCTCGGTGACGTCGAAGCCATCGGACACAAGCAGTATTGCCCGCCGTCCGGCAGGCATAGCCTCAAATCGCTTCATTGTGGTGGCGACACCGCCATACGGTCCGGTTCCCGCCGTCGCAACACTGCCGCTCACGATTCGCAGGGAATCTGCCGCCTTCGAAAGGTCGGTGGTGAAGCGCTGACGTGTCCCCATCGACCCACCGCGCAGATAGCCGACCATTACGCGGCTGCCTTCGGGAAGCTGTCTTATGAAATCGCCGATCGGTTTGAGCTGAAGATTGAAACTGGAAACGAGTTCATCCTGAATGAGAACGGCGAGCGTTATCGGTGCATCATTCGTGCTCCGAAGGGAAAGTATCTGCTGGGACTCCTTGTCCTCCATCACGCTGAGCTCGGCGGCATCAATTATCTCATCTACCTTTTTTTCTTTCAGTTCTTGTCTGGTGAAGATCGAGATCGGGATCGTTACCGTGCGAACCAGAGGTTTTGTCTCTTCCGGCGGTTGTGCGGAGGCCAGTAGAGCGGCGGCTCCTAAAACGCAGCAAACAACGGCCATTTTTGACAGGTAAGATCTCAGCATAGGCAATGCAGAAAAAGAGCTAAAGGATTTTTATACCATTTGCGATGATACATTCAAAGGAAAAGTTTGTATCACGGAAAGGAAATAATTGGATCTTTCGCGTAAAATACGACGTAAGATGCTTATCGATACGCTCGCATCGCAGGATATCACTAAACGCGACCTTGTCCGCGGCAGGCGGCTGCTAACGGCCGCGATCGTGTCTCCCGTCGCTGGCCTCAGCGTGCCTCTTGTACTCACGCTTGTCCTTACATTCTTGTTCGGAGCGAATCCTCCGGCTGCCATAACGATCTTCTTCTTCGGGATGATCGGTACGGCCTTGACCACACTGATCGGACTCTTCTTTACAGCCTTTTTTCTGGTGAAAAGGAGTAAATGGCGTCGCGACCTGCGCGAACGGATCGCAGCCCGCGGGATAACCTCGCGTGAGATCGACTGGTTCCGAGCGGAGCTACAGCCGAAGGAGAAGAAAACGTTGGATGGCCTCCGAAAGTCGGACGAGCTGCTCGCGGATACCTATGCCGACTATCTCGCATCAAAATTGACCGCAGCAAGGATCACGAGGTCAGCCCGGCAGGAGCTTAGCTTGATGAAGCGCCGTCAGCAGAAGCTGCGCCAATTGGGCACGGAGGGAGCTCGGAACCTGCAAGCCGAGATCGATGAAGATATAGCTAAGGTTCTCGACATCCAAACGCGCGCTAAAGATGCGATCGCTGAGGCGCAGACAGGGATTGAGCGGGTTGAAGCGACGTTCGCTCGCGGCGGCACGCTTGCTGATTCGGACATTACCCTGAAAAAGCTTTCGGCTCGAACGGCGGATCTACCTCACGCCCTTGAGAAAGCACGCCTGACCGATGAAATTCGACGGGAACTGGAGAATGGTGATGATGGCGAAGGATAACCGCCTTGCCGTTCTAGCGAGTTGAATTGAACCTGTATGTTACAGGTGGGCGGCATTTGGAAATCCCGATAGAGAATCCCTTACAGCCGGCCCTCCGGCGTCAGCTTTCGTAAAAGCACGCACTGGACGCGGCATCTTGCCTCCCGGTATTCAAATGTTGGCTCAACTGTAGTTTCGCCGGGTACGAACAAGGCAGTAAACTTCTTTCGCCTGAAGTGATTTTAACACACCATGGGGAACTTGAAGCAAGAATTTTCGTCGTTGATCTGGTCTGTGCGAAGGCGGACAAGGAAGGTTCAAGAGAGGCCGGCCCGATTCTTTAGAACACGGTCGAGCATCTCGCTGCATTCAGAGCTGCGGCTGCCAAGCTGGCCGTCAACGTTTCGCTGACTGTCTTGTATCTGGTGAAGTTCGTCTGCAATATGCAGAGCGGCCAAAATCGCAACTTTAAGGGAATCAACCGTCATTGTTCCCGAAGAGATCTCTCGCATCTTTCGATCGACATAGGCGGCAAGGTCGTGAATGTAGGTATTATCGCCGTCGGATCGAATGCTGTATGTTTGATTGTAGATCTCGACACGCATCGTCGAGGTCGGATCGTCGCTCATACTTTTCCTAAACGGCAACGGCGGCCGCGATCTCAGGATCTATCTCCGTCAGAGCATCGAGCATCGCCTCTACCTTTGCCTGGATTGCTTCACGTTCACTTAAGAGTTCATTGACCTTTTCACCGTCAATTCCATCGCCGGCCGCGGCGTGCGATAACTCTGTGCGGAGTCTGGCCACTTCACCTTCGAGACGTTCATTGTCCTCGCGCAGCTTCTTTACAAGCTCGATCGTTAGGTAGATCTTGTCCTCAAGGTGAGAGAATTTTTCCATTCCAGAAAGGCCGTTCATCAAATTGGACTCCACAATTATTGCCCGCGAGAAGTTCGCGGTGATTGATTATTGAACGAATCGACGCGAACTTCAAGCTAAGGTAGAAAAAAAATTTATTTTCGCGGACGCAAGCCAAGTTCGGCGTCCACGTAAGCAAGAAGGCGCGAGTGAGCGTACTCGACTTCTTCCTCCGAGAGCGTTCTCTCGGCACTGCGATATTCGACGCGGATCGTTACCGCACGATGACCCGGCAATAGAGAACCGCCTTCGAAGACCGTGACCAAGCCGACGCGTTCGATCAGGGATTCACCAGATGACCGAGCGGAGCGGAGAATGTCCGCCACCGCCGGCGTCCTGCCGACCTCGAACGTTACGTCGCGTCGGACCGATGGAAACTTCGCGATCGGACTATAGCCGGACGCCCTGCGATCCGCAGCAAGCACCGCGGTCAGGTCGAGCTCGCCGACAAAGACCGGTTGGCGAAATTTGTACTTTTGTGCGACCTCTTCGGACAGCCTTCCCAAGGCACCGACCTTGTTGCCGGCGAGCAAAATAGCAGCCGATTGTCCGGAACGAAGATGAAGCAGATCGGCGGCCTGAAACTCTGCGGCTTCGACCCCGGCGGCTTCAAATGCCGCGTCAACAGCTCCTTTGAGATCAAAAAAATCGAGGGTACGTTCCGGCTCAACCCTGTCGGCATGCAGGTCACCGCCTGAAGCGACAATGCTAAGAAGTTCGCGTTCGGTCGGCAGCTCGCCCGGTTCATCCGAAATAAATGCCTTTCCGATCTCGAATAATCTAACGTCGCGAATTTGATGATTATTATTGAGCTTTACAGCATCGAGCAGGCCGGGCAGAGCCGTTTGACGCATACGGACGGCATTCTCGATGACCGAATCGCGTAGCGTCACTGGCTGAGCCCGATCGCTGCCGTCAAGCTTCGGAACGGGCTGAAAAACATCGTCCCAGGCGGTATCGATAAAGCTATACGACAGAGCCTCGCTGTAACCCATATCGATCAGGCAGTTGCGAACCGAAGCCTTTTGCGGTTCAGCCGCCTGAAATTCACCGGCTCCACTTGCCGGCGGAAGCAACTCCTCTATTTTCTCGTATCCGGTATGGCGTGCGACCTCTTCGACAAGATCCTCTTCGATTGAAATGTCATACCGCCAACTAGGCGAAGAAAATACACGCGTCCCATCTCGCTCTTCACTATCGATGCCAAGTGCGTCTAAGATCGAGACTGCTTTTGACTCGGATACTTCGATGCCGGTCAGGCGGGCCACGGCATTTGAAATATCACCGCATTCGATCTCGGAGCGATGGATCGGCGTCGGGTAGATGTCGATGAACTCGCCTTTTTGGCCGCCGCCAAGCTCGCAGATAAGGTTTGCAGCTCGCTGCGAGGCTCTGACAATATTGTCGATATCGACACCACGCTCGAACCGATGGCTTGCTTCGGTCGAGACTCCGAGCTTACGAGCGAGAGTCCGAACCGAGTCGGGACGAAAATAAGCGACTTCGAGAAGGACGTTAACCGTCGAATCGGTTATTGCAGACTCAAGCCCGCCGATCACGCCTCCGATCGCGACCGGCTTTTCAGCATCGCAAACGAGCAGCATAGATTCGTCAAAGCTTCGCTCAACATCGTCCAGCGTGACCATCTTTTCGCCGGCCCTTGCCGGACGTACAATGATCCGCCCACCGGCCAACTTATCGAGGTCAAATGAGTGCATCGGCTGACCAACCTCGAGCATGACGTAGTTCGTGATATCGGCTATATTGTTGATCGAGCGTTCGCCAACGGCTTCAAGGCGTTCGACGAGCCATTTCGGTGATGGACCGACCTTAACGCCGCGAATGATACGGGCTGTAAAGCGATAGCATCTTTTGGGGTCGTCGATACGGACGATGTCGTGTGCGAGCACCGGCGGCATCGGGATTTCCGGTTCGGGTTCGAACACATCGAGACTCTCGCCAAGAGCTGCCCCAAGTTCGCGGGCAATGCCAAGATGCGACAGACAATCGGGCCGGTTGGACGTGATATCAACGTCGAAAACGGTGTCGTCCCCATGACGTTCTATCCCTTCGACCGCCAGCCCTACGCGCGTCAAAGCGGCCGCCGTCTCCTCTACAGTTAGATCTAAGACGATAAGGTCCTTTAACCAGTTGTAACTAATGTTCATTGTTAAGAGATATCAGCGTCACTTTGACGCGTCGGCTTTTTTGAACTCGAAGGAGTTGAGTAGCATTTCAGCCAATTGCATTTCATCTCCATCTTTCAGTTCGACAATAAGGAGATACCAAGTACTTTTGTCGGCAAAGGTTCGAAGAATCACCGTTCGCCCGTTGATATCAAGATTAAATTGTTTCCCGAGTTCGCCACTTACGGTAATGTCGGTCGCACTGGTAACTTTTGCATTTTGATCTCGTATTGACGGTTCGACAAGTTCTATCGCCTTCTGTTTTCTATCTACTGCTGAAGTCTTAGAAAAAAAGCCGTCTTCAGCCAGGCTGAAATTTACGAGGACTTTAGCTTCCTTAAAGTAATCCCAAGAATATTGGTAGGCGAGTGGGGTCGGCTGTGAGAACCGTGCACGCATGAACCGAATATTCATTAAAAATAAACCAACACGAGGTTCTAATTCTGCCTTTTTAACTTCTTCGGCTAGTGTCGGGACCGACAATCTAGCAGTGTTAGACGGTGCGGAGGGTTCTTGGCCGAGGACTCCGTACACCATCAAGAAAAGTCCAAGAATGATCAATAATAGTTTCATTGACTTCCAGGCATGCAATCGCAATTGGACTGTCGCGATGTAGGCAGTTGTCCAGCCCATCTTATCCAAACTGCTCCAAGAAACGCAGATCGTTCTCAAAAAGATGCCGAATATCGTCGATGGAATACATCAACGCGGCCATGCGTTCGAGGCCGAAGCCGAAAGCAAAGCCGGAATAGACCTTCGGATCGACGCCGACCGCCTTTAGCACGTTAGGATGGACCATGCCGGAGCCGCCAAGTTCGATCCAGCCTGAACCCTTGCAGGGACGGCAGCGTTCGCCTTCTAGCTTGCCCGTGCCGTGACACTTGAAGCATGAGAAGTCGAACTCCGCGGACGGTTCTGTAAAAGGGAAGTACGAAGGGCGAAAACGCGTGACGGTATCCTCACCGAACAGACGCTTTAGCCATTCGGTGACAGTCCCTTTTAGATGAGCCATCGTGATGCCTTTATCGACGCATAGGCCTTCGATCTGGTGGAACATCGGCACATGCGTCATATCGGGCGTATCGCGTCGGAAGACCTTGCCCGGTGCAATGATGCGTATCGGTACACCGCGGCGTTCCATTGCGCGTATCTGCACGGTCGATGTCTGCGAACGCAGGGCAAATCCATCCGTCGTGTAGAACGTGTCCTGAGATTCGCGTGCGGGATGGCCTTCGGGGATATTCAGCGCGTCGAAGTTGTAATAGTCCGTCTCGATCTCGCGGTCGTCCTCGATCGAATATCCCATCGAGACGAAGATCTCCTCGATCCGCTGTCTGACGATCGTGATCGGATGCAAAGTGCCGCGTTTTACTCGTCTGCCGGGAAGCGTCACGTCAACTCTTTCCGCTTCCGTTTTAGCATTTGATACTGCGGCCGCCAACAGTGCTTCGACACCATCAAGACGCTCGACAAGATCTTTCTCGACGGATTGCACGAATTGACCGAACTCGCCGCGACTTTCGGGCGGCACCTTGCCAATGAGTTTCTTGGCTTCGGCAAGAGAGCTTTTCTTCCCGGTATGCCGGACGCGCAGGGCAGCAACCTCGTTCAACAAGGCCGCCGCATCATCACCGTTGACGGCTAGGTCCTCAAACTTTTCGAATTCGCTGTCAAATGCCGCTTTTGCGGCCTCGACAGTCGCTCTTTCCTCGATCATAGGTATGTCGGTTCAGGGTCAGGGAAGCTAAAGACGCTGAAAACAGAATATATTAACAATAATCGCCTTTCTAGGCCAAAAGCTCCGCGAAGGGTGCTTCGTTTCCTGCAAAATTGTCTGATATTATCAAACTTCAAAACTCATTATGAAAGCAATTGTAAAGAGCAAAGCGGAACCGGGATTGTGGATCGAGGACGTTCCGGAGCCGACGTTGGGCATCAATGACGTGATGATCCGCACGAAACGCGGCGGCATCTGCGGCACGGACCTGCATATCTACAATTGGGACGAGTGGGCGCAAAAGACGATCAAAGTCCCCACGACGATCGGGCATGAGTTCGTGGGCGAGATCGTCGATGTCGGCTCGAACGTCGTTGATTTCGCCGTCGGCGACGTCGTGAGCGCGGAAGGTCATCTCGTTTGCGGCCGCTGCCGCAATTGCATGGCCGGGCAGCGTGCGCTTTGCGCGAACACACGCGGCATCGGCGTGAACACGAACGGCGGGTTCGCCGAATTCATTGCCGTTCCGATGACCAACGTCTGGAAGCACAAGCCCGACATCGATCTCGATGTCGCCGCGATCTTCGACCCGTTCGGGAACGCGGTGCACACGGCCCTCGCGTTCGAGGTCTTCGGTGAGGACGTGCTCATCACCGGTGCGGGCCCGATCGGTATCATGGCGGCCGCAGTCGCCCGTCACGCCGGCGCACGCAACATCGTGATCGCCGATATCAACGAATTTCGCCTCGACCTCGCGGAGAAGATGGGCAATGTGACCGTCGCGGTGGATGTCTCAAAGCGTTCGATCAAGGACGTTCAGGAAGAGCTCGGGATGAAGGAAGGCTTTGACGTGGGTTTTGAAATGTCGGGCGTTCCGACCGCATTCAAAGATATGATCGACAATATGTTCCACGGCGGCCGCATCGCGATGCTCGGCATCCCGAACAAGGACTTTGCTATCGATTGGAACAAGGTTGTCTTCAATATGCTCCACATCAAAGGCATCTACGGCCGCCAGATGTACGAGACCTGGTACCAAATGAGCGTCCTACTCGAAACCGGCGTAGATATCTCGCCCATCATCACCCACCGCTATCCGGCCCGCGACTTCGAACAAGGCTTCGCCGCCATCCGCGAAGGCAACTGCGGCAAAGTCGTTTTGGATTTTGAGGAGATTTGATAAATGTTGGTTTTGCCTGGTCGCAATGCTACAATTCGGCTAAATGAGAGGTAGATATTATGTCGGCAATAGCTGAAGTTGAACAACTCGCCCTCGGTCTATCGACAAAAGACAGAGGCACTCTAATATCGAAACTAATTGAGTCGCTCGGTTCTCCGTTTCGCGATGAGGACGAGGATGTCGGTGAACTCGCTCGCCGACGCGACGAAGAAGCGAGTGAGCACCCTGAGTTGATCATGTCCGAAGAAGAGTTCTGGGATTCGATCAAACAGTATCGTCGTAAATGAAGACAAGGTTTCTTTCCGCGGCGAATAAAGATGTTCGTTGCGTCTTGGACTATTATTTTCGAAAGGCCGGGGCGAGCGTCGCGGCCGATTTTCACGAAGAATTGGAAGAAATTATCGAGCGAATACGACGTTCGCCAAATTCGTTTCCCCTGATCGACGACCTCCGACGCCGGGCGCTGCTCAAAAGGTTCCCATACCAAGTGATCTATCGCGTTGAGGCTGAGGGCACCATCCTGATTATCGCCGTTCGCCACGATAAACTGCATCAGAGCTTTGGCCTCGATCGGTAGCCGTGCTTGAGGATTTCAAGTCGACGAACCACCTCTTTATCACCGAGTCGATGCTTAGACTGACCGCTACCTGCCCGAGATTTCGAAAAAGGCTTCGCCGCCATCCGCGAAGGCAACTGCGGCAAGCTCGTCCTAGATTTTGAGGACATCTAGTCAGAACCGCCTGCGTAAGCGGGCGGCCCGTTTTGTCAGAACCGGGAGCGATTGCGACTGGGTTCTGTTCGAGGAGATGTGATGCCGGGTCAGAACCGGGAGCGACGGCTTTAGCACTGGGGGATCTATGACCCCAGAACCGACTGGGCTAGATAAGAATTGATCCAAGAGATGTTGCAAAAAGTGCTACGAACGTTTATAATGCATGAATGAGTGTTGTTCGGGCTTTCTGCCTTGAACGTGCACGGGGAGCGGTGGTGTGAGAATGCGGAAAATGGCGAAAAGTGACAAAATATGTAACGACGGGTTCACGAAACGTCGATTTTTGTTCCGTTTTGTCCCACTTGTCCCATCACAGCGGGATGGGACAAAAATAAGGCTTGTTGGCGCCATTTCGCTCTAAGTGCTTTAGAATGTATGTGTTCCATTTCGAACAAAATTTGGCCGAACAAGGGGGATAGAATTGAGGTCGCAGCAACAGACGGTAAATGGCAGGCAAGTATTTCAATAACCCGAATGAGCAGGAAAAGGGGCCGAGCGGATGTCTCGTCATCTTCTTATTCCTTTGGCTGCTGTTGGCGGGCAGCACGATCATCGTGCTGATACGCTGGCCGGGCATCGAGATCGTCGCACTAAACGTCGGGCTGCTCATCGCCGTGACCCTTGCGATCAGGTTCATTAAAAGGCACTAGCAGGTAACGGCGAGGGTAACACTTGCGAAGAATCCGTATGGTGCGCCGGCAGATGATAAGATTGGAGCTATATGCAGGAGGAGGTAAGGTCGTCGGAAGAGTGGCAGTTCGGACGGCTTCGCAATGGCAACACTATTATGACAAGTCACATCGACGGCATCGTCCGCACCGCCTATAGATCCGACGTCGGCAAACTCGCCGCCTGGACCTCAGCCTCCCACGTCGAAAAACCCCCAACGAAAAAGGAGCCGCCAACACCGTAAGTGGATACTGTCCCGATCCAATCTGGCCTTACAACGACTGATGTGCTTGCAATTATTGGTGCCGTCACCGGTATCGTTGGTACGATCGCGGGTGTCTCCGCGCTTGTGTGGGATTACTATAAGTGGCGCCATTCGGAACGCGTACGGCTCACGGTCTTGGCTACGCCTGGATTCGTCTCGACGAGTGATCCTTACACGAAATACATCCATATCTCCGTAACTAATGTCGGAAAGATTCCGACAACCATTAAACTTCTAAGTTTTCATGGATTTGATTCCAAGAAACATCTAAAAAGCCGCAGGGGCCACCATGTTTCGCTTGTCATGACTCTGGGATATGGAACTCTTCCCGTGCGACTTAATCCGGGCGATGATTGGATTGGCGGCATTCGTCAAGACCAATTTGTTGAATATCAGGCGTACAAATATTTCTATGTGCAAATCGAGGACACAATGTCAGAGTTTCCGTTTAGAGCTGAAATCGAAAAGACGCTAATCTGGCCGGACGCCTGATCTACGTATTCAAATTTCAAAGAACATTTACGGAGCACGATCGATGGGATTCGCGAGGCGGGGCTTTACAAATCGGAGCGTGTGATCGACGGCCCGCAGGATGCGAGGGTTCAGGTTGGCGGCAGAGACTCGGTTGGTTACTGTTAGATGATATAATTGAGACATGGAAAGGGCGATAATTGAAGCCTGGGCGAATCGTTGGAAAGATACAGGTAAAGTACTTGCCGAACTCAGGATCGAGGAGTTTCGACGCTCCGACGCTTCCAAGATGTTCCTCTCGTTGACCGATGCTTCCGAAGCGGCGCTAGCTGCCTATCCGCCAAAGCCGACATCCGGTTTGGTAGAGATGCAGAAGATCTTTCGAAAGCTATTAGAAAAATGAAGCCGATTTTCCTTACCGCCCAAAAAGTTCAAGCAGTTCTTGAATCCGAGGAGTGGCAATTTTGCTTTATCGGCGGCGTTGCCCTACAGCGTTGGGCGGTTCCGAGGCTCACAAACGATGTCGATCTTACACTGCTCACGGGTTTAGGGAATGAAGAAAAGTATATTCACAGTATTTTAAATCATTTTGAACCACGCATTGATGATGCGGCCGATTTCGCTCTTCGAAACCGCGTCTTGCTTGTGAGCCACGGAAATGTGGGAATCGACATCTCGCTCGGAGCTCTTGAGTTTGAAGAATCGGCGGTGGAGCGTTCGTCAAACTGGACACCTCTACCTGATATTTCTTTGCGAACATGCTCCGCAGAGGATCTAATAGTGTTCAAATCCTTTGCAGATAGACTGCAAGATTGGGCCGACGTTGAGAATATCCTCGGTGTCCAAAGGGATCTCGATTGGAACTATATTCCCGCACAACTTGAACCATTAGTCGAGGCAAAGGGAGTTCCTGAGATCTTGACAAAATTGTTCGATCTTAGGAAGGCTTCGGAATAACAACATTTTTATGAGATTTTGCATTTACGACATCGTACGGAAGCGCTATAAATCCGAGGTCGGCAAGCTCGCCGCCTGGACCTCTGCCAGCCGTGTCGAAAAAGCCCCGAAGAAAAAGGAGGCGTCAAGGCCATGAAGTTGAGGAAGTTAAGAAACTTACGTTACATCGGCGTCGCTATAACGTTCGCCGTATTCGCGAGCTCTGCACTCGGACAAAAGAATCTTGACGTCTGTAGGGTGACGACTCACACAAGGAGTATCTCGCAGGGATACGGAACTGGGGTTTATGAAATCGGCAAATTTCCTGTGGACGACTTCGACGAAGGCGCAGAGAAGAACTTTAGTTACGAAACCGACGGCCGCAAATATACAGTAAAGGCTGAGGTGGAGTATGGCAACTTTAAGGATGTCGAGAAAGGAAAGCCCACCCGTATCCTTTTATCTCTCGTTGCGAAGCTTGTAGACGAGAAAGACAAGCCCGAAACGGTTCTTCCGGTAGAGGCAGAAGCAACGTACCGATATAAATTCGGAACTATTGCCGTGAGTATGGATGTTGTTACGGGAGACATCGCTCAGAGCTTTCAGCTAACGTGTAGTGATGGCATCTCAAAGGGAGGTGTCCAACGCGGCGAGCCAAAATGGCTTAAGAAAACCAAGACGCGGGTAGACAATTAGGACCATTCACGAGAACGTAATTCCAATGTATTCAAATTTCAAACAACATCTAAAAAGCACGATCGATGGGATTCGCGAGGCGGGGCTTTATAAATCGGAGCGAGTGATCGACGGGCCGCAGGATGCGAGGGTTCAGGTTGGCGGCAGGGAAGTGCTGAATATGTGCGCCAACAACTATCTCGGATTGAGCGATCATCCGGCGATAGTCGATGCGGCGAAAAAGTCGCTGGACGAATGGGGCTACGGCCTGTCCAGCGTGCGATTTATCTGCGGTACGCAGGCGATCCACAAAGAACTCGAGCGGAAGATCTGCGAATTCTTGGGCACCGAGGACACGATCCTTTACACGAGTTGTTTCGACGCCAACGGCGGTCTTTTCGAGACGCTTTTGACGGATGAGGATGCGATCATCTCGGACGAACTCAACCACGCCAGCATCATCGACGGCGTTAGACTGAGCAAGGCCGCCCGTTTTCGATACAAGAACAGCGACATGGCCGATCTCGAAGCAAAACTCGTTGAGGCGAACCCGGCCCGGTTCAGGATGATCGCGACCGACGGTGTTTTCTCGATGGACGGCTACATCGCAAAGCTCGATGAGATCTGTGATCTCGCCGAAAAATACGATGCACTCGTGATGGTCGATGATTCGCACGCCGTCGGATTTATGGGAAAGACGGGCCGCGGAGTGCACGAATATCACAACGTCGTTGACCGCGTCAATGTAATAACCGGAACGCTCGGAAAAGCCCTCGGCGGAGCGAGCGGCGGCTACACAAGCGGCAAGAAGGAAATCATCGAACTGCTCAGACAGCGTTCGCGGCCGTACCTTTTCTCAAACTCCGTCGCACCGCCGATCGTCGCCGCGTCAATCGCCGCGTTGGATATGTTAACCGCTTCTACAGAGCTTCGCGACAAGCTGATGGAAAACACGCGTTATTTCCGCGAGAAGATCGCGTCGATCGGGCTTGACGTTCTTCCCGGCGAGCACCCGATAGTCCCCATTATGTTTGGCGACGCAGAACCCGCAGTAAAGATGGCCGAAAAGATGCTCGAAAAAGGCGTTTACGTCATCCCATTCTCGTTTCCGGTCGTTCCGAAAGGAAAAGCAAGGATCAGGACGCAGGTAAGTGCAGCTCATTCAAAAGAAGATCTAGATTTTGCGGTCAAAGCTTTTGAAGAATCAATGCGGGGCTTAGTCTCAAAACCGTGACTGAGCACCGCTCGATGGGCTCCCAGATGACAAAAAGATATGTTTTATAGTGAGGAGTGCTAGGACGATGGCCTCAAAAATCGTTAGATAAGGAAAGACCTCGAGACATTCGTCAAAACTCAAGAGGGCGATCCAAAATACACACTGTAAGGCAACAGCAAGAATCGTTATCAGTACACCTCGCAGAAATTTTCGTCTCCTGAAAAAGAACACGGCCAGGTTCAGCACAAGAAGTCCAAGTGAGCCGAGAGCGAAAATCGGCACGACTAATTTGAGGATTATGGGAAGCGTGAATTTATCAGTATTCGGATCGAATGACGGGTCACACGAGAAAGCGGCTTCAGTCAACAGAAGTATGACTGAAGCCGTCACGATTGGTTTGAGTAATCGCCGCATTCGGCACATCTAGTTTATCAAGCAGCGGCTTTCTGCTGCTTGCCCAATGCGTCTTTTGCCTGGCCGACGACCGCGGAAAAGGCTTCGGGCTGTTTGACTGCCATGTCGGCGAGAACTTTTCGGTCGAGCTCGATCTCAGCGAGATTCAGGCCGTGAATGAACTGCGAATATTTGATGTCATTCAGACGGCACGCCGCGTTGATGCGGACGATCCACAGTTTCCGGAAATCACGCTTCTTGAGCTTCCTGCCCGTATAGGCAAAGTTCAGTGCACGCTCGACCGATTCTTTGGCCGAACGATAAAGTTTCGATTTTGTACCGCGATAGCCCTTGGCTAAAGCTAATATCTTTTTGCGTTTTTCGGTACGCTTATTACCACGTTTTGCTCTCGGCATAATTCCTCCAATTGCGGAAATTCAGGATGCGGTCCGCGGAATCCTTGATTCAACGCTGTTCGCCTATTATTCCCGGCTTCCGATGTTCAAAAAATCTCTTCAGCGCGAGCGGCCATCCCCGCTACCCGCTGTAAATTCTAGTCGCGGCCGTAGGGCAGCATCTTCTCCACTCTCTTCTGGTCGCCTTCGGAAACGAGCACATCGATGTCGAGATTGCGTTTCCTCTTATTCGTCTTCTTGGTCAAAATATGACGCGCGTGGCTGTGGCCGCGTTTGAACTTGCCCGATGCTGTCGAGCGAAAACGCTTTGCTGCGCCTTTGTGTGTCTTTAGTTTCGGCATAAATATCTAACTCCTTCAAAAAAATCTAAAAGATCTCGTCCTCGCCGTCTTCCGTCTTCGGCTTTTCGGTCTTTGCTGCGGCCGGTTTTGCCGTCTTCTTCAGCCTTTCATCTTCTTCGGCCTTGTCCGGTGCCACAGAAGTGTGCTTGCTGATAACGGCCTTGCTCTTCTTTGGCGAGAGGATGGTAAACATCTGGTAGCCTTCCATCTTTGGGGCCACCTCAATGTCACCGAACTCTGCCAGCTCGCTCGTGAGGCGGGCAAGGATCTTCGCACCAAGTTCGCGGTGCGTCATCTCACGTCCGCGAAACGCGATCGCCGCACGAACTTTGTCGCCCTCAGAGAGCCAACGTTTGGCGTTGTCGCGGCGATACTCGTAATCGTGATCATCGGTTCCGGGCCGGAATTTTATCTCCTTGACCTGGACAGTGACCTGCTTCTTTTTCGCCTCATGAGCTTTCTTCTTTTGCTCATAAAGGAATTTGCCATAGTCGATGATCTTGCAGACCGGCGGTTTCGCGTTGGATGCGATCTCGACGAGATCAAGGCCGCGATTGCGTGCCTCCTGGATCGCATCTCGCGTATCCATAACGCCTAACGTCCCACCGTCCTCAAGGACCACGCGAACCGACGGAACGCGTATTCGTTCATTCGTCCGGTGCTGCGGTTCACGAAACCGCGGCTTAAACCTATTTCCACCAAATCTTCTTGCGATAACGCCTCCTTTGTCTAGATACTAGCGACTGCGGCTCGCACGCTCTTCTTCGATCTTCGTTATGAACTCGTTGAGCGTTACGGCGCCGAGGTCGCCCTCTTTACGGTCGCGCACCGCGACCTTTCCGTCCTCAAATTCCTTATCCCCAAGGACAAGCATGTATGGAATCTTTTGCAGCTGAGCATCGCGGATCTTTGCCCCGATCTTGTCGCTGCGGGAATTCAATTCTACACGAAAGCCTCTGTTTCGCAGTTTGTCGGCGACCTCGCCGGCATATTCGTTTATTCGATCCGTGATCGGCAATACTGCAACCTGAACTGGAGCGAGCCAGAGCGGAAACGCACCTGCGTAGTGCTCGATCAGGACACCGAAGAACCTTTCGATCGAGCCGAAGAGGGCCCGATGGATCATTATCGGCCGATGCTTCTGATTGTCGTCACCGGTGTATTCAAGTTCGAAGCGCTCGGGGAGATTCCAATCGAGCTGGATCGTACCCAACTGCCAAATGCGGCCGATCGCGTCCTCGATCTTGATGTCGATCTTCGGGCCGTAGAATGCGGCCTCGCCCTCGATACGGTCATAAGAAATCCCGCGTTCATCAAGTGCGGCAGCAAGTTGAGCCTCCGCGGACAGCCAATCTTCATCTGATCCAAGGTAGCCCTTATTCTCAGCAGCACCACGGACCGAGAGTTCGAACTTTACTTTGTCAAAGCCGTAGGTCTCGAATACTTTGATGGCGAAATCAAGACAGTCGGCAACCTCGACCTGAACTTGATCTGGGCGGACAAATAGATGAGCGTCATCGACAGTAAAACCGCGAACGCGCATCAGTCCGTGCAGGGTTCCCGAAAGTTCGGCTCGATAGACGGTGCCCATCTCCGAGTATCGCTGCGGCAGATCCCGGTAAGAACGCTGGCTCGACTTGTAGATCCCGATGTGGAACGGGCAGTTCATCGGTTTGAGCCGATATTCCTCATCTTCGATGCTCGTCGGTGCGTACATCGAATCGGAGTAGTTGCCCTCGTGGCCGCTCTTGACCCAGAGGTCCCGCTTTGCGATGTGCGGCGTATAAACAAAACTGTATCCGCGCCGCTCAAGCTCTTCTTTCAGGAGCTTTTCCATCTCGTTGCGGACAATTCCGCCCTTCGGATGCCACAGGATCAAACCCTGGCCGTAATCGTCGTCGATCGAGAAAAGATCGAGTTCGCGGCCGAGCTTGCGGTGGTCGCGTTTCTCGGCCTCTTCACGCTGTTTAACCCATGCGTCGAGTTCGGCCTGCGTAGGGAAGGCGATCCCGTAGATGCGCTGCATTTGCGCGCGTTCGGAATCTCCTCGCCAATATGCTCCGGCGATTGTCAAAAGCTTGAAGGCCTTTAACTTACCAGTGTGCTGAACATGCGGCCCCAGGCAGAAGTCAATGAATGGCGAGCCGTCTATGTAATATATCGTTGCGGTATCGTCAGCCTTTTCTATGATTAGCTCGCATTTGAGCGGCTCGCCGCGTTCCTCGAAGATCTTCAGGATCTCGGCCTTTTCGACGACCTCGCGTCGGTATTTGAGATCGCGTTTCGCCATCTCGCGCATCTTTTTCTCGATCACCGGAAGGTCCTCGGTCGTCAAGTTTCGCGGAGCGATGACATCATAGTAAAAGCCGTAACGCGGATCGTCGAGAAGCGCGGGGCCAACACCGAGCTTCGTTCCCGGAAACAATTCGAGAAGCGCCGCAGCGAGAAGATGAGCGGTCGAGTGGCGTATGACCTCGAGGCCATCGCGTGAATTCACAGTGATCGGCTCGATAGCTATGAGTTCATCGGTCGCAGCGAGTTCGCGGTTCAGATCGACCTCTTCGCCATTCACCTTTGCGGCAAGCGCTGTTTTTAGGGCATCGCGATCAAAGGCCTTGATCGCATCAATGACCGTCGCCGGCGCAGGAATACTCCGTACGCTGTCCCCAAATTTAAGATTTAACTCGCTCATATTATTGTCGATCGTGAAATCGTGCATTGAAAATCGGTTGGCAAAGGAACAAGGCGAAGCCTCTAACCCCTCATTGGTGAACCGATCAACAATCCGTCAACTGCCGATCAACAATTTCCTACTACTAAAATGATCAGATCCAATAAGAGCGACTTTGCCGTGGGCGTGTAAAAACACACCCGAATTCTCCCGCCTAGCGGCGGGTCGTAGTAGTTATCCAAAAAGCAAAGTTCTTCGAAAGCATCTTATTAGAAAACAATAAAATGGTAGGCACTAGCAGAGTTGAACTGCTGACCCCTACCGTGTCAAGGTAGTGCTCTACCACTGAGCTAAGTGCCTATATCGCTTCTACCTATTGAAAACAAAGCAGAAAGCGAACCTAAAGAATGCCAAAATGATGCGTTAGGTGTCAAGGCAAGCCGCCTATTCTTCGAAGGCAGTTCGCGGTTACGGCCGTGTCATGACAAAACCCAAGAATGCCGCCCCAAGACACGCAAGAAATGTAGCGGTGCTGTATATCGCGAAAGTACCGTAGTAGCGGTCTATGAGGAGCGTTACATTCTCAAAGGCGAACGACGACATTGTCGTGAACCCGCCGCAAAAACCAGCGGTCAAGAAGACACGCCAATCTGCCGGGATTATATATCGTTCAGAGACCCCGACGGCCGCACCCATTACCAGAGATCCCAGGATATTCACCACAAAGGTCCCGGTGGGAAAAGTAACGGGAAACAAGACGGCAATTAGTTCAACCGCAGCGAAACGGGCGACCGCTCCCAACATTCCGCCGATCGCAACAAAAATGACGCTTCTGCTCATAGTTCTCCTCTAAAAGCAGGCGTCATCAGCTATTTGAAATAGCGGTTGGTCCAGGAAGACACCATTTCCTGTGTTCTAAATATTCTCACCAAAGAGGGGGGATATCAAGCAAATTTGTTCAGGCTATGCCGGTGCAAAATCGATGCATGCCGATCGCAACAAGCTTTGCCGTGCGATCGTCTTGGTCAAACTTTGGGTTCACTTCGCTGAATTCGATCAATTTGGTGTTAGCAAGGCTTGCAGCATATTTCACAAGCTGGATAAACTCGCCGGCACGAAGTCCAAGCGGCGACGGTGCAGAAGTTCCGGGGGCATCCGCGGACCGCACAACATCCATATCGAAGCCGAAAAATGTATTTAGCGAGGAGCTGTGGCCAATGAACGTATTCCTAATATTCTCCCTCAGCTCGATATCTGCCTGCGCACGCGACCTTACGAGCTCGAGGCTGATCCGATTGACACCGAGTTTCCGAATATAGTCGTAATAGATCGGTGAAGTAAAATGAGACTGATATCCGACCTCATAGAAATGCTTCGGAAGGAGAAGTTCTTCATCGAGAAGCTGACGATAGGGAGTCCCGCTATTTCGCTCTTCCGACAGGCGGACGTCAAGATGGGCGTCGATATTCACACCGATCCACCAATCACGTCCGAAAACCTCCGACATTGCTTTCCCGTCGGCATAGGAAATATCGTTTCCGCCCCCAAGAACGATCAAACGCTTGCCATCACGCAGAACAGCCTTAACGATCTCCGTCATCGTGCCGTGGGTGGCTTCAAGAGTGTTGGCCAGTTTTACATCGCCAAGATCGAATATCCGCTTCCGGATGTTCATCGTCGTTAGCTTATAGAACTGCTTCCGGATCGCGAGTGGTGCGTCCGCGGCTCCGATACGCCCGCCGTTTCGCCGTACGCCCTCATCTTGCGGACAGCCAAGTATCACAATGTCTGCCCTATCGTAATGATCCGGCGTGTGCCGCACGATCTCGCCGAGGCGCGGGTCGTTCACGTCATTTCGTGAAAAGAAAACCGATTCATCAGGACGCAGGGTCAGGTCAAAGTGAATGCTCATTTGCGGTGATTATAGCACTATTTTTCGTGATAATACGCATTTGCCTATTGGCCGCCGGTTGGGAAAGGGTGTATAGTTATCACTGATATCTCAGCTGATCTTGCGGGCCGCTTTTCCCCTCAAAGGTTCGTAACTCTTCCCGTTAAAAACTAGACCAATGGAGGCATATATGAAGAAATTCACAATTCTTACAATGCTGTTCGCGTTCTTGGCGGTAGGGTTCGTTCTGGCGACACCGCAGGAGGCTTCAGCACAAGGGTACTACAAACGAGTTCGCAGGCAAGGACGCACCTTCTGGGTTCCGACGCGTAAACCAAGCTTTTACCGACGCCATCGGAATGTGATCAATTTGGCGGCGGCGACCGGTGGAGGTGCCCTCCTCGGAGGCATCATCGGGGGACGGAAGGGAATGCTCATCGGCTCGGGGATCGGTGCCGGGAGCGGTGCTCTCTACACCTATGTCCTAAATCCGAAGAAAAGGCACTACCGCAAGATTCCGCGGCATTATCACCAAAGATATCGGCATCATCGACGAAATAGGAATTGGTGATCGCGGCAACGGCCCTTGAGACGGGATGCGGTTGACACCGCATTCCGCTGCAAGGGCGATGCAACTGGTTTTTTCAATGAATTGTATTTCTTTTGTTACAGTTTCGAATACCTATTGCAGTTAGAATGCAGGAGGAATACTCTTGAAGCGTTATGAGGGTGCTTCTTGTCTATCCAGTATTTCCTGACACGTATTGGAGCTTTCGACACGCCTTAAGGATCGAAGGTAAAAAGGCTCCGTTTCCGCCGCTGTGCCTTCTCACGGTCGCCGGCATGCTGCCCTCAACGTGGGAGCGCAAACTCGTCGATATGAATGTCGAGGAGCTTCGGCGTGAAGACATCGAGTGGGCCGACATCGTCTTTGTAAGTGCGATGATCGTGCAGAAAGAGTCTCTCGAGGAAGTCGTTGACCTTGTTCGTTCGATGGGGAAAAGGGTCGCCGCGGGAGGTCCCTTCGTGTCGACGAGTTCAGATAAACTACCTGCGGCTGATCATATTTTCATTGGCGAAGCTGAAAGTACGCTTCCGGAATTTATTCACGATCTTGAACTTGGGATCGCCCGTAAGTTCTATCAGGCGAATGAACGGCCCTCGCTTCAAAACACGCCCGTTCCGGATTTTTCGCTTATTGATATGCGGCATTACGGCGCGATGAGCATTCAATACTCGCGCGGCTGTCCGTTCAACTGCGAGTTTTGCGACATTATCGAGATCTATGGACGCGTCCCTAGAACAAAATCGAATGAACAACTTCTTGCCGAGCTCGATGCCCTTAAGGACGCAGGTTGGCGTGGAATGGTCTTCATTGTTGATGACAACTTTATCGGCAACAAGAAGAATGTGAGGCTTCTACTACCGGCGTTGCTCGAATGGTCGCGGCAAAATGGCGAACCGTTCAAGTTCATAACCGAAGCCAGCTTAAACCTTGCTGAAGATGACGTTCTGCTCAAGCTGATGCAGGACACCGGATTCAAACGCGTCTTTCTCGGGATCGAAACACCGGTTGAAGAGAGCCTCAAGCTTACAAAGAAAGCCCAGAACACAAAACGGGACCTATTGGATTCGATCAAAAAGATCCAAGGCTACGGGCTCGAAGTGATGGGCGGATTTATCGTTGGTTTTGACAACGATCCTGATGACATTTTCGAACTTCAGATGAATTTCATCCGCGAAAGCGGAATCCCGCTCGCGATGGTCGGCCTTCTCTCAGCCCTTCCGGACACGCAGCTTTGGAGGCGCCTAAGCAAAGAAGGCAGGCTCTTGGATGAAACGAGCGGCAACAACACAGATTGCTCGCTGAACTTTATCCCCAAAATGGATAAGGAAAAGCTCGTCAACGGCTACAAGGCCCTGCTTCAGAACATTTACAGCCCAAAGGAGTATTACACACGCGTATTGACGTTCCTGTCTCGCTCGCGGCAGGGCGAACGTGGTGTTCGCCGCGGCGATCTAAAGGACGACCTTCGGTCCTTTCTCAAACTGATCGTTACACTTGGGGTTCAAGACAGGGCGCGATTGCATTTCTGGCGATATTTTTACAAACTCGTTCGATTTTATCCCAGAAACTTCGCACATGGGTTGACCCTCGCCGCCATGGGCTACCATTTTCGGCTCATCACAGAGAAATACACGGCGTGACGTTGTTAGCCGGCCATCGGGATCTTAATTGAGTTCGTCTTCGCAAACTCGATTGCCTCTTCGTAGCCTGCGTCAACGTGTCGAATGACGCCCATTCCGGGATCGGTCGTTAGAACTCGCTGAATCCGGGCTGCCGCTTCGGGCGTACCGTCGGCGACGATCACCTGGCCTGCGTGTAAGGAATATCCGATCCCGACACCGCCTCCGTGATGAAGCGACACCCAAGTCGCTCCGCCGGCGACGTTGATCATTGCGTTGAGATAAACCCAGTCGGCTATCGCATCTGAGCCATCTTTCATCGACTCCGTTTCGCGATTAGGCGATGCGACAGAGCCGCAATCGAGATGATCCCGGCCAATGACTATGGGAGCTTTGACTTCGCCCGAAGCGACCATTTCGTTCAATTTAAGTCCGGCCTTCGCCCGTTCACCATACCCGAGCCAACAGATGCGCGCGGGAAGTCCCTGAAATTCAACATTCTCCTGCGCCATCGTCAGCCAGCGGCTAAGGTGATCATTGTCAGGGAATAGGTTCATTATTGCTTCGTCGGTCTTGAATATATCTTCCTTCTCGCCCGAGAGAGCAACCCAACGGAAGGGACCTTTTCCCTCGCAAAAGAGCGGGCGAATGTACGCGGGAACAAAACCCGGATAAGCGAACGCGTCTGCAACGCCATTATCAAAAGCTCGCTGCCGCAGATTGTTGCCGTAATCAAATACAACGGAACCACGCCGTTGGAATTCCAACATCGCCTCGACGTGCTTTGCCATTGAATCCATTGCCGCCCGTTCGTAGGCCTGTTGATCGTGCTTTCGAAAATCCGCTGCTTTATTGACCGAATAACCTTGGGGGATATAGCCCATCAAGACGTCGTGCGCGCTGGTCTGATCTGTGACTACATCAGGCAGGACGCCGCGTTCGAGAAGCTGCCAGTGGATCTCGGCCGCATTGCCAAGAAGAGCAATGGAAAGCGGCCTTTTGGCCTCAACAGCCTCGTTCGCAATCGCGATCGCATCGTCGATATCCTTTGCCGCGACGTCAACCTGCTTGAGCTGAAGACGCCGCTCGATGCGCCATGGGTCGACCTCAACGAGGATCGCGACACCGTTGTTGAATGTTACCGCCTGTGCCTGTGCGCCGCCCATTTCGCCGAGGCCGGCGGTGAGAACGAGTTTGCCCGAGAGATCGCCCCAACCATGCTGCCGGGCGAGCGAAGCAAAGGTCTCGTAGGTTCCCTGCAGAATGCCCTGAGTGCCGATGTATATCCACGATCCTGCGGTCATTTGGCCGTACATCATCAGGCCTTCACGTTCATACTTGTCGAACTGCTCTTGGGTCGCCCAATGCGGAACGATGTTCGAGTTCGCCAACAACACTCGTGGTGCATCGGCGTGCGACTTAAAGACCCCGACAGGCTTTCCGGACTGAACAAGCAATGTCTCGTCCGGTTCGAGTTCTCTGAGGCTCTTAAGGATCGCATCGAAGCTTTCCCAATTTCTCGCCGCCTTGCCGCGTCCGCCATAGACGATCAAATTGTCAGGATCGAACGCAACATCCGGATCGAGATTGTTTTGGATCATCCGGTATGCGGCTTCGATCAGCCAGTTCTTGCAGGTCAATTCGCTTCCTGTCGGGGCGTGTATCTCTCTTTTCATTGGTTGTTTACGCGGCCTTTTCATCTATAATAGCTTCAATTTTTATTAAGTTAAATTCAGCCATTCTCGAATATGGACGAAAGACAGGAAGAGATCCTAGAACTCGAAGCAAGGCTTGATCGCTTGGTCAGGACGCAGATCGACTTTCAGAAGGAGGTTAGCGCCATAAGGGCCGCCCTGGCTCAGTTGCGTTCTGTTCAAACGGAAGAAACCTCGTCTATGCCTCTTCCGTCTCCCCAGGAGCAGCGGCCGACGGTCCCGCCTCCACAATCTTCACGGCCGGCGCCTGCCGAACCTCAGTCGGGCGTTGGCCACTATGTTCCTCCGCCAAACGTCCGACCTCAAATTCCGCAGCCAACGCTTGGCGGCTACGCGCGGGAGGACCAAGCCGAAGAGAAGAGAGGTTCGGCCGGTGCGTTCGCAACTTATGTTGCGAAAAAGAAAGAGGCGGCGCGCACTGACGTCGAGAAATTCATCGGCGAGAATCTCATCAGCAAGATCGGCATTCTTGTCCTGATCATCGGCGTCGGCATCGGCGTTAAGTTCGCCATTGACAATGGCTGGATCAGCCCGTTGATGCGTGTGGCTCTAGGCTACATTGTTGGCCTTGTGCTGATCGGTTTTGCAGCGAAACTCAAGGCGAAATACCACAACTTCAGCGCGGTCCTGTTAAGCGGTGGCATCGCGATCTTGTATTTCGTTACATACTTTGCATATGCGTACTATTCGCTGATCGGACAGCCGGCAGCCTTTGTCTTGATGGTTCTCCTTACCATCGCAACAGTTGCTGCAGCACTTATCTACGAGCGGCAGGTGATCGCCCACATCGGCCTTGTCGGTGCATATGGCGTTCCGTTCTTGTTGAGCAACAATTCGGGCAATTACCTATTCTTGTTCGCCTATATGGCGATCATAAACGCCGGGATCCTCGCCGTCTCGCTCAAGAGATATTGGAAGGCGCTCTTTTATACTTCATCGCTATTTACTTGGCTGATATTCGCGGTGTGGTTGGGGTCGAAATTCTCGGCCGAGGCGCATTTCACCCTCGCGCTGACCTTTCTCGCGATATTCTTCGGGATCTTTTACGGAACAAAGATCGCCCATACTTTTTTGGATCGGGACGAGGCAGCATTGGATCGGGACGAGGCAGCAAAGACCAAAGATCTTCTCTCCGTGCTCGGAACAACGCTGATATTTTATATATTCTGTTTTGCGTTGATATCGTTTCTAAAGACAGAAAGCGAGTTCACGGGCTTTTTTAGCTATCTTGCCATAATGTCGCTTCTGATCCTGATATCGGCTTATCGATATTTCACTCACGCGCTCGTCTATCTTTGCTATCCCTTCACCTGGCTGATTTTTGCGGTCTGGTATGCGGATAAGTACAGGGCAGATGAGCATTTTATTCTCGCGTCGGTCTTTTCGATCGTATTCTTTTTGCTTTATTACGTAACGGCTTTGATTTACCGGCTAGCGGTCGTGAAGATCAGCATGTTCGAGAACTCCGGACTCGTGTTGACGAACTCCTTCATCTTCTACGGCTTCGGTTACGCGATCCTTGAAAGCCGTGAGAACCTGCACCAATACCAGGGGTTGTTTACCGTCGGCCACGCGGCCTTCCACTCGCTGGTTGCTCAAGCAATTAGCCGGCTCAGAACTTCCACGAATGATGTGGTCCAGGTACTTACGGTTCTCATTATCACTTTTGCGACGATCGCGATTCCCGTGCAATTTGACGGTAATAGGATCACGCTCATCTGGGCGGTCGAGGCGGCGGTACTATTCTGGTTCGGCCGGGTGAAGCAGGTTCGGCTGTTCGAATACTTCTCATATCCGCTGATGGCAATGGCTTCGCTCAGCCTGGTGATCAACTGGGCGACGTCTTTCAGCGAGAGAACCGACTTCGCAAGCGAACACAACCTTCGCCCATTTGTGAATGGCGACTTCATAACCGCTTTGGTGCTCATTGCGAGCTTTTCAGCGATCTACTGGATCGATCGGAAGAGTGAATATGAGTCGGTGCTGCCTGAAGAGATACGGTCCGCGTTTCGGATTGTCCTCCCGACAATCGCGCTCGCTGCTCTATACAACGCTTTCCGCACGGAGATCGATAACTATTTCAACCTGAAGATCGTCGAAAGCCGTGCTCAGTTGATCGATGCGGGAACCTTTTCACGCAACCGGGATCTTGGTTTTTTCAATACGATATGGCAGATCGATTATTCGATGCTGTTTCTCGCGATCGTTAGTGCGGTAAACCTACGACGAGTGCGGTCCGCGAAGCTCTCTTATGCCACCGTCCTCCTTGCAATGGTTGCATTCATGGCGTTCCTCGCAGTCGGGATGCCGCTTTTTAGCGAACTGCGCGAGAGTTATATGGATCCTGAGGCTGCATTGTACTGGGGCTCAGGAGCGATGAACGTAGCGATCCGATACATCTCATATGGGCTCGCTGCTGTCCTAATGAGTTCGCTTTACTATTACAGTCGAGAAGAGTTGCTCGATAGCTTCGTTCCTAGGGCAAAGCGGGTCGTCGCTTTCGACGCGCTTTTCTATTCGACTTTATTGATCGTATTGAGCGGCGACCTTGTGAATCTGATGAAGCAGTTCGCCATAGCCGATGCGACCAAACTAGGGCTTAGCATTTTGTGGGTTGCGTACGCTTTGTTCCTTGTTGTGATCGGGATCGCCCGCAGCAAAAAATATCTGCGCTTTGCAGCGATCGGGCTCATCGGGGTTACCCTCGTAAAACTGTTCTTTTACGACATTGCCGATCTTCCCACGGTCCCGAAAGCGATATTGTTCATCGCGATCGGCGCGGTTCTGCTCGTCGTGTCATTTCTCTATAACAAATACAAGAGCGTTATCTTCTCGACAGCTGAGTCCGAGAATGTGACGGAGGAAGAGAGTATCTGAAGGCTGAGAGTTTCTGCTGAGTTTTAGGCGGCCCGCTCAGTGTCGTTACGAGCAGACGGTTGCTCTTGAAGCATTGCTTTCTGCTATGGCCGTTTTCGGCGGGCAAGGATAGCTCCGCCACGACAGAAAAGTATTGAGTTGGTACGCCTGCCGTTGGTACAATTCTAGGGTCGCTACTGCGGTATTCCTCGTTTCTTCCAACCTCTGATGAACACACGAATCTTTCAAACTTTGATCAAGTCAGCATCCCTAACTGTTATCGTCCTTGTATTTAGCTCGATGGTCTCTGCCCAACTATTTAGCTACAAACTCGTTGATCAGGTCGTTAACGATATTGCGTATTCGCCGATCACCGGTATGCTCTACGCCTCAGTTCCCAGCACTGGAGGGCAGTATGGTAATCATCTTATCGTGATCGATCCAAAGGCGGGTGCGATCGTTAACAGCGTGTTTGCAGGCAGTGAGCCGAATAAACTCGCAATGACTAACGACGGAAAATACCTCTACGTTGGCGTGGACGGGGCTGCATCCGTGAAACGGTTTGTGTTAGCGAGCCTCACCTCAGACATATCGATTAGTCTTGGGATTGGCAATGACGGCCCCTATATTGCGGAGGATATTGCACCAATTCCCGGTCGGCCGAATGTCGTTGCGGTCTCTCGTCGCGATACATGCTGCAGCCCGCGCCATGAAGGAGTCGTCTTGTTCGATAATGGCATCCAACTTTCGAATGCTACATCCGCCAACTCAGAAACTAATGAAATAGAGGCCGGAGACGACGGAACGTCGCTTTACGGCTACAATAACGAGACATCGGGCTTCCAGTTTCGACAATTGTATATTGATTCGAACGGTGTCTATATCGCGTCCAGCCAACCGAATACTTTTGGCGCGTACAGTCTAAAGATAAGATATTCGGCCGGACGTGTTTATGCGAGTAACGGAAAAATAGTAGAAGCGTCAACCGGGACCCCGGTCGGTGCGTTCGCTGTCAGCGGCTTTGCGGACGGGATCGCGATCGACAAGCGGAATTCGAGGGTGTTGTTTGTGATTGGATCAAGCCTAAAAGCGTTCAGGACTGAAACGTTTCAACCAATCGGAACGATAAACTTGCCGTCTTCTGTCGGTACGCCTGCTCAGCTAACGCGATGGGGACGACGCGGGTTCGCTTATAGGACTACCGACGGAAAGCTCGCACTTGCCGAGTCGCTCCTGGTCACGCAAAAGAGCCAACAGTAGATCTATTCACCTCCAAACACGATATTGAGTGTAGAATGGTCGGATGAAGACCCGCTCTGCATCAATTATCGCTCTGCTCATTTTTTCCTTTTGCTTATTGATCATGCCGGCCAATGGCCAAACGTCATCTGTGAACGCGGCGTCAAACTATGACGCCAATCTCGCGAAAAAACTTGGGGCGGACGAATATGGGATGAAGAACTATGTGTTCTGCATCTTAAAGACAGGCCCAAAGGACGCTTCTATCAATGATGAGAAGCAACGGGCTGGGATATTCGCCGGGCATATGGCGAATATGAAACGGCTCGCAGATGCGGGCAAACTCGTCGTTGCCGGGCCGTTTGGAAAGAATGACCGCAGCTACCGCGGAATTTTTGTCTTTGATGTGGCAAGTGTTGATGAGGCCGAGAAGTTGGTTGCCACCGATCCTGTTATCACTTCCGGAATGATGACCGCCGAACTTACGCTTTGGTACGGATCGGCAGCCCTTCTGCAGGTGAATGAAAATCACAAGAAGGTTGCCGCAAAAAGCTTCTGACGATATTCCCGTGATGCTAGGTCGCACAATTGCGATGTAGAGCGATTCGGGACCTGCACCACCGGCATTTTTTCTACAAGGCTGACAGATCCAAGAAAGAACGCCTTCCCGCAAGCTTTTGAGTACGACGAGCCACCGGTCTGCCCGAAAAAGTCAGGCAACCAATTCAACTGTCTGAAGGGTTAAGCTCGGCGGATGTGGTGTGCTAAAATTAGCCTTTGTCTTGGGGAATTCTAGTCTGCCGATTTACCAATGCTCTCTGCTGACCTATTGATCCATAACATTGGCCAGTTGGTGACGTGCGCCTCGCCGGAGGGGCCAAAACGTCGTGATTCAATGCGCGACGTCGGCATCGTAGAGAACCGTGCGATTGCCGTCATCGATGGGAAGTTTGCGGCGGTCGGCACGGAAGAGGTCGTTCTGGCTGAATATTCTTCGAAACATCATTTAAACGCCGAAGGTAAGGCCGTTGTCCCGGGATTTGTAGATCCGCACACGCACATCGTTTACGCGGGCGACCGGCTGAATGAATTCGAGCTGAAGATAAAAGGTGCAGCGTATCTCGAAATTCTTGCGGCCGGCGGCGGCATCATTTCGACGGTCAAGAATACGCGCGCTGCTTCGGAAGATGAGCTTGTTGAGTTGGGCCGTGAACGTCTCGATAAGATGCTGGCGTGCGGAACAACTACCGCTGAGATCAAAACCGGCTATGGCCTCGACCTCGAAAGCGAGCTGAAGATGCTCCGTGTGATCGAACGTTTGGATCGAGAACACGCTATCGACATTGTCCCGACGTTTCTTGCCGCCCACACCATCCCGCCTGAATTTAAGGGCGACTCGGACGGATACGTCGATCTCATCTGCCGCGAAATGCTGCCGGCCGCGTGGCAGTGGTATTCCGGGACGGGTTTTGCGGAAAAAGGAAAGCCGTTCTTCTGCGATGTTTTCACTGAGCAGAATGCGTTCGATCGCGGGCAAACGGAGAAGATCCTAGACGCGGCGAGATCCCTCGGTTTTGGTCTCAAAGCCCACGTCGATCAGTTCACGAACCTCGGCGGATCGCGGCTTGCGATCGAAAAAGGTGCGGCCTCGATCGACCATCTCGACGCGATCTCGGAAGAAGAGATCGAATTGCTCGCAGCCAGCGATACAGTTGGCATTGTGATTCCGACCGAGAATTTCAGCGGTGGAAAGACCCAGTTCGCTGATGCGAGAAAGATGATCGATGCGGGCTGTGTCTTGGCGGTCTCCACAGATTACAATCCGGGTTCGGCTCCGTCCCCTTCGATGGCGATGGCGATGGCTATCGCGTGCCGCTATCAGAAGCTTTTACCGAGCGAGGCGTTGAATGCAGCGACGATCAACGCTGCATATGCGATAGGTTTGGGACGCACGCATGGTTCGATCGAGGTCGGCAAACGCGCTGACCTTTTGATCTGCGAGAGCCAAGACTATCGCCAGCTCGCATACGAATTCGGAGGGAATACCGTCACAATGGTTATCAAGGCTGGCAAGGTCGTCAGCGGCGATACATTAGGAACAAATAGAGCCTAACAAATTAGGGTTATAAGTTATAAAACGAATCGCCTATCACTTTTTACTTCTCACTTATTTCGAAGCTTTCTCTTATGACATCTGACGATTTTAGATCAGCACTTGATCGCCTAGGCGATGGCTGGGCGACTCGTGATTACAAAACCGTTGCGTCGCATTTTGGCGAAAGGTTGCATTACTCTGATGCGATAAATTACTGTTTTCGCGATAAAAAGTCGTTGGTCGAGTTTTTTGAAGACGATGACGGGAAACCACAATCTTGCAAGTTTCACAACGCTATTTTTGACGAATCTCGACAACTCGGCTGTGCGGAATATAGTTATAAGGGCAATTTTATTTATCACGGCACAGTCTGGATAAAGGTCGTTGATGACAAGATCGTAGAATGGCGCGAGTATCAGCATCGCTCCGAAAAGACGTGGAAAGAATTCTGGAAAGATGAATAACATCGTATTAGACGGCGAAAGCCTTACATTCGAGCAAGTTCTGGCGGTCGCCTACGGTAAACCGGGCGAGCCTCAGGTCGCGCTCGCGGAAAATGCAAAGGCGAACGTGCTGAAGGCCGCCGCCGCGGTCGATACGCTTCTTGAACGCGGCGAGATCGCCTACGGCATAACGACGGGCTTTGGCGCCTTTAAAGACAAGATCATCAGCCGCGAAGAGGTCGAACTTCTGCAAAAGAATATCGTCCTGAGCCACGCTGTCGGCGTTGGCGATGCTTTCGACATTCCGACGACACGGGCGATTATGCTCATTCGGGCGAATACGCTTGCACGCGGATTCTCGGGCGTCAGGCTCGAGACGCTCGATCTCATTCTCGAATGTCTCAACCGCGGCGTCCATCCCGTCATTCCCGAAAAGGGAAGTCTCGGTGCAAGCGGCGACCTCGCGCCTCTCGCTCATTTCGCTTGCGTCCTGATCGGCGAAGGAAGAGCTGAGATCGGCGGCAAGATCGTCTCTGGTGCAGAGGCCCTCGATAAGGCCGGGCTTGCCCCCGTTGTCCTGAAGGCGAAAGAAGGCCTTGCTCTCACCAACGGCACGACGATAATGACGGCAGTCGGCCTGCTTGAGACCGCAAAGGCACGAAACCTTGCAAATCTTGCTGACATTTCCGGCTGTCTCACGCTCGAAGCTGTGAATGGGACGCCCGCAGCATTCGATGAGCGTATCCACGCTGTCCGTCCGCATCCGCGGCAGGTGGAATGTGCCAAAAATCTTCGTGCACTCTTGGACGGCAGCGAAATGACCCGCGGCTTTGATCCCGTGAACGTTCAAGACGCTTATACTCTTCGTTGTATTCCGCAGGTTCACGGTGCGTGCCGAGATGCAGTCGCCTACGCGAAATGGCTTCTCAAGATCGAACTCAATTCTGTCACCGACAACCCGCTCATCTTTGTCGATGGTGAGAAGATCGAGGTCATCAGCGGCGGTAATTTTCACGGCGAACCTCTTGCCTTAGCGTTCGATTACCTTGCGATCGCCCTTTCGGAACTTGCGAACATCTCGGAACGGCGCATTATGCGTCTTACGGACGAGGCCTCGAATTCGCGTGTCCTGCCTGCATTCCTGACCGAAGACGGCGGGCTGAACTCGGGCTTTATGATCGTGCAATACACGGCCGCTGCCCTCTGCACGGAGAATAAAGTTCTCGCCCATCCGGCAAGCGTCGATACGATTCCGAGTTCGGCGAATGTCGAGGATCATGTGTCAATGGGTGCGACTGCCGCGATCAAGCTTCGCTCTGTTCGCCGTAACCTTGAGACGGTACTCGCTCTCGAAGCGTTCTGTGCCGCGCAAGCTGTCGATCTTCGGCAAAAGCGGCTCGATTCGGCGAAGAAGCTCGGTGTCGGCACCGAACCGCTCTATAACGCGATTCGAGCGAAGATCCCGTTCATCGGTGTTGACGAATATATGAAGGATCATATTGATGCGGCGGTTAAGACCGCCAAGACTTACGCTCGAACCGGAGGTTTTTAGATGCTCATAAGAAAGATCATTGCACTCAGCCTCGCTGCAACGGCTGTCGGCTGTTGGTCGATGTCTGCCAAAAATAGCGGTTCTCGATCCGTCAACGCGGAAACAGATCCGACACCTTTTGCGACGCCCAGGCCGAAAGCGTCTGCGACCGATACTCCGGCCAACTCGAGCAGTACGAGCACATCAAACATGACCGTGACCGGAAAGTTTTACGATAATCTGCCGAAAACTCTCTCGCACCCTACGGATGATGTCAGCAAACTGCTGCTTCGCGAATATGGCTCCGTCTTTGTCACAAAGGCGACGCCGCCCGCAAAGATCGTTTTTGAGGATGAGAGCGATGTCGCCGCATTCCAAAAGAGTTTTGCGAGCGAATCCGCATCCATCGGCGGCTTTACCGTCACACTGCAAAAGCCCGCAATGGACGCCTTGAAGGCTGCGATCGCTGACGCAGGGAAGCAAGGCATTTCGATCGGTCCTCGAGGCGGCGATTCGTCGAAACGAACTTACGCCCAGACCGTCACGCTCTGGGCAAGCCGTGTAAGGCCGGCTCTTGCGCACTGGTCGGCCGCGGGCAAGATCTCGAAAGCTGACGCTGCACGCATCAGCTCTCTTTCGCCGTTTCAGCAGGTGCCGGAGGTTCTTGGGCTTGAAGCAAAAGGGATGTGGTTCGCGAAAGACTTTTCGAAATCCATCATCTACTCGGTCGCACCGCCCGGAACTTCACAGCATCTGTCAATGCTCGCTCTCGATGTAAAGCAGTTCGACGATCCGCGTGTCCGCGAAATCCTGGCTAAGCACGGATGGTTCCAGACCGTCTCGTCCGACCTTCCGCATTTCACATATCTCGGCGCGGACGAAAGCAACCTCCCGAGCCTCGGCCTCAAAAAGGTCGAAAGCGGCAATCGTACGTTCTGGGTTCCCGACATCTAACTGAGCGTCGAGAAACCCATCCCGAACTGTACGGCCGGAATAGGACAGCCGGGCAAAACTAGCCGCATGCTTCAACACCCTTGCGGCTTGCCGCAGCCCTGTGCGGTCGTGTTTCTTGGCTGATAGCTTCCCAACTGTTGCAGAGAACGCCACCGCCCACATCGAAGATCGTGCAAATCGTGCAAATTGTGCATTTCGTGCAAATCGTGCAAATCGTGCAAATCGTGCAAATCGTGCACTTTGATACATTCTGTGCGGTTTGTGCTTCAAAACGGGCGCGTCGGTTCGTTATGATGACAACACGGTCGAGACGGCCGTTGGTCTTTGACAAGCTAAATTCAGGTCTCAGGTTTGGGGTATCCGGTTAGGGATCCATAGCTAGGATCTCAAATTTCAGATCTGAGATTTTAGATAGAGCTTCTGATCCGTGGATTCGTGGCGGCTTCCTTCCTTTGCGAACTTTGCGTCTCCTTTGCGTTCTTTGCGTTTACGATCTTGTTTGAAAACGCAAAGACCGCAAAGCGAAACCCCGCAAAGTCCGCAAAGGTTCGGAGTATCGAATTTCGCGAGTTCAGATCTGAGATGTTCGGGATTTCAAATGTCAGATTTTAGATTTGAAACGAATCAGATTCGTGAATTCGCGGCGGCTTTCTTCGTTTGCGAACTTTGTGTGATCTGCGCGTTTAAGTTGTGGTTTGGAAACGCAAAGGCCGCAAAGGTTTGCATCTCAAATTTCAAATTTCAGATCTGAGATTGAAATTCGGCGGAGCTGACCGCCCGCTAACGCAGGCGGTTCTGACTTGTGCGGACCGGGCGTTCGCCGCTCCGGAGCTGGCGGTTCTGACAAGCAGGGAGACTCATTGGTGCCGCGGGCTGCAAGAACCGCGGTTTGGCGTTGAGTCAACGAACTATTCGGAGCGTCAAAACGATTGTGGATGGAGGATAAATGAGTTGGTACACCCGGCAAGATTCGAACTTGCGACCCTCTGATTCGAAGTCAGATACTCTATCCAGCTGAGCTACGGGTGCACATTTGCGTGCGGTCAAGTTAAAGATGTTACCGATTGGAGCGATGGGTTTGCAAATCCGCATGGCAGGTTGGGCAGATTTGCTGCGGCGGCCGATTGCCTCATCGAGCAGTTCGTGGAATAGTTATCCACGAACCTCATCCGCGAAAGACAAACATATGCGAATATTTCTCTCTATATTGGCGACCGTCATATTGTTCGCCGCCGTAACACAGGTGCTTTCACAAGACGCCGGAAAGCAGCTTTCGGTCGAAGGCCTGCAAAAAAGCGTCACGGTCCGTAAGGACGGCCGCGGCATCCCATACATCGAGGCCGCGAGTGACCGCGATCTTTATTTCGCACAAGGCTACGTTACGGCATCTGACCGGCTTTGGCAGATGGACATGATGCGGCGCGTTGTTCGGGGTGAGACCGCAGAGATCTTTGGCAAGCAAACGCTCGAACAGGATCAACGCTGGCGCCGGTTCGGATTTTCGCAAGTCGTCGAACGGTCGTATTCGATGCTCTCGCCGGATCTTAAGGCCGCCCTCGTCAGCTACGCTGCAGGTGTAAATGCTTACATCAACGGGCTGGATCCGGCCACGCTGCCGGTAGAATTTGGAATTCTTCAGTATCGGCCGAAACCTTGGCATCCGACCGATTCGCTAGCGATCGGGAAGATCCTTGCCGATGCATTGAGCACGACGTGGCGGAACGACCTGCAGCGTGCGGGAGTGCAAGGTATTGCCCCCGATAAGCTCGCCGACCTCAGCGATCCCTTTAGTCCGTATGACGTCATCCTTTATCCCGGTAAGGCAAAAGGAAAGCGTTACGGCGAGGTAAACGCTGAAAGACCTTCGGACAGGCTTCTCGCTGCCGCTGAAAGAGACGAGTCCATTCGAAAGGCTTCGCTCGAGACCGTCGGACTTTATGCAGAGGGCCTTGCGGCGAGTAACAATTGGGTGATCTCAGGAAAGTTGACGGCTTCGGGAAGGCCGATCCTCGCGAATGACCCGCACCTTTCCGCGACCGCTCCCGGTATTTGGTATATCGCGGACATCCGCTCCCCCGAGGTTCACGCTGCCGGCGTCTCGATCCCGGGAATACCGGGAATTGTGCTCGGACACAACGAGACGATCGCCTGGGGGGCGACCAACGTCGGACCCGATGTCCAGGACATCTACAAACTTGAGCTTGATGGAAGGGGTTCTTACCGTACGGCGGACGGTTGGAAGAAGCTGCAGGTCCGCAAAGAAAGTATCGCCGTACGCTCAAATCCGCTGAGTACGGAGACAAAGGCGGTCGAATTCGAGGTGAGGTCGAGCGAACAAGGGCCGGTGATCCTCGAGGACAAGTCCGGTTCGTACGCGCTGAGGTGGACGGCGTTCAACCCGGAATTCAACGAGTTCGAAGCATTCTTTCGGCTCGATCGGGCGAAAGACTGGCCCACTTTCAGGAATGCATTGAAGACGTTTGGCGGCCCTGCACAAAACTTCGTTTACGCCGACACTAGCGGACATATAGGCTGGTATGCCGCCGGCCGGATCCCGATAAGGAGAAAGGGCATCGGTCAATTACCGTATGAAGCGAAGAACGGCGACGGGGATTGGATCGGCTATATTCCATTTACCGAGCTCCCGCATCTATACGACCCGCCGTCGGGGCTGATCGTGACCGCGAACCAGCGAACTGTTGGCGGCAACTATAAATATCAGCAGATCGCGAGCGGCGCGTCTGCTCCGTGGCGTGCACGCCGGATCCTCGACCGGCTTTCAGCGATGAAGAAGATCACACCGAAAGACGTCGCGAGCGTTCAGCTCGATGCGTTCAACATTCCGCTCGATCTTCTCGCAAAGCGGGTCGTCCGCGGGCAGGCCGCCTCGGCCGAAACCTTGGATGTACTGAAGGCGTGGGACGGCACGATGCTTCCCGACAGCCGCGGCGCTCTGCTGGCCGAAGAGATAGGAAAGTGTGTTACAACGGAGATCACGCGCGTGAACGCGCCGGTCAGTTACGGCGTGATAAGGGAACGGATCGTTGACCGGGCGATCCGAGAGGATCTCGCACGCTGGCTGCCGGGGGTGAAAGACTACGACGAACTCTTTCGCTCGTGTGACACGCAGGCGCGCCAGAGCCTGACACGCGTTCTCGGTGCCGACCCGGCGGGTTGGACCTGGGGAAAGACGTTCACGGCTGTCTTCCCTCATCCTCTGGTGATGACGCCTGTTATCGGCCAGCGATTCGTCACGCGGACGGATCCGCTCGCCGGAAGTCGGTATTCGCCGAATGTCGGTTCGTCCGTCTCGATGCGATATATCGTAAGTCCGGGCGAATGGGATGCGACGAGCCTCGTAATTCCGCTGGGTGAAAGCGGAAGGCCGGGAACTGAACATTTCAAGGATCAGTTCGATATGTGGAGGACGAATACGCCGCCGCCGCTTGTGTTCGGCAAGGCTGAGGCTTCGAAACTGCCGATCGGGGTCACTCTTCTACCGGCGGTAAAGGGGAACTGAGTAGGCCGAGAAAATCTTCGAGGATGATGGCGGCCGCCTCGGCGTCAACCCTTTTTCGGGTTTCCGCAAGGTTAATTCCTTGTTCCCAGAGGCGGCGCTTCGCTTCGTAGGACGACACTCTTTCGTCCTGAAGGAAAACAGGCACCTTGAGCGACAGGGAAAGCTTTCGTGCGATCGAGCGGGCCTCGACCGACATCGGGGATTCTTCGCCGCTGGATTCGAGCGGCAAACCCACAACGACCGCGACGGCATCCAACTCGAGAATCTGGGCCTCGATCTTTGCGAGCAATGATTTCCAGCTTCCGCGTTCGATCGTCGTCACGGGGCGTACCGTGATCCGAAGCGGATCGCAAACGGCGAGCCCGACCCGTTTCGTGCCCGGATCGATCGCCAGAATACGTCCTTCGGCGGGAATTGGAAACCGCTCTGTAATTTTGGCCGTATTAGTGATTTGTTTCTGTTGCAAGTCGCTCACTTGATAAAGGATAATTGAATATCGTTCGCTTTTGGCGACATATTTGAGGTAATTATATGTCATTTCGCGGAAAACTCTGGGTCTTGATCCTGTCCGGCGTTATCGCCGGGTATGCCGTCATCGGCGGTTTGCCGGCGGTTGGGAGCCTTTTGACGGCAAATGCCCAACAGACGGTCAATGACCCGAATGCCCAACTGAAAATAGTCGAATCTGTCCTCGATCACATACAGAACGACTATGTGGACATTCCTGACATGGAGAAGGTCCGGGTTGGAGCGCTTCGCGGCCTGACGAGCGGCCTCGACCCATACTCAAGCTATCTCACACCCGAGCAGGCAGCGGAATACACCGCTGGAAAGGCCGACAAAACCGGCATCGGAGCTGAGTTTGCATCCGTTTCCGGTTACCTATATGTCCTATCCGTCACCAAAGGCGGTCCCGCGGACAAGGCCGGGATCAAGAATGGCGACGTGATCGAATATATCGGTTCGAAGGCTACGCGCGACGTACAACTTTATGACGCGATCCATTTGATCGAAGGCGAGTCCGGGTCGGTTGTCACCTTGCGAGTGCTGCGTTCAGGAGAAAAGCCGCAGACCATAAAGGTTACGCGAGGCGACGCGAAGCCTCAGGCCCCGGAGACCAAGTTGGAAACGGGGAAAACGGGCGTCGTCAAGGTGTTCTCGCTGGACAAGGGCCAGGCCGAGAGAGTTCGTGAGGCAGTCAACTCAGTGATCAAACAGGGTGCGCAAAAGATCGTGCTCGACCTGCGGGCCGTTGCGGGCGGCAGCCTTGAAGAAGGCGTAAAGGTCGCAAACCTCTTCATCGGCAGCGGAGCTTTGGCAACCGAGGTCGGAAAAGACAACAAGATCACGAAAACTTTCTCTGCAGATCCGTCGCAGGTGATGTTTGAGGGCAAAGCCGCTTTGGTAACGAATATCAATACGTCCGGAGCTGCGGAGGCCATTGTTGCCGCTTTCGCTGACCATAAACGTGGAGCGATCGTTGGTGAGAGGACGTTCGGTGCCGGTTCCGACCAGAAGTTCTTTCCGCTTTCATCCGGCGGCGGATTGCTTCTGACCGTTGCAAAATGGGCGTCGCCGACGGGTGTGCCGTTCTTTGGCGAAGATCGAAATTCGATCGGTATCAAGCCAAGCATTGAAGTGAAACGCGGAGATACGCAGGATCCGGATGAGGTCGATACGCTCCTTGATAAGACGGCGCCTCAAGATCCGAATCAGCAGGTCGCACCTACGCCGACGCCTACACCGAAGCCGGTCGTACGTGAGGACATCCAGCTCAAGAAAGCGATCGAGGTGCTGAATTCAGCAGGCTAGTCTACTTAGATCGAAGGTACAAGAGCTGTCGGAGGCCTAACGCTTCTGACAGCTTTTTTCTTTCAACGAAAGATTTGAACCTGCTAGAATTGAAAGCCTGATGAGACGAATGCTATTAAAGATCCGGCCTTTGGCCTTTGCATTGTTATTTGCTGCATTTGTCGCTGGTAGTCAAGGCTTCGCACAATCGTCGGACGTTAATTTCCCGACGCCTCTCTCTTCGAATAAGTTCACCGGAACGATCAAGGCCCGCGATATAGGCGACAATCGCCTGACGACACACTATTTCGTCTTTAACGGAACCCAGGGCGACCTTTTTATTAATGTCGTATCAAGTAATCTTGATGCGGACATTGATGTTTTTTCGGCCGATGGTCTGATCCCCCTTTCGAAGATGATCGTCGCATCCGACGCTCAGGCTAACGAGACGGGCCGCTTGATCTATTTGCGAAAGCCCGAGAAGTTGATCCTTAGGATCCAGGGTCGTACGCCGAACGATCTTCCCGCGACGTATCAGATCTCGTTCGGCGGAAGCTTTGCCGCCATCACGGGACAAGAGGCTCCGGAAGCTCCCGTCGTGGACAAAGGCGTGTCGGGCGAGGTCGCCGTTAATTCGGTCGGCACGATATTGCCTCAACCAAAGAAGGAGCCTGTGCCTTCCGCACCGAAAACCCCTGCGGAGGGGGATTCGGACATTGCTAAGGCAGACAGGCCGGAGCCGGTCGTGCCGGCCGAGGCCAAGCGGGAAGAACCGAAAACGGAAGCAGAAGCAGCGAAGGTCGAGCCGCCGAAGCCGGCAAAACGGCGGTCAAGGAAGCGGGCAGAGGTCGTAGTTACCGAATCGATAGAACCGAAGAAGGAAGCTCCCGAAAAAGCTAAGGAAGCGAAGCCTGCAAAACGCCAAAAGCGCGCGGCAAAGAAAGAACGGAAGACCGAACCGCCGAAAACAGAAGCTCCGGCACCGGTCGATCCGCTCGCGAACGTCAAGCTTGTGATCCTTTTCAAGAACGGGGAAAAGGTAGAGATCGGAATGCCGGACCTGATGAGATTTACGGTCGATAAGGGGCAGTTGATCGTAATACGAAAAACCGGCTCGATCGACCGTTATTCAATGATCGAGGTGGCAAAGATCACGATCGAATGATGTTTCCCCGACGTCAAGCGTAGCTGTGCAGTCCCTTTAGCAGGTAACTGACGCCCAGATAGGTGAAGACCACGAGCAAGAAGCCGATGATCGCGAAATATGCCGAGCTTCGGCCTTTCCATCCGCGTGAGATGCGCGTATGCAGGAACGCCGCGTAGGTAAGCCAGGCAACGAGAGCACCTGTTTCCTTTGAGTCAAAACCCCATGGCCTGCCCCAAGATTCATTCGCCCAGATCGCTCCTGTGATCAAAAGCATCGCAAGGCCCGCAAAGGCCAAGCATCCGGTCTTGTACATTAGGCCGTCCAATGTCTCAAGGCTTGGAAGCCGCTGACGGAGCTTTTCGGTTCTAAACCCGAACAAGAGGACAAAGAACGTGCCGACGATGGCGGTCAAAAGGGCTGCGAGTTCTACGGGGTTCGTGTTGAGCGACAGGAACATTTTGTCGCCCGTGTTTTGCACATACTGCGTCGCAAGAGCTTGATACTGCGCGGGCGTCATTTGGGCAAGCTCCGCAGTCGACATATTTCGTGCTTCCGCGATCGCAAGCCCGGCGATCATATATTGATCGGGATCTGCGGCCAACTGTTTCTGCAGTTGAGGCAATACCGCCTGAGTTGAACTAATACCGTTGATAAGAAGAGCCACAGAGGCGATCTGCGCAAAAAATGCCGCCACTAGTAGATATTTGCCGACCGTCTTCGCAGCCGCGTTCTCCTTGAAAAGGTAAATGCAGTACGCGATTACAACGCCAAGCAGTAACAATCCAGCTATACCAAGTGCGGGCCCGACACCGGGGAGCTCAAGCCTAAATGGAGCCGAAAATGGCTTCTTGCCCACTTCGCTAGGTACAAAGATGCCCGCGCGATAGACGAACTCATAAAGAACCGAAAACTTGCTTACGCTTGCGATGACGGATATTGCGAAGATGCTGGACCAAACCGCCATTGCTTCGACCTTTACTCCGTCCTTGAGCAAATACATCACCGCAACGGCAAAGCAAACAAGAGCCACGCCATAGCTCAAACTGGCGTCGCCGACGTGTATCGGCCTCCAATATGAATCTAGTACGGGCGGAAGTTCGATAAACTCTCCACCGATAAAACGCGCAAGGACGAGGATCATCGCCGCAAGGGGTAAGGTGAAGGCGGTCAGCACGCGAAGATTCTTCCGCGTCGCGAAAATGAGCGTTGCGATGCCGGCACCGAATGCGAACGCCAAGCTCAGATCGTATAGATTCGCAAAAGGAATATATCGAAAGATCCATGGAGTGGCGTTGTTGCCGCTTGCCCGCATAATTGCGATCTCGTGTTCATAGCCGTTCACCCAGCGGATCAGCCAACTCGAGAAGTTAAAGAAGACGCCAAGGGCAGCCCCCCAATATCCGATCGCTCGCGCCATATTCGACGGTGCGTAAAGGTTCGTGAGCTCAAAAAGTGCCGCAAGGATATAGCACGCAAGTGCAAGCATCATCAAGGCCCCGTCCGAAATGAAACCCGAGCCGATCTGAAAGCGAAGCCCGAGCATCGCGAAGGATGCGACGATGACAACGATCGCAGGAAGCGCGGTTCGAAGCTTGCCGCTTGATTGTCTAAACTCTGTATCCGCTGGAATTACTGCTGCCATCTTAAGATTCCTCTTTATCAAGAGCCTGTGTTATCTGATTGAACTTGTCTTCCATGCCATTTGGGTTGCGGTTGGTCTCCGCGGCGATAACGGCTTCGGTCGTACCGTCATCGTTTGCTTCAATGCGGGCCCAAATGCGCCGATGTGAGACAAAAAACACGAAACCGAGGGCCCCGACCAGCCCAAAACCGCCAATATACCATGCGATGAAGGACGCGTGATACGGGTCGTACTTAATGGAAAGAACGTGTGCGTATGGCGATTTTTCGAATTCGGTCAGGCGCCATTTATAGCCAAGTTTCGGAGCAGCGATAGGAGCATTCCCTCCGATCTCCTTGGCGAATGCGAAAATGCGGGTGGCCTGTCCGTCGGGCGGCGTCACGTTCAGGATCGCGACGGGATTCTTATAGTCGCCGCTGCGTGTATCAGGCTGGCCGTTTGGCCCGATCGTGAAATCAGGCTGGAAATCCGCATACTCGACCTTTGTACCGTCCGCAAGCGTCGTGAATCCGTCACGTTGGATCTTGATGGTCTCAACCGGCCCGCTATTTTCCGGTGTAAGATCAATGGTCACGGTCCTCGCGTTGCCGATCGGGATCGACTGTGCTTGGAAAAACCGATAACCGCGGTACGTAAGCGGTTTATTGAGGCTCACATCTGCGGTATAGGTACCATATGCAGGGTCAGCGATTCTCACCTCGGTCCGCCAATCAAGCGTGTTTGGGACGTCAATAGGGCCAGACTCATCGATGAGCTGTTGTTGGATGTCGGTGCAAGTGATCGAGAATGGAAGCTGTACGTTGTACCGCTCCTTCTTATCAAGGTTGTACTCGATGAGTTGGATCTGCTCCGTCTTTTGTCCGGGCACCATCCTAACGTCTGCGTCAAAACCCGTCTGCAAAGCGACCCAGTGCCCCATGAATAGGATGATCAGCGCCACGTGGACGACATAGGCCCCAAGTCGGTTCCATTTCCCTGATTCGCCAAAGACAAATGTCGCGTCGGCTGCCTGGGTGATCTTCGGCTTTAGGCCTTTGCTATTAAAGACCGCAGCGATCTCGTCGGCAACGTCTTGAACACCCTTGTCGGAATAGCGGCGGGTCTGTGCGAATTTCTTCGCTTCGAGCCACTTGCGAGTTGCTGTTACCTTTGGCTTTGCGATGTAGCTCCAAGCGGAGGGAAATCGGTCAATGGATGCCAGGACGATATTGAGCGACAATATCAACAGCATCAAGTTGAAATACCACGTGTGGTAAATATCAAAGAGGCCAAGTGCGCCGTAGATCGTTTTCTCGGCAGGTGTCAGCGATGCGTAGTAAGCGTCGAAGCCGCTCACGTTCTGCTGCAGGATAAGCATGCCGACCATCGACAGAACGACAAGGATGCACAGAAGCGTTACCCCGAACCTGACAGAGCTGATCCAAGAAATAAATCGGTTTAAGAGCGCGGCTTTCGGCACTCGAGACGGTGGAGCATTAATTGTCTCTTCAGCGGCAGACATATTTTAAATTAGCAGAATACCTTACTGACAGCATGTTTTCCACGCACGGTAAAGATTAATGACGCTAATTTGGAAGAATGCTGCGAGGTTATCTGTATAAACTTTGGAAAAACCGTTCACGAAAGGTATTCTTATAATTTCGGCTTTACTACCCAAGACGCAAAAGGCTGGCGTCGAATTTTATGGCATCTGCAGCAACCGACATTCAAACGATCAGAACGGCTAGCGTTCGGGAAAAGATCGCCGCCTACTTCGAGCTCACAAAGCCTCGTATCGCGTTCCTGCTTGTTCTTACAAGTGCTGCCGGGTTCTATATGGGAAGCCAAAAGGGCTTCGATGCGGTCACCTTTGGTATTGCAATGGCTGCCATTTGTTTATTGGCATTTGGCGTCGCAACCCTAAATCAGTATGCGGAAAGGTCCATTGACCCTAAAATGGAGCGGACGGCACGGCGTCCACTTCCGACCGGCCGTGTTACACGCAATGAAGCGTTGATCTTTGGCGTTCTTCAATGTGCGATAGCGGAGATCGGGCTCTTCGTACTCGTGAATCCGCTGACCGCGTATCTTGGCCTCGCGGTTATCGTTGGCTATAACTTCGTTTATACACCGCTAAAGACACGAACGAGCGCATCGACGGCGATCGGTGCCATCCCCGGGGCTTTGCCGCCTTTGATGGGTTGGACGGCCGCCACGGGAGACATCACATTGGTTGCCTGGTCACTATTTTTGATCCAGTTCCTGTGGCAGTTTCCTCATTTTTTTGCGATCGCTTGGCTCTATCGTGAACAATATAAGAGGGCCGGAATCGTAATGCTTCCGGTCGTCGAACCCACAGGCCGGATCACGATGCGGCAGATCGTGCTTTTTACCATACTGCTCGTCCCGATGAGTTTTGCCCCGTTCTTCTTCGCTCATTCGGGGTTCATCTTTCTGATCGGGGCAATTCTTCTTGGCTTTTGGATCCTCTTCGCAAGCGTTAAGTGTGCGATCGAGAAAACTGACAAGGCGGCCCGCAAGCTCTTGCTGGTCACCGTCGTGTACTTGCCGCTGCTTTTTCTTTTGATGGTCATCGATAAGAAATGAAAGTCGGAGTCGCTGATACATTAGACGACATTGTCGAAGAGAAAAAAGGGAAGCGCCCCGGATTGACAAGCTCCGGCCCAGGCGGAGGGGATCCCCGTGGCCCTCGCGGAAATGGCGGCGGCAGTGGTCCGGGCGGCGGCGATGACGGCGACCGTAAGCGATTTGACGATGCGACCCGTCCGAATGCGGCCAAGACCCGGATGCTTACTTACTTTCTCCTGATGGTCGTCGTAATGACCTTCGGTGGAATGATCGCGGCGTATCTAGTGCTTGCGACGAACCGCTCTATTGAATGGCGGCCTTTTACGCTTCCGGTCCAGGTTTGGGTCAGCACCGCTATTATCATCTTGAGCAGTATCGCTTACGTTATCGCCGAAAGGGCGTTGATGGCGGAGGACCACCCGAAGGCAAAGAGATGGCTGTTGATCGCTACGGCCCTTGGTGGCTGCTTCATTTCATCACAGATCGTTCTTTGGTTGGAATTGGTCTCGTGGGGATATTATGCGTACGGAAACCCGTATGCCGGCTTCTTTTATATTTTGACCGCTCTTCACGCTGTTCACGTTCTCGGCGGCATTATTGCGATGTCATCCATCGTCCTTCGGTCATGGTATGCCCCGAAGAGCGAATTTGAGATCGAAAGGCGGATCACTATCGGCCAGGTCGTCGGCTGGTACTGGCATACGATGGGTTGCCTTTGGTTGATCATTGTCGGCCTTTTAGGCTTTATGGGCTGATGGACGCTCTACAGATATTTCCCCATCTCAACGGCTTCTTAAACCTTACAAGCGGCCTTTTTCTAGCGAGTGGATTCGTTTTTATCCTTCGAAGGAAGATTCACGCCCATCGCTTTTGTATGCTTGCGGCGACCATAATTTCGTCGATCTTCGTTGTCTCATATCTTACGCATCATGCTCTGCTGACCTATGCTTACGGCCTCGGCCCGACGAGGTTCACAGGCGAAGGCCTCGCCCGGCCGATATATTTTACGATCCTTTTGTCGCATACGATCCTTGCTGCCGGCATAGGTCCTTTCGTCATTATCACCCTCTATCATGCGCTAAAAGGGAACTTTGCGAAGCACCGCAAGATCGCGCGTCTCGTGATGCCGGTTTGGCTTTATGTCTCGGTCACGGGGTTCACAGTTTATATGATGCTTTACCACTTTTATCCGAGCCGATGACTTTTTTTTAGTGTCTTCCAACCTTTTTTTGCTTTCGCGCGTCAAAAACCTTGGAACTGTAACCGAATTTTGTGTTATCATTCCGTTGTTGAAAATTCGATCGCCGAAGCCGCTAATGTTTAAGCGGCGCGGGGGAACCAAAGTTCGCAGAGCTTTCTGCGGCAGGGGCTAATCGACAAATGAGGTCGAGGGGATACTCTTTCGTTCCTAGCCCGTCAGCTAACCTCGTAGGTGTGGCAAAGAAGTTACAGCTGGGGATTGTGCCCATAAAAAAAGGCCGATTTTTCATGTGCTTCCCGCTATTTTTCAACGAAACGCAAGAGACTTCGGTCTTCTCAAAGGAAAAAGGCTTCGATGTTCGTATGCATCGGAGCCTTTTAATGTCTTCCTGCAAACCGCCTAATTGACCGTCTTCTTGACTATCACCAGCGTAATATCATCGTTCGCGGGAGCAGTTCCCGTGAATGCCGAAAGGGCGGATTCGACCTTATCGCGCAATCCGGAAGCGGACGAAGCGACATTTGCCTGAACCACCTTGGTCAGACGGTCGAGGCCAAATTCTTCCTCATTCACGTTATTCGCCTCGGAGACGCCGTCAGAATAGGCAACAAGTACATCACCGGAGGTAAGTGTGATCGTTCCGGACTCATACTCAGCGGACGGGATGATCCCAAGCGGAAGACCGCCGGAGGCAAGCTGTTCTACCGTTCCGTCCGCACGTCCGATCAACGGTGGGTTGTGCCCGCAATTTATAAATTGAACAACGCCTGTTGCCGGATCGAGTTCCGCGACGAAGAGCGTGACGAACCGGTTCGCTGGAGTATTTTCCGCTAGATACGCATTGATCGAAGCGACGGTAGTCGCAAGTTCCCGATCCGCGGCGACCTGGGCGTGGATCGCAGCGTGAAGGCTCGACATAAGCAATGCCGCCGCCGTACCTTTACCCGACACGTCGCCCAAAGCGAACAACATCCGGCCGTTGCTTCTAGGAATGAAGTCGTAGTAATCGCCGCCGATCTCGTAACAAGAGAACGATATCCCTTGGAATTCATAACCATCGACTTTAGGCGGGCCGGAAGGCTGAAAGCGCTGTTGAATCTCCGTCGCCAGTTCGAGCTCACGCTCCATTCGTTGACGTTCGATACGGGCTTCGGTCAGGCTGGCATTCTCGACCCGAATAGAGGCGACTGACGCAAGCGTCGTAAGTATGTCGAGATGTTCGGGTTTGAATGTGGCCTCGTGCGTTGGTGAATCTGCATAGATCAGGCCGAAGACGTCCGTCTCGTCCACGCTCAACGGAACGGCAAGGACGCTGCGGATACCTTGGAGCATGATCGTCTGACTGGCGAACTTCGGGTCGTGTTGGGCATCAGAGGTCAGCACGGACTTGCCGTGGTCCACGACCTCGGTCATTATGTTACGGCTAATTCGGACCTCTTTCAGGCTTTCCTCTTTTCCGCGTGCACGCGCGACCTTTACTTCCATCTCGCAGTCGGAGCCTTGTTCCCGGAGCATAATGATCACCCGCTCGGCCGGGACGGCCTCAAAAACAAGTGACGCGACAGAATCGAGGGTTTCATCCAAGCCGCGAGATGCGAGCAGCGTAACGCCAACCTTGCTGATCAGGCCAAGAAGATCCGTTCTGCTGGAAGTTTGGGACTCAAGTATCTCGGTTGTCGGATTTCGGCGAAGGCTAAATGAGATCGTATTTGCTGGATCAAGGCCGGCGGTCGTTTCGGCGAACAATTGAGCGCTGTTGAATTGAGGCACGGCATGGTCGTCCTCGAACCGAAGAGTTGTTTCGCCGATCTGGATCGCTCCGCCAGTCGAAAGGGGAACGGATGCTGTCAGGATATTGCCGTTGTATCGAGTACCGTTCGCAGAGCCAAGATCGTGAAGCCAGTAAACGTCATTCTCGCGCCTGATCTCGGCGTGCAGCCGGGAAGCGAATGCGTCGGGAATACAAACGTCGCTTCGCGCGGAACGTCCCACTGTCGTTCTCAGCTTTGTAAGTTCAACGGTCTCTTCTGGGCGGCCCGCGCTGATAATGTGTAGATATGCCATTTTATGAGCGGATCTCGCGGCGTGACGCACGCACAACTCGTGTACCGGTCAGATAGTCGTGAAGCGTCCTGGCCTTCGGTGTGAAAAGGCAGATCAGAAACCCAAGCCCGAGTGTGACTAAGGTCAGAAGGTAGCCGACGGTCTGGCGAAGGATCAATGCACCAGTTCCTGCTCGTTCGCCGGTTTTCGAGATGATCCTCAGTCCGGTCAATAGCTTGCCAATGCTCTGCCTGCATACAATGGGGAGAATGACAAGGTTCACCACGGATAGGAGTGTCGCGATAAACCAGAGAGTCGCGTCGGTCGCAATGTTCAATCCACCCGAGAACATTCGCTCGGAGAGGAGTCCGCCTACCGGGAATATGAGAAAGATGATGTAGTCGATCAATATAGCGCCACATCGAAGAAGGAAGGGTGCAGAAAATCCTTCGAGGGCAAGTTGGTCGGTAGATTGTGCTTCTGTCGCAGCTGCCATTGTTGAATGAGATCGAAAGACTAGAGTCTAAACTAAGCGACCCAAAAATGCAGTGTAGTGTCGCCTAATTTAATTTTGTCGCCATTGACCAGGCGATGGGGTTGGTTCGGCCGAAGCCTTAGATTCCCACTCTCGGTGGACAACACCGTCGTGCCGTTCGAAGAGCCAAGATCTTCGAGAAGAAAATCGGCCCCATCGTGAATGATCCTTGCGTGACGCCGGGAGATCTTGGTCTGCGGATCGAACTTTGAGAGATCGACCTCTGGGAAGATATTCGACATTGGGTCGCGGCGTCCGAGAAGATTCTCGGGCTTTTCGATCAAATAAACCGGGGCTTCAAGGTCGGTCGTTCCTTCCACAACAAGCCGTGCCGTGCGGGCAGACCGGATCGGATTAGCAAATTGAACAGAAGCCGAAGGCGGACTATTCTGTGCAAGCGGCTGTCGTGCCCCGCAGAAGGCACAGAACATATCGGCGGCGACGATCCGTTGGCCGCAAAATCCGCAGAATACGGTCTGGTCATCGAGCCCGACCGCAACTGGGGCCGCACCGACGCCGAATGTCAACCGACCCGCGCGCAGGCTGTCAGCGTGTTCACCAAGGGCATCCCTGAGATCAGCTGCACTGGCGAAGCGCTTCTCCGCGCTATATTCAACGCACTTCATCAAGATCTTTTCGATCTGATCTGACAGTCGCGGATTTATCTGCCGAGGCCTCGGGTTCTTCTCAAAATCGAAGATCAAGAGCGGATTGTTCTGCGGGTCGGCTCCTGTCATAAGGTGGAACATTGTCGATCCAAGGCTGTAGATGTCCGAGCGGGGCTCAACATTTCCGCTAAAGAGCTCAGGAGGAGCGTAGCCCATCGTACCAACGGCCGTCACTCCTCGTTCTTCGATCTGGTTGACACTTCGCGCAATTCCGAAATCGATCAGCATTATCTTACCGGTCGAACCATCGAGCATCACGTTGGAAGGCTTCAGGTCGCGATAAACGACCCGCTGCGGGAGATTATGCAGATAAGAAAGCACATCTGCGATCTGAAATCCCCATTCGGCAACCGTAAGCTCGTCAATTCGGCCTTCGGGAGCGGCACGGAGTCGCCCGGCAAGATCGCCGCCTGAGATATACTTCATCACAAGGTAGAAGCGTCCCTCGGCGGAATCAAAAAAGTAGTCGTAGATGGTCGGGATCGAAGGATGATCAAGCGAGGAAAGTATCATCGACTCGCGACGAAAATCGTCGATCGCCTTAGCCTGCTGGGCGTCCTCTATGTGGGCTTGGACCATCTCTTTGACAGCGCGCTGGACACCGCCAAGGTTTCGGTCATTTGAGAGATAGACGGCGCCCATTCCCCCTCCGCCTATCTTCTTGACGATCTCGTACCGATTGTTCAGAACGGTGCCGCCGGTTAGTATCTGCAAACGGGGTTTTGAGCCCTTATCCGAACGATCGGAGATAGCTGACGTATCGTTGGCCCGCTGCGGTTCCTCGGGGGCGGCATCCGAACTTCCAAATTCAATGGCCGCCCCATGAACTTGCCGTCCGGAGTCCTCATCCTGTACGGAACTCAGCGACTTCTCCGCGGCTCTTGAAAGGACCTCAGGCATTGGAGGTTCAGCTATGAGGCGTGGTTCAACAGGAATTTTTTCAGGCGGTGCGGTCTGGGCCTGATCGTCAGCTACAGGCTCTTCCGAAGCTATCTCGCTCGCGGAAGTGGAAGCCTCTTCCGGAATCATGTTCTGGAGGGCCGGTTCAACAGCGAGTTCCGCAGGAGATTCCTCAACAAGCGGAAAGTCGCGGAGCGTACTCTCGAAGTCTGTATCGGAACCGGATGCATTAGATTCCGAAGGAACCTCGATCTCGTGCGGGTCCTCCGCGATCACCGCAACGGCGGGCAATTCCGGGTTCGGGGTTGCTTCCGAAGTCTCCGGACTTTCACTGATCGTCGGCTCTTGTTCGGGCAAGACAGCTGGAACAGGCTCAGAGTCTTCGATCGGTGAACGATCGGGCGTTTGAACCTCTTCATCAACGACGGCTGCTGGAATTGGAAGTTCGGAGATCGAGGTCACGATCGTCTGCGCAAGTGGGTCGTCGGGCGCGGCAACAAAATCCGCGGGATGCAGAGAAATGCCGCAATAGGGGCAATAGATATCGTTATCTGCGACCTCGGAGGCGCATTCTGGACAGGCGACCATTAAACTCAGCAGCTATTTATTTGTCTTAAACCGCAAAAAAGTCTTTCCGACGATCACTTCGTCGTTATCATCGATCAGATGCGGATTGCCCGGCAAAAGCCTTCGTCCGCGGTTTACGTAAGTTCCATTCGTTGAACCCAAGTCTTCGATGGTGTATCTGCCATTCGTGACCCGTATCCGAGCGTGTCTTCGCGAAACCTTGGCCTCCGCGTCGTACTGATCCAGGTCGACATCGGGGAATACACCATTGTCGGCATCCCAACGGCCGATAGTTGCCTCTGATCCTGCGATCGGGAACTCGACCGGCGGTGCATCCGCTCGTTCGATAACAAGTCGTGCACTTATGCTTGTGATCACAGGCTCTGCATTGCCCGGCGTCGGCTGTTCCGCGAGGCTGAACGGAACTGCGACCGACGGGTCGGTCTCTGTAACGCTTACGGCTCTGGGAATTTCGGACACGGAAGCGATGGCCGCCGGATCGGTCGCCGGAGGAACGTATGCGGGCGGTTCAGGCTCGGCGTGACTAGCCGCCGGAGCGGCTTCGGCGACCGGTTCATTTACGAGTCGCGTTCCGCATTCGTCACAGAATTTTGCCGTTTCGGGATTACCGGTGCCACACTTTGTACAGTTGATCATTCGCTTCGCTCACTATTGGTTTTGGGGGTCTCACGTTGCTCAGTTCTTCATTTTATCGTGTAATAAACAGAATCGTAAAACGCAAATGACGCATCGAGTCTGCCTTTTTTGCGTACTTCGCAAGGATAAGCCTAGTTACAGGCGTTGCGCAACGCGATTTCTTGAAACAAAGCAGTTTAGCTTATCGTAAGGTCAGTTTGTCGATTTTATCGCAGCTGTTGTTATTTAGCTTATTTGAGAGGACCCCTTAACTTATGGCATTAAGCCGACGTACCAGAATCATATTGCTCGCGAGCGTAGCTCTTCTTGTCGGGATAATCGTCGTTGCTTCTATTTTTGCAACTCGTAAGGATACGCCGAAGGTAACCGTTATAACGGTTGAGCAAAAGGCTGAATTGCGCTCGACTGTCACGGCTTCAGGAGAGGTTCGTCCGATCCAGTTTATGAACCTTACGAGTGAAGTTCAGGGACGTATCGAGGAAATCTATGTAAAAGAGGGCGATCACGTAACTAAGGGCCAACCTCTCGTAAAACTTGACCCCGAACAGTTCCAATCGAGCACTGATGCACAGGTCGCAGCTCTGCAGGCCGCACAAGATGATGTCCAATCCCAGAGGACGCAGGTCGTGGCGGCGCAGAACCAGCTTTCACAGTCACAGCAAGCGTTGGATGCATCTGATGCTTCGGTAAGCGCGGCCCGGCAAAACGTCGTGACGGCCCAAACCGATGTTGAACGCGCGGTGGTTGACGTAAACACCGCTCAACGCGAATTTAACCGCAATGCTCAACTTCTCGAGTCCGGCGTGATCTCTCGATTTGAGTACGATCAGAAGAAGGACTCACTCGAGACCGCACAGGTTGCGCTGAAGAATGCCAAGGCTCGACTGCAGTCTCAGAAGATCGCGGTTGACGAGGCGATCGCACGGAGAAATCAGCAGGCAGTTGCGGTTCGCGATGCGAAGCGTGCGGTGAACACCGCTGGTATCGGCGTAAGTCAAAGTCAATCGCGGGCGGAGCAGCAGACAGCTATCCTGCGCGGTCAGAAGAACCAGAGGGACAAGACGCTCCAAGTTGCCCCTATAAACGGCATTATCGCTGAGATCCCGTCAAAAGTCGGTACATTTGCAGTAGCCGGCCTCTCTACCACTCCTTTAATGACGATCGCGGATATGTCCTCGATAAACGTCGAAGTGAAGGTTGATGAAACTTCGATCGACCAGGTGGCCGTTGGCCAGAAAGTGAAGGTCAAAGTCGATGCATTCCAGGATCAAGACATTGATGGTGAGGTTACTCAGAAAACGCCTCTCGCAGTTGGAAAATCGCAGACTAGCGGCGGCCTTTCGACAAACATCAACGTGCAGGAGGCGAAGGAATTCCGTGTCGTCATTGAGCTAAAGAATCTTCCCGATGAGGTGAAGAACGGCCTGCGTCCGGGAATGAGCGCAACTGCGGAGATCACTACGAACGTGGTAAAGGACGTTTTGACCGTGCCTCTTCAGGCTGTTGTCGAAAAGAGGCCTGAGAGTTCGCCTTCGCCCGAGACTCCTGCGGCAAATAACGCTGCCGAACCTATCGACAAGCCAAAGTCCATAACTGGAGTGTATGTGCTTGTTAACGGAAAAGCGGAATTCCGCGAGGTCGAGACCGGCCTGATCGGCGAATCCGACCGCGAGATCAAGAGCGGACTCAAGCCGGGCGATGTTGTTATTACCGGCCCAAGCAGGGTCTTGAATACACTCAAAGACGGCGCCGCGGTGCAAAAGGAAGAAAAGGCATCAGGCCAAGGCACGAAATCATAGTCCAGATGTATAGATTTATGGAAGAAGAGAATGGCCAGGCTGTTGCAACGAGTGTTGCGGCCGAACCGGATGCACGGTCGATGATCTCGATGCGGAACATTTGGAAAACTTACCAAATGGGTACCGAACAGCTGCATGCCCTGCGCGACGTATCTTTCGATGTAAGGAAGAACGAGTACGTCGCGATCATCGGGCCTTCCGGATCCGGAAAATCAACGCTGATGAATTTGATCGGGTGTCTAGATTCCCCGAGCAGCGGGGAATATTGGATCAACGGCAACCTTGTTTCCGAGATGGAAGATGACGAGCTCGCGAGGATCAGAAATCGGGAGATCGGCTTCGTATTTCAAACATTTAATCTTTTACCGCGTGCGACCGCACTTCACAATGTTGAGCTCCCGTTGATCTACTCCGGAATGCGAGCCGGTGAAAGGCACGACAAGGCGGTCGCTGCCCTAACCTCGGTCGAGCTGGGCGAAAGGTATATGCACAAGCCGAATGAGCTCTCCGGCGGACAGCGGCAGCGGGTCGCTATCGCTAGAGCTCTCGTGAACCACCCGTCCATCCTGCTTGCGGACGAACCGACGGGTGCTCTCGATACAAAGACGAGTTATGAGATCATGGCCCTTTTTGAAAAGCTCCATGAAGAGGGAAACACGATCATCCTGGTGACGCACGAACCGGATATCGCGGAGCGGGCACACAGGGTCATCACGATTCGCGACGGCCGCATTGAAAGTGACGAGCGGATCAAGAAATAGCCGGAAATAGCCGTCGGTCATGGGAGATGCGTCGCCACCTAAGTGGCCGACGCATTCTTTGTTGCGGGTCCGCCTATCTCCGTCGACAGAGGAGCCGGAATGTAAAGATTTGTGAAGTCAAAGGACGGGGCTAACTTTCCAAAAGAATTTTCCGTATTATTAACCAAGGCCTTATTCGACTAAATGAATTTTACCGAGACCTTAAAACTAGCCCTAGACGCGATCCTTGCCCACAAGCTGCGGTCGTTCCTTACACTTTTGGGGATGATCATCGGCGTTACGGCCTTTATGGTCGTTCTGTCGATCTTGCAGGGTTTCAATACTTACGTGGATGAAAAGATCGCGGGCATAGGTTCAAATTCCTTCACCGTGATGCGTTTCGGTATGGACGACTTCAAAGATACCGATACGATAAACGAAGCTCAGCGCCGAAATAAGGAACTTACGTTCGACGAAATGGATTTCATTCGCGATCACGCCCAACTTATCGGCGCGATCGGAGCAAAGGCCGGCAATACATCTCGCGATATAAAGCACGGCGGTGAAACTCTCACGAACGTCTCAATAACAGGGGTCGAACCGATCATTGCCGAGATCGACAAAGTCGATATCGCCGAAGGCCGGTTTTTTTCCAGCGCCGAGAATGATAATGCCGCTCGCGTTATTTTTATCGGGATGGACGTGGCGAACAGGTTCTTTCCGAGAGGCGATGCCATTGGGCAGGAGATCAGCATTTCAGGTATTCCGTATCGTGTGATCGGTACTCAAGTTGCCAAGGGCACGGTCTTTGGCCGGCCGATGGATAATTTCGTGATGATGCCGATCAAGACATTTGGTGCAGCGTTTGGAGGGTTGACCAATTCACGTGCTCCAAGTTTTTCGGTTACGGCGAAGTACCCTGATCGATTTGACGATGCGGTCGAAGAAGTGCGAACACTGATGAGGATCAAACGAAAGATCCCGTTCGGCGAAAAGGATAATTTTGGCATTATGACGCCGGATGCGATCTCGGGCTTGCGCGACCGCATCTTCGGGTCGATCTTCATCGTCGTCCTTGCAGTTCCGGCCATAGCCTTGATCGTCGGCGCGATCGTCGTGATGAATATTATGCTCGTCTCTGTAACGGAACGAACAAAAGAGATCGGCATTCGGATGAGCTTGGGCGCAAGAAAATCAGACGTGCTTAGGCAATTTCTCTTCGAATCCACGCTCTTGGCTTTAACCGGAGGCGTTATCGGCCTCATCATTGCGAAGATCTTGGGGCTGGTCATTTCAGCGTTCGTCTTTCAGACCGTTATTCCGCTTTGGGCCGCTGGTCTTGCGATCGTGGTCGCGGGCGGCGTAGGCGTGGTGGCAGGGATCTATCCGGCATGGAAGGCTGCAATGCTTGATCCGATCGAAGCGTTGAGGGCAGATTAAATATCGATGAGAGCGGTTACTGGTCCATTTTACGAGAATTTCAAGATGGCGATCGATACTGTTCGCAGCAATAAGCTGCGCTCGTCGCTGACGATCGTCGGCGTCGTGATCGGCGTTATCGTCGTCATGCTGATATCTTCTATCATCAGCGGCATAAATGTTTCGGTAGAAAAAGAGATCCAATCATTTGGCACAAACTCGATTTTTCTCTACAAGATGGACATCGGCATTCGCACCGACCGGCCAACGCGTGAAGAGCGAATGCGAAAGCCTTTGACAATGGAAGATGCAGCCGCGATAGGTAAGCTTCCGACGATCGATATTGCTGTGCCTTACCTTGACATCTCAAGCAATTTCTTTGGGAGCAAGATCAACGTTACCGGAAAAAATGGCAAGACGAGCGCTTCCATACAACTGCACGGTACCACGGCACAGGCGGAGAAGGCTCCGGGAGAGACGCTGATCGAAGGCAGGTGGTTTGCTGAGGGTGAGGCACAGGCCAGGGCGAATGTGTGCGTCATTGGCGACAGCGTTAAAGCGAGCTATTTTCCTTATGAATCGCCTATTGGCCAGACCTTGGAGATCGGTGGGGAAGAATTCAGAGTAGTGGGCCTTTTGCAAAAACGTGAACAGCTTTTCGGAGGCGGCGGAGGAAATAACGACCAGTCGAACACGATCTATATGCCGATGAGTACGGCCGAGAGGGTCAAGCCGACCGCCGAAGACCTGTTCATCTTGGCAGTTGCAAAAGAAGGGCAGCTCTCGCAGGCGAAAGACCAAGTTGAAGATCTGCTTCGCGTTCGACGTCACGTTTCATTTGGCGAAAAGAATAACTTTGCGATGGCGACCGCTGACAGTATTATCGACCAGTTCAAGGCCATCACAGGCGGCGTTTTTCTTGCGATGATCGTTATCTCGTCCGTCGGACTGATGATCGGCGGTATTGGGGTAATGAATATCATGCTCGTGTCCGTGACGGAACGGACCCGCGAGATCGGAATAAGAAAGGCCCTTGGCGCACGCCAAGCAGACATTTTGCTTCAGTTTCTAATTGAGGCCGCTACACTGACCGGGCTAGGCGGAATGCTCGGCCTGCTCCTCGGATGGCTGCTGACCTTACTTGTAAAGCTTGTTATCCCGTCTTACGTGCCCCTCTGGGCCCCGATCGCCGGTTTCTGCGCAAGTGTCGGCATTGGTGTTCTCTTTGGACTTTTCCCGGCGTGGAAGGCAGCAAGGCTCGACCCGATCGAATCTCTGCGTTACGAATAAAGAAAAGGCGGCATCCCGGTGCCGCCGACTAAAAGTTTGCAGCCTGGGATCAGCCAAAGATCAATGCGCTAACAACGCGAAGAGAGACGCCGATCAAGGCGATCAAGATAACGATTGTCCAAGCACTGCCGGCCTTGAGTTTAGCGACCTTTTGCAGGCCGATAGCCGCAAGCACCCAACCGATTATTTGAAACAGGTCCAGAGCACTCAAGAGAGCGTGGAGGACGGGCTGCGCCTTTGCACTCACGAGCATTGCCGGTCCGGCCTGTACCAATCCTTGTTGGTTCGTCCCGATCTCGATCTCCGATGGGTCTTTGAGAAACAAGACAAGGAGATTCGAGATCAGAAACAGTAAGGCCGGCGGCCAACCCGAGTAGATCCAAACAGCCAAGCCACGCCCGAACGTCGATCTGCCGCCGAGCGCCATCGCACCAAGCCAGTACAAAAGTCCGCCAACGACAAAAAAGATGACCATAAAGACCGGCACGACCGCGTAGCCGATGTACTTCGCGACCGGCCCCGTCTGCTGGGCAATTATCGCCTCCTTTTGTTCTTTTGGCATGTCGGCCATGCCCTTGTTCGCCTCTATTCGAGCACGGGCGATCTTTTCAAAGCCAACCTTTTGGATAAAGGCCACCTGGAAGATCATTATGCAAAGAATAGAAAGGAACCCCGCGATGATGAACCGCGGTTTACGATTCAGATCCTCGAAAGTTTTGCCCGGCTCGATAAAGATACTCGTCACGGTGCCGATCTCGGACATCTGGGGCGTAGGCGATTCCTCGATCTTTTCTGGGGGCGGCGGCGGTTGAAATTCCTGCGGTTCGTTTTCAGTCATAGATATGATTCTTACTCCCGTTTTGGATGGATCAGTGTGAAATTGTGTAATGCTTTATCCTCAATACGTAAAAGCACGGACAAACGTTCCGAAATTATTCTAGCCGGAGGACCCAACGCTCTCCTTGTATCCCTCGGCGCGTATGCAGGCCGCGAAATGGCCTGGCCGAAGTTCCCGTAGCTCAGGAACAACGGCGGCGCATTCCTCGATCGCGATCTGACATCGCGTCCGAAATCGGCAGCCGGACGGCGGGTTCACCGGTGTCGGGACGTCTCCGTGCAGGACGATCCGCTCCCGTTTCTGTTTTGGATCGGGAATCGGGATAGCTGACAGCAATGCCTGCGTGTACGGATGCAGTGGATCGCGGTAAAGCTCTTCGGACTTACAGATCTCGACGATCTTACCGAGGTACATCACGGCGACACGGTCCGATATATGTTCAACGACGGCAAGTCCGTGGGAGATGAAAAGATAGGTAAGGCCAAATTCATCCTGCAGCTCCTCGAGAAGGTTGATGACCTGCGCCTGCACGGAGACGTCAAGAGCTGAGACAGGTTCATCGCAGACGATAAACTTCGGCTTCAAAGCCAATGCACGGGCAATACCAATGCGTTGGCGTTGACCTCCGGAGAACTCATGCGGATAGCGATCCGCATATTTCGGATCGAGCCCGACACGCCGCAAAAGATCGGCGACCATTTCGATCCGTTCGGACCTGGTGCCGATATTGTGGATCTCGAGTGGTTCTGCGACGATCGCACGAATATTCAGCCTCGGATTCAGCGATGAATAAGGATCCTGAAAAATGATCTGCATCTCTCGTCGCTGAGCTCGAAGGCCATCGCCGCGAAGCTCGGTAATATCGCGGCCGCCAAACTCAATTGTCCCGGATGTTGGGTCTATAAGCCTTACGATGCATCGGCCGACCGTGGTCTTCCCGCAGCCAGATTCACCCACGAGGCCGATGGTTTCACCAGTGCGGATATCAAACGATACATCGTCAACCGCCCGGACGACGTCCTCAGAACCCGGAATCGGGAAATGCTTGGTGAGGCCGCTTATCTTAACGAGCGGAGTTGCCGCTGTCTGGGTTGATGTCATAAGACGGCTCCTTTTGCTCGGTTCCGTTGTTCATCATAAAGCAGGCACCTGACCTTGCCTTCGCCGACTTTGAAGAAAGGGATCGCGCCTTCTTCGCACTCTGCCATTCTAAAAGGACAACGAGGTGCGAAATGGCAGCCTGGCGGGAGTTCGGTCGGCGTCGGCACGGTTCCCTCGATAGTCGAAAGCTTTTCCGCGCGCTGTCCGCCGCTCGAGAGCTTCGGAACGCTCTTCAAAAGGCCTTGTGTGTAGGGGTGTCTCGGTGCGGCGAAAATCTCATCGACTCCGGCTTCCTCGACGATCTTACCGGTGTACATGACACAGACACGGTCAGCAACTTCAGCAACGACGCCAAGGTCATGGGTGATCAGCAAGACCGCTAGGTCCCGAGTGCGGCGAAGTTCATTCAAAAGTTCGAGGATCTGAGCCTGAATTGTAACGTCGAGAGCGGTGGTCGGCTCGTCCGCGATCAGGAGTTCAGGATCACAAGCGAGAGCCATTGCGATCATTATTCGCTGCCGCATACCACCCGACAATTGATGCGGATAGTCATCGACTCGAGTTTCCGGTGCCGGGATCGCAACCTCACGCATCGCCTCGATCGCGGCAACGCGGGCTTCCTTCCGGCTTAGACCGCGATGCAAACGCAAAGCCTCGGCGATCTGGTCGCCAACCGAATAGACCGGATTCAAGGATGTCATCGGGTCCTGAAAGATCATCGCGATATCATTGCCGCGAAGTTCCCGCAGCCTTGCCGGAGTTGCCGAGATCAATTCCTCGCCATTGAAGCTTATCGACCCATCGACGATCTGTCCGGGCGGTGAGATGAGACGCATGATCGAGAGGGCCGTGATCGACTTCCCGCAGCCGGATTCACCTACCAGTCCGAGCAGTTCGCCGCGGTCGATCGAGAAACTTACGCCGTCAACCGCACGTACTAATCCAGCACGGGTGGAGAACTGTGTCTTAAGGTCGGTTATCTCTAAAAGAGGGGCCATTTACAAGAACTTCGGACGGGAAAGAGTTTACCGTAAATAACAATATTTTTAAATTCGGCCATTCATAACTTTTCGTAGTTGTCAGGCAACTAAAAGCTTAGCTTTTTACTCAAAATGGTGATATTCTCGGACTTTGATAAGGCTATTCTTTCTGATCGCGTTCGATCGCGGAGGTTTTTTAAATTAGTGAGAACTAGATCATTCGTTTTAAGTGCTGCGGCATTGATCGTATTTGCGTCGGCGGCATTTGGCCAATCCGCGAGCGTAACGACCAAAGTGGAGATTCCCGCTCGTCCGCCTGTTGAAGAGAAGCCTTCGGCGGTTACGCCAGAGGTCATCAACAGCGATCTTCGCGAGGCGATCTCGATCATTCAACAGAATTACGGCGGCCAAAAGGCTCTCGATTACAACCAACTCTTCAAGGTTTCGATCGATTCGATGCTGCATACGCTCGACCCTCATTCGAACTACTTCGACGCTAAAGAGTTCGAGGAGTTCAAGACTGATCAAAGTTCACGGTATTACGGTATCGGCGCAACGATCGGCGATATGTCAGATCCGAATGGAAAGGTAGTAGCGACCTATATCAAGGCGACCTTCGATGGTGCGCCGGCAAATCGCGCCGGTTTGCGGTACGGAGACAAGATAGTCTCGGTAAACGGTGAGAACACGCTTGGCAAACCTTACACCGACGTGCGTAATTTGCTGAGGGGAAAGAAGGGGACGGTCGCTAAACTCGTTATAGAACGTCTTGGGACCGGAAAACGCGAAACGGTAGAGATCGTTCGGGATGCCGTCCGCCAGCCTTCCATCAGGGAATCATATATGCTCAAGCCGGGCGTAGGTTACTTGAAAATGGATGGCGGCTTTACGCAGACTACCTTTATGGAGTTCGTCGCGGATATGCGCTCGCTGAAGGTCCAGGGAATGCAGGAGCTGATCATCGATCTTCGCGATAACGGCGGCGGCCTCGTGGGACAGGCGGCGCGCGTCGCCGAAGCATTCCTTTCTGATGGGCAGACCATCCTAACCCAGAAAGGCCGTGTCGGAACCCCGACTCAGCGTTATGATGCCGAGAATCCGACGCCTGATCGTTCACCTGTCGTGATCTTGGTGAACCGAAACACGGCCTCGGCCTCCGAGATCCTTGCTGGTGCGATGCAGGATCACGATCGTGCATTGATCGTCGGCGAAGCCACCTTTGGAAAAGGCCTCGTTCAGAACCCGTTCATGGTGGATTACGGCGGGATGCTTCTGCTGACGATTGCTAAGTATACCACTCCTTCCGGACGGCTTATTCAACGCGACTATTCGAACGGCGATCTATACAGCTACTACACGGACGGCGGCAGTTTCCGAAACGACGACGAACCGGCGAAGCCGCAGGGAGCGGAGAGCCACACTGATACGGGACGTGCTGTTTACAGCGGCGGCGGCATCACGCCGGACATTACGGTTAAGCCGAATATGATCACCGTTGCGCGTGACCGGGTCCAGCGTGGTCTTTTGAGCCCGATATCGGCATTTTCATTCGATCTGATCGCCGGAAAGGTCAAGGGACTCGAAGGCTACAAGATCGATCGGCCGATCACCTTCGGACACGACCTGCAGGCGCGCGATTTTCCGATCAACGATGAGCTTTTTAATGCGTTCAAGACATACGCCGGCTCTAAGTACAAGGTGAAGGCGACGGTTGCGGACGGTGAACGGGAATTCGTCCAAAGAATGATCCGAACGGAGCTGATTCAGGCCGCATTTGGTGCCGAAACGTCGTATCAGGTCTTCAACGAGTATGACAACCAGATCGCGAAGGCCCTTGATTCGCTTCCGCAAGCGAAACGGCTCTCGGTCGAAGCCATGAAGGCCCGCGCCATATCCTCACCTACGGAACAGAAATAACTGTCGCTGCAAAAAGAAAAAGGCACCCGAGAAGTTCGGATGCCTTTTTCGTTTTTTTCAGAAGCTTCAGCCGCTGATCCAGCCAATCGCAAGATATACCAAATAGATCAGACCGGCAAGAACTAGCAGTCCGCCCAGTGCGACGCTTGCAATGATCAGCTTGAATTTCCGATACCGATTCGCATCCGGCGGAGAAAGTTGATTCTGTGGAAAATAAGGTGGCGGCCTATTGAGCATCTTGTAAGTCCTCTTATCAATAAAGATAGCAATCGGTCCCACAAAAAGCCATTCAGCTAGTTCAATAGGCGGCCAGTTTCGCGCGGCGACCGGAATTTCGGTATCTTATAGACGATGGACGAGGAACCAGGAGCGCCGATCGAATAGCCTATGAATCGTGGCACTTTAACATCAATTTTCATAATACTCTGCGGACTGCTGCTCGTCGCTTGCAGTGCCAAGGGTTCTAGTGATGAGCCGAAGCTCCAGGCGGGATCAATCACCGTTTCCGCCGCAGTTTCGTTAAAAGATGCGTTTACGGAGATCGGCGAACTTTACAAGGCGAGAACCGGAAGGTCGGTCGATTTCAATTTCGGCGCTTCTGGAGCATTGCAGCAGCAGATCGAGAACGGCGCACCCGTTGATGTATTCGCCAGTGCAGGCGAAAAGCAGATGGAGGTGCTTGCCGGGAAAGATCTTCTGATAGCCGGATCAAGAAAAGATTTTGCGAGAAATTCGCTTGTCCTGATCACGCCGAAAGGGTCTGATAATAAGATCGTCTCGTTTTCGGACCTCGTTGATCCGGCTGTTAAGAAGATCGCTGTCGGCAACCCGAAGACAGTTCCTGCCGGGCAATATGCGGCCGAGTTGTTGGGAAAGGCCGGACTTCAAGAAAAGCTCCGTGACAAACTGATCTTTGCGGAGAATGTCCGTCAAGTCCTCGACTACGTTGTTCGCGGTGAGGTCGATGCAGGCATCGTCTATTCTACTGATGCTCGGCAGGCGGGCTCGGAGGTGAAGGTTGTGGCGACCGCTGACGAATCCTCTCATTCGCCGATCCAATATCCGATCGCCGGGATCGTGGGAGGAAAGCATCCTGATGCGGCCCAAGGGTTTATTGATCTCGTATTGAGCAGCGAAGGGCAAGCTGTCCTGCGAAAATATGGGTTTGTCGGCCCTAGCAAGAGTCAATGATCTTCGAGGCTCTAAAACTGTCGCTTCTCGTTGTCAGCGTATCGACGGCGATCGTGGGTGTTGTCGGTCTCGGTTTCTCATATCTGCTCGCGAAGTCTTCCTTTCGAGGCAAAGAATTTCTCGATGCCGTCCTGACGATGCCGCTCGTCCTCCCGCCGACGGTAACGGGCTACTATTTGATCGTTCTCCTTGGGCGCCGCGGTATTCTTGGAAGTTACATTTACGAGCTGACGGGCTGGAGCTTCGCTTTTACTTGGGAAGGTGCAGTCGTAGCGGCAGTTGTCGTGTCTTTGCCGCTGATGATAAAGGCTTCGCGGGCAAGCATCGAAAGTGTTCATCCTGAGTTTGAGACAGCGTCGTACACGCTCGGAAAGGGAAAACTCGAAACATTTTTGCGGATTACGCTCCCGCTTGCAAGACGTGGGATCTTCGCGGGTCTTGTTCTTGCATTTGCCCGTGCGTTAGGGGAATTCGGCGCGACGCTAATGATCGCGGGCAATATCCCCGGAAAGACCCAGACAATGCCACTAGCGATCTATGAAGCGGTCGCGTCCGGCGACGATCATCGTGCGCAGCTCTTGGCTTTGGTGCTTACGGCGGTTTCCATCGGGGCGATCTACCTGACCAACAAGGTCAGCCGAACTTCTTTCTACGGATAGGGATGCTCGCCATTAATGTAAAAAAGAGTTTTCATAAGCAGCACGGCCGCCTGTTCCATTTGGATCTGTCTTTTTCGGTCAACTCCGGCTTTACCGTGCTTACCGGGCCGTCCGGTGCCGGGAAAACCAGCCTTCTTCGAATGATCGCGGGCATACTTACTCCCGACCAAGGTGTGATAGAGCTAGGTTCAACGGTCTATTTTGACCGTGAACGGCGAATAAATATCCCGATCCAGCAACGGAACGTTGGCTTTGTGTTTCAGGATTATGCGCTTTTCCCTCATATGACCGCGACACAGAATATTGCATTCGGCGTCAGGACAGCCGCGAGCGCTGACCGACGAGCGAAGGCCGAAGAAATGCTCTCGCTCTTTCATATTGAGCACATAGCCGACCGATTGCCCCGTGAGATGTCGGGCGGCGAGCAGCAGCGGGTCGCGTTAGCAAGGGCGTTGAGCTGCGAGCCGCGCATTGCCCTGCTCGATGAACCGTTGTCAGCGGTTGATATCGAAACCCGCGGCAAACTGCTTGACGAGATCGAGAGTGCCCAGGACAGGGCGAAGATTCCCTTCATCTATGTGACCCATAATGAGGCAGAGGCCGCACGGCTCGGTACGAACCGAATTTATATTCGGGATGGCCTTGTTGCGGCCGCCGAGATCGCCTAACGCGGCAATGGCTGCTCAAGATTTGCCATTCCATAGGCCAATACGGCGACCACGGCAGATACTTCACCGATCTCGCGACGGTCGATCTTGTCGAACGTATCGGCCGCGTTGTGGTGATACTTAAAGTACGTTTGCTCGTTAAAGAATGGCGCAAAGGATGGAACCCCGGCTTGGGTCAGGGGCCCGATGTCCGCACCGACACCGCCGGGCTGATACTGTGCAAGTGTCGCTCCTTGCGGCCTTAGAACGTCTGATAGCGGTCCAAAATAACGTCCCAATTCCGGTTTGCCCGCATATTTGAAACCGATCGGATGGGACGCACCGAGGTCTGCTTCGATCGCCGCAAAATGGTTTGGAACGTTGCCCTTTTCTTCTGCAAAATATGCATCCGAACCCGAACCGCCCTGCTCCTCATCCATCCATGCGATGAAGCGGATCGTGCGTTTGGGTTGTAGCCGAAGCTCCTTCAAGATCGCAGGAACAGAATACGCTGCAGCAACTCCGGCCGCATCGTCGATTGCGCCTTGTGCGAGATCCCAAGAGTCCAGATGACCGGAAACGATCACGTACTCATTAGGCTTTTCAGAGCCTTTAAGGTCTGCGATGACGTTATAGCTCTCGATCTTGGGGAGTGTTTGCGGAGTCAGTGTCAAATGGATCTTCACCGGCCCGAGCGTCGCGAGGTAAGCAATCGTCTCCGCGTCCTCATAACTAACAGCGCCGCTTGGAATCTTCGGGATTCCGTCCTGATACCGCATGAGGCCCGTATGAGCGAGACGGCTTTGAGAGCCGCCCGCAGAGCGCACGATGGCCGCGACCGCGCCGTATTTAGCTGCAGCGGCCGCACCATTGGTTCGATAGGCGACGGATTGCCCATATGCAGCGAGCCCATACCCGCTTTCCTGGAGCTCCATATTGAACTTGTAGTTGAAGAGAACGATCTTTCCCTCGATATTCCTTCGTCCGAGGCGTTCAAGTTCAGCAAAATCATTTACAACCACGACGTCAGCAGTAATCCCGGATGCGGGCGTGGCTACGCTATGTCCGAGGGCAGTAACTACGACGTTCCGTGTCGCTCCCGGAGGCATTCCTTGCCATTCCGTAAGTTGAGCCGTCTCAACGCCGCGAACCCAATGCGGGACCATAACCTTTTGGAGCTTTACGTCAAGACCAAGTTTCCGCATCTGTTCCGCCACATATTTGACCGCGAAAGCCGCCTCATTTGATCCCGAGAGTCTTGGGCCGATCGTCGCTGAGATGAACCGAGCTTGATCAAAGGCGTAAGTTCCTGAGGCAGCCGCTTCCCGTATTCGATGAAGCTCATCGAGAGTCTTCTGCGAATAAAGCTCAGGGGTCGCTGTGGTCGTCTGAGAAAATGCCATGGTGATGCCGATGCAAACGAGGCCGGCCGCAAGAATTAACCTTTTCATACCTTGTTACTTAGCTATCTTCTCCAGTTTACGCGAGTTTGTGCAATAATGTTGCCAAAGCAGTAACAAATTTAGGGAACGAAAATCTTAAGCCTATGAAACGCAGTCTAATACTTTGCTTTGTGATGGCATTGGCGGTGGTTGTCGCATTTGGCCAATCCGAGTTTACGGTCAACGATCTGATAAACGTAAAGCGTGTCGGAAGTCCCGCCGTTTCACCGGACGGAAAGAAGATCGTTTATACGGTCGGCATTGTTGATAAATCCACGAACAAGACCAACACCCAGATATTTGTAATGTCGGCGGACGGATCTGATCAGAAGCAGATCACGAACGGCCCGGCTTCGAGTTCCGGGCCAGTTTGGTCGCCCAATGGAAAGAGGATCGCTTTTGTTACCGGCGGCCAGATCTGGACGATGAAAGCGAATGGCGACGATAAGGATCAGGTCACGAAGATCTCTACCGGAGCGAGCGCTCCGGTCTGGTCGCCAAATGGCAAGTGGATCGCTTTCTCGTCAGACGTCTATCCGGAATGTGCCACGGACGAATGTAATAGGACTGAGGACGAAAAAGCGGAGAACAGCAAGGTTAAAGCCCACGTTTCGACGCGGTTACTCTATCGCCACTGGGTAGAATGGCGTGACCGCAAGCGGACGCACGTCTTTGTGGTCGATTCTGACGGAGGAAGTGCTCGAGATGTTACGCCGGGAGACTTCGATTCACCGCCGTACGCAGCCTCTACTGGCCGTGATTTCGAGTTTTCTCCCGATAGCTCCTCAATTGTCTATCTGCGAAATCCTGACAAGGTCGAAGCGATCTCTACCAACAGCGATATCTTTATCGCAAACCTAAATGGCGGCAATCCAAAAAATATTACTGCAGGAATGAACGGGTATGACACTTCGCCTGTTTACGCGCAAGACGGGAAGTATCTGCTCTTTCTATCACAGGCGACGCCAGGTTTTGAGTCCGATCGCTGGCGGATCATGCGATACAACACATCGAATGGCGAGATCGTAGAACTAACACAGGGTTTTGACCAACAGGCATCGAACATAACGGTCTCGCCAGATGGCAAGACCATCTACTTTACCGCGAATTTTAGGGGCCATAATCCTATATTCAGCGTGCCGGTCGAACCGGACTTTCGTCTCCGGATCGCGACACATGTCAAACCGGTTGTGGATAATGTCTATGCCGGGAACCTTGGCCTTACTGAAAATGGCCGTCAGATCGTGTTTGCGGCGAGTTCGAATGCTCAGCCCGCCGAGATCTTCTCCGCTTCAACGGATAAAGGCGAGGTGCGCCAGCTGACGCACGTAAACGACGCTGCGATGGCGGCGTATAAACTTCGCTCAGCAGAAGATTTCGAGTGGATGGGCGCTATCAAAAAGGCTCACGGATTCATTCTCAAGCCGGCAAGCTTCGATCCGAGCAAGAAATATCCGCTGATCGTATTGATTCACGGCGGACCGCAGGGAGCGTGGGGCGATAACTGGGGATATCGATGGAATCCTCAGATCTTCGCGAATCGCGGATACGTTGTATTTATGCCTAATCCTCGTGGTTCCACTGGCTATGGGCAGGCTTATGTAAATGATGTTTCAGGAGATTGGGGCGGAAAGGCTTATCGCGACATAATGAACGGCGTAGCTGCCGTGTCGAGACTCCGCTATATCGACAAGAATGAGATCGGTGCCGCGGGTGCAAGCTACGGCGGTTATATGGTTGATTGGATCCTCGGCCACAACAATGACCCGAGATTCAAATTCAAAGCATTTGTGTCGCACGCAGGAGTTTATAACCTCGAAAGCATGGCCGGCGCGACGGAGGAGCTTTGGTTCGTTCGCTGGGAGTTCAAGGGAATGCCCTGGGACGATCCGACGCTGTATAACCGTTGGTCACCACACAAGTTTGCTAAGAACTTCAACACACCGACGCTCGTGACGGCCGGCGAGTTGGACTATCGAGTGCCTGTCGATCAGAGCCTTCAGTTATTCACCGCTCTTCAACTGCACAATGTAGATTCGAAGCTGATCGTCTTTCCTGACGAAGGCCACTGGATCCTGAAGCCGCAAAATTCGGAATTCTGGTACGGCCACGTGATGGATTGGTTTGATAAGCACCTGAAATAGGGTAAGTTACCGCTCATTTCAGTACGACGAGATCTTTGATCAATTATGCGGAATGCGTCCCTTGTGCGTCGCATTCCGCATTCTCGCGCCCTAGAAAGCAATATTGTTGAACGTTGAAACTTGTTGACCATTCTCGACAGTTAACATAGAATTGATTTGGGCTCGGAACCACTTTCCGGCTCCATCTCGCCATCTTCCGCCCGCAATGTCCGCTGTATGCCCGCATTCCGAAAAAAGGTCAGTCTCATATTTTTCGTGATCGCAACACTTCTTGTCGTCGGTCTCGTACCGCTGTTGCTTACGGGCTGGACGCTTTCTGACAAGTCTGCCGCCGAACTGCGGGCCGCTGAAAATCGATATCAGATCCAGCTAGTACAGGAGAAGGCTCGTCGGATCGAAATGTTCGGCAGACGCTTTGATTCCATTGTTGAAGGACTTGGTGTTGCTCTCGAACTCTCGCACGATCCTAAAGTAATTGCCGCCGAAGCGACTGAGGCCAAGATCGGGGAAGTCCTGCGTCAGAACCCCGATCTTCTCGCTCTCTCGATCAAGCCGGTGGGTGTTGATTCGCTCTCCGTGTTCCGTCCAGGCGTTGTGCAGGCCGACGTCGAAGAACTTGCGGCCTCTGCGGTGAATAACCGGAAGGGTGACGGCGTTTGGATCGGCCCGCCTCAGCGGATTTCCAGCAGCGGAACTTTGGCAATGACGTTCAGCCGCGAGGTCCGGATAAACGGAGCCGTCGCCGCCGAGATCGTTGCGATCGCATCGATGCAGGAAATTGCGCAGGGCGTCGTCGGCATTTCCGGGGCTCGGAATGAGGATCTTTGGCGCCAAGGACTCCCGATCATTTTTGTGGTTGACCGCAGCGGACGCACTATCTTTCATCCGGACAAGAGTTTTGTTGAGTCGGGTCGCCCGATGACGGATCTTAAGATCGTTTCGGAGTGGCTCGAGTCGGGCTCGCAGGTGCAGTCTGCCCTTGTGCCCTTCACCGCCGAGGAAGCCGGTACAAAGTACGACATGATCGGTGCGTATTCGACCGCACGCGTCGGCACGAATCAGAATTTCGGCGTTTTTACGATGCAGGATACAACGCGGGCTTTGGCGATCGTAGGTGAAATGAAGTGGCAAACGTGGATGATCAGCCTTCTGTTTGCCGTTTTCGCCCTCGGCGGCGGACTTATTCTATCGCGTTTTATGACCTCGCCCCTCCTAAACCTGGCCGCTGCAGCAAAGCAGATCGCAGGCGGGGATTTTTCGAGACGTGTCAAAGAAGGAAGCATCACGGAGATCGGAACTCTTGGCGAAAGTTTTAACGTGATGTCCGAGAAGATCGAGGAGCAGATCGCAAACCTTGCTCGTGCGGCCGAGGAGAACAAGGAATTGTTCTACGGTACCGTAAAGGCCCTTGCGGCGGCCATCGACGGCAAGGACAAGTATACGAGAGGCCACTCCGAGCGCGTGTCCCGTATTTCAGTGGCGATCGGTAAACGCTTAGGGATGCCTGAGAGTGAACTGGAGACGCTAAAAATGAGCGCCCTTCTACACGATATCGGGAAGATAGCCATTGACGATGCGATCCTAAAGAAGCCTGCGGCATTAACGGATGAAGAGTACGAGATAATGAAGACCCATCCGCAAAAGGGATACAAGATCATGTCGCAGATCCCCGCGATGAAGGACTTCTTGCCGGGTATGTACATGCACCACGAGATGGTGAACGGTGAAGGATACCCACAGGGCTTGAAAGGCGACGAGATCCCGCTCCAGGCGAAGATCGTATCCGTCGCAGACACGTTCGATGCAATGACGATCGATCGACCCTACTCGCGTGGAATGCAGCTCCAAGCAGCTCTTGCGAGGCTTCGCGAACTTGTCGGAACAAGGTACGAGTCCGGTGTTGTTGAGGCTCTGGTCGCGGCTTGCGACGCCGGTGAGGTCGCTAATGGGATCGTACGCCAAATGGCGCCGATCCGGGAACAACAAGCAGCTCAAGAGGATGGGAAGGACCAGCAACCCGAAACCGCTCCATCGCAATCGGATGGCGAACTCTTCATCCCTCCCGTAACAAACGATGGGCCGCCAAATGTCGGAGCTGAGGAGGAAGAGCTCTTAGAGCTTGCTACCTGATCCCGACCTAAGAACAACATGGAACAACATCACGACCAAGAGATCTGGCAGGTCGAGGCCAGTGGCCAGATATATCAAGGAAGCTTCACGGAGCTCTCAACGTGGATCCAAGAGGGCAGTTTGCTGCGCGCAGATAAGGTTCGCAAAGGGAATCTTCGTTGGATAGAAGCAGGCCGCGTGCCGTCGCTTGCGTTGGTGTTTGGGGCCGTGGAAAAGGGAGAGCCCATAGTCGTTCCTGCCGGAGTCACTGAAAAGGTTGATCCTACACAATTTACCGTGAGTACCGCCAACGAGATCGATACCGAAGATCTGTTAGGCCTAAATGAGCATGAAAACATCCCACTCGAAGGAGAGTCTTCGGGCCTGCCGGAAAGTATCATCGTGCCTGTCGCCGCTTCAGTTGCGACACCTCCGCCGGCAAATTCGGATCGCGGGTTTTGTCAAACCCACAAGGACAATCCGACCGCATACGTCTGTACCGGTTGTGGCGGCTTTTTTTGTAAAGGCTGTCCGAAGACGTACGCGAGCGTAAAGATCTGCCCGGCTTGCGGTGCGATGTGCGATTCCGTCGGAGAGGCAGCAAAGAAACGCCGCGAAGAACACAAGAATGCCAACTCAAGCGGCGGCTTTGGCTTTTCAGATTTTTCGACATCGATCAGCCACCCGTTCAACTTTGGCACCAGCCTTCTCGTTGGCGGTGCAATGTATGCGGCACTCTCGACGGGACAGGCGGTCGCCGGTTTCGGTGGGCCGTTCATGTGGGTAGCGGCACTATTCTGCTTTATGTTCGCGAATATGCTCACTTTCGGAGTGCTGTCGAATACCGCAGAGGCATTCGCCAAGGGCGAAACAAATGCGAACTTTATGCCGTCCTTCGAAGACTTCTCGATCTGGGAGGACGTGCTACGTCCATTTTTCCTGAGCGTTGCCGCATACGTTGTCTCGTTCGGCCCTTTCATCGCGATGATGATCGTGCTGGCGTTCTTCGTTCTAGGTGCCGTCAAGGACGGTGTACTGCCCGGGCAGCAGTTGGCGGAAAGCACCATACCCGCCGCGACAGAACTTCCGAATGCGGCACGCGGAGCCGAGCAGTCCGAGAAGGTTCGCGAACTGCTCAACAAGCAGGCAAGCGTTCAACGTGATCGCATAGCATCCGCAAGCGAGGCGGCCGAGAGCGGGAATTCAGCCGCCGCTCAGCAGGACTTCGACCAGCGGCAGGCAGAACTCAACAAGGAATTCGAGAATCTTGCGAAACAGGCTCAGGCGCAACGGAATCTGCCTGCCGCAGGGCAAACGGGTCCCGAAACGGCCCTGATCGAGAGTTTCGTGCGCCGCGGGATGAAATATATGCTTCTCGCCGGCATCTTTATGCTTTGGGGGCTTATCTATTTTCCAGCGGCTTGTATCGTGGCCGGCTATACGACCTCGATCCGAGCAACGATAAATCCGCTCGTCGGGCTCGACACGATGTGGAATCTCGGGCTTGATTACGTTCGGCTTCTGCTCATGGCCTTCGCCCTTGTCGTGGTCGGAGGTTTTGCGGCTCTGATCGTAGCCGTCATCCTATCTCCGTTCAGCTTGCCGATGCTCGGCAATATTCCTGCAAAGTTCGTTACCAGCTTCATCGGCTTCTATCTTTGGGCGGTATTCGCCTGTGCGATCGGATATCTACTGTTCAAGTCGCGTTCAAAGCTGAAGCTTCCTTCGTAAGCAGCGGCCGCGTCGTTTGTCCGGCTCTTTCTATTCTTTTATACTCTTTAGTTTGCGGTTGCCTCTGCATTGCAGACTATGAAGTTGTTTTGGCGTAGAAAAAGCGGGCAAAGTGCGTCCGTGCTTGGCCTCGACAAGTCTCTTGAAGAGCTTAAGGCGCAGGAAGAGGCGGTCGAGCGTGAGTTCGGTGTGCGGTTTTCGCGAGCGATCGAGAAGACGCGAAATTCGATCAACGACCGGCTCGACACGATCTTCGAAGGCCGTAAGCAGATCGATGATGCGTTTCTTGACGAGCTCGAGGAGATGCTCATATCGACCGACATCGGCGTCGCGACGACGATGCACATTCTCGATACGGTCCGCAAGGGAGTTTCTCGCGACGAGATCAAAGACCTCGATGCTCTGAAAAAGGCGATCAAGAACGAACTTCTCGCGATCTTGAAGAACTCCGAAAAGCATGGAGTCGCGGACGAACTTGGCGTCGATGCCGCGATAAAGCCGTACGTTTTGATGGTCGTCGGTGTCAACGGGGTCGGCAAGACGACGACGATCGGTAAGCTCGCGCAGCGGATCAAGAATGAGGGCAACGACGTTCTGATCTGTGCCGCGGACACTTTTCGGGCGGCCGCGAGCGATCAGCTTGAGATCTGGGCGAATCGTGCCGGTGTCGAGATCGTTCAGCAGAAACAGGGAACTGACCCTGCGGCCGTTCTTTTTGATGCGCTTGCTGCGGGCAAGGCCCGCGGTTCGGACGTTCTGATCGTCGATACCGCCGGCAGGCTTCACAATAAATCGAACTTGATGGCCGAGCTTGAGAAGATGAAGCGAATCGCCGGCCGCGAGATCTCCGGTGCGCCGCACGAGACGCTTCTCGTCATCGACGCGGTAACGGGGCAGAACGGCCTTGAACAGGCACGGCAGTTCATGAAGACGGCGGATGTTACGGGCCTTGTGATAACCAAACTCGACGGCACTGCTCGCGGAGGCATTGCGGTCGCGATCGCAAAGGAACTTGACCTTCCCATCCGATATATCGGCATCGGCGAACAGGTAGACGATCTCGTGGTCTTCGAACCTGAAGCTTATGTCAACGGGCTTTTTGAATAGAATTTCGTGGAAGATAAACAAAAACTTCGAGATGTTGCATATTCCGAGCGGGCGTTGTCGCTAGCTTCACGAGGGATCGGGCTCGTCAGCCCTAATCCGCTCGTCGGCTGCGTGATCGTTGCCAATAATGAGATCGTCGGCGAAGGATACTATACATACGATGGTGTAACGCATGCAGAAGTGATCGCTCTCGACGCGGCAGGTGAAAAGGCTCGCGGCGCGACGGCATACGTGTCGCTTGAACCGCATTCCCATCACGGCAAGACGCCGCCCTGCACCGAGGCCTTGATCAACGCGGGCATTGCGCGGGTCGTTTGTCCCGTCGAAGATCCGAATCCGCTCGTTTCGGGCAAAGGTTTTGACGAATTGCGTGCCGCGGGCATCGAGGTCGTGACCGGCTTGCTCGAAAAAGAGGCTGCCGCGCTCAATGAAAAGTTTTTCTGCTGGCACAAGAAGCGTCGGCCGTTCGTTCACTTGAAGCTCGCGGCCTCGCTCGACGGGCGAATATCGCTCTCGTCGAGTGTTTCGACGTATCTTTCGAGTGATGAGGCTCGGAACCGCGTTCAGGCGCTTCGGCACGAGTATGACGCGATCTTGGTAGGCGGTTCGACGGTCGCGGTGGACGATCCGAGCCTCACTGATCGCAGCGGGCTGCCTCGACGAAGGCCTCTGGTGCGTGTCGTACTTGACGGCCATCTCGCGACGCCTTTCGAAAGCAAGCTTGTGCAGACTGCGCGTGACGTGCCGACGATCGTTTTCACCGCAGAGAAAGGTGAGGCGGCCGAGAAGCTTGCTTCTGCGGGCGTCGAGGTCATTTTTTGCGAGCACGGCGGGCATGATCTCGACTTCGTCCTCTCGGAATTGCACAAAAGGGAGCTTCAGAGCGTGCTCGTGGAAGGCGGTTCGGCCGTCGCGGGATCTTTTCGCGACGCCGGGCTGATCGACAAGCTCTCGATCATCTTCGCACCGCTCGTTATCGGAGGTGATGACGCGCCGACGGCGTTCGCAGGAGCCGGTGCGGCGGAGATGTCGGACGCATTGCAGCTTTCGCGCGTCGCGGTCTCGCTGCTCGGACGCGACATCGAGGTCACGGGCTACCCCGAAACTCCTCTGACGCGCTAGAACGCGGCATTTTCCGCCATGCCGAAGCCCCGCACACTACACGAACACCCTGCCGCGAAGAAGCGCTTCGGTCAGAATTTCCTTGTCGATCCCGGCATTCTTGCGCGTATCGTCAAAGCTGCTCGTCTTACATCAGGTGATCGCGTTATTGAGATTGGCCCCGGACGCGGGGCTCTAACGCGGGAACTTATTCGTTCGGGAGCAGAAATATGGGCGGTTGAGATCGACCATGATCTGCAAGCGGACCTTGCGAATGAGTTTGCCGAGGAAGAAGGGTTTCACCTGGTTGGCCGGGACATTCTTCAAACCCGTCTTGCCGACATGATAACAGCCCCCTGCAAAGTTGTCGGAAATCTGCCTTATAACATCTCGACAGCGATCCTTGAACGGCTTATTTCAGAAAGGGAGCTATTTACAGATGCTGTCCTAATGTTCCAACGCGAAGTGGCGGACCGCATTCTTGCACGCGAAAACACGCCTGATCGCGGATTTTTATCAGTGATCGCACAGGCCGCATTCGAGATCACGAAGGGCTTCGATATCGGTCCCGGAGCCTTTCGTCCGCAGCCGAAGGTTTGGAGCAGCGTAGTCCGGCTTATTCCGAAGGAGCAAAATATTTTCGATCGTGTGGAAGTTCGCAAGCTTGTGTCCAAAGGCTTTTCTCAACGCCGGAAGATGCTAAAGAATACTCTCGCCGGCCTTGTTGGTCAGGCTTCGGGGATCGATCTAACACGCCGAGCCGAATCATTGAGTCTTGATGAGTGGCAGGCGTTGACTGAGAACGCTGAAAGGTCGTAACGGAGCATCTTAGAGAACTTGAAGCATTGTTCTGTGCTACTATTCAACTGCATTTTATTGACGAGGTATTTGTGCAGAAGCTTGAGATAATACCGCTTGGCGGCATCGGCGAGTTCGGAATGAACTGTATGGGGCTGCGTTACGACGGCGAGATGATAATCATCGACGCCGGTATGGGCTTTCCCGAAGAGACGCCTTACGGGGTCGATATTTCGATCCCGAACTTCGATTTTCTTGAGGCGTACCGCGACGATCTGACCGCGATAATCCTCACTCACGGCCACGAAGACCACATCGGCGCCCTCGCATGGATCCTAAAGAAGTTCAATCTGCCGGTCTATTCGTCGCGATTCACGCTCTCGCTCGCGGAAAAGCGTCTCGCGGAGTTCGATATGCTCGACGACGTGCTGCTGCACCGCGTCAAGGCCGGGCAAACCGTCGAGATCGGGCCGTTCAAGGTCGAATTCATTCACGCATCGCACTCGCTCGTCGAGTGCTTTTCGCTTGCGGTCACGACACCTGTCGGCACCGTCATTCACACCGGCGATTACAAGATCGACGACACGCCCGTCATCGGAAAACCCTACGACCTCGCGCGTCTGAAGGAGATCGGCGACGCGGGCGTGCTCGCCCTGCTCTGCGATTCGACGAACGCGACCGTGCCCGGACGTACGCCGTCCGAACAGGCCGTGATCCCCGCGTTCGAAGAGATCTTCGAGGAGACGGAAGGCCGTATTTTCGTCGCGACATTCTCTTCATCGCTCCATCGACTGCAGATAATCTTCGACGTAGCTCACGAGTTCGGCAGACGAGTCTGCGTTTTGGGGCGTTCGATGCACAGGAACGTCGAGGTCGCCGCGTCGCAGGGTCTGCTGAAGATCCCGCACGACACGATGATCGAACTCTCCGACGCACGAGCCCTTGACGACGACGAGATCTGCTACCTCGTAACCGGTTCACAAGGCGAAATGCGCGCGGCGCTTTGGAATCTTGCCACGCAAGTCTATCGCGGGATGCAGATAGAGAAGGGCGACACCGTGGTGCTCTCCGCACGCATCATTCCGGGCAACGAAAAGAACATCAGCCGCCTCATCGGCCACCTGTACAAACGCGGAGCGAACATAATAGAGGAGAAGCGGCGTCTCGTACACGTTTCCGGGCACGCGTCACAAGAAGATATACGCATAATGGTCGAGACCTCGCGGCCGCGATTCGTGATCCCGATCCACGGCGAGTACAGAATGCTCTTCCGACAGAAGGAATTCATCAAGCATCACGTCGCGGGCTACGCGGACGACGACATCATCCTCGTGGAGAACGGCGACCTGATCGAACTCGACGAGCGCTCGGTGCAGGTCGTCGAGAAGATCGACCTCTTCAAGACCTTCATCGACGAGGAATCGATGGAGGAGATCGAATATGAGACCGTCCGGGAGCGGAAGAAGCTTGCGTACGGCGGCGCCGTCTCGCTCGTGGTCACGATAGACAAGAAAACGCACGATCTCGTCGGCGAACCGCTGCTCGATTTCCAGGGCGTGGCCGGGATCGACCCTTCGAACGGCTTCGCGGCGGAAGCGCGTGCCGCCGTAGCCGCTGCCGTCAGCGATATGAAACGCGAACACATCGTCGATCGCACGATCTTCCGCGAACAACTCCGCATCTCGCTCAAAAAATACCTCCAAGCCAAGCTCGGAACCAAACCCGTCATCGTAACAACCATCGTCGAGGTCTAAAAACCCATTTCCCCGTGCGGGAAAATGTTTTCGAGCGTGCTGTGAGTGCTTTCCGACGCGCTGAGACACGTTTCCGGCGGCCTGTTCACCAAGCAAACGCCGCAATGTTACACTACGATTTTACGTATGAAAGAAAGATTGGCAGAGCTTGAAGCATTGGCGAGAGAGTTGGAACCGGCCGCGGATTCGCGGGCAGCCGTCCGCGAGAAGGTCGTCGAATATTCGGAAGGCTTCCTCAACGATGTTGCGTCGCTGAAGGCGTACGTCGTGAGCCGCGACAAGGGCATCGGCCTGCTCGATTCGCCCATCGCGGAAAGCGGCATCGACATCGACGCGGTCATATCGCTCCTCGCGGAGAACGTCGATTCGCCGGGCTTGAATCCTGCGAGCGGCGGCCATCTCGGCTACATTCCGGGCGGCGGGATTTATTTCTCGGCGTTGGGCGACTACCTAGGAGACGTGTTCAACCGATACGCAGGCGTATTCTACGCTTCGCCCGGCGCAGTGCGGATGGAGAATATGCTGATCCGCTGGATGTGCGATCTCGTCGGCTATGGAACGGCATCGCACGGAAATCTGACGTCGAGCGGAAGCCTTGCGAACTTGATAGCGATCGTTACCGCACGCGACGGAAGAGATATCAAGTCTGCGGACATTCCGCGCTCGGTCATATATCTCTCGAAGCAGACGCATCATTCGATCGCAAAAGCCATAAAGGTCGCGGGCCTCGTTGAATGTCCGGTGCGTTATGTCGAACTCGACGAACGTTTCAAGATGCGTGCGGATGACCTTGAATCGAAGATCGAGGCAGACAAGGCCGCGGGGCTGAATCCGTTCCTTGTCGTCGGTTCCGCGGGCACGACGGACGTTGGCGCGATCGATCCGCTCGTTGCGATCGGCGAGATCGCTACGAAATTTGGACTGTGGTATCACATCGACGCGGCGTACGGCGGCTTCTTCATCCTGACGGACGAGGGACGCGAGAAGCTGCGCGGCCTCGAGATGGCAGATTCGCTCATCATCGACCCGCACAAGGGTCTATTTCTGCCGTACGGACTCGGCATCGTGCTGGTCAAGGATGTCGCTCATCTGCAGAAGGCGTATTCATTCCACGCGAACTATATGCAGGACGCGTTCGACCCGACGGACGAGTTTTCGCCGGCGGAATTATCGCCGGAGCTGACAAAGCATTTTCGCGGCCTGCGTCTCTGGCTTCCGCTCAAGCTCCACGGCGTCGCTCCATTCCGAGCGTGTCTCGAAGAAAAGCTGCTGCTTGCGAAATATTTTCACGCCGAAGTGCAAAAACTCGGCTTTGAGAGTAATGTTGAGCCGGAATTGTCGGTCGTAACATATCGATTCGTGCCGACAACGGGCGATGCGGATGAATTCAACAAGCGGCTTCTTGAAGCCGTCGTCGCCGACGGCCGGGTTTTTATTTCATCGACGATGCTCGACGGCCGTTTCACGCTCCGATTCGCGTGCCTCTCGTTCCGGACGCATTTGAAGACGGTCGACACACTGCTGGGTGTCCTAGCATCCGGTGTAGAAAGCTTGATAACAAAATGACGACTAAATTCATTCTCACTATTTGCCTAACATTTTCAGTCGCGACCTTCTTTGGTGGGGTTTTTGCCCAGGGCACCCAACAACCCGTTGATGAGGTCATAAAAGACCTATCTGAGAAAGCCAACGCGTTGATGGACGCGGGTAAGTTTGATGAAGCATTTCCTGTCTGTGAGGAATTGATCAGACTCGATGCAAAATTCGTCGGAGGTTATTATTGCCGGTCGCTCGTTTACCACCGGAAGAAGGAGTTCCAACTTGAGGTTGACGATCTCACAAAAGCAATTGCGCTTAGGCCGGATATCTACTTATTTTTGCGAAACCGCGGCCTCGCTTTGCGCCTGCTGAATCTCTTCGCCAGATCGGAGAGTGATTTTGCCCTCTATTTGGAAAAAGAGCCAAAGGACACGGAGATACTTTATTACCAAGGGAATAACAGGCTCAACCTAGGAAAGTACGACGAAGCGATTCGGGATCTCTCCGAGGTCATTAAGCGTGAGCCGAAGGTATCATCGGGGTTCTTTATGAGAGCCAGAACGTATTCGCTGATGCACGATCCGGCCCGGGCGGCCGTTGATTTCACAAAGGCGATCGAACTCGATCCGACCGATCTCGAATCGATCACGCGCCGAGCCGATGCCTATCGGGAGTTGAAGAAGTACGACCTTGCCTATGCCGACCTCGACCGTGTGTTAGCTAAGGATCCAAAAAACATCAACGCGTTGGAATATCGTGCAGTCCTTACGCGCGATACTGGTACATTAGCCGAGGCAAAGGCGGCTTTCGAACATGTGATCTCACTTGCTCCGGATTTTGAAGCACCTTACGTTGAGCTGTCGTACATCTACTTCAAAGTTGAGAACTTTAAGAAAGTACTTGAGATGTCGGAGGTCGCGAAAAAACTCGACCCATCGAGCCCAATGGCATTCAACAACGCCGGCTACGCCAGAATAATGCTTGATGACGTAGCGAACGCCGAGAAGGATATTGATAAATCTCTTGAATTGGATCCTGACCTCGCCCTTGCGCTGAACAATCGGGCACTCATCAAGATCAAACGAAAGCAGTACGATCTTGCATTAAAGGATATCGAGAGGGTTCTCGAATTGGCACCCACACTTTCGTTTGCATACATGAATCGTGCCAATGTATTCCTTGAGACCGGCCAGTTAGACAGAGCTCTTGCCGATATAAATAAGGCACTCGAGCTGGAATCCGACCTTCGCCCTGCCTTCGAGATCAGGGCTCGGATCTACGACGGCTTGCGCAAGAAGGCCCTTGCCGCCGCCGATCGCCGGAGATCTGCCAAGTTGCTCGCTGAGATAAAAAAGATCCGGCTTTAGAGGGCAACTGGAGCATAGGTTCGGAGGAGATGATATGAGAAAGGCCACTTTTGCCACCGTAAGTGGGATTATCTTCTTATTCGCAGGACATTTTTTCCACTCCTGGCTTAGCATTTACGACCTCAGTTGGTGGAAGTATCTACTGGTCTGGCTTGTTTTGGGCTCTGCTGTCGGCATGATCTTGGCGGAGATCTTAGAGCGTCTGAATGTGAAGTTATTAGCGCATCGAAAGGCTCACGGCCGCGACATCCTCGACGAGGAGCGTTATGAATCCGATCGGATCGATCACGGAATGATAACGCTGCATCCGCAGAAGAAGAGAGAGGTTCGATGAATTGGGACGGTAAGACAGTTTTCCTTACGGGAGCGTCGAGCGGTATCGGCGAGGCGTTGGCGGTCGCTCTCGCGAGAAAGGGAGCGGTTTTGGGCCTGGTCGCGCGTCGCGCCGAACTATTGGATACGCTCAAGGCGAAGTGCGAGGAAGCCGGCGGTAAGGCGAGGGCTTTCCCAAGCGACGTGACCGATCCCGCGGCACTCGAGAAGGCCGCCGAGGCCTTCCGGAATGAGTTCGGGCACATCGACATCGCCGTCGCCAACGCAGGCATCGGCGGAAACAACGCCGAGACACGCGATTTCGAACCGGCGGCGGTCAAAAAGGTCATCGACATCAACCTTCTCGGCGCAGTCAATATGATCCACGCCGTGCTGCCTTCGATGAAGGAACGAAAGAGCGGCCATCTCGTCGCGATATCGAGCCTCGCGGGCTTTCGCGGGCTGCCGAAGTCCGCGGCATACTGTGCAAGCAAGGCCGGAATGACAGCTTTCTTCGAAAGCGTGCGTCTCGACGTCCTCCGTCACAACATCGACGTAACGATAATCCAGCCAGGCTTCATAAAGACGCCGCTCACCGACAACCGCACCCACAAAATGCCTTACTTAATGGAACTCGACGACGCGATCCCGCGATTTGTCAGCGCGATCGAGAAGAAAGAGAAGTTCGCCGCATTCCCCTGGCAGCTCGCGACGTTCGTACGCGCCGCGAAATTCATGCCCGCGTGGCTCTACGACCGCATCGCGGTTAAACGGCGCTATCGGGAGTAGAACCTTCGCACGCATTTGCGCGTATCTTTGCCATTCACTCGCCAATATCGCAAAATTAACGGCGGCTCATCACGATGGATCTAATACAAGCGATCATTCTTGGCATCGTCCAAGGCCTTACCGAGTTCATTCCCGTCAGTTCCACGGCGCATCTCGTCTTTGCCAGCCGCCTCACAGGAATATACGGCGGCGACCCTGCGTTGGTTACGGCGACGATCGCGGTGCTCCAGCTCGGCACGCTCTGCGCCGTGCTGCTTTACTTCATCGGCGACATCTGGAGCATCTCGTCCGCTTTCGTCCGCGACCATTGGAATCTCGTATTCAACCGTCGCAAGATGCGCTTTTCCGGCACGGGCGGCAATCGCCCGATCTTTCTCTCGGAAGAATCATGGCTTGGTTGGCTGATAATAATCGGTTCGATACCTATTGGTACGGTCGGCTTTCTCTTCAAGGATTTTATCGAAGGCCAGGGCACAAAGAACCTCTGGATCATCGCGACGATGCTCATCGTCATCGCCGGCCTGCTGTTTGTGGCGGAAAAGGTCGGTTCCCACCGCAAGAACGTCGAACACCTGACGCTTGTCGATGCTCTCGTGCAGGGATTTTGCCAGGTTCTCGCGCTGATGCCCGGCGCCAGCCGTTCGGGTTCAACGATCATGGGCGGACTCATCGCGGGCGAAACGCGGGAGACGGCGGCCCGATTCTCTTTCCTGCTCTCGATGCCCGCGATCTTTGCGAGCGGCCTGCTGGAACTTCACCAAGCGACGAAACTACTGCCCAACGACGCGTGGACGCCGCTGCTCGTCGGCACGATCGTCGCCGGGATCGTCGGGTACGTCTCGATCTGGGGCCTGCTCGCCTATCTTAAACGCAATTCCACGCTCATCTTTGTTGCGTACCGCATTATCCTCGGTGCCGTGATCCTGATCCTTCTTTGGAAGGGCGTTATCGCACCGAATGTTCCCTAAACTGTTCCTGTGACCGCAAAGAAGTGGACAATTCGAAAGCACGACCACGAACGTGTACAGCAGTTTGGACGCGACCTCGGCGTCCATCCTCTCGTTGCGGCACTTTTGATCGCACGTGGTTACGATACGCGTGAGAAGGCCGACGCATTCCTCTCTCCGAGTTTGAAGCATCTTCACGATCCGTTCCTTCTCAAAGGAATGCGCGACGCCGTTGACCGCATTCAAAAGGCCGTTCGCGACGGCGAGAAGATAATGATCTGGGGCGATTACGATGTTGACGGCACAACTGGGACCGTGCTTCTTCGCCGTGCCTTCAAACTTTTAGGCGTGGAGTCCGAATTCCACGTGCCAAACCGCTTCACGGAAGGCTACGGCGTGAATATTCCGGCCCTTGAGGAAGCAAAAGCACGCGGGGTATCGCTCGTCATCACGGTCGATTGCGGCATCCGCAGCTTCGAGCCGCTGGAATGGGCGAGAGATACCTCGCTAGATGTGATCGTTACCGATCATCATCTTTCAGATGAGGCGCGCGGCAATCCGCCGGCCGCCGCAGTCGTAAATCCAAATCAAACGGGCTGCGAATATCCCGACAAACATCTCGCCGGTGTAGGCGTCGCGTTCAAACTTGCGACCGCGCTTCTTAGCGAGTCCGGTCTTGAACATGAAACTCCGGGTTTTCTTAAAATAGCCGCCATCGGCACCGTGGCCGATGTGATGGATCTTACAGGCGAGAATCGCGCGATCGTTGCGATCGGTCTAAAAGATCTGCTTCTGACCGACAACTGCGGGCTTCGGGCGTTGATGGAGGTTGCGGACTGTACGTCCGAGATGACGAGTTATCATATCGGCTTTCGGATCGGTCCGAGAATAAACGCCGCCGGGCGAATGGATGTTGCGAAGCACGTCGTTGAGTTGCTCGAGGAGACGGATTTCGTGAAGGCACGACAACTCGCTTCTCTTCTTGACTCCAGAAATCGTGAACGGCAGCAGACTCAGCAGAAGATCACGGAACTCGCATTCGCAGAGGCCGCTGGCCAAGTAAGTTCAAATTTCGTTGTCGTAGCGGGCGAAGGATGGCATCGCGGCGTGATCGGACTTGCGGCTTCGCGGATCGCGGATAAGCTCTATCGGCCCGCGATCGTCCTCTCGATCGAGGACGGTATGGCCCAGGGAAGTGCCCGGAGCATCCCAGGAGTTCACCTGCTCAACGCCTTGGAGGCCGCTCAGGACCTTTTTGAGCAGTTCGGCGGACATCGAGCCGCAGCGGGGATGAAAATTCGCACAGAACGCATTTCTGAGCTAAGACGACGACTCTCAGAGTACGCGGACTCGACCTTTGGGGCAGAAGACCTTGTCCCTGAACTTACCGTCGATGCCGTTCTGCTCCCTGAGACCATCGATCTGAGGCTTATTGACACGATCTCGATGCTCGAACCTTTCGGACAAGGAAATCCGAAGCCGATATTCGTAACTAAGGGACTGACATTACGTGAGGACCCGTTCGTAATGAAGGAAAAGCATCTGCGGCTTAAGCTCGCATCCGACACAGGCCGGCAGTTCGAGGCAGTTTGGTGGGACGGTGTCGACCGCTCAAAGGGGCGAACTTTGCTGCGTGGTTCGCGCATCGAACTAGCTTATGTCCTCGAAGTCAACAATTGGCAGGGAAATCGAAAGGTCCAGCTTGTCGTCGAAGACTTTAGAGAAGCATAATCCTTCTGTGGCTGAAAGAACCGTCGAAAGAATACAAAGCTACGACTTTCGTGCAAAACTGCCGAAGATCCTTCGCTATGCGGCCCTTGTCGCCGGCGGCATCATCGTGCTCGTTGTCGCCGCAAGTTTCTATACAACGCGTTCAAAGCCCGCGTTCAAATTCAAGCCCGAACACGCGCATCTCTCGACAGACGTTATCGCAGAGGTTAGCGGCTATGAACGAACAGAGAGCGACGGTTCGACGCCGAAATATTTCATAAAGGCCGATACGGCCCGAACTTTCTCCGACAATCATCAAGAGCTAGAGAACGCATACGTCAAGGTCTTTGCGGCCGATGGGCAGGTCTTTGACGAGATCAAGGCGGACAAGGCCGTTTATGTCCCGGAAGCAAATAAGAATTTCACCGCCTATCTCGCCGGCAATGTGAAGATCACTACTCGCGATGCACTGAATGTCGAAACCGACGGCGTCACATATACGCGGGCATCGGAGACTGCTGATACGGACGAGAAGATCGCATTTGAACGCGAAAACATCCGCGGCACCTCGGTCGGTGCGACCGTGAAGATGGCAGAAAAGAAGCTTGAACTTCGACAAGATGTCGAGATCGAGACCTTTGAGTCCGCCGCCAAGAAGTCGGCGGGCGTAAAGTACGCGAAATTGAATGCGGCGAATGCCGTCTATGACCAAACGGCGAACAGCATCGAACTTATCGGCGGATTCAAGGCGAAGATCGACTCAGACGGCCGCACGAGCGATGTCTCCGCCGGCCGAGCGGTCGCATGGCTTTCGGGCGGTGAAACTGATCCGGCGGCTCGCGACCTGACGAAACTCGAACTATTCGAGAATGTGCATATCGTTTCCAATGACGGGAAGACCACGACGATCGACGCCGCGAATGCGGCTTACGACAAGCCGCTCGATCGGTTCGAGCTTAGTGGTTCCGCTCGGATCGTCACCGAGCAAGATTCACGAAAAACGGAGATCCAGGCTCAAACTGCCGTTTACGATAGAAAAGGGCTGAAGGCCACCCTGAATGGGGCCGCACAAGTTGCCCAAGGCCCGGACTATGTAAAAGGCGATCGGATGGACGTCGACCTGTTTCCGTCCGAGGAGATCAAACACGCTGTCGTAACGGGCAACACGTTCCTGAAACAGACGACGCCGGAGAGGCTGACACAGGCATCGGCCAATGAGATGACGATCGACTATGCTGCCCCGAACCAACTTCGGAGCGCCCGTGCGGTTACGAATGCTCGTGCCGAACTCGTCCCGACCACGGCGTCCGAATACTCGAAGGCAACGCTCTCTACACCAAGCTCGATCTCGATCGATTTCAAAGGCACCGGCATTTTGGCCGCAATGAATACTGACGGCCGGACCACAATTCAGCTCGATGCTCCCGGAAATGCACCTGATGCTGCAACCAAGCGTGTAACCGCGGACACCGTTAAAACATATTTCCATGACAACGGACAGGACATAAGCAAGGCCGAGGCGGTCGGGAACGCGATCCTTGAGATCGAACCCGTCAAGAAGGCCTCTCAGATCTACGACACGACGGTTAATGCCCCGCGTTTTGACTGCGAGTTCTTTCCGATGGGGAATAACGCCCGCGAGTGCGTCGGCGGTGTCGGAGCCAAGACCGTAAGAAGGCCGACCGTGCCGACCGCAGATCTCGGTGAACAGGTTCTAAACTCCGAGCGGGTGGTCGCGACCTTTGATGCCGCGTCGAAAGATCTTTCAGAACTGCAGGCTGTCGGGAATGGTAGATATTCCGAGCTCGATCGTCGCGGACTCGCCGAACGTTTTATCTACAGCGCGAACGACAAGGTCTTGCGACTTCGCGGCGGAGAACCGACGGTCTGGGATGACCGTTCGAGAGCGAAGGCTCGGGACATCGACTGGAACACAGCTACGCAGATCTCCTATCTTCGGGGCAGTGTCAGCACTACGTTCTACAATGGCGGTTCGATGGGCGCAGCATCGCCTTTCTCCGACAACAAAAAGCCCGTGTTCGTCACCTCGAATGAAGCTGTTCTTGACAGGAACGCGGACACTGCCGTCTTCACGGGAGCCGCAAGGGCGTGGCAGGACGACAACTACGTCCGCGCAGATAAGTTGACCGTCTTGCAACGAGAAGGAAAGCTCGTCGCCGAAGGCGCCGTGCAGAGCGGATTGTACGATGCCAAGATCAAACGTGCGGGAAAGGAGTCTCGAGTGCCCGTCTTTGCGGCCGCGGACGCGATGACCTACGACCGGAACGGCCGTGCGTTGAGGTATACCGGAAATGTCGATATCCGGCAAGCGACAGACAGGATCACTGCCGAATCGGCAGATGTGTTTCTCAACGACCAGAACGAAGTTTCTCGGACGGTCGCAGAACGTTCGGTCGTGATAACCCAGCCGGGCCGCCGGGCAACTGGCTCTCATGTCGAATATTCCGCTGAGACGGAGATCGCCATAATCCAGGGCGACCCCGCAACGGTCAATGATTCCGAGAACGGCAGTACGTCTGGATCGCAGATCACGGTATATTTTCGGGAGAATCGATTTATCGGGAGCGGCCGCGGACGACAAAATCCGAACACCCGTGTAAAATCTGTTTACAAGACCACCTCTCCGCAGGAATAGATGCATCATCAAGACGACCTCGACACAGCTGAAAACGGGCATAAGGTACTGCTTTCAGGTGCCGACCTCCAAAAAACATACGGCCGAAGACGAGTTGTTGACGGCGTCAGTCTGAACGTCGCGAAAGGCGAGGTGGTTGGACTTCTCGGGGCCAACGGTGCCGGAAAGACGACTACGTTCTACATGCTCGTCGGGCTTGAGAATACCGAGTCCGGCGCTATCACGCTCGCAGGACGTGACGTGACGAACCTTCCAATGTACCTGCGTGCTCGGCTCGGACTCGGCTATCTGCCGCAGGAGCCTTCGATCTTTCGTAAGATGACCGCTGAACAGAACATTCTAGCGGTCCTCGAAACTCTCGGCATATCACGCGACGAGAGAATGGTGCGCCTTAACGAACTTCTTGCGGAATTTGGGGTCGAGCACGTTCGGACCACTCGCGGCGACGCCTTGTCCGGAGGTGAGCGGCGGCGTGTCGAGATCGCACGCTGTCTTGCTACGAACCCTAGTTTCATTCTCCTTGACGAACCTTTTGCAGGAATCGACCCACTTGCGATCGACGATATTCGCGAGATCATCGTCTATCTTAAAAGGCAGGACATCGGCATTCTGATCACGGATCATAACGTCCGCGAAACGCTCGGCATAACGGACCGTTCCTATATCATGGCAGAGGGCCGCATACTTCGTTCCGGAACGACGGAAGAATTAGTCGGTGATGCAGATGTGCGGCGGCTCTACCTCGGTGAACGATTTGCTCTGTAGGAAAAACTCTTCCCAAACTCTACGAAATTTTTCCATTTTTGTTCTCGAACGGCTATACTAACCATAGAACGGTACGGCAATTGCTTGGGTCACCGACGATCCTGGTTTTTCGTAACCTTCGGCTGACACGACTTTCGTTTATGTCATCTCTTCGGCTTCAGGCAAAACTCCAGCAAAAGATGGTTCTCACGCCGCAGCTTAGGCAGCGGATCGAGATGTTGCAAATGACCGCGCTTGAACTTAATGAACTTATTGAAACTGAGATGGCGACGAATCCACTGCTCGAAGAAGTTCAGCCCGGGGACGAGATCGAAGAGATTTCGAGCAACATTCTTGACCAAAATTCGGATAGTGCTGAGGTGGATACTTTTGCGGAAACTTTTGATGGCGATGGCGCCGATCGTCCGGACGCTGAGTCTCAAAGGCCGGCCGACGATCCAGGATCGGCTTCGAGTACAGAATTAGATCGTGGAAGTGAACTTGATAATGAGGCCGGTGAGGACGCCCATGCGGAATCTTCTGACCCTTTTGATGAGATCGATTACGGAAGGGAATTCCAAGACTATCTCGACCCCGGATACAAGACACAGGAGATCGAATACAAGGACGATGCACCAAGTTTTGAGCAATTCTTGACTCATGCTCCCTCTTTGTCGGAACATCTGGAGTGGCAGCTATCGATGCTGTCGCTCGCCCCTGTCATCGAGCGAGCGGCTCTTTCCGTTATTGGGAATCTGAACGCTGACGGCCGGCTTACGGGCACCATCGAAGAGATCGCAGCGAGCAGTCGGTGCACGGACGAGCAAGCTGAGAATGCGAGACAAGAGGTGTTGTTTCTAGATCCCGTAGGGTGTGGTGCGTTCGACGTGGTGGAATGTCTTCTCGCACAATTGAAGGCCGACGACGAGGACGATACTTTGGCGGCCGAACTTGTTGCCCACCACCTTGAAGATTGTCAGCCGCACAGGCTTCAGCATTTGGCAAAAGGCACCGGTTCGAATTTTGAGACATTGAGCTCCGAGATAGCACGTATTCGCGAACTCGATCCGTATCCCGGCCGCCGCTATAGCGCTGAGGGCACGATGTATGTTGCTCCGGAAGTCTATATTGAGAAGGTCGATGATGATTATCAGGTCTTTTTTACCGATGACAGCAGCCCGCGGCTACGGATTTCGCCTGTTTACAACCAGCTTGCCGATCAACCCGACGCTAGCAAGGAAACAAAAGACTTTATCAGGGAGAAAAATCGTTCCGCGGTCGATCTCCTTCGCAATATCGAGCATCGGCGGCAGACAATATTCAAAGTAGTCGAATCGATCGTCCTTCGACAGAAAGACTTCCTTGATAATGGGCCAAACTTTCTGAAGCCGATGATGCTTAAGGACATCGCGGAAGATATCGGAATGCACCTTTCGACGATCTCGCGTGTTGTCAATCGAAAGTACGCTCACACTCCGCAAGGGGTGATCGAGCTGAGGAAGTTTTTTAGTGAAGGAATGCTAAATGAAGAGGGTGAAGAGGTTTCTACCCGCATCCTGAAGACCAAGATCAAAAAGATGATCGAGGATGAGGATACAAAAAAGCCGCTGACCGACGATGAGATCGCAAAGATCCTTACAAAGGAGGGCGTAAAACTGTCACGTCGAACCGTTGCAAAATATCGCGATCAGATGCAGATTGCCGGTTCGCGCGAGCGTAGAACGATAATTTGAGACTATGGGAATCAAGATCGACTTCACAGGCAGACATATTGAGGTTACGGAGGCTTTGAAAAAGCATGCCGCTGGGCAGTTCGAACGACTCGGGCCGCTCTTCGATTCAAAGCCGCCAACAGCGAACGTTACGATCGAGGTCGAGCGTGGACGGCATCGTTCGGAGATCATCGTTCATTGGCGAAATGAGACATTGAACGCCACTTCGATCGACGCGGATATGTACCAATCGCTTTCAAAAAGCGTCGCAAAGATCGAAAAGCAGGCGAGAAGGCTCAAGGACAAGGTCATAGACAAATCGCATCGAGCCCGGCGTTCGGCCTCCGAGCCGACTCAGGAATCCGTAGCGCCGACTCGGCGTCCAAAGATCATCGTGAGCAAGATGAAAGCTCAAAAGCCCATCACCGCTCAGGAAGCGGCAATGGCGCTCGACGAAAAGAAAGAAGCCTTTATGCTCTTTCGCGATTCGGAAGGCGGCGGAGTGGCGTTGATCTACAAACGGCCTGACGGCAATTATGGACTCGTGCAGCCATGACCTTTGAGCCAAAGGTCATCCATGCATCTTGTGTCGAGATCGACGGGCATGGCGTTTTGATCTGTGGTGAGTCCGGCTCCGGGAAGACCTCATTATTGATCGAAATGGTGGCCCGCGGTGCGAAGTTCGTCGCTGACGATGCGGTCAGCATCTTTGTGAAAGGGCGTCGAGCGTGGGTAACGGCACCTAAAGCCACCAAGGGATTGATCGGTGTTTCTCCGCTTGCCGTTGCAAGCGTGGAAGAGAGCCATCCTGAAGCGGGTCTCGCCGATGGCTGTCCCCTCGAACTGTGCGTTGAGTTGGACGCCGATATGTTCCGAGCTTCGGGCGAGCTTTTGTGCGAGACGCCTAGGGTCTATTTGGAACGGTCTGACTTGCCTTCTATGGCTGAGACTTGCGAGAAGATTGTGCGGAAGCTTTCTCGGTGATCGACGAATGCAGAATAAGAGAAAAAGCGATCAGGACCTTCCTTCGCTCGTGATAATTACGGGTCTTAGCGGCTCCGGGATGAGTTCGGCAACAGATGCTTTCGAGGACCTTGGCTATTTTTGCGTAGATAACTTGCCCGTAACGATGATCTCGACCTTCGGGCGACTCATGGTAGGCGATGGCGGAAAGCCGCCGGGAATCGAGCGGGCCGTCCTCGTAATTAACATACGGGAGCGGCATTTCTTGCCGGAGTTTTCGAGCGAACTGAAAAAGCTTGCGAAACGCGGCATCGTTCCGTTCATTGTGTTCTTCGAGGCAGCAGATGATGTTCTTCAGAGAAGATTCTCTGAAACGCGCCGTCCTCATCCGGCAAAGAACGGAAAAGGTTTGGTAGCTTCGATCAAGGCAGAACGTCGGGAAATGATCGACGTCCGCAGGATGGCCGATCTGATCATAGACACAAGCGATCACACGGTCCATACGCTCAGGCACCTGATCGTACAGAAGTTCAGCGGCAATCCCGACGGCCAGCCGCTTAAGGTCGAAATAATCAGCTTTGGCCACAAATATGGAAATCCAAGGGGACTAGACCTTCTTTTTGATGTAAGGCACCTGCCGAATCCTTATTTTCACCGGGATCTGAAGGCTTTGACGGGAAGCGACAAGCCGGTAGTAGAGTTCCTTGAACGCGAAAAGGAAGTGGCGGAGACGGTCGATAGGGTGATCGACCTTTTGATGTATCTCCTTCCGCTATATCAACGCGAAGGCAAATCGTACCTCACGGTCGGTATCGGTTGTACGGGCGGGCGTCATCGTTCGGTGATGGTCGCGAACTCGATCGGACGTGCGTTAAAGAAGGCGAAATTCAATGTCACGATATCGCATCGGGATGCGGAAAAGTAAAGATTATGGATGAAATAAAGAGGATCGGAGCAGTCATCGTTTCGCACGGACAAGTGGCTAACGAGTTGCTTGCGGCGGCGGAGGCTGTGGTTGGTGATGTGGATAACGTCGCTGCAGTTTCGATCGGTTGGCATGACGACGTGGAAGCGGCAAAGGCTGAGATCGAACGCGCGATCGAAAAGGTCTCGCAAGGCGCGGGCGTTCTTCTTCTGACCGATATGTTCGGTGGAACACCAACGAACATCTCCGCAATGTTTCTTCGCGAGAACGAGATCGAGATCGTTACCGGTGTTAACCTTCCAATGGTTGTAAAAGTTGCGACCATCGGCAAGGCGATCGCTCTCGCGGACTTTGCGAAAGAGATCGAGGAGCAGGGCAAATCGGCGATCATGCGCGCGGGAGACCTGCTGGAGCCCTTGAAACTTAAGAAGGATGCTTGAGCGGGAGATCCGCATCGTCAATCCGCTAGGACTGCATGCCCGTGCGGCGGCCAAGCTCGTTCGACTTTCACGCAAATTCTCGTCGAGAATTTTGATCGAGCACCGCGGTGCGAACGCGACCGCGAATGCGAAATCGATGCTTAGCATACTCGCTATTGCTGCGGGGATGGGGTCCCAGCTCTTTATCCTTGCCGACGGGCCCGACGAAGCAGAGGCTGTGTCGAGTGTGGCTGACTTGATCGGCAGCGGATTCGGCGAAATTTAGATTCGCGATTATGACAAGAGAAGAGAAGATCGGACTCTTAGGGGTGCCGCTGGGTTTTGGAGCGGGAAAAACAGGTAGTGAACTCGGCGTGAATGCAATGCGTCTGTCCATTGTGCGCGGCGAGCGGCTTGCTGATCATATCCGAGGCCTCGGGTACGCTTTCACTGACCATGGGGATGTCACCATTGTCCAGCCGATTGATCCGGTTGAAGATGAGAATCCAAAGCACCTCAAAGAAATGCTCGCGTCGAGCGAAAACATAGTCAGGGCCGTGACACAGATACTTGAGGACGAAGAATTTCCTGTTATTCTCGGCGGCGATCACGCGATAGCGATCGCAACATTTTCAGCCATTTCAGCTCATTATCGGAAAAGGGAGGAAGAGATCGGGCTAATTTGGTTTGACGCCCATTCAGACATCAATACGCCTGAAACCTCACCTTCCGGAAATATACACGGAATGCCGCTCGCCGTTCTGCTCGGCGAAGGTGACCGTAATTTGGTGGATCTTTGCGGGTTTGCTCCAAAACTTAATAAAAGATACTTTGCGCACGTCGGCGCACGCGACGTAGACCCGGGCGAGCGTTCACAGATCGAGAAACTTGGACTTCGCGACCACTTCTTCACGATGAGTGACATCGATAGGCGTGGAATGGCGGCATGTGTCACCGATGCGATCGAGATCGCATCTGCTGCGCCGGGCGGTTTTGCAGTAACCTTCGATGTTGACGGCATCGATCCACGGTTTGCGCCGGGAAGCGGCACCCTTGTTCGCGGCGGTGCAACGTACCGCGAAGCGCATTTGACGCTTGAGATGATAGCTGCGAGCGGTAAGATGCGTTCATTCGAGATCGTAGAGGTGAATCCGCTGCTTGATCAGTCGAATATCACGGTCGAGCTGGCTTGTGAACTGATCCTTTCTGCCCTTGGCAAAACGATCTTGTAAAGAATATGAAGAAGAACCTCGCCATCATTTTTGGGGGCCGATCAGGCGAACACGAAATTGCCGTCCGCTCGGCGCGAACCGTTATCGAACAGGCGGATCCGGCAAATTACCATCTTTTTCCGGTTGCGATCTCCCCGACGGGCGAGTGGCTTAGCCCCGCAGAGTCCCTTGCGATGTTCCCCGAGGACGTAAGGGCCGCATTTGAAAGGCAGTATGGCGAGCCGTCGGAGCGACTTCACCTTTTAACGGGCGATGCAAGCGTTGGGGGATTCACGATACCGAATGGCGGAACGCAGCCATTAGACTGCGTCTTTCCCGTGCTTCACGGCACCTATGGCGAAGACGGCACGATCCAAGGCCTTTTCGAAATGGCGGACGTGGCATACATCGGATGCGGCGTACTTGCCTCGTCCTGCGGAATGGACAAAGTGACAATGAAAACGCTTTTCCGCGAGGCCGATCTTGCGATCTGCGAGTATGTATGGTTCCTTCGGAGCGAATGGGAGCTGCAGCCGGATGGCGTCGTTCGTTCCGTCGAAGCAAAGATAGGCTATCCATGCTTTGTAAAGCCTGCAAACTTGGGCTCCTCGGTTGGCATCACCCGAGCAGACAATGAAGTCGAGCTCCGAAAGGCGATCGAGTTGGCTGCAGAATACGACCGCAAGATAATTGTCGAAGAAGGACTTGATGTGCGTGAGATCGAGTGCGCTGTGCTCGGGAACGAAGAGCCAAGCGCGAGCGAGGCGGGCGAGTACATAATCAGGGACGACTCAAAGGCCTTCCTTGATTGGAATGAAAAATATACCGGCACGGGGAATAACGAGTTCATCACGCCGGCTCCGCTCTCGGCGGAACTCTCGGACAAGATCCGACAGCTGGCCGTCCTCGCGTTCAAAGCGATCGACGGTTCGGGCCTTGCGCGCGTTGATTTCTTCTTGCGAAAGGACTCAGGATCGCTGCTGGTCAACGAAATAAACACGATGCCCGGTCTTACGGATGCGTCGGGATTTCCGAAAATGTGGGCGGCCTCGGGAATGTCGTTTAGGCAAGTGATCGATCGGCTTGTTGAGCTGGCGATCAGGCGCTACGACGACAAGAAGCGCAACCGTACCGACAGGTAGCCTGTCACTTCTTGCGGCTTGGGGCGATATAGCCTTCGCGTGTCCGGATCTTAAGGCCGCCGCGGGCGACCCTGACCTCGATCGTGTGAAACTTGCCGTCCTCTTTCAGGTCGGCGGGTTGATAAGTCAGGGTGTATTGACTCCCGAGTTCCTCGACGATCGAGGCGAAAGCGTGGCGCATTTCCGCCCCGCCGGGTGTCGCGACAAAGGTTCCGCCGGTCTTCTCGGCAAAACTCTTCAATGCATCCTGCATTAATGCCTTTTCCTGCGGCGGTGCATCCTTCGGCGACATATCGACGGTGTAGATCAAAGCTCCGACATCAAACGCGGCTTTTAGAGCCTTCTTCTGTGAATACTTACTGCTGTTATCTGCCCCGTCCGAGATCACGATGATCGCTCGTCGCTTCTCAGGCCTAGCGGAAAGCATTCTAGCGGCGGTTACGACCGCATCGTTCAAAGAGGTCATACCGTCGGCTTTAAGGTCAAAAAAGAGATCCGGAAGGTCGCGGCTTGCTTTAAAATCGCGAAGCACTTGGATCTTGCTATCAAAACTCGCGACGGCCGCGAAGTCTTGGCCTCGTAATCCCTCGAGAAACTTGATCGCCGCACTTCGTGCGTTGCTGACGCGATATTCCATACTGCCTGAACTGTCGATCAGAATGACGGCCGCGAATGGTGTGGATTCCACTGTAAAAGACTCGATCTTCTGGGGCTTGCCGTTGTCCAGTATAGTAAAAAGTTCTTGACCTAGACCCGAAACTGCTTGTCCATGGCGGTCAGCAACATAGACATTCGCCACAACGACCGACGAATCCACGGTGATTACATCGTCATCTTCGGATTGGCCATTGATCGCAAGCACTAGAGGAACAACGGCAAGTGCTACGGCAAAACATGCGACGGTCAGTCGCTGAGAGCGGAGGAATGTGCATAGCTTGGCAAACAGGATCATTGATAGGTCTTGAGTTTGCGGACAATGCGGAGGACGTCTGCAGTCGATTCGATGGCCGAAGCCGAAACCGTGAAGCGTGTCGTCTTCTTCAATTCGGAGACCATTAGTTTGACCGCTGCGTCTAACTCCGTTGCCGCGTCGATCGGCGTCGGTCCGACTTTTTTGTCCGAGAGCAACGCCAGAAGGGCGTCCTCATCGCCTCCAAGATCATCGAGCACGTCACTGGTCAGCTTGTCGAGTTCTTGGAGCCGGCCGCGGTCGGCGTTGGAAAGGGCTGATGCCTTTTCGACAGAAGCCTTGATCTGACCTGAAAGTTTGGCGGCCGAATCGCCTTGGTCGAGCATCTTCTCATAGTCTTTCTTTGCCTTCTCGATCCGCATCCGGATCAACATATCCCGGACACCTTTCGGCGATTCCTGCTGCTGTCGAGTTCGACGAGGGAATGCCGGCGTCTCCTCGTCCGACCGATCCTGTGCATGGCTATTGCCGGCCACGAGCAAGAGTGTGCTGAGTGCAAAGATGAGTATGAGTAAGCTACGGCCCGTCATCCTTTGGTACATCCTGGACGGGATCGGGAGAGATTCCCGTGACCGCCTCGACCAACTTTGATAAAAATTCGTCCTCGATCACGCCCGAACTGGGCACGGTCAACCATTCTGAGGTCAGGCCGTTTCCGGCACGGCCTTCGATCTTTGCATTCACTGCGACCTTGTTCTGGATGCCATCGATCGTTTGTACGTCGATGGTCAGCGTATATTGTGCTCTCGTCCACGCAGTATCGGGATCCGCAACCTCTCCGACCCGAGCCAGCTCGCCGCGGGTCAGGACGATACCTTTTGCAAAGACAAAGGGCTGCGTAACGATATATCCATCCGGGAGCCGGGATGAAGACTCGTCCAAAATGATCTTCTTGTCACGAAGCACTTCCTGGATCGCATTGATCAGAACGTCACGCCGTGAAGCGATCTTGTATGGGTTCGGCAGCATCGCACGAACCTTCGTCTTTCCTTTTCCCCAGTCGAAGGAACGCGACACATCGGATGGACGGCTTGTCGGGTTTCCTTCCTGTTTTATCTTTTCGGTCTGTGAGTCGATCCCTTTCTGCGCAACTACCGGCATGGCTAAACAAAAGAGCCCAAGGGACGCGATAACGAATTTCGAAAACGATCTTGATCGGTTCACAGATTCTAATATGACACAAAACAGCTGGAATACTGAATGATTAGATGTTCACCGTACGGCGAAAGTTGTAGGCGCAAAAGGAAAATTACCGCTCATGCTCACGCTGCATCTGCCAGAGAAGGGCATTCTTCAAAAAAACGTTATATGCCCCGAATCCCGCGATTATCAGCCCTTGAGGTCCGTCTAGAAAGCCCGCTCGAAGGATATAGTCGCGGAGGAAGGAGAAAACCGGGGCAGCCGTTATCTTGAGGACGGAAGCTTTCTTACCGCTTGCGTACATTGCTCTCGCCGAAAGCGGGGCGTACCGTTCCTGGATCATATGAGCGTGTTCGGTAATATTCTCGCAAGTGAAATGCAGTAGGTCGGACTTAAGATCGCCCACTGCCAGTCCGGCATCGACCCTAAAGGATTCGTGAATTACGTCCTCTGACCAACGGCCTTTCCGGCGGTCGAACAGCCTAAGCTGTCGGTCGGGATACCATCCGCCGTGGCGGATCTCACGCCCAGCATAAATTGCCAGTCGAGGAATCTTGTACCCTGCCGAGGCATTGCCATTGTCAATGGTCCTTCTGATCTCCTCTCCCAGAGCCTGTGTGGCCTCTTCATCGGCGTCGAGGCTGAATATCAGGTCGTTGGCAGCGGCGTCAACTGCAAATTGCTTCTGCCGCCCGAAACCGAGCCACTCCTGTTCGATCACACGCGCCCCAAGTTCGGCAGCGATCTGTCTCGTCGCGTCGGTGCTTCCGGAATCGACAACAACAATCTCGTCCGCCCACTCGACCGACCGTATCGCTCGGGCAATGTTTTTCTCTTCGTTGAGAGCAATGATAACGGCAGAGATCTTCACAGCGAGGATTTTCGCAAACTTCGGCGAAAATGCGAAAAGTGCCGCAAGCCTGTAAACGGCCGGCGACACTCTTTCGGTGCCAAACAACACGACTCGGGCCTATTTGATATCGACAGGTCGGTCGATCGTAATGTTGTGCTCTCGAAATGAAGTAGCGGTAGCCCGCTCACGGTCGGCAACAGCCTTTGCATAGTCCGTCTCAGCGCGGATCTCAGCATTTTGAGCGGCCAAGAGGGCATTCTCTCTTTGGAAGAGCAGAAACGTCGTCGAGCGGCCGGCGTCATAAAGCTTTCGCTCGCCCGCAAGCTGCGTCTCGGCACTCTGCCTCGCCCTTCGCGCCGTGTCCACTCGAAGACGCGCGGTTTCGACCGCTTGAACGGCATTGCGAACATCTGTGAGCACCGTCTCTTCCTGCGCGCGGGTTTGAGCGGCGATGCGCTCGCCGGTGATCTTCGCGCCGGCGAGATTCGCTTTTGCCGTGCGGTTGAAGAACGGGAAAGAGAAAGTTACACCGATCGAATAGTTAGGGGCATCGCTTCGAAACATATTGCCCATCGATCGATTGAACCCGCCAACGAAATAAGGAGGCGAACCCGGTACCGTCACAAGCGGATTCGGAAGCTGCGAACCCGGCGCAAAAAGCGTATTGAGCTTCTGTCGAAGGATCTCGTCATTTCCTGTGAACTGCGGTATCAGGCTATTGGCCGTAGAGACGTTGCCGCGCGCGATCCCGTCCAATGAGAAAGTCGTACTCAGATCGATCTGCGGTTTTGCCTGGTTCTTGAAGTATCGAATGTCAAGATCGTTGATGTCCCGCTGCAGCTTCAGACGGCGGAGCTCGAACCGGTTGTCGAAAGCGTCATTGATGGCAGCATTGAGATCAGACGGGAGTGGTACGACCTTTGGCGAATCCGTCGGTACAATCGCCTGTGCCCATTCCGGTGCAAGGGCATCACGGATGACCAGTTTCTTCAATGTGTTCTCGGAAACGCTGACCTGCTGCGTTGCAAGAAGCAGATCGCCCTCTCGATTCGCAAGTTCCGTCTCGACTTCCGCTTTCTCGAGCGGAGCTGCGGCCCCTGCGTCGATCTTAGCAGTGATCTGACGGAGGTTCTCCCGGGCAAGTTCCACGTTTGCCTTCTGATTTTGCTGATTTCGAAGTGCGAGGACAAGATCCCAATAGGCCTGCTGAACACTTGTGATCGTGTTCGTAGCCTGCAGCTGGAAGTCGGAGTCCGACTGTTGGAGCTGCTTCTTTGCTATCTTGATCTGCCGACGCGTACTGTCGATACCAAAGTTCCGAAGAAGTGGCTGCGTAAAGTTAAAGCCGAGCTGCGATGAATATATCGCTGAACTGCTCGACGAAAGCCCACCCGATGTGACCTGAGCTTGTGCAAAGGCGTTTTCAGTTCGAGTGTTATTAAAGAAGCCTTGGATCGTACCGCCGCCCGGCTTGATCCGCTGGTTGATATTGCCGTTTAGCCGAACATCATTAGTGCCTTGCTGTCCGGTTGAGGATGAATGCGAGAACGTCGGCTGAAACGTAAAGACAGGGTCGTAGAGGCCTCTAAGGCCGCGAACCGTGGTGTCTGCTATTCGAACATCCGTTCGTGAAACCTCAATATCATTGTTATTCGCAAGAGCTCGCTTTATCGCCTCATCGAGCGACATTGGCAATGGCGAGGCCGTTTGAACGCCGATCCGAGACGTGGTCGAGGGAGAATAATTGTCCGTCGACCGGTCCGTAGAGATATAGCCGGCAGTTGCCGCAACGTCAGTGGTCGGGGCCGGCCTATCCTGAGCCAGGCCGACAACCGAGGACAGAGCCACCACGCCGAAAACAGCAGGTATCAAGGAAAATCTAGTTTGACGACGCAAAGTCATTAGTTATTGCTCCGGTAGAAGTGCGAGATACAAGTTTACCGTAAAAAATCTAAACGGGTATTACGCCTGCAAATTTTTGTTTGTTTCAACTATCTTCCCGGGCGCGTAAAGTTTTGCAAATTGAGTTTCGGGCCGTGATTTAGTATCTTAGGCGTTTAATATAACGCACTTTCCCTTAAGGAGACTTTATAGAATGGGCATCAAAGTTGGCATTAACGGATTTGGCAGGATCGGAAGGTCCGTTGTCAGAACCTGGCTGAATGACGACGACATCGACCTTGTCGCCGTGAACGATCTTACGGACACGAAGACCTTGGCACATCTGCTCAAATACGATTCCGTTATGGGGAATCTTGAGCATGAGATCACGGCCGGCGAAGGTTCGATCACTGTCGAGGGCGATACCTTTAAGGTTTTTAGTGAAAAGGATCCTTCCGCTATCGACTGGGACTCGGTCGGGGCGGAGTTGGTGATCGAATCGACCGGCCGGTTTACGAATGCCGCCGATGCAGCCAAACACCTTCGCGGTTCGGTCAAGAAGGTAGTTGTGTCCGCGCCGGCAAAGGGTGAGGACGTCACGATCGCACTCGGGGTAAATGAAGATTCCTATGATGCAGGTAAGCATCACATCATCTCGAACGCTTCCTGCACGACGAACTGTCTTGCTCCGCTTGCAAAGGTGATCCACGACCGATTTGGCATCAGGAATGCGTTGATGAACACGATCCACAGCTATACGAATGATCAACAGCTGCTGGACCTTCCGCACAAGGACCTTCGTCGAGCAAGGGCGGCGGCTCTCTCGATGATCCCGACCTCGACCGGAGCGGCAAAAGCGGTGGCTCTCGTGATCCCGGAGTTGAAAGGCCGTTTTGAAGGCATTTCGATCCGCGTTCCGACCCCGAACGTGTCGATCGTCGATGTCGTTATGAACGTCGAAAAGGCAACTACGAAAGATGAGGTCAACAACGCCTTTCGTGAGGAAGCTGCCGGTCGTTTGAAGGGAATCCTGGCCGTTAGCGACGAGCCTCTTGTTTCGATCGATTATCGCGGGAATTCACACTCTTCAATTGTTGACGCGGAGTACACGACCGTCCTTGACGGCAACACGATAAAGGTTCTTTCCTGGTACGACAACGAATGGGGCTATTCGTGCCGCGTGCGCGACCTTGTCCGATATATCGCATCAAAGGGCATTTGAGGCTGACTATTTTGACAATTGGGACACCTTGATGAAGTTGTTTAAGCTCATGATCTCCGGCTTGATGGCGGCGGCATTTTTGTCAGCCGCCATCGACGTCTCTGGTCAGAGGAAGCCGAAGAAGCCGCGCAAAGCCGTCCGCTCGTCAATACTCAAGACAATAAGCGGGGCCGATGACGTCCTTGGTACGCCGATGGCCGCCCCATCGGAAGAAAAGCCGGTTTCTGCTAATGTTAAAGCGTTCCTTGAGGCCTGGTCGATCGTCAACAGCTCCTATTTTGATGCAACTTTCGGCGGTCTGGATTGGGAGCGGGTCAAGGCGGAATATCTTCCGAGAGCCGAGGCCGCGAACACCGAAGCCGAGATCGATGATCTTATTCTTGAGATGGTCGGGAAGCTCGGCAAATCTCACTTTGGAGTGATACCGGCCAGCTTTTATCGAAGCCTTAGCGTTGCTCGAAAGGTGTCCGCGGAACGGGAGGGGTATTCCGGAGATCGGTCGGGCGCTTTCAGGACTGAAGGGAAGGGGACCGGCTTACCGATCGAATTCGAACTGAGCGAAGAGGACGATCCGAAACCCGGCCGCTTTGGTATCGGCATCGAACTTCGCTCAATGGGCGGCAAATACGTGATCGTATCTGTGCTGCCCGGTTCATCTGCGGCATCGGCAGGAGTCAAGCCAGGCTATATCCTTGATGAGATCAGCGGAATCCCGCTCAACGTCCTCAGCGAAACGATCACTCAGGCTGCACCCAATGTTCGGCATCTCGACCGAATGTTGCCCACAGCGATCAAGATGTGGCTCCTTGACCGTGACTATGCCCTGAACGTCAAGATCGTTTGCCTCGATGAGCACGATCAGCGAAAAGAGTTCGATCTCCCGAGGCAGCCGCTGAACGGTGAAATGGTGTCTCTCGGCGGACTAATGCCGCAAGTTCTGCTTGAGTACAGTGTTGCGGATCTGAACGGCGACGTGGGATATGTGAAATTCAATGTCTTTTCGCTTCAGGTATTGAGCAAATTCTGTGATTCGATCACTGCATTCTCGAAAAAGAAAGCGCTCGTCGTTGATCTGCGTGGCAATATGGGCGGCCTGCTCCAGTCCGCACGCGGGCTCTCAGGAATGATGGAGCCTCGTGAGGCACCATTCGGAATAAGTGTGTTTCGCGGCGAAAGCTCGGTGATCCCGACGGACAATAAGGTCAAGAAGTTCAATGGCCGCGTCGTCATCCTGGTCGATGACCAGTCGATGTCTGCCGCCGAACTTCTATCTGCTGCTCTGCAGGATAATGCGAGAGCGGTCGTTGTAGGTCAAAATACGGCCGGCGAGGCCTTGCCGTCGATGGCGGTGAAGCTTGCCAACGGTTCCGTGATGCAGTATCCGATCGCCGATTTCCTACGGCCGAACGGGACCTCGGTGGAAGCGGTTGGCGTCCAGCCTGACGTCGTCGTGCCGATCGATCGTATAGGCCTGCTTACCGGGAAGGATCAGGTCATCGAGAAGGCATTGCAGCTTTCTTTGAGCGACGAGTATCGGGCCCGCATTGCCGATCGCGAAGCCGCCCGGAAGAAGCAAACGGAGGCATTGGCAAAAGAAAGCGTTGATCCGCCGCCGCCCAAAGATCCAAAGGCGAAAGCCGTCTTCGGTAGTGGGACGATGGGTGACGCATTGGTAAAGGTCATGCCTAAGCGGGTCGAACCGCTCACGAAGGACAAGCGTGCTCTCGCCCTGATCGATAGGGCAGCGAAACTCGTCGGCGGTATATCTCAGATGCAAACATACTCGCTTGACGGTACGATGTTGATCCAGAGCCGGGATACCTCTCAGAAGCTTAAGTATTCATTCTTTCGCGAAGCTCCCGACAAGTACGCCTTTGTTTCGGTCTCTGACCTTTCGGGCACGACGAGAGCCGGGGCTATCGGAAAGGAGACCTTCTTTGAGAGTAGCGTTGGCCTTCCCGATCGAAAGGTCGCCGCGGGCGACGACCCTTACATAGATATTTTTGAGCCGATTAAGCTTGTGCTCTCACCGGATTTTTTCAAGTCGCTCAAGTTCGACGGCACGTTCGACGATGACGGCAAGAAATTGTCGATCATCGAAGGCCGCACAAAGGACGATAGGACCTTCTTCGTTTCATTTGATATGGCAACCGGCCTGCCCTTTAGGATCTCAGATGGTGCTCTTTTCTCGGTTTTCGATGACTACAGACGTGAGGGCGCATTTCTGCTCCCGAGAAGGGTCAAGTCCGGTGGAATCGTCGAGATACTGATCTCTTCGATCCGTATCGGGGAAAAGATAGACCGATCAGTTTTCGTAAAGCACGAGAGCTGCTTCGATCGGCCATAGTGTAGATCGAAGAAGCGGTGGAGAAATTAGAAATTAACGATCAATGCAGAAGAAAACGATAAAAGATATCGATGTAGATGGAAAGCGTGTTTTTGTAAGGGTCGATTTCAACGTTCCCGTGAAGAACGGCGTTGTTACCGACGATACGCGAATTCGAGCCGCACTCCCGACGGTCTGTGACCTTGCGGGCCGCGGTGCGAAGATAATTCTCGCATCGCACCTCGGACGTCCGATCAAAGAGAAGAAGAAGGCCGAAGAGGCCGGAAACGCGTTCGATCCGGCCAAGTTCTCGCTCGCTCCGGTCTTTGCGGCGTTCAAGGAGTTCGCGATGAAGAACGCGGAGATCGGAGAAGTTTCCTTCGCGGCCGACTGCATAGGCGAAGAGGTCCGTAAGGCGGCAGCGGCTCTCAAGAGCGGCGATGTCTTACTGCTCGAAAACCTGAGGCTTCACGCTGAAGAGGAGAAGAACGATGCCGAGTTCGCAAGGCAACTCGCCTCGCTCGCCGACATCTATGTCAACGATGCTTTCGGAACTGCCCATCGTGCTCACGCTTCGACCGAAGGTATCACTCACTTTGTGGACACGTGTGTGGCCGGCCTTCTGATGGAGAAAGAGCTTGAATATCTCGGCCGCGTCCTCGAGGACCCTGAAAGACCGTTCGTCGCGATCCTCGGCGGTGCAAAGGTTTCTGACAAGATCCCTGTGATCGATTCGCTGATCGAGCGAAAGGTGGACAAGCTTTTGATCGGCGGCGCGATGGCCTATACGTTTTTCAAGGCGAACGGTTACACCGTCGGCAAGTCTCTCGTCGAGAATGATATGCTTGACCGCGCAAAAGAGATCGAGGAGAGGGCGAAGTCCGCAGGGGTTGAGCTTATCCTTCCTACCGACCACCAAGTGGTCGATAGTGCCGATCCGCTCAATTCTCAACGGACCATACCGATTGATTTCACGAACGCTGGTCACGTAGGACTCGATATCGGAATCGAGACCGCGGCCATCTTCTCCAATGCATTGAGCGGGGCAAGAACGATCGTTTGGAACGGGCCGATGGGGATGTTCGAGGAGAAGCCTTTCGACCAAGGTACGATCGCGGTCGCACAGGCCGTCGCGGATGCAACGGACAACGGGGCAACTTCGATAGTCGGAGGCGGAGACTCCGTTGCCGCCATCAAACAGGCCGGACTCGAAAGTCACATTTCTCACATCTCGACGGGTGGCGGAGCAACTCTCGAGTTTCTGGCAGGTGATGCTTTACCCGGCGTTGAAGCTCTTGATTCGCAACCGGAAAGCTAGCTGCCAGACTGTCTCAGAGGAGATCGTTCTGCTCTAAGCCAAGGACGGAAGCCGTCTCGCCGAGCGATCACATGAACGGTCGTTCGATCATTTGTCGCCATGCGCTACAATTAGTAGCACCTAATAGCACATTTAATGTCCTTTGCCTGACATACAGGCAGATCGGGAGAAAAATGCACGACCTGCCACTACTTCTAAATATAGCTGTCGCTCTCGTTGCCGCCTTTATCGGTGGCACGATCGCAAAGTACTTGCGATTCTCTCCGATCGTTGGGTATATGCTCGCCGGCGTTGCGATTGGCCCGTTTACCCCGGGCTACGCGGGAGATGTAGATACGATCAGCCAGTTGGCCGAACTCGGCGTCATCTTCCTCATGTTCGGCGTCGGGCTGCATTTTTCAATTGACGACCTTTGGAAGGTGCGCAACATTGCTATCCCGGGTGCGATCGGTCAAATGCTGATCACAACGTGTCTCGGCTATGTATTTGCCACCTATCTCGGATGGTCTCCCTCGGCAAGCCTAGTTCTCGGCCTCGCAATCTCGATCGCCAGCACCGTAGTTTTGCTTCGCGGCTTAATGGACAACGGCCTCTTGAACACCCAACATGGGCAAGCGGCGGTCGGGTGGCTGATACTTGAAGATATCGCAACGGTCCTCATCTTGCTCCTGATGCCGACTCTCGCATCCGGCGATGGCGGCTTGGATTGGGCGGGCCTCGGACTCACGCTCCTCAAGGCGACAGCGTTCTGTGCATCTCTTGTATTCATCGGACGAAAACTTGTTCCCTGGATACTGTTAGGAACGGCTCGCTCAGGTTCGCGTGAATTGTTCATTCTCGCGGTGCTTGCAACATCGGTAGGAATTGCCCTTGCTGCTACCGAGATATTTGGAGTTTCCATCGCATTGGGAGCCTTTGCGGCCGGCGTCGTCGTTCATGAATCGAAGTTAAGCCATCAGGTGAGCGCTGACCTTCTCCCATTTAGAGACGCGTTTTCCGTGTTGTTCTTTGTGTCGATCGGGATGATGGTCGACATCAACTACTTGGGCGGTAACGTTACCGCTTTGATAGTCCTCGTCCTGATGATAACTGTCGGCAAGTACGTCATCACTCTGCTGATGGGAGTGTTCATCAGGCACCCGGCGCGCACATTTCTCGTCGTTGCCGCCGGCCTGAGCCAGATCGGTGAATTTTCCTTTATCCTCGGGCAAGCCGGCCTTGCCTTAGGGCTGCTTGGAAAGGAACAGTATTCGATGATCCTCGCCGGAGCACTTATCTCTATCGCGGTCAACCCTCTGATGTACAGGGCGATCGGCCCCGTGGAAAGATTCCTGCGAAGCGATAACGGCTTTTGGCGTTTGCTCGATCGGCACGGCGATACCTTTGCGCTGAAGGATCGACTTTCCGACCATGTTGTAGTGATCGGATATGGACGGGTCGGGCACCACATTGTGGACGTCCTTCAAAAGCTTGGAATTTCTCTGGTCGTGATCGATTCCGAGCTTGAGCGCGTAGAGGAGCTTGCAGAGCTTGGTATCCCGGTTCTATACGGCGATGCCGGAAATTCCGAAGTGATCAGTCAGGCAAACCTACCTGGTGCCCGTCTCCTTGTTGTAACGACGCCGGACGACGCCTCGACAAGCATCATCGTCGCTTCGGCCCGCGCTGAGGCTCCGGAGCTCCATATCGTGGCTCGCGCGAGCTCGGACACGAGTCTCTCCCAACTTTATTCGCTTGGAGCCCGCCACGTCATCCAGCCTGAACTGGAAGGCGGTTTGCAGATGGTTAGACGCACACTGCTCGAGCTGGGCCTTTCGCTGCGCAAAGTACAGCAATATACGGACGCGGTTCGAAGCGACCGGTACGATTCTGCTATCAACACGGTTGACGAACGCCATTTCTTGAACGAGTTATTGAGGGCAAGCGACAACCTTGAACTGGTGTGGGTTCCGTTAGGTGAGAATAGTGAAGTTGTTGGTAAGGCTCTTGCTGATTCAAACCTTCGAGAGGCGACTGGGGCTTCCGTCGTTGCGATCTCACGCCAGAACAAGCTGATCACAAACCCTCAGCCAAAGACCGTTCTTAAGAAGGATGATGTTATCGGAATGATCGGCTCACAGGAGAGCACGGATATGGCTCGAAAGACATTGTCCGGAAGGGATTCCGCCGCTGAACCAACAAAGTGACAATGTGTAGCGCTCGCGAAGAATGCTTAGGCGCTCGATTTTATTTGAATACGGAGAGTGACGTATGAGAAAACCGATCATTGCCGGGAACTGGAAGATGTACAAGCTGCTTGGGGAGGCGGTCGATACCGCTCTCGCACTAAAGCCTTTGGTCGCGAACGCAAATCATTGTGAAGTGATCATCGCGCCGGTCTTTACGGCATTACGGGCGGTTTCCGACCGCCTCGAAGGCTCGAATGTTAGTATTGCTGCTCAGGATTGTGCGACTCAGAACGCGTTCGGAGCCCTTACGGGGGAGGTCGCTCCTATTATGTTGAAAGATGCTGGCTGCAAGTATTGCATCATTGGGCATTCTGAACGCAGACAGTTCTTTGGCGAAAGCGATGCCACGGTAAATTTGAAGGCGAAGTCGGCCCTTGAGGCAGGACTCCAAGCTATCGTTTGCGTTGGCGAATCGCTGAGCGAGAGGGAGTCCGGCAATGCCGAGAATGTTGTTCGCGGACAGCTTTCTGCCGGGCTTTCCGGTTTGACAGTGGACGAGATGAGCCGTATTATAATCGCTTACGAGCCTGTCTGGGCGATCGGCACGGGTAAGACCGCGACGCCTGCACAGGCTCAAGAAATGCACAGCCACATCCGCAATGTCGTCGGGAAAGATCACGGCAACGACGTTGCGTCCTCGGTTCGGATCCTCTACGGCGGTTCGGTCAAACCTGAGAATATTGCTGAGTTGATGGATCAGCCGGATCTTGATGGAGCTTTGGTCGGCGGTGCGAGCCTTGATGCTGATAGTTTTGCGAAGATCGTAAACTACAAGTAAACGGGACGGGAGTTGATAGAAAGTTGCTATACGTACTTTACACTTTATTTTTCATTTCGTGCGTAGTGCTTGTCGGAGCTGTGCTCCTGCAGCCAGGTAAAACGGATGCCGGTGCGCTTTTCACGAGCAATATTTCGAGTTCTGCGTTGACACCGCGAGGAACGACGACGATCCTTTCCAAGATCACGATCGCGGCCGCTGTCGTATTTATGATCTCGGCGTTGCTCATATCAATGCCCGCGTTCAACGGCAATGTCTCGGTCCTTTCGGCAAACCCGGAAACGCCGGCCGAAGCACCTGCATCAACCGCGAACTCGAATACGAATTCGGCGCCTGCAGCCGATGCCAACGTGAACGCTGCGGCTCCTGAGGCCAACGCAAATGCTGCTGCTCCGGCAGCGAACACGAACGAAGCGCCGGCGGCGAATAAGTAGTTTCGGCCAGAATTGACAACTTAAGCTCAGGTGGCGTAATTGGTAGCCGCGCACGTTTGAGGGGCGTGTGGAGCGATCCGTGCGAGTTCGAGTCTCGCCCTGAGCACCATTTCTGCAAAAGCAGGTCGAATTGTCGGCCTGCTTTTCCTATTTGACTACCATCGTTCCCGTGCCTTCGTCCGTGAAGACCTCGGCGAGAACGGCATTCGCCTTTCGGCCGTCGATCACGTGAGCCGAATGGACCCCACGTTCGATCAGCGAGATCAGATTCTCGAGCTTTGGTATCATTCCGCCGGTCGCCTTGCCCGATTCGATCAGGCCGCGAGCTTCGGCGATCGGCAGTCGTGAGACCTTTGAGTCCGGGTCGTCAGCGTCCAGATAGATTCCGTTCACGTCCGATAGCAGGATCAGCTTCTCGGCCTTAAGAGCGATGGCTATCTCCGTCGCGATCGTATCCGCATTTATATTGAAGACCTGGCCGTGGTCGTCAGCTCCGAGCGACGATAGCACCGGCAAATAGCCATTGCTAAGCATCACCTCGATCAGCGAAGCATCGATCTTCACGACGTCGCCGACGTGGCCGAAGTCCACGACGTCTGTAATGCCGGTAGTGCGGTCAAGGATGCTCTTCGGAGGTCTTTTTTCGGCGGTCAGGACGCCGCCGTCCACTCCGGAAAGTCCGACCGCCTTGATCCCGCGGCGGCGAAATTGAGCGAGGATCTCAGTATTGATCTTCCCGCGAAAGACCATTTTTGCAAGTTCGAGCGTTTCATCATCAGTAACTCGCCGTCCTCCGACAACTTTCTGGATCACACCCAACTTTTCCGCCATTTCCGTTAGCTGTTTGCCCCCGCCGTGCACGACGCACACCCGAATGCCAACCTCGTGTAATAGGCCGATCTCCTCCGAAAGAGAAGCGAGATTTTCAGCTTCCTCCGTAATTTTGCCGGAAAACTTTATGACGAAAGTCGTCCCAGCAAATCGTTGGATATACGGTAGGGCCTCTCGAAGCAGATCTAGTGATTCGATTTCCATAGCTAATATTTAACCAGCGCAGCGAGGATCGCCTTCTGAACGTGAAGCCGGTTCTCAGCTTCATCGATAACCACAGATTTCGCGGAATCTAGCACATCGTCGGTGACGATCACGTTCCGCCGAACAGGAAGGCAGTGCATAAAAATGCCCTTTGCAGTTCGCGCCATCTTCTCTGAATTTACTATCCAAGTGTTGCGGAGCTGACTGTCGTGCTCGGCGGACTCCTGGCCGTAGAAGGACGGCGGAGCCCAACTTTTCGCGTAAACAACATCTGCATCTTCATATCCGGCAACTGGATCGGTGACCGTCCGCACGCTGCCGCCACTCGAAGCAGCCGAATTGCTTACTTGTGCGACCAACTCCGAATCGAGATCGTAGCCTTCCGGATGAGCGATCGTAAGATCGTGTCCCATTTGTGCGGCCGCAAGCGCAAAACTATTGGGTACGGCCATCGGCAATGCCTTAGGATGCCAAGCCCACGTTAAAAGAACTTTCTTCCTCGCCTCACCGAAACGTTCTCGGATCGTTAGCATATCGGCGAGTGCCTGACATGGGTGATGCATCGCAGATTCGAGATTGATGATCGGTACGTCCGAATATTTTGCGATGGCATTCAAGACCGGGTCCGTTCGCTCGAGGTCCCAGTTCCTCAAACCGGCAAAAGTTCGAACACCGATCGCCGAAACGTATCGGCTGAGGACGCGAACAAACTCTGCGATATGTTCGGTTCTATCGGCGTCCATAACGACATTGTCGCTGTACTCGATTGACCAAGAGGTTGAGCCGGGTTCGATAAACACGGGATTGCCCCCGAGTTCGTAGACCGCGATCTGCATCGAAGCGCGCGTCCGGAGCGACGGGTTCAGGAACACAAGTGCAATGGAACGGCCCGCCAATTCATTGGTGACGTGCCGTTCCGCTTTGTACGCGAGTGCCTTCTCCAAAAGGTGTTCGAACTCGCCGGCTGCAATGTCGTTTGTAGAAAGAAAGTGCTTCATTTGCTGATCGCCTCCTCGAAAAGGTCGATCTCGCTCTCTGAAACATTCAACGGCGGTAAGAGGCGCAGCACCTTCGGATCGCTGCTCATACCGGTGATGACCTTCGATTCGAGCAGCTTTTCGTAAAATGGACGAGCCTCGCTCTCGAACTCGATCCCTAACAAACACCCTTTGCCGTGAACTGCCTTTACGTCCGGGTTGTTGAGGCAGACCTCTCTGATCCGGCGTTCGATCCGTCGGGCGTTGTCTATCAGGCCTTCACGCTCGATCACCTCGAGCGTGGACTTCACGGCCGCCATTGCGACCAGACCGCCTCCGAATGTCGTTCCAAGGTCATTTTCTTTGATGCAAGAAGCGAGAGAATCGGAAACAATGCACGCACCGACGGGGACGCCGCTCCCTAGGGCCTTCGCAAGCGAAACAACGTCCGGAACGATGCAACCCGCCGCCTTGCTGCCGGCAAAGAACCACTCGCCCGTTCTGCCAACACCCGTTTGGACCTCGTCGAAGATAAGCACCGCACCGACCTCGTCACATTTCTTTCGGAGTTCCAAAAAGAAGTCCGCGGCAGCCTCTCGGACGCCGGCCATCGACTGTATCGGCTCTATCAGCACGCCCGCAGTATGGCTGTCGATGATCGCGTCGATCGACCCTTTGTCGCCGAAGTCCGCTTCGACGTGGCACGGAACGTTCGGCTCACCGAGTGCGCGATATTTGCCGAGGAACGTTGCCGAGATCGAATCTGCGGTCCGCCCGTGAAAACCTTTCGCGAATGACACGATCTTCGATCTACCTGTCGCGAGCCGTGCGATCCGCATCGCATTCTCATTCGCTTCTGTCCCCGAGTTGCAAAAGAAGGCTTTCGCCAGCGGTTCCGGCGCTATTGCGACAAGGTTCTCGGCGGCCTCGGCCCTAACGTCGGAATAGACGACATTCGAATAGAACATCAGCTTTTGAGCCTGTTCCGTGATCGCCTTGACAACATCAGGATGTGAATGGCCGACCGCACAAACGGCATGTCCGCCGTAGAGGTCAAGATACTTTTCGTTTTCGGAGGTCCATACCCACGGCCCTCGTCCACGCACTATGGCAAGGTCGAGCTTTGAGTATGTGGCAAGCTGAAACTCCCGTTCTTTTTTGATGATCTCTTCTGTTGTCATTTATGGATTCGTGCCGGGAAAGAGAAGTCCGGTCGTCTCCTCCAGACCGAACATTATGTTCATATTCTGCATAGCCTGGCCTGCCGCACCTTTTACAAGATTGTCGAGGGCAGAGAAGACAGCGATCATCTTTCCGGACGCGTGGACGGCGATATCGCAAAAGTTTGTCATTTTCACCCAATTGATATCAGGTGAACCCTCAACGATACGGACAAATCTCCGCCCGGCATAGTATTCACAGAAGATCTCGTTCAGTTCTTTTGTCGAGATCTCGCTCTCTGTCTCTGCGTAGCAGGAAGCGAAGATCCCTCGCGAGACCGGCATGCTATGTGTCATAAAGACAAGGGAAGAGTCGAGCGTCCCGACACGCGACAGGCATTGTTCGATCTCCGGCAAGTGCTGATGTGTAAAGGGCTTATATGCATAGAATGAGTTGGCTCGCTGAGGGTGATGCGTGTTCGCTGCGGCTTTCGCTCCTGAGCCGGAAGATCCTGTCTTCGCGTCGACAATGATCTTTCCCGAAGTTAGTTCGCCCTTTATCAATGGAGAAAGGGCTAGAATCGTCGCCGTGGCAAAGCAGCCGGGATTCGCGATGAACTGTGCCTTCGCGATCTCATCGCGAAACAACTCCGACACGCCATAGGTGAACTGTCTTTGGAGGCCGGCAGCCGTCTGCTTACGTCCATACGCCGATTCAAAGACCTCTGGATCATCAAGCCGGAAATCACCCGAAAGGTCGATCACCTTCGTGCCCTCCGCTAGAGTGCCGACAAGCGACAATGCAGCTCCATGCGGCATAGCAAAGAATGCGACGTCAACCCGAGGCAGATCAGCGAGGGTTTCCGGAGTCGCAGAGAAGCTGAGGTCGGTAAAGCCGAGAAGATTCTTGTGCACTGCGGAGATCTTTTTGCCGGCGTGTTCGTTTGCCGTGACATAGGAGATCTCTGCGTTCGGATGGAACAGCAGCAGCCTCAGAAGTTCGCTCCCGCCGTATCCTGAGCCGCCGAGAATACCGATCTTGATCTTGTTCAGCATACCGCCGCCTCCGGCTTTTCAAATTTCGACGCGAGAGCGAAAAGCCGCGCTCCATCATTGCGGGCGTTTGCAGCATCGAGCCCGAACCGCTCACGGATCGAAACCTCGCCCATTGACGAATCGGTAACAGAGCCGGAAATGATGTCCGGCTGCAGCCCAAAATCCTTCAAGACCACAATACCGCCGACGACGCCAACGAAATCTGACGCGCAAAAGACGATCTTCTTGACGGCCGACATCACTTGTGAAGAACCTAACAATTTCTCAACCGAGTAGCCTCCCATCACTCCGTCGCCCAACTCTGCCACTATTAGGTCGGGCAAAAATGAGTTGACGTAATTGAAAGCGCCCATCGCAACACCTTCGAGGTCCTCACGGCCAACGGTTGATGGCAGCCCGAAATCGAGAAAGCTGACTGTCACAAATGCACCATTGTCCTGCATCTCCAGCGTGTCTCGAAGACAGGCAACGCCGGTGAGCTTTACACCAGCGACCTTTAGGCCGCTGAGAGAAGCCTCTCGTATGATCTCGGCAACGGCAACCGTCTTGCCGGAATTCATACAGGTTCCTGCAACGAGAATTATCGGGGCGGAGGCCGGCATTTCGGACGCTTTGGGTAATGCAGTTGCGGATAGGTTCAATCCTTGTCCGTCCTTGCCGCAAACCGCCCCAAGAACCTCGACATCCACCACCGTACCGAGCGACGAGTGGACGCCTGTTCTTTGTCCGATCACGCCTCCTAGATTCAAGATCGAAAGTTGGTCGCCGCCGGCCAACGTCTGCGGAACCACTCCGACAATACCCTTGAGGGCTCGTCTCTCCCCAAGAACTCCGCAGATCACGCTGTTCTTCTTGATCCGAGCCAGACGTCCGCTCGGCGTTTCCAGCATTCCGTAAGACCGGCTGTCATTCAGCGCTCGAACGGCAACCAGATCTCCGACCTTTACCCTTTGCGGGCTCGGATCGACCAAAGCAGAATGCCCGACGCCCGATCGGCCGGTGACGGACGCCAAAAGATCAAATTCGACGTGACGCAGGCTCATAGTTCCTCTATCCCTCCATACAAGCTCTTGATACGCGTCACAATGCCGCTGCGATCAGAGGAAGTTCGTGCGGCAATAAAGATCGTATCGTCACCGGCAAGCGTACCCGCGATCTCATTGAGATCCATCTTGTCGATCTCGACCGCGATCGCGGATGCTATGCCGGGGAGACATCGAAGTATTAGAAGTGAATCTCCTGAAGTAACCAGGCTGATCGGCCCGAAGTTGCGGGCGGCCCTTCCATCGATCGTGTACCGACCGTCACGCTTTGCCACACCAAGCTCCTGGAGATCGCGTGAGACGCTCGCCTGTGTGACGGAAAATCCGGCGGCAGTCAGCCTCTCGACCAATTCGGCCTGATTCGCGACCTCCGTCTCCGTGATCGTTTCCAAAATGAAGTTACGCCGGGCTTCCTTCGAAATCATTACTGCATACTATACATAGGGCCTGTATAATATGCAACTCAGATTGCGGTGATTTTCGAAGGGCGCCTGAGATGCTGTCGGGGCTACTTAGAAAATTGCGAGTTTTATGCGCAGGTATTTTTTGGGATTTGCACGAAAGTCCTTGAGAAGCTGAGTTCCTTCTCCGGTGAAGGTTGCAACGTTATTAGCCGTTTGATTAACGCTATTGTAGAGTGTTTCGTCGGTGATCAACTTGCCAAGAGTGCCTTTTCCGGCCTGAGCGTCGCTCAGGATCGCATCGATCCGGCCGGCCGTCGAATTGAATCGGTCAAGTGCTGTTCGAGTGTCCTCGTACATCTTGTCATCAGTTAGAAGTTTACCGAGCGTACCCTTGCCTGCCCGAAGGTCAGCGGTGATCGCGCGAAAATCCTCTGTGATCTTTCTGAGGTCTGCAACCGCGGCTCGCGTTTCATTATAGAGAGCGTCGTCATTCACGATCTTACCTGCCGAGCCCTTTCCTGCACGGATATCGCTTGAGATCGCTTCGAGGCTCGCCGCCGTCTTCGCAAGACTGTCATAGAGCTTTGGGTCGTTGACCAGCTTTCCGGCACTGCCTTGGCCTGAATTTATCTTGTCGATCGTCGCCTGCAGGCGTTTCATCGTCTCTTTGGTCTCTGCGACCGCTCCGTCGAGATTGTTGTAGAGGTCGTCATCGTTAACGATCTTCCCAAGGGTGCCGTCGCCGGTGTTCGCCTTGTTGAGGATCTCGTTCGCAGGGATGGCGAGCTTGTTGATCTGTTTCAACAGATCGTTGCCGGTTGCGGTCAGTTGGTTCATCGAGATCGCGGCCGATGATTCGAGCACAAAATTCTCACTTACGGAATTGCCTTTTTCGGTGCCCGGCGTGATGTTGATCATCTTCTCGTTGCCAAGAACAGACGTGGCGATGAGCTGTGCGGTCGAATCGGTTCGGATCATCTCGTCGATCGGCTGTCCCTGGATCTGACGGGAAACGGAGAGCGTCGCCTCGATCCGATTCCCGTCGGGCGTATCGGAAGGAAGGAATTTAACGTCGACCACCTTGCCTATCGATACTCCTGCAAGCTGAACGTCCGCCGCAGGGTGCAGCCCATCGGCTGAGACGAAGCGGGCCTTCAGCGCGAATTTCTTTTCGAACGGATTGAAATCTCCGCTTGAATTCAGGACCAAATAGCCGAGGACAAGTAGGGCGGCGAGTACAAAGATGCCGACGCGAAGTTCGCTGAATTTGATCCTCTGTCTCGTTCTTGGCATACGTTCGGGTTCAGTCTACCTACCAGTGATAAACCGATGGATATACGGATCGTTCGAAAGCTTCAGCTCTTCGTCCGTTCCATCAAAGATGATGTCTCCCTGCTTTATCATCATCACTTTCGTATTGATGAGGCAAAGTTTGTCGCCTTCTTCTTCGAAGAATACCCGCCCTTCGCCGTCAACGATAGCATATTCGGACGAAAGATATCTTAGGTTATTCATCTCGTGTGTGACAAAAATAGATGAAACCCCTTCCAGGTCTCGGAGTTTTATCGCGAGTTCGCATATCGTTCGCGCTGTCGGCGGATCAAGGCCGGCGGTCGGCTCGTCGAAAAGAACCATCGACGGACTGCCGACCAGGGCTCGAGCAATTCCGACGCGGCGCCTCATTCCACCCGAAAGCTCGATCGGCATCTTGTCGATCGCATCTTCGAGATCCACGAACCGGAGCATTCTTATGACCTCATGTTCGATCTCGTCATCGTCGATACCTTCCTCGGCCAGTCGATATGCGACGTTGTCGTAAACCGACAGGGAGTCAAAAAGAGCCCCTTCTTGGAAGACCATTCCGATCTTTTTCCGCATCTCGGTCAATTCCTGTTCGTCTGCGTTGGTGATGTCTTCGCCATCGACGAGGATCGTGCCGGCATCTGCTCGGAGAAGACCGAGGATGAGTTTGATTATCGTGGACTTGCCGCTGCCCGAACCACCAAGAACGATCTTCGTCTCGCCGCGGCGGACCGTAAAATTGATGCCATCGAGGATCACACGGTCATCGAACGCGAGTTCAACATCGCGAAATTCGATCGCCGGGACAACCGGTGAGATCGACGTTCGGGGCTGAGTCATGGTCTCGGTCTCTAACATCTAGAACAAGGTGTTGCCAAAGAATCCCTGTAGTACCTTTGACAGAAAGAAGTCGGCAATGATGACGGTTATTGACGAAAGTACGACCGCATCGGTCGTCGACTTGCCGACGCCGACAGTGCCGCCCTGTGTGGTCAACCCTTTATGGCACGAGATCAAGCCTATGATGAAACCAAAAACGATCGGCTTTATAATGCCGCCAATAATATCTTGGATCGTTATCCCAGCCCGCAAACTCGTTATATACGTGTTTGCGTCCAACGCGTAAAGATACCTCGCGATGATGCCGCCGCCGATCAGGCCGAAGACGTCGGCGGCCACTGTGAGCAGCGGAAGCGTCACAACAAGGGCAATGACTCGGGGCGTAACAAGCTTTCGCGCAGGCGACGTGCCAAGTGCCCGCATCGCATCGATCTGCTGCGAGACGACCATCGACCCGAGTTCCGCGGAGATCGCGGAACCGACGCGGCCCGCGACCATCAAAGCGCACAGCACGGGGCCAAGTTCGCGTATCAGCGTGATCGCGACACTTTGTCCGGCACTGCTCTGGGCACCGTAGTATTCGAGGGTCGGGTAGGCCTGCAGGATCAATACCGATCCGGTAAAAAATCCTGTAAGACTCACGATGGCAAGGGAACCCACGCCGATCGAGTCCATTTGCCGGATCATTTCGTCGAAGTAGCGCGGCTGCTTTCGAAGCCCTCGCAGCATACGCCAGAACAGGAATGAAATATCCTGCAGTTCGACAAGAAAGCGTGAAAGTGAATTCATCTACCGTGCTGATGCCAAGGGCATGACGCCCGACCTATGGTTCAAAGCATTATAGCCTGTAAGGCTTTGTCAGCGGTAGCCTCCCCTGCGAATAAAAAAGAGGCTGCCCGAACTATAACGTCCGAGCAGCCGAAGGGTCAATTGAAGCAGCTGGCCCTACTGAGGTTTGGTCGGGCGTGCAACGGGCCGCTGAAGCCGGCGTTCCTGCCGGCGTTGTAGCCGCTGCATTATCGGCCGATCCGCGGGCGTATCACCGTTTGCTTCACGCAGCTTCCTTTCCGCTGCAAACCTCTTTCGGAGGTTCCGGAAGCTGTCAAGCTGAGTCGGCGTAAGGATCTTTCGAATATTCACTTCGTTCTCGAAACGAAGTCGCTGCAATTCCGCTTGGGCTTTCTGAAGATCGGCAAGCCGCAGACTGTAGGCATATTCATCGAAAACATCTGCATAGATCGCAGAGTCGAGAGCCTTCATCGCGTCGCGAAAATTCTTTTGCGCGGCCTGCAGCAATGGCTTGCGGGCTTTGTTCATTTCGCGAAGCTGCGTTTTCTGCTCATCGGTAAGGCCGAGAGCCTGCATTATCGCCTGGCCCTTGTCCACCGCCTTGGCAGGAACAGGCTGGCCGGCTAGAGGCTGAGGAACGACTTGGCTCTCAACTTGGCCGACAATGACCGCGAGGGAGAGAGCTCCGATAAAAAAGAATGCTGAGATCTTGAATTTCATAAGATTTGGTAGTTCAGTCTTCGTCGCCCTCGGCGAAAAGATCGGTAAGACGAAGCGAACGGTCTCGCGTTTCGGGAACCTCGCCAAAAAGATCCTCAGGAACAGCCTTCTGGGGCAATGCGTTCGTCGCAACAGCACGATCGTGAGCAGAGTCACTCGACTTTCGCACCAACCGGGCCTGTCGGGCACCTTCTGGCCGTTCGGCTCGGGTTGGTGCAACGTTCTCGGCCGGTCGTTCGTCCTTTGCGATCATTGGCTTTGCTTCTTCGGCCGGTTCCTGTTCGATTACCGATACCGTCGGCGTTACCGCTGCCGGAACTGCAGGCATATCTACGGATCTCGCAACCTGCGGCTGCGAACTACTGGAGCCAAGTAGGAAATAGAGGCCGATCGCTGAACCGAGCAGCAATGTTGCTGCGGCAACTGCATAGACGGGTTGCCGGAACATATCCAAAATAGTCGAAAAAACGCCGATTTTTGGCCGCCGTCCTGTTTGGATCGAGAATCGTGGTTTCAAAAGCGGTTCGAAGGCCTCTGCACGCCATTCCTTGACTGCCACGCTTGTGGACACCAAGGAAGAAACCTCACCCGAACAGGCTTCGCACGCCGCAAGATGGTGTTCGAACGCACCCTTAACGCCTACCGGCAGTTCGTCATAGACAAAGTCCAGTATCTGGCCCGTATGGCCGCATTCTTGGATTTTTGCTTCGTTATGAGTCATTTCACTCATTTCCTTCGCTAAACGACCTCGACCGAAATACGCTCGAGGCGCAGTTTCAACTGTTTCAATGCCGTATAGAGCCGGCTTTTTACGGTGCTCAACGGCAGTTCGAGTGTGTCCGCGATCTCTTGGAAGGTCATTTCTTCAAATTCCTTCATCACGATCACTTCCCGTAACTCCGACGGCAAGGCACCCACTGCCTGCCTTACCAGTTTCAAACGCTCGCCTTTCTCAGCGATATTCTTGGGCGAAACTGCAGGCGACGCCACGAATACCCGCGATTCCGCTTCATCCTCATCGCCCAAATACTCTTCCGAACGTGACTTCTGACGCCTTTTTACTGTCAAACACTGGTTCACAGCGATCCGATGAAGCCACGACGACACCTTTGCGTCGCCTCGGAACCGTGAGATATTGCGGTAAGCGCTGATAAAAGCTTCCTGTGCCGCATCTCTCGCTTCGTCCTCGCGGCCGAGCATACCGAAGCACAGAGCGAAGATCTTCCGCTCCCAACGCCGTACGATCTCCCCAAAAGCTTCGGGGTCGTCTCGTACCGCCAATTCGACAAGCTGCTCATCCGCAAGCTCTTTAAACATCAAACTCGTCGCAACAGCGAGTTTCGCCTCAAAATCGGCCACCTTGGCCGTACTTTATGTGGAACCTCTCCGCACACAGTCATTTAGACGGTGAAAGTGCTGAAATAGTCTTAATAATAGCTGAAAAATGGACGATTCCAGGGAAAAAGCCAACAAGAGTGAGGAAAAAATCAGAAGCACTTGCAGAAAAGGTTGACGATCTCGCGGATCGTCAACCTTTTTCAGATGTCAGATCAATATGCTCGGGCGAAAATAACCCTTCGACTTGACGGACCGCCGGTCAGAACACATTTTCCGGCTTCTTCCGGAGCATCGAGCGGAATACAGCGAATGGTCGCCTTTGTCTGCTCTTTGATCTTTTCCTCGGTCTCGGCGGTTCCGTCCCAATGAGCGAGGAGAAAGCCGCCTTCCTCTATTTTTGCGACGAATTCGTCCCACGTGTCCACACGGAATGTGTGCTCTTCGCGGAAGGTGAGCGCTTTCTGGTAGATATTCGCCTGGATCTCGTCCAGAAGGTGCTGAATGTACTCGACAATGCCTTCGAGCGGACGCGACTCCTTTATGAGAGTGTCGCGACGTGCGACCTCGATCGTGCCGGCCTCGAGATCACGTTTTCCGAGTGCTAACCTCACGGGCACGCCCTTCAGTTCGTACTCGGCGAACTTCCAGCCCGAACGCTGCTTGTCGTCGTCATCGTATTTCACGGAAATTCCCGCTGCCTTCAGCTCTTCGACTATCGGATCGACGACCGCCGAGATCTCGGCGAGGTCCTCCGGCGACCTATGGATGGGCACGATCACGACCTGGATGGGGGCGAGCTTTGGAGGCAGAACGAGGCCGTTGTCGTCGGAGTGGGCCATGATCAGAGCTCCCATAAGCCGCGTCGAAACTCCCCAACTCGTTGCCCACGCGTACTCAAGTTCATTCTCCTTGTTGACGAATTTGACATCAAAGGCCTTTGCGAAATTCTGTCCGAGGAAATGCGAAGTTCCGGACTGCAGGGCCTTGCCATCCTGCATCATAGCCTCGATGCAATAGGTTTCCTCTGCACCGGCAAAACGCTCAGCAGGCGATTTGTAACCTTTTACGACAGGCAGTGCGATCCAATTCTCAGCAAAGTCCGCATAAACGCCAAGCATCCGTTCCGTTTCCTCGACGGCCTCCTCCTTCGTGGCATGCGCGGTGTGGCCTTCCTGCCAAAGAAACTCAGCAGTGCGTAAGAATATTCGAGTACGCATCTCCCATCGAACAATATTTGCCCATTGGTTCACGAGAATCGGGAGATCGCGCCACGATTGTATCCAGCCGCGATAGGCGTTCCAAATGATCGCTTCCGAAGTCGGCCGAATGATCAACTCCTCTTCGAGCTTCGCTGTCGGATCGACGACGAGACCGGGGCCGTCCGGGTTATTCTTGAGGCGGTAGTGTGTAACGACGGCACATTCTTTTGCGAACCCTTCCGCGTGTTCCTCTTCTTTCTCGAGAAATGACTTCGGCACAAAAAGAGGGAAGTAGGCGTTCTGATGCCCCGTCGCCTTGAACATATCGTCAAGGGCGCGCTGCATCTTTTCCCAGATCGCGAAGCCGTAAGGCTTGATCACCATACAACCTCGGACCGCGGAATTCTCAGCGAGGTCCGCCCGCTTTACGATCTCGTTGTACCACTCGGAGTAGTTCTCCGAACGGTTTGGAAGTGCTTTGCTCATAAATGGGTGCCGCTTCGGCGAAAACCTTAATCATAAGCGATACGAACTAAGACAACAATAAGCGAAAGTATGGAAAGTAAACGGCGTTGGTTGATTTTGCGTTCAGTCGCTTTATGCTAACATTTCAGCTTTATGGTCGAACATCGTCTGGATTTTCGCGATAGTGAAACGGCGTTTGCCGACAAGTCTGATTCGGAGCTGAAAGAGAAGTATCGTCTCTTTAGAATGCTCAACTCACCCTTTCTGAACTCCCTTGGCTCTAAGGCGACGAAGCTCGGGCTTTCTCTTGGTCTCCCGATCAAGGGCCTCATCAAATCGACGATCTACAAGCAGTTCTGCGGCGGCGAGTCGATCCCGGAGTGTGATCCTGTCATCGAAAAGCTCGGCAAGTCGAATGTAGGCACGATCCTCGATTACGCGATCGAGGGAAAGTCAACCGAAGAGGATTTTGAGGCGACCAAGAACGAGATCATTCGCACGATCGAGCGTGCAAAGGGCGACCCGAACATTCCATTTTCCGTATTCAAGGTCACTGGTATCGCTCCTATCGGCACTCTTGAAAAAATGAGTGCGAAGAAGAAGCTCGATGCAAAGGCCGGCGCCAAATGCGAACGTATCTATACCCGTGTATCGGAGATCTGCGAGGCGGCCCACAATGCGGGCCAACCGCTTTTCATTGACGCGGAAGATAGCTGGATACAGGATGCGATCGACCGATTGGCGACCGAGATGATGGAGCGGTTTAATCAGACGAAACCGGTCGTCTTCAATACGCTCCAAATGTATCGGACCGACCGCCTCCAGCACCTAAAGGAAGCCCGACGAGCTGCTCAGAACGCCGGCTATATTTACGCCGTAAAACTCGTCCGCGGCGCATATATGGAAAAAGAGCGCGAACGGGCTGAGGAAATGGGCTATCCGTCGCCGATACATGCTACAAAGAAAGAGACCGATGCTGATTACAATGCCGCCCTCGAGTACTGTATGAAGCATCACGAGGATATGGCCTTCGTGACGGCAACCCATAATGTGAAGAGCACGCGGCGGGTTGCAGAAGCGATGCTCGACGCGGACGTTCAACCTGATCATCCTCACATTTTCTTCTCGCAGCTTTACGGGATGGGCGATAATATCTCGTATGTGCTCGCAAAGAACGGTTTCAATGTCTCAAAGTACGTTCCTTACGGTCCGGTGAACGAGACCGTTCCATATTTGGTTCGTCGTGCGGAAGAGAATTCGTCGGCGGCCGGCCACATGAGTCGCGAACTCGAGCTCCTCTCTGACGAGATGAAGCGTCGGGGCCTTTAGATCCAACTCGCTGCTATGTTCTGTCCAAAATGCGGCGGTGCCGACCAAAGCCCTGAAACCTTTTGCAGACGGTGCGGCGTCTTCTTACCTGATCTCAACAATCCAAGGAAAAAGCCAACGACGCCGGTTCAGAATCTCAATGTGAACGCCGTTCTTAGTGCATTGACCGTGCTTGCTTCGGCCACACTTGCGATCTTGCTTTACGTGATATTAGGGTTTCGCGAGAATACACATCCCCTGATCTATATTACAGCAGGCTTCCTTATCGCGATCACCGGCTGGAACATCCAAACCTTTTGGCGAACTATGCTCCTTCGTCGCCAGCTAAAGCGCCCAACACCTTCTGATCAGGCCGTTGATCAAGATCGCTCTCTAAAAAATGAGTCTGCTGTGGAATTACCGCCTGCAAATTTTGAAGATTTGGTGCCGCCGAGCGTGGTCGATGCCACGACACGGCATCTCGACCCGGAATCCGTTTCAACGAAATCCAAGCAATAGACGTATCGATATGTTCGACACTGCGTGCTCCGGACTCTCACGCCATGTGTTGAGTGGTTCGAGGTCGTCTTCAGAAAGTGGATGATTCGCGAGCGGCGCGGTCTGTGTGCTCTGAAATGCACGGTCGGTGAGAGCTGCATGCTTGAGAGCCTTTGTGAAGCCGTTCGGAGAAGCAAGCGAGGCTTCGGCCGATTCGATATCGGGAAAGAATTCGTTGTAGCCCGCCAAATGCCAAATACGGCCATCCTTCGTCTCATCGACAGCCAATAATCTGAGCAATGCAAACGCCGACTCAAGTTGATATACAAGAAAATCTCCGGCCTTGAACGTCTGTGACATACCTTTCAAACTTAACACAGGAAGCAGCTTCAGCAGATGGGAACAGGGTGCCGATCCGAATCATGTGCGTTCTGTGCATTTTGTGCAAATCGTGCAAATCGTGCACTTTGATACATTTTGTGCGGTTTGATACATTTTGTGCGGTTTGATACATTTCGTGCGGTTTGATACGTTTTGTGCGGTTTGTGCTTCAAACGATCGCGGCGTTTGGCTATGATGACAACACGGTCGAGACGGCCGTTGGTTTTTGACAAGCTGAGTTTTAGGTTCAAGATTCCATTCGTGAATTCGTGGCTTTCTTCCTTTGCGACCTTTGCGTCTCCTTTGCGTTCTTTGCGTTTAGATTCCGGTTTGAAAACGCAAAGGCCGCAACGTACCGGGCTGTCGGCACCAGAGGCAAATCGCAGGGTGTTTTGATATAATCAAGCTTGTATTCAATTTCAATAGAGAACGGGAATTATTAAAATAATGGCACAAAATGAGGCAGTTATTCTGAGTGCGGCTCGGACGCCGACAGGTAAATTTCAAGGACTCTTACAGGGCTTTTCGGCACCTGATCTTGCGGCCCATGCGATCCGGGCCGCTTTGGAGCGGGCAAATGTTGCACCGGAAAAGATCGACGAGGTCATCCTCGGCTGCGTTGTTCAGGCAGGCATCGGACAGGCTCCTGCACGTCAGGCCGCGTTGAAGGCCGGACTTCCACCGGAAGTTTCCGCACTCACGATCAATATGGTCTGCGGATCGGGCTTAAGAGCTGTTGCGTTGGCGGCTCAGGCCGTTTTGTTGGGCGATTCTGAATACGTAGTCGCAGGCGGCATGGAATCGATGTCGAACATTCCCTATGCCATGCCGGGTGCACGCGACGGCTATCGAATGGGGAATCAGACGGTCGTTGACCTGATGATAAACGACGGTCTTTGGTGCCCGTTCGAGAACTGGCATATGGGAAACACGGGCGAGATCGTTGCAGAAAAATATCAGATCACACGCGGCGAGCAGGACGAATACGCATTCGGCTCGCACAGGAAGGCTGCCGAGGCTCAGGAAGCAGGCCGCTTCAAGGATGAGATCGCACCGATCGAGATCCCACAGAAGAAAGGCGATCCGATCGTACTTGATTACGATGAACCGGTGAGGCCGGAGACGACCGTCGAGACGCTTGGTAAGCTCAAGCCGGCATTCAAACGCGATGGCGGGACCGTTACGGCAGGCAATGCGCCCGGTGTGAATGATGGTGCATCTGCTGTGGTTGTGACTTCGCGAGAGAACGCGGCATCGGTCGGTGTAGAACCTCTAGCACGAATCGTCGCATCAGCGACCTCGGGCATCGAGCCGAAGCTCATTATGATGGCTCCCGTCGAAGGCGTTAAAAAGGTTCTGGCAAAGGCCGGTTGGGATATGAAGGATGTCGATCTTTTCGAACTAAACGAAGCATTTTCCGTGCAGGCCCTCGGCGTGATGAAGGAACTCGGACTCGATATCGCAAAGGTCAACGTCAACGGCGGTGCGGTCGCTCTTGGCCACGCGATCGGAAATTCAGGTTCGCGTGTGCTGACGACACTTCTGCACGAGATGAAACGTCGTGACGTAAAACGCGGTGTCGCCGCCCTTTGTCTCGGCGGCGGAAACTCCGTCGCAATGGCGGTCGAACGCGATTGATTGGTCGCTTTGGAGATCCTTTCCAAGAACAAACCGAACGCGAGATCGTAGATAAATTTTGAGCACAGAAGATTATGAGCCCAAAAGAACACAATAAGTTGGCAGGCATTTTCTTGATGGTGCACGGCGGGATCCAAGCCGTAATTCTGGCCTTCTTGGCTCTGATATATCTCGCAATGGGCGGAGCAATGTTTGCCGCTGCCGGTCGAGAAGGTGCCGTCGTCGGTCTCGTTTTTGTTTTAATTGTAGCCATTGTGGTTGGTATTGCCCTGGTTTTTACGCTCCCGCAGATCATCGGCGGACTCAAAATGATACGCGAAAAACCTTCGGCGAGGACGTGGGGAATTATCGGCAGCATAATCGCCTGTTTATCATTCCCGCTCGGGACTGCCGTCGGTGTTTACGGGCTCTGGTTCCTTTTCGGCGATCTTGGAAAGTGGTTCTATCTTCAGGGCGGCAACCAAATAGCTTTTCAAAACCATCCACCGCAACCGCCGCCAAATTCGTGGCAATGAATAGATGGGACCGCGCAGGCACTGCACACGAGCGCGGTCACTGTTTTGATAGCAATACAAAATTTTACCCAAAGGACTTTTAGAAAAAATGAGTGAGACTATCGGCGTGATCGGCGCCGGAACAATGGGAAACGGCATCGCACAGACGGCAGCAGCGGCAGGCTTCGACGTCGTTATGTGTGATGTGAAGGCCGAGTTCGTAGAACGCGGGCTAGCGAATATCTCAAAGAGCCTCGATCGCTTCGTCAAGAAGGAGACGATGACCGAGCAGCAAAAGGCGGAAGTTCTCGGCCGCATCCGAACAAATACTGAGCTTGACGGTCTTAAAGGATGTTCGCTGATCGTCGAGGCCGCAACCGAAAATTTCGACATTAAGAAACAGATCTTCGAAAAGTTGGATTCGATCTGCCCGGCAGATGCGATCCTTTCGAGCAACACATCTTCGATCTCGATCACAAAGATCGCCGCCGTTACGAAACGCCCCGACAAAGTGATCGGAATGCACTTCTTCAATCCCGTGCCGTTGATGAAGCTGGTCGAGGTCATCCGCGGTATCGCGACCAGTGATGCTACATATGCGGCGGTCAAGGCGATCTCGGAGAGCCTCGGCAAGGTTCCCGTCGAATGCAACGATTATCCGGGATTCGTCTCGAATCGGGTGCTGATGCCGATGATCAACGAGGCCGTTTTCGCACTTCACGAAGGCGTTGCCACCAAGGAGGCGATCGACGAGATAATGAAGCTTGGAATGAACCATCCGATGGGTCCGCTCACGCTCGCAGACTTCATTGGCTTAGATGTTTGCCTAGCGATACTTAATGTATTACATGAAGGCCTAGGCGATCCGAAATATCGCCCTTGCCCGCTTCTGAAGAAGTACGTTGATGCCGGATGGCTCGGCCGCAAAAGCGGCAAAGGCTTCTACGACTACGCACAATAAGCGATTAGGCAGCCCACGAAACACGCTAAAATCCGCGAGGTCGATCATTTCTATTTCCCTTTTTCGTACTTTTCGTGTTTTTCGTGGGCACTTCCTCTAATATGCACCGGAACCTCCGTTCCTTTATCGACGCGCTTCGACGCGAGAACGAAATGATCGAGATCTCGGCGGAGGTCGATCCGTATCTTGAGATAGCGGAGATCCATCGAAGGGTGATCGATGAAGGCGGAAAGGCATTGCTCTTTACGAACGTCAAGGGTTCGAAATTTCCACTTGCAACGAACCTCTTCGGGACTGTCCGCCGCATCGAACTCGCGTTCGGCCCGCGTCCGCTCGAGGTAGTAAAGCGCGCGGTCGAGGCCGCCGAAGCTCTCGTCCCTCCAAGCCTTTCGAAGCTTTGGGGATTTCGCGATCTTGGGCTCGCGGGGCTCAAGCTTGGAGCCAAAATGCAGAGCCGTGGAGCGGTCATCGACCTTCGGCAAGATAAACCGAATCTCGATGAGATCCCGCTGCTGCAGCTTTGGCCTGAGGATGGCGGACATTTCTTCACGCTTCCGCTCGTTTACACCGAAAGCCCGACGACCGGCAAACCGAATCTCGGCATCTACCGGATGCAGCGTTATGACGCAACGACGACCGGTATGCACTGGCAGATCGGCAAGGGCGGCGGTTTTCATTACTACGAGGCGGAGCAACGCGGCGAGTCGCTGCCTGTAACAGTTTTTAACGGCGGGCCGCCCGCTTTGATACTCTCGGCGATCGCGCCTTTGCCCGAAGGTATTTCGGAATTGATGCTCGCGTCGCTCCTTGTCGGCCAAAAGATCGCGGCCGTGAAGGATCCGCTCGGTAATGTTCATCGCAAACTGATCGCCGAAGCCGACTTTGCCTTCGTCGGGCATGTGCCGCCGCGAGAGCGACGCCCGGAAGGCCCGTTCGGCGACCATTACGGATATTATTCGCTCACTCATGATTATCCGGTCTTTCACGCGGATGCAGTCTTTCATCGTAAAGACGCGATCGCGACGGCGACCGTCGTCGGCAAACCGCGACAGGAAGATTTCTTCATCGGCGACTATCTGCAGGAACTTCTCTCGCCGCTCTTTCCGCTCGTGATGCAAGCTGTGAATGATCTTTGGAGCTACGGCGAAACGGGATTCCATTCGCTTGCGGCCGCGGTCGTAAAAGACAGGTATTCACGCGAGGCACTCTCGGCCGGATTCCGAATTCTAGGCGAGGGGCAGCTGACGCTCACGAAGTTCCTGCTGTTGACCGACACGCCGCAGGATCTGCGAGATTTCAAGAGCTTGTTCGAACACATCCTCGAACGCGTAGATTGGCGTAGCGACCTTCACATTTTTTCGCGGACGGCGTTCGACACGCTCGATTACGCGAGCGGGAAGATCAACCACGGGAGCAAGGCGATCTTGATGGGATTGGGCGAAAAAAAGCGCGACCTGCCTGAGGAGTTTCGCGGTGAACTGCCGCCGAACATACGTGCCGCCGAGCCCTTCTGCCGCGGATGTCTCGTCGTCGAAGGCGAGAGTTTCGAGAATGATGCGGACCTGGCAAAGAAGGTCGCTGTCGATCCGCGGTTCGCCGAATGGCAAATGATCGTTCTCCACGACCGGATCGAGTACGCGAGATCGGCCGAGAAATTCCTTTGGGCGACGTGGACGCGGTTTGACCCTGCACGCGACATTTTCTCCGCAAGCACAAGCCTTGAGAGCAACCACATCTCGTATTCCGCGCCGTGTGTGATCGACGCCCGTATGAAGCCGTGGTATCCGAAAGAGGTCGAACCGCATCCCGACACGGTGAAGCTGGTGGACGAACGTTGGAGTGAATATTTCTAAACTGATCAGCGATGGAGGCGGAAACCCAAGCGGTAGCGCGGGTGTGGTTTTCGTTCGGTGCCTTAACACACTCCCTACTGGTCGTGTTTCCGCCAATCGCCCCTAACTACATCTTGAAACTATCCCCTAAAAATCTCATCTTGTTGGCAGCATTCCTTGTAGTGTCGGCGGCTTTATGCGTCGCGTACGGCTATTTTATTGAACCGCATCGGCTCGTGATCACGACGCAGACGATCGAACCGAAAGGCTGGCCGAAAGCTCTCGACGGTTACAAGATCGTGGCGATCGGCGACATTCACGCGGGCTCGAACGGCGTCGATGACGCGAAGTTGCGGCGCATTGTCGCAGAAACAAATGCACTGAAGCCGAACCTGATCGTTCTTTTAGGCGACTACGTCTCAGAGAAAAATGACACCGAATTGCGGATGCCAATATCTGAGATCGCGGATGGCCTCGCCGGACTTTCCGCTCCGGACGGCGTGCTCGCCGTGCTCGGCAATCACGATGGTTTCACATGTCCAAGCTGCATCAAGAAGGAATTTCCGCGTGTGGGGATAACTGTCTTGGATAATACGGTCGTTCCTGTCACGACAGCGAACGGAGCGCGCTTTCGCGTGATCGGTTTGCCGGATCATATGCAGCTGACCTATTGGAAGGTCTTTTCCGACAACGCGAAACGGGCGCTCGCACCGACAGAAGGTCAAGGCCCGGTAGTCGCACTCGAACACAGCCCGGATATTCTTGAGGTGATCACAGGCGATTACCTTATCTCAAAGGATCTCTCGCTGATCCTCGCGGGACATACGCATGGCGGACAGGTACGTTTCCCGATACTCGGGGCACCGATCGTTTCGTCGAGCTACGGTCAGAAGTACACGCGAGGGCTGATCAAGCAAAACGGCGTACAAATGTTCGTAACATCCGGCATCGGTGAGAGCATCCTGCCGTTTCGCTTCCTCGTCCCGCCGGAGATCGCCGAACTCACGCTGACAGCGGACAGATAGCGTAAATCGCAGATGGCAATAGAAAATCGCATTCCGGAAGTAGCCTGTACGTCAAAGATTTCTTACTATTTGTTCGATTCTATTACTACAAGAACTGGAGGACTTTTGTGAACAAACTAAAGAACTTTTTACTTTTTTCAACGGTGATACTTATCACCTTTGCCCTTGCGGCATGTGGCGCTCTAGGATCAAAAAACGCGGATAACGCAACCGCGAAACCTGCCCCTGAGAAAAACAACGGCACACCTGCGGCACAGGATCCTGCGGCAAAAGAGGTCAAACCCTCGATCGGGGGCAGCTATACGGTCACGGGCTCGAATGTCGATGGTCAAGGCCGATACGAGGGCAGCCTAACGATCACACCGCGCGATGATGTTTATCAATTCTCTTGGCTAAGCGGCGGCAAAAGCTCGGATGGCGTCGGTGTCATGACGGGCAACAAGGTTGCGGTCGCCTTTACGGAAGGGACGAACGGCACGGGCTGCGGGGTCGTCCTCTATAGGATCTTGTCGAATGGCGATCTGGACGGAAAAGCCGGTTATTGGGGCGTGAACGAGTCCGAAGGCGAGACGGCAAAGCGCACAACGGGAACCGACCTTGACGGAGAATATGCCATCTCGGGCAAAAATACCGATGGCCAATCCTACAATGGAACGTTGAAGGTCGCAAAAGACGGCGATGGATATAAGTTCGAATGGAACACGGGTTCGGTCCTCAAGGGCTTCGGCATTCACCAGGGCGATACCGTGAGCGTCGGTATCGGCGGACCGCAATGTTCTTTTGTCTCTTATGAGGTCAAGGCTGACGGCACCCTTGAAGGAAAATGGGGCGGCCAAACGTCAAAAAGCTTCGGCACAGAGGTCGCAAAGAAGAAGTAAGTATTAAGATGAGGCTCGATCTCATCGCGAAATCGAGCCTCAAGTTTTGCCCTTCGGCATTTGCGGCCAAACTCACCTTAACATTCCGCGGACGTGTTTTAGATCGCCGTCGTTGGCTGCGGGCTTTAGGGCGAGGATCTTGCACATAACGTTATAGACCTCGACATTCGCAAAAGGCTCGGCGACATAGCCGCGTTTGAACGCCGGCCCGTTTGCAATGAACGTCGCCCTCATAGAAGCATACTTATTGTCGTAGCCATGTGCTCCTCGAGTACGGAAAGGTTCGTCCTGGCCGTCGTTCCATGACTTATAACGTGCGTGGCTGGTGGTCAACCATCCCTCCTCGGAAGAGCAGACGATCGGTGCGACTCGCGGTCCATCATTATAATGGAGCCTTGCCGGAATGTCCTGCTTCTTCCAGCACGTTGTATGATCGATGTCCTTGATCTTCGAATAGATCGCGTCGAGGTTGCCCGCCTTCGGAAATATCTGGACGATCTCATTCGTCCAAAGGATCTTGTCCGCGAGATCGAAGTTGAAGTGGTCGTCTAGGAAGACCGCATTTCGCGGATCGACAGCGGCCATCCCGTGGTCGGAGACGATTATCACGTTGACCTGGCGGTCTATCCCGCGTTTCCTTAGCCCCTCAACAAGCCTTCCGATGTTCCGGTCAACGTTCCAAACGGCATATTTCGTTTCTTCTGAGTCCGGACCAAACTCGTGGCCTGCGTCGTCTGTGTCCGAAAAATAGAGGGTCAGGAATGTCGGTCGTTCTTTTTGCGGAACGTCGAGCCACGAAAGAAGCGTGTCAACACGCAGATCATTGGGCACCCTGCCGTTATACCGCCGGTAGTGTTCGGGAAGAATTCCCTCGATGGGCGTCGCGGTTGCCGGGAAAAAGTATGCGCCCGTGTGCTGGCCTTGCCTTTCTGCGGTAACCCATATAGGCTCGCCGAGCCACCAACGCGGGTTCTCGACCTCCGCGAGTTTCGACATCGAGAACACAGTGCCGAAGTCATAAACATTATTCTCAACGATACCGTGATGTTCGGGGTAGAGGCCGGTAACGAGCGTGTAGTGGTTCGGGAAGGTCTTGGTAGGGAACGACGGTATCATCCATTTCGCCCGTACGCCTGTGCGTGCAAGGCTCTTCAAGGTCGGCGGACCGTACTTATCAACGTAGTCCGAGCGAAACCCATCAAGCGAGATCAAGATGACCGTCGGCTTGAGGTCTCGGATGCGTCTTTGCGCGAACGCACCGGAAGCCAACAGCCCAATCACCAACAGCAGCACCGCGATCTTTGGGCGGCAGACCAAATATCTCATCGAAATATTCCTCGTTGTTTGAAATTCAAGAGAATGATAACCGAATCACACCGGAAACCGGAAACAAGTTATTGATGCCATACCAGGGAAGCACAACAACACCGATTCCGCCAACGACGACGCACCACCAAGCTAGGCCCGACCCGCTGAGCTTCTTTCCCGACCTTGAGATCTGGATCAAAGCCTTGATCCCGATCGCTAAGGCTATAAGAGAGCCGATTCCGCCTAGCCACACGATCGAGAATGCGAAGCCAGTGGTCAGCGACCTAGAAAGTCGTATTTGTTCATCCAACAATGCCTTCTCTTCGGTGTCCATTGGCTATGGCTTCAGTCTATACAGCATCCTTGGGAATGGAATTGTTTCGCGGACGTGTTCGATGCCGGCCATCCAGGCGGTGCAGCGTTCACACCTCGATCTCCCAGGGCTGAAGGATCACGACCTTGCCGTCGCGCGAAGTTACGACTGAATTGCCGAGCTTTTTGTGTTTGAGCAAGGCCTCGCGCACCGCGCGCCGATAGGCCTCGTTGATCTCTTCGCTATGGAGCACGAAAAGGTTGTCGCTCTCCTTTACCTTCTTCTCTTCCTTATCTTTTGCCATAAAGCCTCGTCGAAAATTCTTTCTCCGGTCGAGTGATCAAATCGCACCACTTCAATTGGGATTGTAGCCGACGCATGAAATATCCGCCACGAATTTGCGATTGGAAGATACAGGTCGAAAAGATTCTTTAGACCTCTGTCATATCGTCGACGAATTGTTTCCTCCGGTATCGAATGGCCGCCGGCACTTACTCTGGCCGCGACTCTTTGAACGGCGATCTCAACACTTTCGAGCCAAAGAAAAATCAGGTTAACCTGATATCCATGATCCTCGCATAAGTTTCTTAGCCAACCTGCATAGAACCGCGAGGCCAACGTTGTTTCGAACGCAAAATCCTGTCCATCGTCGGCCAGACCCTGCAATCGGCCAAGCATTACTCGTCCGGCATCAAAAGAAGCGTCCTCCGGTGCAAACGCCGATAAGCCTTCGGCGATCGTATCGGCATTAACATACTCAGCGATTCCGAGCGTATCGCGCAGCAGGGCGGGAGCAAGGGTAGATTTTCCTGCTCCATTCGGCCCAGCGATGACAATAACGTTCGGCATATTACGGTTTCAGCCTATACAGCATTCTCGGAAAGGGAATTGTCTCGCGGACGTGTTCGATGCCGGCCATCCAGGCGGTGCAGCGTTCGATGCCCATACCGAACCCGGCGTGCGGCACGCTGCCGTAACGTCGCAGATCGAGGTACCATTCGAATGCCTCGCGTGGAAGTTGGTGGCTTTCGAGCTGAGCTTCGAGGTATTCGAGCGAAGCGGCGCGTTCGCCGCCGCCGATGATCTCGCCGTAGCCTTCAGGAGCGAGCAGATCGATGCCGAGGGCTGTCTCGGGGCGGTCTTTGTCCACCTCGAAATAAAATCCTTTGATCGCCGTCGGAAAATGGTGAACGAAGACGGGTTTGCCGTGACGGTTCGAGAGATACGTCTCGTCCGGTGCCCCGAAGTCGCCGCCCCATTCGAAATCATTCTCAAGCTCGCCCGCCGCGTGGCCTTCTTTGAGCATCTTGACGGCGTCGTCGTAGTGCAGACGCGGGAACGGAGCGGATATTGCTTCGAGTTTTGCGATGTCGCGTTCGAGGACCTTCAATTCTTCCTGCCTGTCTTCGAGAACACGCTCGACGATCGCGAGGATGAGGCCTTCGCCGAGGTCCATCATATCTTCGTAGCTCGCGTACGCGACCTCCGGCTCGACCATCCAGAATTCCGTCAGGTGACGCCGCGTCTTCGACTTCTCGGCGCGGAACGTCGGGCCGAATGCGTACGACTTTCCGAACGCGGCGGCGGTCGCTTCGTTGTAGAGTTGGCCGCTCTGCGTGAGATACGCCTTGTCGTCGCCGAAATAGTCCACTTCGAAGAGCGTTGTCGTGCCTTCGCACGCGGCGGGCGTGAAGATCGGCGTGTCTGCAAGCGTGAATCCGTTGTTGTCGAAGAAATCGCGCGTCGCCTTGATGACCGTGTGACGAACTTTCAGCACGGCGTGCTGTTTCTTCGAACGTATCCAGAGATGGCGGTTGTCCATCAGGAATTCGGTGCCGTGCTCTTTCGGGGTGATCGGGTAATCGTGCGAATTCTGCACGACCTCGAGACCCGTAACGTCGAGTTCGACGCCGATCGAGGATCGCGTATCTTCTTTGACGGTGCCCGTAACTATGATCGACGATTCCTGACCGATGGAGTTCGCCGCCTCGAAGAGTTCTTCGCTGTTCGGGCGAAAAACTACGCACTGCACGATGCCCGTGCCGTCGCGCATCTGCAAAAAGACAAGCTTGCCGCTCGAACGCTTGTTGTAGAGCCAGCCTTTTAAGGTGACAGTTTCGCCGATGCGGCCCTTAAGTTCGTTGATGTAAGTTTGCGCCATAACGTATAAAGGGAAAGTTTAGCGATTCTTGCGAAAAAAAGGAAAAAGGCCGCGTCGCCCGCACGTAGGAACGCGGACGCCCTCGTTCGCACTGAGCCCGAGGGGCGAAAACCTCGTGCCGAATTCTGACAACGTTCGGTCACCGCTTCGCGGCGATGCGGACGAGGGCGTCCGCGTTCCGCCGTCACTCGGCGGCGGCGTCAATCTCGCGCTTCAATATCGTGCAGAGTGTCGGGAATGTGCGGAGGTTGCCGGCGGAGCGGAGGACGATGCGGAACATCGGTACGATGAACGGGATGAAGTGCGTTTTGCCGCGAACTGCCGACTGATACGAGAACGTGCCGACCGCTTTGAGGCAGCGTTGGAGCGTCTGAAGGCGAAATTCCGCCGCGAACTCGGCCTCGTCGATCCGCGGAAGCCCGAGCGCAACGCGAAGGTCGAGGAAATACCGACGCTTCCCAGCAAGCCACTCGGTCGAAGGCGGCTCGGTAATGCGATCGAGCAGGAAAGACACGAGATCGTAGGCGACCGAGCCGATGCGCGCGTCCTGATGGTCGATGATCCGCATCTTTTTCTCTCGGTCGATCATCAAGTTTGCCGCGTGAAAGTCGCGATGGCAAAGCACGGTCGCACGCGCGGCGAGTTCGCGTGCAAGATAGGCGAATTCATCCGTCAGGCAGCGATCTTCGCTCGCGGAAAGCGGCCGGTTCGCGTAAGTCTCAAAGTAATGCGTCTTGAAAAAGTCCAGCTCCCAGAGCAGCTTCTCTTCGTCAAAGCTAAGACGCGACGCGATCGAATCCGTCTCAAAGGCAAGAGGCGTCGCACGCTGGATGTGCACGATCAACGCGATGGCCTCATCGACAAGTCGGGCCGCACGTTCCTCGCTCTGCGTGGTCAGATAGTCGCGAAGGACGACATCGCCCAGATCTTCCTGCACGATCACGCCCAACTCGCCGTCAACCGCATACAATTCCGCGACGGGGAGGTCGGCTCGAAGAAATAGCGCCGTCACATCGACGTAACTGTGCTCTTCTTCGAGAAAAGCCTCGGGATAAACGCACGCGACCGCCGTCGTTTCGCCCCAAGCGATGCGGAAGTATTCGCGCGTCGATGCGTCGGCAGAGAGTGCTTCGATCTCGCTCTGAATTTCGTTCTTCGCGAGAAATGCGTTGAGTTTGTCGGCGAGTTTCGTCATCTAATCGATCGGGACAATGTAGTTGTCTTCAAGAAAAAAGCCCTTCTGCGCCTTCGGCGGTTCCTCTTTACAGCTACGCAAAAGATCTGCCCGGACGACGATCGAATTCTCGATCTTCGCACCCGACGCGACACGAACGCTGTCGCCGAGCACCGAACGTCGAACGAACGCACCGCCCTCGATATTCACGCGATCCCACAAGATCGAGTCACGAACTTCGGCATCATCCGCTATGGCACAGGCCTCGCCCGAGACGATCCCGCCTTCGCTGCCCGACATCGCAAGACTGATGTCGAGATAACGGCGGAGCGTCGAGATCTCGAACCAGCGCGCGTCCGTTACGAACGCGTTGATCCGCTCGCCTTGCTCCAAGGCAGGCCGGTAGAACACCGGAACGATGTCGGAATAGACGCCGCGAGGTATCCAATTAAAGACGCGCGGCTCGAGTATTTGAATTCCGGTGAACATCAGCGGAATTCCGCCGGCCTTCGGCTGAACATTCGCGAGCTCGCTAAAACCTGTAACGCTGCCGCCGCTTGTTTCGACCGTCGTAAACTTCTCATTTGCCGCATTCGGCCGCAAGACCATCGTCGCGACCGCGCCGCTTTCCTTGTGCGACTTGATCGCGGCCGCAATATCGATCTCCGTGATGATCTTTCCGTTAATGACGACGAACGTGTCATCTTCAAGCAGTTCGCGCGCGTTGTCGAGAGCGCCTGCTGTCCCCAAGATCGAAGGCTCCTCGATGGAGTAATGAATTTTCACCCCGAACGCCGAGCCGTCGCCAAGAGCGTTCTTCACCGAATCAGGCTGGTGGTGAAGGTTGACGACGACATCCCTGATGCCGAATCGCGAAAGGTATTCTGCAACGTAGCCAACGACCGGCTTGCCCAAAAAGGGAACGGCCGGCTTTGTTCGGTCGATAGTTAGTGGAAAAAGCCGTGTGCCGAAGCCCGCGGCGAGGATCATCGCTTTCATCCAGTTCTCGTCTAGTTGGAAGTGATTTTATCTTATTCGCGGAACGGTTCGAAAATGTACGCGTCGCTTTTATTGTGACACCGACAGTGTATAGTTTAATCACCCATGGCCTGCGCGGCCGATTTTTGAATGACGACCTACAGCTCCGATAAGAACCGGCCGCTAGAGATATTCGGCTGGGTGATGTACGACTGGGCGAACCATGCGTTTTTCGCCGTCGTGGTCGGCGTGCTCGTAGGCCCGTATCTCACCGAACTCGCACAAACAAGCGTCGGGGAAAATGGGGTCGTGATCGCGATCGGCGGCTATCCGCTCGTTACGGCCAAATCGTTGTTCTCGTATTCGGTCGGGATCTCGGTGTTCCTTCAGGTATTCTTCCTCCCCGTGCTCGGCGCGATCGCGGATTACACGCATCTAAAGAAGGCCTTTATGGCCGCATTTTGCTACTTGGGAGCATTCGGCTGTGTCCTGCTTTATTTCGCACAGGGCGATCTTTACTTATTCGGAAGCGTCGCATTCATCCTCGCGAACTTGAGTGCCGGCGCGTCCATCGTGTTCTTCAACTCATTTCTGAACGACATCGCCACGGAAGACCGCCGGGACCGCGTGTCGAGCTGGAGTTTCGCTGTCGGCTATGCCGGAGCGACCACGACGCTTATTTTGAGCTTTCTCCTGCTGTTGAACGCACCACGGCTTGGCATATCGACAGAGTATGCTGTCCGTATATGCATGCTCGCTTCGGGCCTTTGGTGGGCCGGATTCTCCGTGATCTCATTCTTCCTTTTGAAGAATCGCCAGCCGCTGCGGACGCCGCCGGAAGGCAGATCGATCATTGTCGCCGGCCTTGGCGAGGTCGTCGATACTTTCAAGGAGCTTTTTCGCCTCAAGTACACGCTGAGATTTTTGATCGCGTATCTGATCTACAATGACGGCATCCAGACCGTGATAACAATGGCCGGCGTATTCATCACGCAGGAGTTGTTCATTGCAAAGGGCTTGCCGGACGACCGAACAGTGCTTATCACGGCGATTCTGATCGCTCAGATCGTGGCGATCTTCGGCTCGCTTATACTTGAGCGTGTATCACGCCTAACCTCGACCAAGACCGCTATCCTGATCTCCCTTGCGATCTGGTCCGCGATCGTCATTTACGGCTATCTTTCACTCGAAACCGTCTCCGAAGCGTATATTATGAGCGCCGCCATAGGCTTTGTGCTCGGCGGCTCACAAGCCCTCTCGCGGTCGCTCTTCTCGCGGATGATCCCGAACGGACGCGAATCCGCGTTCTTCGGGATATATGCCATTTCCGAGCGCGGAACCTCGTGGCTCGGCCCGATCGCATTCGGCTTGGTGGCTCAGATGACGAACTCCTATCGGCCCGCGATACTGGCGTTGATCGTGTTCTTTCTCGTCGGCGGTGTCTTGCTGCTGCTGACCGATACGAAACGTGCGATACACGAAGCCGGCAATCTCACCTCGGAAGAAGCCGCGGGATCCGAACGGCCGAATTGATCGGCTCTGCTCGATGCTGACGCGAGAAAAGTCTATTATCTATATTTCGGAGGAATGTTTATGAAATGTCCCAAGTGTACGATGGACGTTCGAGATGATGCGAAGTTCTGCGGCTCATGCGGTTTTACGATCGTGACTGCAGAACCCGTTGTCGCCGCACCGACTCAGCCGATCCAGCCGCCTCCGCCGCCTACGGCTATGCCGCCGGCGAACGGAGCCTTCAATTTTGATTCGGATGGCCGAGGCCAAGGTTCCGGATATAGCTGGACCATCGAACATCAAGGGGCGTTCGCTCTAGCGTTGATCAATCTCGCACCCGAGCAGGCCATCGCTGCAGAGGCCGGTGCGATGGTATCGATGTCCGCCAATGTTGATCTGTATTCCGAGATGAAAGGCGGTGTCTTCGGAGCCTTGAAGCGTGCGGTTGGTGGCGAGTCCGCATTTGTCTCGACGTTTACGGCAAGAGGCGGGCCGGGCGAGGTAACATTTGCGCCGGGAGCACCGGGCGACGTTGCCGGGATCGAGATGCGCGGACAATCATTTGCGGTGCAGTCGAGTTCGTATCTTGCCGGAGACACTTCGCTGACGGTGGATACGAAATTCGGCGGTGCAAAGAGTTTCTTCGGAGGGGAAGGATTATTTGTTCTGCAGGTCTCCGGCACCGGCCTTTTGCTCGTTTCATCGTTCGGGGCGATCCATCGGAAAGTGCTCCGCCCCGGTGAGCAGTATGTCGTAGATACCGGGCATTTGGTCGCTTGGGAGGCGCAAATGCAGTATCAGCTTCGAAAAGCCTCAAAAAGCGGCTATTTTAGGAGTTTCTTAAGTGGGGAAGGCATGGTCGCAGAGTTTGTTGGTCCGGGTGAGATCTTGATCCAGACGCGCAATCTGGCCGCATTTGCCGGGCTCTTGAAGCCCTTTTTCCCGTCCCAAGGCAGCGGGGGCGGTTTTAGCTTCGGAAGCTAGGCTTCGATCGTCTATTTTCAGTTAGTTGGCATAGGGAAAGTTGGTATCACCTCTAAAGAACGAAATGCGGGCAAGCTATGCCGGGCGTTCGGTCTCTCGCGGCCGGGCAGTTGGCAGATCGCTCCTTGTTGTTGGGCGAAAGCGTCAGTACTTCCGTTCAGAGATCGAAGAAGGGGCCGTAGAGAGCGAAGTTTCCAGATTCCGCGCGGCAGTTGCTTACGCATCCCGACAATTAGAGGCTCTCGTCGCTAAGCCGCCAACCCAGAATGCGGCGGATATTTTTGACGCCCATCTTTTGATCTTGGAAAGCTCTTCTTTCCTCGACGCTGTTGAGGACGTAATCGAGCTGGACCTTGTCACTGCTGAGTGGGCTATTAAGACCGTTACAGAGAAGCTTGTCTCGTCGCAACGAGCTTCTGCGGACGTGCATCTACGGCAGAAGGCGGTCGATATCGAAGATGTTTCTGAACGCGTCGCAAATGCTCTGGCGGGCGGAAAATCGCCGCTTCCCCTGCTCCCGCCGAATACGATCGTCGTCGCGACCGAGCTGTTCCCCTCAACGCTGATGGAATTCGCAGACTCACCGCCGGCGGCAATCATTACAGAACGAGGAGGTTGGACGTCGCACACGTTCATCCTGGCCCGCGAAAGCGGAATCCCCGCAGTTTCCGGCATCAAACGCGTGAATCGGCGGTTTGATGACGGCGATGTAGTTGTCGTCGATGGCGACCACGGGACCGTTACGTTTGCTTCGGAAGAAGATCTCGATCTTTCGCTCGCCAGCGAACACGACCTTGGGGTCGCGGCGCTTGGCTCTTTGGATGCAGACGCTTCGCCTGACCCGACTTTTCGTGTGTACGTCAATGTCGATAGTACGGCCAAGGTGTCGCGGGCGATCGAGAAAGGCGCGGTTGGTATTGGGCTTCTCCGCTCGGAGTATCTTTTTCCCGGGATCAAGGGTTGGCCTGACGAAGAACGGCAGTTTCAGGCCTATAAGACCGCTGCCGAGGCCGCCGGTGGGCTTGAGGTTCGGATCCGAACGTTTGATTTCGATCTCGACCAAGTTTCTTTTGGTGGAAGGGAGCCCGAAAAGAATCCTGCCCTTGGAATGCGTGCCGTCCGCCTCGGCCTCGCCCGCGAACGCAACTTCAGGACGCAGCTGCGAGCGATCTTGCGTGCAAATACGGATGGAAATGTTTCGATCATCCTGCCTATGATCGCCGGCGTTCAGGATCTAAAGCAGGTACGCAGCCTTATCGACGACGAGTTCAGCCGTTTGGAAGGTATTGATTCTCCGAGGGTCGGAGCCATGATCGAGCTGCCGTCCGCGGTGCTCGTGGTCGATCAAATACTCAAGTACGTGGACTTCCTATCCGTCGGAACTAACGATCTTGTCCAGTACACGCTTGGCGTCGATCGCGACGATGAGATGGTCTCCGACTGGTACCAGTCGCTTCATCCCGCGATCCTGAGGTCTATCGAACGCCTTATCGAGGCCGCAAGATCGGCAGGTAAGCCTATCTCTCTGTGCGGAGAGATGTCGGGATCACCGTTCTATCTGCCGCTATTGGTCGGGCTCGGCGCTGACGAATTCAGTGTCAAGCTGTCGTCTCTACGGTCCGTCCGCCGCATTCTCGGAAGCATTGACAGAGCACAGGTCGAGGAGATCGTCCGTGTCGTAAAGGGACTCGATACTGCGCAGGCGGTTGAAGAGGCTCTAGCCGCCGCGTATCGGACGTATTGGCCGGACCTGCACCTTACGCGCACGTAATTTTTAGAAATTTGGACCTTTTCGGCATTTAATGTGACCAGGAGCGGGGCTCGCGCCCTTCACTTTTGGTCAAATGAGAACGTTCTTGGTGCTTTTTCTGATCTTGCTGCCGCTGTCCGTGGCCGGGCGGGCTCAGGACGAAACGGAAAAGTACACGCTCGGTGCCGGCGACACGCTCCGTATAGATGTGCCCGGCTTGTTTGGAGCTCCGCAAGACAAACCTGTCCGAAGGGACGGAACTATTGAACTTTCAATTGCCGGAGGACGCCTTTTGGTCGCGGGCTCGACCGTCGAAGAAGTAGCCGCGAAAATTAAGGCCCTAGCGGCAAACTTTGGTGATTACCGAGCATCCGTCTTTGTACTTCGCTATGCTAGTCATCCTGTGGCGGCAACCGGGAACGTACGCGAACCCGGAATCAAGTATTTGACGCGGGACGCGGTGCCGGTTTACGTATTTAGAGCGGTTTCGATACCGGATCAGGCTGCCGAGGGCGTTGAGATCCAGCGTGCCGACGGCTCAAGCATCGCTTGCCGCTTTGATGAGTGCGAGAGGCAGAAGATAGTGATCCGCTCCGGTGACGCGGTAAGATTTACGGCAAACGCTGGCGTTGCAAGGTCAGATAGACGCTAAACGAGTTTGACAAGATTCAATCAAGGGTTGATTTTTGTTATACTCAGTTTGCCTTTTAGCTATGAGGCATACCGGACGGTCGCTGGGGCTTCGGCTTCAGAGGAAAGTCCGAACACCAAAGGGCAGCGAGCCGGATAACGTCCGGGCACTCGTCTATGGCGAGTGACGACAAGTGCAACAGAGAATAGACCGGCCCGCAAGGGTAAAGGGTGAAACGGTGAGGTAAGAGCTCACCGGCATCGGTGGCAACACACGATGGCCAGGCAAACTCCTCGTGGTGCAAGACCAAATAGGGAAACGCGATCGGGCTGCCCGTCCGAGCGTCGGCTTTAGCCGACAGCGTTTCCGGGTAGGTCGCTTGAGCCGTTCGGTAACGGACGGCCTAGATGAATGATCGTCACCGTTGATCGATCTCTAACGAGAGCATTGACGGTACAAAATTCGGCTTACAGGTATGCCTCATAGCATTAAAAGGGCGGATCCGGTTTCGCACCGAGATCGCGGCCAGAACTAGGAGCAGCTCACACAAACTTATGGCAAATAGAAAGGGAGTCTTTATTGGGGCTTACGTTCCCAATGAACTGAAGGAGTCACTACGCCGTCGCGCCGCGGGCGAACATCGCACTCTTTCGCAGGAGATCACGCGAATTCTGATCGAAGCCGTTCACGGCAAAGGATTGCCCACGGGAAGCGTCGATCGCCGAACCGGAACCACGATTCCGCGTCGCAGAGCGACAGATCCACCGACCCGACGTCGTGCTGAAGATCTGCCGTATATTGACGGCGAGCATCGGAAATCTAAATAGCCAAGATCCTAATATGCTGGTGTCGAGTAGAATGCCCTGTTCTTACGGGGTAATTTCGCTCGACACTTTCGCTTTACACTTGCTGCTTTAGTAAGATTTAGCTAATGAATTCGAAGGCTATAACAGTTGCGATAGTGGTTGGGATCCTTGGTCTAGTGATCGGGTTCGTTACGGCGAACAGCATCAACCGAAGTGAGATGAATTCCCTCAGAATGCAGGCACAGGCCGCGCCGGCCGCGAACGGAGCTCCCCAAAAGCCCGGTGACTTTACGCTCGACCCTGAGGAACTAAAAGCCAAGATCGCCCAAGCGGAGGCGGCACCGGATGATTTTGATTTTCAGAAGAGCCTCGGCGGTGCTCTATATCGTTACGCAACGATGAAAAAGGATACGGCACTCCTTGACGACGCGGCTCGGATCCTTGAACGTGCAAACAACCTTAAGCCGAACGACTATGCGGTGATCGTCGATCTTGGAAATGCGTACTTCGACTCCGGCTTCTTCAAGAAGGATCCTGCCGTGATGAAAAAGGCGCGTGCAACTTATGAAAAGGCCATCACCGAGAAGCCCGATGATGCCGACGTGCATGCTGATTACGCGTTGACCTTCTTCTTGGACGATCCGCCGGACCTCGCTCGTGCGGTCACGGAATTCCAGAAGGCATTGAAGGCGAACCCAAAGCAAGAAAGGGCGTTGCAGTATCTCGCCCAGACTTACATTCGTCAGGGCGATTTCGAGAAAGCAAAGAAGATCACCGATGAGCTTCGCGGCATTAACGGCAATAACGAAGCTCTGCCGCTGCTCGATTCGCAGATCGAAAAGAAAGCGGCCCAGCCGATCCAATGAGAGAAGCTGCCTTTATCCTTTTTGTTCTTTTTCTGCTGTTCGGGCTGACGGCCTTGAGATATCGCAAGCAGATCGCGGGCATCCTCGCTCTCGGAAGGACGCTCAGGGATATGAAGGAGAATTCGCAGCGTGACCACCCCGTAGAGCAAATAAAGGATCAAGCATCGCGCGAGCTTCGAGCATGTGCCGGCTGTGGAACGTGGATCGACGCGTCCGGGGCGATCAAATTCGACCGAAATACGTTCTATTGTTCAAGAGAATGCGTTCAGCGTTCTATGGCCTCGGCTTAGTAGAATTGCCCAAGATACCAACCGATCAGACGTTCACCGAATAGAAGCGAAAAGATCGCACCAATACCCAAGAAGATGCCGAACGGTATCTGAGTCTGCAGATCTTTGTCTTTGCTCTTTAGTAGAAGTCCGATTCCGGCGACCGCACCCGAGAACGCACCTAAGAAGATCGTTAGGAGAGTCGATCGCCAACCGAGCAGGGCGCCGATACCGAGCAGAAGTTTTACATCGCCAAGCCCCATAGCATCGACCTTTCTCAGAACCTTCCAAACGACACCGATCGCCCAGAGCGAACCGCCGCCGATAACAGCTCCAAAAAGAGCACCTGCCAAGCTGATCATCCACGGTGAAAGCCCTGCGAATACGAGGCCGCTGATCGGAGTAACTTTGGTGTCGGGAAAATAGCTGTCTCCGAACGCAAGCGGATAAGCAACGCGGACGACCAACGCGATCACAAAGAGCGGATACGTGATCACGTTCGGCAGGATCATATTGTCCGCGTCAATGAAGATAAGGGCGATCATCGTCGCGGTAAACACGAGTGCGACCGGCAAGAATGCGGTGAGGCCCACCTGCCATAGTACGCAGACGAAAAGCAGTGCTGTCAGCAGCTCGATCGCCGGATACCGCCACGAGATCGGAGCCTTGCAGCTCGCGCATTTGCCGCCCAGGATGATCCAACCAAGGATCGGGACGTTGTAGTAAAAAGGGATCGAGTTACCGCATTTTGGACACGCTGACGCCGTCAAAAGCGACTTTTCCGCCGGTACGCGATAGATCACGACGTTCAGGAAACTGCCGATGCAGGCGCCTATGATAAAGACAAGGGTGTAGATCGCGAGGCCATTCGCATCGAGCGTGGCCGCAAAGAGTACGTGTGTCATTTAAGAAGAAATCGCCGCTAAAGCAAGAAATGCTCCGAGCCGGCAGCCCGGCATTACCGTTCTCAGTTTACTTCAATTTTCTCGAGAATGGAGATTTATTCTAAAAATCCTTGCGAGGCCTTCGCCTTGTGCCTTAGAATACAAGCGCTAGCAATCATCCTGACGCGAGGAATCTTTTACCTTGAAGCCCACGAATATCGCCGATCCTGAATACTTCCACAAAGTCGTTGACTGCCAATACGCGTGTCCTGCGCATACGCCCGTGCCGCAATATATCCGTCTGATCGCGGAAGGCCGCTACACCGAGGCCTATATGATCAATTGGGACTCGAACGTGTTTCCCGGAATACTGGGCAGAACGTGTGACCGCCCGTGTGAACCTGCGTGCCGACGCGGCCGTATCGATGAAGAACCGGTCGCAATCTGCCGTCTGAAACGTGTTGCCGCGGACAATCGGGACGAGGTCAAGCATTTGATGCCGCAGGCACCGTTTACGCCGAACGGTAAGAAGATCGCCTTGATCGGTGCCGGTCCTGCCTCGCTGACCGTTGCGCGCGATCTTGCACCGCTTGGCTACGAGATCCATCTCTTCGACGAGCAGTTCAAAGGCGGCGGCTTTATGCTTTCGCAGATACCTTCGTTTCGCCTGCCGGAGACCGTTCTCGACGAAGAGGTCAACTACATCCTCGACCTTGGCATTCACACTCATTTCAAGCACTATGTCTCTTCGCTAAAAGACGTTCTTGATGCCGGATACGACGCGGTCTTTGTCGGAACCGGAGCACCGCACGGCCGTGAATTGAAGATCCCGGGACGGCAAGAGGGCGACGATAACATTCATATCGGCATTAACTGGCTGGCAAGCGTCGCTTTCGAGCACACGAAAAAGATCGGCAAAACTGTGATCGTCCTCGGCGGTGGGAATACCGCAATGGACTGCTGCCGAACGGCGCGTCGGCTCGGCGGCGAGGATGTGAAGGTGATTGTTCGTTCGCCATTCGAGACGATGAAGGCGAGCCCGTGGGAAAAAGAGGACGCGATGCACGAGGACATCCCGATCATCGACAATCACGTTCCGAGATCCTTTGTGATCGAACATACAGCGGATTGCGACGGCAGCTGCTCGGTCGAAAGAGAGACGCGCGGAAAGGGAACTGATCCCGGGATGCCGGACCCGAGCGCAGGCCGCGGCCAGACCGGCGACATTCCCGCACCGGCTGAGCCGACGAGGCCGGCGTGCAAACTTACCGGCGTGATGTTCGAAAAGGTCAAGGCCGTTTATGACGAAAATGGCAAGCGTTCGCTCGTGCCGACGGGGGAACCCGAGGTCTTTTATCCGGCGGACGATGTGCTCGTCGCGATCGGACAAGAGAACGCCTTTCCGTGGATCGAACGCAATCTCGGACTGGATTTCGACAAGTGGGAAATGCCGATCGTGGATAAGACGACCTTCCAATCGACGAACCCGAAGGTCTTTTTCGGCGGTGATGCCGCTTTTGGGCCGGAGAACGTTATCACGGCGGTCGCACACGGCCACCAGGCCGCGATCTCAATGGACCTCTTTTGCAAAGGCGAGAACGTCCTCACAAATCGCCCGCCGCCGTTCGTCAATCTTCACTCGATGAAGATGGGCATCCACGAATGGGCATACGACAGCAAGATCGACGAATACGATCGCCTCGCCGTTCCTCAAGCTCCTAAAACGAAGACGCTTGCCAACCGAAAGCAGGAAGTCGAGCTTGGATTCGACCCGCTCGCAGGCTACGAAGAGGCCCAACGCTGTCTGAACTGCGACGTGCAGACCGTTTTCGAGGCTCCGAAGTGCATCGAGTGCGACGCTTGCGTGGACATTTGCCCAACAAGCTGTATTTCGTTCATTCGCGACGGCGACGAGGAAGATCTTCGCTCACGCACAAAGGTCCCGGCCAAGAATCTCACTCAGGCGATCTACGTTCAGGACGGCCTCAAGACCGGCCGCGTAATGGTCAAGGACGAAGACGTTTGCCTCCACTGCGGCCTCTGCGCCGAACGCTGCCCAACAGCCGCCTGGGATATGCAGGCCTTCTGGTACAACGTCACCAAAGCCGACGGACACAAATACGGCCCAACCGTCGTCGGTAACGTCGTCCAGATCGAAAAGAATGGAAATTGTCAGAACCGGGAGCGATAGCGACCGGGTTCTCTGGTGAAGCGGCAAAAAGGACCCGATCGCTATCGCTCGCGGTTCTGACCCTACGCCGAAGCTAAACGCGAACGCCTCGCTGATAAAAGGCGTCGTCTGCGGCATCCGCGTCGTCGACGAACTCGCCAAAGGCAGAAAGCTGGAAAAAATCCTGCGGACGGTGGAGTAAATGGAAACATCTTCGTTACAAAAGAATCAACCACACCTAGAGTCCGTGTTAGGAGCCCTTTCCGACAAGGAAGATTCTCAAGTTCGGTCACTTCTTTCAGAGGTTGATAGAGTGCTCCTTGGAATTGCTAAGGGCTTTGGCCGCAGCACAGCTGGCTGGGAAGGAACCGGTCTCGATCTGACATGGAACGCTTCCGGTCAAGTCTATATTGGTAGCTTCGTCTCTGCGGCGAAAGGACACTCTTGCGTCGATTTTGATATCGAACTTAGGCCAACTTGGTGTCACCGAGAAAAGTCCCCAAAATTGATGTGGGACATTAACACGTCAGTAAGCGCGGATTGTTCACATAGTCGGGATCACGGTGGGATGGACGTTGTTCATGAAGTGACGGTTCGCGTCGGAACCGCGCTTGATGCGGCGATCGCTATGCGATCCGCGGTTGATGATTTGCGGCGAATTGCCGAGGAGTTGCCTTTGGAGCATTGGTTGCACCTGGCTTCTGACCAAGATGAAAAATCGATACTTTTATGAGAAAACTTATCGCCGCGATGAATATTACGCTTGACGGGTTTTGCGACCACGACAAGATGAGCGCGGATGACGGACTCGCAAAAGGCAACAAGATGGAAAAGATCCTGCGGACGGGGGAGTAGATCGTTATCCTCGCGTCGCACAAATTACCCAGGAGGAGACCTAATGACACAACTCTTGAAAATTATTGTAATCGTCTTTCTATTCTCGCTGGCCGCCATTGGACAATCCGCGGCAACTGGCAATCTGAATGATTCAGAGAAGAAAGCTATCATGGCGGTTTTCGACGAGTACCTAAAGGCGATGCAGGCCGAACAGCCGGAACGCGATCGGGTACGCGAGAAACTCTTGACCGAAGAATATTTTTACATGGGTATGGACGGCTTGCCGGCGGGAAAGAGTCACGTGATGCAGCGTCAAAAACGCAACGGCCTTCGCATCAACTCGATGAAGATGACCGATATTGTGATCCGGCTTTACGGCAACACGGCAATTCTGACGATGCGCTATTCCGGTGCAGGAGTAGACATGGGTAAGCCTTGGGGCGGCGATGGCAAGGAAGAAGGTTTTACAACCGTCATGGTCAAGCAAAAGGGTAAATGGCTTGTAGCCGCCGACATTATCGGCGTTGAAGTTGATAATTGAGTACAACGCTAGGAATCAATCGTGAGAAAACTGATCGCCGCGATGAATATGACGCTTGATGGTTTTTGCGACCACGACAAGATGAGCGCGGATGACGGACTCGCAAAAGGCAACAAGATGGAAAAGATCCTGCGGACGGCGGAAATATGAATTCTAAGGACGAGAAACACAAAGAGTGGAGTGATAGAGCTGCGGGCTTAGCTGTTGACGCCCTCGTCGATGCGGGTCTCATTTCGAAAGAAGAGTTTGATTCGGCCGCAGAAATCGTCGCAGAGGAGCTTCTAGTTCGTCTTGCGATTGGGGACACGCCGGATTAAGAACATGAGACAACTGATCGCTGCGATGAATATGACGCTTGACGGGTTTTGCAACCACGACAAGATGAGCGCGGATGACGAGATCCATGACCACTACACCGAGCTGCTGCGTGGTGCCGGCGCGGTCATTTACGGGCGAAAGACTTTCGAGCTGATGGAATTCTGGCCGACGCTGCTCAAGAATCCTTCGGGGAACGCGGCTATGGATGAATTCGCGGTGGCGATAGACGAAGTTCACAAGATCGTCTATTCGCGGACACTTGAAAAAATCGAGTGGAAGACCGCGGAACTAAAACGCGAACTGATCAAAGACGAGATCGTCGAACTCAAACAGCAACCCGGCAAGCCCATCTTCGTCGGCAGCCCGAGCATGATCGTCCAGCTAGGCAACCTCGGCCTGATCGATGAATATCAACTCGGTATCCATCCGACCGTCGTCGGCAGCGGCCTGCCGTTGTTCAAGAACATCAACAAACGGATCAACCTCAAACTCCTAAGAACAAAAACGTTCGGCTGCGGTGCTGTGATTCATTACCTTGAGCCGACGACGAATATTTGAAAAACGACTCAAGCAGACACGGTACGATCCCGTTTGTCCTCTGTCGTTTAGCGAATAGATTTGTGCCTTATTGTCTAAGTTCCTTGAGCGCTAGCTGGTATTCGACAAAATCTCTATTACCGTAGTTCCTCACCCAGATAAAGTGTTCCATGGCTTTTGCTTTATCGTTTTCGGCGAGTAGCACCTCGCCGATGTAGGCGTGAGCCTCGGTAAGTTTGTCGTTATCGTTGGCCATGGCCAACAATTCGTCGGCCGTCAGTTTCCCGGCAAAGAACTTTAACACTTCCGTGCTCCAGGCGTCCGGTTTGAGCAGCTTAAGCCAGTCTTTTACAAACGCATCCGCAGTGTCAGCGTCTCCGCTCTTTCGGAGTGCAAGATAACCGATCATGATGCCGTATGGCGCAGCCTCACCCTTGATCCCGCTTCGTCTCAAGTAGGCAACGGTGTCTCGGACGGCGTTCTGCTGATCATTCTTAAAGAAGTACGCCAACGCCCGCGACCGATATATCTCATCATTAATATCCGGATCGAGCTCAAGGGCTTTCGTGTCATCCGCGATCGCCCGATCGAATTCGTTGACCTCGGCGAACGCGATGCCACGATTACAATACGCTGCCGCATACTTCGGATCGAGACGAATAGCGGTCGTATAGTCTGCTATCGCAAGATCGAGCGAACGCTGTTGGTGATAGATCCAGCCGCGGCCATTAAACGCGGTTGCGAAGTCGGGTTTAAGCTGAATGGCCTTGTTATAGTCGGCAAAGGCAAGGGCCAGAAGGTGCTTGTTGTCGTAGGCATTTGCGCGGCCGGCGTAAGCTTCTGCATATTGAGGATTCAATTCGATCGCCTTGTTATAGTCCATGAGAGCAATATCTGAGCATCCTTGCGAACAACGCAGCATCCCGCGATTGTAATAAGCAATGTAGGCTTGGGGTACGTCACCATACAATTGGATCGCTCTGTCAAGGTCGGCAAGTGCAAGCTCATTCTTACCCATTCTGCGATACAGAAAGCCTCGGTCGTTATGAGCGTTAGCATTTTGGGGAGCTAGCTGGATGATCTTGTTCAGATCCAAAAGTGCGAGGTCGAGCTTATTCTGGCGAGCATAGATCGAGGCGCGGCCGCCGTACGCTTGAATGAGGTCGGGTTTTAGCTCGATCGCTTTCGTAAAATCGGCAACCGCAAGGTCGAACATCCCCTTACGGAGGTAGGCGTATCCGCGATTCACATAAGCTTCTGGGACTGCTGCGTTAATCTCTATACCCCTTGTGAGGTTCGTTATTCTGCAGTCATAGTCGTTGGCCTCGCATGCGCGAGCTGCATTAAAGGCAATTTGCTCAGGCGACTGACCCTGACTCGCGCTCACGCACACGAGCGACAACATGGCAACGATCAACGATCGTGATGAAAGGAATCTTTTCATAAAATTGTTCCAGCGAGAGAATAACCCTATACAAGGTCGATTTTTCGCTAATAATATACCGAGAAGACATGTCTGTAAAGAAATACCGCATTGTACGGGGCCAATTAAAGCGAACCGATCGAACGGCTTCTCGATTTTCCACGATCGCTCTTCACGCAAAGGTGGTTCCACATTGACCTTTCGTGTACGCTACGGGGTCTGCATTTTCGTCGCTTTCCGTATGCTATGCGGTTGAGGGGATGAAACCGTTCGGTTGCGCTTGACATCCGCAACTGATTGGTTGCATACTGCTGTTCGACGGTATGAAACGAGACGTTTTTCAGGCCATTGCAGACCCGACGAGGAGAGCGATTATCGCACTTATCGCGTTGCAGGCGATGACGCCGAACGCGATCGCGGCGCATTTTGATACGTCGCGGCAGGCGGTGTCTAAGCATCTGCGGATACTGACCGAATGCGAGCTTGTGACACAGGACAGCCGCGGCCGCGAGATCTATTACCTGTTGGAGATCGACAAGATGAAAGAGATAGACGAATGGCTTGAGCAGTACAGAAAGATCTGGGAGACACGATACGAGCAGCTCGATGTGTTGCTTACAGAGTTAAAACAACAAGAGAAACAGGAGCGAAATATATGAAACCGGCCGAAGCAAGCCTGCCTTCAGATACCGAGGTTCTAGTCAAACGGAGCTTTGACGCTCCCGCCAAACTCGTGTGGCGGGCCTATATGGAAGCGGACCTGATGCGCCGTTGGTGCGGCGGCTATCCGGGCTGGTCTATGCCTGTTTGCGAGATGGATATGCGTGTCGGCGGCAAGTATGAATGGCGTTGGCGCAATGACGAGGACGGAATGGAGTTCGGATTTACGGGCGAGGTCATGGAAGTCGTTACGCACGAAAGAGTCGTGCATACGCAGATCTTTGATCCGGGCAACATGGGCGTTTCGATGGGCGGCGAACTCTCGATCGTCACTGTAAGTTTCGAAGAGGTTGACGGTATTACGAATGTGGCGACCACGATCAAATTCGCCTCGAAAACCGACCGCGACCAAGCTCTATCAACTGGCATGACAGACGGCATGGAAGTGAACTACAAGCATCTGGATAAGGTTCTCGCCGAGCTGAAACAAGAAAAAAGAAAAATGTGATTCCGGTTCTCTCTGCGATCTCTGCTCCTTTGCGGGAAATTCCCCTGCCAAGACGCAAAACCGCAGAGGGCAATCGAGAAAATATAGTGAGGAGTAAAATGGATTTTATTGTCAATAAAGAGGCGAAAACAGTCTCGATAACGAAAGAGTTCGCGGCTGGTATCAATCTGGTGTGGGACGCATATACGAAGGCCGAACTGCTTGACCAGTGGTGGGCGCCGAAGCCTTTCGCGTCGCGGACGAAGGTGCTCAATTTCGAAGTCGGCGGCCGCAGATTTTACGCGATGGTCAGCCCCGACGGCGGCGAGCGTTGGGCGGTGCAGAAATATACTTCGATCACGCCGAAAACCAATTTCAAGTTCTTTAATGCCTTTGCCGACGCCGATGAAAATCTTCAACTGCCCGGCTCAGATTGGGACTTCATTTTTATCGATCAAGGCGAAACGACAAAGGTCAGCGTCTCGATCTACAACGAATCGCTCGAACGTATGGAGATGATCCTTGCAAGCGGGTTTACCGAGGGCGTTAAGGTGCAGTTGCAGAATTTGGAAGAACTGCTGACGAAATTATCACAACGGCCGTAGTTAGAAATTTGACAGCGATCAAAAACTGCTGACGTTCTCGTGGAAGCCTCGTTCACGAGGCTTCCCGAAGGGCACTTAGCCACGTCGTTTACGGCGTGGTAGAGGCGGCGATAGATCTTACAGCCCGTTTCAACGGGCTTAAAATCGGCCGGCTTAAGCCAATGGTGATAAGGACGTTAAAACGCCCTTCGATCAAACCTGACAACCTTGACCACGCCGTGAACGGCGTGGCTAATTGCCGCGAAACGCGGATGAGAAGCATTGTATGAACGTAAAAGGCGAAATCCAAAACTACATTGCGAGCCTGCCCGAGCCAAAACGCGGCGAGATGCAGGAGCTGCACGACACGATCTTGCGCATCAAGCCAAAATGCAAATTGTGGTTTCTGGACGGCAGGAACGACGCTGGCAAGGTCGTCTCGAACCCGAATATCGGGTACGGCTCGCGAGACCACAAGTACGCCGATGGAACGACCAACGAGTTTTACCAGATCGGCCTGAGCGGCAACAAAACCGGCATTTCCGTCTATATCCTCGGTATCGAAGACAAGAAATACCTCGCTGACACCTACGGCAAAACCTTAGGCAAAGCCACCGTCACCGGCTATTGCATCAGATTCAGGAAACTAGATGACATAAATCTTGAGGTCCTCGAAGCGGCAATACTATTAGGGTTTGAGAACAGCCATGAAAAATAGAGATGATGCTTGAGTATGTGCAAGCCTAAATCCAAAGAGGATCAGAATTATGAGAAAGGTTGCGGTGTCGACATCAATAGCGCTTTTGCTCGCAATGTTAAGCGTTTCAGCCGCCGGTCAGACAAACCGTGCGTATACTAAAACAGAGGCCGAGGCTCGGAAGGTTGTTAGCAAGGTACTAAAAGCCTCGCCGATCATAGACGGTCACAACGATCTTTTTGCTTGGTATTTCGGGTGCGATTACAAGAAGCTGCCGAAGTGTCCGCAAGGTGTTGAAGACTATCCGATCGATCGTGTCACCAAGGGCCAGACCGATATACCGCGCTGGCGAAAGGGCGGTGTCGGCGGCGTATTGTTAAATGTGTTTGGTTCGGACGTCTTCGACGCATCGAGGGAATCTGCTTTCGCCTATCTGCTCGAAAAGTCCTATCCGAACGATCTACAAGTGGTCACGACAACCGCTGGCATGCGGCGGGCGATGCGGTCGGGAAAGATCGCTCTGCTACTCACGATGGAGGATTCGGAGAAGCTAAAGGGCGACATTTCTAAGCTCGACCTTCTGTACAACCTCGGCCTGAGATGCATGACGTTCACTTATATGACAGGGCCGTTTGGCGACGGGAGCGATGACGAACCACGCAACAATGGGCTTTCCGAAAACGGCAAACAGCTAGTCAAGCGAATGAACGATCTCGGAATCCTGATCGACATGAGCCATATCTCGCCCAAAACGATGAGCGATATACTCGACCTGACAAAAGCACCGGTTATTTTTTCGCATAGCAATGCGCGTGGCTTAGCGAATGTAAACCGAAACGTGCCGGACGATGTATTGCTTCGGCTCAAAGCGAACGGCGGAATGATAATGCTCGATATGGTGGCGGATCATGTCACGAACCAGTTTGGAAGATGGATGAAAGAGGGCGACGAAATCTATTTCGCCACCAAGAAAAAATCGCCCGACGACAAGGCATTCCTCAAACATGTCATGGCGGAGTGGGAATCAAAAAATCCGATGCCGCGAGTGTCAGTTGCCGATGTCGCGGATCATTTCGACTACGTAAAACAATTGATAGGCGTTGAGCACATCGGTATCGGCGGCGACTATGATGGCATGGATTTTCCGATTCCCGGCTTGGAAGATGTTTCGACATTTCCAAACCTGTTGACCGAACTCGCACGCCGTGGCTGGAGCGAAAAGGAACTACGGCAAATTACTGGGTTGAACCTTTTGAGAGTATTCGGCGAGATCGAGAAAGTGTCAGAAGGGTCGAAGAAAACTTCACGGCGATAAGATGACCATTTTTTCGCCACACGAAAGGACAAAATTATGAGAAAAATAATTGCATGTGAATTTATGACGCTTGATGGCGTGATACAGAACGAGGAGAATGACGGCGACGGGTTTAAGCATGGCGGGTGGTTTTTTGGCTATGCGGACGAGGCGACGGGAGCGGTTGTGCAGGAGCGACTGGCGAAGCCGGTCGATCTGCTGCTGGGACGCAAGACGTTTGCCGCGTGGGAGACGTATTGGCCGACGCACTCGAACTTCTGGCCGAACTGTATGACCGCGACGAAGTACGTTGCCTCGAACACGCGTAGCGAGAGCGATTGGCAGCCGACCGTCTTTTTGAGCGACGACCTTGCGGAAAACGTCCGAGAGCTAAAACAAACCGACGGCCCCGATCTGCACGTAATGGGAAGCGCCGATATGCTCCAGACGCTGTTCAGGAACGATCTCGTCGATGGCCTCGAGTTGATGATCTTCCCCATCACGCTAGGCCCCGGTAAACGCCTCTTCGCCGACGGCACGATTCCGGCGTCATTCAGGGTCACCAACAGCCAGGTCAGCCCGAACGGCGTCATCATCGCGTCCTACGAACGCGACGGCGACGTAAAATCCGGCGGCGGACCTCAGATAGAAGAGGATGAGTAAGAGCCGTCAGAACCGGGAGCGACGGCTTTAGCACTGGGCGATCTGTGACCCCAGAACCGACTGGGTTCTTTAACGATGATCAATAAACAACTTGGAGACACGGAGATGCTAAACAATAGGATCTTTTCTAACTCGAAAAATGCGGATACCAGAAAAACCCAGTCGCTATCGCTCCTGGTTCTGACGGTATCGATGCTCCTGACACTGCTTGCGTCGGGCGTTGTATCCGCACAGCAAAAACCAACGACCGGTTATGCGCCTGTTAACGGGCTGAAGATGTATTACGAGATTCACGGGACGGGCGAGCCTGTGGTGCTGCTGCACGGGGCATTTATGACGGTCTCGGACGACAACTGGAGTGTGTTGATCAACGAGCTTGCCAAGACGCGCAAGGTGATCGCGGTCGAGATGCAGGGACATGGGCGGACGGGCGACATCAATCGCGATATTACTTATGAAAATCTCTCGGACGATGTGGCTGCGTTGCTCGATTATCTCACGATCGGACGTGCGGATGTTGTCGGATACAGCTTAGGCGGCGGTGTTGCGATGCAAACGGCGATCCGGCATCCGGAAAAGGTTCGGAAGGTTGTCGTCCTGTCAGCCGTCATCCGCCGCGACGGTTGGGTCAAGGAAGCTAACGACTTTTGGCCGTCGTTCACATGGGAACTTTTCAAAGGCACTCCGATGGAAGCCGAATATAAACGCCTGAGCCCGACGCCCGACAAATTCCCTGATTTTGTAAATCACATCAAAGCGGCGGCTATGCGGCCATATGATTTCGGTGCCGAGAAATTCAAGGCCACAAAGGCGCCGATGTTCTTCATCTTCGGCGATGCCGACGGCGTGCGGATCGAGCACATTGCGGAAATGTACAGCCTCAAAGGCGGCGGCCATATCCATGGCGATATGATGCCACGGTCGGAATCGCGGCTCGCCATCATCCCCAACACTACCCACGTAACGCTGATGTACCGCATGGCCATCATCATTCCAATGATCGGGGATTTTCTCAACGCAGAGCCGCAGAAGAAGTAGGCGACAAAATCTTGGAAGCCTAACCTTTTATCGTTTGCCCGACGCCGGCAGCAATGAGAAGGATGAGTTTTGCTGATTCGACAGCGATGAAGGCGACGTGAAGACGGCCTTTGGGTGGGTTTTCGCCCGCAATGACCGCGTCTGCTCGGCGAACCAGCTTCGGGAGCAGCCAGATCGTCTGCACGACCAGCATCACGATCACAATAGAGAGCATACCGATCGGCCAGTCGAATGAACGTCGTGTCAACGCAGCAGTTGCGACAACAATGATGGCAAAGGCGATCTCGATACGATTGAGCGCGGTGAAAACGCGTTTGCCGATGCCCAAGCCAAGCGCCGGGGTTATTCCCGGAGCGCGAAACTTGAGCGGCGCTTCGACAAACGAGATCGCTAAGATCATTCCCGCCCAAAAGAAGGAAATTGCTGCAACCATATCTTGTTGAGAGCGTCGCAAAAATGCGAGGCGTTGATTGCTTTTACAAAGAATCTCAACTTCCAAATTACCGTATCAGCTCGGCGCGGTGCAAAATAGGTTTATCGGTCGCAAGATGCTGATCCTGCCGATCAATCTTCTTGGCCGTTGGACTAATGACAAGATCGAACAATCCCCGTCGGGTCAACCCGATACTCGCGACGGCGAGCAACGAACTCAGAGAGAACCTGACTTCGCACGGTAACCACCGTCATTATTTCCCGAACGAAGAGCTTTTTGCCGTCGGGGAAGAAGCTGAATATCTGCCGATCATCTTAAACGGCCGCGTGAAGATGGTGCAGTTTCCGGAACCGGGAAAGGAAGTGATAATCGGGATCTTCGGTGCGGGCGAGATGTTCGCGGTTCCTCCGGTCGTCGATGGTGATGTTTATCCTGCGTCGGCATACGCTCTCGAAGAGTCCGAGATCTTACTGCTCCACCGCAACGATGTCTTCAAGCTTCTTGAGAAGTCGCCTGAATTCACGCTGACGCTATTGCGTTGGATGTCGTCGATGCTCCGGCAAAAGACCGCGCTGATAAGGACCCTCGCGGGTGGTTCTGCCGAGCAAAGAATTGCCGGCGTACTCATCCGCTTGTTTACTGCATCAAGCGACGAACCGCCGCACAAGGTAAAACTTCGGCGCGAAGATATCGCTAGAATGGCCGGGCTGACCACGGAAACAGCCATTAGGACGATCCGGCATCTTGCCGCAATTGGCGATATTAGGATCGTACGCGGCAAGATCCTGATCGACTCCATCGATGGATTGTCGTCTCACCTCGAAGGCTGACATTTTTGTAAGGTTTCGAATCAACTTTGCCTGCCGTAAGCGTTTGAGAAATAAGCACTTCCTCGGTGGTATATCGGACAAATTTATGACTTTTGTCATATTTTGTACTTAGCCCGGAGTGATATATAACTAAGGTGTAGAATCTGGTGTTTGGAAGCTGTTAGTCCCGAGGCGATCCGACGAGTTCGGATCGGTCTTTTACAAGGTTTGTCCTGCCAATCCGCAGGAGGGAGAGCGAAATGGAGGCACGGCCAACTCCGCAGAAGCTTAGTTATAGAAACCCGACCATTATTGGTCTGGTCTCGTCCATCGTCCTTACCGCCCTAGTCATTATCGGCTCGCGAAATCTTGAGAATTTCGATTCGGCTCTCTTTGGATATACGATCGCAAGTGTCGTTGCCTTTGGCGCGATCGCGTTTCGGTACGCAGTGTGGCTTCAAAGGCCCGCAACCAGGATCTATTTCAAACGCGGGCTCCAGCTTTTCTTCAATCGCAAAAAATTCGGTAAGAGTGCAAAGAGTGCGGTTGGGAGCATCGCAACTAACCTTGTCGAGCAACGCTTTATATTTAAGCGTGCACGTCAACGCTGGATAATGCACTTTTTTATCATGTGGGGCTGTATCCTTGCGGCGGCAATCACTTTCCCGCTCGTATTTGGCTGGGTGCATTTCACGCTCGAAGGCGACATGGGCTATCGGGCCCACTTGTTTGGATTTCCGCTGATACTGATGAACGGCCGAAGTCTGATCGCATGGATCACTTTCCACGGGCTAGACATCTCCGCCGTGATGGTAATGATCGGCTGCGCGATCGCGATCCATCGACGTCTGAATGACCGCGGTGCGATAGCCCTTCAGCAATTCCTGTTGGATTTCGTTCCGCATCTGCTTCTTATCGCGATCTCGGTCTCGGGGCTGATGCTGACGGCCTCGAGTCTCTGGTTCCAGGGCTATATGTATTCCTTCATATCGCTGTCTCACCAGGCCCTAGTCGTAATGACGCTGTTTTTCCTGCCGTTCGGGAAGCTGTTCCATATCGTTCAAAGACCCGCATCGGTCGGCGTGGAACTCTATCAAAATCGATCGGCGGAAATGGAACAGGCGATCTGCCCGCGCTGCAGATCGAGCTTTGTCGGTAAGATGTGGATGGACGATCTCAAAGTGCTTGTCAACGAACTTGGGTATGATTATCGCTTGAAGAATGGCCACACCCTGCAGGATTACTGCCCGCGGTGCAAGCGTGTGATGCGCGGGCTCGCATATGCAAAGGCCCCTGATAAGGCTGAACCTGTCTTTTTTGGCTCCAGAGTCGGAGGACCGAATGTCTAAAGTTGAGAATCTTGGTGAGATAGTCGATAAATACGGCCCGCACCTCTACGACGCGCCGATCGATGGTTGGCTTGCTGACCGAAAGATCGATCGGGCGGTGCCGACACATTGCCCATACTGCGGCGTCCAGTGTGGCATGAATCTATTGGTGTCCAATGAGGAGGTCATTGGCTTTGAGCCAAGATATGACTTTCCGGTAAATGAGGGCAAGCTTTGCCCAAAGGGTGTAACGGCCTATCTTCAGATACATCATCCTGACCGCCTGCGTTACCCGCTCGTCAAGAAGAATGGTGTCTTCGAGCGTGCGACTTGGGATGATGCTCTCGATCTCGTTGTTTCGCGTATAAAGGAGATCCAGGCAAAACACGGCAAGAATGCGGTCGGTGTGTATTCCGGTTCTTCCTTGACTACCGAAAAAACGTATGTGATGGGCAAGTTCGCACGACTCGGACTCGGTACGCGCTATGTCGACTACAACGGCCGTCTGTGCATGGTCAGCGCCGCCGCCGGAAACAATAAAGCATTCGGCGTTGACCGCGTTGCAAACTCATGGGACGACATTCCGCTCGCCGAGGTCTTGATGATAGCGGGCTCGAACTGCGCAGAGACCTTCCCGATACTCAACAAATATCTTTGGCAGCAACGCGACAATGGAGGCAGCTGGATCGTGATCGACCCGCGAGCGACCGCAACTGCGCGCCAAGGCGACATACATTTGCAGCTCAAGCCGGGGACCGATGTCGCTGTGGCTAATGGCCTCTTGAACGTCATTATTCGCGAAGGCCTTATCGACGAGGAATTCATCTCAAAGCACACCAATGACTGGGATGCTGTGAAGGCTGTCATCGATAAATATCCACCTTCGAGGGCTGGTGAACTCTCTGGAATCGATCCCGCCAAAATTGAAAAGGCCGCTATCCTTTATGGCCAAGCTCGAACGGGAATGATCCTCCACGCCCGCGGTATCGAGCATCATTCGAACGGCGTTGATAACGTCTTGAGCTACATAAACATTGTCCTTGCAACAGGCAAGATAGGCGAGCCCGGTCGAGGCTACGGAACAATTACTGGCCAGGGAAATGGCCAAGGCGGTCGCGAACATGGACAAAAGGCGGACCAGCTGCCGGGTCAGCGTTCGATGACAAACCCGGAAGACCGCAAACATATGTGCGAGTTCTGGGGATTGCCAGAGGACGAACTGCCGGAGGCCGGCGTCTCGGTCGTTGAGATGTACGAAAAGATGCGGGAAGGCGAGATCAAAGCCCTTATTTCCACTTGTAATAACGGTATGGTCTCGCTGCCCGACGTTAATGCGATCCAACGATCACTCGAGGGGCTGGAATTTTACGTCAATATAGACTTCTTTATGTCGGAGTCATCCAGATTCGCGGATGTCGTTCTACCGACAACAACGTGGGCAGAAGATGAAGGCGTGACAGCAAGCGCGGAAGCACGGGTCGTGAAGATCAATAAAGCGATAGACCCGATCGGTGAAACAAGGCCCGACTGGTGGATAGCCAAAGAGATAGCGCGCCGGATGGGACGTGAAAAGTATTTTCAGTTTGATTCACCGCGGGAGATATTCAACGAACTTCGTGAAGCCTCCAAAGGCGGTAAGGCTGACTACTATGGCATCACATACGAAAAGATCGACGCACAGAACGGTGTGATGTGGCCTTGTCCCACAGAAGAAAGTAAAGGTACACCGAGAATGTTCGAGGACAAGAAATTCTATCACCCGGACGGAAGGGCGAAGTTTTTTGCGATCGAATACAAGGGTCCGGCCGAAGTACCTGATGACGAGTACCCGCTTTCTCTTACGACCGGACGTGTCGTCTATCAGTATCTGTCCGGAAATCAAACAAGGCGCATCGGATTCCTTGTTCAGCAATGTCCGGAACCGTATGTAGAGATCCACCCGGAGACCGCCGCGAAGATGGGCATTGTGGACGGCGAGAACGTAAAAGTTATTTCTAGGCGCGGTGAAGGGATCTTTCCGGCTCTCGTCGTAAAGACGATCCGAAAGGATACGATCTTTATTCCCTACCATTGGGGAGATGCAAAGGCCGCGAATCTTTTGACCAACGCAAAGCTTGATCCGGTGTCAAAGATACCGGAATTCAAGGCGTGTGCCGCCAAGATCGAAAAGATCGCGTCGCGTGAGCTTCCGATATTGGGGCAAGTGCGTAAGGGAGCGAGTTTGAGCGAAGCTCAAAGGGGGAAATAGATGCAGGAAACGATGTTTGTCGATCCGCAGCGGTGTATCGGCTGCCGATCTTGTGTGGCTGCCTGCCGAGAATGCTCGACCCACAAAGGCTACTCGATGATCTTCGTTGATTTCTTCGATCGCGGAGAATCCACGGCAACGATGCCTACGATCTGCATGCATTGCGCCGAACCGACTTGTGCCCAAGTTTGTCCCGCCGACGCCATTAAGCAAAACGAAGACGGCGTTGTGATGACCGCGCTGAAGCCGCGTTGTCTCGACTGTCGCAATTGCGTCAATGCGTGCCCCTTTGGTGTGCCGAAATATAATTCTGCGATGCACCTGCAGATGAAATGCGATATGTGTTACGACCGTTCGTCGGAAGGCCTTAAACCTATGTGCGCAAGCGTATGTCCGACCGGTGCCCTTACATTCGGCAAGTATGAGGATGTTGTTCCGCTTCGCCGTACAAAACCGGTGAATATTCACTACTTCGGCAATCAAAAGGTCGAAACCAAGGTGTATTTGATGATGCCAACGAATCAGGGAGATGCGATCCGTATCGAAGGAGATTCGGAGTTCGAAGAACACCTCTCGGCGAAAGCGGGCGATGAGGCATCGTGGTTAGAGAACGAGATGGGAGAAACGGATAACTCGAACGAGTTCCGATCCTAAGGAGAATGCAGATCTATGGCGGCTTCAGAAGCAACAACCTGTCCTACCTCTGACGAGCTGGATGTACGTCGGGCAACAGATTCACATCAGACAGAATTTCCCTATAACAGGGACGCCGAGTCTGAAGTTACTCGTCGAGAATTCTGCAACTTCCTTGTGTTAGCATCGGGAACATTCTTTGTCGGTACCGTTGGGTTTTCGGCAAAATCAGCGTTTGATGCGGCCAAAGAACGAGTTCTGGCACCAGCCGCCATCGAGGGGGCGGAGAATCTTAGACCCGGGTCGTCGCTAAATTTTTCGTATCCTCGCCCTGAAGACACTGCGATCCTGGTCCGTACCTCATCGGGAGATTTTAGGGCATACGGTCAAAAATGCACCCACCTGTCCTGCCCGGTCTATTATTCGAAAGAGCACAAGCGGCTAGAATGTCCCTGCCATGAGGGCGGTTTTAGCGAGGCAACCGGCGAGGTGCTCTATGGGCCGCCGCCAAGGCCGCTTGATAAGATCGACGTCGAACTACGCGACGGTAAGGTGGTTGCCTTCAATAGGGAGGTGCGTGGAAATGAAGTTTAGACCTGCTAAGTCAGTAGGCTTTAGTAGCCCGAATCGTCCGGTATCAAGGGGTAGGAGATCGGTCGCTCAAGCCCGGCTCGCCCTTTTGGTCATGATCAATATAGCTCAAATGTGGGTTTTGGCGGCCGCGGTTGAAGCCGGCCTCGCACACGAGGTTGGTCATCTTCTGCCACTTTGTCTCGCTTCGGCGGTATGTTTCGTGATCTCTCTCACAATATTCTTTTGGTGGAAGCCGGTAGGGATCACCAAGCGAAGCATCAATGAACCAGAAAGTTAGCGAATTTGAGATGGACGATGAAGGCCATTGGAAGGCCAAACTCTCCTGCGGTCACTATCAGCACGTTCGGCATGATCCACCGCTACGTGTACGAGAATGGGTGCTAACAAGCGAAGGCCGCCTTAGCCGGGTCGGTCAGGAGCTTAATTGTATAAAGTGTGACAACAACCAACCCCGCGACTTCTGACCAAGAAGCAACGGCTTCCCGCCACGGCCGTTTTATGCGCGCCGCGGCCGACCTTTTTCCGGGATATTTTTCGATGGTGATGGCCACTGGGATAACCTCAGTGGCCGCAAACCTGATGGGTTACCCGGGCATTGCATGGGCTCTGCTTTACGTAAACATTGTTGCGTTCGCCGTGTTGGCAGTCCTTTTTATCACTCGAATCATATTCTTTTTCGATAGGATCGAAAAGGATCTTATTGATCATCTTCGCGGGCCGGGATTTTTAACCGTCGTTGCCGGCTGCTGCGTTCTCGGCAGCCAACTCATCCTTGTTGCCGAAAGTTACGCTCCTGCAGTGTATTTTTGGGTGATCGGCTTTGTTTTGTGGATCATCATTACGTACGCCTTTTTCACCGCGATGACCATCCGGGAAGGGAAGCCGCCGCTCGAGAAGGGAATAAGTGGAACTTGGTTGATCGCCACGGTCGCCACTCAATCGGTTTCCGTGCTGGGCACGCTGCTAGCCGCGCATTACCGAACTTACAGCCATGAGTTTCTGTTCTTCACACTCTGTATGTTCTTTATCGGCTGTATGCTCTACCTGATCCTGATCACGCTGATCTTTTATCGCTTCACCTTTCTTGAGATCACTCGCGAAAACCTAGGGCCTCCATATTGGATCAATATGGGTGCCGTCGCTATCACTACCCTTGCCGCCTCACGACTGATCCTGGCGGGCAATGAGTTCCATTTGATTGGAGAGTTGGTGCCGTTCCTTAAGGGATTTACGCTTTTCTTTTGGGCGGCAGGCAGCTGGTGGGTTCCGCTTCTCGTCATCCTTGGCCTCTGGAGACACGTATATAAGAAGCTTCCTATAAGGTACGACCCGCAGTATTGGAGTATGGTCTTCCCACTGGGAATGTACACTGTCTGCACATTCCAGCTTTCAAAGGCCCTCGATTTTCCTTCACTGATGGTGATTCCGCAGATCTTCGTGTATGCCGCATTGATCGCGTGGAGCGCCGCATTTATCGGATTGATATACTCCCTTGTGCGAAATTTCACCTCGGAGCAAGGGTAGGGCAGGATTCATAGAGTAAATGAAAAACGGCGCCTTTCACTCCGTGGAGCAGAATGAAAGACGCCTAGGCTTCATTGGCAGAGGGGAGAATCTACGACCTAATGCTCGCAGCCGCAGCCGCAAGAATGAATTTGAGCATGGCCGTGGGAGTGCACGTGCGTTTGCTCGTGCGAGTGGGAGAATTCGTGGCCATGCTCGTGGACGCCGCAAGCCTGTTCTTGGAGAGCTCGGGCATCCGAAACCATACCGCTATCTTCCATTTCGATCGCTTTCGGGAAGAGAATATTGTTCTCGAGATGAATGTGTTGATGAAGGTCTTTCTCAAGTCCTTCAATTGCCGCGAAGACCGTCTTGTACTTAAAGCAAGCGTCCGGAGGAATCTCTAGGTCATTCGTCAGATCGCGGATCGCCTGAAGCATTTCCGCCGCCTTATCGTGATCGCTGACCATAACCGCTATCGGATTCCGTGTGGTGCCAAACGGTGCGGGCGGCCTCGGCATTCCGAAATTGAACGAACTCTCCATTAGCGAAATGTACGGGAAAAGCATTCGCTCCTCTCGCTGCATATGGACCTCTAATTCACTCTTGAGCTCAGAGAAGATCCGCTGAACCTCAAATAGCTCAGGATGGTTTCCTCCATGTACCGTGCAAACCCGGTTTAAGAGGGCGGCTATACGGTCGAGTTCGTCGCGGGTAAAATTATGATGGCACCGGACGATATGGTCTGACAGAGCAGAAAGCGACATATTAGCGAAATCAAGCTCGACTGCCTCGCCGTTCTGCGGCTTCACGACCTCGGCCGCTAAAAGATCGGACAACTCCGTGAGAGTGACCCCCTTTGTTTCGCAGGCCTCGGCGATCGGTTTTTTGCCGTGACAGCAATAGTCGATCCCTAATTTCTCAAAGACCCTTTTCGCCGGCGGATATGCCACGGCATAGTCTGCGACGGTTCGTGTAGCATCAATTTCCATTATGAGCTCCTATTCAGCTTGCGATACCTTGTTTGATAGATATATCGCCACGAAAATACTCCAAATACAGGGCCTGAATCCGTTCTTCACACGACCCAATGGTTGCAGTTTTCCAGATTAGCGAAGGTTCCAATATGATTTGAATCATAAAGATAAAAATATTTGCCGGAAAGTGTCATTTAGCGACTCAAAGACCTTTGTTTTTCCCAAATTAACCCCTAAAATCGATGTGGAACAATGAGCGGATGCGAATCCGTATCGGCATTCAAAACCGGCTTTTTAGAGAATCATAGGATGACAAAGATCAACGATTTCGTAATTCGTTTCGCGAACGTGAATGGGACGGGTTCGGCCTCGGCCAACGCACTTTTTACACGCTCGGTCTTTCGAATGGGAGTGCCAGTAACGCCGAAGAATATTTTCCCTTCGAATATTCAAGGGCTGCCCACTTGGTATGAGGTGCGCGTCTCAGAGAAAGGCAATCTTGGGCGTCGGGATGGCGTTGACCTGGCCGTTGCCGTCAACCCACAGTCGATGAAGAAAGACTATGCGGACGTCATGCCCGGAGGATACTTCGTTTATGACAGCTCGAAGCCTTTGCCTCCAGGATATGATCGGGAAGATATCGAACATATCGCGATCCCGTTGATGGAGCTTGCTAACGCCGAGTTTACAGAGGCCAGACAACGCCAACTGTTTAAGAACATTATCTATATTGGAGCTCTCGTCACCTTATTCAAGATAGAGTTCCCGGTCATCGAACAACTCATCGGAGAGCAATTTCGCGGTAAGGAAAAGCTGATCGCGCCAAATATCAAGGCATTGAAGATCGGTGAGCAATGGGTCCTCGACAATCTTAAGGCTGAGAGCTTTACATTGAGTGTTGAACGTCGTGATCTTCTTCAGGGGAAGATACTATACAACGGCAACTCAGCTTGCGCCCTTGGTGCGATCTACGGCGGAGCAACCGTGGCGGCTTGGTATCCGATCACACCTTCAACGTCGGTGGTCGATGCCTTTGCAAAATACGCGGGAAAATATCGTGTCGACCCTGACTCGGGGAAGAACAATTACGCGATCGTCCAGGCGGAAGATGAGCTTGCCGCTATCGGTATGGTCATGGGAGCTTCGTGGAACGGTGCTCGGTCTTTTACGGCGACAAGCGGCCCCGGAGTTTCTCTTATGAGTGAATTCTTGGGCCTCGGATATTTTGCGGAGATCCCGAGTGTATTGATAGACGTCCAGCGAACCGGCCCTTCAACAGGGATGCCGACCCGAACGCAGCAGTCTGATCTGCTGTCAACGGCGTATGCGTCGCATGGCGATACGAAACATCCACTCTTGCTCCCGGCGACCCCAAAGGAATGCTTTGAGATGACGGCAATGGCCTTCGACTTGGCCGAACGCTTGCAAACGCCCGTGATCATCGTTACGGACCTTGACCTCGGGATGAATGATCATATTACAGATCAGTTAGCGTGGGACGATTCGAAGGTCTATGATTGCGGCAAAGTTCTGTCTGCTGTACAACTGGATGCGATCTACGGCACCGCAAATACCAACGGGGGATCAGCAGAGGATCTTGATAGCGGGCATTTAGCTGGCTTTAAAGGACGATTCGGCCGCTATCTCGACGTCGACGGCGACGGCATCCCATTCCGAACCATTCCCGGCACGCACGTAACCCGTGGGGCATTCACGACACGCGGCTCTTCAAGAGATGAGTATGCGATCTACACAGAAGACGGAGCGGCATATAAGCGAAACGTCGATCGGCTTGCCCTAAAGTTCGAGACCGCAAAGGACCTTGTCCCGCAGCCGGAATTCATCGCTGCCGGGCAAAGAAACGCCGGTTTCGACGTCAGCAAGAGTTCAAAGGACGGGATCATCTACTTTGGCACGTCCACATACGCGGCAATGGAGGCGATGGAGATGTTTCAGGCCGACGGCATCAAAATAGATGCCATGCGGCCACGGGCGTTTCCATTTGGCGAGGCGTTCTCCGAATTCGTCGCAGCGCACGACCGGATATTCGTAGTCGAGCAAAATCGTGATGCCCAGTTCCGCAGCCTTATCCTGATCGAACTAGGCGCGGATCCGACAAAGCTCATCTCGGTACTCAACTACGACGGAACACCTATCACGGCCGATAACATCTACGGTCAAATAAAGACCGTAATGACCTGAATGAACACGCCGACGCCGCATCAGACTCGCCTAACTGCCTTTCCGATCCGATCTGACGCATTGTAGAGCGTCCTAAGCGGTACAAGATTGAACAGCTTATAGTCACCGACGGCAGCAAGGCCGCTCGATGCAATACAGCCGCATTGCGAACAATCGGGCGTCCCGCCAAATTGGCAAGGCGTAACCTTGTTCACGAGATCAGCCGTATAATTCAGCGTTGTCCTCGAAAAGATGCACTCACTCGGCGACTTCGGCGGCTTGCGATACCCGTTCGCGACAAGGTCGTTGAACACGAGTTTCGGGAACCGCTCTCGCAAGGCGACCATACTGTCGATCAGGTGTGTGCGGGCTTCAGGCGAAAGTATCTCGGCATCGTCGGCTCCCACCTGCGGTGTAAAGATGCTGATCCAGATCTGCCGAACTTCCTCACGTGCCGACCAAAATGCAAGGAATTCCTCATAGTATCCGTCGCGTTCCGCAGTCTGAGAAGTTACCGTGCAGTGGACGGTGATCGAGTGTCCCGCGATATTGCGCAGGATCCGTTCGTATGTCGCCGGTTTGCGCCGTGCGTCGTGCTCAGGCTGAAGGCCGTCGATCGAGACGACGATGTAGAGATCATCGATCGAATTCCATTCCTGCGGGATCTCGCGTACAGCACTCGTGACTAATTGGACAGCGATCCCTTTCTCGCTCAAGATCGGCAGCAGTGTATTGAGTTCGCGGAACCGCACCAACGGTTCACCGCCGACTATCGAAAGGTGCAACGGCTTGTGATGGTCAACGAGGGCCAGAACCTTTTTCACCAACTCATCGCTCTTGAAATCCGAGAGTTCGCGAAGGTTTCCCGCCCCATTCAAATGTTCCGGTTCGTAAGCGTAACAACCCGGACACCGAAGCGGACATTCGCGGGTGATCTCGATCGAGAGGTTAGGATAGCGGCCTGAGAGTATTTTTCCCCAAGCGCGGATGACATCAGATCTATTCAATAGGCCTCGCTGTAGGGCATCGCCTATGCAGACTGCGATGGTAGTATGCCCCTGAATTATCGGCCCACTGCCTGAGCCGTCCATGATCAAAACACTATAACGCCGTCAACCCGGCCGGTGGCATCAGAAATCCCTTGTCGTCTCACAAATGGCTGAGGAAGGAATTAGTACTATTCATTCTACATTGCCGCAACAGCATTTGCGACATCCACTTTCAAGCTTCTAACTTCTCCGGCCAGGCAAACAGCCCGAACGCCGTTCGCGGACATAGACATTCGCGGTCTTTAGACGCCATTTGTGCGGGCTTGACTTTATTCCCAACGGGAGTATTCTTAGCGCATCTTCCCGCGATATAACTTGGCTAATGGGTGTCGGCTGGGAGCCAGTCGAGGCTGGCCATAAGTGTTTTTCCTTAAACTTTGAGGTGACCATTCATGAAACGTTCAAGTTTAGCGATCTTCCTGGCAGCGGCAGCTCTAGGACTATCAGCTTGCGGAGCACCGGCCGCGAATTCGACGGCCAATACCACTAACTCAAATGCCAATGCGGCCAAGCCGGCGGCAGCTGCGCCTACGGCAGATGCCTTAATGGCTCTCGATAAGCAATACGGAGACGCCTGGGCTAAGGGCGACTCCAAATTCTTCGAAGAGAATCTTTCTGACAAGTTCGTTGACTTTTCGAACGGGCATCGTTCGAATAAGGCGGAATCCGTAAAGATGATAGCTGGATACAAATGTGACGTTAAGTCGCAATCCAGTTCAGAGCCGAAGATGTCCCGGATCGACGACAACACTTATGTCCTTAGCTACAAGAGTACGGTCGATGGTACATGCGCCGGGCCCGACGGCAAGAGCGAGAAAGTGCCGAGCCCGACCCAGGCAGTGAGTGTATTCGTGCGAGACGGTGAGAAATGGAAGGCTGTCTTCCATGGAGAGAATCCGATCATGGCTCCACCCGCATCCGAAAACAGCGCCGTACCGCCAGCTGAGAAAAAAGCTGAGCCAAAGGCCGCAGAACCCAAGAAAGAAGAGCCCAAGAAAGAAGAAGCCGCTGCACCAGCAGAGGCATCAAAGGGCGATGCAAACACCGAAGCCCTGGGGAAACTGCATTCAAGCGGCTGGGAAGCCTTTAAGAACAAGGATGCTAAATGGTTTGAGTCGAATACCACCAAGGATCTTTCCTTTGTTGACCCGGCGGGTGGTTGGCATTCCGGCCAGTCTGCGGTCATAAAGATCTGGACCGCGGATATGAAGTGCGAAGGTATTACAAAAACCTCGTTCTCCGACGCGTTCGCATCTGCCGTTTCACCGACCGTCGAGATTCTGACCGGCAAGGGCGAGGCCGACGGAAGCTGCGACGGCCAAAAGAACGGACCGCTCTACACTACGGCCTTTTACGTAAAAGAAGGCGACGCTTGGAAACTTGCCTTCATGTTTGAGGCGCTGCCCGCGCCAGGGGCATAAGCCCCAGCCCTTCAATCGTGACCCACACGGGCTGCCGCTTCCGTCTCGAGACGCCGGCAGCCTATTTTCTTGATGCCGCAGCCTCCGAGATTTTTTTTGGCACCAACGCAAAATAAGCCTTGCAATGCGTGTTGCATCTATGCTACATTGTCTTATCTTGCGTCATCTATTGTACGCAACAGAATGAATGACACATTTGGCTGGATCAGTTTGGCAGGCGTCTTTGGGAATATCGTGTTTATGAGATCGAACAGTCGGAAGAGCAGTTTGTACGAAATAAGGCACCGCGCGAAGATCCTCGTCGGGATATCGATCTGCAGTTTGATATTCCTTGGCATGGCGACATCTGCACAGAGCGGAAAGGTCATCGGAATGAGTTCAACGAAGGATAATTTCACAAGCGGTTATTCCAACGTAAATGGAATACGGATGTACTACGAGATCCACGGCGAAGGCCAACCACTGGTTTTGATCCACGGCGGCGGCTCGACGATAGGGACGAGTTTTGGGCGTTTGCTGCCTATAATTTCGAAGCAGTTTAAGGTCATCGCTGTGGAACTGCAGGCGCATGGCCGTACAGAGGATCGAGACGCTCCCGAAAGTTTTGAGCAGGATGCCGACGACGTTGCCGCCCTTTTACACAATCTGAAGATTTCGACAACACACGTTCTCGGTTTTAGCAATGGCGGCAGCACCGCGATACAGATCGCTTATCGACATCCTGAACTGGTGGATAGGCTGATCGTTGCCTCCTCCTTTTACAAACGCGATGGCCTGCAGCCGGGACTTCTCGACAATATTCGAAATGCAACCTTCGATGTGATGCCGCAAGTTTTTAAGGATGAGTTTTTGAGGGTCAATCCCGATCCTAAGAAACTGCAAACGATGTTTGAGAAAGACCGTGATCGAATGGCAACATTCAAAGATTGGGACGACAGCATCTTGCGATCGATCAGATCGCCGACGCTCCTTATTACCGGCGACCACGACGTGGCGACGCCCGAACACTCAGTTGCGATGTCTCGCCTTATCCCAAACTGCCGCCTTTTGATCCTTCCTGCGGGACACGGCCAATATATCGGAGCTGCCGAAAGCCCCGCACCCGAAGGCAATATGCTCGACTTGACGGCTGACATAATATCGCGATTTTTAAGAGATGGGAGTTGATACGAGTGCGAGCATTAGCCCAAGGCAACGATTAGTTTTGGACTCCGTGGTAGAATGAGACTATGACTTACCTCCGATCGAAATTTCGCCATCCGGCGTTGCCCAAGAATGAGCTTGGGTACACGGTGGACTATTACGAAGGGAACTTGAGCACGCTTTGTGCTGGCTGCGGTCACGATTCGATCAACGCCTCGATCGTCGAGGCTTGTTGGGAGCTGAATATCGAGCCGCACAAGGTCGCAAAGCTCTCGGGCATCGGCTGCTCGTCGAAGTCTCCGGCGTATTTCTTGTCGAACTCCCACGGATTCAATTCCGTTCACGGGCGAATGCCGTCGGTCGCAACAGGAGCATATCTGGCGAATCGTGACCTGATCTATTTCGGTGTTTCGGGTGATGGTGATACCGCATCGATCGGGATGGGACAATTTGTACACGCTATCCGACGCAACCTTAAAATGGTCTATCTCGTGATGAATAACGGGTGCTATGGCTTGACGAAAGGTCAGGATTCGGCGACAGCTGACTTGGGGTCAAAGAGCAAAGCGGGAAGTGTAAATCCTTTTGAGGCGATCGATCTTGCCGGAATGGCGATAGAGCTGGGAGCAACATTTGTTGCACAAAGCTTTTCGGGTGACAAAGAACAGCTCGTTCCGCTGATGAAAGCGGCAATGCTGCACAACGGCTTTGCACTGCTCAATGTGATAAGTCCCTGCGTAACCTTTAATAATAATCCGGGTTCGACCAAGTCGTACGATTACGTTCGCGAACATATGGAGACCGCCGGGCTTGTGGATTTCGTTCCATTATCCCGTGAGATCTTGGCGACGTATGAGGCGGGAAGCGTGCAGGATCTCCTGATGCACGACGGCTCGAAGATCTATCTGCACAAGCTTGCAAAGGATTGGGATCCGAACGACCGGCTTTCGGCCATTACCGCCCTTCATAAAGCTAGACAACGTCAAGAGGTACTCACCGGATTGCTTTACATAAACGAGGATTCAACGGAGCTTCATTCCACCCTGAACACGTCGGAAATCCCGTTAAATCAGCTGGAAAAGGCCGTGCTTTGCCCCGGGAGCGAGGTGCTCGCGAATATCAATCAAGGACTTCAATAGCGGCTACTGACGAGCCTCGACTATTGTATTCAGGACTCGGCGTGCCGCCGCCGTTACGTCGCTGGCTCGCCCTTCGCGGATGGCCGAAAGATCGACCAGATCCGATCCAAGCCCAACGGCGATCGCTCCCGCTGCTATGTACTCGCCGGCTGTATGGACCGTTATCCCGCCTGTCGGAACAACGTTTAGATAAGGAAACGGTGCTCGAAGAGACCGGATATAGTCCGCTCCTCCGACCGCGCTCACGGGAAACACCTTTACCACATCGACGCCGAGTTCAAGGGCCCTCGCGATTTCCGTCGGCGTCAATATCCCTGGCATAACAAGTGTTTCATTCTCTGCACAAACGCGGATCACATCCGGAACGGTCGCCGGGCTGATGATAAATGTCGCTCCGGCATCTATACAGCGCCGTGCGTCATCGGCCGACATTACGGTTCCGGCACCAATGAGAACATCCGGCAGCTCTCTAGTCAGCTGAGCGATAAGAGCGACCGCATTCGGGATCGTCAGCGTGATCTCGACCGTATCAATTCCGCCTTCGCAGATGGCGTCAATCGCTCCACGAGCGTGATCAGCAGAACCTGCCCGAACCACCGGCAGCACCCCGGTCCTTGATATCCGCGAAATAGTTTCCTCTTTTGTCATCGGTTTCTGCTCCACCCTGTGGGCTTTCTTAAGACTCTGAGTATAAGCAAACCGATCCGGAGTGTGAAAGCCGACTCGTCAGCGATGGTGAATTGCGAATTTTGCTGATTCAATCTAATCTCAGCTATGGGCGTGATAATCACGACACTCGATCAATGCTGAAAGTTCGAAAAAGAGATGAGTGCCGGTGGGATCTTGTTGCTCTTGGCGAAGTCATGCTGAGGTTCGACCCTGGCGAGGACCGCATACGTACGGCCCGCAACTTCCGTGTATGGGAAGGAGGCGGAGAGTACAATGTCGCTCGAACCCTCGCTCACTGCTTTGGCGCGCGAGCCTCAATTCTAACCGCTCTTGCCGACAATCACATTGGCAGGCTCGTTGCGGATCTGATCTCACAGGCCGCTGTCGACACTTCAAATATCATTTGGAGGGAAGTTGACGGTATTTCCGGCAATTTGCGGAATGGCCTCAACTTTGTGGAGCGTGGTTTCGGCACGCGGCAGCCTGTCGGATGCTCTGACAGAGCCAACACGGCGATCTCAAACTTGAGGACGGCCGAGATCGATCTGTCATCGATCTTCGACGAACAAGGCTCCCGCTGGTTTCATACTGGCGGGATCTTCGCCGCACTGTCCAAAGATGCCCCGGAGGTTGCGATCGAGGCGATGCGTGCCGCGCGAGCAAACGGTTCGATCGTATCGTACGATCTCAATTACCGGAGTTCGCTCTGGGAAGGCCGCGGCGGACTGGATGCGGCGAATGCTGTCAATCGCATGCTCTTGAACGAAGCGGACGTTGTTTTCGGCATTGAAGGGTTTGACTCTAGCCTTGGAGGGTTTACGGTCGCAGAATTCGAGACTGCCGCACGTTCAATGATGGAACGGCATCCATCGCTCAAGATGGTCGCGACCACTTTGCGGGACGTTATTTCCGCCTCTCTCCACAACATCAGCGGCGCACTTTACTTCAACGGAAGGACGTTTCTTGGTAATCGGTTTGATAATGTACAGGTACTCGACCGTATAGGCAGCGGCGATGCTTTTGCAGCGGGTATTGCTTTCGGCGTCTTGGAAGATCGAGATCCGCAGAGATCCGTCGATATCGCGGCGGCGAATGCCGCCTATGCGGTCACCTGCCCGGGAGACGCCTCGACGGCAACGCTCTCGGACCTTGAAACGATGGTCAATCGTAACGGTGCGAAGATTGAAAGATAGCTATAAAACACTCTGATCCAGATGATCGGGCAAGTTCACTAAGTAAATGACACATTTCAATGGGTCTTCAATTCGAATGGTCGGGGTTAACGATATCAGGGATATCAACCAAACGATCTTCCTTCACCTGATCCGTGACCAGCAGCCGATATCTCGCGCCGACATCGCCAAACAAACAGGATTGAGGGCGGGTACTGTTTCAGCGATCGTTAATCGCTTGATCAAAGGCGGATTGGTTCATGAGGGGACTGAAGGGCCTTCGACCGGCGGTCGGCCTCCGAAAAACCTTTATATTAACGCCGAAAGTCTCTACGTTCTCGCAATAGATATCGGCGTTGTCGATACGATCTTCGCGGTAAGCGACTTCAACGGACGAGTACTGAAGCGAAAGAGCATCTTGACCACGAACAAACCGCTGAAGTTTCTCGACCGACTATGCGATGAGATTCAGCGTCACATTGCTGACAACTATTCCAAGGCGCGTTTTGGCGGTATTGGGGTAAGCGTGCCAGGACTTATCGACCGTGAGAACGGTTCGATCGAGATCTCCCCAAACCTTGAATGGAAGGATGTTCCCGTTCGGAACGTCCTTTCAAAGCGCCTAGGTCTGCCGGTCTTTGTTGAGAACGACGCAAATGCGGCCGCATTCTCTGAATTTTGGTATGGCCCAATAAACGAAGCGAAGGTCAAAAACTTGGTTTTCGTCCTCGTGGTCGAGGGTCTTGGTACCGGCTTGATCATTAACGGGGAATTGCACGTAGGCTCACGTCACGGACTCGGAGGCTTTGGCCATATGAGCATCGACCCGAATGGTGAATTGTGCTCGTGCGGCCGCCGCGGCTGCTGGGAAACATTCGCATCTGAACGTGCGACTGTCGAAAGATATCACAGGGTGACCGCAAAACCGGGCGAACCTCTGGTTACCGTCAACGATCTGATAACGCTGGCGAATGACGGGGATAAGATGGCGCTCGAATCACTGAAGATCACGGCCGAGTATCTTGGGGAAGGGATCAGCAACTTGGTCCACGGCATCTTCCCGGAGACGGTAGTAATAGGCGGTAATATAACCGCGGCGTGGCCGCTCATTGAGTCGGTCATCGTTGAGAAGGTTCGAAGTAGATATATCGTCTCGCCGAACCAAGTTACGATCCGTCCGGCGAGCGTGGAACGTCCGAGCCTTTACGGAGCGATTCCCATAGCTCTTCAGAACTGTGTCGCATCTGGCGTTCTTTCCTAGCCGAAACACGATTTCACTTCAAAATCATTTTTCCTGTTGACAGTATCCTACAACTAGTGTATCAATGACTTAGTCAACGCCGAAGAGAAAGATCAGCGACAGCTCAGCGAAGCCAGCTCCAATGGAAGCCTGGCGAGTTGTTAAAATAGCGATACAGCAAGAGCGGGAATCGCCGTTGCTTTCTCAACACACAGGAATAAGTATCAGCAGTAATAATCTATCGGGAGCCTGATCAATGACCCTTTCCGCTTTAGACCAAGTCATCGTCGTGCTGTATCTAGCGGCGATAATGAGTATTGGCATCGCGATGAAGCGCCGAGCTTCGAAGGGAATGTCGTCATACTTTCTCGGGGGACGACAACTGCCATGGTGGGCCCTCGCGATGTCAGGGTCGTCATCATACTTCGATATTACAGGGACGATGTGGATCGTCTCTACGTTCATCGTACTTGGTCTAAAGGGAATGTGGGTTCATTGGCTGTGGGGCTTTCCGATCACAGCCTTTTATTTGGCCTATATGGGCAAATGGATCCGACGTTCTGACGTAATGACCGGAGCGGAATGGATGATGACGCGGTTCGGCACCGGCCGTGCCGGTGATCTGGCGAGGCTGTCCTACACGCTCTTCGCCGTTCTTACAATTACGGCACTTCTCGGCTACGGTGCGATCGGAATGGGCAAATTCGGTGCGATCTTTTTACCGTTCTCGCCAACGGTATGTGCGATCTTGATCCTTGGCGTTACCGGTATTTACGTCGTTGCCGGTGGATTTCATGGAATTGTTAGGGTCGAGATCGCGCAGACCATTGTTCTAAGCGCCGGCGCGATCGCCTTTGCGGTCGTAGGCTATTTGCATTTTGATGCCGCCAAATTCGCAACCCTCGTACCTGCTTCCTGGATGGAGATCATTCCTTCATCAACGAGACCAGCAGACCTCCAAGGCGTGATCTCCGGCGGCACAGACTACTCACTGTTCGGCGCTTTGATGGCTGTTTGGGTGCTAAAAGGCTTCTTACTATGCCTAAGCGGCCCCGAACAGCTATACGACTTCCAGCGCTTTCTTGCCGCAAAGGACGAGCGCGACGCGTCGAAACTTGGGGCACTTTGGGGCTTGATACATACAGTTCGTTGGCCGTTTGCGATGGCGATCGCGATCATGGCCATTATGGGAATCGGGAATGCCGCGTTGGATCAGCAACTGCGTGCGGACCCGGAGACTGCTCTTCCGTTGATCATCGGATCGATGCTGCCGGTCGGTCTCGTCGGCTTTATGCTGGCGGCACTATTGTCAGGGTTTTTGGCAACATTTAGTTCGACGGTCAACGGGGGAGCAGCTTATTTGGTAAAGGACGTTTACCAGCGTTACATCAATCCAAAAGCCGATGCAAAAAGGCTCGTTCACGTTAGCTATTTTTCGTCAGCCCTTCTGATCGTTGTTGGATTGATAATTTCAGTCTTCGGCACTTCGATCAACTCCGCATTTCTTTGGATATTCGGAACGCTCGCCGCAGGCATACTGCCGCCTAATGTTCTTCGCTGGTATTGGTGGCGATTGAATGGTTGGGGATATGCAGCCGGCGTTTTCGGGGGAATGATACTTTCACTTGGCCAAGTCGTACTTGATACGACATATTTGGGCGACCCGCTGCCGCTCTATATTGGCTTTCCGGTCATCGCTCTCGCATCTTTCATTCTGACCATCGCCGTCTCACTCGCGACTGAGCCTACAAAACTAGACACTCTCAAGGTGTTTTATAGAAAGGTGCAGCCTGCGGGCTTCTGGGGACCGCCAAAGACGGCAGTCCTTTCTGATGAGCCGGACTTCAGAAAACAATCGCCTTTTGCACGCGACGTAATAAATACCCTGATCGCTCTGGTCGGAATCACCGCTCTTTACATTTCTACACTCTATTTGATCCTGCATCGTCTATCAGTTGCTTTTGCCCTAATGGGAACAACGGTCTTATCGATCATTATTCTCTACTTCACCTGGTACAAACATCTTCCGCCGTCTCGCACACCCGAAGATCTGGACGAGGATCTGCAACTGCCCCTAGCTCCAGAAATAAAGGAGGCCGCATGAGATTTGACGGGAAGACGATCATAGTAACTGGTGGGGCGCTCGGCATTGGGCGGGCCGCCTCCTTTCTGTTAGCCGAACGCGGTGGCCAGGTCTCGATCGTCGACTGGGATGACGCCGCAGCGAAGACTGCTTGCGACGAGATCGAGAAGAACGGCGGCAGGGCAATCTATACACAGGCCGACGTCTCGGATGCCGTCGCGATCGGAAAGGCGGTTGCCCGGACGGTTGAGACTTTCGGCGGGATCGATTCTTTGATCGTTAGTGCCGGTATACAACGGTATGGGACAGCTTTGACTACATCCGACGAACAATGGGACGAAGTTCTGGGCGTCAATCTAAAGGGTGCATGGAACGCCGCTCGGGCGGTGCTCCCGCACCTGCAGCAGGCCGGGAAAGGCAGTATCGTTTGCGTTTCTTCAGTTCAGGCACTCGCAAGTCAGCAAAATGTGCTCGCCTACACGGTCAGCAAGCATGCGTTGTTAGGGCTTACGCGATCGATCGCGATGGACTTCGCAAAGGAGAACATTCGCGCCAATGCCGTCTGCCCGGGAACCGTCGATACCCCAATGCTCCAGTGGGCCGCTTCGCTTGACCCGAACCCGCAATCGGTTTATGACGCTTGCAACCAGATGCATCCGCTCGGTCGAATAGCTGTCCCGAGAGAGATAGCCGAAGTGGCGCTATTTCTTGCACATGAAAGTTCATCGTTCGTAACCGGCTCTGTATGGACCGCGGACGGCGGCCTGCTGACGCAGATTGGCGGCGTACCGCAAACAAATTAATAGAAGTGAGGCGATTATTTATGAGTGAATCAACTTCAACTGAACAGACGAAAGCCCATCCGGAGATAACACAATACCTTCCGCCTCCAGGGCTTGACGCCGCTCTTGAAGCCGTTCCGTTGGTACGTGCGGCGAAGTTTCCGGCGAAGATCGGTTATCTAACGAACTATAGCTTTCACATTTGGTACCAGATCGTGATCGAGCTTCTTAGGCGGCGAGGCGGCCAATATCGGGCAGAGATCATTGTGAAAGACGCGGAATTGAGTGTCGAGCGACAGATCGAGCAGGCTCGCGAGATCGTCAAAGACGTCGATGTTCTGATCTTAACACCAGCTGCGACCGAGGGCCTGGAAGAGATACTTAGAATTGCCGAAGCGGCCGATACGCCGGTAGTCGTCGAAGCGAACCCGATCGAAGGAATGAGCACCATGGTTGCTATCTGCGACTACGATGCCGGATACGATATGGGTGTTTGGATCGGAAGGAACGTTGTCGCTGCAAGCGGACCACTGCGAATACTTGATGTAGGGCTTCCCACCTTGAGGCCTTGCTTGCTCCGCAGCGAAGGATTTGCCGAGGGCGTTCGCAGCATTCAACCGGACGCGGTCGTTGTGGCATCGATAAATGGGGAAGCAACTCCTTCGATCGCAAGAGAGATCGCACTCGAAACTCTTAAGAAAACGGGCGACGTGGATGTGATCTTCGCTATGGATGATGAGACCGGACAGGGTGCGTACCAAGGCTACATTGATGCAGGATTCAACCCGGAAACGGTTACGATCGCCGGCTTCGGGCTTGCCGGAGAACACGAAAAGGATTGGCTGCTCGAGCGAAAGGCTTTAAAGGTAAGTGCGGCAATGTTTCCCGAATATGTTGGGCTTCGTTGTATCGACGGTGCAGTAAGAATGTTCAACGGCGAGAACGTCCCCGTTAGGGATGTTATTCCCACTATTCCGATGACAGTGGAATTGCTGGAGATCTATTACTCAAAAATGGATGGGGTTTGGACGCCGAATTTGAATGCGATCGGCGCTATACCTACAAAGAGTGAGTGTACAAGGGTTTGACTTTACGGAGAGATGATCCGAGAAGCCGCAGGAGGCGAACTATGAACAAAGGAATTCTAAAACAAATCGGGCAGGTGTCAGTCGGCATTGCCATAGCGCTGGTCTTTTCTCTCGGTGTGGTCGCGCAATCCAACACGGGAACGATCACCGGCACCGTTCAGGATGCGAATGGCGCGGCTGTTCCAAGTGCAAGCGTGAAAGTAACTAACGTTGGCACGAATGAGACCAAAACCGTAGTGACCGATAGCAACGGCGTATACTATGCACCATCACTTTCAAATGGTGTTTATCGAGTTTCCGTAACCGCTTCGGGATTTCAGCCGACGACGGTAACCGATGCCAGACTTGCGGTCGGTGACACGTTGAGGGTCAATATCTCCGTGAAGGTGCAGGGTGTTGAAGCCGCCGTCGAAGTAACGGCCGACCAGACGCCAACGGACACTGAGACCGCGACGCTTGGCGATACGGTTCTGCAAGCTCGCATTCAGGACAATCCCGTGAATGGACGAGACTTCACTCAACTTCTTGCGACCGTACCGGGCTCCGTTCAATCCACAAATCAATTTCAGACAGCGATCAACGGCATTCCGTCAACATTTGGCGGGTCGAGTGTACTGGTTGATGGGATCGACGCAAGCCGCGTGGACGTCAACGGAACATCCAACGTGCTCGGCAGGATCGAATCGCGCGTTAACCGCGTGAGCATGGATAGCATCCAGGAAGTTCAAGTACTGGAACAGAACTACTCCGCCCAGTACGGACAGGCACTCGGTGCCGTGATAAATCCGATCACCAAATCAGGAACTAACAATCTCCACGGAAGCGTTTTTGAGTATTTTCGTAACGAAGGATTGGATGCCGGTGATGCTCTTGCTGGCAAACAGAGATTTCGTCTCAATCAGTTCGGCGGAAATCTTAGCGGTCCGATCGTGAAGGATAAATGGTTCTTCTTTGCGAACTATGAAGGCGTTCGTCAGACTCGCGGTCAAACATTCAACCAGCTCGTTTATACACAGCTGTTCAGAAACGGCTTGGCACCGGCACTCAGGCCGCTTGTTGACACCATTCCTTTACCTCAACGGCCGTATATTCAACCATTGACCGGTCTTGTTGATCCTAACCTTGGTGAATACCAAGCCCAGCGGATCGCAAGGCTTAGGGAAGATACGGGCTCAGTAAAGATCGATTACCAACAAAGCGACAAGAGCCGCTTCTCAGCCCGCTATAACATAAATGATTCCAATACTGACACCCCTTATGGCGTTGGCATTGGGCAGGTTGCCCCTGGTAAGCTTCGCGTTCAGCTCTTCAAATTTGCTCACAACTACGCTTTCAACGCGAGTACGACGAACGAATTCGGTTTCGGCATCAACCACAATTTCACCGATGTAGGGGCCGGTGATGAACAGTTTCCGAGAATCGATCTTTCATTTGTTGACTTTAGGATAGCAACTCCGGGCCCCGCACAGTTCAGTCAGCGCCGGACCGGTGTTGTGTATCAGTTCTTGGATACGATGACGATGATCCGGGGCGATCACACGCTTAAGTTCGGCGCGGACATCCGACTTAACCGGCGAGCGGCTCTCTCCCGAGAGCAGTATACGCTCACATTTTTCGGCCTTGCCGGTGGCCCCGGATCCACGAGCTTTCAGGCGAACGAGCCGTTTGTGATCTCACGTGGGGGAAATCCTAACCTTAACTACGCTAACGAAAATTTCGCCTTTTTCATCAACGACAACTGGCGGGCACATCCGCGGCTCTCGCTCAATCTCGGCCTTCGGTACGACGTCAGTACCGTGAGCCGTGAAAAGAACGGACTGCTTCAGAATTTTGACCTTACGACGATGAATTACACCGCGCAGGGCCAAAAGCTCCACAATGTGGACAAGAACAACTTCGGTCCTCGGGTAGGTTTTGCTTTTGATGTCTTCGGCAACACCAAAACGGTCATCCGCGGCGGTTATGGAATTTTCTATAACAGAGAACTACCGGCGAGCTACGGCTCGCCCGCGGCGAACTCCTTCCCGCAGACGCAAACGAACCTTTTTGACTGGCTCTTCTGTGCCACGCCGCCGCCGACGTTCTCCTATCCGGTCGACCCCAGGGTCTTTGATTGCGGTGTGTCATCAGCCTATGTCATCGAGCGTGATCTAAAGACTGCAATGGCGCAGCACTGGTCGCTCGGCATTCAGCAGAATATCGGCTTTGGCACTATTCAAGCTGCGTATGTCGGCAATCACGTGACTCACATCCTTACCGATGGTGTGGTTTCGCCCAGGAACATCAATAGGGCAGACCCGGTTAGCGGCGTTCGTCCTCTCACGAGTCGTTTTGGCGACATTTACGCCGTCGGCGGGTATCCGCAGTCGAACTACAATGCAATGCAGTTGACGTTCAGACGCAACCTTACGAATGGACTCAGGTTCAACGCCAACTACACGTGGTCACACACGATCGACGATGTTGTCGGGTTCTTTAAGGACTATCAGGACGAAAACAACGCCCGTGCAGAACGCGCAAGCTCGGATCAGGACGTCCGGCACAACTTTACGCTTGATGCCGGCTACGATCTTAAGTTCCGAAAGTGGTTTGGAAATGGGCCGAAATGGCTGATCGACGGCTGGCAGATCAATTCCATCGTTCAGATCCGCAGCGGGCTGCCCGTCACGATCACCCGAACGGGCGGGATCTTCTCCGGATTTTCGTTCCGTCCCAATATAGTCCCCGGAGTTAGCCAATATTGCCAGCCGTATAGTGTGCCGAACTGCCAATTCAACCCGGCGGCATTCTCAGATCCGGGACCGGGCGTATTCGGTAACGCAGGCCGAAATATCCTACGCGGGCCGGGCTTCGCGCAGGTTGATGCATCGCTGTTCAAGAACACTCGCCTGACTGAAAGGATGACGCTTAATTTGAGGCTTGAGGTCTTCAACCTTCTGAATAGGGCGAACTACGCCGATCCGTCCGGCGGTATCTCGTGCGGCGGTTCGGTAGGTGCTTGTTCGGCGTTTGGACGCAGCACATCGACAGTTGGGAACCAACTTGGCGGTTTGCTCGGATTTGGCGGCCCAAGACAGGTGCAGTTGTCTGCCCGCTTGAACTTCTGATCGCATGACGCCGGTCCGGCCGTCCCTATTTGGCGGTTCGGACGGATTTGGACCGGCTCACGGATGTCCCGCACGATGGAGGCTGCACAAGCTCTTGCGTGCGGGACAGCTTTTCTCTTTGGATCTGGAAGGAAACAGGTAGTTCGAGGCAAATGAATAAAAGGTTCGCAGTACCGCTTTTGGCCATATTCATCCTGCTTCCTATATTTGGGCTTGGGCAGGAAGCTCTGCCTGCAAGCTCGATCAAGACGATCTACATTACTCCCACATCTCACTACGACTTTGGTTTTGTAGAACCGCCGGATGCAGTTCGCGAACGGGCCGCAAGACATATCGACGAGGTGATCCGAGTCGCCGAAGCCGATCCAAACTTTCGCTGGACGATCGAAAGTGTCTGGCAAGTAAATGAGTGGCTAAAGAGAGCCGTTAAACCGACGTCCGTTCTCCCGAATGACACGCGAAAGATCGCCCGCTTAATGAATTTGATAAAGTCCGGCCGCGTCGCCCTATCGATGTCGTGGGGAAGTATGCATACGGATTTTATGGGCGGTGAGGAGCTGAATCGCCTCTTTTTAGACTATGCAAAGCTCAAGGGTAAGTACGGAATAAGTTCGGAATTCGCTCTCATGGACGATGTCCCCGGCCATCCGTCAACAATACCGAGTGTCTTGGCTGGCAGCGGCGGTAAATACTTGGTCGTCGGTGCCAATACATTCATCGATAAGGCCACGAGCCTTGCTCCCGGGAACGTACCGTTCTATTGGCAATCACAAGATGGAAGCAAGGTTCTCACTTGGGTAACGCAAAGCCCGCGAGGCGGCTATACGGAAGCCTTGACAGACTATTTTCTTGACCCCTATTCGCTCGACCCGTACACAGATCGCACACCCTTTGAGATGTTCGAACCGAAGCTGGCCGGGAAACGAACTCCGCTTCAGATAATGGAATCAGGGGTTAAGGACCTTCTGGACCGCTACAACAAGGCGGGCTACAAATACGACGCGGTGATGGCGATCTACGCCCACGATTTTATCGAGCCCGAATATGTTACGAATCTGGAGCGGGCCGTCAACCTTTGGAATTCACGACACACGGCGGTTCGGTTAAAGATCGCGACGCCCACCGAATTTCTCAAACACATCGAGAGCAAATACGGACCTCAGCTGCCGACCTTTCGCGGTGAATGGTCCGGCCTTTGGAGCGAAGCAAAGACGCAATCTCCCAAGATCTCGGCTCTCGCCAGATACAGCCACGATCATACTCCCGCAGCCGAGTCACTCTGGAGCGCCATTGCGATGACTCGCAAAATTCCATTTCCCGCCGGGAATATGAGTCAGCTTTATGACCTAATGTTTACGTACGATGAGCATAGCGGAGCGGGAAATACGGGTTGGCCGCAGCTCAATAATGCCGACGCCCTCAGCGAGCAAAATCGTCAATACGTAAATATGGCGACAACCGGAAAGGCCTCGGTCGATAGACTGCTGAACACAGGTATCAAGACTCTCGTTCAACCTTCGAGGCACGACGATCCTCCGGTAGTTCCTGCTGATCGCTGGTTCTCAGTCGTTTATAACGGCCTGTCGTGGACTCGGGATGACGTTGTTCATCTCACGGCCCCTCGAAAGGACACTAAGATCGTAAAGGTGAGCGACGCAGTGTCAAAAGCAGACATTGCCTTCGACCTTGACGAAAACGGAGATGCCGTCTTTATTGCGAGGCAGGTACCGTCGTTCGGCTACAGAACATTTGAAATAAAGGCCGAAGCCGGAACCCCGACTTCAACCATGCGAACGATCTCGTCAAACGAGATCGCGAACGACCGATTCTCAGTTAGGGTCAGCAAGAAGGGAACCATTGAAAGTCTCGTCGATCGCTTGACGGGAAGGGAGCTTCTCAATTTGACGGGCGAAATGCCGTTCAACGAACTGCTTCGGGTCGAAGGCAGTGACGCATCTCGGGTGATCTATCCTGAAGAAACGAACGTTTTGGTGAGGACCGGCGAGGTGATGTCTGAGATCTTGATTCAGCGGCCACGTTCGGTTTTTCCGCTCACAAGATTGACCATCTATAAGGGCATCGGCGAAGTTCAGATCCGAAATGAGCTCGATCCAACGGAAATGCCATTTGTCGGCGGGAGCGGCAACTGGAGCGATTCGTACTACTTTGCCTTTCCCATGAACGTTGGAAAGGACGGTCTGAAGGTGATCCGCGGTGGACAAAAGTGGCTAGACACGCTTCCTGATGACTACCTGCCGGGCGCCCGACGGGATTCGGTCACTACGCAGCATATTATCGGACTGACGAACGGTGCGGCGACAGCATATATAGCACATCGCCAAGCATTTTACTGGGTCTTTGCCGGCTATGTCAGCACCAAGGTGAGGCCGATCGATGCTCCTAAAGAGTTCCCGGCACTTTACACCGGCAAATTTCCGCTTCCTGAGGCGACACTCTATTCTCGTGCGATACGCCACGGTTCCCAGGCCGATACGCACGATCTTGGCGTTGTAAATATGCCGACAGTTGAGCCTGGGATGCCAGGCCGCTACGTTTATGAGTATGCGATAGCCGGTGGAAGTACGCGTGATGATATTGCCGCGAGGCGGCTCGGCCAGGCCTTTAATATGCCGTTGATCGCAAAGTACGTTCAGGTGCCGCCTTTAAGTGCCATAGCGAGCTATTTCACGGTCGATCAACCAAATGTGGAAATAGTTAACGTCAAACCCGCCGCGGACAGTTCGGTCCGAGGAGATGTAAGCGCATCACCGCTTGATCCACCTGTTAGCAAGACTTTCGTCATCCGATTGCAGGAGTTCGCAGGGCGGGAGACATCTGCGACCGTAACTCTTCCAGCTAAAATACGCTCCGCATCGGTGGTAGATCTTACCGAGAGCAAAATTCTCGGCGATATCCTGCAAATATCGCCGTTGACTATCACCCTGCGGCCATATCAAACCGCGACTATAAGTGTCGTAATTCAGTAAAAAGATATTTTAGTCTATGAGCAAACTCGAACGAAGGGATTTTCTAAAAGCCGCAACCGCTAGCCTTGCCGTGCCTGCATTGTTAAAAAGTGAAACGCTTGGTGCAGCAAACCGACCTTTTCGCGAGCCGGCCGGAGCGCCGCTTCCGGACATTCCAACGTCGGATTCTCTCCAGAGCGTTGTAATGACCCACAAGTTTGGCGATCACTTCAATCCTCCCGGCCTCACGAATCAGTGGGGCTGCGCTCAAGCCGCAATGGATGTTGCGGCGGTGCGGAGCATCGCTTTTCCGCCTTTTGCACAAGGCGAAATGAACGTCGCTCCGCTTGGTGCGGGCGGTGAATTGCTGACCGGCGTTCTTTATGTCGATGGAGAATACTTCGCGGCAACGAAGACACCTATCGAGTTCGTTTGGCGGCCGGACCGTATTGAGAGGCGTTCGACATATAGAGGACTCGAACTCTCAAGTGTTACGATAGTTCCATTTCGCTCGATGACGACCGCGGTCAAGCTGAGTGTAAAGAACGTTTCAAAGCAGCGGCGAAAGACGGAGATCAAGCTCGCGGTAAATGCTGGAGCGACGAAAAGCGTTACGCCATGGAATGCCGCGTACTCGCCAGGCGAATACGACAACGAACGCGTTATCGACTCGTCACGCAACGCGATCCTTTGCAAGTCAAAGCGCACCGAAGCCTTCGTGCTGCAAGGCTCTTCTCCTAAACCGACGCAGTTGCTGCCATCGTGGCTGATCTATGAGTTTGATCTCGCCCCAGGCGAGTCGGGCGTTGTCACGTTCGTGAATTCGATGGGAGCGGATGCTGATGAAGCACGCCGCGGGTATGATGCCGTAGTGAACAGTTTCGATGAGGTCGCGAGGGCAACGACCGACGAATGGAACACACAGCTTGCGGCGGCATTCACGCCCGGCAACAAGATCTTTTCCGGGCACGTTCCGACCCTTATAGCAAAAGACGAGGACGTTAAGCGTCTATATCATTCGGCCGTGATGAGTGCGTTGTTCTTTCGGAGGACGACTCCTCACTCAGTTTACGGGACCACATACGTCACACTCGCACCGCGCTATTGGGAAACGACGACCTTTCTCTGGGATATCTCTTTGAGCGCGATGCTGCTCGCGATGCTCGATCCAGCCGTTCTTCGTCGAATGATCGAAACTTGGATGACCCTGGATGTTTATAAGCATTTCGGGACCGAATTTCTCACGGGTGCCGGTGTCGGACCGTGGTACTCGGTCAACGACTATGCGATGTCGCGGATGGCCAAAGAGTATCTTCGTTGGTCGGGGGACAAGGACTGGCTCGAAAAGGAAGTTGGCGGCACAAAGGTCTTTGACCGTCTGATCCAATATGCCGAGCATTGGCGCGCACTCAATACCAACGGGCATGGCCTTGCTGACTATGGAGGCGTCACGAATCTTCTTGAAGCCGTTTCCAGCTATGTTCATGAGGTCGCGGGCCTCAACGCGGCGAACGTGTACAATCTGCAGTTCGCGGCCGACCTCTTAGAGCACAAGCAGCAAAAGGAAAAGGCGGCCGCATTTCGAAAGGAGGCGGACGATCTCGCCCAACGCGTGAACGAGCTTTACGTTGACGGCAAAGGGATCTGGCGTTGCCGCTTACCCGACGGATCCTACAACGAAGTTCACCATTGCTATGATTTTGGAGTCACGCTGATGACCATCGGCGACACCATGCCGGCAAAGCAGAAAAAAGAGATGGTCGCATTCTTCCAACGTGAACTTCAGACGCCGACATGGATGCGCGCTCTTTCTACTCGCGATCTGGACGTGACCTTCAGTATCCGCCCTGACCATCAGTGGACGGGTGCATATTGCGCGTGGCCTGCCCTTGCCTTGAGCGGCCTTTTCGCCGCTGGCGAGCAAGCGGTTGCGCGAGAATGGATGAAGGGCCTCGCCAGATCCGCCCAACAAGGGCCCATCGCACAGGCTCACTTTGTCGAAGACTTCGTTGCCCCTGAATCGAACGGCGGTGCCATCAAAGCTCCGTCTGATCCGCCGTTCATCAACGACTGGGCCTGCGTCTCGGGCTGCAACTATCTTGAACCGATCATCGACTCCATATTCGGCGTAAATGCCGGGCTCTTCGGCAAGATAACGGCAAGTCCGAGACTCGCGGGCTTCGACCAACAAGCGGAACTGCGCAATCTAAACTACCAAGGACGCCCGTTCGCAGCTACTAGGGACGGTGTTCGACCGGCTTGATCCGGACTTAGCGAGGAACAGGAATGAAAGGAATATCGCTTAGACGTTGGTTTGGCAGAGCAGCTCTTGTTATCGCAGCTGCCTTCGGTTTCGCCGCGGCCGCATCTGGACAAGATACGACGCCGACGCTGCAGATCGCGGACAGATACTGGATGCAGCCAGACGTCGTTTACGCAACGGCGAACAACACTCAGCTAAAGCTCGACATCTGGTATCCGCGAGACAACCCGAACCCGACGCCGACGATCGTATTCATTCACGGAGGCGGCTGGATATTTGGGTCGAAGGAAGGGGCCGTATATCAGCTTCTGCCGTATCTCGAACGCGGATGGAGAGCAGTGAACATCGAGTATCGAATGGCTGGGAATTCTCTTGCCCCAGGTGCGGTCGAAGACGTTCGTTGTGCCGTTCGATGGGTCTTCAGGAATGCGAAGCAATGGAATTTCGATACCTCGAAGATCGTTCTCACAGGGCAGTCCGCCGGCGGACACCTTGCTTTGATCGCCGGAATGCTACCGAAAGGAACGCCCCTTGATAACCAATGCTATGGCGATGAAGATATGAGGGTCGCCGCGATAATCAACTGGTACGGGATAACGGACGTGAATGATCTTCTTGCGGGACCGAACCTCAAGAACTATGCAAAGATGTGGGTAGGAAGCCTGCCAGACGCCGCAGCGGTCGCCAAGCAAGTATCGCCCATTACCTACGTGCGTTCGGATCTCCCGCCTATCATCACGATCCATGGAGACAAGGACAGTGTCGTGCCGTACAACCAAGGAACGCGTCTGAAAGAAGCTCTAGATAAAGCACACGTTCCGAATAGGCTTTTTACGGTCAAAGGCGGCGATCACGGGATGTTCACCCAGGATCAATATAAGATGGCTTACTCGGAGATATGGGACTTCCTGCGGGAGAATAAGGTCATCAACTGAAGCACACGTCAAATGAAGATTACCGACATCAAAGCTACCACTGTGACGGTCCCGATCGAGGCTCCGCTTCGTCATGCCGCAGGCTGCCATTGGGGAAGATTCGTGCGAACGATCGTTGAGGTCGAGACCGACGAAGGCATCACGGGGCTCGGCGAAATGGGCGGCGGCGGTGAGTCTGCCGAATCAGCGTTTCGCGCTATGAAAGGCTACCTCGTCGGCCACGACCCCGCAAACCTTGAAGAGATGCGTTTCAAGATCGCCAATCCGACGGCGTCGTTATACAACAATCGAACGCAAATACTCGCGGCGCTCGAGTTCGCCTGCCTCGACATTCTCGGGAAGAAGTGGAACGTTCCGGTTTACGATATCCTCGGCGGAAAGCTACAGGATCAGGTGCCATTCGCATCCTATCTTTTCTTTCGCTATCCGAACCCGAATGACGGAAGCGGAGAAGTGCGTACGGTTGACCAATTGGTCGCGCACGCGAAGGAACTGAAGAGCAAGCACGGCTTTACATCGCACAAGCTGAAAGGCGGCGTCTTTCATCCTGAATACGAGCTGCAATGCTACCGTGCTCTTGCCGAGGCACTCGGCACCGACACGCAGAGCGGCGACAGTTTTCGCTTTGATCCAAATGCTTCCTGGTCCACCGAACAGGCGATCTGGTTCGGCCAACAGATCGAGGATATTCGGAACGACTATTTCGAAGACCCGGTATTTGGCCTGCACGCGATGCGACGGACGCGGGAAAAGGTGCGAATGCCGCTTGCCACAAATACTGTCGTTGTGAACTTCGAGCAATTGGCCGCAAACGTCCTAAATACCGCCGTAGATGTGATATTGCTTGATACGACGTTTTGGGGCGGTATTCGTCCGTGCGTAAAAGCAGCCGGAGTGTGCGAAACATTCCAATTGGGCGTCGCCGTGCACTCTTCTGGTGAGCTCGGCATCCAACTTGCAACTATGCTGCATCTTGGTGCCGTGATCCCGAACCTGACATTTGCCGCCGATGCCCATTACCATCATTTGACCGACGACATAATCGAAGGCGGCCGGATGAGATATGACGGCGGTAAGATCAAGGTGCCAAATGGTCCGGGACTTGGCGTTGCATTGAACAGAGATAAGGTGGCAGAGTACAACGAGCTTTACAAGCGGCTCGGTGGATATCCGTACGACAAAGATCCGCTCAGGCCGGACTGGACACCCGTTGTGCCAAATACACGTTGGGCGGACCCGAATGATGAACGTCGGCCGGAGATCCCGTATTGATGTCGTTATGAGATCTTTTTTGCGACTGTTGGTTTGCGTCATCCTGCTCGCCGTCCTTTCGGCCGCGGTGTTCCCGCAGTGCGAGATATCGGCAGGCAAGGGTGTGCCGGCGAAAGAATGGGACAAGATATTCTCCCGCAGCGGGCCGGGTTGGACCGGCGGGGACACGACGGTGTCCCTCGAACTGCCGAACGGCGATTCGGCGTTCTTTTTCTCAGACTCGTTCATCGGCGAGAATCCCGCGATGCCCGGAGACGGCTCCGTTTTTACGAATTCCAACGGCCTCCGAATGCGAAAGCCGAACTGTCTCCCTCCGATCTGCGGCCCGAAACCCGAAGTGATCCACTACGTTTATAACAGCGTGCTCGTGCGGTCACAGGACGGCCGAACCGTGCACACGCTCACCGGCCCTAAGGACAAATTCGGCTATTCAACTTCGTATTTCCGACCGAAGAGCGGCGGCCCGAACGATATGTACTGGCTCGGCGACCCGATAATTGTCGAGGTTGGCGGAAAGAAGAAGATCTGGATGTTCCTGAACGAATGGGATGTCGCGCGGCCGTTCGACAAGGCATTCTGGATCAAGTATCGCGCTCAGGCCATCGCACAGATGGACGCGAACACACTCGAGATCGAGAAGATCGTCGATCTCGCTCACAAGATGGACGAAGCGATCTGGGGGATCTCGCTATGGCTCAATGATCGCAACGAACTCTATATCTACGGAATGCGGAACGAGGGCTCCATTGAAGGCGTGGAAAGATCGTCGCTCGAAGCCGCGAACAAATACAAGAAGTTATATGTCGCAAAGGTCGATGCGTCAAAGGGGATCGACTTCGCTGCGGACCTTAAGAATTGGTCGGCGTGGAACGGCAAAGCCTTCTCGAAAAAACTTGACGACCGAGCATCGATCATTCCTGCGAAGGACAGCATCAGCGACGAGCTAAGCCTTCGTCGTCTGAACATCGACGGCAAACCAACCTTCGTAATGGTCACGTTCGACACGTCGGTCGGCTACTCCGATTGGAAGGACCTCTATCTGTACTCGGCATGCAGCCCGGAGGGACCGTTCACTTCCAAAGTATTTGTCTATCGAACTCCGACCGCCGGTCAGAAGAAACTTCCGGGCATGACCACGTCGGAATCTCTAAAGACGGGGATGAGCGTTTACAACCCGCACATGCACCCTCAGTTCACCAAAGACGGTCGGTTGCTCATTTCGTATAACAGTAATCTACCTTTCGGGGCAAAGCCGGGCGATTCGATCTATGCGGACTTCTATCGGCCGAGATTTGTTTGGGTGCCGATCGAGGGCCTTAAGAGATGATCGAAACACGACAGGATCTAGGTGGCCAAGGATAACGATGAAGTTAGTGGTTTTCAAAAGAAGAGCCGACGCAGGGCGTTCGGCGACGGGATATAGGATCGGTGCGCTTCTCGATGACGGCCGAATAGCCGACCTTACTCCTGAGTTTCTCGGCAGCGGCCTTTCACACGCCGACATTCTAAAATGCTGGGATCTAGCTCTCGACTTTCTAACACCGGCGCAACGGGCTATCAGCGACGGTTCGGCCGTTATCATCGAGCGGAGTGACGTATCGATAGAGGCTCCCGTTCCGCGACCCGGCAAATTGATCTGCGTTGGGTTGAACTACCGCGACCACGCCGAAGAGAGCGGTATGGCAATACCTGCTTCACCCATAATTTTCTCAAAATTCTCGACCTCCGTTATTGGCCCTGAGGCAGCCATTGAATTACCTGTCGGGAGCTCGGAAGTGGATTATGAGGCAGAACTGGCGGTCGTGATCGGCCGCTATGGAAGGAACATACCTGCGGGCGACGCGATGGCATATGTGTTCGGATACACGAACATCAACGACGTCTCGGCAAGAGACATGCAGTTCGCTGACGGCCAATGGCAGCGGGGAAAATCCTGCGACACGTTCGCTCCCATGGGCGAGTTTATAGCTACCGCCGATGAGATCGCGGATCCGCACGGCCTTCGGATCAGCTTTCGACTGAACGGCGAGACGCTTCAGGATTCAAATACGAAGCAGATGATCTTTCAGATCCCGGAACTCATCGAGTTCATCTCTAGAACGATCACACTCGAACCAGGCGACGTGATCGCAACGGGAACACCGCCGGGGGTCGGATTTGCACGCACTCCAAAGGTCTTTCTGAGGTCCGGCGATGTTTCTGAGGTTGAGATCGAGGGCTTGGGCGTGCTTCGAAATCCAGTTATCCAGCGTTGGATGTGAAATATGTTCGATCTGAAAGGAAAAACTGCGTTTGTCACGGGCGCCGCTTCAGGCATTGGTGAGGCGATCGCCGAGACGCTGGGCGCGGCCGGGGCGTTCGTGTACGTCGCGGATGTCGATGATGAAGGCGGAGAGCGAACGGTAGAGCGTCTGATTGCTACGGGGCTGGCAGCCGATTACGTCCATCTTGACGTAAGAGATGCCGATGCCTGCGGACTTGCCGCAAACCGGGTAATTGAGGAGCGAGGCACACCGGATATTCTCGTAAACAATGCCGGCATCGGACACGTCGGTACTATACTTCAGACCGAGGCGGACGACCTTGATCGACTTTATTCGGTAAATGTACGCGGTATTTTCAGTCTTACGAAGGCATTCCTTCCTGGAATGGCCAAGCGAAAGGCAGGAGTCGTTATAAACATCGCGTCGATCGGCGGGGTTGTGGCCATCGCCGACAGACTCGCGTATTGCACGACAAAATTCGCTGTTGTCGGCTTCACCAAATGCCTCGCCCTTGACCATGCAAAGGATGGCATTAGGGCGATCGCTGTTTGTCCCGGCCGTGTTGAGACGCCGTTCGTAAAAAAACGTCTTGCGGAGTACCCCGACCCGGCAAAGGCTTACGAAGAAATGGCAGCCGCCCAAGCCCTCGGCCGAATGGCTGCCCCAGAAGAGATCGCCGCCGCTGTATTATATCTCGCGTCTGATGAAGCCGCCTTTGTTACGGGAACGGCGTTCGAGATAGACGGAGGCTTCAGCGGGATCTGATCGCTATAACCCCTACTATTTCTTTTTGAACCGCGCTTGAAAGAATCGCAAGTATCTCGGCTCATACACCATTTCCAGACCGCGGATCTTTTCGCGTCGCTCGTGTACACGTTCCACTGATTCCGCGATCACGTCCATATGGGCCTGCGTATATACACGCCTTGGTATCGTAAGCCTTACGAGTTCTAATTTTGGATAATAATGATCGCCTGTCTTGGCATTTCTACCGGCCGACACGATCCCTCGCTCCATCGCACGGATACCGGCGTCCTCGTAAAGTTCGGCGGCGAGTACCTGAGCGGGGAATTCGGTTTGCTTCAAATGCGGAAGAAACTTCTTCGCGTCCACAAAAATGCCGTGACCGCCGATCGGCCGAACGATCGGAATGCCGCGTTCGGCTAGCTCGCTGCCAAGGTAAAGCACCTGTCCGATCCGAGCATCCATATGGTCGTCCTGGACAGATTCGACGATCCCAATAGCCATCGCCTCCATGTCGCGGCCGGCGAGGCCGCCGTAAGTGTGAAGCCCTTCATAGACTACGACGAGATTGCTGGCTTCTTCGAATTTATCTTTGTCATTAAGAGCCAGGAAGCCGCCAATATTCACCAGCGCATCTTTCTTTCCGCTGAAGGTCGCTCCATCTGTGTAACTGCAGATCTCCTTAACCAGACTTGCCACGCTGCGACGTGAATATCCTTTCTCACGCTGCTGGATAAACCACGCATTCTCCGCAATGCGTGTCATATCGAGCATTACTTTGATCCCGTGCTTTGCCGTAAACGCACGCAAGGCCATTAGATTGGACATACTGACCGGCTGTCCGCCGGCCATGTTCACCGTCGTGGCAACACAAACATAAGGGATCTTGTCCGCCCCGTGTTTCTTCACAAGTGATGCGAGCTTCTCGATATCGATATCGCCCTTGAAGGGATGCAGACTTTCAGGATCGTGAGCCTCATCAATGATAACGTCGACAAATCGGCCGCCGGCAAGTTCCTGATGAAGGCGAGTGGTCGTGAAGTACATATTTCCAGGTATCACATCGCCCTTTTTTATCATCACCTGGGAAAGGAGGTTTTCAGCTCCGCGGCCTTGGTGTGTGGGAATTATGTATTTGAATCCATAGTATTTCTTCGCGACCGCATCGAGGTGATAGAAATTTTTGCTGCCGGCATACGCTTCATCGCCCCGCATAAGTCCTGACCATTGAGCATCGCTCATTGCTGACGTGCCGCTATCGGTCAGAAGGTCGATATACACGTCCTCGGATCTGAGAAGAAAGGTGTTGTATCCAGCCTCCTTTATAGCCTTGGCTCGTTGAGCGGGCGTTGTCATCTTCAGGAGCTCGACCATTTTGATCTTGAATGGTTCCGCCCACGATCTTGTATGTTCTTTCACCATTAGTATTTTTTTTGCCTGCAATTCCGGCAGACACTCGGGTAGATAGTAGAAATGCGTTCGGCAGAGGTAAAATGAATCTGCGACCCATATCACAGCTCTACCAAAATTCATTCTAGGAAAGGAATAATTTAATGCCAAAGACGATCATTGAACCCTTTAAGATCAAGTCCGTCGAGCCGATCTTCATGTCCACACGTGAGGAACGTGAACGACACATCAAAGAGGCTCATTTCAACCCGTTCCTTCTGCATTCACGTCATGTGATCATCGATCTTTTGACCGACAGCGGCACCTCTGCGATGAGCAGCGAGCAATGGGCGGGCATAATGCGCGGTGACGAATCATACGCCGGTGCTTCAAGCTGGGAGATATTTTATGAGGAAGTACGAGATCTAACAGGATTTGAGTACGTACTGCCAACGCATCAAGGCCGTGCTGCCGAACGAATCCTTTACGGCCAGCTTGGCTGCCAAGGAAAGGTGTTCCTCAGCAACACACATTTCGATACTACGCGTGCGAACATCGAATTCGGCGGTGCAGCAGCCATTGATATTCCAACCCGTCTCGCAGCAGATCACGATTCGGACTATCACTTCAAAGGCGACATTGACCTCGAACGTTTAGAGGAGGAGATCGCAAAGCACGGTGCCGAGAATATAGCGGCGGTCGTACTGACGGTTACTAACAACAGCGGAGGCGGCCAGCCGGTAAGCATGGAGAATGCGAGGCTTACTGCCGAGATCTGCCGACGCGAGAATATCCTCTTCATTCTCGACTGTTGCCGTATCGCGGAGAACGCCTGGTTTATTCGCCAGTACGAGAAAGGGTTTGAAGAAATGTCCTATCGCGAGATCGCTCAGGAGATGTTCCGACTTGCTGACGGCTGCATTATGAGTGCAAAGAAAGATGCCCTTGTAAATATGGGCGGATTCCTGGCCTTGCGGGATGCTAAGATCGCCGAAGCCTGTACCAATCTGCTCATTATCACCGAAGGCTTCGTAACTTATGGTGGGCTTTCGGGCCGAGATATGGAGGCTATCGCTCAAGGGTTACGCGAAGTTTTCGACACTGATTATCTCAACTATCGTATCGTTAGCACACGATATCTTGGCGAACACATTAGAGCGAAAGGTATTCCGGTCCTTTACCCGATCGGCGGCCACGCGGTCTATGTGGATGCACGTCTCCTATACCCGCACATCCCGGTGAACCAATATCCGGGCCAAGTTCTCGTCTGCGAACTTTACAAGCGAGGCGGCATCCGCGCTGTCGAGATCGGTTCTGTAATGTTCGGAAAATACGACCAGACCGGCAACCTGATACCGGCCGCATCAGAGCTCGTCCGGCTTGCGATCCCGCGAAGGGTCTATACACAAAGCCACATTGACTATGTAATCGAGGTCTTTGACGAGATCAAGGATGCAGCCAACGAGACGAAAGGCCTTCGTATCGTAAAGGAAACTCCGTTCCTGCGGCATTTTACTGCTCACTTTGAAGTCGCGGCGACGGCGGCTGCAGCGGCTTAGATAGATTATTTTGTCCGGCGTTCGACATCAGCCGAACGCCGGACAATTGTCAAAGATCACTACACTTCGTTCAAGACCCAACGCGTTACCGTCCCGAAGGGCCGTTTAATCGGTCGCAGTACCGGCCTTGAGGGAGTGCACGATTTCGAGGTGCTCGTGTTCAACGCTCTCTTCGAGGTACGGATCATTACGGGGAACAAGTCCCTTAGCTCCAAGACTTCTAAAGAACACAAGCAAGAAGAGAGCGATAGACCCGACCAATAATGCAATATCGACATAGCCGACCATAGGGCTTCCAAAAAATGCAGGAAATATCATGGAGTAAAGGTCCAGCCAGTGTCCAACGAGGGCGATCGTACAGGCGGCGACCATCCATTTTGCATTCATTTTGACCTGTCGGGGAAGAAGCATCATGAACGGGATCACCCAATTCAAGAACAGGTTGACAATAAAGACCGTGAACCAACCGGTGGTGCCGGTTCTCCGATAATAGTAAATAGTCTCTTCGGGAAGATTGGCATAATAGATCAGTAGATATTGCGAAATCCACATATATGCCCAGAACGTGGCAAACCCCATTACGAGTTGGCCAAGATAGTGCATATGCTTGTCCCCAACAGCCGGAAGATATCCTCGCTGTTTAAGCCAAACGACCAGGATCGTTATGGCCGCGGCGCTGCTCGTAAGGGTTCCGGCGATCATATAAAACCCAAAGATCGTGCTATAGAACATCGGCTCCAGCGACATTATCCAATCGAACGAAGCAAGGGAGAACGTGATCCCGAACACCACAATGAAGATCGATGAGTATATCTTTCTCAGTCGCGTATGTTCGACGCTCCCATCCGTATCCTGCTGAAATGATGCCTTCCTTATTCCATAGATCAGTCCGCACCAGATCGCAAGAAAGGCGACCATTCTGGCAAAGAAGAATGGCGTGCTAAGCCATAAATGCTTGAAACCAAGCTCGAGACCGGCACCGTGAGTCTCCATAGCAGGGTTCGTCCACGGATATAGCGTGTTCCTACCGAAATAGACAAGTAGAAGAAGCAGCCCGCCGATGGGGACATATGCCATCATTGCTTCCGGAACGCGGCGAAAAACTGTAGCCCATCCGGCGTTTGACACCGACTTGAAGGCAACAAAAAGCACCGCTCCAAGGGCTATGGTTAATACAAATATCGAGTTCTGCAGGAAACTGAACCAAAAGCGGTCACTCGACATCAATCCCGCTACGCTGCCCACGACCCCTAGCACGAGCAAGCCGATCAAGACGTTTCGCTCCATTCCGTTCGTCAATTCATTCTTTGCCATAGCTTACTTTTTCTGCAGGTTGCGAATATAGAGAATCACCTTCCAACGATCGTCCGGTGCGACCTGGGCTGCGTAAGATCCCATGTTGTTCCTTCCCATCGTGATTATGTGAAACATCGCGCCGTCCGGCAGAGCCTTCGATGTATCAGTGTGATAAGAGGGCGGGTTCGGGAACTTTGGTATGATCGGTCCGTCGCCTGCACCCGTTGCTCCATGACAAACAGCGCAATCGTTGGTGAATATGTACTTTCCGCGGTCGAGATTCTCTTGTGTCGGCTGGAACGGATTTATAAGCTCCCTCCCGGCCCGAGCCTCTTCGTCAAGGCCCGGACCGTAGTGGAACGGCATAAAACCTCGTCTGACGGTTCCCTCGACCGGCGGCTGCAAGGTCATACCTTTCGGCAGTACCGGATTTGCCGTTTGAGAAAGATAGGCTGGCGAGTATTCCATCTGCGTAGGGAACTCTCGATTCCTTTTCGTCTGGTCACGGCTAAATCCGACCATTCCACCGATGACTATGACTGGCAACAGAAGAAAGAAAGCTATTGTAACGCTCCTTTTCATACGAATTTGTCACCCTCCATTACCTTTATCGCTCGGTACTTTTTGAAGAGACGCGCTGCTTTTTCTGCGTCAAAAGAGGCATCTCTTTGTTTCAACACCAGCACGAAGTGGTCGTCCGTTACGCCTTCGAATATCTTCTTTTTACTGAAGATCCACAGCCTGTTCATCATAAATAGAACGCCGATCGAGATAAGCCCTGAGAAGAGGACGGTCAACTCGAACATCACGGGCACGAAGAGCGGAAAGGAGTTAAAGGGTTTTCCGCCAACATTGAGCGGCCAGTCGTAAGCCGACGTCCACACTTGCAGCAGGATCGCCGAGATCAAACCCAAAGCTCCCGCCGCGAACGCGATCCAGCCCAAACGGGAACGCTCTAGGCCGACAGCCCGATCCATGCCGTGGATGGGATACGGAGAAAAGACATCCTGTATCTCAAATCCGCGAAGCCGTGCCTCCGCAGCGATCGCCATCAGATCGTGTTCATTGTCGAAAAACGCGGCGGTGTACCGCACCGTCTTCTCGCTTGGTTCAGTCGCGCGCATAATGCAAAACTCCTTTCACCTCGTTCATTGAAATAACCGGAAACAGTCTTAAGAAGAGCAGGAAGGCCGTAAAGAACAGTCCAAAGCTGCCGACCAACAATCCAAGATCGGTCAAGGTCGGTATAAAGATCGCCCAGCTCGATGGCAGATAGTCCCTGTGCAGACTGGTGACAATGATAACAAAGCGCTCGAACCACATTCCGACGTTAACAAGAATGCACAGCCCCAAGATCAGAGGAATCTTTGTTCGGAAGGCTTTGAACCAGAACAGCTGGGGGAAGATCGCGTTGCAGCTGAACATGATCCAGTAGGCCCAAGCATACGGTCCACCCATACGGTTGAGGATCACGAAGATCTCATTTGGATTCCCGCTGTAAAAGCCGATGAAGAGCTCCGTTAGGTAAGACAATCCAACGATCGATCCGGTCAGAAGGGTGATCTTGCACATATTGTCCAGGTGCTGAATGGTGATGTATCCCTCAAGATGCATCACCTTCCGCACCGGGATAAGAAGGGTTGTAACCATCGCAAACCCCGAAAAGACAGCTCCAGCAACGAAGTACGGCGGAAAGATCGTCGAGTGCCAGCCGGGGACGAGCGAAGTGGCGAAGTCGAAACTAACGATGCTGTGGACAGAAAGCACGAGCGGTGTGGCAAGGGCCGCAAGCACGCCATAGACCGTCTCGTATCGCGACCATGTTCTGTTGCCCCCGTTCCATCCTAGGCTGAGGATCGTGTAGAAGATCCGCCGCCATTTGCTCTTTGCTCTATCACGGGCTGTCGCAAGATCGGGAACAAGACCTAGATACCAAAAGACCAGCGAGATCGTGAAATAGGTCGAGATCGCAAAGAAGTCCCACAAAAGCGGCGAACGGAAATTGACCCAAAGTGATCCTCGCGTATTCGGATAGGGCATGATCCAATAGAAGAGCCACGGCCGTCCCATATGAAGAATGGGGAAGACACCGGCACACATCACGGCGATAAGCGTCATCGCCTCTGCCGAGCGATTGATCGACGTTCTCCACTTTTGTCCGAAAAGATAAAGGATCGCCGAGATAAAGGTTCCTGCGTGGCCGATACCGATCCAGAAGACGAAATTCGTGATTCCGAAGGCCCACCCGATGGTCTTATTCAGCCCCCAGGTACCGATCCCGAATGTCACTGTGTTGACGGCCGCGATCATCCCGAGTGCGAGCAATACGACGGAGATGCTGAACAGGATCCACCAGCCTCTAAGCGGAGGCCGTTCAAGAAGGCCGCAGATGTCATTCGTAACATCACTGCACGATTTGCTCTCATCGATCAGCGGTTCTCGCAGCGGCGAATAAACGGGATGGGCCGTAACCCGTTCGATCTCACCCTGAAGCCGTATCTCTTCTTCCGCGTTTTGAAACTCAATGTCTTTCAAAGCTGTTGCCATTCGAGATTATCCCTCCAGATCGTCGCCGTCGTTGTTCACCTTGGCAAGATAGGTGAGGCCCTGACGGAGATTCAGTTCTTCTAACAAGATGTAATTTCGTTTCGTGTGCCGAAGCGTTGAGACCTTGCTTTCGAGGTCTTTTAGATCGCCAAAGCTAATTGCATTCGCGGGACAGCTTTGTTGACAAGCTGTTTGTATCTCGCCATCTTTGATCGGACGGCCCTCATTGCGGGCGTGGATCTTGACTTCCTCGATACGCTGCACGCAAAAAGTGCACTTTTCCATAACACCGCGACTTCGAACAGTCACGTCAGGATTTAGGGCAAGATTTGCGATCGGATCATCGTGCGGATACAAGAACCAATTAAATCGCCGTACCTTAAATGGACAGTTGTTAGCGCAATATCGGGTACCGACGCAACGGTTATAGACCTGCATATTCAGGCCTTCGCTCGAGTGGACGGTCGCAAGCACCGGACAAACCGTCTCGCAAGACGCATTATCACAATGCTCGCACGTCATCGGCTGAAATCTTGTGGTTGTCCCATCCTGCTTTTCATCAAAATATCGGTCGATCCTCATCCAATGCATCTCACGACGCCGATGAACCTCATCCTTGCCGACAACCGGAATGTTGTTCTCGGCCTGGCAGCTCAATACACAAGCGTTGCAGCCGACGCACGAGTTCAGGTCGATGACCATTCCCCATTTGTGTTCAGGAAAGTCGTGCGGTTTCCAGAGGTCGATCTGCTTTTCGCTTTCTTCGTGAAGATGGCCGGCAACAAATTCATTCAGCGAATATTCTTTGATCAACGGACGGCCTTCGGCCGAAGCTTCTGTTTGTGTTTTTGCGAACCTCGTAAAGTTGGATGCGGCAGTTAGGGAAGCACCACTTGAGTCGTAGTGGAAAGTGTTATTTGTGAACTCTACGAACGGAAAGACGTTCGCGCCAAGTCCAGTACCGACCTTGCCGGCCTTCGTCCTGCCATACCCGACCGCGACGGCAACGCAATCATCCGCCTGTCCCGGCTGAATCATCACAGGCAGTTCGACGGCAATATTTCCTTTCTGGATTCGAACGAATTGCCCCTCGGCAAGACTAGCTCTAGCGGCCGCGTTGGGTGAAAGACATGCGTAATTGTCCCAAGTTGTTTTCGTGATGGGATCTGGAATCTCGTGCAGCCACGGATTATTTGCAAATCTACCGTCACGCAAGGTCACCTTCGGATAGAGGGCGACGAAAAGGCCGTCGCCACCCGGCCCTGCAGCCATTCTTGCGGCGGCTTCATTGATGCCATCGGCTTTGAACGCGGGTGGACCCGCCGGGGCGGCAGATGGTCGGTAAACACCATCGTGAAGAGATTTGTCCCAAAGATCATCAAACGTTTTGAACGTACTCTGTCCGGCGAAGTATCGCGTCTGCCACTCGGCTCGCAACGCATCGTAGTAGCGGCGTTCGTCACCACTCCACCGCATAAGGCTTTCCTGATACGCACGAGTTTGGAACAAAGGGGCGATCGCCGGCTGAACCGTACTAACCACACCGCTGACCGCCTCTGCATCATCCCACGCTTCAAGTGAATGATGCGTCGGGCAAACAAAGTCGGCCACCGATGTTGTCTCGTCGAGCGTCGGGCTTAGCGACACCTTTAGCGGAACCTTGCTCAAGGCGGACAGGAATTCAGGCCCCGCAAAATGATCGTAGGCCGGATTGGCATCGAGAACGAACAGGGCCGCGACCGAGCCGTCCTTTATTTCCTGGAAAAGGCCTTGGATATCTTCGTCTTTGCTCTGGCCCTCGGACGCGGTCGAACTGACGACGATCGTCTTTCCGTAATTTTCTAAGCTTTGGTTGATAAGGTTTACGATCTGCTGTTTATCGGCGTCGTTCGACCCGCAGACCACAAGAGACGAACCTTTTGCCTTCGTTAACTCAGCAGCACATTTTTGAAGGGCAGCCTTCGTTGCCTCTGAGAGTTTTGCGGTTTCAATTCCTGAGAGGACGGAAGATTGCGAGCTGCCGCCAACCAACTTCGCCAAAAATAAGAGAGCGTCAGCCTCTTCTGCCGGGCTGATCTTCACTCGCTTATCGGCATTGGCACCGGTGAGAGACAATCGGGATTCAAACTGTATGTGGCGCAGCATATCCTGCTTGCGTTCATTTACATTCCTTCCCTCGGAATAGCCGCGAATGAATGCCGCAGGTGAGATCCATGTTCCAAGGAAGTCTGCCCCAAAACTTACGACGACCTTTGCCTTGTCGAAATTGTAAAACGGAAGAGCCTCAACCCCGTGAGTACGGAGATGCGCCGCCCGCACGCCGTATGTTGAGACAGGTTCGTAAACGACATGCTTTGCGTCCTTGAACTGTGAAAGGAACTTGTTGATCGTCGCTCGAGAGCTTGGGCTGACGATCGTCTTCGACAAAAACCTGATCTTTCCGTTGGAACCCTTTAGAGCAGTCAGTTTCTGGATGATCTGGGCATCGACATCGCTCCAAGCCGCCGTCTTTCCGCCGATAAGCGGTTGCTGGATGCGTTCGGCATCATAAAGGCCGAAGACCAGCGAATGGGCAACCGGACAAAGTGCACCCTTGCTTATTGGGTGTTCGGGATTACCCTCGACCTTTATCGGACGGCCGTCGCGGACCTTCACGAGCATTCCGCAACCTGCACTGCAGCCGCCGCAGGTCGAGGCGTACCAGTTCGCAACGCCCGGTGTAAGTTCTGGTGGTTGCTTTAAGTACGGGATCACCTTTTGTTCCGGCGTCGCGCAACTTGTCAATGCGATCGCGGCGGTCGTATAGCCGATCGCTTCGAGAAATGTTCGGCGCGAGATCCCATTGCCGTTTTGCAAAACAGGCAAACCGCGGTCGTCCTCGTCGATAAATTGCTTCCAGAGCTTATCCTTCATAGCTTTTGATCATCAGTGATGACAAACTGAGCAGTCCGTCGAAGCCATCAGCTTCTGTGCGGTATTCTCTCGGGCGATCTGCGGCTTTCCTGCGTCGTCCAAAGTGACCTCGCGGTGCGTTCGGTGACAGCTTACGCAGTCTCCCATGGTGAAAGCATTTTGCTGTGAGAGTCGCTCCATTGTCTCAACCGCTCCATGGCAGGTCTGGCAACTGATGCCTGACGTGACATGTCTGCTGTGGTTGAACGCAACAAGGTCAGGCAGATCGTTTACCTTCACCCACTCGATCGGCTTGTTATCCGCGATCGCCGTCGTGATCTTTTGTATTTCGGGCGAATCAGGCAAGACCTTTGAGTGGCAGTTCATACAGGTCGATGCGGGCGGAACACCCGCGACCTTCGACTTATCTGCAGAGGAATGACAGAAAAGGCACGAGATCTGGTTGTCGCCCGCGTGAAGTTTGTGGGAGAAATTGATCGGCTGAATCGGCTCGTAACCCAGCTGATCACCGTAGATCCGGAACGTCTTACCCTGCCAAACAAGGAACGCCCCTATAAGTGTGATCAATATCATTAGGATCTTTAGTGTTGTCAGGCTCATAGATCACCTCGAGATCGATCATCGACCGATCACGTTCAGTTCTGAATCCTCTTTTGCGTTTGAAAGCGAGTACTGCCCGCGGATCTTCTTTCGATTCCAGTTCCAAATAACGACCTGATATGGCCGCCATAGATATTCGATCGGCAACGAAACCATATGAACGAGTCGCGAGAACGGAAAGATCGCGATTATCAAAAAGGCATTGATAATATGCGTTTTGATAATGTGCGGCAGCGGCTTGACCATCTCGATATCGGGCTGGAAGAAGAGAAGCGAACGCAGATAAGGCACTGCGGACGCGGCATACCACGATGAACCCCAGCGGTAGAAGAGGGCCGTGTAAACGCCGAGCACGACCTGTGCGAAAAGCAGCACGAGAACGATCGTATCGACCGTCGAAGTAACCGATCGAATCCGCGGCACTCTGATCCGACGCCACATAAGGGCGACTATGCCTATCAACGCCAACAAGCCGAAGACCAGCCCGGTCGTCTCAAGAATATATAGCCGCACCGGGACGCCGTTGAACCACAACACCTCTTTGGGGAAGAGGAAGCCGATCAAGTGGCCCGTCAGCGCCCCGATGATCCCAATGTGCCAAGGCACAACGCCATAGAAGAGCTCGTCCGATTCCAATAGCTGTGATGAAAGGCTCGAGTACGAAAACTTGTCCGTTATGTATCGGTAGATCGATACAACAACGAAGAGAGTTACCGCAATATACGGCAGGACGATGAAAAGTAAATTGTCCATCATAAGCACACCTAATCGATGATCGGCACCCGGTCGTTCTCACTATTAACCGCTTGTGTAAGGGCCGAAAGAACCGCATTCAAGAGATCAACGTACGGATTTTCTCCCTTAAAGGCTGTGATGATCTTCTTGACGCCCGGAATCACACAATGGCCCGCAAGCGAGCCTCTCAACTCGTCGTCTTCCAAATGTGCGAGCAGCCTGAGCAGCACCGGAAGATAGTCGGGAAGCTGCTGGTCCTGGCCCAGTTGAAGGTCGCCTTCGGTCTCACGAAGATTCGCGAGAAATGCACCGCGCTTATAGTCTTCGCCAAAGAGGTGATAGCCGATCTCCAATGCACAGTTTGGGTTCAGATCGAAGAACTGGGCGTATAGCTCTTGAAGATCTATCAGCGACATTGTCTCGGTCTTCCGGCTGAACTCCGAGAGCTGTTCGTTGATCAAATGCTTGTCCCGCATCGCCGCGGTTAAGGCTTCCAAGCGCAAGGACCAGTTGTCGTCCGGATACTCGAAGATATCTGCAAAGGCGGCCGGGGGTCCTGCAGCAGCTTTTCCAAGATAGATATCTTCGATGTCCGGCGTGTGCGAGCGAGCATACTGAACGGGATCGGAAGCCGCCGAGAGTTTTTTGCGAGTGAGTTGGGTTAGTTCTGTCTGCACAAAGCTTATGCTCCTCTTACCGGCGCTTCTCTGAAGCCAAATCCTGCGGAGCCTTTTTGCTCCCACATATCGTCGTCGAGCATCGCCATCGCTTCTTCACGATGCATCGGCGGAATCACGACCCTCTCGTCCATGGTCGGAAGAGAAGTGAGACGATAGACGGCCTCGGCCTCTGCGGCATCCATTCCACACTCGGCAAGTGCTTTGTCGACAACTTCTTGAGACACGTCGCCCACAGTTTCGAGCCGTTTGAACAGCCGCACCGCATACTGCTTCTTCAACGCATAGCTGACCTGATCCGTATTTCCCGCAGAGAAGAGGCTTGCTAGATACTTGATAGGAAGGCGGGCCTTTTCGATCGGGCTGAAAAGCTCATCATTTGCCGTCTCGTAAACGCCGTTCTCGGTCTTTGCCATCACCGGCAAGAGAGGCGGAACATAAAAGAGCATGGGAAGCGTTCGGAACTCGGAGTGCAGGGGAAGGGCCATTTTCCACTCTTTCACATAGCGATACACAGGCGAGCGTTCGCAAGCTTCAAGCGTTCGCTCGTCGATGCCGTTCTCCTTCGCTTTTTCGCGGACAACCGGGTCGCGTGGGTCAAGAATGAGGTCGCGATGAGCTTCGACGAGCTTGTCGTCATCGACATTAAGGGCATCGGTCAGGCGATCAGCGTCATACAGGATGCCGCCGAGATATCGGATACGTCCGACGCAGGAATGAAAGCAAGCCGGCGCTTGCCCCGTTTCCAAACGCGGAAAACAGAGGATGCACTTTTCGCTCTTTCCGGTCGACCAGTTATAGTATGTCTTCTTATACGGGCAGGCAGAAACACACATTCTCCAGCCGCGACAAACTTCCTGATTTATGAGGACGATGCCGTCTTCACCGCGTTTGTAGATAGCACCGGAGGGACAAGCAGCAACGCAAGCCGGATTCAAACAATGATTGCAGATGCGTGGGAGATAAAAGAAAACAAGGCGTTCGACATCAAAAAGCTCCTGCTGCTCTTCGGGCGAGAGACCTTCGAAGTTCGGGTCATTCTCAGCATAAACAGGTGAACCGCCAAGATCGTCGTCCCAATTTGGCCCGGCCTCGATATCCATGAACTTTCCGGTCACCATCGAGATCGGGCGTGCCGTCGGTTGGTCCGCTCCTTCGGGAGAATCAAATAGATCTTCGTATTTGTAAGTGAATGGCTCGTAGTAATCATCCATCTTCGGAAGGGATGGATTGTGAAAGATGTTGATCAGGCGTGAGGCACGGTTGCCCATTTTCAACTCGGGCTTGCCGTTGCCCTTCTTTTCCCAACCGCCATTGTACTTGCTCTGATCTTCCCATTTTGTCGGATAGCCCGTGCCGGGCTTCGTCTCGACATTGTTCCACCACATATATTCGGCACCTTTGCGGTCGGTCCAAACATTCTTGCAGGCGATCGAACAAGTGTGGCATCCGATACACTTATCGAGATGAAAAACCATTGAAACTTGCAGTCTGACGTCCATATTGTGAATCCCTCTTTACCAGTTGAGCTTCTCCAGCTTCTTCACGAGAATGAAAGTGTCGCGATTGACGCCCGTCGGGCCCCAGTAGTTGAAGTGGTATGTGTATTGGCCATAACCACCCATCATTAGGACGGGCTTCAAACGAATCCGGGTCAAGCTGTTGTGGCCGCCGGCACGCCGATTTCCGCGAGTTGGCGATTTTGGAATACTCAACGTTCTCTCGGGCGAGTGATATTGAATGCATACCCCGCGTGGAATACGTGCACTGACAACACACCTCGTACAGACAACACCGTTATCGTTGTAGGCTTCGACCCAGTCGTTATCGTTAAGCCCCATCTCGATCGCGTCCTCATCGTTCACCCAAAGCGGTTCGATGCCACGGGAAAGGGTCAACATTCGGTTATTGTCGTAGTAGGTCGAGTGAATGTGCCATTTTCCGTGAGGCGTCAGGTAATTCAAGGCGAGTGTCTTTTCGCCTTGTTCACTTAACTTTATGTCGCCGAACGCAGCGGGTTTTGGCGATGGCTTATAGGTCGGAAGGTTCTCACCGAACGCAACATAGCCTTCGTGATCATGATAAAAATGCTGCCGTCCGGTAAGGGTCCGCCAAGGCACCAGCCGTTCGTAATTGTAGGTAAACGGTGCGTACGCCCGCCCGTTCGTAACAAGGCCTGACCAACAGGGGCTGTTCAGGATACGTCGTGGCTGCGCTTGAAGATCCTTGTAGGTAACACGTGCATCCCTTGACTTCTCGCCGAGGTCTGCCAACGGACGACCGACCTTTTTCTCTACGTATTGGTATGCTCGATACGCGAGTTCACCATTCGTTTCCGGGGCAAAGTAGAGCAGAATATTCGCGGCTTCTTCGGCCCGTTTCAGCGATGGATACTTCTTGCCGCCCCATTCGACAAGCGGGTATGACTGTGAGTTCACAACATCGTCATAGAAGTCCGCGATATCGTACTTCACTCCGTGTGCTCCCATCCCGTTCTCTCTTGCAAGCGGGCCGAGCGAGATGAACTGGTTGTAGAGGCTCGGATAGTGGCGTTCCACAACCTTGAAATGCGGCATCGACTTGCCGGGAATTGGTTCGCATTCACCCTTTGACCAGTCTTTTATCGAAGGCTGAGCGATCTCATCTTTCGAATCGTGCGCGAGTGCGGCCGTAACAAGGTCTTTGACCGGTTCGGGCAGATGCTTTTCAGCGAGTTCGCTAACCTTTTTTGCAAGTCCGCGGAATATTTCCCAGTCGGAGCGTGATTCCCAGGAGGGCGGCACAGCTTCAGACAGCGGATGAATAAATGAATGAAGATCCGTCGAATTCAGATCGGCCTTTTCGTACCACGTTGCCGCCGGCAGAACTATGTCCGAATAGAGAGCCGAAGTATCCATTCGGAAGTTCAGATCAACGACGAGGTCCATCTTGCCCGATGGCGGCTCGGAACTGCAGTCAATGTCCTCAACGGATCCTTCGACGCAAGGCTCTGCGATCTTGTTTGTATGCGTGCCCAGATAATGCTTCAGGAAGTACTCATGGCCTTTGGCACTTGAAAGCAGTGCATTTCCACGCCAGATGAACCAAACTCGTGGGAAGTTTTCCGGAGCTCCGGGATCTTCGACCGAGAACTTTAACTTCTTATCCTTGAGCTGTTTAACGACGTATTCGACCGACTCGGCATCCGTTGTGGCACCGTTCTCGGCCGCTTCCTTCAATAGCTCACCGTTCTTTTTCTCGAACTGCGGATAAAAGGGAAGCCATCCGTTGCGAACCGCTTTGACCTGCACGTCCGCAGCGTGCATATGTGCCATCTTGCCGAGTTGATCACCGACCGCGGAGTTGTCAGGAACCGAGTAGTATTCCTTGAATTCGCGCTCATACCGCCACTGCTCGCTCATAATGTAATGCCATGACGGAGCGTTCTGGAGACGTGATGCGGGAACCCAGTCTTTTGCAAAGGCCAAGGTACTCCAAGGTGCGACAGGTGCAAGCTTTTCCTGTCCGACATAATGGTTCAGACCGCCACCATTCTTTCCGACGCAGCCGCAAAGCATCAATGCGGTCATTGCCGAGCGGTACATCAGGTTGTTGTGATACCAATGGTTGATACCGGCACCGATGATGACCATGCACTTGCCTTCGGTCTTGTCGGCGGTGATTGCCCATTCGCGAGCGAATTTGATCACGGTCTCGCGACCGACACCCGAGAACTTCTCCTGCCAGGCAGGTGTATATGAGCCTTCTTCGTCATCGTAGTCGCTCGGGAAACTGCCGCCAAGACCTCTGTCCACGCCGAACTGAGACATCAAAAGATCGTAAATGGTCGTTACTACGACCGAACCATCCTCTGTCTCGATCGTTCGCGTCGACACGCAACGCTTGAAGATCCGATCCGTTCCGAACTCGCGAAAGATCACTTCCGTCGGGCGGGAACTATCGCCGATCAGGCTCAACCGCGGATCTATCTCCTCGCCTGTCGCGGTATCTTTGAACTCGAGGTTCCATTTGCCGCCTGTCTCTTCCCAACGGTGTCCAACGGTACCGCCCGGCATTCGCGGAGCATCCGAAAGCTCATCCCATACGAGGAATTTCCACTCGCCATTCTCCTCAGCCTTGTACCGGCTAAGTTTGTTGGCTCGCACCAGCCTTCCGGCCTCGAATCCATTTTCAGTCTTTACGAGTTCAATAAGGAACGGTGAGTCGGTGTATCGCTTTGTGTAGTCGAGGAAGTATTGTGTCGGTTTCTCGTAATGAAACTCCTTTAGGATCACGTGATTTACGGCCTGCCAGAAGGCTCCATCTTGGCCGGCATGTACCGGAATCCATTGGTCGGCGTACTTCGACACTTGGCTGAAGTCCGGCGCGAGTACAACCATCTTGGTCCCGTTATGCCGGGACTCGGCCGCAAAATGGCAGTCGGGAGTGCGGGTCATATTGAGGTTCGATCCCATCACCGCCAGGAATTTCGAGTTGTACCAATCCGCGCTTTCACAAACATCCGTCTGTTCACCAAAGACCTCCGGCGAGGCAGGTGGAAGGTCTGAGTACCAGTCGTAGAAGCTGAGGTTCATCCCGCCCAATAGCTGGAGAAACCTTGAACCGGCGGCATATGACAGGAACGACATTGCCGGGATAGGGGAGAAGCCCAGTATCCTGTCTGAACCGTGTCGTTTGATTATATGGATCACGGATGCCGAAATAATCTCGTTGACCTCATCCCAGCTTGCACGGCGGAATCCGCCTTTGCCGCGTGCCCGCTGATAGCGCGCACGCGATTCCGGATCGTTGACGATGGATGCCCAAGCTTCTACGGGATCATCAAACTTCTTCCTTGCCTCTCGCCAGAGGTCTTGGAGTGCTCCACGGAAATATGGATACTTGACGCGGATCGGGCTGTAAAGATACCACGAATACGAGATGCCACGCTGACAGCCTCGGGGTTCATACGGCGGCAGTCCATCCTCGAGTAGGGGATAGTCAAGCGCCTGCATTTCCCAGGTTACGATTCCTTGCTTAACGTAGATATTCCAGCTGCAGCCGCCTGTACAGTTCACACCGTGCGTACTGCGAACGACTTTGTCGTGCTGCCAACGGTTGCGATAGAACTCTTCCCATGAACGGGTCTTGGGACTGATAAGATCTTTTATCCAAGTCATATTTTCGACCTCCGAACCATCTCCTTACGCACGCCGTGTGATCTCTTCCTCCAGAAGACGTTCAATCCGATCAACACAAGAGTTGCCGCTCCAAAGCCAAGGACCAGAAATCGCGGGTCGGTTGTAGCGGCAGCCTGCGTCGGCACAACGCTGGCCTCCGGATAAACCTGCTTGGCATTCTGCAGATATGCAAAAAGCTGGACGACCTCTTCGTCAGTAAGTTTGTGATTCGCAAAGATGGTGTTCATCGTCGGAAAGTTCGGGCTCTGCAATATAGAGATCAATTCAGGATCGCGATACTTAATATTGGCGGCGGTAAGATCAGGCCCCAGTGTTCCGCCGCCAAGCGCTCCGACTCCGTTTACGCTGTGGCACGAATTACAGCTCGGAGCACCATTCGCAAGATGGATCTGGCCGGTGAATAGCTCCTTTCCGGCGATGATGTCCGCTGGGACGATCGCTCGGGAAAGCTTTGCGCCTGACGGTACAAAATTTTCGTTCTTGGAGGTCAGATTCTTAATTAGGGTAATGATCGAGTCCAGTTCCGCGGGTGTCAGCGTCTGATCCGGCATTATCGTCGGCGAAAACTTTTTAAAGAGTTCGGCCGCCACCGGATCTTTTCGGCTCATCGCTGTCGGCGACTTAACGAACTCTTCGATCCACTCCCGCGATTGGCGCTCGGTCACACCTTTGAGGTCAGGACCTTGTTTATCACCGCCGCCGATGTTGTGGCAGCTATAGCAACGGGTCTCAAACAACTTCGCTCCATCATCTTGAGCCTGCGTTCTTGTTGCTCCCGTTAGGGTCGCAAAAAATATTAAAAGCCCGGCGACAGCTAGCTCTACAATGGCCCTTTTGGCTCGTTTTAGCACGCTTTGCATTTCCATTCCGTTCACTGGCCTCTTTCCTCTCCACCGCTAGGGATCCATCTGGTGTACTAACTCGGAAACCTCTCTCCGTCTTTGGACCGCCTCAGCGATCTGGCCTATCGTCGTTGTCTGTAGTAGGTCCACATAGCTCCGGCGTATCTTCTGCCATTGTTCGTGCAGAACGCATTGATCACCTTCCTTGCAGAGTCCGAACCCGAGGAGGCAATCGTCAAGATAAGGGTCGGGAGCAAGAATCTGATTGACCTCCCATACCGTTATCGTTCCCGGCGGTCGCGCAAGCGAGTATCCGCCGTGAATCCCCTTGATCGAGCGCAGTAGCCTGTGCCGACGGAGTTCTCCTAGGATTTTTCGAAGGTAAATGGGAGGTATACATTCTGTTTCTGCGATTTCCTGAAGGCCGCATACCATCGAAGCGTCTTTCCCGGCCAAATATGCTAGGGCCAGTACTCCATAGCCGGTGGTTTTCGATAGGATCATTGCTTAATTCAGAAAAGCGTATCTTTTTGTCCTTATTAGTATTCAGGCAAGACTTTGATTGAACAATAGTCTGTTGGTATCATTTTTCTAGTTGAGGTTGATGATGCGCCTACGAAGTATCTTTGAACTCATCGAGGGAACCGCAGACGCTGCCTTCGTAACGGATAGTAGCGGGGCGATTGTCGCGCTCAATCATGCGGCGGAGAATTTATTCGGTGTCAACGCCAAAGCGGCGATCGGCGAATTCTGCCATGTGGTCGTCAGAGGCATGGACGAATGCGGTAAGGTCTGCACCGAAAATTGCTCGATCAAACAAGCGGCAGGGAAGAACCATCCCATCCACCATTTCGATCTTAAGGTCGAAACACCGTCGGGCAGGCAATGGTGCAATATGTCAGTAATTATTGCGCGGGAAAATAACACCAGAGAGCCCTATACGGTACACATCCTCCGGCCTGTTGATGTCCGTAAACGCCTCGAGCTTGCTGTTCGGGATTTTTTGATAACCGAGGTTAGCTTACCCCAAGAAAAGGCTGCTGCGCTCGTGCGAACGACGAGATCAGGTGTTAGCGAGACAGAACTTACGGCACGAGAACGGGAAGTCTTAAAGCTCTTGGCTACCGGGCAAACTTCACCGTCGATAGCTAAGGACCTTCATATCAGCCGTAACACGGCTGACAACCACATCCAGCACATCTTAAAAAAGCTCAATGCACACTCGCGCCTTGAGGCCGTTCGCCGAGCGGAGTTGGCCGGGCTGATCTAGAAAAACTAAGCAGTCGATTTGGTTAGTTGGTCGTTCTTAGGTTGGAGGCGGCGATCGGAATCGAACCGATGAATAAAGGTTTTGCAGACCTCTGCCTTACCACTTGGCTACGCCGCCGAAATCTGTGCCGTCCCCATCCGAGAGATACGGAAAAAATGACACCAATGTTGCAGAAATTCCCACGGAAGCCAGCTTAACGTAATACGTTAACATTCGCCCGCCAGTCTATTGAGATCATAGCTCTTACGCGATCTCAAAAAGTCTAAGCCGGCCTGTTTCGGTATCTAAGACTTACCGGAATCGGCCGGCTTGGAACTGCCTACCTATAATATTGGAGCGGGAGACGAGGGTCGAACTCGCGACTTCGACCTTGGCAAGGTCGCGCTCTACCACTGAGCTACTCCCGCAATGGCAAATGATAATTTTAGCGTCTCGAATCCAATTGTCAAGCCGAGCTAAAATTTCACTCAGAAACCGTTACATCTTTCAAAAAACCCCAATCACCGCTCGGGTTGATGTGAATATTCCCGATTCGCTTGGTAGCGACCACGATATTTGCTGGATACCAAAGGGGTAGAAGAGGTACGTCTGCCGACACAAGATCCCAAGCTTTTTGATACAAAGCCTTCGCTTCGTCCTTGTTGGTTGTATTTATTGCCGCATCGACCGTCTGATCAACAGCCAGATTGCTGTAACGTCCCCGGTTACAACAAGATGCGGTCGGTCCGGGGATCTTTGCGGTCGTAAATAACTCACGGAAAAAGATCGGATCCTGGTTGCCCCCGATCCAAACTCCTGTGTAGAGTTCGAACTCGCCCTGAGCCAGTTTTTTACGCAGGACATTCACGTCCATCGTCTCGATACGAATGTTCAGTCCGACATCGTTCATCGAACTCTGTAGGATCTGAGCATATTGGCTAACGGCGAGGTTCCCCGCACCAAATTTAAACACTATCGGCTCGCCTTTGTACCCGGCTTCGGCCAGAAGCTGCTTTGCCTTTGCAGGATCAAAGTTATATTGCGTGCCCGGCGTGTATGCCCAAGACTGTGGCGGCAGCACCGATGATGCGACCTTAGCCTGGCCTAGCAGTAGGTCGCGAACGATCTTTTCGCGATCTATCGAGTAGGCGATAGCTTGTCGAATCCTGACATCAGCGAGCACGGGCGTCTTCACGTTAAGGATGAGGTATTGAATGTTAGAACCTTCTGATTGAACGACTTGCAGATTCTGTCCCTCAGATAGCGACTTAATTGTGTCCGCAGAGATATTGTTCGGATTTGGAGCGATATCGACCCCGCCTGTTTGAAGTTCTGCTTGTAGCGAGTTCGCATCTGTTATGGTCTTCAGCCGCAATTTCTTGATCTTCGGCGGCCCATCCCAATAGTCGGGATTTGCTTCCATTTCAACAATATTCTGGCCCGAATCAAGACTCACGAACTTAAACGGCCCTGAGCCGACCGGTGAATCCTTTTGCTGCTCGGCAGAGCCGGTCGGGATTATCGGGATCGTGACAAGATTAGAAAGAAGCGTGGTCTTTAGCGCGGGCCTGGCGATCTTAATGACGATAGTCCTTTCATCAGGAACGTCGATGGAAGTGATATGCGGCACCTGCTTCGTCTCGGGGGCTTCAGCAGGTACGGACGCATTCGTGTTCCCAACTAGCTTTTTGGCGGGAGCTTTTTCAACCGGGACAGAATCGTAAAATGCCTGTGCTTTATACCCCTTGCTGTTAAAGAGCGTATCGAGCGTGTACTTTACGTCTTCGGATGTAAGCGTCTTGCCGTTGTGGAACTTCACCCCATCGCGAAGCACAAAGGTGATCGAAAGCCCATCTTCGGAAGTATTTATCTCCTTCGCGAGGTCGCCAACATAGTCAAAGTTTTCGTCCTTCTTCACAAGAGAGTTGAAGAGAAGGTTCTTGACCCTTTCGGCCGCAGCGTCTGAATTCGTCGAAGAGATCGTGTCGAACGCTGTGAATTTTTCGGGCAAGGCAACGGTAACTACACCGGAGTCTCGGCGTCTGCAAGAAGAAGCAGCGGTTGCGAGTAGAAGAACGAAGAGGGCAAGGAAGGCGAATATTTTTTGTTTCAAATCAAATACTCCTGGAATCTAAAGAGATCCGTTGAATGCTACGATCTCATCTGACAGTTCGTTGATGCGGGCCTCATCGAACGGGAGTGGTTCAGCAAGATCAGCTTTTACCCCGGCAATTCGAGAAAGCGACATATTAAGCCGCATAGTCGAAATCTCGCCGGAAGCGATCGCATTTTCGATGGCCTCATATCCCTTTCGGATGTTCGTAGGGTCCGCGCAGATGCAAAGCGCATCAACACCTGCTAGAAATGCCATCCTACAAGCATCCCCGATCCCAAAATTTCGTAGGATCGCTCCCATTTCAAGGTCGTCAGTAAAGACCAGTCCGTCAAAGCCCACTTTTTCCCGAAGCAGGCCCGAAATGACCGAACTGCTCAATGACGACGGTAAAAGTGTGCCATTTTGGGCCTTTTCCTGCAAGGATACGCCGGTGTACGCCGCGTGAGCTACCATAACCGCCGCATTATGCTTCGGCAGAAGTTCAAGGTATGGATAGAGATCGACGTCAGACAATTCACTATCCGAGAGTTCGATGTAGGGTAGTTCATTGTGCGAATCGACCTTCGCGGCGCCAAGCCCCGGAAAGTGCTTTAGGCAACCCACGATCCCTTGGGATTCGAGCCCGCTCAGGAAACCACCGGCCAACTCAACAACCGCTTTCTTTGATCGGCCAAGGGGTCTTGTAAACAAGCCATTCGATGCTCCGGAGCGAGCTTCGTCCACAACATCGACAACTGGAGCAAAATCAGTATTTACACCTAATATCCGAAGGAGCTCGCCGATCAACCGCCCCATTTGCTCAGCCTTTTCGACCGAAGAAACTTGCCCTGCGGCTGCCATTGGGGTGACGATTCGCCGGAGCCGATCTACCGTTCCGCCTTCCTGGTCTATACTGATTATTGGGTTGATCAGAATCTCACGGAGACCATCGCACAGATCGCGAACCTGAGAGATTTCGCGAACATTTCTGGAAAAAAGGCAAACACCACCTGGCTGTATCTCGCGAAGCAGTGCTTCGGTCGAGCCGTCGATCTCAGGCCCTGCAATACCAATCGAGAACAGTTGGCCGATCTTTTGTTTAAGGTCAAGATTTGAGATGGAACTTGTCATTTTGATGTCTTACGGGGAAGCAGTTAGCAAAGCATAATGCTAAAGTAACGATTCGACAACGTAAAGGGATGGACCTCGAACCTACAAACGATTTCTACTGCGACTTTGTTTTCTCCGCAAAGGTAGGTATCGTCCGCGTATTCGAAACTGAGAACGTTCTGGCGTATCACCACACACGGCCTTTCTGGGAAACACACATCGTGGTCGTCCCAAAACGTCATGTCGCATCCCTTCAAACGATCCTGCCGGACGAGACTGACCTTCTTATCGAGATCATTTCGGTGGTGAATAAGGTCGCAGCCGAACTCCTTGCTAAAACGGGAGCTGCACGGGTAATCACCAATCTAGGCAGATACCAAGAATCAAAACACCTGCATTTTCACGTCTGCTCTGGGGAACAAGTTCGCCCAGACAACACCCCTTAGATCATCTTAGAGCGGACTGATGCGAGGAGTTCCTTAGCTTCCGCGTCCGACAAAGTATCAAAGTCTGCCGATCGGATAGCATCGAGGGCAGTTTCGTTAGCTAGTGAGAATAGCGTCGCTTGGGACGCAACTGACGATGCAGCCGCTCTTTCAACGCCGCCTTTTGCGACATCCGAAACGACCGCGAGTTCATATTCCTCAAGCTTTGCGAGAACACCTTTTGCGCGAACGATCACTTCGGCTGGAAGGCCTGCAAGCCTCGCGACCGCTATTCCGTAGGACTTTGACGCGCGCCCCGCGAGCAGTTTATGGAAGAAAACGATCTGACCGTCTTCTTCAGTTGCGGTTATCTGATAATTCTTTGCACCCGGCAATAGATCTGCGAGTTCTGTGAGCTCGTGGTAGTGAGTAGCGAAGAGCGTCTTTGCCGCATGTTCGGGCGAGTTATGAAGGTATTCCGCAACTGCCCATGCAATGGACAGGCCATCGAAGGTCGATGTTCCGCGGCCGATCTCATCAAGAAGGATCAGGCTACGCGGCGTTGAATTACGCAAAATGGACGCCGTTTCGGTCATCTCTACCATGAACGTAGAGCGGCCTGACGCAACGTCATCAGATGCGCCGACACGCGTCCACACTCTATCCACTATCGGCAGCCGTGCTGCGGTGGCCGGAACGAATGAGCCGATCTGGGCGAGTATCTGTATGATCGCGATCTGTCGAAGGATCGTCGATTTTCCACCCATATTTGCACCGGTAATTATCAGCAAGCGGTCGGTCGAGTTGTTCAGGTAGGCATCATTCGGGACGAACGAATCTTTGACGAACGCTTCAACGATCGGGTGGCGACCACTGCGGATTTCCAACTCATCACCGTCGTGAATCGTCGGCATCACATAGTTGCGGCATGCTGCAGTTTCAGCGAGAGAGCAGAGAGCGTCGAGCGTCGCGATCGACCGGGCCGTTACCTGGAGACGACGGCTCTCACTTTTGATCTGGTCGCGGATCGTAGCGAACAAAGCCTGTTCGAGCTTTGCGATCTGCTCGTCGGCGCCGAGAACTTTAGATTCCCATTCTTTGAGATCAGGTGTCGTATAGCGTTCCGCGTTGGCCAGCGTCTGACGGCGTTCATAATATTCGGGTACGCGCGCAAGCTGAGCCTTTGGAACTTCGATGTAATACCCGAATACGTTATTGAATCGCACCTTTAGGCTCGCGATGCCGCTCCGCTGCCGTTCGGATTCTTCGAACGAAGCGATGATCTGCTTGACGTTCGATGAGATCGATCTGAGTTCGTCCAAATCGGGGTTGAAGCCCGCCTTAATCACTCCCCCGTCGGAGACCAGCGCCGGCGGCTCATCGCTTATTCCATTCTCGATCACGCTCCGTACTTCCGGCATTTCGAAAATGTTCTCGGCCAATACCTGCAGTAAAAGAGATGATGCTTCGCTCAGAATGGCGTTGACCTGCGGGGTTTGACCGAGCGATATTTTTAGAGCGATCAGATCGCGGGGAGAGACCGTTCCAAGGTTCACCCGTCCGATCAAACGTTCGAGATCGGCAACCTCTTTGAGCAGAAATCGAAGCTTCTCACGCATTATCGAATCCTGTAATTCGTCCACCGCCGAAAGACGGGTCTGGATCTCATTACGGCGAAGAAGCGGCCGGACAAGCCATTGCTTTAACAGTCTAGCTCCCATTCCCGTGACAGTCTCATCGATGACGTCGCAGAGGGTCTTCTTCGAAGATTCGCTTCTTGACTCTAGTATTTCCAGATTTCGGAGCGTCAGGTTGTCGAGAACCATGTGATCGGCGGAATCCAAAAATTCTATCGATGAAATATGGTCCGCAGAGGCGCGCTGTGTTTCCTTGGCATATGCTAGGCACGCCGCCGCTGCGGCAGTTGCCATCTGTCGATCCGCAAGGCCGAACGCAGCGAGTTCGCGAACACCAAAATGCTGCGAAAGTTGGTGTTCAGCTTGCGCCGGATCAAATTGCTCCGGGTCGAGTTCCGTAATGACAGTGCTCGCGGACGCGTTCGGCTTGTCAAAAAGGCCGGTGTTCTCAGTAGAAATGCCCAAGGCTTGGCCGATCCGCCGTGAGATCGTTGCGGACGCAAGAATTTCTCTGGGACTGAAGCTCTCCAGCTGCTCACAGATCCGGGAAAATGCGTTCGGCCCGCTACTTTCCGTAACGAGAAGCCTCCCGGCTGACACTTCCAGAAACGCCGCAGCAAAATGTTCATCCTTCCCTGCGACCGCCGCTAGGTATGTTGAATTGCGAGAATCGAGGAGTTGAGGATCGATTGCTGTGCCCGGCGTAACAACCCGTACGACATCTCGATTCACAAGTTTCACGCCCTTGCCTGCTTCCTCGGTCTGCTCACAGATCGCAACGCGGAAGCCGTTCTTGATGAGTTTTGCGATATAACCGGCTGCAGAGTGATGCGGAACGCCGCACATCGGGATCGGATTTGGTGTGTCCTTCTGCCTCGCTGTAAGAGTGATCTCGAGCACTCTTGAGGCAACGACCGCGTCCTCATTGAACATCTCGTAGAAGTCGCCAAGGCGAAAGAACAAGATCGTTCCCGGAAATCGGCTCTTTATTTCGAGATATTGCCGAAGCATCGGCGTCGCGTTTGTCATTTGATCCGAAAAGCAAAGTTTAGCGAACTAGCCGAAAACATTCAAAATGCTTATTTTCAAAGCGGTTTGTATCTGTTAGGATGTTGGTTTGCGTTCGTATTGGCTCGCGTCGCGTTTTTTTGCCTCGGATCTCGAATGGTAGCGGAGTGTAGTGCTCAGCAAGGCAGGTTTTGTATGAAGTTTATACGCAGCTTATTTTTGATGGGTTTTGCGATGTCTGCGCTATGCTCGGCCGCAATGGCGCAGGGCTCCGCCACGCGCGACGAGCGGTATCGCATCGGCTTTCAGGACGTGATCGATGTTAAGGTTTTCAGGCATCCGGAGCTTGATGTGAGGGCGCCTGTCAATCCTGACGGCCGGATCTATCTATATCGGCTTGCAAAGCCGCTTGTCGCCGTTTGTAAGACCGAACGTGAACTTGCCGACGACATTGTTGCTGCCTACAAGGTTAGCTACCTCCGCGACCCGCAGGTAACGGTTACCGTTGCAGAGCAAAAGTCGCAGTCAATGGCGGTTATCGGTGCTGTTGAAAAACCGGGGTCTTTCTTTGTCGGTCGGGAGTTGAACCTGCTCCAACTTATCGCGATGGCCGGCGGCCCAAGTAAAGATGCGGGCACTCGCGTTCTAGTCGTTCGTGTAGGGAGCAATTCGGATTGCAAGACCGATGATGATTCGAAAGAGCAGCCCGGCCTAATGACCTTCAAGATTCGCGACCTCCAGGAAGGTAAAGAAAATCTTGAGATGCGTCCGGGCGATGTCGTGTCGGTCCTTAAATCAGACATTATTTATGTTTATGGGAACGTCAAGAAACCGGGACCGGTCGAGGTTCGGGAGCCGATAACCCTTACTCAAGCCATTGCAAGCGCGGAAGGTTATACCAATGCAACAGACAAGGACACCGTTCGCATCCTCCGCCAAAAGCCCGATAGCCTTGACCGGGAAGAGATCATCGTCAATCTCTCCGATATAGAAAAGCGAAAGGCGGCGGACCCATATCTTCAGCCGAATGATATTGTCGCCCTCTCAAAGGACAATACGAAGGCGATTCTTACCGGCATTGGCACTGCGTTCAAGAACGGGATTCCCCTCCTGATGTCTCGAGGAATACCGGGGCTCTAATCGTAAGAGACGATCAGTATGAAGGAAACGCGAAACATCATTACAACGACTTCGCCGGAACCGGTCGAGCTTGAACGGCCGGCCGATCCGACGATTCCGGCAACGGGACGCTATCCCGGTTATCACGCCGCGACGCAGAGCGAAGGCTTTCAGCTGATTGACTACTGGCGAGCCGTTCGCAAACGTCTCTGGCTTGTTGCCGGCATCGCGGTCGTAATGACAACGCTTGCAACGATCTACATCGCACGCAAGCCGAACATCTACCGCGCAAAGGCCGTCGTCCAGGTCGATAATGAGCAGGTAAACCCCGACCTTGTCACAAACGACAGGGCTCGTCCTCTTTCCAATGCTGATCCTTCGTACTTTAATACTCAGCTTCAGCTTCTCTGGAGTGAGAGCCTTTTGCGGCGGGTAGTAAAAGAGCACAATCTCGACGCGAATAAAGAATTTCAGTCTCTGGCAAGGACAAGCTCGACCTCGACCTTCGGCCAACTTTTGAAATCCATCGGGCTCGCAAGCCGCGAAACTCAAAAGAACGACGAAAATCCGCCGATCGACCCGAATTCGAGTCTCGCATCTGCTGATGAGATCGCTGAGGCCGTGCGTTTGACGCCCTTTGTGGAAGTCATTCGCCGCAATCTAAGCGTCGATCCTGTTCGCGAATCTCGCGCAACGGTGAAAGACACACGCTTGATCGAGATATCGTACAGCGACACTGACCCAGATCTTGCCGCATACGTTGCAAATGCGATCGCGGAGACATTTACGAATCAGAATCAGGAGAAACGCACCGGTACGAGCCGCAAAACTAACGACTTTTTGCAGGAAAGGATAGCGAGCCTCCAGTCAGATATTCGGCGCGACGAAGAAAGGCTCGTTGAGATGACGCAGAACGCCGGCATCTTAAAGACCTCTGATGATTCGACGATCGTGATGGATCGCCTATCGGGCTTGAACAAATCTATGCTCGAGGCTGAAAACGCTAGAAAGAATGCCGAGGCAAATTATTTTGAGGTCGCAAAATCGCCTGAAAGACTTTCTGCGATGGCCGAGACCGAAATGGCCCGTTTCATCACCGAGCAGCAGAATAATATTCGGCAGTTCCAATCCGACACACTGAAAAAAATATCGGATCTCCGTCAGGCTAGAGCCCTCAAACTCCAGGAATATCAAGAAGGTGCACCGGAGATCAAAGAGATCGATGCGCAGATTTCCAGCTATCAGAGCTCGATCGACAACGCTGTCCAAAAGTTTCAGGGCGACCTCGAGAAATATCGCGAATCGACCAAAAAGACCCTGCTCTATAACCTCCAAACAAAGTATCTGCAGGCAAAGGGAAATGAGGACAAGATTCGAGCTGATTTCAATAAGCAATTCGGTGAAGCAACCGGACAGAATCAGTCGGCCGTCAGCCTCGCTTTGCTCAAGCAGACCATAGATACGAACAAGGGCTTTTTGGAGAATTTGCAGAAGCAGGTCAGCAGCAATGACGTTGCCGCACAAGGCTCTGACAACAACATCAGCGTTACTGAGCCTGCCGTTCCGTCGAATGTTGCCGTCTCACCGAGAAGGTTGACGACTGTGCTAGGAGCTTTGTTCCTTTCTACGCTTTTTGGCGTCGGCCTAGCTCTTTTCCTTGAATATCTTGACGATACCGTACGCTCGACCGAAGAGGTCGAAAACCTGCTTCAACTTCCTGCTCTCGCAGCGATCCCGACCATTGATTCGATGCCGAAGCGCCGGCTGCAGCTTGTTGCAGAGAACGGAGAACCTGCGGAAGAAAATAAACTGGGATCGGAACTGCTCATTCATGCCGATCCGCGTTCTTCGTTGGCCGAGGCATATCGTCAACTTCGTACTTCGATCCTTCTTTCGACGGCGGGACACGCTCCGAAATCATTGCTGATCACGTCGAGCCTTCCTTCCGAGGGCAAAACGACGACGGCAACGAACACCGCGATCAGCCTTGCGCAGACCGGTGCGAATGTACTCATCATCGATGCGGATATGCGTCGTCCGAGGCTGCATTCCGTGTTTGGGATCAGCAATGCTGACGGACTGAGTACGATCCTTGCAAATGAGCTCTCAGACGCAGAGATCTTGAACATCATCAAACAGGACGCAAGCTCGAAACTCCATTTTCTGCCGTCCGGGCCCGTACCGCCAAACCCGGCTGAACTGATCGGCTCCGAGCAAATGGCAAAGCTGCTAAAGATGCTTCAGGGGCATTTCACCCACGTCGTTGTCGATTCGCCGCCAATCGCGTCCTTTACGGACGGCGTGCTCATCGCCTCGATGGTCGATGGCGTTATCCTCGTTGTTCATTCCGGTAAGAGTTCGCGGCAGGTCGTTCGGCGCTCAAGGCAGTTGCTGCAGGATATTGGGGCAAAGATCCTCGGCGTTGTGCTGAACAACGTCAATCTGCGTGCACAGGATAACTATTACTACTACCAAAGCTATTACACGCGAGATAACTACCGATCGGATGACGATGCATAGAGAGAAAAGAGTTTATTCATTATGAGCGAACAGACGCGCGTTCTGGTAACAGGTGCGGGAGGCTTCATCGGAAGCCACCTTGTCACATATTTGAAGGACAAGGGCTATTGGGTCAGAGGTGTTGATATTAAGCGTCCCGAATTCAGCGAATCGGATGCTGACGAGTTTTTGCTGTTCGACCTACGCCGTTGGGAAAACTGCCTGAAGGCGACCGAAGGCATCAACGAAGTTTATGCACTTGCCGCTGATATGGGCGGAATGGGCTTTATTTCTTCACATCACGCGCAGATTCTTTACAATAATTCGCTCATCAACCTTCACACGCTCGAGGCGGCGCGTGAGAACGGCGTAAAACGCTATCTCTATACAAGCTCTGCGTGTATCTATCCGGAATTCCTACAGGAGGAAACAGACGTCAAGCCGCTTAAGGAAGAAGATGCCTATCCCGCTTTCCCTCAAGATGCCTACGGCTGGGAGAAACTGGTCTCTGAACGTCTTTGTCATCATTATCGCGAAGATTACGGCATCGAAACGCGTACCGTTCGTTTTCATAACATCTTCGGTGAGAAGGGAACTTGGGAAGGCGGCCGTGAAAAGGCTCCGGCAGCAATGTGCCGAAAGATCGCAATGGCAAAGCTCACGGGCGACAATGTCATCGAGATCTGGGGCGATGGAGAACAGACGCGTTCGTTCTGCTATATCTCCGATTGCGTCGAAGGGCTTTATCGCCTGATGCGTTCCGACTTTCACGAACCGCTAAACCTCGGCCAGGACCGAATGGTAACGATCAACGAACTTGCCGATATGGTCGCGCAGATCGGCGGCGTCGAGATCGAAAAGAAGCATATAGACGGCCCGCAAGGCGTACGCGGCCGCAATTCCGACAATACGCTGCTGCGTGACACGCTAAAATGGGAGCCGGCAATTTCGCTCGAAGAAGGCCTCGCAACCACTTACACGTGGATCGAAGAACAGGTCCGCGAGAGCCTCGCTCAGAATAGCGAAAAAGCAGCTCAACCAGCCTAAATTAAATAATGACTGAGAACGCGCGAAAGGTCGCGATCGTCATTCCGGTCTATAATCGTCGAGAGATCACGCTGCAAGGACTGCGCAGCCTGGCGAAGGTCGATAAGACCGGGATCAATGTCCGCATCTTCATCGTAGATGACGGCTCGACCGATGGGACATCTGACGCCATACGAAAACACTTCCCGGACGTTGCCCTCATTCAGGGCGATGGAACGCTCCATTACGCGGCCGGCACTAACCGTGGAATCGAAGCGGCCCTCGAATGGGGTGCCGAATTCGTCGCCACGATGAACGATGACGCGGTCTTTCACGATCAACTCCTTCAAAGGCTGATCAAGACTGCGGATACAAATCCGCGTTCGATCATTGGCGGACTTTTGCTTCTTTGGGATGAACCGCACAAAGTATTTCAGGTCGGGCAAACTTGGGAAACGTTTAAAGGCGGATGGGTCATTCCGGACGATCTGACGGCGTTTAACGTGCCTGAAACAGCGTTCCGCGTCGAATGCCTCGTTGGGAACTGTTTGATGCTTCCAGCGGTCTCTATCCGCGAAGTCGGCCTTATGGACGAAAAGCGGTTTCCGCACGGTTGGGGCGATGCACAGTGGATGGCACGATTTGCAAAGGCCGGCTGGAATTTGCTTGTCGAGCCGAAGGCCTACGTTTGGTGTGAGCCGAACACCTATCCGAGACCGCTCCATGAAATGTCGAGATCCAAGATCCTTCGCACGCTTTTCTTGGACAAACGGCATCCCTTAAATCTTTCGAGGCAGTTCACTGCGCGCTGGGAATCCGCGCCTTCGCGAACAAAGGCGGCTGCAAGCTTCTTCGTTTATCTGACTCAGCTGGCAGGCAAGACGCTGGGATTCGTCACAAGTGGAAGGAAATAGGTAAAGATGGCTGATGATCGGATCAAAGCTTGGGAAGCGGCCGGCCCGCTGACGATCAACCTGATCTGGCCGTACACGACCTGGGGCGGGGCTCAGATATATTTCCTCTCCCTCGTTCGAAACGCTCCAAAAGGTTGGAGTTTTCGCGTCATTGTTCCGGCCGGCTCCGACGACGAGCTAATGAAGCTCTTCGCCGCGGCCGGTGCGGAGATCGTCTATCTCACGACCGTTCATAACCCCACACCGGCACACGGCATATTCGAAAAGATCGCGCGCCAACGTCGGCGTCTGAGGTCTGAAAAGGAGATCCTTTCTTTGGTCGAGAAGATTGCCGGTGAAGGGGAGATCTTCCACATCGAGGCCGGGCCATGGCAATCGGTCTCGCTCTTAAAGAAGCTCGCTCGACGCGGAAAAACTTTCGTCACCGTGCAGAATGCAATGCCGTCCGATGTATCGCAGGCGAGGAAGCGTTCGTGGAGCCGTCGGATGACCTCGCTCCTATCGATGCCGTCCTTTGAGCTTTTCGGCGGTAATCAGCATGCCGTGGATGATATCCGCACCTTTGTTCCCTCAAGCCTGCGCTCAAAGATAACGATCTCACGCGCGACATTTTCTCGAGCCGATGTAAACAAAGCTCTCGCAAATCCGGTGCATCGCGACGAAGTCCTTACAGGTTTAGGCCTGCGGTCGAACATGCTTACGGTGCTTGCGGTAGGACAATTTATAGACAGAAAGGGAAGGTGGGATTTTTTAGAAGCAGCCAGGATCTTGCGCGGAAAATGTCAATTCATCTGGGTTGGCCCGGCCGAATTGACCGAAGAGGAAAATGCTCGAATCGAAACGTATGACATTGCCGACACATTCCGCTACGTCTTGTCCGAAAATGCGGGTAAGTCTCGGGCCGAGATCCTTGCTTTTTTCCGCAATGCCGACGTCTTCGCCCTGCCAAGTTATTGGGAAGGCTTGCCCGTCTCGATCCTTGAGGCGATGGCCTTGGGGCTCCCGATCGTTTCGACGCGGATCAACGGAATTCCGGAAGCCGTGATCGAGGGTGTGACGGGATACCTGGTTGAAGCGGGCGATGCGGCAGCATTTGCGAAGGCGATCGAGAAGCTTGAAAGCACAAGCCTTCGCGCGCGGCTGTCGGAAGGTGCTCTTGCCGCCGCAACCGGCGAGTTTGAAGAGATCGTCTCCGTTTCCAATGTGTTCGACCGCTATGTTGCCGCCGGAAAGCCATGAGTTGGCGACTTGCATATCGAAAAGGCATCGCGAACCTGTTAAACTCAACGCTTATCTTCGGTTCCCCGAACAAATGACCGCTCGCGAAACGACCAATACAGGCCGCAGGTACATCTTGAATACCGCTTTCGGCGGCATGTCATGGATCTTGCCGATCCTCATCAGCTTCGTCGCCACTCCGATCATTCTTAAGAAGCTTGGTGTCGTCCAATACGGCCTTTACGCAACGATCCTGGGATTTATCAGTTATTCGTTCGTCTTTGGCATCGGCAAAGTCCTCGTGAAGTACATCGCTGAATATCGTGCCTCCGGCGAGATCGAGAAGATCTCGATCGTTGTTTCATCAACGTTCTGGCTGAGTATCGCATTCTCAATGCTAGGCGCCCTGATCGCGGCAGCATTTGCAACGCCGCTTGTGCGTGACGTACTTGCGATACCCGAATCTGAACAGAGGATCGCGGTCGTAGGGATTTATCTTGCCTGCGGAGCGATCGTTGTCTCGATGCTCAGCCAGGTGTTTCAGTTCATTTTGCAAGGGCTGCACCGCTTTGGCACCCTTTTGCTCCTTGCCAACATCGGCGGACTGGTATTGAACTCCGGTAACATCGCTCTCGCCCTTCTTGGGTTTGATATGCGGTTCCTCCTGGGATGGAATTTGATCTCGCTCGCCGCGATGGCATTAACGTACGGCGTCATCGCCCGCAAGCATCTTCCGGAGTTCTCGCTTTCTCTTTCAAAGGCACGCAAGGTCCCGGCGCAGCTTATTCGATACAGCTCGAGCGTCATACTCTATCAGGCGATAGGAAACATACTCTTCCTTTTCGAACGAGGCATCGTATTGAGGGAATTTGGGGCTGAGGTCGCGTCCTATTACTTGGTGCCAATGACGCTCGGCATTTATCTGCATGGTGCGACCGCAAGCCTTCTGCAGGCAACGTTTCCGCTCATCAACGAGATGCTTGAGGAGAAAGAGCGGTTGATCCGCCTCTATCAGAAGGCAACTAAGCTCACGCTCACGATCGTCGTTTTCGCTCTCCTTTCTGTTGCGGTACTTGGCCGGACATTCCTTTCTCTCTGGATAGACGCGGAGTTCGCAAATAGGTCGTTCGTTTTCCTAGAGATCCACGCACTTACCTTCGGCCTCATTGCCCTTTGGATCAACGGTTGGTCGCTTGCCGAGGGACTGCGTCAGCCGCGTTTTGCCGTCATTGTTACCGCGATATGGAGTCTTGTCGCGATTCCGTTGATGATAGCCGCTGCGTCGAACGAAAGCGTCGCCGGCGTCGCAATTTCGCGCCTTCTGGGTGTCGCGGTCACGGTGCCAATGATATTCTATTTTGAGAAGCGGTTCCTTGGGCGGGCAGTTTGGATGTTTTGGGCGAATTGCCTTGTTAAATTAGCTATCGCGGGCGCGGCAGCCGTCTTGGTCCAGCATTTGGTGCTGCAATTCGGACCGTTTTCTCAGGTTGTAAATTTTTTGCTCGCCGCAGCTGCGAGCAGCATAGTATTTTTGGCCGGTTTGATCGTTACCGGATTTGTCGATGCTGAAGAACGGGCCGCGGTCTTCAGCCTCTTCAGGAGAGTGTAATAGTAGCCGTTTTATGACGCCTAGATTGGTTCAACGCCTCGATTTTTTGGATGAGATCTGTGCAGACAAGCGTGTACTCCACCTTGGCTGCGCGGATAGTCCATACACTGACGAGGCGATCAAGAGCGGCACTCTGCTTCACGCACGGCTGTCACGAACCGCGTCAAGCGTTACGGGGCTTGACGGCGACGTTGAAGGACTTGAAAAGCTTCGACGCGCCGGTTTTGACGATCTCGTGGTCGGCGACCTTGAAAAACTTGAAGAGGCGGATCTTGCAAATGATTATGACGTCATAGTCGCCGGCGAGATCATAGAGCATCTGAACAATCCGGGGATCTTTTTGAATGGCGTAAGGTCATTGATGAATCCGTCCACAAAGCTAGTCGTAACGACGATAAACGCATACTGCGGAATGCGTTCGATCTATTATTCGCTTACTCGCGGAAAAGGAACGCACGAACCTGTCCATCCGGATCACGTGGCATATTATTCATACTCGACGCTAAATCTGCTCCTAAAAAGGCACGCTCTGTCGGTCGAAGACTTTCTTTTTTACGATATGGGAACCGACCATCGAAAAACAACGCCGTGGTACCTAAAGTTTTTTAACGATGTAAGCGTAACGTTTTCGCGGCAGCTGGCCGACGGTGTAATAGCCGTTTGTACAAAAGAGGTCGAAGAGGTTTGATCAGATAGATGGCGACTCGGTTTTTAACAAGTTCAGGAGACGCAACGCGGAATCCGCTTCCTGCCATCGTGATCATGGCATCGGCCGTCATCGTGGGACTCATTGCTCTCTTGATGTCAACAGGCTCATCACTCGGCATCCCATATCCGTATCTGCTCCCATGGCTTCTCGCCCTCGCCATTGTCATGGCGATCCCACTTATCATACAGAAGCGCAGAGGGAAGTTTACGCTTGCCGATCCGATCATCTTTGCAACTCTATCGTATTTTTACCCGGCGTTCGTGCTCGGCGGGCTCTCGCTTGCCGCCGGATTTTCACATCCCTATTTTTTGGCTTTTGTTCAAGATCCGCAGATAAATTATCCCTACACGGTATGGATAATCATTCTCGGCTACGTGGGGCTTGCCGTTGGCTATTTCTTGCCGCTTGGCAATCATATAGGGGCGTTTTTTGAGCGCAAACTGCCGACAGCGGATTATGCTCCCGACTATTATTCAATACCCGGCTCTGTGCTTTTGTTCTTGGGTATCGCAAATACCGCTCTTGCGATCGGTCTTGGCCTGATCGGATTCCAAAGAGCAAGCGAAATAGGTGCTTACGACGGCCTGATATTTTTGACGACGCTTTTCTGGCTGGAAGCAAGCTTCGTACTTTGGTTCGTGATCTTCAGCCGACAAAAGTTCGAGTTCGGCTCCGGCGTCCTTTTGATATTGCTAGGTTCGACCGCTCTTTCCAAAGCACTTTATGCCGGCAATCGCGGAAGCGTCATCCAGATCTTTATCGTCATCGCTCTTGCGTATACGCTCTCGGGGAGGAAATTTCGCCTCAAGCAATCAGTGTTCGCGGCAGTCGTCCTTACCATCGCTCTCTTATTGGGAACGATCTACGGCACAACTTTTCGAAACGTCAAGGGCGACGAGTCTCAGTCAAATTTTGGCAGCTACTCCGGCAATATTTTGGAAACGCTCGATAAGATCGGATCTGATGCCCAGTTTTCAACGCTGAATTCGGGCTTTAACACGTTCGCCGAACGTATTGACCTCGTAAGCTCGCTTGCTGTTGTCGTCTCAAACTATGAGCAGCTTGCCCCATACGAGGAGAGTTACGGGCTCGACCACAACATCTTCAAAGACCTATCGAGCTTTATGATTCCGCGTGCGATCTGGCCCGACAAGCCGATCGCATCCGAATCGCACCAATACAGCGACCTGTACTTTAACTACAGCGAGAACTCTTTCGGCATCACTCCGATGGGCGACCTGATCCGAAATTTCGGCCCGATCGGCGTGCCGCTCGGCATGCTTGTGATCGGATTATTGCTGCGTATTCTTTATCGAACATTTGTCGAAGATCAAAAGATCATCCTTTGGCGGGCGGCGATATATTTTATGATCCTAACCTCGGTCTCGTATGAGAGTTTTTATGCCTCGATCATCCCTTATGGGTTCAAGGTCGGGGCAACCGCGCTCGTCGGAGTTCTCCTGCTTAACCTTATGGCACGCGCACTCGGTGCAAAGAACCGGCAGGCTGTGCAATAATATCGACTTCATTCTCGAGAAACGATGCCAAAAGTTGTCTTTACGAACGGTTGCTTCGACATCATTCACCCGGGCCACGTTGACCTTTTGAACAAAGCGAAGGCACTCGGCGACAAGCTGATCGTCGGCTTGAATAGCGATGCGTCCGTGCGGCAAATGAAGGGCGTTGGTCGGCCGGTCGTATCGCAGGAAGCTCGCAAGGCCGTCCTCCTCGGCTTAAAGGCGGTGGATGAGGTCGTGATCTTCGAAGAACTAACACCGGAGAGCATCATCCGTGAGCTTCGGCCCGATGTTCTCGTAAAGGGTGGTGATTGGCCCGTCGATCAGATCGTCGGGGCTAACTTCGTAACGGCGAACGGCGGCGACGTGGTCTCGGTCCCGCTGCTCGACGGCTTTTCAACCTCATCGCTCATCGAGGGCCTGAAGGACCAGAATCATGGAGTGAAGACAACCGAGGATGACGCGGTTTCAGCATCTATCAGCGAACACCGCGAGGTCTTCGATGCCTTTGAGGATGCGGTCGGCGAAGCCATCCGCGACGCTGCAAAGCTGATCTCATCGACATTCTCATCCGGAGGCAAAGTTCTGATCTGCGGCAACGGCGGAAGTGCCGCTGACGCTCAGCATATTGCCGCGGAATTCGTCGGGCGCTACGAAACCGAACGCATCGCCCTTCCTGCGATCGCACTTACTACGGATACTTCTGCATTGACGGCCCTTGCGAACGACTACGATTTCGAACGCATTTTTGCCCGCCAGGTCGAGGCTTTGGGAAGGGAAGGCGACTGTCTTATCGCGATCAGCACTAGCGGAAATTCACCGAACGTACTCGCGGCTGTGATGGCCGCTCGTTCTCGCGATATAAAGATCATCGGGTTCACCGGTGCGCACGGAAAGCGCCTTGCGGGCCTATCAGATATTGCGATAATGGTGCCCTCGGAGCGTACTGCCCGGATCCAGGAAGGCCATATCACTGCCGGCCACATCATTTGCGAGCTTATTGATATTGCGACCCCTAAAGCAGAATAATTGATGAGCAGCATCCTCGATAACTTTCACAACACGACGGTCGCCGTAATTGGCGACGTGATGCTCGACCGCTATTGGTGGGGCAGCGTAAGCCGGATTTCGCCGGAAGCTCCGGTTCCTGTCGTAAAGATCGAGAGGATGACGCTTGCCGCCGGTGGAGCGGCAAACGTCGCGGCAAACATCGCCGCCTACGGTGCCAATTGCATACTCGTCGGCGTCGTCGGTGACGATGATGCTGCATCCCAGATTCGACAGGTTCTCAAAGAATGCGGCATTTCGGACCAAAATCTTGTGACCGCGGCGGGACGGCCTTCGACGGTGAAAACACGGCTTGTCGCACACAGCCAGCAAGTTGCCCGCATTGATCAGGAAGACGAAATGTCCTGCTCGCATGATGTCGAGTCCGAGATCCTTGATCAAGTCGTCTTGGCCGTCTCAGCAGCAAATGTTGTCGTCCTTTCAGACTACGCAAAAGGCATCTTGAGCGACCGTGTGATCTCATTCGCGATCGAGTGTGCGAAAGAAGCAGGCGTTAAGGTCCTTGTGGATCCAAAAGGGAAAGTTTACGAGAAATACCGTGGAGCTTCGCTGCTGACACCGAACCGGCGCGAGGCTGCAGAGGCTGTCAATCTCGATGAAAACGCCTCAGATCTCGTTCAAACCGCGGGAATCAGGCTTCTTGAAAGCGTCGATGTCGATGCCTTGCTGATAACCGAAGGAAGCGACGGTATGAGTCTATTCAGAAAGGGCGAACCATCGGTACATTTGCCCGCCTTAGCGAGAGCCGTCTTTGATGTAACCGGGGCCGGAGATACCGTAATTGCCACTCTGGCAACTTCGTTGGGTTCGGGCGCCGATCTCGAATCTGCGGCGAAGCTAGCGAATATTGCGGCGGGCCTTGTCGTTGAACGATCTGGCACGACAACACTTACACTCGCGGAGTTAAAGCAGCATCTTAACGACAAGCCTTGAATTTAAAGAACATTCTCGTTATGCGAATCGGCCACCTGGGCGACACTCTCGTGGCGTTGCCTGCATTCTGGAGTCTGCGAAACGCGTTTCCCGACGCAAAACTCACGCTCCTTTCGAACTCGGATAAACGAAATCCACATTATCTCGCACCTTCCTCGGTCTTGCCTGCGATCGGGCTTTTTGATGAATTCATTGACTACCCAACGAACGTATCGTCGGCAGCGAGCATTTTCGGCGCGCTGAAACTCGCGTTATCGCTAAGAAGGCAGAAGTTTGATGCCGTGTTTTATTTGATGCCGCGGGCTCGCACAGAAAAACAGATCGCTCGCGACAGGTTGTTCTTTAGCGTAAGCGGGATCAAGAGTGTCTTTGGGCTTGACTACACACTGAGGAACTCCCTTGCCGGCCCAATGCCGTCGGTAATTCCGACGATCTGCAGCGAATCGGAATTTCTCCTCGATCTCCTCGAAGAGGCAGGCATTCCGGTAGACCGAGCAGCCCAATCGACCGCCTTGAACCTGACCGAGTTGGAGAAGGGGGCGGGAGCGGCGTTCCTCGCTGAAAGCGGCATTGATGAGCGGCAAAGGATCATCGCTATTGCACCCGGAAGCAAGTGGCCTTCAAAGATATGGTTCGAAGATCGCTATGCGGACGTTGTAGAACGGCTTATTGAATTACACGATGTTTACCCTATCGTTCTCGGCGGACCTGAAGACCGAGAATGCGGCGAGAGGTTGGTCGCGGTGTGGGGCCGAGGTGCGAACGCTGCAGGCCGTTTGACCGTGCGTGAATCCGCCGCTTTGCTTGAACATTGTTCCCTTTACCTCGGCAATGACACCGGGACGATGCATCTCGCGGCGGCGGTCGGTGTGAGATGTGTCGCCATCTTCGCCGCGATCGACTATCCCGGCCGCTGGGCTCCGTTCGGCAGCGGACACCAGATCTTTCGGCGTTCCGTCGAATGCGAGGGATGCCACACGCCTGACTGTTTTAACGCAAACAAATGCCTAAAGCTGATCGGCGTTGAAGAGGTAGTTGAAGCAGCGTCTTCGATCCTTTCATCACATTGAAAAATGATCAAAGTTGAGCTGTAAGACAGCATTTGAGACAATTCGCCCTGATTGGTGATAATTCCTAAAACATCGTGCCATCGGAACATAAGAACATCAAAGTACTGATCCTTGGTGCAACGGGAATGCTCGGGCACAAGCTCGTGCAGTGCCTCTCTGAGCATTTCGAGGTATTTTCGACAATCCGCGGGAGCTTCGATCAAATCGAGAGGTATCGACTATTTCATCGGGAAATGATCATCGAGGAGGTCGATGCGACAGACGCAACATTGCTCGAAAAGGTCATCGCTGACGTTACTCCCGACATTGTTATCAATGCGATAGGCGTTGTTAAGCAAGTCCCTTCCGCCAAAGATGTGATTACGACACTCGAACTGAATTCGATCCTGCCGCAGAGACTGGCGATCCTCTCTAAAAAGTTCGGCTTTCGTCTCATACATTTCAGCACGGACTGCGTTTTTGACGGCGGGCGCGGAATGTACAATGAGCAAGATACGCCGAACGCCCTAGATCTTTACGGCAAGAGCAAACAGCTTGGCGAGATCTCACAAGAAAACGTGCTCACTATTCGATCATCGATCATAGGCAGGGAACTCCACACGTCTCATAGCTTGATCGAATGGTTCCTTTCAAATCGAGGCGGCAGGGTTTTTGGTTATACGACCGCTATATACAGCGGCTTTCCAACGATCGTGATTGCCGATATAATCAAGGGTTTGATCGTCGATCATCCGAGGCTTTGCGGCGTTCATCATATCGCTTCAGAGCCGATCAACAAATACGAATTACTTGGGCTCGTTGATGAGTTTTACGACGCGGCGGTCGAGATCGAGCCGTCGGATCAGCTTGTGATCGATCGGAGCCTTGACGGTTCCGCGTTTAACTCCATTACCGGCTTTCAACCAGAAGGTTGGCCGGCAATGATCCAAAAGATGGCAGAAGATAAAACTCCTTACGACGACTTTCATCGATGAGCACACTCGAAGGCAAACGCATTCTCGTAACAGGCGGCACCGGTTCGCTCGGGCAGACGCTTGTCCGCCGTATCTTGACCGGTGAGATGGGACGCCCCAAAAGCATCACCGTTTTTTCTCGTGACGAAGCCAAGCAGCATTACATGCGGCTCGACTTTATGGAGAAGAAGGCGGCGACGGACGAGGTGATCTATCAGAATTCGCAAGATCTCCTGCGATTCACCATTGGCGACGTTCGTAATTATCCGGCATTGCTAGCCGCTATGCGCAATGCGGATGTAGTATTTCATGCGGCGGCGTTGAAACAGGTTCCGTCGTGTGAATATTTCCCTCTTGAAGCTGTTCAAACGAACATCGGCGGTGCGGAGAATGTTGCAAGAGCATTGCGCGAGAACGACCTTCCTGTCGAACTAGTTGTCGGCATCTCGACAGATAAGGCATGCAAACCCATCAACGTGATGGGGATGACAAAGGCCCTGCAGGAACGCGTCCTGCTTGAAGCGAATCGCGACTGCCCGAAAGTTAACATCAACTGCGTCCGCTATGGGAACGTGATCGCATCCCGAGGGTCGATCATTCCGCTTTTTGTCGAACAGATCCGCGAAGGACGACCCGTTACTATAACCTTGCCCGAGATGACGCGGTTTCTCTTGAGTTTGGATCGTGCTGTCGATACGGTCTTCGAGGCCGTCAAAAGCGACCGTCGAGGATGCACCTTTATTCCGAAAGTGCCTGCCGCAAAGATCACAGACGTTGCCAATGTGCTGATGGGCGAAAATAAGGTCGATATGATCTTCACGGGTATTCGGCCCGGCGAGAAGATCCACGAGATCATGGTCTCTGAAGAAGAGTGCTTTCGCACGATCGAGTCCGGCGCATACTATGTGATCCTGCCGGTTCTCCCCGAACTTCGCGATGGCAGCGACTTCGAGGCGGCTTTGACGAGCGAGTACTCCTCGAAGAACGACAACATCGCCGGGGAAGAATTGCTGAGTCTGCTGACAGAAGCTGATTCGGAGATAAACCGATTCGCCAATAACTAGGATCTTTTTGCCCTATGAAGGTAATGACAATATTCGGGACACGTCCCGAGATAATTCGCTTAAGCCTCGTCCTGAATCTGCTCGACCAGCACTGCGAGCATATAACTGTCCACACCGGTCAGAATCATCAGGAGAATTTGAGCGACATCTTTATTCGCGAGCTTGAGGTTCGTAATCCGGACGTCGCACTCGGTATCCGATCCAACTCATTCGCGGACCAGGCCGGACAGATAATCGCAAAATGCGACCAAGCGATCGCGGAGCACAACCCGGACCGCGTGCTGATCCTCGGCGACACGAATAGCGCACTTTCTGCCATCGCTGCCGCGCGGCGCGGTATTCCTGTTTTTCATATGGAAGCGGGAAACCGATGCTTCGACGACCGCGTTCCCGAAGAGATCAACCGCCGCATTATTGATCATTCGAGCAATGTATTGATGCCATACACGCACCGAAGCAAAGAGAATCTTTTGCGTGAAGGCATCGAACGCGACCGGATATTCGTCACCGGCAACCCGATCTATGAAGTTCTCGAATATTTCGCCCCGAGGATCGATGCAAGCGACGCTCTTGAATCTCAAGGTGTGGCTCAATTTGATTACTTGCTTGTAACTCTGCACCGCGCCGAGAACGTCGATGACCACGCCCGACTTACAAGCATTATGGAGGGCCTGAGCCTGACTGCCGAACGTTACGGTAAGCCTTGTCTTGTCAGCGTTCATCCGAGGACGGCTTCAAAATTAGCCGAATTCGGCATCGCGCCTTCGAGTAACAAGGTGCGGTTGCTGGAGGCAATGGGCTTCTTTGACTTCGTTAAGCTTGAGAAGAATGCGCTGGCCGTGTTGACCGACAGCGGAACTGTGCAAGAAGAATGTTGTATCTTCAAGATTCCGAACGTAACGCTGCGTGATGTAACAGAGCGAGCTGAGACGATCGAGTGCGGGAGCAACATCTTGAGCGGAGCGTCACCGCAAGCGATCGTGTCGGCTGTCGAACTTGCGCTTGCACAGCCGGCATCCTGGACGCCTCCCTCGGAATACACGGAACCCAACGTATCGAGCACGGTCACGCGCATCGTCCTGGGTTATCTGAGCCAGCGAAGGCACAACTCGTAGGCTGCAGAAAAGGCTATCAAAGCGAGAGATGCGGCGTCGAATCCTGATCTTCTGCGACTATTATCTGCCGGGATTCAAGGGCGGCGGCGGTATGTGGTCGGTGGTCAACCTGGTGGATCGATTCGGTCGGGATTACGATTTCTTCATCGTCACGAGAAACCACGATCTCGCCGAGACAGAATCCTACCGCGGAGTTGTAACCGACACTTGGAATGACGTTGGATCGGCAAAGGTCTATTTCTTCGGAAAAGGCAGATTGAACACAAAGAAAGTAGCCGAACTTGTTGTTGAGATCCGCCCAAATGCGATCTATTTGAACAGTCTCTTCAGTCTGCCGGTAATAAAATTCCTGACGGCCCGAAGGAAAGATCTTGTTGGTGAACTACCTGTCATCCTTGCTCCTTGCGGCGAATTGTCAAAAGCAGCTTTGAAGATCAAGGCGACAAAAAAGAAGCTCTTTCTTGCGTATGCAAAGGCTGTCGGTCTTTATGACGGTGTGATCTGGAAGGCTTCGTTCGAAGCAGATGCCGCGGATATACGAGATGTCTTTGGAGCGGATGTTGAAGTCATGACGGCTCCTGATCTCGTTCCCGAGGCGATCCTGCCGGACTTCTCGCCGGCGTGGAAGCCGGCTAAGGCACCGGGCAGCGTGAAACTGGTCTATCTCTCGCGGATCTCGCCGAAAAAGAACCTGATCTATCTATTGGAGAGGCTCAAAGAGGTCGATAGTGGTGAGATCACGCTTGATATCGTCGGCCCGGTAGATGATGAAGCTTATTGGCAGAAGTGCAAGGGAATTATCGCCGAAATGCCAAAAAATATTTCGGTCAAGACTCTAGGGGCATATCCAAATAATGAAGCTCTTCGGCGGATGGCCGAAAGCCATTTTTTTGTAATGCCGACCCTAAACGAGAATTTCGGGTATGTGTTTATTGAAGCCCTCGCCGCGGGATGCCCGATCCTTGTGAGCGACAACACCGTGTGGACAGACGTTGATGAAAGACAAGTCGGCTGGCAGATCCCGCTCGGTGAACCGGAAAGGTTTGTCCGGCAGATCAGGAACTGTCTGGAGATGGACAGCACCGAATATTTGAGGATGTCGACTGATGCTCGCAAATACGCCGAAGACTGGCTCTCTCGCGACGAAATAAACGAAGCCACCGCACGGGTCCTTTCTCGCGCATTGGACGATAGACCTTGATTCGAAAATGACGGACAAGCAACGAGATATCTCCCAGCCTGAACAAAAGCCGAGACTTTGGGTCGTCTCGGAGCTTTACTATCCGGAACTTACATCGACCGGCTATTATTTGACGAAGATAGCCGAAGGCCTTACTGACACTTTCGAGGTAATGGCTCTTTGCGGTCAGCCGAACTATTCTGCCCGCGGCACACGCGCACCAAAGAACGAGATTCGCAATAACGTCAAGATCTTTCGTGTCGGCGGCACCACGTTGAACAAGAATGTCATCGCATTTCGTCTTGTCAATATGCTGACGATCAGCCTTTCGATGTTTTTCGTCAGTTTGCGAAAATTCCGAAAAGGCGATCGTGTCCTCGTCGTGACGAATCCGCCTGCGTCGCCATTTGTCATCGCGATAGCATCGCTGATTCGCGGGGCGGCTTACACGCTCTTGATCCACGATAATTACCCCGAGATCCTGATCGCTGCCGGCAAAGCCGGAGATAAAAGCCTTACCGTCAGGTTCCTAGGCTTCTGGAACCGATGGCTCTATAAACACGCGGCACGGATCATTGCTGTCGGCCGCGATATGCAGGAGCTGCTCTCCCGAAAAACGCAAGGCCTCGATATCCCGATCTCGGTGATCCCGAATTGGGCCGAGCTTGAGAATGTTGAACCTCGCCCAAGAGCAGAAAACCCATTACTCAATGAACTTGGCATTTTAGATCGTTTTGTCTTACTTTATGCTGGCAATATGGGATACCCGAACGACATCGAAACGATCCTTTCGGCGGCGAAGGAGTTAGATCGGGAAACGAGATCGCGCTTTCATTTTGTGTTCCTCGGTTCCGGCGTCAAGCGCAAACTTATAGAGAGATTCATTGCAGACGAGAAACCGGCGAACTTAACGCTTCTCGAACCAAGGCCGAGAGAAGAACAGGCCGTCTTCTTAAACGCGTGCGATGCCGGAATCGTCTCGCTTGTCTCAAAGATGAAAGGAGTTTCGATGCCCAGCCGCACATACAATATCTTGGCTGCCGGTAAGCCGATCGTTGCGATCACGGAAGAGGGAAGCGAGGTTGATCTCGTTACCAAAGACGACAACGTTGGGGTCTGCTCAACGCCGGGTGACGTAACCGGTCTTCTGAACGCTCTGGAGAAACTCGCAGACGATCCAACGGCTTTGTCGGCCATGCGTGAGCGAGCACGCCATGCCGCGTTAGGCAGATACTCGCTTGAGACCGCCCTTTCGTCCTATCGGAGGGCATTGGTCGGGTGAATAAAGCGTCTCTTTTGGCCCTCGCTCTTGTAACTGCGGTCATCTCGGCCGCCGGGGTTTACTTTGTCAGAAAATGGACGCTCCGGAAGGGAATGCTCGATATTCCGAACGAAAGGAGCTCACATTCGGAGCCAACGCCAAGAGGCGGCGGTATCGTTATCGCGCTCGTCTCGCTAACGGCCTTCACGATCTACTCGCTGGCCTTTCGTCAGGAGATCGCGTACGGCTTTCTCATCGGCGCAGTTCTTATCGTCGTAGTTAGTTGGATCGACGACGTACGCGATCTCCCTCCAGCCATTCGGATCGCGGTGCACCTGACGGCTGCCGCTTTGCTTCTTATCGATCGCGGGTCATATCCGATCTTTGTCGGTGGCGGGATGACAGAGGTCCCTGCAGTGCTTGAGTTCGTTATCTCACTCCTCTTTATAGTCTGGTTCATCAATGCCTACAATTTTATGGACGGCATCGACGGCATCGCCGGTGTGCAATCGCTCGCCGCTTCGGCCGGATGGTGTGCTCTTGGGCTCATCTCCGGAGAACCTGCGGTCGCGGTTTTGGCATGTGTTATTTTTGCGACTTCTCTCAGTTTCCTCCTCTTCAACTGGCAGCCGGCCAAGATCTTTATGGGAGACGCGGGAAGTGCTTTCTTAGGCTTCACGTTCTCCGGTATCGGCCTTCTTGCGCCGCTCGGTTCGGGTATCCGTATTCTGGCGTTTCCTGTCGCGTGCCTGCTGCTTTGGCCGTTTATGTTCGACGCTTTTTATACGCTGGTCAAAAGACTTTTGCGTCACGAAAAGATCTGGCATGCGCACCGAAATCACATCTATCAGCAACTCGTCATCCGCGGATACTCGCACGCAACAGTTTCGATCTTTTACGGCGTCCTCGCTCTCTCTATCACGATCATCGCGGTCACGATGCCCGCGATCGGGCATAGCCTCGTGCCGGCATGGATCGCAGCCGGTGCAGCGGGAGTGCTGCTCTTGGCGATCGAGTATTCTATTTCAGGGCGGAGGGCCTCCGCCGAGTGACGTCATTACAATACGGTCAAAACTTCATCTCGTTCGGCGTCGCAATTCGCTTTGAATCCACCAACGCCCGACTGCTGCAAAAAGCCGTCAAGACAGCAAACAAGGCGTTGATCGGGAATCTGAAGCCTACTCAAAAGCCTCCCGAACACACGTTTGTCTTCGGACGGAACAAGGAACTCGGGACTTTCGTCGAGCACAACGGTTCGATCGTGGCGGAAAATGAGATAGAACGCGGCGTCTTCAAATATTTTGACAGCTACCTGAGAGTGCGGATCGGAGAGTATTGCCCGGACCGCGTCTTTGTGCATTCAGGTGCGGTCGGTATCAATGGGAAAGCCTTATTGATTCCCGGCAACAGTTTCTCTGGGAAATCAACGCTCGTCCTCGAACTCGTCAAACTTGGAGCTGAATATTTTTCGGATGAGTTCGCAATTCTCGACAAGCATGGACGGGTTCATCCGTATGCGAGGCCGATCAATATGCGGACGACCGACGGCAAATATCGCCCATACACCGTCGATGTGTCTGACAAGGCCGATCTAAAGAAAAGAAAGCCGCTTCCGGTCGGAGCCGTTCTGTTTACAAGTTATAAGGCAAACGCTCCATTCCGCCCGAAAAGATTGAGTCCGGCTGAAGGAATTATGACGATTGCACCATACACGCTGCCGATCTTGGTAAACCCTGCATACTCAATTCAGGTGTTGCATGAGGTGATGAATGGTGCTTTAATTGTAAAATCAAAGCGAACTCACGCGCCCCGCTTTGGAGAAAAGTTATTGCAATACCTAGCTAAAGTTATGTAAAATATGGCGTTTTAGGTTTACGCCGACGTCGAATTGTTTAATGGAGGATCCCAATGTCTGAATTCCAAAACCCGAAAGCCCGCAAACGCGGACTCGTTATCCAAGAGATGCCGGGCGAAATGCTCGTATATGATACCGAAACGAACAAAGCCCACTGCCTTAACGACAGTGCAGCGTTTGTTTGGGCATCTTGCGATGGTGTGAACACCATTAGCGATATCGTGCGGGAGTTTGAGGCGAATTCAAAGGGAACCGTTACGGAAGACTTCGTCTGGTTGGCCATTGACCAACTAAGTAGCAAGGGCCTCCTTGAAGCAAAGGTCGAACCAAAGTTCAAAGGTAAAAGCCGCCGCGACGTTCTCAAGACCATCGGTCTCGTCTCAGTCGCAGCATTGCCGATCATCGCGTCCCTTGCCGCACCGCAGAGTGCGCTTGCTGCAACATCGTGCAATTGTTCGAGCAATTCAGATTGTGCGCTCCAGGCGGGCATGTGCACCACTCAGATGTGCGACAACAGAGGAATGACCCCGTCATTTACTTGTGTTGCCTAAGAACGCAATTTGAAGCAAATTATTAGAAGAGGCGGTTTGAATGAGCCGCCTTTTTCTTTTCCGCTATTTCCGGTTTCGTGTTAACTTGAGGACGACGCACTGCGATGCAATACGATCCCGAACAAGACGAAGACGAGGTCTTTGACGAATACCGCTGGGGCACCATTTACCGCAAGGCCCAACAGAAGAAGATCGTCGAGGCATTTCGCCTTTTCCGATCTAAAGGGATCGAGCCGGTGCTCTTCAAAGGTTGGGCGATCGCTCGATATTATCCCGAGAGCGTAAGCCGCATCTCGTCCGACACAGATCTAGCGGTCTCCGCGAAGGATCTTGCTCGTGCCGAGTCTCTTCGCACGTCTCCCGCCGGCCGCAAGCTCGTCATCGATCTCCACAATGAATTCTCACGCCACGATTCGCTTGATTGGCAGACACTTTTCTACCGCTGCGAAACGATCGACATCGACGGCGAGACTATCCGCATTCTTTGCCCAGAAGATCATCTTCGTGTCGTTTGCGTCCATTGGCTGATCGACGGCGGCCAATACCGGGAGAAACTCTGGGACATTTACTACCTGGTGGCGAATCGGCCAAAGGATTTTGACTGGCGAATATGCCTAGACGAAGTCGAACCAAAGAGGCGGCGTTGGATCGTTTGCGCGATCGGACTTGCCGCGAAGCATTTTGGGCTTGACCTTTCCGAAACACCGATAGCGGATGCAGCCGAAACTCTGCCGAAATGGCTCACGACGCGCGTCGAAAAAGAATGGGCGTCAAATACAAAGCTTGAGCCCCTTAAGGCCCATTTTCGCAACCCGCGAAAGTTCTTGATCCAACTAAAGAAGCGAACGCCGCCGAACCCGATCTCCGCGACCGTTGATGTCGGCGGGAGTTTCGATTCCAAGCTCAGGCTTCACTATCAGCTTCGCTCTTTTAGCCGCCGCGGCTTCGCCTCGTTACGTAGTTCGATAGCGTATAATAGGACGCAGCATGAAGAAGCTCGGCGGGACACTATCGATTGAAGCCGGAGTTTTGGGCGGCAGCCTGGCGTTCGCCATTGACGGGTACGTTCATTCATTTATCGGCGATCCGTCAGCACCCGCAAAAGCCGAGCTTCTTTTACCGAAGATCGATGAATTGCTGCGCGATGCCGATGCTTCTCCTAAAGACATCGGGAAGATCGTCGTGTCAGCTGGGCCGGGCAGCTTTACGGGCATCCGTATCGGTATTGCGACCGCTCTCGGCCTTGCAAATTCCATTGGGATCAAAGTAATTCGGCTTCCGCTGCTCCCGACGCTGGCGTTCGCAGCTGAAGGCGTCGTCTGTGCGTCCGTGCCCGTCGGACGCGGCTCGACCGCCTCTCAGATCTTCAAAGTTTCCGCCGACTCGATCGTCAGTATCCGTCCGGCAGTTGTGCATGCTTCGACAGCGAGGCTTGATCCGGAAGATGTCGAGGCTCCGATCGACCATTTCGTCGTAGCCAAGGGAAGCGAAGTGTCGTACGGCCAAAATGTGATAATGATCGAGAACCTTGCCGAGCAGCTTCTGGGCGCCGCCGACGATCCGCGGATCACGGAAGCTGAACCGATCTTTTTATCAAAACCGGTAAATGCCTAACCCTCGCAGAATTCGCCCCGTTGAAGCCGCTCACATTGCCGCGTTGATCGAACTCGGCACCGAGACTGGTTTGAGCCATTGGGCCGCGCACGACTATCTCTCCGAGATCAAGGCAAAGAACGCAATAATGCTTAGGCTTGAGGCGGACGCCAATCACACGGTCGGATTCATTGTCGGACGCCTGATAACGGCTGCTGACGCGGTTGGTATCGATGCCGAGATCTACAATATTGCCGTTTCGCCAACTCATCAGCGAAGAGGGAATGGACAGCTCCTTTTTGATGCATTCTTCGAGCGTTGCAGAGAGGCAGGCGCCCGTCGAATATGGCTTGAGGTCCGTGTGTCAAATGAAAAGGCGATCGCTTTTTATACCCACAACTCCTTTGTCATCCAGCATTTACGTAAGGGGCTTTATCACTCGCCGCCGGAGGACGGATATTTGATGAGCCGCACGCTTTAGTCTCTGATGACTAAATGTTTTTTTACTTGCTTCGGACACGCGGTTGAGCTAACATCAGGTTAAGCCCGACGCCAAGAGTGCTAATGGCCCGGACTAGGGCTTTAGACCATTGAAAAGTGAGGACAAACACGCTATGGATATGTCAGCAGCGGACCCTGTCCGCGACGAATTGCTGAAGAACAATCAGGAATTTCGCGAACTCGTTCATCAACACGAAGAGCACGAAAAACGCCTTAGTGAACTACAGCATCTCAGTTTTCCGTCCGACGAAGAACAATTGGAAGAAACTGCCTTGAAGAGGCAGAAACTCGCTATCAAAGACGAAATTTATGCAATGATGCATCACGCACAAGCAGGGCATTAAGACGATGATATTGACGCCCTAACGTTAAGTTCTAAGGCATCCCGGCAATCGGCCGCGATGCCTTTTTACTTTGCGCACTGCCCGCTGCCATAGGCCGAAAGGCTGACCGGCGAAAGCACAAATGTGTGCGATCCGTCGGCAGCTGTCGCGATCGGTGCTTCGCCAAGATCGACCTGTGATTCGATCCTGCCGGTGTCTGCGGACACGACCATGGCGATCTTGCCGTTCTCAACAAGGACGAACAGGCGCTTAGCGTCCATAGCTGCGGCACCGAGCACGCGAGCCGGAAGCCTGAGTTTCCAGTTGACACGCCCCGACGCTCGGTCAATGGAATATAAAAAGTTATCGAATGATGCTGCGAGCAGATCGCCGTCGTGCTCTATCAACCTTCCGATCTGTGCACCTGCGCGATACTTCCACTTCGGATCGGAGCCGTTGGCCGCTTCAAGACGCATCACCTCGCCCCTGGAATCACCGGCGTAGATCTCGTTGTCATCAAAAACAAGCGTCTTAGCCTGCCGCTTAAGCTCGATCGAAAACCGTGATTCACCGCCTGTCAACGTGACGCCGACCAAGCGGCTGTCACCGGTAGCAAATGCAAGAAGCGGATCGCCGAAAGCCGGAGCCGTCGAGAGGCCGCCCGCGAACGTCAGCTTCCATTTCAAGGCTCCCGACGTAAGGTCAAAGGCCGAAACCTCGCCGCTGCTCGCGGCCGCAACTATCGTGTCCGGCGCCGTTTTGAGAAAGATCTCGCCTGCTCCGTCGATTTCCGCTTTCCAGACGAGAATTCCGGTTTCCTTGCTGAGTACCCGCAGAGTTGCGGTCTTTGCCGTATCGCTTGAGTCTGCAGGCCGCGTGGCGATCGCGATCCTGTCGGGTCCGACCGCGATATTGGAAACCACTTCACCGCCGAAGTCGGCTCTCCAGAGTCGTTCCCCGTTCGCGGCACCGACCGCGATCACGCTGCCTTTATCCGTTGTGACATAGGCCGCCTTGTCATCAGCCGAGATCGATCGAAAAAAGACATCTGCGTCCGAATAGGTCCAACAGTTCACGGCATTGGATGCCTCCGGCTTTGCCGGCGCATTCGTCGCTTGAGAAGGCACCGCGATAGCGGCGATCAGCACGACAGAGCATAAGATGATGATCGAGAGGAGTCTCATTTGCCAGCGAAACAAACAGGCCCTTGCGGGCAAAAGGTCAATTTTAGCACGTGCTCTTTGACCGTGAAGTATTTGAAGCTATACTTGTGCGAATAGTTCGAAAAAATATCTACACTGAGGATTCTGAATGTCATTCAACAAGATCACCATCGTTGGAAACCTGGGCAAAGACCCGGATCTTCGCTACACCCCACAAGGCGTTGCCGTCTGCAGTTTTACGATGGCCACCAACGAAAAGAGACGCGACAAGTCCGGCGAATTGCAGGATGCGACGACCTGGTTCAAGATCACTCTTTGGCGCCAACAGGCCGAAAATGCAGCCAAATATTTGACCAAAGGCTCCTCCGTTTATATCGAAGGTCGTCTTCGGATCGAGGAATGGACCGACCGTGACAACAACAACCGATACACGCTCGACGTTCAGGCGACCGACATGCAGTTCATCGGCTCACGCGGCAGCGGCGGCGAATATTCCGGCGGGCCATCCGAAGAAGATCATCAACCGCAGTACACCGGCGGCGGCTCGTCCGCTTCGTCAGGTGCCGGAGCCGCTCCTGCTTCATCCGCGACCCCTGCCGACGACGACATCCCGTTCTAAGCACCTTTCTTCGCATTTCTTGTCAGAACCGCCTGCGTGAGCGGGCGGTCAGTGGTCTTGTCAGTACCGCCTGCGTCAGCGGGCGGTCAGCATTGCAGAAGCCCGCACAGCAGTAAGGGCACACCCGATGTCAGTATCGCCTGCATCTCTTGTCAAACCGCCTGCATCAGCGGGCGGTCAGTCCCTGTCAGTACCGCCTGCGTGAGCTGGCGGTCAGCATTGCAGAAGCCCGCACGTTAGTAAGGGCACTCTTGTCAGTGAGTTGTGAGTGGGTAATTCACCATTCACCATTCACCACTCACAATTTTCCCGATGTTTGTTCCGTTCCGCGCGTGGCGGAACAAGCGGAACAAAACGGAACAAAAATCGGCGTTTTTCGAGGCAGCGGTCACAATTTTTGTCACTATTGTCAAAGATCAGGGGGTAAAACATATGTTTACACCGTCTCTACGAGTATATCACGCGTGTCAAGAGGTGCTTTTGATTCTTTTTCGAATCACCTTGTTCAAGCTTTGTTTCGACGGAAAATGAATTCCGAGGAGGCGGCTTGCCGCCGACAAATCCCTCTGTCGCTCCTAACGGAGCTCCAAGAATTATTTTACGGCCTCTTCCCAAGGTTGCGGCCGAGACGGCCTTACCCTGGGCTACATTCACGTGTCCCCTACGGGGACAAAACCTTCTTGGCTCCGGAGGAGCCGAACGTTTGTAGAACGCCAGAACCACAGACGATCTCGGAGGCGGCTTGCCGTAACGCAGTGCGGTCGGGGTTCGTGGATCATAGATCCCCAGGTGTTGCGAAAAGCTGCCGACATAGTCCCCAAAGGGGACAAAGATTATAGCCCAGGGTAAGGCCGCATCGGCCGCAACCCTGGGAACCCGTCGCAAGATAGATGATTGGAGCTCCGTAGGAGCGACAGAATATTGTCGGCGGCACGCCGCCTCCGAGATCCACTTTGTGAAACCTGCGGTCGGGCGAGCCCGACCGCACTGCGATGCGGCAAGCCGCCTCCGGGCGATTGATTCCGTTCTCGAACCACGCCATAAACGACGTGGCTATGCGAGGCCATTGTCGACGGCAGCACTCTGCACCAACGAGAGTTCGCCGTCATTGTCGAGCACGTTCTTCACCTTGCGGCCGCTCGGATACGTCTCTTCGATCAACGCCCCCGACAGGTTGTAAGTCTAGCCCGTCGAATAGCCCGCCGCATCGCCGCCTTCGGTTGTCTGCTTCGCCGCCAACACTCTCCCTAAGATGTCAAAACTCGTGTATTCCGTTGTCGAAACATGTCATCGTCAATTCTTTGCATCCGGCGTTGTTTTGGTAACTGGTGTAGGCAGAGTATCGACAATGAAGCACGGAAGTTGCTTGAGGTCAGGAGGAATGCTTTCGCGTCGTCCCGGTTCGGTCGACACATAGTCGGTGAACTCGGCAGGCCGCAGAAAGTACTTCTCGCCTTCTTTATAGGTAATGTTTCCGACACAGTCTCGGTTCGTTTCATACTCCTTCCTCTCCCGAAGAGCAAATCTCAATTCGGAATCTATCTCGACATCACTTAAACTGCGGTCGTAGATCTGATATTCAACAAGTATGAACGAATGGCCCACAAACCGTTCGTCGTACCACTTATCAACGCGTACAATCCAGTTCTCGATCTGAACCCCAATGCTCATTGATCCTCTGCAAGACGGGCATCGGTTGTTTTTCTGAAAAGCAATAACCACGCCGTCCGCAACGTAATTGCGAGTTTTCTGCGCATTCACGGCATTGCTCGAAAATAAGCAAAGTAAGATTGTGCCGACGATTACTGACAAAAAGCTCCTATTCATGGTTTCCTCTCTGGTTTAGCCGGTGGTGCCGATCTCCTCTCCGAAGGGCATATAGTCGTGGCGGGCGATGACGGCGCCGGTTGCGTCGGTGTTGATTCTAGGGCTGCCAAGATGATCCGCCGTCAGGTAACCCACTTTCGCATCTTGCACGGAAACAACATTGGTCGAGTATTCTGCCACCAGCTTACCAGATGCGTCGTACACAAAAACGGTTGTTTTACCCGCCGAAGGCACGATCTCATTTCTTGTCGTTTTCTGATGCAGTACATGGAACAGGCCCCGTTGATGACATATAGTTCGGATTTACGGCCGGGAGTGTTTCGAAATACCAAAGCTTAGTCCCTTTGCGGCGGGCTCTGACTGCTCCGGAATATGATTTGATACCGTCACCTGTACGCACGGTAAGGCAGCCGTCTAGAAATACGACTTCGTGCTTTCGCTCATCTCGGAAAACGAAGTACCCATCGAGTTTAAAATTTTCCTCTATATACCAATCCTTCTTCCCTACCGCCACGCCCGCTGCGTCTTTTCGAAGACGCGATACAAACTCCTTTTTGCTTCCGACGTTTCCACCGGTCAAGAATTTATACACTTCTTCATACTTCTCAGCTCGTAGAAGCAGGAACATCTCGTCAAGGCGTTTCTGGATCGCGACCTGTTCCTCGTTCGGATTTTCCCATGGAGTGCTTAAAAAAATATGAGGTTTCATTTGAGGACACAGTTCGGGACCGCCAGCCAAATAGTTTGGGTTAAGGATGGGGAGACCGAGGAGCAACCACTCTGAGGAACCGCGCCGACCAATATCGACGGAAGCTCGGTACGAGCGCATTTTACCGTGTTCGATGACAACCATGCAGCCAACTACCATGATGTTTTCGTTGTTCTTTTGGTCTGCAATGCCGATATAACCGGTCGGTTGAAAGCTTACAAACATTCGAACCTTGTCGGGCTCTGGAGGCTCAACGTTCATCTCAGCGACAAATGCCATTTTGCTAAGGCGTTGGTCTGGATCGTTCCACTTTAGGTTGTAAAGCTTCGCCCAGTTCTTTGTCCGAATATATGTCGAGGCGAGAACAAGCCGTTCGCTGATTTCCTTTTTTTGTAGTTCACTTACCGAAAAGCCAAATGGATGATCTCCGTTCTGTGCTTTGCAAGGTGTCCCGCTAAGAATGGCCACAGCCGCAAGAACGAGTACGCAAAATATCACTTTTACCATTTGTAGCCTCCACCCACACAACCTCGGTCCGTCCACAGATAAAAGTTTACGCATGTTTGGGTGTGAGCGATAGCACAAACCGCACGAAATGTATCAAACCGCACAAAACGACACATTCCGCACAAAATGTATCAAAGTGCACAAAATGACACAGAATGCACAGAATGTATCAAAGTGCACGATTTGCACGATCTTGCCGTTGCCAAGACCACGGGCGGCGGGCAGACGGCGGCCGCGAATGCACGATCTGTCAGAATCGGGAGCAGCAGCGACCGGGTTCCGCAATGGGACAGGCAAAGAGCCGCGAATGCACGAATACAATGAGTGCGAACCATCAGCGTCAGTGGGCGGCCAGTAGTCAACGCCAAACGGAGATTTGGGATTTGGATTCGATTTGAGATTTGAGATTTGAGATGTGGGATGTGGGATCCAACAGCCTTTTGCTAAGGTTGCGGGCTCCGGAGGTTCGTTCAGACCCATTCGCCCATTTTTCGGAATTTGTTGTAGCGGTCAGCGATCAGTGTTCGTGAGGGTTTTGCAGAAAGTTCGTCAAGATTTGCGACGATCCGTTTCTTGAGAGTTTCGGCGATCTTGTCGAATGCGGACTGTGAATTCTCGTCGTCCTCGGTCGGCATCTTCCAGGGCTCGGGCTCCGGAACGATCTCGTCAACGATATCGAACTTCTTTAGGTTGTCGGCCGTAAGCTTGAGCCCTTCGGCCGCGTCAGGTGCCCGTCCTGCATCCTTCCAAAGTATCGCTGCACAGCCTTCAGGCGTGATCACGGAATAGACCGCGTTCTCCATCATCAGGACTCGATCGCCGATGCCGATCGCGAGAGCTCCGCCTGAACCGCCTTCCCCAAGCACGACTACCACAACCGGGACCTTCAGCGACGCCATTTCACGAAGGTTGAAGGCGATCGCCTCGGCCTGGCCTCGCTCTTCGGCGTCTATCCCGGGATAAGCTCCCGGCGTGTCGACGATGGTTATGATCGGGCGGCCGAATTTCTCCGCCATACGCATCACGCGGATCGCTTTTCGATAGCCTTCAGGCTTTGGCATAGCGAAATTGCGATGTCGGCGTTCGTTGATGTCGCGTCCTTTCTGTTGGCCAATGACACAAACCTCGCGCCCGGCGATCCGGGCGAATCCCGCTACGAGCGCCGGGTCGTCCGCAAAACGACGGTCACCATGGACTTCGATAAAGTCCGAGAATACCGTCGTAAAGAGGTCCATGGCATACGGACGTTCGGGATGACGCGCCGTTTGGACACGCTCAAAAGCAGTTGTCATAAGCTGTCTATTTTAGCACCTTCAGTGCCATTTTGCGTCGCAGCCAAAGCCCTTAATACCGTCGAGGAGCGTCGCCGTCAGCTGAACTCTTGTCTTCGGTGAATGTAATCTAACGTCCATTCCATCTGCGGCAAGATTCAAGAAGACCTCGCACTGGCCCGGTGTGTTCGTTAGAAGCACGAACAACTCTTCAAGCTGTTCACGGCGAACCCCTTTTGCAGGAATGTCTATCGCGATCGAACTGGCGTTCGCCATCGCTGCCTCAGACAGGGAAGTGACGTCGGAAATGATGATCGTAACTTCCTGATTTTCGCTGGCTTCGAGCTTCCCGGAGATGACGACGAGGTTGTCATCCTGCAGAAGGTCACTATACTTCGTGTAGGCCTCGGACCAGGCGACACACTTGGCACCGCCGGAACGATCTTCAAGCCGAAGAGTGCAAAAACGCTTGCCTTTCTTGCTGTATCGCAAGGCCGATGCCGTCACGACCCCGGCGACCCGAACCAGATCACGTGAACTTCCTTCTGCCGCAACCGAGATCGGAGGGACGCGAGAAGCTTCCAATTCCGCAGCATAGGCGTCGATAGGATGTGCGTGAAGATAAAAGCCGATCGCGGCCTTTTCGTTCTTTGCCATCTCTTCGAGCGTCCATGCAGGCACATCCGGCAAGTGAATTTCCGTTGCAGAATCGGCTTCGACCGCAGCGGCGAAGAGTCCGTCCTGCCCGCGTTCTCTGTCCTCAGCGGCACGCGTACCTGCTTGGATTGCCGCTCCGATGTACGAGTGCAGCTTGGCACGCCATTTCTCGAGCGGCTCACTGTCCGACCGAAGAGTGTCGAATGCACCGGCACCGATGAGACTCTCGATCCCGCGGCGATTGATCACTCCCGAACCGAGACGTGAGACGAGATCCGTCAACGACTCGAATTTACCGCCCGCATCGCGTGCAGCAATGATCGCTGCAACGCTGTTCGTACCCAAACCCTTGATCGCCGTCAACCCGAATCGAACTGCCGTATCTGACGGCGTAAAACCGAGGCCGCTCTCGTTAATATCGGGCGGTAGTAGTTCGAGGCCCATTTGTTTGAGCTCGTTCGAATATTTGAAGACCTTTGCCGCGTCCTGCGCTTCGTGAGAGAGTACGGCAGCGTAAAAGTAGGCGGGAAAATGAGCTTTGAGATAGGCCGTACGAAACGCAACAAGGGCGTACGCGATACTGTGGCTGCGGTTAAACCCATAGTCGGCGAACTTTGCCATCAACTCGAATATGTCGGTCGCCACGCTCTTCGAGATCTTCTGTGCGACAGCTCCGGCAACGAATTTGTCGCGATGCTTCGCCATCTCCTCGATTTTCTTCTTGCCCATCGCACGACGCATTAGGTCGGCGTCCCCAAGGCTGTATCCGCCCAACTTTTGGGCGATCTGCATGATCTGTTCCTGATACACGAAGACACCGAAGGTCGGCTTTAGGAATTCCTCCATCTCCGGAACCATATATTCGACCTGCTTGATCCCTCGCCGCCGATCAACGAAATCGTCAATCATTCCGCCATCAAGCGGGCCGGGACGATAGAGGGCGTTAAGCGCCGAAAGATCTTCGAGATCTTCGGGCCGCATACGGCGGCAAATGTCCTGCATCCCCGAAGACTCGAACTGAAATACGGCGTCCGTCCGGCCTTCCGCAAATAGACGCATCGTCTCCGGATCGTTCGTCGGGATCGCCTTCCAGTCGATCGTCTTGCCGGTCTTCTCCTTCAGGTTCGCGAGACAATCTTCGATGATCGTAAGTGTCGTAAGCCCAAGAAAATCCATCTTGAGCATCCCGACCTTCTCGAGATCACCCATCGGATATTGACTGGTCAATTCGTCCTTTGGTGAAACAGCGACGGGAACGAGTTCGTGCAGCGGTTTTGGACTGATAACAACGCCTGCCGCGTGAACCGATGTATGCCGTGAACAGCCTTCGACGCGTTTCGCAAGGTCTATCAATGATCGAACCCGCGGGTCGGATCCGATCATCGCCTTAAGCTCTGGCACTTCCTTGATCGCCTGATCGATGCTGATATTCCGTCCTCGCCTTGGAGGCGGCAACAGCTTTGCGACGCGGTCGACCTCTCCGACGGACATACCGAGCACGCGGCCAACGTCCTTGACCGCCGCACGCGACGCCATCGTTCCGAACGTCACGATCTGACAAACCGAATCACGGCCGTAGAGCCGCGTTACGTGCTCGATGACAGCACCGCGTCCGCGAATGCAAAAATCGATATCGATATCGGGCATCGAAATTCGTTCTGGATTCAGGAAGCGCTCGAAAAGAAGCTCGTGCTCGATCGGATCGACGTCTGTGATCCTAAGGCAGTATGCGACGAGTGAACCGGCGGCCGAACCGCGGCCCGGCCCGACCGGAATATTTTGTTCGCGAGCATATCGGATGAAGTCCCATACGATCAGGAAATAACCGGGAAAGCCCATACCCTTGATCGTGTCTATTTCACGAGTGAGCCTTTCCCGATAGACATCCAGGCCGTACTTTAAGGCTTTTGCATCGATGAGCGGCTGCCAATCGGTCGCCATTCGATCCTCAAAACCTTCCCAAGCGATCTGCTCGAAGTACGCATATTCGTCCGTCGACCCGAAGTCGGCCGGGATCGGAAACGAAGGCAATTGTCTCGCGTCATCGCCCTGAGGAATCGCGAGCGTGCACATCTCCGCGATCTTTACGGTGTTTTCAAGAGCTTCAGGAAACTCATCTCCAAAGAGGTTCCACATCTCCGCTTTCGACCGCAAATATCTCGTCGGTTCGTCCGCGAGCTCGGTCGAAAGGACGCGGCCGTCCTCGATGGCAAGCAGAGCCTCGCGGGCTCTAGCATCATCCGCATCAAGGTAAAAGACGCTATTGGTAGCCACAAGCGGAAGGCCAAGTTTCTTGCCAAGCTCCGCGATCTGCCTGTTGAGGTCAGGCTGCGGACGATCGAGAATTTCGAGAAAAAAGCGTTCCGGCCCAAACATGTCGCGGAGAGTTCCCGCATAACTCTCTGCCTTCTTAGCATCGCCGGAGTGCAGATAGTGGGCGATCGCGCTATTGTCCGCACCGGAAAGCGCGATAAGGCCGGCAGACCGTTCTGCGAGTATCTCCAAGTCGATCCGAGGGCGATGGTGCAGGCCTTCCTTAAAGGCCATTGACGCCAGATACGAAAGGTTGTTGTAGCCCTCAAGGTCCATCGCAAGGAGTACGAGGTTGTAGAATCCACGCTCTCCTGCAGCAACCGTTGCCGAGCGGTCAAACCGGCTTCCATTCGCAACAAAGGCCTCGTAGCCTACGATCGGCTTTATGCCGGCGTACGACAGAGTGTTAAAGAACGACACCGCCCCGTACATATTGCCAAGATCGGTGATCGCGCATGCAGACATTCCAAATTCAGCAAGCTTGGAGGAAAGAGCCTTTAATTGGACTGTACTCTTCAAAAGGCTATAATCTGTATGCAAATGCAGGTGGACAAAGTCTTTTGCTTCGGCTCTAGTTGGGGCGTTTTTGGACGGCATCTATGAAAAAAGTTTATCTCGAAACCTATGGCTGTCAAATGAACGTCTCCGATTCGGAGCGCGTCGCGACAGCATTGGGGCGAGATGGCTTTGAGGTAACCGCGGATGCCGCCGGTGCTGATGTCGTTTTGATCAACACGTGCTCGGTTCGCGAAAAGGCAGAGCAGAAACTCTACACACAAGTCGGCCGAATACGCCATTCAGACGGTCCAAAGCCGGTCGTTGGTGTCCTCGGATGCGTCGCACAGCTTGAGGGCGAAACGCTTTTGAGAAAGATCCCGGGCGTGGACTTCGTGGTCGGTACGCGGGCGGTCGGCCGTGTCGGCAGTATTCTGAGCCGGACGCTCGATGGTGAGCACGATATAGTCGATCTTGGTGAGAGAGAAGATGAATACGATTGGACGGTCGCTGATACGCACCGCCATTCACCGTACGTCGCATTTCTGCCGATAATCGAAGGCTGCAATAAGTTTTGCACCTATTGCATCGTGCCGTTCTCACGCGGACGCGAGCGAAGTTTGCCCGCCAGTGATATCATCCGCCAAGCCCTTGAGCTAAAACGGACAGGCGTAAAAGAGATCCATCTGATCGGTCAGAATGTAAACAGTTATAGACCCGAGACCGAGTCCGGTTTAGAAGGGTTTGCAGGGAAGTCGGCGTTCTCGCGACTCCTCAGAGCAGTGGCAGCAACCGGGATCGAGAGGATAAAATTTACAACGTCGTTCCCGAGGGATTTTCACGAAGACATCGTAGAAGCTATCGAAACGCACGAAAATCTCTGCAATTGGGTGCATTTGCCGGTTCAGAGCGGCAGCAACCGCATATTGAAGCTAATGAAACGAGGCCACACTATTGATCGTTATATCAAGCAGATCGATAGAATGCGTGCATCGAGCCGTGATATTGCAATAACTACCGACATTATTGTAGGTTTCCCCGGAGAGACCGAAGCCGATTTCAAGGACACCGTCGAACTTGTAAAATATTGTGGATTCGACAGTGCGTATATGTTCAAGTACTCGCCAAGGCCGGGGACACCCGCCTTCGATATGGAAGATACGGTTTCGGCAGCCGAAAAGACGCTGAGATTCCTTGAACTTGAAAATGTGCACAAAGCCAGCCAGCACAAGCGTTTAGAGCGATATAGCGAGAATGTGCTTAAAGTTTTGGCAGAAGGTGCGTCAGCTCGAACCCAAAACGGGATCACGGGCCACTCGACGTGCCACAAGGTCGTCAATTTCGTCGGCGACAAGGCCATTTTAGGCTCTATCGTCAACGTTAAGATAACAACAGTTAAAGCAAATTCTATGTTCGGAGAGGTCGTTTAGCATGGAACAAGGAGCAAACCTGATCGAGGTCAAGATCGGGGCCCTGATTATGGACCCGAATACGAACACGCCGATCGTAGTGCTTAAGAGCCTCGATTCGGAGACGGTGCTGCCGATCTGGGTCGGAGCGTTCGAAGCGAACGCGATTGCCATTGAGATCGAGAAGATAGTTCCTCAAAGGCCGATGTCGCACGACCTGATGCGGAACCTCGTGATCGAATGCGGACTGCACGCCACGGCCGTCGTTGTCACCGATCTTGCCGAAAACACGTTCTACGCCCGCATCGAATTTATTGATAAGAAAGGAGATAAGGTCTTGCTTGATGCAAGGCCGTCCGATGCGATCGCTCTCGCTTTACGCCTCGATTGTCCGATATTTGTCGATCAAAAGGTGATAGACCTTTCCGCGGCCGCCGGCCCAACGGGCGAGACGCCCGAGGGCGACATTCCGCCGCCGGAGGATTGGCCCGAACTGATCGGCTAGGCCTTCTCGCAATTACAACATAATCCTTATTATCGGACGCAGGGCAAGTGGTCAAGCTATTGCGGAACGCCGCACGCAGTAAGGCGACCTCTCAAGCTATTGTTGCAGAATGCCGCACGCAGTAAGGCGGCCGGTCGTCCACGAGCTTTCAACGCCGACCGAGCGACTTCCCTTGTCCCCGTAGGGGACGACAGAATGTAGCCCAGGGTAAGGCCGCTTCGGCCGCCACCCTGGGAACACGTCGCAAAACGATCCCGAAGCTCCGTTAGGAGCGACAGAGCGGCATGTCGGCGGAAAGCCGCCTCCTTGGTCCATATTTTGAAGGCGATCGCTCGGGACCGGTTGCGTTCTTTGCAACACTTGGGGATCTATGACCCAAGAACCCGACCGCACTGCCAAAGGGCAAGTAGGCCGTCTCCTCATCTTCTTTCATGCGTTATTTGCGAGCAATATGGCCTCAACCCGGACGCCGAACGGCGGAAAAAGACCGGCTAAAGGCGTGGTAAGCTTATTTGTATGAAGAAAACAGCTTTGGTGTTGATATTTTGCTTCTTTGCGGCGGCCTGTACGATGCCTGTTCCAGGCCGTCGCGGCAGTTCGCAGCCTCAGCCGGAAGTGATGCCTGAACCGCCAAAGATCACGTTCTCAAAGCCTGTCTTTGAAGCGACCCGCATCAGCACGATAATGCATTTCGAGGTGCGAAACATCTCGGACCGTCCGCTTGAGTTTATTCAGATCCATTGCAGTTTCTACGACAAGAACGATCGACTGATAGACAGTCAGTCGCCGGATATCGACCGCTATAATTCGCTGCCGCCGGGCGGGGTAAGTGCGGCCCAAGTGGAAACGCGAGCCGATTTCGCGGCATATCGGCTGTCGTTTACGGCACACGGAGACAAAGCATTCTCAACGATCGATCTAGACGCGACAGAAGACAAGCCGGACGCGCCGAAAAAGGCAAAAAAGAAGAATACTTGGCAAGATATCCTGTCGGCGGCCGCATTCGTTGGTTATTTCATCACGCCGGCCACGCCAGGAGCACCGTCGGTTTTGACGTCGGAACCTTGACGTTTGACTCTGAATTTCGCGGCAAGGAGAATGTAAATCTTTTGTAACTAACTCAGTTTCAGACTGGTTTTCCTTTGACATTGGGTGTTTATACCGATTATTATTTACGTTTTGCCACAGGTCGGTTCAGTCGATCTATAATCCCGATAGGAGCTTTAATATTTTGAGCAACGGTAATTTCCTATTTACTTCGGAATCAGTGACCGAAGGCCACCCAGATAAGATCGCCGACAACATTTCGGACGCGATCCTAGACGCGATCCTTACACAGGATCCTGAGGGCCGTGTAGCGTGTGAAACCTTGGTCACGACGGGCCTCGCGGTCGTCGCCGGCGAGATCACCACGAAGGCAACGGTCAATTACAAGCAGATCATCCGCGAAACGATCGAAGAGATCGGCTATCACAACGCCGAGTTCGGCTACGATTCGAATACTTGTTCGGTCATCGACGCTATCGGTACGCAGTCACCTGACATCTCGCAGGGAGTCGATACCGGCGGTGCCGGCGATCAGGGCCTGATGTTCGGGTTTGCCTGCAACGAGACGCCGGAACTGATGCCGATGCCGATCCAGATGGCTCACAACCTGACCCGCAAACTCAGTGAGGTTCGCCGCGACGGCACGATTCCCTACTTGCGTCCGGACGGCAAATCGCAGGTATCGATCGAATATCGCGACGGCAAGCCGTTCCGCGTTGAAGCCGTCGTTATCTCGACACAGACCGAGGATCTTCCGATCGAACAGATCCGAGCTGATGTTCTTGAAAAGGTCATCAAACCGACCATTCCAGCCGTCCTGCTTGACGAAAACACGAAGTATCACATCAATCCGACCGGCAAGTTCGTGATCGGCGGCCCGATGGGCGACGCCGGGGTTACGGGCCGCAAGATCATCGTCGATACATACGGCGGTTACGCGCCGCATGGCGGCGGTGCCTTCTCGGGCAAGGATCCGACGAAGGTTGACCGCTCAGCCGCTTATATGGCCCGCTACATCGCGAAGAACGTCGTAGCTGCCGGCCTTGCGGACAAGTGCACGGTTCAGCTTGCTTACGCGATCGGCGTTGCCGAGCCTGTTTCAGTCCTTGTTGACACACACGGAACGGGTACTATCGATGACGCTCGCATTTCCGAGATCGTCAAGCAGAACTTTAGCCTGACGCCGAAAGGCATCATCGAAACGCTTGACCTTCGCCGGCCGATTTACAAAGCGACCGCTCGCTTTGGGCATTTCGGACGCGCCAATGACGAGTTCTCATGGGAGAAGACGGACAAGGCCGAGGCTCTGCGAACCGCAGCTGAGACCGCCGTCGGTACCAACGGTTAATAACTTACTCTAATTCGTGCATTCGCGGCTGTCTCAGCCGCGAATTGCTTTGAATATACAAAATCTTTATGACAACACCAGTTACTTCATTGCAGTACGACATTAAGGACATAAACCTTGCGCCGCAGGGCAAGCAGAGGATCGAATGGGCGGATCGCGAAATGCCTGTGCTTCGCTTGATCCGTGAGCGTTTTGCGGCTGAACGCCCTCTTGAAGGCGTAAAGCTCGTCGCCTGTGCTCATATCACGACGGAGACTGCCAACCTTGCCCGAACGCTCCAAGCGGGTGGTGCGGAGGCACTTCTCATCGCCTCGAATCCGCTTTCGACGCAGGATGACGTCGCGGCCTCGCTCGTTGCGGATTGGAACATTCCGGTGATGGCGATCAAGGGCGAATCGACAGACACATACGTTCGCCACGTCAAGGCTGCACTCGACACGAACCCGAACCTTATCATCGACGACGGCTCCGATGTCGTTGCGACGATGATCAAGGAGAAACCCGAACTGATATCGAACTTGATCGGTACGACAGAAGAGACCACAACGGGCATTGTCCGCCTACGGGCAATGGTCGCCGCCGGCGTGCTCACCTTCCCTTCTATCGCGGTCAACGACGCTCAGACAAAGCATTTCTTCGACAACCGCTACGGAACCGGTCAATCGACGCTCGATGGCGTCATCCGTGCGACGAACATCCTTCTCGCCGGCAAAACGCTCGTAACCGTCGGTTATGGATGGTGCGGCAAAGGCGTTGCGATGCGTGCCCGTGGACTAGGTGCGAATGTGGTCGTAACCGAGATCGACCCGATCAAGGCGATCGAAGCGGTCATGGACGGTTTCCGGGTTCTCCCGATGAAAGAGGCCGCCAAGATCGGCGATTTCTTCGTAACGGTGACGGGCAATCGTCACGTCATCGATAAGGAGCATTTCGAGGTAATGAAGGACGGAGCGATCGTCTGCAACAGCGGACACTTCGATCTTGAACTCAATCTCGAGGCTCTTCGCGAAATGTCGCAGCCTGCGGTTACCCGTCGGCCGTTCGTTGAGGAGTATCGTTCAAAGGACGACAAGAAGAGCGTGATCGTTCTTGGCGAAGGCCGTCTGATCAACCTCGCTGCGGCCGAGGGCCATCCAGCTTCTGTAATGGACATGTCGTTCGCGAACCAGGCTCTTTCCGCTGAGTATCTCGTGAAGAACAAAGGAACGCTTGAGAAAGGCGTGCACGTTCTTCCGGCAGAGGTTGATCAGGAGATCGCATCGCTCAAGCTCCGTGCAATGGGCGTTTCGATCGACGCACTTACGCCCGAAATGCTCGAGTATATGTCGAGTTGGGAAACCGGAACCTAAGGCCTGGTCGATCCTAGAAACTCGTAGGTCCGGTCGAGAATATCGACCGGACCTTTCTATGTCCTTATTCGTGAGATCAAGTAGATACCAATGGCAACAAAAACCAACACCGGTGCCCAGACCGCAACGATAGGCGGCAAGCTGCCCGCAATTCCGTATTGCTCAAATACATTGGTCAGTCCAACAAAAAAGAGCCAGAGTCCCACTGCTACGCTCAAGGACGACACCATCGGGGCCCTTCTCAAAGAAATGCCCCAAGGGACGGAGAATAGAACGACGACCAGCGGCACAAGAAATCCCGCCAATCTCTTTTGCACGCCCACGGCGTAGGCGTGCCGCTCCGATTCGGCAATAGCAGCCCCCGCGGATTCCGAGAGTTCAACCACCGAAAGATGGTTAGGTTTCCCGCCAATATTCCGAAAAGGATCGAATTTCGCCACAAGGTCCACTTCCCGCTTCGGCAATTCCGATAGACTATTGCCGTCCCGTGAAATCGCTATAACATCGCGCAATAAAACCTTGGATCCATCGAAACCGCCCGCCCTCGCACGGTACACGGTTTGCAAATTCGTCATATCGCCTGAAAATTCAAGGACAACGACACCGCTTGCGGAAAGCACGGAGGGATTTTTGTCAAAAGCCCCGGCCTTGTCGTTATCGGACGCAGAATATTTATCGACGGTTTTCACCTGCTCGCTCGTTTGGTCATCAGACGCGGCACGGGGCAACTCGGGTTTCACTCGGCTGTACGAAAAGATATATTTTCCTTCCGCCGTCCATAGGCGCTTGGGCTGAACAGGCTGACCGCCACTTCGGAGTTCGGCGCGGACGCCATCCTGCACCTGGTTTGCCCTTGGAGCCAGGGTCTCTTGGATCACAAAATCCGCGGCGCCAATAAGCATGGCTAATGCTAGACACGGCAGCAACAGCCGGAACATACTCTGCCCGGCGGCGGCCCAGGTTACGAGCTCATTGTTCCGGGATTTGATCGCGAGGGCCGCAAGAACCGCGATCATTGCGGCAGAAGGTGCGATCTGCAAATACGCAAATGGTACGAGGAAGATCAAATATTTGGCCAGAAGCCATCCACCATTCTCTACCGCGGACGCGAAACGCCAAGTATCGAACGCCGTAAAGATAAGGAACACGATCAGCAAGAATGCGGTCGACAGCAGAAAGTACCATGTGACGCTCGCTAAAATGTCAAAGTCACGGAGGCCAGACGTCACATCGACGAGCCGATTCTTTAACGAAAGGCCGCGAGACTGTCCTTTCAGCCTCTCAAACGCCGAGCCGACAAAGGTCGAAATCGTTTCAGCAAAACGAAATCTGGGACTGTACGCAAGCCAAAACATTGCACCGAGACTTGCGACAACAGGCAGAAAGCTCGCGACCGCCACCGGCAGCCCGCCGGCCCGCGCAAGTTGTTCACCTGAGAATGCAACGAGGTAGTAGCCAACGAGTGCGCCGAGCGCGAGAGCGATGCCGAAGCCCCGTCCACCGCGCCGAAAACGAAGCACCATGATCGTCCCCAGCAAACAGAAAATGAGCGGCGTGAGCGACATTACGAAACGACGGAATAGAACTATCTGGGCTTCGACCTGCTGCTTCCCTTCCGCGTTCGCAGCGACCTCGGTTAGGTCGCTTAAGCCCATCTCGTCAGGCAGTCGAACGTTATTGGCGAGACGGTCAAGGAGCTCGGCTCGCTTTGTTTTCAGGGCAATGCGGATATCCTTGATCCGCTCAAAAGCATACTTTCCGCCTTTATCGGCCTGCGGGATCGTAACGACCGCGGCATTTTCAAGAACCAACTCCGTCGTCTCATCCGCGATCTCGATCCGACCGATATCGGATGTGATCATCCGGTCAACGCCATTCGCAGCATCCTGTTGTGCGATAAAAACGCTCTCGAGGTCGCCGGTTTTGGAATCCGTAGCGCGCGCAAGGATCGTAAAACCATCGATCTCCGAATAGAATACACCCGGCTCGATAGGTGACTCGAATTTTGAAATGGCCGACCGCATCGCAACTTCGCGTACGAGTGCGGAAGCAAAAGGCACGCCTTTCAGGTTCACAAATAGCGTAAAGACCGACAATAGAATGCCGAGGATCAATATCGGAACGGCGATCTGGAAATTCCCTACGCCGGCCGCCCGAATGGCCGTGAGTTCACTATCGCCCTGCATCTTGGAGAGGCCAATGATAGTGCCGACAAGGACCGCCATGGGACAGGTAAAGGCGATGACATTCGGGACCAGCCCGATCATTAACTGCCAGATCAAGCTGCTCGGGATATTTACGTTGAAGAAGAGTTCGGAATAACGGCTTGCCTGCTGCAGGAACAAAATGACCGTAAGCAGTACCCACGAGAAGAGAAAATAGGGCACCACGGCGCCGAGCAGATAACGTGAAATGAGTTTACTGACCCTCTTCATATCGAATCTGCCTAACGCAACCCTTGAACTCCGGCCTGTAAGGCTCGATCGACCCTTTCAAATCCTGTCGCACGGGCGATCATTCGCTTGAAGATCGATGATAATCTGGCTAGCGAATCGGCTGCGACACGTTCCGACGAGAATGCCTCAGGCGACTGCCGTCGTGATCGAGCAACCGTCGCCCTATCATTCGCCGTCAGCATTTCGCCGGCGGAGCTGCGTCTGCATCTATCACAAATTAGTTGGAACTCCGCCGTTACCTGAGCATCAGCGCCGTCTCCAAGTTCGAGCTTACATATCGAACACTCATCCCAACTTGGGAAAAAGCCTGCAAGCCGAAGCAGCCAAGCCTCAAAGTACAGCGACACAGAATCGATCGCTTCCGGCCGATTCCGAACCGTCTCGATGCAGGCGTTCATCATTCTGAACATCGCCGGGTCGGGATCCTCAGCCGGAACGAGCGAGATCAAAATGTCGGTAAGGTACGAAAATCGGGTCAAGATCTCCGGCTCGCTTACGAGATCAAAGGCGGATTCAATGATCTCGGCCCTATCCAGATCGACGAGTTCGCGAGTCTCTTTTTTGAAGTAGGATGCCTTCAGGCGAGAAAGCGGTTCGAGACTGCCGCCGAACTTGCTCCTTAGTCGTTTCGCTCCCTTTGCGACCGCTCTTACAATTCCGTGGTCCGCGGTCAAGAGAAGCGCGATCTTGTCGGCGTCAGCCAGATCGTAGCTTCGCAGGACGATGCATTCTGTCTCAACTACGGCCATATAAAATTAACGTCTATCTCTAAGTTGGAGGTATGAAGTAAAGTATCCAGGCAAGTGCCAAGCTAATGACCATGAATTGGAGAAACGTCTTGCCGGCATACCAGACGCGTTCTTTTGTCGTCCCGCTCGAAAAGACGCCGAAGGCGACCGAGACAAAAAATGCGAAGAGCACGAGGTAGATGAAATGGATCATGCCTTCCTCCTCAACTTAATATCCACCGAGTCGAGAATGGCAAGGTAGTTCAAAAGCCCGGCAGCCTCAAGAAATCGCCCGCCGTATTCAAATGTCGCGAGGGCGGCAACATGTTTGTCAGGCTGCGAGGCAATAAAATAGCTCACAATTCCACCGAGGCCGTTCCCGATCCTGGAGACAAAATTGAGCAGATATAACAGTTGGCCATCCTGGTAACTGAAGCCCGGATAGTACGCACCGCCATTGACGAGCGCAAGCACAAAAAGAGCCCAGATGACCGCACCGATGACGACGGCTCGCACAACCTTTCCTTGCAGGAAATAGCCGGCACCGGGGATGAACCAGGCAGCGATGATCAAAAGTATCGGTTTATCCATTTGCTAACTTCTTACTCAACCCGCGGCGTGCGCAGCCCGAGCCTCACTTCTCTCCCTGCAGCGGTCTGCGAACCATCGAAAAAGGGCCGAGGATAACTTGTCGGTCTTCCAACTTAGCTCAGGATGCCATTGAACGCCCAAAACACTCCTCCCGGGTCTCGTATCTTCGATGCACTCAATAACTCCGTCGGGTGCCCAAGCGGCCGATCTGAGATCGCGGCCGAGATTACGAATGGCTTGATGGTGATGCGAATTCACAAAGCATCCTTTCAAATCCTTTCCGATCAGATCCGCGAGCAGCCCTTTTTCAGCGGTGATCGCGTGCGAATTTCGGCCGAGCGGAATTCCCTGCTCGTGCTTTACCGGTTCCTTAACCTCCGAACCTATGTCCTGGATCAATGAGCCGCCGCGATGAACATTCAGAGCCTGCATCCCAAAACAGATCGCCAAGACCGGCAGATTTCGCCTCTCTGCTTGATCTAGGATCATTCGATCGACCGCATCTTTCTCAGGTATCACTCGGCCGAGTTTTGGATGCGGAGCCTCTCCAAAAAGGCTCGGATCGACATCCGAGTCACTTCCCGGCAAGAGGATCCCGTCAAGGTCCTCAACGACCGCAGCAATATATTCCTTGTTCGGGATCAGGGCAATATGAACCGGAATACAACCCGTTGCCTCGACCGCTTCGCTATAGTCACGCCCGAGATAGAACCGATCCGTTCCGAGTTCCAAACGCATTGTGATCCCAACTCGCGGTCTTATCGCCATAAACTTTTATGTTCGACTAAACCGTCTTTTTAGTCAATTTGAGGATTTGCAATTAAATCCGTATCATTTTTTAGTATGCAGACCGAGAATATCCGGATCCGTTCAACGACCGTCTTGCTTGTTCGTAAAGATGGCGAGGTGGCGATGGCCGCCGACGGGCAGGTTACGTTGGGTGAAACGATCATCAAGAGTTCGGCCAAAAAGCTGCGGCGTCTGAGCAATGGTGCGGTTATCGCAGGTTTTGCGGGTTCGACCGCAGACGCCTTTGCCCTTCTGACCCGTTTCGAATCAAAACTCGATGAATATCAAGGCCGCCTCGAACGAGCCGCGATCGAATTGAGCAAAGACTGGCGAACCGACAAATATCTGCGCAATCTCGAAGCTCTGCTCATCGTCGCCGACAAAAATGACGCTTTCTTGATCTCCGGCAAAGGTGACGTTATATCGTCTGACGATGGCCTTTTATCGGTCGGTTCGGGCAGTATGTATGCTATTTCGGCGGCTCGTGCCCTTCTCAAACATACGCAGCTATCGGCAAGTGAGGTCGCGAAAGAATCACTGAGGATCGCCGGCGAGATCTGCATTTATACAAACAGTGAGGTCGCCTTGGAAGTATTGTAATGGCTATTTATCTTGGCGGTGAAGTAACGGCCGCAGCCCCAAAACTTGACTCATTGACCCCGCGCGAGATCGTTGCGGAGCTTGACCGCTATGTTGTCGGCCAATCAGCCGCAAAACGTGCGGTCGCAGTCGCTCTGCGGAATCGGATCCGTCGGCAAAAACTGGCTCCGGAGATCGCTGAGGACGTACTCCCGAAAAATATTTTGATGATCGGCTCGACCGGCGTTGGGAAGACCGAGATCGCACGCCGGCTAGCTCGCCTTGCAAACTCGCCTTTCATCAAGATCGAGGCATCAAAGTTCACAGAAGTCGGCTATGTCGGACGAGACGTAGAAAGCATGGTGCGTGAGCTCGTCGATGTCGGAGTAGATATGGCAAAGCAGTCTGCCTTCGAGGAGATAGAGCCGCGAGCGGAAGCAAACGTAGAAGAAAAGCTCCTCGATATACTCTTTCCGACACCTTCATACGCGCCCAGCGATGAAGACGCCGAATCCAGCGAAGCCTCATCCCAAAAGACCCGCGAAAAGCTCCGCTCCCAGCTACGTAGCGGTGCTTTGGACGAGAGGACCATCGAGGTCAACACTCAGGATCGATCCAATGCGACGATCGACTTCATTGGAGGCCAGGGAATGGAGGAAATGGGGGTTAACCTCCGGGATATGTTCGGCAATATGTTCCCGAACAAGACCGTGAACCGCCGCGTTACGGTCGCGGAAGCCCGAGAATTCCTGATCCGCGACGAGCTTGAGTCTCTGACCGATATGGAATCGGTCAGCCGTGCCGGTATCAAGAAAACGGAGCAGAACGGTATTATCTTTCTCGACGAGATAGACAAGATCGCCGGTCGCGAATCGGGCAATAATCCGTCTGTCTCCCGCGAAGGCGTACAGCGCGACCTTTTGCCGATCGTCGAGGGAACGAATGTGAATACGAAGTACGGGATGGTAAGTACGGATCATATTCTGTTTATTGCGGCCGGAGCCTTCCACGTTGCGAAGCCGGCGGATATGATCCCTGAACTCCAGGGCCGCTTTCCGATCCGTGTAGAGCTTGAATCTCTCACGATCGACGACCTGAAGCGCATTCTCACTCAGCCGAAGAATTCCCTGCTGAAGCAGTATCAAGCCTTGCTCGGGACAGAAGGCATTGAGCTGGAATTCACCTCAGATGCGATCGATAAGATCGCGGAGATGACCGAAGAACTGAATCGCTCGACGGAAAACATCGGGGCCCGTCGGCTTCATACGCTTGTTGAGAAGTTACTTGAGGAGATCAGCTTTGAGGGCAGCGAACTTAAGGAAAAACATCAGCGGATCGATGCTGAATACGTATCGGATAAACTCGGCGGACTGATGAGCGACCAAGACTTAAGACAATATGTCCTTTAAGCAAAAGAGCTTTTATCTAGGCATCTTATGCCTTTTCATCACCGCCGGCTCGCTCGGCTGCGGAAAGCGCGGTTTACCACGGCCGCCAAAAGAAAGGGTCAGCCAACGAGCAGAAGTTTCCGGCTTTCAGCGTGGCAATACGGTCAAGATCTCCTGGAAAATGCCGGCTCGAAATGCAGGCAAAGGAAGTGTGTTAAATATTGACCGCGTTGATATTTACCGTTTGGCTGAACCGGCTACAGCTCCGACTTCCCTAACGGCCGAAGACTTTGCGTCACGCTCGAACATCATAAAAACCTTGAAGATCGTTGATGATGATTTCGGCGGCAAGATCCTGTCATACACCGACGAACTGCAATTTGCCTCACAGCCGGCGCGGCTCATCTATGCCCTTAGGTTCGCTAACGCTTCGGGACAAAAGGCAGCATTCTCGAATTTCCTCGTGATCGAGCCGGCGGGCCGCGTCGCGGCAGAGCCTACCGCCCTGCATTCTGAGCTTTCACAGGACGCCGTTACACTCTCGTGGACGTCGCCGACAGCGAATATCGACGGCACGACGCCCGCGAGCCTTCTCGGATACAACATATATCGATCATCGAGTGAGAAGCAGCCCGCAAGGCTTCTCAACAAGAGCCCCATCACCGAAACGCAGTTCCGCGACGAGTTCTTTGACTTTGGAAAGCAGTATTTTTACTTCGTGCGTTCCGTATCGCTCGGGACTGGATCAGAACCCGTCGAGAGCACAGAAAGCAACATCCTTGAGATCAAACCGATCGATACGTTCGCACCGACCGCACCAACGGCCATAACGCTCGCGGTCGGGCAGGACCTGATCTCGATCTTTTTCGCGACAAATCCCGAGAAAGATATCAAGGGATACACGATCTATCGTTCCACGGATAAGGATCTCGATCTTACGAAATGGCAGCTTCTTACGCCTGAACTTCTTGAACGGAACTCGTTTCAGGACAAGACGGTCGAGAGCGGCAACCAATACTTTTACTACATTACGGCGACCGACAATGCAGGAAATGTCAGCCAGCCCTCCGAGGTCGTCTCCGAGACGATGCCTGCGCGCTAGCATCTATGATCGAAGTGATCGGATCAGACTATTGTCCTTCAAAGATCGTTTGCGTCGGACGGAACTACATCGACCACGCAAAAGAGCTCGGCAACGAGGTGCCGACGGCTCCGCTCTTGTTTCTAAAAGCTCCTTCATCTTTTGTCCCGGATGGAAAAGCTATAGTCCTACCCGAGCAATCATCTCAGGTGGAACACGAGGCGGAACTCGGCATTGTTATTGCGAAGCAATGTAAAGGTTTGGCGGACGACGCAGACATCACGGAATACATTAAAGGTCTTACCTGCGTAAATGATGTGACAGCCCGCGACGTCCAACGCAATGACGTTCAATTCACTCGCGGTAAGTCTTTCGATACATTCTGCCCGATCGGCCCTCACATCGTCGCAGACCTTGACTTAACGGACATTTCGGTCGTATGTCGAGTAAACGGTGAGATTAGGCAATCGGGCCGCACCTCGCAAATGGTTTTCTCACCTGCGTATTTGATACGATATATCTCAAGACAGATGACGCTGATGCCGGGCGACGTTATCGCAACAGGCACGCCTGCCGGAGTTTCGAAGCTTAGTGCGGGCGATATCTGCGAGGTAGAGATCGAAGGGATCGGTATCCTTTCGAATCCCATAATCGCGGCAAAGGACTAAATTTTTATGAAATTCTTTATTGATACTGCAAACCTTGACGAGATCCGTGAAGCGAATGAAATGGGACTCGTCGACGGCGTTACGACAAACCCCAGCCTGATCACCAAAGAAGGCAATGTGGACTTCAAAGAGCATATAGGGAGAATCTGCGAGATCGTTGACGGCGATGTCTCTGCGGAAGTCACCGCGCTCGACCTCGACGGAATGCTAAAGGAAGGCCGCGAATACGCCAAGATCGCTAAGAACGTGGTCATCAAGTGCCCGATGACGGTGGATGGTATGAAGGCGACACGGAAACTCGCCGACGAAGGCATCCCCGTCAATGTAACGCTTTGTTTCTCAGCTACCCAGGCATTGATAGCAGCAAAGGCGGGAGCGAAGTATATTTCACCATTTATCGGCCGGCTTGACGATATAAGTCACGACGGAATGGAGCTGATCCATCAGATCGTGCAGATCTACGATAATTATGGGTTCACGACCGAGGTCCTTGCCGCATCGATCCGAAGCCCGATGCACATTGTAAATGCGGCCCTCGCAGGAGCCGATGTGGCAACTATTCCGTTCAAGGTCATTACGCAGTTGATCAAGCACCCGCTCACCGATAACGGCCTCGAGGCATTCTTGGCCGATTGGAAGAAAGGCGGTCGCTCTTAAGCAGCTTCGCCTATCAACGCCTTTAGTTCGCTCTGCAGCGAGGCAGCCTCAACGCTGTGCTGCAGGGCGTATTTATATTTATCGACAAAGTAATCGTCGCCGCCTTCCATTCGCACGAGTTCGCCAACCTTCTTTTGGGCCGCCTCGATATCCTCGCTCGCGATCTCATCTTTCTGGTCGAATAGCTCGTCAATCTCAACGATCAACAGCGAGAATCGTCGCAACCATGCGAAATCATCGTTTTCCAGAAGAAGATTGAGGAACTGGCCGGAGCTTTGTTTGCCGTGTATACCTTCGTAGAGTTCCCGCTCAAGATCGAGCATCGCCTTGTGTAGTTTTAAGAGAAGGTCCCGGCATTCTTTAAGCTTTTCTTTCTTTTCCATTTAACTAATCTTAGCGGACTTGCATAACAATTCATACCACGCTAACTTTATTTCATTAGCTTGCTAATTAGATTTATTTAGCTAGCTAACCTTATTTCATTAGCGAGCTAACGATGTTTAGTTAGCCTCCTCAGAACTTTGCGTTAGCTTGCAAAGAAAGGGCTCTTGCAATGGTTTCACGACCCGCAGAATTTGTTTTTGAGCAAACGATCAGCTTCGTTCTCGCGAGGACTTCGACCGCCTTCCGAAACTCGCTCGAGAAAAGTATGGCGACGATCGGGCTGCACGCGGGACAAGCGTTCGTTCTGATCGAGCTTTGGAAGAAAAATGGGCTGAGGCAGATCGATATCGCGTCCCAACTCAACCTCTCCGCTCCGACGGTCAGCAAGATGGTGAAGGGCCTGGTCGAGATCAATCTCATCCGGATCCAGAGGGAGGACAACGACGCCCGAAGCTCAAGGGTCTTTATCACTGAAAAGGGGTTGGCCATAAGGGCAGAGGTCGAAACCCAATGGCACGAGTTGGAAGAATATACCTTGGGCGATCTCAATGAGACCGAGCGACTCATCCTTTTCGACCTCCTGAGCAAGCTCCGAAATACTTACACCGGCCGCGACCCGGAAGAGGATGAGTAAGCGCCGGTTCTTCTCAGTGATATAATTGATATAAATTGACTACCATAGGAGGCGATCAGAAATGAAGATCATTCTAGCGACGGATGGCACCAAACATGGAGAGGCAGCTGCCCAGGCGATAAGAAAATTTGCGCTGACAGGAAATGACTCGGTTCATATCGTTACGATTGTCGATATGGCCGTCCCGCTCGGGATAGATGTTTACAGCGGCTACCTGCCCGACACCGCTGAGATCGAAAAGGCGGCCCGAGACCATGCCGAGAAGGTCATTGTTTCGACGGTCGACATGCTGAAGGCTGAATTTGAGAAGGATCCGCCGACTATTTCCAGTGACGTTTTATTTGGCTCCCCGGACAGCCGCATCGTCGAAACTGCGGAAGAAATGAAAGCCGATATGATCGTTCTTGGATCCCACGGCTACAATCGCTGGGAGAGACTCCTGCTTGGGTCGGTCTCAGATTCGGTAGTTCACCACGCTCACTGTTCGGTATTGATCGTTCGCGATGAAGAGTAGGCTCGTAACGATCCGTTCCCTTGCTTTCGACGGAACGGTGCGCCGCGAATGGACGGGCGAAATAATTAGCGAAACTTCCACTCGGATCGACCTCGTCGGCGTGTTCGAGCGTACGATCGAGCATACAGACCTGGGACTTATCGAGGCCGGTACGGTCTCATACGAGTTCTATTGGCCGGACCGCTGGTACAACATCTTCCGGTTCGAGTCTCCGGGCGGCGAACTCCGCAACTACTACTGCAATATTGCGATGCCGCCGGTTCTGACCGATACTCAGCTTTCGTACATCGACCTAGATATAGATGTGTTGGTTTGGCCCGGAAAAAAGCCGATAGTGCTCGATCGCGATGAGTTCGAGGCGAATTCAAGAGCCTTTGGCTACCCGCCTGAGGTTGTTGACAAGGTCGAGGCGACCTTAAAGATACTTCTCAATGCTAGTATCGTAAATGGTCTATTAAAAGATCTTACAGAACCACGCGAAGTGAATAACTACATACGGTAATCGTCATTCCCGGCTGCAACTGATACCTTTGCCCGGCAGGCAATTCAAAAGTGCCGATCTCTGCCGCATTCCTGCCCTCGTTCAGTATCCAGAACGAACCGTTTTCCTCATGACCTATCACCAGATGACGACGGCTTATCTCGACATCTCCGGAGAGCGGTATGTCCACAGGTTTTGATTTCGAGCCGCGCCCGATTACGATCTGGCGTTGAAAGATCGGGATGACGTTCTGCCGCTGGCCGCCTCGCCAAACTTCGAGCTTATAAAGTTCCTTTGCCCTTGAGGCGACATGGGTCATTTCTTCCGCCTCTGGAGCCGAGATCGGAACTGCCTGCTCAATGGATCGCGCCGTATTCGGGCTTTTCTGCTGGGAGATCGTGGTCGGTGAGGAAGGAATCCTTGCAGGCGTCGGGATCTGCGGCGTTTGGGCGGTCGGAACCGTGAGTTTCTCGCGAGCCTCGAGTTGCTCGATCCCCTTGGGCCGTGCAAGCACGCCGGTTTTGTTCGATGTTGAATCTTCCCAGCTATGCTCGATGCGGATCTCGCCTTTTTCGAGCGTTCCGTCGATACGAAACTCTATCCCAAATGAGCTCGTTTCTAATTTCTTCTTACCGGCGATCTCACGGGCCCGCTCGCCCAGAATGTGATAAAGCCCTTTTTCCAGACCTCGGCGTTTTTCGCCCTGCCACTCTTTGTCGTCGTCTGTGCTAAGAAAAACGGTAAATTCTCTTGGAATAATGACCGTTCCCTGCGGCAGCGGCACCATTTCTTCCTGAATGACAGCCTCGATCTTTTGTGCAATGGCGACAATGAACTGTTCCGCACGATTCCGGGCTTTCACCTTTGCGTCGCGCGCGGCCTTTTCGAGCGTGGTCTCAACCGAGTCCTCGTCGATCCATCGTCTGACCTTTTCAAGAATATTAGAAGCCAAATTTTCTAATTCTCCTGTATATCCACATACTTGCCATTGAGCCAACCGTGGGTAGAGTTCGGCCCGCCAACGCGTTCGCGGCCTTGTTCAACTATATCAACTTGGTACCAATTTTCGTGTGTGGCGACAATACGAACACGAGAATTTTTTGTCGCGAGCCCGACAGGGTCATTGTCGGTACTCGGTGTCGGCCGCAGGTAAACATCGGTGTTAGCAACAGCTATTCTAGGCATAAGCCGATTTCGCACGGATTCAATGACATCGTTATTTCGAAAATAGAGTGCCGTCGCATATAAGGCACCTGTAAAGATCGCGGCGAAAGCGACGAAGATCGCTAGCCGCCGCAGCGAGGCCTTCAGAGCTCTTTTCGGCACGCTAGCGGGCAGATTCACCGCCGGTGGCATCGGGATCGACGTCGCCACCCTTTCCTGCACCGGTTCATAGGCCGGGTAGTCAATGACCGCCTTCGACGGCGGCACTTCCGGGAGCGTACTTTGCTGCTCCCTGGCCGACGATTGCGTATTCTCTTTGAGTACCGCCTCAAAACTCGGCTGTTCCGGGACCAAAGGAGTATAACCGCGTGAGACATGAGGCTGCGGCAGATCGGCCGTTCTTTTGACGACAGTGTCCGGATCCATGTCGGCAACGATATTCAAGACGGGTCCGAGATCGAACCAAAATTCTTCAACCGATTGCGGCCTGCGGCCGGGATCATCCGACGTTGCGCGATTTAAGATCTCAACGAGATCGTCCGACCATTCTTCGTCATTTGAAGACTCAGGAAGGCCTTCGATCGGTTTGCCCGCATACTGCCGCGGCGGCTCCCGCGTAATGATCGAATAGACGGTCTTAGCAAGCGAGTAAATATCGGCGGCCGGCGTTAGTCTTTCTGCCGTATCGGAGAAGTACGCCGGACTATGCTCGGGCGGAGCATAGATATTCGTACCGACGCGTGTGATCGGCGAATCTGCGGCCGAAAATCTTGCAACACCAAAGTCTGCGATCTTGAGCGTTACAAGATCCTCGGTCAGTAGTAGATTCTGTGGCTTGATATCGCGATGTATGATACCGCGTGAATGTGCATGCGCAAGGCCCGCACAGGCCTGTTCGATATATTTGAGAGCCGCATCGATCCGCAATGGCCGTTGGCGTATCAACGATTGGATATCGCCGCCTGCCATATATTCGAGCACCAAATAGTGAAAAACGACCCCGGCCAGGTCGCGCGCAGTTCCGTGACCGAGACGGCTGATAATGTTGGGATGGCGAACCCTATCAAGAGCCACAGCCTCATTCTGAAAATTCTCGACGAGCGTTCTTTCAAGATCAAGGTCGACGTCTTCCTGAAGGAAAACATTGAGGGCCTTTACAACGACAGTGCTATGCGGCGACCGCGGGGAAGCAAGCGTGTCACGAGCCGCGAAGATCTCCGCATAACTTCCCTGTCCGAGCCGTTTGCTTACGTCATAGCGCCGGTCAAGCCTGGAATTTAAGAGGGAAAGTTCTCTCATCTGAAGACGCAACGATGGGCAGAAGAGCGCTCCGCTTCTTCCTCAACTGCAACACCGTTTACGATATCATAGTCCGAATGTTCGACAATAATTGCGATCCGGAGAACAGCTGGGCTCGCAAGAGGACGAAGAGAAACAGAAACGCGACACGGATCATATCGTATTGCCCTTGGCTCTCATGGTTTAAGTCCCGGGCACAAGAACGAGAAAGGCATTGGCGTTCGCCGCTTCGCATCGGTGATGCAACCCTTTCTTCTCCCTTTTCTGCTCGCCGTTCTCTGTCCCATGTCCCACACTGTCCCACGCCCCCTGTGGGACAAGTAAGTCCTTGTATATCAATTCGTTACAGCGATTTTTTGCTCAAAAAATAAAAAAAATAAAACACGCAGCCGAAACGAACTAACACCTTATTTATCAGCACTTTAGGCGTCGGCAGCAGCATTTCCCCTTTTTGCTTGGGACAGGCAGTTTGTCGTCCGCGGCCGGACCAGTTTTCAAAGATCAAAGATACAACCTATGTTGTATCTACCACTATAAGTGTAGCACGGCTGTCAAGGGCCGACCATCGCGTTTTTAACAAAGGCAGACAGCCAGCAAGGACAATCTCCAGAGAAGATGACGGGATCGCTAAAAGAATGCCCGCAGCCTTACTCTAAGCCGATTCGGCTCATTTCGGGTGCGGGCGTAAAGTTCAGCCTTTTAGCGGCTGCTTAGTTATTCGTACGTCGGAATCCTGTCGTCTGCACGTACTGGAAGAACGGCGTTGCAGGCGGCAAACGCGTCGGATCGAGGAAGGTGCTGTCGAACACCCAATTACGTCTCGGCGGGTCATAGACCATATCGCAGCACTTGAACGCTCCGTTATTGTTCCGCGAGTTGAAAAGGTTGATCAGCGAACCTGCATAGTTCAAATTATCGCCCGTCCAGTGCTCGAGGAAGCGTTTGAAGTTATGGACGCCGCCGTTAAGTCGCGGTGACATCCCGCCTTGATTCGGCGTGCCGTCATGGCTCGCTATCGTGTCTCCCGACAGCATCGCAAATCGGATCGTCGTATCCGTGGCGCAACGCGGACCGCAAGACGAACTCGCGAGGTCATACGGATAACGAAAACTCTCTCCGTCATTCCATGCGTTTGAAAGGATCGTGACCGCATCCGCCGCGATCGACGACGGGATATGAAGGGCCGTATCGAACGGTAAATATTGGAAATAAGGCGTGTTGCCCGTGCTGGGTACCGTTACAACACCCGTTGAGTTGTAATTGCCCCATACATAAACGCCGTTCTCAGAGGCCACGGTAAATCCACGCGTATCGGCTGCACTCGATGAGTCATAGATACCCGGAACGGTCGTACCGTTAATGAGCCGGACACCGCGCCGATAGTATTTATGATCGTTCACGGCCGCTGCATCCGCGTAGATCGTATCATCGCGATACCTTGCTGCCTCGGTGCCGTACGAAGTATTGAGGATGCCGTTTCCATACTGCCCAACGGGGTCCACATCTTCTCCCTGTTGCAGGACGCCGTCGTTGCCGGGTGCAGCACCATATACATCCTCCATATCGTATTTGCCGTTGAAGTTCGCGTCGCCGCGGCGGTCGGAGACATAAAGCACCCAGCCATTCTCCTGCGGGACGTCGTCTTTTGTCAGCGAATGTCCCATAAGGTTTGAAAAAGGCGTGCCCGTGGGAAATCGTCCATCGAAATCGCCGCGCAGGAAGCGTCGGAGATTTGCAACGTCGATATCGACCATACTCATCACACCATTGCGTGCGACCTTCTCGTAATTGTCGTAGTACGTGTCGGAGTAATAGGTCTTACTCTTTGCGTCATAATAAAGCCCCTCGCGAGCATCGAACATTTCGATCGGGAACGGGACGATCGCCTTGTCGGTGGCGTTTATGAGCTTGAGCTGTCCATAGTTTTCATAAGCGCTCGATACAGAGCCGGCATTGCCGGCGGTGCAGCCCAGGCTGCATCCGGCGGCGATCTTCGCCGCGTCGGCGGTCGTGTAGCGGAGAACATAGTTCCATCCGCCCGCGCCGTCGTAGCTGATCACATTGGGCGAATTGTTCGGGATCGCGTCTCCGGGAATCGCAAAGCGTTGTAGCTTCACGATCGAGCGGCTGTCGGGATAAGTGGTCGGACTCTGCGGCGTCAACGCCGTAATATTGGCCGACGGTGCACTTACCGATCCATTGTTGGCCTTACTTCCGCTATAGCCGCTGATATTGATCGGCGATTGTTCGGTTATACCGAGGCTCAGGAATTCCGAAGTAATATCACGCGTCATCAGAACGCCGGTCGAACTGTCATATGCAACGGTCTCGACCTTTAGCCAAACCTGCCGCGAGGTCGCATCACCTGTGAAGAGTCTTTCTCCGTTGACCCTGGTAGCTTGATAGCCGTCGGTCATCGGGAAATTCGCCATGATGTCGTAGCCGCGTGAACGGCGATCCAAGACCGTGTCCGAAGTATTCGGTTCTGCGGTACCGTTCCAATTGCCGTCCAGCCGAACACCGCACGGGCCTGTAACTGCAGAGCCGGTGCTTAATGCACAGCCCGGCAGCATTTCCTTCTTGTCGGCAAGGCTGACGCGAATACCGTTCTTGTTCGAATATCTCTCGCCCTTTGTGATCGCATCATCCTTTGTCGTGGCGGAGACAGGTTCGATCGTGCCTGCGTTGTTCACAAGGTCACCGCCGGTCGAGCCCGGTTCTTCCTTGCCGCGCTTGATCATATCGATCAGGTCAGAATTCGCATTGACCTTTAGAGGCAGTCGCAATTCAGCGACACGTGCCTGCAGGTTGCCGTCAAAGACCGCGCTCTGACTGGCCCAGCTCGGATTCTTATATCCCGGCGGCATATCCGGATTCGAGGCGAACACATTCGGCCCGCCGCCGCTGTTCAGGACGCTGCCCCACGTGGGATAAAACTGCTTATTCACGCCCGAAGCGTTCTTGATATAAGTTCTGTTGTTGCTGCTGTCGCCCGTGTATCCGTTGCGCCAGGTTTGCGAAACGATCTCCTTGTGAGCGGTTACACGGGAATCAAAGTACACGCCCTCACTTCCGGGCGAAATGAAAAAGTTGCCGTTCGAGTGTACGCGTCCGCCGAAGCTAAAGAGCGGCGGCCGGAAGAGCTCGAGATCGTCATCGTAGAAGATACCGAACTGGAAGATCGGGATGCGGTTGTTGAGGACGTTGCGGGTCAACTGGACTTGTACGCCCTGATTGTCTGTCGTCGTGGTCACAAGCTGCCAGTTATCACGCAATGCGATCAGGCCGCTGTAAGGGCCGCCGGTCAACACAACATTCTCACTGGCAGATGTACGGCCGACCGTCTGCGCGAAAGTGTATCCCGCGAGGCCCGGAGGCATAACGTTCTCGATCTTTGTGATATCCGCGGCAGTCGGGCTCAACTTCGCTCCGAAGAGCTTGTTGAAGTTTCGCGTCATCGACTCAAGACTTCCCTGCGCCGCGTAGAACGTACGCGCCTCGGCAGTTTCATTGCCGACCGCAGCTGCCTCCGCTGCCGTTCGTGTCATCGCCATCGCGGCAAAAACGCTCACGAGAGCAAGGACGAATAGAGCTATCACGATCGCTGAACCGCGTTCGCTGCTTTCGTTCGCGGCCTTCGTGGAATTTGTCGAATTCTCTCTTCCGGTTTCCATCGTTTTGTACCTACTTCAAAAACTAATTTGCCTCGTAACCAAGGTTGCGTGTACTAAAGGTCGTGGTCTGCGTTTCACG
>JAFDVK010000031.1 GCA_018269005.1 Acidobacteriota bacterium | reverse complement strand
TTTTGTAATCATCAGGTCGGGGGTTCAAGTCCCTTCACCGGCTCCAGAACAAAGTCATCAGGAACGAACAACTAATGAGGGCGTCGCAGCTAGAGTGCCGGAAAGTCCTTTGCTCTAAATGTCGTAAGAACTACAAGTCATCCTCCGTTCTCCGCATAATATGCGGAGAATAGTATGCGATTTGCGGAGATAGAGATGTTTCTGGATGAAAAAAGGCCTGCCTGAAGAGGCTGGCGCTTTGGTGTAGGGGATAATCTCCTTCAACGTTGCCGTGGTGACTCGTAATTTCGGCGAGCAGAAGCAAAAGAGAGCTTGACGAAATGGGCGATACATCATAAGGTTTTCGTAGTATGTTGAGGCGGCTCATTGCTGTATTTTTCGTCCTTGCCCTTGCCGGTCAGATATATGCCGGTGTGTGCGGCTGTGTTGGCGGAAAGAGCGAATCGGCGCACGCCTGCTGCAAGCCGAAAACTGTGGTCGAAAATTCGATGCAGGGCAAGACCTGCTGCGAAACGGCCTGTGCGATGTCCCGGTCTGAGAATGTCGTGCCGGATCGCGTTGAGAGCTTTGCAAGGATCAGCTTGCAGGCTGTCCAACCTGAATCGATCGTTCCCGCATTTGAATTCAAATCGGTCCTCGACAGGAAGCCGCCTTCCCATCAACTCGCTTTTCACGACTCGGAACCTTTGAGCCTTCCTGCGTTATACCTGCGCCTTCACACCTTTCGGATCTAATTAAAAACATTCATTCGCATCGTCGCGCATAGCCACGCCTTGCGCCGTATTTTCGTGCGCCGAAGTGTGCCTTTCGAGCCCTGCTCGAACAACCAAACCTTTTACGATATTGAGGAAACTATTATGTTAAAAACTGTCGCATTTCTCTCTCTGCTAACTTTCACTCTTCTTTCTTTCGCCTGTGGCAGCGGTGGCACGTCCGCCGGCAAGGCCATCAAGAGCGGCCCGGCCGGCAACAACTTGACCGCCACGCTATCGAGCTCTGACGGTGTCCTGCGAAACGGCAAGCAGAATTTCACGCTGACTTTCGCCGATCAGTCGGGCAAGCCGGTCGATGTCGGCTCGGTCGCTTTGAACTTCTTTATGCCGGCGATGGGTTCGATGGCCGCGATGAATAACCCGGCGAATTTTACGACGACTGACACTCCCGGCGTTTATGCGGGAAAGGTCGATCTTGAAATGGCCGGTGAATGGCAGGCTCAGATCACGTATGACGGGCCGGTCGGAAAAGGAAAAGCGACGATCACGATAACGGCTCAGTAATGATGAGGCCTTCGGGAGAGGCAATATGATCAACTGGATTATCGATTGGTCTGTCAAGAATCGCGTCATCGTTCTTGCGGTCTATATAGCGATCGCGGCCGCAGGATATTGGGCGCTCACGCGTACGCCGATCGATGCGATCCCGGACGTGTCCGACAACCAGGTGATCGTGTTTACGGATTGGCCCGGCCGATCGCCCAAAGAGGTTGAAGATCAGGTTACGTATCCGTTGGTCACGAACCTCCAGGGACTGCCGGGCGTGAGAACGGTTCGAGCCAGCTCCGCGTTCAGCTTTTCGATGATCAACGTCATTTTCGAGGATGATGTCGAGCTCTATTGGGCTCGAACGCGCATCCTCGAAAGGCTGAACCTGGTCTCCCGTGACCTTCCAGAAGGCGTTACGCCCACGCTTGGACCCGATGCTTCCGGGCTTGGGCAGATCTACTGGTACACGCTCGAATCTGACACGATGAGCCTGCGCGATCTGACGACGCTGCAGGATTGGTTCGTCCGCTATCAGCTCAACTCGACTCCCGGGATCTCGGAGGTTGCGACCGTCGGCGGTTTCGTTCAGCAATATCAGATCGACGTCGATCCGAACCGATTGCGTGCCTTCAACGTTCCGCTTTCGAGGGTCGTAGAGGCCGTCGAACGCTCAAATAACAACGTTGGCGGCAACGTCGTTGAACAAGCAGGTGAATGGACGGTCGTCCGCGGCCTTGGCCTTGTGGAATCTGTCGCAGATGTTGAGAACATCGTGATCGGCGCCGACAATGGCACGCCCATCTACGTCCGCAATATAGGCGAGGTCAAGCTCGGCAACGCCTTCCGCACAGGCTCTCTCGACAAGAACGGCAAAGAGGCTGTCGGCGGCGTTGTCATAATGCGATATGGCGTGAGCGCCCTTGAAGCGATCGATGCGATCAAGAAGAAGATCGACGAGATCACGCCGGGGCTGCCTGAAGGTGTGCGTTTGGTTCCCTTCTACGACCGCACAGACCTCATCCATCGCACCGCCGATACGCTGAAATGGGCATTGATCGAAGAGTTCGTCCTGGTTACCCTCGTAAATCTGCTCTTCCTCGCCCATTTCCGCTCGATCTTTATCGTAACGATTCCGCTTCCAATGGCGGCCTTGATCTCATTCCTGTTCATGTATTTTGCGGGAGTGACGTCAAACATTATGTCGCTCGCCGGAATTGCCATCGCGGTATCCGACCTCGTTGATGCGGGAATCGTCGTTACCGAGAATGCCTATCGTTCGATCGAAAAAGAGGGCGGGCGTATCACTGATCGCGAACATATATGGCGGATCGTTCGCGATGCCTCGAAGATGGTCGGACGGCCGATCTTCTCGTCGATGGCGATCATCGTCGTGGCATTCATTCCGGTCTTTGCTCTGACGGGCCAGGAAGGCAAACTCTTCCATCCGCTTGCTTACACAAAATCATTCGCGATGGTCGCTGCCGCAATAATGGGCATCACGCTCGTGCCGGTGCTATGCGGTTTTCTTCTAAAAGGCCGCCTCAAACCCGAAGAAGCAAACCCGATAATGCGCATTCTGCGGAGGTTTTACAAACCGCTGCTCGAGAAGGCCTTGAACCACAGGGTCGCGACGGTGATCCTGGCCCTCATCTTTTTCATAGGTGCGATGGTTGCGACCACCGGCATCGGCAGCGAGTTCATGCCGCCGCTGAACGAGGGCGATCTTCTCTATATGCCGGTGACGGACCCTGCGGTCTCGCTGGATGAGGCAACACGAATCCTGAGTAAGCAGAACGAGATTATCGCGGCCTTTCCGGAGGTCGAGTGGGCTGTTGGCAAAGCCGGGCGTGCCGAAACTTCGACCGATCCTGCACCGACGAATATGAATGAGACGATCATTCATCTAAAGCCAGAGAGTCTGTGGCGCTCAGGTATGACGAGAGAGAAGCTTGTCGCCGAGCTTGATGCTGCCCTGCAAATGCCCGGCGTTACGAACATCTGGACGCAGCCGATCATCAACCGCATCGATATGCTCGCGACCGGTATTCGATCCGAGGTCGGCATAAAGATCTTCGGTAACGATCTCAACACCCTGGAGCAGCTAAGCCGAAAGATCGCCGCAGCGGCGCAAACCGTAGAAGGTGCCGCCAATGTCTATCCTGAACAGATCGGCGGCGCCCCTTATCTTGATATCGACATCGATCGCACTGCAGCCGCCCGATATGGGATTGATGTCGCAGAGATCCAGGAAGTGATCGAGAAAGGTATCGGCGAGGTGAACATCACAACGACGATCGAAGGCCGAAACCGCTTCCCTATTCGCGTCCGCTATGCACCGGAATATCGCCGCGATCCTGAGGCGATCGGCAAGATCCCGCTTATCACGGCTTCGGGGGCAACCGTTCCATTGGCAGACGTGGCGAAGATCGAAAAGGTCGAAGGCCCATCGATGATCCAGAGTGAGAATGGACTCCTTCGCGGCACCGTTCTATTAAATGTGCGCGGCCGTGACATCGGGAGCTTCGTTGAAGAAGCTGACCGCGTCATAAAACGCGACGTCCAGATGCCCGGCGGCTACTACTTTGCGTGGAGCGGACAGTATGAGAATCAGCAGCATGCTCGGTCGCGGTTGTTGGTCGTCGTGCCGATCGTGATCCTTATCATTTTTGCGACGCTGTATTTGACGTATCACTCTTTCCTCGAAGCGGCACATGTGCTGCTCGCGATCCCATTCGCACTTACGGGCGGCTTCTATCTGCTGTGGATGATGCAGTACAACTTCTCGGTCGCCGTATGGGTCGGATTCATCGCCCTGTTCGGAGCAGCAGTGCAGACTGCGATCGTAATGGTCGTCTATCTCGAGGAGGCCGTCGCCCGAAAGAAGGAAGATCTTGGCAAACTCGACAAGAGGTCGCTGCTTGATGCCGTGATGGAGGGCGCCTTGCTCAGGCTTCGGCCGAAGGTGATGACGGTTACGACGATCCTCGCGGGCCTGCTGCCGATAATGTGGAGCACCGGTGCCGGCGGCGAGGTGATGAGGCCGCTCGCGATCCCGGTCTTTGGCGGAATGGTATCGAGTCTGCTTCACGTCTTGATCGTTACGCCCGTCGTTTTCTATTGGCTGCGATTATTTGAACTTTCACGGGAGGAACAGAATGCTGACTCCTGATCTTAAGAAAAAGGCTGTGCACCTGATAATGCCGATCATTGTTCTCTTCTTTGGAATGATGTTGGCGTCGGCAAGCTTGTTCGGCCAGGATCTTCCGACCGATACGTCGAAAAGCAGTTCGAGATTCATCGATGACGTTAATGGGACGACGGTCGAACAGGCAGTTGAGCGGGCCCTAACGAATAACCCTGAATTGAACGCTGTCCGAGCGGAGGTCGAGGCCGGTGAAGCTCTTTTGCGTCAAGCGGGCTCTCGTCCAAACCCGACGCTCGACATTCGTGGAAGTAAGCAATTTGGCGGCTCCGACGGCAGTTTTATGATCGAGAGTGGACTGCCCCTCGAACTCGGCGGACGGCGTGCGGCCAGGGTTGCAGTCGCCGGAAAGGAGCTTGAGATCAGACGCCTTTCTGCGGCCGACCGAGAATTGCAGATCGCCGCCGAAGTTCGCAATAAGTTCGGCGAGGTGCTTGCCGCCGTTATGAAGCTGCATTTCACCGATAAGACACTTACTCTTGCCAAGGAGAACTTCGACCTTGTCTCCGCTCAGGTCGCCGAAGGACGAAAGCCTCCGCTCGAACAGAATATGGAGGTCGTCGAGCTGAACCGTATTCGTGCAATGCGCGAGGGTGCGGAAGCAACGGTCGAGCTGCGTTTGCTCGAACTCAAGAATCTACTTGGGCTCGATCCAAAAGTGCCGTTCACGATTCGCGGCGATCTCGACAAAATGCTGGACCCGATCCCACCCGAGAGGACGTCGTCCGCGCGAGCGATCGAGACACGGCCTGATGTCGCCGCAACGCGCGCAATGGAAGGTCTCGCCGCCGCACGCAGCGGCCAGGCCCGTGCCGAAGGACGAATTGACGGCGAGCTGATGCTCGGCTATCAGCGAATGCGTTCGAGCTTTCCGCTGATGGACATCAATAGTCAGACCGGTGCCTTGACCACGATGAACGAGAATATGAATTTTCTCACTTTTGGCGTCAGGCTGATGCTTCCCATTCGTGATCGAAAAGAAGGAATGATCGCTGCGGCAAAGTTGGATGAGAAGGCTGCTCACAGCCGAACCGAGTTCAGCGAACTGACCGCTCGACGCGAGATCGCGGCCTCATACATTCGGTACGAGAGGTCTCGGCGTGCGTTTGAGATATATCGGGTCGGTGTCCGAGATCAGGCCGCAGCGAATTTGGATGTCGTAAGGCAAACGTATGAGCTCGGTTCCAAGACGCTCCTCGACTACATCGGCGAACAGCGGCGTTTCATTGAGACCGAAAATGGATATATTGACGCGCTTTTGGAGGTCTTTCTCGCGCGTACAGAGATCCTCAAGGCCACAAATTCAGCAGAGTTGACAAACAAATGACCGATAAGACGAATCTTGAAAATAACATCGACCCGCCAACGCCGGACGTTGAATCCGATGGATCGACCGGCCGCTCGCTTCGTCCGTTTTTTATTGGCGGAGCGATAATTGTCGCCGCCGTCTTGGTCCTTCTTGTCGTGTGGCTTTTTGGAGGATTCGGAAGCAAGGCCGGACGGCAGGTTCTTGCTCCGAGAAGTCTTGACACCGAAACGCCCCACGCAGCGGACTCCGCCAAGGAAGTTGTAACGCTGACAGCGGAGCAATTGAAGAATGCCGGCATCGTCGTCTCGCCGGTCGGTGAGCAGATGACCTCTGCGGCCGGTGAAACTGCTGCCGACGGTGTTGTCGAAGCAAATGCTTATCGGCAAACTCCGGCCGTTACGCTTGCGGGCGGCATTGTGAGGCGTGTCTCAGCCGAGCTCGGGTCAAGGGTACGAGCTGGTGACACCATTGCTGTTATCTTCAGTGATGAATTTGCTCAAACGCAATCACGGTATCTTTCTCTGAGAACCGAAGCCGGCAACGCTGCGAAGAATTACGACCGTGCGGTCCGCCTGGCGGCAATTAACCAGCCCGGACGCGCGGAACTCGAACAGGCCACAAAGCAGCGGGTTTCCGCCGAAGCTTCTCTGGCAGAAAATCGGAATAGGTTTGAACGCACAACCCGCCTTGCCCGCATCGGTGCCGCAAGCCGCGAAGAGCTTGAGCAGGACAACACAAAGTTCCGCACCGCCGAAGCTGAACTTGTCGAGGCGCGTGCCAGAGAACAGCGAGCCGCCCAGCTCTTGCCCATAAGTTCTGAGGTTCGCTCCGCGAGCGAAGAAGCGTTGAACAAACTGCGTTCATCCGAGGCCGAGCTTGCTGCTGCCCGACAACGTCTGATCCTCTTCGGAATGTCCGCACAGCGAATCGATCGCCTCACCGCATCGCTGATCTCGTCCGAGCTTGCGGTCTCCGCACCGACCACCGGCACGATCACAAGCCGAACCGTGAACGTCGGCGATGTAGTTGAAGGAAATAAGGAGCTAATGCGCGTCACCGATCTCTCAAGCGTTTGGGTGATCGCTAAGGTCTATGAGCGGGATATTGCACGTCTTCAGACGGGTGGATCCGCGACAATAGCCGTTGAGGCATTGCCCGATCGCGTTTTTCGCGGCCAGGTCGCGTATATAGATCCACAGCTTGACGAGACGACGCGAACGGCAAAGGTTCGCATTGAGGTCGGCAATCCGGGCGAGACTTTGAAGATCGGAATGTTCGTGCGGGTTTCGCTAAGCGGATCGCGATCAGGCGAACGCACCGCGCCCGTCGTTCCTTCATCTGCGGTTCAAACGATCAACGGGCGACAGGTCGTCTTCGTCGCAACCGACGATCCGAATACCTTTGAGGTTCGCAGCGTAAGGTTGGGTGAGGAGATTCAAGGCAGCACACCTGTTATCGAGGGATTGACGCAGGGTGAAAAGGTCGTAACGACGGGCAGCTTTATGTTGAGGGCGGAATGGCTAAAACTAAATCAAGGCAAATGATGCGAGCTTGAGCACTCGGTCAGCTCAGTAGAGCAGTTAGATCGGCAAGCAGTTTCTTGGCGGTAAACGGCTTTGTCAGGAACGCGTCCACGCCGGCGGCCTCGAGCTGTGAGATCTGCGTCGAACTAAGCAGGCCGCTCATCGCAATGATCTTGGTCTCGGGTGCTATCCTGCGGATCGCTCGTGAAAGCACCACACCATCGAGCAGCGGCATTGAAGCATCAGTGATCACGGCGGCGATCTCGTCTTTGTGATCGGCGAAGGTTCCCAGACCATCGGCACCATCCGGAGCTTCCAGCGTCCGATAGCCCGCTTTCTCGAGGGCAGCCCGTATAATCTCGCGAACATCGGCTTCGTCATCAACGATCAATATCAGCCGGCCGTCGCCATCTGAAGAAGTTTGGCCTTCGTCCGATACGGTTGAAGGCTCCTGCAAGGCGATCGCCGGAAAGAAGATCGAGAATTTCGTCCCTCGGCCCACCGAACTCTCTACGCTGAGGATGCCGCCGTGCCCTTCAACGATATTGAGTACAGTAGAGAGTCCGAGTCCGGTTCCTTTTCCGATCTCTTTTGTAGTAAAGAACGGGTCAAAGATCCGTTCGATCGTCTCGTTCGACATTCCGTGGCCGGTATCTTCCACCTCGACCAGGATGTAACGTCCCGGAGCGATCTCCGAGTTCATACGGTGATACCCGTCATCGACCATTTCGTTGGTGAGCGAGATCGAAAGGGTGCCTCCGTCCGGCATTGCATCGCTCGCATTCAAAGATAAGTTCATCAAGACCTGGTGCATCTGTGTTGGGTCAGCCTTCATGATCCACAGATCCGGTTCGATCTGCTGCTTCAGCAGGATCGATTTCGGCAGTGTCTCACGCAGCACCTGAAGAAGCTCTTTTGCGACGTGGCGAAGCTGCATCGGCACGACACTTCCTTCGCTGCCTCGGGCGAACGTAAGGACCTGTTTAACGAGGTCAGCCGCCCTTTCCGAGTTGTCGCGAATCAATGTGAGCCATTTTCGGTCCTCATCGGTCAAAGTCTCATTCCCTTCGAGCATCTCGACGCCCATCAACACCGGGGAAAGCGTGTTGTTAAGGTCGTGCGCAATGCCGCCGGCAAGTGTGCCGATCGACTCCATCCTTTGTACACGCAGCAGATGGTCCTCGGCCTGTTTTTGCTGTGAGATGTCGGTCTGAGTGATAAGAATGTAATCCGGCTGTCCAAGTTCGTTTCTAACCAGCGTCCAGCGGGCATCGATCGTAAGCTGCCGGCCGTCCTTCGCCTTTCTCTTAGCGACGTGGTTCAGTTTCTCGAGAGGTTCAAATTCTGCACGGATGGTCTCGAGCTCTTGGACATTGCCGGCAAGAAGCACGTCCACTATGCTTCGCCCAAGCACCTCCTCCACGCTTAAGCCGTAGATCTTCTCTGCTCCGCGATTCCAGAAAAGAATGTCGTAGTTCAGGTCACAAACGATGACGGCATCACGCGTCTTATCGAGAAGTTCGGCTTGCTGGCGGATGCGATGTTCAGCGAGCTTGCGTTCGGTGACGTCAAAACGGATCGCAATATACCGATACGGCTTTCCGCCATCATCGAGGAATGGCACGATCGTGGTATCAACCCAATAGTGGTCGCCGTCCTTTGTCCGATTGCGGAGTTCCCCGTGCCAAGTTCGACCGTTGGCTATCGTTACCCATATGTTTCGGATGAAATCTTTAGAATGATAGCCCGAGTTTATGATGCGATGATCCTGACCAATGAGTTCTTCGCGAGAGTATCTTGATATCTCACAAAACTTGTCATTTACGAACGTGATGATCCCGCGTTGGTCGGTGATCGCGATGATCGCGGCCTCGTCCAACGCGAACTTAAGATCTGCGAGTTCCTTGGACGTCGCCTTCAGGCTTCGTTTTGGAAGATCGCGTGCATCGACTGGATTCTGGTCATTCGCCATTTGCCTGAGCCTTTGCCTCGCCCGCATCATCGAGCTTTCTTAAACGGTAACGCAGTTGGTCGCGGGTGATGCCAAGCAGACGGGCGGCTCGCGAGAGATTGTGACCTGTTCTTTCGAAAGCCTGCCGGCAAAGCTCGTTCTCGACCTTGTCGATCTCGATCCCTTCACGCGGAAGAACAATATTGAAAGCGTCAACGGGAACGGACGCAGACCTCACCATATCCTGCGGCAAATGTGCGAGTGTCACGATCGAACTTTCTTCCAGAATGGAGGCCCTCTCGATCACATTTCTCAGTTCTCTCACATTGCCCGGCCACGGGTACGCACAAAAGACATTCACAACTTCCTTGCTGAGGCCCTTAAGTTTCTTCCCACGCCTCTTGATATTTGCCTTTTCGATGTAGTGCTGCGCGAGTTGAAGAACATCGGCCGCACGATCGCGAAGCGGCGGAATGTCGATCTGTATGACAGAGAGGCGGAAATACAGATCGAGACGAAAATCGCCGTTCTCACCAGCCTTTTTCAGATCGAGATTCGAAGCTGCAATGATCCGCACGTCGAGCGGCAGATCCCTCAGCCCGCCAACGCGCCGAAAGCGTCCTTCTTCCAAAACCCGCAGCAGTTTTGCCTGAAGGCTGAGTTCCATCTCACCGATCTCGTCAAGAAAGATCGTCCCGCCTTGTGCCTGCTCGAAGAGGCCTTCTTTTGTTTGTTTCGCGTCGGTGAACGCTCCCTTCTCGTAGCCAAAAAGCTCAGACTCGATCAGAGTCGCGGGAAGGGCGGCGCAATTGATCGCAAGGTACGGTGCATTTGCCCGATACGAGGCGTAATGTATCGCCCTTGCAAAAAGATCTTTGCCCGTGCCGGTCTCGCCTTGAAGCAAGATAGATGCTACATCCGAGTCCGCGACCTTTCTTGCCAGGTCGATCGCATACCGCATCGCCGGCGAATCACCCAAGATCTGCTCGAATGTGAACGAGCTCGATCGTTCTCTGCGCGTTCTTTTAACTTCGCGGCGAAGTTCACGCGTTTCCAGTGCATTCTTTAGAGTCAAACGAAGCTCTTCGAGCCGAACCGGCTTGCCGATAAAATCGTGAGCTCCCGAGCGGAAGGCCGAGAGTACGTTCGGCATACCGACATTTCCGGTGATCATTATCACGATCGTGTCAGCGCCCTCATCCTTAATATCTTCGAGAAGATCGAGACCGCTTCCATCAGGCAGGTCGATGTCAAGCAGCACCGCCGCGGGCGGATCTTCTTCCAGCCGTTCTGTCGCTTCAGCAACAGTGCCGGCAGACCTCGCATCATAATCCCACGACCGCAACGCATCCGTCAGTGCAAAACGGATCGAAGCGTCGTCATCGACGATCAGGATCGTAGGCTTACTTTGGTTCACGCATTTTCATCCCTGCCGGTCGATCATTTCGCAGGTCGCCTCGCTCGATCTATTTTAGCTCAATTTCGAAGTCGAAAACACTTTGGAAGACGCCCTGTTTGCTCGACATCGAGAACGACACCGCGTTCAACTTTCGATGCGTGAGATTCCACACCGTATGTGGAAAAATTCAAGGTCAACGCGGCATTCAACCGGCGTTCTGCTTGCAAGGCGTGAATGGCACACGCCTTGCGACCATCGCAAAGAGAGCGGTCCGCCCTTCGCCCCGTGCGATCTCCTTAGTGCGGCAGATTCGATGGATTTATGAGAGTGCTGATCGCATACGATGGATCCAAGAGTGCGGAAGCGGCGATCGATGATCTTGTTGTTGCCGGGCTGCCGTCAACCGGCAGCGCCATGGTGGTCTCGGTTGCCGAGGTCTGGCTGCCGCCTGCCGATTCGATCGACGACACTTCAGAAGAATCCTCTGCATATATTGAATCCATCATTCGCGAGCATCGAGAGAAGGGCGAACGTATGCTCGCGTCCGCTTCGATCCTTGCGAAACACGCGGCAACAAGAGTGCAGGCCGCTCTGCGAGACTGGGATGTAACCTCGGAAGCCACATTCGGCTCACCGGCTTGGGCGATTCTTGAGGCTGCCGAAAGCTTCAATGCCGATCTCGTGATCGTCGGAGCTCAAGGGCATTCCGTCGTCAGCTCCTTCTTACTCGGCAGCACTTCGCAAACCGTTCTAACGGAAGCCAAGTGTTCGGTGCGGGTGGCTCGAGGAAAGAATGAACTTGAACCTGGCTTGGGCAGGATCTTGATCGGGTTCGACGGTTCTAAAGGAGCTTCGGCCGCGGTTGCGGCGGTAGCATCTCGAACCTGGATGCGCGGGACCGAGGTCAGACTGCTTACGGCAACCGAGCCGAGCACACCGAGCAGTATCGGCAGGTTCGTAACGCCGATCCGAAAAGCATTCACCGAGACCGAGACGATCGACGAAAAATGGATCGCCGAACTTGCCGATATTGCCCTTGCCAAGCTAAGAAACAAGCGGGTCGATGCGCGGCTCCATCTTTGCCCGGGCAACCCGAAGGACGTTCTCGTTCACGAAGCACAGGTCTGGGGTGCGGATGCGATCTTCGTGGGTGCGAACGCAATGGGCGGAAGACTCGCTCGCATGCTGCTCGGCAGCACGGCCTCTGCGGTCGCTGCTCGGGCTCATTGTTCGGTCGAAGTCGTCAGAGCTCACGAACAATCTAAAGCGAGTAACGAATAATGCGCGTCATTGCTTGGACCGCGACTCAAAGCGAGCCGGATAACGGTCAAGTTCCACTTGAACCGATGCCAAAAGCTTTGCGCCTGCATCATTATCAAGGTACTCATCCGTTGTGAGCGTGTATATTTGCTCCTCTTCGATGTAGTTGTGTTCCTTCAAACGCTCGACGACCGCTTCGAGGATGCCGCGAACCACGGCAAAGGTCTCGGCCTCATTCCCGAATGAGAATACGAGCCGCATCGCCTTGATCGCCCTTGCCAACTCGGTCATAAAGAAGTCGTGGTCGTCGCGAAGGCGGTCTAGGATCTTTGGGATCGCCGCCAACTCTTGCGACCTCGATGCGATCTCGCGAACGGCGGGAAACAGCCGCAGATGTTCGGCACGAATGTGCATTCCGAGCCGCGCCCAAAAAAAGTCGAGGCTTTCGAAGATCTTGGCTGCGTCGGCCGCATCGAGAGCCGCGAAGGTCCCGACGACAAGGTCGTCCAGTTCGGTGTGGTCGTTTTCGAGAAGATCGTGTATTTTGCTTATCCGATGCATTTCGCAGCCCGCAGTAAAAAGAATGCTAATGGTGTAGAAAGTATCATTTTATGACCTATGTCATCTAATTTCCCATCGCATGACATTATCCTACGCTTTAGCCTGGTGACAGCGTGACATTATGGACGGTTCTCAGATGCCCGGAAAAGCTTTTGCAGCAAAAAAACCTTCGAATATTCCCGCGAAGTCGATAGCCTTGCCGGTCGAGCATGGAGCTTGGGGGTTTCTCTTTGAGCCGCTAATTGCGGGCATCATCATTGCACCGAGCATTGCCGCACCGTTTATCCCGCTGCTTGCGGTCGGCGCATTCTTAACGCGTCAGCCTCTCAAATTCTTTCTCGGCGACTGGCGTCAGAATCGGACGCTGCCGCGGACGCTTATCGCTCGGAAATTCGTCTTGATCTTCGGCGGGATCGCGACGTTTGGACTGCTCGGGAGTTTGATATTTGCGCCGCTTCACAGCTTTCTTCCGTTCGTTCTGGCGACACCGCTCGTGATCTATCTCGTCATTCAGGATCTCGCACGACAGACGCGTCATCTCGTGCCCGAGCTGCTCGCCGCTGCCGCCCTTGCATCTTCTGTCTCAGTGCTTGCTCTCGCTGGTGGATTCGCGGCGCCTTTCGCCCTTGCACTCTGGGCAGTGATCTTGGCCCGACTCATCCCATCGATCCTCTACGTGCGTTGCCGCGTTCGAATGAACAAGGACAAAGAGTTCACGATCTTTTCACCGATCGCCGCCCATATCGCGGCGCTGATCCTTGTCATCGGCATCTACTACATCGGGTTGTCTTCGCTTTTGACGGTGCTGATGGCGACGTTCCTTGCCGGACGTGCGATCTACGGCCTCTCTCCGTACCGTCAGTCGCTCAGTGCAAAAACGATCGGCATTTGGGAAGTGGTTTACGGTATCGCTTACGCACTGTCAATCGGTATCGGCTACTACACCGGCATCTAGGCCGGTCAAATATCCTGATCCCGCAAGAGCCTAAACGACGCCAAGATCGGTACCGCCGTCCAAAAGATCAGGCCAACTACCAAAGCCGCGATCGCTTGGCCATAACCGCCCAAGAACTTCAGCAAGGATGCACCGGCGGCTCCAAAAACTTCGCCGCCTTTCATTGAAAGCAAGCCTGCGACTCGCACAATATCAACTGGATTTCCAAATAGTGATGCGAATATAAAGTAATTTGCACTTCGCTCTTTGAGCAAAAGCGAACCGCCGAGCACAAGCAGATCGTAAAGGATCACGAAGAAGAACCAAAGAAGCAGTGCGAGGCCGAAGGCCTTGGTTCTGCGTTGTGAGATGATGGCCGCGAGCATCGATAGCGAGAGGAACACAAGCGTCAGGAAAAGGGAAAGCAGAACAAAGACCGGATATCCGAGAAAGCCCTCTGCGTCGGTCTGTGTCGCAATAACGACACCGCCGACGCCAAAGCCGATAAATGTTGCCGTCGTCATCGCAGCAAAAAGGCCCAAGAGCTTGCCTGTAAGGATCTCGCTCCTTGAAACAGGCTGCGAAAAGAGCATCTCGTCCTCACCCTCATTTCGTAAGAAGCTTTGCGTTCCCATCATCAAGGACACCAACGGGATCAAATAAAGGACAAGGCTGAGCAAACTCGCGGTCGTTCGATTGAACCCTTGGAATCCGATCTCGCCGGCCGTAATGGTGCCAAAATATGAGATCGCAAGCACCAGCGAACCAAACACGAAGGCAAATATCACCGTCCATTTGTTTCTGATCGCGACGATCAATTCACGCCGGGCAATTGGCAGGATCGAACTCAGTTCCATACTTTTTCCTTACGGTTTCAGGTCTGCGAATCTTACACTCTCGCCTTGGATCTGACCTTTATCTCGGTAGGCGATGATGCCGCCGCCCATCGGCGTCTTTATGGTCTCGGAGCGGACGTAAAATGCGTCCTCGGCCTTTATCCATTCTTTTGAAACGTAATCAGTAACAAAGGTCGCAGCCGGTTTCTGCTTGTCTTCAGAGCGTTCTTGATACCGGAGCATACATTTGATGTCGTCAAACTTGAGCACGGTCTCGTCGTTCTTGATGATCTCGGCGGCAAATTGTTTTTCGCTGATCGCCATTCGGCAAAAGGAGCAAGCATCGCCATCCTCGATAGGCACCGGACGGACTTGGCCAGCAGCACATGCGATCAGAAAAAAGAGCGACAATGTAATAGCCTTACGCAGCACTTGCATATTCAAGGTATATCTCCTCAAGGGATCGATCTTTGTCTGCGATCTGCTGCCGCAATTCCTCGATCGGGAGAACTGCGGTAAGCTTTCCATCGACGAGAACAGCAACGCGATCCGCGAGCATCTCGACATCCGCTAGAACGTGCGATGTAAAGACGATGGTCTTCCCCTTTTCTTTTAGAGTTTTAAGAAATTTGCGGAATGCGATCGCTCCCGCCGGATCGAGACTCACGGTCGGTTCATCGAGAAGGAGCACCGGAGCATCCGCCAGGCATGCAATGGCAAGCCCAAGCTTTTGCTTCATTCCGCCGGAAAGCTCAGAAACGCGTTTTTCGCTAAATCCGTTGAAATTGAACTCCGAACCATGAACTACTTGATCGATGCGAGAGATTGGCAGTTTTCGCAAACGGCAATAGAACTCAAGGACCTCGTGTGCGGTCAGGCAATCGTGAAACCCAACCCGCTGCGGCAAATAGCTGATAAGTTTTCGTGCCGCCAGCGATGTCTTTAGGGCATCCATGCCTCCGATGGTGATGGATCCATTGGTCGGCCTTTGCAGTCCGGCGATGCTCTTCAGGATCGTCGATTTGCCGCTGCCGTTCGGACCGAGCATCGCGAACGTCTCGCCTTCGCGGACTTCGAAAGACACGCCGTCAACGGCCGTGAATTGACCAAAGGTCTTTGCGAGTCCTTGAACTTCGATCATCTGCGCGCACCTCGCATGAACGCCGTCAATGCGGCGCCGATCATTAGGACGGAGAACCCGAGCAGCAGCCATTTCGCATTTCCGCTCGTCTCTCGAGGCGGAAATATAGTATCGAGTTTCACTGGCCTCATTAACGGCCGGCGATCGAGTTCGCTCGTGCCTTTCAAGATCGGAAAGGCCTTCTCGGCAGCAACGAGCGACTGTGCCGCCGGACTGTTCAGATAGATCCGCAAGCGCGGATAGTTCCCTTCCAGATACTCGAAGATATTGTGTATCGGATGAGCCACGTCGCCGATCCCGTCCGTATCCAGATCATAGCCGTCATAATCATCCCAATAATTCCCGCGTTCATCGTTCGCCCATTTCGTTGAGCTGGACTTTCCGATGAGCGTGAGCGGGCTCATATTGTTGATGAAATTGTTCTCGACAAAGGTATTGTTCTCGGAGCTCGCGAATATCTCCATCGCGACATCGTTCTCAGCGACCGTGTTTCGACGGAAGATCGAATTGCGCGACGCTTCTAAAAAAAGTCCGACGGCATTGTCGAGAATGAGATTCTCCTCGATCGTACATTCCCGACAGTCTTGGAAAAGAATGCCGAAGGAACTGAATCCGCGATTGTGAACAAATGTATTTCGCCTAAGAACGATGCTTTTCGAATACATTATCGCCGCACCGGCAATGTTGTCGTAGAAGACATTGTCCTCGAAGATGTTGTCGTCCGAGTTCATAAAATGCAGCCCGTAACGCAGGTCGAACACCCTGTTCCTGCGAAAGATGTTATCCGAACTGTTCTGGATGTACATACCGTCGCGTGCTTCGGTAACGACGTTGTCTTCGAAGACATTGTGTGTCGAATTCCATACATGGATCCCGCCGCCGCGTGATCCGCTTTCCAATTCGGTACGGCCGAAGATGCGGTTTCGGCGGATCTTATTGTTCGACGAATTCAGAAGGTAGATCCCGAATAATATATCGCGAAGTTCAAGGTCCTCGACCGTGTTGCCGCTGGAACGAAGAAGTAGGCCGGCGTCCTCGTTCACAAGATCGCCGCCGCTCGTTTCGACCTTTATTTTCGAGACCTTGCAGTTATCTGCGGTAACTTCGATGACGCTCCCCTTGCCGGATCCTTTTATCGTTGGATTCCCAACACCTTCGATCGTCAGTGTCTTGTCGATCTTTACGTTCTCGGCATAAATTCCGGCATAGACCTCGATCGTATCGCCCGCCTTCGCTACCGCGATCGCCGAGTTGATCGTCTTGAACGAGTGGCCGGCACCGACCTGCAGCACTTCTGCCTGCGTTGGTAGAACCGCAAAGAGTATCAGGAATATAGCGAAGCCGCTTAACTTCATTGCTTCATTGTCGCCATCCGTTTGGCTCAAGCCTCAGCAGTGGCCGGCTTGTACCGATACCAGCTCCACAAGATCGCCGCCAGAAGCAAAGCTCCGTAAATGATGAACGCATAGGATGCAATGTCCGGATAGCTATAGACCGTAAAGTTTCCGACGACCTGTTCGCCAAATAGCGGCGGCGTGAACGGCTCCACCTTGATCGCAGCGGTCGGATCAAGGTTGTGCCCATAGCTGTGTAGCCTATAGTAAAAACTCCACAACGAATAGAGGCTGAAATAGACGAACAGAACGAACACGTCCACGAGTTTCGACATCTTGCCGAGCACCACCGCCCTTAACGCGAGCAGGATCAGGCCGCCGACCGCGAACGGAAGCCAAACGAACTCGCTGAAATCGCTTTCGAGCAGCGGGCGCATCCCGATGTAATGATTCAGCGAGTTGATCTCCCGAAGGTCATCACGATTCGGCGTTTTTGCCCCTTCGAGTCGATACGCGTATATATCCAACGCCAGTCCATCAGTGTACTGATTGGAGAAAAACGTCATATTCCATAGCGGAAAGACGAAAACGGTCAGAAGCACCAAGGACGCAATGATCACCAGCAAACGGCTCTTCATCGGCAGAATCTGCTCAAGAAAGGCATAGTTCCTCAATAGGAGACGTCTTAGCCAACTGTCTGATCTGCTTCGCGTGTCCGTGGTCGCTGAGTTCTGTTCGTTTTCCATGCTTCCCCCTTTTTTTCTGGAACCTTCCACTCAAAGGCGAGAGACAGGGAGGAACGAATTGTATTACTCACCTTCTCTCGCCTTTAACCGGCGTGTTTTTCTGGTTTATTTTGGCTTCACAACCAAGTATCCCTGCATCTCTTGGTGCAATGCCGAACAGAAGTTCGTGCAGTAGTACGCATAGACGCCCGGCTTGTTGGCGACGAACTCGATCGTCTTTGTCTCGCCCGGATCCACAACGACGTTGATGTTGTATTCCAGGAGCCCAAAGCCATGAAGTTCGTCCGTCGTCTGCTCGATATTGGTCAAATGGATCGTAACTTTATCGCCCTGATTGACCTCGATCGCCGTCGGGGTGATCGTACTCCGAACCAATATGGTCTTCACCGTTACGCCGTCCGAAGTTCGCTCGGCCTTCGCGTCGTTGATATCCCAGATCGCGTTCGGATTCTTGTTCTCCTCCTTCGGATAGACCTCGATCGGCTTCAGCTTGTCCGCCTTTATTATCTGAGCGTAATGTGGCTCCGGCTCCGTAAATGCGTTATACAGCAACTTCATCTTTTCGCCTTCGATGCCTATCAGCTGCGTGCTCTCCGGCTGTGACGGGCCGACGTTCAGGTGTGTCCCGTGCGAAAGCTTATTCAAAGCGATGAGGAACTTTCCGTCCGGATCGACCGTGTCACCTTCGGCAGTTGCAAGGTGTCCGATGTTGTAGGTGATCGGGATCTTGTCGACCACTTCCCAGCTGCCGAGCTTCCATTTTGCGACCGCACTCTCCACAAACAGGCTCGTGTAGGCGTTGCCCTGATTGTCGAACTGCGTATGCAGCGGCCCGAGGCCGACATTCACTTCCGCTTCCTTGATCGCGTCATAATTGAGGATCGGGAGGCCGTCTTCTTCACCCGAAAAATTCTTCGCCTGAATTGCCGCAAGCATCTTCTCAACGCTGTACGCAGTTGTGATGGATTGAAGCTTGCCGCTTCCGATTATCCATTTGCCGTCTGGGCTGATATCGACGCCGTGCGGGCTCTTACTGCACGGGATCAAATAAACGAGGCCCGGCGTTGCAACGGGGTCGATGACCGGCACGCCGTCGATCACCTGGGTCTTGCCTGCTTGAACGGCCTTTTCGACCTCTTTCCAGTTGACCGCAACGATGTAATCGCGTTCCCGCTGGGTCGATGTCACCTCGAGTTTTCCGATCGCCTTTTCCGTGTTGTAGCTCGTCCAGAAGGCCCAGCCTTCGCTTGGGCCTTTTCCTGCGTCGCCAAGGTCATAGTTGTAAGGCGGCATCAATATCTGCCAGCCTACGCTCATCTCGCCCGAATCAGGCTTGATCGCGATGCCCGAAACAACGCCCTTGTATTTCGTTGCGTACTCTTCTACCGAGGCGGCCGTTCCCTTTGGCAGCGGTATCGAGAAGCGAGAGGCGGCAAGGACGTATTCGCTATTTGGCGTTACGAACGCACCGCCGTGAAAGCCCGAAACGTTCGGCACCGGGCCGAGGATCTGCTTCGTTTTGAAATCACGAAGGTCGATGCGTGCGACGCGGTTATTTCCGTTGTCGTTAACGAACAACCAACGACCGTCATAATCGCCCTTTGTTTCGCTCAAGGCCGGATGGTGGACGTCGCCCCAGTCGAATTCGCCGAGCATCTCTTTTGATTCTTTGTCAAAACCGTATCCGGTCGCCGGATACTTTGCAAAGACAGGGATCGTGGCGATATGCCTCATCGACGGCACGCCGGCGACATAGACGTTTCCCGAGTGGCCGCCCGAGTAGAACAAATAGTATTCGTCGAGATCGCCCGGTGCGACGTATGTAAGGGTCGCCGCTTCTGCGGCTCCGCCTTTATCCTGCTTCAAAGCACTTCGCCGGCTGCAGCTTCCGATAGCCAAGAATGAAGCTAGAACAATTGCCCCGAGAAAAATCCATAAGAATTTCGGCTGTTTAAATAAGTTTTTCATCTCTCTCCTCTGCTTCGTCCTATTTGCCCGCTGGTGTAGGTGAAGGCGAAGTGTTCTTTATCTGTTGTTCCAGCTTCCGCTGGTATGCGACTTTTAGAAGTGCGATCGCCTGCTGACGCTGTTCGGTCGTAAGCGGGATCTGCGTTGCGAGAACCACCGACATCGTGCCGGTCGGGTCCATTAAGAAGTCGTCCAATGTGCGTCCGAACCGGTTCTGTACATCCACGACCGCATCTGAAAGATCAGGCCCGATCTTTGCGGCCGAATTTACGCCCAAAGAACTGACCGAATGGCAAACAAAGCATTTGTTTTGCACGAAGAATGCCCCATCGCCCTCCAACATTTCTTTTTCTTTTGCTATCTCCTCCGGTGTCGGGACATCGCGAAGTTGAACGCCTGAAATGTAGCTTGCAGGGATCGGCTCCTTCTTCCAGCTCATCACGAGAAGGGCTAGAGCCTGAGCATCCTGCGATGACAATCCAAAATTCGGCATGATGCTGTCAGGCGACACCATCTTCGGATTTTGGAAGTGAGCGACCTGCCAAGCGAAAACCGCGTGACGGCCGGTCAGACGCCCGTAGTCGAACTGCTCTGTCGGCTTGTCACCTTCGTATGTAAGATCAGGCCCGATGATCCCGCCGCGGCCGTTTATCGTGTGGCACGCACGGCAATCCTTTTCTTCAACAAGGTTTTTCGCAGTATTGATATAGTCCATTCCCGTCGTCTGGCGGTCATACCGGTGACAGGAATTGCAGTTCATCTCCATCAAGGCCTTGGAATTCTTGATCAGATACGCCTCACTCACTTCTTGGCCGAGAACAGGCTCTTCCCAATGCTCGACGTTTCCGTGTGCATCCGGCAGCGTGGTCGAAAATCCTTGACCGCCGTGGCACGAGGTGCAGCCATAGGCCGTGAGCGGATGCTTCTCAAGGATCCCTTTTGGATGTGTGCGGTATGGATTTGGAGCTGTCTCCAAGCCTTTCCACTCCATCGCCTGGTGACAAGTCACACAGCGGTCGACACGGTCGAGGTCCTTCACCCATATCTGCTGCACGCCCGACGGTACCTGCTCGGCCCGTTCAGCGCCGAATTTCTCAGTGACCAGATCACGGAATTCCGCCTGATAGTCGCGCCAATCGGTCGTGTTCTCCCGAAAAAAGACGAATGCTGTCAGCGCGAGCAGGGAGATTCCCATAACGTAAAGTTTGATCGCATCTTTGCTAAACATTTCTACTTGCTCTCCTTGCTCGGATCAGAATCTCCTCGGTGTTTGCTCCCATTCCTGCCACGGCATATAGATCTCCCAGAACGGCCCGCGCATATAGGTTCCTATGAATGTCAGAATCAAGATCGCCGCAACGATGATGAGGAACACGCGGTTCTGCCATTTGCGTTCCTTCGGGAACCACCTTCCGATCGAGCTGACGGGCGACTTGTCAAAATACGGCCACAGCACCGCCGCGGCCACGAGAACACCCGGCAGAATGATGCCGCCGATCAACGCGCCATTGATCGTTATGCCGCCGACCGTGAACGTCGTGATCGTTACGAGTTCCTGCAGCCAAAGGAAATACCACGGCGCCTTTGCCGGATTCGGCGTAACGGCCGGATTCGCGGCCTCTTCGAGCGGTGCTCTGACAAGAAGCGTCAATAGGATCGAAACGATCGTCGTCGCAAGAGTCACGACCGCAAGGCGAACCGTCAGATACGGCGAAGACGGAACCTTGTCCTCTTCGTCGTCGATCATCACGTTCTGAACGTCGACTGCCGTCCCGCCAGTTATTCCAAGCAGCGAATACGTCTTGCTCGCTATCGCCGGCTGCTCCTGCTTTTTCGCTTCCTCGTAACGCTTCTCGGTACACGCCAAGCCGCCGTCCTTACGAACGCGCCACATGTGGTAGCTGACGAGGCCGAAGGTGGCAAGCGGTAAGAGGAAACAATGCAGGACGTAGAAGCGAATGAGCGTTGCCTGCTCGATCGTCGTGCCGCCGAGCAGGATGAATCGCGTCGGGTCACCAAAGACAGGAGCCGAGCTCGCGATGTTCGTGCCGACCGTGATCGCCCAATATGCAAGCTGATCCCACGGCAAGAGATAACCAGTGAACGATAGAAGCAGCGTAATAAGAAGTAATGCAACGCCGACGATCCAGTTAAGCGGGCGATTTTGCCCTACGGCCTTACGTCCATTCTTGAACGCACCGGTCAAAAACACCCGCACCATATGCAGGAAGACGACAGCGACCATCAAGTGAGCCGAGATGCGATGGAGCCCGCGAAGGAACCATCCGTAGCTCGTCGAGAATTCGAGATCTTTGACCGAAAGATATGCCCGCTCGACCGACGGCACGTACAAGAACATCAAGATGCCGCCGGTGATCGTCAAAATCAGGAAAAGCACTGCCGAGATCGTTCCGAGCCAGAACGAATAGCCCCAAGAAAGGCTCTCAAGACTTACCTTTGCCGGGAACCAATGCAGAACGAAATTGCGGACGACCGCATCGCCCGCCTCCCGCTTCGTCTCAGGCTTCCAGGTCCAAGTGAGCTTTTCCCACATTGGCTTTAGGGCAAGCTTCTCGCGCAGCGTGGCCAGTAAAGATGAGCTGGCCTTTGTTTCCGAAATCTCTTCTGTCGCCATAGTTATCTCTCGTGCTTGTCTTCGTCCTTCTGTTTCTCAGTCGGCTGCTCAGCGGTGCCTCCCGCCCGGATCTCGCTATGCCTGATCTGGCCGCCGAGGCTTGAGGTGCGAAGCATCAGCCCTGCAGACCCGGCCGCCGACAGCAGGGCGACAAGAACCAAAAACTTTGCCGCCGTCTTCTTGGCCATCATCGCGATCAAACCGATCAACGAGATCGCCCCGGTGATCATCATCGAGATCATCGCGAAATATGCTGCGTCCTCGTGCTGTTCGATCAGGTCGTGGCTTACTCCGGCAAGTTTCTCGACCACCTCTTCCGCAGGTTCGCCCGAAAGATAGACCGGGATCGTTACGGCTGCGGCAAGGACAAGCACGAGCAAGGCAAGCTGCTTCAGTTCGTCGCTCTTCCGCCAATACGCATAGAGAAAGAGCGGCACCGAAAGGATCGAGCAGATCACCGGGAAGTGATTCAGGAAAAGATGTACATGAACCGGATCCATCGTCTTTCTCCTTCTACACTGTCAGGCGAAAATCCTGGCTGACCTTTGTCGCCTTATCGACGATCAGCTGACCGTCGTCCGGAGAGACCTCCAGATTGAAATAATCGAGCGGCCGAGGTGCCGGCCCGGCGAAGTTCGTTCCGTCGCCGTAATACTTCGAGCCATGGCACGGACAGTGAAATTCGACCTGCTCCTCGATCTCTTTTCCGCCGACTGTTACCTTCTTCGGCTGATTGAGTTTCACCATCTTGACCGTGCACCCGAGATGGGTACAGGCGGCCGAGATCGCATGGAACGTGTTCTTCTCACGAAAGACGAAGAGCCGGTCGCCTTCAAGAAAGGTTCCGCCTTCTGTGAATTTGTCGAGAACGCCGAGCTTGAATTTTTGCGGCGGCTCATACAGCACATTCGGGAAGAGCGAACGCAGCATCGCAAAGGCCTGGCCGCCCAACGCAACGAGCACTGCCGACACGCCCAACGTTTTCAGAAGGCTTCGTCTTGACGCGTTCGGATCACCGATAAGCTCGATATTCTTCGGCTTTTGGTTCAGTAATTGCTCCGCTTCACTTTGAGCGTCGAGGACTTTTGCTCTTGCCTCATCGAATTCGCTCTGTTTCTTCATAGTAGAAAACCTCCATCGTCATCGCGTCGGTCGGGCATCTGATAGCACACAGGCCGCACCGAATACATTTGTCATCGTCCTTTAGCATCGCCGAAAGCGTGGTCTCATCCGTAAAACCGCCCGCAGCAATTGCCATTTCTTTTGTCCCTTCCGGAAGATCAAGCGTGTCGAGGGAGACAAGCTTTAAGCAGGATTCAGGGCAGACATCCACGCACCGGTTGCACAGAACGCACTTCTGCGGGTCGTAGATCGTTTGAATGTGACACGCAAGGCACCGCTCGGCTTGCAGGCGAGCCTCTTCTTCGTCGTAACCGCTTTCGACCTCTGAAATACCTGTGCGGCGGTCAAGAGAAACGGTCGGCGGTGCTTCGCGTTCGCATTTCTCATAATCCTCTGCCATCCGATAGGAATAGGTCGGGATCTTCTCGACACGCAGCTTGAAATGCGTTGTGCTTCCCGGCCCGCGAAGATAATCATCGACCGAGAGTGCCGCCTGCTTTCCGTTTGCGACCGCTTCAATTAGATTTCTAGGTCCGAAAGCAACGTCGCCGCCTGCGAACAAGCCGGGAGCAGAGGTGGCAAGGGTCTTTGGATCGACCTTTATCACGCCGGCAGGTGTGAGATCGACGTTGTCTTCGGGCTTGAGGAAGGACAGGTCGGCCTGTTGGCCGATGGCAAGTACGACCGAGTCCGCTTCAAGCGTCTCAGTGACCGAGTCGTCAAACTCGGGATTGAAGCGTCCGTTCTCATCAAAGACGCGGCTTACACCTCGAAGCTCGACCTTTGTGAGACGTCCATTCTCGCCAATGAATCTACGAGCCGAGCGTGACGGATGGAACGTGACGCCTTCTTTATGGGCTTCGTGAAATTCTTCCTGGCCTTGTGATGTCCGAACGACCGGAAGCTCACTCAAAGCCTCAAGCGAGATCATCCGAACGTCCGTCGAGCCTGAACGGATCGCCGAGCGGGCCGCGTCCATCGCGGACTTGATCTCGCCGCCGGCCATCTCGCTGCCTTCGACTTCGGCAGCGTCGTCCATACCGCGGCGAAGCGCCATACGGGCCGCATCGAATGCGACGAAGCCGCCGCCGATCACGAGCACCTTCTGCCCAAGATCGACACGATATCCGTTGTTGATGTTGAGGAGATAATCGACCGCCTTGACGACGCCGTCGAGTTCAATACCTTCGATGTTCAGATCACGTCCCTTTTGGACGCCGACGCTGATGAACACCGCCTTGAAGCCTTCGGCACGCAGTTCTGACAATCCAAAATCGGCACTCAGCGGCGTATTGAACTTGACCTCTACGCCAAGGCCTTTCACCTTTGCGATCTCTTTCTCGATGATCTGTCGCGGAAGACGGAATTCCGGAATGCCGTGATGCATCATTCCGCCGGGGATCGCCGAGGCTTCAAAGATCGTCACTTGATAGCCCATCAATGCGAGATCGTGCGCGCAGGAAACTCCGGCAGGGCCTGCACCAATGACCGCAACCTTTTCCTCACGCTTTTGAATTCGTTTGCTGGTCTCGAGTATCGGCAGATGCCAGCGGATCTTATTTCCCGCCTCCGTCGAACCTTCGAAAAGAGCGTCCTGCGTTGAAGGTTCCATCGACTCAACGCCGTATTTCTCCGTAACGAAACGCTTCAATGCACGGATGCTGACCGGAGCATCGATACGCCCGCGGCGGCATGCATCCTCGCACGGTGCGGCACAGACCCTGCCGCAGATAGATGCCAGCGGATTCGGCGAGCGGGCGACAAGATAAGCCTCTTTGTATTCACCCTGTGCAATGAGCTGTACGTAACGGCCGGCGTCTGTCTTAACGGGACAAGCTGCCTGGCACGGAATCATATTCTTCCAAAACTCAACATCGGGAATGATGGTTTTGAACTTCGGATCGCTCATTGACCCTCCTGGTCGGTCTGCACACGAATAAATGCCATTTGCCTCAAATTACGTGCTATTTGGCCGGAGCCTCACACAATGGACAACTGTCTCCTTCAAAGACCTGATCTCTGAAGGCGACCAAACGTCTGAACTGTATATCTTCGAGCCGAGCACATTCGGGTAGAATTCCCCTTACCGATCTTCAATAAGCAATTGATATGCCGCAGGTGAGATCAAGAATGGACACTGAGACGGACACACGCGGACCCTCGATTTGCCTAAACAAATAGGCATAAGTTACAAACAAGTCCGTTTTCTGATGATCGGTTCGCCGGAGTGAAGGTGTTGAAAATTACCGCGAGGTGTGGAATTCTCCGCGACGTGAAAGAGGCGGAGTGTGCCGAATTATTGCTTAGCGAGTTTGCAGAAGAGGTTGAGGAGTTTCATGTCCTTGATCGAGCCGGCGGAGTCGCTTGCAATTCGCGGGTCGGCGACCACGACCGCGAGGCATTGGGCACGTGAGATCGCGACGTTGACGCGGTTCCGATCGAGAATGAAGCCGAGGCCTCGCGAACCGTATTCCCCGACGCTTGAACAGAGCGAGAGGATGCACACGGGCGCCTGCTGCCCCTGGAAGCGATCGACGCTTCCGACACGAGCCTTGTCAGGCAGACGCTCTCTCAAGCGTACGACCTGGGCATTGTACGGAGCGATAAAAAGAAAATCTTGAAGACCCAACGGCTGTGTCTTTCCGTCCCGATCAGTATATTCGCGGCCGAGAAGCTCATTGTAGATCGCGAGAACGCGTTCGGCTTCCTCCTCGCTGGCCTGAGTATTGCCATCGTGCTCGAGAGGCGAAAAGACGATGCCGTGTTCCTTATCGATCAGTGAATTCGGCGACTTGGCAAGAGCGATGCGCTGTTGCGCGCAATCCGCGAACGATTCAAGCCGCCCCTCATAGATGCTCTCGGAGATGAAATCGCAAACCGAAGGGTGCATTCGGTACGAAGTGCCTAGGAATAGGCCGCCGCCGTCGGGCACGACCGCGTGGATCGCCAGCGAGCCGTCCTTGCTCTCGTCGACATCCTTCAATGCATATTGCAGGCACGAAAGCCCCGAATCGCCGGGATGCTTTCCCTGCATCGGCTGTTCGAGCTGCATTTGATCGCCGAGAAGCACGAGGTTCTTCGCCGCACGCGAGACAGCGACCGCGTTCGCGACACAAACCTGTCCAGCCTCGTCGATGAAGAGAAAATCGAGCATATCCTCGCCGTCATTTTCTGTCCATTCATCTCGGGCGAAGAGCCACGCCGTCCCGCCGATCAGCGGAATCTTTCCCGCAGCCCGCCAGGCCGCAACGGCTTCCTTCCCACCCGCAACAAATGCGATATTCGGATGTTTCGCAGCCATCTGTTCTTCTTTGTCGCCGCCGGCTTTTAGAACACTGAGCGGAAGATTCTGTTCCTTTGCGTCCTTGCAGCATTCATCGACAAGGTTGAGGATCGCCTTGTGCGAATTCGACATAATGCCGATGCGCTTACTTTCTGCGATCAGCGATAAGATGAGTCGAGCGGCCGTGTATGTTTTGCCTGTGCCCGGCGGCCCCTGGATCACGAGGCAGTCGCCGTCCATTGAGTCCGCGATCCGTATCGCAGCATCAACCGTCGTCTCCCCTTCCCGCTGTATAGCATCAAGAGGTGGTCGTCGTGTCAGAAACGCTTCCAGCGACGATGGAGAGATGCCCTCAACATAAGTCTTCCCGATCGAACATAGCGCGGTCGGAAGCGGCTCGTTCGTAACCCTCGATTTGGCGATAAACGTGCCTTCCGTGGGGAATGCTCCACCGAATGCAGGTTTGTCCAAGGTCTTCTGGCTCGCTTTCAACGTCAATTCGCCGGTTGTGTAGTCAAGGTCGAACAGCGTGAACGAAGTCCTCAGATCGACCTGAAAATAGACTGTCGGCTGCTTCGCAGCCGAAAGCTTACATTCCTGCTGCTTATCGAACGTGTAGTTCTGTCTAAGCGACTTGTCCTGCGGCCCGGGTTCACCTACTTTCTCGATCCCGACGATACAGTCAGGCTCGTCACGGAGTTCTTCCGGCAGCTTTTTCGCGAGGTCGAAGAAGTGCCACCAACCGGGCTTTGCCTCGCGGCGATGAAATCCGATCAGGTCAGAGAGCACGCCCGCCGCTTCATCCTTATTTTCACTCCTTTCGTCCCGGAGACGCCGAATGATCTCATTCTTCTCTCTTACGATCTCAGGATCTTCTTTCTTTTCGTCCTGCTCTTTGTCCGGCGTCTGATACGGGATGTAGCCTATCCCGTTGTCCGCAGCTGTCTTCCGCAGCCACGCGCAAAGATCGGCCGTCGATTCGCAATCGACCTTGTTATATTCGCGAATATCATTCAAGATCTTGCTCTCACGCCATTCGCGTGATTCGCCGCTGTCGATCCAGGCCGCATATTGGACGACCGAATCCACGGCACTCGTAACATTCTCACCGCGAATGACGTTGTAAAGACGTTCGATCTTCTTTAGCGAATAGCTTTCTTCGCCGACATAGATGCCGTTCTTGACGATACGATAAAGATCGACAAAAACGTTGTTCCTAAGCAGATCATCGACCTCGCGTTCGCGAGTGTCGTGCAGCGTCATCAAATTGCTGACGGCGTTCTGCTCGTAGCTCGCATAATGATAGATGTGAAGGCTATCGTCCTCCTGCCAGCGGGCAAAGACCCAATCGATGAACGCCTCGAATGCCTTTTTCTCGCTCGCACGGTCGTACGCCCAAAAATCAACGAACTCGTATTCACCTTTTTTCCCGAGGATCGTATTGCCGAAGAGATATTCAAGTCCGCCGTTGAACGGGAAGCCTTCCATATCGAAAAAGACATCCTTCGGGCTCGGTTTCGGAAGAGCGTAAAGTCCTTGGGGCGTGACATCGTCCCTTCTGGGGATCAGCTCGAAGAGCGGCGGCGCACTCTCGTCTTTTTCACGCAGTTTTTCCGTTGCACGCTGAAGGCGCGCCTGAGTCGAAAGTTTCTCGACCGTAGCCGGCGGCATTTTGGGCACGGAATCGGAAAGATCAGCAAGACCGCTTAACGTGGTCACGCCGGCGTCATAAAGCTTTTCGATCTGGCCGCGCGTGATCCCCGCGACGCGGCACAAGTGATCACACTCCTTCATCATCTCCGCAACGTAGTCGTTCCAGCGGCCGTGCTCGCCCTTCGGGTCAGGTTCCGGCCGCGTTGCGAGATCACCCGTAAAGTCGTTGTGGAGAGCGAAGAACCGCTCCTTCAGATTCTCGAAATAGTATCGAAAATCTTCAAAGGCAAACTCCACGCGCTCCTTGCCTTTGCCCTCGTCCCCTGAAGGGCCTAGAATGATGCCGAATTTTTTCGCTGGAGCTTCGCCCGTCGTCTCGGCAAACATCTCAGAATAAGCACACAGTTGGATAATGAAATACGGCCTCGGCGAACGGGCAAGTTTGGTATCCCAGATCTGATAGACGTTATCGCTGCCGAGCGTGATAAAGTCCGCGTAGCCTTCGAACTCACGACTGCGAAGCGCAGGCTGGTAAAGGATCTTCTCCCGTCGTTGAACGGCCTCTTTCGTGTTTTCGAAGCGCTCTTCAAAATCTATACCTGACGAAAGATCGCAGACACTCGTTGTCGCCTGATAGTCCGCAAGCACGGTCCTTTCGTGCTCGTCGCCCATCTGTGCGAGGAATTTCGATTCTTCATCGGCCTCGCCCGGAGTGGCCGCGATCATCTCGGCCTTGTACGCGTGCTCCATCCAGGAGGCGAATGGGGACATCGAAAATACGACCAGGTCGCTTGGTGAGTAAATGGCCTTGCCGTTATTTATCCTCATAGATCGGGAGCGGTTGAGATGGATAGTTCTTATCAATTATGCCACGATGCCCGCTTCATCGAAAATCAGCCCGCATCGAGAGCGAAAAGGACAAATGCATTTACAGGCCCGACTCATATTTGATATGATTCTGCCCGTATTCGCGGCTCAGAAAACTCGTTTGCAACCCAATTCTTTTGTTTTATGTCTAACACGTGAACCGCTGACGGCTCTCTCACTCAGCTGTTCTCATCCGTGAACGATTCGAGGTATTTCAAGATGTTAAAAGCGATGTTCGGACGGTCTTTCATTTGTGCTCTTGTCGTTGCGGCCTGCGTCTCGTTTGCGTTTGGCGATACGATCAAGTTAAAGGACGGCAGCCTTTACAAAGGCACTGTCGTCAGCTTTTCGAACGGGAGATTTACGATCGTGATGGGAAGCGGCGCACATCAGCGTCAGATGACGTTCTCTGCGGACGAGATCGAATCGATCAAGTTCGACAATGACGATACCGCCGACTACAACGTGCCGGACACGCAGGGCGACAAGCCGCCCGTTACGCGGCCTGCCCAAACGAATCCGCCGCGCGTCATCACGACCGATAACACCAAACCCGTGACGGTCATCGGCAAAACTCCAAGAACCGAGCCAACTACGCCCGTAAGAACGACTCAAACGTCGGGAACAAAGATAACGAAACCGGTCAGCTGGACGGTCAAGGTCCTGGCAGATAATACCGCGAACGGATGGACGAACACGGGCTTTGTTGTCCGCAAAGGCCAGCGGATCCATGTTACGGCCGATGGCAAAGTTTTCCTAGGCAAAGGCAAAACCTCGACGCCGTCGGGCGAACCTGACATCGAGGATGCGAACAAACTTCTCAAAAATGTCGCGACCGGAGCGGTCATAGCGGTGGTCGGCGACGATAATAACGATTTCATCTACATTGGCTCTGACCGCGAATTTACGGCAAGCCGCGATGGGGCGTTGTTCCTCGGCATTAACGAGGGAAATCTCGACGACAACAGCGGCTCGTATTCTGCGAAGGTCGAGATCTTTCCTGATGAGAATTAGATAACTGCTGACCGTCAAATATTAAGCCCGAGCATCCCCGGAAAAGGTTTGCTCGGGCTTTTAGCATTTTCATGCCGCGGCTTACTACAAGCCGGCGAGCATTGCGGCGCCGATCGCGGCAGCATCTTCACCGAGTTCGCCTTGCAGGATCTGAGTCGTCTCAAAAGACGGCAGGAATGATCGTTTACGGGCCGTCTCGATGATCGGGTCGAGAATGAGTTCGCCGGCCTCCATTATTTCGCCGCCTATGATCACGCGCTCGATATTCAGAAGGTTGATGACGCTCGCAACAGCTATACCGATATAGTTTCCTGTTCTGTCGAGCATCAATCGCGAGAAATCATCGCCCGCCTTTGCCGCTTCGACGATCATCGAGATCGTAAGCGAGCCTTCAGGAACTTCGGCGAGCGAAGACGTGCTGTCCTGATTCACACGGCTGCGGGTACGCCGGATGATGTTCGCCGTTGACGCAATGTCCTCCAGACGCTCGCCGCCTTCGCGCACGGGAACGTATCCGAATTCGCCTGCGTAGCCTCCGTGTCCCATCCAGATCTCGCCGTTGAGAATGAAAGAGCCGCCGACGCCCGTGCCAAGCGTCGCATAGAACATATCGCGGGCTCCGAGGCCTGCGCCAATATGATACTCTGCCCAACCGGCGGCATTCGCGTCGTTATAAACGGTAATGGCAGACGCATCGTCGCCGAGTGCGGCAACCAGGTCGAGGCCCGACAATTCGGCGATGTGCGTCGAGTATTCAACGACCCGTCGTCCGGAGCCCACAAGGGCTGGAACCGCTACGCCGATCTTACCTGCGCCAAAATCTGTACGGCACTTGTCGATGAAGGCTGAGAGCTGTTCGACGACCGAGGTCTTATATGAGAGCGCAGCGGCCGCAGTGTTCGTGACGACGCTGCCCGCAACTGAGACGGCCCGCATCGACGACGAGGATATCTCGACGCCGATACAAGCATTGGCCGATGGTGTTACATTACTCATCTACTCCCATCCTCGGAAAAGATAAACGTTCGGGTACATTGCTTTGTTTCAAACGCGATTTTAGACACCCTTATTTGCCGCTGTCAACGTAAATTCACTGCTATCGAGAGTTATAGCTGGATAATTGCTTCTTTTGACTTAAAATGGCTTAAAACGATACTCTTGCAGTCAGGCGGATAACTTAACGCGCGGATCCGGTGTAATGCGGACGGCGTTCGGTATTCTATGGAAAGTCACCTCTACGACATAATTGCGACCTACGGAGTTTACGCGGTTTTCGCACTCTGCATGGTCGAAGGTGATATTACGCTCCTTCTCTCCGGCATCCTCGCAAACAGCAGCTTCTTCGGCAACTACAGCTTCCTGAAGGTCTTTGTCTTCGGCACGCTCGGGGCGATGGTGGGCGATTCGTTCGGTTATTTCCTTGGATATCGATTTCATCGGGCGGTCGAAGGCTACCGATTCTATCAACTGACCCAGCCGCGTATCGAGAAGCTGATCGACAAGTTCGGCGGCTTTGCGATCATCATCTCCAAATATATTTACGGCATTCGCGTCGCGATGTGTATGTTCTACGGCACGAGCAAGATGCCGTTCCTTCGATTCCTAGCCCTTGACGCGATCAGCTGTGCTCTTTGGGTACTGATTCTGAGCGGCGTCGGATATTTCTTCAGCGGATCGATCAAGACGATCCTCGGTGATTACGAAAAGATCGGCATCGCGTTGTTCTTTATCGTGATGACCGGCGTTATCGTCTTCTACGTCGTTGAAAGGTATTGGCTCTCCGACAAGGTCGAAGAAGCGAGCCCGAACACGGTCCAGAAGATCGAAGAACGTATCCTCAAAGTGGAAGAGGCCGGTCTCGAAACGCTGCGCGACATCGGCGACCGCCTTCATTTCACCCGCGAACCGCACCACGACGAACGCCCCGATCCCGAACCGCATGTAAAAAAGGAAAAGAAATCGACCCTTCCGCATTAGACTTCCACCGCGTATTTGTGTTTTTATTCTTCATTTAGCACGTCTTTTCTTAGTCAAATATGATCATCGAAACTTCGGCCCCGACCAGAGTGGACCTTGCAGGCGGCACGATCGACATTCCGCCGCTCTTTCTCTTTCACGAAGGGGCAGCGACCGTGAATTTTGCGGTCTCGATGCTGGCACATTGCCGTATCGAGACGCGTGACGATGACCGCGTCATCCTTCGTTCGATAGATCAGGAGCAGACGGTCGAAACGACGCTCGATAAGATCGATTCCCTTCGCGACCTTCCCAAATTGGAACTTCTCTCAAAGCTCGCATACTTTTTTCGTCCGGAAGTCGGCTTTGAGATGACTACGCGTTCCGAAGCTCCGGCCGGTGCCGGGCTTGCAGGCTCATCGACGCTCAATATCGCCTGTATCGCCGCGTTGAACAAACTCGTCGGAGATCGATATTCAGCCGAACGATTCATCCAGATCGCGGCGAATGTCGAATGTCAGGTCATTCGCGTGCCGACCGGTTATCAGGATTACTACTCGGCTCAATACGGCGGGGTCGCGTCCATCCATTTCGGTCCCGAAGGCATCCGCCGCGAAGGCCTCAATATCGACCTCGAAACCCTCGAACGCCGTATCGCCGTCTGCTACACGGGCGAACCGCGAAATTCAGGCACGAATAACTGGGAGATCACGAAGCGTCATATTGACGGCGACCGCGAGATCTTCGAGATATTTGACGGTATTCGCGACACATCGATCGAGTTAAGAAAAGCTCTGCTTGCAGATGATTGGGACGCGGCGGGCGAGATCATTAAAGAGGCACATCCGGCGCGAAAACGTCTTTCGCCGAACATTACGACCCCGCATATGGATCATTTGATCGACGTTGCTCTTGCGAACGGAGCGATCGCTCCAAAGGTCTGCGGTGCCGGCGGCGGCGGCTGTATCGCTTTCTACTGCGAGGATGGCAGGCGTGGCGACGTCGAGACCGCACTCGCCGCACAAGACGGCGCCCGCGTCCTCGATTACAACATCGTCCGAGACGGCCTCACGCTCGCCGTCTCGTAAGCGAACAAGCATTGGGCGCCGACAGAAAGGCCCGACGTTGGTCGTCAGTTATTCGGAATCCCGAAGTAAACCGGCTGGCCCTCGGCGCTCGGTAGTACGAGAGCATAGTTATAATTGCCGCCCCAGCGCAAATACCAGGTTCTAGACAGTGGCCTGTAAAGGGTAATGTATGTTACGAACTCACTGGATACGATCGGCATTGGAATATCACCGGCACTTCCGAAGTAGAGATATGCAAACGTGTTATCCAGGCTTCGCCAGATATACCACGTTCCATCCCTGAACACCGCGAGGTCGGCTTTCCCATCAGAATCATAATCCGCAGGCACCGGCACATCCGTGCTGATACCCCATTGAGCGATCGCAAATGTCTGATCTGAACTCCTGATGGAATACCAGACACCGGTGCTCGGACGATACACGGCAATGTCGAGTTTGCCGTCACCATCGTAATCGGCGGGCACCGGCTTGTCGGAACTCAGGCCCCATTGTACGGCGGTAAACTGTTGAGTTTCGGAATAGAGGATATACCAAACGCCCGTACTGGGACGAAAGACCGCAAAATCCGTCTTGCCGCCGCCATCATAGTCCGCCGGAACAGGAATGTCACCGGCCATGCCAAAGTGAAAGACCGTCCAGCCGGCGTCAGAACTCCGCCGAATATACCAGTTGCCCTCAGGGTTTCTAAAGACCGCATAGTCCGTAGAGCCGTCTCCGTCAAAGTCTCCGGGAGCCGGAACATCCCCTAATGCTCCCGATCCCCATTGAAAGGTCGTTGGTGCAGGCGGCACCCACATCATCCAAACAGCATCCGCGCGTGTCCATACGCCGGAAGGCGCATGCCAGAACGTAAGGTCTGGCAGTCCGTCTCCGTTAAAGTTCGCCATCCTTACCGGCTTGGCGTTACGACTGCACGAATTCTTTCTAACGGCAAAGCCGATATCCCCAAGAGGTGAAGCAAAGTAAAAGATGAACTGATCGTCTTTTCCATCCCCGTCATGATCGAAAAATCCTCGGGATTCGAGGGTCTCCGGGTAGTCCGTTCGGGTAAATCCGCCCGAACCATCGTTGATATAAACTGAGTAGTCAGCATAGGCTTGCGGGATCTCAAGAATGTCCGGATGGGAATCGCCGTTCATTTCGACAAAGATCCGATCCGCATTACCTTCATCGTGGAGTCTCGGCACGCTTGGCCCCAAAGTGAAGGTGCCGTCACCATTTGAAAACCGAACCACCAAGCTCGGAATGGAATTGACGACCGCGAACCCGACAATATCAGCCTTCCCGTCTCCATCGACATCTTTGACGCTCCCGCCAAAAGGTGACGCTTGATTCACCAACTCAAAATTGCCATTACCCGTATTCTTGTAGATCATCGCACGGAGGACCGATTGCGGATCATACGCAGTTATCAAAAAATCGGGTTTTCCATCACCGGTGAAATCTCCGAGTAATGCAGCTCGCTCACTATAACCCAATCCGGGTTGTCCAAAAATGTTTACTCTATTAGAGAATGTGCCATCGGCCTGCCCAAGTCGGTAACCCACAGCATGTCCCTGGGGACCAACGTTTCCTGAGACATCGAAAAGATCCAATAGCCCATCGCCGTTCAGATCGGTTGGCGGGAACCTCTTTGCGACCGTCTCAAAGACGCTAAACGTCGTATTTGCATGAATGATCGAAGCGTTGCCGTTGTTCCGAAACATCCTTATCGTTCCGGCGTATAGATCCACGTAGTCCAGATCGCCGTCAGAATCGAAGTCGGCCAGGTTAGGAAACCCAGTGAGAGTCTGGTAAGGATCGATCTCAACAGGCGACGGGATCAGGAGCGGATGTTCAAAGTCCCAATCTCCATTCCCGGTGTGAAGCGCCACGTGTACGACCCAACTCGATCCGCTCGCAACTGACCAAAAAAGATCAGGGAAACCGTCATTGTTCCAATCTGCAAGATAAGTATAAGTATTGTAAGGCACGGCTCCAACCTTGCGGTAAGTCGTGTTGAAATAGTTGCCGCATTGCCCAAAAGCAGAGCCGAGGGATATGGAGAAGAAGCTGAAGACACTCAGAACCGCCGCGAGGATCAGTTTGTTGTTTGACGCATTTACTTTCATTCTGAGCTCTTTAAGATAATTGATTTTTCCAACTCTATCACTGCGGCGGGGCTCCGACAAGAAATATCTCGACCGCCGCCGGAGGCCGCAAAAGGCTCAGTTATGTCAAAGCTTTGCAGCTTCAGCTCAGACGATCTGGGCTTCGATCGCTTGTGTGAGTGAGCGGAAAATGTCGCGGCCGTCGCTTGAGCCGAGCAGTTCGTCGCAGGCCCTTTCGGGGTGCGGCATCATTCCGAGAACATTGCGGTCAAGGTTCGTGATGCCCGCGATATTCCCACGCGAACCGTTCGGGTTCACGCTGTCAACTACATTCCCGTGTTCGTCAGAATAGCGGAAGACTATCTGGCCGTTCTCTTCGAGCGTAGAGTAAGTTTCATCGTCGCAGGTGAAATTCCCTTCGGCATGCGCGATCGGCAGCGAAAGAACGCTGCCCGGCTCGATCGCCGACGTGAATGGCGAATTCGTCGTTTCGACCCGCAAATTCACGTGTTTGCAGATAAAATGCAGTCCGGCATTTCTACGCAACGCTCCGGGCAGCAAACCCGCCTCACACAATATCTGGAATCCGTTGCAGATGCCCATCACGAACTTGCCTTCGGCGGCAAAATCCTTGAGCGACCGCATAACGGGAGAAAATCTCGCAAGCGCACCCGCCCGCAAATAGTCGCCGTAAGAGAATCCGCCGGGCACGATCACCGCGTCAAAGGACGAAAGATTCGTCTCCTTGTGCCAGATAAAATCTACAGGCTGACCGACATACTTTGACACGACGTGATACGCGTCGTGGTCGCAATTCGAACCGGGAAATACTATTACTCCAAATTTCATTTCTTTATTGCCAATTCTTCCTGGGCCTGTGCCCATCGCCGCCATCCCTCGGAAACCGGTTTTCCTCCGTTCGCCTCACGAATTCGCATGATCTCGTAGCTCTGTTCCTGCAAAGTTTCGAGATGACGCAGCCTCTCGCTCAACGGCAGATTCCGCACATAGGCTCGATACCTTGCCTTCTGTTCTACAAATCGCGTTTTAGAATCTACACTCATCCGAAAGGCCTCCTTGCATCTTCTGCCAAACATCGATCAAGCCGAATCGGTCCACGATTTCCTAAGCTGAGATCTCCACCATAAAATCCTCGATCACCGGATTTGCGAGCACGTCGCGGCCGATCGATTCAGCGGCCTCACGAGCCTCGCTCTCGCCGATGCCGTTGTTAAAACTGATCTCAAAGTATTTGCCCTGTCGGATGTCGGCTAGCTGTGAGAAGCCCATCAGCTCCGCCGAATGATGAATTGCCTTGCCCTGCGGATCGAGAACGCCCTTTTTGAGCGTCACATAAACCTTTGCTTTCATTGATACGGTTTGTGAAACAAGGTATAGATTCTTACGCAAAAAATTGTATAAATCAATGTCCTGTGTTAATGTTCATTATCGTAATTGATAGCGAACCGTCCTCATTCAAATTTCTAAGGAGCTAAAAGGGCAAAAGAATATGCAAAATATGTCGGCCGGTAAAACGGCACTAGGGTTGGATAACAATATTGGAGCAATGCTCTGTTATTTGGGGAATTTAGTTTGCGCTCTCGGCCTAATATACAGCATCATCGTCTTAGTCACCGATAAAACCAATAAATTACCTCGATTCCACGCAATGCAGTCGATCCTGCTGTTCGTTGCGAATCTTGTCGTGATCATTCCAATTTATGTGATCGCAACCGTTCTTGTGTTGATGAATACTACGATCACATCGCTGCTTGCCATGCTGCTTTGGCTTGTTGCGGTCGTCGTCGGCATCGCGATCTTTGTATTTTTCATCATCTCCGCGATCAAGGCATACGGCGGCGAGGTTTACAAAGTGCCCGTCATCGGCAACTTCGCGGACAAGTTTTCCAACTAGGGTCGATCTTGGCCTTGGTCGTCTTCGAGGACGGCGTTTTGCACAAAATGTGCAGGACGCCGTCTTCCGCATTTCCTTCGTCCCCTTCAGCGACGACAGTATATACCCCAGGGTAAGGTCGCTTCGGTCGAAGGCCGCAAAGAAAGACGCTCTCCCGCAGAGCGTTGCCGCAAGCCCGCACGGTAGTAAGGGCATAGTCCAATGTCAGTACCGCCTGCGTGAGCGGGCGGTCAGTCCTGTCAGTACCGCCTGGGTGAGCGGGCGGTCAGTCCTGTCAGTACCGCCTGCGTCAGCGGGCGGTCTTGTCAGAACCGCCTGCGTCAGCGGGCGGTCAGCATTGCAGAAGCCCGCACCTTAGTAAGGGCATAGTCCAATGTCAGTACCGCCTGGGTGAGCGGGCGGTCAGCATTGCAGAAGCCCGCACGGTAGTAAGGGCGGAACACTCAACGCAGATTCCCGCCGAATTTCCACGGCATTTATGCCGTGGAACCTTGCCCCAAGACCAACCTCGGAGGCGGCTCGGCCGCCAATGGCTTCGCATAGCCACGTCGTTTACGGCGTGGGTGACGGCGGCAAATGAATCCTCGGAGGCGGCTCGCCGCCGACATGTCCCTGTCGCGTGCTCCGCACGCTCCGAGGTTGTTTTGCCCACGATAACCCAGGGTTGCGGCCGAGGCGGCCTTACCCTGGGCTATAATCTCGCGTCCCCTACGGGGACGAAACCGGTCGGCTCCAGAGGGGCCGAATATTTGTAGCACTCTGTCATCACAAACGATCTTGGAGGCGGCTTGCCGCCGACAAAACCTCGATGTTTGTTCCGTTCCGCCCGCAACGGAACAAGCGGAACAAAACGGAACAAAAATCGGCGTTTTTGAAGGTTGTGGTTACACATTTTGTCACTTTTCGCCATTGCGCCCGAAGCCTCGATCCTTGTCCCATTCCAAGTCCGCAATGGGACAAGCGCCTCTGGCCTCCAACGGTTCCGAAATAAGTAATAAGTGAGAAATCAGAAGCCATCCTTTACGGTTCCAAACAAGAACGTAAACGCAAAGACCGCAAAGGCGACGCAAAGAACGCGAAGGAAGAAGGCCACTCACCATTCACCATTCACCATTCACCATTCACCATTCACCATTCACCATTCACCATTCACCATTTACTTTTTTTTTCAAAGACCAAACGGCCATCTCGACCGTGTTGTCATCATAGCCAAACGGCGCGCCCATTTGAAGCACATTCCGCACAAAATGTATCAAACCGCACAAAACGACACATTTCGCACAAAACGTATCAAAGTGCACGATTTGCACAAAATTCACTTTCGGGTTGTTGGCTTGAAAGATCAGGCGAAGACTCGGGCAAAGACCTTGTCCACGTTCCGAAGATAGTATTTTACGTCGAAAACACGTCCGATCTCGTCAGGTGAAAGCTGCGAGGTGATGTCAGCGTCATTCTCGACGCGTTCACGGAACGTGCCGCCTTCGTCCCAAACTTTCATAGCATTTCGCTGTGCGAGAACGTATGCGTCCTCGCGAGAGACGCCTTTTTGAGTGAGGGCGAGCAGCAGTTGGCCGCTAAAAACAAGCCCGCCGGTGAGTTCGAGGTTGCGGAGCATATTTTCGGGATAGACAACAAGCGTGTCGAGCAGGCTCGTCGCTTTTGCGAGAATGTAATCGGTCGCGGCGGACGAATCCGGCAGGACGATGCGCTCTGCCGAAGAGTGCGATATGTCGCGCTCGTGCCAAAGGGCGATATTTTCGAAGCCCACGACAGCATTGGCGCGGATAGTCCGTGCCATTCCGCAGATGCGTTCGGAAAGGATCGGGTTCCGCTTGTGCGGCATCGCCGAAGACCCTTTTTGTCCCGCCTTGAACGCTTCCTGAGCCTCTCGGACCTCGGTCCGTTGCCAATGCCGCACTTGTAGTGCGATCTTCTCTAACGTCGAGGCAATTATCGCAAGCGTAGAGAGATATTCGGCGTAACGATCGCGTTGGATGACCTGCGTCGAAACATTCGCGGCGCCAATGCCGAGACGTTGGCAGACACGCTCTTCGACGTCCGGTCCAAGATGTGCGAAAGCCCCGACGGCGCCTGAGATTTTGCCCACCGCGACCGCGTCGCGGGCAGATGCGAGTCGGCGGCGATTCCGCTGTATCTCCGAGTACCAAAGCGCCCACACGAGGCCGAATGATGTAGGTTCGGCGTGTATGCCGTGCGTGCGGCCGATCTGCGGCGTGTCCTTGAACTCGAACGCACGACGCTTCAACACGACCATCAACGCATCGACCTTTGCGAGCAAAATGTCGCACGCGTCCCTCAAAAGCAGCGCGTTCGCGGTATCGACGACATCGCTAGACGTCAGCCCGTAATGCACGAAACGTGATGCAGGGCCGATATTCTCAGCCAAGTTGGTCGTAAACGCGATCACGTCGTGGTCGGTCGTCTTCTCGATCTCGTTGACGCGTTCGACGGTGAACGCGGCCTTCGCCTTGATCTCAGCAAGAGCTTCCTGCGGGATCGTGCCGTCCTCGGCGTGCACTTCGCACACCGCGATCTCGACATCAAGCCACTTCTTGAATTTCGTTTCGAGCGACCAAAGTCCGCCCATCTCCGGCAATGTGTAGCGTGCGATCATAAAATATACTTTCTAACGACTAATCCATCAAATTGTCTTTTCTTTCAAAACCTTCACCTCATATTGCTGAATGTATTTCACCTTGCCAATCAAACTCTGTGAAGACCGCAACTTCTTAATCTTTCCGTTCTCCTGCAGTTCTTCTTGTTTTAGGCCTTCAAAAAGTTCTGAGTCGTTACTGATATTGTCTATTCGAGCCGCCAGATATCCGATAATATCCGCATACAGTATCCCAATTGTTTCGCATCCAGAATGTAACATCGAAACCTGTTCTAGAAGTGTGTAGCCCCGCTCCTTGATTGCGGGGACGACTATATCATTCAACTCGGACAAGTTTATATCTGACCTGTAGTCACAGCAAAAGTACGCTAGGTTTTTCCCTGCCCCAGACGGGGCTTTTGGTAGCTTGGCAAGAAGATTAGGCAGAATTCTTAGGTATTCCTTTCCGTGCTCCGCCGCAGGAGCTGAATGACGAACATAATGGAACTTCATGCGCGAATTCGCGCTAGAAGCAGTTAACTCCAGGATTTGCTCGGCTAACTCGATGCGTTTTTCGATTGAAATCGAAGGGTCGCCCTTTGTTGCCGAAAAGAGAAAAGACCCCTTAAACTCAACTTTTGGATCCCATTTTCCTTTCTTAAGGATTTTTTGAAAGTCCTCTTTAACTTTTGCGTACTTAGTGTAGTTAATAGTTGCCAAACTAAGTCCAAAATACTTGCCAAACTTATCGTCACCCGTCTCATCAATAAAGATTAGCTGCATATTCTAGATAGGTCTGCTTTCCTGTTTTTGCCGGTTGTCTTCCTTGCCCACGCCTTGCGGCAATTTGATGCTGACCCCTTTTCACCTCCGCCGCACAATGTCATGTGAGTAGTTCCAGGGTTCGCGCTAGATCAGGCCTTTTGCGATCAGCAGTTCGGCATTCAGAATGGCTCCACCGGCGGCGCCGCGAACCGTGTTGTGGCTTAGGGCAACAAAGCGATAATCGAATACTGTGTCGGGAAATACGCGGCCGACGGTGATCGTCATTCCGCTGCCGGCGTCGCGATCGAGGCGTGTCTGCGGGCGTGTCGGCTCCTCGGAAACTGCAATAAACTGTTTCGGTGAAGAGTGCAGATCGAGCGACGGAAATTCACGCATCGCGGCAACGACATCTTCGAGGGTCGCCTGTTCTTTCAGATCGACGCGCACCGAAACCATATGGCCATCGACGACATTCACGCGGAAGCATTGTGCCGACACTGGAAAATCTGCGTGTTCGACCGAGCCTTCGTTCATCCGGCCAAGGATCTTTTGCGATTCGGTCTCGACCTTCGGCTCTTCGCCCGCGATGTACGGAAAGACATTGTCGGTAATATCGAGTGACGCAACGCCCGGATAACCCGCACCCGAGATCGCCTGCATAGTGGTAACAACACACGCCTCAACTCCGAATTTGCGATGAAGAGCCGCCAATGGCGGAGCAAAGCTGACGACTGCACAGTTCGGATTCGTAACTATAAAACCCTTTGAGAACCCGCGTTTCTCGCGTTGGCGTTCGATAAGAGCGAGGTGGTCGGCGTTGATCTCAGGGATGAGCAGCGGAATATCCTCGTCCATTCGATAGCTGGACGAATTGCTGATCACAGGATAGCCTGCACGAGCAAATGCCTCCTCAGTCTCGCGGGCGACAGACGACGGAAGGCTCGAAAATATGATGTCGCAATCAAGCGGCGGTTCGATCGGCGCGACAACGATATCCGCGACCGCCTCGGGGATCTCGCCCGAAAGTTTCCACGCGCACGCCTCCGCATACCGCTTCCCTGCCGAACGATCCGACGCGGCAAGCGCCGTTATCTCGAACTCCGGATGCCCTTCGAGCAGCTGCACGAACCTCTGTCCAACGGTGCCCGTCGCACCTAAAATTCCAACTCTGTATCTTTTCATCTAAACAATCCGTGTCCGCGAACGACCGCGCGTTCTGTTCATATCGCCCTTATCGCCCGAACGCCTCTTTCATCCGCCGCACGCCTTCGGCCATTTTTTCTTCCGTATTGCAAAATGAGATGCGTAGGAAGCCCGTTGCTTCGTCGCCGAATGCCTGGCCGGGAACGGTAATCACGCGATTCTGCAAGGTCTTTTCTGCGGCTTCGAGGTCGTCGCCGATCTCACGGACATCGAGCATCGTGTAGAACGCGCCTTCCGGTGTCGTTGCCCGCATCCCGAGTTCCTTGTCGAAAAGATCGACAAGGAATTCACCCCGCTTTTTGTAAATGCTGCGGGCTTCGGCTTTCGCCGCCTCGGCCTCGGGCGTCCACGCAAGCAGCGATGCCTTCTGCGTAATTGTCGAAGCACAGACCGTCGTGAATCCGTGCAAAACCTGGATGGCGTTTATCATTTCCGGGTCGGCACACGCCGCCCAACCGAGACGCCAGCCCGTCATACTGAGGCTTTTCGAAAGGCCGCTAACAACGATCGTCCTATCGTAATATTCCGAAGCGGAATGCGGCCTTTCGCCGAAATATAGGTCGCTGTATATTTCGTCGGAGATCAAGAAAATGCCTGTGCCTTCCAGAGCCGCGGCGATCGCTTTCAGGTCTTCAGGAGTCAGTATCCTGCCGGTCGGATTTGACGGTGAAATGACGACGGCTGCCTTTGTTCTCGGCGTGATCGCGGCCTTAAAAGCCTCGATGTCGAACGAGAAGCCCGTCTCTTTCGGCATCCGATAATACACGGGCGTCGCCTCGGCGATCTTCACGCACGCATCATACGCCGGAAAACTGGGGTCGGGCACAAGAACTTCGTCGCCGCGATCGGCAGTGCAAAGGATCGCGGTCGTCATCGCCTCCTGCGAACCGCACGTTACGACAACGCCCGTCCGAGGCAAATTCAGATGCGAATACTGCTCTGCGATCTTGTCCCGCAACGCGGGCATTCCGGGATGGGACGTGTAGCCGTTCTGTTCGTCGCGTGCGACACGCGCTGCCTCGTCGCGTATGAACTGCGGCGTCGGAAGGTCAGGCTCACCTAGCCCGAAATTTATCGAATCCGGCAACGCGCGCTCAAAAAACTGACGAATGAGCGTCGGTTTAAGCCCTCGCATCCGCGTCGGCAACTCAAAATTCATCTTTTCAACTGCTGGTTTCATTCTTTTCCTCAGGGAGTTCATCTTCGAGTTCATTGCGGATATCGCCGACCTCGATATTGAATTCGCCCTCGGCCTGCGCAAGCGGATCGGCATTGATCACGCCTGCGAGTTTTTCGATCTCACCAAGCACCTTCTGGCCAATGCCCGAGACCGTCGGCTTTCTGGCCTCATCCGTATTGTTCTCTTGAGGTTCCGTCATCGCTGAATGCCTTCCTTGCCTAAAGTATATCGCAACTCTTTCAGCGTGTCAGAAACGAGCTATTCCGCCGCAAAATCGATGAATCCGTTGTGCGGGTTTGCGGAGAGGAGTTTGACTCGGACCTTGTCGCCGACATCGAGGCGGTTTTGGCCTCGGACGACCATTCCATCGACGGGCGGACGTAAGACGCGCGCGAACACGCCCGCCTTCGTGTCGCCCGTGACGATCGCGTCATATTCCTGCCCGATGTGATGCTGCAGGACGGCGGCGGCCACGATCTTTCGCATACGGCGTTCGACCTTGCGGGCGGCCTTTTCCTGCAGATTCGCGTGTTCGGCGATCGCGTCGAGTTCTTCCGGAGTATAAGGCTGCGGCTCGTCGACGATGACGGCCTTGACGATGCGTTGGACGACGATGTCGGTGAATCGGCGATTCGGTGCTGTCGAATGTGCGTAGTCATTGACGGCGAGCCCAAAATGTCCGCCGGCATCCTCGCCCGGACGCTGAACGACACAGCGGCCTGCACCGATCAGCTTTATCAGCGAGAGCGAAAGGTCGGGAAAGCGTTCGGGATCTGCGGCCTTTCGCCGTGCGAGAAAGGCCGAAAATGCAGGGAGATCCGGCTCGGACGGCAGCGTTTCGCCGTACTCGGCCGCAATTCGCACGATGCCGTCCCAACGCTCCGGCGCTTCGACGACGCGGCGGAGCGAGGCGACGTTCTTGCGTTCGAGAAACTCCGCCATTTCGACATTCGTCGCGATCATGAAATTCTCGATGAGTTTGCGTGCTGCATTCGGACGCACGGCCCTGATCTCTTTAACTTCGCCATCCTCGACTACCGCCGAAGATTCGATCGATTCGAAATCGAGAGCGCCTTTCCTCGCACGATAATCGCCCAAGCGGACAGCGGCCTCGTTCTGCAGCTTTATCTGGGCCTCCAAGCCGCCGATCTCGGCGATTCTTTGCGGGGTTTCACCGTTGCCTTCGAGCCAATCGCCCACGGATTCGTAATCAAGCTTTGCGTGGTTGCGGACCATCGCTCTAAAGAAATTACTCTCCGGCACATCGCCATTCTCTTTGACGATCATCTCCGCGACGACCGCAATGCGATCCGCACCCTCGACGAGCGAAGTAATGTCGGTCGAAAGTTCTTCGGGCAGCATCGGGAAGATTCGCGTCTCGGTGTAAACCGTAACGGTATTCTGCTCGGCGTACCGGTCGATGGGAGAGTCCTTCGCAACATATGCGGCGACGTCCGCGATGCCGACGAGCAAGCGAATGTCGCCATTCTCAAGCTGTTCGGCCCACTCGATCTGATCGAGGTCTTTTGAAGTTCTGTTATCTATCGACGACCACAGCGTATCACGAAGATCTTGGGCCTCGCCCGCCAGTGCGTTCAGGTCAAAATGAGCAAGTTCCACGACTTGCTCTCGGCTCTCATCGCCGAATTCCGAGCGAAATCCGTTCCTGCGCATTGTTTCTTCGGCTTGCTTGTCAAACCGGGAAGAGAGGACACCATCGTTCATAATCAGAATGAATTATCGAAGATAATCTTCAAGTCTTGTCGCGCTATCGGTCTTTTCGTCGCGGTATTTGACGATGATCGGACAATAGATCGAGAGGCCGTTCTCGCGGCCGAATTCGTTCGAAACTGCGCGCGAACCTTGGACGACAACAGCACCTGCGGGGATCTCGAGCGAACCGCCTTCCGGAGCCTTGATGATGCGGCCATTGGGCAGATCGAAGACCGGCGTCGAGCGTGTGAGAATAACGCCGCTTGCAAGAACCGCGCGTTCTCGTACGACCGTTCCCTCATAAACTCCGGTATTTCCGCCGACGAGAACGTCGTCCTCGATGATGACGGGCGTCGCGTTCACGGGTTCGAGCACGCCGCCGATTTGGGCTGCCGCCGAGAGGTGAACTCGCTTTCCGATCTGGGCACAGCTTCCGACCAACGCGTGAGAATCGACCATTGTGCCTTCATCAACATACGAACCGACGTTGATGTAAGCCGGCGGCACGACAACGACACTCGGTGCAACGTAGCTGCCGTCGCGGATCGCGGAGCCGCCGACGACGATCCGCACACCGTCATCAAGCGACATCGGCCGCAAGGGAAACGTGTCCTTGTCGAAGAACTGAAGCGTCTCGGTAGGCTTTGATATCTCGACCATCTTGCCCATTCGAAAGCCGAGCAAGATGCCTTGCTTCACCCAAGCGTTCGCGCTCCAATTCCCGTCCGTATCCTTCTCCGCCGAACGGATCTCGCCGCGACGCAGAGCCAGCTTGAACGCTTCGTAAACTTCACGATCATCGGCTGAGAATTCGCTCTTTGCAAACAGTGATTCAATATCTTCGCGAAGGTTCATTTCTTTACCGGTTCCTGCAAGCGGTTGTATTTCTTCAAGACTTCTCGGAGGCGATCGTGCGGCAATGCATAGGCCGTATTCCCTTTGTAACCGGTCATCGTATCGGCCGCGACAAGAGCGTTCAAGATCGCTTCCTCAGTTGCCTGTTCGGTCGCCCAGAACAACATATTGATACGGTCGTTCGGCAGCATTTGCACATTCGCGATTCCCTCGTTCTTTCCGAACTCGGCCGCATTTGCAGTGGAAAATGCGATAAAGATATCGCCGGATGAATTCTCACCGCGGCCGCCGACATTGCCAACGCCGAGCGCGATACGCTGTGCGATACGCTTCAACTGATGCGGCAGGAGCGGAGCGTCGGTCGCAAGCACCACGATGATCGAGCCGTCGCCTTCATTCACATTATTTTTTCTCAACGACGAGGTCTGGCCGCCGGGTTTCGGCATCAGATCCGTGATCTCTCGCCCGACCGGCACGCCCGCGACGTTGAATAGCTGGCGCGCTCCGTAGTTCGCCTGCACGAGAACGCCGATCGTATAGCCGCCGAATTTCGCGCTCAGGACCCGCGAAGCCGTACCGGTGCCGCCCTTGAAGGCATGCGCCATCATTCCGGTTCCGCCGCCGACATTACCTTCAGCTATCGGCCCGGACTTCGCCGAATCCAACGCCTGAAAGGCATGCTCTTTCTTTATGTGAAAACCATTGATGTCGTTCAGAAAGCCGTCAAACGTCTCGGCGACTACGGGCAAACTGAAATCGCCCGAATAACCGCCGCCGGGATGCTTCTTTGCACCCCATTCGATCACGGCATCGCGAACTACCCCAACGCTGTGGGTATTGGTGATAAGGATCGGCGAGCCTAAACCTCCCGACTCCTGCACCCAGGTCGTGCCCGTCATTTCGCCGTTGCCGTTCAACGTATGCCAAGCGGCGAACAGGCGGCCGGCAAAATCCTTCCCCTGAGGCAAGATCGCTGTAACACCCGTTCGGATGGCCTTATCGCCTTCGCCGGAGATAAGCGTCGTATATCCGACCTCAACCCCCTTCACATCCGTTATCGCGTTGAACGCACCGGGCGTCCCATCGAATGGAATTCCGAGGTCACGAGCCCTCGGTTTCGCCTGTGCGAAAGTCTGTGACGTGAACACCATTACGGCCAACAAACCACAAATTACGATCTTCATAACCTTGCACCAGAGACGGCTTTACACACCATCGCTCTTGTCGTCCAGTCCACGTCCTAGGAACTTCCCTAACGGCCCGCTAAACAGTGAAAAAGCAAGGCCAATGACAAAATAGTAAGCACCCGATAACAGTCCTTCGCCGGCCGTTATCCCACCAAGTTGAAAAGATGCCGAATAGCTCAACAAAAGGGTATAAACAAAGCCGTTGATCCCGAAAACGAGCGAGACAAAGCCAGTCCATCTTAAGAGAAAAACGCTGATCTTCTGATAGACATTCATTTTCCCATCTCCTTCAAGATCGATCTCAGCCGCACGCGAGAATCGGAACCAACGGGCACGAGCGGCAGGCGAATATTCTCCTCGCAAAGTCCCATTTCTTTCATCACGAATTTGCACGGTGCCGGAGAGGCCTCGATGAAGTTCGCCTCCATCAGCGGCAGGATCTTGTAATGGATCTTACGTGCGAAATGGAACGAGCCATTCAGAGCATGCTCGACCATTTTTGACGTCTCTTTCGGGATCTCGTTCGCACAAACCGATACAAGGCCGTCGGCTCCGAGCGAGATCAGCGGCACGGTCGTCATATCGTCACCTGAAAAGACGCGGAAATTCTTCGGCCGACGGCGAATGATCTCCATTATCTGCGAGAAATTTCCCGAGGCTTCTTTTGTCGCGACGATGTTGTCGAACTTCTCTGCGAGCCTCAGCGTCGTCTCGGCGGAGATGTTGGATGAAGTTCGCGAAGGCACGTTGTAGAGCATTATTGGCATCTCGCGAACACTCTTTGCGATCTCGCTGAAATGCGCGAACATCCCTTCCTGCGTCGGCTTGTTGTAATAAGGCGCAACGACAAGAGCGCAGTCGGCACCGGCCTCGCGGGCCCTGCGTGTAAAATCGATCGTCGCGGCGGTATTGTTGCTTCCGGTGCCGGCAATAACGTGCGCCTTCAGGCGTTTCGCGACCTCGACCGTCATACGAATCACGTGTAGCCTTTCGGCTTCGTCCATCGTCGCGCTCTCGCCCGTCGTTCCGCACGGCACAAGCAGCTTTACACCGCCTTTTATCTGCCGCTCGACAAGTTTCTGAAAGACCGCGTCATCGACCGAGCCGTCTTTCCTAAAAGGTGTTACAAGAGCCGTTGCACAGCCCCGCATCCAATCGATCTTCATCGTCATAAACCAAACTCAACCACAGATGAACACAGATTAACACAGATAATTAGTTTCGGTCTTATCTGTGTCCGTCTGTGTTTCTCGGTGGTTAATATCCTGCTGCGATAAAAAAGTTTTCAAGTTTAGGTAAATCGAGTTTGCTATCCGTCCGCACGCCTGAGCACAGATCGAGTCCGAATGGCTGGACAGTATCGATCGCCTCTCGGACATTTGCGGCATTCAGGCCGCCAGCGAGAAAAACAGGTTTGCGGCAGGATTCGACGATGCGTCGAGAGAGTCGCCAATCATGCCGACGACCTGTTCCGCCAAGCTCTTTAACGGCAAGTTTCGGATTGCCGCTGTCGAGCAAAATTGCATCGACGTGTCCCGCCAACTCGCACGCTTCATCGACCGATCTATCGCCGACGACGTGAACCACCTGCACGAGCTTTACATCCGGAAGCGCTTCGCGGATCTTCGCGTAGTCGCAATCTGCCAGCTCGTCAACGATCTGAATTGTGTTCGTCCTTGTGCGGGTATGGTGGGCGATGACCCCATCCGCAGTCTGTTCGCTTGTCAGCAAAAACGTCGCTATCGGCGGCGGCACGGCTTGAGCAATTCTATAGATCTCCTCGTCCGAGATCGGCCCCGGCCCGCTCGGCATCACACCGACAAGCCCCAGTGCCGCGGCGCCAAAACTTATCGCATCGGCAGCTTCCTGCCCGTTCTGAATGCAGCAAATTTTTACGCGAGGACGGAGCAACTTTATTTTCCTTTTAATTTCTTGCCGGCAGCTTTTTTAATTTGCTTGACGGGCTTTGCGTCCGTTAGATAGTTGCCGCTCGACACGACTTTCGCACCCGTTTCCAGTTCGAGAGCGTGGCGGGCGTCGCCTGCGATTTTGCCGCCGCGACTAGCTGCTTTTTTATTCTCGACAAATCCGTTTGGATTGTTTTCTTTGACGATCTCGACCGTCGATGCTTCGCCGAGCATCGAAAAGATCAACTCAAGATCGTTCATGTGATCGCGAAGGTTTTCACGCTTTAGTCCTTTTACCTGCTTGTACTCGGACGGCGTCAGTCCGAACGTTGCCTTTGATATTTCTGCCGTTAGAATCGCATATTCGCGGCTTTCTTTCACTCCATGTTTGTCCCATTCATCGGTCAGCTCCTCGCGAATCGCAATGCTCCGCATTCGCTTTTCGATCCAATCGTTCGAGTAGCCTTTCAGTTTATAAAGTTCACGCGCCCGTTGCGACGCAAGTTCCGGATTCTCGATTTCTTCCAGCCTGTCCGAACCGACCTGCGCGAGCCAAAGTTTGAATGGCTCGGCTTTCGAGGAGGGAATCGACTGAATTATGCGAAGAATACCTTTAGCATCAGCCGCCTGAATCTTTCGCCGTTTGCCGTCGGCAGCTTCCATTTCAACCAGGGTACAAAGTGTACCCCAGTTCAATTTCAGATGAAGATCGCGGCTCAACATGCGCTTTAGGTACTGCTTAACGTCAGAGCTGTCTGTTAAGATCTCTACGACGTCCTGCACAGAGAAGTACCATTTACCCTCCGCTTCAACCCAAACCGACCTGACCTGTTTGTTTTCAAATAGTTTTATGTTTGCCATTTTGATCTACACATCAACTATTTCATCCACCACATCAGTAAATTCATAAATTCCTGTCTTCCCGACGATCCATTCGGCCGCAAGGATGGCACCGGCGGCAAAGCCTTCGCGCGATCGTGCAGAATGTTCGAGCAATATTTGGTCGGCCGGGCCGTCGAACCCGACGCGATGCGTCCCAGGAATATTTCCGGCACGTGTTGACGCGACGGGAACGCGGACGCCCTCGTCCGCTCTTTTAGAAAGCGAGGCTTCAACGATGTCGCGCAGTTTAAGCGCAGTGCCGCTAGGCGCGTCTTTCTTACGTGAATGATGCTGTTCTTCGATAAAGACCTCGTACTCAGGGAACTTCGCGAAAAGCTCGGCAGCAAAATCGGCGATGCGGTAAAAGAGATTCACGCCGATCGAGAAGTTCGCACCGAAGACCATCGCACCGTTCCCGCTCTTGACCACGTTCTCGATCTCCTGCCGCTGCTCGTTCCATCCCGTCGTGCCGACAACGATCGGAACCTTCGCGATCACGGCCGCCTCGACGTTCCGCCTCACGGCTTCGGCTACCGTGAAATCGATCGCAACATCGCTTCCGCGGAGCACCGCGGCGATCTCCTGCTCAGATAGACCTAGCTCTCTCGAACCAAGAACGCCCGCGATCTCGTGCCCTCGCTCAACGGCAAGCCGCGCGACGATCTTCCCCATCGCCCCATATCCGATAAGTGCAATTTTCATAATGACGCTCGACGAAGAAATGAAAATATGATCATCCAGTGAGAACTTGAAAGACCTTCACTCTCGATCGCCGGTCCTTATATACTCCCACAATTTTACAAATCGAGTATCGTTCCGCAACGGGTCGTAAAGCGGATCGATACCGATAAGAAGCGAGAACGCGTTTCTTTCCCTGGATGCCCGCTCAAGCCACTCGATGGCCCTCTCATAATCATTTAAGAAGATATAATGGCGGGCAAAATGGATCGAGGGGACGTAAGATCCGCCTTCAGCTTCGGAGGCCAGCTTTTCCAGCTTTCTCTGTGCCATAAGGCGAATTGTCGCCTTATCTCCACCCGGACGACCGTTCCGAACCTTTGTCGGCAGGAGTTCAAGCATCGCATCATCACCCTCAAGATGGGCAACCCGCACCCAAGAATCCACGGCATCTTCAAACTGCCCGGTCGAGTAATAAACCTCGAACAGGGCTTCGTGAACTTTTGGGTTGTTCGGATCCAATTCGGCGGCGTCGAGAAGCTGCGTGACCGCCTCTCCATAACGTCTTGCGTAGTAGAGGAACGATCCGACAAATCGGCTAAATAGCACTGACAACGGGTCGAGGGAAAGGGCGCGCTGGGCCTCCTCGATCGCCTCGTCGAAACGGCCGGTAATGGCCAGCAAAAAGGAATAGATATGATGGATCTCCGGAAGATCCGGGTGATCCGCCGCGATCGCACGGATCTGCACTTCTGATGCATCCAGCTTCCGGTGATCTACCAGGTCGAACGCGGCAAATGACAGTCTCAACTCGTGGAGGCCAGGATCGAGATCGATCGCCTTTCTTGCTGCCGCTTCGGCGAGCGGCCAGGATCTTTCCGGCGGCATCGACAGCAGGCCCCAAGCCCCGCCGTATCCGAAGTAGGTCGAGATCCCAAAGTAGCCTCGCGCAAACTTCGGATCGACCTTGACCGATCGTTCAAAGTACTTCAAGGCATTCGAGAAACTCTCTTTCATCGGCCGCCACCGGTAATATTGGCCTCGTAAGTAAAGAAGGTAGGCTTGAGAGCTTGCGGTAGGCCGTTTCAAGACAGCGTTCCGCTCTTCGGTAGTCATCTGGAGGTTGAGAGCTCCGATGATCGCCAATGCGATCTCATCCTGCATGGCGAAGATCTCGCTGACAGGACGATGATATTGCTCCGACCAGACCGCGTATCCGCTCTTGCCATCTATCAGTCTGACCGTAGCAAAGAACGCGTCGCCTTCTTTGCGAAGACTCCCCTCCAGAACATTCTCGACATCGAGGGTTCGCGCAATTGCGGCGATCGGCACCTGCTTCCCTCTAAATGAGAAAGTCGAGGTGCGGGCGGCGACCTTTAGATCATGCACCTTGGCAAGGGAATTGATCAGCTCTTCGACCAAACCCTCACAGAAATACTCTATCTTCGGATCATTTTCAAAGTTCGTAAATGGCAGAACTGCGAGGGATGAAGGAGCGGCATCGATGCCATTGCCGGCTCGGCCGTGTAACGGCCCGATCTCTGTCAAAGGGGCCACGAAGCGGTAGCCGTGCCCGCGGACCGTTTCAATGAACTCGACCCCGGGCCTAGCGTCGCTCAACAGCCGCCTAAGGAGCGAGATATTCTTGTCCAGGGTGTTCTCTTCAACGAACGAATCAGTCCAGACCCCTTCAAGCAGTTCGTTTTTCGAAAGGCGCTTACCGCTGTTGTCCGCAAGCGCGCAAAGCAGGTCGAAGGCCTTGTCCGCCAAATGCAAGCGTTCACCTCGGCAGGAAAGGGTCCGCTCGTGGACATCCAGCCTAAACCCATCGAATTCGTAGATCTTGTTTCCGTTCGGCAACATCGACACATTCAGACAAAAATCAGAAAAGTTTCAAGAATCTTGAAAGACAAGGCCGACCTTGCTCAACTACCATCCTCGAAAACGTTCGTAAAAGATCTGGGTGGGATACCGGACATCCATTTTACACCCTCGCTAAATTCGTCGCAACGACTATCGCCGCCCGATCCGAATTTTGAAAAAGGAGCTGCTATGAAGGAATTCGCAACCATTGAAAGAGTTTTGCTCGCACTACTTCTCGCCGCCGGGATCTCGATCCCCGCTTTTGCTCAAACTACGGAGGTCGTGACCGCCGGATTGGACCATCCGACCAAGATCATTAAGGGGCCCGGCAATACATTTCTCGTGTCCGAGGCCGGGACCCTCGAACCGAATACCGGCCGGGTCTCGGTGGTCGATCGAACGACCGGCGTCAGACATACGCTCATCAGCGGTTTGCCATCCGGCGTTGATAACCTCGGCGGCCCGCCTGATCAAGACGGAACGACCGCGATCGACCTGGACGGGCGCGTCCTCTTCATCGCATCAGGCATCGGCGACGGTGCCACGAACATCGGCGGCTCGCAATATCCGACAGAGTCTCCGTCATCGCCGCTGTTCTGTTCGGTCATGGCCGTGATCCTGCCGCGACATTTCGAGTCCCTCAACAGTGAATTCGTCATGACGATGAAGGATCAGGAAGATATAGCACAGCGCCACTGGGTCCGGATCACAAATGCCGAGGGAGCATCTGTCTTTATCGTCCTTGCCGTTGATATTCCCGACTATCGCCCCGAGCCGAGGCCTAATGCTCCAAATGCCGTTAGGACATCACATCCGTTCGGACTGGAACTCGTCGGGCCCGATCTTTTCATTAGCGACGCTTCATACAACGAACTGCTTAAGGCGAACCTGCTGAGCGGAAGCCTTACGACCGTGACCGCGTTCCCGAATCGGCCAAACCCGCTTTTTGGAACCATAGGCGGCCCATTCATTGAGCCTGTACCCGACAACGTCCACCGTTTCGGAAGGAAGCTCCTAGTTCCTGAGCTGACCGGCTTCCCTTTCATCGCCGGACAATCTGATGTACAAAGCGTCGATCTTTGGACCGGCGAACGTGAGACGGTCTTAACAGGACTTTCATCCGCAATGGACGTAATGCCCGTCGCTCAACGCTTTCGCCGGGATGGCTATTACGTGCTCGAATTCAGTACGAACCAACTTGCGAACGCGCCCGGCAGACTGAGGCGCATCGACGCGGACGGCAATAGCACGGTTGTGGTGCCCGTGCTTCCGACGCCATCAAGTATGGTCCGGGATGACCGTACGGGCGATATTTTCGTGACGAATATCTTTCCGGGCACGATCACACGCGTTCGGTTCTAGGGCTCGCCCGCGGAGTCCTAGCGGCAGGCTTTCGTCCGGCGCGTTGACCGAAAGTCTGCCGTTCTGCCCCTCGCTCGCACAGGATCACATTTTGAGGAGAATATGAAAATTCAGAGATTCGCGGTACGCCTTGCGTTCAGCACTATCCTTGGTGCGTTCAGTATTTTCAACACCTTCGGGCAAACGTCGGCCTTCAGCTACCAAGGGAAGCTGACCGACGCAGGTGCTCCCGCGAACGGGACATACATTATGCAGTTCAGCCTTTGGAACGCCGCGACCGGCGGGACGTCGGTAGGCACGCTCTCGGACTTGAGCGTTAATGCTCGCGACGGCGCGTTCAGCGTGCAGCTTGATTTTGGAGCGGCGGCGATATCGGGAAATGACCTCTATTTAGAAGTCTCCGTCAAAAAACTGCCCGGCGACACCTATACGACCCTGACTCCTCGGCAGCAGATACTGTCGGCACCGCACGCGATAAAGAGTGGTACTGCAGGCTCATCCGACGATTCGGCAAAGCTAGGCGGCGTTGATGCCGCTCGCTTTGTCCAGTCCGACGCGAACGGCAACGTCGCCCTAGGCGGCAACCTGACCGTCACCGGCTCAACAACCTTCGACACGGTCAACGCGGCGACTCAGTTCAACCTGGCAGGCGTGCGTGCAATGACGGCCGACGGCTCCGGGAATCTTACGGTTGGAACCGCCCAGGGCACTCCGCCCACACCTTTCGCGAAATACCCATTTCATTTGGATCGCGCGGAAAGCTCAACCGGAATCTTCAATACATTTCTCGGCAATTGGGCAGGCCTGAACAATTCAACGGGCAGTAGCAACACTTTCACCGGCTACGGAGCCGGGTACTTCAACACGATCGGCGACCGGAACGCGTTTTTCGGAGCGGCGGCAGGCATCTCTAATATTTCTGGCTATGCAAATACATTTCTCGGCCACAGGGCGGGCTATCTTAACGGCGATGGCATTTTTAATGTCTATATCGGCGAAGAGGCCGGCTTAGCCAACGTGTCTGGGTCTCGAAATGTAGTGATAGGAGGCGCGGCGGGTAGCCTTAGCCCGTCAGGCAGCAATAACTCGGTGCTCGGCACGGATGCTGGGCAAAACAACACGGGCGACGACAATTCATTCTTCGGTTCGGAGGCGGGGCGGGACAACACGACGGGAACATCGAATGCGTTCTTCGGCCGGCTGTCCGGCCGAGCCAATACAGCAGGCAAGTTCAACTCGTTTTTTGGATTTTCATCCGGGGCCGCCAACACGTTGGGCAATGAGAACTCGTTTTTCGGTATGAGGTCTGGAGAGGCGAATATCGGCGGATCGCAGAATGCGTTTTTTGGAACCATTGCGGGACAAGGAAATACGGCGGGCGGTTCAAACACCTTCGTTGGAAGGGCCGCAGGGGCGAACAATACGACCGGCTCATTCAATACGGCGGTCGGGGCCAACAGTGCCGCCGGATGCTGCGTTTTCACACTGACGGGCAACAACAACTCATTCTTTGGAAACTCTTCGGGGGGTCAAATCACCAGTGGTGGCGGCAATTCGTTCTTTGGTTCGCTTAGCGGATATGGTCCTAAGACTCTCCAAAACACGACCTTGATCGGCTCCGGTACGAATGCCGGCGTTGACGGGATCACAAACGCAACCGCCATTGGGGCAAACGCCGTTGTTTCACAAAGCAATTCAGTCGTCCTTGGAAACAATGCGAACGTCGGGATCGGGACCTCGGCGCCGACGACAAAGCTTGAAGTTGTCGGCGATGCAAAGGTCAGCGGTGTCGGTAATGGCGTCGTTTTCCCTGACGGCACAAAGCAGACAACGGCCGCCCCGACCAGTTCCGGGGTTACAACCCTGAACGGTCTTACCGGAGCCGTCACACTGTCCGCCGGAAGTAACATTTCAATTACGCCTGTTGGCAACACGCTTACCATCGCCGCGACATCGGGAACGTCCGGAATTCTGAATCAAACCACGCAACAGATCGGCGCAAACTTTAATATTGACGGCACGGGGACGGCAAACAAATTCGACGCGACACAATACAACTCGTATGGAATACGAGTTCTGGCTGCCCCGCCTGAATCGTATAACCTGCTAGTCGGGTTTTCGGCTGGATCCAACCTTCGTTTCGGGGTTAAGGATACGCTCGTCGGATTCGAAAGTGGACTCAATACGACCGACGGCAACGACAACGCCTTTTTTGGTACGTTTGCGGGGCGTCAAATCACCACTGGAAACGGAAACACGATTCTTGGCGCGTACGCCGGGCAATCCGTCACCACCGGCACCGATAATACTTTGGTCGGGGATAACGCGGGCGATGGCCTTCTAACAGGTACAAACAACACCGCTCTCGGTCGCAATGCATGGCTCGGTCCGAACGTTAACTTTGCAACGGCGATCGGAGCGGGTTCTCTTGCGACGACAGACAATACGATAGTTATCGGGCGTTCGACCGATACCGTAACAATTCCGGGAACGCTGACAAAAGCGGCAGGCTCATTCAGGATCGATCACCCGCTTGATCCTTACAACAAATACCTTTTTCATTCGTTCGTCGAATCACCCGATATGATGAACGTCTATAACGGCAACATCACCACCGACGCCAACGGTGAGGCAACGGTCCTCCTTCCCGGCTACTTCGAAGCCCTTAATAAGGACGTTCGCGATCAACTAACTGTCATTGGCACCTTCGCTCAGGCGATCATCTCTGAGGAGGTGAACGGCAATAAGTTCAAGATCAAGACCGATAAGCCGAATGTAAAGGTCTCCTGGCAGGTAACCGGGATTCGGAAAGACCCTTACGCCGAGAAGAACCGAATCGTACCTGAGGTCGAAAAGCCTGCAAGCGAAAAAGGCAAGCTCCAGAATCCCGAAGTTTATGGTGAGAAACCATAAGGTTTTGCGAGAGATCGCGTCGACGCGCAAAAAGGGGCGACGTCGATCAGAGCGGATGAAACGCTCGTGAGGAGAAAAAGGACAATATTAATATGCTGGATCGAACCATCTTCAAGAAGCTTCCATGTGTTCTAGCCGTTGCCCTCGTCATTGGGACCTCGATATTCGCCCAGACAAGCGTGTTCACCTATCAGGGCAAGATGATCGACGGCGGGGCTCTCGCGGCCGGCAGCTATCAAATGACGTTCAAGCTCTTTGACGCGGTTTCGGGCGGAACTCAGATCGGCTCGACCATCTCCGACGTGCCGGTAACGGCAAATGCCGGGATGTTTTCAGCGGATATTGATTTTGGCGTAAACGTATTCACCGGGGCCAACAGATATATCGAGATCGCGGTCCGTCACAATTCCGGGGAAACCTATACCATCTTGAGCCCGCGACAACCAATAACATCCGCTCCATATTCGATCAGGGCCTTGATCTCCGGCGAAGCCGACATCGCCGCTGATTCACAAAAACTCGGCGGCATTGCGGCAGCCAACTTTCTCGTGACCAACGGCGATGGCTCGAACTTGACCAATGTTGCAAAGCTCAACGGCAATAATGTTTTCACGTCCGATGGGAATTCCTTTCCGAAGATCACGCTCGCGGGTGACGGGCAGATCATCGCACCACGCCTTGAGAATGCCGCGGTCGATCCGGCACCGTCCTCCGCCGCCAATGCAGGACGTGCCTATTTCAACACCTCTTCTAAGGCGATGAGGATCTCGAACGGAACACAATGGCAGGAACTCGGGCCGCGAATGATCTACTCCACGTCAGGAACCGGTTGGACCCCAATTTCCTGCAACAACGTCCTGTCCACAGCGCCTTTGTACACCTTAGGATTTACGAAAAACTCTGGTTCCAGCCGTTTGAGGATCGAGTATGCTGACCTTGCGGATATCCGTGTGCCGGCCTCCGAATCGGGGTTTCCATGGGTTGAGGTTCTCATAGACGACGCCCCGATCAGCCCGACCACGATTCGAATGCAGTTCACAGATTTTGACAGGCTCGCGAGCGGAACGAACCCAGAATATGGAAAAAACTTTACTATCTTCGGCTTTGCCAACGGGATCGCCGCCGGAGCACACACCTTGACCGTCCGATTCTTCTTCCCGAGCCTAGGTAGCGGAAGCGGCAGGACTTGCTCGCGCGGCTATTTTGGCAGCGGCCGCGTTGACCCGTATGAGATAGAGGTCGAAGAGGTGCCGTAACTCCGGGCCTTCTGACCGGCAGACGATCTTCCCCATCGCCCATATCCGATAAGCGCAATTTTCATTTGTCGATCAAATTCATCCGCCGCATCAGTCCGATAAATCGCGGGTCTGAACGTAAATTATTCAGCTTTGGTTCAACCTTGAGAAAGACCATTCGTGCGTCTTTTTCCGCAAGAGCTTTTTCAAGATAGTCGAGAGCTTTCTCGCTTTCGCCAAGCCCGTTGTAAACCAATGCGATGCAATACTTCGGCACATATTGTGTCGCTGACAGTGTCAACATCTCATCAAGCTCGGCTCTTGCTTCGAGCGGCTTCCCGGCTTTTGCCAGAGCATAGGCACCGAAGGAATTTATTTCCGGACTATCGGGAAATGATTCTCTCGCCTTCCGGATCTTAACATCGGCCTCGGCATACATTCCTTTCTCAGTGTAAGCGCGCGCCAGGAACGCATTTGCGAGCAGGTGATTCGGTTGCAACTCAAGTGCTTTCTGCAATACAGCGATCGCTTCATCGGGTTTTCCCGCGTGAAGCAGAAACAGCCCTTCGAGAGCGTTCACCCTGGGATTCAGCGGGTCGATCTCTCTGGCAAGTTTTATGTTGGCGAGTGCCTCGGCGTGGTGGCCCGTGCATGAAAGCAGATGGGCGTAATTCTGAAGTGAGTCGACGCTGCTTGGGTCAAGTTCCAATGCGCGCTTGTATTCTCTTTCAGCAGCGTCCCAATCCCAGTCATACCAGAAGATGATGTGTCCGAGCGCCGCATGAGCTTCGGCAAGCGTATCGTCGATTTCGACGGCTTTCTCGGCGGCCGCTTTCGCTTTCGGCATAAACTCGGCCGAAGACCTTCCTCCACCGACAACACGTCCGCGAAAGGTATCCGAGAGCCCGACGTAAGCGAGAGCGTAATTAGGGTCGGCTTCGATCGCTTCTTGAAAGTACGTAAGACTTTTATCGGTCTCAGGATTTATCCCTTTAAGGAGATAAAAACGTCCTTTCATATAAAGCTGATAGGCTTCGATATTGTCCGTTGAATGCTTTTTATCGCGGCCAGCCAGTCGGATCCTCAATGCAGCCGCCACCTTTTCGGAGATCGTATCCTGAACGGCGAAAATATCATCCAACTTTTCATCAAACTGTCCAGACCAGAGTTGCTTGCCGTCATCGACACCGAGCAATTTGGCCAAGATCCTAACTCTGTCGTTTGAAATTTGGATGCTGCCGTCCAAAACTGCTTCTACCCCAAGTTCGCGTCCGGCCGCCAGGGAGTCTTGTTCGAGCGCCGCGAACCGACGCACCGAACTGAGCGGCCTCACAGTAATTTCTCGACTGCTCAGTTTCGAGATGAGCGTATCCGCCATTCCCATTTCCAACGCTTCGTTGCGATTCTCCGCGATAATCGGCTTAAAAGGCAGCACGGCAATCGTTCTGATCGGCGAAGAAACGAGTCGTGCGGACGATCGCCAATAATAAACGACAGCAACGACCGTAGCCAACAAAAGTAATGCGGCGAAAGCAACCATCTTTTGGTTTTGGTTCCCGGTCTTTGGGTTCTGCGCGTTGGCGAGAGGTTCAGGCATCTGAACATCAGATCCGTCGGACTCCGCCAACTCCCGAATTTGCGTGTCAGGAGCTCTATCAACCCGAGTTACGTCGGCAACGAATCTGTAGCCGTGGCCCCGTACGGTCTCAATAAACTTTCCTTTGCCCGCACGTTCGCCCAAAACCTGCCGCAGCAGCGAAATGTTCTTATCTAAGTTATTTTCCTCGACGATCGCATCGGCCCAGACTTCATTCAACAATTCATCTTTGCTCACCAGATGATCTCCGTGCCTAACCAGTACGCACAATGTGTCAAAAGCCTTTTCAGAAAGCGGCACACGCTCGCCTTCACGCCATAAAATGCGTTCAGAAATGTCGAGGCAGAAGTTGTCGAACTCGTATAACTCTTTGCGTTCGCTGGACATAGCGGTTTTTCAGAAACGAATCAGAAAACTTTCAAGAAGTCCGAAAGAATATATGAACCGGTGTTTGTGATTATGACACGCATCAGCCGGGCAATGGAAGCTCGTTTTCGCAAGAGGCCGGAGCAACCAAGATTTCTGGCTGAAATAACAAAACAAAGAGGAAACTATGAAAAACACATTCGCAAGAACGATCAGCACAACGGCTTTGGCAATTTTCACGATGGTGGCATTCGCGCAGATATCAATTTTCGCGCAGGATGCCGCAGCAGACCCGTCAAGCGACGAGCAGCGGCAAGAAGAGTCCGCACTATCGAGAAGAAACGCTAGGCTTCTGGAAGGCTCATGGAACACCGTGGTAACACGCCTCGATTGCAATACGGGCGCAGCACTCGGCACTTTTCCGGCGATGTTCACCTTTTCGCGAGGCAACACATTTTGGGAAGCCGGATCGAACACCGCTCCTTCACTCCGAAGCCCAAGCCACGGAGTCTGGTATTACGAGGGCGGCCTGCATTACGAAACCGCTTTTCAATTCTTCCGTTTTAATCCGGACGGCACGCTCGCCGGAAGGCAGATCGTACGACAAGACATTCATCTGAGCCGTGATGCCAACAATTATACGGCAACAGCTGCGGCCCAGGTTCTCGACGTCAACGGCAATGTGATCCGAAATAATTGCTCGTCCGAAGTCGGCACGCGTTTTGAATAAACCCTTCCAACGAACGCAAGCTTGATCTGGTGGATATTCACAACAGATCAAGCTTGCGTCCTGTAAGTTCACCGAGACTAACGACCAATTTGAGGAAATATGAAGATAATTCTTTTGTTCTGTCTAACGATCACCACTACCTTTGCTCTTTCAGCCCAAACGCGGGATAAGAAGATCAGGAAGATCATCACGCGGCTGGAAGATCTGCAGGTCGCATACCTTCTTCGGGGCGACATCGACGCAATGCAAAGGCGATGGTCGAAAGATTACACAGTGAATAACGCGTTCGATGTCGTCGTCAATGCAAATGAGGGCCGGGTCCGCAAGGGTTTAACAACCTATGCACAATTTGACCGGATCATCGAAACGATACGTGTTCACGGCCGCACCGTCATTGTGATGGGGAGCGAAACCGTTGTGCCAAGCGGAAAATCGGTCAATGCCGGTAGAACAATAAACCGCCGATTTACCGATATTTGGATGAATGTACGCAGAAAATGGCTATTGTTCGGCAGACAAGCCAGCGTAATTTGTGAGACTCGGATCGCGCCCTAACCCACGACGTTTGAACAACAGCAATGTGCTGTAATGACTGCAAAGCAATTCCTGCGACGCGGGTTTTTGAATTTCCCAATAGAATTCTGACTACTCCTATTATTGTAGATCACTACTTTGTCGCGGGCCAGACGTTGTCCGACTCGTTGTAGTCCACAAAGATCCCGCCGTCCAGAGCGACGCTTTTGATGGCCTTTTTCGACGCGACCCGGACGACCGCTTGCTTCATATTCTTTTCCCAGATCGCCGGAGTCTGATGAAGCGTTTCGGCCGTACCGTCATCAAAGGTCACCTTCAGATCGACCGGTGCCGGGAAACCGCCGAGGTTCTTGATCGTAATGTCCTTGCCATTAACGCCACCGACCGCGAGGTCGATATAGCCGTAGGTAAAGAACCACGAATTCCAGAACCAGTTCATATCCTTGCCCGAGATGTCGTTGAAGCTGTTGAACATATCCCACGGCGTCGGGTGTTTGCCGTGCCAACGGTCCATGAAACCATGCAGGACGCGCTTGAATTCTGCGTCGCCCAACAGATCTTTCATCGCAAGGTAGCCGAGGGCGGACCGTCCATATTTGTTGTTGCCGTATCCGCTGCCGGTCAAGACGTTTTCCGGTGTCATGATCGGGATATCGGCATCAGATGACATATTTCGGATCCAACCCCGGACGCGAAAGCCCTTGAACAGCTTGTCTGCTTGATCTTTACTGAATGTCGCTTCGTTGAAAAGGTACTCGAACGCGGTCGTCCAGCCCTCCTCCATGAACGCATAGCGCCGCTCGTTGATTCCCATATAGAACGGAAAATATGAGTGCATGATCTCGTGTGCCGCCACGAACTCCTGCATATCGGGATTCTCTTGCGCGCTGTCATTGGCCATCATCGGATATTCCATATCGGCGAAGCCGCGGAAGACCGTCATCTTCGGATAAGGATACGGTACGCCCGGCCATTGATTCGATGAAAAATCAAGGGACGTCTTGATGTACTTCACCATATTCGCAAAATTCTTTGATGGTTCGTCGTAAGCTGCCTGCGTGCTCGCACGCCTTCCGGTCTTTTTATCAACGACAAGGCTGCCCGCGTCCCAGATATAATGATCGCTCAGGCCGAACGCCACATCCGAGACATTCTCCGCCTTCCATTTCCATGTATTGGTCGGATTCTGCGCCGTAACCTTCCCCGCTTTTACTTCGTCGAGAGTCGCAACATTCACGACCTCATCGCTAGCGAATGACCTTTTCAATCGATCGGCGATCGTCGGTTGGAGCACCTCATCGGCATTCATCAGGTCGCCCGTCGCCCAAACGATATAGTTCTTCGGGACGGTCACATCGAGCGTGTAATCATTAAAATCACCGAAGAATTCGTGCGAAAGCGTATGCGGAATGTTGTCCCAGCCGTTAACATCGTCGAGCACCGCGATCCTCGGGTAAAAATAGGCGATATAGAACGTTGTCGGGTCGATCACGCCCTCGCGGCCGGATTCGAGGACAAGTTCATAATGCCATTTGAACGACAGTTTGACGGTTCCGTCCGGAGGAACGGGCGTGTCCAACTTAATCATGTTGTACGTCATTCCTTTGCCCGGGAATGCAGGCTTCCATTCTTTCACCGTACCATTCTCGGCAAACTCATCGATCTGCACATCCGATGTCAGTTGATCGTCGTTTACGGGACGTTCGCGCATCGCCTCTGGCGAATGGACGTTAAGTTCAAAACGCAGCACGAGCGTCGGGAGCGGCTTTGGACCGTTGTTCGTATAAACGATCTCCTCCGACCCGGTGATCGTCCGATTCGGCGGAGCGATCGTCATACGAATATCGTGGACTGATTTGTTCTGATAATATTTTGGACCCGGTTTGCCGTCGGTGCTCCGCGTCCCATTCGCGTACGCCGCCTTAACATTGCGCGGCATAAAGAGCTGGTCTTGAGCCAATGCCGGAACTGCCGCAAGGGTCAACACAAAGAGGAGGAAAATGATCTGTTTTTTCATTCTAGTGGTCCTGTAAGAAAGTTCGTTCGGAGATAATACGACGCGCAGCGGCAAAAAGTTTGTAGCCCGAGGACTCGGCCAACGCTCTAATTTGCCAACAGTTTTTTGGCGAGGTCAACGTAAAGAGTTACAGCCTTTTCAAGATCCTTCTTGAGCACGAACTCGTCTTTTGTGTGAGCGACAAGGATCGAGCCGGGACCGATGAGGAGCGGCCTGCCCCAGTTCGGAAGATGCGGGATGTCAGTAGTAAATCGTACGACCTTTTGCGTAAAACCCTCGACCGCGTGCATCTTGACGGGCTCGCTCGCCGACAATACTTCGACCTCTCCGCGGTCCCGAACGACGCCGCGGATCGCATCCTCGATCGGTTCGCGTTTAGTAGTCAAACGGATCGCAAGTCCCGCTTCTGCTGACGGAGGTATCACGTTGAGTGCCATTCCGCCGTCGATCGTGCCTATATTTACGGTCGTCTCGCCGAAGAATTCATCATTGGGAAGACGGGTGTGCCGAACGTCGTCAAGGATGTCGAGCAGCTTCTCGATCGCGGATTCGCCCATCTCAGGATAGGCAGAATGAGCGGCTTTCCCTGAGGTTTTGATATTCAAACGAAACGTTCCCTTTGAACCGATCGCAAGGTCGTTGTCGGTCGGCTCTCCGTTGATCAGAAATTCACATTTCGCCGCCAATGGGTGAAGGTTCGCGGCTTTCGCACCTGTGGACGCACGCTCTTCTTCTACCGTAAAGAGCAGGCCGATATCGTCAACGCCTTCTTTACGCAACCGCTCCGCAGCCGTGATCTGCGAGGCGATAATTCCCTTCGCATCGCACGCTCCGCGGCCATAGATCTTCTCATCGTCCTCGGTCGGCGGAATATACGGCGGCACCGTATCCATGTGCGTCGAAAGCCACACCCTCGGCGTCTCGTTCAACGTCGCAATGACATTGTTCTGACGGAACGCGGACGCCCCCGTCCGCTCTTCACCGACCGCCTGCATCTCGACATTCCAACCCAGTCCATGCAAATAGTCCCGCAGCCAAAACCCAACCGCCTCCTCCTCGCCGGAAGTGGACGGTATCGACATCAATGCTGTTGTTAATTCGAATAGGTTCATTTCTGAAATAGTGGTTGCCCTTTCGATCAGAAGAGGCCGACCTTTCGCGGATCAAGACAGATCATGAACATTGAACCCCGCCCTCTCCGCAGCCCTTAGCAAGCGATCGTCCGCGGAAACAAAATCATTGTTCTTCGGCAACTCCTTGCACCAAACGAGAGCCGCCGCGAGTTGAAGACTGTCCATTGCCTTGAGGCCATAAATCGCCGGAAGGTTCGAGCGAGTTCGACCGTCTTGCTCTCGGTGTTTACGACCGTCCATTCATTCTCGAGTCGGACTAACCGAACTTCGAAGCGTCGTCGTGTCGCATCGTCTATCGAACCTTCGCGTTGCAGTCTTGCGAAAGCAGACGACACTTCAACCACGCACTCGCGCCAGACAAATTTATTGGTAAATTTGTGGGATAACTTTCGGGCTGCCGCAGAATTTTGCTGGTAGGCACAAAGCGGAACAATTGCGCTGCTGTCCCAAAAAGACATCAAAACCTCGACTCGTTGCGTTCGTCGATGACTGCCTGCGAGCCGGCGTTATTCGGCAACATCTGTTCAGAAAACAGGTCATCCCAATACTCATCGGGCAGGTCGTGCGAGCGAGGCTTGGTCTCTGGAGGCTCGTGATCTTCTATGACCTTTTCCAACGCAAGTTCGGCGGCCTCGTTGTCCGATTTGGCGCCCAAGATCGACCGCACGCGACGGAGCTTCGCAGGGTTTGAAATTTCGACAGTTACCGGCATAAATACACGCCCTCGTTGCAGTTATCTTAACACATCAAAAGGAAGTGCAGCGTCAGCCGAAGCAAGCGGCTGTCACCTTTTTTGTCCACTGCTGTCCACTCGTCTGTTAGTGGACAGCTACTTGTTGTCACCATTACACTTAGAGCGTCACAATTGACTAAAAAAGCAAATTTTCAAAAAAAATCACGTGACGCTCTTTGCGTCCGTAATACAGTGTATCACAGATGCCACGCGGTTTTCAATATGAAAATATGAAACTTCAGCTGACCTCAAAAGAATGCGTTATGGAGCTTTTTGATAACGTCGGCGACGTCCGTTTCGCGTACAACGAATGTTAGATTCACGGCCGATGCACCGTGTGAGACGAGTTCGACATGAACGTCCTCGATCGTCTTGAAGATCTTCGCAGCAAGGCCGGTCGAAGCGCGAAGGCCTTCGCCGACGACGCAGACCACGGCATAACCGCCCTCGACCTCGACGTCGCCGATGCGCGAAAGGTCCTCGACGACCTTCTCGATATTGTCCGGCTTGTCGAGCGTCAGAGCGACCGAAACTTCCGATGTGGAGATGACATCGATCACCGTGCGATGGCGGTCAAAGACCTGAAAGACCGCGCTCATAAAGCCGTACGCACCCAACATTCGGGCTGACGTGATCCGCAGGATCGTGATATTGCTCTTATGCGCGATCGACTTGATCTTGTTCGCGGTCTCGTCGGAATTTGTGAGCACCATGGTGCCGATCACCTTAGGCTCACTCGTGTTGCAGACGCGCACCGGAATTGCATTATCTACCGCCGGCTTGATCGTCTTCGGGTGAAGTACCTTTGCCCCGAAATAAGCAAGCTCCGCCGCCTCTTCATACGAAAGGACAGGCACGGTCGAAGCGTCGCTGCAGATACGCGGATCGCAGGTCATCACGCCGGTAACGTCGGTCCAAATTTGAAGCTCAGATGCATCGAGGGCAGCCGCCACGATCGCCGCAGAATAGTCAGAACCGCCTCGTCCCAGCGTCGTCGTTTCGCCGCCGCGATTCGCCGCGATGAAGCCGCCGAGAACAGGAACTTCTCCAGCGTCGATGAGCGGCGAAAGCTCGATCTCGATCAGTTCGTTCGTCTCATCGATGATCGGTTGGGCCGCACCGAATTCATCATCGGTTACGATCAAGCGACGCGAATCGACCGTTCGTGCTCGAATGCCGTGTGCCTTCAAGACCTCGGCCAGCAACCTTGACGAAAGCTGCTCGCCGTACGAGACGATCGCGTCCTTGAGCATCTGCAGCGGCAAGCTTCTGCGGGCGGCACGGGTGAGCAGATCCCTGATCTCTCCTTTAGCGAGACGAAGTTCGTTATGAAAAATGTTCTCTGTATCGTTCGGGAAGAATGCCGCCGTGATCTCGACGTGCCTTTCAAAATGCGGTTCGAGCGAGGCAATGGCTCCCGCGAGATCGTCTCGGCGCGCCATTTCGAAGGCCGCAAGCAGCGCGTCCGTAACCTTTGTCATTGCAGACGTTACAACAACCGGTCGCTTATCCAATTGGTTCTGAACGATGTCGCAGACACGCTCGAAAGCGGCCACGTCACCTACCGACGTACCGCCAAATTTCATAACGACAGGAAATGATGTTTCGCTCACCTTAATAAAAAAGTAAATGAGACGCTTCTCTTCTGCAATCTTAGGTCAAGGAAAACTGCTTGGTCGTGAAAGTGAGAGGACTCACGGACTGCGGATCGTGTGTCGAGCCCACGCGATCGCTCGACCTTGCTGCTTACCCGCACAGAACGGCACCGCCATTTATATTTAGAACCTCACCGGTAATATGCCGTGACCAGTCGGAAAGTAGGAAGCAAATGGACAAAGCCACGTCGTCGGTCGTCGCGACACGCTTGAGCGGGATGGCATCGATCACTTGCTTTTCATATTCCTTGTCTTCGAACGCGGGACGTATCATCGCCGTCTCGATCCATCCGGGAGCAACTGCATTTACGCGAATGGTCGGGCACAATTCACTTGCAAGCGCCTTGGTGAACGAGATCTGGCCGCCTTTCGAAGCGGCATAGTTCGAGTAGTTCGCTTCGCCACGCTGACCGGCCGTTGAAGAGACAAGAACGATCGCCGCCGCTGGCTGTTTTTTCATCGAAGGGACACACGCCTTTGTCGTTGCCCACGCGGATTTCAAGTTCGTGTTCAGAACCTTATTCCAAACTTCCTCGTCCATCTCCTCGATCGGCGCGCCTTCCCAAATACCCGCATTGCAAACCAGCAGATCGATCCGGCCAAAGTTCTCCAACGCGGCACGGGCAACAGCTTGCGCGCCCGCGAATTCCGATACATCGGCAGCGACCGTGACTGCCCTAACCCCTTTGGACACACACACTTCCGCCGTCTCGGCAGCCTCGGCGGAATTCGAAAGGTAGTTGATGACAACATTCGCACCACCCTCAGCAAGACGTATCGCCGTCGCCCTTCCAACACCTCTCGAAGCACCGGTAACGATCGCCGTCTTCCCTTCAAATAGCTTTTGCGGCAGCTCGATACCGACAGGCAGTTCGTTCATAAAATCTATCGTGATAGCATAACTTTAATACAGCTCGTGAATTTGCCAAACTTCTTTTATGCAGGATTCTAACGCCTTTGAGAACCAGCCTTTTGCCTGGACCCCGACGCCCGATGTGATCGAACGGGCACGGCTCACGCAATTCATGAAACAGGTCGGTGTCTCGACCTGGGACGAGCTTTACGCATATTCGATTCGCGATGTCGAAAAGTTCACTGAAGAGGTACTCAAATTCCTCGACATCAAGTTCGACCCGCCATACAGCAAACTCCTCGATGTCTCGAACGGCCCCGAGTTTCCCGTGTGGTTCGGACGGAACGCGGACGCCCTCGTCCGCACTGAGGGCGAAGCCCGAACGACCGCCGCAACATTCGCCAACAAAAAGGGTTGGCACGAACGCGGCTACCTGCGTCATTTCGATGGAGTCGTAACACAGTTCATCACCTTCAGGCTAGCTGACTCGCTGCCACAAAGCGTCCTCAAGAAACTGAAAGCTGAGTTAGAAGCTGACAACTTGTCGGACACTTCAGATGAATATCGCGAACGAGTTGAAGATTATCTCGATCGCGGCATCGGCGAATGCATCCTGAAACGAAAGGATGTCGCGGAAATCGTCCAAGAGGTAATTTTGGCCGAAGACGGCAAGTCCTGTCGCTTGATCAGTTGGGTGATAATGCCCAACCACGCTCATTTGTTGCTGCGGCCATCGGAAGGACACAGCCTTTCTCAAATAATGCAGTCGATGAAGAGCGTAACGAGTCACAGGATAAACAAGCTTCTGGGACGGAAGGGCGCCGTTTGGCAACCAGACTACTTTGACCGATACATAAGGGACGAGGAGCATTTTGTAAGAACCCTTCACTATATTGTCAACAATCCTGTAAAGGCAGGCCTTTGCTCTGCTCCTGAAGAATGGCCTTATAGCAGCTCGAACAAAACGCAGGTCCCCTCGTCCGCACTGGACGGAACGCGGACGCCCTCGTCCGCACTGAGTGCGAAGCACGAACAAAACCTCTCGCCGGAGGAACCGGCGATTGCGGACGAGGGCGTCCGCGTTCCGTCGGCGGGCCTCAACATCACGACGATGTGTCTTGACCGCTGGCAGACGGATGAGATGAAAGACCAGCCCGCAGTGATCTGCGAAAGCGAGGACGGCGACGTCAGAACTGCCACCTACGCCGAACTCCTCGGCCTTGTCGAACGATGTTCTGCAGGCTTGCGAGCCGAAGGGTTCGGGAAAGGAGACGCAATCGCGATCCATCTGCCGATGACGATCGAGACGGTCGCGATCCTGCTTTCGATCAATCGGATCGGGGCGATCGCAATGCCGGTATTTTCCGGATATGGTGTTGATGCGATCGCGTCGCGGCTTAATGCAGTTAGAGCGAAGGCAATTTTCACCTGCGACGGTTTTCCGCGACGCGGCAAGTTCTACGATGCGTTTACGACGGCCGAGGAAGCGGTTTCGCATAGTCCTACCATCGAGAATATTTTCGTACTCAAGTTCCGCAAGGCAGCTATCAGCTATCAGCTGACAGCTGTTAGCTACATCGAATTCGAAACTCTTATTTCCTCAGATGAGAATAGAGTTCCAGAACCCACGTTCGCCGAAGATCCGCTCATTATCCTTTACACCTCCGGCACGACTGGAAAGCCGAAGGGCATTGCACATACACATGCGAGTTTTCCGATCAAAGCGGCGCAGGATATGGCGTTCGGAACGGACGTTGGAAAAGGCACGCGGATCTGCTGGTACACCGATCTCGGCTGGATGATGGGGCCGTGGCTGATCTACGGTGCTCTCATTAATGGTGCGACGATATGCATCTACGACGGCGCACCTGACTACCCGACCGCAGATCGAATGTGGGACTTTTGTGCAAATCACGAGGTCGAAGTGCTCGGCATCTCGCCCACGCTCATACGCTCACTTTCCGCTCAGAGCGAGGGCGTCCGCGTTCCGTCGCTTCGTATTCTCGCCTCGACCGGCGAGCCGTGGAATCCCGATCCTTGGTGGTGGCTCTTTAACGAGATCGGCGGCGGAGAATTACCGATCGTGAATTACTCGGGCGGCACGGAGATCGCCGGCGGCATCTTGATGGGCAATCCGATCCTGCCGATCAAACCGTGTTCTTTTCCCGCTCCGTGTCCGGGAATGGACGTCGATATTTTCGACGAGAACGGAAAGCCCGTCGAGCGTGGACAAGTCGGCGAACTCGTCATCAAGCAGCCCTGGATCGGAATGGCACGCGGGTTTTGGGAAGAGAAGGAACGCTATCTTGACGCGTATTGGCGACGTTTCGATGGAATTTGGGTTCACGGCGACTGGGCGATGGAGGACGACGACGGATGTTGGTATATCCTCGGCCGCAGCGACGACACGCTAAAGGTCGCGGGCAAACGCGTCGGCCCGGCCGAGGTCGAAAGCATTCTCGTTTCGCACCCGAACGTTGTCGAGGCCGCAGTTATCGGCGTGCCGGACGAAGTTAAAGGAACTGCGATGGTTGCCATCTGCGTCGTGTCAGAACCGGGAGCGATAGCGACCGGGCTAGAGGTTGAGCTCAAGGCCCTCGTCGCTCACGAAATGGGCAAGCCGCTCGCCCCTTCGGCAATTCACTTTGTTTCCGCTCTTCCAAAGACGAGAAATGCTAAGGTGATGCGTCGCGTGATCCGAGCCGCGTACCTTGGCGAAGATGCGGGTGATGTTTCGTCACTGGAGAATCCGCAGACGATCGAGGCGATCCGACAACTGAATGATCGATAGAAAACTCACTCGCTATCTCTGGCTCTCGATAGCGGCGGCCATTGCAACTATCTCGCTCAAGGCGGGGGCGTATTTTTATACAGGCTCGGTCGGTCTGCTCTCGGATGCGCTCGAATCGATCATCAATCTTGTCGCCGCGGTCTTTGCACTATGGATGCTCACGGTTGCTTCACGACCTCCCGACGATGGCCACAATTTTGGCCACACGAAGGCCGAATATTTCTCCGGCGCACTTGAAGGTTCGCTCATCGGCATGGCCGCTATCAGCATTGCGTGGGCCGCGATCGAAAGACTCGTAACGCCTCGGCCGATCGAGAACATAGGGATCGGCATCGCCATCTCGGCGGCCGCCTCGGTAATAAACCTTGTAGTCGGCCAGCTTCTCATTCGGCGGGGACGTGAACATCGCTCGATCACGCTCGAAGCGGACGGCAAACATTTGATGACCGATGTTGTAACGTCGATCGGCGTCATCGTTGCGATCATCGTCATCGGCGCGACCGGTTGGACGATTCTCGATCCGCTGATCGCGTTGGCGGTCGCCGGCAACATTCTCTGGACAGGCTACCACGTCGTAAAAAAATCAGCTGAAGGTTTGATGGACGCGTCCGCCTCTGATGAGGATATGGCAAAGATCGTCGCCGTTCTCGATGATTATAAAGAGAAGATCGGCATCGATTATCACGCACTCCGTACGCGTGTTGCCGGACCGCGCATCTTCGTGTCGGTCCACGTCCTGATGCCCGATGACTGGACGATCCAACGCGGGCACGAACTTGCTGAAGAGATAGAGGCCGCGATGCGCTCGGCGGTTCCCGGCGTGATCGCCACGACGCATATGGAGCCGCTCGACGACCCGCTCTCTATGGCAGATATGGATCTCGTATGAAAGACGTCACGCTTTACACCATCCGCTGGCGGAAGCTGTTTGGCCGTACTGGCGTTCCTTTTATTGACCGACCCTATTCAGCCAAGTGCCATAGGCAAGGACCATGGCGGACAGTAGGATTACGTAGATAAGGAAAAGCCCCGCTTGCTTAAGCAGCACCTTCCACCATGGTTCTTGAAATAGCTCCTTTGCAAAATAGAAACTATACCCTGCCATTACGATCATTTGAACTGGGAGGATAAAAGTACCCGTCAGGGGCAGTCCTTCTCTTAACGGCGAGGTTGAAATGACTATCAGTGTCCCGAGAAATATATTCTGACCGCTAAAGTAAAGCGAACAATCTGCATATTCGGCGACGCCCTTGAGCGAGCCGCGGTAAAACAATGCCCAGAATATCCCCCAGAAAATCGTAGAGACCAGTCCAAAAAACTGCACCCAAGGGTCGCCGGCGAGCCCGGGGCTGAATGCCTCATCAGTGGTCAGATTGCGTAAAAAGCTAGAAATATTACCTGTACAAGCAACGCATATATGTAAAATTTGAATGGGCTAATAAACCCCACTCGCTTCCCGGCAAGAAACGCTCGCACAAACTCGCCCGGCTCCGCCAGGAGTTCGACAAAAGTAAAGAAGGTGGTCGTTATGTCGAACTTCCGAATATTCCGGAAAAACTCCATTCCGAAACTGCGGATCGTAAATGGCTCTACCGCTGCAGCCTTGCCGCAGGAATTGCAAAAGCTTCCGGTATATCGATCACCACAATTCAGACAAGTTATCTTTTCCGGGCTCAGCACCTGAGGCTTACGCCTCACCCCCTTCAGAACCTTTTTAGCTCGCTTTCCTATCTTTGTAGCCTCCTCAGGTACAATGCATAGAGATCGCTATGTATTTTACACGATAATGCCACTCAGAAAATGATGTCTGCGTCGTCCATATACACCATCGGCCACGGCCGTCATGCGTTTGATTACTTTCTCGACTTGCTGCGGCAGTTCGAGATCGAGTTCGTGTGCGATGTCCGAACTAACCCGCGTTCACGCTGGCCTCAATACAATCGTCTAGTGCTCGCCGAATTGCTCAGCGAGAAAGGCATCGGCTACGAACACATTCCCGAGGCCGGCGGCCGCCTTCGCCATACGTCCGAAGAGTTTGAATGGGCGATGCATCGGATCATCGAGATCGCTTCAGAACATCGCACGGCCATGATGTGTTCGGAATCAAACCCGCTTTCGCAGCACAAAGTTCCTCGTGCGAATTGCCATCGCGTCGGACTGCTTTCTCCGGCATTGAAGGCGAGAGGCGTCTCCCGCATTGTTCATATCCTGCCCGACGGCCGGAGCATCGAGCTCGATGAATCTGCGGTCCCGTCGATCTGGTAGGATTCATTTGGAATGTACGGAGCCAGTCTCGGCACCCAGCATCTTACCGCCTCACAGTACCGCGAATACGATTCGCCGAACCTTGCTAAAAGATCGTCCTCCTCCATTGGCCTGAACACGAACTGCCATATTGCCGAACCGATCAGAGAGTAGATAGCAACTAGCGGCGATCCGAGGAACAACGCAACTGCCAAGCCTTGGCCGATTCCTGAAACTGCCATTGGGTTGCGTACATATGCGTAAGGTCCGAGAACAACCAGATCGGACGCATGGTCCAGAGGCAAGGGAGTGCCCTTGCCCACGCGGGACATCACGGTCGCCGAGTATATCCCGACCAAGCTAAACACGGCGAACAACAACGCTGCAACTGGCCGCTGGTACTCAAATCGGATGTGCGGAATTGCGAGCTTGTTTTCAAAGATAGTGATAACGTAAGGCAGAACGATGAGAACGACTGACCACACCAGTCCTATCTGCACGAGCGTCTTCAACATTACGTAAGCCGTTGACGAAACTCTTGCCTGTCGAAACATGTCGCTTTTCACGGTCAACGCAGTCGCGAAAATACCGGTCCATAACATCGCAGGCAGCATCAGCACGACGCCCAACCAGCCATGATCCGTTGTCATCGCAAACGCAAGGGTGTAAAGGGTCGCGTAACTGACGGCCCCTGTCACCAGCCACATCGCCATCGGCGCGTACCGGTTGCGCGAATAGATAAAATACGCCGCGATCAGCGATCCCGGGGCAATGAACGCCGCGTCCGGCAGCCAGAACGCGAATAGAGAGAATTGCGACCTCTCCTCGAGTTGAAACCACCCGCGGCTCGCCGGAGCCAGGATCAGCGTCGCCCACCACGCGATCACCGATATTCCCTGCAGCAAATAATAAAGTGCGGCGCCCCGCCTGACCTTTTCCATCGCGACGAAAAAAACAACTCCATCAAGTTTTCGACATTCTTGAAAAACTATCAAGCTTCCATTTATCACTGGTCACTGAAACTTCAAAATGCGATGCAGCTAAATTTGCGGTTGATAGATCATAACTCTTTTGCAATGCTTGAGATTCGTTGAAATTTCAGGATAGCGAGAAACGATTGGAAATTGAAGAAGACCCGCAAACCGCTTAATGAACGAACGCTTGCCGCCGCTTGTCGTACGCTGGCCGCATCCGACCGCCATCTGCAATTTGTACATACGCTCTACGGTGTACCGCCGATGTGGGATCGCGAGCCGGGGTTTGCAACACTTCTGCAGATCATTCTAGAACAGCAGGTCTCGCTCGCTTCGGCAAAAGCTTGTTTCGACAAACTCGAGCTTCGGCTCAGCGAAGTTACGCCGGAGAGATTTCTGACGGTGAGCGATCTCGATCTGAAGCGCGACGGTTTCTCTCGCCAGAAAACGTCATATGGACGCGGCCTTGCGAACGCGATCATCGAAGGAACGCTCGACCTCCCGACCCTCGAACATCTCGCTGACGCAGATGTAAAAGAGGCTCTTATTTCGTTGAAAGGAATCGGAAGCTGGACGGCGGATATCTATCTGTTGATGGCACTCTTAAGGCCTGATGTGATGCCGCGTGGCGATATCGCCCTTCATTCGGCGTGGCATCGCATAAGCGGCAAACCGAAGCCGACGTCGGACGAATTCCTTGCGATCGCCGAACGGTGGCGGCCGCACAGGTCAACCGCGGCACGCCTTCTCTGGCACTTCTACCTAAGCGAAAAACGGCCACGTCAAAAGTCCGCACAATTGCGAGATTGCGCCCGTTATGAAGGGGCGTAAACATACTCGTTCGGTCCGCCCTTGCTAACCCGCCGGCTACTTCATATCCTTTAATCGCAATGAAGATCCTGGATGTCGGCTGCGGCGTGAACAAGGTTGAAGGTGCGGTCGGGCTAGACATCAGCCCGCGTTCGCACGCGGACGTCATTCACGATCTGGCCGAAGTTCCCTATCCCTTCGAAGATAGTGAGTTCGATCTTGTCGTCTCGAATCACGTTGTCGAGCACGTGCCGGACGTAATGGCCTTCATCGCCGAGCTGCATCGCATCACAAAGCCCGGCGGACGGATTAGATTGCTCGCACCGCATTACACGAACCCCGATTGGCCGAACGATCCGACGCACCGAAATCACATAAATTCGTACAGTTTCAACACATTCATTGAGGACCGCATCAACTTCGATTTCTACACCGACGTTAGGCTTCGGCCGATATCTTGCTACGTCACTACGCTGAAACTTTGGAGGATTCTCGGCTTTCAGATCTTCATCAATCTTGACCAAAAATGGCCTTCGATGCGTTTCACCCGTAAGTTTTGGGAGCATTATTTGAATCTGATCGTGCGCGGTAAGGAAGTTCGGTTCGAATTTGAGGTTATCAAGATAAAAAGCCGCAATGACGGCAAACTTTCGACGAACATTTAAGCATCTTTAACCGTTAGGTCTCAGTGCTATTCTAAACAGAGGTTTTGACCGTTTATGAAACTAAAGAATCTATTGACCGCGGCGATCGCCGCTATCTCGCTTTCCGCGGCAGCATTCGCCCAGAACACCGCTCCGAAGCCCGCTTCGCAAAGTCTCATCGATCTATTGCCCGCATCGAGCGCGGTCGTGACGGTAGATGTCCAAAAGGGCCTGAATGACGCCCTTCCGAAGCTTCTCGTCGGCAACCCGCAGCTAAAGGCCGAGGTCGATCAGGGCATGGCGGCGTTCAGCACGAAGGCTGGGCCCGATGCGCTTAGATTCTCCGATCTCGTTATCGGTGTCGGAGTTGAGGAGGTCCCGGGCACGGCCCCAAAGATCCTCCCCGTCTTTATCGGCCGCGGCGACATAAATGCGGATCAGGTAGTTGCAAACGCGACCCGATCAAGCAAAACGCCATGCGCTGAACGTGTGGTCTCCAGCAGGACGATCTATATTTGCCAGCTCGAAGTGCCTGTAAGTACGGCAGCAAAGGCCGTCGGCGTTGCCGCGAACGCTCCTGACAAGGTCCTGAAGGAATCGGCCTTCGTCGTTCTTGACCCGAATACCGTTGCGTTCGGAGCCGTCTCGCGTGTCATCGAGGCGGTCGAGCATCGCACGTCCGTCGATCCGACGCTCAAGAGCCTTTTGAAGAATGCGCCAACGACCGTAGCAGCCTTCGCGATGGAGAATATTGACGGTCTCGGGAAATTCATCCCGCTCGAAAATGACGATCTTGGAAATACCCTGAAGAATCTTCGATTTATGGCCGGTTCGGCAGACTCGGTTAACGATGGATTCGTATTCTCGGCACTTTTTAGAAGCGTCGATTCAGCGTCGGCAAAGCAGCTTAATTCGACCCTTCAAGGCCTGCAAGCGATCGGAAACGCATTTCTTGGCGGTTCGAGCCGTGCAGACCAAAGGATGTATGGCCGCTTGATCAAGAGAGTGAAGATCGCTCAAGCCGAGTTGGACGTCACTGTTTCTATCGCCCTGCCGCAGGCCGATGTCAACGCCCTTATGGGACAAGTTAAATTTACCAAGAAATAACAGGCCTTATCGCCTTCTTCGCGGAAACCGGCGTCTTTGGACTGCCGGTTTCTTTTTTTCTGCGGCATCGATGTCGCGGTTATACCCGCCGTCCGCTCCATAAAGCGGATAGAGTTCCAACTCGCTCGAAAGATACGCGGCCCGAAGTTCGACCGGCCGCGGCCCGGCTTTTACTACCCGAACCTTCGTCTCCCGAACCTGTTCGATCCAACCGGCAAATTCCCCCGCACCGCCGACCGTCGCCGAAAGCAAGAGCAGCCGGATCCGCTTTGGCGAAAGGATGATCGCCTCTTCCCAGACGTGTCCGCGATCTTCGTCCGCCAGATAATGGGCCTCGTCAAGGATGACAAGATCCGTCTCGACCTCGCTGCCGGTGCGAAGAGCGTCAAAAAGCTGATTTCGATAGATCTCTGTCGTGCCGACGATCAGCGGAGCGTCGAAATTCTCTTTCCTGTCACCGGTCAGAATGCCGACGTTCTCAGTCCCGAATTCCGACGAAAACTCTGCATATTTTGAGTTTGTGAGGGCCTTTAGGGGCGTCGTGTACCAGGCCTTTTTGCCGGCGGCGAGAAGGCGGCGGATCTCCTCGCGTGCGATCCAGGTCTTTCCGCTGCCTGTTGGTGCGGTAACCAGAACATCTTCGGTCTCGATTGCCGCGAGTGCCTCCAATTGGAACGCGTCAGGCCTGAAAGGCTTGGCGTCCGGCACGCCAATGCCTGAGAGGAGCTTTTCAACGCCTTCGACTCGCCTTTTATTTCGCACGGGATCGACGGAACTTGGGGCTGCAAGCTTTCGTTTATCAAAACGTTCATAGAAGTGGCCTTCGGTACGCTTTTTTTGCTGCTTTCGAGGCCGATCTTTGCGAGTTTTTGTCATCTAGAACGTGATTTTAGGCTCCTATTGACGTACTTGTCGAATCTTTACGCTGCAAGACGCGTGTATGTTACGATAATTATTTATGCCGCAACGCAAAGCCGCGGCATTGCGTCTAAGGAAATTGAGTTTTGACTTGGTTCTGAGGGCAATTTGGTCAATATGTTCGAGCAGTCGATCTACGAAGTAAATGAACCGGCGCCGCCGGCAGAAACGGGCGATTTTCTATACCACTACGAGGTTAGGACGTGGGATTGGACGCCGCGTTTCTACAAGATCGTGGGCGTCGTGGCGATCGTAAATTTGCTGCTGCTTGTGGGCATCGCTCAGACTTCGCTATTGACGACAAAAGCCTGCGACAGCCCGTTTGTCGGCCGCGTTTGCAGCGTACTTGATGCCGTCGCGGTTGCCAGCACGCTTTTCGGGTCGGATCGTGAATTCGTTGATAAGCAGTACGAACGCACCGAACTCGGCAATGGCGATTTTGATGTTACGATGATCGACGTCGGCGGCGAAAACGCACCGCTTGAGTATCCGCAAGGCTATTTTCAGATCGCAAATAAGGACGAGTACGACGCGATGCTCGCGGCCCAGAACGATCCGAACGGCTTTAATTCCGGGGCGTTCGCGTCCGGCTTTCCGACCTCGAATCCTTTTCCGCGGCCTTCAACCGGCTCGGACCTAACTAACACAAAGCCGAAGTACGCAAAGCCGAACAAAAATCCGGTCGACGGCGACCTTCCGACCTTTGGAGACGCGGACGCAAAACACCCAAATTCGGGCGACAAAACTGATGGTATTCCCGGAATTCCGAATTCGACCGGCACGAAGACCGACCCGAAGGTGGCGACCGCTTCGCCGACCCCTGAAGACCCAACCGCGATCGCAGGGCAGATAAACCGCTTGCCTTTCAAGGATCTGGCAAAAATGGTCAATGCCCTGCCGGACGACAAGCGCGCGGCGGTGCTTGATTCGCAATTTATCGTCGAGGCGTCCGGCAAGCTCAATAAAGACGGGCATTTGGACAAGAAGTCCTTCCGCATCACGCGCGCCGAAAGCACGGATAAAGATGCTGTTGCCGTCCTGAAGCGGTCGATCGAAGCCTTTAACGAGAGCGGATTCCTTGCGTATCTTGCGGATCTTTCCGGAAAGACGCTGACGCTCTCGCTGCAGCAGGATCAAGCTAACCTTGGAGCACGAGCTGTTTCGCAGCTCGAAAGTCCTGAGAGTGCTTCGGGCAAGGCGGCCGGAATGCGCATTCTTGCTGATCTCGCACGCAAGGCAAAAGAGGCCGACATCCAACAGATGCAGTCGGTGAATGACCCTGCAAATGCCGAAAAGCTGAAAGATGCTCTCGACGACCTCGCTCTTTTGAACGCTACCACGATAACCTCCGAGGGCAGCAACCTCGTCATCCAGCTGAATGTCCCGAAAGAGATGATCAAGACGATCATTGACAGAAAGTTGGCTAAAGAACGTGCAACTCAGCAGCAAAATGATAAAGTTAATCTTTCGACCGAAAAAAGGCCGGGGAGCGACAAGATCGGGTAATTAAGTTTTGAGCGAACATAGAACGACAAATTCGATATTGACGGCAGCGGTCGTCGCCGTGTACCTCGGGCTCGTGCTCGCCGGTGCAACGCCGCAGCTCGTCGCTCAAACGTCACAGCAGCACTCGATCCAACGCCGAAGCGAAGTTCGAGAGTTTGAGCCGAAACTCTCTGAGAGAACGGCATCAAGCGATCCTAAAGAATCGACGATTAGTTTGCCGGGCTCCGATGAGGCGAAACAGCTCGATCTTTCACGGTCCGACGCTTCGCTCTATCTTGCGCTTGCATTTGCGGCCGCGGACGCTTCTCAAACACGCATCTCGACGAACGCTGTAAGCTCTGCTGAAGCATTTGCCGGCTCGCTTTCCTCTCTTAGCGAACGGATCGGCTACGCCCATCTTGACGCTCTCGCTAGCTTCACCTTCGCCCGCTCCGTTCCGCTCGCCCGCTCCGGGCTTGACGCCTAACTCGCCAAAGACGCAATGTAGCGGCGAGTTCAAACCAAGCACATCTCGTCAAATTCATCAGACGGCAGCTGACCCGAAGTTTGTGTGTCAGCAGCCTGCACGTGAACTGTGAATACAGTTTTTATAGGATCTAGCAATGGCAACAAATAAGTTTGCAGACAAATTAGTAAAGAAGCTCTTCGGCACGTCGAGCGACGTGTTCTTGAAGAAAGTACAATCGACCGTCAAGGAGATCGAGAATTGGGAGCCGACGATCAAAGCGATGTCCGACGACACGCTGAAGGCTCAGACGCCGAAGTTCAAAGAACTCATACGGCAGCGGCTTGACGGCATCGAAGACAAAGACGCACGCCGCAAGGCCGAGCAGGAAGTTCTGAACGAGATCTTGCCGGAAGCCTTCGCGACAATGCGTGAAGCGTCGATTCGGGTTACCGGAATGAGGCACTTCGACGTTCAGATGATCGGCGGCGTCGCTCTGCACCAAGGCCGCATCGCTGAGATGCGAACGGGCGAAGGTAAAACGCTCGTTGCGACCTTGCCGTCATATCTCAACGCACTCACCGGCCGCGGCGTCCACATCGTCACCGTCAACGACTACCTCGCCTCGCGCGACTCCGAATGGATGGGACGCATTCACAAGTTCCTCGGCCTCACCGTAGGCTGCATTCAGAACGACCTCGATGACATCGAGCGGAAGGAAGCTTACGCGAGCGACATCACATACGGCACGAACAACGAATTCGGCTTCGATTATCTTCGCGACAATATGAAGTTCGATGTCGAATCGCTCGTCCAGCGTGATCATTATTTTGCGATCGTTGACGAGGTCGATTCGATCCTCATCGACGAGGCCCGTACTCCGCTCATCATTTCGGGCGCGTCCGACGAGGCGACCGATAAATACTACACGGCGAATCAGATCATCCCGCAGCTCGAACGCGGCGAGAAGGACGAAGAAACAAAGGTTACGACCGGCGACTATCTTCTCGATGAAAAGAATCATTCGTCGGTCCTCACCGAGCAGGGCGTATCAAAAGCTGAACGCTTGCTTGGCGTCTCGAACCTTTACGATCCGTCGAATATGGATCTGCTCCATTGCGTCGAGCAGGCCCTCAAAGCGCATACGCTCTACAAACTCGACCACCATTACGTCGTTCAGGAAGGTGAGGTCATCATCGTCGATGACTTCACCGGCCGCCTGATGCAGGGACGCCGCTGGTCGGATGGACTCCACCAGGCCGTCGAAGCAAAAGAAGGCGTGAAGATCGAACGCGAGAACCAGACGCTTGCGACGATCACCTTGCAGAACTACTTCCGTATGTACGAAAAGCTCGGCGGCATGACCGGTACTGCCGAAACTGAAGCGGAAGAATTCAACGAAGTTTACGGACTCGACGTCGTCGCGATCCCGACGAATCGCCCGATGGTTCGCAAGGATACTGCCGACGTTATCTACCGCACGCTTCCCGAAAAATGGGACGCTGTCGTCGATGAAATAAAAGAACTCCACGCGAACGGCCAGCCCGTTCTCGTCGGTACCGTTTCGGTCGAAAATTCTGAGCTCGTCGCAAGTAAGCTCAAGGCCGTCGGCGTTCCGCACAACGTGCTTAACGCGAAATATCACGAACGCGAGGCCGAGATCATCGCGCAAGCGGGCCGCAAAGGTGCGGTTACGATCGCGACCAACATGGCCGGTCGCGGAACCGATATTCTGCTCGGCGGCAATCCCGAATTCCTCGCCCGCGAATATCTGAAACGCCAGGAGATCAATCCTGATGAGGCCACCGAAGAACAGTTCGAGGCAGAACTCGCAAAGGCGAAACGCGTCGTTGCCGAAGAAGCCAAAGAGGTGCAGGCGGCCGGCGGACTTCACATTCTCGGCACCGAGCGGCACGAATCCCGCCGCATCGACAACCAGCTTCGCGGACGTGCAGGACGTCAGGGCGACCCCGGAAGCTCGCGTTTCGTCCTTTCGCTCGAGGACGATCTAATGCGTATTTTCGCCGGCGACAAGGTTCGCTCGATGATGGAATGGCTCGGTATGGAAAAGGGTATGGCGATCGAATCCCGCACCGTTTCCCGTCAGATCGAGCGTGCCCAAGGTGCCGTCGAAGGCCGCAACTTCGAAACACGCAAACACGTCCTCAAATACGACGACGTTATGAACCGTCAGCGTGAAACCATCTACGGCCTGCGTCGCCAGCTTATGTTCGAACCCGAACATCGCGAATATCTGCTCGGCGAGACCGGCGTCGCACACGATCTTCTCGGCGATCTCACCGCGAGTTATCTTTCGATGCAGACGACACCCGATAACTGGGACATCGACACATACGCGGCCGAGATCGCGCACATCTATGCGGTCGATCCCGCGATCGATGCCGGCGTTGACTTCAAGACGATGAATCCCCAGCAGATCGAGGAAGCTATCTGGAAGACCGCATCTGCCAACTACGCGGCCAAGGAGAAGCTTGCGGGCGATGAAAGCCTTCGTGCCTACGAGCGTTACATTATGCTCAACATCATCGATTCGCAGTGGAAGGATCACCTTCTCTCGATCGATCACGTAAAGCAAGGCATCGGCCTCGTCGGCTACGGCCAGAAAGATCCGCTCGTCGAATACAAGAAGCAGTCTTTCGACATGTTCCAGGATATGCTCGACCGCATCGACACGAACACGACGAAGGCACTCTTCAACCTCGAGATCATCACGCGTGACGAACAAGAGGAACGCGAGCGGCTCGAACGCCTCGAAATGCAGCGTGCACGCAAACAGGCCGCAGGCATGGCGTTCACCGGTGCGATGGCAACTGCCGACGCCGCGGGTGCCGAGGCCGCACGCCACACACCATACGTTCGCGACACTCCGAAGATGAAACCCAACGACGCGTGCTATTGCGGCTCCGGCAAGAAATTCAAGAAATGCCACGGCGCCGGCATTTGACGAAACGCGGCGGTCTTTGCGTTTTCAAACAAGATCGGAAACGCAAAGAACGCAGAGGAAGAAGCCACTTGCTTTACGGGCTTGCCCTTTCGCAGTGCGGTCGGGCTTGCCCGACCGTGGAGCGTAACCGCGTATTCCGGAGGCGGCTTGGCCGCCGACAAAATCCTGTCGCTCCTAACGGAGTTCCATCGAACTATTTCGCGACGGTTACCCAGGGTTGCGGCCGAGGCGGCCTTACCCTGGGCTACATTCATGCGTCCCCTACGGGGACTAAGAACGGAACCTCGGACTCCAGCGTCAACAGTCAGAACCGCCTGCGTGAGCGGGCGGTCAGCATGCAGAAGCCCGCACGTTAGTAAGGGCGTAACACTCAACGCAGCTTCCCGCCGAATTGCCACGGCATTTATGCCGTGGAACCGTGCCCCAAAACCATCCCCGGAGGCGGCTTGCCGCCGACAATGGCCGCCTTTTGTCCCGGCCAAGACGCTCGTGGGACAACTCTTGGGACAAATAAGCGGCGTGTTATCAACAGCTTACGCGATTTGTCCCAGAATTTCGAAAAAAAAAATCAAACCGCAATCGGAACCTGATCGATCGCAAAT
>JAFDVK010000030.1 GCA_018269005.1 Acidobacteriota bacterium | reverse complement strand
TTCATCACGCGGGCGCTCTTCACCACTTGCGGCAGGAACATTTTGCCGCTGCCGAAGAGGTCGCCCACCACGGTCATGCCGGCCATCAGCGGCCCTTCGATCACCTTCACGGGGTCCAGCAGTTCCTTGCGCGATTCCTCGGTGTCCTCCTCGATGAAGTCGGTGACGCCATGCACCAGCGCGTGCCGCAGGCGTTCGTTCACGGGTTCCCTGCGCCAGGCGAGGTCGAGCACCTTGGCCTGCTTGCCGTCGCCGCGGAAGCTTTCGGCGAGCGTCACCAAGCGTTCGGTGGCATCGGGCCGGCGGTCGAAGAGCACGTCCTCCACGTGTTCCAGCAGTTCCTTGGGGATCTCGTCGTACACACCGATCTGGCCGGCGTTCACGATGCCCATGTCCATGCCCGCCTGGATGGCGTGGTAGAGGAAGGCGGTGTGCATGGCCTCGCGCACGGGCTCGTTGCCGCGGAAGCTGAAGCTGATGTTGCTCACACCGCCGCTCACCAGCACGCCGGGCAGGTTTTCCTTGATCCACTTCACCGCCGAGATGTAGTCGATGGCGTAACGCGCATGCTCCGTCATGCCCGTGGCCACGGTGAGGATGTTGGGATCGATGATGATGTCGTGCGGCGCGAAGCCCACCTGCTGCCTCAGCAGATCGTACGCACGTTGCGCGATCTCTATGCGCCGCTCGTAGCTGTCGGCCTGGCCCTGTTCATCGAAGCACATCACCACCACCGACGCGCCGAGGCGTTTCACGATGCGGGCCTGCCGCAGGAACTCCTCCTCCCCTTCCTTCAGGCTGATGCTGTTGGCGATGCCCTTGCCTTGCAGGCATTTCAGGCCGGTCTCGATCACGGCGAACTTGCTGCTGTCCACCATCACGGGAACCTTGGCGATGTCCGGCTCAGCGGCGATGAGGTTGAGGAAGGTGCGCATGGCCTGCACACCGTCGATGAGGCCCTCGTCCACGTTCACGTCGATGGCCTGGGCGCCGTTCTCCACCTGCTGCCGCGCCACGCGCACGGCTTCGGCATAGTTGCCTTCCTTGATGAGCCGCCGGAACTGTGCGCTGCCGGTGATGTTGGTGCGCTCGCCGATGTTCACGAAGTTGGAACCGGGGAAGATGCGGAGCGGCTCGAGGCCGGAGAAGGTGGGGATGGTCATTTCAAGGGTGGTTCACCACAGAGGCACAGAGGACACAGAGGAGAAGGTTTTTGGAGAGGGTTCACCACAGAGGCACAGAGGGCACGGAGACATGGGCACCTGAGGAGGCTTCACTGTTTCCATTCCCGTAGCTCAGTTTTCATAATGATCGAATCCTTGCTGAATTCGAGAACGAGGTACTTCGTGTGTACAGGATCTATGTCCCATCCGAAGTCTTCCAAAACTTGATAGGTCATGTAGTTCCTTCCATCGACCTTTGGTTTTCCCACCAGCTCAACGCGATCTTCTTCACCCAAGAGATTTGATACCGAACGTGTGGTTAGTCCTACCAAAGTGTGATTGTGCAACAGGTCCTCGACCATCGCATCTCGGTTCGGGAAAGCACCATCAACCTTTTCCTGCCATCCACTTTTCACGAAGGGTATGGATCGGTCACAACCGATCAAGCAGATTGAAAGGAGTAGAAGCGCACGCGTGAGTAATCGCAGCGACCCTACGCCGGAGAAAATTGGGATGCTCATTTCAGCCTCTATGTGCTTTGAACTTCTCATAATCACGTTCGATCTTCTTCAGATCATTGAAGGACATCCCCCCCGTCGGCATGCGCTCTACATTCTCTTCATAGAGTCTGACCAAAGTCTCGCGCTGGTCTGGATGTGAACTCCAGTAATTCGGCTCATTGTTAATCAAGAACAAGGCACAGAGAAGATCGCCTGGGTAGTACTCCGTTTCAATGAATGGATCCTTTCGAAGCTGATCGAACGCCAAAGGAACGAGGTACTCCAGGGCACTATTCTGGCCGATGAGGAATCTCAAATCACTGACTTCTAGGTTCTGGATCGGCGTTCGGTGTAGTCTGTAGAAGCGGAGCACGGTACGGGACGAGTCATCAGCGGAGGGAATCGCTTCCTTCCATGTCCAACCCTCCAGTTCGCTGATGCTCTTAAGATGAGTGCCCCTATTCATGTAACGATTGCTTCAAGTCAGAACCTGCATTTCGCGTGAGCGATTGGAGCGGCACTCCGTAGCGAGGAATGAGCAAGGAGTACAGCGGAAAGCGCGACCCGAGGCGCATTTGGCCGAGGGGCACGCCCAAATCCAGCACCAAGGAGCTATTGCATTCCCCTCTGTGCCCTCTGTGCCTCTGTGGTGAATCTTTCATCCAGGTATCTCTGTGTCTCTGTGGTGGTGTATTCATACTACTCTCCTTCCTCGAGGTATCCGTTCATGACGCGTTCCAATCCGTCGATCAGCTTGGTCGTATTGAAGTTGATCAGCAAGCCGAGCTTCTTGCCGGTCAGCTTCAAGTATGTCAACAGTTGGGCCGTATGAATGGGATGAAGGTCCTCAACGGCTTTGATCTCGACGATGACCCTGTTCTCAACAAGCAGGTCGATGCGCAGGTTGTTCGCCAACTTTTCACCACGGTAAACAATGGGTACGGCGACTTGTTCCTCCGCTTGCAACTTCATGCCCTTGAGTTCGGCCAACAAGCACGCTTGATACACGCTCTCGAGAAGGCCCGGGCCTAGCTCCCGATGGACGGCAATGGCCGCCTTGATGATGAGGCTCGATACTTCGTTATGCGTCATCCCGACCTTCTCTGTGCCCTCCATGCTTCCGTGGTGGATCTTTCAGCCAGTTCTCTCTGTGTCCTCTGTGCCTCTGTGGTGATGTATTCACACCAGCACTGGCCGCACCCGCGGCTCATACTGCTCCGCCTCCTTCGCCAGCGCCGCAATATGCTCCGGCGTGGTGCCGCAGCAGCCGCCCACGATGTTCACCAAGCCGTCGCGCATGAACTCACCCACCAGGCGCGCGGTGACCTCCGGCGTTTCGCGGTACTCGCCCATCTGGTCGGGCAGGCCGGCATTGGGGTACACGCTCACTAAGCAAGGGGCCTGTTCGGCGAGCACCTGCAGGTAGGGTCGCATCTGGGCCGCGCCCAGCGCGCAGTTCAGGCCGATGCTGAAGAGCGGCACGTGGCCCATGCTGATCAGGAATGCATCCACGGTCTGGCCGCTGAGGGTGCGTCCGCTGGCATCGGTGATGGTGACGCTGCACATCAGCGGCAGCCGTCTGCCGTGCTTGTCGAAGACCTCCTCGATGGCGTAGAACGCCGCCTTGGCGTTGAGCGTGTCGAAGATGGTCTCCACCAGCAGCAGGTCCACGCCGCCCTCCATCAGCGCGTCCACCTGTTCGGTGTAGGCGGTCACGAGGTCATCGAAGCTCACGGCGCGGAAACCGGGGTCGTTCACATCGGGACTGAGCGAGGCCGTGCGGTTGGTGGGGCCGATGGAACCGGCGACGAAGCGCGGCTTGCTTGGGTCTATTGCCGTGAACTTCTCGCACGCGGCCTTGGCCAATTGCGCCGAGCGCAGGTTGATCTCGCGCACCAGATGCTCGCACTTGTGTTCGGCCTGGGCGATTCGGGTGCCGCTGAAGGTATTGGTCTCGATGATGTCCGCACCGGCCTCCAAGTATTGCTCGTGGATGCGCGTGATGGCCTCCGGGCGCGAGAGCGAGAGCAGGTCGTTGTTGCCTTGCAGCAATACGGGGTGCTGCTCCATGCCCTTCGGGTGGAAGTCCTCCTCCTTCAGCTTCAGGCGCTGGATCATGGTGCCCATGGCGCCATCGAGGATGAGGATGCGTTGTTGGGCGAGGTGTTCGATGGTTGTCATGGTGCAAGTGCGTGATGATGTGAAGAAGAAGAGAAGAAGAGATGAGGTGAAGAAGTGGATGCTCGATCGGCAACTTCGTCTCTTCTTCACCTCCTCACCTCGTCTCTGAGCCTACCAGAAAAACAAAAAACCCCACCCGATGGACCGGATGAGGCAACAGTGCAGGAAACGCACGGGACTCGATCACGGCTCATCTTCTTGTTGTCTCATCGCCTCGTCCTTCGGCTCCGCTCAGGACATCGGCTTGGCAACAACAACTGGATTTGGCACCTATCGCGATCGCCACGATGGTTGCCAAGGCATCACAGGGCCAGTCCCTCCGCCTTTCTGGATAAGCTCAATTGGAAAGAACGCGGCGCAAAGGTATGCAACGGAGAGGTTGCAGAGAAAGCCGACTTATGGCCTCACGCGAAG
>JAFDVK010000002.1 GCA_018269005.1 Acidobacteriota bacterium | reverse complement strand
GCTTCCAGCAATCGCTGAAAGCCCCATGTTTATTGGTCGGGACGGCGAGATTTGAACTCACGACCTCTCGCACCCCAAGCGAACGCGCTACCAGACTGCGCTACGTCCCGATATTCGATTGTTTAGGTTAAGTTTCGCCCGCCGAAATGTCAAATATTTGCCGAAGGCGAAAGCTGCGGCGCGAAAAAAGATTGTCCGCAAAGGCCGCCTGATTGTAAGATAAAGAAGGTGCTCCCGCGACCATCTCGATACCGCCCATCCCACTGCTAAACCGCTAAACGTTGAAGCCCTTATGTCGCAGCTTTTTAAATATTGGGTTCCTAAGACCTTCAAGAACGAGAGGATCTTCGCGTTTCTTGCGGTCGCGGGTATGGCGTTCTTTGAATTTGCGTTCGGCCGTGTCGGGATAATCGCTTCGTTCGGACAACTTGATTTTGCAGCGGATTCCGTCGGCTCTCTTTTCAGTTGTGCGTTCCTGGCCCTTACCCTTTGGTTCTTCTATCGGTTTATATTCCTCGCCTTCACCTCAAAGCCTGGGGTAAGAGTCATCATACTCGCTCTCTTTGCCGTAATTCTGTATGCGGAATACAGCTACTTACGCTCGATCGGCCGCTTTACAGCCCATACGGATATAACCTATGCGCTTGGAACCAACAGCAGCCAAAAGAGCGACACGATCGCAGCGTTTTCGAGCTTTGCGTGGCTTCCGGTGTTCGCGATCATTCTTGCCGCCTCGATCTACTTCCTGATCAGAGAAAGCCACCGAACGACTCTAAAAGAGTTCCTAAGGGATGTCGGTGTCATTCTCTTTGGCTACTTTGGATTGTATTTTCTCTTCCCGCTTCTGGCCGGCCAAGCCGCTTACAGCTCGTCATTCGACGCGTTCGCTCAGACCACCATAAACTACGCGATCTCGGGACCAACTGCGATCGCCGCCCCGCCGGTACGAACAACTCTGCCGAGTTTTGCTAAACCGGACACGGTGCCTGTAAATAACGTGATCGTCCTGTTCGACGAATCTGTGAACGGGTGGCATCTCAGCCTCAACGGATATTCTCGGCCAACGACGCCCTTTCTCAAAGAGCTCGAAAAGGCCGGGATTCTAAAGAACTTCGGCGTTGCATCGTCCACTTATACTTCCAGTCAACCGAGCTATGACTCTTTCATCGTTGGTGCGAATGACGAAATGCTCGATACGCTTTCGCCTCGGGACAGAATGGAATTGCCCACGATCTTTCAATACGCGAAGGCGATGGGTTATAAAACCTGGTATCTCGACGGGCAGATGAAGGATTATTGGGGCGGTATTGCGGACGACAAACAATACATCGATCAGATCGTGACACTTGCCCATATCGACCCCGATCGCGTCGAGGACTATGAGCGGAACAACGGCCGTGTTATGACGGATGAAAATCAGCGCGCAGGGCTAAAGCAATGGGACATCGATCTGATACTCGCGGAACGGGTCCGAAGTCTATTCGAGAGTTCGACCGGCAACTTCGTGTTCGTCTATAAACGCGGCATCCATTTCCCGTATGAGAAGAATTATCCGGCCGAGAACGCGATGTGGCAGCCGATCTACAAATTCACGAGCCAGTGGGAATCTCCGCCTGCTGAGGCCACGGTCGGAATCACGAACTCCTATGACAATGCGTTGCTTTACGGGCTTGATCCATTTTTCAAAAAGCTCGGAGTTGATCGGCCGCTTCCAAACAATACTGTGATCGTTTACACCTCGGATCACGGTGAAACATTCGCGTCGAACGGACGAGCCGGCCACGGCGGCGACTCGATCGATGAAGCATCGATCCCACTTTTCATCATCGGTCTAGAAGGAAGAAAGATCGGCTCTCTTACGCGTGCCGAACACCCAAATATCTTCTCCGCCTTGTTGGATCTTATGAACGTCCCCAAAAACGCGCGAAACTCGCCCTATGCCCCTTCACTTTTTGATGATGAAGCTCTCGATCACGACAGATACTATCGTTCGGGTGACGGCCGCAGGCATTTGTTTGAGAAATGAAGATCTCCGAGGCAGCTAGAGTTGCCGCGCGAGCATTTGACGGAGTTCGACGAGATGAACGGCAAGTTTGCGAAGAGCCTTACGCTGTTCGTCGGAAAGTCCGGTTGATGCGGCAGCAGACTCGACGACATTTACATCAGGCAATGAGTCAAAAAGGGTTGGAATATCAGAAACCGGATCCTTCACACCTTCACTCGCCGCAGCAGTTTCTTTTGCCGCCTTAGGCGGCGTTCGTGAATCCGTCTGGAGTTTTTGCCGTGCCCCCGCAATGGTGAACATCTCTTTATAGAGAAGCTGCTTGATCTTTAGAGCGATCTCAACATCCTTACGGCGATAACTGCGCTGCCCTGACTTATTCTTTTGCGGTGAGAATGTCGGGAATTCCGTCTCCCAATACCGAAGCACATGCGCCTGAACTCCGACCAGTTCACACACTTCGCCGATCTTGAAAAAGATCTTGTCCGGAATTACGTTATCCACAGGCGTCATCACAAAAGTTTTGTGTTAAGGTTTTCTATAACACGGTCGGGCGTTATTGTATGCATTTACAAGACTTGTGTCAACAATAACAAATGCGAAGTGAATTTGAGTTCATAGAATCCATTAAGAAGCGGCATAAACTTAAAGTAATAGGTGATGATTGCGCAGTTGTGCCAATGAATACTCAATCAGATCAACTATTTACGGTCGATCTTTTAATTGAGAATATAGATTTTCGCCTCGAATGGACGACACCGGCTCTTCTTGGCCACAAGGCCCTTGCAGTTTCCCTTTCCGATATTGCCGCAATGGGCGGAATGCCGAAGTGCGCGATGCTTTCGGTGGGAATTCCACAGGGGCTGTGGAAAACGTCATTTCTCGATGAGTTCTATGAAGGATGGCATATCTTGGCCGACAAATTTGGTGTCAAATTGATTGGCGGCGACATATCGAAAGCAAGCGAATTGGTTATCGATTCGTTCGTAATCGGCGAGGTCGCTAAAGGCAAGGCGTTGCTAAGATCCGGTGCAAAACCCGGTGATTTCATCTTCGTAACAGGCGAAATCGGCGGTGCATCCCTCGGCCTTTTGCTGCTGGAGAATGGAACTCGTCCCGGCCCAAATGTCGAAGCGATCCTGCAGAACGCAGTCCTAAGGCAACTTAAACCCATGCCGCAGACCGCAATAGGCAAAATACTGCTAGAGAAAGACTTAGCTACCGCAACGATCGATCTGAGCGATGGCCTTTCTTCGGATCTTGGACACCTCTGCAAAGCAAGTGGCGTCGGAGCCGAGATCGAAGCATCAAGGCTGCCGATCGCCAAGGGAGCGTCTCTCGAGATGGCACTCAACGGCGGCGAAGACTTCGAACTTCTCTTTACCGTTCCACCCGAACGTCAGTTTGAGGTCGGGCGTCTTGGAGCGGTCGAGATCGGCAGAATCGTCCCCGCGTCTTCCGGAATCAAGCTGAGCGGCGAGAAAGAAGTTCGCAATATCGAGCCAAAGGGCTTTGACCATTTCGTTGAACGCTAACGCGTCAGATTCGGATTTGAGCGAAATAGCTCTCGGTAAACAATGCGATAATAGAACGCAACGAAAATATTCGCGGCGACTAAAAATATCGCGACCGGCAGTCCTGAGCGATCAATGAACGCGTGGTACGCGAAGATGTTCACGATGATCGGTGCGATCAATATGGTCGCAAGCGGAACGAAGCGCCCGGTCACGAACAGAATGCCGCACGTCAGCTCGACTATCTTCAGCATAGGGACAAAATAGCCGACGGCGAAGATCCCGTCATTGAATGTCTTCGCAACGCCTGTTAGTTCGGGGACGGGCGCAAGTTTGAACAGCACAACGATTGCGGCAAAAATAAACAGCAAGCCCATCAACGTACGGACGATCACCATCGCAATCTTCATAGACTTTCTCCTTCTCGCAAACTGTGGGGGCTTCTAGTTTACGTATTTACGGATCGCCCGCCAAGCAATATTTCGACGAGCGGTATTCAGAAGTTTCAGCTGCCGCTTGAAGTTCCAAAGTAGCCGACCTAGCTTTCCGGATGGGCGCAAGCGGCATATATTGTTTACGAACAGAAGACAACGACAACCGATTGTGCTTGCGTTATTTTGCACTTTAGGAGTAAATTTGGACTTTGGACGCGTCGTCTGCCATCGAATAGAAAGGCGCCGGCGAGGACTTTGCTTCCCTGCCGCGTCGAACATGATCGGATCATCTTTAAAGGAGGCTCCACGAACTTGCTGACCGGACGAGTATTGCTATTGAACTTTTCGTATGAACCGTTGGGTACGGTCGGTGTCGCGCGCGCCGTCTGCCTGTGGTTTCGCGGAGCCGTGTTTGTTGAGGAGAACGACGGCGAGAATGTTCTGCATTCGCCATCGACGACGTTCCCGGTGCCGTCGGTTGTGCGCCTGCGCCACTATATCCATCTGCGCCGAAAGAAGAACGAGAATTCGATGAAGCGTGCAAGGATCTACATTCGTGACCGCTACCGCTGTCAATATTGCGGTGAGCATCGCCACGCGAAAGACCTGACGCTCGATCACATCCTGCCGCGTGCACAGGGCGGCGAGCATACGCCGCAAAATCTTGTGACAGCGTGCGTTAAGTGCAATCAACGCAAAGGCAATCGAACACCCGACCAGGCACGCATGCCGCTACTGACCTCCCAGAAGCTGCTTCGCCTCGGCCTTGACCACGTCCTGCTCTGCCATTACGCCGAGTCTCGTCCCGAATGGAAGAAGTATCTCTTCATCGACGAGAGCGGCGACGACGAACGACTCCAGGCCGTCGCCTAAGACGGCCTTTTCGCTCTGAGCACGCTGCTCAAGCCGCACAACAATTGCCGCCAGTATCAGCATGCACTTGAAAGCATGAGAGCTAGGTAGCGGCCTGCTCTTAGCAAATATCACCGACGGCAATTGACACAAATCCTTCTTTATCGTAATATTGCATTATTACGGCTCTAAGAGCTACGGCTCTTTGAATCGTAGTGGTAGTGATAGATGGTGATACGTCGCGGTTTTTGACATACAAGTATCGGAGGGACGAACGTCGATCGCGCTTCCGTAAACTATTTCGTGGAGAGCATCCGGATCCGGCCGGAGGGCCGTCGCCGCTCCGATGACAGCTCCGCGAAGGTCATGTTAAGAGAAACTCGGACAGTCACCCGTATCGCAGCGAGTTGAGAGCTGAGTATCGTAATATTGCAATATTACGGATGGTTGGCGAATGGATATGAGGTTCTCCGCCGCGTGCGTATGTTCGGATTCGGTGTTGAGTATGCGAACGATCGGATTAGGGAGGCTGATCGGCTATCTCGTACTGGAATTATTGTGATGTGAGAGAGCTGCGGCGATTTCGTCTTAGGGGTGTTGCGAGGAGGATACGAAGGAAAAGGTTATGGGGGCTTCAAAATCAGAAAGTTTTAGCGAGGGCCAGCAGGCGATCGCGTTGATCGCAAAAGCCCTCGGGCATCCGGCGAGGGTTGCGATAGTCGAATACCTATTGAAGGTTGACGGCTGCATTTGCAACGACATCGTGGGCGAATTGCCGCTCTCACAGGCGACCGTCTCGCAGCATCTGCGTGAGTTGAAGAACGCAGGGCTTATTAAGGGCAGTATCGAGCGTAACGCGATCTGCTATTGCATTGACGAGAAGACCATCAACGAACTGCAGGGTTACATTGCAGGAATATCAGCGAAGTTGGTGGAGAAGAAGAATGGGGAGTGCTGCTGAATATTATGGAAAATGCAACTAAGTTGGAAGAAGTACGAACGATGGAGTATGGAGGGACAGTATCGGCCGAGCACGAAGAGAATGAAGGCTCTTGCTGCGGTCCGAGCTGCTGTTCGACCGACGTTGAGAACGGCTTGCGGGCGGGCGGAACAGCTCCCGAGGCGGAGGCCGAAACGGATGACGCAGCAAGGTTGAAGGAACTCGTCAGAGAGAAGTACACGGAGATCGCTTCGCAGGACAAAGTTGAGAATCAGGCGTCTTGCTGCGGTTCCGGCGGATGCTCGGTCGAGGTTTACAACATAATGACCGAGGATTACACCTCGCTTGAAGGCTACGTTGCGGATGCCGATCTTGGACTCGGTTGCGGACTGCCGACACAGTTCGCGCAGATCAAGGCGGGCGATACGGTGATCGATCTAGGCAGCGGAGCGGGCAATGACTGCTTCGTCGCACGACGCGAGGTCGGCGAGACCGGCAAGGTTATTGGCGTTGATTTCACCGATGCGATGCTTGAAAGGGCGCGCACGAACGCTGTAAAACTTGGTTACGTCAACGTCGAATTTCGAAAGGGCGACATAGAGCAGCTTCCTGTCGCTGATGACACGGCGGACGTCGTCGTCAGCAACTGTGTACTGAATCTCGTGCCTGACAAGAACAAGGTCTTCGGCGAGATCTTCAGAACGCTGAAGCCCGGCGGGCATTTCAGCATCTCGGATATCGTGATTGATAGCGAGCTCCCCGATCCCATCAAGTCTGCCGCCGAAATGTACGCCGGCTGCGTCTCGGGGGCGATCCAAAAGGAAGAATATCTCGGCCTAATAGAAAAGAACGGATTTAAGAATGTAACGCTCCAGAAAGACCGCGCGATCACGGTACCGGACGACATTCTGCAGCGATACTTGGACGAGGAAGCTCTGTCCGCTTTCAAGACGAGCGGTGTCGGGATCCATAGCCTTACGGTCTATGCCGAAAAACCCGCGACTGCGTAACCGCGATCTGTCCTATCACGGTCCCAATAAACAAGAGGACGGAACTTGCCGGAGCCTTCACCTTGCAAGTTCCGTTCTTTTTTGTGCTCGGAAGGGTGTAGAATAAGCATTTTTGCTTTATGCCTGCGTACAGTTCGGAAAAAGAGATCCTCGATCTTGTTGAGAGTTTTGAGAACGCGACGATCGCCCGCGAAGAGTGGAAGCATCGCGAGCACCTCGTTGTCGCACTGTACTACGTCTCACAATTTGACCTCGGTGCTGCAACCGAACGGATGCGTCGCGGCATCTTACGCTTGCTCGAACACGGATTCGGTGTCGATCTTGAAAAGGAGATGCCTTATCACGAGACGCTGACGATTTTCTGGATGAACGCGGTCCACGCTTTTTGGCTGGACCACAAACATCTTCCGTTCGCAGAGATCGCGAACGATATCGCCGAGTCTCTCGATAAGGATCATCCGCTGAAGTTCTACACACGAGAGCTTTTGTTTTCGGACGAAGCGAGAAAGCGTTTC
>JAFDVK010000029.1 GCA_018269005.1 Acidobacteriota bacterium | reverse complement strand
TCTACGTGGAGGAAGGCGTGCATGACGAAGTGGTGCGCAAGCTGAAGCACCGCATGAAGAGCTTAGTGGTGGGCGACCCGTTGGACAAGAACACCGACATCGGCGCCATCAACAGCAAGGAGCAGCTCGGCACCATCAACAAGTACATCAAGCTTGGCATCAACGAGGGCGCCGACATGTACCAAAGCAGCTGCGAGCTGCCCGGCAAGGGCTTCTGGTGCCGGCCCACGCTCTTCACCAACGTGGCGCAGAGCGCGCGCATTACCCAGGAGGAGATCTTCGGCCCCGTGCTCGCCATCCAGACCTTCCGCACCATGGAGGAAGCCCTGCAAAAGGCCAACAACACACCCTACGGCCTCAGCGCCGGCGTGTGGACGGACAAGGGCAGCAAGATCTTCAACATGACCACCAAGCTGCGCGCCGGCGTGGTCTGGGCAAACACCTTCAACAAGTTCGACCCCACCTCACCCTTCGGCGGCTACAAGGAAAGCGGGTATGGCAGGGAAGGCGGGGTGCACGGGCTGGGGGCGTATTTGAATTTGAATTGAGGTGCAGGTGACGATTGCACGCTTAGCATTTGATCGCCTGATCATCTCATTGTTTGATTATCTGATCGGTATTCGGGCGTGCCCCCGCGTTGAATGCACGCGGGGTCGGGCTTTCCGCTGCAAGCCCTCGCCGATCCTTCGACTCCGCTCAGGACGGCTCCGGGCTTTCGGCTTCTATCCCTCACGCATCAAACATCCATCAAACGACCAAAGCCTTTTGGCTCTAAGAATGTTTGGGGATACGGGTCGCGTTGGGTGGTCGGTGTGCAAACAATCGATCAGTTGTTCACGTCAAACAACCATCAAACAATCAATATCCTGTGTATCAGAGACATAGCGTGTTAATAAGCCATACTATGCCGTCTTCCATCAAGCAACTCTCCTATCCCCAGAAGGGGACGTACCGCCAAGAGCGATACCCGGCGGACGGGTCCACTAAGCGGATCTGTCCGGCCTTCACCGCATCGCCGAGCAGGCGAGTGGCCACAGCGGCATTCTTGGCATCGACCTTGAACCGTTCACGGATGGATTCGTTGTTTGTGATGCGATTGGTGACATATCGCAGCACGCAATGTTGGTACACCGCAGACATCTTCTCCTCCTGTGTTAGGTTCTTTAGTGGACGATAGCGAGAGAGCACGACCGTGGTTTGTCGTGTTCCCAACCGAACTCCATAAGGCGGTAACTGGTGTAACTCGATCAGCGATACCACTTCATCCATGCCCTGTCCACGGCCTTCATAAAGGTTGAAGCGGCGCATCTCAGCAGCCAATTGCAGGTTCCGCGACCGGTCCTCATCAATAAAGCGTTCAACATCCAGGACCGGCAAGCCGGGGTTGCTGATCTCGATGCGATCTGAAAAGATCTCCACTTTAACCGAACTACCATGCTCATTCAGGTCCTGATGCACGAGTGCGTTTCCCACCAACTCGCGGATGGCCCTGATAGGATATGCATACTTGACGTTCCGTATGCCTCCCTGGTACTCCTCTTCGCCGGGAAGTTCTGCTTGGATGAACGAGATCATGCGCTCGAAGCCCGCAGCATATCCCAGCTTCCCTTGTCGATCTTTACCATCCTTCACCTTCGCCTTTGTTGCCCCTTCATAGACTACAACACGCGGGGCTTTGTGTGCAACAGATGGGAACAGTTCAATGTCCTTTGCGAACAGTAAAGCACCCATGTTCGTGATGAGGTACCCAGTGCCCTCCGGCTCGATCAGATGTCGATTAGCCAACGCCTTCAATATCTCCCCACGCGTTGCTGGCATCGGGATCTTCCGCAGGTCGAAGAAGCTCTGCACATCCAGTATGGCAATGATATCCGCTTCGGGTAGTACCTCGGTGGCGGGATGCTCAAGGAAACTGGGCCCACCCTCGGCTACTATCTCTTTGAGGCGATCAGGAGACATGGTCACTAAGCTCTCTCCTGCACGCATCAGGATCCTCCCGTCGTGGTCGTACCAGCCACCGCGTGGTCTGCTCGGTGCTTGGAACACAAGAACCCGGCCTTCGGGCAGGATGAACTCAAAATGGCGGACCTTGATGCGCAACCGGTCATGGATCCCGGCAACAGTGCGTTCGGGTTCTTGGAACGCCTGAGTTCCGACGACCTTGCGGGGATACTTGTCCGTGACGCCAAGCACCACATAGCCGCCACCCTCGTTGCCAAGAGCAACGCAGTAGTCAACCAACTTCTCAAATTGGAAATTGGACTTTGCCTCCTTGAATTCGACGTGTTCGTTCTCTGCGCGTATCGTCAGCAATTCCCTCAGGGCCTCTTCCTTCATCTTGGCGTATTCCTCAATCCCAAATGTAGGTCCCACCCGGCGCTCGGCTGTGCCGAGTGCTTCCTCCTCCTGGCCTCCAGCCATTTCATCCATCCACGTTGAACAGCTTCAAGGAGCATTCGCTCCCGTTTGACGCATACTGCACGAGCCCGCCGGAGGCGGACCGAAACCGTGGGCACTTGGCACAGCCGAGCGCAGGGATGAGTGTTGTTCAAGTACAAAACTTACGAATAGGCCCAAATGCCCCGCGCGCCGTCGCCGGAGCACCTTTGCGCAGGCGCCCTCATCGTCCACGGATTCACCTATGATCCGCCTACGGCAGGCGGGCTGGCTTCCTCCCGGGCTTGGCAATGCCCCTTGTCCTAACTTCGTCACACAAGTCGATCCCATGTCCACGGAATCCCTCAAGCTCGAACTGATCGAGCGCCTGCTACGCACGAACGATGAAGGCCTGCTGAAGCAGGTGGCCGCCTTGTTCCGTTCCGCAAGAAGCGAAGTGGATGAAGATGGCCTTACGGATGAGCATTACAACATCGTGAAAGATCGCTACGAGGAGTACAAGCGCGGCGAGGGCAAGAGCTACACCTGGGAAGAGGTGCGTGAGATGGCACGCAAGGCGAGGAAGGCATGAGCTTCCTGCTGGAGGTTCGGGACCGTGCCAGTGTGGAGTTCATCGAGGGTTATCTCTGGTACGAGCAACAACGCGTCGGGCTCGGCGAGGCTTTCCACGACGAGGTTCAGGAGCACTTCGAATTCCTGCGTCAACGCCCGGACGGTTTTACGAAATGGCGTGGACCGTATAAGAAGATCAACCTGAAGCGCTTCCCCTACCTGATCGTTTTCCGCGTAGTGAAAAGCACGGTCGTCATCTTCAGCGTCTTCCACAACAAACGTGACCCGAAGCTTTGGGGCCGTCTTCGCTGATCCCCCTTCCATGCCCCCATTCCGGTGCTCGTCTGCACCGAGTGCCTCTTCTGCCCGGTCTCCGGCCACATCATTGATCAGTTGCCGGCGATCATCCAGAGTGGTGTCCTCGCTCACTCAAACACCCTGAAATACTCCTCGAACCGGTACACCCTGCCCCCCGCTGGCGCGGATCTGTGATCCGTGCCCCACTCTGGCGCGAGCGTCCGCGCTCGTGCCTCTGATGCCCTCATCTCCTCCCGGCCTCCGGCCGTTTTGCCCAACCCGCATTGATTATAGAGTCGGCATCATTTGGTTTTGATCGCCGCTAACGGCGCTCTTACTGTTCTCGGATCAACTGGCCTAAGCGTGCCTCCAAACGAAATCGTGCCGACTCAATAGCTACAAGGGGTACTCACTACCACTTGACGAGCCGGCCGGAGGCGGTTCAAATCACCGGGCACTCGGCGGTTCGTTGGAACTACCGGTGAAATCGACCGCAAGGATTGGGAGCTTTGCCACTCTCAGGACCTTAACCCCGCATGCGCGATGGATGCTGCCGGGTATCGAAGAAGTCGGTGATGTGGATCATATCCTCATCCACATAATAGACAATGAGGAATCGTCCGGCGGTCAAGCCCCGGTGTCCCTTACCGCGATGCGCCAGCAGTTTCTCCGGCCTGCCCTTCTTCGGATGCTTCAGCAAGCCCAGCGCCTTTGCAAGTAGTCCATCGACAAGTCGAGCAGCAGCTTTCGGCGATGCGTGCAACGAGAAATAATCCTCGATCTCCACCAAACG
>JAFDVK010000028.1 GCA_018269005.1 Acidobacteriota bacterium | reverse complement strand
GGAATGTTCTTGACCAGCTCAATGTGAAGAAGTGGCGCTTGCTGAAGGAAGCGGACATCGAGAACGTCCGGAACATTGAACGGGCCGGCATGGCCATCGGCAGCATGTTCGAGATCGTGGTCGGCATCGCCACGCTGAAGGACTCGGTCTACTTTGTGAATGACTACGAGTTTGATGGTCCATACCTCAGAATACACAGGGACGGGCGGGAACATCTGATCGAAGCGGCGATCACACGATCGGTGTACAAGATCTCCGAAATGCGCTCGGAGGATGACATCCGATCCAATACACGGCGGATTATCTGCCCTTACTACACGGACCGCAAGCCTGCCGTTGCGATCCCGGAGGAGGTCATGCGCCGTGACTTTCCCGGAGCATTTGACTATCTCGCAGAATACCGCGCGGTGTTGCAGGAACGTGACAAAGGGAAAGTCCTGTTCACTCCTTTCTATGCTTGGGGAAGAACCCAGGGTTTGACACGCCGAGGCCTGAAACTAATCGTACCGACTTTCAGCAAGTATCCTAGGTTTCTCGGTGCCGTGGATGAGGATGCCTTCTTCACAAATGGCTACGGTATCTACCTGCGCCAGCAGGATCCAGGCTTCCTCGGCGATGCCAACCCGCTTTTGCGTGAAGAGAACCTCGATGTCACCGCGCGCATCCTGAACTCCGCCGTGATGGACTATTACGTGCGCATGACCAGCGTCTTTATACAAGGCGGGTATCCGTGCTATCAGAAGAACTTCATCGAACGGTTCTCCCTGCCTGAACTCAGTGAAGACCAAGTACACCGATTGAGGGCGGCGGACGATGCTGGGTTCAACGCGCTCCTGTGGGATGTGTACGCATTAGACCACACCGTAATGGAAGCGTTCGTTGTAGATCGTGAGCAAGTCGCTCGTGAAGCCTTGCCAACTGAGGCCTGAAAAGTCGATCGTACTATCCTCCGGTATGAGGCCCGCCGCTTTCAGGGATGCGGTGGTGTGGTGGATGATCGGGGTACTTGGGCGGAAGTCAACGATGAGCAGGCACACCCGCTCATACTTGTGGTCATTCCCGGTTGAGGTTCTTCGGAGGTTAATGGCGCTGAACGACTTGATGTACTTCAGGACCTTCGGTGCCCGTTTCGAGAAATCAATCTGGTTCGTCCTCATGGCCTCAACGTCATACTCGGGAACCGCTATCATATAGACCTCGCCCATCACCAATTTCGGGCAACGCACATGCAGGTTCTGGGCTTCGGCAATGGTCCTCTCAAACAGGGTATCAAAATTCTTATCCAAACTGCTAACCTGGCTCCGAATGTTGACCACCAGCGTCCGCTCGGTGTAATCCTTGCCGTAAAGGTCCATGGCTTCATTCAGCAAGCCTTCGACCATGATCTCATTTTTGGGCGTGTACCCCTCCGGCAGAATACAGACGTCCTGGTCCTTCTGTTTGATGAAGCCTGCCAGCCGCAACTCCTTCACCGTGGCACCGAGAGGTGGCGCAATGCGAGAGGTAGCAATGCCATGTTCAATGAAGGATGACTTCACCACTTCATGGATGGAGTTGATCAGCTTCGATGAGCGTATGGCTGATTCCTTTGCCTTCAATCCACCGGTGGTAACAGCAGCTTCAAGCTGGGCTTTGAAGCTGAGAACCCCTTCATCCATACTAATCAAAGTCGGCATGCCGGAACAGGATTTTAAGGGATATGCCCAACGCCTTTGCGATCTTCTCGATATTCACGATGGAGATGTTGCGTTGGCCGTTCTCCACACTGGCGATATAGCTGCGGTCCAAGTCGGCCTCATAGGCCAAGTCCTTTTGGGACATGCCCTTGTCGATCCTGACCTGCCTGATCCTAAGGCCTAAGCGTACGCGAATATCCACCGGGCGAAGGTGGAGGTGCGTAGACTATAAATCAAAGACTATGAGTAACACTGCGGATATTTCGCTTATGCGCCCTGTACCGATCGTCGATGGATTTGGAATTGATGCCGACCACCATATACGTCATGCCTTGCAGGTGTTCAACCAACAAGGAACGGCTCGACCCGTTCAATGGGATCAGCCTTTCACCACTTTACGACAGGGCCTTCGACAAAGGCTACATCACCTTCAGCACGGAAGGAACCATTGAACTGAGCCCATCTGTGCCCGTGGCGGAAGTGAGGCTTTTAGGATTACGAACTGATGCGAGGCTGACTGGCCTTGGGGTGAAGCATGGCGCCTACCTTAACTATCACAGGTCCGAGATCTGGGCGAAGCGGAGAATGAATGGCCAGGCGGAACAGCAAGGATGAACTCCGCTTCCGGAAAGTCGAAGCGGACCTCCAGCTCTACCCCAACCAATGGTCGGTAAGATCAGGGGGCCTGGCCCTTCATGATCCGCTCGATCAACGCCTTCTTGATTGGGTTCTTTGGGGGCTGAACTCAGAGCCTGATGGGAAGGTGATCGGGATGCGGGTTGGTGCGAGATGGGGTTGGCCTTAGCTCAAATGGCCTTCAGGTCAAACGCCTTTGTGTAGTCCATCACCTCATGGGCCACTTCCTTCTCCCGCCACGCATCTTCTTCATGGCTCAACTTGATCATTTGTGTCGACGTGCTCTTCTCAAAGCGCTCCGCCACATCCTTCAATGTTTGGATCTCTTCCCCTGAGAAAAGTTCGGCATTGAACTGCCGGCCCTCATAAGGCTCGAATTGCGACCCGATCCTGCCCTCGGCCAATTCCGTTTGCACCAGGGCCACATCATCCTGCGTGGCCACGTGGTCGAAGAGCGCATCGAAACGCATGGGCACCGGGCCCATTTGGATAGCCCGATAGCGTGCTCCGCTGATGGAGTAGCAGGTGCGCTTGAAGTGCAGGAAGTCGGCATAGAAGAGCAGCTTGTTCATCACGGTCTTGAACGGCTTCTTCTTCGCGGTGAAGAACACGATCATCTCCGTCATGCGCGCGAGGTTCGGCCTGCGGTAGCCGGTGGTTTTGTCCGGCAATCGGCCACCCATCAGGTAGTCCTGCACGAACATTTCGCTAACAAGCGGCTTCGGCTTGGACAGCATCGCCTCAATGCCGTGCAAGATCCGCTTCCCTTCCCTCTCCGCCAGTTGTTCGTTCAGTTCAACAAGTTCGCGCATGCGCCTGGGATCTTGCACCAACTGGATCAATCGCGCATTGCTTTCACTGGGGACCACCCCTGCTTCATAGCTGCGCCACACGTTGGTACCGAAGCCGAGCACTTCGCTCATTTTTGCGGCCGAGAGTCCGTATTGCCCGCGAACCGCCTTGATCTCGTCCGGGAACGGCAGGTTGTACTTGTCGCGGTACTGGTTGTACACCTGGTTGATGTTCACCTCATCGGTCTCCGCCTCGGTGTACTGCTCACCATCACTGTCCTTGTAAAAGTGATAGATGATCGGGCACTCCTCTTTCCGGAACGTGAGCGTGCGCGGCTCACGGCAGAGGGCCATCGGCTTCCCCGTCATGGGGCTGGTGATCGTTGCTTTCATCGGTTTGGGAATTTCATGGGATGCTCGGAGGGATGGAACGAAATGCAGACCACTTGCCCCTCCCTGCTCATCCCCAAAGTGACCTTGATGTACAGTTCACGCGCTTTCAGCTCCTTGCCAAAAACCCAGAGGTCCCGCCCCTTGTCCCAGTCCTTGATCGGGCCTTCGCTGTAGTCCATGGCGGTCAGTTCTTCCAGTACCTTAATCCGTTCATTGCGCGTGATTCCCAGCTCGAAGATCGCGGCGGTGTTCTTCTCCCGTTTGTCCTGGAACACCACGCCCCAGACCTTCATGCGGGCGTGGAACTCCTTCAGGAAGGCGGCGACCTTGGCTGTTGTTGACATGCAACATTAAAGTGCCACAAAGGTATATCATTTTGGCATTACTTTGGCGCTATTCCGATACCCGCCCGAACACCCCTTATCGCTTACTCTCGCCAACAATTGCCCACCTCAACCCAAATCACCCCACCTAATCCAAAGGAGCACACCACCCTCAATACATGTCATCTTGGCGCTTTTGGCATAAACTCAGATTGCAACTTTATAGTTGTTTTTCAACACCTAAAACTGTTCGGTTCCGAGTACGCCGCCGCTTACGTCCGCGCCCTTGGCGGAAAGCAGAATTGGTTGCCTCACCAATCAGGAACTTTTCCACCATGCCACCCCTGACATGCCGGTGGCAGCATTCGGCTGTGGCACGAGGCTTGGAAAATCGGCTGCCATGCCAATGGAGGCAATCCAAACAAATGTATGCCCATGGACCCCTATCTACTCCTTGAAGTACCGCACACCGCAACCAGAGAAGAAATCAAGAAGGCCTACCGCAAGATGGCCTTGAAGTGGCACCCGGACAAGAACGGCGGGAGCATGGTGGCGGAAGAAATGTTCAAGAAGATCAAGGCGGCGTATGACTGCCTAGTCGATTCCAGTAAGCGCGCCGCAGCAGATGCAAAGCGCAAGTATCAAGAGCAGGCAGAGGCCGCGAAGAAGGCGAAGGCCGAGAGTGATAGGCACGCACGCGCTCGCGCCTATGCTCAGCCGCCGCCGGGTCGCATTGGCAACTATCCGTTGGCTGCAATGTTGGCTGTCATCGCCTTCGTGTTCATCATCATTGCCTTATTCGGATCGAACAATGGCGGATCTGGTTCCACCTCAGCTTGATTTCCCATGGCGTACACTGACGAACAGCTCCAACGCATCTACGACCGCACAAGCGGGTACTGCCACATCTGCCACAAGAAGCTCTCCTTCGTGAACTACGCCCAGTACGGCGCACGTAGTGCATGGGAGGTGGACCACTCCAAGGCGAAAGCACGCGGTGGAACCAACCATGGCAACAACCTATACCCGGCATGCATTTCGTGCAACCGGTCGAAGCGTGCAGGAAGCAGCCGAGCAGCGCGAACCCGAAACGGCCAATGCCGTGCGCCCTACTCCCGCGCGAAAGTGCGCGCCAAGCGTAACGACAACCAGTTGGGTGGTGTAATCACTGGTGGCATCATCGGTTCCCGGTTCGGGCCTGGTGGCGCTGTGGTGGGCGCGTTGCTCGGTGCATGGTTCGGTGATAAGAACACGCCGAAAAAGTAAAACCACGAACTACATTACCGGAAACACAAGTGACGGTTTTCCCGTCAATCAACACGAAGACCAATGGCTAACGAAACGCATACACTCACTTTCTTCCCTTTAGGCAATGCCGATACCACGCGCATTGATTTGGACAACGGACGCAAGGTCCTCTTCGACTACGCCCACCTGCGCAACGACAACGGTCGGCGTATTTGGTATGGCAAGGAGATCGAAGACAAGCGCATCGACCTGAAGAAGGTGCTCAAGGAGGATCTTGATGCCGCGAAGAAAGACCACTACGACGTGGTGGCGTTCACTCACTTGGACGACGACCACACACGAGGAGCGGAGAACTTCTTCTGGTTGGAGCACTCCACCAACTATCAAGGCAAGGACCGCATCAAGATCAAGACGATGTGGGTACCCGCTGCAGTGATCATTGAGAGCCGGAACGATCTCGAACCAAGTGCCAAGCTGGTTCAAGCTGAGGCAAGGGACCGCTTCAAGAAGGGTTCCGGCATCATCGTGTTCTCAAGGCCTGGTCGATTGCGAGAATGGTGCGAACGAAATGATGTCGATTTCGAAAACAGGCAAGGCATTCTCTATGATGCTGGCCAACTCGCACCGGGGTTCGACATTGGGGTGGACGGCTTGGAGTTCTTCATACACGCCCCACATGGCCACGTGCAAGACGAGAGGGATGATGTAGATCGAAACAACGACTGCCTAGTGATGCAGGTCCTTTTCAACGTTCAGGGTGTAGAAACGAGTGTGCTGCTCACGTCGGATGCCAAGCTCGGCGCGCTATCGACAATTGTTGGTGCTACAAAGAAGTACCGCAACGAGAAACGCTTGGAGTCACACCTATACAAGAACCCACACCATTGTAGCTATCACTCTGTCGGAGAGGAGAAGGGCGAGGACAAGACAAGCCCGCACCCTGATATCAAATGGCTCCTTGAGGTCCAAGGTCAACCTGGTCTTATTCAGATCGTGAGTTCGGAACCGATCCCTGCGAAAGGAACGGAAGAGGACAAGGACAAGCAGCCGCCACACCGGGAGGCCGATGCGTACTACCGTGAGGTGCAAGACCTGAAAGATGGGGACTACGAAGTGACCATGTCCCATCCAAGGGGAGCGAGCAAGCCGGAACCGATTCGCGTGGTTATCACCTCTCGTGGTCCTGAGCTTCAGAAGGAGGCGAGCACAAGTGCAGCGATCATCACTGGTAGCAAGCCCCCACGGGCAGGAAATGGTAACGGCTGACCTTGAGCTTGGCGGCCCTACGCTAACGGGCGAGCAACTGAAGTTGCAACGGGCGCAACGCTTTCATGCTTACTGCGCTTCCGGGAAGCACCCGTATGTGACGTTAGTTGGTTGCCAAGGCACACCAAAGCTGATCGAACTGGGGACGAACACGGAGGTGGTGATCGTTGACATAGAGGCGCAGTTGCCTTTGAAAAGGGAAGTGGACCTGCGCAGGGTAGAGCGATTTGCCATCATATTCCAGGATCACGACCATTTCCCACCGCATGTATTGTCATTGCGGAGTGATTTCCCAGAAGTGGTCCACCTGAACCCGGTGTCGTGGGTGCTACCTCGTTCGCTCTGCCTGTCAGACATACCATGGCATCAACGGCGCCTGAACTGGACGCCGCATGGCATGGTCGAATCCCTGCGTGGCTGGTTGAGCCGCACAGCTCGGGGTGATAACCACCAGCCCGAACAGACCCTTGAGCCGCCATTCTTGGTTGATCCAGTTCACCTGATCCTCCCCTCCACGTTCTTTTCATCTCCGCCACCAGCCCCAACGCTTCTACAGCTTCTTCGGCTCGACGACCAGGTCTGGATGCTCCCACCTGCTGACGGCGCCCAGGTGAATGAGGAGGTTGTGTGCCTCTGCTTACCTGTGCATGAGCAGACACATGGAATGATCCAGCGCACGCCTGCAACGCTTCAGGACCTTGCAGTCAGTTTGTTGGGCCGTGGTTACAATCTGTTCGCGACCCTACGGCCGCAGTTTCAAGGTTGGAATGAGCCATCTTGGCACCACAAGCGGCTCCTACTGCTGTTGCCGTTCAAGCTGAAGCGAAGCGCCAACGCGGCTGCCGAATCATTCACGGTTTGGGCTGTTCTTACCGCGCAGAGCATCGGCGACATCGGTGTAGCTATTGGAGCCTGGGCAAAGTGCGAGCACGGCTATGGCGCTGTATTGACCGGCACATCATTGCCACCGGAGCCGAGGATCGGCATACAGATCCTCATAACGCACCTACGTCTTGATCCTGATCGCGCGGCCCTGTGCAATGGTGCTGAGCGCGATCGTCGACGGTTTCTTGGCATCGGTGCTGGAGCACTGGGCTCGCAGGTCATCGACTTGCTGGTACGCTCTGGGTTCGGTTCCTGGACCATCGTCGACAATGACAGGTTGTTCCCTCACAATCTTGCACGGCATGCACTCCACGATCGCCACATTGGACAGCAGAAGTCAGTCGCACTGGCTAACGAGCTGTCAGGATTCATGGGGAATACTGCCATTCCTGCTGTAGTGCGCGACATTCTTCATTCAGATGTGGTTCCGGGCTATGAAGAACTGCTTGCTCAGCAAGATGTAATCGTCGATCTCTCGGCATCTGTAGCTGTTGCCCGGCACATTGCGACGATCGCAACGTCGCCCGCGCGGCGCATGTCGTTCTTCCTGAACCCGACCGGCGCAAGCTCTGTGCTTCTATTCGAAGACGCTGAACGGACCATCCCCCTGGACGTTCTCGAGTTGCAGTACTACCGCGCGCTCTTGTACCATCCCCTTCTGCGTGACCACCTGAGCGCACCATCGAAGCAGGTAGCGTTCGCGCACTCATGCCGTGACAAGTCGTTCCAGATCGCCAACGACCTAGTGACCTTGCATGCGGGTATCGGCGCGAACGCGATCCGCAAAGCCTCGCTCTCCAGCAATGCACGCATTCGCATCTGGGAGGCGAACGAGGAGACAAGGGAAACCCGAATGGTTGAGGTGGAGCCGGTCCCTTGCCAAACGGCAACCGTGAACGGCTGGGCCTTGGTGGTCGATGAGTTCGTACTTGGGCGCATGGCTGCAATGCGCAAAGACCGACTACCGAACGAAACGGGCGGTGTGCTCTTGGGCGGATGGGATACCCTTCACAACCGGCTCTACATAGTCGATGTCATCGGCTCACCAGCCGACAGCGATGAATGGCCAACGGGCTACCTGCGCGGCGTTGCAGGTCTGAAGGAAGGGGTAGAAGAAGTGTCAGGCATTACGGATGGGCAGTTGGGTTATGTTGGAGAATGGCACTCCCACCCCAGAGGTGCATCCAGCAACGCAAGCGACGACGACGCGAAGGTGTTCACTTGGCTCGCCGAACAACGGTCGAGAGATGGGTATCCACCAGTGATGGCCATCTTTGGGGAGAGAACATCGAGTTGGCATGTAGCCGAATTGGCAGCGCCGCTTGTTCTACCCATCAATACCCGCTGACCGATGGCAGATCCAACTACCAACACGAACCATCGCTGGTTCGATTTCGTCCTGATTGGTTTGGTAGCGCTCTACGAGCTAGGCATCATTGTAATCAGCTTGCTATGGCTGTTCACGAACCAACTGGCCTTCTACAAGAGCAAATTCGGCGACATTGGGTCGAGCAAGATCAACGAGGAGGTTACCTATGGTCTGTTCATGGCAGGTGCTCTTGGCGGTGCATTTTATTGTATGCGCGCGCTCTACCATCATCTTGCGGATGCCTACACGCCTGCACTCGGTCCGGATGGCAAGAGTCCATTGCAACACCTGAACCTCCGGGTATGGAACCTGTGGTACATTTTTCGACCGATACAAGGTGGCATCCTCGCGTTGATACTGCTTTGCCTGGTTAAGAGCCACCTCTTGGTCGTACCGGAGTTGAAGTCTGAGGATGACCTCACATCCTACTATGTCCTAGTTGCTCTTGGCTTCCTCGCAGGGTTCGGAAGTCACGAGTTGATCCAAAAGATCCAAGAAATTATAAGCGTAGTCTTCGCCAAGGCCAAGTTGTCCGGTACCGATACTGTCCAGAAAGTGAAGGAGAACAAAGGACAAGGTTAAAAGCGTTGATTCCAAGGAACAGAGCGCAGACACCACGGGTGCTTCGCGTAAGGGACAGCAGCGGCAGCCCGGTGCAGGCGCGGCCTTGCGGGCGCGTGCAACGAGGAGGCACGACGAAGGAGTGACACCGCAGTGCCGCGACCGCTGGCCGTGACAAGCCGGCTAAAGCGGATGGCCCGGCCCGTGTGTGGGCTTGTGCGCCGGGAAGGGATACGCCCCTATGAACTACATATTCCTCCGGTACTGCCCCCCAACCTCAAACATCGCCGCCGTAAGCTGCCCCAGCGAACAGTACTTCGTCGCTTCCATCAACACCTCAAACATGTTCTCATTCTTCACCGCCGCGTGTTGCAGATCGCGGAGTGCCTTCCTGCTTTCCTCGGCGTAGGCGGCCTTCAGGTTTTCCACAGTGGCGATCTGTTCCTCCTTCTCCTCTTCGGTGGCGCGGATCACCTCCTTGGGCAGCACCGTGGGCGAGCCCTTGCTGGATAAGAACGTGTTCACCCCGATGATGGGATATTCGCCGGTGTGCTTCAGCGTTTCGTAGTAGAGGCTTTCCTCCTGGATCTTGCCGCGCTGGTACATGGTTTCCATGGCGCCGAGTACGCCGCCACGTTCGGTGATGCGGTCGAATTCCAGCAGCACGGCTTCTTCCACCAGGTCGGTGAGCTCTTCGATGATGAAGCTGCCTTGCAAGGGGTTTTCGTTCTTGGCCAGGCCGAGCTCCTTGTTGATGATGAGCTGGATGGCCATGGCGCGGCGCACGCTTTCCTCGGTGGGCGTGGTGATGGCCTCGTCGTAGGCGTTGGTGTGCAGGCTGTTGCAGTTGTCGTAGATGGCGTAGAGCGCCTGCAGCGTGGTGCGGATGTCG
>JAFDVK010000027.1 GCA_018269005.1 Acidobacteriota bacterium | reverse complement strand
TCGATGGCCGGAATATCGACACATCTGTCCTTCCGTCGCCGTCGTAGTCACTTGGCAGCGGAACATCGCCGGGGATACCGAACGAGGTCAGCTCAAAATTATACGTATTGCTGGAAAGCTGGTACCAGAGGCTCGAAGACGGTCGGTAAACAACGAAATCAGAGCGACCGTCACCGTCGAAATCAAACGGTGTCACCTTCCTGTATGGAACTACATTGAGTCTTGCGACCCCTGCTTTTGAAATGCTGCCGATCTGTGTAAACTCGCCGCCGACAAGGACCTTGTCCGACGGGCTTGGAACGATCGTACGCACCACAGCATCCGCACCTGCGGGCAAAAACAACCTGTCCACTTTACCGTTCGGAGCAAGCCGAGCGACATTGAAACGCGGTTGGTCGTTAGCGGAGTCAAATTTTCCGCCAACAATGACAGAGCCATCTCCCTGTGGAACCACGGAATAGATCCGAGCATCATTCGGAGCGTTATCGTATTTTAAGATCGGAGCGACAAAAGTCGGGTCCACGTTTCCATTCAGGTCGCGGCGGAAGAGACTTGCACCTGCGCTCGTGAAAATTGAATTCGATGCGAGATAGATATTATCGGCCGACGTGTTTGCCGGATTGAAGGCTTGGTCGAGAGCACCGGTCGAATCCACGCGCGCAAAACGCGACCGATTAAATCCGCCGATACCTGTAAAAATACCGCCGATCAAGAGTTTTCCGTCGGGTTGGACAGCCAGCGCTGTGATCGTCGGCGAGCCGCCGATCAACGCATTAAATGTCGAATCCAAACTTCCGTCGGCGTTGATCCGCGCAGCTCCCGGCCGCGACGTTCCGCTCACCGTCAGAAAGTCTCCGCCGATATAAACGCGTCCGTCGCTCAACAGCTCCGCAGTTTGAACATCTCCTCCCGCGTCCAAGACAACATTGAAGCTGCTGTCGAGACTTCCGTTGGCAAGCAGTCGAATGATCGTGGGAACTGCGTTCCCGTTGAACTGTGTGAACCTCCCGATCGCGATCACCTTGCCGTCGGGTTGAAGGATGAGTCTTTTCGGCGGTTGATCAAAGCCCGTCCCGGCATCGAAGGTTGGATCAAGCGTCCCGTCGTCATTAACTCGTACGATGTTTGGCGACGCTGTACCGTTGAATTTTGTGAATTCACCTGTAACGACGACCTTGCCATCTGCTTGACGCGCCATCGCGTTGACGCGACCAAAGATATTGACGTTGGTTGAAAACGTCGTATCCAGAGACCCATTCGACAGCAAACGCACATATTGATCGCCCGCGTTGAACACTGTGCGTTCGGAAGCATCCAACGACCAGGAGTTTGCGATCTGCTCGATCGCCGCATCCATCGTATATGTGCTATCGAGGCTGCCGTCCGAATTTAGTCTTATCAACCTATATCCGTTGCCAATTCCACTGGCAATCGAAAAAAGGATCTTGCCGTTCGGAAGGAGCTTTACTCCCGATCCTCGAAAAGAATTCGCGGCCGTAAAATTGAGGTCCACGTTGCCCGCGGGCAGTAGGCGAACAAGGTTGCTCTTTGGCGCACCGTTGACGGAGCTGAACCAACCGGCAATAAGCAAGCTGCCGTCAGCAGCGGCCGAAAGTCCGGTCACGGAGTTTTGGGACGGGAATCCGTTCGGGAAAGCAGGTGCAGTCCAGGTCGAATCAACACCGCCCGTTTGGGTATATTTTCTGACGCCAGTATAGAAGCCGCTGACGGTGCTGGTGTTGATCGCAATAAACAACCCGTCGTCGGGAAGGAGTTCTATCGCACTCAGGAACGACTGATTGGGTCTTCCGGATCCGATCAGGATGGTCGTAAAGCTTGAATCAATAGATCCATCGGCATCGAATCGATAAAGGCTTTGTCCGGAAAATCCTTGAAAAAAACTGTCGTGCCTTACGTAAAATTTGCCATCGCCCCTAACCGCAGCGATGCGGGCTTCCGAGTAGCTGTACGCAACAGGGGCCAAGCCGAACACAAATGTGGGATCGAGGCTCCCGTCGTTGTTGAGCCGAATCACTTTTGCCTGACCGTTAGAAGACCCGGCAACAAGAACCTTGCCGTCTGGCAGCGGAGCCGCATTGAGGAAAATATCAAGTCCGCACTGGCAATATGCGAAAGTCGGGTCAAGTGACCCGTCGGTGTTCAACCTGGCGAGTTTGCCTTTCGCGACGCCATCGACGGCGAGTGCTCCGCCCCAGATAAGGACCTTCCCATCGGCCTGAATAGCCTGCTCTTGATCTGGCACCGTGCCCGTCGCTGAGAATGGACGCGACGGGACAGCATTGAAAGTCGGATCGACGTTGGTTTGAGCCGTCGCGACGCTTGCGCACAATAAGATCAGGGAAAAAACGAATGTATGGGGGACCTTTAACATCGCGATATACTCCTGCGGATCGAAATGATCGACAATGTGGCCATTATACCCCGTCGGGCAAGGTTTCCCTTGCCGTTGGGTGTTTATTGAGCTAAATTTGGAGAATACAAATGATCGGAGCGAAACGCTGAATTATGCCGCTCACTGCAAGGAATTCAACCCGCCTTTCGAGTTCCCTTGCGATGTCGTTCGTTCGTCTTTTGCATACCCCCAAAATTTACAATAAGGAGATTCTGCCGAAATGAAAGCATTTAGCACTGAGAACATCAGAAATCTGGCTGTCATTGGTCACGGCGACGCAGGTAAAACCCAGCTTGTATCGTCGCTTCTTTATGTCGCCGGAACAACGCCCCGCTGGGGAAAGGTTGACGAAGGTTCGACCATGACCGATTACGATGAAGATTCGATCGAGCGGAAGGTCTCATTAAATAACAATTTTGCCCACCTCGAATACAAGGACACCAAGATAAATCTCATCGATACGCCGGGATACGCGGCCTTCGTCTCGCATGCTCGGCCTGCGCTGCGTGTTGCCGATTGCGCCCTAGTCGTAGTCGACGCCGTTCACGGCATCGAGGTCCAAACAGAAAAAACGTGGCAGTACGCGAACGAATTCCTTCTGCCGCGTTTTATGGTCATAAACAAGATCGACAAAGAGCATGCCGATTTCGGTCACGCACTTGAAACGGCGACGTCGAGCTTTGCGCGGTCGATCGTGCCGTTCTCGCTGCCGATCGGGAAAGAAGGTGATTTTAAGGGCGTCGTTGATGTCGTCCATCAGAAGGCATATTCATTCGACGAACAAGGCAAGGCCAAAGAGATACCGATCCCTGAAGACGGACGTGATGTTTTCGATCGAACACGCGAACGCTTGATCGAGATCGTCGCCGAATCCGACGACGCCCTGATGGAAAAATACTTCGCTGAAGGCACGCTTCCTGAAGAAGATATCTACCCGAATCTTGCAAAAGCTATCGCAAGCAGCAAGCTTTGTCCGGTTTATGCCGTTTCGTCCTCAACGCTCGTCGGGCTGCAGCTTCTACTCGATCACCTCGTCGAGTTCGCGCCGAACCCCGCGACGCACGAAGCGGAATATGGCTTCTCAAACTCGGATCTCTCGGGCGACCGCATTTCGAGAAAATACAGCAATGACGAGCCCTTCTCGGCGTATGTCTTCCGCACGATCGCCGACCCTTTTGCGGGCCGCATCAACGTGATGAAGATCGTTAGCGGCAAGATCGCTTCGGATGCGACCGTGCAGAATTCTTCGCGCGACACGGCAGAGCGTCTCGGTGCGCTTCACCTAATCGCGGGAAAGACGCTCGAGAAGGTCGACTCCGCACAGACAGGCGACATCATCGCGGTCGTGAAACTGAAGGACACCCAGACCGGCGACACCTTGAGCGACAAGGCAAAACCGATCGTCTATCCGAAGGTCGAGTATCCGGAGGCAGCGATCGCGTTCGCCATCGAACCGAAATCACGTGCCGACGAAGAGAAGATCTCCGTCGCCCTGCACAAGGTTCTCGAAGAGGATCCAAGCCTTACGTTCGAGCGCGACCCGCAGACGAAAGAATTCATCCTTTCCGGCTCCGGACAGCTTCACATAGAGACGGTCGTCGATAAACTCAACAATCGATTTCACGTCGAGGTAACGCTCCATCCGCCGAAGGTCCCGTACAAGGAAACGATCACACAATCCTGCGAGGTTCAGGGACGACACAAGAAGCAGTCCGGCGGACGCGGGCAGTTCGGCGATTGCAAGGTCATTTTTGAGCCGCTCGATCGCGGTGCAGGCTTTGAATGGGTCGATAAGATCTTCGGCGGCGCCGTTCCGCAGAACTTTCGCCCGGCGATCGAGAAAGGCATTCTCGAAGCTGCCGCCGGAGGAGCCGTCGCGGGTTATCCGCTTGTTGATTTCAAAGTAACGCTCATCGACGGCAGTTACCATACGGTCGATTCCGACGAACATTCCTTTAAGGCCGCGGGCCGCAAAGCTTTCCGTGCAGCTATGGAGCGTGCAAGGCCGACGCTTCTCGAACCGATAATGGACGTCGAGGTGTTTACGCCGCAGGAAGTGTCGGGCGACATCATGGGCGACCTGAATTCTCGGCGCGGCCGCGTCGGCGGTATGGATATGCGTGGGAAGCAACAAGTGATCAAGGCGAAAGTGCCGCTGAGCGAGATGCTCGATTATCAATCGAAGCTGAATTCCGTCACGCAGGCCCGCGGTTCGTATCATATGCAGTTCTCGCATTACGATCCGCTGCCGCACAATTTGGCCCAAAAGGTGATCGACGAAGCCGTCGCGGAAGGCCGCGTACGCGCTCACGATGATGATGAATAGCCCGCGGGCGAATTGTAGCGAAAGACTTCGGATCTACGAACATTGACCCGAAGTCTTTCTCGTCCGCGAGGCAATGCCATCTAGCAGATGGTATAGTTTCCTTGTCCAATTAAATTCTTTGTGGGGAGCTTGTTTTATGAGGTCAAAAACCTTTCTTTTATTTGTTTTGATGTGCTTAGGGATGGTCGGCGCGAGTGCACAGAATCGGCCGCCGACACCGCGTGCAAGCCAGAAGGCAGAGGTCGTACAAACCATCGGTTCGACGCAGGTCTCGATCCTTTACAGCCGGCCGCTGGTCAAAGGCCGAACGATCTTTGCGACCGCGCCCTCTGAAATGGCAGCTAGGGCGAAGGGCGAAGCGACACTCGACAATTCAATGCAGCACAAAGAAGGCGAGCCACTTGTGCCTTACGGTCACGTTTGGCGTGCCGGTGCGAATGAAGCGACCGTCTTTTCAACGACCGACGATCTTCTCGTCAACGGCAAACCGCTTCCCGCCGGAAAATACAGCCTGCACATGATACCGGCGAATGGTGAATGGACGATCATCTTCAATAAGGATGACGGACAATGGGGCAGCTTTAGTTATGACGCCGCAAAGGACGCTCTTCGCGTAATGGCAAAACCCGAGGCATCATCGGCTCATTCGGAACTGCTCACCTATTCGATCGACAATGTAACGGACGATTCTGCCACTGTCGTGCTAGCTTGGGACAAAGTTCGAGTGCCTTTCACGGTGCAAGTAAAGGATGTCGTTGGGGCGACGATCGGCCATTTGCGCGAGTTCGTTGCCGCGGCGGACGCCAACGATCCCGGAGCCCCGCTTGCCGCAGGCAACTACGCAAAGGCGAACAAGCGAAATTCCGAGGCCAATGTATGGTTCGAGATGGCACTCAAGCGTTCCGAGGCAAAGGTCGCACAGAAAGAGACGATGAAGAATCTTGCCCAGCAGGCGACGATCCTGATGAATCTCGGCCGAAAAGCAGATGCCGTGAAAGCGGCCGAACGTGGCGTCGTGGTCGGGAAAGCCGCCAAAGAGGACACTTCGAACTTAGAAAAGCAGCTCGCTAAGTGGAAACTAAGCAGCTAGCTTAGTGCGAAAGGATAGAACCGTAGATCCCGCACGGGATCGAATAGATGATGTCGCTGGCCGCGACGATCATTTCGCCCTTGCGGGTAAAACACAGGCCGACAATATTGTCGCCCGAAACGAGATGTTCGGATGACGATCCGTCGGCCTTGATCTTTACAACGCCGTGCCTTCCGCTATGACAGGCGGCCACATACATATCGCCTGAAATGTCGAAAGCCATCCCCTGCGGACGTCCCAATCCGCGATGAAAGGTCGTAACTCCTCCATCAGGGGTTATCAAGTAGATCCCGTCTTTGCTGGCAAAACCCGGTGCGGTCAGGTAAAGATCCCCGCTCGGCGAGAATGCTAGATGATGGGCCGCAACCGAGGGTTCCACGACGGCGAACGTCTCAACATCCGCGAAATCGTGCACACGAAAGATCGTTCCTGTTCGATCACCGACGAACATCACGCCCGTCTTATCGAAAGCAAGACCGGACGCAATGCCGAGCCCCGAGGCGAAGATCGACGTCGAGCCGCTTCGGTCGACGGAATAGACCTCGCCCTGTGCCCGATTCGTTACGAACAATTCTCCGTCGCGGCCGAATGCAACGCTTGTCGGATTCAGGATCGGCTCCGGGAATTCATCCAAATAGCCGTCCGCTTCAAGCCGATAAAGGGTTACGGGGAGTTGCTGTCCTCGCGAACCTGAACGCGTTAGTATTATCGAATCGTCCGCCGGATCGACCGCAGGATTTGCGACCATGTGCATATCGTCAGCAAGCATCTTCCCGACAACGATGGGCTTGGGGACGCTTATTTCCGACCCGCTGCGAAGTGTTACCTGGACAGTGCCGCCTTCGATATCTTCGGGCAGACGTGCGATCACCCGCTCGTGCGACGCCGCTACAGTGCGGCAATGGACATTATTCGCGAACACTCCGCAGTCAGCAGCGAGATCGAGCTCGAATCCTTCGCACTCGACAATGATCTCGGCACCGGGGATCGCAAACGGCGGTTTGATCGAAAGTATTGTTCCTGCCTTGCCCATGAAAGCCTGATTCTAAGCGTTCAGCGATTGCTTGTCGAATCACACTGGCAGAACAAGAGGCTTAGAATTATATTGACGCGAGCCGCTCAATCAAACTAGAATCTTAAAAGTATCCTGATCTTACAAGGTTTCCGGCCTTGTACTCAGGCTTCCCAAAGAGCCTTTGCGGCTTTGCCGGTTCGCTTTTCCCTTGTCCTTATAGTTTATTATGCCGACCCGAATTGACGATCTCCTGCGAATGGCGATGAGTTTTGGCGCATCCGACCTGCATTTGCGGGCCGGTTCGTTCCCTGTGGTTCGCGTAACAGGTGAACTCAAGCCGCTTGGCGGCGTCCCGAAACTGTCGCAGGACGAAACCTTAGAGATGGCATTCTCTATGATGTCGAACCGGCAAAAGCAGCATTTCAAGGATTCTTTGGAGGTCGATATAGGTTACGGTGTCAACGGTCTTGGCCGTTTTCGCGTAAACATCTTTCAGCAGCGAAATTCGATTGGTATCGTCGCACGAGTCATTTCGGACACGATACGCGGCTTTGCTGAACTGGGAATGCCGCCGATCTTGAACAATATTGCCGACGAAAAACGCGGCCTCGTCCTGATCACGGGCACAACAGGCTCAGGTAAATCCACAACGCTTGCCGCGATCGTCGATCACATAAACCAGACCCGAAACTGCCACATCGTAACGATCGAGGACCCGATCGAATTCCTGCACAAAGACAAAGAATCGTTCATCACCCAACGTGAGGTTGATGTCGATACGCGTAATTTCGCCGAAGCTCTTCGCGGCAGCCTTCGACAGGACCCTGATGTGATACTCGTCGGTGAGATGCGCGACCTTGAGACGATCGAGACGGCCCTAGTGGCCGCCGAAACGGGCCATTTGGTGCTTTCAACGCTCCACACCTTGGATGCCGCTGAAACGCTAACCCGAATTATTTCAGCATTTCCGCCGTATCAGCAAAAATCTATACGGATACAGCTCGGCGGCCTTCTAAAGGCGGTCGTTTCGCAGCGTTTGATGAGATCCGCAAAGGGCAACAGCCGCATTCCGGCGGTCGAAATACTCGTCGCTACTCCGCTGATCCGCGATTATATCCTTCATGAGGACAAAACCTCGTCGATACGCGATGCGATCGCCGCCGGCACCTCGCAATACGGGATGCAGACTTTCGACCAATCACTCTTCTACCTATACCAATCCGGACTAATTTCGCTCGATGAGGCATTACGCGGATCGACGAATCCTGACGAATTCCGCCTGCGGCTTGCCGGTATTCACAACACATCGACCATTGCCAAGGAAGAAATGGAGCGTTCGAGCGGTGTTGGGACGGTCGGCGACCTAATAGTCCGCAACTGACCTAAGGCGAGCGTCGATTTTCCCTAAAACATAGGTTTTTCAATGCTTTTCGGACATCAATGCCTTGACAAAGCACGAAAAATCGGTGTATTTTTGAGTTTTGCCAAAGCTTGAGCGGAAAGGCACTGTAATCTAAAGGCTTTTTCTTTTTTGAGCAGGTTAGGATCGCAAGGTTTGGCGATCTGCATTCCCGCCCAACTTTTGATAGGCCAAAAGGGAATGGTGTATTTCGCCATATCGTGGTTCGGGAAGGTAGATTTCGGCCGCCACGGTGTCCGGCAAGGCAAAAAAATTCGCATCCGACACCGCGCCGGAAGCGTATCTAACTAGAGGAAGTAAATTACCCGTAAATGACTAACGAGGCAACACAGGAAACCGAAGAAACGACGGCTGCAGCATCTTCGGCTCAGGAACAACCGGCAGCAGAGCAACCAACGGCACAGGCAACGCCAGCACCGGCCGAAGATACACATTCGGGCGACGTTGATTTCGGCGCGATCCTCGAGCAATTCGAGCAGGAACAAGCGACCTTCCATGTCGGCCAGCTGGTCGACGGAAAGGTCGTCGGAGTATCCGATCGCGGCGTTCTGGTCGATTTCGGCTACAAGTCGGAAGGTATTGTGCCCGCAGAAGAATTCACCGCAGAAGACGGCACGCTTTCGGTAAACGAAGGCGATGAAGTTCAGGTCGTTCTGAAAGCGATGCATGGCGGGGACGGCCCGCCGGTGCTTTCGCGAAATGATGCTCTTTCTCGACGCTCCTGGGACGCTCTCGAAAAGGCGTTTCTTGACGGCACTCCGGTTACCGGCAACGTCGTCGCAAAGACAAAAGGCGGCCTCAGGGTCGATCTCGACGGTGTTGAAGCATTCCTTCCGGGCTCGCAGGTCGATTCCCGTCCGGTTTACAGCCTCGACAGTTATTTGAACAACCCGATCGAAGCAAAGATCATTAAATTCAGCCGCCGCCGCAACAACGTCGTCCTTTCGCGAAAGGTGATGACTGACGAGGTTGTCAATGCCCAGAAGGCCGAGACGCTCTCGCATATCGACGTTGGATATATTGTTGACGGAACGATCAAGAATCTCACCGAATACGGTGCATTTGTTGACATCGGTGGTATTGACGGCCTTCTCCACGTGACGGATATGTCTTGGGGACGCCTGCATCACCCGAGCGAAATGTTCAAGACGGGCGATCAGGTCCAGGTCAAGATCTTGAAGCTCGACCGCGAAAAGGACAAGATCTCGCTCGGTTACAAACAGCTCCAGCCTGACCCGTGGTCAACCGTTATCGAAGTTTATCCCGTGGGTGCAAAGCTCAAGGGCAAGGTCTCGTCGGTCACGGATTACGGCGTTTTTGTCGAACTTGAATCCGGTGTTGAAGGCCTAGTCCACGTGTCCGAGATATCTTGGTCTCGTCGTGCCCAATCGCCGAAGCGAATGTTCAACAAAGGTGATGAGGTCGATGTCCAGGTTCTTGGCGTCGATACCGAGGAGAAGCGCATCAGCCTTGGAATGAAGCAATTCCAGGACAATCCGTGGGACTTCGTCGATCTTCGCTACCCTGTCGGCACGCGCATCACGGGCCGCATTCGCAACATTACGGATTTCGGTGCGTTCGTCGAGCTTGAAGAAGGCATCGACGGCCTTGTTCACGTATCTGATATCACCTGGGCGAAGAAGATCAAGCATCCGAAGGATGTTCTGAAAAAGGACCAGGAAGTCGAAGCCATCGTCACTAATATCGATAAGCGAAATCAAAGGCTTTCGCTTTCGATGAAGGACCTTACGCCGAGTGCGTGGGAAACTTTCGTTTCGTCGCATCGGCCGGGCCAGGTCGTTCGCGGCAAGGTGTCGCGTTTCACGAATTTCGGCGTCTTCGTTGAACTTGGTGAAGGCCTCGAAGGTCTGTGCCACATCTCGGAACTCTCGGATGAACGCGTTGAGAGCCCCGAATCCGTTGCAAAACTCGGCGAGGATATGGACTTCAAGATCCTTCGCATCGACGCTGCTGAGCAGAAGATCGGGCTTTCGGCTCGTGCCGTCGGTAAGGATGACGAACCTGTCGTCGATACCCGCAGCTACTCGAGCGAAGCAAAAGGCGGTATGGCCAGCCTTGCTGAACTTGCGAATATCAGCTTCGGAACCAAGGCCGAAGAGGCTCCGGCCGCTGAGGCAAAGCCGAAAAAGGAAAAGAAGGCAAAGGCCGAGGCCGCACCAAAGGAAGAAACACCTGAAGCTGCCGCCGAAGCAACTGAAGAGACTGCCCCTGCGGTCTCGGAAACCTCATCTGAAACTGTTGAAGCGGAAGCTGCTGCTCCAAGCGGAGAAGCCGCAGCTGAAGCTCCTGAATCCGCCGGCGATCAGCCCGAACCTTCTGCTGAAAGTTCTGAGACTGAGTCACAAAGCGCGTAATTGACCGGGCGGAGCTTTTCCGCCCGTTTGACCACACAATCTAAACCGATGACCAAAGCGGACCTTGTAGAACGAGTTGCTGTTGAAGCCGAAATGACCAAAAAAGATGCCGAGCAGCTTGTCGAGATCATCTTCGACAGCATTACGGCAAGCTTGAATCGCGGTGAAAAAATAGAACTCCGCGGCTTTGGCAGCTTTCGTGTAAGGGAACGCAATTCTCGGCAGGGCCGCAACCCTAAGACCGGTGCGACCGTTGAGATTCCCGCAAAGCGCGTTGCTTACTTCAAGCCCGGCAAAGAACTAAAGGAACTTATCAATCTTGAAGAGGCTTAATGGATGTCCTTTGGAGTCCCTGGCGATATAAATACATAAAGGAGAACTGCGCTGAACCGAACGGCGAGTGCGTCTTCTGCTCAATTCTTGCAAGCTCGGCATCTGATGAGGAAAAGTTTATCCTCAAGCGTGCCGAGTTTAATTTTGTGGTCCTCAATATTTTCCCCTACGCCGCCGGACATATCCTGATCGTCCCTTTCGACCATCTGTCGAACCTGACCGCCGCCGGCAAGGATTCGACCGACGAGATGATGGATCTCGTCAAGACCGCTCACCGAGCTCTCGAAACGGTCTATGCTCCCGAAGGTATTAATACAGGAATGAACATCGGGCGCGCTGCAGGCGCCGGTGTCGCAGACCATTATCATATGCACGTCCTGCCGCGTTGGGTCGGCGACGCGAACTTTATGACCAGCATCGGCGAAACCCGCACTCTCCCCGAATCCCTGACCGACACCTACACAAAATTAAAGGATAAATTCTAGCCGGCAGCCTTCACATCGGAACCTTTCGGCGGATGCGAGCGGTCGATCGCCTCGTCTTCGATCTCGCCGCCGGGAGAGACCGGAATATCGGCGGGGTTCTTGAACTTCAGGCCGCGTTCTTCGCTGTCGACGTGTGTATCGATAAGACGGAATTGTCCGGATGGCGGCGGCACATAGCCCGGATAATCGACTCGCGAATGATAGATCGCGACAAGCGACTTGATCATCGATTCGCGGATCTGCGTCAGTTCGCGCAAGGTGAGATCACATTCGTCGAGCTGGTCGTCCTGAATGATCGCGTCAATGATCTTTGTAACGATGAAGCGAACATTCTCCGGTGTTGGTTCGGCGAGCGATCTTGCGCCGGCTTCGCACGAATCGGCGATCATCATTATCGCCGCTTCTTTGAACTGCGGCTTCGGACCCGGATAGCGAAACTCATTCTCAGAAACAACCTCGTCGGGATGAGCTTCCGCTTGTGCTTTTTTGAGGAAATAATGCAGCGTCCGCGTCCCGTGATGCTGCGGAATAAAATCAACGATACGTGCGGGCAGCCCGACCTCGCGTCCGAGCTTTGCACCGTAGGTAACGTGGCTGATGATGATCTTCGCGCTCTGAGCGGGCTTGAGTTTGTCGTGCGGATTCTTCGACAGCTGATTCTCGACAAAATGTTCGGGAGCTGCGGTCTTTCCGATGTCGTGATAAAGAGCTCCGATCCGAGCAAGCAAACCGTTTGCGCCAACCACACGGCAAGCTTCTTCTGCAAGCTGGCCGACAGCGTGTGAATGCTGATTCGTCCCCGGCGCACGCAACGCAAGCTGGCCGAGTACCGGAAGATCGGCGTTCGACAATTCAAGAAGCTTTACATCCGTAAGAATGCCGAAGATGGATTCGCACACCGGGAGAAGAACGCTTGTCACTGCGGCCGTAAGAATACCGCCCGCAAGCCCGCAAGCTATCGCAAGCAGAACGGTATTGAGAATTATCGGCTGCTGAGAATAGGCGAGGACCGCAAGGGCGACGGCGGCGGAAACCGCTCCGACGAGGCAGCCCGCGATCGTCACGGTCTGGCGGTTGCGATAACGTCCGATGCCGTAAACCGCAACGGCCGAAGCGATCGCCGAATAGAAAACGAACTCTAGCGGCCTCGGAGCCATCAACCCTGCAAAAAGTGAATTCAGGAGTCCCACGAACAGCGCCGTTGGCCTGTCCGCAAGAAGCGTCATCAAAAGGCTTGCCGCACCGAACGGGATTGCGAACGCCCACAGGGTCGCATCGTTCATCGGGGCCTTTACGTTTTGAAGGGCGGTAAAATCTGCAAGCCGGAAAAGCACGGAGGAGATAAGCGTCTGGCAAATGACGACAAATCCGAGCAGGAAGAATGTTCGACGCGCCGTAAGCGAGAGACGCGAGAGTGTGCCGCGGTTCTGCACGAATTTCCATGCGGCCCAAAAAAGGCCAATGACGAGCAGCAGAACGCCGATGAAGCGATTCACCTGCCGCGTCGAAGCCGTGTACGTTCCGATCGCCTCGATCTTTGACATCACCGACGGCGTGATCAGATGGCCTTCGTCAACGATATTCTCTCCGCGTTTCAAGGCGATCGTGATCGGCTCGATGTCGGATGCTGCCGTATTCCGCGCAGTCTCAGTCGCGACGCTGTCGTACTGAACGCTCGGTGTTACGAGGTTCTCGGCGGCAGCATAAAATGCATCTGCTTCTTTTTTTGAAAGGCTCCGAATGGCGTCGATGCGCGTTCGAAGCTTGTTTCTAGCCGCCGAGAGCGCCGTCCAGTTGCTTTCAGGCATTGAGACGGTCGACCGCTGCGTCGGCTTCGAGCGATCAAAAACAAAGACTTGCGTTTGAAAATACTGTCTTTCGGCATCGTCGTAGATGTAGCCCTCCGCAGCATCGCGCAAGGCAGACTGAACGGCATCAAGCTCGTTGCGGCTGAAGGCCCGCGAGCTTAAAACTTTGCCGATATCACTATTCGTCCAGTGATCATCCGTACGCGAATTTGCATCCGGTTGGCGATTCGAGTTCGAGGCGTTGTTAGAACGCCTCTGCATGTGTTCCCAAGCAGAGATAAAGCCCTGAAGAGCCTCTTCAGATTTGCCTGACTCGTAACGAAAGATCGGATTGACCTTCGATCGTGCATCAGCGCGCAAACGATCCGTCTCGCCTTGATCGGTGACGGTAATATCCGCTGGCGAGATAATCGTCTCGCGTGCAATATCGCCGACATGATAGAGCCTTTCACCCGAACGACGCCAAAAAGGATTCTGGATCAGTAGCGCTGTAATAAGGCAAAAGATTGAGAATCCGAGCCAGAACCGCTGCTGATCGGAGAGCGACGCGAGTGGCTTTAAAAAGATCGCTTTCATACGATCTCGAAACGCAGTCGTCGGCGACCTTAGGTCTTTTATTCGCTTAGCCATTTGCCTCCGCGTAAACACCCGTCATCGGCAGCATTGCTGCGTCGGTCAACATACGGCCGATCCGATTGCCGATCAATTCGGTCAAGGGCCTCAAGGTCGCCTTCTCGGTCGCAGAAACGGCAACGGAGTCGATATCTGAGTTGATCTCCCGTTGAAGGGCCGTGATCTCGCTTTCGCCGAGCAGGTCGGCCTTGTTGAACGCAATTATCTGCGGGATCTTGTTCAACTCCAACTCCTCAAGGATGTGATCGACCGAGGCGATCTGCTGAAGGACGCGTGGATTCGAAGCATCGACGACATGAACGAGAAGGCTGCTGTCAGATATCTCTTCGAGCGTCGCACGAAATGCCGAAACAAGGGCATCGGGCAGATCACGTATAAATCCGACCGTATCGTTGATGATGACCTCTTGTTCGTATGGCAGCCGCAAGCGCCTCGATGTCGGGTCGAGCGTCGCGAACATCTTTTTCTGTGCGAAGACCTCGCTTTGCGTAAGTGCGTTCAGCAGCGTGCTCTTTCCTGCGTTCGTATAGCCGACAAGCGAAATTATCGGCAGATGCTTTTGCAGACGATTCTTTCGTCTTTCCTGCCGCTGACGCCCAAGGGCGTCGACCTGGCGTTCGAGCTGTGCGATGCGATCGCGAACGCGGCGGCGGTCGGTCTCAAGCTTTGTTTCACCGGGCCCGCGTCCGCCGATGCCGCCAGCGAGCCGCGAAAATGCTGAGTTCTGCCCGATCACAAGTCGCGGCAGTAGATATTTAAGCTGAGCCAATTCGACCTGAAGCTTACCCTCGCGACTCTGTGCACGCTGCGCAAAAATATCGAGGATCAGCTGCGGACGATCGATGACCTTGAGCTCGGTCGCATCGCTCAAAGAACGCACCTGCGCCGGTGAAAGCTCCGTGTCGAAGATCAAAAGGTCAGCACCCAGCCGCATCGAACGCACCAAAAGATCATCCAATTTACCGCGTCCCAGAACAGTACGCGGATCGATCTGCGGACGTCGCTGTATGAACGAATCGACGACGGTAACGTCGGCTGAGACGGTAAGCTCTTCGAGCTCGGTCATCGACTCGCGTTCCTCATCGATATCGCCGGTCGTAACGCCGACAAGGATCGCACGCTCGCGGCCCGTCGAACGGATACGGGCACTCTCCGAAACGCGGGCCATTTCGGCTTCGAGCGATGTTATTAGCTGAAGAAAGTCCGTGTCGAGCTGGCTCGGGATGTTCGGTTCGAGAAATTGGTACGGCTCGGACGCCGTATCGTCGACACTTTCATCAACCTCTTTCGCCGACATCGGCACAAGGTGCGCTGAATAGACCATTCCAGGCAGGCCGGTCTTTGCATCGACCTGCACAATGCTCATCAGATCGAGTCGCAGAAGTGCGAGGTCCGTGAGGTCGTCCTGCGTGAGCTTCTCGCCCTGCAAATGCGTATGGACGCAGCGAAGACCTCGAAAACGGTCCTTCGACACACGAGCACGGCCGAAGTCCGGCATCTCGATCTGTTTCGCGTTGCCGACCATCACGTATTCGACCTGGCCTTTTCTATTGAGCAAAACACCGACCTGCCGGCCCGTCTCATGCGAAAGTTCGGACATTTGCCTTGCAAGCTCGGGCGAGACGATATCCGACGCAGGCACGCGGCGAGTGCCCAGGCGTTCGATACGCACCAATTGATTGTGTTTTAGGCCTCGTGTAAAGCCGCTGACCTTACTGATAGTAAACTCGTCTCCTCGCCTTTTATTATACCAAAACAAGCAATATCGGCGGCTGTTTTGGTGAACTTGGACCTGGCGCCGCCCGATCCTGAATTGGCAGGCAGTTTGCTTCACTCTCTCTTTTTCGTCATAATTTTTGTTTATCGTTTATGCGGTCGCGACGTCCTTTTTGTTGTGGGCGCCGGTTTCAAAGGAATGAGCAACACACAAACACCCAACGCAAGCTACAGCCTCACACTTAGAGTTCGAATACACAACCTTCCGGGCAAACTCGGCGAGATCACGACCGCGATCGGGAAGGCTGGGGGCGATATCGAGGGTATCGATATCGTTAGCGTCGGCAAGGATTTTTTGGTACGTGACATTACCGTAAACGCGGCGAGCGAAACACATGACGAAGAGATCATCAATTCGCTCGATCATATCGACGGCGTCGAGGTCGTCAACGTCTCGGACCGCACGTTTCTGATGCATTTGGGCGGCAAGATCGAGATCGCGTCGAAGATGCCGTTGAAGACCCGTTCGGACCTTTCGATGGCATACACGCCGGGTGTTGCAAGAATTTGCGAGGCTATCCACAAAGACCCCGAAAAAGCGTTCAATCTTACGATCAAGAAGAATACCGTCGCCGTCATTTCTGACGGAACTGCGGTGCTTGGGCTTGGAGATATCGGGCCGGCGGCCGCAATGCCCGTTATGGAAGGCAAGTGCCAGCTTTTTAAGGAATTCGGCGGTGTGGATGCGTTCCCGATCTGCCTCAATACAAAGGATCCTTATGAGATCATCGAGACGATCAAACGTATCGCGGTTCCTTTTGGCGGCATAAACCTAGAGGATATATCCGCGCCGCGATGTTTCGAGATAGAAGATCGGCTAAAGGAAGAACTCGATATTCCTGTCTTTCACGACGACCAGCACGGAACCGCCGTCGTCGTTCTCGCCGCCTTGATCAATGCCCTCAAGATCGTTGGAAAAAAGATTGAAGACGTAAAGGTCGTTGTCAACGGTATCGGTGCGGCGGGCGTCGCCTGTTCGAAGATCGTAATGGCCGCCGGTGTCAAGAATATCGTTGGCTGCGACACGACCGGCGCGATCTACAAAGATCGGACGGAAAATATGAACTGGGTCAAGGAGTGGTACGCAAACAACACGAATCCGGACCGCGAATCCGGTTCGATACACGACGTGATAAAAGGAGCCGACGTTTTCTTCGGCCTGTCCGCTCCCGGCGTTATCAACCTCGATGATGTGAGGGCTATGGCGAAAGACCCGATCATTTTCGCAATGGCAAACCCTGTCCCCGAGATCATGCCCGAGGACACGGTCGGCCATGTCGCGGTGATGGCGACGGGTCGTTCTGATTATCCGAACCAGATCAACAACGTGCTCTGCTTCCCGGGAATTTTCCGAGGGGCGTTGAATTGCCGTGCTTCGCGGATAAATGAAGCGATGAAGCTTGCAGCAGCTCACGCGATCGCGGATATCATCGCTCCCGAAGAGCTTCATCCGGACTACATTATCCCGTCCGTTTTCGACCGCCGCGTCGGTGAGGCAGTCGCTGCCCGCGTCGAAGATGCCGCGTACGAATCAGGCGTCGCACGCCGCGAACGAGCGACGAGCGACACGGAATTTTAACCCCGAACACAGCGACCTGATCTCGCAGGTGTATTGACCGGAACGCAGGCCGTCCCGATGCACACACCGCATCGACTGGAGGAGCAGGCGTCCCGCCTACAGCGGCCCCGTAGAAGACACATCCGATGCGATGCTATCTGAAAAGCACGGAATTCGGCTTTAGCCCCGCTAGGAGCAGAATGTTTGTAGGCTCCGACCGCAAGCAAAGGCCATCAGGAGCGACATCTTGTTGTTTCTCAATACGCTGGTGTCGCCCCTAGCGGGGCTTGCTCGTTTATTTCGCAGTCTTGATCTACAAACATTTCGCTCCTAACGGAGCTAGTAACGTTCCGTTCAAGACTTTTTCGAGAGCCCATTCCCGGCTGCTCTACAAAAGGGTTCTTACCTTTTCGAGAGTCTCTTCTACCACAATTTGTCTAGATCGCTCGATGAGTTCAGCCTTGCGAACTTGCCAATCTAAACTTTTCACTTGGTCCGCCAATACAACTCCCGTCACCTTCGCATTCTTCGGTATCGAGACCTCGAACGGATAGCCTTTGATCCTACTCGTGATCGGACAAACTAAACATAGTCCCGTCTTATCGTTGTAGGCCATTGGGGATAGGACTAGAGCCGGTCGGCGACCCGCTTGCTCATGTCCCGCCTGGGGATCAAAACTTAGCCAAACAAGGTCGCCACGGTCCGGAACATAAGCCATCTACCAGATCTCCTTCCCAACGCTTGGCCCCATATCGATCTCGGAGTGCAGCTTTTCGGGCGTGATATCGGCAAGAAGATCATCGAGCGTCAATTTTCTTTCAACGGGAAATACCACGATCTTACCCTTTTCGACCGATAATTCGACGGTCGAACCTTGGGCGATATGCGACTCGATCGCAAACGATTTCGGAATTCGGAGTGCAAGGCTGTTGCCCCATTTTTGTATCTGAACCTTCATACTTCACACCTACCAATGTATCTACAAAGACGATACATTGTGCATCAGAATATTGCAAGCATTTCTCGTAGGAAAATGTGCAGTACTTCAATACAACTTGTCCCATTTATATGTGCTCTCTTCTTCGGTTTTTGGTCTTAACTTTTCTATAAGTCTGAGAAGCTTGAGTAAATAAGGAGGATAGACTTCCGTGGTCTTCTCGTCGTGAAGTCGAATATTTTGCAAAGTGACCTCTTTCGAGCCTTTTGAAGTAGGAAATCGAACTGTTGTCACCATCCAGGCATCGATCTCTTTCTCAACGGGCGGGTAAAAGGAATTCAGTTTTTCAACGTCGACTTTACCCACGTGCTGAAGCACCTGTTCGGTCTGTTCCTTGGTCAGATAGCAAGTCTTTAAAAGAAAGTCCCAGTTTGGTTTACTTGCTTCCGGGTCGAATGGCGAGGGTGTTTCATATTCTATCCGTCCGCTGCCATAAAGTCTGAAATAAAGCTGTTCCCGCAAGGGGAAAATATTCCCTTGACCCTTTCTTGTGACCTCAAGCACCAACGCCTCAGGCTTGTCTGACGTTTGCTGTCCAAAGGCGGCGGCGAAGTTCGCAAGAAGCAAACAAAAGATCAAGCCTAGACCGAACCGAAATGATTTAATTCTTCCCATCGTCAAAACCTCACACCTTGGGGGGCATTGCCACTAAGGATCTCTCTCGCCGCCTCAACCGCTTCGTCGAGGGTGTTGACCTTGCCGTCGAGCTGCATTTCATAGACGGCATCGAGGATCGTTTTGAACTGTCGCGAAGGTTCGAGGCCGAGTTCGATAAGGTGCCGCCCAAGAAGGATCGGTTCGGGCGGCCGTTTCTCGATCTTGAGGTCGCGAACACGCTCGATGAACCATTCCTGGGCTTCGGAGCCAAAGCGTTTCTCCAGCGGCAGCCATTCCGGATTTCGCCCTAGGCTGTCGGCCTTTGCGACACGGTAGAGCAGATCGGGCTCGACCTTACGAGCAAGGCGTCGAAACGCTCCGTCGCCGATCGCCTGCTTTGCGTTCGCCTTGTAGAATTCGCCAGGTTTTAGGTGATACCGCACAAGCTGGATCACCTGTTCCCGCACGTCAAAGCCGTTGATCGTATAGAGGCCGAGGCGATCAAGAAATGAGATCGTCGGCTCAACGCCCGCCTCATCGTGCGAGTGCGAACGCCAGCGGCCATCAAAGAATTTTGTGGTCGGTGGTTTGCCAAAATCGTGAGCGACCGCCGCAAGCATTACCGTAACTTTCTTTTCGTAAGGCAGGTCGTCGATCAACTTGCGAGCCTCGTCCGCGACCATCATCGTATGAACGTCAACGTCGCCCTCCGGGTGCCATTCCGGCTCTTGCGGCACCCCTACAAGCGTCTGGAGTTCGGGAAATAGCTTGTCGGCCACTTTTAGGCTGTAAAGCCATTTAAGGCCCTTCGAAGGCTCGTCTGCGAGGAGCAATATCTTCTCAAGTTCGCCCCAGATCCTCTCCTTTGGCAGGTCAGAAAGGTCGATCTCCCTGCAAATCTCCACCGTTTTCGGGTCGATATCGAATTTCAGTCTTGCCGCGAACTGAGATGCACGCAAAACCCGAAGCGAATCCTCGCCGAACGTCGCGTCATTAACATGACGCAACACCTTTGCATCGATGTCGTCGCGGCCGTTGAATGGATCGACGATCTCGCCCGTGAGCGGATCCTTCAAAATGGCGTTGACGGTAAAATCGCGTCGCGAACACGCCTCTTTGAACGACATTTCGGGGTCGCCTTCAATTACGAATCCCTTGTGGCCGCTTCCTGTCTTCCTCTCACGCCGCGGGATCGAAACATCGATGTGATGCCCGATCTTATAGACCGCGAACGCGGCCCCAACGATGCTCAACGGCTGATCGGCCGCGAATGCCTCAAGGATCTCCTTCAGCCTTTCAGCCTCGACGCCGTAAACCTCAAGGTCCCAGTCCTTCGGCTCGATGCCCATCAGTTCGTCGCGCACACAGCCGCCGACGATCATCGCCCGGCCGCCTGCCGCACGCATCATTTCTGCGAGTTCAACCGTCTTTGACTCCAACATCCTTGTAATAACCTACTACATGCGGACCGCGGGCCGTAACGCGCCGCCTTCGAGCGCTTTACGAATTCGGCTAAAGTACATACACTATCTTGAGTGGTCTTTCCCCGCAATTTGGGAAAGGCGGCAAGGCACGTATCCGCCTTTCGATGGCTTGGATCTGTGCCTTATGGCGTTTAGGGCGTCGCATCTATGCCAACAGAGCCGAAGGCGGGAAAATTCAGATTTAGAGACTGGCTGATGCAAGGCGTTTCACGAAACGCCGCCGCTCCCGCGAACAACGAACACCACACTCATCCATGGTGGAAAGTGATGTGCTTGACCGGCGTCGATTATTTTTCGACGTTAGGCTACCAGCCCGGTATCGCTTTCGTTGCGGCAGGCTATCTCTCGCCTATCGCAACTCTCTTCCTCGTACTATTGACACTTGGCGGAGCCCTTCCGATCTACAATCGTGTCGCTGCAGAAAGCTCGAGGGGCCAAGGTTCGATCGCGATGCTGGAAGCATTGCTTTCAAGGTGGAAAAGCAAACTTTTCGTCCTTGCTCTGCTCGGTTTCGTCGCGACTGACTTTGTTATTACGATAACGCTCTCGGCTGCAGATGCGTCAGAGCATTTGATCCATAATCCCATTTTCGAAAGCACTTTTGGCGGCTTTAACCATCCCGTCATCGTTACTTCTTGCCTTATCGCTTTCCTTGCGCTGATCTTCCTGAAAGGATTCAAAGAAGCGATCGGCCTCGCATTGATCCTTGTAAGCTCGTACCTATTTTTGAACCTGATAGTTGTAACCGTCGGGCTTTGGGAAATCGTCACGCACCCGGATCTGTTAACTTCGTGGGAGCAGGCATTATTCACCTTTCCTGACACCGGTGAACCGCGCAGTATCTTTGTCGTGATCGGACTCTCGCTGATCGTATTTCCAAAACTTGCTCTCGGTTTGTCCGGTTTCGAAACCGGCGTGGCGGTAATGCCGCTCGTGAACACTCCAAAACGGATCGAAAAGACGCGCAAGCTTCTAAGGACCGCGGCTCTTATTATGAGCTTTTTCCTGATCTGCAGCAGCTTGGTCACGACGATCTTGATCCCGGCCGCGGAATTCGGTCCTGAAGGAAAGGCCCAGGGCCGTGCTTTGGCCTATATTGCCCACGCAAAACTCGGCGACGGCTTCGGAACGGTTTATGATTTTTCTACGATATTGATCCTCTGGTTCGCCGGTGCATCGGCAATGGCCGGCCTTTTGAATATCGTTCCGCGCTATCTGCCTCGTTATGGAATGGCTCCGAACTGGGCACGTGCGTCGCGGCCGCTTGTGATCATTTTTGCTCTCATCTGTTTCGTTATCACGTACGTTTTCGAGGCAGATGTTGAGGCTCAGGGCGGAGCTTACGCGACCGGGGTCTTGGTGCTGATAACCTCGGCCGCGATCGCAGTGACAATTTCGGCATGGGTGCGAAAGCAAAGTATCAAATGGGTTTTCTTGATCATCGCCGTTATTTTCGCCTACACAACGATAGCGAACATCATCGAACGGCCAGATGGCCTTAAGATCGCGTCTCTCTTTATTCTCGCGATCGTAGTCGCTTCGTTCGTTTCACGTGCGATGCGTACTACCGAGATCCGAATTCAGAAGATCGAATTCGACCACACGGCACAGACCTTCATCGACGACCTGGCCGATGAGGAGATCCGCATCGTCACGAATCGACGCGAAGACGGCGATGTCGTGGAATATCGCTTCAAAGAGCACGAGAAGCGCACCGATAACCACATTCCGGCAGGCGATCAGATACTTTTCTATGAGATCGAGATCGGTGACGCGTCTGAATTTACCGGCGAGCTGCACATTACCGGCGTCGATATTGCGGGCTACAGGATATTGCGCACGCACGCTCCCGCGGTGCCGAATGCGATCGCTGCTCTGCTCTTAAATCTGCGTGACCGAACGGGCAAAATTCCGCACGTCTATTTCGGCTGGAGCGAAGGCAATCCGATCCAATATCTGATCCGATACATTCTGTTCGGCGAAGGCGATACCGCGCCGGTCACGCGCGAGATCCTGCGTCAAGCCGAACCTGATCCCGAACTCCGCCCGAGCGTCCACGTCGGCGGCTAAGTGAGCCTGCCTAGACCGAAACGACCTGCGGCGTTATCCTTGTAATATGTCGCGACGAACAGCAATAGGAGAACATAATGTCGCTTAAGCTACAGGTCATTATTTGCAGCACACGTCCGGGACGCGTCGGGCCTTCCGTTGCGCGTTGGTTCTATGAGTTTGCCGTAGAGCATGGTGGATTCGATGTCGAACTGGTCGATCTAGCGGACTTCGATCTGCCTGTGTATGACGAGCCGATCCATCCGCGCATGATGCAATACGAACACGAACACACAAAGCGTTGGAGTGCGAGTGTTGCCGCGGCCGACGCTTTCGTCTTCGTTGCGCCTGAATACAACTACAGCCCGACTCCGGCTCTAATTAACGCTCTGGATTTCCTTTATAACGAATGGAATTATAAGCCGTGCGGCTTTGTCAGCTATGGAGGTTTGTCTGCAGGCCTTCGCGGTGCACAGGCCGCTCGTCTGCAGGTAACGACGCTCAAAATGATGCCGCTTCCCGAAGGCGTCGCGGTGCCTTTCGTAAACAGCAATATTGAAGAGAATTCAGGCGAGTTCTCTTCTAACAAATCGATCGATTCTTCTGCCAAAACGCTGCTTGATGAGCTCTTACGGTGGGCCGGAGCCTTAAAGCCAATGCGCCAATGACGATCGACGCCTAACCGCAGGTTTATAAGCGATCGGCCAGGTAGGTCTTCAACTGGCCGGTACTGACGCGTTCCTGCTCCCACGTGTCGCGATGCCGGACGGTCACGGCATTGTCTTCGAGCGATTCGTGGTCAACGGTTACGCAGAACGGTGTTCCGATCTCATCCTGCCTCGCGTAGAGCTTGCCGATGCCGCCGGTGTCGTCATAGACCGCACGCATCGACGGCTGTAGATCCTTCTTGATACGCTTTGCCATCTCGACGATCTCAGGCTTGTTCTTTGCAAGCGGCAGAACGGCGGCCTTTATCGGCGCCATTTCCGGCGTGAGTTTTAGAATGACGCGTGTCTCGCCTTTGTCCGTCGTCTTCTCGGTGTACGCATCCATCATTATCGCGAGCAGCGTCCGATTTACTCCGATCGAAGGCTCGATGATGCATGGATAAAAACGCTCGTTCGTCTGCGGATCAAAATACGAAAGATCTTCCGTTGAATCCGGATTGATACGTTTGCCTTCAGCGTCCTCGGGTTTCTTTGAGTGCACGCGCAGGTCGTAATCCGTACGGTTCGCGATCCCCATCAGCTCATCCCATTGCTTTTCTTCGTCGCTGCGTTCAGGGAAATACCGATACAGGATATCAACAGTGCGTTCGGAATAATGTGCAAGCTCTTGAGCCGATTGTTCGTAAAGTTTCAGGTTCTCTTCGGAGATGCCCAGAGCTTTGATCCAAGCGACATACGCATCTAGCCATTCCTGATGAAGCTGCTGAACCTCTTCCGGACGAACGAAATACTCGATCTCCATTTGCTCGAATTCCCGCGTACGGAAAATGAAATTTCCCGGCGTAACCTCATTCCTGAACGCCTTGCCGATCTGGGCGATGCCGAACGGCAGCTTTCGCCGCGATGTATCGAGCACGTTCTTGAAGTTAATGAAGATACCTTGAGCGGTCTCCGGGCGAAGATAAGCAAGTGCAGACGGATCGTCATCCGCCGAGACAGCACCGATCGTCGTACGGAACATCAAGTTGAACGGACGCGGTTCGGTCAGGTTCGTGGAGCCGCAATTTGAGCAAATGAATTTGCCGCTCGCATCCTGATCAAGCTTGTCCTGGCGAAGGCGTGCCTTGCAATCGCGGCAATCCACAAGCGGATCCGAAAAGGTGGTTTCGTGTCCGGAATATTTCCAGACATTGCGATTGAGAATGATGGACGAATCCAAGCCCTCGATGTCGTCCCGTTCGTAAACCGCCCAGTTCCACCAGCTCTTTTTGATATTATTCGCAAGCTCGACCCCAAGCGGGCCGTAATCCCACGAGCTTCCTAATCCGCCATAGATATCCGATGCCGGATACACAAAACCGCGGCGTTTGGCGAGCGAGACGATCGTTTCGATATTTGGTGCTGACATAGGTTCCCATCAGATCCTGGCTAGACAAAAAAAACAGCCGAGAAACGAAGATTTTAGCAAGAAGTCAGCGCTTATTCATTTCGCGGCAAGAAAAAAAGGCGGGCCGCCTGTTCCCAGACGAACCCGCAAAGCTGACTTTCGGTTGAGAGAAGAATCTCCTAATCGATCGGCGGCAACTGTGCACCCGGCGGCACGACCCACATCTTATAGGTCGTCCGTTCTCGGGAACTTCCCTTGATGAACTGAACTCGTGTCGGATCCAATCCGCGCGTCCGCACCATATAATCCAGTGCACGCTTCGAGAGCCGTTCATACGTATTTCGTGTCCTGCTGGCCTTGTCCGTTCCCGGATAGATGACGACGTAGAGCTTCGCATCCGGCGTGTTCTGAACCTGGATGACGCAGTTATCAAAACGTGCCTTGTCATCGTCAGCAGACTTTGAGATGAACTCGTCGCAGGTGAAAGCCTTGGGCGTCGGAACATCCGGCGGCAATGCTTCGACATCAGTCGGCACCGAGATCGTCTGGCGGCAGCGGCCGTCATATACATCGTCGTTGACATCGAGTTCCGCGTTGATCACGCCGTTGCCCATTCCCCTGGAATCGACCGTGATCGTCGGCGTCCCCTGGCCGCCCGTGAGCATACCGTTGTCCACACGCCACGCGAACTTGAGCGGGATCGGTGACTGAACATCGGGCACGGCTGTGAAGGTTACGAGGTCGCCCTCGGTAACACGTGCGGGCCCTTCGAGATGGAATCGATACGGACACGCCTTCGACGTTGTCGTTTCAACGGCCTTGACGCAGATGCAGTTTCGCATTCCCTTGCGGATCGTAACCTCATCCGTCCAGGCAACGTTGCCGTCCGCACCGATGACCTCGACCTTGTGAACGCCCGGAGAGAGATAATATTCCCTTCCTTCATTAACGCCAGTCATTCCCACATCCTGCCCGTCTATGCGGACCGGATAGGCAGCCGGTGAGCTCTTGATGCTCAAGATACCTTCGGTCTTGAGGCGTTTGCGTCGGACCTTGTCGTTGTCATTTGCAAAGACGCTTGTGAGCCCCAGCGTCAGCATCAGCCCGATAACGAACAAATATGTATTTCTTTTAGTACCCATTCTTTTTCCCCTAAAGGTTTCGCCTATCTCGCTTTTTTACGCGAGCCTTCTCCATTGGCGAAAGGTTTACGGACCGCTAGTTTATTCCTCGCCGTCCTTCGGATCGTCATCGCCTCTCTTCTTACCGAAACGCTTGCGTGCAGCAAGGCCGACCGATGCCAAACCTGTTCCGAAGAGCAGGATCGTGATCGGTTCCGGGACCGGCTGCGGCGGCGTTGGCGTCACAGGCGGCGTCGGTGTCGGCGTCTCCGGCGTTGGGGTCGGAGTTGTCGGCGTCGGTGTCGGCGTCTGAGGGATCGACGATGTCGGCGTCGGCGTATCTTTCTTGTGGCGGATCAGGATGAATGCGATCGGAATTGCGGCCAAGCCTAGAAGAGCCCATTTCGGGAAACTGCGGGCGACCTCAACCTGCTCACAATTACAGTCTTCGTCCGTAACGATGTCCGTACGCGTTTCCGTAATGACACGGGTGTCCTGAGTTTTCTTCTTTTTGTCCTTGTCGTCGTCATCGCCGTCGCCTTTCACAAAAAGGTCGTCGAGCGACGATACGACCTGCAGACGTGCGAACGTACCCGAAGCCGAACGGGTCGGGTTTGCGTTAACGACCTGCACGAGCTGATCGAATTTGATCGGGCCCGCTTCAATGCGCGTTACCGCCGCAAATAGGGATGCAAGGCAGATCGCCGCCAGCAAAGTTTTAATGTTGAGTTTGTCCATTTAAGTACCCTGACAAAAATTTCAGCTGCAAAAGAAAATACGCTTTCACAGTCATTTGGCACTCAAATGTGATCGAATTATTGGGGCAGAATCAGGAGCTTACACCAGAATTGCGGGCAAATGCAATTATTATTTGATGGCGTAAGTCTGCGTTACTTACCAATATAGCTGTATTTTCACCAATTTCAAGTGGAAAATACAACTAATGTGCGGAATATTCCACAAATTCTTCAAATTGCCTGAAAAAAATCACCGGTTGCCCTAATTAAAGGACGAACCGGTGATCTATTCCAACTAATTGGCCGCTTGGTTCTCGCTTATTCGCCTTCAGTGTGCGATTTCGCTTTTTCCTCGTTCAAGATCGCTTTGCGTGAAAGCTTGATCTTGTTGCCCTCTTTGCCGATGCACTTGACGAGGATCTGCTGGCCTTCTTTGAGCTCGTCGCGAACGTCCTTGACGCGCCGATCCGAGATCTCCGAGATATGGAGCAGGCCGTCAAGCCCCGGCATAATTTCAACGAACGCACCGAAGTCAACGATCCGCGAAACAGTGCCCATATAGGTCTGTCCGATCTCAGCTTCGGCAGTGATCGCCTTGATGCGTGCGATAGCTTCTTCAGCGGCCGCACCGTCGTTGGTCGCGATCATAACGGTGCCGTCATCCTGAATGTCGATCTTCGCACCTGTCTCTTCAGTCAGAGCACGGATGACCGAGCCGCCCTTGCCGATGACGTCGCGGATCTTTTCAGGATTGATCTGGATCGTGATGATACGCGGTGCGAACGGCGAGATGTCCTCACGCGGGGTCTCGAGCGTCTTCTGCATGATATCGAGAATGTGAAGCCGCCCTTTCTTCGCCTGTTCGAGTGCTTCCTGCAGGATCACGGCGTTGATGCCGCCGATCTTGATGTCCATCTGGAGTGCGGTTATGCCGTCGGCGGTTCCCGTCACCTTGAAATCCATATCGCCATAGTGATCTTCCGCACCGGCGATATCTGAAAGGATCGCGTAGCGGTTCCCTTCCATCACGAGTCCCATCGCGACGCCCGCAACCGGCTTCTTGATCGGAACGCCGGCGTCCATCAGGCTTAAGATGCCGCCGCAGACCGTCGCCATCGACGACGAACCGTTCGATTCCGTGATATCGGAGACGATACGGATCGTGTATGGAAAGTCTGCTTCATCCGGAAGCACCGACTGGATCGCACGGCGTGCCAAGTTCCCGTGACCGGTCTCGCGTCGCGATGTCGAGCCGAAACGGCCGGTTTCGCCGACCGAATACGGCGGGAAATTGTAATGGAGCATAAAGCGGCGTTTGACCTCGCCGGTCTCAAGGTCATCCATATACTGCTCGTCCATCTTCGTTCCCAAAGTGGCCGAGACCATCGCCTGCGTTTCACCGCGTGTAAAGAGCGATGATCCATGTACTCGCGGAAGCCAGCCGACCTCGCACGAGATCGGACGGATCTCTGAGAACCTGCGTCCGTCCGGACGGCGCTTGTTGACGAGCATATCCTCGCGGAAGATCGTTTCTTTCAGGCTGCCGAACACCTTGCCTGCCATCGAGCGTGCATCCGGATCATCTTCCGGATAGGATTCGACGACTTCTTTCTTCAGAGCATCAACCGCGGCGTAGCTCGAAAGCTTGTCCTTGCCGGTCGTGTCGAGCGCCTCGCGGAGACGATCTGCAAATTTCGCCTTGACGTCGTTCAAGATCGCTTCATCGAGCACAGGTGCGCTGAACTCACGCTTCTTGATATCAAGGGCCGCAAAGAGCGATTTCTGCCACTGGCAAAGGCGTTTGATCTCGCGATGCGCGAGCATCAATGCCTCGACCATTACATTTTCGGCAACTTCCTCGGCCTCACATTCGACCATCACGATCGCCTCTTCGGTGCCTGCGACAACGAGATTGAGCTGTGATTCACGACGCTCGTCGTATGTAGGGTTGATGAGGTATTTTCCGTCGATAAGGCCGATGCGGACGCCGCCGATCGGCGTGTTGAACGGAATGTCCGAGAGGTAAAGGGCACATGATGCACCCGTGATCGCGATCACGTCCGGATCATTGTCCGTGTCGGCCGAAATGACCGAAGCGACGATCTGCGTCTCGAACCGATAGCCGTCGGCAAAAAGCGGACGGACCGGACGGTCGATGAGACGGCAGGTCAAAACTTCCTTTTCATTCGGGCGGCCTTCGCGTCGGAAATAGTTTCCGGGAATGCGGCCTGCGGAGAACGAGTTCTCACGATATTCGACCGTCAGCGGAAAGAAGTCCAAGCCTTCCTTCGCGGTGCGGGCGGAGACGGCCGCAACGAGCAGCATCGTATCCCCGTATCTGATAACGACCGAACCATCGGCCTGTTTGGCAACCTTGCCTGTTTCGACGATCAGCTCTTTGTTTCCGAGCTTGATCGATTCATTCAAATATTTCTTTTCCATTTTCTTTACAAAAAAGGACGGGCAAAGAGCATTTCGTGAAGCTCTTCGATCGTCCTTAGAACAAAACTCTAAATTTGACGCGGGATCCGAATACACCCCAGGCTTTTTTGTGCTGTCACGTTCAGCGGCCTGTAAGGCGATCTCTTCGCATGGATCCCAAAATTTCTTTCATTCTTGGCGGAAGAAGCCAAGACAATACCACTCGACGCCGTCTTTTAGCGACGAAGTCCGAGTTTGCTGATGATCGTGTGATACTCGTCGATATTACGATGACGCAAATAATCGAGAAGCTTCCTACGACGCGAGACGAGCTTAAGCAAGCCCTTGCGCGAATTATTATCCTTCTTGTGTATCTTGAAATGCTCCGTCAGCTCGTTGATGCGCTGCGTAAGCAATGCGATCTGCACCTGCGACGAACCCGTGTCCGTTCCATGCGTTTTGTAGTCGGTGACTATCTGTTGTTTAAGTTCTGTGCCTGTTGCCATTCTTATCAATTGCTGCTTTGAACCAGCCTCTCCTTTTGCTCGCAGTAACTCCGAACGTATCTCCGGTAACCGCGAAAAATCTACTCCTTACACTTAAATATGACCGTCTGTCAAAATACCTTTACGATCCCAAACGAATAAATCTAGCACAATTCGGACGTCGTTACCAATCACAGAGAGCAATTTACGTTCCCGGAGACCGCGGAGAATTCGCTGACCGCTCGATGGGATCACCGGTAAGTCGGAGAATGCGGATCTCCCCGTTTTTTTTCACCCTAACCTATTGAGGACACGCGGTTTATCGCGGTTCACCGCAAAATGCACGGTTCTCGCACGGTAGTTCCGTGAAACCCCCATTTTTATTGGGTTTGAGAAAGGCGAAATTGCACAAAACGCGCAAAAAACGCACGGGTTTTTCGCTCATTTTTCAAAAAATAGGTCGTGTGGGAGCCTCTATAGGGCGTCCCGACGGCGTAGGCGCCTCCGATCCAATGATTTGCAGGTGCTGCCGGAAACGCTCCGGAGATGAGCCGGAGATGAGTCGGAGAGCCGCGGATCCGCAGGTGCAATAGGATTTTGTAAGCCGCCGTTGCCCGCCGGCGGGGTGTCCCCAACGGGGACGAACAATATAGCGTAGGGTAAGGCCGCCAGGCCGCAACCCTACGAATGCGGCACATAACGATCTGTCGTCCCCAACGGGGGACGAACAATATAGCGTAGGGTAAGGCCGAAGGGCCGCAACCCTACGAACACGGCACATAACGATTTGTCGTCCCCAACGGGGACGAACAATATAGCGTAGGGTAAGGCCGAAAGGCCGTAACCCTACGAATGCGGCACATAAACGATCTGTCGTCCCCAACGGGGACGAACAATATAGCGTAGGGTAAGGCCGAAAGGCCGCAACCCTACGAATGGTGCGGAATCGAATTTTGCGTCCCCGACGGGGACGAACAATATAGCGTAGGGTAAGGCCGAAAGGCCGCAACCCTACGAATGGGTCAAAGCCCTGAGGATGTTTTTCCTTCTAAACCTCGTACTTGAACTCTTCCATGAACTTTGTCGAGAACGTGCCTTTGCGGAAGTTTTCGTCGGCCATTATGCGTTGATGGAGCGGAATGGTGGTCTTGATACCTTCGATGACCATCATTTCGAGGGCACGCTGCATACGCGCGATCGCAAGTTCGCGGGTGCGGGCATGAACGATCAGTTTTGCGATCATCGAATCGTAATATGGTGGCACGACCCATCCGGGATAGGCCGCAGTATCGACACGCACGCCCGGGCCGCCTGGGAAGTTGAATGTTGTGATCTTGCCCGGACTCGGCGTAAACTTCACCGGATCTTCCGCGTTGATGCGGCACTCGATCGAATGCCCGCTGATCTGAACTTCGTCCTGCGTGTATCCCACATCTTTGCCGGTCGCGATCACGATCTGATTGCGGACAATATCTGCAAGCGTGACCATCTCAGTGACAGGATGCTCTACCTGGATGCGTGTGTTCATCTCCATGAAGTAGAACTGATCGTCTTCGTCGAGCAGGAACTCGAACGTACCCGCACTCGAATAACCGATCTCCCGGCAGGCCTTGACCGCGACCGCGCCCATTTCTTCGCGAAGCCTGGAAGAGATCGCCGGTGAAGGTGCTTCTTCGAGCAACTTCTGATGCCGGCGTTGGATAGTGCATTCGCGTTCGCCAAGATGAATGACGTTGTTGTGTTCGTCGGCCAGAACCTGTATCTCGATATGACGCGGACGTTCGATATACCGCTCGATGTAAACCGCTCCATTCTTGAACGCGGCGAGGGCCTCGGTCTGGGCAAGCTCAAGGTTTGACGCAAGTTCGTCAGCGCTTCTGACGATACGCATTCCTCGGCCGCCTCCGCCGGCCGCCGCCTTGATGATCACCGGAAAACCAATGTCGAGGGCGAGGGCCTTTGCTTCTTCCGCAGACTCGATCGGATCCGGGCTGCCCGGCAGGATCGGAACGCCTGCGGCCGTCATCGTCCGCCGTGCTTCGACCTTATCGCCCATCATCGCGATAACGTCAGGACGCGGGCCGATGAATTTGATATTGCAGTCCTCGCAGATCTTCGCGAAGGTGGCTGATTCGGCGAGGAATCCGTATCCGGGATGGATCGCATCCGCGTCCGTGATCTCCGCCGCCGAGATAATCGAAGGGATATTAAGGTAGCTCTGTGAAGAGGGTGCCGGTCCGATACATACGGCCTCATCTGCGAACTTTACGTGGAGCGATTCCCTGTCGGCCTCGGAATGGACGGCAACCGTCTTGATGCCCATTTCCTTGCAGGTCCAAATTATCCTGCAGGCGATCTCACCGCGGTTAGCAACTAAAATTTTTCGAATTTCACGAGGCATTCTTAGAGGGAAGCTAAAAGTAAAAAGTCAAAAGTCAAAATTAACGTTAAGACCGGCTTGATTTTGACTTTTGACTTTTGACTCTTGACTTCATACGTAGGACTTTGGATCTTGGACATAAGATCTTGGACTCATCCCGTCCTAGCTCTTGACACCGAAAAGCGGCTGCCCAAATTCGACGGGCTGGCCGTTCTCGACATAGACTTTCACGATCGTACCCGAAGTTTCCGCCTGGATCTCGTTCATCAGCTTCATCGCTTCCACGATGCAGACGACCGAGTCGGCCGATACGCTCGAACCTTCGCTTACAAAAGGCGGCTTATCAGGGCCCGGCGAACGATAGAATGTTCCGACGATCGGCGAAGTGATCTTGAAAAGTCCCGCGTCCTCATCGACCGGAGTTTCGGGTACAACCGCAGCGGCAGGCGCCGTCGCGACCGGTTGAACTGCCGGCGGAACGGCCATCATCGGTGGAGCAGCGACGACAGTGGCCGCTTTGCTCATCTTCACACGGATATTCTCGTTCTCAAATTCGAAATCCGTGAATCCGTGCTCGTTCACAAGAGCCGCGAGCGATTGCAGTTCGTCCATATCGAAGGACTGACCTTCCGCTCCCGATCGCTTTTCAGTATCTTTCTTTTCGCCCACTTTTCCGTCTTCCGCCTTTGCTGATCCGGTCTCGCTCATTGAGTTTGTGAACCTCCGCTTTTATGACTAGCCCTTTGCGGCGAGTTCACGCGGGTTGTCCACAAGCTCTATAACTGCCAACTCAGCGTTGTCGCCCTGACGACGCCCGAGCCTGATGATACGCGTATAACCGCCGTTACGGTCTTTATAGCGCACACCGAGCTCATTGAAAAGCCGCTGGACGGCCGCAACACCCGCCGTACGCACCGGTGCTTCTTTCGACTCGCCCTTTTTCCCGCGAAAACGGCTTTGTGCGATCTTAAATGTCGTGTTGCCGGAATGGAAAAACTTTGCGGCCTGACGACGAAGATTTACGACTCTCATTGCGTCGCTGCCTTCGGCCTGCTGAGCGTGGCGCGCGAGCGTGATCACTTTCTCAACGAACGGCCGTAGCTCTTTCGCCTTCTGAACGGTGGTTACGATGTATTCCTTATCAGCGTTGATAAGCGAGGTCGCAAGATTGCGAAGCATCGACATACGATGCTCGGTCGTGCGTCCTAGTTTACGATGTGCTTTTTGATGTCTCATGTTCTTAAAGGATAAAGACGAAAGGATAAAGGCTAAGGGAATGTCGCGACCAGCGCCTTATCCCTTACCCGCTATCCTCTACCCTTAATCTAGATCTCTACCGCCTGTTCCCGGGATCGGATTGCCCTGCTCGTCAAACTCCATTCCGAAGTCGAGCCCCATGCCGTGGAGCATATCCTTGATCTCGGTGAGTGATTTCTTGCCGAAGTTCTTCGTGTGAAGCATATCCTTTTCGCTGCGGCGGATCAGATCGCGGATCGACCGGATATCAGCGTTCTTCAGGCAGTTGTACGAGCGGACCGAAAGCTCCAATTCATCGACCGACTTATCGAGAAGGTCGTTGCGCATGAGCGGCGGACGCGCAATATCTTCGTATTTATACTCTTCTTCCTCTTCTTCGAAATTGATGAAGATCGACATATGATCTTTGACCAATTTTGCCGCAAGCCCGATCGAATCATCCGGCGTAACACTGCCGTCCGTCCAGACCTCAAGCGTAAGGCGGTCGTATTCCGTGTTCGAACCCTGCCGGGTCTTGTCCACGTTATAATTGACCTTCTTGATCGGCGTGTGCACCGAGTCGATCGGAATAAAACCGACCGAAAGATCTTCGTCATTGTTCAGTTCTGCCGAGACATAACCGCGTCCCTGCTTGAGCCGCATTTCGATCTCGATCGAACCGCCCGTGCTGATCGTCGCGATATGAACGCCCGTATCGAGCACCTCGACATCACCGTCGGCCTGGATATCCGCGCTAGTCACTTCACCGGATCCCTTGCGGCTGATGGTCAGCATTTTGGGGCCGCTGCCGTGCAGCTTGAACGGAACCTGCTTCAAATTCAAGATGACGTCCGTCGCATCTTCGACAACGCCTTTGATCGATGAGAACTCGTGCTCGACGCCCGAGATCTTCACGGCGGTTATCGCGGCGCCTTCGATCGAAGAGAGCAGGGCCCGTCGGATCGAGTTGCCGACCGTCGTACCAAAGCCTCTCTCGAACGGCGCTGCATAAAACTTGCCGTAACGGTCGCTGAGCGTCGAAGTCTCGACGTTCAAGCGACTCGGCATCTGAAATTCTGTCCAGTTTGTTTGTGTCATAGTTGTTCTTTTATTAAAGCGTTGGCTTTGTCCCCGACAGCCGCAGGGGTAAGAACGGACCCCAAAAGATGCGTGTCGGCTACTTTAGCCAAGCCGGTCAAAATACTACTTGCTGTAAAGTTCGACGATCAGCTGTTCGTTGATGTTCTGATCGATGTCTTCGCGACGCGGGTTCGCGGCCACATTGACCGTGAAATCCCGTCCGCCGGCCGACAGCCATGCGGGACGTCCGCGGCCGACCGCGGTTGACCACGCACCATCAACGTGCGGATTCTTTTGCGTCTTCGGCTTCACGACGACCTCGTCACCGACCTTCACCTGGAACGAAGGAATATCGACCTTGCGGCCGTTCACAGTGATGTGGCCGTGATTCACAAGCTGACGAGCTTGACGACGCGACGTAGAAAAGCCTGCTCGATAGACAACATTGTCGAGACGGCGCTCAAGAAGGAAGAGCAGGTTCTCGCCCGTAACACCTTTTTGACGAAGAGCCTTCTCAAAATAAGTATGGAACTGCTTCTCGAGAATGAAATAGATACGCTTCACTTTCTGTTTCTCACGGAGCTGTTCGCCGTAGCCCGCAAGCATCTTGCGGCGGGCTCCGCCGTGCTGTCCCGGAGGATTTGTTCCGCGTTTCTCGATCGCACAAGAAGGTTTGAAGCAGCGATCGCCTTTAAGGAAAAGTTTTGCACCTTCGCGGCGGCAAAGCCTGCACACCGCATCTCTATATCTAGCCATATATTATTTTTGCCTTCAGCAAAAATGATCTTGGATTTTAGATTTGTGATTTTGGATCGTTACAACCCAAGTCCCACAAATGTAGACCCAGCATTCATTCTTGCAGAAAAAGTTTACGGGAAACTCACCGCTCCCCTTCGTCCTTTCGATACCCACGGGATCGAACCAGTTTCGATCCCAAATCCAAAATCCCAAATCCCAAATCCCAAATCGTCAGACGCGGCGGCGCTTCGGCGGCCTGCATCCATTGTGCGGAATCGGCGTCGTGTCACGGATGGACGTTACGCGAATTCCCGCCTGCGTAACGGCACGGATCGCGGACTCACGGCCGCCTCCAAGCCCTCTTACGCGAACCTCGACCTCACGAACACCGGCCTCAGCGGCCTTGCGCGCACATTCGCCCGCAGCCTGCTGAGCGGCGAACGGCGTGCCTTTTCGCGAACCGCGAAAACCGCGTGCACCCGAGGAGCACTGCGATATGAGGTTCCCGTTCGTATCCGTGATCGAGATGAGGGTGTTATTGAACGAAGCAGAAATGTGAACGATCCCTGCAGGAATGTTCTTCTTTTCCTTCTTCTTAAAGGTCTTTTTAGCTGGTGCTTTTGCCATTTTCTCTTAACTATAAAATCGAGCGGCAGACTTTCCGGCGAACTGATCGCCAAAAACCGCCGCTCTACGTCAACTATTTCTTGCCCGGCGCCTTCTTCTTGGCAACGGCAGCCTTACGCGGGCCCTTGCGGGTGCGGGCATTCGTGCTCGTACGCTGGCCTCGGACCGGCAGGCTGCGGCGATGGCGAAGGCCGCGGTAGCAGCCGATGTCCATCAGACGCTTGATGTCCATCTGCACGCGTTTGCGAAGGTCGCCCTCGATGTCGCCTTGGGCGTCGAGGATGCCGCGAACCTTGTTCAATTCGTCTTCGCTAAGGTCACGGATCTTTACGTCGTAACCGATGCCTGCCTCGTCAAGTACCGAGGAAGCGCGTGATTTGCCTACACCGTAAATGTAGGTCAGTCCAATTTGTGCCCTCTTGTTGGGCGGAAGATCAACACCTGCTACGCGAGCCATAATTTCTCCAAATAAATACTATCCCTGCCGCTGCTTGTGTTTCGGGTTATCACAGATCACCCGCACCACGCCCTTGCGGTGGATTATCTTGCACTTATCGCAAATCTTTTTTACTGACGGCCTTACTTTCATTTTATCGTCACCTACTTATATCGATAGGTTATGCGTCCACGCTTCAAGTCATAGGGTGAAAGCTCGACGAGGACCTTGTCTCCCGGCAGAATGCGAATAAAATTCTTCCGCATCTTACCCGATATATGGGCAAGGACCTCGTGGTTATTGTCATCCACGGCGATCTTGAACATCGCGTTCGGCAATGTCTCCAAAACGGTCGCGGTGACCTCTATCGCTTCTTCTTTCGACATAGTCGCACAGAGCAAATACCCTACAGACGGGGCAAACTACCTATATTAGCCCTTTCACACCCACTTTTCAAGTCGCAGATGCGGCTTTTTGCCGGCTCTTCTGTTGCTTTGTCAAAGTCAGTATTTCCGGCCCTTCGGGCGTAACCGCGAGCGTGTGTTCCGCGTGGGCCGAGGGCTTGCCATCGGCCGTTACGACCGTCCATTTGTCGCTGAGCGTCCGCGTGTCGGCGGTGCCGATATTCAGCATCGGCTCGATCGCAAAACAATATCCCGCACGGATCTTTTCCTTTGTTCCCGGGCGTCCGTAATTCGGGATCTGCGGAGCTTCGTGCATATTCCGTCCTATCCCGTGACCTGTATAGTCGCGGACGATCCCGTAGCCGAATTTATCAGCATGCTGCTGAACCGCCCAACCAATGTCCCCGATACGGCTATTTACGCGGGCTGCCTCAATGCCATAGGCCAGACATTCTTCCGTCACGCGTATCAATTGAGCGAGTTCGTCGGAGATCTTGCCGACCGGGACCGTCGTCGCCGTGTCTCCAACAAAACCTTGATAAGTCGCCGCCATATCGAGCGATATGATGTCGCCGTCTTTCAATGGATCGGGCTTTGAGAACCCGTGTACGATCTCGTGATTCACCGATGCGCAGATCGCATACGGAAAGCCGTGATAACCAATGAATGTCGGTATCGCACCTGCATCGCGGATCATCTTGTCCGCCGCGTTGTTCAGCTCGAGTGTCGAAATCCCCGGCGCGACCATCGCACGCAAAGCCTCACGCACCTCGGCGATCAATTCGCCGACGGCACGCATTTTATCAAGGTCTTTTGCTGACTTCGCGAAGATCATTAAAACTTAACCAATAGCCTTTTCGATGCGCGAATATATCGTTTCGGGATCGCCGGTGCCATCGACCGCTTTCAGGCGGTCGGTCTTGCGATAGTAATCAAGGAGCGGCGCCGTCAATTCATCGTATGTCGCGAGACGTGCCGCGACTGTAGATTCCTGGTCATCTTTCCGATGATCGAGTTCCGCGTCCGGATGAAGATCGCAACGGCCGTCAACCTTCGGCGGCTTGGAATAGATGTTATATATCTCACCGCAAACGGGACATGTTCGCCGCCCTGTCAGCCGTTTTAACAGATCTTCCCTGGGAACATCGACCTCGATCGCAACGATCTCTTTCTCCTGATCCTCGGCGAGTTCTTCGAGCTGTTCAGCCTGAACAAGCGTTCGCGGATATCCGTCTAGAATGTATGTTCCCGCGGCGTCAGGCTGCGACGTGCGCTCCTGAACCACCTTGAATGTAAGATCGTCCGAAACAAGAGCTCCCGATGCCATCACGGCCTGAACTTCGCGTGCGAGCGGTGTGTCTCCCGACCTCATCGCACGGAACATATCGCCGGTCGAGATCTGCAGGATTCCCCTTCGCTCGGTCAGCAGCCGAGCTTGTGTTCCTTTACCTGCTCCCGGAGCTCCGATCAGTACGATTATCTTATCCATCAAAAAAGTAACTTGCCACAGGGAGCACAGCGAACAAGATGAGAGCGTCTCTCACACCGTTCTAGTGCTCGCTGTGGCTCAAAAAAGAGAACGTCTAGCTTCTGCGGCCGCGGAGTCTCGAACCCGCACCGAGGAAGCCTTCGTAGTTCCTCATCACGAGCTGAGCCTCGATCTGTGCGACGGTATCCATCGCAACGCCGACCAAGATAAGCAGTGACGTACCGCCGAAATAGAACTGATAGCCAAGGCCCGTCGGTATCCAGCTGAGTCCCGGCGTCGAGGTCAAAAAGTTATCAAGTCCGGACCCAAAGAACGGAAGCCGTGCAACCTTAAAGCCGCTAAGAAGAAGCTGAGGTATGAAGGCGACGAGTGCAAGATAGATCGCACCAACGGTCGTCAGCTTCGTCATAATATCGTTCAGATAGTCCGCTGTCGGAGCTCCCGGCCTGATGCCGGCAACAAATCCGCCATGCTTTCTCAAGTTATCAGCGACCTCGTCCGTGTTAAAGATGATCGTGATATAGAAGAAGGTGAACAGAACGATAAGCGACAAGAATACGAGTTCGTAATACGGGTCGCCGCCGTGAAACTGCTGGAAGAACGTATAAACTTTCGTCCAAAGAGCGTTCGGGTTGTTCGGGTCCGGCGGAAATGCAGCAAACACCGTCTGAGGCAACGCGAGCACCGACGATGCAAAGATCACCGGGATAACGCCGCCCATATTGATCTTCAGCGGAAGGCTTGTTTCCTGCCCGCGAAATGTCTGATTGCCGACGCGTCGGTTTGCGTAACTTATCGCGATATTCCTTCTCGCCGATTCAACGTAAACGATGACCGCGATCAATGCGACCATGACGACGACGAGGAACACGACGCCGAGGGTCGAAGCTGCATCACCGCTGCTGACACGTTCCGAGACCTGAGCCAGGCCACGCGGCAGCCCGATGACGATACCTGCGAAGATGAGCAGTGAGATGCCGTTGCCGACACCGCGTTCGGTGATCTGTTCACCGAGCCACATCACGAAGATCGAGCCGGTCGTAAGCGTGACGATGATCATCGCCGTCGCAACCCAGCTGTCTGCGATGACCTGGTTCCGCGAGAGCCATGTCGCAACAAAGAAGGTCTGAACGGCACAAAGGCCAACGGTCGCATAGCGCGTCCATTGATTCAGCTTTTGTCGCCCGACCTCGCCTTCTTCCTGGATCTTCTTTACCGTCGGCGAGAGCACCGGCATCAGCTGCATAATGATAGACGCAGTGATATACGGCGTAACGCCAAGAGCAAAGACCGAGATCGTGCGGAAGTTTCCGCCCGAGAAAAGGTCCAATACCCCGAGCAGCGTGCCCGCAACATCGGCCCAAACTGCTTCGAGACGAACTTTATTTATTCCGGGTGCCGTAATGTGAGCACCAAGGCGATAGACCGCCAGAAGTCCGAGCGTAAAGAAGATCCTCTTCCGCAGCTCGGCGATCCGGAACATATTTTGGACCGCGTTAAAAAACTTCTCCATAAAAGTCTCGGCTTAAAAGGTCTGACCAGCAAGGGCATCGAGCTTCGAGCCCTTAAAAAATCTATAGAACGTGTTATCCGATCTGCGTCGCCGTACCACCGGCCTTCTCGATCTTTTCCTTCGCTGTCTTCGTGAAGCGATGGGCAGAGATCTTCAAAGCCTTCGTAAAATCCCCGTTCCCAAGAATGACGAGATCGTGCTTCGCCTTCTTGATCAGGCCGCGATCGTGGAGGATCTGCGGCGTGACCTCATCGCCCGCCTGGAAGTTATCCTCGATCTTCGCAAGGCTGATCTCGAGCCACTGCTTCTTAAAGATATTCGTAAAACCACGCTTCGGAAGACGACGCTGAAGAGGCATCTGTCCGCCTTCAAAACCCGGACGGCTCGCATAACCAGAACGCGACTTCTGACCCTTGTTTCCGCGGCCGGACGTCTTTCCGAGTCCCGAACCGGGACCGCGGCCAACGCGCTTCTTCTTATGCGTCGAACCGGGAGCCGGATGTAAATTATTTAGTGATAAAGCCATATATTCCTCGTTGATCGTGAATCGTTAGTTGTGAGTCGTTAATCGTGAATTGTGAATTGTTTATGGTTGATCGTTAATTGTGAATCGTTAATTGTGAATCGCATCCACGCCTAACGATCTACCATTCACCATTCACCATTCACCATTCACCATTTACGATTTACCATTCACCATTCACCATTCACCATTTACTATTAACGCTCCACGATCCTCAGCAAATGCGGCACCTTCGCAACGATCCCGCGCGTTGCCGGCGAATCGGGCCGCGTTACCGTTTGATTCAGCTTCGTGATACCGAGGCTCTTTACGATCTCCTTCTGCTTTTTTGCATAGCCGATCATGCTTCGGTAGTACTGGATCTTGATGCTTCCAGCCGTCGGATTTTCTGCTTTCTTTGCCATCTCTTAATCTCTGGTCGCGAATCGCTCAGTTGCGATCAAGTCTCGCTCTCTTCCGTGATCCGCTTGCTAAAACTCGTAAATCGTTACCTTTCGCGCTCATCGCTTATACAAGTTCTTCGACCTGCTTGCCGCGAAGCCGTGCAACTTCCATCGGATCCTTCATCCTGAGCAGGCCGTCGAAGGTCGCTCGAATTACGTTGTGTGCGTTATTGGATCCCAAGATCTTCGTTCGCACATTGTGGACGCCGAGCGACTGCATAACGGCACGCACCGCGCCGCCTGCAATAACGCCTGTACCTTCGGCCGCCGGCTTCATCAGAACGCGGCCTGCGCCGTATTCGCCGATCAGTTCGTGCGGCAGCGTACCGTCAATGAGCGGAACGCGGATCAAATTGTTCTTTGCTGCCTCGACAGCCTTCTTGATCGCATTCGGCACTTCTTTCGCCTTGCCGGTACCGAAACCGACATGGCCGGCCTCGTCACCGATCACGACCAACGCCGCGAACGAAAGATTCTTACCGCCCTTTACGACCTTCGTCACACGATTGATCGAGATGAGCTGGTCTTTGAGGAGCAAGCCTGCGGGTGAAATTCTCTGTTTCTTATTCATTTCTAAATGATGCTGTTACGCGGCCTCGCCGGTGCTCTGTTTTGCCTCGTGCTTATTGAGTCCATTCTCGCGGGTTGCGTCAAGAAGAGCCTTGACACGTCCGTGATAAAGATAACCGCCGCGGTCATAAACGACGCTCGAAACACCCGCCTTCAACGCACGTTCTGCGATCGACTTCCCGATCTCTTTTGCGGCGTCGATATTTCCGCCCGTCTTGCCCGAAAAACCTTTCTCCGCGGTCGATGCCGAAGCGATCGTCTTGCCCGTCGCATCGTCGATGACCTGTGCGTAGATGTGATTCAGGCTGCGGAACACCGCAAGCCTCGGACGATCGGCCGTACCGCGCACTTTCTTACGAATGCGGCTGTGCACGCCCTGGCGAATATCTGCTCTGCTTTTCTGTGCCATAACTCTTGTCCTGGTTTACGCTCTATTTGCCGGTCTTTCCGGGCTTGAGCTTGTAATATTTATCGGCGTACCGGATCCCTTTTCCTTTGTAAGCATCGGGCTTGCGGAGACGGTTAAGTTCCGCGGCGACCTGGCCAAGCTTCTGCTTGTCGATGCCGGAAAGGGTGATCGTCGTCTGATACTGGTTGATCGACGCTTTCGTGTTAAGGCGTTCAGCCTTTGCCTCGATACCTTCCGGCAGCGGGTACTCGATCGGGTGCGAATATCCGAGAGCAAAAACGATCTTCTTGCCCTGGACCTCAGCTTTATATCCGACGCCGACTACGTCCATCGCCTTCGAAAAGCCTTCCGTAACACCGACGACGGCATTGTTCGCAAGAGCACGTGCCAGGCCGTGAAACGCGGCCTCATCGTTACTCGCACGCTCTGCAACAAGCGAACCTTCTTCCTGCTTGAAGCTGACGCCTGAAGGGATCGGGGTCGAAAGTGTTCCTTTCGGGCCCTTTACTTCGAGTTTGTCATCGCTGATCGTAACGGTTACACCCGACGGGATAGCGATCGGTTTTTTTCCTACTCGTGACATATCATTTACCGAGGCGTAAGCCGAGCGTCTCGCTCGACCGCGTCCTCATTCAAAGCTTTAATAGATCTCAGCAATCAGTTCGCCGCCGATCTTCTCGGCGCGGGCCTTCTTGCCGCTCATTAGACCTTTCGAGGTCGATACAATATTGATGCCGTATCCGCCGAGAACCTTCGGTATCTCCTGCGAGCCGACGTAAACGCGGCGGCCGGGCCGCGAAACACGCGAAAGATGCGTGATCGACGAAACTCCCTTCGCGTCATAACGAAGGAATACGCGGATAACGTATTTCGGCCCCTCTCCCTTGGTCGAAAAGCTGTTGATGTAGCCCTCTTCCTTTAGGATGCGGGCGACTTCCATTTTAAGCTTCGAGCCGGGAATATCGACACGCGGATGATTCGCAGCGATCGCGTTGCGGATCCGTGTAAGCATATCGGCTATTGGGTCTGTCATTCTAATTAAACTCCGTCAAATAAGTGCGGAATTCGGACCGCAGAATTCGGATCTAGTGTTACCAAGATCGCTCCTTCAGCTTTCCATTCCGAAAATCCTTCTTCTCGGACCGTAACGTTTCGTGAGTCGGCTGCTAAATTCCGCACTCCGAATTCCGCGATCCGCATTCAAACTACCAGCTCGATTTCACAACGCCGGGGATCTGTCCTTCCCGTGCGAGATCTCGAAGTGCAACACGCGAAATACCGAATTTACGCAGGAATCCACGCGGACGTCCCGTCTGCGAACAGCGATTGCGAACGCGGATCGGGCTCGCATCACGCGGAAACTTCTGAAGTTTCAGAACCGCTTCATCAACCTGCTCGGGCGAAGACGCCGGATTGTTGATGACCTTCTTGAGCTCGCGGCGGCGTTCGGCATAGTTTGCGACCATCGCCTTTCGCCTGTTGTTCTTAACTACCTTGCTGATCTTTGCCATAACTTATTGTCTGAAGGGCATTCCGAGCCCTTTTAGCAGCGAACGGGCTTCGTCGTCATTACGAGCCGTCGTTACGATAGAGATGTTCATTCCGCGGGTCTTATCAACCTTGTTGAAATCGATCTCCGGGAAAATTAGCTGTTCGCGAATGCCGAGAGTGTAGTTTCCGCGGCCGTCGAACGCCTTGCCGGAAATGCCTCGAAAGTCTCTTACACGCGGCAGAGCGACCGAGATCAGGCGATCGAGAAACTCGAACATACGCTCACCTCGGAGCGTGACCATCGTACCGATGCTCATTCCCTGTCGAAGTTTGAACGCGGCGATCGATTTCTTCGCCTTTGTCACAACAGGCTTCTGGCCTGTGATCGACTTCAATTCTTCGGCCGCCACGTCGAGCAATTTCGCGTTCGACGAAGCCTCACCGAGGCCCATATTGATCACGACCTTCTCGATCCTTGGTATGGCCATCGGGTTCTTGATCCCGAATTCTTTGGCGAGCGCCGGTGCGATCTCGTCTTTGTATTTGTCTTTTAACCTTGCCATTTCGTTTCTGGCTTCTCCTGCCTATCTATTGCCGGGACCCGCGAAATAAAGCGTTGCCGGCTCGAAAAGTTACTTCTCTGTTTCGTTGACGTCATCTACGCCTTCAAGCGTGTGGCTCTTTTCGCGGCGGTATTCACCAACTTCCGCGATCACCTTTCCGCTCTTGGCGAGTCGAACTTTCTTACCGTCTCGGATCTCGATCTTCACGCGGGTCGGCTTACCTGTCTCAGGATCGACCAAGGCCACGTTCGATGCGCTCACCCAAGCTTCCTGCTCTTTGATGCCGCCCTCTCGATTCAGCTGCGGAACGGGCTTGACGTGGCGTTTGACCATCATCGCACCTTCGACCTTAACTTTGCCGTTGCGGGCATCGACGGCGATCACCTTGCCGCGATACGGCTGACGCTTGCCTGCCGAATCATAGCGGTTGTATTCTTTGCCCGCGATGAAAACGACCTGGTCGCCGCGTTTGATCTTGCTGTTTACTGTTCCTGTCTTTACCGGTCTCATTTCTTTCTAGATAACCTCCGGAGCGAGACTTACGATCTTCATAAAATTCTTCTCGCGAAGCTCACGTGCCACGGGGCCGAAAACGCGTGTTCCGATCGGAGTTCCGTCGTCCTTGATAAGGACCGCCGCATTCTCATCGAATCGGATATACGAACCGTCACGCCGGCGAACTTCTTTGTGCGTGCGGACGATCACTGCGTTGTAAACCTTTCCCTTCTTCGCCGTGCCATCCGGTGCCGCTTCTTTGACGGTAACTTTGATCGTATCGCCGAGGCGTGCGATCTTGCTCGTCGAACCGCCGACGGGCATTATCATCTCGACGCGCTTTGCACCTGAATTGTCAGCGACCGCCAAGGAGGTCTGCATCTGAATCATAACTATTTGCTCCGACTTGAGCGTCCGCCGAACTTGATGAGCAGGCGACGCTCCTTAATCAAACTTTGCTTAACTCTCCGCACGCTGCAGGATCTCTGCAACACGCCAGCGTTTTCTTGCCGACATAGGCCGCGTCTCAACGATCCTTACGCGATCACCCACCTTTGCTTCGAGATCGTTGTGGGCCATGAACTTCTTACGCTTCTTGACGTACTTGCGATAGACCGGGTGCTTGACCTGTCGGTCAACACGAACGGTGACCGTCTTCGTCATCTTGTCCGAAGCGACGACGCCGACCTTCTCGATGCGCTTGCGACCGGCCTTGGCCACCTGTTCGGTGCCCGCTGCGGCGATCTCTTCTTCTTTTTTATTAGTAGCCATTGCTGATCAAATATCTACGCCAGGCCTTAGGCCGCTTCTGCGTCGCTTCCCTTCTTACTTAGCAGCGTATAAACGCGTGCCAAGGTCTTCTTCTCACGGCGAATATCATTCAACGTTTCGCCAACGCCGAGAGCCCTGCGGAACTTCAAGCGAAAAAGCGACTCTTTGAGAGCTTCGGCTTGCTCGTTGAGCTCCTCGACGCTCATATCCTTCAACTGATCTAACTGCTCCTTGCGTTTCATTTCTCTTAAACGATGCCTCCTTCGAGGTCAGCTCGCGAGACGAACTTCGTCTTGATCGGGAGCTTCTGTGCCGCAAGCTGCATAGCTTCGCGTGCCAATGTCTCTTCAACGCCCTGGATCTCGTACAATACACGGCCGGGCTTTACTACTGCCACCCAGTGATCCGGAGCACCTTTTCCTGAACCCATACGAGTTTCTGCCGGTTTCTTCGTGATCGGCTTATCAGGAAACATACGGATCCAGATCTTGCCGCCGCGTTTGACGTGACGCGTCATCGCGATACGGGCAGCTTCGATCTGGCGATCGGTGATCCAGCCGGCTTCAAGCGTCTTTAGCCCAAAGTCACCAAAGTTAAGTTTTTCGCCGCGTGTCGCTTTTCCGCGCATACGGCCCTTCATAACCCTTCGGTGCTTTACCTTCTTCGGCATCAACATAATAAAAACCTCGTGAATTGTTAATAGTTAATTGTTGATCGTTAATTGTTGGTCGTTGATCGATCCGCAGGATGTCGCCGTCCATTAACCACTAACCATTAACCATTTACCATTAACCTCTTTACCTTCTGTCGTCTCGACGCGGACGACGCTCGCGCATCGCACTGCGGTCAACCTTAACTTCATTCATCGGATCGGTCGTCGTTCCGCGTGCCATTGATGCTTTCGGATCGAGGATCTCACCGCGGTAGATCCAAACCTTTACTCCGATGATGCCGAAGGTCGTCAGAGCTTCGGTAAAACCAAAATCAATATCCGCACGAAGAGTGTGCAGCGGAAGGCGGCCCTGAAGCGACCATTCCGTGCGTGCGATCTCGGCTCCGTTAAGACGGCCGGCGATCATCACCTTGATGCCCTGGGCACCGAACCGGATCGACTCTTCCATCGTCTTTTTCATCGCACGACGGAAGGCGATACGCTTCTCAAGCTGCTGCGCGATCTTTTCGGCCTGAAGCTGAGCATTGAGCTCAGGATGCTTGATCTCAAGGATCGAGATCAGGACGTCGCGGCCTGTTTTGCGTGCAAGGTCTTCGCGAAGCTTGTCGATCTCAGCACCTTTGCGTCCGATGATGATGCCCGGACGTGAAGTGTAGATCACGATCTTCAAGCGAGCGGCCGCACGTTCGATATCGATGTGCGAAACTCCGCCGCCGGCAAACTTCTTCTTTAGTACGCGCTTGAGTTTCAGATCCTCCGCGAGGAATGAAGCAAAATCCTGCTTTGCATACCAGTGCGAGTGCCAATCTTTGTTGTATCCGACCCTAAAGCCGTAAGGATGAACTTTCTGTCCCATATTTAGCTCTTCTTGGCTCGAGGCCTATTCCTTTGCGGTCTCCTCGCTCGTTTCCTCTGTGTTATCAACGGTGGTTTCGGCAGCATTCTCTTCAGCCGCTGAAGCCTCGGCCGCTGGAGTCTCGACGACTTCGGCCGCTGCCGGTTCCGCAACTGCTTCTACGACCGGAGTTTCAACGACTGTTTCCACATCCTCGACCTTCGCCTTCTCAGCCTTCTTTACCGCGGGCTTTGCCTTCTTCGGCTTTGCTTTTCCACCCTCAGCGGCCTTCTTGGCTTTTGCGGCCTCGGCTCGAAGCTCCTTCTCGGTCTTCGGCTGCTCTTCGCTCGTCACGTGGATCGTGATGTGGCAGTAATGACGCTGCTCGCGATACGCACGCCCCTGCGGAGCAGGACGCATACGCTTTCTGCCCTTGGTCGGGCCCATATCGACGAAGCAGGTCTTCACCCATAGATCGTCCGGGTCGATCGCGATATTCTGCTGCTCGGCCTTATAGGTCGCATTCGCGATCGCCGAGCTCAAACATTGTGCGATCGGGTCCGCAGCACGCTTGTCCGTGAATTTAAGAATAGCCAGTGCACGCGAGACGTTCTCGCCGCGGATCATATCGATCACGAGGCGCGTCTTACGCGGGCTGCCCTTCAAATATTTTGTCTTTGCTACCGCTTCCATTTATTTCCTCTTCGCCGCCTTCTCCGCTTTTGTGCCCGGATGGCCCTTAAAAACGCGTGTCGGTGAAAATTCGCCAAGCTTGTGGCCGACCATATTCTCCGTAACGAAAACAGGAATGTGGCGCTTGCCGTTGTGAACTCCAAAGGTCAGGCCCACCATATCCGGCGAGATCGTCGACCGTCGCGACCACGTACGGATCGCGGGAGGCTTCGCACCGCCGCTTGTGATGCGCTTTACGACCTTCTGAACACTTAGGTCGATGAACGGGCCTTTCTTAACTGAACGTGGCATATCTTAAACAGTCCTCTTGACTATAAAAACCCTTATTTCTTACGCCTGTCGCGAACGATCATATTGTTCGTGCGCTTGTTGCGACGCGTCTTGTAACCGCGGGTCGGCTGTCCCCAAGGCGTAACCGGATTACGTCCGCCTGACGTTTTGCCCTCACCGCCGCCGTGCGGGTGATCGACCGGATTCATCGCGACACCGCGAACTTTCGGCCTCTTTCCCTTCCAGCGGTTGCGTCCCGCCTTACCAAGCGAGACGTTTTCGTGCTCGGTATTGCCGACCTGGCCGACAGTTGCATAGCAAACCACCGGTACGCGGCGAACTTCGCCGGACGGCATCCTAAGCTGTGCAAAGTCTCCGTCCTTTGCGATGATCTGCGCAAACCCGCCAGCAGAGCGGACCATTTGGCCGCCTTTACCCGGACGAAGCTCAATGTTATGAACTTCCGTACCAAGCGGAATATTCGTGATCGGCAATGCGTTGCCCGGCAGGATGTCCGCATCCGCGCCGCTCAAGATCGAGGTCCCGACCTTCAGTCCCAAAGGAGCGATGATGTAGCGCTTCTCACCGTCAAGATAGTTGATCAGAGCGATATGAGCCGAGCGGTTCGGATCGTATTCGATCTGTGCGACCTTGCCCGGGATGCCGGCCTTGTCGCGTTTGAAATCGATCACGCGGTAAAAACGTTTGTGGCCCCCGCCGCGACGACGGATCGTGATGCGGCCGTCGCTATTGCGCCCGGAGATCCTCTTTTTCGGTTCGAGCAACGATTTCTCGGGTGTTGCTCCCGGCGTCAGCTCATCGCGCGTCAGATATGTCTGATAGCGGCGTGCCGGCGATGTCGGTTTTAATCTCTTGATTCCCATATCTTCAATTCGGAATTCGGAACGCGGACTGCGGAATTGATTCCGCATTCCTCATTCCGCGATCCGCATTTATATTGCTTCTGCGTAATCGACCATCGGCTCGCCCTTTCGCAGGGTCACATAAGCCTTTTTCCAATCCGGACGACGTCCTTCGATGCGTCCGCGGCGTTTCATCTTGCCTTCGTACTGGACGGTGCGAACGGCGGCGACCTTGACGTTAAAGATCTCCTCGACCGCTGATTTGATCTCGGGCTTAGTCGCCTTCTTATCAACACGGAAGGTCAGCACCTGTCCCTGCTTGCGATCAGTATCCTCTTCGGTCGAATCCTCCTTGAGGATCACGCTCTTCTCCGTAACAACGGGCGATCTCAAAATGTCCCAAACGCTCAAGTTACTCATTGTCGCTTGCCTCCTCAGCCGCAGGAGCCGCTTCTTCTGCTACTTCCACCGCCGGCTTCTTAGCCGCAGCCTTCTTTTCCTTCGCAGGAGCTTCAGCGTCCGTCTTTGCTTCTTTCTTCGCAGGAGCTGCTTTCTTTGCCTTTGCCGGAGCTTCAGCAACAGGTTCTGCCGCACCTTCCTGCTTAGGATCGAGCAGTGAAACGATCTCCTCTGCCGCAGCCTTCGAGATCACGAGCTTTTCGTGATAAACGATATCGTAGATGTTAAGGCCAAAGCTGTTGGTAACCTTCGTCTTCTGAACGTTACGCGACGAGAGCACGAGGTTCGCATTATCAAGCGAATCGACGATCAGCGTCTTCGCACGCTTTGCGTTCTCGATCAGTCCGAGAGCCGAAAGTGCCGCAAGAAAATCTTTGGTCTTCGGGGCCGCGAAGCCGATCTCGTCAACGATGATCAAATTGCCTTCGCGAAGCCTTTCCGAAAGGGCCGACCGAAGAGCACCGCGACGCATCTTCTTCGGCATCTGGTAGGACCAGTCGCGCGGCTGCGGACCGTGTACATTACCGCCGCCCTTCCAGAGGGGCGAACGAAGCGACGCGATACGCGCACGGCCTGTTCCCTTCTGCTTCCAAAGCTTGCGGCCCGACCCCGAAACGTTACCGCGGGTCTTCGTCGCTGACGTTCCCTGCCGGCCGTTCGCACGGTAATTCATCACCGCCGCGTGGATGAGCGATTCGTTCAGCTCGGCACCAAAAACGGCATCCGACAGCTGAAGGTCACCGACCTCTTTATTCTTCAAATTGCGAACCTTTACGGTAGGCATAATCTCACTCCGTTCGAGTCCAGGATGCTCGCTTCAGGTTCAAAACCGATCTGGCTTCGAAGCTGGAGCCGCTCTCCTTGAACTATGATTTCTTCACCACTACAAGACTGCCGTTTGCTCCCGGAACTGCACCGCGGATCATTAGCAAGTTATTGTCAACATCGACCTTCGCGACCGTCAGTCCCTTGACCGTCACCCTATCGTCGCCCATGTGGCCCGACGAACGCGTACCCTTGATGACGCGCGAAGGATATGCCGACTGGCCGATCGAACCCGGACGACGAACGTTCATCGAACCGTGCGACTCGGGGCCGCGTGCGAAGTTGTGCCGCTTTACGGTGCCGGCGAATCCGCGTCCCTTTGAGCGCCCGACGACTTCGATCTTGTCTCCGTCCGCAAAAACATCGACCTTCACCTGGTCACCGACCGAAGCCTCAGGTTCGGCCGCAAGACGGATCTCCTTCAGCACACGAGTCGGCGGCACTCCGCCGCCCGTGATCTCGAAGTGGCCGCGAAGCGGCTTCGAGACATTCTTCAGGCGAACCGGCTTTTCTTCGACAAGTCCCAACTGGACGGCGTTGTAACCATCACGTCCTGCAGCACTTTTTGTCTGGATCACGACGCAAGGCCCTGCTTTGATGACCGTCACGGGAGTTACCGTGCCGTCCTCAGCAAAGAGCTGCGTCATACCCATTTTTCTACCAATGATTCCACTGATCATAGTTTTGTTAACCGTTCATGGTAAGCAGTCAATTGAGGCGTCATCGAAACCGGGTGTTGCAATGAACGACCAACCATCAACTATTTACGAACCAACTAATTCTTTCCGAACGCTTTGATCTCGACGTCAACACCGGCCGGCAGATCAAGCTTCATCAACGCATCGACCGTTTCGGCCGTCGGGTCGAGGATATCCATCAACCGCTTATGTGTGCGGATCTCGAACTGCTCACGCGACTTCTTGTCAACGTGCGGCCCGCGCAGTACCGTCCATTTATTCTTGACGGTCGGAAGCGGGATCGGGCCTGCGATCCTTGCTCCCGTACGTTTTGCGGTATCAACGATCTCGGTCGTCGACTGATCGAGGACGCGGTGATCGTAGGCCTTCAACTTGATGCGGATCTTTTCGTTCAACATAATCTCTTACTCAACAACTTCTGACACGGTACCTGCACCGACTGTGCGGCCGCCTTCGCGGATAGCGAAACGCAGGCCCTTCTCCATTGCGATCGGTGCGATAAGCTCGATCTCCATCTGGATGTTGTCGCCAGGCATCACCATCTCGACCCCTGCAGGCAGGTTCGCGACACCGGTAACGTCCGTGGTTCTGAAGTAGAACTGCGGGCGGTATCCGGTAAAGAACGGCGTGTGTCGGCCGCCCTCTTCCTTGGTGAGGACGTATGCCTCCGCCTTGAACTTCGTGTGCGGCGTGATCGAACCAGGCTTTGCGATGACCTGTCCGCGTTCGATCTCCTTGCGGTCCACACCGCGGAGCAGAAGCCCGACGTTGTCGCCCGCCATTCCCGAGTCAAG
>JAFDVK010000026.1 GCA_018269005.1 Acidobacteriota bacterium | reverse complement strand
GGGCGGCGGAGAGGCAGAGGACCGCGGAAACGCCGGTCGAAGCTTTCGACGTAATGATCCGCGACCTCCGCTCGTTTCACAAGAAACGAGGCGGATTCCCGAAGGACCTTAGAGAACTGGAAGGCGTCGTATGGGAAAAAAAGGAGACCCGCGAGTTTTCAAAGGACGGGGCCGGCCTGACCCACCGCAATTACCATTATCTCTACACGCCGATCGGTCACCACGAGTTCACCCTCTGGGCGATCCCCGTGGGACGGCAGCGTGCGGCGGCGACTACCTCGTTTCTAGTAGTAAGCCCCGAGTCCCAGCGACGGTGGAAAGGACCGGCCCTCACGCCTGAGGACGTTACGGGCCTGAGTCTCCGTCCGTCAGCAAATCAATTAAAAGTACTCGGACTGATAGAACAGCCAACGAGCCTTCTAAAGAAATGAGTCCGTTCCGGAGGATCACGCCATCGGGTACGCGCCATTAACCTGCTTGCATGCCGGCCATATTGTGACCGCCTCGCCTGTCACACAGCAAACCTTCGACATCCATACCCGTTATCGTGCAATTTGCCGGACGTGTTCATTGATTCGGTCGCCGAACCTCCGGGCCGCACGACGGCTTCGGTTGTCTTTGATCGCTTCGCCCGTGGATCATGGGCCGTTGAACCCGATCGTGGAGGCTGAAGATTGGCGTTTTCGCGAGGAGGCGGGATCAATGCAGACCGCATTGGCTCTCAATATGATTCCTGACGTGACCTGAGACTCTCGCGGAAAGGGGAGAAAAATTGATTCGTATGCGTTACCGGTTCTCACGCCCGCTAGCGACGGAGAAATCGGTAATCCACCTAGCGGATGTATATCTCCTGGGATCGATTATCGCGGTCACGGGTTTCTCTGGTCGATCTGTCGGCTGGCGGATGGCTGTTCCGAGAATTATTGTATGCCGGACGTCGAACCGTAACTTTGCCGATCCCTTCGGAGAGCTCCCGGCTTAGAATGCTCATTGCTTCGTGGTCGGCTTTGGCTGCCAGGCCGTTCCTTGCGAAACTCGCATCCAGTATCTCCACGGCCCGGTTGGTAAGTTCGTGATGGTCGAGGCCTGAACCGGACCTTATACGCGTTAGTATTTCGGATTTGAACTCGTCACGGAATTCGCCGAAGACCTTACCGTCCGGTTTCGGAACCGATTCCTGAATCGGCTTCTGGCGATCCAGTTCGCTAGTGCTCACCTTCGATTGCAACTCTTCTTTCTGAAGTACTGCTCGCTGGTAAACGAAGTCTCTTTCGGCCGCGGGCAGTTTCCGATAAACGTAGCTGTGATCGAATTCGTTCTTGTAGCGTAGTTCATCATTCGGCGTCTTCAGGCTTTGCAGGAAATGTCTCGTAGCGGATATCGAGTCCTTTAGCTGCCGCCTGCTGAGCCTCGATTCAAGACTGTCGATCAGCTGGGCCGCTTCCGGGCTTGGGCGTATCTCACCGCGCATCAAGGCATCTGTCCTCGTCTTGGCATCGCCGCCGACGCTCGCGTAGGAAAGTTTCGCTGCGGTCATCTCTGATGTGTAATGGCGTGGAGAGGTTTCCGTTAAGAGAAATCGCATCTCTTTCGAGGTCATGGGTGGGGCGGTCTTTGCCTTTTCCTTCTCCGGTAAACTTTCCCACTGAAATCCGAGCCTTGCATTCTCCAATCGGACCTTCGATGCCGCATCGATCACTTCGGCCCTTGTGGATGCCCGTTCGAGCATTACCGCATATTCCCTGTACCGTGCGTTGGAATGTCTCAACCTGGATTCGGGCTGCTTCAGTTGGTGCGCGATATAAGCGGATGCAAACTTGAGATCGTCGATCGCGGCCTGCTTCTCATCCGGGCCGTCTTTCGCAGCGTAATACACATCGTTCTGGTAAACTCTCAGGATCGAATCGACCGGAGTTCCGCTCTCGAGAGCTTCATCGAGCGCCGGGAGACGGACTTCTGTCCACCTGTCGAGTTCCTCCTTCGACATTTCGGAAGCCATTCGGGCAAGCGAGGTGTCCTCCAATTCGGTCCGATCGAATTCGAGTTGTCCGCTCCCGTTACCATCCCGATCGAGAGATGGCGTCTCGGCTTCTTGAGCAATGGCATCTTCATACACTTTTTCAAGGGATAGTTCATCGTCCTCTCTATCATGTCCCTCGAATACGGTCCGCTCGCTGTGCGAATCGATCAGGTCGAGCCTGTCGGACGGCTCCAGTTTGCTCATCTCTTCGGCCAATCCCGAGATATCCTTAACCACTCGTTCGACCCTTTCGTCTTTCGATTCGGTGTTCTGTTCGCTATTGCGGATTTTGGAGTCCGAGGTGAGAAGTTCGTTCCGGCCCTCAAGGGCTCCATAGATCCAATTGAAGACCTTCATCTGGGTGTCGCGGTCGGCTGACGAGCCAGCGATGCTCTTACCGTGCTCGACTATTTGCGGTACGAGTTCTTTGGCTCGCGATTCGCCCACTAGAGTTGACAGTCTCTTGACCCCATACTCATTGGTCGCGATCGCAAGCGGCGGCGCGGATGAAGGGGTTTCCTTCGGCGTTATCAGCATCCCGTCCTTAACCACCGCTCCACGTTCGTAGAGATCTCTTGCGAATTGCGATTGGCCGTTAAGGTGAGACGCATGTTCGCCTCGATTGCGTCCTTGAGTATCTTCCAGTTTCGCAAGCAGCATTTCCGACCTACTAACGGAAAGGATCTCGTTTATGGCTCTTTGGGTTCGCGGGTTTACTCGGGAAGCTGGAGTATGCTCAGCGACGGATCTTTGAGACCTCTCGACAAGGGATTTACGGCCGTTTAACCCATGTCCGAGCTTTTCGATGGCAATCTTAACGATATCGGCGTGGCATCCTTCCCCCGCCCGGCAGAAACATGTGATGTTGATGGTCTGGCCGTCGCGAAAAGCTTGCCCAAGTTTCAGCATCCCGTCACGCAAGCCTCCCTCGTTCGTTCGGTAGCTGTTTCGAAGACGTTCCGCGTAGGCGATAAGGGCCGCGTCCCGGCCCACGCCTTTTGGTGCTATTTCGCTCCGCTGGGGCGAAAGTAAACCAAGTTCCGGGGTCACGATGTTTCCGAGATCCAGAGTTCGGTTTGGGGTGCCGCGAACTTTCTCATTTATTCGAGCGATAACGCGGTTGTTAAGATCTGACTTCATATTCTCAATGCACGGGTGCCCTTATCGGCCTTCCGGTGCAATGAGGTATGTGCAAGCGGTGTGCCTTTTTCGCTTGCCGAAAGCCGCCTATCGAAAAGGGCCCTCGATCACGTGTTGGGTCCGACGAGTAGACGTTGTCCGCTCCAAGTCCCCTTGCTTCCGGTTTTCATCTGCCGGGTCGTGCTTCGGAATATCGATCTCCTTAACTTCAGCATGAATTGTTTTCGGGGACTCGAAGTCTCGCAACAGTTCGCCGACGGAACGTATCGATCGATCCTCAGCAGCCTCCACAAGCGATCGCAGCCGTTCGGCTTCTTTTGGGTTGCGGGTTTTCGAGATACGAGACTCTAAAATCGTGATCTCAGGATGCGTGAAGATCGGCTGATAAACCGATTCGCTTCTCAGCCCGAAGTACGAAAATTCCTTGAACTCCGACGCATGGCGCGAGGCGGAAGCCATGATCTCTTTCGCAGCCGTTACATCGTCTTTCAGTCTCAGCTCTTTATCTTCGACAAGGCCTGAGACCGTGCGGCGAAGTTTTCGGTGCTCGCGGCTTTCGAAAAGTTCGTTGATCGCCCTGTCGAGCAATGAGTTTCTTTGAGGCAGATCGACATCGTGCAGGCTCAAATACGAAGTGCTGTTCGACCGCTTATCTTCCATCGCGACCTTCTGAAATCGCTTCCCATCGTGGAACGATCTCAGGTCGTCTTTAGCCTGATCGAGCTCAATTCTTGCAACGATCTCCCTGGCAAGAGCGCGGCCGGCAATGATGCCCTTCCTATGTTCGGGAAAACTGGCCGCCGCATCGGTCGTCATTAGTTTTCGAAATGCGATGGAATCGCTTCTGGCTGATTCGATCATCGAGCGTTGATGTTTCCAGCTGTTTTCGTAGTCACTCTTTAGTCTCAACTGAACCGACAGTTTCTCGATCTCCGCGATCCGTTGCGGTGAATATGAAGGATCGATGGAGGCGTTTTGCGCAGCGGTGTCCAGGATCCCAGCAAGGATCTTCGCCTTGTTCTGTTCGGCCTTTCCTTCTTTCTTGATGCTCGCCAGCTGCCCGGCCAGTTTCTCGGCGACCTGGTCGCGTAGGGGGGCTGTCGGAGTCGGTTGTGCTGATACCGCTCGATTCTTGGATAATCGCGTTGCCGCGGCCTTCACCTTTTCAAGGAAAGAATGTGGCGAATTGCTTCGATGCTTTTGCTCCCGATCCACGTCGGCGAGCGACACCGACCGTTCGTCGATTTCGACCCGGAGATAGTAGCCGTTCTCGCTCAGTTCTTTGTGCATCTTTTCGCTCAGCTGTGACCGAAGTTCGGAGATGTTTTTCTGTGCGAGGATCGACCGAAGATCCTCGCGGCTTCGGGGCTCTACTTCACCCGAGCTCACCAGTTCCGTCCTGATCCTTTCAAGGTACGAGAATCGGCGAACGTCAGATGTCTCAAAAAAATGCTCCTGAAGCCTGTCGACTTCCTCTTTTGAAAGCAGAGGAATCGGAAGCTGGCGGCCGCTCTTCTTATACTCGCTTCGGATCAGCTTTGCGTCCCGGATCACCTCGGGATATTCGTTTTGAAGCTGCTGCTTTGCGGCCTCCTCCTTCGCAAGCATTTTGTGAAGGATCGTCCGGATCTGCCGTTCGGCTTGTGTTGGTTCGCCGGTTTCGTTTCTGGTGTCGTGTTTCTGGAGTTCCTGAAGAGAAAGGCGTTTTTTTCTGCCAGTGACGGGATCGCTTACCGTAAACCGCATTTTACCGCCGCGATCCAGCAAAGACTCGATCCTGGTCTCGATGCGAAGAAGCTCGTATTCCGCAACTATTCCTCTTGCCAGAATCTTACGCTCTTCGGCGATCCGCATAGCTAATTTTCTCTCCTCGAAAGTCGTTCCCCTCTCCGACCTTTTCGGAGCTTTGTCATGCATCCGCTCGCGGCCGATGATGGCTTCCATTTTCTCGGTCGCGGCGTCGATTAGGTGCCCATTGACCAGCACCATTTCGTTGTCGCGAACCACATAGTGAGGAAGAGCTTCTCGCGGGATCTTTGTCAGGGTTTTTCTCGCTATTTCTTTGGTGAGATATTGTTTTTGGATCGCGATGTGAACGTGCGGGTTCCTTGTGTTGCGATGCACCGCCGCAGTCCATAAAAGTCGCTCTGCATTTATGGAAGTTTCAAAGCTCTTTATCGCCGCGCGAGTGATCTCCTTCAAGGCTTTCTTTCGCCCCGCTTCGTTAGTCCCCAGCTTCCGGTAGTCGTCGTCCCGAAATGAAAGAACGAGATGGTGCAGCTCATCGTTCGAAGGCCGGCCTTTAGCGATACCGACCCTCATCGAGTTGTTGGCACTTTTTACGGAAAGCTCGTCCGCAAAAGCATTAAAGATCTCGCGCGAATTCTGCGGCTCTCTTTCCGGATCGACTTTGCTATGGGCTATGTAGTGAACCAGACCGCGCGAGCTTCCCCTTTTCGCCTGCACGCTTGCGACGACTCTCATAGCGGTTTCGGTTCGGAAGGCAGATCATTCGGGGTCGCAGCGACAAGCCCGCGAAGCCGCGTTGCGAAGTACAGTTCATCCATCAGCTGCGGCCCGGAGTCGATGCCGTGAAAGGAACAGCATTTGTCGAGGTCGAGGATCGTCTGAGCGATAACGGCCTGCATTGTGCCGTCGGTAATAAGTTTGATGTTTTCCTTACCTGTTTCCTTCGGCGAAGTGAGCTCGATCATACGGCTTAAGATGATGTTCAGCACAAGTACGGAGAGACCCGACAGCGAATATATCTCGCGGGAGAAAACGGAAGTATTTTGTGCTTCGATCCTCTGGTTCTCTTCGATATTCTTTAGCCGGCTGACTATCTCCATCAGGCGTTGGGATCCGGTCTCGTCTTTGCGGCTTTGTTCGACTAGCAGATCTAGCCTGTCCCGGCACGGATTCGCGCTGAAATGTTCGTACTTGTCGGACAAGGCAAAGCGGATCATCTTGCGGACCAAGAGGGATCTTTCTTCTCCCGTTTCCCTGACCAGTTCGTCAAGCTTTTCTTCGTCCGATTCGAAGGGTCTGATGGTAATGGGCTGTCCGGGTTTCTCGTCGGAGATTCCGTGTAACTTGTTGGCGATGCTGTCTCGTTCTCGCTTCCTCATATTCGTCTCGTCGAACCGCTCATTTCGTTAAAAGGAGCTCCGCCTTTGTGTACGAACGATTCGAAGCGAGACCAAGCAATATACGCACCGTATCTGAATTCGCGGACTTGTATTCGCACTCGTGTACCTTGTGTACAAGCCTTAAACCTTTGTATCTTTGAGTACTTGCGGGAAATACGAAACGAAAGGCCGGTCTATCCTGTCGTACGGGGACGGCAGGCTTTTACGCATTTTTGAACCAACCGGCGTCGGGCGGCTTATTTACACGCCAAAGCCCCCGGGCTTATCACCTCCTTCCGAGACAAAGTCTCGCTGGCACATGAGTTGATTGCACTCCTTGCGGCTACTACTACCACCGCAAGAGGAGTCGATCAAAAACTATGTCAACAACGCCCGAAACAAACTCGTCGGTAAAGCAAAAACAGGAGCAGCCGATGCTTCAGATTAATCGCCTCAACTACATCCGGATCAACGCCAAGATCCTCGACAGCACCGATCAAAAACTGAAGAGATACCTTCAATTCTCCGGCGAGCAAATGAACACGAAGGTCACAACCGACGACGTCATCGAATATGCTCTGAACCTGCTTTTCGAGCGGGACTCAGCCTTCAAGAGTTGGAGCAAGACAAGAACCTTATCGGCACCCGATCTAAGCGGAAAACGCTGAAGGAAGTGACGCTACTCCGTCGAAAGTCGAATGCGAATTGACCGGATGGCCGAAAGTCGTGTAGCGGCTGATGATCTTATCAAGCTCGATCTCGAATGAGCGGATGTTCAACTGGTTACTCTCATCCGAAAGATGCTCCCTCAGCAGCTCTATATCGTCAGAAAGCAGATCGGTTTGAGCGGTCGAGGCCGCCCGAGCGAGCCTATCGGCCGCCTCCTGAAACAGAAGCCCGTCGTGCCCTTTGACCCATCGCCAAGTGATGTGATGGTCATAACATTTCTCGACCAACTGACTCCAGAAAGGGCGGTTCGTCTTCATTCTATTCCTGCCATTCATCGTGTCGATCACGTACCGCGAATCGGAGAAGATCTCTACACGGCAGGGACGGCGAAGCTCCTCAAGAGCATTCACGCAGGCGAGTATCTCGGCTTGCTGGTTGGTCATCGGGCCGAGATATTTCGCAAGGAGCTTCAGTTCCATTCTGTTGCGATCTACTATTACCGCTCCGCAGCCGGCAGATTGATCCGGCGAACCGTTACGAAGGCACGAAGCGTCCGCATATATCGTCACGATCGGTGTGTAGGTTTCGCCCGCGTCAGTGCGGCCGTTCTCTTTCACGAGCTTCAATGCGGTCACGGACTTACCTCCCGAAAAACAATTAAATCGGGCACCGAGATAGTCGATGCCCGTGAAATAGACTTCAAAAACTAATAACTGCCCTAGAACTGGT
>JAFDVK010000025.1 GCA_018269005.1 Acidobacteriota bacterium | reverse complement strand
GCGGCCTGCCATTCTTCGGCGCTGTGCTCCCAATCGCCATCGAACCAGAAGAGGTCGGGGTGGAACAGCTTGCACAGCTCCCCGATCTGGCCTTGGTTGTACGCGCAGAAGCGTTGCCACCGCGCGGGATCGTCCTTGATCGCGTAGCGGGAGCTGTCGCGCAGGAATCCGGGATAGTCGGGATCGCTCCAGTCGATCAGCGAGAAGTAGGCGCCGCACTTGATGTCACGTTTTCGCAACTCGGTGAAGAAGGGTGCGATCACATCGCGGCCACAGGGTGAAGCGGCCACCACGGAGAGCGGCTTCTTCCGGCCGCCGGGCGCCAGCTTGGTGTCGTAGAGCGCTACCCCATCGTGGTGCTTGGTGGTGATCACGGCGTACTTCGCGCCGCTCTTCGCAACCAAATCCGCCCAAGCCGCCGGGTCGTAGTGCTTCGCGGTGAAGCCCTTGATCTGCTTCATATAGTCAGCGTGGGGAATGGCGCCGTTGTGGAAGCTCCAGCTCTCCCCTACTCCGCCCACGCTGTAGATGCCCCAGTGGATGAAGATGCCTAGCTTGGCGTCCTTGAACCATTGGAGCCGGGCTGCGGTGCCGGTGGTGTCGCATGCGGGTTTCTCCTGCGCATGCAACACGCAAGAGGACAACACAAGGAACAACGGTGCAAGGCGCATGGGCCGAAGGTAGGACCGCTACCCGGCCTCGCAGTCCGCCCATTATTCCGATGCCATATCATCCGTTGCCTGACCACGGCATACCGTAGCCCGGTATTCACTCGCGTTGGGCGTGTTGGTGCGGCACCTTCGGAAACAAATCCACATTCCATGGGTTCATGCACACCCTTTTCATGGCCTGCGATCCAAGTACATTTGTTGTTGCGGTCAAGCCTGTTGCTCGGCGTGCACCTGGTCTGCCCCGCCATCCATGCGCAATCCAGCACGACAGGGCCCGCCCATGTGCGCTGGAGCAGCTATGTCGGTGGCACCGGCAACGACAAGGTGCTCAGCATGGCCTTGGATGATTTCGGCCACCTCTATGTGGCGGGTCGCACCACCGACAGCCTGTTGCTGGGCAACGACACCACCGGCAACAGTGGCCTGACGCACCAGCGCCATTTCGGCGGCGGCGCCTCCGATGCATTCTTGGCCAAGTTCGCCCCGCAAGGCGCCATGCTGTGGTGTACGTATTTCGGCGGAACGGGCGATGACGAGGCGGTGCAAGTGGTGGTGAGCGGCATGGACGCGGTCTACCTCGTAGGCACCACGGATTCGCCGGACAGCATCGCCACGGACACGCTGAGCTTCCAACAGACGCCCGGCGGTGGCAAGGACTTCTTCGTGGCACGCTTCACGGATTACGGACTATTGACCGGGGCCACCTACTTCGGCGGGCAGGAGGACGAAGTGGCAACTGGCGCCGCCTTGGACACCATCACCGGCAGCCTGGTCGTGGGCGGGTATGCCAACGGTCCCGGGGCTTTTAGCGGAAGCATCACGCCGCAACAGGCGTGGAACGCCGGGAATGACGGATTGCTGCTGCGTTTCAAGGGAACGAACGCCCTGCTCGCAGGGACCTATCTGGGCGGAAGCGGCGAAGACCGCATTGTGCAAGTGGCCGCAGTGAACGGGACCGGAGCTGTGATCCTCGGCAACACGAACAGCACCACCGGCATTGCCACCACCGATGCCCTCACATCCAACGAGCAAGGCGGCATGGATGCCTTCCTGATGAAAGTGGACACCAACCTGGCTGTGCAAAATGGCACCTATTTCGGCGGAACGGCAGAGGATGAAGCCTTTGGCCTTGCGCTGCGGGGCAATTCACTCGCCATCGTCGGCATGTCCACCTCTACCCAGTTGTACACGAATGCCCAATCCTTTCAGCCCGCCAATGCCGGACAAGGCGATGGTTTTCTTGCGTTGCTCGACACATCCTTGCAGCTTTCTTGGAGCACCTTCTTGGGCGGTGCGGCCAGGGACACTGCCACCGGCGTGGCCATCGATCAGCTTGGAAGCATCTACGCCGCCGGCACTTCAGCCTCCCCGGACCTCCCGCTGTCCGCTGGCAATGTTACCGATCCGTTGGCAACCGTCCTGGATGCCGGTGACATGCTCCATGGGCCGGCGGATGCTTTCCTCATGCGCTTCGACGGCGACAGTCTGGCCTGGTCCCGCTATGTGGGCGCGATGGGCGCGGATGAAACGCATGCCCTCTGCATGATGGGCTACACCACGGCCTACCTCGGCGGAAGGACCACCTCCGATTCCAGCTTTACCCGGAATCCGCACCAGGCATCATTCGGCGGCGGCGTTTGGGACGGGTTCAGCATGCGCCTGGACCAGAAGTTCTCCACACCATGCAGCGGTATCAGCACTTGTTCCGGCGGTGGTCCCGACCCTCCATTGCCAATTTACCATGTGTGTCACGGTGATTCCATCATGTTCGTGGCCTACGGGGGCGCTCTGGGCTACGATGCCGAATGGATGTGGTATGCCGATGGCTGCGGAGTCAACGAGGATTACCTCACCATGGGCGATACGATCGTGCTTTGGCCGGACCACAACTTCACGCTTTACGTGCGTGCCGAAGGGGCCGACCATGTGACCAGTTGCAGCTACGCGATCATCATTGTCCATGAGATCCCGCAACCGGTGATCTCCGTGAGCGACACCGTTTGCGCCGGCACGCCGATCACCGTGCATGGCACGGGCGCCGAAACCTTCGCATGGCGGTTGAACGATTCGGTCGTGGCCACGGGCGCTGACACCTCCTTCCTGGCCCCGATGACCCCCGGCACGATCCACGTCACGGGTGCGGGAACGAACGGCCCCGCCTGTACCGTGGAGATTTCCGCGCCGGTGGTGGTGCTTCCCGCCCCGGAGGTGGGCTGGCACCACACCAACATCAACTGCGCGGGTGATCCGGGGGCCATCGGCTTGTTCATCCCGGATTCCTCGCAGACCGATTCCACCACCCTCACCCTCGCCTGGCAGCCGCCAAGCGTGGCAGGCCCGCTGCCCGACAGCCTTCCGGCCGGTCTTTACGTGGCCACGGTCACCGACACGGTCGTGGGGTGCAGCAGCACCGACAGCATCACGATCCTCGCGCCGCCCACGCAGATTTTGGCCTGGCAACACAGCAACATCACCTGCGGGGGCCTACCCGGCACCATCACGCTTGAGTTGGACAGCACGATCGCGGACTCCACCCTGACCATCCAATGGGCGCAATCCGGCTTGTCCGGACCCTCGGCGGATGAACTGCCCGCAGGCACCTATGTGGTGACGGTGAGCGACACGATGGGCTGCAGCCGCACGGACAGCATCACCATACTGCTGCCGCCATCGGCTGAAGTGCAATGGCAGGCCACCAACCCCACGTGCGCAGGCGGAACCGATGGCATGATCGTGATGACCGATCCCACCGATGCGGACACCGCGCTGCTCACCATCGCCTGGGGCGATCCCGGCCTGGAAGGACCGATGCTCACCGGCCTCGCCGCCGGCAGCTACTCCGTAACGGTGAGCGACACCATGGGCTGCAGCCGTTCGGACAGCTTGGTGATCACCGGCCCGCCCCAGCTGATGGACAGCATCAGCACCACGGTTGCCTTTTGCGGTCAACCCGTGGGCACGGCCCAAGTGGTCACCAGCAGTAACGCTCCGGGACTGGTGATCGACTTCGGCAACGGGCCGGACACCCTCATCTCCATCGGGCAATTGGCACCCGGCAATTACACGGTGACCGCCAAGGACAGCGCAGGCTGCCAGCAACAGCTGACCTTCAACATCGCATCGGTGGGATCGATCGCAGTGAACATCGCCGAAGACACGGTGGTGGCTGAGGATGGAACCACGGTGCTCAGCTGCACCATCACACCGGCCGGCAGTGGCATCACAGTCCATTGGTTACCGATCACCGGGCTGGACACCCCGGAAGATCCAAGCACCGATTGCACTGTAGCCGACACAACGCTCTACATCGTGCAAGCCGTCTCAGCGGCCGGGTGCCTGGCGTTCGACAGCGTGGTGGTGGTGCCGAAGTTTACCGTGCCGCCCACCATTGCACCGCCATGCGGCAATTTCTTCCTGCCGGACCACTTCTCGCCCAACGGCGACGGACTGAACGATGAGCTTTGCCCACTGGGCGGCTGCATCACCATGCTGGACTGGAACATCTACGACCGCTGGGGCGCCAAGGTCTTCTCGGCCACCGGCCCGGATGCTTGTTGGGACGGCACATTGAACGGCATATTGCTTCCGCCCGGCAGCTACGCCTTCACACTGCGTATGGAGCGCAGCGATGGACAACACGTTGACCAGACCGGGAGCATCACCCTGGTGCGATGAAAGCCGCAACCTTGTTACTGCTGGCCTTTGCGGCTACCGGCACGCTCCGCGCGCAGGATGCCGATCCATTCTTCGCGGGGAACGCCCCCTTGGTGATGGATGCCTCGCGCACCGGCTTCGACCCAGGCGCACGCATCTCCTTCATCCACCGGGATCAATGGCTCCAGATGCCCGGCACCTGGCGCAACGAACAACTTGCGGCGGAATGGTGCGCGCGCAACCACCGGCGGCAAGTGCGGTCGTGGCTCGGATTGGGCATGATGGCAGGCCGTGATCACCAAGGGGCACAGGAGTTCGAAAATTCCTTTGCGGGCTTTTCCTCGGCGATGCACCTGCGCGCGGGCTCCCGCTCCTATCTGTCCGCAGGCATCAACCTGCGCTGGGTGAACAGCACGGTGGGTGATGTGGATGGCACCTGGGGAAGCCAGTACGACGGTATGCGTTACGATCCCGGGCTTGCCTCCGGTGAATCCTGGACCAACGGCAACCATGCCTGGGCCGAAGCCGGAGCGGGACTTTCCTTCACCTTGAAGGCCGAGGAGGAGAGTCGTTTGCGCCGTGAACCCAACGTACTGGTGGCCGGGATCTCCGCTGACCATCTGGGGCACCTGCGGCTCCGTGATGATGGGCCGCCGCTGACCGCAGCCCCGGTGTGCTTCACCGCTTATGCCATGGGCAAACTTCCGGATGTGGGCTGGGACAACGGCTTTCTTTCCGCCGAGCTCATCACCCGAATGCAAGGCCCCATCCAAACCGGTCGCCTGAATCTCTATGTTGGGAAAGACCAGCTGAACCGCGTCCGCCAAAAAGGGGGCCCCGCCTTGCTGGGCTTCAAGACGGGTGTGGGCTACCGCTGGCAGGATGCACTGTTGGTGAACGCCGCGCTGGACTGGGGGAACGCCACGTTCGGCATGGCTTACGGTTGGAGCCTGTTCGGCACGAATAAGATGACAGCGGGGAGACGCACCTTCGAGTTCATGCTGCAAGTGCGGTTACCAGGCAAAGGCGACGGAAGAGGATAACAGGCTCTCCTCTATCAATGGGATCTCTGCTCCATCACCGCTTCCGCTTACGCATCCATACTATCGCACCAGCCGCCGATGTGGCTGTCGCGCGAGGCTTCTGAAGCAAGCCCGGTCTGGCGGAATTCCATGCGGGTCTTCGCACCCGCTTCGTGCAGATTCACGGTCACTTGCGTACGGTGATTGAACCTGCAATACGCACGGGCGCAGGTGGCCTGCTGGACCAAACATCGGAGGCGTTTGCCAGCGCCGACATCCAACGAAAGTCGTTACTCAGACCGTGATGAAGAAGTGGCGTCGAAGTGGTTCTATTGTTGAAGGGTGAAAGAGTGCAAGAGTGCGAGGGACGCGGTTTTTGCCCTCGCACCCTTTCACTCCCCGACCAATGCACCGACCGGATCTTTGTCGCCCTCCTCTACTCAGCACAGGGGCAAATCTTGAGTAAGTAAGTACCGTGACCAATCGCCATCCCTTGGCGCAAACGCAGCCCATTCCATCACGCGGGTACGCCCCTTCCCGGTAGCACACTTTTGTGCGGGCCTGCGGTGATGGATGGGACAGAACGTACGGACATGATCCGTTCAGGTCACAGACCCCTCTTCGTAAAATTACGGTGCTTACCGTATAACTCCGGGCCTCTGGCCTGCGTATAATCGCCGCATAAACCGAACTGAATGAAAAATTTCATCACGCCATTGTTGCTACTGTCGGCCCTGGGTGTTGCCAAAGGCCAAGCATGGGAACCGGTCGGTCTCACCACCGCCTACAATGAACCGTGGACCGCACTGGGGCTCCACCAAGGCGCGCTGTACGCGCACAATGCCACCCTGGGGCTGGTAAAGAGCACCGACAACGGGGATAATTGGACGCCCATTCCCACCACAGGGGTGGTGGGCAACATCCACCTGATCACCAGCACGGGCAGTCGGCTGTACGTGGCCAGCACCATGTCCGGTGGCACGGGCGACATCTATTGGACCGACAATGACGGTGGTGCCTGGCATTCCGACACGGTGGGCATGCCGCCGCACGTCCTTTGGCCGCAAACGAACAAGGCCGGCGTGAACCAGCTCCATGGGTTCAATGGCAAGCTCGCCCTGGATGCGGACAATGCCGATGCCTACTACGTGAAGAACGAGACGGACGCTTCATGGACACACGTGCCCTGGCTGGCCGCAAATGACCCGGGTGCGTTCAGCAGCCACGGCGATACGTTGTTCACCGCCGGGGGCGGAACGGAATCGCACGGCTTCGCTTATACCACCGACCTGGGCAATACCTGGACGACACCGGACTGCAACGGCATTCCGCAATGGCATGCCATCGGCCTGCTGGATCGCGACCCCACCAACGGGCGTTGGTACCTGAGCGGGACGGATGTGACCACCCAGGAACGCTTCGTGAAATACTCCACCGACCAAGGAACCAGCTGGACCTCGATCAACACCGCGCCCTACCTCGTCCATGAGCCGGGGATCTGGGGCTTCTCCCACGCCGTGGGGGCGATGTTCACGCGTGGCAACACGATCTGGTTGTCCTGCCAGAACCAGCACATGGGCACGCGCCCTGATCTGTTCCTGAGCACGGATGGCGGACAAACCTTCGCCAAGGACACCGTGGGGTTGCCGGAGGATCCGTACGCCACCTTCGCAGTGTACAATTTCGTGGAGCTCAACGGCTATGTCTTTGCCCAATTCAGCGGCACGGACGTTTACCGGAAGCAGATCGGCAACACCTCGATCCAGGACCTTTCATCCCTGGTCCAATTCAGCGTTGCTCCGAATCCGGCCAGCGACCAGGTCCGCCTGCTCAACATTGATCCGGCCGGGACCGAATTCCGCGTTGTCAATGCGTTGGGCGCTACGGTAAGCCAAGGCCGCCTGCCGATGGACCGAACGATCCACCTGGGCGGCCTCGAACCCGGCGTGTACCATATTTCACTGCTGAAAGGAGGCAAGCCCGTGGGCGTGCAGCGCGTGGTGAAGGTCTGAACTGGCCAATAGTAAAATGCCTGTCCGCGGATCAGCCCGGGCAGGCATTTTACTTTCCGGGTGCAGGGAAACACCGGCGGGATCTGCAAGGATTAATCCGCGAACTGCTCCGCCAGCTTGTCCATACTGTCGCACCACCCGCCGATATGGCTGTCGCGGGAGTCTTCTGAAGCAAGCCCCGTCTGCCGGAATTCCATGCGCGTCTTCGCACCTTCTTCGTATAGGTCCACGGTCACCTGCGTGCGGTGGTCAGCGGGGTTCACGTCCACCACCTGCTTTTCCCACTGGTGCGTGAAGACCAGGTGATCGATGGGACGCACGGCGGTGTAGGTACCGTAAGCCGGGTAGTCCGCACCGTCCGGGGCGCGCATCACCACGCGCCATTGGCCGCCCTCGCGCACATCGGCCTCGGCATCGATGGTGCTGAAGGCCGCGCAGCCGAACCAATGCACGAGCATGGCCGGGGTGGTCCATGCCTGCCACACGAGCTTGCGCGGCGCGTTGAACACGCGGGTGATGCGGAGTTCATCAAGGGCGGGGGTGGAAACGTTGTTGCGTGTGCGTTGGGCGCTGTGAGTTTCCATGAACGCGAAGGTACCGGAGGCCGATCAATCCTTCTCCACCACCGTCTTCAACCCCGCCAGCCCGATCTCGAAATCCTTGCCCACCAGCTTGTCCATGTTCATGAACAAGCCGAAGATCTTGCCCATAAAGGTGTTGGGACCGTCCATCGACCAGCGCACGTCTGTGCCGTTGGGCTGCGGTGTGAAATGGAACTGCGCGATGCATTCAGCCTTCCACGGCTTGATGAAGCGCAGGTCGATCTTCACGCCGCTGATGCCCGTCTCCAAGATCTCCATGGTGCCCGCACCGGCCTTCTTTTTCCCTTCCCAGGCGTAGGTAGCCCCCACGCCGCTGGCCGCGCCAGAATAGCTCCGCTTCATGCCCGGCTCCAACTTCTCCCACGGGCTCCAGGCTTCCCATTTGTGGAAATCGACGAGGTGCGGAACGATCTTCTCCGGCGGAGCATTGATCACTGTACTGCGTTCGTAGTGGACGGTGTTGGGCTTGGTGGAAGCCAAGATGAGAATGCCGGAGATGAGGACGGCAAGGATCAGGAGTACGTAAAGCATGGGGTTTCAGGGTTTCTTGGTCAATTGCCGTTCCATCCGATCGAGGTTCTCTTCATTCGCCTTTTCAATGAACCCGCGGATCGGCGCCAGTTCCTCCGCTGTGTTGAAACGCATGATCCAATCGATGCGCGTTCCGCCTTCCACTTCGGTGAAGTTCACGATCGCCTTGTAGAAGTGCATCTCCTTCAGGTGGTCGAACTCCAGGTAGCCGGGCGGTTCGATGCGTTTGAATACGCAGGTGTTGTTGAAGTCCATGCCGTTCGGGCCGTGCATGGCGAACTCCCACATACCCTCCGGCTTCAGCTCGAAACGATGGAAGGTGTTGGTGAAGCCTTGCGGTCCCCACCAATGCGCCAATTGCGCGGGATCGGTCCATGCGGCAAAGACCCGCTCGCATGGGGCGGCGATGATCCGGGTGGTACGTACTTCACGGTCGTTCATGGCAAGGTTGTTCAGTAGAACGTTTCGCCGCGTTCCAACATGCCGATGAAGAGCGCAAGGCGTTTGGCGCGTGTTTCCTCTTTCTTGGCCGTGTGCAGCCGGTGCAGGAAGGCGTAGCGGTTGCTGCCTTTCAGCGTGGTGAAGAAGTCGCGGGCCTTCTTGTTCTTCTTCAGCGCTGCTTCCAGGTCGGGCGGCACGGTGATGCTGCTGGCCGGCGCGTAAGCCTTGTCCCATTGGCCGTTGGCCTTGGCGCGCTCCACGGCAGCAAGTCCCGCTGGTAGCATCAGCCTGGCTTTGATGAGCTGCTGCACCTTCTTCTTATTGATCTCGCTCCAGATGCTGCGCGGGCCGCGCGGGCAATAGCGCTGT
>JAFDVK010000024.1 GCA_018269005.1 Acidobacteriota bacterium | reverse complement strand
GCGATGCTCCTAGTCGACATCGGCGATACAATTGGATGTTGGATCGGTTACACATCGTGTTCTAGGGAATGGTTGGTAGTTTCGCTCTATACTAGGCACTGGCCGTTGCTCGTTGGATTTAGCTTGTTCGTTGGACTCACGTTTCCAGCTTTAGCTTGGGTCGTGGAGACGATACGGAGAAGAGCAAGAGCGAACAAGTCGCAAAACGTCGGACGTTGAGGCTGGAGAGATCGGTGGATGCGGCGGGGAACAAGGTTGGGGAGCGTGTGAATGACGTTTGGCGGTTTGCGGTCTATGATGCGTTTGGGCGGCTCGTGGCGGATTAGGGTGGTGCGACGGCGACTGACGAGGGTGGTGTGAAGTTTGTGCAGCAGGACATACAGGGTTCGACGCGGTGCGTGACGAGTTTAACCGCCAATGTGAAGGCGAATGTGGTGGACGCGCTCCCGGTGTATGACGCGGCAAGCTGCTCGGCCGTCAGCAGTTCAACAAGGCCCTAAGAGAATATAACGAAATGCTCAAGGACTACGGAGTTAGTTCATTCGACTATGCTGTCGCCGGAATCATTCACGAGTTCCTGCATGCTATCGGCAAGTTTGAGCCAGAATCAAGCACAAATGAGAGTATAAAAAACCAAAAGGAGGTTCTTAAGAAATGCTTCAAGAAAGGGAAATAGTTGGCCGTAAAGAATTTCTTCCTCATAAGCATAAGACAGTTCTTCGCGTTGGTGTTGTGCTCTTACTAGCTCTTTTTCCTGCGGTGCTGTCTGCTCAAGTTACGAGCAATTCATTCTGCAAGCCGTTCGAAAAGATGTTGAGAGCCGAGTTTCCGGATCTCGCGTTCGGTCGAAATGACGATTACGGAGATGAGTGTCAGATGAGCGCTAGGCAGAGACATTCTCAAAACTTAGTTGTTGAGATAATTAGATTCAGCTCAACTAAGCCGGCTAAGCATGAATTCGCTCGAAACTTCAAGATATTTTCTCTAGGTTACGAAATGAGATCGGGTGGAACCTACGGTACCTATGCGACGCAAGGATTTTGGTCGGACGCAATGGTGCTAAAGGGGACAAACGACGACACTGTGATTCTATTGCGGGTCGACAATTATGTCTTAACCCTCATTTCACTCGATTGGCAGTTTCTTGTTCGAGCCGAAACAGGATTGCGAGCCCGAACATTGTACAAGTGAGCCTTATGTGGTCAACGGGTTCAAATCGTGCCGTTCTCTCGAACACAGGCAACGCCCGTGCACGCGTCGATTACACGGCGTATGGAGAAGAGATACAGGCGGGTGTTGGCTTGAGGACTCCGGCACTTGGCTACTCTGTGACTTCTGCCGACTCGCTTCGGCAACGCTACGGCCTGACCGGACGCGCTTTCGGTGTATGACGCGGCAAGCCGCTCGGCCAGCTTCTGCTCCGAAATAGGTGATAAGGGGAAAGTTAAAGTAATAAGTTCGCTCTTTCTTTGCGATCTTCGCGGATTTCTTTTTTCGCACTTTGCGTTTTGCCTTGCGTCCCCGTAGGGGACGACAGAATATAGCCCAGGGTAAGGCCGAAAGGCCGCAACCCTGGGAAAGAGGTCGCAAAGAAGGATCCCGGAGCTCGGCCCCGATCCGTCGGGGCATCGAGCGCCAAAACGGCTTCTTGTCGGCGGCCAAGCCGCCTCCGAGGAATAGTTTGCCGTTCTAATCCACGCCGTAAACGACGTGGCTTTGCGAGGCCGTTGTCGGCGGCAAGCCGCCTCCGAGATGAATATTGCGCACGTATTCCACGGCTTGAATGCCGTGGCAATTCGCCCTTCGGAAAAGTAGATGTCGGCGACCGAGCCGCCTCCGAGATGAATATTGCGCACGTGTTCCACGGCTTGAAAGCCGTGGCAATTCGCGCTCTGGGGACAGGCCAAGTGACGAAAGGCTGTACCATCTCCGCATATTCTGCGGAGATAGAGGTTGCGTTTTGCGGAGAATAGGCGCGATAATCTACGCTTGATATGCGGAGATTAGAATATGCCCTATATCTACGACAAAACCGAATGGGCTGATTGCACGTGGAACGCGGCGACGGTGTCGGGAACTTTGGCCAAGGTACGGCACCGTCAGGGCCGACTGATCGGCCGTATGGAGGCTCTGGGCTTTCAACTCCGCGAGGAATCGGTGCTTGCGTCGCTGACGGCAGAGATCGTCAAATCGAGCGACATCGAAGGCGAGCGTTTGGATCCGGATCAAGTGCGCTCATCGCTCGCGCAAAGACTTGGGATGGACGTTGCGGGAATGGCCCCGTCTGATCGAAGTGTGGAGGGCGTCGTCGAAATGATGGTCGATGCCACGCAGAATTACGAGCGTCCGCTGACCGAGGAGCGGTTATTCTCCTGGCACGCCGCGTTATTCCCTGCCGGCCGCAGCGGCCTTCGGAAGATCGGCGTAGGAACATGGAGAACCGATCGAACAGGACCGATGCAGGTCGTGTCCGGGCCGGTCGGACGCGAGATCGTGCATTTTGAAGCACCGGCCGCGGAACGCCTCGCGGACGAGATGAAAGCCTTTCTCACGTGGTTCGAAACCGAAAAGGACATCGACCCTGTCCTGACAGCAGGGATCGCACACCTTTGGTTCGTGACCATTCATCCCTTTGACGACGGCAACGGGCGGGTCGCACGAGCGATAACCGACCTCGCGTTAGCTCGATCCGAGGGCAGCCCGCAGCGTTTCTACAGCGTCTCCTCTGCGATCCGAAGCGACCGTAAAGGCTACTACGCGATCCTCGAGAAAACCCAAAAAGGCGGGCTCGACATCACAGATTGGCTCAGCTGGTTCCTGAATTGCCTGAACGGAGCGTTCGACAAGGCGGAAGACGCGCTGAGCTCGGTCTTTGCGAAGGCCGACTTTTGGGATCTTCACAGAGACACGCCGCTCAACGAGCGCCAAAGACAAGTTTTGAACCGTTTGCTTGACGGATTCGACGGGACTCTAACGTCGAGCAAGTGGGCGAGGCTTTCCAAGACTTCACAGGACACCGCGTCGCGGGATATTGACGACCTCATAAAGAAAGGGATCTTGGTACGCGGACGGGCCGGCGGACGCAGCACTAGCTACGCCCTCGCCTCGCCGGAAAAAATGAGCGCATGAACGATATTTGGCGTTTCAGCGTCTATATGGCCGCTGCGTATAACTCTTGAGGTTTTGTATGGAACAAGCCGACCAATTCGATCTTAATGGTTTTCAGGAAAAGGTCTTTGCCAACTACAAGGTGATAGCACGCGAATTTGCCAAGAAGAAGACTTTCCAAGATCGTGTCAGCTTCGAAGGACAGCTCTCACAGAAAAGTATGATCAGGCGGGCATTTGGACGCCTGGAAAAGTATTTCAACGACCTTTACTTCAAAATGCCCGATGTAGTTGAACGCGAGAGAACGAGCAAGACGATTCTAAGCGATGTTGACGTTCGCGCGTTGCTTTGTCCGCTTTTCGCGAAAATTCCGAAACATCTTTCTGAACCTGACGCTATCCTAGAAGCGATAAAGATCATTTCCGAAGTGCTGATGGCGACTAACGCTCGCGGGGAGGTTCGTATCGCTATTGACCCTCAACTATTTGGGTGGATCACTTACAGAATATTGGAAATTGGAGTTGACCAATTCTGTCTGGCGAACGAAACAAAAGATTAATAGAAGACCCTTGGTTTGGGCGGTAGCCCGGAAAACCTGAGGTTTTCCGCAAATAGACAGGCAGAGCCTGGAGTTACGCCCTTACTCAGGTGCGGGCTTCTGCAAGGTTGGCCTCAAAGGAACAGTTAAATACAGCTTTCAGCTATCAGCCGTTAGCTTTCAGCCGCAGTATCTCGATCCGCGTGGGAGGTTCTGACATCGGAATTACGCCCTTACTCAGGTGCGGGCTTCTGCAATGCGGAACCCAGTCGCTATCGCTCCCGGTTCTGACAATGCTACTGGCCGCCCGCTGACGCGGGCGGTTCTGACAGTTGAGTTACGCCCTTGGTAACGTGCGGGCTTCTGCAATGCTCTTCTTTTGGATTCGGCCAAAAAATGCGAAAATTCAACCTCATGGCCGAATAGGAGCCGTTTTCGCCTTAGCGGTGCGGACGTTTAGAAGCAGCTTGATGCCCGACGCAGAATTTCTAGAAAAATTGTTTGCAGGTGATCCGCGGACCGTGGCCCGCTCGATCACGCTGGCGGAGAATGGCGGCAATGGTGCCGCAGAATTGATGAAGGCCGTCTTTCCAAAGACCGGGAACGCGATGGTGATCGGCATCACGGGTGCTCCGGGAGCGGGAAAGTCTTCTCTTGTCGATCGGCTCGCAGAGTTCTATAAGAATGCGGGCGAACGCGTTGGTATTGTCTGCATCGACCCGTCGAGCCCGTTCTCTGGCGGCGCGATCCTCGGCGACCGCATTCGAATGAGCACGCTGGGGCTTGATAAGAACGTCTTCATACGCTCGATGGCAACGCGCGGCAACCTCGGCGGCCTTTCGCGTGCGACGGTCGATGCCGTAGCGATCCTAGATGCCGCAGGATTCGACAAAGTGATCGTCGAGACCGTCGGCGTGGGCCAGGACGAGGTCGAAATCGTAAAGACGGCGGATGTTTCGGTGGTCGTGCTCGTTCCCGGAATGGGCGACGACATTCAGGCGATCAAGGCCGGGATAATGGAGATCGGCGATGTTTTCGTCATCAATAAAGCCGATCGCGAAGGCGTGATGCGAACGCAAAAAGAGCTCGAGGCCTTGCTGAATCTCGCGCATCGCCCCGATATGTGGAATCCGCCGATTGTGCCAACCATCGCGACCGAAAACAAGGGCATCGACGAGCTTGCCGCCGCCATCGAAAAGTATGTCGGATTCTCGTCACGCGCCTTCAGCGAGGGCATTTCGGAGCGGAAAGAGTCGATCGCTCGCTGGCGACTGCTCGAATTGCTGCGCGAAAGGCTCTTGAGCGATCTGCTCCGAAGCGACGGCATCGAGGCAAAGCTCGACAAACTCGCCGCCGCCTCGGCTCAAAAGCAGATCGATCCGTATTCGGCGGTAGAGGAGTTGCTTGGGGTAAAATGAAAATTAACCACCTTGGAATTGCCGCAAAAAGTATCGAGGAAGCCCTGAAATTCTGGGCTGACGGGCTTGGGCTTGAGAACGTCCATACCGAGGTCGTCGAGGATCAAAAGGTGCGTGTTGCGATGCTTCCCATCGGCGAAAGCCGCATCGAACTCCTCGAACCGACAAGCGAAGACTCGCCGATAAGCAAATTTTTAGAAAAAAGAGGCGGCGGAATTCATCATATTGCCATCGAAGTAGAAGACATAAACGCGGCCCTCGCACACATGAAAGCACAGGGCGCAAGGCTCATAGACGAATCTCCAAGGGTCGGCGCCGAGGATTGCCTGGTCGCATTTGTTCATCCTGCCTCGACGAACGGCGTGCTCCTTGAGCTGGTCGAGAGCAAATAATCCCGTTTTTTATTAGTTATGTGAGCGTGGAGTTTGCTATGATGTGCGTTTGGCAAATTCACGCTTCGCGTCTTTTTGAGAGGTTTTACGATTTTGAGCAATTTAACAAAAGCCCTGGTAATGGTCGTCGCAATAATGTTGATCGGCGTCGGCCTCGTAGTTTGGAAAAAGAAGGTCGGCGGTGAGACCCATCAGTCATTCAACACACTGTCAAAAGACGAGATCGAACTGCTCCTGACGGATGCGGCAAGGAACAACCCTGCGATCTTGAAGCGCTTTAAGGACAATCCCGACCTGAAAAAGACGCAGCTTGACAGCTTCCGCGAGCTTCTTGCTGAGGCAAGCGAGGCTCAGGCCACAGGCCTTGCCGACCAGCAGACCAATAAGCAGGAACTCGACAGCATCGCGGCCGAGGTCACGGCGGTCAACTATGATCGTGAGGTCAATAAGGACAAGGGCCCGATGCCGCCTTTCGGATTCGTTACGGACGATCAGGTGAAGGCATATTGGGGCGAGGACGATCAGCCGGCGGCCCAAAAATCCGGTTTTGCGAGCTTTATGGACAAGCTCGGCCTCGGACACGCCGCCGATACGCGGACGCATGCCGTAGAATTTGACGATTTTCTTAATGCGAAGATCGACATCCTCAAACAGGGCAACCCGGAGATGAAGGATCGCCAGATCTCGGACGAAGAGAAAGAACAGGCCAAGGAAGTTTTTGCGAAGATCCGTATTTACCGCAAAGAGTTCAATGACAAGGCCGATGCCGGCCAACTCGATCCGCAGTTCGTCGCGAAGGTTCGGCTTCAGATAAAACTCCAGCAGGCTCAATTCCTGGCACGTCTTTACGCTCAGTCTGCCAAAGATCAGCTGAACGTCACTGACGAGGAAGTAGCGAAATATATTTCGGAGCATCCTGAGCTTGACCCGAAAGAAAAGCGTGCGAAGGCTGACGATATCCTGAAGCGTGCAATTGGCGGCGAGGATTTTGCGGCACTTGCCGATGAGTTCTCTGAAGACCCCGGCAACAAGGGACCGGACGGCAAGGGCAAAGGCGGCCTCTACAAAGACGTTCCGAAAGGCCGTATGGTCCCCGCTTTCGAGACGGCGGCACTCAGCCTTGAGGCCGGCCAGGTCGATCCGCAGTTGGTCGAATCCGACTATGGATTCCATATCGTGAAGCTCGAACGCAAGCTCGGCGTTGACCCGACCCAAAAGAGCGGTGACGGCAAGCCTTCGACGACCGAGACCTACGATGTCCGCCATATTCTCATCTCGACGATGACGAAAGATCCGGACGATCCGATGGCGCGCGAAATGCCCGTCAAGGAATTCGTCAAAGGCAAGCTCGGCGAACAGAAGCAGAAGGATCTGATCGACAAGCTCGTTGCGAAGAACTTTGTTCAGGTCCCTGATGATTTCGATGTTCCTGAGGTAACGCCCGAGCAGCTTGATCAGATGAAGAAGCAGCAAGAGCAGCTCCAGCAGCAGATGCAGGCCCCGCAAGGCGCACCGACAGAAGGTGACGCGCCGCCTCCGACGGTCAAGAAGGTGGATCCAAAGGCCGCACCAAAGGCTGCCGAACCGAAGAAGAAATAGCATTATGCTGTTCGGCGACAATCGTGTCGAGATAATTCCCGATACACTGTTCAAACTTGATGGAGGGGCGATGTTCGGCGTCGTCCCTCGCGTCATTTGGGAGCGAGTTTGCCCGCCCGACGACAAGAACCGGATAGCGATGAACATGAATTGCGTGTTCGTCGAGACCGCACGCGAGAAGATACTCATTGAAACCGGCATCGGCGAGAAATGGACCGAAAAGCAGACAGCGATGTACGGCATCGAGCGGGAGCGTCCGTTTGCCGAATCTCTGAGGGCGATCACGGGCTATTCGCCCGAAGACATCACGATCGTCATAAATACGCATCTGCATTTCGATCACGCGGGCGGAAACACATTGAATGCGGAATGCGGAATTCGGAATGCGGAGTCGGCGGCAAGCACGATTCCGCACTCCGCACTCTGCGTTCCGCAATTCAAGAATGCTCGTTATCTCGTCTCAAAGAGCGAGCTTGCACACGCGGATTCGCCGCACGAACGCGATCGAGCGAGTTATCTGCCCGAAAATTGGCAGCCGATGCGAGAGACCGGCCAGCTTGAGCCGATGCCCGACAATTACGAGATCGAGGGCATTAAATTGATGACGGAACGCGGTCACTCCGAGACGATGCAGACGTGGAGGCTCGACGCCGGCGGCAAGACGCTGTACGGCTTTGCCGATCTCATCCCGATGAAGGCTCACGTATCTTTTCCGTACATCGCCGGCTACGACCTTTATCCGGTCGAGACGCTCGCGTTCAAAAAACGTATCATCCCACAGGCAGTAAAAGAAGGCTGGTACTGCATCTTTTATCACGAGGTCGATGCTCCTCTTTGCCGACTGAACGAAGATGGAGGAACATTGACCCCGATCAAACTCTAAAAGGACAAAACAAAATGAAAAAACTTTCTATCTTATTTTTGCTAGGTATTTTCGTATTCGGTGTCGAGACGTCGCTGGCTCAGTCAAAGCAGGACAAAGATCGTGCCGCATTCATTGGCAATACAAAACTGCTTGAGAAAAAGCCGTTCGATGACAATGCACCTGCCGCCAGAGAATGGAATTTTAAATGGCTGACAGACACAAAGGACGTTACGATAACGGTCTGTTCAGGTACGCTCAAGCTGATCCCGGAGAAGAAGAACAAATTCCACAGCGAGCTCTTCCTTCAGTTCAACTTTGGGATGGCAGTCTTCTCCCTGCAAAATCCGGACAAGAAAGATGATGAGGTGGCAGCAACGGTTGCAGGGCTAGAAAGTGCTCTTCGAGCGTATGAAGTAATGATCACGGAGAATAAGAAAGCCCAGAATCCGGCTATGGATGAGCTGCTCGCGAAACGCGCAAGCAACGGTCTCGCATCATACGTTGAGACAAATACCTGCAAGCAAGACGATAAGAAAAAAGACAAAAAGTAGATGGAAAAAGTAGAAATCGGAATAATCGGCGGCTCGGGATTGTATCAGATGCCCGAGCTTCAGAATGTAAGAGAGCAAGAGGTCGATACGCCGTTCGGTAAGCCTTCGGATGCGTTCATCATCGGTGAATTGGACGGCGTGACGGTCGCGTTCCTGCCTCGGCACGGACGCGGCCACAAGCTGACGCCGACCGAACTTCCCTTTCGAGCAAACATCTACGCGATGAAGCTACTCGGCATCGAATACATCTTATCGGTGTCGGCGGTCGGAAGTTTGCAGGAGCAGTACGCACCGACGGATTTCGTCATTCCGGATCAATTCTTCGACCGCACGCGTGCACGCGCGCACGAATCGACATTCTTCGGCGAAGGCATCGTCGGGCATGTTACATTCGCTCATCCCGTGTGCAATGAGCTTGGCGACATTCTCGAAGAAAGCTGCCGCAACGCAGGCGTTAAGACACATCGCGGCGGCACATACGTCTGTATGGAGGGCCCCGCGTTCTCGACCAAGGCCGAGTCCAACGTCTATCGCCAATGGGGAATGGACATCATCGGAATGACCAACCTCCAAGAGGCGAAGCTTGCCCGCGAGGCCGAGATCGCATACGCCACGCTCGCTCTCGTTACCGATTACGATTGCTGGCACGAAGGCCACGACGACGTTACCGTGAATATGGTCGTCGAATATCTGAATAAGAACGTCCGCAATGCGCAGATCGTCCTAAAAGACGCTGTGCAAAAGGTCGCCGCCAAGACGACGCCCAATCAATACGCCGACGCCATCAAGAACGCGATATTCACCGCCCCGGCAAACTGGCCCGCAGAAACGGCCAAGAAACTCGACGCGATCATCGGGAAATATAAGGGCTAAGACATTGTCGAACCTAATTAGTAATTAGATAATTAGTAATTTCTAATTAGCCGCGAAAAACAGCGTTGTAAACGTTTCGGTTCCAAATAACATCTCTTTAACGATGAGAATAAGAACAGTTCCTGCCATCCTTGCTCTTGGGTTCATTCTTGGCGTCTATTTGCCTGCGATGGCGCAGCGGAATCCGACGCCGGCGATCCAGCGTGATCCGGTGATGGAGGCGGATGCGAAGCACAATTTGGATGTCGCAAAGCAGGCTTTCACGCCCTTGAAGCAGGCTTATAAGCAGGTTCTGCTGCGTTTTGACGAGACTTTTGCGGCTTATCCCGAATTCTCGAAGATGGACGAATTCCTCTATATCGCGGGGATGAGCAGCTTTTATCTCTCCGAAAACAAAGGCAAGCAGAAGATCGACCCGAAGAATAAACGCGATCAAGAACGCTTTGCTCACGAACGGCTTGTAATCGACGCAAAGGCCTTCCTCTCGATGATCGTCGATAAATATCCGCAGAGTAAATTCGTCGAGGACGCCCAAAAAGGCCTCAAAGAGATCGAGGACAGCGAAGCAAAGTCTTGAAAAGGCAAACCTCTCGTTCGACGAATATGATCTGGAAGACTCTACTATCCGCGGCTTTAACCGTGTTTTTTCTACGGTGCTGCGCTTGGCCAGCCGGCTGTTGGTAGTGTCGAGGGCACGGTAACGGGACCGGTTGGCGAGGTGCTCCCTGGGGCTTTGGTTTCCATCCGACCAGTAAACGACAGCGAACCTATCGGCTCGCCGTTACGCGTAGGCTCAAACGGAGAATTCAGGATAACGAGCTTGCCGCTTGGAAAATATATTGTAAGCGGGAGTTGGGTCGGTATTGGCCGTCCGTTTAGCAAAGTAGTTGAAGTTCGTTCGGCACAACCGGTCACGATAAACATTATTCTTCACTTTCGTCCGTGCGCCGATCAACCGAATGATACGAAGGCGGCTCCACTAACGCCTTCCGACGAGCTCGCTATTGTCACAGACCTCATCAGCACCTTTTACCAGGGCCAAACCGTTAAAAAGGGCGTCGTTCGAGACTTGACGATCGACAACTTCCACGTTAAATGGCTGACATCAAAACAGAAGGAACTTATCCGCGCGGCCGCTCCACGCGAAGGTCGTAAGTATTCCCGCAAGCCGCACACGATTCTCAAGCCCTTTCAAAGAGGCGACTGCGTTGGCCTCGATGTCCTTAACGGGACCGACGGCGCGAGTAGCTACGAGTATCGGCTTGTAAACGGTAAATGGAGCGGAATCGAGCTGTCTAGTATGATTTATTGACATAAGCCCACGTTAGATTGCTCTCTGCAAAATCGCAAAAACCCGCCGTGGCGTGTAAAATAGCAGTGTTCTGTGGTCGCCGGTCAGCAGTCAGTAGGAGATTTCCCTGCTGACAACTGACCACCGACCGCGACCACTAATTTTATGTCATTAACAGTTGTTGGTTCGGTGGCCTTTGATGCGCTTGAGACGCCTTTTGGGTCGAGAGATAAGATACTCGGCGGTGCAGGAACGCACTTTGGCCTTTCAGCGAGCTTTTTTACGGATGTGAACGCGGTCGGTGTTGTCGGCGGCGATTTTGGGGATGACGAATGGGCGGTTTTTCAGCGTCATCATATCAACACGGATGATATCGAGGTCGTTTCGGACGGCAAGACGTTCTTCTGGCGCGGAAAGTACGAATACGATATGAACGTCGCACACACGCTCGACACTCAGCTGAACGTATTCGAGACCTTCGACCCGAAGCTAAGCGAGAATTCGAAAAATGCGGACTTCTTGTTCCTCGCCAACATCCTCCCGATGCTGCAGAAACAGGTTCGCGAGCAGTGCGAAAATGCGAAGTTCGTCGCGATGGACACGATGAATTTCTGGATCTCCTCGATGAAGGATGCCGTGATCGAGACGATCAAGGTCGTCGATTGCATCATCATCAACGACGCTGAGGCGAGACAACTCACGGAAGAACCAAGCATTTACACCGCCGCCCGAAAGATCTTGGATCTTGGCCTCAAAGCCGTCGTCATAAAACGCGGTGAGTACGGCGCCACTTTGTTCACGAACGACGGCTACTTCGTCGTACCGGCGTATCCGCTCGAAAGCGTCTTTGACCCGACAGGTGCGGGCGACACATTCGCCGGCGGGTTCATGGGCTACATCTCTGCGCAGAACGAAATCAACGACGCGGTGCTGCGTCGCGCGATGGTTTACGGTTCGGTGATGGCGTCGTTCAACGTCGAGAAATTCGGCACGGAACGCGTTGACGCTCTCACGTATCCCGAGATCAACGAGCGTTTCAAGACTTTCAAGACGATCACTGAGTTCGACGACATTCCGTTCGAGAAAGCGGTTTCTGCATAGCAGCCGGAACGACCAGACGATGGCAAAAAGGGCCGATAATCCATTTTCGAGTCTTGAAAGGCCGCGGACGAACTGGCCCTTTGTCGCCGTAGGCCTGATCCTGGCGGCAACATTGACGTTCGGCATCGTTCTGAGCGTTAATGCCGGCAACTGGCCAATTGGGCTTTTATTTGCGGCCTCGCTAGGAGTATTCGGCCTCATCGCCTTGCTGCATATTGCATCGCAGCGGCGATTCGCCGCCGTCGATGATCGTCGGTTCGTCCATTGGGACACTGCGGCGACCGAGATTCAGCGGCAAAGCGTGAACGTTGAGGTTCGCGAACTTGCCCGTTTGCTTGAGGTCGATGACGATCAGCTCACCGACCTCCTTTCGGCCTTCATCGTCGCGGAAGATCTTGCCCTGCGGCAGGTTCAGCAGGAAGAAAAGCTTCCGCTGATGCGCCACGTGAGCATCGGCGGTGCGAGCTTTGACGGAATTCTGGTCGATCAAGATCTCGTCACGTGCATCGAGGTCGCGTTTCTCGTACGGCCCGACCTCCGGCCAGAGCGGACCGCTGCGATAATGAAGAAGATCACGACGGCCAAGCACGGGCTTCACGCACTCAAGAGCCGGCTGCGGCTGCGGCTGATGATCGTACTCGTCACGCAGTTGACCGAGAGCGAACAGATGACGCTCAGGAACGTGCTGAAGGCGCAGCGTTTTAACGAAACGCCTGTGGATGTCGATATCAGGATGCTCGATTTTGAGCTGCTGCAGAAGCTCTACGTGAGCGAGTAGGATCGGAGAATTTTATGCTGCTTGAAAATAAAGTAGGAATGATCTTTGGCGTTGCGAACAAGCGTTCGATCGCTTGGGCGTGCGCTGCCGCATGTGCCGAACAAGGCGCAAGGATGGCGTTCACATATCAGGCCGAACGCCTAAAGGAATCGGTCGATGACCTCGCCGGCACACTCAATGACTCGCTTGTCGTGCCGTGCGACGTTAGCGATCAGGCTCAGGTCGATGCGGCATTCGATGCGGTAAAAAATAAATACGGCAAGCTCGATTTTCTCATTCATTCGATCGCGTTTGCACCGAAGGAAGCTCTTGAAGGCGAATTTGTCACGACGACCCGCGACGCATTTCGCACGGCGCTCGAGATCAGTGCATTCTCGCTTACGCAGCTTGCCCTCGCCGCGTCGCCGTTGATGACCGATGGCGGCAGCATCGTAACGATGAGCTATTACGGCGCCGAAAAGGTCGTGATGAACTACAACGTGATGGGCGTCGCAAAGGCGGCACTCGAATCCTCGACCCGCTATCTCGCCGCGGATCTCGGCAAGAACAACATTCGCGTCAATGCGATCTCTGCCGGGCCGATCAACACGCTCTCTGCACGCGGCGTCCGCGGAATGGGTTCGCTTCTCGGCTATGTGGGCGAACGTGCTCCTCTTAAGCGAAATGTCACGGCGGCCGAGGTCGGTTCAACGGCGATGTTCCTCGTAAGCGGGCTCTCGAGCGGCATCACGGGCGAGACGATCTACGTTGATTGCGGATATAACATTATGGGTGTGTAACTTTATAGATGGCAGATACAAAAGCAAACAAAGGCCGGAAGCCGAGGGCCTCGCGAAAGATAAATCCAGAACCGGAGACCGTTGCCGAGGCTCTGCGGCAGGACGAAGAGCAGGGTTATTGGCGGCTAACAGATGACGAAGTGCTTCTGCGTTCGCCAGAACCGGATGACGATTATAAGACGTCAGATTCGTGGCGGGTCCTTAGGATCGCCAGCGAATTTGTCGCCGGTTTCGACGATCTCGCGACAGTTACGAGAGGCGTGTCGATATTTGGATCGGCTCGGACAAAGCCGACGGACCACTACTACAAGATGGCCCGCGAAACGGGCCGTCTTCTTGGAGAATCTGGTTTTGACGTCATCACGGGCGGCGGTCCGGGAATCATGGAAGCGGGCAACCGCGGTGCAATGGATGCAGGCGGCACGTCGATCGGCTGCAACATCGAACTCCCGATGGAGCAGCAGCCGAATCCATACCAGACGAGCTCCCTGAGCTTCAAATACTTCTTCGTCCGCAAGACGATGTTCATTAAGTACAGCAACGCCTACGTGATCTTCCCGGGCGGCTTTGGCACGATGGACGAACTCTTTGAGCCGCTAACTCTAATTCAGACGCGAAAGATCCGCAACTTCCCTGTCGTACTTTTCGGCTCGCAGTATTGGCGTGGGCTTCTGCAATGGCTTACATCCACGATGCTGAACGAAAAGATGATCAACCCCGACGACCTTGGATTGATGTATCTCACCGATTCGCCAAAAGACACCGTCGATTTCATTATTGAAACCTGTATGGCGTCCAACAACGGTAACGGCAACGGCAAGAAATAGCCTATGGTTCAATCTGTGCGGCGAGCCATTCTCGATACTTTGGTGCGATATTTACGGCATCAAGCGCAATGAGCTCGGGCACTTCGTATGGATGGTTCGTTGCGATAAAGGCCGATAGAGCTTCCCATCTATCGGCCGTTGTTTTGATCAGCAGGAGATGTTCGGTTTCCTTTTGAACATCACCCTTCCAACGATAAATTGATTCAATCGCCGGCAGGATCTGCACGCAGGCCGCTAGCTTTTCTTCGACGAGTGCGGAGGCAAGTTTTTCGCCTACCTCCAAACTCCCGACCGTTGTCATTACGACGATAGCGTTCATCGCGTCGTTAGGCAGAAGCGGCGGCCTTGTACGGCGGCAGCGTCACGCGAGCCTGCTTCTCCTTTTTAAGGCCGAGAGCCCAATCCGCCTGCATTAGCGTGTGGATGTCGCGAGTTCCCTCGTAGATGACCGCGGCTTTGCAGTTTCGCAGATATCGCTCGACCGGATAATCGTTCGTATAGCCGTTCGCGCCGTGAACTTCGATCGCCATCGACGCCGCCGTTTCGCTGCGCGTTGTGGCCTGCCATTTCGCCATCGATGCGGCCTTGCCCGACGGAAGCCCAGCATTCTTCAGATAACCGCACTTAAGCCACAAAAGGTGCGACATCTCGTAGTCCGCCTCCATATTGGCGATCTTCTGCTTGACGAGCTGGAAATTCGCGATCGCCTGGCCCTGCACCTCGCGAGTGTTCGCGTAGGCTATCGAAGCATCGCGTGACGCACGTATGACGCCCGTTGCACCGCTTGCGACCGTATAGCGGCCATTCTCAAGAGCGAACATCGCGATCTTGAAACCTTCGCCTTCTTTGCCAAGCATATTCGCCTGCGGCACGCGAACATCCTGCAGCGAGAAAAAGCCGGTGTTGCCGGCACGAATGCCGAGTTTGCCGTGGATCGTGCCGCTCGAGAAGCCGGGCATCGAACGCTCGACGATAAAGCACGAAAGGCCGCTGTGGTCCCGCACTTTTTGTTTTTCGAGATCAGTCCAGCAAAAGAAGAGGAAGTTGTCTGCAAGATCAGCGAGTGAGATCCACATCTTTTCGCCGTTCAGGACCCAGTCGTCGCCGTCGCGGCGTGCGGTCGAACGCATACCGATGACGTCGCTGCCCGCGTTCGGTTCTGTAAGGCCGAAGGTCGCAAGTTTTTCTCCCTTGGCCTGTGGAACGAGATATTTCTGCTTCTGCTCTTCGGTGCCCCAGGAATAAAGGCTTAGGCTGTTAAGGCCGACGTGCACGCTCATCGCGACGCGCAGGAACGTGTCACAAGCTTCGAGTTCCTCGCAGACGAGGCCGAGCGAAACATAATCAAATCCCGCTCCGCCGTATTCTTCGGGTATGCAGACGCCCATCAGGCCGAGTTCTTTCATTGTTTGAAAAACCTTCGGCTCGTAATGGGCCTTTTCGTCCCACTCTTTGATAAAGGGCTCGACTTCGCCCGCACAGAATTCGCGGACAGTATTTTGCAGTGCTTTGTGTTCTTCGGTAAGTTCAAGATCGATCACGGATTTATGGCCTTCCTCGCTAAATAAGTGTTTGTGATAAGATTCTCCGCAACTGGAGCAAAGCTTAAGATTATCACTTTTTTGCCGGCGATTATAGCCGTGACGACTTGAATGATCCCGCTCATAAATGCACTAAAGATCGTTGCTCGCAAGATCCCGCGGCTTGGAAACGAACGTATCGGACTTGGCGATGCGGTCGGCCGCGTGCTCGCTGAAGATATCCTCGCCGATGGCGACCAGCCGCCTTTTGACCGCTCGATGATGGACGGATTTGCGGTATATGCGAGCGATATTGCGAACGCACCGGCAACATTGAAGATCGTCGGTGAGTCTGCCGCCGGAAGAGGTTGGCACAAGAAGTTCAGACGCGGTGAAGCGGTGCGCATTATGACCGGAGCTCCGGTCCCCACAGGCGCCGACACCGTCCAACGCGTCGAACTGACACGCAGTTTTTTCGAGGGCGGAAACGAGTTCGTCGAAATTCTCGAACCTGCGATAAAAGGAATGTCGATCGTCAAAAAGGGATCAGAGATCCGACGCGGCAAGCGCCTTTTTTCCGTGGGTGATAGAGTTACGCCGCAGAATATCGCGGCCCTTGCGGCGTTCGGTTATGCGAAGGTCTTAGTCGCGAAAAGGCCGCGTGTCGCGATATTCGGCACGGGAACGGAGATCGTCGAGATCGGCAAAAGGCCTGGCGCCGATCAAATACGAAACTCGAATTCGATCACGCTCGCTGCACTGTCTGCATCATTCGGAGCAACGGCAGAGATCTTCCCGAACGCGAAGGACGACCTCGCTTCCCTCAAGAAACAGATAAAGTCGGCAGTTCGCGGCCGCGACATCTTGATCACAACGGGCGGAGTTTCGGTCGGAAAATATGACCTAACGAAGGCTGCATTGACCGAACTCGGAGCAGAGATATTTTTCGAGAAGGTCGCACTAAAGCCCGGAAAGCCTGTCATCGCGGCAAAACTCGGCAAGACGCTTGTCTTCTCGCTTCCCGGCAATCCCGTCTCGGCGGCCGTCACATTCTATCTCTTTGTGAGGGCGGCGATCTTGGGAATGCAGGGCGTCAGATCGACCGGGATGCGACTGGGAACAGCCGTGCTTAGCGATGCAGTGAAGGGTGCAAAAGACCGGCGGACGCTTGCGGCGGCTCATCTCGCAAATGACGATCTCGGCAGGCTTGCAGCAATTCCGCTTCGCGGCAAGGGATCATCCGATCTTGTGAGTTTCGCTCGTGCCGAAGCCCTTATCGACCTTGAAATTGGCACAAGTGCAGAAGCGGATAGTCTTGTGCAAATCCTCTATTTATGACCTGTGTAAACCTATGACAAAGCTATCTCATTACGACGATGAAGGCCGCATTTCGATGGTGGATGTCGGACAGAAAGATGTGACGGTTCGACGAGCGGTCGCTGCAGCGAAGATCATTGTGAATGCCGCAACGCTCGACGCAATCCGTAAAAAGCAAACGCCGAAAGGCGATCCGCTGGAGATCGCACGCATCGCGGGCATCATGGCCGCAAAACGCACTTCGGAACTCATTCCGCTTTGTCACCAGATCGCTCTCTCGAAAGCAGATGTCAGAGCCGAGATCGTCGAGGACGGTATCGATCTCACCGCCGAGGCCGTTACGTCGGGCCAGACCGGTGTCGAAATGGAGGCGTTGACGGCCGTAAGCGTCGCGGCCCTGACGATCTACGATATGCTTAAGGCTGTCCAACGCGATATCACGATCACCGATATTCAGCTTGTAGAAAAGACCGGCGGCAAGAGCGACTATCGGGCAGGCTGACCCTTGCCGAACTTTGCGGTAGAATTGAGCGTAATATTAGTGTAGGAGGCCGACCGAGACGATATGAAGTACACACTTGCCGAAGATGCCCGCCCGCATGCAAAGTTGCTGCTCGCCGCAACTGTGATCTCGATCGTGCTCTGGTTCATTCCGTACGCGGAATATCTTGTGTATCCGTTCAGATTGTTCGTTACACTGATCCACGAGAGCGGCCACGCGCTTGTCGCATTTTTGACTGGCGGTTCGGTGCAAAGCTTGACGATCGCGGCGGACGGAAGCGGGCTTGTGTATTCGTCATCGAGTTCCCTGCTCGGGCAGATCTTCACCTCAAGTGCGGGCTATGTCGGCACGATGGTCTTCGGCGTCTTTCTGCTTTATTTGATCCGCAAAAATATTTCGCCGAACAAGATACTCTTCGGCTCCGGCGTATTCATTCTCGTAATATCGCTCGTCTTTGGCCTCCTAAGTCCGATCTTTAATTTTTTGTCATTACAGGTCGGTTTCGGCAGCGTTGCGTTCACCTTGGTCGTAGCTCTTGCTTTGACCGCCGCATTATTCGCTCTCGCGAAGTTCGCCAACGAACGCACCGCTCGTTGGGTGACCGGTTTCTTGGCCGTCCAATGCCTTTTGAACGCTATCTCAGACCTCAAGACCGTCTTCTTTATCAACGCCCCAATGGTCGGAGCCGATATGCAGAATGATGCGTCGAATATGGCGAACGCGACAGGAATTCCGGCATTCTTCTGGGTCATTATTTGGATCGCGATCTCGCTCGGGTTACTTTTCGTCGGCTTTAGAATGTACACGGCCGTTCGCAGCACGTCGCACGACGACACGGTCTTCGGCGAAAGTTTGTGAACTCGGCCGTGAACACAACTCTCGGCCTGCTGCCTGTCGGTTCGCGAATAGTCGTGCGTTCGCGCGTCGATTGGCGGCAAGCGGCGATTGCCCGCGTAGCGGAAGGCAAGGTCGTGCTCACGGTGCATTCTCCGAGCGGATATTCGTATCGCCTGCGGCGTGATCTCGACGCCGCGGTCGGCTATGACGGGGCGATCGCCGTTCTGCTTGGCAACCACGCTGATAATTGGCGTGAGAATTTCAGCCCGCTCGACTCTCGATGGTAGGAAAACCAAACGACATAAAGAAAAAGCCGACAAAAAAAGAACGTGACGAACGAATCGCCGCGCATCTCCCCTCAGTGCTGCATTATCACAACACGATGCTCACCGATAAGGTGAGGAATAAGCTGCTCAAAAAGGCGATCAGCAAGGCGCTCAAGCCCGGAATGTCGTTTCTTGACATCGGTGCAGGCACGGGCGTTTGGGCGATCCTCGCGGCAAAGCTTGGTGCGGCTCGCGTGGTCGCGATCGAAACGGAAGAGAGTTTGATACCCATCATCGGACGTGTCGCACAAGAGAACGGCGTCGCGGATAGGATCGAGATCATCCACGGCCGGAGCAATGATGTTCGCCTGAGCGGACGCTTTGACGTGATCGCGAGCGAGATCTTTGATTCAAATGCGTTCGGCAAAGAAACGGTCGCCTCGTTTGTCGATATTCGCAAGCGTTTCCTTGCAAAAGGCGGTGTCCTGATCCCCGAGAGATTCGAGTTGATGGCCGCTCCGATAATATACCGTGGCGGAGCATCTGCGGAGGCTGCGGGCATTGGAATAAAAACGTCTTTCCTGCGGGATCTAACGCTCAATTATTCCGATGCGATCTCTTTCCCGGCCTCGTCGTCCCTGAAATTCCTCGCGGATCCGATCCCCATCATCTCGATCGACTTCGCCTCCGTAGATGAGACTTACACGGCCCTTGGCGAAGGCACCTGGCAGCTCCGCGAACTTTCAAAGGCCGACGGTATAGCAACGTTCCCAAGGTCTACGTTTCTCGGTGATATCACAATGACCGCTCTTGAATCACAAAGCTGGAGCACAGGCTATTATCCGTTTGAAAAGTTAGGAAAAGGCTCCGGCAAGCTGAAATTCTCGCTCTCAACGGATTCGAACTCTTGGTCGGTAGAGACTACCGATTCCCACGGGAGGCGTATGCAGAATTACTCACCGGTTTTTGCCTTTACGCGTCTGAAAATGGCCCAAAAGATGACGCCCCATAGGCGTTTTTCCAGACGAAAGTAGCCCGCCTTTTTGTTCCCCTCCCGGTATTTGGTAAAATCATCTATTGCCCTCAGGCACGGATTTACCACTATGCAGCCCGCACAGAAGAAAGAAGAGCAGATAGAAGTACGCGGGGCTCGTGTCCATAACCTAAAGAACATCTCCGTCAGCCTGCCGATAAATAAACTTACGGTGATCACCGGCGTCTCCGGGTCGGGCAAGTCTTCGCTCGCTTTCGATACGCTTTACGCCGAAGGGCAACGGCGATACGTTGAATCGCTCTCGGCATACGCTCGCCAATTCCTCGAGAGGATGGACAAGCCGGATGTCGATGAGATCACGGGCATCGCTCCCGCGATCGCGATCAGACAAAAGAATTCGACAAAGAATCCGCGCTCGACCGTCGCCACACAGACCGAGATATACGACTATCTGCGACTGCTGTTTGCACGTGCCGGCCAGACATTCTGCCACGCATGCGGACGCGAAGTGAAGAAAGATTCGCCGCAGGATGCTGCCGATGAGGTTCTGGAAACGCTAAGTGAAGGAACGAGATTCTACGTCCTCTTTCCTCTTTCGGAAGGTGACGCGGCGACCGTTGCAAAAAAGACGGCCCGTTCGCGGCCGAAAGCCGCAAAGAAGGACGAACTCAGCACGCAGGCCCGCCTTATTTCGCTTTTGCAGCAGGGTTTCTCACGCCTATATCGCGAGGGCGAGGTCATCGAATTGAAACAGCCCGAAGATTATCCTTTCGAGGATCTTCAAGGCGTTTTTGTTCTCATTGACCGCCTGAAGGCGTCGGAGAAAGTGCGTTCACGCCTGATCGATTCGCTCGAAACGTGTTTTCACGAAGCACACGCCGCCGTCATCGAAACGACGGACGGCGAACGCCTCAAGTTCTCTGATAGCTTTGTTTGCAAATACGACGGCACGCGTTACGACGAGCCGGAACCTGCACTTTTCGGCTTCAATTCGCCATACGGCGCCTGCCCGACCTGTCAGGGATTCGGGAACACGATCGGCGTCGATTATGACCTCGTCATCCCGAATCAGAACCTTTCCTTGAAAGAAGGGGCGATCGACCCTTTCACGAGGCCGACCAATGCTTGGGCACAGAAGGAGCTATTGAAATACGCTGCCAACGCGAGCATCGATGTGAACAAGGCGTTTGCCGACCTGCAGGACTATCAGCAGAACTGCATCATCTACGGCGACGAAGGATGGCGCGGCATCAAGGGCTTTTTCGAGTGGCTCGAAACAAAAAAGTATAAGCTGCATGTCCGTGTATTCCTTGCGAAATATCGCGGCTACACACGCTGTCCGGACTGCGGCGGTCAACGCTTGCGCCAAGAGGCCCGCGACGTGAAGATCGGCGGGCGTTCATTGCCGGACATCGTTGATCTTTCCGTCGCGGATGCTCACGAGTTCTTCGAGAGCCTGACGCTCAGCGAAGAGCGTATGAAGATCGCGGACAAACTTCTGCTCGAGATCCGCCGGCGGCTCGCTTTTCTCGTGAATGTCGGCCTCGAATACCTGACGCTCGGCCGGCTCGCCGCAACGCTTTCCGGCGGCGAGGCACAGCGAATTCAACTTGCTACAAACCTCGGTTCCCTGCTTGTCGGGACACTATACGTTCTCGACGAACCTTCGATCGGACTACATCCGCGTGATAATTCGCGGCTCATCAAGATCCTCGAAGATCTTAGAGATATTGGAAATACGGTCGTTGTCGTCGAGCACGATGACGAAACGATGCGTGCCGCGGATAACGTGATCGACGTCGGTGTCCATGCCGGGGAAAATGGAGGCGAACTCGTTTATCAGGGCGATCTTGAAGGGCTGCTGCGGAACGAACGGTCGCTCACCGCAAAATATCTCCGGGGAGATGCTGAGATCAAGATCCCGCAATCACGCCGAAAACCGTCGAAGCGCAAGATCGAGATCATCGGTGCGCGTGAACACAATCTGAAGAATATCGACGTCAAGATCCCGCTCGATATGCTGGTCGCGATAACGGGTGTTTCCGGTTCCGGCAAATCAACGCTCGTACACGACGTGCTTTTTGCGGGCCTCAAGAAAAAGCGAGGCGAATGGAACTCGCAGGTTGGTGCGTTCAAGGATCTTCGCGGCATCGACAATATCGACGACGTGATCCTTGTCGATCAATCGCCTATCGGCCGCACGCCGCGTTCTAATCCTGTCACGTACATCAAGGCGTATGACGCTATCCGCGATGTGTTTGCTGCCGCGAGCACATCAAAGTCAAAAGGCTTTAACGCGTCTCACTTCTCTTTCAACGTGCCCGGCGGGCGATGCGAGGTTTGCCAGGGCAGCGGAACGGTGACTATCGAGATGCAGTTCCTGGCCGATGTGGAGCTCACGTGCGAAGACTGCCGCGGAACTCGTTTCAAGCAGGAGATCCTCGACGTAAAATACAAGGGGAAGAATATTCACGAGGTCTTGCAGATGACGATCCGCGAAGGCATATCGTTCTTCAAGGATACGCCGAAGATCGTCAACCGTTTGAAAGTTCTGGATGCTGTCGGCCTTGCATATCTTCGGCTTGGGCAGTCAGCAACGACGCTTTCAGGCGGCGAAGCTCAGCGTGTAAAACTCGCGGCGCATCTTGCGCAACGAACCGTCGGCAGCACGCTTTTCATCTTCGACGAACCGACCACGGGACTTCATTTTGACGATATAAACAAACTGCTTCGCGCATTCAACGCTCTGATCGAGAACGGCGGGAGCGTGCTCGTGATCGAACACAATCTTGACGTCATTAAGACGGCCGATCACGTGATCGACCTTGGGCCGGAAGGCGGCATCGGCGGCGGCGAGATCGTAGCGAAAGGTACTCCGGAAGAGGTCGCAAAGACCGAAGGTTCCTTCACAGGTGAGTATCTGCGTCCCGTTATCGGGGTCTAGACCTGCTCAATCATCACCGAATCTTGCGCGCCAATGCGGTGCGATCTCCTTCATCACCTTGCAGTCGCAATAGCCGCCGTTGTTGTTGAGCCACGCGGTCAGCTTCGGAAAATCGAGGCGCTCGCGCATCATAAAGATCATGGCGTGCTTCAGATGATGGTCGCACTCGCCCTCGTAAAGCTCGTCTTCGATGAAGTCGAGCATGCGGCTCACCGTCTCTTGGTCGGCGGGAACGAGCTGAAGAAATACTTCGAGCTCGTCTCCATTCATTAGTTCGAGATTTTCGATCTCTGCTTTTCTGATTATCGGCATTGGAGCAACCTAAAACTCGGCTTCTGAAAGCCGCATCATTTCATCATATTCACGGCGTTCTCCGGTAAACGTGCCGCTGCGGACCGCCTCTTCGTAATCTCGCTGGCGAATGCCCTCCGAACTGCGATAGCGAAGGAACTTCGGCAGCAAGAGGGCCGAAAGCCCCACGGCCGCGACACACACGGCACCACCGGAAATAAGTGCGAACCGCACGCTCGTGTGTTCGGCGAGAATGCCCATCTTCGCACTCCCAAGCATCGGGCCTGTAAGGTAGCTTATCATTTCGATGCCCGCAAGGCGTCCGCGTAGGTGATTCGGGATCGTCTGATTCCAGATCGAACCTCGAAAAATGCCGGAGATCATATCGGCGAATCCCGCTGCCCCAAGGAAGATAAGGGCAGGCACAAGGGTCGTAGAAAGCCCGAACAGCAAGATCCCGACGCCCCAGAGTATTGCCGCCACGACAACGAAAAGCCCATGCCGTTCGATCTTGCTCGTCCACCCGGACGTCAGACTCGCAATAAGCGCACCAATGGCGAGAGACGCCGGGAAGAATCCGACATATTCGTCGCCGTAATGCGTCGCCAACGCGGGATATAGTGCCTGCGGAAAGGCAAAGAACATCGCCGCGATATCGATAAAGTACGTTCCGACCAATTCCTGTCGGGAGAACGCGTATCTGACCGCGCGCATAACCGCCGCAAAACTCGGGCGTTCGGCATTGTCCGGCGGCGGCACGAACTTGAGCATATAGACCGCAACGAGCGATGCCGCAAAGGTCGCAAGGTCGATCAGATAAGCATCGACCGGTGCGAACTGCGTCGCAATGATGCCTGCGATCGCGGGGCCGACGATCATTCCGATATGAAAGCGGACCGAATTCAGGGCCATCACCGCCGACATCATTTCCGGCGGTATCACCTTTTGAATGAACGATTCGAAGGCCGGCCTTTGGAGTGCGGCAAGCCCGGCGTGCAAAGCGACGACTACGAACAGAACGGCGATCGACGGCTCTGAAAGCAGCGCATTCAGGACAAGAACGCCTGTGAGCAGGGTTTGACCGATCTCCGTGAATCGGAGGACCTTTCGCTTATCGACGTAATCGGCGAGAGCACCGCCTACAAAGGCCAGACAAAACATCGGCACGAACTCGGCGATGGCGATATAGCCGACCATCGCGTTCGAATTCGTGAGCTTATACATCTGCCACGGCACAACGATGAACGTCATCATCGAGCCAAAGAATGAGATAAGCTGCCCGAAAAAGAGCAGCCGATAATCACGCGACGCTTTTAGCGGCGACAGATCAAGCAGCATTTGACGAAGCTCGATCCATTAACGTTTTAGCAGATCTGTCCAATGAAAAAGCCAGGTCGCATAGATGTTCGCGACGATCGAAAAAATATAGATGCACCATTCCGGAATCGTGATCTTTTGCGGTGCGGACTCCAACAATATGATATACGTCCACGGCAGCAATACCATCGCATATCTATAGCTGAATTGATAGCCGCCGGCATTTCCGTGCATCCAGAGGACAAATGTCATCACGATGATCGAAAGCCACGCCGCGAGCTTTACGCCGCCGTCCTTTGCCCCCATTCGCAGAAGAAGGAAAAGGAACGGGCTGCTTACAAGGATCGAGCTCGAGAACGGGTCGGGCAGCAGATACGGAAAATGATCGACGACGTCCCACAGCTTCAGCAGCATCTGCCACGCCTGATCCGGAATGTACTTCGTCGAGAAAATTCCGTATCTGTACCACGGCTCGCTCAGAACGCCCGGTATCCTCGCATAACCGAAATCCGAGAACGCGCCGAATCTCGCGTAATTGTACGCAAGCGTCGCAAGGCCGAGGACGAACGGGACCGCATTGAATTTTGCGAGGGCGACGTAAGCTGTTTGCTTGATCGACGCAGCTTTTTTTGCGGATGGATCCCTGCGGCCGAGAAAATAATAAAAGATCGGTGCGGTCAAAAGGATCTCGGTCCGATTGCCGAACGCGAGTGCGAAGAACGCTCCGGCGATCAGCGGCCTTCGATCGAACAGCGTAAAATATAACGCCCCCAATTCACCGACGACCGCAAAACCAAGTGCAAGCTGCCACGCACCGGCGAACGCGAGATTCGTCCACATCCACGTTCCAAAAAGGACGGCAGCGGTCATCAAGATGGAGCGTGAACGCGGTGTCTTGTACTTCTCACCGATCGATAGCAAGAACCAAGCGGCCGCACCGGCAAGGATCGCCGAGATCCATGCACCCGGCATTTCGTTGATCAGCCCGATCGCCTTCAAAACTGCCGCCGGGATCATCGACAGAACGGCCCCAAGCGGAAAGACCGAATAATAGCTGCCGTGGTACGGCACGAATTCATTCAGCCATGGCGGCGGCGGTTCCGAGAGCGAGATCGTACCCGAAAGCATCCTTCCGGCGACTCTGAACGTGTAGTCGTAATAATTCTGCGGCTTTGGATTCGAGAGGAAATAGATCACGGCCGCAGCAAGCGAAAGCATCGCCTTCTGCTTTGCTCCGAGCGCATGGCTTTCGGCATCAGGCGGCGAAGATTCGGAGCTTGAATTCGTCATTTGCAATATAAATCTCTGGCCGTCGATCAGAAAAGCGCGTCGATTGACGAAGGATCATCGGAAGTCCGCCATGAGGAGTATTTATACCATATTCGCGGCGGGTGAAGATCGCGGAGATCTGCGGATTGAGCCGCTGCGTGATCCCGTATCGGATCGCACGCGACGCCGGCGGCGAGAACCCGTTCGTTCGACGCGGATTTACGAACTCGATCGAGTTGTCATAAATGTTGATCCTAGTTCGAATGTCGCGCATCGCCAGATCGCGGTGCATCAGCATGTTGATCACCGCCTCGGAGATCGAATAGAAATGATAGTGTCCGCGAGGCTTTGCGACGCTGTCACCCACCAGCGTCAGCCTTCGCTTCGGCCGCTCTTTAGCAAGATCGACGTAGCGTTTTATGAACGCAAGTATCGCTTCGTATTGCGTGTGAAGATTGCCCTTCACCTCGATCGCCTCGATCAGGTCTGCACGTGCGCCGTCACCTGAAAAACGAGCGACCGTAACGTTCGACCGCGGCAGAAGCTCGGCGACCTTCTCGTCTTTTCCGAACAACAATACGGCGGCGACCGTCGGGAAAAATTCGTCAGCATTGCCGACCGCGAGCAGAAGGTCCTTCCTCAAAAAATCGCTCGTCTGGTAAAGGTTCAGATTCGGAGCATTTTCGTCAAAGCCGCTCGCAAAACTCCAAACAAGTGCGTCGTCAAGATCCGATTCCTTCACATTCTGCAGCGGAATATTCTCAAAGCCGAGCGGCCGCAGTTCATCGAGCCACGCCGAGAGTTCCGAACGCGAAACCTCGCGTTTTTCGGCGCCGAAGCGAAGATAGAATCGTCCGTCGCGCGTTCGATAAGGCCTTTTGCGGCCGTCGATATCAAGAGCGACGACACGCTTTCCGCTGTCGAACGCGATCGTGTCAAGGACCGGAACGACCGGCGGCACGATCTCCTCGCGGCAGATACGCGCAAGTTCTTCCTGCACCCATTCGGGATTGCTGACGCCTTCGATCCGAAGCTGGTCGTTGACGCCGAAAATGATCGTCCCGCCGTCTGTATTCGCGATGGCGACGATGCCCTGCGATATTCGCTCGCTGTTCGAAAGCTTTACTTTGAGCTCGAGATACGTGTCCTCGCCGCCGCGGATCAATCGCAGCAATTCGGTTCTGGTTGTCGATGGAGAATCTTGATTGACAAGATATTCCTGAAAGGAATGATCTCCTGTTGATTCAAAACGCGGGCTATGTCGGAATCTTTTTCGCGGCATAACGTACTTCAACTCTGACTTCCCTATTGAAGCATTTAATTACCCGCAAAAGCAATTCTCGCACCGCAGCCCTGCCTTCTCCGGAGCGGCACAACAGAACGGAGAACGCGTTGAAGAAGCCCGCACGAAGTAAGGGCGTAACACTTGCAGAAGCCCGCACAGCAGTATGGGCACAGTCCGATGTCAGAACCGCCTGCGTGAGCGGGCGGTCAGTCCTGTCAGTACCGCCTGCGTGAGCGGGCGGTCAGCATTGAAGAAGCCCGCACGAAGTAAGGGCACAAGCCGACTCGGGCGCAACCCTGGGTCACGCGGCAAGTCCAGTTCCCGGAGCTCGGCCCCGATTCATCGGGACATCGAGCGACAAGAGGCTTTGTCTGCGGCAAGCCCGCCTCCGAGACATTGATCTTGTTCTTGAACCACGCCGCCCGCTCACGCAGGCGGTTCTACTGTCCGTGCAAATCGTGCAAATCGTGCACTTTGATACATTCTGTGCATTCTGTGTCGTTTTGTGCGGTTTGATACAATTTGTGCGGAATGTGTCGTTTTGTGCGGTTTGATACATTTCGTGCGGTTTATGCTATCGCTCACACCCAAACCTGCGTAAACTTTTATCTGTGGACGGACTGGGCGAAACAACCGTTTTTGCGCACGATGCATCTGGTAAGCTGGTGGCAGAATATTCGACAAATGTTGTTTCCGTGCAAGATGCGAAAGTGCGTTACCTGACGGCGGATCATCTTGGCAGCCCACGAATAAACACCGACGCAAACGGTGCCGTCATCGCCCGCCACGACTACCACCCATTCGGCGAGGAAATCTTTACTGCACAGCGAACAACCGGATTGAATTATTCTGCCGATTCTGTAAGAAAACAATTCACCGGCTACGAACGCGACACCGAAACCGACCTCGACTTCGCCCAAGCCCGATTGTACGCCAACAAGCTTGGAAGATTTTCATCGACTGATCCAATCTTGATGGAGCCTTCTCGGCCACTGGATCCCCAGCGCATCAACCTCTACGGCTATGTGCGAAACAACCCGCTCGTCCTAATTGATCCAACTGGGCAAATTATTGACGATTCCAGCCTTGACGATAATGAAGATTATCAAAAGTGGAAAGCTGCGTTTCTCGCGACCAAAAAGGGCAAGAAGCTCTGGGAGAAATATAATAACGATCGCAACTTCAAATTGGTAGTAAATATGGATCCTAAGAAGGGTAACGGCGAGTTAACACATGACTTCAAGTTCGCCGACGGTAAGCTAATTGGCGCTACCATTTCGTTGGGGTCCAAAATCGATGATCGATCTGCTGCCGCCATGCGTGACGAAAAACAGTATCCGCTTCAGAGGGCATTGGGAGAGGAAAGGGTCGATTCTGAAATTTTAGGTGCTGGCGTTATAGCGCACGAGTTTGGGCATGTTGAAGATGCGAACGAACGCCCGAATGTATGGAGGGCTTACCAGGACGCTATGGAGACTCTCAAAGCTCGTGGACCAGTGTCGTCGGAATATAAGGAAAAGCTAAAAATTGTCTATAAAGAAGCCGGAGTTAGCAGCATCGACGAGTTTGCTGTGCAAACCGATAACCGAGCGGAACGAACCTCGGTACCGGTCATTCAACAGAGTCTTGGAAGCAAGATAGACAAGCCCCGGAATTCAGAAAGCAATAAGATATTTGGAGGACAAGAATGATTAATGTTGCACTCGTTAAAAAGGGGAGGTTCATGTTAACTGTGTCAGTTATAGTGTTGGCGGGATACGGGTCAAGTTTAGGTCAGTCAATGTGTCCGTTAGAGACTGTGAATATCGATAAGGTGCAAGGGAAAATTATTGTGCCTGACGAGCAGGGGAGCCACCCTTTGCCGCATACAAGAGTCGAGCTCCAAAAGCTTGGTCACCCCGATAGTCTAATCGCTGCCGTCGAGACCGATGAGAACGGCGACTTCCAGATTAAGAACATCGCAAGAGGAAAGTACAGACTCGTGGTGCATTATATTGTAAACGGCATCGAAGTTGTTCCAAAGTTCGATGTCATATTGGCCGTAAGACGGTCGTACGCATCGCAAAGCAATAAGTATGTATCAGTGCTTTTAACTTATGACTGTTTTGAGAATCAGGTTAAGGTGATCGAAGTGAAGCATGAGGTAAAGCCAAAGGATTGCGATCTTTAGCTATGCTTCTAAGAAATACACGGCGTTTGACATCTTAGGGAGAGTGTTGGCGGCGAAGCAGACAACCGACGGCGGCGATGCGGCGGGGTATTCGACGGCGTATGCTAGCCGTCAAAGTTAATAACTTAGCTTCGATCTCGAAGTCTAAAGAGGGCATTATGAAGCACGTCTGCATCATATTGGGACTTATCGGGCTTTTGGCGTTCACAGGACACTCGCAAACCTGCGAGGTAATGCCGAAAAAAGTGGTCGTACCGCCCTATCCGGCCGTCTCGCTTGCGTTGAAAGAAAGCGGAACGGTCGTTGTCCGGGTGACGGTCGATAAAGATGGTAATGTTTCAAGAGCCGAGGCGATCGAAGGCCCCAAACGGCTAAGCAAGAGCTCCGAATTGGTCGCAAAAGTGTGGAAATTTTCCGCCGTTAAGCCAACCGAGACGGCTGGGTGTAAAGAACGATCTGCTGATCTTACATTTGATTACGTAGTTCTGCCCGCCGGTACGCCTTCGGGTCCGGAAACACGATCCTACTTTGTCTTGCCATTCCACGTGACCATCCAGGAGACACTAGGTTCCGTTACGATCAATCCGACAGGAAAGTCCGAGAGCCAATGAACGAACTTCTAACGGACAGACCACAGTCTCTCCGGGGCTTTGGTGGAGGAGACTTATCCGAGCGGCCGCAAGGTGAAGAACGTGCTCGACAATGACAGCGAACTCTCGTTGGTGCAGAGTCCTACCGTCGACAATGGCCTCGCATAGCCACGTCGTTTATGGCGTGGTTCGAGAACGGAATCAATCGCCGGGAGGCGGCTTGCCGCATCGCAGTGCGGTCGGGCTTGCCCGACCGAAGGTTTCACAAAGCGGATCTCGGAGGCGGCGTGCCGCCGACACTTCTCTATCGCGTGCTTCGCACGCTCCGGCAGAATATTGAGGAGAAGCTAACCACGAGCTGAAGCTCGTGGCAATTCAGCGGCGTGGCAATTCAGCGGGCTTACCCTGGGCTATTATCTCGTATCCCCTGCGGAGACGAAACCGGTCGGCTCCGGAGGAGCCGCATGTTTGCAGAACGCACAAACCACAAACGCTCTCGGAGGCGGCTCGTTCGCCGACATTATCCTGTCGCTCCTAACGGAGCTCCAGCATTAAATTTGCGACCTCTTTCCCAGGGTTGCGGCCGATGCGGCCTTACCCTGGGCTATAATCTTTGTCCCCTTTGGGGACGAACCAGTCCGGGCTCCAGTTCGCCGCTTTCGAACGTTACTTCAGCGCCTCGATCGAGGCTCCGAAGTTGATGTGATATGGTTGGCCGGCGATCACGAGTGCCGGGACCGACTTGACGCCTGCGGCCTCGGCCTCGCCAACTCTGCCCTTGGACTCGCCTAGATGAACTATCTCTACATCGAACTGCTCGGCATCGATCGCCTGTGCGACCATCTGCTCCGCGCTCACACAAACGGGGCAGCCCGCGTGGTAAAAGATCGCTTTCTGTTTCATTGAATGTATCTCCTTGACGTCCTTTTAACTAGCAAAATTCCTGCTGTATGCTAGAGATTAGCAAGGATGAGCGGCCGTGGTAAGCAGGCACTTTTCGGTGAGATACGTACTTTTTGGTTCGCATTGTGATGACTGCTGCAAAAAAAGATCCTCAAGAAATGGACGCAAAGCGGATGGTCGAGAACATCATCCGCTGCAAATGGTCGCTCTCGGTGATCGACCTTGTAAAACGCGGCATCAATCGGCCGGGAGCGATGGAAAGGAACGTCGATGGCCTGACGACGAAGGTCCTGAACGAGCGTCTCCGCAAGCTCGTGCGATTCGGCATATTGGATCGCGAGGAGTTTGCGGAAGTGCCGCCGCGTGTCGAATATCGTTTGACGCCGTTCGGCAAAAAGTTTGCCGTCCTGCTCGATGCTATTGACGGGCTGCAGGAAGATCTTGATAGAAATGGGCTCTGAACCTACTTTTGCATACATCAGCCTCGGCTCGAATCTTGGCGACCGAGCGGGAAATTTGCTCTTGGCCGTACGCGGCCTGATCGAAGCGGATCTCGTCGTACATCGCCTTTCGACGATCTACGAAACAGAGCCGATCGATATGGACACGGACCTTAAATTTCTGAATATGGTCGCTGAGGTCCAGATAGGAGCGGCGACACCAACCCAGTTGATGGCTCGCCTCTTGCGGATCGAATATTCGCTTGGCCGCGGCGAGAAACACGCCGGGCCGAAAGAGCCTCGCACGATCGACCTCGACATCATCTTCATCGGCTCACTGAAGATGAATTCCGATCTGGTGACCGTCCCGCATCCGCGAATGCACCTGCGAAAATTCGTGCTCCGTCCTTTGGCAGAGCTGATCCCGAACTTTGTGCATCCTGTACTCAAGACCGAGGTCGTCGAACTTCTCGCCGCGTCAGAAGATACGAGTGCCGTCCATTGCTGGTCGCCGAATCCGCGGGCGAAGTGCGAATCGGCCGCTTGACCGCCATGCTGAATTTACTAGCAATTCGGCAAGAAAAACGCTATTCTTAGGCAAATTTATGGCATACCTCCAACCTGATCGCGAAGGCAAGGTTTATCTGCCGGCGATACGCGCCGCAAAGGAAAAGGGCGAGAAGCTCGTTTGCCTGACCGCCTACGATTATCCGACCGCACGGATCGTCGATGAAGCAGGTGTTGACATCATTCTTGTCGGTGACAGCATCGGCAATGTCATTCACGGTTACGGCAACACGATCCCCGTTTCGCTCGACGAGATAACGTCGGCTTGTATTGCAGTAAAACGCGGGACCGAACGCGCGATGGTCGTCGCCGATATGCCTTACGGCACTTACCACGTCAGCGAAGACGAAACGGTCAGAAATGCCCTTCGATTGATGAAGTACGGCGGTGCCGAAGCGGTGAAGCTCGAAGGCGGAAGCAATCGTGCCGGACTCGTTCGCAGGCTCGTTGACGAGGAGATCCCGGTCGTCGCCCATATCGGACTGACCCCGCAATCGGTCTATAAAATGGGCGGCTATCGCGTTCAAGGCCGTACGGCCGAGCATGCAAAGCGGTTGATCGACGACGCAAAGGCGTTGGAGGACGCCGGCGCGTTCGCGATCGTTCTCGAACTCGTTCCACGCGAAGTTGCGGCAATGATCACCGAGGAACTCCATATTTCCACCATCGGCATCGGCGCCGGGCTCGAGTGTGACATTCAGGTGCTCGTGCTTCACGACCTTGTGGGAATGACGTTCGGCAGGCAGCCGCGTTTCGTGCGGCAGTATGCGAACATTCGCGACGTGATGACCGACGCGATAAAGAATTGGTCGGCCGATGTAAAGAGCGGAGCATACCCGAGCGATTCCGAATCCTACGGCTTGACCGAAGAGACGAAGAAGGAGATCGCCGCCGGATGAACATTCTCTCTGAAGAAAAGAGATCGAAGATCGCGGAACTCTGCAGAAGGAACCATGTTCGCGAGCTGAGCATTTTTGGATCAAGGTCGCGTGGTGATGCTCATCCGGGTAGCGATTTTGATCTATTAGTGGACTTCTACCCTGATTCGGGCATCAGCTTGTTCGAGTTTTCACGTATGCAGATCGATCTCCAGGATCTATTGGGAGTTCATGTCGATCTCGTGCCAAAACAGGGGCTAAAGCGGTTGATCCGCGACATCGTGCTTGCTGAGGCTCAGCTGATCTATGCGGCATGACAGGCTTTATCTAGAGGACATCGTCTCTGCGTGCGATGCAGTTGAACTGTTCATTGCCGGATTGTCGAAAAACGTATTCCTGGAGAACGACCTCGTATTGAGCGCCGTCACTAGGAAACTTGAGATCATCGGCGAGGCGTGTTCAAGGCTTTCACCTGAAATGCGAGATGCACACCCCGAAATAGACTGGCGGGCGATCATCGGATTTCGCAATATCCTCGCACATCAGTATTTCTAGTGCGACCTGGACATCGTGTGGGAAGCCGCCTCAGCAAAGGTTGGATCGTTGAGAGCAAGTATTAAAGAAATGGTCTTAGAATTAGAGGATCGATAGGAGTGAGGCCTGCGATGGAGATCATCAACAGACGACAACGCATCTTTTCTATCTCGCGCAAGTTTAGGCGCGAAGACAAGAAGGTCGGCTTTGTCCCGACGATGGGTGCCTTGCACGCCGGCCATCTGAAGCTTGTCGAAGAGTCGCGTCGACGCTCCGACATCACGATCGTCTCGATCTTCGTGAATCCTGCACAATTCAACGACAAAGCAGATCTCGAAAAATATCCTCGCGATCTTACGCAGGATGCGGCGATGCTCGCCGAACTTGGCGTGGATTATATTTATGCTCCTGATGTTGAGGAAGTATATCCGCCGGGCTTCTCGACCTACGTTGATGTCGAGGGGTTGACCGACGTTATGGAGGGCGCGTCGCGGCCCGGACATTTTCGCGGTGTAGCCACGGTAGTGACGATACTTTTCAACACGATACGGCCGGACATCGCCTTTTTCGGGCAGAAAGATGCTCAGCAGGTCGCGGTGATCGAACGTCTTACGCGCGATCTCGGTTTTGAAATGGAGATCGCCGTGATGCCGACAGTAAGAGAGGCTTCGGGGCTCGCGATGTCGTCGCGGAACGAACGATTGTCGGACGAGGGCCGCGAGAAAGCTGTCGTGTTGATCAATTCCCTTCGCGAAGCAAAAAAAGCCTTCAAGAACGGTGAACGAAATGCCGCAGATCTTGCTCAGATCGTTAGAACGACAATCGAAGAGGAACCTTCGGCAGAACTGGACTATGTTGCGATCGTTGACCGTGAAACACTGCAATCTATTGAAAAGATTGGAGATAGCGAAGCATTGATCGCCGCGGCGATCAAGATCGATGACATTCGCTTGATCGACAATGTCATCCTAAATCGGAAGCAGTAGCTTGGCATAAAGTTTGCATCTAACTAGAGCGGAAGGCCGCGTCGCGGTGTCTTTCTAGAAGAAATGAGACGACTAACTCTTTACATCGGTATTTTCGGTCTGATGGCGGCTTTCGGAGCAACGGCTTTCGGCCAGGCGTCGCTCAGATCTGTGGACGGCCGAAATGTCGACGTGACGGCCCAAAAAGGCAAGGTCGTCGTCCTCGTTGTCGGCGCGAGTTGGCTTCCGCTTTCGGAAACGCAGGCCGAGGTCACAAGCACCCTTGTTAAGAAATACGCGGCAAAGCCGGTCGTTTTCTACTTTGTGGCGACCGACGCTGCCACGGCAAAAAACGCTGTGAGCGACGCCGAATTGAAGCAATTCGCGACAAAGAACAAGATCACCGTGCCGATCCTTCGCGATCCGGACGGCGCCGTCGTGATGAGCAAGCTGAAGGTCGAGCAGGTGCCGTCCTTTGTGATCTTGGACAAAACAGGCTCTGTTGCGGGCGAGCCTTTCGGGGGGCTTGATCCAAAGTTTGATACGTCGATCCCGATATCAAAAATGATAGACAAACTGCTTTAACCGCCAATGAAAGAATAGATATTGAGGATCGGCCGGGCGTCTTAGCGCCCGGTCCTTATTTTTGAACCCATGATCAGGCGATACACCGTTCCTATCGGCAAGCCGACCACGTTCCAATAATCGCCTTCGATCCCGGAAATGAAAAGGGCTGCCTGCGCCTGAACCGCATACGCACCGGCCTTGTCGAGCGGATCGCCTTTGACGGCAAGGAACTCGATCTCGTCCTCATCCATTTCACGAAAATCGACACGTGTCCGCTCGAGGGCACTTTCAACCTTGTCATTGATCGCGACCGCAACTCCCGTCAACACAAAATGCGAACGTCCCGAAAGTAACCCGAGCATACGTTTTGCGTCGTCAAGGTCCAAGGGCTTGCCGAGAATGCCGTCGTCGATCACAACGGTCGTGTCCGCACCGAGCACGATCTCGTTAGGTCGCTGACGTGCGACCGCGAGGGCTTTCTCCTCAGCGAGCCGCGCAACGTACTCGGCCGATGTCTCGCCCTCGACCTCACTTTCGTCAATGTCAGCGGGCACCTTATCGAACGGCCAGCCGACCGAGGTCAGTATTTCGACTCGTCGTGGGCTCGCCGATGCGAGCACGATTTTCGGCAGATTTATCATCGTTGAGTTTGAAGCAAAAATGGCGGCATTGTCGTAATGCTCCCTTAAAATGATAAATTATGAACAGGATAACTATCTAATGGAATCGCTCTTCAGCACATTTCCGGCGATCTTGAGTGAAGCTAAGGCGCCTGCCGAGGCGTTGCAAAGCCTCGTTTTTGCTGCGTGGCCTGCGGCAGTCGGCGAACTTGTCGAAAAGCGTACACAGCCGGTCGAATTCTGCGAAAAACGGCTTGTGGTCGCGACCGAAGATAAGACCTGGAAGCTTCACTTGGAAGATCTTGCCGGCCAGATCATCGCAAGATTGAACAAACTTTGCGGCAACGGCTCGGTGGCATTTGTTGAGTTCAAGGTGGAACCCGAGGCTCTGAAGGCAAAAGCGAAGCGAACTTCGGAAAAAGGTGAAACTGCTGAAATTTCAACGGAACTTCGGCTTGCCGCGTCAAAGATCGAAGACGCGAATCTGCGTCGCAGTTTCGTTGAGGCGGCCGAGGTGTACCTGCTTCGCGGATAGTAAGATTTTATGGATGTAAAACACGTGGCAAATCTCGCCCATATCGCGATCACGGAAGAAGAGGCCGCTCTATACGGGCCTCAGCTTGCCGGGATCGTCGAATATGTCGAGCAACTGAACACACTTGATACAACTGCGGTCGAACCGATGCTCGGCGGCCTTACTGCCGAAGGCGAGTCAACGCGCACGATACGTGCCGACGAACCGCGCTCGTCGTTTACGGTCGAGGAAGCGGTCGGGCAAGCGCCGGATCCGGTCGCAGAACACTTTCGTGTTCCAAAGGTGCTTTAGGTAATAGAAATGCGAGCTCGGACGAACATAGTTCCAAGGTTGGCGGCTGCTGCGTTGATGGCGGTGCTGATGTCGGTGTTGGCGGGTGCATGCCGAGTCGATACCTTTGACACATCTCCGTGCGGCGAAGCTAGCGACTCCGCCCGACGTTTCTACTCATTTCATCTTGGGAATGATATGACGCCATCGCCCGAAAATCTTGAGAAGCGAAAGAAATATCTGACCGACGAACTTTTCAAACAATTGTCAGGAAGCGAGTCGAAGCAGGATTATTTTACTGCGTCGGAGAATTTTCCCCGCACGTTCAAGATCGGGCACTGCACCCAAAACTCGGCAGAAGACACGACCGTACAAGTGCAGATCTACTGGAAAGACGATTATACGACCGAGCAAAAAGACGTTCTGGTTGACGTCGCAAAGCGGGGCGGCGAATGGTTGGTCAACAAAGTTTCGCCCGATCCTAATTCAAAATAAGTTCTCTTCTATGTCAATAGTTAACGAAATCGAACGCGTTCTCGATAACGCAGAGCGTGTCAACGGCGACTTGAATTCCTTTCTTTCGATCGAGCGAAACACCGCTCTTGCCCGGGCTGCGGAGGTAGATGCATCTTCGGCCGAGATGCCGCTGAAAGGCTTTGCGATCGGGATCAAAGACAACATCTGCGTTAAAGGAATGCAGGCAACGTGTGGTTCGCGCATCCTCGCAAATTACAAGGCCCATTACGACGCAACGGCCGTCGAACGGCTACAGGCAGCGGGAGCGGTCGTGGTCGGCAAGACGAATATGGATGAATTCGCGATGGGTTCATCGAACGAGTCATCTGCCTTCGGATCCGTGAAAAATCCTTGGGACAAAGAGCGGGTTCCGGGCGGCAGTTCGGGCGGTTCGGCCGCGGCGGTCGCGTCAGGCGTAGTGCGAGCTGCACTCGGAAGCGAAACGGGCGGGTCCGTTCGCCAGCCAGCTTCCTTTTGCGGTATTGCCGGCCTTAAGCCTACATACGGACGCATCTCGCGCTACGGCCTGGTCGCATTCGCGTCGTCGCTCGATAACATCGGGATCTTCGGACAGACCGCGAGAGACGTTGCCGATGTGCTGGGCGTGATCGCAGGCCGCGATCCGATGGATTCGACGTCGGCAGACGTTGAAGTCCCTGACTATGCGGCCGAGCTGACCGGCGACATAAACGGAATGCGGATCGGCATCGTCCGCGACCTTATCGGTGAAGGGCTGGACGCGGACGTAAGAGACAGTATTGAAAAGGCGATCGACAACCTGAAGAAACTCGGTGCAGTGCCGGTCGATATCACGCTTCCATACGCGAAATACGGGATCGCTGTCTATTACATCATTGCGACCGCCGAGGCGTCTTCGAATCTTGCACGCTTCGACGGCGTCCGATACGGATTTCGTGCCGAAGAAGCCGCCGGACTCCGCGAGATGTATATGAAGACGCGTGAAGAGGGTTTTGGAGCGGAGGTAAAACGCCGGATCCTGCTCGGAACCTACGTGCTTTCGAGCGGATACTACGATGCATATTATGCGAAAGCCCAGAAAGTTCGTGCGATGATCAAACAGGATTATGTTGAAGCGTTCAAAAGCTGCGACGCGATCTTGACGGCGACCTCTCCGACGACCGCCTTCAAGATCGGTGAACGCCTGGACGATCCGCTCGCTATGTATCTGAGCGATATTTTCACGGTGTCGGCAAATCTTGCGGGAGTGCCCGCGGTCAGCGTCCCGTGCGGGCTATCGTCCGATGGACTTCCGATCGGCCTGCAGTTAGTTGGAAACTTTTGGGGCGAGGCCGAGATTCTCCGTATCGCAAGCGCATACGAAACCGCATTTCCTCTCGTCGGTAAACCGACCGTTTTCGTTGGATGAAGATCGTCCTAACAGGCGTTGAGAAAGGGCTTGCCGACGGTGAGCAAAAGGCGTTCGAGAAGGCCGCGATCTCGATCGGCCGCGATGCCTCTGATTGCGATATCGTTTTTCCAAATGACCGATTCCCGATGGTTTCGCGGCATCATGCTGCCATCTCTCACGAAGCGGAAGGCTGGGTTCTCACTGATCAAAATTCTTCTTACGGTACTTTCCTTAACGGTCAGCGGATCACACGCTCTCGCCTGAACGTAGGCGATGTTGTGCAGTTCGGCCCGAACGGGCCTTCAATGAGCGTTGTTTCGTTCGGAGACCGGCCGGCCAACGTGTTGGGCGGTATTTCGGAGAACGCGACCGCCGAAGTCCGCTTTCCTGACAACCCTTTGCAGCAGGCGATCGCCATAGGACAAGCGGAGATCACGTTCGGCCGTGATCCTCAGAGTACGGTCCCGTTTCAGCCGAACGACCGTATCGTCTCGCGAAATCATGCGGCAATCGTTCCGGCAGAAGGCGGATTTGTCCTCGAAGATCGCGGCAGTTTCAACGGCACTTTTCTCAATGACCAGCGGATCACCGCTCCGACGCCTTTGACGCACGGCGACAAGGTCCGCTTTGGCACGGGCGGCCCAACGGCCGAATTCTTCGCACCGTCTCAACATTCGTCCTTCGAACATTCACTCGCCAACGAACGCGTCGCTCATCTTACGCAGAATGCTGCGGAGTTTCAGCACTTTGCCGGCGAAGGCAAGACGATCGTCGCTCGATTGGGCCAGCCTGTCGGCATCTCGAAAAACAGCGTGGAACCGCAGTTACTGATGTCGGTCGTTTTCGGCGACAAGCACGAGCTTGTGATCGGCCGTGCTGCGACGAGCGATATTCGGCTCGACGGGCTGGACATCTCTTCTCGACACGCACGCCTGAAACTATCGGGCGGACAGATCTCGGTCGAGGATCTTGGCTCCACCAACGGTGTCTATCTGAATGGAGCGCCGATCACCTCATCGCCCTTCTTGCCGAGCGACAGCGTACAGATCGGGCAATTCCTGATAAAGATAGATGCGGCGGGAACGATCGGGGTTTTTGATACGCGCGCAAGGATGCGTATCGATGCTTCGCATCTTGCTCGTTCGGTGCGTTCAAAAGGCGGCAGATCACAGCTCCTCGCCGATATCTCGCTGACCGTTCAGCCTAACGAGTTCGTAGGGATCATCGGACCTTCCGGCTCAGGCAAAACTTCGCTGATACACACCTTGAGCGGTGCCTCGCGGCCGGACGCAGGCAATGTGAGCGTGAATGGACGCGATCTTTACCGCGAACTCGCATCGCTCAAGCATTCGATCGGGCTTGTCCCTCAAGACGACATCATTCACCGCGAATTGACCGTCTATAGAACTCTGCTCTATGTCGCGAAGCTCCGGCTTTCGCGCGATGTGAGTCGGGCCGAGATCGACCGCACGATCAACGAGGTGCTCGATGTCACGGGCTTGCTTCCCCGTCGTGACGTCCGCGTCTCGGATCTTTCCGGCGGTCAGCGCAAGCGCGTTTCGGTTGCCGTTGAATTGATCACGAGGCCATCGCTCCTCTTTCTCGATGAACCGACCAGCGGCCTCGACCCGCAGACCGAATTCTCGATGATGGAACTCTTCCGTCAGATCGCGGATTCCGGCCGTACCGTCGTCATAACGTCACATGCTGCCGAGACCGTGCGAATGTACGACAAGATCGCCGTTCTGATGCAGGGACGCCTTGTGTATTTCGGTCCGCCGGACGGCGCCATGAGAGCCTTCGGAGTTTCGAGCGTCATCGAACTTTTTGGTCGTCTCGAATCCGGCGACAACGGTTCACTCGATACCGCCGCCGAAAGGTATCGGCAAGCATATATAGCTTCGGCGGACTTTCGAGAGTATGTTGCGGAACCGCAATCCCAAGCCGCAGCCGATGCGGATAGCGGACGCCGAGCTAAACGTACGCGCCTTGGTGTTTTTGGATCGATCCGGCAATGGGCGACACTCTCACGGCGGTATTTCGAAGTCTTGCTCCGCGACAAACTCAATCTGGCGATCCTTATCGCAGAAGCTCCGATCGTCGCCTTTTTGACGCTCGCTGCGGTCAATCCGAAAGGCCCGCGGGACTTCATCTACTTTATGCTGTCGATCGTGGCGATCTGGTTCGGCACAAGCATCGCCGCTCGTGAGATCGTCGCCGAGCGTCCAATTTATAAACGCGAGCGAATGGTCAATCTCGGCATTCTTCCTTACGCCGCGTCAAAGTTTACGGTGCTTGGTCTTCTTGTGGCGGTTCAGTGCATTCTACTGTTCCTGCCGCTGAAGATCGCGGACATTTTGCTGCCGGGAACAATGCCGGGCGAGTTTTTTGGAGTACCGCAGTTCTGGGCGGTCATCTTGAGTGCCGCGGTCGGGCTGGCCATCGGCCTGCTGATCTCCGCAACCGTAAGATCGAGCCAGATGGCAACAACGCTCGTACCGCTCGTGCTCATTCCGCAGATCTTGCTTTCGGGTATCTTCGGCGTTCCGAACAACGTTTCGCGGCCGCTTAGCATGGCCGTGCCGGCCGCATGGTCATACGACACGATGAAGCGTTTCTCGACGCTTTCGACACTTGAGCCCGAAGGGGCAACTCCGGGTGATGCGACCAACGGACGCGGTCTTTACAAGCATGTCGAAGAGGAGAATGATGCTATCCTTGCCAAGGCTCGGCACGACCTCGAAGAATATCAGTCGAAGACGGAAACAAAGCTTCGAAAATACGACGATGACCGTAACGCCGGGCTTTCTCCGCCGCGGCCTGATCTCGACGAGATGCCGGCAATTCCGAACGCAAAGAAAGTGCCGGACGATCTTTCCCCTTATGTGACCTTCCTGCATCCGTGGATGAACGAAGTTTTGAATCAGCTTGTCCTGATGTTAATGTTTGGAGTATTGGCATTCACCACGCTTCTCGTCCTTCGGATCAAGGACATTCGATGAATGCGTAGTTATTATGAAGTTTTTCCTTAGGACAACGGCGATCTTTTGCGTTCTAGCTCTCGGCCTTTCAATAATGTCCGGCTGTGGTACCACTCCGGCCTCGGTGAATCAACAGCAGGCAAACACTGACGAAAAACCGGCCATCGGCAATATCTATCCCGTTCTTAAGGACGATATCGCCGACGTCGACATCGAACTCGTAAAGGGCGGCACGATGAAGATCAAGGATTATCGCGGCAAGGTCGTCCTGCTGAACCTTTGGGCGACCTGGTGCGGGCCATGCCGTGAAGAGATGCCTCACCTCATCGAACTAAAGAACAAGTACGGCGACAAAGGATTCGAGGTTATCGGTCTCAACGTCGGCTTTCAGGACACTGACGAACCGGAACCGATCGACGATATTTTGGCCTTCGCGAAAAAGATGCGTCTGAATTATGAGCTCGCACGCATCCAGCCGGACGTTACAAAACAACTCCAAAAGATTGCTCAGATATCGGCGGTACCGGAAAGCTTTCTTGTAGATCGCGAAGGAAAACTTCGCGGCGTTTTCGTCGGCGGCGGCCCGAACGTCATTTCAAAACTCAAGACGACGGTCGATCGTGTAATGGCAGAATAGCCTCAGTGCTATTCGTGCTTCTCAACTGTGACTTCCGGTTTCACGTCGATCGTCCTAAATGACGCAAGGCGGACGAGGCCCGGAGCTCCACCCTTGACCTTATTCACGAACTTCCGCTCGGTGTAGTTAACAGCGGCCCGAGGCAATTCCCTTGCCGAACTGTAAAACGCCGCGAGCGATGCGGCTTCGCGCAGCGTCCGCTGCGGGATCTCTTTGCGATTGGGATTTCGAATAACTACGTGCGAGCCGGAATAATCCGCCGCATGCAGCCACGTGTCGCGAGCTGCGGCAAGACGTGTGGTCAAATAATCATTGTCGGTCGCCCCTTTACCCACCAATATCTCAAAACCATCCGATGAAACGAATCTTCGAACGCCTTTGACCTCGGCGTCGCGTTTCTTTGGCTTTCTAGTCTCCGTCGGCGCCTTTTTTGCAGGAAGTATCGACTGCAGCTGATCTTCATCGAGAGCTTCTTCGGCCACGTCGATCTTTGCAAGTTTAGCTTCTGCCTCGACGATCTTTTGCTTTGTTTTAGCGATACGATCGAAGATCACCTCGCGGCCGTTGCGGGCCTTTTGATACAAACGGAAGTATTCTTCGGCCGCCTCGGAAGCCGAATGGCGTGGGTCAGCTTCAATGAGTATCTCCGGCGTTGCGTCGTCAAAATAGTCGACCACACGAAAACCGTTGCCGTCGCGTTTCGCGGTATGAGCATTTGCAAGCAGGATATCGCCCAGGCGCTTCCACACCTCGGGTTCGCCGTGTTTTTCAAGGTCGCCGTCGAGGTTCTTCAGGAGCCGGCCGGCACGTGCGATCTCGCTCTTGACCCGCTTACGGATATCAGCCGCAAACTTCGCGATGCGTTCCGGTCGCTCTTCTTCGAGCCTTTCGTCTCGTGTCGTGATCATCGGCAGAAAGATCTGGCCTCCAGCTCGAGAACATATCATTCTCGTTGATCCGGAGGCCGATTTTGCGTGGGAAAGATTGACTTTAGAATTCTCGGACGACTATCGTACCCGAGGCGAGATCGTGTGCGGCGCGTCTTTCCGGATTAAAGAGCATCGGAACGAAACCGAGACCGCCAAAAACGATCGAGAGCAGAAAGACCGACGAGCTTACCGCAGCCTGCTGCATCGTGGGGTATTCATTCTCATCGACATCAACAACCTCGAGCGAGAATAGCCTCATCCCCAACGTCTTGCCGAGAAATGCAATAGAGAAGGTCGTGTAAAGGAACAGGACTATTGCAAGTGCCCCAGCAAAAAGCAGTCCGCCCGATAGCGACATCCATTCGCCGCCGGCGAGCACGAATGGCGACATCACGACCATCGTTACGACGATCCCAATGATCAGGTCGAATAGGCCGGCATTCACGCGCATAGATAGCGGAGCAAGATCTTCGAAATCATCTTCTTCGAACTCATTTGCTGCCGAATCCGTCTCGTCCGTCTCAGCATTGATCACAAAGCGGCTGACGGTCGCCGTATCAACGTGAGTCGGCGCAGGTGCCGCGACTTCTTCGATATGATCCTCGTAAAGCTTTACCGGTTCGCCTTCTTGCGGCAGTATCTCAGCCAACTTCGGCAGCTTGTTCGTATCAAGCTTGATCCGCATCGGAGCCTCAAAAGGCTTCGGCATCGGCGTGTAAAACGCAGGTTCGGCAAGCTTCCGTGGTGCAGGCTTCACGGGTGTCGGCGGAACAACATTGAATCGAACATTTTTCTGAGCCGGTGTTCGCTGCGGAACGATCGGCTCTGCTGCCTGTGTAGAGAAGGCGTGACGCGACGCCTGGATCCGCCCGAGTGCGGCCGCAAGCCGCGGATCGGCATCCTGCGGAACCGATACGGCTTTAGGTTTGGGTGCCGGAGGTGCTTTTGCCGCTTGAGTTATGACACGAACTGGTGCAGGAGTCTCGTTCGCTGCCGGTGACGGCGTTGCGGCTACGGCCGTAGCCGATGCGATGCCCATCCTCTGCCGGACGGCGTTCTGCATCTGAAGACGCCATTCGGGGATCGCCGCCTCTTTGTTTGGAAAGCCAACAAGCGTCGGACTCGTCTTTGCGTGTTGACGAAGCCCGGCAGTCGGGCCGCCGGCGGCCGGTTCCGCGGTACGAGCAATGGGTGGCTCGACACTTTTCGGTTGAAGCACAGGCGGTCGTTCGGGAGGCACATCGGCGGCCTTTTCCATGGGTTGAGCCACCGTCGCCGTTCTCTTGGAAAGCGGACCGGAGGTGATCTTCGTTTGAAGCTCCTCTCTCACGCTGTCGTCCCTCATCGCCCCACATGTAAGACAGATCGAAAGTGTGGGTGCCAGATCTCGTGCGCAGACCGGACATTTCATAAGCTTAAAGTTTTCTTGCTTGATCGCCCATTTTTGAGCTTGAAAATCGACAAAACTTGAGTGATGGTATCAACATTTACCTTAAGCAGTCAATACTAAAGCGCACAAAAAGCATCTACTTGCCGTTATTTAAGCAGTTGAAATATGCAATAGCTGAATTTTTTGGAAACATTTGCGCCTAGAGAGGTTTGCGCCCGGCGAAACCGCCGTCCTGCTCATGCCAAAACTCGATCTCGCTGCCTTCGCCAAGCTGCCAGCAAAGATAGACGATGCGGCCATTTCGCAGAGAAGGAAAATCGATCAGTCCGCGAGAGATATCTTTGATCTCAATGCCGCGTTCAGTGATCGCTGCGGCAATGTCGCGGAGCTCACAAAGGGCCGTTATGTAAGCTGTTCCCGAAGGCATTCCGCCGCCGAACCGTGAGGAAGAGCTTGCGGCCTCGGCCTCGGCCTGACAGGCCTTTAGAAGGTCGTTGTGCCGGCGCAGCTGTTGCAGGTCGGCTTCGATCTCGATCAAAGCCGCATTGGCTTCGGATAGCGTAAATGTCTTCATCGGCGCTCTCGAACGCGGTCAAATCTCGCGGCGTCGTCGGCCGGGTCATCTGCCGAGAAAACTTCCGTATTGGGCGGATTGCTGACATTCGGTGGAAATGACGGCATTTCGTAGTCGCCGCTCGTCGTGTCCTTGCGGATCATATCGGCAATATCGCCAAGGTCGATAAAGAAATCGCCGACATCGATAAGCCGCGGCGCGGTATTCGATCGAAAGCCGGCAACTTCTACGCGGCAGCCTTTGTATGCAACTGCATTGATCGCATATACGAAATCTTCGTCTCCCGATACGAGTACCGCAGTATCGTACCGGCCCGCGAGACTGAGCATATCGACCGCGATCTCGACATCAAGGTTCGCTTTGCGGGTGCCGTCATAGAACGTCTTCAGTTCTTTCTGAACGACACGAAAGCCATTACGACGCATCCAGAGCAAGAAGCCCTGCTGCCGCTCAGCCCCGGCATCAACTCCGGTGTAAAAGAATGCACGCAGAAGCCTTCCGTCGCCCAAAAGGACGCGCAGAAGTTTGTTGTAATCGATATCGATATTGTGGAAACGTGCCGCGTGGAAAAGATTATTGCCGTCTATGAAAACGGCGACGCGCCCGCGATTGCCAAGCTGCCACGATGAACTGCTTTTTGTATCAAAATGCATCCGTACACCCCTTGAAAAAATGTGGGTGCCGCAAGACGGACGTTCTACCTGTTTAGGCGAGAGAGCGAAGAATCCGGCAAGACTCTCAAGATCGGATCAAATAGGCTGTCCAAACAAACCAAAAAACCTAATAAAATAAAGGGTCTGGAGCAAACTTCGCCCCTCTTTAGGGATTCTTTTCAATTTCGATATCAATAAAATTCTCTAAACAGAACGGCCGCAAAAGCGGAACCTTCATCTACAGTTTGCCCTTGAAAGGCCGTTTCGGTCAAGCATTTCCATAATGTGAGGTGATAATATCTAATCCGTCCATAAGCAATACGGCTTATCAGGTTCAATGTCAGACGAGAACAAGACTACAGAGGCCCAGCAGATCCAGTCGGTACCGATCGCCTTCGCGCCGGATGAACTGACGAAATGCGAAAATTGCGGCCGCGATAACGCTCCGAATCGCTCCAGCTGCATATACTGCGGTGCCGAGATAGCGATCCGTGATGAATTCCTTTCACAGGCAAAGGTCGTGGCAAACGACCTTGCGCCTGACGAGGCCGGATGGAATATTATCGCCCGGGCATGCGAGATCGGCGACTCTCGATCTCACAAGGAACTTGAATCGCTCAATTTTCATGTTTCTGATGCTCCTGGCCTTCGCGGATCGAACGCTTTGATCCCGATCGCGAGGTTTTCTAGCGAGCAGACAGCTCAGGTCGCCCAAAAACGGCTCACGGCGTTCCAGACCGCGATCGTAGGCGACGATAGGTTCGAAGTAGAGAAACCCGCGACGCGCCTCTCGAAACTCGAGCTAGACGGGGAGTCCTTGTTGTTCACGGACTTCAATCGCGGCTCGAGTGTGCGTTGGCCTGTGACTGATGTCTCGGCCGTTGTCCTCGGTACGATTCGGGTCTCGCGTACAACGACATATGAAAAACGCAGCATTCGAAAAAAATCAACGATCACGGATGAAATTTCCGATGCGCGTGATTCGCCGCTGCTCGATATCTATGTAAACGGTGACCGCATTCCGTTTTCGGTCCATTCGACCGGGTTTGATTTTTCGATCTTGGCGGGCGATCGATCGCTCCTTGCTTCCGAGAATTTCACACGTTTGGCCGACAAGATGCGAGTCATTGCTCCGCAAGCAAAGATCGTTACAGAGTTCGACGCGATCCGTATGATCCTGGGTGGGCCTTGGCCCGAATCGAGCCGGGCCGACGGCCTCGGCCGCGTGCAAACCGGTATCGGCCAGCGTCGCTACGGACGCATCGCAACGATCGACAACACGTTACAATTCACAAAATTCTCGCGCCTTCAAGCACTTGACCTAGATGAACTCAAGAGATAGACCCGAGCGACATTAGGGACACACGATCGCTGACAGCACCATTGCACCCACGTTGTCTATTGAAAGCAGCCGGCAGGTCGCGCCGTCCGGTGATCTTAGGATCATTCCCTGCCCCGGTGAGCCGACGTATATATTTCCATTTTGTACCTGCAGGCGGGCATTCGGCGCCGTCGTGCCGATTCCAACGTTCGTATCACCGGTTGATCCGTTCACACCGTTGATCCTGCCGAGAACAAGCGAATCGCTCTGGGTGACCGCGGCTTGGAATCCGATGGCCGTTGAATTGTTCAGAACGGGATTTCCAATCGGGCCTTCGACGGTTGCGGAGGCACCCACGGCAGTATTATTGTCCCCAAAGCCGCTGCCGCCTGCGTGCGAGCCCAGATATGTATTCTGGATCCCGTCAGCAATACCCGCGCCTGCTCCATAGCCGAAAAAAGAATTGTCAGTGCCCGTTCCCGGCGAATTGACATTATTCGGACCTCCGGCCTCGACGCCGAAATATGAGTTACTGTAACCAGTTGTATTTAGATAACCCGCATGGTACCCCACGAAGGAATTGAAGAATCCTGTTGTATTGAAACGCCCTGCCGACTCTCCTACAAAGGAATTAAAACTATCCGTTGTATCCATTCCGGCATGTGCTCCGATGAACGTGTTGCTAAGACCGGTGTTATTCTGACCGCTTTGGTAACCGAAAAAGGAACTGTCGATGGAACCTGAATTCTTTCCTGCTTCAGATCCAAAGTATGAATTCCCGCCTCCGGTCGCCCCGGCCATCCCGCTCTGCGATCCGAAGTAGGAGTTGTTGTTTCCGGTCGTATTTGCCGAACCGGCAGACGATCCGGCAAAAGCATTGGACGAGCCTGTCGTATTGGCGGCACCCGAGCTCGGGCCGACAAAAAGGTTTTGCGTACCGGTAACGCCGAGTACGCGACTCGCATTTATTCTATATTCCGAAGTATTGACAAAACCGCCGGCGCTGAGATTGCCGCCAAGGTTGGCAGCTCCTGTGATATTTATCGCCGCGGTTTGCGGAGAGACAGGTCCATTCTGAATATAGTTCGCGTCGTTTAGCGGCAGGTTTGCAACAAGAGTTCCGGGAACAATCACCGTGTCAGAGGCACGCCCTATCGTTACCGAATTGCTCGTCGTAACCGTAGATCCCGAGCCGATCGCGGTTGCGAACGAAAGATTGCCGCTGCCGACATTGGCATTGGATCCAAGTGTTGTATTGTTGTTTCCGGTAGTATTTGACGCACCCGATGAGCCGCCGAAAAAGGCGTTGTTGTTCCCGGAAGTATTGGCCTGGCCGGTACCGCTGCCAAAGAATGCATTCCCTGTGCCGGCAGTATTACCAAAACCGGAGAGGCTGCCAAAGAATGAATTGTCGCTGCCTGTACTCTGCCCACCGGAGGCCGAGCCAAAAAAGGAATTCCGATTGCCGGTGACATTCTGTGCTCCAGCTTGCAGGCCAAAGAAGGCATTTCCCGACCCTGTTGTGTTGTTCCGTCCGCTGAAATATCCAAAGAACGAATTGCCCCCGGCCGTATTTGAAAATCCTGAATAGAATCCGAAGAAAGAATTGGAGCTGCTATTTGTGCTGAAACCGGCATTGTGGCCAAAATACGCATTGAACGCTCCACTGACGTTTGATTGGCCGGAATGTGCACCAAAGAAGGCATTGCTGTCACCGTTCAGGGTATTCTCGCCGCTCCTTGCTCCAAAAAAGGCGTTGCCATTGGACAGGTTCTTTCTACCCGCATCCGCACCGACAAAGGTATTCTCGGCCCCCGCGCCATTTGCATTCCCGGCAAAGTTTCCGACAAAGGTATTTGTCATCCCCGACGAATTTGACCCTCCCGCTCCCAGGCCGACGAATAGATTTTGGATTCCTACCGTTGTGAGCACACGGTTGCCGCCAATGTTGTACTGGGTCCCCGCGTCAAAGACCGCCGCGGTCCCGTTGCCGCTGATCTTGAAGCTGCTCGGCGTCTGTGTTTGTGAGGTCTGATTCTGGATATATTTGTCGCTGCCCGCAGGAACGCTGGCCACCGGAATCTCGCCCGTTACGACGCTGCCGTTCACGGCGCCGACCTGGCCTGCCGTCACGCAACTGACGCAGGCGGACGAGAGCGAATCGGATGAGCCTGCCGATGCTGAATTCAAGCTGCGGATCGAATACGGCGTCGACGTGATCGTCTGCCTCGGAGCAAGCGTCGTATAGGCGCCGCCGCCCGCAGGCCGGACAGCGATCTGCAAGAATCTGGGATTTCCATCGAACTGCAGGCCGAAATCGAGATCGACGCTGAATATTCCACTTCTGACCGGCACGCTGGCGAACGTCTGCGTGGCACCTACCTGACTGCCGTTCGCGAGTGAATCCCAAAGCGTCACCTCCAGATCATAATCCCCGGTCGGGAACGTTGCGTTGTCCATCAGCTTGCCCTGATAGGTAAAACCGGTTGCCTGAGCAAGGCCGAATGCGGCCAGTATATTGACCAAGATGGCAGTGAATATCATTTTCCTCATAATTTTTACAATTTCCCTTCTTGCGGCGGCCGCGTGCTTGGAAGCAAACGTTTCCGGTGCGGTTCCCGTTGCCTTAGTTTCAATGTCGCAAAATCGACATCCAGTTTGGTTCGCTAGTAGCGGCACCCGATGGATCACTGTCCGTTCGACGGTTTCGATAGTTATGCTCGTCCTTCGTTTCATTGCCGTTGTGCCTCATTCTTCAAAAACATTCCGCTCGCCTTCGCGTTTCTTGCTATAATTTCGGACAAAACTTTGAACGCCGACATCTTCCAACGCTTGGCGGCAAAAAGTCCCTAATTTCGCGGCAAAAAGTTGCTAAGTGCTGCTAACGAATGAATAAAGGCGTAGAAACACGATATTTCTTCGACGATTTTGAGATAGATGGAGAACGCAGGATCTTACTCAAAGGCGGACGGCCGGTCGCGCTCAAGCCGAAAGGCCTCGACCTGCTTCTCGCACTTGTTGAAAATCACGGGATCGTCGTTTCAAAGAACGACCTTCTGGACGCCGTCTGGCAGGATCAGTTTGTCGAGGAAAAGAATCTCTCCGTCCATATAGCAGCGATCCGAAAAGCGCTGGGCGAGCGTAAGGACGAAAACCGCTTTATAGCCACGGTGGCGGGCACGGGCTACAAGTTCGTCGCACCCCTTGAGATCCGATCGAACAGCATCTTGGTCGAAAAGCAAACAATTCAGCACATCGATATTGAAGACGAGCTTACCGAGGATCCGGGGCAAACAAAGGGCGTAGGGCATCGACTCCGTACATTAGCCTTCTATGTATTGTCGATCGCTTTTCTACTATTGGTCGGCGGTTACGTTTGGCAGAGCGGCCGGACGGAAGATCATGCCGCAAGTTCGGTCAGACGGCTTACAACGAGCGGCAATGTTCAACTCGCGACACTTTCATCGGACGGAAAGCTCTTTGCGTACGTAACCGATGATCTTGGGCAAACAAGCTTGTGGCTCGGCTATACGGCCGGTGGCAACAATATCCAGCTCCGCCCGCTCGCAGGTTCCGTTTACGGACAACTGACATTTTCGCCCGATGGCAATCAGCTATATTTTTCGATCCGCGGTGAACACGATCAGGAATTTTCTGTCTTTCGAATGCCGAGTTTTGGCGGAGCACCGGACAAGATCATTGACGGAACAGGCTATTTCAGCCTTTCGCCGGATGGCGGACAACTTGCAGTCGTACGTGTAGTTGATGACGGTTCAGTATCGTTAAGGGTGTTGGAGTTGGATACCAAGAGCGAGCGGGAGTTCCTGTCGGTGCCTCGATCTGAGAGTTTTGTTGACGGTTCGGTCTCGTGGTCGCCGAACGGCAAACAAATGGCATTCAGCTGTAACCGACAAAGTGAGATGTACTCCCAGGATCTATGCCTGGCTGACATTTCGAGTCGAAGCATCGAGCGCATCCCACTGCCGAACTATCGCTCGATCCTCAAGACAGTTTGGCCAAGAAGCGGCGACAGCGTTGTCGTAACTGCAATTCCCGCAAAGAATCTGTCATCGGTCGTCAACTACCAGATACTCCGCGTCGAACTTTCAAACGGCAAGATCCACGAGGTCACGAACGATCTGAACACTTATAACGCCGACATCTCGGTCTCAAACGATTCAAGATCTCTACTGACCATCGAACACCGGCAACTCAATAATATCTGGGTCGCTCCCGCCGAAGACTTGAGCCGTGCAAAGCAGATAACATTCGGCTCGTTCGGAAGATATGACGGTCTTTGGGGGCTGGACTGGACACCGGACGGGCGGATCGTCTTTACCAATTCGAGTGCCGAAACGCAGCGCATTTCGGCAATGGACCCTGACGGCACAAACAGGACAGATCTCACCTCGCCCGGATTCATGGACAGCGCGTTGACGGTTTCGAACGACGGACGCTACGTTGTTTTCCATTCGGCCCGCGGGGGTGTATCTGATATCTGGCGAATGAATATTGACGGAAGTGACCTAAAGCAGCTTACTTTTGGAAGCAAGAGCTTTCAGCCGTCCTTTTCACCCGACAGCCGATATGTCTATTACAAATGCTGGCTCGGCGGTGTCGGTGAATTGCGCCGTGTGCCGATCGAAGGCGGAGAACCTGAGGCCTTTACCGACAAACAGACAAGCTGGTCAACGTTTTCGCCGGACGGCAGGCTATTTGCCGCTGCCTATCGCACGGATCGGCTCCGACTCGCGATCTTCTCAACCGATACGAACCGGATCATCAAACAATTCGACGTTCCCGAAAGCGCGGCATTCGATATGCGTCCACGCTGGACGCCGGACGGTATGGCGGTCGTATATCGGGACGGCAGGTTCGGCTATTGGCGGCAATCTCTGGATAATCAAGAAGCAGAGAGGATGAGTGAACTGCCCCTCGAAAGACTCTATACCTTTGCCTGGTCAAAGGACGGCAAACAATTTGCTTTCGTCCGGGGGCAGGAGATCCGAGATGTCGTCTTGATCTCCGACTTCAGGTAGTATCTATTTGAGATCTGTGATTAGAAACGACAAGGCAAAAGCAGGAGGGCGAGCTGAGGACAGCGTAGGATATCGCAGAAATGCGCGTCCTTTGCCGGCATCTCCGAATTCATCGCTGATCTACGGTGTGCTTCCTGTGCTGGAGGCGTTGCGGGCGGATCCGCGGCGTGTTGACCGCGTTATGATCGCGCAAGGCGCGAAGGAAAATCGTCTCTCCGAGGTGATCGACCATTGCCGTGCGAACTCAATTCCATTCACACGAGTCGCTCGCGAAGCCCTTGCAAAATATGCCGACCGTGGGGCAAATGTTCAGGGCGTTCTTGCGTTCGTCTCGCCGGCGCAATACGCGGATGTTGACGAGATCCTTGAAAATGCGAACGATCCACCGCTGATCGTGGTGCTTGACGGTGTGGAGGATCCTCGTAATTTCGGTGCTATCATCCGTACGGCCGAGTGTGCCGGCGTGGACGGCATCGTCATTCCGGATCGGCGTTCGGTCGGCTTGACGGAAACAGTGGCGAAAGCTTCGGCCGGGGCGATCGAGCACTTGAAGGTCGCAAAGACGCAAAATTTGAATCGATTTATCGAAGGCCTTAAGAAACGGGATATTTGGGTCGTCGGCACCTCGGTCGATGCTCGAATGTCTTATGACGAATGGGATTGGACGCGGCCGTCAGCATTAATTATGGGCGGCGAAGGCCGCGGCCTGCATCGGCTTGTTGCCGAGAATTGCGATGTTTTGGTAAAGATCCCAATGTATGGAAAGATAGATTCCCTGAACGTTTCAGTTGCCGCGGGCGTAATTCTCTTTGAAGCTCACAGGCAGCGAAAATGAACGAGGGTGTACAATAGAATCGATGTTTTGTCCAAAGTGCGGTCAAAAGAATCCTGAAGAAGGCAGATTCTGCCGAGGCTGCGGTACCGACCTTGCGGTCCCGACCGGCTCTCTCGCCGCCGGCGTTTCGACGGCGTTAACTTGTGAAAAGGGCAAACCGCTCACATACGAACGCGCGATCGGCAAGATCTTTACAGGGCTTGCATTTCTTGCCGTTTCGATCGCCCTTGCGTTCTCAAAGATGGGATATGGATGGTGGTTCTGGATGCTGATCCCGGCGTTCGGTTCGCTGGGAGCCGGAGTCGCACAATATCTGCAGATCAGGCGATTTGAAAAAGGCAGGATGGCCTTCTCGGGCGGAATGCCGAATCAGGTCGCGAGTGCACCGGCCAACTATGGCCTGCCCGGCCGTGAACCGGAATACGCTAACGTCGAATCCCGCTATAAGACCGGCGACCTAGTCCCGCCGAGCGTCACCGACAACACGACACGTCATTTGGATGTTGTCGATCAAGAAGGCCAGACAAGGCCGCTCGCAAAAAACGAATAGATCTTATTTCACAAACACGCGGTAGTTTCCTGAGTTGCCGTTAGCGTCGAATACGCGGATCGTCACTGCCGATGCTTTTCCCGCCGGCACCTCAACAACAAACTTCTCGTTCGGGCTGTCTGCTATGCCATCCGCCGGGTAGATTGGTTTCCACTCGCCTGCATTAATGCTGTATTCGGCACGCGAGATGTATGACGCCGCATCCACCGCATTAAAGGAAAGCTGGGCCGTGCCGCTCATCACGACGGCAGGTGCCGCCTCTGTAACTACCGGCGCTGTGTTGTCGATGTCGATCGTGTCGGTCAAACGTTCACCGGTCATCGCCAATGGAGCAGGATTCGACATACTGTCGCGCGCAACTACCTTGAATACGTACTGTCCGTCCGCAAACGATTGTCCATCGACCGTAAGAAATGCATCGCTGATACCAGTCTTCAATTCCCGCCAAACAGTCTCGCCAACGGCTCTGAAATAAACGTCAAACACGAGCGTATCGTCATTCGCATCAGCGGCCGTCCACTGGAGCGAGATCGCACCGCGTTGATAAAGACGTCTCGGTGCTGCGGCCGCCGTCGGCAAACCGAATATTTCCGGAGAAAGCCCTGAAAGCTCTATATTCGGATCCGTCGGGGCTGCAGGATTCGGCTGAAGGCCGACATTTGCCGGGAGAACCTCCAGCGATGTTATCTCGGGAGCGGTGTTTCGCGGCAGGAATGCAAGACTCACTGAACTCAGGGTCGCCCCCGCATTTCTAAGTGTCGCGCGCCACTGGACGTATCGTGCCTTGGGACTCGACACCTGGAATCCGTTCGGGTCTGAGCCGGCCGGCCCCCAATCGCTCCATGTATTGTTTGGAACTTCCGTATTTCCTGAACGAACCTGAAGCGTAACTGCACCGCTCGAACGCCAACGCAAACGTCCCCACGACGCCGTCGCTCCGGCGTCTAGAACGGGCGAAGAATACGAACCTTCTGCCCCGTCATTCAGACCGAAGCCATAGAGCGTGCCGGGATTGCTTCCGGATGCAAGGAAGCCTGCCGGGCCGATCGAAAGGAAATTTGATATCTGTCCCGCAGACGTTTGCAGGAGGAGCGTTTCACGCCGCTCGTTCGTTACCTTGTAAACGCGGCCTTTATCCGACGTTCCCACCAAAACACCGTCGCTTACCGCGGCGAGTGAAAACCCGACCACGTTCTCCGGCGCCCAAAGCAGCTCGACCGTTCCGTCCGACAGAATATGATAGACGGCCGACTTCGCCTTTGTGAGATCGAAGTCGGACTTGGGTGCTTGGGCGGCCGCTGACGGCTTCGGAACGGTAACCGGTTTATCGCCTTTATCTGCCTTTTCACCGTCGGCGGACGCTCCTGCTACAGCCTTCACTGTCGAAGCCGCGTCAGCGATCGCAAGAGCGTAGATCGAGCCGTCAGGTGCAACGATGGCCGAATGTATTTCGCTCAGCGGTGAATCTAGGAGAGCGAAAGCCTTGCCGTCGGGCGCTATCTTCAACAATATTCCATTCGCGTCCGTGCCAGCGTAAAGATTCCCGGCCTTGTCAACGGTCAACGAAACCACGTGCGTGTCTTCCGAGTCGTAGAGCACGGAAGTCTCCGGCGAGGAACCGGCAGCCTTTATCTTGTAGATCTTTCCCTGATCGCCTGTCGCGACGACAAGTTCGCCGGTCGGCAGTATCGCCAGCGCCCAGATGTATTTTGCCTTTGGGTCGAAATAGACGCTCGCCGTGCCGTTCTTCTCAATTCGATAAACCTTGCCGTCCGGCATCGTGCCCGCAAAAATGTCGCCATTCGATGCGACCGCGACCGCCGACACATTCAGCTCAGAAAGGTCCGTCAACAATGTGCCCCTGCCCGCAGGATCGACGCGAAATACTTTGCCGTTCGGTCCGGTGCCGAGAATAGTATTGCCCGCCGCGTCTCTAGCGGCAGAAAAGATATAGGATTCGCCCGTCGCAAACGTTTTGGTGAGTTTCGGGGCGATCGAGAGCCGCCCGTCATCTCCGATCGAGACGCCGTCGGCATCGCCTTTCAGAATGTCGGCGCGCGAATCGACGGTCCATACCTGCGGGCCGCCCGCGAAGATGTTGAGTGCAAGAAAAAGGAGGATGACGACAGAGAATGATATTCGCTTCATTTTTTTTGATAAATGATAGCAAATTCAACGGCTCTTCAAACTTTCGTTTTTGATTTTGACCTTGTACCGCGTGCCCTCGCGGCCTGCATAAACTCGATCGCGTCCTGCATATGCTCGGCTTTGCCCGTGATAAGACGGGCGCTGCGCTCGCGAGTTAAGTATGCCCAGAACCAGTCCGTCATCACCGCGAGCCGGTTCTTGAAACCGATCAGGAAAAAGACGTGGAGAAACAGCCACATCAACCAAGCAATGAATCCGCGAAACTTGAACTTGCCGACCTCGGCGATAGCCTTGCTGCGGCCGATCGTCGCCATGGTCCCCTTATCGTTGTATTCAAAGGGCTTACGCGCCTTGCCTTTGATCTCGGCAAGGATGTTCTTCGCTGTCTGTTCGCCCATTTGCATTGCCGCGGGACTCACGCCGGGAACAGGCGTACCATCGGCTTGTTTGATCGATGCCATGTCGCCGATCACGAAAATATCCTTGTTCGGCTTGATCGATAGATCGGGTTCAACAAAGACTCGGCCGGCCTTGTCGGTCTCGACACCAAGTTTCCTTCCCAGACTCGAAGCGGCAACGCCCGTCGCCCAAACAACGACGTCGCAGTCGATCCAATCTTCGCCGACCTTGACACGGCCCGGCTCGATCTCTGTCACGAATGAACTCAGCCGCACCTCGACGCCGATATCTTCGAGCTGGAGTCTTGCGCTGTCGGAAAGCTCAGGTGCAAATGTTCCAAGAATCCGATCAGAGCCTTCAAAAAGTACGACTCTGGCATCTGCCGTCTTGATCGCCTTAAAATCTTTCGCAAGAGCCTGTCGAGCGATGTCTGCGATCGCGCCCGCGAGTTCAACGCCGGTAGGGCCGCCGCCGACCACAATAAAATTCAACTGACGCTTTCGATCCTGCAGATAGGCATCGCGTTCTGCCATCTCGAAGGCAAGAAGCACGCGGCGGCGTATCTCCACCGCATCGTCAAGGGTCTTTAACCCGGGAGCCGACGTTTCCCAATCATCATGCCCGAAGTATGAGTGCCTCGCACCGGCCGCAAGGATCAAATAGTCGAAGTTCACACGCACGCCGTCGCCAAGCACGACCTGCTTGTTTGTGCCGTCGATATCGACGGCTTCGCCGAGAACGACCTCGATATTCTTATAGCTGTGAAGGATCCGCCGGATCGGCTGCGCGATCTCGCCGGGCGAGAGAACGGCGGTTGCGACCTGGTAGAGCAAAGGCTGAAAGACGTGGTGATTCTGCCGGTCGATGACCACGACATCGACATCCTTGTCTGCCAGGTATTTTGACGCACGGAGGCCGCCGAAACCGGCTCCGATCATCACAACTTTTGGCCTCTTTGCCATGAATTCCCCAATGTTTCAGACGCCGATATATCTTGCGTAGAGCGTCCGGGCAACGGTCAGATCGTCCGTTCCCTTTACGATCGCACGCCCGTCAGTAAAGACCGTTACCTCAACATCAGGCGGGGAAAAACGCAGGAGATACTCATTCTGATCGACCGGGAAGTTGAATTTAAGACGATCGGCAAGCTGATCTAGGTCAAGTTTCGTACTCGCGAGCGGCGCGACCTGTACGGCATTTCGTCCGCAAAGGACGGCCACGAACTCGCTTGATTCGGCGTCCAGAAACTCGAATTCGCGCTTCCCGCAGGTCGGACAGTTGGGATCCGGCGGGCCGATCCCGATCGAATTTTCCTCATTCGTCCAAACGTCGAACTGCCGTAACTTACGGCTCACAACATCAAGATCGCCCACGAGAAGCTTGAACGCCTCGGCCGCCTGCATTGCCGCAACACGCATTACGACCGGCGCGATCACGCCAGCCGTATCACAGGTCGGTGCCGAACCGGGTTCAGGAAGTTCAGGGAAAATACATCGCAGACACGGGGTTTCGCCGGGGATGATGTTCATCGTCATCCCGTAGCTTGAGACGGCCGCTCCGTAGATCCACGGGATCCCAAGCTTCACGCATGCGTCGTTGATCAGATACCGCACCTGGAAATTATCCGTTCCATCAATGACGAGGTCGGAGCCCGCAACAAGTTGTTCAATATTCGAATTTGAAACATCTGCGACGATATCTTCGATCTCGATCTCCGAATTGATCTGGTAAATTCTGCGTTTTGCGGCAACGGACTTCGGCAGGCGGTCAACGGCATCGTCTTCGGTAAACAGCGTCTGACGCTGCAGGTTCGTGTATTCGACAAAGTCGCGATCGACAAGCTTGATCTTGCCTACTCCGCCGCGCGCAAGCATTTCGCCCTGAGCGCAGCCAAGAGCACCGACGCCGATAAGCAAGACCGTCGATTCGGCAAGCTTCTCCTGCCCTTCGGCACCGATGGGATGGAATAGGATCTGTCTGCTGTAGCGTTCCTGCATCGCTTCTATCGTCTCATCTTCTTAGCAATAGACTCGCGAACCAACTGCTCGTCGCCCCGAAGGCCTGTCCATATCTCAAACTGCCTAAGCCCTTGCGAAATAAGCATTTCGATACCCGGAATGACCTCTGCTCCCGCTTTTCGTGCGGTCGCAAGCAAGGGCGTGTCCGTCGCCTTTGTGACAAGATCATAGACGATCTGACCCTCCGAGAATTTCGCTTCCGGCACTGGCGAAGCACTTTCAAATTCGCCGCGCATTCCGATCGGTGTCGCATTCACTATTATATCGAAACCGGAAAGATCATTCCCATCCCGCAGGCCTGCGACGGAATATTTCACATCATTCCGCAAACTTTCAGCTGCTGCAGCGTTTCGCGCAAAGACGGTTATCTCGGCTCCATTTTCCGCTAGTGCGGAAAGACACGCTCTCGCCGCACCTCCGGAACCAAAGATCGCGATCTTAAGGTTCTTTAGATCGCGGACGCAGCGTTTTAGCGGTTCGAGAAAGCCGTCCGCATCGGTATTGAAGCCGATCAGCTTTCCGTCCTCGACCTTCACGGTATTCACTGCACCGGCCTTGCTGGCCGATTCGTCCAACTCGTCGAGCAGCTCGATGATAGCGAGTTTGTGCGGCATCGTGACGCTCAGCCCGCCAAAATCGAGTCCGGCTTCCTGCGTTCGCGGGTGCACGAACTTCTCGATGAACGCAGAAAGATCTTTTACAAGGAAAGGAAGGAAAACCGCGTTGAGTCCTGCATTTTGAAAGAGCGGGTCGTGAATATTCGGAGAGAGCGATTGACCGATCGGATCGCCTATGACGCCGTAGATCTGCGTGCTTTCGTCGATCTCGTCCACGCGGTACAAGTCACGCATCTCGTCTGCTGTAACCTGGCCCGATGCCGTCGCACCGTTCGCGTCAACCGATGCATATGTGAGCAGAGCACCTCGCGACGGCGCCAAGATGCGCATCCACATTCCGGCGTCGCCCATAGCAATGACGATCGCGTCTCTTTTGCGTTCTGAGGCTCTTAGAAGCGTCTTCCAGACAGGCATAGCAGCAGCCGTGTCGCTCGGCATAACAGCGAGCTTCACGGCTCGTGCGTCGGCCTGTGCGAGTTCGTCGAAAAGCCCTTCGATGTCGTCCGGAACGCCGTTGAAATCATGCCGAGAGATGATCTTGTTCGGGTGTTCGGCCCACGAGACAGCATCAGATTCGACGTCGCAGCCCCAAAATCCGTCCGGCAGATTTCGCCAAAACGCTATTCTTTCGGTGTCAGAAATTTCCCGAAGCCCGCCTTCGGCTTCCGGGCGAAAAGTCGCGATCAATCTGCACCGAGCGGCAAATTCGAGTGCTTTTTCGACTGCGGCCGCCAATTCGGAAGGTTCGACCGCATCAAATCTTATCTCGATAAAGCCTGGTCCAAGCTCCATAGCTTCATCGAGACGCATCGCCAACTCGCTCGTGTTCGTCGGAGCGATGGCAACGCAGATCTTCGAATCGCGCCTCATGTATATCTTCGGGTCGGCAGCGTCAGGATGAACGTCGCGGCCGTTACGAGCCCTGTGATCATAGTTACGGCCGAAGCTACGACCAACGCGGTCTCCCCACTTTGCCTGACGCCGACAGCGGCGGCGATCCATGCGATCCCTAACGGAAAGAAATAGTTATTTAGCTTCCAGCGCACCAGAACTGCCGAAGCGCCGGCGATCAACAGACAAATGACACCTAGCGTCTGAAAGGCGCCGTCGCTCATCGAAGTTTCCTGCGAACGGACAAGCGCGAGAACGTTGACAAGAGCCATGACCAAAACCCAGGCGGCATAAAGGCCGAAGGTGCCCTTTCCAAGAAGAGCTTCTGTCGCGGTTTCGACTCTTTTTAGTGGACCGAGCATTGCGATCAGCGTACCTAGAAGCCCGACGATCAGGAATGCGGAAAGCAGGAGCATTGAACGATGCCATGCAACGACCCAAAGGCAATTTAGGATGCAAGCCAAAATGTAGGTGATGCGGATGCCGGCGAAGCTGGCAGCCTTTGTCGGCAGCGCCTGATAGACCGTAAAAGCGATCGACAGAAGGTAAACGATGGTCAAAAGGGATGCCGAGTATCCGGCCGGAGTTATAGGCGTTGGGAATTGTGCTGCGATCGGGTTCGTCGCGGAAGCATTCAGCGTTCCGACCACGAAGTAATTCAATATCAGAACAGCTGCAGTAGCCACAATGACGACCATCGCCAGTGGAGAGACCTTGTTCGTTGCCATAACTTCGATTATGCCAAAATGATCGGCGAAGTGAAGCTGGACATGGCACTGTTTTGCTTTTGCGCTTGCCGAAACCAACCAAAACGTATAAAAATAGCCCCAATCGGTGCATCTGCACGGACCTTTCGGCCTATGCGTAAACTTTTCCAACCCATTTTACCGCTTTAGCGTCATAATGCAGGCGAGTGGCATTTAATTTGCTGTAAAATAGAGCGGAAGACGCGCACTTTCCCGACTTTCCCTATGCTGCGTTTGTTAAAATAGGGAGTGAAAGAAAGAGAAATGAAAGCAATTCGACATTTTTTGTTATTGATGGTCGTTATTGGGGCTTCCGCATTGGCGGTCGCGGCCCAACACGGCGATCAGCCGAAGAATCCGCCGCCGAAAGGCACTCCGCCGGTCGTGAATCCTCAGCCCAAAAGGCCTGAACCGCAGCCGCAGCAGCCAAAACGCCCTCAATTCGCATTTGTTGACGCGATCTACGTCGATATGCGATCTGACGAACGATACAGCTGATACGAAACCCTTAGCATTGCCGCACCATTTTCAGATACGGCAAATTCTGGACCATATCCTTTTGGGGCGTTTTTTGACGCCCTTTTTCTAGCTTCAGCCTCTAGCCTGCCGGCAGGCTTTTTGTTTACAATGAAAGCCATGGCAGACAACGAAATCCCCGCAAAGAAGTCCTACGGCGGACTCGGCAAGCACATCCAACCGGCACGTACGCCCGGCGAACTCAGCATCACTGAAAAGATGCAGGGCGGCGATCGCCACGCAGAGATCCAGGCCGAGCGTCTTCGGGAAGAACGCTTCCCGGACGGCAAGATCTCACAAAACAGAACGCCCTCGTCTTAGGCTCCATCTAAACGCCGTTTCGAGTATTCCACCCTACAAACTTGGAAAGCCTTGATCGTTAGTATTTTATTCGCTAAGGATCAAGTATGCCGCGAAACGGACTTCGGCCATTCGGACTGGTGAGCATACCGGCCGAGAATGCCCTCGACAACCTCAACGAGTTCGGTGTTCGCCCATGGCGCAACCCGCTCGAACTAAACTTTTCGGGACAGATCCGATGCGGCGACCGACAGGCCCGGTTGCTTGTCGAATGGATGCGCGAGATGCATTTTTCGCCGCGAAATTCCCGCCAACGCGGCTCGTACCGCGGGCGCGTCTTTGTCCGCATCCGATTCTTAAAACCCATCGAAACAACTTCTTAATTTTTTTTGTTCGGTTTGTATGCTCGCTTACCCAGCATCCGCCGAGAAGCGGTTAGTCTCTAGATGTCGGGTCGGAGTTTGCTGAGATTCTTCGATCTGATTACGGCCTAGTCCCCGTTCTGTTCTGCATTTCGGAGACTGTTCGTAAGCTCTCGAGTAGAGAGTGTCCAGCCCGCCGTGTTCGGGGATGCGCGGCGGGCATTTTCGCGCCCTTTGGTACACCCGCTCCACTCTCAACTTTCCTCGATGCCGTCCGCCGGTTCCTCCGGTTCTGACTTTTTCTGTGCGAATCGTGCAAATCGTGCATTTCGTGCACTTTGATACATTCTGTGCGGAATGTGCTTCAAACGGGAGCGTCGTTTCGTTATGCTGACAACACGGTCGATACGGCCGTTCGGTCTTTGAAAAAATGTGAATGGTGAATGGTGAAGGTGAGTGGTGAGTGGCCTTCTTCTTTGCGTCTGCTTAGCGTTCTTTGCGTTTACGATCTCGGTTTGGAAACGCAAAGACCGCCAACCGAAACCCCGCAAAGACCGCAAAGGTTCGGAGTATCGAATTTCAAATTTCAAATCTCAGATTCTCTTTTTTTGAAATTGAGAGTTGAAACGGATCAGATTCGCGAATTCGTAGCGGCTTTCTTCCTTTGCTGAATCTCAGATTCGAAATTTGAAATTTGAAATTGAGAGCGATTAGATTCTCGCATTCGTGGCTGCCTCTTCCCTTTGCGACCTTTGCGTTTACGATCTCGGTTTGGAAACACAAAGTTCGCCAAGCGAAACCCCGCAAAGTTCGCGAAGGTTTGCATCTCGTATTTCAAATTTCAAATCTGAGATTTTAAATAGGCTTCCGATCCGTGCATTCGTGGCTCATCGATGGTCCTTGAGGCGTGCCGCTGAAGTAGTCCCCGTAGGGGACAAAACATTATAGCCCAGGGTAAGGCCGCATCGGCCGCAACCCTGGGAACCCGTCGCAAAATTGATGATTGGAGCTCCGCAGGAGCGACAGGATAATGTCGGCGAACGAGCCGCCTCCGAGAGCGTTTGTGGTGTGTGCGTTCTGCAAACATGCGGCTCCTCCGGAGCCGACCGGTTTCGTCTCCGCGGGGGATACGAGATAATAGCCCAGGGTAAGCCCGCTGAATTGCCACGCCGCTGAATTGCCACGAGCTTCAGCTCGTGGTTAGCTTCTCCTCAATATTCTGCCGGAGCGTGCGGAGCACGCGACAGAGACATGTCGGCGGCACACCGCCTCCGGGAATTCATTTGCCGGGCTGTGCAGTAAAGATTTCTTCGCCGAATGGGTGGTAGTCGTGGCGGGCGATGACCGTGCCGTATTGGTCCGTATTAATTCTAAGTGAACCCAGATGGTCGGATGTAAGATACGCGACTTTAGCATCTTGACTTGAAGCAACAATGGTTGAGTATTCGGCTACGAGTTTGCCTCCAACATCGTAGGAAAAGATCGTGAGTTCGCCGGTTGACGGAACGATCTTCTTAACCCTTCGACCGTCGCCGTCATAGAAATATTGCCCGATCGTGCCGCTGCTGTTAGATGCTGAGATCATCTTGTTCTCAGCGTCGTAAACGTAGGTTTGGCCGCCTGCGTCTGCCGTGGTATTGCCGCTCGTATCATAGGCATAGCCGGGCGACGTGAGACGATTATTCGAAGTGCTGATCGTCGGGTTCGTTACCGCCGGGTTCACAAATGACGAAGGCATCGTCGTATTCGCCTCATCAAAACGTCGATTCCCGTAACGGTCGAACGTAAACGTCTGCTTCCAAGATTGCGAAGCCGTGCCGCCCATAGGCGTGACATTCTCTGTCGCATCTTTCAAACGATTGAGCTCGTCGTAGTTGTATGTCTGCACCGCCGTAAAACCCGCGTTCGCCCCGACCGTTGGGACGGTGATAGTCTGCTTTGTGATGTTGCCGTTGTTGACGCCCGCTGTCCCGTATTCGTAATCAAGTTTCAGGACATTCTGCGTGCTTGCCGACGACCCAAGCCCGATCTGCACGGGTTGGAGACGGGAATTGAACTCAGTGTTCTCAAACTTTCCGTTCCCAAGCCGCATATTCGTGACTAAACGCAAGTTTCACGCTCCATCTGTAGGCATTTTTAATGATTGATAAAATTTCATAGCATGGATGTGAAACAGGATATGTCGGAATTCGTCAGCGATCTCGAGTAAGATTGCGTTGATCTCTACGGACCCACTCGCCATGCGAAGGCGAGGTAGAAGAGTATCGTTCACGGCTTTGAATGAGTCCGACAGATCAGTCAAAGAAATGGCAATCGTCCACGCCTCTGAGTGGTCTGGACTGTCATACTGCGTGATAATGTCTAGGCGCGAAAGCGTTTCCGCCAAATTCTTTACGGTGGCAGCTTTGTCTGTCATATTTTTAGGGCAATGTATTTAAGATGAATTTGATCGCTTTGATTTCGGCCTCGAAGTTCGCGATCTCTCTAATCGTAACACTCGTATAGCCCCCCGCGGCTTCGTAGGCAGCTTTGTCTGCTAGATGTTCTGCGAGACGCCTCTCAAGCTTCCGAAGTGATCTTTCTAGTGCTCGCCTGCCTCCCTGAGCCAAAATTCGTCGAAAGTGAGATAGTTGTGCCGAAGAAAACGACGAACCTATTGAGTTGGCTTCCGATAACTCTAACCTTGTGAGCGTGCCGCTGCCCGCACCCAACCCCGCCGCAGTAGCGGCAGCAAGGGCCGCCATTTCCGCCGTGCCTATCGTGTAGATCACGGGGCGCCAGAACCACATCGCTCCCCGACATTCCATTCCGTCGAGCACTTGTTGAAGCGGATCATCCGTTCCTATATCTACATTTCCGAGATCTAAGTCGCGTTGGGTAATAGGATAGACATTCCCGTCCGAGGACAACATGACCATTGTGCCGATCGAATAAGTCTCCTCGATCAACGCTCCTGACAGGTTGAAGTATAGCCCGTCGAATAACCCACTCCGTCGCCAATCCGCGATGTCTCCATCGTTCCCCAATTGAACTTGCCGTATTCCGCGCGCGACGGTCGCACTTGGACGGCGAGAATCTCGCTTACTGCGCATAGACCGTCAATGTGCCGAGGACATTGTCGAAGGTTCTCGACGCGATCAATCCGCGGAATGCGCCCGGTTTCAACGTAACTTTGAGCCGCAACATATGACCAACTTCGCGTTGTGGTCAAGTTTCCACGAAAGCTACCCCAAATCAAAATGCTTCTTTACAATTTTTCTATGGGGTCGGCCTGAACATTTGATTTGGGCCGGTGTTTATTGGTGCCGTCTAGAAGATTTGAACTTCTGACCTATCGCGTGTGAAGCGTGGTGGGTGATTTGGTATTAGATGTGGGAAACTTCGCGACACCGATAAATATTGGCGTTTGACGTAGCTTGACGATGAACAGTTGAGTAAGAAGTGCATAGAGGTTTGTCTCATAGAGAACCTAAAGGGCGATTTAAGGGCGTTTCGACTTATGATGCTTCGGGGCCCCAATGCCCACTTCAAGCCGCACGATCGAGGGCGAGAGCAATGTCCCTGATCGAACTTTCCGTTTGATTGACGTACCGAAGAAACGTTCTTTGCTGCGTGTGCCCCGAAATCTTCATAACGATCGCGGGCGAAATGCCGCGTTCGAGCATCCGCGTGATCGCGGTATGTCGGAGATCGTGAAAGTGGAGATCATCTAACTTCGCCTCCCGGCAAGCCCCTGCCCAAGAATGCTTGAAGTCACCGATCGGAAAGACACGTGACATCTTCCTGAACGCTTTCCGATCTAGACGGGCAAGACTCTGCCGAAGCCTTTCGGTAACGGGAACAAGTCGAGTTTTGAGGGTCTTCGTGTTCGAGGCTTCGATACGAATGACACGACCTGGAAGATCAACGCTCTGCCAGCGTAACTTTAGAATCTCACCACGCCGACACGCCGTCTCGATAGCGAAGATGATTATCGGAAGCAGATGATCTCGATAGCCGTTATTGCAAGCAGCGATAAGCCGTAATTCTTCTTCGCGAGTGATGACGCGCGTCCTCTCAACCTCGAACGATTCCACAATCAGGTTCTTTCCGCGCGTGAAGGGGTTTATCGGAAGCCAGCCTTGCTCGACCGCGACATTGAGCATTCTTCGGACGTGTTTGAGATGATGATTTACATCCGAAACCGAACGGCTCCCGCCGCCGCGAACAGGAAGATTCTCAACAAGGCGTTTGTACTCCCGCAGATCGTTATAGGAAATTTCCAGTAAAACACGCTGCTTGAAGACCTCCAGTGCCCTATCTAAATACCTTTCCACTGTGCGGACATCTTGCCGGAAGCCACTAACCATTTTTCCGCCTACGAACTTAGCCGGATGCACGTATTCCTTTCGATAGAACGCGTCGAGTTCGCGGTAAGTGTGGTTGCTTTTCGGCACATCAATCTCTGCTAGAATCGAGGCAGATCCTGTGTCGGATCGCACCGACCAATTCTTGACCATTGAGAGCGTAGATGCAGGCTTTTGGCCGACCGAGAGCAAAGAAGGAGAAAAAAGAGGACAGATTTTGAATTCATAATAGCCCTGTTCTTAGCGTTTGTAGTGTCATTCATCGTGGTATTTGCCTGTTTAGTGTCGGCGATCGAAAGGAAAGGATGACAAAGATCAGGTGTTTAGGTGCGTGCCAAGAAATGTTCGAGGGCGAGAGGTCGCAAGACAATCTGTGCGAAGGATGTCGTGAGCATATCGCTATTCAGGTAGAGCATCTGCCGCCGGATGAGGCACAGAGAGAATACGACGCAAGAACGATAGACCTTAAGGCCGTGGCAAGAGAACGGCAGAAACGACCGATTATGCCGGACGCGACACAAAGCCCGCGAACGAGCCTAAAAACACGGCAAAACTCAACGGCAAAACAAATACGGGCTTAACCAACGTCGTGAGGGGCTCTGACCGGGGACGAGGGAGACCTGGAAAAAGCTAGTTCGCCGATAGCATTCCTGCCATAAGCTCGGCTTGCTTAAGAACAGTTTCAATAGCCTTCTGCTGCTTGTCGGGCGGGTAGCCGTATTTGGCAAGAGTGCGGCGAACGAGAACCATCAGCTTTGCGCGGGAGCTTTCGCGAATCGGCCAGTCAATTGTGGTATTGCTCTTCACCTTCTCGGCAATCTCACGGGCGATCTCTCGCAAAGTGTCGTCGCCCAAAACTTCGACCGCGGAGTCATTGACCTCTAAGGCGTTATAGAAAGCGACCTCATCCTCGTTGAGTCCCAGCTTTTCGCCCTGTAGGTCTGAATCCTTAACTTCTTTAGCGAGCCTGATAAGCTCTTCAATAATCTCGGCAGTCGAAAGTAGGTTGTTCTGATACTTTTTAACGGCATCTTCGAGCATTTTGAGAAGTTCCTTGCTCTTAACAAGGTTCTTCTTCATGCGGCTGCTGATCTCGTCGTTGAGGATTTTCTTAAGAAGTTCAAGGGCAAGGTTCTTGTGCTTCATGCCCTTAACTTCGAGCAGGAATTCGTCCGAGAGGATAGAGATCTCCGGCTTCTGCATTCCGGCGGCATCAAAAATGTCCACGACCTTATCGGAACTCAGCGATTGGTCGATGATACGGCGAATGGTCGTTTCGTAGTCATCAGTGCTTCCGCCTCCGCCGGTTCCGCCGAGCTTGACCATTCGGGCTTTGACGGCCTGGAAGAACGCGACTTCCTCGGCAATCGCGACAGCCGCAGGGTGCGGGTTGGTAAGTGCGAGCGCCTGAGCAAGCAACGAAACCTCGCGTATGAACCTGTCGCGGCCTTCCTCAAGTCCGAGAATGTGTTCCTCTGCTTGCAGAATAATCTCTAGTTTCTGGCGCGGATCGGCGGCAAAGAATCGGGCGTAGTGGAATCCATCTTCTCCGTATGCAGCTGAATCCTCAGCGAGAATGTCGTCATGAGACTTGCTCGTCTCATCGAACATCTGCTGAACGACTTCGAGCTTTTCCTGCATGGCGGTCACGGCTTGCTCGATGTCTATTGTCGGATCGCCCTTACCGCCAGCTTCTCCGTAGAAGGAGAGCGCCTTCTTTAGATCGGTGGCAAGTCCGAGGTAGTCCACAACCAAACCGCCCGGCTTGTCTTTGAACACGCGGTTAACGCGGGCAATCGCCTGCATGAGCGTATGCCCTCGCATCGG
>JAFDVK010000023.1 GCA_018269005.1 Acidobacteriota bacterium | reverse complement strand
TTCGTTGTTCGTTGTTCGTTGTTCGTTGTTCGTTGTTCGTTGTTCGTTGTTCGTTGTTCGTTGTTCGTTGTTCGTTGTTCGTTGTTCGTTGTTCGTTGTTCGTTGTTCGTTGTTCGTTGGTCATTGCTCAGCCCAGAAAATTGTTCTCAATCTTGTCGGCGGCAATGTCTTCGTCCGCGTAAGGGACAAAGAATATAGCCCAGGGTAAGGCCGAAGGCCGCAACCCTGGGAACCCGACGCAAAACGAACCCCGGAGCTCCGTTAGGAGCGACAGGATCTTGTCGGCGGCCGAGCCGCCTCCGCAGAATGATCTTCTGCCCTGATCCACGGCATAAATGCCGTGGCAATTCGACGGCATTGTCGGCGGCAAGCCGCCTCCAAGATCCGCTTTGTGAGCCCTTCTGTCGGGCAAGCCCGACCGCACTGCCAAAGGGCAAGCCCTGAGGAGTGCGGAATACTACGATCGACCTTCTGACCGCCCGGTTCTGGGGTCACAAATCCCCCAGTGCTAAAGCCGACGCAGGCGGTTCTGACTGCGGACGCTGGAGTCCGAGGTTCCGTTCTTAGTCCCCGTAGGGGACAAATATTATAGCCCAGGGTAAGGCCGCCTCGGCCGCAACCCTGGGTAACCGTCGCCCAAACCATCTCGGAGCGTGCGTAGCACGCGACAACAAGTCGGCGGCAAGCCGCCTCCGAGGTTGGTTTTGGGGATCGGTTCCACGGCATAAATGCCGTGGCAATTCGGCGGGAAGTTGCGTTGAATGTTACGCCCTCACTAACGTGCGGACTTCTGCAAATGCTGACCGCCCGCTCACGCACGCGGTTCTGACTTTTGGTGACCGGCCGCTGCTTCCTCCACCCCAGCCTTCGGCCACCCCTCCTCGGGCAGGAGGGGAGCTGGCGGTTCTGACATCATGCGGACGAGGGCGTCCGCGTTCCGTTGCAGGCGGTTCTGACTGACGTTGGGGAACCACGGACTTTGAACCATGAACCAATGCCCTGAACCATTTAGATGATTTCGCGTATAATGCAAAGAAATCGAAAACTAAACCTATGAAAACTGCTCTTCTCTTGGCGCTCACTCTACTTGTATCGATCGGGGCCATCGCTCAGCCGCCTTCAGCAAAGCCCTCTGAGGACAAGAAGCCTGAAAGCTCGAAGCTTCTCGATCCGCAGATGGACAAGCCGCCGGTCGTCACGCATCACACATCGCGTGCGGGCGGCAAAACGCTGACCTACACGACGACGGCCGGCTTTATGCCGATCAAGAACCCGCAGACCGGCGAGACCGAGGCCCATATTTTCTATATGGCCTATACGCTCGACAATCCGCCGGCAAATCGCCCGCTGATGTTCTCGTTCAACGGCGGACCAGGTTCGGCGAGCGTTTGGCTGCACCTTGGAGCGCTTGGACCGCGTCGGGTGAAGATGCTCGATAACGGGATGATGCCGCCGTCGCCCTACGAGATGGAGGACAATGCCGGGACGTGGCTCGCTGACACCGATCTCGTCTTTATCGATCCGGTCGGCACGGGATATTCGAGACCTACAAAGGCCGAGTTCGGGCAGAAGTTCTTCGGACTTCGCGGCGATATCGCTTCGGTCGGCGAATTTATCAGGCTCTATCTCGGCCAGAATGAACGCTGGATGTCGCCGCTTTTCCTGGTCGGCGAAAGCTATGGCACGACGAGGGCTTCGGGGCTTTCGAACTGGCTTTTCGATCACGGCGTCGCGCTCAACGGCATCGTTCTCATTTCGACCGTGATGAATTTCCAGACGCTGAATTTCGCAAGCAACAACGACCTGCCGCTCGTGCTCATCCTGCCGAGCTACGCGACGACCGCTTGGTATCACAAACGTCTCTCGCCGGCCTTGCAGGCAAAGCCCGTCTCTGAGATCGCAGAAATAGCTCGTAAATTCGCGGCGAATGAATATATGCCCGCAATGATGCGCATCGACAGTCTCACGGCCGCGGAACGTGATGCCCTTGCGGACAAATTCGCGTCGCTAACCGGGCTTTCGAGGGATTTTGTCGAACGAAACAATTTCCGCGTCGAACTTGGCGAATTCAACAAAGAACTGCTCCGCGATCAACGCCGTTCGACCGGCCGTCTCGACAGCCGATTCCCCGGTATCGACAGCGATGCCGCAGGCGACGGCCCGGACCGCGACCCTTCGATGAGCGCGATCCGCCCGCCATATACGGCAGCATTCAACTCATATGTTCGGGGTGATCTCGGGTTCAAGTCCGATATGGAATATTACATTCTAGGCGGAGGAGTTGGACGATGGGATTTTTCGAGCGACAACAGCTATGCGGACACAAGCAGCGCACTTCGTGCGGCGATGGCGAAAAACCCGTATATGAAGATAATGATCGCCGCGGCATATTACGATATGGCGACACCGTTCTATGCAGCGGAGTATACGGTCTCAGCGATGAACCTCGACCCAAGCCTGCGTAAGAACATCAGCTTCGATTATTACGAGTCGGGCCATATGATGTACATCGATGTGCCGTCGCTGATGAAGCTGCACAAGGACGCGTCGGCGTTCATTTCAGGTGCGCTGAAGAAGTAAAAGAAGATCAATGCCCGGTCCGGCCGCGGAGAAGCTCGACAGCGTGCTTCAGAACCGGCCGGATCACTTCAAAGCATTCTTCAACGGCCTTTGGCTTGCCGGGCATATTCACGATCAAGGTGTTCCCGGCAATACCGCTCACGGCCCGCGAAAGCATCGCGAACGGCGTATGCTTTGCAGTTTCACGACGCATGGCCTCGGCAATCCCCGGAGCTTCGCGTTCGATCACTGACCGAGTTGCTTCCGGCGTGTTATCGCGGGCGGCAAAACCCGTTCCGCCCGTCGTGAAGACGCAATCGACGTCAGGAGAGGCGACATATTCACGAAGTTTGGCAATGATCGCATCAAGGTCGTCTGACACCAATCCCCGCGATGCGATCTCACCGACCTCGGAGGCAAGCTCCGTAAGTCGATCGCCGGAAGGATCGTTCGAAAGTTCGCGGGTGTCGCTAATTGTAAGGATGGCAAATTTCATTTCTTCTTAGGCTGAGGTCGCCTCGACATCTTCAACGCGGCGTTCGAGCCGGCGGCTGTTGAACACGCTCGCAAGAACCCCGGCCACGACGAGCAGCATTCCGCCAAGCGTCAACAAGCTTTGGCTTTCGCCAAAGACGGCCCAACCGACCACGACCGCGTAAACGAGGCCGGAATAAATGACGATCGCGACACCTGCAACTTTTTCACGCTGCAGAGCGTCGGTCAAATAGATCTGACCGAGCTGCGAAAATACGCCAAGGCCGAGCAGCCAAAGCCAGTCCCAACCTGTGGGCTGTACCCAATCGAAAAGGATCGCAATGAAGCCTGCGATCGCACCGATAAACTGGAAGTGGAACACGATCGTCAGACGATGTTCCTGGCCTGTCATTCGACGCACAAGATTGTACGCCACGCCGGAGCAGAACGCGGAAAACACTCCGAGCAGGATGTAAAACGGTTCGACGCGATGATCGACACGTTGGATCAGCAGCACGCCTGCGAATGCGACCGCGTAGAAGATCCATTGCGTGCGGCCGAGCTTTTCTCCGAGGATAACGATGGCAAGCACGGCACTGAAGATCGGAGAAACGTATTGCAGTGTCTGAGCAGTCGCGAGAGGAATGTTATGGAGCGTAACGAAGAATGTGAACAAGGCGATCGTACCGAAAATGCCGCGAAGGGCGAGGATCAAATGATTAGAGCCGATCACGCTCGCCTTCGCCCGATGAAGGCCGATCAAGCACAGGACCGATGCGATCGTGCAGCGGAAAAAGACGGCTTCCATCGCCGGCAGATGGCTCACTTCCTTTACAAAGACATTTGCCACAAAAAAGAACGCGGTCGAAAGAAACATCGACCGCACTCCGCGTGTAATGAATTTGTTGCCGTCAGCCATCAGCTTTCTTTGGATGCCCTGCCGCTCTTGCTTGCGCCGCAGCCGCAATCCGCCTCGCACTCGTCGTCGCTTACGGTGAACGCCTTCTTTTGGGCGATACCACGCCTAACCAGAAGAAGTCCCGCACCCGCAACGATCAATAATACGACAATTAGCTGCCACATCACCCGTACCCCAACAATCGGCCGCCTTGATAGGTCAAAAATGCTGCCGCGTACGCGATCACCGTCATATAGCCGAACATGAATAACGGCCATAACCACGAATTCGTTTCGCGTCGGACGACCGCCAGCGTTGACATGCACTGCATGGCGAGAACGAAAAAGACCATCAGCGTCAATGCTGTCAGCGGCGTCCAGACCGGCCGCCCGTCGTCGCGTTTAGCATCGCGGATCGCCGAAACGAGCGTGGTCGATTCCGCGTCGGCATCCTTGCCTACATTGTAGATGATGCTGAGCGTCGAAACCAGAACTTCGCGGGCCGCAAAACTTGCGATCAACGCTACGCCGATCTTCCAATCAAACCCGAGCGGCTGGATGACCGGTTCGATCGTATGGCCGAGTTTCCCGGCGAAACTATGCTTGAGCTGCTCGCTTTCTTTGACGACGTCCTCAGCAGGCACCTGCTCACCGTTTGCCGCAACGGCCTGTGCGGCCTCACTTGCGGAAGGCTGCGTCGGGGCAAGATCTCTCGGGAAATACATCAAGGCCCAAAGCAGGATCGAGATAGCAAGGATCACCGTGCCCGCACGCTTCAAAAAGAGCCAGGCACGCGTGAGCATATTTTGGAGTACCGTTCGAAGATTAGGCAGGCGATAGTCCGGCAGTTCCATCAAGAACGGCGGCGGCGGAGCTTTGAGAACCGTGCGTTTTAGGATGAAGGCAACGATGACCGCGACAACGATACCAAGCGTGTACATCGCGAGCATGAGAACCGCGGCTACGGAAATGAATCCAAACACCGTCTGCCCTGCGAAGAACGCGGCGATCATGAGCGTATAGACCGGCAGACGTGCGGAACACGACATAAACGGCGCGACCATGATCGTCGCGAACCGATCGCGGCGATTCTCGATCGTTCGCGTCGCCATGATGCCCGGAATCGCACACGCAAAGCTGCTGACGAGCGGTAAAAAGGCCTTTCCGTGGAGGCCGACCTTGCTCATCAGTTTATCCATCAGGAACGCGGCACGGGCCATATATCCCGTGTCTTCGAGGAGCGAGATGAACAAAAAGAGCAGCAGGATCTGCGGCAAAAAGACGACAACGCCGCCGACTCCGGCAATGATGCCGTCACTTATAAGATCCGTGAGAATGCCCGGCGGCATATTCTCTTTGACAAGGGCGCTCAGTCCGCCAAATCCCTGCTCAAGCAGATCCATCGGTACGGTCGCCCAGGAAAAGATCGCTTGGAAAACGACCAGCAGAACGCCGACAAGGATCAAGAGGCCGAAGAATTTGTGCGTCAGGACCTTGTCGATCTTGTGGGATATGCGGAGCTTCGGCGTATCGTTGTGCCGCGTGGATTCCTGCACCGCCTTAGCGATAAAACTGTATCTCGCAAATATCTTCGCGTGCGGGCCCGAATTCTCGTCGGCATCATCAAAGACAGGCGCCTTACTATCGCTTTGTTCCGAAGCCTTGCGGACCTCCTGGGCGAGTTCCTTTATGCCGCGGCCGGTCTTTGCATTGATCGCAACTACCGGGGTCTTGAGCATAAGGGCGAGCTTTTCGACATTGATCTGATGATCGAGCTTCTCGAAAACATCGATCATTGTCAGGGCCACGACGACCGGTATCTTGAAGTCAAAAAGCTGCGTAACGACGTAGAGATTGCGTTCAAGATTCGTTGCATCAACGACAGCAACGACGACGTCAGGACGCTTTACGCCTTTCTGCTCGCCAGTGATTACGCTGCGTGCGATCTGTTCGTCCACCGAAGTGGCATCGAGGCTGTAAAGCCCGGGAAGATCGATCAGATCAGCGGCGCTGCCGTTCAGCTGCCACCGGCCCGTCTTTCTCTCGACCGTCACGCCGGGATAATTTGCGACCTTCTGCTTCAGGCCCGTGAGTGCGTTGAAAAGAGTGGTCTTGCCCGCGTTCGGATTGCCCGCGAGCGCAATGGTGAGGCTGTGGGCAGCTGAATTTACCATCGAACTTTACCCGCTTTCTTAGAGAGTCACCTCGATAGCTGCGGCCTCGCTGCGTCGCATCGCGAGACTATAACCGCGGACACTGACCTCGATCGGGTCATCGAATGGAGCTGATTTAATGAGCTGGACAAGGACACCCGGGATAATGCCCATTTCGAGGATACGGCGCGTTATCCGTGAATCTCCGTTAACTGCCGTCACCCGGCCGCACGCACCGATCGGAAGAGTGTTCAATGTGGTCTGCTCAGTCATTTTTCGGTCGCGTTGATTCTCGCTCAATATTCCAATTCAAGAATATATCTCAATTGAAAATGATTTTCAATTGCAAAATACGACCTTGCGACGAAATTCTCCAGATTTCCTTTATATCAGGATATTTACGGCAAGCTATTCGATTCAGATATCAGATCAGCCTGGAAGCCGCCGATACTGAACCGTAAGGGCGTTCTGGCCGCTCCCATCGAGAGCCAGATCTTGAAGCCAAGTTGATCTACGACGGGATCGCCCGTAACAATGGTGATCAGTTGAGCTTCGAGTTTTTTATCACCAAGCGTCATAGTCTCCGGCCGCGATGGACGAAGCGAAAAGATATGAACTTTAGCCCGCCAAAAGACCGCAACTCGAGTGTCATTCACCGGATTTGACGCTTCCCTGCTTGGTAGAAGGTTAAATGACCTCATTGCATAGATCAGCGAAAGAATGGAATGTACGCCGACCGGACCTTCCTCCTTGTTCGGTCCGAAGGTTACGACTCCGGTCCGCTGATCAAAAGCCGCATTTTGCGAATACTGTGCCAACTGCTTGGATAAGTGTGCGTTAAACGTATTCGGGCCCAAGCTCTCTGGGCTTACATTGGCGATCATTCCATCGCCTAGAGAGAATGGTGAGTTGGCTCCGTCAACGCCGGTTACTTTGGCTTCCAGCACCAACGTATCTTGTACACCCACAAGCTTCCGTTCCGGCACACCAAGCGAAAAACTTCCGACCGATCTACCTGTGTTCGTCACCTGGTAATTCAATCTTTCCCCAAGCCGAAACTTGAGTTCAGAAAGCAGAGGCTGATTTGGGATGTATGGTGTTGGGGAAGGCGTCGGCCGCACGATCGGCTTTGGGGGCGTCGGCGCGACGGATGGTCTTGGAGTTGGTGTTGGATCCACCGGCATGCCCGTCTGTTCTTCGATCGCGTAGGATGCAAGCGTACCGCGGAAGGTTCCATTCCGAGACTTGAACTCAAACGCGACTGGGATCTTTTCGTCAGTATTCGAGAGCCAAAGCCGGACGTTCTTGAATCCGCGTGAGTCGAAATACGGACTCGAAATACGCACTATCGTCGTTTCAAAAGTGCCCTGGTCGGTCGTTACCTTTTGCGCACCTTCCGGCAAGAACGTGATAGTTGATCCTTCGCCGTCTTCCGCAAAAGGAAAGCTGCCGCTCCCATTCACCTCGCGTGCCTTGAATAGAGCGGTAAAAAGGTCGAAAGGTGCAGTTGCGAGCTTTGTATTGTCGATATCAATATGGCGAGCCGAAACCCCGCCATCGAGCACACGCTTGATCAGTAACGGACGACCGTCGTCGATCGCCGCATAGACGGTTCGGGTCTCATCGATCAAGACGATCGCTGCGCTCACAAAACCCTCAGTCTTTATTCGTCCTTGGATCTCAACCACATCCTGACCCGCGATCTTCCCACGCGAAGCGACGTTCGTCTCCACAAAACCAACATTCTTGAATTTATCCAGCGAAATGTTATAGGAAATATGTTCGCCGATGCGAAACGAGCCGGCGGTCGGCACCGTTTGAGCAGAGGTGATGGTTCCAAAAAACCCGACCGCAAGGCCGAGTGTCAAAAAGGTCGGAATGAGAGCGAGTTTCTTCATCAAAAAGGTAAGGTTAGGCGGTCAAAGCCGCTAATGCCGCACGTCGATCCCTTTCGGCAGTGATCGGTCTGCCGACGACAGCGTAGGTCGCACCTGAGTCAAGTGCGTCCCTAAACGTCATCACACGCTTCTGGTCGTCGATCGTTCCCCCTTTTGGCCGAATTCCCGGCGTAACAGTAACAAATTCCACGCCGATGGCTGACCTGATCGCAGCGGCTTCGCGGGCAGACGCCACGACACCGTCGAGCCCAGCCGATGCAGCTAGCTTCGCCATTCGCAGTACGTACTCTTCGGCCGTTCCGTCGAATCCAAGTTCCTTTAGATGCTCCTCACCGCTGCTCGTTAGCAGCGTAACGCCGATAAGCAAAGGCCGCCCAAGCCCCTCCTTTGAACAAACATTTTCGACCGCAAGCCGGGCGGTTTCAAGTGCTTCGCGACCCGCAGAGGCATGGAAATTCATCATCCAAACGCCAAGACGAGCCGCGGATACCGCGGCCATCGCGGTCGTGTTCGGAATGTCGTGAAACTTTAGGTCGAGAAAGACCTTCTCGCCACGCCCGACGAGTTCGGATACGAACGCGGGACCCTCCGCCGTGAATAATTGAAGCCCGACCTTAAACGCAAAGACCTCACCCGATAGCTCACTGACGATATCGAGAGCTTCGCCCCCATTCGGCGTATCAAGTGCAACGATCAGACGCTCTCTTGCGGAAGGCTGTTGGCCGGTTGAAGGTAAGGTTGGGGGCATTTGGTCAGTCGAGATCCAGCGGATTCTTATATGGTGCGCCGTCGTCGGTCCCGGCCCGTTTCAGCGCTTCTTTGAACTTCTCTTCAAGCAAGCGTTCGCGATCTTTCATCGAAGACATCTCCTGCGAAAAAATTTGGTCACGCAGTTCCTTTTGCTTGCTAAGTCCTTCTTTTAGTTCGTCGAAGGACGCCGTCGCCTTCTTCTTTTCTTCGTGAGCAAGGATCGCGCCGGTCGCCGAATCGATCGTGAGGGTCGATTCGCAGCATGGGCAAATTACCGTCAGTTTATCCATAGAACCTACTTCACCGGCTTTGCGCCGGTCGAATTTCGCTCGGAAGTTCGCTTCGGAGTGATGCCAGCCATCTCGATCAACGCAGCTGCAGACGGCGTACCGATCCGCTTGATCTGGTCGGCCGGCAGTTTTATGCTTTTCCCATTTTTCAGCACAAGCCGAACCGTCCGCTCGCGTCCCTTTGTGTGGATCTCAAGTGCGTTCAAATACTCATTTCCTGAAAAGGCGCGACGCTCAAGTATCGAACCGTCTTTCAGCATTTCGCTCGACACGGCAGAATTGTCACTCGCCGCGACCGTAGGTGGCTTCGAGCCGGGCGGTGGCGGCGGGCCTTCAACGATCGTGCGGCCACGGTTGACGGCCTCGACAGGCCCCACCGGCTGTGAATTAACATCGGACGAAACAGCGCTTGGGTCAGTCGGGATCCCTGCCATATTCGGCACGTCCGCCGACGCTGAATTCGAATTCACGTTCGAAACCACACCCGGCGCGGAGTTTGAGTTTGCGGCTCCGTTGTGCGACGAATTCGCCCTCGAATTCATCTCTGGTGCCGACGCGCAAGCTCCGAGCAAAATACAGGTCAAGATAACGCTGAGATACTTCATTGCCTATTCATGAGAAACTAAAGCCTCTTTGATGCCTTCCTTCTCGCTTCAATAATACCGAATTTTGTCATTTTCCTGTAAAGCTGAAAGTTCACACAAAAAAGAAGCGCATGACCAAAAGATCGTGCGCTTCCAGCAAAAGGGAGACAAAAGCTATCTAAACGTCGTAATACATCGAGAATTCGAGGGGATGCGGCCTCAGGCGAAGCGGCGTAATCTCGTTATCACGTTTGTATCGTATCCAGCGCTCGATCAATCGCTCGGAGAAGACATCACCTTTGAGAAGGAACTCATGGTCGTCTTCAAGAGCCTTCAGAGCATCGTCAAGACTGCCGGGGAGTGACGGCACGTTCGCGAGTTCTTCGGGCGGAAGATCGTAGATGTCCTTGTCGAGCGGTTCGCCCGGATCAATACGGTTCTGTATTCCGTCAAGCCCTGCCATCAAGAGTGCGGCGAACGTGAGATAGGGATTGCACGACGGATCCGGCGGCCGGAACTCCAGTCGTTTTGCCTTCGGCGAGGCCGAGAACATCGGGATGCGGACTGCCGCACTACGGTTTCGTGCGGAATAAGCGAGATTGACCGGTGCTTCAAAGCCGGGCACGAGACGCTTGAAAGAATTCGTCGTAGGAGCGGCAAATCCGATCAATGCCGGAGCGTGTTTCAATAAGCCGCCGATGTAGAACTTTGCCATGTCGGACAAGCCGGCGTATCCATCGCCGGCAAAAAGCGGCGTGCCGTCCTTCCAGAGCGATTGGTGCACGTGCATCCCCGAGCCGTTATCGCCATAGAGCGGCTTTGGCATAAATGTCGCCGTTTTGCCGACCGCGTGCGCGGTATTCTTGACGACGTATTTGAATAGCATCAGATTGTCGGCCGTGTGCAGCATATTCGAGAACTTAAAATCGATCTCGCATTGCCCGGCGGTTGCAACCTCATGGTGATGGCATTCAACGAAAATACCGACCTCGTTCAGGATCGATGCCATCGTATTGCGCAGATCGACCAGCGTATCCATCGGCGCGACCGGAACATATCCTTCTTTGGGACGAATATGAAAACCGCTATTGACCGGATCGCCCTTTCGGCCCGAATTCCAATGCCCCTCCTCCGAATCGACCGTGTAACCGGCCGAATGTTGATCATTGTGGAAGCGGGCTTCGTCAAAGACAAAGAACTCGGCTTCGGGACCGACAAAGACCGTGTCGGCAATGCCGGTGAACTTTAAATAGCTTTCCGCACGGGTCGCGACCGAACGAGGATCGAGGCCGTAGCCTTCTTTTGTGATCGGGTCGACCGCATTCGCGATCAAACAAAGAGTCGGTTCTTCGGTAAACGGGTCGATCCAGAATCGCGTCGGATCCGGAACAAGCAGCATGTCCGACTCATGGATCGCGGCCCACCCGCGCAAACTCGATGCGTCAAATCCGAATCCGTCTTCGAAACTGTCTTCGCTAAGTTGTGTTATCGGAAATGTGAGGTGGTGCCAGGCACCGGGCAGATCGGTAAATCTGACAGACACGAACCGTGCTCCTTGGTCTGCGGCAAATGTTAATACGTCTTTTGGTTTCATTTTTCTCCTAATATCGGGCTGATCTTAAAAGTGCGTCGTGTCTTCCAAGTCGCCAATCCTACCAAACGGATTGGCGAGCGCTCTAGGCTTGGAACAAAGAGGCGAAGAAGGTGCGGCGACTTCCTACATTTTTGTAGGAAGTCGCGGCGCGAAGGCGGATATTTTAGCTAAAGAATGGAGCTTACGGAGTGATGGCTCCGATCAGGTCGTATTCGTGAGCTTCCGTGATCTTTACGTTGTAAACGGATCCGATCTGAGGCTCAAACCCTTCCGGCATATCATTTAGGAGGATGTAACCATCTATCTCCTGGGCCTGACCGGCAAGCCGTCCTTGGAAAAGCAGGTCCGATTCCTGCGAAAGACCTTCGAACATCACGGGAAAGGTCTTTCCGACCTTCGCCTTATTAAGAGCACGGCTGATCTTCGCCTGCTCCTTCATTAAGCGATCTCGTCGTCTTTTTGCAACTCTTGGATCTACCTTGTTCGGCAGGTCGAACGCGGCAGTTCCCTCTTCATCTGAGTACGTAAAGACGCCCACATTATCGAACCGGCAGTTTCGGACGAATGTGAGCAATTCTTCAAAATCCTCGTCAGTTTCGCCGGGAAAGCCGGTAATAAAGGTCGTCCGGATCGCAATTCCCGGCACGGCGGTTCGCACTCGCTCGATAAGCCTTTCAAGGCTCTCGCGATTTCCTCCGCGTTTCATCAGCTTAAGCACGTTGCGCGAAGCGTGCTGCAGCGGCATATCAAGATATTTGACCGCCTTATCGGTATCGGCGATCGCTGAAAGGAATGCGTCCGAGATGTGTGTCGGGTAAGCATACATCGGACGGATCCACTCGAGGCCTTCGACCTCGCCCAGAGCGCGGATCAAAGCGGCAAGAGCATCAACCTCGCCAAGGTCCTCGCCGTATCTCGAGCTGTCTTGTGCGACGAGAACGACCTCCTTTACACCATCTTTGGCAAGGTTTCGAGCCTCTTCGACGATCGAACCAAATCGGCGCGAGCGAAAACTTCCGCGCATCGAAGGAATCGAGCAAAACGCGCAAGGACGGTCACATCCTTCTGCGATCTTTATAAACGCGGTGTGCCTGTTGGTCGCACGTATCCGCGGACTAGTTTCATCATAAAGATACGTAGAGGACTTATTGCCGATCGGCCTGAGCGTCAGCTCTCCAGCGTCGAACTCATCGTCGGCTGCCTTTAGGATGTCCGCTACCTGCGAAGTACCGATGAAGGCATCGACCTCGGGCAGTTCCGCGATCAGGTCGTCGCGGTACCGTTCAACAAGACAACCGGCGACCACCACGCGCGAAGCGTGGCCGTCCGCCTTGAGTCTCGTAGCTTCGAGTATCGCATCGATAGACTCCTGCTTAGCCGATTCGATAAAGCCGCACGTGTTCACAACTACGGTATCAGCCTGCCCCGCATCATTCGTGATCTCGTAGCCCGCTTCTGCGAGCGTACCCATCATCACCTCACTGTCCACAAGGTTCTTGGGGCATCCTAAGCTAACAAAACCAACCTTTTTCATCGCATTTCGCACAAACTTAATATTATAACCCACTCTCTGATCAAGAGCGACAACCGCCGCGAACCTTGGGCATTCATCGCCATGCCAAGGTTGACACACCACTCAAACGGGTGATACATTGCCTTCAACTTGGCTTAAATACCCCCAGAATGCCCAAAAAGAAGGAAAAGCAGAGTATAAAGGTAGCCGGACGACGTTATTCAGGTTCCGACGGCAAAGATCCTCTATCGACTGCCCTCGATGACACGGCGAGGTTATTCAATAATGGGTCGCTCTCTCTCGAAGCTCGCAAAGAAGAAGCCGCGTCAGGGGAAAGATCGCTCTCTCGCGAACTCGACGATGTGTTCATAAATAAGTACATCGAAACATTTGGTGACATCAAACCTTCCGGCGAGACAAGCCCCGCAGCTGCCGACGACCAGGGTCTGGCAAAGGCAGACAAACTAAGAGACCAGTCGTTTGAAAAAACGGAGATATATAAGGGCTTCTTCCGGGAATACAATATTTTCAACTACGAATATCACGCTCTCGTCCGTCCGGACGGCGTAATGGCCGGGTTCAGCATTTCGCTGCCGGAACGCAAAAAGGTCTATAGCAAGAAGGAGCGTGGATCACTGGATTCGCTTCTCCCACACCTTCATCAGTCGTTAAGCGAGAGCCTCGCAGACATAACCAAAACATCCGATGCTGTCCTGATCGAAACCGTGAGCAAGATGACGCGGCCGGCCTTGATCGTGGATCAAAATGCGCGGGTGCGAACGGCTAATTCTCGTGCTGCTAGGATCCTGGAGGCTAATGACGGACTGTCGGTCGATAAGAATGGCTCCCTGGCAGCTCGAAATCCCGAGGCGACCAGAGACCTTCACGCGATCCTCGAGACAGTTCATTCCCGACACAGAGACGGAACCCCGGACGCAGCGGCTATATGTCTTCTGCGGAGGCCATCCGGCAATCGGCATCTCCAACTTTTGGCATCGCCGATCGGAGACGCTTCGGGGACCGAAGGAGAATTGTTTGCCCTCATTTTTTTGTGCGACCCCGAAAGATCAGTAAGGGTTAGCGAAGCGGTCCTTCGAAAACTGTACGAACTTACACCCGCCGAGGCCGCCGTCGCTTCCCGGCTTGCAAAGGGCGAATCGGTAGAACAGATCTGCGACCACCTCACGATCACGGCCAACACCTGTCGCACGCACTTGAAGCGCATCTATTCCAAGACCTCAACTTCCAGACAAGGCGAACTCATTTCGCTCGTCCTTACCAGCATCGCAACGATCCCCGAGCCATCCTAACCCCTTTAATACTCTTTTCCTCGGCATACCCTAAACGGGTGATGACAAAGGTCCGAAGTTGGGGTAATCTCAACGAGATTTGAAGTCAATTTGCTCGTGTCGGATTCTATTCGTTCACGAGACTGCAAGCGGGTTGTTGGTCTGCCTTTTTAGGTTTATCAATTTAAGCCGCTTTGACGTATCATGATCAGGCCTCTCATCGTCCTCTTCATGAGCGTTCGCTGACCGGAGACGGGATTCCTTTACGCTCTTCCCTGTCCGCTCTCAGCGCGAAACACCGCGACTTCTTAAATGAATAAATTGTGACTACGACCATCTTCCCAAGGTCTATTGCACTGTCAACACGGACGATCAACATCGCCCCGTGCTCTAGCTGCACAATTTTTCGAGCTATGTTCAGTTTGCCGAATATCTCAGGAGAAGAACCAAATGTTTTTAAAGAATATCCCTGTCGAATTAACACGTGCCGTCAGCAACTTAACCGCTAAAGCTACAAGCCTAAGCCCGCGGTTGAAAGTTTCGGCAGCTTTCCTCACCTTGTGCTTGACCGTCGGCGCTGTTTGGATACAGCCGACATTCGCGAGTTCAGCCCCGGCCCCCACGCCGGCCACCATCTCGCTCTCAAGCATTGCAGACTACTTTTGGTCATTCTTCTCAAGCCCATCAAACGGCAGTTCAGATAGACGTCCGCCAAAGGCCAACCCTTTGCTGTCAGAAGACACAGGGGCGAAGCAGCAGCCCATACCACCGACCGCCGCCGCTCTCCCATGCACGCCGACAGGGATAACACTCCAGGTACCTGGCACATATCCAACTATCCAGGCCGCAATCAATGCCGCAAACCCGGCGGGTGGTGACAAGATCCAGGTGGCGGCAAATACCTACACTGAACAGCTGTCCATAACCAAATGCGTCACAATCGAAGGCGCAGGCATCGGTTCAACGATCATCCAGGCTCCTGCGACGTTGGCTCCAAGCGGTGTTCTCGGCTTCACCGGAAATTCGATAGTCGAGGTGAGGAGTAACTCGTATGTAACTGTCACAGGTGTTACTATCACCGGTCCGCTACCGCTTTTAGCCTATCCTAACAAGACGTTTGGTATCTTTGTCGCCGAGAATGCCACCCTCGATATGTCAAATTCTCGGGTTACTGCAATTCACACTAGCAGTGGTGTGGACGGTGCCCAGAACGGAACCGGAATAGGGGTTGGCAGCACAGCGGCGAATACGATCGGCACTGTCGTCTTGAACAATGTCACGGTCAATGACTACCAAAAAAACGGTATGCTTGTCGAACGCACTGGTTCGGTAGCCACAATTGCGAATTCAACCGTAACCGGCATTGGGCCGACGAGTATCATCGCACAGAACGGAATTCAGATAGCAGACGGCGCAACCGGTTCTATATCAACATCAACTGTCAGTCAGAACAACTATCTCCCAAATAGCTGGGCGTCTTCCGGTATCGTGCCGTGGAATGCAGGGGCAGTGAGTATCTCGGGATCGAGCTTTGTAAATAACGACGTTTCCGTTTACACCGGGACGAGCGGCATCCCGGGAACACCTGCGGCCCTGACGATAACCGGCAATACATTCGATCAAAATAAGTGGAATGCGGTCTTTTACGACGCTGAAAACCCTGTGACGATAACGGACAACGTAATCACCAACACAAACTCAGGTATTGGCGGCTTGGTTTACGATGGGCAGACGTCGACGATCTCTCGCAACTCATTCACTATGGCGGCCGGAAGCGGCAGCGCAGGCCTCGCTTTCTATAACTACGATGACTTGTCGCCGACGACGACGGCAACGATCAACGCTCATTTCAACCGCCTATCGAGCGACAACGCAGGTGGACGCGACGGCATTTATAACGAAACTTCGAGCAACGTTAACGCAGAAAATAACTGGTGGGGCTGTAATGCCGGGCCGGGCGGTACCGGTTGTGATGCGGTCACCGACGCGGCGACCGGCGTGACAGATTTCAGCCCGTGGCTGACACTTACCGGCATCACCGCTTCCGCACCGACTGTTGCGTACAGTGGAACTTCAAATATCTCAGGCGTCAGTCTTTGCGTGAATTCTGCACCCGCGAATGCTTGCACAGTCACCGACCATATTATCGACGGCACTCCGCTCGGTTACGGGACGACCCCCGCAACCACCGGTTCAGTTTCTCCCACATCATCAACCTTCGTAAATGGTGTCGCGAATGCAGGCTCTACTTTCACCGCAGGTGCCGGCCCATTTGTCGGCGATCAGACCGAGGCTGTCGGTGCCACGCTGGACAACCAAACGATCACGACCAATGTCGTCGTCCACGACAGCACCCCGCCTACGTTGGTCTCGTTTACTGCGGATACGGCTGATCCGCAGAATTCGCTGACGGTGACATTTACGGCAGTCTTCAGCGAACCGGTAATTAATTTTGACGGTGGTGATTTTGGCACTGCATCCGGAAGCGTTAATTCAGTTACGCAAATAGCTCCGATGGATGGCACGACCTGGAAGGTTACGGCAACTGCCACTCCCGGCTCAACATCGATGGGAGTAAATCTACTAACGAGCGATATCAAGGATACAGCTGTCCCTGCGAATGCTCTTGTGAGCGGCCAACTCGTCACAGTGAACTTTGCTCCTGCATCAGGAGAATTCATCGTCGACGAAGCAGGCGTTAATTGCCTCGGCAACGGCAAACCGATATTTACCGACATCCCGTCAGCGGTTGCAGCAGCGTCAAGTGGCACGACCATCAAGGTCTGTCCCGGAACATATCCGCAAGGCACCGGTCAGGCGGCACTAACAACCGGCAAGAATAATGTGACCATCATCAATGCCCAATTGACCAAGCCCGTTATCAACGTCTCGGGGAACGGATACAACTTCCTCGTTACGGCCAGTGGAGTTACTATCGATGGTCTTGAGATCCACAAGACGGACGCGGCTGGTAACCAAAATGTGTTCGCGCTCCAAGGCACGAATTTCACCGGTCAAAATCTTGACTTCGTAGCCGATATCCCATGGTGGCAAAATGATGGAGTCTCTAGAGCATTCGGCATCTCGAGCACGCTTGCCACAGGTGTCAACCTAAATCACAATACAATCACGAATTTCCGGCAGCCGGCCTATATAAACGGCGACGGCTCAACAAACCTCGGTACGATCTCTGACAACGTGTCGTCAGGCACAAAGGGTTGGGTCATTGACGATGCGATCGTTACTATGACGGGAAATACGTTCCCTGCTGGATGTGCGGCATGCGGCGTAAGCGACATAGCCGTCATCCCGGGTGCTTCTTCTGCGGTGCAGACATTCTGGGGTGGACCGAATGCCCTTACTATCAGCGGCGCGAATGACAACGCGTATCTTGACCTGCAGTGGACAGGTGCAGTAGATGACGGTCGTGCTACGACCTACGTAGACGACGTCGTTAACGCCGAGCCGAACGGACGCACGGTTGCCAAAGCCCGTTCGAACATCCAGGACGGCATCAACAACACTCTTATCGGCGGCACCGTTCACATAGAGCCCGGCACCTTCATACAGGAAGCGAATGTCAGCCGCACCGTCAAGGTTGAGGGATCAGGTGCCGAAGGCGCAAATCAATCAAAGGTCTCCGGCCCGATCGGCGGCGACAGCGCGACGATCCGCATCACGGCGAATAACGTCGATATCAGCGGCCTGCTGATTACCCGCGAGGGCAACAACACCACCGATTGGAATAATCCGGGGTTGAAATCCGCCGGTCTCGCGATCCAAGGACAGGCAATCACCGGTGCTGTCATTCATGATAGTAAGTTTGATGGACTTCGGACGGGCATCGATATCAATAACTCGAACGGCCACACGATCCGAAACAACGTTATCGATAATAACCGTACCGGACTGCTCTTCCGCAATCAGACCGACAACCTGAAGGTCTTAGAGAACGCGATCACGAACAACTGGACAGTAGGCGTCCTCTTCCTCGATGCAAGCGGTGGGTCGAACTCGCCCGTCCAGACGGCTGCAAACTCGATATTTAGCAATAACAACCTGAGCGGAAACTGGTATGCGCAGATCGTCGATCGCCAATCCGGCGGCTCACTTCCCGCTCCGGGAACCAATCTGAAAAATTTCCAGAGCAACTGGTACGGCACCGCGACACCTGTAGTAACAACCAACAACAGTGCGGAGCCGGGCTATGCTGCGCAAATCCCGGTCGCCTACGGCGGAACCGCAACTGCTCCGGGCGGTCAGCCCGATATCGCAGGTCCGGCTTCGGCGAACCTCAGATACGATCTGCCGCTGACGTCCGCAACCGACACCAACGTTGAGACAACCCCCGGACGCGGAACCTATGGTTTCCAGGGGGCGACCCTTGTTGTAAACAGTGCGGTTACGATCAATGACCCCGATCCGCGGCCTGCCGGTTGGTTCTTCTGGAATGAAGGGCCGAACGGCTCGCATGGCTTAGAGACTGGGCCAAACGGCAGCCATCTCGGATCGGGCAGTGCCCGCCTGAGTATCGACACGACCGGTCGCGAGAGCTTTGGTACGGCGGCCTACGGCGGCGTGCGCCTCGCCGACATCACCAAACTGAAGTTCAAAACGTGGACGACGGGACCGGACGCACCAGTTCTCCAGTTTGATGTGGACAACGACCTTTCCGAAAATACGGTCATTCCGGATGCCACGTACCAAGGGCGTATCGTATTCCAACCTGCCGGTACCGTTACTCCTAATGGATGGCAGCAATGGGATATCTTTGCTCCCGGAACACTCGTCTGGGGCAGCGGCTCGGGGCCCAACAAACCGTTCTCAAATGCCTGCCCGCAATCAAGTCCTTGTGCGCTCGCCAGCGTCTTGGCAAACCCGACGTGGGCAAATCTCGGCGTTCGCCGACCAGCTAACGGCGGTACCCTTCTTTTCCGTGCAGGCGGCCCGTCAAGCACGGATATAACCGAGTTTGTTGATGATTTTGAGATCGGCATTGGCACGGGGAACACAACATACGACTTCGAACCGGACTCAAACACAGCTCCGACGGTAACATCCATCACACGCATGGATCCCGATCCGACAAATGCTGCGAGCGTTACGTTCAATGTCGCATTCAGCGAACCGGTGACGGGCGTTGATACGGGTGACTTTGCTCTCGCGACAACCGGTGTTTCCGGTGCTGGGAATATCGTCGTTTCAGGCTCGGGTGCGAACTATGTCGTTACAGTTGACACCGGCACAGGCAGCGGAACGATTCGCCTCGACCTCAACTCCGGTGCGACAATATTTGACGTAGCAAATAACCCGTTCGTCGGCCCATACACCGGGGGTGAAATTTACACGATCGACAGGACGGGGCCGAGCTCTACGGTCTCGCCTGTCGCGAATCCTGCCACGGTGTCGCCCGTTGACTTCACGGTCAACTTTGGCGAGCCAGTAACTGGATTTGACGCGTCTGATGTGTCGATTGGCGGAACCGCGAATCCGACTGCCAAGACTGTTACGGGCGGACCGAACTCGTTTACTGTACATGTCACGGGTATGAACCAAACCGGCACGGTAACCGTCAGCGTCAACAACGCAGGCGTTACCGACTCACTCGGCAATGCGGGTAGCGGAGCATCGTCCAGCTCTGCACAATTCAACCCGCAGACCACGGCCAATGTTCAGACGCCTTTGGCACCGACCTGGGCGTACTACGACGACGTAGCGAACGCCGTGATCCCCGGCTATGACTACGTTTACGGACCGAACGGCGGGCCGCTGCCGGCAGGCAGTGCTCGCTTGCAGAGCGGAGCGGGCGAACTCAAAGGCCTGTTCACGCAGGACTATAACAATACGAGGCTCGCTGATATCACTACGCTTTCGTATTCGACATATGTTCACGGTGCGGCGACAAACGAGCCGACGCTTCAGTTCAATGTCGATTTTGATCTCACGGACGGCAACACGAACTACCAAGGCCGCGTGGTTTACGTCCCGAGCCAGAATGGCAGCGTCTCGGCAGATACCTGGCAGAATTGGAACGCTTTGACGGGCGTATTCTGGTATTCGTCACTTTCGCCGTTCGCGGGTCAGTGTACGCAGTCTATACCGTGTACGCTCGGCCAGATGCTCTCGACACATCCGAATATGGGCATAGCCGCCAGCTCGAATGGGGCTATTGGTTTCCGCTCCGAGCAGAACAGCAATTCGAACGTCGATAACTTCGTCATCGGCGTCAACAGTGCGAACACTGTGGTCAACTTCGAGCCCGCGGGGGCGATGGTGAGCACGCCTTCGTCACCGAACGGCTGGTTCTATTGGGAGGACGATAACGATCATCTCGTAACAGGACACGATTATGTATTCGGTCCTTTAGGCGGGCCGCTTCCTGTCGGAAGCGCTCGTGTTGCGAGCGGCACCACGCCCGGCGATCAAAAGAAAGGCCTCTTTTCGATAGCTTATCGCGGCACGCGTCTTGATCAGCTCACGACGCTCAAGTATTCGACCTACGCTGCGACGGCTGGTGATGTTCCATTTTTCCAGATAAGCGTCGACTTTACCGGTAGCGCCAATCCGGGATACCAAGGCCGACTGGTCTATGTACCGAGCGAGAATGGCACATTTACCGCGAACACCTGGCAGGCTTGGGATATGTTGAATCCATCTGCGAAATTCTACTACTCGTCCAACACATACTCGCCAAATGGCGACGGATGTCTAGCAAGTGAAGGCAACGGCGGCTGCACTCTGGCCACGATCCTTGCGGCACATCCGAACGCTCGTGTGATGCCGATTGCCGACCCGGGCAACCAAGACCCGAATAATACTTGGGGTGTGATCGGTGTACGCACCGACCCCGGAAAATCCGGCAACGTCGATTACGTCATCGTCGGCGTCAACAGCGCGAATACCACATTCAACTTCGAACCGGCGGGAATGAATGTTGTCTCATCTGCTGCTATGCAAGGATGGTCAACGATCTCTCAGCGAACGGCGACCGGGTCGTTCCAGACCGGCCCGGGCACACCGCCACTTCAGGCCGGCAGTCTGCATTTGACGACCGGACCGGGCAATGCCGGACCTACGATATCGGCTGGCGGCGGACAGGGAGGAAACGGTGGCAAGGCGTGGTTCTCAACGCAAGCCTATGATGGCGTGCACCTCGCCGACATCTCACAGCTCGGCTACAGCACGTTTGTAACTGCGAGCCCGGGCTCACCGACAACGCAGATCGCACCGAGCCTGCAATTCCAAGTTGACCTTGACGGTGACGGATCTCGAGATGCGACCATGGTTTTCGAGCCTACGTACTCAGTAAGTACGCAAGGTCCCATCCAGCTAATGACTTGGCAGAACTGGGACGCCAAGGCCGGCAAGTGGTGGTTCACCGGTTCGGCTTTCACGAACGATCCGGGATTCCCTGCACAGTTCTGTCCGTCGAATTGCTTCAACCCACTGGCGGCCATTGTCACTCAATTCCCGCTTGCGAAGATCGTATCCTTTGACAATACGACGGCCCAAGATGGTTCAACCCCTGAGACCGGTTACGGTACGCAGTTCCAGGCCGGAATGAATAGTCCGGGTGCCCCGTGGAACGACTTCGACGGCAATGTCGATAACCTTATCTTCGGGGTTAACGGTGCTGTGAATACGTTTGATTTCGAGGCGGAACCGCCGACGGTCTCGATCGCGGTTAATCCTGGCAATGTGACCGAGGGCAACAATGTGTCGTTCACGGTCTCGCTTGCGGACGATACTCCGGCACGCACGGTGCCGATCACTGTCGAAGTCACAACTTCGGACGGTACGGCAACCGGCGGCGGTACGGACTATACGAGCCTTGCGAATCAGGTGGTAACGTTCGCACCGGGCGTGATTTCACAGACGGTAAGTGTCACGACCGCGACCGACACCATTGCTGAAGGTGACGAGACCTTCACGGCAACGCTTTCAAATGGCGTAAACGCCGGTATCGGCACCGCATCCGCGACCGGCACGATCAACGATGGAGCAGGCTACATCGCCATCGGCGGCCACGTTATGGCTTACAACAACGGCGGCCCGCAGACTGGTATCGCCGGCGTCACAATGACTCTGACCGGAACTAGCAACGGTTCGCCGATCACTCTGACGACCCCAACGGACGTTAACGGCAACTACAACTTCAACACGGGACTTTCGACAACCGGACAATATTCTGTCGCTCCGACAGTCGCGCCACCGTATGTGTACGATCCGGAGTCGATCTACTTCATCAATCCGGCTGCCACCATCAACAACGCGAATTTCGTTGGATATAACAACGACAACCCGCGAAGCGTGACAATTGGCAATGTAACGCAGGCGCAGGTTGGCGCTAACGTTGTCGTACCCGTAACTTTCAACGCTCTGGGAACCGAGCAAGGCGGATCCTTCGTATTAAATTTCGATACGACGAAGCTCCACTACGTCTCGTCATCTGCCCCTCTCGGCACAAATCTCGTCGTTTCGGCGGGTCCGGGACCGAAGACAGTGTCGTTTAGTAAGCTGGGCCAACCATACACGGGTACGGTCACGCTGAACTTCACATTTAGTGCAACGCCGGGCAATGCACTATCGACTCCGGTATCCTTCACCAATCCCAAGAGAATCTCCAACAGCCAAGGAGTCGGGGTTCCGACGGTTTGGCATGATGGTGTTGTAACGTTCGCGCTTGGTAATGAGGGCGACATTTCGGATGGAACCACTGGTGGCTTTACTGACGGATTTGTTGACTCTCCAGACATATCACGAATCCTAAGCCTTATGGTGGGCGACGCCACGCCAAATCCCAACGTTAATGAGTTCCAGCGGGCAGACGCCGGACCATTCCTTCCGAACCACGGTGACGGTTGTCTTGATGCACTCGATCTGACGACAATCATGCTTTTCTCGGTTAGCGATCTACCGACGACACCTGCGTCTGGTGTACTTTCCCCCTCTTGTTTCCAGCAGATCCAGAAGGATCGCGCTGTAAACCGACCGGCTTACGACACGAAGGTTCGCTTTATCGGATCTAGAGGCGTGCCTGGCGGGAACATTGATGTTCAAGTCGAACTGAAGGCGCAAGGCATTGAAAACGGAACAACATTTACATTGTCCTATGATCCTTCGATACTTGACGAATACCCAGTCATTACACTTGGCTCAGGTGTTCCTAACGGAGCTTTCTTTACCACGAATTCCGCTTCGCACCCAGGTAAGACCGCTATCGTATTTAGCTTGCAGGCCGGACAGAGAATGCCGGTCGGGGATACTGTCATCCTCAACTTCCAATTCCATATCAAGTCCGCAGCGCCTGTAGGAACTTATCCGGTAGCATTCACCAGCGAACTCGCAAACAAGCGGGTTAGCAGCTATCAAGCCCAGGCAATCGACGCAGACTGGGAAGACGGAGTGGTCGAGATAATGCTGGCACCGACGGCGGCGACGTCTTCGGTGGGCGGCCAGGTGCGGACGGCGGATGGTCGTGGCATTGGCAATACGGTCGTAACTTTGACGGGTACGGATGGCTCGGTTCGCCGAGTTCTGACGAACCAGATGGGCTTCTACCGTATCGACGACGTACCGACGGGTGCGACGTATGTGCTCGGTGCTACGTCGAAACGCTACACCTTCGACTCGCGGGTGGTCACGGTCGGAGATAACATCACGGATGCGGATATCACGCCGCGTGAGTAAGTAAAAAGGTAGGTTTGGGTGGAAAGCATCAATATCATTGCGGCTTGCCACCCTCGCCTATTTCCTAAGATCGCGTAGATCGCACGATCTTCATTCCCACAAATGGCATGCTGCTTTTTCTCCCACTAAAGCGGTATGCCATTTTCTTTTGTCCGCGAGATCTTTAGCAGATCAAACCATATCGTACAAACAGGCCATCGGGCTCTGCCGCGTGGGCCGATTCTTCCCGTTCATCGCGCTAGACACTTGTCTAACCATAGCCCGATCAAACCGACCAATTTATATAGCATACCTCAATTGAGTGATGACAGGGTCTCCTCAACCTGTGCAATCTATACGGAAAATTAGCAAAGACCTGCGGTCTTCCTTTGGCATTTGCCCCCAAAGAGCGTTTCTCGTCCTCGTTCGAAAGAGTTTCGTGAGTGACGCGCAATTCCTTTCCCGGGCGGCGGCTTGAAGTGATGACCGCTTTTTCTGTTTCACTCGGCGAACGGAAGCGCATTTTTTTAGGTTCTCAGGAGAAAGCCAAATGTTTCTGAAAAGGATTCCTCTCGTATTAATTTCTGCTCTTCGATATTTTGGAAATATAGCCTCCGGGCTTGAACCGCGTTTGAAGATCTCAGCCTCCGTTGTTGCCGTGGGCATTGCTGCCGGCCTTTGTTGGATACAGCCGACGTTTGGAAACTCGGCGGACATACCCGCTGAGGCGAGTTTCTCCATTTCGAGCATTTCGGATCACATTTGGTCATTCTTCTCGAACGACGATCGAGGGCGGATACCGCCGCCACATCAGGCTCGACACGACGCACTATTTGGCAGTCGCGAAGGCACTCCGCAAACTTCGTCTGCCGCTCCGTGCATTCCGTCTGGCGTGACCTTAAATGTTCCGGGAACATATCCGACGATACAGGCGGCAATTAACGCGGCCAGCATCTCCGGCGGCGATACTATCGCCGTGGCTGCAGGCAGCTATACTGAGCAAATATCGGCAGGCAAGTGCGTATCGATCGTCGGCTCGGGCGTCAACAGTACGACGATATTTGCTCCAGCGGCAATGGTTGACAGTACGGTGCCCGGCGGTTCGGCGAGGGCGATCGTAGAAGCCCGTGCAAATGCATATGTCACGATCAAAGATCTGACGATCTCCGGCCCGGTCACGTTTTCTCCGACGAGCGGAACCTTTGGCGTGTTCGTGGCGGAATCCGCAACCTTAAACATGCGCAACGCACGCGTCACCACTATTCAGCAATCTTCCGGAATTAACTCTGCCCAAGACGGACAAGGTATTGTTGCGGGTGATACGACATTTGGCACTGCGGGCTCGCTTGATCTTGATGGGGTTACGGTCGATGGATATCAGGAGAACGGCATTCTCGTTGGCGGTGCAGGCTCTTCCGCAACCATCGCAAATACCACGGTAACCGGCACGGGACCTACCAGCTTAATAGCACAGAGCGGGATCCAGATCTATGGCGGAGCGTCAGGGGCTATCTCCACCTCGACCATAAACGATAATCTGTACTCATTGAATTCAGGAGCCGCTACGGGAATTCTCACTGCGGATGCCGGCGCTGTATCGGTTACCGGCAGTTCATTCAGCGGAAATAGCTACGCGATCTACCAGTACAATTCGGCCCTTCCGCTTACCCCTTCAACGTTTTCAACGACGGCCTGCACGTTCACGAACAATCCCGGAGCAGGCATCGTTTATTCAGCGGCCGCAAGCCCGACGATCACAAACAACTTCATCACCGGGAGCAATATCGGCATCGCCGGATTTGTTGCGGACAATCAAACGTCAACAGTGACGGGAAACTCGATCACCAACGCGACGGGAGCCAACAGCGTTGCGATCTTTTTCAACGACTTCAGCAGTTCGGTCAACACAACATTGGCGACGATCAACGCGAACTTTAACCGACTCTCGAGCAACGGCACGGGCGGCCTCGTGGGCCTACAAAACGACTCTGCCAGTTCGGTCAATGCTGAAAATAATTGGTGGGGATGCAATGCCGGCCCGGGTGCTGCCGGGTGCGACATAGTCGTCGTAACAAGCCCCGGAATTGTCGACAGTGATCCGTGGTTAACTCTCAGTGGGATAACTGCTTCGCCTGTAAGTCTAAATTATTCACAGCCCTCAGCGATTAGCGGTGTAAACCTGTGCACAAACTCGGCCTCGGCAAGCGTGTGCAGTCCTGCCAATCACACTCTTGATAGCCTCAGCGTTGCTTACACCTCGTCGCCGGGCACGAACGGTTCAGTTGCTCCGGCAAGCGGTGCGTTCACTACAGGTGTTGCTGCGGGCACCACATTCACCGCCACGAGCGGTCCGATCGTCGGCAACCAGGTCGAGAACGTCGGTGCCATTTTCGACAATCAAACCATCACAACGCCGATCACGATCTTAGATCCATCAGGCGGAATCTCCATCGGCGGTCGGATCACGGCCTATACGGGCGGCGCCGGAATTGACGGGGTAACTGTAACCCTAACTGGAAACAGCAGCGGCAGTCCGGTCAGCCTTTCGACAACCACAGCGTCCGGCGGGAACTTCGCGTTCAGCGGCGGTCTTTCCGCTAATGGCTCCTACTCCATCGTTCCTTCGTGTCCGAGTGATCCGCAATGCTCTGCTTTCACCTTTGATGCTTCCCAGCGAGACTATCTCAACCCAGCCGGTAGCGTAACGACTGCGGATTTTGTTGGCTATAACGGAGATAATCCAAGAGATGTGGTGATCAAGAACACAACTCAAACGCCTGTTCTTCCGGGACAGCCGGCCGGAGTGGGCGCCAATATTACCGTGCCGATTCAGATCGCAAGCCAAGGCACCGAGAATGCAATGGCATTTACGCTTGTTTATGACTCGAGTAAGCTGCAGTTCTTATCGGCCGCATGCGACCCTTCTCTGGCATCGTTGGGATGCGGCATTACTCAGCCCGGGCCGGGCGGCTCGCCGACGACCTTGACGATGGCCTTACAGCCCGGAGCTGTTCTGCCGGCATCAGCCTCGCCGGCAACGGCCTTGTTGGTCACCTTCAAGGCGACGCCGGGGTCCTCGACGACGACTCCCCTTACTTTCAACTCAGCTCCCGCCTCCAAATCCGTCAGTAACTTGAGTGGATATGCGATTCCTGCAGATTGGATCGATGGCACGATCACCTTTGCTGGTGGCTTTGAAGGTGACGTGGCTGGTGGTCAGCCCGGCGGTTCGGGAATTCCGAATGGCCTGATCACGTCCGGAGACATCACTAGGATTCTCAATCTCGTTGCACATAATGCAACCCCGAATCCTAACGTCAATGAGTATCAGCGAGCCGATTGTGCACCGACGGGAACTTTCGGAAACGGGATTCTGACGTCGGGGGATATTACGGTTGCCTTACGGTACGCGAATGGAGATCTGATCGGTGTTCGCAATCCGGCAGCGGGGCCTGGTTCAGGTCTTCGTCAGACTCAGTTTCCAAACGGAAATGGACCGCGGGTCCGGTCGTTGATGCTGGCGCCTGGAGATGTTAGTGTACTTGGCGCACGTGCAACTCCCGGTGGCACAGCCGCAATTGACATTGAACTTGAAGGTCAGGGTGTTGAGGCGGGTTTCTCGTTCACGCTTGAGTTCGATACCGGTGTCCTTAGTAACCCTTTGGTCACACTAGGAACTGACGCTGCGGCTTATTCAAACTTCTTCACCGTGAATACTTCGCAGGTCTCGTCCGGTAGGGTCGGCATAGTGTATGCAACAAATCCCGCTTTAGCTCTAACTCCTGCGGGACCGAAACAGATCATACACGCAACTTTCTCAGTGAATCCGTCAGCCGTGGTTGGCACTACAACACCGATCGCACTAACGGGAAACCTCATCCCAAGAGATCTGACAAATGTTGATGGCGACTCTCTATTTCCAAACTGGAACGACGGTATTGTTGAGATCATGCTCAATCCAACGGCGGCGGAGTCTTCGGTTGGCGGGCAAGTAAGGACGAATGATGGTCGAGGACTTGGAAATACCGTCGTTACGCTGACCGGTGTTGACGGTGTAGTCCGTAGAGCGTTGACGAACTCCTTTGGATATTATCGTATAGACAATGTGCCGACAGGCGCGACGTACGCCTTAGGAGCTACTTCTAAGCGGTATGCTTTTGATACTCGGGTCATCACAGTGGGCGACAATATCACTGACGCAGACCTCACACCGCGCGAATGAGTTGAATTTGGCCGTGGTCGACGGCTTGCGGAGTGAAACCTAGATCCATCATCTAGTAGGTCGCTCGGGCCGTCACGCATTTGCCATTTTTTCGGCGTACCGCCAACAGAAATTTCTCTGAGTCGGTACGCCGTTTTTATGTCTTGCCCTAAGAGCCGATCTTATCAGGGCTAGAATTGCCCCCTCAATTCCCGTTCAGTTCCTCTCCGTTGGTCGAAGGGCGATAAGCCGGATGATGGGCAGGACTCCCCGGCGCTTCGACAAGCCCGTTCTCGTAGGCATAGATCACCAGGTTAAGCCTGTCGTCAACACCGATCTTTCCGTAGATCGAACTTAGATGGTGCCGAATCGTCGCCTCACTGACGGCGAGTTCACGGGCGAGTTCCTTGTTCTTTCGACCGGCCGCCAAAAGCTTTATTACCTCAAGTTCTCTAGGAGTCAAAGATTCCGCGTCGGTTGCCCTAGAATGATTTGCCGAAGTCTCGCTTGGGTGTTTCTCCCTCTCAAGGATCTTGTGAAGGACGGTTTGATTCAACCAGGTTTCGCCGGCATAGGTCTGGCGGATAGCCTCGACCAAGAGTTTTGCACTCTGCTCGATCTGAACGATGCCGACAGCACCCATTTTCAGAGCACGAGCCTGCGAGTCCAGATCCGCTCCGGCAACGAGGATAACAACCCGAAGCGCCGGATTCTCGTTCAATAGATGCCCAACGACATCAACCTGATCTTCTGCGGTCAAATAGACGACAGCAACATCGGCATTTAAGACGCTGGATGTACTGCCTTTTGTGTGGTCGAAAGTGTATAGCCCCGTGACAGAGAGGCCCTCATTCGACTCGATAAGATGCCTAAGGCTCTCCTGCACGATCTCGTACTTACCGACAAGGAGGACACCGATATGTTTACTTCTACTCATGGGGATCTAATTGCAATCTTCTATTTTAAAGCTGAATAGTATCTGCAAGGAAAACGCTGGGAACCGGCTGAGTCCAGTTTCCCACATCGAATCCTACATCATTTGTCCAATCTTGCATAGCGCAAATATACAGCACCCTCTTAACACAAACGCCCATCGTTCCGACACGTTAGCTTCGACGAAGGACAATTCCGCTTATTTGTGATCTATGAAATGTCGCCATACCTAAGACGGATTCCACCTAAAGAAAGTAGAAAAACTTGCGTATTTTCAACTTTTCTCAGCATTCGTGCTCCTTCACACATCTATTAGACGCACCCTAGTTATCGCTTTTGCCTTGACGCACACCTTCCAACAGCCCAAGAAGTGCAGTGGTTTTGGCTGCTTAGCATAGTAATCGGAGGATTGGCCTACGTATATTGACCGAAAATATCGAAATGCGCTATCTGCCTATTGGTCAGATGTCCAATGGCCCTATATCAGGCCAGAGGGACATATGTATCACGAAATATATCGAATTAGCCGATGATGTGTGTGCCTGTGCGGCCTTAACATTAATCCCATATTCAATCCAGAACGAGGAACGAGTGATCGCTGCCAGTTCCTCTTGTTGGGATTCAAACTGAAAGCTGGTCTGAGTCTCGAATGAATATGTGTCTATAGAATGCTGTATGGGTAGGCCATGTGGAAATACGTATCAGCGGCTCAGAAAATCCGGATAAGTTGATCCGGTTGAGAGACGGCCGCGTGTTCGACCCGAAACGTACCAATCTGATCGTTGGTTTGAGTTTAATATTTTTCCCACCTGTTAAGCCGAATCAATGCGGAAGGAGCGACGAGTTGAAGTAATAAATTAAGGTAGGAAATCTATGACATCCCCAATCATCAAGCTGGTCATGATCGGAGAATATTCGATCTTTAGGGGAGCATTGCGAATGCTCCTCGAAACTGACCCCAAGTTTCGCGTTATAGGCGAAGCTAAGAATCCTGAATCTGCACTGCAAATTATCGATGACGAGAGGCCGGACCTTATCTTGGTTGACCTTCCCGACAACGATGTTGCCAAACTGCTTCCTCTTCTCAAAGACGCGGAACTGCCCGTCTTGCTGCTCATCGATGAACTTGACGTTGAGATCTATAAGCAATGCCTGAGAATCGGCATCCGCGGCCTCGTCCTAAAGCAGGAGCGCGCGGACACTCTGTTCAAGGCAATTGAAAAGATCCATGCAGGTGAGATCTGGTTCGATCGGATCGTAATGGGTGACACCATTCGTCATTTGATCGGAGAAATGCAAATGCTTCACTCCCTTCCCCTCAGTCCGGTCGCGTCCGCGCTGACCGATCGGGAACGCGAAGTGATAGGTCTGATCTGCAAAGGAATGAAGAATAAGGAGATCGCAGAATCTCTCTTCATTTCTGAAACAACGGTCCGGCATCACCTGACCTCGATCTTCAACAAACTGGATATAACCAGCCGTCTCGAACTCGTTGTTTATGCGTTCGAGAACAACCTGGTAAAGAAACTGAACGAAAGCAGCTTCTATCCAATGAACGGCTACGCCAGGAACACGACGGATTCGTTGGGAGCCTGACGGTCTCTTAACTTAGGTCGTAAGTCTGCCGGCCTAGGAACAAGGATCGCACGTATGTGGCCATGGGCTACCTGCAGATTTTCTAAATTTTCAACTGCCTGGATTCAGGCTTCCCTGCGGGGTTTGTACGTCTGATTGGAACAGATCGTAAGGATAGAGGTGTAAGAAAATGTCGAGCGAAAAGGAAAAGATTGACAAGAAGTTGAAGAAGCTTCAACGCCGAAAGAAGAAAAAGAACGCCCTGATAATGTGCCATGACGGAAAGGAGTATTGGACGACCCAGACTGAGTTTTGGCAATGGGTGCGCAGCTGTGTAGTACGAAAGGTGAGCGATGCTCCACTTAGAGGCCAGTTCATCCGTCAGAACGAAGAGTACAACGTTGTTATCGGCAATACGGTTCTAAACTTAAAGTGCCCGAACCATCTAAGCGAGGCTCTGTATGCCCGAAGAAAAGCATATTGACCGGACAAGCTGCTGGACTTATATGGGGGGAATCATTTCGAATAAGTTGATCTTCGCTCTTGCGATCCTCTTTTGCGTATGTATTCCGCAAATGACGTTGGGCCAGTCGCCGAATGCCACCCCAGAACTGAAGGGTCCTGTTGCTGCGATGAACTATAGGATCGGGCCGGGCGACGTGATCGACGTACTCGTAACAAAGAACGAGGCGTTGTCTCGTACCGGTGTTCGCGTAAATAGCCAAGGCACAATCCAGTTGCCGATGCTCGATAACGATATTTCGGCAGCCTGTCTCACTGAAGGACAATTAGCAGAACGGGTTGAGGAAGCTTACAGGAAATATCTTGTTTCGCCATCGGTAAATGTTTCTGTTCGTGAATTCAATTCAAACCCGGTCGCCGTCATTGGGGCGGTAAACTCACCCGGACGATTCCAAATGCAGCGTCCGATCCGACTTGCCGAACTCCTCACGTTCGTCAACGGGCCGAGCACAAGCGCCGGCAGAACGGTCGAGATAATTCGCGACCCATCACATCCGTTCTGCGATGGACCTAAACTTGAAAGGCCGATCGCCACTGGAGAGGAACTCTTGTCGTTTCGGCTGGATGATGTGTTCCGCGGCGGGGAACAAACCAACCCGCTCATAAAAGCAGGCGATGTCGTTCGGATTGCTGAGGCCGATAAGGTTAATGCCTATATTCAAGGAAACATTCGTAGCGCACTCGCGATAAATCTTGCGGATCCGGTTACCCTCACGCAGGCAATCGCAATGGCCGGAGGGACAACCTCCGGGGCACAACTCGACAAAGTTTCCATCAGGCGACAGATAGCCGGGTCGATAAACCGCAATGAAATGGTCGTTAACGTCAAAGAGATCAATCAAGGCAAGCGCGACGACGTGCTATTAGAACCGAACGACATTATCAACGTACCCGGTCCAACTGGAAGCAAAAAGATCCTTGGTGATATTTTCCGTTCGATCATTCCGACGATAACCCGGTTTCCGGTGTCAGTTATCCCATAGGCCGATACGGGATGGTAGATCTAAAGATGCAAAACAACCAGCAGGTCGTAAAAAGAGGTTTGCGGAACGATCCCGAGTCGATCGATTACTACGACCAAGCTTATCCGTATGCAGATAGCTATTATGGCGATTCGGTAAATGACTCGACCGAAAAGCAGCAGATCTTCAGCATCCTCTCGATACTTAAAAAACACTGGCTCTTGATCGCTTTGATCACGATCCTTGGCACGTCGCTGGTAATCGTTTATGAAGCGCAGAAGCCGGATATCTATCAGGCCTCGGTCCGGGTTCAGGTGAACAATGAATCGAACCCGGCGGCGAGCGAGGGCGGAGCAAGTTCGATCATTCTAAATCAGGGAAGCGATCCGACATACTTCGCAACGCAGCTACAGATTCTGGAAGGCCCGGGGCTTTTGAGGCGAGTAGTAAAGAACTTGGACCTCGAGCACAACCCAACGTTCTTCCGACCTGGCAAGGATCAGGAGACGACGGTTTGGCAAAACGTGCTACGCATGTTCGGACTATATAAACAACCTGTAAGGTCTCAATCTGCGGGCCTATCCTCGACTGACGATAAACTTGAACTCAAGACCGACCCAACGGTCGATCTTGACAGCCAAGCCGAGGCCTTGGCTCCATACGTTGGATACATCAAACGAAACCTAGAGGTCGCACCGGTAAAAGACTCTAGGACGGCCACAAAAGAGACGAGGTTGATACAGATAGGCTATCAACACTACGACCCCATAGTTGCCACAAAGGTAGTAAACGCCATTGCTGATACATACGTCCTACAAAACCTTGAGCAAAAGGTACAAACGAATGCTTCTGCGAGCGACTTCCTACAGAAGCGCGTCGCTGAGCTCCAGTCGCAAATCCGCTCCGGCGAGGAAAGTCTGATCAACTATGCAAAAAACAACCAGATCCTGTCGTTAGATGCAAATCAGAACACTGTTGTGCAAAGGCTGTCGGACCTAAATACGAAACTCAGCCAAGCCGAAAACGATAGAATAACAGCCGAAGCTGCTTACAAGGCGGCGCTCCAGAATCCTTTGGCGAGCACATCTGCCGAAACGAAGGATGCGAGGACGACCGGGCTCGAATCTCAATTGACGACCCTTAAACAACAGCTAGCTCAGCTGAAAGTTGACTATACCGATGCTTGGCCAGAGGTGAAAAAGGTCGAAAAGCAGATAGCGGCGATCGAGAAGGAACTTCAGTCGAACCGAAAACGTTCCGCCGATACGCAGATGTCAACGCTTTTACAGACATACCGTGAGGCCGCGTCGCGGGAAAGTGAACTGCGAAAGAACTTTGATACGCAAAGAAGCGCTGTGCTAAGCCAAAATGAGGCGGCCATCAACTATCGGATCATCCAACAAGAGATCGATACCAACAAGAGCCTTCTAAACAACCTTCTTCAGAGATCGCGCGAGACGGAGGTCGTTCTGAACGGTACACCGAACAACGTCCATGTGGTTGATCGAGCGCTTGTTCCCGGGTCTCCAAGTAGTCCGCAAAGAACAAAGAACGTAGTCCTGGCCTTCTTTGTGTCCCTTCTTGGTGGTATGGCCATCGCCTTTGGACTCAACTGGCTCGATGATACGATCCGCATTCCTATTACCTTTCAGGCTCAGCTTGGGGTACCGATCATCGGGATGATCCCGCAAGTCGGGCACAACGGCGGCCGAAGGCGATTCCCTGCAAAATTCTCAACATTTAAAAATGGCAATGGGAATGGGAGCATTGACGACACAGAAGATTCGACTTACAGCGAGAGCTTTAATCATCCGCTGATAACCGAAGCCTTCTATCAGCTTCGAACTTCCCTGCTTCTGTCGACCGCCGGCGGGTCGCCAAAAACCGTATTGGTTACATCGGGTGAACCGTCCGAAGGAAAGACAATAACTTCATTGAATCTCGCAAAGAGCCTTGCTCAACTTGGAGAGAAAGTCCTCCTTGTGGATGCCGACCTCAGGTGCCCCAAGATGCATTTGATCAATCGCCTTAGCAACTCATCCGGGTTAAGTACGGCGTTGACCGCTAAAGACTTGGATCAGCCTCAACTCGATGAGGCGATCAAAAAAGATGTTGCGCCGAACTTGGATATTATGACCTCGGGGCCGCGTGTTCCGGATCCGGCAAATTTGTTTTCGTCCGTCCAAATGAGGTCACTCATCGAGCGACTTGGCGCAATATATACATACATTGTGATCGATTCGCCGCCTCTTCTTTATTTCGCTGATAGCGTGATCCTTTCTACTGAGGTAGATGCCGTCGTTCTTGTAGCACGATCGGACTTCAGCTCCCGCGATGTCCTGCTCCGTGCGCGTCAAAAAATGCAGGATGTCCGCGGAAATGTCGTCGGGGTGGTCCTGAACGATATACAACTAAACAGCTTTAAGTACTACAACCATACGTATTACAAACAGCTGATCGCGCAGGAGGCCGAGCCCGAAGACGGGAACGTCCTTCATATTTAGGCAGATAGCCTTTCTCTACCGTATTCGACTCTCTGCTATTGACAGCCGCTTAATGACCAAAAGCTTCCGACACGAATGCCTTCGGAGCATACCAGGAAGATCAGAACCTGGAAAATGCCTTCTGATTGGAGAAGTGGCGCAAACTCATGACGGAAGTCTAGGGATCGCCCATGCGTTCATTGATGCTATCGCGGACGCCGGAGCTGACGGCGTCAAGTTTCAGACTCACATAGCCGAAGAAGAGAGTACGACCGAAGAACCTTGGCGTGTGAAGTTCAGCCCAAAGGATGAGTCGCGCTTTGAATACTGGAAGCGAATGGAGTTTACAAAAGATGAATGGCGGGGGCTTAAAGTGCACGCCGACGAACGTAATCTCCTTTTTATGAGCACGCCTTTTTCAGAGAGAGCGGCGGAAATGCTCGCGGAGATCGGTATGCGCGTTTGGAAGGTCGCTTCCGGCGAAGTCGGAAACGTCCCTTTGCTAAAGCGGATAATTGCTTCGCAGGGTCCCGTTATTCTCTCGTCAGGGATGAGCGACTGGAGTGAGCTGGATATGGCCGTTTCGGCGATCCGAGACGCTGGAAACCCGCTAGCGGTGCTTCAATGCACATCAGCCTACCCATGTCCGCCGGAACAAGTGGGATTGAATGTGCTAGCTTCCTTGAGAGACCGATATGGTGTCGCAACGGGACTTTCGGATCATACGGGAAATATCTTCGCATCACTTGCGGCCGTTACTCTCGGTGCGGAGGTCGTCGAGGTTCATGTAACTTTAAGCCGTGAAATGTACGGGCCGGATGTGCCGGCATCGTTGACAACAGCCGAACTCCGTCAACTGGTGGACGGCACCCGCCAAATTGAGCGAATGCAGGCGGCACCCGTCGATAAAGATCTGGCCGCCAGAGATATGTCTGAGCTTCGTTCGATATTTACGAAGAGCGTTGTGGCTAGTCGAGCCCTGCCGGCCGGGACTACGATCGTCGCCGAGGATCTTAAACTAAAGAAACCTGGAACTGGTATTCCTGCGAGCGACCTTCACAAATTGATCGGACGAAAGATCAAGCAGGCTGTTCTAGCGAACGAGATGCTCCAGGAAGAACATCTCTACGCTTGAGGCTTGTTTCCGCAACCAATTTCCTTATATGCCCAGAAAGATCTGCGTTGTTGTAACTGCACGGCCGAGCTATAGCCGGATCAAGACTGCTCTTCGGGCAATAATGGAGCACCCGGATCTCGAGCTTCAGTTGGTCGTGGCAGCATCAGCTTTGCTTGACCGCTATGGAACGGCTGTGAACTACATCGAAAATGACGGTTTCCCGATCGCTGCCCGGGTCTATATGGTACTCGAAGGCGAAAATCCGGCTTCGATGGCAAAGACGACCGGACTTGGAATGATCGAACTTGCGACGGTTTTTGACAATCTCAAGCCGGATATTGTGGTTACTGTTGCGGATCGATTCGAGACGCTGGCGACGGCCGTCGCGGCATCGTATATGAATATTCCGGTCGCCCATATTCAGGGCGGCGAGGTAACGGGCTCGATCGATGAAAAGGTTCGTCATGCTGTAACCAAACTCTCCGACCTTCATTTGGTCTCGACCACCGGTGCGGGCAACCGAGTTGAACGGATGGGCGAGGAACACCGCAAGGTCTTCGTGACCGGATGTCCTTCAATAGATCTTGCGGCCGAGATCGCAGATGACCCATCGCTCAACTTTAACCCTTTCGAGCGGTATGGCGGTGTTGGTGAACTTCACGAACTAACGAACGGATATCTTGTCGTCATGCAGCATCCCGTGACTACCGAGCACGAAATGGCTCGGGCCCACGTAATCGAGACGCTCGAGGCGGTCCGTGAGATCAATATGCCGACCCTTTGGTTCTGGCCGAATGTTGACGCGGGCTCGGACGGCACGTCGAACGGAATACGTTCCTTTAGAGAAAAATATAAGCCGGAAAACATTAATTTCTTTAAGAATATGGCTCCGACCGACTTTCTTCGGCTCCTATACAGCAGCCGTTGCCTAGTCGGAAATTCGAGCGTTGGCATCCGCGAGTGCTCCTTTCTTGGAGTGCCGGTGGTTAATATCGGCACGCGGCAGCAAGGTCGGGAGCGCGGTAAGAACGTCATTGATGTCGGCTATTCGAAAGATGAGATCCGAGCGGCGATCGAGAAGCAACTTGGGAACGGCAGGTATTTGAAGGACAGTCTTTACGGTGATGGACATGCGGGAGAGCAGATTTCGCACGTACTCGCTGACGCCGCACTCGAGATCGAGAAGCGTCTAACTTATTGAATCACGGCAGCTATGAAGGTCCTTGGAATCATTCCTGCACGCGGAGGCTCCAAGGGCGTTCCGCGAAAGAACATCAAGTTTCTTTGCGGCAAACCCCTCCTTGCCTATACGGCTGAGAGTGCCCTCGCCGCGTCCGGGCTATCAAAGGTCGTCCTCAGCACGGAGGATGAAGAGATCGCGACGATCGGCCGGGAACTCGGTCTCTGCGTGCCGTTTATACGCCCGATCGAACTCGCTAAAGATTCAACGCCGACAATACCGGTCGTGCTTCACGCAATGCAGGAACTCGAGAACCACGGTGAGTCATTTGATGCTGTTTGTCTTTTGCAGCCAACGAATCCTCTGCGGCGGCCTGAGCACATAGACGCGTGTATAGAGCTCTTGAAGCAGACCGATTCTGACTCAGTGGTCAGCGTTTTACCGGTGCCCGATACTTTCAACCCAATGTGGACATTCTGGAAGAACGAGGATGGCACGATCGAACTCACGTCCGGCGAGACTGAACCGACCGTAAGAAGGCAAGAGCTCCCGAGAGCATTCTATCGAGATGGCTCGGTCTATGTAACGCGAACGAACGTGCTGCGAGATCAAGGAAGTCTTTATGGACGTAAGGTCCAAAGCTTCGAGATGGATCCACAATTTGCCGTCAATATTGACACAGATAGCGACTGGGAAATGGCCGAGCGAATGATCGGCCTTTGACTGTGTCGAGGAAGCAAGAGAGTGAGTTCAACAATCTACGAAATACTACGGCGAAGTTGCGACCCGCTACTCCCGCCGCTTAATCGAAAGGTTCGCCACCGAACAATGCAGGAGGTAAAACAAAGCGAGAGACGATTGTCGATCCTGGACGTCGGCGGGCGTAAGTCACCGTACACCATCGGTGTGCCGGCGGATATTACGATCATCGATCTTCCTCGTGATACCGAAGTCCAAAGGGACCTTCATTTAGGCCTGAGCGAACAGATCGCAAGCGAGATAAAGAAGCGACGCAGTAATATCCACGCCGTGATAATTGGCGATATGACGAAGTCGGATCTTCCATCCGCCGCATACGATACGGTTATAGCTGTTGAAGTGCTTGAACATGTCCTCGAAGATGAGCAGTTCGTTAGCGAGGTATCCAGGGTGCTCGTCCCGGGCGGCAAGTTCATAATGACAACTCCGAATGGCGATTTTGTCGAAAATAGAAATCCTGATCATAAACGGCACTATAAGAAAGAACAGCTGGCCGAGCTCCTATCAAGATACTTCGATAAGGTACATGTCGAATATGCAATTGCCGGAGGCTTCTACCGCAAGATCGGCTTGAGATCATGGTCGATCTCTCGTCCCCATCACACGATCTTGAGTATCTTTGGAAATCTTGTGAATTCCGTGCAATCAAGACAGGTTGGGATTTCCGAGAGAGCGATCGGCACGCATCATTTGATAGCAATTGCGGAGAAGACCGTCGGGTCGGACGAAATGACTGTTCCCGTATTGCCAAACACCATCTAACTCGAATGGCTGAGCAAAACTTGAAAGACCTTGGAGCGAATCCATTTTCCGACGGAAGCCGTAAGACCTTCAGCGCAATGATCATCGGCTCCGGGACTCTGGCCATACAGTGCGCAGAGATCCTCTTAAACCTCCGTCATCGCTTGGTCGCAGTCGCTTCCTCAGATATGAGTGTTTCAAGATGGGCCGCCAAGAAAGGCGTTCCATGCTACGCTCCGAACGACACGCTCTCGGAAAAAATCACAGAGCCCGTCGACTATCTTTTCAGCATCGTAAACGACCACATTCTAAGCGGCGATATCCTGCAGTTACCTAATAAGTTGGCGATAAACTACCATGACGCCCTTCTGCCTCGATACGCCGGTACTCATGCAACTTCATGGGCGATAATCAATGGTGAGACTCAGCACGGCGTAACCTGGCATTGCGTCGCAGAGCGTGTGGATGCAGGAGACATTTTGGAACAACAGTCCGTTGAGATCGGAGCCGGCGATACTGCATTCACGCTAAACACAAAGTGTTTTGAAGCGGCGATCAGATCATTCGGGACCCTTGTTGACAGCCTCGCTGTAGAGTCATATGAGCGGACGCCGCAGGATCTGACCAAACGAACATTCTTTCCGCGCTTCAAGCGTTTGCCTAATGGCGGCTTGATCGATTGGAATACATCTGCCGATAAGATATCGTCGATCGTACGGGGCTTGTCATTTGGCCGACATCCAAACCCGCTTGGCACACCAAAACTTGATATTGCGGGAGAGTATTTCATCGTTTCTGAGGTTGAGATCCTAGACGAGCATTCAAGTTCGCCGGCCGGCGTGATATGCGGAATCGGTGATACAAATATTGACGTCTCGACCGCGGATAAGAATCTTCGACTAACTAAGATTCACTCGCTCGCGGGTCAAGTGGTCGATCTGACAGAACTCGTCAAAAGGCTTGGCCGGAAGATCGGGCAGCCTTTATCGGAAACGTGCCAGCCGCTAGACGCCCGCTTCATGTCGGCCGTCAAGGTTGAGTCCGCATTAGTCCACAAGCTTCACGCAATTGAACCGGCACCGGTGCCTCTTGCTTCAAATACAGGCCCGGTGAACGACGGAAGCTTTGGCTCATTAAAGTTTAGGGTACCAGAAGTATTTGCTGCTTTTTCTCACCAAAAACGGGCTGACATGTCCTTGCCAGATGTGGTGTGTTCCGCTTTTGGCGTGCTCTTGGCCCGGCTTAACGGAAGCTTCAATTTTTTAGTAGGTTTTGACGCATCATCGATAGCACCGAAAGTCACAAACGAGGAAAGCCTCTTCGTAACAAACTTACCGTTCCATTTTGACATCGACGCGCGAGAGGGTTTTGACACATTGCTGGATTCGACCAAACGCGAATTCGAGTCGATTCGGACCGTCCCCTTTTTCATGGCTGATATCTTTTGGAGATATCCGCAGATCCGTCCGCTCGCGGCCGATATGCTCTTGAATGGGATACCCGTAACTATCTCAATGAACCCTGATCTGCCTGAGTATCATCCTACGTCGGCAAACGCTCTTTCGATGCTGATCTCTGACAATGGAGAGGGTTACTGGGTGTACAACTCCGCCATGATCAAGCCTGACGAGGTTCTGCGTCTGGATCGTTATTTCAATTCCTTGCTACGGTCGATCGTGGCCGAGCCGGAAAGGGCGGTTGCGACGCTGCCTCTACTTCAGCCGGACGAGCGGAAACGGCAGTTGGTCGAGTGGAACAACACCTCACGAGATTTTCCACAAGATCTTTGCGTGCATCGGCTTGTGTCAGACGTGGCTCGAAGATTCCCTGACAAGAATGCCGTAGTTTCGGACGTCAGTGAGCTAACGTATGCGGAATTGGATCGGCGAAGCGACCGGCTGGCGTGTCGATTAAATGCTATCGGCGTACAGCGAGAATCTCTTGTTGCAGTCTTTATGGAACGTTCGGTCGATATGGTAACTGCATTGCTTGGGATACTAAAGTCAGGCGCAGCTTATGTTCCGCTGGACCCTGCCCAACCGAAAGAACGGCTGGACTTTATGATCCGCGACTGCGGAACAAGAGTTTTGATAGCTCAAGAACATCTGCTGGAACGCCTCCCACAGACCAAATGTGAGGTTATTTTTGCGGAATCCCTTTCGGACTCACTTTCAGATCAAGTCACTTGGGACAACAAATTGACCGCACGCCCGAACAACTTGGCCTACGTGATCTACACCTCCGGCTCGACCGGCGAACCAAAAGGAGTTGAGGTCGAACATCGCTCGCTCATGAATCTGGTTGCGTGGCACCAACGGAGCTATAAAATATCTTCCGAAGATCGAGCAACGATGTTGGCCGGGCCCGCATTCGATGCATCAGTGTGGGAGCTTTGGCCGTACCTTTGTATAGGATCCTGCATATATGTTCCCGACGACGATACACGGAGAACACCGTCAAAATTGCTCAGGTACTTCTCTGACAACAGTATCTCGATTGCATTTGCTCCGACCCCATTGGCCGAAGCCTTGCTCACGACCGTCATGCCGGCTGACCTGAGATTGCGGACCTTGTTAACAGGCGGCGATCGGCTTCATGCCTTTGGCGGTGAACCGATCTCTTTCAACCTCGTCAACCATTACGGACCGACTGAAAGCACGGTGGTAACGACATGCGAGATAGTCGATCCAGAAAGCTCAGAATCTCCGACGATCGGACGCCCAATAGACAATACAGAGGTGTTTATCCTGGATCAAGAGATGCAGCCGGTGCCGATCGGCATCCCCGGTGAGATCTACATTGCAGGTGTTGGCCTTGCGCGTGGATATCGGAATCGACCTGACCTAACATCAGCACGATTCATTAACCACGAAATTGAAGGAAGAGGCTGCCTCCGGCTCTACCGGACAGGTGATCGGGCAAAGTATCTGCAGGACGGGAGTATCGTCTTCATTGATCGGATAGATGAACAGGTTAAGATCCGAGGCTTTCGAATCGAATTGGGTGAGATCGAGACCGCGATCGTCTCACACACCGAGATCATCGAAGCAGTCGTAGTGGCGATCAAGGATCAACGCGGCTCGCAACGCATTACCGCCTATTTTGTCGCAGATTCGCCAGGTTCCGTAAAGGCAAACTCGCTGCGCAGCTTCTTAAAGGCAAAGCTCCCCGAATATATGATACCGACTGCCTTCATCGAGCTCGGCGCGCTCCCGATCACACCGAACGGAAAGATTGATCGAAAGGCACTCCCGGCTCCAAGTCTTGTGCCTCTCGAAGCTTCACGGAGACTCGAAGCACCTAAGAACGAGGTGGAGGCCAAGCTGATAAATATTTGGGAAAAGTTGCTGGATCTCAGCCCGATCGGAGTTGCGGACAATTTCTTTGATCTCGGCGGTGATTCTCTTATCTCGGTCAGCCTCTTCGTTGAGATCGAAGAAACCTTTCATCTCGACTTGCCACTTTCGACCCTTATCAATGCTCCAACGATCAAGCAGCTCGCACAGTTCATTTGTGAAGAAAAACATAAGGCCTCGTGGAAGTATATTGTTCCCCTTCAGACAATGGGAGCGAGGACACCGATCTTTTTGGTTCATGCTGCTGGCGGGAATGTTCTGTTCTATCGAGATCTGGCGAGGGAGATGGGGGCGAACCAGCCGGTTTACGGATTACAGGCGCGTGGTGTCGCCGACAAGGCCGAAACAGCCCACGATAGGGTCGAGGACATGGCCGCCGATTATCTCGATGAGATGCGAAAACTCCAACCAGTCGGCCCATACCGGGTCTGTGGTTCGTCGTTTGGGGGATTGGTCGCATTTGAGATCGCAGTTCAGCTCGAGCGCCTAGGGGAGAAAGTAGAGACTCTAGGCTTGTTTGATACTTATGCTCCCGGCTATTTGGACGAACACGCCGTGGCCGGTGGTGCGGGTACGGGACGGTTCATCGCTCACATTCGAACCATTATTGCCCAGCTGCGGGAGATCAAGTCAACGAAGGACCGCGTTTACTTTGTCATCAGCAAAGGACAGAAAGTGAAGAAGAGCTTGAAGAGAAAAGTGATCTGGAAAAAAAACCAGTTCGCGATCGAGTACAACCGGGCAACAGGCCGTGACCTCCCGGTCAACGTTATGCGGAATCACGAAGCGATTCAGCGGGCTCTCGACGCCTATAGACCCGGACGCTATGCGGGTGACATTACGATCTTCAGAGCGAGCGAACAGCCCAAGAACACAAAGTTTGACCCAAGTCTTGGCTGGGCAGAGCTTGTCGATGGAGATGTCGTAACGGAAGTTGTGAAAGGATCCCATGGAGCTTTGACGGTCCATCCGTATGCAGCCGACCTGGCGGCGAAATTCGAAGAAGTCGAATCAAGAAAGGATGCTTGGTCGCGAGATATCGCCCGGAGCGCAGCAGCCTAGCAGGGGTTTCTTTTTTTTCAGCATGTGCGGAATTAGCGCGATCATCGGAAATGGCTGCAGCCGTAATCGACTGTTGGCGATGAGAGCCAGTCAAGCGCACCGCGGCCCGGATGGTGTCGGCCTGTACGTCGACGCAGAACGGAAAGCAGTGCTTGGACATAATCGGCTGAGCATAATCGACTTATCCGCGGGCGGGGATCAGCCGATGATCAGCTCTGACGGGCGGTTCGTGATAGTCCAGAATGGCGAGGTCTACAACTACCTAGAACTCAGACACGAGCTTGCCGGCGATTACTCCTTCCGAACAAGTTCGGATACAGAGGTTCTGCTGGCAGCCTACACCAAATGGGGCGTGGATTGTCTGGATCGCCTCGTAGGGATGTTCGCTTTCGTTATTTGGGACACGGTAGAGAAGACCGCATTTGCAGCGAGAGATCGTTTTGGAGTTAAGCCTCTCTACTACCACCAAGAGGTCGATGGAACGGTCCTTCTTGCCAGTGAGATCAAGGCTCTGCACGCGGCGGGCATACCTGCGACGCCTGACGACGAAACGTGGGCGACGTATCTTGCTCACGGCCTTTACGACCATGCGGAGCGAACTTTCTGGGCGCAAATAACTTCGCTGCCGGGCGGCCATTGCCTTCAGATCAGAGACGGAAAGATCGAGATCAGGAAATGGTATGACCTTGCGGAAAGAGTAGGGGTTGAGTTCGACGACAGGCCCGAGAATGAGGTAAGAGAAGAGTATTTCACACTGATGAAGGAGAGCGTAACTCTCCGATTCCGATCGGATGTGCCCGTCGGGATCAATTTAAGCGGCGGTCTCGATTCATCAAGTCTTCTTGGCTTGGTCCACAAAGTTCAGGGCGACGAGAGCGATGTAAAGACCTTTACCTTTACTACCGGTGACGATGCTTATGATGAGCTGAAATGGGTCGAACAAATGCTTGCGCAGACACGGCATCCCCTTGTTGTATGCCAATTGGCTCCATCGGACGTCCCGACTCTCGCCGCAGATGTCCAAGCACACCAGGATGAACCTTTCGGCGGCCTTCCAACCTTGGCTTACGCCCGCCTTTTTGAATTTGCCAAGCAAAACGGAGTTACGGTGCTTCTTGACGGCAACGGAATGGATGAGCAATGGGCGGGCTACGACTACTACGACGCTGCGAACAATGGGCATTCTGCCGGCCTAGTGCAGGGCATAAAGGACCGCCCCGTTCGGCCGGAATGCCTCGTCCGGGAACTTCGATCTCTTGCGAAACAAATCGACTCGCCGACCGTTTTCCCGGATCGACTGCGAAATCTCCAGTACCGGGATATCCGCTTTACAAAGATCCCTCGGGCGATGCGTTTTAACGATCGGATCTCGATGCGATCGGCAACAGAACTCCGCGAGCCGTTCCTGGACCATCGCCTTTTCGAAATCGCAATGCGGCAACCAGACGATCGGAAGATCAAGGACGGCGTACGCAAGAAGATGCTAAGGGAGATCGCTGGGAACTACCTGCCAAAGGCAGTAGCAGATCCGCCCAAAAGGCCGCTTCAGACACCCCAACGTGAATGGCTTCGCGGGCCGTTGCGTGAATGGGCCGGCTCGATGATCAACACTTCCCTTTCGGGACCGCTTGGATCGTATCTGGATCGGCGATTGGTTAGGAAAGAAGCAATGGCATTCTTCGATGGCGGCTTTGATAACAGCTTCTTTATTTGGCAGTGGATAAGCCTTGGGCTTATAGGGACGCACACGGCAAGACCGTTAGGCGCATCGGGCTGAGTTGAGCTTCGAGTGGCAACAGCGACCGTTAATTCTTGATGAAGACCATTTCGGAAAATGAGGCGTGGGACCTGGTGATAGAAGGTCACGGCCCACTCTTTGACCTAAAGATCTCTGAGGTCTGGAGTTATCGTGACCTCCTTCTGATGTTCGTCAAACGCGACTTTGTTAGCTTTTATAAGCAAACGGTTTTTGGTCCGCTTTGGTTCTTTATTCAACCGCTCTTTACAACCATCATCTTCACATTTGTCTTTGGTAATTTGGCTGGCCTGAGCACCGACGGTTTGCCGCAGCCTTTGTTCTACATGGCTGGAATAACCGCATGGAACTATTTCGCCGAGTGTATTACAAAGACGAGCACAGTTTTCAAGGACAATTCGCAGATCTTCGGCAAGGTGTATTTTCCACGACTTATCCTTCCACTGAGCATCGTAACAAGCAACTTGGTGCGATTCGGCGTTCAGATGTTGTTGTTCACTGGAATGATGGCATATTACGCAATTGCGGGAGGCTCTTTTCGAATCACATGGGCGATTGTTCTTTTTCCATTCCTTGTCCTGCTGATGGCATGTCTTGGCCTCGGACTCGGGTTAATGATCACAGCCTTGACGACCAAGTACCGAGATCTTAGCTTCCTCGTGACATTTGGAGTGCAGTTGCTGATGTACATGACGACAGTCATCTATCCGCTCAGTGCGGCTCCGGAACGCTATAAGCATTTGATCCAGCTAAATCCCATGACTGGCATTATCGAGGCATTTCGGTTTGCATTCCTCGGACAAGGCACCCTTACCGCGACGAGCCTTGGATACAGCGGCGCGGTCACTTTGGCGATCCTCATCGGCGGAATATTGATATTCAACAAGACAGAAAGGAATTTCGTGGACACCGTATGAGTATTGCGATCCGTGTTGAGGCGTTGTCCAAAATGTATCAGTTGGGACAGATCGGAACAGGCACGATCAGCCTCGATATGGAGCGTTGGTTCGTTACGAGGGTATTGCGTAAGCCGGATCCATTCTTGAAACTAGCGGAAGCTAACCACCGAGCCGTAAAGGGAGACAGCAGTTTCGTTTGGAGCCTGAAAGACGTAAGTTTCGAGATCGAAAAGGGTGAAACTGTAGGAATTATCGGCAAGAACGGTGCGGGTAAGAGCACGCTGCTCAAACTCCTCTCACGAGTGACATCCCCGACCAAGGGAACTATCAAACTGAAAGGGCGAGTCGCGAGTTTGCTTGAGGTAGGAACGGGCTTTCACCCTGAATTATCAGGTCGAGAGAACATTTATCTGAACGGCTCGATCCTTGGAATGCGGAAGAAAGAGATCGATCAAAAGCTGGATGAGATCATTGATTTCAGCGGCGTCGAACGGTATATCGACACTCCGGTAAAGCGTTTTTCATCAGGGATGTATGTACGTCTCGCTTTTGCAGTTGCTGCGCATTTGGAAAGCGAGATTCTTATCGTGGATGAGGTGCTGGCCGTCGGTGACGCAGAGTTTCAAAAGAAGTGTCTTGGGAAGATGGAAGAGATCGGCAAGCGGGATGGGAGAACGATCCTTTTCGTCAGCCACAATATGGGCGCGATCCTTGAGTTGTGCAAACGAGGGTTGCTGCTTGAAACGGGCCAAATTGTAAGAGACTCGGACGTTGGAACCTGCGTTGCTTCTTTTCTGGAAAGGGACAAACATCGACAACCGTCCGAAAGGAGCGACAAGAACGGACTTCTCGACTTAGGCCGCATCTCGATCAACAACGAGTATTCATATCAGATCGACAATTCGTCACCATTCGAGGTGACTGTGCACCTCGCCGCAAAAGATATTGCGAACGCCACGCTCTTTTTTATAGTTGAAAATGCTTTCGGCCAGTCAGTGGTCCATAAGCGAGTGTCCAGTGCCGAGATCGGTCATTCGGTAATCGACGGAGAGTTCAGACTTCATGTAAAGATCCCCACACTTTGGATCAGCCCGGGCATCTATACGATGTACTTTAAGACAATCGCACCAGCGACCGGTTGGTCCGGTCGTGCATTCTCCGAACGAATCTCTGTTGAAGTAGCCGGACAGGCAGAGGCGAGCGGAAAGGCATTTATGAACCCAAGTGTGACCTGGAGTATGCACCCGGAAGAAGCCAAGGCGAAGGCTCTGCTGGTCTAGTTGTTTCTAATATTGAGTTCTTGGTAACGAATCGCGACAGATTAAGAACAATGCTGCGAAAGCTGGTTAGATCTGCGAGGAACACGGAATTGGGATGGCGGTATGGTTCAAATCTGCGACCAACCATTCGGTTTTTGCTTGGCGGAAAAAGGCCCGTTGGGAGTGAGGTAGAGATACTTAGAGATCTGGACAAGAACGGTGTGGCCGTCGTGCCGTTTGAATCGTTGGATACGGGAGTTAGCTTTTCTGACGTTGAAAAAGAGGTAAGCGGCTTGGTCGAAGATCAGATGCCGGCGATTCTGAATATAAAGGAATCGGCGAATACCGACCATTCTGTTGGACGAAAAACCTTTAACCTCGAAATGTTTGGCAGCGAGGTAACCTTTGATCCCAATAGTATTTTCTCTCGGCTTGCACTCAACAAGTCATTCCTTAACATTGCCGATTGCTACTTCCGAATGCAAACTCGTCTGCGATACTACAATGTTTGGTACACATCGGCATCAGTGTCTGCTGCTCGGGAATCACAACTTTGGCATTTCGATCGTGAAGACCGATTTATCCTGAAGATCTTTGTGTATCTAAGTGATGTCGATCGTGGAGCAGGACCGTTCACGTACGCACCAGGAACACATAAGAAGGGCTCCTTCTCGTCGATCTCACCAGCGTTTTTTGATGAGGATGGTGTGCGACGAACAACTGACGAGCAAATGTCGAACGCTTATCCGCGAGAGAACTGGCGCGTGTGCACCGGGAAGAAAGGCTCGGTAATTCTTGCCGATACACGCGGCTTTCACAAGGGCGGAGAGGCAAGGACCGGCGACCGGCTAATGTTCACTTGCATGTTTACATCGCCAGCTTCCGAATCAAAGAATCTGATCCGATACCCTGACGATGCAACGTTCTCGAACTTCGAGCGAGCCCAGAAAGCCGCTCTCGGATACTAACGGTCAAACGGCCGCGTCGTGAAGACCAAGTGAGACCCAGCTTTCTCTTACTATCCACCTCGCTCCTCGTCGACCGCGTGTTCAAATACACTGGGCTGATCAGAGCTTTAGCGAAGCATGGCGACGTGTGTGTATGGACGTCGTCCCTCGACGACCATGCGTCATTGTCTGACTGGGCCGGAGTTGAGGCGACGGTTGAAGCTTTCCCTGTCGTCCGGCCCTTTCGCGAAAGGCCGTACAACTATCTTCGGAGACTAAATGAGTTCGTTTGGGACTATCGTTTGATGGCTCCAAGCCGCGTCAGTATGCAAAAACACGTGAGGGACAAAAGGTTGCCCGGTCAGATCCGCGCACTAAAGCTTCCAGCGAAGTTGTTGGCATACAGCGGCTCCGAAACGATCTTTGAAAATGCCTTGGAACGGCTTCTCGTGTCATATCCTCGATCGACTGAAGCGACCGCCCGACTGAGCGTCAAGAGGCCGAGCGTCCTCGTGTCCACCGGCCCATTCCAATTCGAGCAGCCTGGTGTGTTCGCGGCGGCAAAAAGACTCGGTATCCCGACCCTTGCATATATTCCATCTTGGGACAATGTTTCTACCAAGAACAGAATGGTATTTAAGTACGATGGCTATGTCGTCTGGAACGAACAGAACAAAGCAGAGCTCTTGGACTTTTATCCGCACGCACGAGACGTACCGTCCTATGTCGTTGGAGCTCCGCAGTTTGACGTTTTCTATTCGAACCGCTTCAAGATCGATCGCGAATCCTATTGCGCCGAACGACAGCTGCGACCGGATAGTAAGATCATCGTATATTCACTTGGGTCACCAAACTTCCTTAAAGAGCATCACGGTGCGATCGAAATAGCCCGTCGGGTCAAGATCGGACATTTTGGTGACGCCCAGCTGATCGTCCGTCCCCATCCGATTCACGATAATGCCGAAATGCGGGAGATCTTCTCTGGATTCGGTCCGAACGTACGGCTTCAGCGCACACCAAATGCGGGAAAAGATCTCATAAAACGAACGCAGGATGAAGCTCAGATAATCGATTGGGTAAATACCTTTCGCCATGCTGATGTCGTCGTCAACTTGTCATCCACTGTTACGGTCGATGCAGCCATCTTTGATACGCCGGTCGTCAATCTAGATTTTGATCCCCAGCCCGGCCGCTTCGATCAAGCTCTTATCAATGACGTCAATCACAAATGGAGTCATTTTAAGCCGATCGCGGAGTCTGGCGGGGTTTGGCTTGTGAACGATTTTGATGAGTTGGAGAATGCGATCAAGACGTACCTAGCGAATCCCAGCTTGCACGCGGCTGACCGTAAATGGATCGCCGCGTATGTGTGCGGCAGTCTTGACGGCCGTTGCGGTGAAAGGATGGCCGAAGCAATCGCAGATTTTGTCAGCCGTACAAAAAAGGGGGGTACAAAGTGACCGCTTTACCCGCAGCAGTAATAAGAAGGGACCATTCTTCCGAATCTCTGCCCGACCGAAAAACGACCGCAAAGAAAGCGCGCCGCAATGTGGTCGCAATCGTACCACGTGGTGAGGTCATACGTAATTTTGTCCACTCCGGATGTTTTGAGAAGATCGCTGAATCTTGTGATCTGTCCCTCCTCACTGTCGTTCAAGGGACCGCGATCTCGCAAGCTACCGGCCAAGCTTATGCAACGCAGTACTCGCTTGATCCGGTCGTTGAGTGCTGGCCGGTACGTTTCCAACGCGAAATACTGGATATGGCCCACGGCCGGTGGCTATGGTCAGCTGCCGCAAGGGAGCGTTGGCGAATCCGAGACCTAGAGGCTCGTTCCATGCGTGACAAGGCGGTCCGTTTGGTAAAAAAAGTGGTGGCAATGCTTTTTGCAAACCCACTCGGACTGAGGGTGCTGTCAAGGTCGGAACGTCTTTCAAGCCGGATCTTTATGACGGTCGATCAGTATGCAGACTTCTATAGGTCGATCCGTCCATCGCTCGTTTTCAATGGTTCTCATATCCATAGTGCGATCGCGACTCCGGCCGTTCAAGCCGCGCAGTGGCTCGGGATCCCGACGGCCACCTTCATTTTTAGTTGGGACAATCTAACGTCACAGGGCCGAATTCTATTGCCTTACGATTACTTTCTAGTTTGGAACGAAAGTCTGAGGCAGCAACTGATCGAAATGTACCCTTGGATAAAAGCCGAGAACGTATTTGTCACTGGCTCGCCTCAATTTGATTTTCATTTCCGGCCCGAATTCTATTGGAGTCGTGAGAAGTTCTGCGAGGAAGTTGGTGCCGACGCTGATCGGCCTGTTGTTCTCTATTCGACCGGAATGGCGAACCATATGCCGCTAGAACCCGAGATTGTGGAGTCTATCGCCGATCTTCTGCTCGAATATCCGGAAAAGGGCCGTCCGCAGTTGTTGGTCCGCGTATACGCCAAGGATCGAACTGGCAGGTTCGACGATCTGAAAAAGCGGCGACGAGATATTTTATTTCAAAAGGTTCGATGGGATGCCGAATGGCTCACCCCGACTCCCGAGGATTCATTTGCCCTCGTTAATGCCCTGCGGCACGCTTCCGTCGGAATCAATATTGCGTCGACGGTTTCGCTCGAGCTTTGTATGTTCGATAAGCCCGTCATCAATGTCGGGTTCGATGCTCTTGAACAAAATGATCGCGAAATGAGAAACGCACTTTTCTATTCCTACGAACATTATCGTCCCTTGGTTGAAAGTGGGGCCGTTCAAGTCGCTTATTCGATCGAGGAGATGCGTATCCTCTTACGAGATGAGCTGAGAGAGCCACAAAAGAGCCAAGGGGAACGACGCCAGTTGATCGATCAAATGTTCGGCGAAGCCCTCGACGGGCATGCCGCCGACCGGATCGCGGCTAAGCTAATCGATCTGGCCGGATCCAAAGATCTAGCGTCAAACGCTTGAAGAATATATGGCGGATTCAACAAAGAGCCCACATTTGTCTCAGACGAAAACGCGACCAATAGCTAAGTTGTCGGTCGTTACGCCGACTCTGAAACGTCCGGAAGAGGTAAGAGCTCTACTTCACAACCTTTCGCTCCAAACTGTTCTGCCGAGCGAAGTCATCCTTGTTGACGGAATTCCTGACACTGAAAGTGAAACAGAGTGCGTTGTCTCTAAACTGCGTACCGACCTACCTTTCGCGATCAAGTTCATACGCCATGGCGGGGGAACGGCAATACAACGCAATATTGGAATTGAAGTTGCTACCGGGGATCTTATTGCATTGATCGACGACGATGTTCGCTTGGGGCCGCAATTCTTCGAGCAAATGGTCAACGTCTTGAAGGAAAGCTCAAATGCGGATGTAGGCGGTGTTGTAGGGTTTCGGACAAATTGTCATTTCGCACTTGAACGGTCGCCGCGATGGCGCTGGTATCGACGATTGGGACTTCTCTCGCTCTTCGAACCCGGCCGTTATGATTTCGAGTGCGGCTATCCGATAAACGCTGGCCTTCAGCCACCATTCACCGGAGTCCGAGCGGTGGACATAATGACGACTGCATGTGCGGTTTGGCGCCGAGAGGTGTTTGACTCCGGACTAAGGTTCGACGAGTTCTTCAGAGACTTTGGTGTCCTTGAAGATGCTCACTTTGCCCTTCGGGCACGGCGAAAATGGAGATTGCTTCAGTGCGGCGATGCTCATTGTATTGAGTTGCATTCGCCGAACGGACGAGAGGACAGAACCAAGATCGGCTTCAAGTCGGTGGTCAATTACTATTACGTCTTTCGAGACATTAGCGGTCCGCTAAGTCGTTCGCAGAAATTTCGATTCTGGCGGTTTCAGGCGTTCGAGGCGATCCGGATAATGTCATCGGCTCTCCGCCGGATGAACGCATCAGATATCGCCGACCTGCGCGGCAGGGCACAAGGTGTTTGGAAGATCCTAACATCAGCGTTCTAACTCAGATCGCTGTGATGCTCGATTTTTGAGGTTGTATGAAGCTTGTGGTCATTTCACACAAGGTATGCTGGCTTTCCTCCGATTCACCCAGCGGGTACATCACGGACGGCGGATTTCCCCAGCAAATGGGGGCGATCTCGGAGCTCTTTGACGAAACAAAGATCGTTGTGCCATGCAAGCGTGAGGGCGACACAACTGGGCTTTCTCCGCTGATCGGAAGACGGATCAAGGTGATACCGCTCTCGGAGCCGAAGGGTACGGGAATTGGCCGCAAGGTAAATATTCCATTCTGGCTTTTTAAGAATTGCCTAACGATACTGCGAGAGGTTCGAAAGGCAGATGCTGTCCACTCGCCTATCCCTGGGGACGTTGGAACGATCGGAATGGCAATTGCGATCCTATTGCGAAAACCACTTTTCGTTCGCCATTGCGGAAATTGGATGATCCAGCGGACCCTCGCTGAGAAGATTTGGCGATGGTCGATGGAGTATTTTGCCGGCGGGAGGAATGCAATGCTGGCAACGGGCGGTTCAAATGAACCCCCTTCCAAACGAAATCCCCACGTTGAGTGGATATTCGCCACCTCTCTCCGTAAGGCAGAGATCGAACCGAATGCCCCTCGCGAATTGCCTGCAAAAGGCACGGTGAAACTGATCATCGTATGTCGGCAAGAGGACCGGAAGGGGACCGACGTTGTGATCGACAGTTTGCCCAACGTTCTCAGGACCCTGCCGAATGTGACCCTTGACGTAGTCGGCGGAGGATCGAAACTCGAGCCTTTTCGGAAGCAGGCCGTCCGTCTCAAGGTTGATGATCGGATTAGGTTCCACGGCAAAGTGGTTCATGACAATGTGATCAAGTTGTTGAAGAATGCTCACATCTTCTGTTATCCGACTTCGGCCTCCGAGGGATTTCCAAAAGTTGTACTCGAAGCTATGGCCACCGGGCTCCCGGTGATAACCACACCGGTTTCGGTCCTGTCACAATTGATCGGCGAATCCAATGGAATCCTCCTTGATAAAGCGGAACCATCGACACTCGCAAGGGCGATCGTCGAGCTTTGTTCAGACCATGTGAGATACCGCACACTCTCGGCAAACGCGATCGAGAAAGCTAAAGGCTTCACGCTTGAGAGTTGGCAGGAGTTAATTGGAAAGAAACTGAGTTCGGCATGGAACGTGAAGTCATTGCGCGAATTGGAGAATATTACCTGATGGTCGCCGCAGAAAAACAGGTGTAAAGGCGGCGATGAAAGTAACGTTCCTAGCAGGCACTTTAGGGCGAGGTGGAGCAGAACGCCAGCTGGTTTACATGCTTCGCTCGCTAATGGGCAACGGAGTCAATCCGCGCTTGCTCTGCCTAACTAAGGGTGAGGCCCTCGAGGAGGAGATTCGGGATCTCGGAATCGATGTTCGACCGATCGACACTCGTAGAGGAAGGATCGCGACACTACGGGGCGTAATCAGAGAACTTCGTCGCGAATCAACTGATATTGTTCAGAGTTCTCATTTCTACACCAATATCTACGCGGCGGTCTCCGGCAGGATCATCGGCACTGAGAGTATTGGTGCGATTCGAAGCGATCTGGACTACGAGCTTGCAGCAAATGGAATATATGGGAGGTACCAGCTCACCCTGCCTAAACACTTGATCGCGAACTCGGAGCGCGCCATCAAGAGATCAATAGCTTTCGGGATCAAAAAGCAGAAGATCGACCTCGTAAGAAATGTCGTGGCGTTTGGAAATGCGCTCGAACATCCAAATGACAATTCAAGCGGCACGACCAACATCGCCTTTGTCGGCCGTCTCGGAAAGGAAAAGCGACCGGAGCTTTTTGTGAAACTTGCGTACGAACTAAAAAAAACAGTGAGAGAGCAGCGGTTGAAGTTCCAGATCGTCGGTGACGGCCCATTAAGGCCGGAACTCGAAACACTTGCCGCTGAGTATGGCCTCTCGGCCGAAACTCTCTGCTTTTCCGGTGAATGTTCAGATATGTCTGCCGTATATTCTTCGCTAGATATCCTGGTACTCACATCAAAGCACGAAGGAACTCCGAACGTTATCTTGGAGGCATTGAGTAACGCCGTCCCAGTTGTTGCAACGGACGTTGGCGGCGTCTCGGAGGTCTTATCTGATCAGATGGGTATTCTGGTTGACCCTATGGATTTTGATGGACTTGTTGGCGCCGTGAAGCATTTGATCGCCAGCCAACAGCTCAGACAAACGCTCGGGACAAATGGACAAAAGTATGTTGCAGAGAACCATTCGTTGAACTATCTAGGAGGACGGCTGACCGAAATATACAACAGCCTGCTGCCGAGGCAATGATCCCAGCTAAACGGATGAACTACATCGCATTGCCTCGTCCCGTTGAACGTCGAGCCGAGAACATTCTCCGGAAGCCGAATTTTCGTCTTCTCATCGGACTCGTCATCCTGCACTTCCCCCTTGGGCTCTTCGACTATTATGCGGGCCCTGCTGCTCTGCTACATCCGGCTGCCGCTTTTGGGGTTGGGCTTTACTGGGCACTGCAGAAAAAGGTCAGACTGCAAAAGGTAGCTTTGGCCGTCGGCTATCTTGTCGGTGTCGAGATCCTTTGGCGAATGGCGCAGGTCCCCATATTTTGGGAATTCGGCAAATATGGCTCGTCGGTGATAATGGTCGTTGCTCTTTTGAAGCGCGGCCGGCGTACTATTCCGGCCTTGCCGCTCATTTACTTTGCAGCACTTATCCCAGCCTCGATATTGACATTCATGCAGTTCGATCTTTTAGGCGCTAAGGATACGCTGAGCTTCAGTCTCTCGGGCCCGCTCTTCTTGATGGTGAGCTGCTGGTTCTTTTCAAACTTAACATTGAATGAAAACCAGCTTCGAAGTCTATTTACGGCCTTTATCATTCCTTTGCTGAGCGTCGCGTTCGTGACCTTCTTCTTTACGATGTCGATCAAAGACATTCAATTCTCGGACGAATCGAACTTTGCCACTAGTGGCGGCTTTGGACCTAATCAGGTTTCGGCAATGTTGGGGCTCGGCCTCTTCTTAGCCACATTCTCCCTGCTTGCTTTGAAGAATGACCGAAAGAGCAAAGTCTTTTTCGCCATTTCCGCGCTTTTTTTTGCAGCTCAAAGCATGATGACTTTCTCCCGCGGTGGTGTTTACAATGCCGGCGGAGCTTTGCTCCTCGTCGCACTCTTTGAATTCGGCGACCCTCTTAAGGCTACCAAAAGAATCGTCCCGGTTGCTGCTCTCATCCTGCTCTTTATGATTTTCGTCTTTCCGGTCCTCAATGAGTTTACCGGAGGCGGCCTCGAGGAGCGCTTCCAAGACACACAATCGACCCATCGTGCCGAGATCGCTGAGTCAGATATTGACCTTTTTCTTGAGCATCCCATTCTCGGCGTTGGGGTTGGCGCCGCGTATAGCGAACGAAGTCAAATACTTGGCTATAAGGCGGTCAGCCACACCGAGTTCTCGCGGCTGCTCTCCGAGCACGGTGCGTTTGGGGTTATCGCCATACTTATGTTGACCGCAATGGTAGCCGTGAACTTCAGACGATCTCGGCCGCGACTCGAGCGAGCACTCATCATCGGAGCCGCAGCCTGGTCCATTCTCTTTATGTTGAATGCTGGCATGCGTTTGGCTGCTCCGTCCGCGTTGTTTGGAATGACGTTCATAACCATCGCGGAACCCATGCGTCGGACAAGGCGCCGTATTCTTCGACCGATCCCAATAGAAGAGTCTCTTCGAAATGGTGTTTTGGAGTTTTCGGAGTTCGTTCCCAACTGATCTGTTGATCCCGATGAAAACCAATCAGCCGAAAATTTGTATTGTTGGAAGCTTGGTCGGTAGACATCCGGGAAAGATTTCGACGCAGGGGCAGATTCTTGCAGATCTGCTCCTCAAGGAAGGATTTGATGTCGTCGCCGTATCCTCTAAGCTAAACCGCTTGCTGAGAATACTTGAGATCGGATTCACCTTGATATGGAGAAGGAGAACAATCGACATTACGATCGTTGAGGTCTATAGCGGTGCAAGCTTTTTTATTGCCGATCTTGTCAGCCTTCTTGGCAAGTGCCTCGGGCTACGAACGATAGGTGTTCTGCACGGCGGCAGCCTGCCTGAATTTGCCGCAAAGTATCCGAATTGGAGTGCGCGCGTGTTTCGGCGGTTCACAGTACTCGTGGCCCCATCATCGTTCCTTAAACACGTTGTGAATAAGCTCGGATTTAATGTAAGGATTATCCCTAACGTGATCAATCTGAAAGCCTATCCGTTCAAACTAAGACGGGACATCGCCCCAAAGTTGATTTGGATGCGCGCTTTCCACAACATCTATAACCCAGAACTTGCGATCAAGGCTTTTGCCCTAGTTCGCGAAAAACATTCGAATGCGACGCTCGTAATGGCCGGCGTGGATAAGGGAATGGAGTCGAGCATCAAACAATTGGTGCGTAACCTAGGTTTGCAAAAAGAGGTCCGTTTCCCGGGCTTTCTCGACAGCAAAGCAAAGGTGCTCGAATTCTCCCAAGCGGATATCTTTTTGAATACAAATGACATCGACAACATGCCGGTCGCAGTCGTGGAATCGTGTGCATTCGGACTTCCTGTCATTGCAACGGATGTTGGCGGCATCAGTTCACTCCTGAAGAACGGAACTGAAGGGATCCTCGTCCCAAGAGATAATGCTCAGGTGATCGCCGAGGCCGTCGATCGGCTACTCGATGACACTGACCTCACGGAACATATCTCACAAAACGGACGATCGTTAGCGGAAAGATCGTCCTGGGAATCGGTCAGACCGAGCTGGGTAAAGCTATTCGGCGAACTTGGCTTTCCGCGGTCTGCTCGTGTCTCATCTGCGGTCGCCGGGAGGACGTCAGCATAATGTCTGCGGCATACACTTTGTATAAGCTTCTTCCGCCACCGGCGAGATCTTTGGCTGCGAGCCTTCGCGGCCATTATCTAAATCGTTGGCGTTATGGCAATGAAACGGATTCTTTGGTAAAGGCCGCTCTTGAGCGCGAGATCTGGAGCGAACGTGATTGGGATGAATGGCGATCAGAGCGCCTCAAGTTCGTGCTCCATCGAGCGGCGACGCAAGTTCCATTTTATCGCCGGCAATGGGCAAAACGTCGCGAGCGCGGAGACCGGTCATCGTGGGAAGTCCTGGAGAACTGGGATGTTCTGGAGAAAGAAGCAATTCGCGTCGACCCACTCGCTTTTGTTGCTGATGATTGCAATCCGAGCCGAATGTTTCATGACCACACAAGCGGCACGACAGGAACATCCTTGTCGCTTTATATAAAAAAGGAGACGGTAAGGGAGTGGTATTCCCTTTTCGAGGCTCGGTCGCGAGAGTGGTATGGTGTTTCAAGACATGACAGGTGGGCGATCTTTGGCGGACAATTGGTCGCGCCAGTGCATCAAACCAAGCCGCCTTTCTGGGTTTGGAACTCCGGGCTCAATCAGCTGTACATGTCTTCATACCACCTGACGGCCCGCAACACACCAGCGTACATAGACGCAATCGAAAAGCATGGCATCCGATATCTTTTGGGCTATCCGTCCTCTATCTATGCCCTTGCCTCAGATGCCATCCGACTAGGGAAAAGGATATCGGGTCTCGTGGTAGTAATTCTTAACGCCGAACCAGTTTACAAATTTCAGCGAGATGTTATCGAAACGGCCTTCGGGTGTCCAGTTCGAGAGACTTACGGCTTGGCAGAGGTAGTGGCCGCTGCTGGCGAGTGTGAAATTGGGCGGCTACACCAATGGCCCGAAGTTGGGATCATCGAAGCAACCGGCGATGACGAGACCTCTGATTTCATTTGTACCGGCCTATTGAATGCTGATATGCCCCTTGTTCGATACAGGGTTGGCGATAGCGGCAGGCTATCATCGATCAAATGTGAGTGCGGGCGAACCCTTCCGGTTATCGACAACATCTCCGGTCGGACGGATGACACATTGTTCACCAAGGACGGTCGGCGAGTCGGGCGAATGGATCCGGTTTTCAAAGGCGACCTGCCGATCAAGGAAGCCCAGATCGTCCAGGAATCCCTGTCGAGAATAACGGTCAACTACGTGCCGGCGGCCGACTTCGAAGACTCCGCTCTTGGAGACCTAAGAGGACGGATTCTAGAGCGTCTTGGGGATATTGACATTGATTTTACGCGAATGTCCATGATTCCACGGACTTCTAGGGGCAAGTTCCGTGCAGTTATCAGTAAGCTCGATCTTCGGAGCGAAGATGCGGAGGCCATTGGTGAGCGACAATAGCGAAAAACCGCTGGTATCGATCATTATTCCGGTTAGAAATGAAGCCGCCTATATCGATCGCTGTCTGGCTTCGATACTCGATCAGACCTATCCAAAGAATCGGATCGAGATCATTGTTGCCGATGGAATGTCAACTGACGATACTCGCACGATGATTCGCAAGATCGCTGCAACATCAAAGATCCCGTTCAGGATCGTGGACAACCCTCAGAAGATCGCCCCGACTGGCCTCAATCGGGCAATCGAACAAGCGGCCGGCGATGTGATCATTCGCGTCGACGGACATTGTGAGATTGACCCGAATTATGTCACAAACTGCGTCATCCTGCTCGAGTCGGACCGGACCGACGGTGTAGGCGGGCCAATAGAGACTATCGGCGAGACGGCCAAAGCTGCTGCCATATCGAAAGCGATGAGCTCAAAGTTCGGCGTTGGTGGGTCCGCCTTCCGAACTGTAATGGACCGCGAAGTGTTCACTGACACCGTCGCCTTTCCCGCATACACCCGCAACATAATCGAGCGGGCCGGTCCATTTAATGAGGAACTCGTGCGAAATCAGGATGACGAATACAATTTTCGAATCAGGAAACTTGGGGGACGAATCCTTCTGTCCCCAACGATCCGATCCCGATATTTTAGCCGGGGAACCTTTAGCTCCCTATGGCGGCAATACTTCCAGTACGGCTATTGGAAGGTCCGAGTCCTGCAGCTTCACCCAAGGCAAATGAGTCTCCGTCAGTTTGTTCCGTTCGGGTTTGTTGTTTCCATTCTTGTCCTGACCGTTTCTGCTTTGTTCTTTGGTCCGCTCCTTTTTGTGTTGGCCGGTGTTGTTAGCGCGTATGTGACGGCCAATTTGGCGGCATCGCTTATTGCAACCAAGGCAAGGATAAGAAGTCTTGCCTACGTTTCGTTAAGTTTCTGTATTCTTCATTTTGCGTACGGATGCGGTTCTCTAGTCGGGCTGACCGTGTTCCGGGATCGCTGGCGAACGTAATCCGACACATCGATTTTGGTGGTAAAGCAACTATAGAAATACGACCAATGTATGAAAACGCTGACGAAATCTCGAAGGCTTGGATATATGCGCCCCTTTGGCGTGGCACATTCCGACGATGTTTGGTTGCGGCATATGTGACATCCTCAAATTAGATGCTTTCAGAGCTGTTTACCTGCAATTTCTCGGAGAAATTTCGAAAGGTCGTTCTGTTGTCCGTCGCGTCAATGAAACCCTTGACCGACTGCGATTTTCATTCCTCACTTTCTTATGGATAGTTTTAGAGCAAAACAAGCTATTGATGTTGAAATGAACGGTTCCTCACAAAACGGGGCGTGTGGGCAAAAGTATAAGGCCATTCGCGAGCATCTTATATCGGATCTCGATTCCAGGGCGGTTATCCTGAGCCTGGTCAACGGAAAGTATTACGGTCTTAACAGTGTTGGCCTTGCAATATGGAAGCTGATTCAGACCCCGTCCACGATCGCCGAGATAGAGACATCTCTGTTGCAGCTCTACGATGTTGACGAAGCAACTTGCCACCACGAAGTAACAACCTTCTTGGCAACGATGCTCGACGAAGAGTTGATAGAAGTCGATGAAGAATAGGTTTTCGAGGTTAGGTTCGACCATCTGAGAACGAACGATGATACTCACTTCACTGTTTTGGCTCGCATACTATCGATTTGGCCTTTGGGTGAGCCCCTCAGGCGTGACAAAGCGAGCGATAGATGACGGTGCCGATGATGTTTTTCCGAGGCAAACGATCGACAAAGCACTGTTGTCCGAGATCGTCCGGTCTATTCGAAGATGCAGTCGATATGTGCCCTTCGCGTCCTGCCTAACGCAAGCTCTGGCGGCAAAGAGAATATTGAGATCATACGGCATGGAGTCAAGGGTTAAGATAGGGGTAGCCGCTAAGGATTCAAGCATTGAAGCTCACGCCTGGCTTGAAGTTGAAGACAAGATAGTACTTGGACGGGTTGCTGAACAGGCACGCTTCTCAGTAATGACTTCCCGTCCACACATCCTTCGATGAGCGGAATTGTCGCAATATTCTACCCTGATAGCCGACCTGTTTCAGAGCGGCTTCTAAGTAAAGCCCTAGATACGCTTGTACACCGCGGTCGGGATGACCGTGGTATTTGGATCGGCGGAAATGTTGGACTTGGTCATCGAATGAGATGGACGACTCCCGAGTCGCTGAACGAAGAATTGCCACTTCAGAAGGCAGACGGCAGACTCGTGATCACGTGTGATGCACGCATTGATAATCGGGAAGACCTGCTCAAGCAGCTGGCATTTGACCGCACCTCAGTTTCAAGGGTCACGGACAGCGAGATAGTACTTCGGGCTTATGAAAAATGGGGTGAAGACTGTCCACACCACCTGATCGGAGATTTTGTCTTTGCGATCTGGGACGCGACAAACAAGAAGCTCTTCTGTGCTCGAGATACGCTCGGGTTGAAGCACTTTTATTACTACTACCGACCCGGCGTGATCTTCGCTTTGGCCTCCGAGATCAAGGCTTTGCTTCAGATCGAACAAGTGCCGAAGGAACTCAACGAGGCACACCTTGCAGACTACTTGATCCTAAGATCGGAAGATAAGGTGTCGACGTTTTATAAAGGGATCGATCGATTGCCATCAAACCATTCCTTGAGGGTGACGTCGGCCGGCATGAAGATCTCCCAAAGTTGGGAGCCGAGATTCAGTGAACTGAAGCTCCGAAGGGATGCCGACTACCAGGAAGCATTTCTCGAAAAATTCTCGCAGGCTGTAAATTGCCGCCTTCGCAGTGCCTTTCCGATCGGGGCAATGCTCTCTGGCGGGTTGGATTCATCTGCGGTTGTTTGTGTGGCCGACCGATCCCTTCGCTCGCAGAATCGTGACCCATTGAACACGTATTCGGCCATCTTTCCAACGCTGGCGAAGATGGATCCAAGAATCGACGAATCTGCCTATATGATGGCGATCATCGAAAAGACGAAGGTTAACCCTCACTTTGTCAATGTCGACGACGCGAGTCCGCTCCAAAATATGGACAAGATCGTTTGGCACACCGACCATCCGGTCGGCTACCTTAACGTCTATATGGATTCGCAGATCTTCAAGAGCTGCGAAGCAGACGGGGTTCGAAGTCTGCTTACGGGTCACGACGGGGATACCACTGTTACCTACGGATACCAGGAGTTCGAGCAGTTGGCAAAGCGCGGCAGGTTTATACGGATGATGCGAGAAGCTCGGGCGATGAGCAAGAATATTCCGTCAAGAATGCATTCCGTCAAGCGTCTTGCTTGGCATAAAGGCTTAAAGCCCGCCATTCCGACAGCGATCGTTAAGGCGTGGCGATTTGCTAGATTCTGGAAAGAAAGCATTGTCGATGATTCAAAGATCAGTCATCCATTGCACTTGAGTTCGGTCAACTCAGCATTCAGAACTCAGGAAGAATTGGTCCGGAGAACCGATGCTCTATGGGAAGAAACGTCTCGAAAATGGCCAACTCCGGCGGAGCACCACTGGAACTCCCTGACGACGGGACTCTTTTCGAATATGCACGAACAGGTTGAAAAGTTGTCGGCCGCTTTCGGGGTCGAGCCGCGGCACCCATTTTTTGACCGACGTCTAATCGAGTTCTGTGTCTCGCTTCCTCCTGGTCAACGGATATATAAGGGATGGACACGGTCGATCTTTCGTTTCGCAATGGAAGGGATCCTACCCGAAGCCGTTCAATGGCGGGTCGATAAAGCTAATCTTGGCGCCCATATCAAGATGAATCTTCTTAAATATGGGAGCGACGAGATCGAGGCCGCTATCGGCCGCGACTCGTGGATGATCGCAAAGTATCTGGATACGGACCAGTTACGATCTGCATACAACGAGTTCAAAATGGATGCCAATCGAAAGGACCCTGAGGCCCTTTTGCTTTTGACAAGTATGTATTTGATCAAGTGGCTTGAGCACTCTGGATTTGCACAAGAGGACCACCGCGTCGCGTTTGCTGGTTCTTGATCATCCTTCTGAAGTTTTGATAATGCTCCGAAAGGCGGCCCGGTTTGCCGTTCGCGGACTTGTCAGATCCATGCGCTTGCAAAATAGCGTTTTGCAGAAACCAGAGAAAGGAGGATAAAAATGGAGAAAAAAGTCGATACCAAGCTAGCTTGGGAAAAACCGGACGTTACCGTGTACGGCGATGTAGCCTCACTTACACAAGGTAGTCCTCAAGGCACAGGTAAAAACCTGGGTTTTGGAGACGATATTTTGCAAGTGGTAAACACAGGTATCTCTTCAATTCCCTAGCTTTACTCATCGGTACGTCCTTTGACATACCAGGTCGACTGATGGGCCGCACCTCCAACAACCTTGAGAGTCGCGGCCCACTATGACAGAAGCGGGACCACTAACTCAGCAGTTCAGTGGTTTCGCTTTTGAATCCAAGATCCATGTTCTCGAACTTCAACAGGTCAACATACGTCGCGTACGGAATGAATATTGACTCCTCGATACGAATTCCGGACCTTATTTCCGGTGGAGATGGAAGTGATGTCACCGTTCGATTCGGAACACTGCCCGACGACTACCTTGACAGCATCGTTCGAACACCCGTTATCGAAACTCCCGGATGTCGCGTACGCATATCCGAGCATGCGATGTCGTTCGATTGGCCGATAATTGGGAGATTCCTGATCACGGAGGGCCGAACCGTCGTCGTCGAGCCTGCACCTGCTGCCCTTGAGGAAGACTTGCTGCCCTTTCTTACTGGCCCGGCAATGATCGCGTTGCTCCACCAACGGGGATACTTGGTCCTTCACGCGAGCTGTGTCGTTGTAAACGGGATCGCCGCCGCCTTCTTGGGTGCAAAGGGATTTGGAAAATCGACCCTAGCGGCCTGCCTTTACGCCCGCGGACACTCACTGATAAGTGACGACATCGTTCCCGTCGATTTTGCGGGCGGGACCGCGTGGACGCTGCCCGGCTACCCGCGAATAAAACTCTATCCCGACTCCGTCGTCGCGGCGGGACGCGATCCGGATCGTCTTCCGTTCATACACCGATTGATAGAAAAGCATTCGTTCTCGTGTCCGAGCGATAGCCCTCTAGGGGCGGTCGAACTGGGAGCACTCTACATTCTCGACAAGGACGATAGCACCAGGATCGAAGACCTTGATCGCAGCCGCACATTTGTCGAGTTAATAACGAATACTCACGCAGGTCACCATCTTGTAAGATTGAACGCTCAGGAGAGGCACTTTCGCCAATGTCAGGAACTTGTTCGAGCAGTCCCTTCGTTCCAGATCAGCCGGCCTCACGACTTCACAACAATTGATGACGTGTGCTCTCGCCTTGAGCAGCATATTTTAGATCAGAAACGTACGAAATCGCTCCGCCAACCAATATTTTCGGGTATCTAGAGCTGTAATCATCCTGGCATCGTCAATGTTTGACATTCGAGATCATTTGAAGAACTTGCGCAGCCAAGGCCGCCTGTGGAAGCGGAGCTTTTCTCTGATATGGAATTCCGTTCCCGGATACACAACGGCATGGGCGATTCTGCTCATCTTTCAAGGCCTCCTTCCGGGTGCGACCGTTTACTTCTCAAAACTTGCGATCGACAGTTTCGTAGCATCGACAACTTCCAGGAGCTTCTTTGACCTGCAGCATACCGTATTGCTGTTCGTCCTTACCGGTATAACACTTTTGGCGGCGGACTCGCTGCGTTACATAACTGAATGGATTAAGAACGCGCAGGCAGAGCATTTCGCGGACACTCTTAAGAATTTGGTGCATTCGAAGGCGGTCGACGTTGATTTCGAGTACTATGATTCGCCGGAGTATCACGATCTAAGAGAGCAGGCCGGCGGCGAGTCACAATCAAAACCTCTCGCGCTTCTTGACAACTTCGGGACCGTGATCCAAAGCTCGATCACATTGGTCTCCTTCGCAGCTCTGCTTACGGTGTACGGCTGGGCCGTTCCAATTCTCCTTGTCGTGGGCTCTCTACCGAGCCTCTTGATCTCATTTTCGTTCGATCGCCGATATTTTCGTTGGTGGCGTAAGACCGCTACGGAGCGTCGATGGCTCTTTTATTATGATGGAATGCTATCTCACAGTGATGCGGCTGCTGAGATCCGCCTCTTCGAGATCGGACAGAAGTTCAGCAGTGCCTACCAACGGATTCGAAAGACCCTTCGGCTGGAAAAGCTCAAACATCTTAGAGAACAGACCGGCGGGAAGATCGCTGCAAACTTCCTAGCTCTGGCCGCCGGCACGGTCGCGATGGGCTGGATCGCTCTTCGCGTTTACAACAATACGGCCTCCCTCGGCGATCTCGCCGTTTTTTATCAAGTCTTCAGCCGCGGACAGTCGATCATCCTTGCGCTATTGGGGGCAATTGGTAAAACCTTTAGCAATACTCTTTACCTCGAAAGCCTATTTGCGTTTCTCGACCTCAAGGCAAGTGTAGTATCTCCGCAAAAGCCGCTTCCGTTCCCGACTGATATTGTCGAAGGTATCCGATTCACAGATGTTACATTCCATTATCCCAGATCAGATTCGCCGGCAATCTCTGATTTCAATCTGTTCGTCCCCGCGGGCACTCAAGTTGCCATCGTAGGGGAAAATGGCGCCGGGAAGAGTACGCTGATCAAACTTCTCTGCCGTTTCTATGATCCCGATACCGGTTCCATTCAAGTAGATGGCATAGACATTCGGAAATTTGATGTGAAAGAACTGCGTAGGAACGTCTCGGTCCTTTTTCAATTTCCTCTGCATTTTCAGGATACGGTCGCGGGTAATATCAGCCTAGGAGATGAGCGAGAGACTCCCGAGCCCAGAGAGGTCGAGACCGCGGCAGAACTCGCAGGGGCGGACGGCTTTATCGACGGGCTGCCGAGCACGTATCAAACCCTGCTTGGCCGATGGTTCGAAGCCGGTTGTGAACTAAGCGGAGGCGAATGGCAAAAGATAGCTCTTGCCCGTGCCTATTTTCGACAGTCTCCAATACTTGTTCTTGATGAACCAACAAGTTTTATGGACTCTTGGGGTGAAGCAGATTGGTATGACAGATTCTCTAGTCTTGCCAAGGACCGGACGGGATTGATAATTACCCATCGATTCACGATCGCGATGCGGGCCGACATCATCCACGTTATGAGCGATTCGCGGTTGATCGAGTCAGGTACGCATAAGGAGCTATTGGACCTAGATGGCTTCTACGCGAGTTCTTGGAAGTCTCAAATGCTCGTTGCTTCGGAGAAGTCATATGAAGCGATCCTCCGATGATCTAATGTCTGAGAACGAGTCAAAAAGTCAGCTGGGACCCGATGCGTCCGATCATTCCCGCGAGATCCGGTTCATCATCGACTGCTCCCGTACGGCGGTCCCGGAAGCGGCCGCAAGTCGAATTTCGGCCGCCCTAGCCGAACCTATTGACTGGAAGTTCGTACTCAATGTTGCTCAGCGTAATGCCGTTCTGCCATTGCTCGGAAGGACCTTGATCCAAGGCTTTTCAAAACAGCTGCCGGCCGACATCAAAGCTTCTCTCGAATCGGAGCAAGAGTGTCACCTGCGTCACAATTTGCTTCAGACGCGGGAGTTGCTCGAGATGGTAAAGTTCTTCGGAGCAAATGGTATCACCGTCTTGCCGTTCAAGGGGCCAATGCTCGCTATCGAAGCCTACGGCGACCCTTCATATCGAAAATTCAACGATCTCGATGTCCTTGTCCAACCAAAACAATTTCATAAGGCCGTCACCCTCCTAACCGGGAAAGGTTGGGAGCCTCTTACAAGCGTAAGCTGGCTGACAAAGAGAAACTGGAATATCAGCCGAAAGAAAGATATCTATTTCGTTAACCCTGAACGGAATGTAAATCTCGAGCTGCATTGGAAACTGTCGGGTTCTCATTTCGGTCTCCCGATGGAGATCAACACGCTTTGGGATCGACTCGACTCGATCATCCTGGCCGGGACGCCGGTGCGAACCCTCGGCATCACGGATCTTCTTATCTATTTGTGCTTGCACGGGTCACGACATAGTTGGGAGCGATTCGGCTGGGTCTGTGATGTTCATGAGCTCATTCTTTCCAAAGAATGCATCGATTGGGATCAGCTCTTTATCGCGTCGAGAAGGGCTGGCACCGAGAATGTTGTCGCCTTTGGCCTGAGGCTGATAACTGATCTCTTTGAGTTTGAGGTTCCCGACGAACGGTGGAAGACAGTAATCAGTAGTCCGATGTTTGCCGAGATGTCTGCCGAGACAAAGAATCGTTTGTTCGCGGCAAAAGCCCAGCACATTGCGATCGGTGACAGATATTTAGACCACTTACGTTTGAAGGAGCGTGCGTTCGATCGAATAAAGTTGCACTTCCACTACTTAAGCTGGTATTTGAGGATCATTTTTACGCCGAATGAGGCGGATCGTAACGTTCTTGCACTGCCACAAGCATTGGCCCCGCTGCACTACGTGACGCGACCTATAAGACTGTTCTATAAATACGCGTTGAGACCCAGGACGAGCAAGCCAAGACACGGTTGACCCGTGGAACTGGAGACAGTCTATCCATTGGCTACTTTCGGGTCTTGGTACCGAGCGAATACCGAAAGGGTCGCCGAATGATGAATTGTGTGTGCTTCTGTGGTCTTGTTGAGGATCTTTGGCCTGTTGTGTAGCTAAAATCTAGTCTTTTAGTGCCACAAAAAACTATCTCTATATTCGAATTTATTCAGGTCTGACAATTGGTAACGTTAACTAGACCAACTACGTTTGAGCTATTTTTCGTCTCGGAGAACGGCCGCTTGCCGCCTCCCTTTTCGGCAGTATTTTTTGCCTTTTTTGTCGGCCATCGAACTGTGATCTACAACCCCGACCGCCTCTGATTTCGAATAGAATCGACCTTCGATTCAGGGTAAAGGAAGCAACTATGCAAACGATACGAACCGCCGAGATCGATCGAGTAATCGATACAAACCCCAACGAGGATAACGAATTCTCTTCATCTCTAACCGTACCGTTCTTTAGGCCCGATATCGGCGAGAGCGAGATCATGGAAGTTGTTGGAACACTTAGGAGTGGCTGGCTAACAACTGGTCCAAAAGTGAGAGCATTTGAAGAGGAGTTCGCACGTGCGGTCAACGCACGATTCGCGGTTGCCGTTAATTCGTGCACGGCCGCACTTCACCTTGCGGTCGAGGCCATTGGACTAAAGGAAGGCGAGGCAGTCCTGATTCCAACGATGACCTTTGCAGCTACCGCTGAGATCGTTCTATATAAGAAGGCTGTCCCTGTACTCGTTGACTGCGATCCGGTGACGGGGAATATGGACCTTGCGGACGCAGAACGTAAGATCGAAAAAATCAAGCAGCGGACTTTACCGTATCTCCGTGGGCGAGAATTAAAGCCTGTCGGCGTCATCCCGGTACACGTTGGTGGGCTAATGATGGATATAGGAGCGGTCAAGTCGTTTGCCGCAAGGCACAATCTGTGGGTAATCGAAGATGCAGCTCATGCATTTCCTTCAGCGTGGAGGCCAAACTCAGACAGCAGGTGGAAAATGTGCGGTGAAGACACGGCGTCTGTGACCTGCTTTTCGTTCTATGCAAATAAGACAATAACCACCGGCGAAGGCGGAATGGCCGTAACTAACGATGAAATACTTGCAAATAAGATCAGATTGATGTCTCTTCATGGCCTTTCTCACGACGCTTGGGGTCGATATACGGCGGAGGGAACTTGGGATTACAAGATCGTTCAGCCGGGTTATAAGTACAATTTGACGGATGTCGCTGCTGCTATCGGGTGTCAACAGTTGGCGAGAGCCGAAGAGATGCGAAAGAAACGAGAGCAGGTCGCGCGATTCTATTTCTCATCAATGGCCGATATCCAAGAGATCTCGTTGCCGCCTTGTGATTCAGACCGATACCATTCGTGGCACTTGTTCCCGATTCGGCTGAATCTTGAAGAGCTCTCAATCGACCGAAATGAGTTTATCGAGGAACTGAAACGCCACCGAGTAGGCTTTTCTGTGCACTGGCGCCCCTTACATCTGCACCCGCTCTATGCGGAACGCTTTGGCTGGATCGATTCCCATTTTCCGGCGGCCTCAAAGCTCTGGACGCAAATAATCAGCCTGCCGATGTACTCGATGATGACGCTCGAGGAGATGTCCCACGTGGTCAAGACGATACGGAAGATCTGTACAACATATTCGAAGGCACCAATGTCAGTGGCAGTTTAACTATGAAAGAATTACGTAGAAGAGGGCTGCCACGAACAGCAGAGGTCATCTTGTCCTTAGTAGGGCTGGTGTTTGCCGCCCCGGTAATGGCTGTTGTTGCGATTCTGATCAAGCTCAACTCGAGAGGCCCCGTATTCTTTTGTCAAAAAAGAGTTGGTCAATATGGCTCAGAGTTTACCATCTATAAGTTCAGGACTATGACCAACTCCTCAAGAGGGTCGCTTGTAACGGCATCGAATGACAAGCGAGTTACATCTATAGGCCGGTTCCTCCGCAAGTCTAAGATAGATGAGCTGCCTGAGCTCTGGAATGTCTTTCGCGGGGACATGTCTTTCGTCGGTCCACGCCCAGAAGTTCCGAAATTCGTTGATCCGAGCGATCCTCTGTGGCAATTTGTCCTTGAGCATCGTCCAGGCATTACAGATCCGGTCACTCTACGCTTGCGAAACGAAGAGCAATTGTTAGCAAAAGTTTCTGATACAGAGCGATACTATCTCGAAGTAGTGCAGCCCTATAAGCTACGGGGATACGCGAGATTCATTGGTGATAAGAGTTGGAAGACCGACCTGCGCATTATTGGTCGGACGTTGCGGGCGATCGTCTTCCCAACGACCGCTATTCTACCAACCAGAGAAGAAATGCAGCTGTCATACAGTAAAACGGGCTCATATAAGTAACCGCCAATCCTGTTTCCCACTCGACTCCTATCTTGAAGAATGGTGTGGACCCCTTCCCTCTTAACAAATTACCCAAAGCGATCCCTCCAGAATCAAGCCCGACACGACGCGGAATGATAACCTCCGTAGTTCCAAAATCGTCGGTACTGGCCGATCGGTCCGACAGATCCTTTCCTGTTAGCCGTACGCATTCGCTTGGCGAAAGGATCGAGCTATTTGCGTTCTGCTTTTTCCTCGGAATGCTGTGCCTCTTTGCGTTCATTGAGGGCCGACCGGGCGAATCCGCCAAGTCGCTTCTAGCTTTGCTTTTCTGCAGCTTCGGCTTGCTTAGGGTTATTGGCAGCCTTCTAAAAGATAATTTTCGTTTGTCCATTCTGCCGATCATCGCTGCCCTAACAGGGATCGTGCTTGTTGCGATCCTACAGATCGTTCCTATTACATACTTAAGCTATTTCCACAGCGAAGATCCGTTCGATACAAAAAGCTTCATCGTCTTTTTTTCCGCATTGATCATTGCAGCGGAATCGCTTAGCTATCTCGTCACCGGCCCTCGACGCTTGCACTACCTTGTCGGAATAGTGATCGCAATTGGCGCATGCTCTGCCGCTTACGGAATATTTCGTGCGTATGCAGCCCCACCTAGCGAACAGTACGCACAATTTATCAACCGCAACCATTTTGCACTACTTGCCGAAATGTCCACTGCCCTGCTTGTCGGAGCACTCACGGGAGGACATTTGTCAAAAGCGGTCCGCTTTGTCGGCTGCCTTCTGGTCGGGGTAATTGTTTACTCGCTCCTTACGGCGGGGTCACGCGGAGGGGTCCTTAGTCTTCTCGCGATGGTTCTCTTCTCTTTGCTCCTGTATCCGTTTGTGGCCGGAAGGGATACAAATTCGTTGAGCCTTGGCGCGAGGCGTTCTTGGAATCGGTCACGAAAGATATTTGGAGTTGCTGCAGCCTGCATTCTGGCCACACTCGTCTCCCTGGCGGCGATTGCTCTAATAGGTGGTGACAAAGTGGTGAGCCGCCTAGAGCTAGTTCGGGATGAGGTCGAAAGTCGTTCTGCACAACGCATGAACCGCGGCACCATCTGGAGCATTACGCTCGATCTAATTAAAGAACGTCCCATTACCGGCGCCGGTTTTGGTGCTTATGCGGATGCGATCACCAGGTATGATCGTTCGAACGGGTCATGGGAGTTAGAGCAAGCTCATAATGAATACCTCGAAATCCTTGCAAATAGCGGAATAGTCGGTCTCACTTTGTTTGGCACCGTCGGCTTCTTGGTGAGCAAAAGAGCTCTTCGGATTTTGCGCTCGGAGCATCGGGCGATTCGTTCCGCTTGTTTTGGCGCAGTAGTCGGGATCTTTGGTGTTCTAATTCATAGCCTCGTAGATTTTGGACTGCATGTACCGATAAACGCCGCAATATTGTTGGTGTTGGTATTGATAGCAACCTATAGTCCGCAGTCAAAGACAGATGTTGCCTCAAGGAAAGAACTCGGATTCGTTATTCTTGGGGCAAGTCGGTGGCTTGCTCCGCTTGCGTACGTTTTGGTCATTATAGCGGTGGGGCTCTATGCCGGGCGACAATCCCTCGCCGAATACCTCGCGATCTCGGCATCAACATCGGCCTCGATCGCGGAAGCTCAACTCGCGACAAGGGTTTTTGGTGCAGATCCAAACGCTCAGAGGGTCTTGGGGCTTTTGCTTCTCGATCGGGGCGAATACGATGAGGCCCTTCTTGCCCTTGAACGGGCTGCGCGCGCGAGACCGGGGAGCTACGGCGCTTGGCAGTTACTCGGTTCGGCAAGGTACACGTCCGGCGACCTCTACGGAGCGGAAGACTCATTCCTCAGATCCATTGAGCTCGCACCAAGCTACTCACAGCCTAAGTTTATGTACGGTCTGATCCTCCTACAAGGCGGTCGTGAGCGGGAAGGCTTCAATGCTCTTTCTGAGGCTGCCGAGAATGACTTCTCTCTTTATCCGCAAGTCGTTGAACTTGCTGCCCGGCGCCACCCAGATGACGCGATCGAGATCGAACGTTCTGCTAGGCCGGCCACAACCGAAGCTAGAACCTACCTTGCGAGGTACTTCATCAGCCGTTCACTAATGACCGACAAATCGCTCGCGTTTCTCCTTAGCGACGAACTGCCTGGACTCGACAAATATGAGATCATAAATGATCTTATCGTCCGACAAGACTATTCCTTGGCTCACACGCTCTGGACAGCAACTATCGCTGCAAACGGTGAACCAAATAACGAACTGATCTTCGACGGAGGCTTCGAGCATACCAAGGGCGCCAATCAGGGGGCGTTCGGTTGGCAGATAGACCAGGAGTTTCCAGGAGTAACGAGTTCGCGAACGCAACAGGACGTTCATTCAGGCACCTATTCCCTCCACCTAAGCTTCGCAGGTGCGGTCGAACTAGGGAGGCGTGTCGTGACGCAGCGTGCGTACGTTCGCCCAACTTCGACCTATAGGCTGCATTTCTTTTATCGTTCCTCGGAACTTTTGTCTGCGTCAAATCCGATCGTTATCGTTACCGACTCGAAAAATGGCGTTGAGCTTGGACGTTCTGAGACACTAAATTCAACACAGAATGCCTGGATCGAAGCCACCGTAGACTTCAAGTCAACCCAAACCCCGGCCGTTAATATCGCCCTTTTGCGACCCTCCTGCAATTCCAATCCTTGTCCGATCTTCGGCGAGCTTTCACTTGACGACTTTTCTCTCGTTGACCGGTAAGTGCCTATCTTTCATAAAGATAGCCACACCCTCCATCCTTTGCTCTTCCCCAGCTCATCGAATCCGTCTCGGCGAATTCTGCACCGCCGAAACTTTACTTGACAATTCGGCGACCAAAAAGGTTAAACTAGGACTATTACGGAATTTTCCGCTAGTTGTTTTAGTCCCCGCCTCCCAAAGAGTCAAAGCCGTTCTGCGTGATCAGCCGCTCTTATCTTAGATAATTCAGAACACAAACTCTGGTAGTTCCGACGAGTCAAAAATGAAGTATTACACAAGATTGCCGAAGACCTTTGCGTTTGGTCTTATAGTCGCGTTTGCCACGACTTTCGTTACGCCGTGTCGCGCTCATGTTGGTACAAATGGTTCATACACCCTTAGTTCTCCGTCGGTCAGTTTTTTGCGAACAAAAGAGCTCGGACGAGTGTCAGGCCAAGTCTCAGTCGCTATCCATTCAAACGACCCGTCCGGGATCAGTCGTGTTGACCTGCTGTGCGACAACGTGCAGATCGGAAGTATCCCGGTCTCACCGACCGTTATTGATTCGGTCGTATATTTCGCATGGGACACCTCATCTTTGGCTAATGGAAAGCACATTCTCCGGGCGAAAGCTGTGAACTCCGGCGGAGCTCAGACCACGATCGATCGGCCGGTCGTAGTGCGCAACTTCCCGATCAATACGCCAACCGGGAACACGATCGCCCTCAACCCATACGTGAAGTACCAAACAATGAGAGGATGGGAAGCGACCGACCAAGCAGGCCAGCTTTTTTCACCGGCTTGGAATAACTACAAGGACGCTCTATTTGATACAGCAGTGAATGATCTAGGAATTAACCGGATCAGACTTGAACTCCTTAGCGGCGCCGAGAATCCCGTTGATTATTTCGCACAGTGGCGTGCAGGACAAATTACTGAGAGTCAGTACAATGCGAAACGTTACGAAATAATCAATGACGATGCCGACCCAAACCATATCAATCCGTCAGGATTTAAGTTTTCGCAGCTGGACAGCAGCATTAACAACGTCGTGCTGCCGATGAAGCAGCGGTTGGCCGCTCGTGGCGAACGCCTTTGGGTAAATCTGAACTACGTTGATTTTGGATCATCGACATTCGAGCACAAGACGTCGCCGGCAGAGTATGCAGAATTTGTGCTCGCCACGTATCAGCATATGCAATCCGTATTTGGATTCGTTCCTGACACCTGGGAGGTCGTACTCGAACCGGACACATCTACCGCAAATTGGTCTGCCGTCCAAGTAGCCGCCGCGATCAAAACTGCGGGAGACAAACTTGTTGCCAATGGCTTCACGCCCTCGTTCACGGCCCCGTCAGTAACGTCTGCATCGAATGCACCAAGTTATATTGACCAGATCTCACAAACAAACGGCGCAATGTCGTATGTTTCCGAATTTTCTTATCATCGATACACGGGAGCATCGGGCTCGATCTTGCAGCAGATCTCTGACAGGGCGATCCTTTATGACAAGCGGGTAGGAATGCTCGAATGGATCGGGGCGGATTATGTCGCCCTCCACCAGGATATCAAGCAAGGCAGAAATTCTTCGTGGCAACAATTCTGCCTAGCGGGTCCGATCAGTTGGGGGCCTGATAGCGGGGACAGATACTTCGTCATCGACGATTCAGTTCCGGCCAGCCCAGTCATCACGATGGGAAGCAAGACAAAATTCCTAACTCAGTATTTTAAGTTCATCCGAGCAGGATCCCGACGCATCCAGGCTCTGTCGGGAAATCAGAATTTTGATCCGCTAGGATTCGTAAACGCGAACGGAAAGTATGTGGTGGTTGTGAAGGCGGGATCCGGCGGGTCATTCTCGATCCAAGGGTTACCGCCAGGCACCTATGGAATTACATACACAACGGCGAACGAGTATGGCGTAGCCCTACCGGACGCGAGCGTCACACCAGGCCAAGCACTCTCGGCAAGCATCCCGGCCTTCGGCGTGATCACGATCTACGGTCGGTAGTGAAAGCCGGAAAATATGTCGTGTTTATGGGAATGACGCGGTTGGAGCCTATTAGTACGTCACTTCGAATATCGCTACTTGATGGTCCGGATAACGCTGGTCTCGATAAACCTCTCTTAGTCCGGCGATTTCATCAACGCCGCTGAGTTCGGAAGACACCATATCCTTTATCCTTCGTTGACTGACTACTAGATAGTTCGTGTTCCGCTCCTTTGCATACGCCACGATCGTCGGAAGTGTTTCATCGGGAAGATAGATATGTTTGGCGCAAGCGTAGAATGCAACCGTTATATTTGCCGACATAACCGTAGGATTAGGTACAGCTGAATGGTCTTTCAACCAGAGCCCAGCTTCCTTTTCTTCATACGGGACATTGTCGATCGTGTCAGCCCGCATGTAAGCCGCGTACAATGGGACAAATGAGCACACGAGAAGTACCGTAAGGCCGATTTGGAAATATATCGGTCTAAGCAAGTCTCTTCCGTTCCGGATCGCGCGAGCTGAATTGGCCGCCCACTCGCTAAGGTCGATGGCTCCGATCCCGACCCAAGCTGCTGCGATCGGTATCAAGGGAAAGAGATATCTAAGCTCGACGGCCGAGATCGCATAACCGGTCAACGTCGCCAGAACAAAAGAAGCAAGGTACGCGTCGTGAAAGAACCGCTCTCTTGTCCACGGTTTGCTGAAGAATCCTGCGATGGCAACAAACAGAAGAGGGATCGGTAAAATCGCAGGTAAATAACGTCTGATCTGCCAAATAAGCTGCGACATCGCTTTCTTCGCAAGCACAGCTATGCCCGAAAGTAAGCCGGGCGAATCCGACGGCACCGATTCGTTGCGAGCAAGTGCAGGTTGCGGCTGGAGTGTCACCGAACCGTAATCATCACCCCAAACCTTATCCTTCATGGTCTTCCTTTCCCCGTTGAGGATCTTCAAAAGTTCTCCATCGAAGTCAGCAGCCGGAAGATTGATAGTGACCTTTTGGCTTATCGTCCAAATTCCGGTTTTGGCGTGGACAAAGAGAATGTAAGGCAAGAAGAAGATTGAGAATCCCGCAAAGGTAATGAGGCAGCTGGTAAAAATCTTGCGAAGGACTAGGCGACGTTGGAGTATGCTGAGTCCGAGAAACACAAGCGGAAGCAAGATCACATATGCTATCGCCTCGGGTTTAATTAGGTATGAGATTCCGATGAGTACTCCTGTCCCGAAAAACGATCTATTGCTGTCGTTCTGTATTGCCCTCCAGCCTGTAAGGATGAATCCGACAAAGACGAGAGTGTAGAGCGACTCGGTCATGACCCAGCCCGACGCCCTTATTGACGAAGGATCAAATATTAGGAGAAGAGTTCCTAATATTGCCGCACGCCGGCCGTAGAAATCACGAATCAGGAGAAAGGACGGGACGAGAACGAATGCGCCGGAGAGCAGTGAGACGAGCCTGCCGGCGAACTCTCGGTTTGCCCCAATAAACTCTACTATACCCGTTAGAATAGAATAAAGGGGGGACCAGTATGCGCTGATCCCACCGGCAAAGTCTCCCGAGAAGAATTTTTCGCCAAGGATCGTATAATAGATTCCGTCACCATTTAGTACGGCCTTTGACGGAATAGATTCCAGCCGGATCACAAAGGCTAAAATCACCATGATGGCCACCAGCACCATATCGTGAGTAATGCGGAGTGGGCCCAACCGAACGAAGCCTTCTCGCTCCTCAGTTCCCGGCATTCATTTTCTCCTGTTGGACAGTGCTCTTGTCGATCGACATGGGGCGTAACAACCTGTACCAGACCCAGCACAATACAAACGTTGCTCCGCCGTAGAGGAAGTAGAGCATTTGCCACGGTATGGTCATTGTTGCAAACATAAGACCCTTCTTACGGCAGAAGAAAAGAAGTATCTCCCGATTTAGAAACAGAAATGCCGCAACTATGCAGATCGATAGTACGCCGATCAACGGCCGCCAAAAGATGAACGGTAGCATGACCAAGAGAAGCCCTACTAGGACCGCACTCAAGCGATCCGCAGTCTTCAAATTCATGTCGTTGATAAGGGTCTGCTTTTCAACAATTAGCCGGGACCACGGAAGGGCTCGGCAGAATATCTCAGTCCGCAGGTGCGAGCGGACTGTCCACTTTTTCAGGTGCTTTGCTTGAATGTCACGATCGAGAAGTATTCGTTGCCCTGCCGCTCGAAGCCGAGAGCCGAGATCTATATCTTCGATCGAAGGCTCAGAGAATTTTTCGTGATCGAAGCCATGATGTTGAAGGAATACCTTGCGGCGCATTGCGCCGAGCCCCGACCAAAACGTCGATGCCACGGGATTCGAATGTTGGTGGACAAAATGATGCTGTAGATTCTTATATTGGGATAAGAAATTACGTTCAGCAGGCTCATCGTCGTAAGAACCGAATAAAGCGGCAAGATCCGGGCTTTCCTCGAATCTCGCTGCGATCTTCTCAAGCGTATCCGGCTTTACGACTACATCCGCATCGACAAACACGAGCACTTCCCCAGCTGCTGCTCCGGCAGCAAGATTGCGCGCGGCACCGGGCCCTGACCGCTCAGCAGTTGAGATAACTCTAGCCCCCTTCTCGTGTGCGAGTTCGGGGCTGTCATCCGTAGAGCAGTCGTTGACAACAAGCACTTCGAAAGAAGAATAGCTCGACGCGAAAAGTGCTCCAAGACACTTTCCCAGAAAATCGCGCCCGTTGTAAACCGGAATTATGACCGTGATGAAGGGTATAAAGCTTGACACGAGAAGTTTGTGAGGAAGCCGTTAGCCAGTCGTTTCAGCGGTCAGCTACTACCACCGCCGTCCGCTCTTTACGCGCGCCGACCATAGCTCTTGTAAGTTGTACCGGTTGAAACACAATGCTTGACCACAAGAATATTTCATTGGTGCAGTAGCATTCCTTGGCCGCGATCCCCTGCCGGAGCGTTTCAGCCTTCTCGGAGTCCCAGATTTCAAAGAAGCTATTCTTCCGCAGATTTCCGATCGGACGATGCTGCTCGCAGACGCTAACATCGCCGTTGGCATACACAACGCCGGTCAAGATGCCTGCCTTGCAAGGTATAAATTGGCTTTCAGATTCGATCGTTTTAACCTTTGCCCATTGAAGCATCGGTTCGACACTTGCTCCGAAACGACGTTTTTCGCGGTCGCTCCACACTTCGGCAACATGACGATAAAGGTCCTTGTATTTCGTAAGGTGAGGCCCTTGCAGCGAGGGATTCTTTCGATCCCCGCGAATTATCGCTAGGTTGTGATGCTCCATCGCAGGACAGTTATCGTGCAGATACTCCGTCAACTTCCAGATCTCATCCATATTCTCGCTCATCGCGACCGTATTGGCGTGAATTCTTAATCGTGGATCCTCCGCTTGAAGACGAGCCAGCATCTGATACGTCTCCATCGCCTTTTTGAAGGATTGTGCATTGCCGCGAAACTTATTGTGATAGTCGGGCATTCCGTCGAGCGATATCTCGCAGACGAAAAGTTTGAGATTCTTGTCTTCGAGTATCTTTCGCAGGGCCGCTTCGGTTCGATCGGTAAAGTAGCCGTTTGTCGGGACGTAAATGTTCTTGACGTTATTGTTCTTAATGAACAGCTCACAGATCTCGGCAAACTCTTTTCGGATAAATGGCTCACCACCCGACAGATTGAGGTTCTCGAAGTCACCAAGCTCAAGCGACAGCTTTTCAAACTCCTCAAACGTCAAGTCATTGCGCTTGTTCAGTTCCTTCCAATAGAAACAATGCTCACAAGTAAGGTTGCAGATCGAATTGATAAAAATGATCATGAAAGGTGGTGTTTGCATGGTTCTATGCTTTACCGCCCTTACTGAAAGCTTTGTGTGACGAGTAACTCTTGAAACGATGTTCATATTCTTCCTTGTTGTTGCCTTCCGATCGGCTACACCTTGGCAGCAAAGGACTTTGCCTTTCGCAGAATCTGACGAACCCTCATATAGTTGTCGAAAAGCGGGGTCTCTATCCGATCGAGAATACGCTGATCTGACAAATAGTAAGCATCGACCCTTTCTAACTCGAATAGATCGCTGCGCGGAGTTACCTTACCGAGCACAGTAGAAACTGCAGCCTTGAAATTGTCCGCAACCACTGCCCTTGTGGCCTCGCTCATTCTCCCGAACGGATAAGCAAATGACACTGTCTCAGTGCCGAGCGCATCGTCAAGTGCCGATTTGGAGTTAAGGATCTCGTCCTCCAGGACTGCGGCAGATGTTCGCGTCAGGTCCGGATGCGTTTTCGTGTGTGAGCCGAACTCAACACCGTTCCCGCTAAGCTCTCGTACTTCGCTCCATTTCAGGATCTCGCTTCGTGGAAGTTTCGGCGGATTTCCCGCCCAATCGTTATGTTTTCCGCAGAAATCGGTAACGAGAAAAACTGTCGCTCGGTAACCATGATCGTTGAGTATCGGAAATGCCTCGGAGTAAAAATTCTTGAAACCGTCATCAAAGGTTAAGACGACCGCTCGTTCCGGCAACGAGCTTCTGTTGTTCATCCTAGATACAAGCTCGCGAAGCGTGATCGCAGCGTATCCGGCGTTTGCCAGTGTCGAGATCTGCCTCGCAAACACATCTCGAGCCGTCGAGATGACAGAGCCGCTCTCATCGATCGAATGATATGTGATGATAGGAACGCGAAACTTAGCAGGCTCTCGCGACTTGCCGTTCAGCAATATAAGGTCCCTTTCGCTCCTTTTCTTCCACGACCGATTCGATCAACTTCATATACATTTCGAGGTGCGGCTCTTCGCACCAGTATTTCAGGTACGCTCGATGTCCATTCTCGCCAAATTCATTTCGCTTTTCAGGATCGCCTGCGAGCATATTTATCGCCGAGATAAGCTCTTGTTCAGTTTTGTAGATAATTCCGCCGTCGCTGTCTTGAACAACCTCTGGTAGAGCTCCAAGGTCATTCACAATTACCGGTGTCTTGTGCGAAAAAGCCTCGATTACAACGATGCCGAACGTCTCATAACAGATCGACGGAACAATGACCGCTTTCGCACCTCGATAGAGACAACTAAGCGAATCCTGATCCTGTCGACCCAGGAATTTAATGTTCGGGCAATCGGCTGCCTGAGCCTCAAGCGATTCCCGGAAAACTCCATCACCAGCAACAAGAAGGTCGAACGCTGGGTTCTTGCGGAACGGCTCGATCAGATTCTGAACACCCTTTATATATTCAAGCCGACCGACAAATAGGAAATATGGCCGCCCTCCATTATCCACAGCCCTTTCAACAGCGTTTGACTCTGGACGTTTGGGTAGGAAGTACGGAAGATGCTGGATCGGAGCATCAAAGCCCAATTCAAGATGCTTCCGGATAGAGAATCTGCTCGGCGAAAGAAAACGATCGATATGCTTCAGATTGCGATCCATCATCCCGGAATAACGCCATAACTGAGGTGGCCTCTTTCCGGAAAGTTGGCAGGCTGTACAGCTCTTTTTTTTGCAGACCTCTCGGTTGAGCTTCCAAAGCACATGCATCGGACATACCAGCCAATGCTCGTGAGCGGTATAGAGTTTGATCGCGGAGCCATAACTCAATGCCGCTATCCCGATCAACGACATATTGTTGTAATGGATCACATCGTAGTCGCCCTCCGACAAAGCTCTCTTCAATTTGCTCTTAAACAGCGGAATTCCCGTCTGCTGAGTGGCTAGCGGCGAAAGCATCCCGAACCCGCTCCGCAACGGGTGCAAATTCACGTTGTCATGATTAGGGAAGGAGCCTGTCGGTTCTCCTCCATTCAGCATCACGAATGAATCTTCACAATAGAAAACATCGACTGAATGTCCGCGTCGAGCAAGTTCATTCGAAAGGCGGTAGATGTGCATCCCATCTCCGCCAAAGTTATATGGCGGATAGAACGTCGACACCATACAAAATCTTAACGGACGGTCTTCCACAAAACTCAATTTGTGCGTAGCTCTTCAAATATCGCTAAAGTGTCGTTTGCCGCTCTTTCCCAACTGAACTGCCGAGCCCTAGCTATACCGTCAGAACTCATCTTGCGTCGTGCGCCTTCACTCTTCACCACATCCGTGATCACTCGCGCCATATCGTCGGAGTCGTGTGGATCGAAGTATCGTCCTGCCTGCCCAACCACCTCGGGAAGGGATCCCGTCCGACTCGCAACTACCGGCGTGCCGCAAGCCATCGCCTCGATCGCAGGAAGACCAAACCCTTCTTCAATGGACGGAAAGATGAGAAGGATCGCTTCATTGTAGAGTCGAACCAACTCATCGTCAGGGATAAACCCGGTAAAGACGATCTCGTCCTCCATACCATACTCACGAATCTGTTCTATCAATCCTGGATAGGCCGAATAAAAGGGGTCATCTTTATAGTCGCCGACTAAGACCAGTTTGACCGGCTGCCCCTTACCGCAATCCCGAAATTGTTTGAAGGCTTCGACGAGCTTGCTAAGATTCTTATGCGGGCTGATTCCGCCGACGTAGAGCAGGAATCCATCCGAACCGGAAGTTCCATTCTTTGCCGGTAGCAGGGCTGGCGCCTCCCGAGAGACCATTTTGAACTCGGATTTGGCCGCCTCGGTAATGACCCGGATCTTTGAAGCCGGATAATTGTAGTAATCGGCAATCTCCGTCTTCGAGAATTCCGATACTGTTGCGAGCAGGTCCGCCTGTCGGGTTGCTACTCTCAGTTTTAGATTCCAAAAGAACCGAGCACGCGAATTTGGAAAGATCAATTCGGGATGATGTTCAGCGATCACGTCATGGATCGTCAACACGATCTTTGTCCTATTAAAGATCGGAAAGAAAGTATATACCGTCGGAAAGAAGAATAGGTCGACCTTATGCCGCCAAACGGCCTTTGACATGGACAATACATCAGGTACAGAACGCCGCCCGGAAGCAGATGCCGCCTCAGCCGCCGACGCATTTGTACGAGCTACAACAACCTCTGCCGAAGACGGAAATTCGGCTTCACAACCAGCCTGCGAATCAACGAAGAAGACGAACTCATCACGAGTGTCGGCCGCTAACAAACTGCTCAGAAGTTCTCGCGTAAAGCGACCAAAGCCGCGCTTATTGCTCCAGCAACTCGCGTCAACTCCTATTCGCATATATTCTCAAAGACCACGCATGCACGTTCACGAAACGAATCTGCCCGATTCGTGAGTTCTGTTCGGTGATGCAAAGGGTTAGACAGCCTAGCGGGTCTTCGGTTTGTGCGAGTTCGACCGTAGTAGAGCGAAAAAGTTATAAACCGAACTGATCAGGTATCCGCTGGCATAGCCAATAACAAACGCATACACAGCTCCGACAAGGCTCCCAAGATACGAAACGGAATAGCCGAAAAGGTAATTATCAAGTAGCCCTAAATGCGGACCAACCACCTCGCCTCCTTTTATAACAAGCCATATCGTGGCGGTGAATAACGCGATCGCACCTATCGTCCCAATAACGAACCCAAGAACGTGGCCATTAAGCCGAACCACCGCTCGTTTGAGCAACTGCTCCTCACGGATGGCTTGTGCTCGCTCCTCGCTGATAGTTCTCTCGGAAAATTGCGGATCGATCGATTCTGATGTCATTACTTAGCCTATCCTTGTTGGAACCAGCGGCTGCGTAGAAGATACCACACCTAGTTCGGATTCCTCTTGTGCCGTTATCTCTTCGTGGTATTCATTGTCAACATTTACGCCCCACACGTCATAATGCGCACCAAGAATGTTTTTGACCGAGAGCATCGCCGTTAGCATTGAGTGATCTTGATTGTTGTACTTATGCATCCCGTTCCGACCGACGAGGTATATGTTTGGGACTTGCCGCAAGAAGTCCCTGATAGTATCGACCGCGTCGGCATAGACCGCATCGTAAACGGGATAGGCTTTCGGCATTCTGACGACCGAACCGTCCTCAACATCCGCGGGGTTAACTAACTGGAGCATGCCGAGTTCCTTGGTTCCAAGGGCGATCAGATCCTTGTCCTCCATATTCCACAAACCATCACCCTCGAAGCAGAAATATTCGAGGCCGAGACACGTTCGAGTTTGGTCGGGAACCATGTGGGGACTCCAGTTCTTAAAGTTCTGAATTCGGCCAACCTTCACATCCGGGTCGTGGATGTAGATCCAGTTGTCCTCGAACAGTTTCTCTTTGTTGACGACCAGCGAAACTGTAAGGAAGTCGCGGTAGCCTAGCTTATCCGCGGCAGCAAGCACTTCTGCCGGTGGCTCAGGCGACATCTTTCTAACGAGTTCCTGCATTGGCATACTGCTGATGAAGTCGGTCCCTTCAATGACCTCGCGTTTGCCGGCGTGCTCTATCTCAAGCGCCATAACCCGACCTTGCTGCCAGTATATACACTCTACGTCCGATTTCATCTTTAGCGATGATCTATCCTTCTGAATACTATCGGCGACCATTTCCCACATCATGCCTGGGCCTTTGGCCGGATAGTCGAAAGCATCGATCAGGGTTTTGATGATCTCGCCTTTGTCCTTGACCTCAGTTGGAAGCAAGGCATTTTTTATGGTCGTCACAAGCGAAAGTCCCTTGATTCGCTGGGCAGCCCAATCGGCCGATATTTTGTCGCATGGAATTCCCCACACTTTCTCTGTGTAGGTCTTAAAGAACGTGTGATACAGTCGTTTGCCAAATCGATTGCTTATCCAATCTTCAAACGTAGATTCATTCTTGACGGGAAACATCTGCGCCCGCAGATAGCTGACGACCATCATTATGCTGTTCCAGATTCCGAGGCCAAGCAGAGCATTCGAAGCCTTTAGCGGGTAAAAGAAAAACTTCTTTTGATAATAGATCCGCGAGAGCCTTGACCGGCGGAGGAACTTCTTTTCTCCAAGAACTTCTCGCCACATATCGTCAACGGCCTTGACCTTTGTAAAGAATCTGTGACCGCCGATATCAAAGAGATAGCCTTTGTAGTTTACAGTTCGTGAGATGCCGCCAACAACATCATCTTTCTCGAGGACGACGGACTCGACACCTTCCTTGCAAAGCTGATAGGCGGCCGTAAGCCCCGCGGGCCCGGCTCCAATAATCACGACCTTCTTTTTCTCGGCTTTTGCGTTATTTGGATTCGCCATCATTATGGATTGTCAATGTAGTCGTTAACCGCGGACATACTTCCCTTTACCTTCAGGTAGTGGATGTAAACCGAGACGACGAGGTTTCGAAGACTAGCGATCAGCCAGCCGAGAATAAACCCGACGATACCGCCGTATACAAATCCCACGATGCTGCCGGAGAACGTAACGTCGTAGCCGATAAAGAACTGTCCGAGGAGGGAGAGATTGGGGCCAACGACATCGCCACCCTTCAGAATGATGATATTAGTGGCAGCGAAAACGATCAGTCCGAACAAAACGGCAAGTGAGATCCCGAGTGCAACCCCATCAAGCTTGGCCAGCGAATCTACTATCATTCGATCCACGGAATCGGATGACCGGGTTGCAACTTCAACATTCGATCTTGATTTCATCTGATTTTCCTGCAGAAAGGTTTGTTTGGCGGGGTCGGCAAGCCTTCCGATCGGAGCCTTCAGCTCTCAAACCGGGCTTTTTTAGTGGTCTTGAAATCAGACCAACAAGAAACCCCTTGGAAGCAAGACCGTCAGCATATTGAGGCCAAACTACCAATTTACCCGTAAGGAAGACTCTAGAAGTGCCGAGCGTCTGTCGAGCGAATTCGTGGATCGCTCACGGTTTGCCGATTCACCCGACAGACCCTCTAACCTTCAACTAAGCCAAGTTGAACATTTAACGAATGATAGCAACCCAGGGTACGCGGTGAATCGGAAGAAACGACCGAATACAGTAGTACTTTTGGTCTATACCGCACCTAGTCCTCAGGTCGTCTTCATTGACCTGGAATCAGATGTTGGTAAGTTTCGTAGTAGATGATCCCAGCATTGAACGCCGCCCAGATCACCAGCGTCAGAAGAAGCGGTTTGTCCTCGAGCAGCACTTTGCTTGGATTTCCACCCGTTTTTGGATCCTCGATCAGCGCTAAATAGCGCAACATCCCGTAAATGACGAAGACGGTCCCATATATAAGGGCGTCCGTGTGGAATTTTTCTACCGTTTCAGGAGCGACTGCGTATAAGGCATAGCAAACGATCGAGGCGGCAACCAGGACAACATTTACCTGCCCAAGATATCCGACGGTATAGAGGTCAAGGACCGAGCGGTGACTGCCCGCATCGGAGGATAGTGCAATAAGTTCCTGACGACGCTTTGAGAAGGCAAGGAAAAGCGCCAATAAGAACGCACAAACGATGAGCCAATGAGAGGCGGTGACCGCGATCGCAACTGCGCCGGCAACCACCCGCAGGACAAATCCCAATGCAATGATCATGCAATCCAGTACCATCATCCGTTTTAGGCCAAGGCAGTACGCTAAGACCAGCCCGAAGTACAGCAGTGCAACAAGAAAAAAGTACAGCCCTAGGAAATAGGAAAGGAAGAAAGCTGTCGCTGCAAGCAACGCTGCGGCCGCGAGAGCAGTTGAAACCGGCAATTGCCCGGACGCAAGCGGTCGTTTGCACTTCTCGGGGTGTGCTCGGTCTTCGTCGAGATCTGTCCAATCGTTGAAAATGTATAGGCTGCTCGATAGCAAGCAAAATGCAGAGAATGCCAAGACCGCGCGCCCGAGTGAAACGGGGTCCGTTAGAAGGCCGGCAAACAACAATGGCGCAAGAATGAATAGATTCTTTGTCCACTGATGCGGCCGAGCGGCTGCGACAATATGCGCGGGCCAGCTAAACTTGGAATGCGGGACCGCCACAGCCTTATCTGTAAGAAGGGCTGATACTTGTTCGTTCATACGTTACTCCTATCGGGTCGCAAGAAAGCGGCGAGTGTGGAAGGAGTTTGCTCGCATAAAGTAACGGACGCTGACTCCATGAGGAATAGCGTCCGTTTCGCTAAAACTAATCTAGAGGTCAAAAAAATAGCTTCGCATACCTCAGGACCCCTTGGCTCCAAGGGACGGTATGGCTCGTACCTGATGTATTCCGAAATCGAGATTCGTTTTCGCGATACCAGTCAAAGTTGCGAAGCAAAGCTTCCTCATTGGAAAACCTCGGCTCGAATCCCAATCTCGCCTCAGCTTTCTCGATGGACACAAATGATTCCTTGTCCGCAGTTTCGTATATCCACTTGTAAAGCGGCGATAACCCAAGCTTCTCAAGGAGCTTCAGCACCGCAACGGCAGGACCGGCCGGCAGCTTCCGAATGTGCTTGCCGTACCCGGCGTGATCGAGGACGGCTTGGAAATCGGTCGAAAGGCTTTCATACTTCTTTGCTCCAATATTGAACGTTTCGTTCGCACGTTCTGCATCGACGGTGAGTGCGAGATAGATCGCATCGCAAAGATCCTCAACGTCAAGGAGTTGATACTTGTTGTTTCCCCGTCCAAGCAGTGGAAAATTTCGCCCTTCGAGCGCCCACTCGTACAACAACGCAAACACGCCGAGTCGCTCGGGCCCAACAAAGCTCTTTGGCCGAAGAATTGGTACGCAGCGGCCCGCATCCCGATATTCTCGACAGATGTTCTCAGCTAGGATCTTTGCTTCTCCGTAAGATCCAACACCTTGGAGCCGGTCTCCTTCGACCAGCGGATGATGGTCAGGAATCCCATAAACAGCCGTCGATGAAATATGAACAACCCGCTCAACCCCTGCGTCAAAGGCGGTGCTGAGTACATTTCGCGTCCCTTCGACCTCGGTCGAAAGGATGTCAACCTTCTTGTCCAACGGTAGGGCGGCCGCAGTATGAACAACGACATCCATACCCAACATTGCCCTACTCAGTTGATCGCGATCACGAATATCTCCGCATATGACGGTAATCGAATCCGTAACATCTGCGAACTTGAATTCTGCCTTGTCGAACGAGGTAAGGCTCCAATTTTTTTTGAGCAGATGCCGAATGAGATTTATCCCAAGGAAACCGGCTCCACCGGTTATAAGACAGTTTTTATTCTCCAGTTCTGATTTCATAACTATTGCTTTCCCTCCTTGTCTACTGCGGATCCGATCGGCAGCAATATAGGTGAGTGCCCTAACACACACTTTGCATAAAGAAACGCATCTTGTCTTTGGCTTTCAGACATCAGCCACCGAGAGCTCGGCTCTATTCTGGTCACCAAGAAGCACGAACAGAGTCGACGGGATGAGAACGATCGCGAGATCCAAAAACAGCCTTGTTTCTTCCACCTTCCCGAAAATGAAGTTCGCAAGTAGCAACGGCATAGCAAAAAGCCAAAGCATTGAGCGAAGCTCGGGTGGTAGGCGTCTGAAGCCAATCAAAGGAACCACCCACATTAGCGAGAACAAGAACAACGGCCACAACACTTCGTGAAAATTAACGCTAAGGGGTCGCGATGGGAATGACGGTCGCATCCCAAAGATGCCTCGAAGGCCGATCTGAACGGCAGCCCAAACAGAAAATAGTCCGACAGTATGTTTCCACGTGGTTCGCTTCAAGCCAAAAAATGAAAGATGAATCGGCACGATCAACCCGAACGTCTCTCTCGTCAAACCCCCGATCACCGTCAGCGGATAGAGCCACCCCTTGAACTCGCCACGAGCCATTAGCCATGCCCCGATCGTTAGGAAAAGGAGATTGAGGGGCGACGAAGGCTGAAAGTAATAGCTTCGATAGGTGAACAAATGCAAACCTGCGAGAATCAACGTGCCCGCGAACGCAATGTCCGGACGAAACCATGTCAAAAGGAACAAATGGAAAACAACAAACAGGAGGAAAAGGGCAACCACCCGCTGAAGAGAGTAAAACACCTCTCGAACGAGGCTCGCACGGTTTCCGCTCGATGTGTCGATCACGCTCGCGACGACCAGAGCCGGAAGTTCGACGAGCCACGGTGCAAGCACCCGGTACTGATACGGCGCCTTGAAATCACCTCGAATGATTCCTTGATGGAACTCAGCTCGTTGAGTTGCGAATGGGAGATTTATAGTTTCAAAATGATAGAACGACAGCATTAGTGCAAGCGAGAGATAGATGATAGACGATCTGCCGATAGAAATACCCTCCGCACATAGTCCGCTCTCATTTGGCACATAGCTGACCATCTTTTACACCTCTCGCAGAGCGCCTATCAGAACTGGTCCGGCCCAAATGGGGCGAGTGCGCATGCTAGTTGTCGGTGGTAGCGATATTTCAGAATTCCGGCAAGGGCCGGCCATCTTCATCATTCGGTTATCGCATTGTCCCTCTGGAACACCGTTCAATTATTTTGATCAACATCCTCAAGGTCGAGCTGATCAGGTCCGCTTTCAACCAGCGGCTTGATCTTTTCGCGAATAATTTCCCTATATGGAGAACTCCGGTTTACATAAACAAAGCTCTTTAGCCTCCATGCCTCCCAACCGGGCCAATCAAGCTCTCCGACCAGTTCCCAGTCGTCTCGTAAAACTTGCATCCTCCGGAATAGTAACTGTGGATCCTGCAAGTAGATCCTGGACTCGATCAGCCTGAGGGGGCGCTTAAGCAGAATTCTAGATACATATTGGGAACTCATTCTTGGATCCGATTCTGAATCAGTTGCACCGGGCGTCGCTGGCGGCTCCGCGCCAATATAAACATCAGCAGAGCGGCTCCACAGGTACGCCTCGCGTTCGGATGGTGTCGGATCAGATCTGCCCGACAGAAAGTTATCTGTCAAGCCGACTCTATCGATCTGATCAAAACCACTTACATACGGTATGACACCGGCAGCGTCGCAAATGATGGTTCCTTTCGAATCCAATCCTGTCGCCTTTAACGCATCACCAACCTTTGTATGAAATTGCCCAAATGCACCAATTGGTCTTGGACCTATCATCCAAGGATGACAAGACACAAATAAGATGACGAACCATCCAAATGACATCGCGACCATTCCAAAACGTACTCCGCCGCCCGCCTGAATCCGTCGGAGAATGGGGGAAAGGGCTACCAGAACTCCGAGCAGAATGAGCGAATATGTTGGATATGAGAATCGACTACCACCGCCAACCTCATGAATTATCGTCGTGTAGTACGCAAGGCCCATTGCAGCGGGAAGAAGGACGATCAACACCTTCGCATACGTCCCGGTCTCGGTTCCAGCAAAACTCTCCGACGTCCCCGGGTCTTCACTACGATCTCGACGCCGTCGCCGCCTAGCGAATAGATAGGCGAATAGAACGGGGAGCAGGAGCGGCAAGTACCATCGCGACAAATGGATAATGTACTCGCTGACCTCCGGCAGCCCTGAAAGGCTGAACTTCGCAGATTTGACGTAGTACGGGTTAGGCAGCAGGTACCCAAAGTATGAATATTTCCAAAGAACATACAGCGATCCACCTAAAACAGCGACAAGGACGGAAAGCCCAAGGTTCTGAAGGTTCTTCGGCTGGCCTTCTTTCCGCCGTCTTGCAAGGATGAAAGACAGGCCAAGCGCCGCGTAGATTCCGAGTCCATATAGGATCGCTTCGGGTCGGGTAAGACAAGCCGCTATTACGACCAAAGCGAGAAAAAGGCTTCTCGCTAAATCAGGCTTGTCAAAAAACTCCAGTGCCGCCAATGCGGCAAGGTTCAACAATAGGACGAAAAGCTGCGTTTCGAGACCCGAAGTTGAATGGATCGCGGTTAGGGGATCTGCGACAAATATACCTACGACGATTGCAGCAAATGCATCGATCCCTCCTGCATGGCGGGAAACGATCGCAAGCATCACAAAGCAAGATGCAATAACGCATCCAACACTGAGTAGAAGACTCCACAACCATGGATCAATCCCGAGCTTAAAGCCAAGAGCTATTACCAAGACATGAAGAAGACTTGTGAATCCTTCGACCCGCTCGCCGCCTACGTTCCAGACCAGCCCTAATCCGCTTGCTAAATGCCGGGCAAATCGAAAGGTAATGTAAGCATCATCCCATCGCTCCAGATGCAACCGATAGACCTGCGCCAAGAATGTCGAAAATGAGACGACAATAACACCGAGCCCGAACGCCCTTCTCAACCTCTCCATTTACCCCGCTTCGATTCGTCCCTGCCGCGGACTTCATACAGTCCTGAGTGTCGCAGACACTATTGTCTTGCAACGAGCCTTGCACTCGGATCCGTAGGCTACTATCTGTAAGGAAAGCCCATTCCGATCGCCAACGAAAGCTCCGGACGAAGGATCCTGAGCGTGTCGAACTCACCCTCCCCGCTCGGATCGTTCGTAACCCTTTTATGGCCGCCTAATCCATCGATTCCCCACAGTTCAAAGGGACTATTATTGAGCCCGGAGAACGGAATGGTGCCGTTAGCAAGAGTGGCAGCTTGGATGGTCACGTTGCCCCATTGGCTGAACGTGGTGTTCGCCGTCCATTTCACCGTCAACGTCTGTCCCGCACTCCCGGCCTGATAATTCAGCGTGTAAACCCCATTGCTTGTCCCGCCCGAATTCGAGATCGAGGTGTCTGCATACGCCGGAGCACTGCCGTCACTAAGACTCGCTTCCAACCGCCCTCCGGCCGCCCACAACCCAACGTAGAGCTTCAACGTACGGGCCGTCGTATCTGCCGGCACCGTCACCTGGAATCCGTTGTTCTGCCCCGTTGCGTACACTCCCGTCGATGTGTTCGCAGCAGAGGCCGTCGGTGTCCCGCCCGTCCAACTAAAGAAGGT
>JAFDVK010000022.1 GCA_018269005.1 Acidobacteriota bacterium | reverse complement strand
TGAACTGGACCTTGGCGGCCTTACTGCCGGGCTGTACCAAGTGCGGGTGACCGCCGCGGACGGCAGCCAAGGCGTGCAGCGCCTGGTGGTGGAGTAAGCGAGCATTGCGTTAGCTCCGCCTTACCTTTGAGAAAGGGGCCGTCATTGTGGGCGGCCCCTTTAGCATTTCAGAAAGTACGGATATCAATTCAACCCTGTGACCACGCCCTTGGCATCAATGTCCATGGTGTCGTTGGCGGGCACTTCGGGCAGGCAACACATTGTGGTGACGTGGCCACACGCAGTTGGTGCTGATGAAAGATCCGGGAAGCGGGCGCAGGATGAACCGGCTGGAGGACATCAAAAAAACCATATGAAATAGCGATTGACGACCCTTGGGGCGGGATTTTCATTTGCACCAAAAATGCAGATGAAAACACCCTACACCCCTTTGCTCCAGCTGGTGGCGCTGCTTTATGCCCCGTTCTCGGTGGCCCAAACCCTGAACCTAACCGACCTCACTCCGCCTCTCAATGTCCCGTTCGAGGTGTACTCTTTCGGCTACCAGCCACCCGGGCCCGGAGGCACCGGCCTCACCTGGGACTTTTCCACCCTGCCCGACACCAGTATCTCATCAACCAGCTTCTTGGACGCGGCAGGCATCGCACAATCGTCCTTCTTTGCGGGTGCTAATGTGGTGGAGGACCTTGGGTACAATTTCTATGATTTCTATGGCTATTCCGCCGAAGGCATCAACTACCATGGCCTTGCCGCCCTGGACCTCAATTCGCAGATGGTGTACCAGAACCCGCAGCGCACCATGGTGTTCCCGTGCAGCTACAACACCTCATGGCAGGATGATTTTGGCGGCCCGTGAACGAGTTCAACCGGTGTGGCGGCCCACAGTTATGGCACCACCTCGTCCATCGCCGATGCCGTGGGCACCCTGATCATGCCGTATGGCACCGTGGAAAACGTGCTGCGCGTTACCACCACCAGCCATGACTCCGACACGTTCCTCGGCTCCGGCTACATCAATTACTTCATCCAAAGGCAGGACTATTACAAGGTGGGCGTACCCCGGCCGCTTGTTACCTTCTTTGACCAGGTGGGTGGTGGCACCGCCGTGAGCGGTAACTTGAACGGCAACTACGGCTCTTGGCTGGCAGACCCCGCGCTGGTGGTCCGCGAAGCCGTATCAAACACCATCGGCATGGACCTGCTGCCCAACCCCGCGCACAACCGGGCAACGCTCGTGTTCAGCAGCCAAGGCGGCCCGATGGAATTGGCACTGATCGATGCCACCGGCCGCACCGTGCACAGCATGAAACTGGATCGGCAGCCGATGGGGATAGCCAAGCAGGAACTGGACCTGGCCGGGCTGCCGCCGGGCCTTTACACCATCCAACTGGCCGCCGCCAACGGGCAACGCGGCATGAAGAAGCTGGTGGTGGAATAACCCCGCTGCGCCAAATGCACCGAAGGGCTGCCCCACCGGGCGGCCCTCCACGTTTATGGCAGATCAGTTCAACCCCGTGACCACGCCGTTGGGATCGATGTTCGTGTTGTAGTTGGCGGGCACTTCACTCCTACCCAAAACAACCAAGATCAAGAACGAAAAGGCCCCCACCGAGGCAGGGGCCAAGTTTTCACTGCTTGCTGGAATCAGGTTAACTTGTTTGCCCGCTGATCGACGGAAATTACGGCATGGAGTTTATAGCACATTACGACAAGCGCCGCGACAGATCGCAGTCGCTGGCCGTTCACTTGGCCGAAGTCTCAGCACTCGCTGAAGGCTACGCCATGAAACTCCACCTTCCTCGCTGCGCCGCCCTCATCGGCCTCCTTCACGACCTCGGCAAATACAGCGACGAGTTCCAGAACTACATCAAGTCCGCCGTCGGCCTGTTGGACCAGGACGTGGATGAAGAAGCTGTTGACCCCATCGAGCGCAAGGGCAAGGTGGACCACTCCACCGCCGGTGCACAATGGATCTGGAGCGAACTGGGCAAGCAAGGCGCTGAGAGCAGAGTAGCCGCACAGTTCCTGTCCTTGTGCATCGCGTCACACCACTCCGGGCTCATCGATTGTCTTGCCCCCGATGGCACCAACGTCTTTGACAGGCGCACGAACAAGACCGATGCCAGCACCCATCTGACAGAAGCGCTCTCGAAGGCCGATGGGGCGATTAAAGAGCGCATGGACCAGTTGGCCAATGATCCTCAACTGCGCAATGAACTGATCTCAGCCATAAAGAATGTTGCCGATGAACAGCCCTTCTTCAACTGGGGTCTGCTGGTCCGCTTCCTCTTCAGCTGCCTCATCGATGCCGACCGAACGAATTCCGCAGAGTTTGAGCATCCCCACCGGCGCAAACGACTTGGTGAAGCACCACAATGGCAGGAACTGATCGACCGGTTGGAGAAGCACCTGTCAGGCTTCACTTCCGCCCGAGCCATCGATGCACTGCGCAATGACATCGCACAGCACTGCCTGGATGCCGCGCAACGCGAGCGTGGCACCTATACGCTTACCGTGCCCACCGGCGGTGGAAAGACACTGGCCAGCCTGCGATTTGCCTTGCACCATGCACAGAAGCACGGCATGGAGCGCATCATCTACGTCATACCCTACACTTCCATCATCGACCAGAACGCGCAGGTGGCGCGCGAGGTGCTGGAGCCTGCCGGAACACAACCCGGTTGCGTGGTTCTTGAACATCACTCCAACCTGACACCGGAGAAGGACACTTGGCGGAACAAGACACTATCAGAGACTTGGGATGCTCCGGTTATCTACACTACCACGGTGCAACTGCTGGAGACGCTGTTCGCAGCGGGCACACGCGATGTACGTCGCTTGCACCGCCTATCCAAAGCGGTCATCATGTTCGACGAAGTACAAACGCTCCCCATCAAGACCTTCCACCTGTTCTGCAACGCGATGAATTACATCGTGGAACATTGTGAAAGCACCGTGCTCCTCTGCACCGCCACCCAACCGCTCCTGCACGAATTAGACGGGAAGAAAGGAAAGCTGAGGCTGGGCCCTTTCAACAATCGTTCGAACGAAGGCAGCGAGTTGATGCCCGATGTGAAAAGGCTCTTCTCCGACCTCGAACGGGTAGATGTGCTGGACCTGCGCAGGCCCAACGGATGGAGCACGGCGGAAGTCGCGGAGTTAGCGCGCAAGTGCATGCAGGACCATGGTAGCTGCCTGGTGATCGTGAACACCAAGGCCATGGCCCTTGCGCTCTACAAGGAATGCCTGTCTCACGGATATGACCATCTCTTCCACCTCAGCACCAACATGTGTCCAGCACACCGCAAGCGCGACCTGGTTTGGTTGGCCGCACTTCTGGAGAGAGATGAATCCGTACTCTGCATCAGCACCCAACTCATTGAAGCCGGGGTGGATGTGGACTTCGGCAGCGCCATCCGCTCCCATGCGGGTCTCGACTCCATCGCACAAGCCGCCGGGCGCTGCAACCGTAACGGCCGCCATGCCAAGCGACCGGTCTACGTGGTGAATCCTACGGATGAGAAGGTGGGCATGCTCGAAGAGATCAAGGTCGGACAGGACGACTTCGCACGTTTCATGCGCGACTTTGCAGGCAACGCGCCGGAGTTCGGCAACAACCCGCTTGGCGAGGCAGCCATGAAGCGTTACTTCACCTACTACTTTTTCAACCGCAGCGGAAGCATGCCTTACCCGGTGGAACCGCCAAAATTCGAGCGTACAGATACGCTGTTGAACGTACTTTCATCAAATGGCATGGCTCTTGCCGAGCATGAGCGAAACTTCAGGACTAAACCCGACCTCCTTCTTCGCCAATCCTTCATGAGCGCCGCCAAAGCCTTCCGCGCCATCGATAGCCCTGCACAAGGCGTCATCGTGCCCTACGGCGATGAAGGTTCCAAAGTAATCGGCGAACTCTGCGCTAAGTACGACCCGACAACGGCCTACGAGTTGTTACGCCGTGCGCAACAGTACTCCGTGAACGTGTTCCCGAACGTGTTGCGCCGCCTCCAGGATGAGTACGCGGTTGCTGAGATTCAAGAAGGAACAGGCATTCTCTATCTGAACAAGCAGTATTACGACGATCACACTGGGCTGAGTGAATTACCCGTGAACAAGCAAGAAACACTAACTGCATGAGGAACAGCATCGAATTCAAGGTGTGGGGGCGTTATGCCCTCTTCACCGATCCGCTTACCCGCGTGGGTGGCGAGAAGTGCTCCTACCACATTCCCACCTACGAAGCCTTGAAGGGCGTGGTGAAGTCCATCTACTGGAAGCCCACCATCATCTGGGTGGTGGATGAGGTGCGGGTGATGAAACGCTTCCGAACCGAAACCAAAGGTGTGAAGCCCATGGACTATGGTGGTGGGAACAGCTTGGCATACTACACTTATCTGAAAGATGTCGAATATCAGGTACGCGCACACTTCGAGTGGAACCCCCATCGCGAACGGCTTAAGGAGGACCAGAACGAAGGCAAGCACTACAACATCGCCAAACGCATGGTGGAACGCGGCGGTAGGCAGGACGTCTTCTTGGGCACGCGCGAATGCCAGAGCTACATCGAGCCATGCATCTTCGGTGAAGGGGCCAGTGAGTACGATGGCTATGGCACCCTGGACTTCGGCCTCACCTTCCATGGCTTCGACTACCCCGACGAAACCGGAAAGAACGAACTACGCACGCGCTTCTGGCGACCACAAATGGTGGATGGGCGCATCAAGTTCCCGCGGCCGCAGGAGTGCGAGGTGAACAAATTCGTGCGGGTGATGACCGCCAAGGACTTCGAGATCGGCAAGAACATGGTGGGCGTGGAAGTGACCGCTAACGAAATGGACCTATGACATGAGTTGGATAGAGAAGCTGTACAAGACCTACGAGCAGAGCCTGGAAGGTTCAAAGGTGAGCGAGCATCCTCTCATGCCCGTGGGCCATACCACCCAGCAAGCCCATATTGAGATCACCGTTAGCCCAAGTGGGCAGTTCGTAACCGCCGTCATCGTTCCCAAGGAGAAGGCCACCACCTTGGTCCCTTGTACCGAAGCATCAGGCGGTCGGGCGGGCTCAAAACCAGTGAACCATCCGCTATGTGACAAGCTCCAATACGTGGCAGGCGATTTCGTCCGGAAGGGTGGAGTAGTCACTTCTGGGTTCGCTAAGGATACCCAAGAACCGCACAGGGAGTACATCGGTTCCCTTTCGCGGTGGGAGACTTCTGTTCATGGCCACCCGAAACTGAAAGCCATTCTGGCATATACCCAAATGGGAAGTGTCGTACAAGATCTCATTGGCCTTGGATTGCTGCATACCGGCCCGGATGGAAAACTCTTGGAACCGTGGGATCCACCGAAAGAGGACAAGACGCCCAAGCCTGTCATCTACGAGAGCCCCATCTTTAAACTGATCGCAGACCAACGCGATGCCTTCATTCGATGGCGCGTGGAAAGTCCCGGTACGACCGGAACTGGTACATGGGAGGACGAAGGACTTGTAAAGGCTTGGACCACCTACCAAGCCAGCCAGCAGACCAAACGCGGCTTATGCATGGTTACCGGCGAAGAGACGATCCTCGCCGAACAGCACCCGGCCAAACTGAGGAACGCCGGTGACAAGGCGAAGCTCATCTCGGCGAACGATTCCAGCGGATTCACCTACCGCGGACGCTTCACTGACCCAGACCAAGCATGTGGTGTCGGATTCGAGGTAACGCAAAAGGCGCACAGTGCTCTTCGTTGGTTGCTCGATGGCCGTCGCAAACAAGCGTTCAGGAATGGCGATCAAGTCGTTGTCACATGGGCAGTGAGCGGATCTCCTGTTCCTGACCCACTGGAGAACACCTTCGCATTGCTTGGCATGGAAGAAAGCGAATCGACATTGGCCCAGATATATCACGGCGATGCTGGGCAGGCCATCGGTCACCGCTTCAGTAAACGCATGGCAGGCTACCAGTCGGCGCTAGGCAATTTGGACGATATCGTGGTGATGGGAGTTGACTCTGCCACACCTGGCCGAATGGCTATCACCTACTACCGTGAACTGAATGGCTCAGAATTGCTTGCCCGTGTGGAGCACTGGCACAAGACTTTCAGTTGGTACCAGAACTACTCGAAAACAGTCAGGTTCATCGGTGCACCATCACCGCGGGATATCGCCGAGGCTGCCTATGGCAGGAGGCTTGACGACAAGCTGAAGAAGGCCACGGTCGAACGACTGTTGCCTTGCATTATCGATGGACAACCAGTGCCGCGCGATCTGGTCGAATCTACGGTTCGACGTGTTTGCAACCGCGTCGGGCTGGAGCATTGGGAATGGATCAAATGCTTGGGCATCGCTTGCGCACTTTACAGAGGAACACATGAAACGGAACACATTAAACTGACACTGGACATGGAACGGGACACAAGAGATTACCTCTACGGTCGCCTGTTGGCGATCGCGGAGGACATCGAGACCTGCGCATTGCGCGCAGCGAAGGAGAAACCGCGCGACACCAGTGCGGAAAAATTGATGCATCGCTTTGCAAGCAGACCTTATTCAACGTGGTCGCAGATCGAGTTGAACCTGAGGCCGTACATGAGCCGATTGAAGGCAAAGTGGCCGGGGGTCCATCGGAAGCGACTGCGGCTCATGTCCGATGTCATTGCGCAACTCAATGATCGTTTCACCAACGACAGTCGCCTCTCAGGTGAGTATCTACTGGGATACCACTGTCAGTGGCTGGAATTGAACCCTCCTCGCGAACAAGGACCGGAGCAGGAAGAACTTGAACTTACAGAACCCACCGAACAAACCAGCAACTCATGAGCACTACACTTCAGAACAAGATCGACTTCGCAGTCGTGCTGCGGGTCAAGAACGCGAACCCCAATGGCGACCCCTTGAACGGGAACCGCCCCCGGACCGATTATCGGAATTACGGCGAAATCAGCGATGTCGCCATCAAACGAAAAATCCGCAACCGTCTGCTTGATGAGGGCGAAGCGGTCTTCGTTCAATCCGACGACCGCAAGAACGACAATGCCGGCAGCTTGCGCGAACGGGCTGATGCGAATTTGGACATGAAGAAGAAGCCTGAAGAGATCGCCAAACAGGCTTGCGCCAAGTGGCTTGACGTGCGGGCATTCGGCCAACTGCTCGCCTTCAAGAGTAAAAAGAAGACGGCGAAGAAAGGCGAAGCGGCAGAAGGTGACGAGGGCGATGGAGGTGTCTCCATTGGTATCCGTGGACCGGTATCCGTGCAACCGGCGTTCAGCGTGGAACCCATCGAAGTGAGCAGTACGCAGATCACGAAGAGCGTGAGCGGTGAAGGGACCGGCGAGAAGCGCGGCTCGGATACCATGGGCATGAAGCACCGGGTGGACGGTGGCGTGTATACCTTCTTCGGGAGCATGAACCCACAACTTGCGGAGCGCACAGGCTTTTCGGACAAGGATGCCGATGCAATCAATAACGTACTGCCCAAACTCTTTGAGAACGATGAATCATCAGCCAGGCCTGCTGGAAGCATGGAGGTTCTCAAAGTGTATTGGTGGAAGCACAACAGCAAGTCCGGCCAATACTCTTCCGCAAAGGTTCATGCGACTTTGAAGGTGAATCCGGATGGCTCTAGCTCTACAGATGACCTGCCCGGATTGAAGCCCGACATCATCGACGGCTTCTGACCACAATGCCCCTCGACCCCGTCCCCATCTCCGCCCTGCAGCACTGGATGTACTGCCCCCGGCAGTGCGCCCTCATCCATGTGGAGCAGGTGTTTGCGGACAACGTGCACACTGCGCGCGGCAACGCCGTGCATGCACTGGTGGACGAGCCGGGATACGAGATGAAACACGGCGTGAGAGTCGAGCGGTCGCTCCCCCTGTGGAGCGACCGCATCGGCCTTATCGGCAAGGCCGATGTGGTGGAATTCCATCCCGATGGCAGCGTGTACCCCGTGGAATTCAAGCACGGCCCCAAGCGCAAGCACACGCACGACGACATCCAACTGGCCGCCCAAGCCATGTGCCTGGAAGAGATGCTGGGCAAGCCTGTGGCCAAGGGCGCCATCTACCACGCCAGCAGCAAGCGGCGCCGCGAAGTGGACATCGATGCGGACTTGAGGGCGCTGGTGGAAACCACCACCCTGGCCGTGCGCACCACCATCCAGCAGGGTACCCTGCCACCACCCGTGAACGACGCCCGTTGCGACCAATGCTCGCTGAAGGACATCTGCCAACCCGAGGTACTGGACAACAAGCGCACACAGGACCGACTTCGCGATGAACTCTACGAAGCCTGAGCTTCCCCCCTTCTCCCTGGGAGAAGGGGCCGGGGGATGAGGGCACATTTGCCATGCACCACCTGGAGAACACCCTCTATGTAATGACGCCCAATGCCTACGCGCACTTGGAGAACGCCACCGTGCGCATCGACGTGGAGAAGGAAAAGAAGCTGCAAGTGCCCTTGCACCACTTGGCCGGACTGGTCTGCTTCGGCAATGTCATGGTCTCACCCGGCCTTATGCACAAGCTGGCGGATGAGGGCAAGAGCCTTGTGCTGCTGGACTACAATGGCCGTTTCAAGGCCCGGCTGGAAGGCGGCATCAGCGGCAATATCCTGCTGCGCAAAGCCCAGTACAAGGCATCCGACGATCCTGCCGTCGTGCTGGAGATCGCCCGTGCCATCATCGCGGGCAAGGTGCGCAACAGCCGCACCGTGCTGATGCGCGGCGCCCGTGAAACAGAACAAGCTTCGGAAGCCGACCGGCTCGATGCCGTGGCGCTGAGCCTGGCCCAAACGCTCAGCAATCTGAAACATGCCACCAACGTGGACACCGTGCGGGGGCTCGAGGGAGAAGCGGCCAAGAACTACTTCGGTGTGCTGCCGCTCATCATCAAACCGCAATACCGCGAGGCCTTCGCCCTGAATGGTCGCACCCGCCGCCCGCCGTTGGACCGCACCAACGCTTTGTTATCGTTCCTCTACGCCATGCTCATGAACGATTGCCGAAGCGCACTGGAATCCGTTGGCCTGGACCCGCAACTCGGCTTCCTGCACACGGTGCGGCCCGGAAGAGCAGCGTTGGCATTGGACCTACAGGAAGAGTTCCGACCCGTGCTGGTGGACCGCTTTGCCCTTACCCTGATCAACCGGGGCCAAGTACAGGCGAATGACTTCGACACCCGCGAAGGTGGCGCCGTGATGCTCAACGACAAGGTACGCAAAACAGTGGTGGTAGCATGGCAGGAACGCAAGCAAGAGGAAGTACAGCATCCGCTCACCGGCGCCAAGATGCCTATTGGCCTGCTCCCGTTCATGCAGGCCCGCTTCATGGCCCGCACCATCCGGGGCGAAATGGAAAGCTACATCCCCTACATGGCCAAATAGGCCCACACATGCTCATCATCGCTACCTATGACGTAAGCACAGAGACCGCAGGCGGGCGTAAGCGCCTTCGCCGGGTGGCCAAAGCCTGTGAGCGCATGGGGCAACGCGTGCAAAAGAGCGTGTTCGAGTTTCAGGTGGACCAGATGCAATTCGAGCAGCTCGAGCGGGAGTTGGTGGCAGAGATCAATGAGGAGGAAGACAGCATCCGCTTTTACCGGATCACCGAGCCGGTGAACCTGCGTGTGAAGCAGTACGGAAATTTTCGCAGCACCGACTTTGAGAAGCCCCTGATCGTGTAACTTGAGGCCACGCGCCCTGCGCGAACCCTAAGTGACCATGAAAACCCCTTCGGTTCGCGAATCTCGCAATCCATTGTCCATTAAAGGATTGTCGAGAACCAATACACCCTTCTTTGACATCTTGTTGAACCAGCGCGATACCTTCGCGCAATCCCGCGCTACCTGCCTTGCTACGCAAGCATTATAGGTAGCGCGGTCGCTCGGCATTTAGGTGCCGGGCGCGGATTGAAAGGTGGTTAGCCACAACATGGCCGCACACCGTATCACACGTCGCTCGGCATTTAGGTGCCGGGCGCGGATTGAAAGTGCGCCATCGTGGCCGGGCTGAAGTACCTGGCCGAAGTCGCTCGGCATTTAGGTGCCGGGCGCGGATTGAAAGATGCGAGATCTACGGATCGACAATAGGCGGGATGCTGTCGCTCGGCATTTAGGTGCCGGGCGCGGATTGAAAGTCTCTCAGGAAGTTCAAAGGTTACACGGTTAAACAGTCGCTCGGCATTTAGGTGCCGGGCGCGGATTGAAAGAACCTGAACCAGGAGCGGGCGAGACTGCAAAAGGAGTCGCTCGGCATTTAGGTGCCGGGCGCGGATTGAAAGAGCCATGGTGGTTTGGCGACCCGTGGACGAAGGCAAGTCGCTCGGCATTTAGGTGCCGGGCGCGGATTGAAAGGGGTGGATACTTGGGCATAAACCCCGATAAAACCCGGTCGCTCGGCATTTAGGTGCCGGGCGCGGATTGAAAGAGCGACTACGCCAAGTGGCGGATGATGCTGCGCAGGTCGCTCGGCATTTAGGTGCCGGGCGCGGATTGAAAGATAACCGACTGATACTCAACAATAGGGTCTCCGAGTCGCTCGGCATTTAGGTGCCGGGCGCGGATTGAAAGGGCGAGAAGTGGGACAAAGAAGACCCTTTGGCCCGGTCGCTCGGCATTTAGGTGCCGGGCGCGGATTGAAAGGATGTACAACTTAGAGGTATCGCTCAGGGCGAAGGTCGCTCGGCATTTAGGTGCCGGGCGCGGATTGAAAGCAATGATGCGTTGCATAATTGGGGTTTGCAGCCAGTCGCTCGGCATTTAGGTGCCGGGCGCGGATTGAAAGCGCACCTACAAAGGAAAGCGGACTACGGAACTGCGGTCGCTCGGCATTTAGGTGCCGGGCGCGGATTGAAAGTAGTTGCGGACGGTTCCGGCTCCCGCCTTCCCCGTTGTCGCTCGGCATTTAGGTGCCGGGCGCGGATTGAAAGTTCGCCGGTCCGACACATCGGCAATGCCGCGCCATTGTCGCTCGGCATTTAGGTGCCGGGCGCGGATTGAAAGGACTGGAAGGCTGCGACCGAACGCATGGCAAGCGGGGTCGCTCGGCATTTAGGTGCCGGGCGCGGATTGAAAGCATCCCGATAATGATGAACAGACTGATAGACCTGTCGCTCGGCATTTAGGTGCCGGGCGCGGATTGAAAGGCCCGTGTGGCGGTCTGGTTGCGGGATCCACAGGTCGCTCGGCATTTAGGTGCCGGGCGCGGATTGAAAGTCTGAACCGCTGACCAATGGATAAGCAAGAAACAAGTCGCTCGGCATTTAGGTGCCGGGCGCGGATTGAAAGGTTGAGCCACGAATAGGCTGCAATATCTACGGGGAGTCGCTCGGCATTTAGGTGCCGGGCGCGGATTGAAAGCACTGTACAGGTGTGTGCTGGCATCTTGCGGGAGGTCGCTCGGCATTTAGGTGCCGGGCGCGGATTGAAAGACCTTGGTAGCTCAAGCAAGATTAGAAACGGGCGACGTCGCTCGGCATTTAGGTGCCGGGCGCGGATTGAAAGAATGGGTAGTCGTAGTCGCATTGCCACCATCGGTGTCGCTCGGCATTTAGGTGCCGGGCGCGGATTGAAAGGTGGTTAGCCACAACATGGCCGCACACCGTATCACACGTCGCTCGGCATTTAGGTGCCGGGCGCGGATTGAAAGTTGCGGCCTATATGCTGGCCGTTCTTGCCGGAAAGTCGCTCGGCATTTAGGTGCCGGGCGCGGATTGAAAGGATCCGCAGCACCCTCTTGCCATCGGGCCGACCATGGTCGCTCGGCATTTAGGTGCCGGGCGCGGATTGAAAGATCCATGACCCCAAAGCAAATTGGCGCAGCGGTGGTCGCTCGGCATTTAGGTGCCGGGCGCGGATTGAAAGTACTCGCTATCTCGGCAAAGGAGAAAAGACTAACAAGTCGCTCGGCATTTAGGTGCCGGGCGCGGATTGAAAGGCTACATTGATAAAGACACGCGCATCAAATACAGGTCGCTCGGCATTTAGGTGCCGGGCGCGGATTGAAAGAACATCGCCCTCACCTCGCTCTCGGTGAACACGCGTCGCTCGGCATTTAGGTGCCGGGCGCGGATTGAAAGAGCTTCGCGCCCACGATGGCGTTGCGCTGCCCTGTCGCTCGGCATTTAGGTGCCGGGCGCGGATTGAAAGGGGATAATCGGTGAAGCAACGGCCAGCCTTTTCCTTGTCGCTCGGCATTTAGGTGCCGGGCGCGGATTGAAAGGAGGAAGCCGCTAAGATGGTCTTTATGGCAGCGGGTCGCTCGGCATTTAGGTGCCGGGCGCGGATTGAAAGGGGCTGCCCGGCTCGCAGGCCCACCCCGCCATAGTGTCGCTCGGCATTTAGGTGCCGGGCGCGGATTGAAAGGCCTTTCCTTCGCCGTGCCAGCCCGCGTCGGTGAGTCGCTCGGCATTTAGGTGCCGGGCGCGGATTGAAAGCACGCCTGACACGCGCTCTGCGGCCTTTTGCGCGGTCGCTCGGCATTTAGGTGCCGGGCGCGGATTGAAAGCCGCATGCCCTGTGACGGAAGCGCCCCACACCTGTCGCTCGGCATTTAGGTGCCGGGCGCGGATTGAAAGACCATTTCCCACGTGATCCACGTGCCGTTGAGCGTCGCTCGGCATTTAGGTGCCGGGCGCGGATTGAAAGTGCTTGCGGTCGGCTGACCTCTTGGCATAGTTTTGTCGCTCGGCATTTAGGTGCCGGGCGCGGATTGAAAGGCTTTGCGGCCCGCCGCTTGGCCGCTGCCACACCACGGTCGCTCGGCATTTAGGTGCCGGGCGCGGATTGAAAGTCGCTGGTTGTAGGGGACGTACTGGCCGCGCGGGTCGCTCGGCATTTAGGTGCCGGGCGCGGATTGAAAGCGTTTCGTCGCTTTTGCTTTCGTCGGAGAAAGCAGTCGCTCGGCATTTAGGTGCCGGGCGCGGATTGAAAGAGCCACAGCGTTCCGTCATCCCGAAGAATGCGCCGGTCGCTCGGCATTTAGGTGCCGGGCGCGGATTGAAAGCAGCACGGTGCCGCGCTTCATGCCGAAGGTGGAGTCGCTCGGCATTTAGGTGCCGGGCGCGGATTGAAAGTCTCTTAATTTCAACGCTCACCGCCAACGCGGACTGTCGCTCGGCATTTAGGTGCCGGGCGCGGATTGAAAGGCTCTTGCACGGCCTGCAGCAGCAAGCGCCGCACCGTCGCTCGGCATTTAGGTGCCGGGCGCGGATTGAAAGCGGTGCCTACCGGGCCGCGAAGGATCAACCCCATGTCGCTCGGCATTTAGGTGCCGGGCGCGGATTGAAACCTTGGCCTTAGCGAGGCTGAGAAGGAGTCATTCGTAAGGTCGCTCGGCATTTAGGTGCCGGGCGCGGATTGAAACCATAACATCCGCGTGTGCGTGCACGATGTCCGGCCAGGTCGCTCGGCATTTAGGTGCCGGGCGCGGATTGAAACGAGCTTACCGGCGACCTGCGGCAGTCGTGGCTTGGGTCGCTCGGCATTTAGGTGCCGGGCGCGGATTGAAACCAGTAGGTCAGCACGCCGGTAAGCATCGTCAGGCCCGTCGCTCGGCATTTAGGTGCCGAGCGCGGATTGAAACTTTATCGTCGCCAGTACGCGCGGCTCCAGCGACCCCTCGTCGCTCGGCATTTAGGTGCCGGGCGCGGATTGAAACAATGAATTGCTACACTCAGTTGGCCTGAACCCGGTCGCTCGGCATTTAGGTGCCGGGCGCGGATTGAAACCAGCGGACGTCCACCCCAAGGGGTCCAGGCGCTCGTGTCGCTCGGCATTTAGGTGCCGGGCGCGGATTGAAACCCTGAAGTCGCTGCTGGTGTCGGCGATCAGCTGCTGTCGCTCGGCATTTAGGTGCCGGGCGCGGATTGAAACGACATGGGCGAACTGGCCAAGCTGGGTGCGGTGGTGTCGCTCGGCATTTAGGTGCCGGGCGCGGATTGAAACGACCCGATCGACCTGCCCAACGGCTACCGGCGCGGGTCGCTCGGCATTTAGGTGCCGGGCGCGCTGCTGGATCAGCTATTCCCAAACAACGAATTGAAAACAGATCACAACCATGGGTTTTCCCAGCGAAGCCCTTCGGGCCCCACTGGAAAAACCCACGCCTGCGGCGGTTGCTGTTAAGGGTATTGCCTTCCGCGCTCCGCGCGGCTCCTTCTAGTTCAACCCCGTGACCACG
>JAFDVK010000021.1 GCA_018269005.1 Acidobacteriota bacterium | reverse complement strand
TCAAAGCCTTGCGTGGCGGTGCGTAGGCCAACGCCCGCCTGTATCTCTTCACCATACGCCGTGTAGTCCATCCTCGCCTTCACAACACCGCCGTTGCTCATCATAGCACGCGTCGAGCCTTGCCAATCCGAGAGGAGATATTTCACGCCGCCCTCGTCCGTCGCACCGACGCCGCCATATTCCGCTACGATCTTACCCCCAATGTCATAGATGCTGAAACGCCAAACATCGTTCACGCGCTCGGCCACACGCATCCCCGCCGCATCATACACCGAAACCGCGTCCGGCACATCCGCCTTCGTCGCCTCAGGAGGCCTCTGTCGCGTGTTCCACACGCTCCGAGGCCGTGGTGGCCTTCGCGATCTACAAACATTGCGCCCCTAGCGGGGCTATTCTTTGCGAACTTTGCGGGTTTTGCTTTGCGTTCTTTGCGTTTCTGATCGGTGGAAACGCAAAGCGCTCAAAGCAGGCACAAAGGACGCAATGGCAAGAATCCAGCTTGAACCGCCGACAGTTCCTGTCGCGTGTTTCACACGCTCCGCGATCAACGGCCGCTGAGTTCTACAGGTTCCGCCTCGCTCCACCTGTAGCTATTGATCTTGTCGCGTGTTTCACACGCTCCATTCGATATTTCAAACGTTGTTCTACAGGATCCGCCTCGCTCCACCTGTAGCTACTGATCTTTCCGCGTGTTCCACACGCTTCACCTGTAGCTATCGAAATTCCCGCGTGCACCGCACGCTTCGGATTTGAGCCCGTTGAAACGGGCATAAAAAAAGTTCGAGCATTTAACCCCGCCCTAAAGGAGCGGGGCTATTTGCCGCGTCGCGGATGACTTTTCAGGCATCCACCTATTTGCCGTTTGGCGGATGACTTTTCAGGCATCCGCCTATTTGCCGTTTGGCGGACAACGTTTCAGGCATCCGCCTATTTGCCGCGTCGCGGATGACTTTTCAGGCATCCTTCTCTTGCGATCGGATGACATTCTATGCTCCTTGAGCGGCGGCGCTCGGATCTTGCCATTCCTCGTCCGCCGAAGGGCCGTAGATCGCGGGCACGGGAATATCGAGGAGCCGCAGATAGACCGCGAGCTGTCCGCGATGGTGTGCGATGTGGCCGAACGTCGAACGCACGACCACGTTCTTCTTTTCCTGCCAGAGGATCTGATCGCCGTTGCAAAGCGTCCACGTTTCGTTCAGCACGTCGTCGCTCGCTGCACTTTTCAGCGTGTTGTGCGAATCTTCGACGCGCTTTTTCAAATAGGCGACGAGCGTCGCGCTGTCGAACTGCTGCGGGTAATCGTACGGCTCCGCGAAATCGAGTTTGTCGCGGCCTACGACAAAATCGAACCAGCCGTACATATCGGCGACGTGGCCGGCAAGCTGGCCGAGCGACATCGACTTTTCGTGAGGCTTCCAGTCGAGCTTGTCATCGGGGATGCGTGCGAGCATCTTCTCGGTCGCCGGTATCTCTTCGTTCAATTGGTCAGCAATTTCTTGTAATCTGCTCATTTTTTCTCTCTCCTAGCCTACGCTTTCATCGGCACTCGGGCCGTAAATTGACGGAACGGGAATGTCGTTGAGCCGCAAATAGACGCTCAACTGCCCGCGGTGATGTATGCCGTGGCCGGAGACCATCGCTTTGACGGCCCCGATCTTCGGCAGCGTGAAAAATACCGTCTCGCCGCTTCGCAGCGTCCAGTCCTTTTGCAGGTCCTCGTCCGAGGTCGCAAGTATCGCGGCCTTGCTCGCCGCAACCGCTTCATCAAAGAATTTTAGTAATTCCTCGTTCGACGCAGGCTCGAACGGTTTGTATTCACGTTCTGCGAAATCAAGCCCGTCTTCCTTCATTATCATCACGGGAAAGCCTTGCAATTCCGCGATATGTCCCGCGAGACGGCCGAAAGCCGTCGATTTTTCGTGCGGCTTCCAGTCGAATTTCTCCGCCGGCACGCGCTCAAGCACGCGTCTCGTAACCGCCGCATCCGCAATAAGATCGGCCGCCAAAGCACTTGCAATGCGGCCGGGTGTAGAGTTTGTTTCCATAAGTTTTCCTCCCGGGTATTTTACCAGGGGAGAACAATACTAGCAAAAATGTTTCACCGATGCAACAAGAAAATTAACCTTTGAGGATCCAGTTGGAGATGTTTCGTCGAACTCGCTCAAGGCGGGGTTTGGCGATGGAACCGGTCGAACCAAGAAGGATCGATTCGGAAACTACCGCAAGGCGAGTTATGCGAATCAAACTCTTTGCTTTTAGGCCCGATGATGCAAAATCCGCGTCAGAGATATCGATCGTGTCGTCAAGGTCTTCAAGTATTTGGTGGAACTGGGTCGAGATCAAACAAACCAGCCAATCGTCGTACTTGGAGGGGATCGCGGTGACGAGAAGAGCGGGACGTAGCTTGCCCTCTAAGGTATCGGTTTGAGGAAACCGAAATAATACGATGTCGCCGGCAGATGCTATCGCCATCGCTCCTTAATGTCAGCTTCGGAGTAAATGTCCGCTTCATCCTCTAGGTCACGCAGAGCATTTTCGATCGAGAACGCCGACCAGTCTGCATCGCTTAGATCGTCACGATCGTGTCTCGCCTTCTTGGACAGGAACTCAATAAAATCCAACGCTTCAGCTCGGTAAGCCGGCGGCAAACCCTCGAGGAGGGAGTTGATATTCTCGACGCCATTCATACCGACATCATACCCCAAAAAGCCTCAGACCCTCAACAAATTCTTTGCGATGACGATGCGTTGGATTTCGCTTGTGCCTTCGCCGATCGTGCAGAGTTTTGAGTCTCGCCAGTATTTTTCAGCCGGATAGTCTTTCGTGTAGCCGTAGCCGCCGTGGATCTGGACGGATTCCTCCGAGACGCGGACCGCGGTCTCTGAAGCGTAGAGTTTTGCCATTGCGGAGGCCTGCGTTACGGGTCTTTTGGCGTCCTTCAAGGCTGCGGCTTTTAGCGTCAAAAGGCGGGCACATTCGATCTGCGTCGCCATATCGGCGAGCTTGAATTGTATCGCCTGAAAGTCCGCGATCGGCCGGCCGAACTGCTGCCTTTCTTTCGCGTATTTCACCGCCGCCTCGTATGCTCCCTGCGCGATGCCGACCGAAAGTGCGGCGATCGAAATGCGTCCGCCGTCGAGCACCTGCATCGCCTGCTTGAAGCCCTCACCCTCGTTTCCGAGCAGGTTCTCTCTCGGGACCTTGCAATCCTCGAATACGACCGACGCCGTCTCGGAAGCCCGCATCCCGAGCTTGTTTTCTTTCTTGTCGCCGCGAAAGCCATCCATCGACTTGTCGAAAATGAAAGCCGAGATGCCGTGGTTGCCCTTTTCCTTGTCGGTAACTGCGACAGCGACGAGCGTATTGCAAGAGATCGCGTGCGTGATGAAATTCTTCGAGCCGTTGACCGTCCAGCCTTCGTCGTTGGGCACGGCGGTCGTGCGAGTTCCCGCAGAATCAGAGCCTGCCTGAGCTTCGGTCAGGCCCCAGGCTCCAAAGCTCTCGCCTCTTGCGAGCGGCGCAAGATATTCGGCCTTTTGCTCATCGGTGCCGAACATATAGATGTGGTTCGAGCAAAGGGAATTGTGCGCCGCGACCGAAAGGCCGACCGAACCATCCACGCGGCCGAGTTCCTCGATGATCGTCGCGTATTCGACGTAACCCATTCCTGCGCCTCCAAGTTCTTCGGGGAAAAGGACGCCAAGAAGGCCGAGTTCGGCGAGTTTGGGACGCAGTTCGGCAGGGAAATGCTGCGATTCGTCCCATTCCATCACGTGCGGTTTGATCTCGCTTTCGGCAAATTCGCGGACACTCAGTTTTATCTGTTCTTGTTCGGGTGAAAGGTCAAAGTTCATAGGTGATATAACGAACGGTTATAATCGCATAACGTAAACCATATGGCAACTCCGACGAGTTTTGCTTGTAGGTGCCGCGAGACCTAAGATTGAGCTATGAGCAACGCAAATATTCTCACGACCGACGATCAGATCCGAGAGCTTCTTACCGAAACGAAACGAATTGCGGTGCTCGGTATCAAGCCGGAAAGCCATTCGACGCAGCCCGCATTTTACGTCCCGAAATATATGTCGGATGCGGGTTACGAGATAATTCCCGTACCTGTTTATTATCCCGAAGTTATTGAGATACTTGGACAGCCCGTCTATCGGGACCTCACGAAGATTCCTGGCGAGATCGACCTCCTGAATATCTTTCGCAAGAGTTCGGACCTCTCAAAACACACTTTTGACATCGTGGCGAAGAAGCCCAAGGCAGTTTGGTTCCAGCTTGGGATCACGAATGACGAGGTCGCGGAAAGGCTCGCAGATGCGGGTATCAAGGTCGTGCAGGACCTTTGTTTGATGGTGGAACATCGCGCGCTTCTGGGTGCTGCCGGCTAATCCCGATCGATGGCGGAGAAGAAGCGTGCGATAAGCGGTTTGCGATAGTGGTAAAGAATGCCGAGCGCAATAAGGCCGGCGAGCGTCGGGATCGGATAAAGCAAGAGCCCTGCGATCAAGATGGTGACCGCCCAAACCGCCAGCGTGAGAAGAGCCACGAAACCAAAAGCGAAAATCGCGTAACCGATCACCAAGATAATGAGACCCGCGACGAGAAGTTTTGGTACCGCCAAATAATCCTCGATCGCATCGGCAAACCGGTCCATTTCGCTTGTGAGCCGATTGGAGGCCTTCTCAGCCGTTTTGCCTTCAGCGATCGCCGTCAGCCGAGCGATCTTTACGCGGAAAGTTTCCACTCCGCAGTAACCGCAAAGCGATCCGAACTGTCCGGCATCAAAGCCGATCGTTCCGCCGCAATTTGCGCACCGGACGGTCTCCGCTTTGGCAGCGGCCGGGGTATTTTCGATAACGGGCAGTTCGGACCTGAATTTGACCGAGATCGAGATCGCGATGAAAGCGAGCATAGCGATCCAGAAGAACAGCGTCAGGTACGGCACGCGGTAAGTATCGGAGAACCGTTCGAACGGTACGAGGTTTTGCGTGTCGATCCATGTGAGGATCACAACAAGGCAGACCGTTAGCCAGAGCGTAAGGATAATGACAAGGCCCAATGTCCAGTTTGATGTAAGAAAGGAAACGAAGCGCCAGAGCCTTTGTGCCCGATCTATCTTTTCGATCGCAAGATGCCGCGCGTGCCTGATCTCCTGATACTCCCGCGGAACAGGGAACACGTTCCCGCAGCTTGGGCATTTCATCGCAGCTTCGTTCAATGGGACGCCCGAACCGCAGCTTGGGCAATTTAGAGGCTGAAGTTCTGTTTCCGAGACAGGCAGATGCTTGGGGATCTTCCCCTTACCTCGAATCGGAGCCGGCAGCCAGACGACGTCCTTAATAAAGGACCATGCGGCCACGATCATCGGGATCGCGAACAGAAAGGTCTGAGCAACGAAGGTTGCATAGACGAGATCAAAGGTTAGCTTTTCCATCCGCCTCGGGTTCTGCTGCGGGAGCCATTAGGAGCAGTGCCCTGAGGCTTAGGTGATCTTTCTGCTCGGACGGGAGTTTGCGAGCCTGTTAACGATGCTACTTCTTCGCGGGAAAGGTCGCGGCTCTGTCCGGTTTTCAGGTATGGATCGGAAACATCGCCGATCTTCGTTCGCCGCAGCTTTACGACCGAGTAACCGATCGCATCGAACATCTTGCGGATCTGCTGATTGTGCCCTTCGAAAAGCGTTACCTCGTACCAACCGTTCTTGTCCGTCGAGTTCAGTTCGCGTATCTCCGCCGGTGCCGTTTTGAAGCCATCTTCAAGCAAAATACCTCGGCGGAGTTTATTGATCGCGTTCTTGTTCGGCAAACCCTTTACCTTCACGTCGTAAACTTTGGCGACCGTTTTTGACGAGGCAACGCGGTCGGTGAATTTGCCGTCGTTCGTCAGGATGATCAGGCCCTCAGAGTTGTAGTCGAGGCGGCCGACCGGGTGAAGCCGCCCTTTGCCCTTTACGAGTTCGACAACGAGCTTTCGCCCTTCAGGATCGCTGACACTCGAAAGATAGCCTTTCGGCTTGTTCACGAGCACATAAACATTTTTAGCGGACGAGATCCGCGGATTGATGAGCTTGCCGCGAACCTTTATGTGATCCTTTTCGGGGTCGGCCTTTGTGCCGAGCTCCGTAACGATGTCGCCGTTCACCGAAACTTCTCCGTCGAGGATCAGCTGCTCGGCCCCGCGACGCGAAGCGATGCCCGCCTGGGCGATGAGTTTTTGTAGTCGTTCAGCCACGTATTTTCGTTTCTAGACGCTGGCGGCGAGGTCTTCAAAATCTTCGATGCTCGGCAGTTCCGAGAGGTCTTTGAGACCGAATTGGAGCAGGAAGTCTTTCGACGTGCCGTACTGCATCGGGCGGCCGACGGCTTCCTTGCGGCCTTTCGCAACGATCAGGCGTTTGTCGAGCAGCGTTTTTATCGACGTTGCGGACTGTACGCCGCGAATTTCGAGGATCTCGGGTACGGTAACAGGCTGCTTGTACGCGATCACAGCGAGCGTTTCGAGCGAGGCGAGCGACAGCTTTGCCGACGGCCTTGTTTTTAGGAACGCGCGGATCTCTTCGTGGAATTCCGGCCGCGTGGCGATCTGATAGCCGCCTGCGATCTCGCGTATCTGAAGCCCGCTCGAACGCTCGACGTATTCCGCAGAAAGCTGTTCGACGGCAGCCTGTATCGCGCCTTTCTCTTCGCCGAGAATGTCGGCAAGAAGTTTCGTGCCGATCGGTTCCTCGGAAACGAATATCAAAGCCTCGACGAGCGCGACGAGCTCGCCCGGCGTCCGGGCCGGTGCCTTTGCGACGGCCGCACTTTCTACATTTTCCGAAACCGGATCTTCCATAAAGCCAATATTCTATCAGGCACGACGCAATAATATCTCACCGAAGGTCTTATTTTGCACGAGGCGGACGGCCTCACTGCGGACGATCTCGAGAGCCGCGATAAATGCGGTAACGAGTTCGCGATGCGAGCGCATTTCCTCGAAAAAGCCCGAAAGATTGACCTCGCCGAACTCGACGATGCGGCCTTCCAGGGCTCGGATCATATCCGAGAGCGAGATCTCCTCGCGCTCGATCTCCATTTTCACTTCTTCGATATGCCGGGCAACGATCTTCTGAAATACGGTGAGCAGGTCAAAGACCGTCGCATCGACCTCGGAGTTGTTCTCGTCCGTTTCGAGCGTACCGCGCGTGAATGTCGCCTGTTCGATCGTCGTGCGCTCGTGCAGCATCCCCGCCGCCGTCTTGAACTTTTCATACTCGAGCAGCCGATCGACAAGCTCACGCCGCGGATCGTCGAAGTCGATTTCCTCGTCCTCTGCCTTTGGGTCACGCGGCAAGAGCATCTTCGACTTGATCTCGATGAGCGTTGCCGCCATCACAAGGAAATCCGCCGCGACGGCGATATCGAGCCGCTTCATCAGCTGTATCGTTTCGAGATACTTGGCCGTGATCTTCGCGATCGGAATGTCGAAGATATTTGCCTGCTCCTGCTTAATGAGATAAAGAAGCAGGTCGAGCGGGCCTGCAAAATCACCGATGCGAACGCGCAGTTCGTCGCGTCCGGCGGCCACGATCTCGGGGCGTTCGGTATGAAAATCGAATGAAAAATGTTCCTGTTCTTCAGTCACTTATTTACCGCAAAGAGCACAGAAAGTTTTACCACAGAGGACACGGAGAACACAGAGCCAGAAACAAGAATATCCAAGCCTTCGACCGACGTCCCGCTCAAACCGCGTCCTAAGATGTCTCTGTGCTCTCCGTGTTCTCTGTGGTTAACCTTCTTTTATCAATTCCAGTGCCTTCTCGATCGGGCGGGCCAGAACAGCTTTGTCGCCGACCTCGACGATCGGGCGTTGAATGAGGTTCGGGTCCGCGGCCATCGCCTTTATCACCTCGGCGTCGGCCGTCTCGTCGGTCAGACCGGCGGCCGCGGCCCCGCGTGTGAGCTTGATCGGCCGGACGCCGGTCTTAGCGACCAGCTTGGTCAAGTTCGCCTCGGTGAAAGGCTCGTTAAAATAGTTTACCTTCTCGTAGTCAATGCCGTTTTCACGAAACAGCGTCGCCATATTGCGGCACGTCGTTCAGGTAGGTTTCTCGTAAACCGTGATTATAGGTCTGGACATGGTATCCACCATTGTGAATTGTCAATTAAAAGACTGTCAATTGGATTACCAATTAATGATCGGTCAATGCACAATTCACAATTATTTCCGGTCTCCTCACAAGTGTTCATTCAAATACCTCGTTAACAAACTATACAAATGCAAGGTCGTTCCCTTGCCTTCGTTGATGCTGTGCGTTCGGTTTGGATAGGGCATGATCGTGAAAGGTTTGTTTGCGGCGATCAGCGCGTCTATAAGAATTTCGGTCTGCTGGTAATGGACATTGTCGTCGCCGGTTCCGTGAACGATCAGCAGGTCGCCTTTCAGGTTGGCGGCAAATGTTGTCGCTGAGGAATTCTTGTAATCGTCCGCGTTATCCTTTGGCAAACCCATATAGCGTTCGGTGTAGATCGTGTCGTAATAACGGCTGTCAGGGGCAGGTGCAACGGCCATTCCCATTTTGTAGATATCGGGATAACGGAACATTGCGTTCAGCGTCGCAACGCCGCCGCCGCTCCAGCCCCAGATGCCGACACGCGAAGCATCGAGATAAGGCATTTTTGCAAGCATCGCTTTTACCGCAGCAGCCTGATCCTGCGAACTCAAAACGCCGATCTTTCGATAAATGCTTTTTCTGAACTCTCTTCCCCGCGGCGAGGGCGTACCGCGATTGTCAACGCTGGCGACGATATAGCCCTGCTGCGTCAGCATCAGATACCAAAAATACTGCGATCCGGACCATTGATCGTTAACGGTCGTGCCTGCCGGTTCGGTGTATGCGTAAAAAAGTACCGGATATTTTTTCGTTGGGTCAAAGTTTGGCGGCTTCATCATCCAGCCGTCTAGCGAAACGCCCTCGCCTATATCGATGCGGAAAAATTCCTGCGGGCCTTTCGGCAGCTTGTCGAGCTTTGCCTGGGCCGAGGCGTTATCGACGATCGAACGTGCGACCGAGCCGGACCGAAGATCGAGCAGGTCGATCTTTGAATACTTCCCAAATGAAGATGAGGTCTGCACTGCCCAACGAGCATTCGGCGAAAAATTATAGGAGTTCCACCCCTGAAACCCGGCCGGCGTAACACGTTCGTCATTGCCGCTGCCGTCAAGTTTTGAGCGATACAGATAACGCTGCGTTGCGTTGTCCGGCGACGCCATGTAATAGACCCAGCCGCCGGCCTCGTCAACGGATTGAATACTCATTGCGTCGAAACTGCCTTTCGTCAGCGGCCGGATATCGCGGCCGTCGGCCGAAACCGAATAGGGCCTGCGCCAGCCGTCGCGTTCGCTGACCCACAGAAAGCTTTTACCGCCGTCGAGCCAACGCATCTCAGGCAGCGTGAGATCAACCCACGCATCATCCTTTTCTGTAAGTATTGAACGTGCCTTTCCGGTCTTTGCATCTGCAACAAGGACCTGCAGAGTGTTCTGCAAACGATTGAAATGCTGAAGATAGATCTCGTTCGGGTTTGCCCAGTCAACCGATACGATGTAGTTGTTTCGCGGGTCGCCGGGCGTTTCAAGCCAGCGTATCCCGCCGCCGGCGGCAGGAACAACCCCGACACGGACAGCCGCGTTCTGTGTACCGGTTTTTGGGTAGGGAATTTTGGTCAGCGTCGGATAAAGGCCGGTTGTGTTGTTAAGAAGCAGAAAATCTTCGATGCCGGACGCGTCAAATTGCCAAAAGGCTATCGCTTTTCCGTCCGGGCTCCAGCGCCAGCAATCGCGTAGATCGAACTCTTCTTCGTTCACCCAGTCGGACGTGCCGTTTATCATCGTGTGCGAGCCATTGCTCGTCAAACGTGTGATCTTTCCGGTTGCAACATTTTCAACATACAAGTCATTTTCGCGGACATAACCGACGCGGGTTCCGTCAGGCGAAAATTTTGCGAACATCAGCGTCGCCGGCTTTGCGTTGCCGCCAAGTTTGGCCAATTTTCCTGTCGTCTGATCAAGCACCCAATAGTCACCTCGGGTATTGTATCGCCAGACCTTCTGCGAATTTGTGTATATCAAAACCCGTTTGCCATCCGCCGACCAATCGTAGCCGTCGAGTTCGAGCGGCTCCGTTTTGCCTTTCGGGATACGGCTTTCGGCCGATAAAAGAACACTTTTAGCTCCAGTATCGATTCGATAGCGCACAAGATCGTCCGCATTTTTTACTTTCGCCGAAGGTTCGAACTTCGCGTATGAATCGCCGTCCTTTAGCCATTCGAATCCGCCAAATCGCTCAGGCTGAAATTCGCGGCTCGCGAAAATGCGCTCGACCGTCAGTTTGGGATCGAGACTTTGCTGGGCAGTCTGCGCCAAAAGGGAATATTGCGCCGACGCGATCAAAAACAATAGGGCGAAGGCCGCCGGACGTAACGCGATCGAAAGGTATTTTTTCATTGTTAATCTATGGCCGCAGAGCGCGGCCCCATTTCCCGACTAAAAAGAGAACACCGCCAAACGCTGGTTTGTGGCATATCGACCATTGTCAATTGTAAATTGAAAAACTGTCAATTGGAGTTTGCCAGGCATGCGGGAAGTTCAATGAACGCCATTTGTTGACCGACGGTCGGCGACTGTATCGTCCGCGGCAAGAAATACGGTGCTTCGGCAATGTTCGCCAAGGAAAGCAGCTATAACGGCAGCAGCGTCTTCGGTGCTACGTATCTCCCTGGCTCGGGCTTTTTTCTAAAGATCAGTAGTCGCTGAAAGAGACTCAATTCTCTGGCCGGTTCCTTCGGTAACTCTTTATATTCGAGCGCGATTTGGCCGTTCTCTTCGTACACCTTGAAATAATTCAAACGAAACGTCGGAAAATAGACAGCGGGCAGGTAGCCAAACATCACCGGGATCCGCTTTAGCAGCTTCAGCCAAGTTCCGGTGTTGAGAACGGCCCGACCGTTCTTAACGGTCAGAAATGCGTCGTGGGTGTGCCCGAAAACGTACGCCGCAACGGTCGGATCGTCTGCAAATATCCTTTCCGCGTGCTCTTCGTATCCTTGCTCCGGCACGTACAACGGAACGTCGTTCGTTTCGGGTAGTATCTGCATCCGGAGGAGCGTTTTTCGAACATCGCGCAAAACGAATAGCAGCGGGATCGAGACCGCTATCACGAATGACCAGACGACCATGCTTAGGATCAAGGTCGAGCGGATCAGATCGCCGACGAACCCGAGGCTCGAGAAGAGGCGGTTCTGAATAAGTATGTTGACGTCGATCACGCCGAAATGCTTGAGAGCCTGCGCTGCCAATGCCAAGAGAGTTACCGACAGCAGAGCAAGGAAGGGAGCCATCGTCCAGCGGATGATCGGGCTCATCTCGTTATAAAAGTAGTTCGAGAGTATCCAATCCGGAAGCTGGCGAACGTCCACAGAGCGTATGTCCTTGAGCCAAGGCGTCTTCCCAAACGCTGAATAGCGACTTGACCCGGCAACGGCCATCTCTGTGATGAAATATCCGAGCGGCTGCGCATATGGGTTGCCATAATCGGGCGAAGCGTTGAGACTATCCGTCTGCTGGCCGTGCTCGATCCAAATCTTCTTCCCGGCAACCTCACGGATCAGCGAGACCGACGTATCCAATTTGATGTTGAAGGCGGCCAATTTTGCGGCGTATTCCGGATCGCACGCAAGGTCGTAATCATGATTGCCGACCATGAGCGTGATCTGGATGTTCTTGCCGGTTCTCTTGAACTGCTCGAAAATGGGCGTGTGGTATTTAACGATCTCGTCGAGCTTGGCCGTCCCTGAAACGGTCGTCAGCTCCCAGAATCCGAAAGCGTCGCCGACGATGATAAGTTCGGTTTCCTTACCCTCAGCTTCAAGTTCTTTTAAGAATGCGACGAATTCGTCTGTGTAGTCGCAGATCTGAAGCTGGCCATCACCGCCAAGATGCAGATCGCTAACGAAATAGAAGGTTGTCGCTTTCTGAATGCTCAGACCTTGGTCCCTCGCGGATCGAGATATTTAATTGGGAGCGAGTAAGATCCTTCTATCGGATGCCGGTCTTCTGATAAGCATCGGCGAGCGTGACGCTTGCGATCGATCGAGCTTTTTCCGCTCCGGTTCTTAGGATCCGGTTCAATTCTGCGTCGTCGTAGGCCGAGATGCGTTCCTGGAATGGCCGCAGATATTCGACGACGGCTTCGGCAAGTTCACCTTTGAACTGTCCGTAGCCCTTGCCCGCGAAATTCTCGACGCATTCCTGCTCGGTCTTTCCCGTCACCAGCTGATAGATCGTCAAAAGGTTGTGGATCGCCGGCCGCGTTTCATCGAAGTTGATCTCGGTGCCGCTGTCGGTTACCGCGCGTTTGATCTTTTTCGAGATCGTATCGGCATCGTCATCCAAAAATATCGCTCCGGCCTCGTTCTCGTCAGACTTCGACATCTTTTTCGCAGGATCTTGTAGCGATCTTATGTTCGCACCGCTCTTCGGAATGTAGGGTTCAGGAATTACGAAAGTCTCGCCGAAATCGCGGTTGAAACGTTCTGCCAAGTCGCGCGTCAGTTCAAGATGCTGCTTCTGATCCTGGCCGACAGGGACGAGGTCCGTATGATAAAGCAAAATGTCGGCCGCCATCAACGCAGGATATGTAAACAGCCCGACGCTCGAACGTTCGCGTCCGCCCTTTTGAGACTTGTCCTTGAACTGCGTCATCCGCTCAAGCTCGCCCATACGGGCAGTGCAGAGTAGGATCCAAGTCAGTTCGGCATGCTCGGGCACATCCGCTTGGATGAATATCGTTGCTTTTTCGGGATCGATGCTGGCGGCCAGGTAGATTCGAGCAAGATCAAGCGTCTTTTGCCGAAGGGTCTTTGGATTTTGCGGCAAGGTCAACGCGTGAAGATTGACGATACAGAATATTGAGTCGTACTCATCCTGGAGCGCTACCCAATTCTTGAGAGCACCTAAGTAATTTCCTAAATGAAGACGGCCCGTAGGCTGGGCTCCGCTGAATATTCGCTTTTTCATAGAGTCGAGCCGCCGCGTGTCAGACGGTGAGGTAAGATGTTCTGATTTAGGCAGCCTTTTTGATCTTAATGCTGGTTCTTTTGGTTCGATCCACCTTTCCGGTTAAAAGACCGGGGACCGAAATGTCTTCATCCAGATCATCCCAGTGCAGGCCTGATCCGCCACCGCTGATAACATACTTTTTTCGCTGAGCGGTCGAGGCTTTTGCGAGGCGCGGAAAATAGGCGAGTGGTACACCGAGTTGGCGGCCATCGGTCAATTCGACCCACATATTGTCGGCGTCGAATGAAACCGCTGCCGCAAGTGCTTCAAGATTCAAAGTGGTCATTCCAAGCTTCCTCGATCTCTGTCTTTCTATTATCAATGATTTTCGCAATTTTAGTAAGCTCTCTTGCGGAAAATCGGTAGGAATCGTCCAGCCGAACCGACGGCTGGAGCCAGAATTTTGCAAGCTTCGCATCCTTTCGAACATGGATGTGCACGGGTTCTCTCGGATCGCCCTCATTCGAAAAAAAGAAGAACCTGAATCCGTCCTGATGGAAAACTACGGGCATATCATCGCACCCTCGCGTGGGAGCAGCATTCACTTTGCTCCGCTGAATATTCGTTTCTTCGCCATTAGAGGTAGAGAATGTAAATAAGGCCGTAATAAAAAGGCGTAATGATCATCCGGAATACGCCAATATAGATAAGCGCTAGGAGTATGATGTAGCCGTATTGTTCGAGCATTCGAATGACAGGCTGCGCACTTTCGGGCAGAAAGGTCGAAAGTATCTGGCTCCCGTCGAGCGGCGGAAATGGCAGCAAATTGAACACAAAGAGCGATAGGTTCAAGAACATCAGGTCGGCCACAAAAATGACGACCGGATTCGTCGTGTCTCCAAAAAAATCTCGAACGGTAAAAACCCCTTGCGAAATAAGTATCTTTGCGATGACGATACCGATGATGAGCAAAATAAGGTTTGCGAGAACCCCGGCGATCGACACCATCACGTTCGCAAGCTTGTAATTAGTCCAGTTTCGCGGATTGACGGGCGTCGGAATACCCCAGCCGATCAGCGGAATGCTGCCCAGTGCACCGCCCATCGCGCCGAGGATAAAACCGATTATCGGGATCAGAAGCGTGCCGATCGGGTCAGTGTGCTTGACGGGATTGAGCGTTACTCGGCCAAGCATATATGCCGTGTCGTCGCCGAATTTATGCGACATCCACGCGTGTCCGGCCTCATGGGCAGAGATCGCCAAAAGAAGGACGACCATGAAGATAACGAGGTGACTGATCAGGTTGATCGGATCGATTCCGCCCATAGTTAATACGAATTGCCGTCAAACTACATCTCGCGCATTTGATGCTGAGATCCATTGTATTGGAGCCTAGATTGTGCCATTCTTTTGGTACAAAATAAAATGAGGCACACGGCCCGAAGCTGCGGTACGCGGATCTGAGCGTTCAGTGTCGGAAGGCTCGTGGATCAATATGCAAAAGCACATCGTCTGTATCGCGAGCGAGCAAAAAGGCAATGAATTCCTTGAAGAAGCGAACAGTGCCGGCTGGCGCGTAACGCTAGTTACCCGTAAAAAGCTGCTCGAAATGTCATGGTCTTGGGATGCGGTCAGCGAGGTTCGGACGGTCGAGGACGAGGCTCAACCGGGCGACTATGTGCGTGCGATCACGAATATCGCGGGATCTGAAAAGATAGACCGAGTCGTCGGCCTCGATGAATTTGATGTGATAACGGCGGCCCTCGCGCGCGAACATTTGCAGCTCCCGGGAATGAACAGCTCATATTTGCGCCGCTTTCGCGACAAACTCACGATGCGGAACCTGGCGGCCGAGAACGACGTCCCTTGCCCGGACTTTACGGGAGTGTTCAACGAAAACGAGATCAATGAATTCCTTGCACGCGTCCCGGCACCATGGATCGTAAAGCCAAGGTTCGAGGTCTCGGCCTTCGGCATCAGGAAATGCGAGACCGCGCAGCAGGTCTGGGACGTTTTAAGCGAACTGGATAACCGCAACAACTGGCGCGACCACCCGTCGCAATTCGTGATCGAGCACTTTATCGAAGGGCGCGTTTTTCACGTCGATTCCGTCGTCGAAGGCGGCAAAGTCCGTGCCGCAGGCGTAAGCCAATATGGGACTGCTCCTTTCAGCGTGACGCACCACGGCGGGGTTTTTACATCGTCGATCGTGCCTTATCGTTCCGCGATCAGGAAGAGTCTTGAGACGGTCAATTCGCAGCTCTTGAAGGCGTTCGAATACGACCGCGGTGTCACGCACGCCGAGTTCCTGCAGAGCGATGCGACAGGGGAGATCTTCCTGCTCGAGGTCGCTTGCCGAGTGGGCGGAGCCTACATTGCGAACGTGCTCGAATACGCCTGTGGATTCAACCTTTGGCGTGAATGGGCACAGCTCGAAACGGCCACGAAAGAGCATCCGTACAAACTGCCAAAGCTTCGCAAGGAGCATGCCGGCGTTGCCCTGGCTCTCGCTAATACCGAGGAGCCGAATACGGAACATTACGCTGACGAAGAGATCGTCTATCGTGTCAAAAAATCACGCCACGTCGGCCTGATCTTTCACTCAAAGAAACAAGCTCGCATCGAGGAACTTCTCGCCTCATATTCCGAGCGAATCGCAACCGATTTTCTTGCCGTCGCACCCGCAAAAGAACGCTACGACGACTGAATCCCGACATATGCCCCTCGAAATCTTGTTCGACGATCCGAAAGGTGCTGTCATCGGTCCGCCTGAACTTCTTGATCACGACCTAAGCCAATACTTTCCTGAACTGCTTCGTATCGGATCGACGCGTGAGCTTTCGGTGTCGCCGACCGTCGAAAGAGTTCGGGTTGATGCGGCACGGATCCTTAACTCGATCGTTGTTGGGGGAAACAGCGGAAGGGTGAATGACGCTGTGCCTGAGTCGGTCTCGGCGCTTGCGTGGAATCTTGAACGCGGAATTCAGCTCGACGGGATCATCGATGCCCTAAGGAATCACGAGAGTTTGAAAGACGCGGACGTACTTCTGCTTTCGGAGCTTGATCACGGGATGGCGCGAAGCGGGAATCGATTCGTTGCGGAGGAGATCGCAGCGGCTCTCGACTTAAACTATGCGTTCGCACCGGTTTACATCGCTTTGCAAAAGGGAAGCGGAGTCGAATCCGACGTCGAGGGTGAGAATACGAATTCGATCCACGGGCTTGCGATGTTCTCAAAATATCCGATGCGGAACATCCACGCCATTCCGCTTCCTAACGGGAAAGACAAGATGTGGGGCAAGGAAAAAAGGCTCGGGCATCTGCGTGCGTTGTTCGCCGAAATCGACCATCCGCTGGGCACCTTTCGTGCGGTTTCGGTACATCTGGATGCACATTGCTCCCGGGCTCATCGGCGTTTGCAGATGAAGCTCATCCTCGATCACCTTGAAACGCTGCCCGAGCTGCCGACGCTGATCGGCGGCGACTGGAACACGACGGGATTCAATTCGCAAAGCTCGACGCGGGCAATAATGGGCTATTGGCGGCGTGTTTTCATGGGGCCGAAGAATGTTGCAAAGAATCACCTCCCGCATCCGGAAAGGTTCTTCGAAAGACGGATGTTCGACGATCTCGAACGCCGCGGCTACTCCTTTCACGATCTCAATGAACTCGGCGTCGGGACCCTGCATTACGACGTCGGCAGCATCGAAAAGAACACGAACCTGCGCGATTGGGTGCCGGCGTGGTGCTTTCCTTTCATCTTTTGGGCTGCAAATCGAGTCGGCGGCAAAGTTTCGGGCAGGCTCGATTGGTTCGCGGGCCGCGGCATCAAAGCGGTCGAAAGGCCGCAAACCATCGGCGAACTGACGACCTCCGACGGCACGCCGCTCTCGGATCACGATGCGATCGCCATTCGATTCAGTATTTGAAAACTCGCGGGGAATTTGTAGTATTTTCTAGGAGTGAATAACCAGATGAGATCGAACAAAATGAGAGCTTTTATCACCGTTGCCCTGATCGCCGCATTCGCCGCCGTCGGAGTCGCCTCTTCGGCCAAGTTTGTTAACGAAAGCAATGTGGCGGACTCGGCGGCCAAACCCGGCCGCTGTCTTTTGGTCGTGGACGGAACGAAATATATTAACGGACGCTGCGAGATCGAAATGGACAAAGGCGGCTCTTTTCAGATCTATGAAAAGGGCAAGCGAGGCTATTTTGCCTACGTTAATCTTACCGACGACGGAGCCGAAGGTTGGTGGAACGAAGAACGCACGGCAACTCACGCTCACAGTTCGCTTGGAACCCTTACGCGGAACGGAGCGTGCTGGGAGAACGAGCGGGCAAAGGTCTGTGCATGGCGCTAGTTTCGGGTTTCGCTTCGGGTAGAGAGGACTTTTCCGGGCGATTGTGGTTAAAATATCGATATGGAAGTTTCCTTTACCCAGACACTTAGTTTTGACGCCGATACGTTTGAATACGAGACGGTCGATTCGCACAACGGCAACGCTTCGGTGATACGTTTTTCGGTCGATCCCAAAAAGGTCAGCCCCGGCGACATCGTCGTCGTTGTCAAAAAGGAAGACATTTTCTTCCACGGCATGATCGGCAAGATCGAGGACGGCTACGCTTATGCGTCCGACCCGAAAGGCTCGCTGCTTGCGGCGGGAGTTCAGTAGTTCTATGGGGATGTAGCTCAGCTGGGAGAGCGCAGCGTTCGCAATGCTGAGGTCAGGGGTTCGATCCCCCTCATCTCCACCAAATCGAGGGCCTTTGCTAAGGCCCTATTTCTTTGGGCGTTCGTTCGATTTTAGGACGCGTTTTCTCAATCGAATTGTCTTCGGCGTAACTTCGATGAGTTCGTCGTCGGCAATGAATTCGAGGGCGCGTTCGAGCGACATATCGCGAACCGGCACGAGCCGCATAGCCTCGTCCGCTGACGTCGTACGCATGTTCGAGAGCTTCTTTTCCTTGATCGCATTCACATCGAGATCGACGCTGCGTGCGTTCTCGCCGATGATCATTCCCTCATAGACCTTCACCTGCGGCTTGACGAAAAGCGTCCCGCGTTCCTGCAGATTATAAAGAGCGTAGGTGTTCGTCTCGCCCATTCGGTCCGCGACGAGCGAGCCGGTCTGGCGTGAACGCATATCGCCCTGCCACTTATCGAAACGCAGAAAGAGAGTGTTCAAAAGGCCGGTGCCTTTCGTCTCGGTCAAAAACTCGCCGCGAAAACCGATCAGGCCGCGCGATGGCGTTTCAAATTCCAACCGAACGCGGCCCGAGCCGTTGTTGATCATCTTCGTCATCTGGCCTTTCCGGCGTCCCATGGCCTCGGTAACGACACCGATGAATTCCTCAGGCACGTCGATGACGACAAGCTCGATCGGTTCGAGAAGTTCGCCCGTCGTTTCATCGCGCCGGGTAACGACCTCGGGTTTCGAGACCTGAAGTTCGTAGCCTTCGCGACGCATCATCTCGATCAGGATCGCAAGTTGGAGTTCGCCGCGTCCCGAAACCTTGAACTGTTCGGCGGCATCTGTCTCCGTCACGCGAAGTGCGACGTTGCCGAGAAGTTCGCGGTCAAGGCGTTCCTTGATCTGCCGCGAGGTCACGAATTTGCCTTCAAGGCCTGAGAATGGCGAGGTGTTCACGCCGAAGATCATCGAGATCGTCGGCTCATCAACCGCGATCACAGGCAGCGGTTTCGGGTTGTCGGGCAAAGTGATGGTTTCGCCGATCTCGACATCGTCAAAACCTGCAAGTGCCACGATCTCCCCAACGCCGGCCTCCGCGACAGGAACTCGCTCGAGGCCTTCGAATGCGAAAAGTTCTTTGACGCGCGTTTTCTGAAGGGAGCCGTCGCGTTTTGAGACGACGACCTCTTGATTCTTTGCGATCTCGCCTGAAAAGATCCTTCCGATGGCAAGACGCCCGACGAACGGATTGTAGTCGATGTTCGCTACAAGAAGCTGCAGCGAATCATCGCGGATCGGTTCTGGTGCAGGTATCGACTCGATGATCTGATCGAAAAGCGGCTTAAGCGTCTTGCTATCGTCTGACAGATCCTTCTTAGCGACACCGTCACGCGAGATCGAATAAAGTATCGGGAATTCGATCTGCTCGTCGTTCGCTCCGAGATCGATGAAAAGATCATAGATCTCGTTGACGACCTCGTCCGGCCGAGCATCCTGGCGGTCGATCTTGTTCACACACGCGATCGCAGGAAGATCGAGCTCGAGGGCTTTCCTGAGCACGAAACGCGTCTGCGGCAGACAGCCTTCAGCAGCATCGACAAGCAGGATAATGCCATCGACCATCTTCAACACGCGTTCGACCTCGCCGCCAAAATCCGCGTGGCCCGGCGTATCGACGATGTTGATCTTGTAGTCGCCGTAGCGCACGCTCGTATTCTTTGCCATGATCGTGATCCCGCGTTCACGTTCAAGATCCATCGAATCCATAACGCGTTCGACAACCGCTTCGTTGTCTCGGTGCGTGCCCGATTGCTGGAGCATTGCGTCAACGAGCGTCGTCTTTCCGTGATCGACGTGTGCAATGATGGCGATATTTCTGATCTGGTCGTTGGTCATTTGATTACATCTGCCTAACAGCTCTTGGGGGCTACAAGGTCGCCGCCACCGCGGAAAAGGCAAACAAGCATAATGACCGATTGGGAAAAAGCTAGTCAATCTCAGATATAAGAAAACTGAGAACTGAGTTCTCCGGACTCCATTCTGGGCTCTCAAATCTCAGGTTTCCGTTGGTGAGGCCGGTTGCTACCGCTCGGGTTCCGTCTTTGCGACTCTGCGGGAGCGGATTTCATTATCGATTTCCAGTTCTCGGATTCGAAATTTCAAATCTCGGTTCGCGATTCCCGTTCAAGAACCCGGTCGCTATCGCTCCCGGTTCTGACAGATCGTGCGAATCGTGCAAATCGTGCATTTCGTGCATTTCGTGCATTTCGTGCGGTTTGTGCTTCAAACGGGCGCGTCGGTTCGCTATGATGACAACACGGCCGAGACGGCCGCGTGTTCATTGACAAGGTTGTTCGTTGTTCATTGTTCATGGGTCTCTGGCCTTTGGTCTTGGTCTTTGGTCTTTGCGGCTACGCCGCAGCGCAGTGCGGTCGGGCTTGCCCGACCGTCCCTCGCCTTAGGAATATATCGGAGCGTGCGTAGCACGCGACAGAGTAATTTGTCGGCGGCAAGCCGCCTCCGGAAGAGTCGGGTACGCTCCACGGTCGGGCAAGCCCGACCGCACTGCTAAGGGGCAAGCCCGTAAAGGAAGTGGCTTCTTCCTTCACTTTCTTTGCGTCACCTTTGCGTTCTTTGCGTTTAAATTTCGGTTTTGAAAACGCAAAGTACGCCAAGCGAAACACCGCAAAGTCCGCAAAGGTTCGGAGTATCGAATTTCGCAATTTCAGATCTTCGATGTTCGGAATCTCAAATGTCAGATTTTAGATTTGAAACGGATCAGATTCGTGCATTCGTGGCGGCTTTCTTCCTTTGCGAACTTTGCGTCGCCTTTGCGTTCTTTGCGTTTAAATTTCGGTTTTGAAAACGCAAAGTACGCCAAGCGAAACACCGCAAAGTCCGCAAAGGGTTTCGATCCAAAATTTCAGATTTCAGTCTGAGATTGATCAGGTCGTCCCCGTAGGGGACAAAGAATATAGCCCAGGGTAAGGCCGCCTCGGCCGCAACCCTCGGGTTATCGTGGGCAAAACAACCTCGGAGCGTGCGAAGCACGCGACAGGGACATGTCGGCGGCCAAGCCGCCTCCGAGGATTCATTTGCCGTTGTCACCCACCGCCGTAAACGACGTGGCTATGCGAGGCCATTGTCGGCGGCAAGCCGCCTCCGAATATGCGTTGGCTGTGGCTTGCTACAAACATGCGGCTCCGACGGAGCCAAGAAGGTGCTTCGCGGAACTGGCCGCCCGCTGCTCCCTCCACCCCGGCCTTCGGCCACCCCTCCTCGGGCAGGAGGGGAGCTGGCGGTTCTGACTTCCGGTGACCGCCGGCTCAGAGAGGTGGTTCCGCGAGAGTCGGGCAAGAGACAGCCTGCCGCCGACAAGGACACACTCCCTACCGGTCGTGTTTCCGCCTTGTGCATTGCCTCCGAGCCTTTGCGAACTTTGCGTCGCCTTTGCGTTCTTTGCGTTTACGATCTCGGTTTGAAAACGCAAAGGCCGCGAAGCGAAACCCCGCAAAGTCCGCAAAGGTTTTCGATAGCAAATTTCAACTTTCAGGTCTGAGATGTTCGGGAGCTAAATTTCAAAACTTGAGATTTGAATGCCGCGGGGCATGAAAAAAAGCTGCCCGGAGCCTGTCCGGACAGCTTTGACTCGTATGCAGGAGAACTGTTGGCGTCAAACGTTCTCGGGTTTTCCGACGCGAAGATCGTTCGTGACCTTAAAGACGCCGGGGACGCCGCTTGCCAGGATGTAGATCGTGTCCTTCTGACTTTTGTTGGCTACCCAGCCTTCAAGGCTTACCTTGCCGTTCTCGACGATGATCCGCACCGACGGATTTGGTTCCTGAAGAAGCCCGCCGATCACAGGCTGAGGCCCGAGCGTTCGGAGCATCTGGTGGCGAATGTGGTCATCAGCAGCATTGCTGTTGAGGTCTTGAATGTTGTTGACCACGTTCGTTACACCGGCGATCTTGGCGACCGCTTTCTTTGCGAGCGAAGACGTCCCAAGCGAGAGAACCTTGCCGGAAAGAGTTACCGTGCCCGAGTCGTTGAGGGCGAAAGCGATATGATCAAAAACCCCGTAATTCGGAAGATTTTCGATCGTTCGCATGATCTTTTTCTCGAGCATTGCGGTCGAATTGGCCGGTGCTGTCGACTTGGTTTGAGCAAATGTGACGCTTGCAAATGCAAGGAGCGCCGCAATGGTTAGAAATAGGACTGATTTAGAAAGCTTCATGATTTTCACCTCCTCTCCTTCGAAGCGTTCAAGTGAAAGATCGGACGCTCAACGGGAAGTTCACCTATACGACGCTTCAGAAGCGGAAAACGTGGCTTGCTTGTTGAAAATATTTTTTAGGCCGTCTGGCGTATTGCCTCAAACAGTACGATCCCGACACTCGTGGCCAGGTTCAGGCTTCGCACATTTGGGTTCGCCATCGGGATCTTTAGGCTTGTTTCGGCGTTGCTGTGGAGAATTTCTTCGGGAAGGCCGCGAGTTTCCGGCCCGAAAACGAGGCAGTCGCTTTCACGAAATTCAAAATCAGTGTGATGGCGGTCGGCCTTTGTCGAAAGATAAACAAAACGCGATTCCGGCAATGAGGCTTTCAGGCCGTCAAGGTCGATATGGCGATGGAGTTCGACAAATTGCCAATAGTCGAGGCCGGAACGTTTCAGCGTTCGGTCGTCCATACGAAAGCCCGTCACGCCGACGATATGCAGCGGTGAATATGTCGCCGCACAAAGCCTTGCGATATTGCCCGTATTTGGTGGAATCTCAGGTTCGTAGAGAGCAACGTGCATTGTGTTCGAATCAGATGTTACCAAACAAAATGGATCTGAGGCGTCACAAAGATAGCCTTAACCTGCATCTTTTTTGGTTCCGGCTTCATCAATATGTCGAGGAACAAAGTCTGCGGAGTGGTTTCTCGAATAAGAAACAGCTTGGTATTGTGCTACAATCCGCATTCGGAATTTAATCAGGGGTGTTTTGTCTCATCGAATGAGAATTAGGATCTTACTTTTACTGGTGGTAATTTTGTCCGTCTCCGCAGTCGGCGCCTTTGGCCAGGATGCTCAGGCAAGTCCAAGCCCGACGCCGGCCGAAAATGAGCCCCCGAAACCGGCGGCAACACCGGACCTAAAGGCCATCTCAAACAAGCCGGTGACCGCCGAACAGGTAGCTGAAACTGTCGTTTTCATCTATAGCTTTGGCAGCGGACGAGCGAGGCTTGACCAGATCCGCAAGACGACGATCGAGAGCGGCTTTACGAAGCACACCGGTCTCGACGGCCGGGTTCAACAGGGAAATTACGAGACGTCGATCATTCGCGGCACGGACCTTGCGAGCGAGAAGATCCGAATGGATCGGAATTTCGCGGACGCTCGATATTCATTGATCTGGGCGGACGGCAAGACAACGGGCGTTTACAACACGACCTTCTTTACGCCGGACGATGCGGTCGTGAGAGGGTTTGAGGACGGCATAACGCGCGGCCTCGAAGGCCTTCTCAGATACAAGGAGAATGGCTCGACGCTGGAGCTCGCAGGCCGCGAGAAAGACCTTGGCGTCGAATTCTTCATGCTGGATGTTACTGACAAGGCAGGCCGAAAGACGCGGTATTACATATCGGTCAAGTCCTTTCAGGTCAAAATGCTCACCTACGAACACGATGGCGTAAAGTACAAGCGCAAGTTCTACGACTACAACTATGTTCAGGGGACACTCGTTCCTTCCCATTCCGTGCTTTACGCCGACGGAAAGGTGATCGAGGACACTCAGATCAAGTCGATCTCCTTTGGACAGCAGGTGAATTCGGAGCTTTTCAGAACGAACTAGCAAACCTTTTTGCAACCTTTGGTTCGGTTCCTCGTGCAGTCTTCCAATCGGCGATCGGCCACCTGATCGCTTCCCAAAAATGGAGGAACTATGAACTTTAGGGCATCCCTGGTCCGAACGCTTTCCCTTTGCTTTGCAGCTATCCTGTTTGCTGCTGCCGCGTTCGGGCAGCAATCGACAACCCAACCCGGCCAGAGCTATGACTTCATTCTGCACTTAGTAGCAGGCGGCCAAAATTCCACCGTCAAGGCAGGCCTTCCGTCGGGCTGGGACGATTTGGAGAAGGACCTCCGCTCGACGTTTAACCTGAAAGGATTTTCGAATGTCGGGACGTTTGTGACCCGCGGAGCGACTGAAGGCGCCGTCAGCAATGAGGGTAGTTGGAATGCCCCTGTGATTAACGGCCGCACAATGGCGATCATTCGTTACAGCCTTACCGGTATCAGCCAAGCCGGTGGGAAGATAGTTGCCCGGATGGCCAACTTTGATCTCCGGCTCCCGCCTGCGGTGAATGTAAAAGAGCCCGCTAAGTCCCGTGATGAACAATCCGTCAAGCTGTTTATTTCTAATTTGGCGTTCGAGCCGAAGATGCCTATCGTTCTCGGTTCGTTCGATCTTGTGGGAATCGACGGGCCGATCTTCGCCGTTTTGATGGCTGTCCCTAAATAAACCGTCGTAGGCGGCAAAGACTTTCGCAACAAATCGGCCCTGCCGGCGTGAGTTCTTTTAGGCGGGCCGCTTTTGTTCGAGCGGTAGATGGCTTAAATTGTATGGATGCATGGCACACGACGCGTTTCATTTCCCGACGAAGGAGGGCTTTACCTTCCGGATGTCTGAGGAAAAGCGTTCCGACCACGAACTCATCGAAGCCACAAAGAATGGCGATGAATCTGCGTTCACCGAGATCGTTACGCGGTACAAAAGTCCGCTTACGAACTATCTTTACCGCTTCCTTAACGACTATGAGGAAGCGGTGGATCTTGCTCAGGAAACTTTCGTTCGCGTGTATTTTGCGATCGATCGGTATCATACGCAGTTCGCCTTTTCGACATATATTTATCGGATCGCAACTAACCTTGCGATCAGCGAGATAAGGCGGCGAAAACGCAGGCGGTTATTCTCGATATCCGGCCTGCTTGCCGGGGAAAAAGATGAAGCGGCCGAATTTGAAATTCCGGATGACCGGGCCCTTCCGGAGGATGAGCTCCTCGACAGTGAGAGAGATACGCAGATCGCCCGAGCGATCGCGGCTCTGCCCGAAAAATACCGAATCCCGATAATTCTTCGTGATATTCAGGGACGAAGTTACGAAGAGGTTTCGGCAGTTATGGATCTTGGGTTAGGGACGACAAAATCGCGTATCAGCCGCGGCAGAGCCCTTTTGAAAGAGAAGTTGCAGGAGTACTTGCGGTAGAAGCAATGGTTAACATGCCCGAAGAAAACGATCTTGAACTTGCAGATGCAGAGCTTACGAATTTGCTCGCATCCATGCCGAAAGTTTCCGCGCCGAATGATTTTGAGTTTCGCGTTTCGGCACGCATTGCTTCGGCACGAATTGCGGCCAAGCCGCGCGGTTTGTTCGGTGCATTGCGGATAGCCGTTCCCGCCGCCGCCCTGTTAGCCGTAACGGCGACCGTCCTGATATTGAACCCATATTGGTCAGAGACCGCGACCGTTTCGGAGCCGACCGAAGTAGCTGTCGCGAAAGAGCCGCAGGAAGCTCCGGCCACGGTTCCCGGAAGGGAGATCGAGATCCCGCCAACGACATTTGCTTCGAACGGCCCGTCGATCCGACCCGAAAGACGTATGGAGGTCGATGATCCGCTGACCTCAGTGTCTCGCGGCCCTTCAAATGACGACGCGGGAACTTCTTTCGTCGAATCAGGCACTCAGGGTGAAAAGATCTATCCGCGCGGAATCAACCCAAATGTCGATTCTCGACCGGTGTCTCCGAATGAGACGCGAACCGGCATCTCTATCAGGGATATTCTTGGCCAACTCGGCGTTTCGTTCAGCCCGACGGCAAACGGTTTGCAGGTCGACAGCGTCGCGGCGAATAGTATTGCGGCCCGCTCCGGGCTGCTCGCCGGCGACGTGATCGAATCTCTCAATGGTCAACGCATTTCTGCCGACACCGTACTTTTTGGAGCATTCGCTGCACGCCGAATTGTCGTTCGCCGAGATGGAAGACCCGTCGGCATCAGCCTAGGTAGATAGCTCTTCCTTTCTTGCGGCTTGAGGGATCAAGAATAATCCGAAGAGGAAAAGCAGGATAGTAAAGAACTGAAGATAACCTGTTGCAGGTGCGTAAACGGGAAGGTCAAGGAACCACGTGGCTGCTTCTTTTCCGGGATTTTCGATCACACGCTGCAGCCAACTCGCTTCATTTTTCACAGCTAAATTCGCAAGAACGAGATACTTCGTGACAAAGGCGATCGCGAACAATCCGGCGAGGCTTCTAAGCAATTTCTTCTGATCAAAATCAGCGAAGATATCATTCCAAAGCGTCCAAATGAAGAGTGCCGTAACGACCCAATTCGCCAAGCCCTGCTCGGGCAGCAATAGGTTGTAAACCTGCACGCTTGCTGCAAATAGCAAAAATACGACCACCGCGTTGGCCGCGTTCTCAAGGATCGGGCTCGCCTCATTGAGCCACCCATCAAAACGGATCAATCGAGCGCGGAATATTAGAAAGATCGTTATCGCCCCAAAGATCAGGCAGATCAAAGGCGGCGGCAGGAAGAGGAACGAGTGGTCGGCGGCGGCAAAACGCATACCGCCAAATAGCGTTACAAGAAGAAAGATCACCGGCAGGATCACATAGACGCGTACTGCGTAACGAAGTTCAGTTTCGCCCATCCGCCAATCGAGCGTTACCGTTTTGATCTGCCCGCTGTCTGCTGCCGCGAGCTCTGCCGATCTTTCCGTATCCATATCTGTCATTTTCTCTCGCGGGTTAGTTTCATCGGGTTAAAGTCCGACACGGTGATCTTCAGGCCGTCTTCGAGTTCAGCCTTTAGCTCGCTCGGCGTTTTCATTGCGAGTCCGGAATCGGTGGAACGATAATTCGGATCGAGCTTAATGACCTGGTCGATTGCGACAAGTCCTTTTGAGAAAAGGTCGTTGTCGTTCGAGACGCGTCCCCAGCCTTGTCGATAGAAACTGTAGGCGACGTAGAACTGCACGGCGGCATCACGTTTCTCCGGATCTGCCCGATCGAATGCGGCACGAGCCGCCTCGAACTCATCTCGTCGGAACGCGGCAAGCCCATTCTCGAACTCCTTGGGATCGATCTCGTAGGTGCCGATCGCGACGCTGCTCTTTGTGGCGACCTCTGTGAGGTTCTTCGGCCGAGTTGAATAGATGAAAACGATCAGGGTCAAGCCGACCGCTGCGATCAAAAGGCTTGCGATGTGGATATATGGCGGCCGCACTTGGTGTATAATCTCCTCGCCTAAATACTAACATTACCGCGGAATGGTTCCTTTTTGATATGAAGAATCTGCTCATCATCCTAACGATATTGCTGCTCTTAACTCCGTCGCTCGGCGTTTCGCAGACGGTCACTGCCGACCTTGTGATCAGGAATGCGAACATTCGCACGATGGACGACAACCGTTCGGTCGTGCGGGCCATAGCCGTCCTCAACGGACGGATCATCGCACTCGGGAGTGATGCTGAGGTAGGAAAGCTTATCGGCTCAAAAACTCGCGTTATAGACGGCGGCGGCAAGACGATCATTCCGGGATTTAATGATGCGCATCTGCATTTCGTGTCGGGCGGCCAACAGCTTTCGCTCGTCGATCTTCGTTCGTCCCGGTCACCGGAAGAATTTGCCGAGCGGATAAAGGACTATGCAGCAAAGCTGAAAGAAGGCGACTGGATCACCGGCGGCCGTTGGGATCACGAGAATTGGACACCGGCGAACCTGCCGACCAAAGAGTTGATAGATAGAGCTGCGTCGAAAAATCCGGTATTCGTGAATCGCCTCGACGGACATATGGCGGTGGCGAACAGCCTTGCCTTGAAGCTTGCCGGTGTTACGAAAGACACGAAAGATGTTGCCGGAGGAGTGATCGTTCGAGATTCTAACGGCGAACCGACCGGCGTGCTGAAGGATGCCGCGATGGATCTCGTCTCGCGTGTCATTCCGGATCAGACCTTCGAGCAGCGTCTTGCCTCGGCTGAGGCAGCTACGAATTATGCGGCGAGCCTTGGCGTAACAAGCGCCCAGGATATGCAGGCCAATCAGAACCTTGCCGTATATGAAACGCTTCTTCAGCAGGGAAAACTTAAAACGCGGCTTTACGCGGGAGCAGACCTTATCGACTGGAAATCGCGTGCTCATGTCGGAATACGTCACGCGTTCGGCGGCCCAATGCTCAGAACGGGTACGCTGAAGGGTTATGGTGACGGCAGCTTGGGATCCTCGACGGCCTGGTTCTTTGAACCGTATTCCGATACGCCTTCGACCAGCGGTGTTCCGAGTGCGGAGATGCCGCAGCTTTACGAGCACATTTCTGCCGCGGATAAGAACGGTCTCCAAGTGATGATCCACGCGATCGGCGACCGGACGAATGCGACGATCTTAGACATATACGAACGCGTCGAGAAAGAAGACGGCCCGGCCGACCGGCGTTTTCGCATCGAGCACGCACAGCATCTGCGCGTGAGCGATATTCCGCGTTTTGCGAAGCTTGGCGTTGTCGCCTCGATGCAGCCCGTTCACTTGACCGATGACGGGCGTTGGGCCGAAAAGCGGCTTGGCAAGGATCGTCTAAAGGGCACATACGCTTTCAAGTCTCTCCTTGCGAGTGGTGCGCACGTTGCCTTTGGGACGGATTGGTCGGTTGCTCCTCTCAATCCGTTGTTCGGAATCTATGCAGCAGTTACTAGAAGGACGACCGACAATAAGAATCCCGACGGTTGGCTGCCCGATGAAAAGATCTCCGTCGATGCGGCAGTTCGGTGCTACACGCTGGGCTCCGCATATGCGGAATTTCAGGAGAACGAAAAGGGCACTCTCGAAGTCGGCAAACTCGCCGATATGGTGATCCTATCAGAGGATATTTTCACGATCGACCCGACCGCGATCGCAAATGCGAAAGTGCTCACGACCATCGTCGGCGGAAAGGTTGTTTTCGATTCAGATTCTGCTGCGAAGTAGGATAAACTCTTGGTTTGCAGACAAAATAAAATATATATGAAATTCAAAAGTCTCATTATTCTCGCCGGTTTGATCTTAGCGATCTCGGCCACCGCGTTCGGCCAGGAAAAAGGTATGGAAGGAATGGAGGGCGGTAAGAAGCCGACCGAGGCCGACAAAACGGCCGTAATTCCTACCGACGGTTGGCTCAAACGCGGCGACGCTATCGGAAGTTCTAAGAAGGTCTCGCTATCGAAGGCTCTCGCGAAACCGGAGAAGTTCGCGGGCAAGAAGGTTATCATTGAGGGCGTCGTCGTCCGCTCGTGCAAGATGGAAGGCTGCTGGGCAGAGGTCGCTGAAAAGCAGGGCGAAAAGAGCGTGCGTGTAAAGATGAAGGGCCACGCATTCTTCATTCCGCTCCAATCTGCCGGTGCGACGGCACGCGTCGAAGGCGAATTCCAGGTGAAAACTCTCACGAAGGCCGAGGTCGATCATATGATCGAAGAGGACGGTGCGAAATTCGACAACCGCAATGCGGACGGTTCGGTCACCGAGATCTCGTTCGAGGCCACCGGCATCGAATTGAAGCGCAGCTAGATCCGAAATAAGGTATAAGTGATAGGTCAAAAGTGAAAGGTCGGCGGACCTTCGCTTTTGGCCTTTTGTTCTGAGGTTGCGGGCGGCTCAAGTGGACTTGCGGCCGATGTTTTGCAAGAATTGCAACAAAACTCCCGTCTTGAGCCTTCGGTAAAGCTGGACAAGCGGTTTAATAGCCACAGATGACCGCACCCAATCTCAAAGACTTCGAGCAGATCCCGCAAAATCTTCCGTCCTATTGCCTTGAGGCCTTTCAAAGGCGGGCGAATCATCCGGTCGTCGGTTTTAAGAGCGGCGAGGCATGGCATTTCCTAAAGGGCGGTGAAATGGTCGATCGTGTCCGTCGTTATGCGGCAGGGCTTGAGGCTTGGGGTGTTAGGTCGGGCGACCGCATCGCCATCATCTCTGAGAATCGGCCGGAATGGTCGCTTGTTGACCTTGCGATCTTGAGCCTCGGCGCGGTCAACGTGCCGATCTATACGACCCAGGCGGTCGATCAGATACGGTATATTCTCGAGAATTCCGGTGCGAAGATGCTCTTCATTTCCGGTGAAAAGCTCTGGAAGCATTCCAAGGAAGGCGTTCAGACGGTCGAGAACCTTCGGAAGGTGATCTTTTTCGATGACGCGGCCGATCGCGGGACAAGTTCGGCGACGCTTGGTGAACTCGAAGAAACGGGCCGCGAATACCTCAAAGAATATCCGCATTTTCTCGAAGACAAGGTAGCTGCGATCTCGTCAGATGACCTTGCGACGATAATTTACACTTCGGGGACGACCGGTACGCCGAAAGGCGTGATGCTCTCGCATGACAACTTTGTATCGAATATCGTTTCGATCTCAAAAGGCCTGCCGATACTCTCGCACGACCGAAGCCTTGCGGTCCTTCCGCTTTCTCATATTTTCGAGAGGGCGGTGTTCTATGTACTCTCGGCGAACGGCGTGCTCGTGCATTACTGCTCGGCCTTTGAACAGATCGGCAATTACTTAAAAGAAGTAAAGCCGACGATAATGACCGCTGTCCCGAGGCTTTTTGAACAGGTGCATCACAAGATCGTCAAGAAGGGGATGTCCGCGGGTGGAATGAAGACGCGCCTTTTCGAGTGGTCTTTGCGGGTCGGACAGGAATATTGGTCCTTCAAGGACAGCCACGATGGCGTGCCGGCGTCGATACGGGCGAAACACCTCGTTGCCGACAAGCTCGTTTTCTCAAAATGGCGTGACGGCGTTGGCGGTGCATTGAGGTTCTTCGTCTCGGGCGGTGCTCCGCTCTCAAAGAAGCTCAGTTACGCGTTCTGGGCCGCGGGAATTCCCATTTTGCAGGGTTACGGGATGACCGAGGCATGCATCGTCTGTGCGAATCGCCCCGAGGACAACAAGGTCGGCTCGATCGGGCGTCCTTTCGATGGGATCGAGATGAAGATCGCCGAGAAGGACGGCGAAGTCCTCATACGCGGCCGCTGTGTGATGCAAGGATATTACAACGACCCGGAAGCGACCGCGTCGGCCATCGACTCAGAAGGCTTTTATCACACGGGCGACATCGGCTACACCGACACGGACGGCCATTTTTACATCACTGACCGAATAAAAGATCTCTTCAAGCTCTCAAATGGCAAATACGTCGCACCGCTTCAGGTCGAGAGCCTCCTGAAGCAAAGTCCGCTTGTCGGTCAGGCCGTTGTCGTCGGTTCGGGCCGCAAACAGGTCGGAGCACTGATCGTGCCGGATTGGGAAGCCCTAAAGGACGAAATGAAAGCTGTGGGAGCTGATGTTTCTCGACCTCGCGAAGAACTCGCCGCAGATCCTGCCTTTATCAAGCGTGTTCAAAAGGACGCCGTCGCCCTGACGGCCGAACTCTCCGACTACGAACGTGTGAAACGCGTCGCTCTCCTCCCTCGCGAATTCTCAATCGACAAAGGCGAAATGACCCCAACTCTCAAGATCAAACGCAGCGTCGTGGACGAGAAATACGGCCCTCAGATCGACGAGATCTGCGGATAGCCGCCTACCCCTCAATTTATTGCTTCTTGCCTTGACACACACCAGGGAAATTCGTAGTATCTAAAGTTTCGGACTTTAACGGCCCGGGAGTCTTGTAAGTTCTGTTGAGTTTGCAAGGCAAAGGATACTTGAGAATCGAAGCAGGAATTGTAGCGTAAAGCGGCTTGCGGACACCCGTGAGAGGCGGCGTAAAGAGAACACTTCTTAACAGGCCACGCCACAGCAAAGTGAGATTTTTCAAGGGTTTAAGAGCTTAAAATTAATTCATTCAGCAAAGATGCTGCTTGAGCTAACTGCCGGACGCGCGATCCGGCAAGAGTCAGGTAAGACTTTGATTTTGTCTTTTTAGCGAGATAGGGAACGAGAATAAACGATGCCTACAATCAACCAACTAGTTCGCAAGGGCCGCCAGCGGGTGCAGTATAAGACCGCCAGCCCGGCACTGCAGGCAAACCCGCAGAAGCGCGGCGTCTGCACACGCGTTTACACTTCGACGCCTAAGAAGCCGAACTCGGCACTTCGTAAAGTCGCTCGTGTTCGCTTGACGAACCAGATCGAGGTTACGACCTATATTCCCGGTATCGGCCACAACCTGCAGGAGCACTCGATCGTGCTTATCCGCGGCGGCCGTGTAAAGGATCTTCCGGGTGTGCGTTATCACGTTGTTCGCGGAACGCTCGACGCTTCAGGCGTCGCGAACCGCAATCAAGCTCGTTCGAAGTACGGTGCTAAGAGGCCGAAAGGGGCTAAATAATTATGCCAAGACGTAGAGTTGCAGCAAAAAGAGAGATCCTTCCCGACCCGATCTATAACAGCATCGCGGTCACGAAGTTCATCAATGGTTTGATGTGGCAGGGAAAAAAGACCGTAGCGGAACAGATCTTCTACGGTGCGATGACGAAGATCGGCGAAAAGACGGGCGAAGAACCGCTCAAGGTCTTCAAGAAGGCCCTGGATACGGTTGCCCCGACGCTTGAGGTCAAATCGCGTCGTATCGGTGGTGCGACCTATCAGGTGCCGCTCGAAGTTTCGCGCGACCGCCGCAATACGCTTGCGATCCGCTGGATCGTCTCGAATGCACGTAACCGCAGCGAAAAGACGATGGAAGATCGCTTGGTAGGCGAACTTCTCGATTCGACCAACGGCCGCGGCGGAGCCTTGAAGAAGAAGGACGATGTCCACCGCATGGCAGAAGCGAACAAAGCGTTCGCGCATTATCGATTCTAAACGGAAGTTTTACCGCAGAGACGCAGAGACGCCGAGAAAGTTTCTGTAAAACTCTGCGTCTCCGCGTCTCGGCGGTGGAATTAATTTGTAATGGCGAATATTACATTAGACAAATATAGAAACATCGGGATCATGGCCCACATTGATGCGGGCAAGACCACGACGTCCGAACGCATTTTGTTCTACACCGGTGTTTCCCACAAGATCGGCGAAGTTCACGAAGGAACGGCGACGATGGACTGGATGGAGCAGGAGCAGGAGCGCGGCATTACGATCACGTCCGCGGCCACGACCTGTTTCTGGAAACGAAACGGCGTCGAGCACAGAATTAACATCATCGACACGCCGGGCCACGTTGACTTCACGATGGAAGTTGAGCGTTCGCTCCGCGTCCTTGACGGTGCGGTCGCTGTCTTTGACGGCGTTGCCGGTGTTGAGCCGCAATCTGAAACGGTTTGGCGTCAGGCTGATAAATACGGCGTTCCGCGTATTTGTTTCATCAATAAGCTGGACCGGGCGGGTGCTTCATTCGAGAGGAGTTTCAATTCTATTCTCGTGCGTTTGGGTGCAAATGCGGTCGCTTTGCAGATCCCGATCGGTGTTGAAGAGCACCTTAAGGGTGTCGTTGACCTGGTCGCGATGAAGGGTCTCATTTGGAACGACGAGACGAAAGGCGCCCAATACGAGACGACCGATATTCCGGCCGACCTCGTGGATTCCGCCAAAGAATGGCGTGAAAAGCTCGTCGAAGCCGCTGCAAGCGTCGATGACGACCTGATGATGAAGTACCTCGAAGGCGAGGAGATCTCAGAAACCGAACTTCGCAAAGCTCTCCGCAAGGGCACTCTCGAACTCAAGCTCGTTCCCGTTGTTACCGGTTCAGCCTTCAAGAATAAAGGCGTTCAGACGCTGCTTGACGCCGTTGTTGATTACCTTCCGAGTCCGCTCGACATTCCTGCTGTTGAAGGCACAAATCCGAAATCTGACGAAGTTGAGACACGTGCAGCCGACGCAAAAGAGCCGTTCTCGGGCCTTGTGTTCAAGCTGATGGCCGACAAACACCTCGGCCAGCTCGCCTTCGTCCGCATCTATTCGGGCACCGTAACTTCCGGTTCATACGTTTACAACACGATCAAGAGCACGAAAGAACGCGTTGGCCGCCTGATGTTGATGCACGCCAACAAGCGTGAAGACGTCGATTCCGCAGCAGCAGGCGAGATCGTTGCGATCGGCGGCATGAAGAACGTGACCACGGGAGACACGATCTCGGACGAGACGAAACAGATCATCCTCGAATCGATGGAGTTCCCGGATCCCGTCGTGCGTGTTGCGGTCGAACCGAAAACACGTGCGGATCAGGACAAGATGGGCATCGCGCTCAACCGCCTTGCTCAGGAAGATCCGTCGTTCCAGGTTTCTACCGATCACGAAACGGGCCAGACGATCATCGCCGGTATGGGCGAACTTCACCTTGAGATCATTGTTGACCGCATGAAGCGTGAATTCGGTGTCGAGGCGAATGTTGGTAAGCCGCAGGTCGCTTACCGCGAAACGATCACAATGGCGGCACCGGGCAAAGAGATCTTCAAAAAGCAGTCGGGAGGCCGCGGCCAGTTCGGCCACGTCGAACTCCAGGTCGAGCCGGCGCCCGGCGAAGGCTTTGTTTTCGAAGATAAGATCACGGGCGGTGCGATCCCGCGTCAGTTCATCAAGCCGGTTTCGGAAGGTATTCAGGATGCGATGCGTCGCGGATTCCTCGCCGGCTACGAACTTGTTGACATCAAGGCAAGCCTTGTTTTTGGTTCGTATCACGAAGTTGACTCGGACGAACGCTCGTTCCACATCGCCGGTTCGCTCGCGTTTCAGGATGCCGTTAAGAAGGCAAAACCTGTTCTGCTCGAACCGATCATGCGTGTCGAAGTGGTGACGCCGGAAGAATATATGGGTTCGGTCAACGGCGACCTTAACCGCCGCCGCGGCCAGATCGAGAAGATGGAGCCGCGTCCGGGCAATGTTTCGGTCGTTACGGCTTTCGTGCCGCTTTCGGAGATGTTCGGTTATACGACCGACCTTCGTTCGGCGACTCAGGGACGGGCAACTTCGTCGATGCACTTTGAGCGTTATGCCGAAGCGCCGCGAAATGTTGCAGAAGAGATCATTGCCAAGGTTAAAGGGGCAAGCAGTTAAGAAAAGGGATGAAGGGTTGAAGTCATATTCTTCAGTCCCTTCTCATAAATTAAGAAAACAGGAAACTTAACATTATGAGCAAAGAGAAATTCGATCGAAGTAAGCCGCACGTGAACATAGGGACGATCGGTCACGTGGATCACGGGAAGACGACGTTGACGGCGGCGATCACGAAGGTGCTGGCAAAGCACAATCCGAAGATCACGGTACGTGCGTTCGATTCGATCGACAACGCACCTGAAGAGAAGGCGCGTGGTATCACGATCGCGACGTCGCACGTCGAGTACGAGACGGCGAACCGGCACTACGCGCACGTCGACTGTCCGGGACACGCTGATTATGTCAAGAACATGATCACGGGAGCGGCACAGATGGACGGAGCGATCCTCGTGGTCGCATCGACGGACGGCCCGATGCCGCAGACACGCGAGCACATCCTGCTCGCACGTCAGGTGGGCGTGCCGGCGATGGTGGTGTTCATGAACAAGGTGGACATGGTCGATGACAAGGAACTGCTTGAGCTTGTGGAGATGGAAGTAAGAGAGCTTCTCTCCTCGTACGAGTTCCCGGGCGACGACATCCCTGTCATCCAAGGTTCGGCCTTGAAGGCACTCGAAGGCGACGCCGAATGGGAAGCAAAGATCGACGAGCTGATGCAGGCGGTGGATGACTACATCCCTACGCCGGCACGCGAGACGGACAAGCCGTTCCTTATGCCGGTCGAGGACATCTTCACGATCCAGGGACGCGGAACGGTCGCAACAGGCCGTATCGAACGCGGAGTGATCAACGTCAACGAGCCTGTCGAGATCGTCGGCATCAAGGACACGAAGAACACTGTTGTAACGGGCGTCGAGATGTTCAAGAAGCTTCTTGACTCGGGAATGGCGGGCGACAACGTCGGGCTTCTGCTCCG
>JAFDVK010000020.1 GCA_018269005.1 Acidobacteriota bacterium | reverse complement strand
TCGCCGCGGGATTCGTAAACATCGACCGTCTCGCCGCGTTTCGCAAGATTGATCGCAAGCAGCGAACCTGCAAGGCCTGCACCGATTATGACAATACGATCCATATTTTGACTTTAACGCTGCGGTCCGAATGCCGCGGAAAGGGACACGCGCTCAATTCTTATTCTCGTTCCAATAATAGCTGTCGGAATAAATTCGCTCGCCGAAGATCGCCGTGCCGATGCGGACGATCGTTGCACCTTCTTCGATCGCGGCCTCAAGATCGCCGCTCATACCCATCGACAATTCGTTCATTTCGACATTGGGAATTTCCAAGTCGATGATCTGCCGCTGAATCTCCTTGAGCAGGCGGAAACATTTTCGCACGCGTTCGATCTCGTCGCTGAACAGGCCGATCGTCATCAGGCCTTTTATTTTGATACGGTCGAATTGCGAGACTTGCTTCACGAGTTCGACGGCATGCTCCGGGCTTACGCCGAATTTGCTCTCTTCAAACGACGTGTTCACCTGGATCAACGCCTCGATCGTCTTGTCCTCGAACTCAAGACGCTGCTGCAGCTTCTCCGCGAGGTCCAAGCGGTCGAGAGATTCGATGCAGGCAACTTCGCACTTCAAAAGGTCCTTGATCTTGTTGGTCTGCAGGTGCCCGATGAAATGCTTTGTGTGCGGGAAGTCTTTCAATGCTTCAAATTTTTCTTTGAGCTCCTGCACCTTGTTTTCGGCGATCAACGTAACGCCTGCGCTGAAAGCGATCTTTATCCGCTCGGCAGAAACGGTCTTCGTTGCGAGCAGCAGTTTGACCTCGCCGGGATCTCGCCCGCTCGCCTTGCAGGCATTTTCGATGCGTCCCTGAATGACTGCGATATTTTCAGCGATATGTTCGCTCATACTTCACCAAATCTGCTTCACAAACATTCCCTAAGGATCTTGGCAAAATCTTCGGCGTCCTTGAACGTATTATAGAGCGGCACGGGAGCAACGCGAATGACGTCCGGCTCGCGCCAGTCGGCGACAACGCCGCGCGCCGTGATCGCCTCAAAAAGTCCGCTTTTTACATCCTTAACGCGAATGGAAAGTTGGCAGCCTCGCTGCTGCGGGTCGCTTGGCGTGATGATCTCGATCCGATCCGAACCGATCTCTCGAAGCAGCCGTTCGAGATGCGCGGTCAGCTTTACGGACTTCGTCCGCAGGGCTGACATCGTCGCCTCATCAAAGATATCGAGCGAGGCGCGCAAGGCGGCCATTTGGAAGATCGGCGGATTCGAGATCTGCCAGCCTTCGGCTCCTTCGAGCGGCACGAAATCCGGCCCCATCAGGAAACGCGTCTCCTTGTCGTGTCCCCACCAACCGGCAAAACGCGGCAGCTCAAAGCTGCGTGCGTGTTGCTCGTGAACGAAAGCTCCGGCGATGCCGCCCGGCCCCGCGTTCAGATATTTGTAGGAGCACCAGACCGCGAAATCAACATTCCAGTCGTTCAGCTTCAGCTCAAGATTTCCGGCAGCGTGTGCGAGGTCGAATCCGACGATCGCACCTGCACGATGTCCGGCGTCGGTGATCGCCTCCATATCAAACGCCTGTCCGGTGTAGTAATTGACGCCGCCGAGCATAACCAAGGTAAGTTCGTCGCCTACGCGCTCGATCGCATCCAGAATGTCATCGGTACGCACGGTCGATTCGCCTTCGCGTGGAGCGAGTTCGATCAGTCCATCGGCAACTGAGTGAAACTTCAACTGCGATTCGACCGCATATCGATCTGACGGAAACGCTCCCTTCTCGATGATGATCTTTCGCCTTTTCCCCTCCGGGCGATAAAAGGAGACGAGCATCAGGTGCAGGTTCACCGTCAGCGAATTCATCACGACCGTCTCGATCGGCAGTCCGCCGACTACGCGGGCCATCTTTTCGGTCAGGAACTCGTGATAGGGAAGCCACGGGTGTTCGGCGTGAAGATGGCCTTCGACGCCAAGCCTCGCCCAATCGTCGAGTTCGGCCTCGATGTACGCACGCGTTGTCTTGGGCTGAAGCCCGAGAGAATTGCCTGTGAAATAGATGGCATCGCTTCCGTCCGCGGCCTTTGGAATCAGAAACCGCTCGCGAAAATGCTTCAGGCTGTCCGCTTCGTCCAATGAGGCTGCACATTCGGCCTCCGATTCAATGTTCGTCTCACTCATCGTCTCCGACTAATTTAATTGAAAACCTGCGATTATAAAAATATGACAAGAGCGTAAGGCGACATTTCGCTATACTTTAAGCCGTATGCACAATATCGATATCGAGGTTGTCGAGATGTCGCTCGACGTTATCAAGTACGCTATCGGGCGCGTGACTAACGCCGATCCGAAGCTTGGCTATCCGAAGAGCGAGGCGGAACTTGATGAGCTTGCCGGCGAGACGATCACAGCGAAAGGCATCGGCGGCGAGAACGCGTTCAAGATCTTTCGCGACGTGCTCCTTGAATCGAGCGTCTCGATCGACCACCCGCGGCATCTCGCGTTTGTGCCTGCCTCGCCGACGCGTGCCGGCATTATGTTCGACCTTGTTACAGCGGCATCGAGTATCCACGGCGCGTACTGGATGGAAGGTGCGGGCGGCATCTGGGCCGAGAATCAGGCGATGAAATATCTCGTCTCGCTGACCGGCCTTCCCAAAGGTGCGTTCGGTGTTTTTACGAGCGGCGGCACGACAGCGAACCTTTCCGCGATCGTCGCGGCACGCGGTGCATGGAGAGAACGCGATCCAAAACACGAACGCACGCGCGGCCTGATCATCACGTCTGATGGAGCACATTCGTCCGTAAAGAGTATGGCGAACGTCATCGACGCCGACATCATCTGTGTCGAGACGGACGGACGGTTCACGGCCGCGCATCTTGAGGCCCAGCTCTCCGCTCTTACGCCCGAGGATAGAGCACGCGTCTTCGCGATCATCGCGACGGGCGGCACGACGAATGCCGGGATCATCGACGACCTCGATGGTGTTTCGAAGATCGCACTGCGTGAAGGAATTTGGCTTCATATCGACGCGGCATACGGCGGCGGCGCTTTGGCGGCCCCGTCGGTAAGGCATTTGTTCCGCGGGATCGAAAACGCGGACAGCGTAACGATCGATCCGCACAAGTGGTTCTTCTCACCCTACGATTGCGGAGCCGTCATCTATCGCGACCCTGCTCTCGCAAAGCGCGTGCACACACAGGGAGCGGCGTATCTCGAGATCGCCACGGGTGAGGCGAGCGGTTTTAATCCGGCGGATTATCAGATACAGCTTACGAGACGCCTTCGCGGGCTTCCGCTTTGGTTCTCGCTCGCGATGCACGGCACCGACCGCTATACCGAGGCCATAGAACGCGGCATTGAACTCGCCCGGATCGCGGGCCGAATGATCACGTCGGCTCCGCACGTCGAACTCGTACGCGAACCGAGTCTATCGTGCGTACTATTTAGGCGAAAAGGCTGGAAACCTGAGGATTACAGCAGTTGGACGCATCGCAACCACAAGAGCGGCTACGCCCTGGTCACACCGACAAAATCACGCGCGAACGGTCGCTACGAGACAGTCGCAAGGTTCTGCTTCATCAACCCCGACACGACCGAACAGGACATTCGCGGCATCCTCGCAACGATGGAGTAGCGAGGTTTTATGCATCGAGAAAGTTCGCCTTGTCGAGGTCGAGCCAATTCAGGGCGGCACCGTGGAGCAGCATTTCCTTGATCGCGTCGTCGAGATCGAGCGATTCGATCAGGCTGCCGGGCGTCTCTTCGCCGAGCGGGAAGGGATAATCGCTGCCGAGTGCGATCTGGTCCGAACCTACGAGTGCGATCAGGAATTCGAGCTTTGACCGCTCGTGAACAAGCGAATCGAAATACATTCGGTTGAGATATTTTCGCGGGCTGTGCGGGTTATCGACCGCACAGAGATCGGGCCGGACATTGAATCCGTGTTCGATGCGTCCGATAGTAGCGGGAAACGAACCGCCGCCGTGAGCGAACAAAATTCTGAGCCGCGGCAGTTTTTCGAGCACGCCGGAAAAGATCAGAGAGCAGATCGCACGAGATGATTCGGCGGGCATACCGACGAGCCACGGCAGCCAGTATTTCTGCATGTCGGCCTGCCCCATCATCTCCCACGGATGCACGAACACGGCCATTCCGAGCTGTTCGCACGCCGCGAAGATCTCGAAGAATTGCGGTTCGCTGAGATTCAGTTGATTGATGTTCGTGCCGATCTCGATCCCGGCAAAACCGTTCTCCTTACAGCGTTCCAGCTCCTTCAAGGCAAGCTCCGGTGCCTGCATCGGCAGCGTCGCGAGCGCAACGAAACGCTTCGGAAAACGGGCGACGTGGTCGGCGATGTCATCGTTCAGGAACTTCGCGATCGTCGCTCCGTCTTGCGGCTTTGCCCAATAGCTGAACATCACCGGCACGGTCGAAAGGACCTGAACATCGACGCCCGCCGCATCACATTCTTCGATGCGGCGTTCGGCCGACCAGCAGTTGTCCTGTATCTCGCGAAAGCGATGGCCGTCATCACGCATCATTGTCGCGGAGCAGTCATCGATGTGATCCAAGTGAATGAATCCGCCGTACCCGAAGGTTTCTTTCCAGTGAGGGATATTGCGCGGGAGGATGTGCGTGTGAACGTCGATCTTTAGCATCGCATTCATTCTAACCGAAAAACGCCGAAACTTTTTATCGCGGCGACCGAACGTATTACGAACTCTTGCCTTGTCCGCTGGTCAAAGCAGATATCGTGGCGTTAGAATTTAGTTGAACCGCCAACAACTGAAAACTCAGGAGAGATCGATGAAATACGCGCTTCCCAGAACCTTCGCCCTTGTCGTTGTGATCCTTGCGGCTTTCGCAACTGGCCTCACTCAACCGCCTTCGAATACCGCAGACACCGAGGCATTGCGTGCTAAACGAAACGCGATCGAGGCCGAGCTTCAGTCGATAGCCGTGATTGACCGCAAGGTGATGGTCCCGATGCGGGACGGCACACGCGTACAGGCCGATATCTACCGCCCGAAGGACAACAGCTCTCATTATCCGACGATCTTTTCGCGGACGCCGTACAACTTCAACTGGTGGGACGTTCGGCTCGGTGCTCCTCGCGATATGACGACGGTGCTCGACGCGGTAAAACGCGGCTACGCGTACGTGATAATGAATGAACGCGGGCATTTCTTCTCCGAAGGGAATTACGACATCCTCGGCCCGCCGCTTACCGATGGCGAGGATGCGATCAAGTATCTCACGACGCGTCCATGGTCCGACGGCAAGCTCGGCACGATCGGCTGTTCGTCCACGGCGGAATGGCAGATGGGCGTAGCGGCACAGAATGTGCCGGGGTTCACGACGATGATCGCACAAGGTTTCGGCGCAGGCGTCGGACGCGTCGGGCCGTATTACGAGCAGGGCAATTGGTATCGCGGCGGTGCGGTCCAGATGCTGTTTATCGCTTGGCTCTACGGTGAGCAGAATCAGGTTCGCCCGATGTTCCCCGCGAACACCTCGCAGGAAGAGCTGATCCGCGCCTCGAAGTCGTTCGATCTCGCGCAGCAATCGCCGCGTGTCGATTGGTCACAGGCTCTTCGGCATCTGCCGGTAAAGGACATTTTGAAGGCGGTTGACGGGCCGAAGGGCATCTTCGCGGACAAAATGCCGAACTCGACCGGCGGAGCGATGATCGAACGAACACCGAACGATCCTGCGTGGTACAAGGGCGGCCTTTTCCACGACAATATGAAGATCAACATCCCCGGATTTTGGTTCATGTCGTGGTACGACGTATCGGTCGGCCCGAACCTTGCGCTTTACAACCACGTTCGTAAGACGGCACGGCCTGAGATCGCCGATCAGCAGTACGCGGTGATCGCACCGACGCTGCATTGCAGCTACACAAGGGCGACCGAGAACACTATCGTCGGTGAGCGCAGCGTCGGCGACGCACGGCTGAATTACAGCGAACTTACCTATGGCTGGTTCGATTATTTTCTAAAGGGCAAGCGTGAAGGCAACGACATTAGGAGATGGCCGAAGGTCCGATACTTCACGATGGGCAGCAACAAATGGCAGAGCGCCGACCAATGGCCACCCGCCGGTGCCGAGCCGATGACGTTCTATCTTTCGAGCGGCGGCAAGGCGAACAGCCTTAAAGGCGACGGATCGCTGACATCGGCTTCGCCCGCGACCGACTCGCCCGACCGATTCACATACGACCCGATGAATCCCGTCCCGTCTTACGGCGGCAACGTTTGCTGCACAGGCAATGCCGTTCAAGGCGGCTCGCTCGATCAGACGAAGATGGAAGAGCGGGACGACATCCTTGTTTACACGACGGACGTTTTGAAGGAAGGCTTTGAGCTAAGCGGCCCGATCGATGTCACGCTCTTTGTTTCATCAAGCGCCAAAGACACCGACTTTACCGTGAAACTCATCGACGTGGACGAGAACGGCAAAGCGTGGAACCTCGACGAAACCATCCAGCGTATGCGTTACCGCGACGGCTACGACAAACCGCTCGCGTGGATGGAACCGAACAAGGTCTATAAATTCAAGTTCCAGCCGATGACCACAAGCAACTATTTCGCCGCGGGCCATCGCCTGCGGATCGAAATATCGTCAAGCAATTTCCCACGCTTTGACCGCAACATGAACACCGGCGGCGACAATTACAGCGAGACAAAAGGCATCATCGCCAACAACGCCGTCCACCACTCTAAGCAATTTCCGTCGAGCATCACGATCTCGGTCGTGAGGAAGAAATGATGACTGACTGCAAGAAGCGAGAATAGAAAAGGGTGTAGCTATCTAGTCGGGTCGAAGGATCTTCGGGTCACACCGTCTCCAAGCTTGTTTTCAGGCGTTTGAGCGCACGCTTGTCTTTCAGTAGCTTTTCCAGCAGATCGGACTCGTCGACGTCTCGTATCGACGCACGCAGGGTTTGGTTGATCAAGGTTTGGTAACCCACGCGGCTTTTCTCGGCTTCTGACTTGAAGTGTTCAATAACGTCCCTATCAAGATAGATGGTAATGCGATTCTTATGATCCTTGATGGCCTTATCTATGAAACCGGGCCGTTCTATTCTTCTGAAACGCTTCTTAAATCTTTCCTCATCCTCTAGGATCGTTTCATCGAAATCATCGCTCATATTCTTTCACCATCCAGTTCTCTGCCCGTCGGGCGGTAATAAATCGGATCTTCTCGTCAACATAGGTAAAGACTAAAAAGACAAGTCCGTATTTAACGGTCATTCCGACGAGGGTGTATCGGAGTTCTGTTTCGGAGTGCCCGAGGTCGTCATTGTAGATCGCGAACGGATCTTCAAAGATATCAAGTATCAGCTCGAAATCGACGTTATGGTCAATAATGACTTGCTGCCGCTTCGATTCGTCCCATACGAACATAGTTTATATGTATAATATATGTATGTCAAGATTTATCAACTAACAACCGGCGGCGGTTCCATCACTGAGTTGCATTTATTGCAGGTGCGAAGGTCGAGCGAGCCGTAGAAGCGTTTGAAGACGGTTTGGAATTGATTGACGATGTCGGTGAGCTGGAAATATTCTTCGTAGAGTTTTGCGTTGCAGTTCTCACAAAACCACATCAGGCCGTCGAGTTCGCCTGTCCGGCGTTTACGTTCGATAACTAGGCCGACCGTGTTTGCTCCGCGGATCGGATTGTGCGGTATCCGCGGCGGAAGGAGGAACATTTCACCTTCGCGGATCGGGACCTCAACAGGTTTGCCTTCTTCCTGTATCTGCACCTTTATGTCGCCTTCGAGCTGGTAGAAAAGCTCTTCACCTTCGTCCCAATGATAATCCTTTCGCGAATTCGGCCCGCCGACGACCATCACAATAAAATCGTCATCCGCATAGACGCAACTGTTCCCGACCGGCGGCTTCAGCAAATGCCGATGCTCGTTGATCCATTGTTTGAAATTGAACGGGCGTCTGATCATACCTGAATAATACACCAACCTTCAAGAAAAATGGCCCCAGGTAGGAGCCTTTCGTGGGTTTGTTGCAAAGTGCAAATGCCGATGCGCGTCCATATGTTGTTTGAAGTTGAAGCGAGGCCGAATTGACGTTGATTTCGCAAGAATCGGCGCTATTATAGCGATATTCCACAACGAAAAGGTGTCGGATGTTCTTTGGGTCTTCCACGCGGATCTTTTGATCTCTTGCGAGGAGGAAGCAATGACAGCACTGAATATAAACGAAAGCAAGCTAAATGAACTTTTGGGTAAGTTCGTCTCTGATCTTGGCGCAGCAATTAGTGCAGGGCCGATCGTGATCGGTGAAAAACTTGGACTATACAAGGCGATGGCCACGCCGAACGAACGCATTACGGCGTCGCAGCTGGCTGCCCGCACAGGCGCCAATGAACGCTATCTTCTCGAGTGGCTGAACGCAAATGCGGCGAGCGGATATATTTGCTATGACGCGGAAGCGGAAAGTTACTATATGACCGACGAACAGTCTTTCATTATGGCAAGCGATGAGAGTCCGGTTCATGTGCCCGGTGCGTTCCTATTGGCGGTTGCCGCCTTGCGTTCGGTGCCGACCGTTGCGGAGCGTTTCAAAACCGGCGAAGGGCTCGGCTGGCACGAACACGACTCCGATCTTTTCTGCGGAACGGAATTATTCTTTCGCCCGGGCTACAACGCGCATCTTATCAAGGAATGGATACCGGCGCTCGACGGGGTCGAGGCGAAACTCAGATCCGGCGCGAAGGTTGCGGATGTCGGGTGCGGCTTTGGTGCCTCGACGATAATAATGGCCGAGGCGTATCCGGCTTCTGAGTTTACCGGTTTCGACTATCATTCGGGTTCGATCGACAAAGCAAGAGAAAGGGCAAAGGCGGCCGGTGTCGATGATCGCGTCAAGTTCGAAGTTGCCGCCTCGAAGGATTTTCCCGGAACGGAATATGACTTCGTAACTTTTTTCGACTGTCTGCATGATATGGGCGACCCGGTCGGTGCTGCGGCGCACGTCAAGCGATCCTTAAAGGAAGACGGAACCTGGATGATCGTCGAACCTTTTGCGACGGATAGCCGGCAGCAAAACCACAATCCCGTTGGCCGCGTCTTTTATTCGGCGTCAACTATCATCTGTACACCAGCGTCGCGGGCTCAAGAAGTAGGGCTTGGCCTCGGAGCACAGGCCGGTGAGGCAAGGCTCCGCGAGGTCGTATTGCAGGGCGGTTTCTCTGAGCTTCGGCGTGCAACAGAGACGCCGTTCAATCTGATCCTAGAGGCTCGGCCTTAAGACCTAAAGCGTCGCAAGTTTCTCGACCGTCCGCCAGTTGCGGGCGGTGACGGCGATCTTTAGTTTTCGTTCGAACGTGCCGCGGCCGAGATAGCTATCGGCGACGCCCATCGGCAGATGGCAATATATCTCGCGGCCGTGGACCGCAAAACGCTCGGGCGGCGGCACGTTCTCGGCAAGGAATGCATTGGCTTCTTTGGTGACATTGTCGTTAAGGAAAAGCACGTGCATTTCCTTGTGGCTTTCGAACTGGCCCACAAACGGATTGTTCTGAATTATCCGTGTAAGCTCTATCTGTTCGCGGACCATTACGCTTATGGGTTTGCCGGCCAACTTCTCTAAGATCGGAGAGATCTCGCCGATGAGTTCTTTCTCCAAAGCTAAGCCCTTACTTACGTGCGGGCCGCTGACATCGAACGCCACATTGCCGCTGTTTATATACGTGACGACGTTCTCAAAACCGAGCGTTTCGAGCGCCGCTTTGAGTTCCGTCATCTTTATCATGTTGCTGCCGGAGACATTTATGCCTCTCGGCAGTGCAAGGTAACGCATAAGAAGTGATTGCCCACGAAACACACGAAAACCACGAAAAAAAGAAGAGCTCTAGACTACGATCCTTTCGTACTCTACTTTCGGCTGATGGCCAAAATTCACCAGCAGGCAGAGCCGAAACTTCGTGGCGTGAAGATAATTCAATGCCTGAGCACGATGTTCGTCAATCAGTTTTGAAAGTGCCTTTAGTTCGACAATTATTGAGCCAAAACAGACCAAATCAGGTTTGAAATACTGCTCAAGTTTCGTTCCTTTGTATTCCAATTCGAAGATCGGCTGAGCAACGAATGGAATTCCTTGCCGTTGAAATTCAAGCCGGAGACATTCCTGATAAACCGATTCAGTAAATCCGCAGCCTTTCTCCTTATACACCTCAAAGCAGGCTCCCATGATCTTGTACGATTCTTCTCGATAGATGATCTCAGCCATAAAGAGGTACTTATTTAGTGCCTTTAGTGCCTTTCGTGGGCAGACTCCCTATGCATTTTTCATATCGATCACAAACCTATACCGCACGTCGGCCTTGACGGTACGGTCGTAGGCCTCCGCAATTCGGCTTGGGTCGATCACTTCGACATCCGAGGTAATGTTGTGCTCGGCGCAAAAGTCGAGCATCTCCTGCGTCTCCGGAATGCCGCCGATCAAGGATCCGGCAAGCACCTTGTTGCCGCCGATCAGAGAAGCCGCGTGGAAAGGTACAGACTCGGTCGGCATCCCGACGACGACCATCACGCCATTGAGTGTGACCATATTCAGATATGCCCCGTAATCGTGTACGGCCGAGATCGTATCGAGCAGGAGGTCGAATCTTCCTCTCGCGGCCTTGACGGCCTCTTCATCACGGACGTTGAGGAACGACGTTGCACCTAGGGCACGTGCGTCCTTTTCTTTTGTGGGCGAAGTGCTCAATACCGTTACCTCAGCACCCATCGCCGCTGCGATCTTCACGCCCATATGGCCGAGTCCACCGAGGCCGGCGACCGCAACCTTTTGTCCAGGCCCGACCTTCCATCGACGAAGCGGCGAATATGTCGTAATTCCGGCACACAGGAGCGGAGCAACGCCCTTAAGATCCTGCCCTTCCTGCACCTTCAGGGCGTACTTTTCGTCAACGACGTAATTTTTCGAATATCCGCCGTAGGTCGGCGTTACACGATCCATCTCAGTGCTGTTGTAGGTCTGCGCGCTCCCCTTGATGCAATATTGCTCGATGCCGCCCTCGCACGCGGGGCAGTCACGGCAAGAATCGACAAAGCATCCTATACCCGCCAGATCGCCGTCTTTGAATTTCGTTACATTCGCTCCGACCCGCGAGACACGGCCCACGATCTCATGCCCCGGAACCATCGGAAAGACTGACGGTATTATCGGCTCCCATTCGGCGCGTGCCTGATGAATATCGGAGTGACAGATACCGGCATATAGAATTTCGATCAGGATATCGTGCGGCCCGACATCGCGACGCTCAAAGTTGAATGATTTAAAATCCGTCCCAGCCTCGTGGATCGCATAGCCATTTGTTTCGATCATATTTTTGTTCCTTTCTTTCTTTCTTCCTTAAAGTTTGAATTCCATCAACGGCAGTTCGCGGACCGTGCCGTCAAGTTCCGATCTGTTTTCGCCGATCCGAACGGCGCCCATTGCTGCGTAGAATCCTTCCGCGTTCGGGTCGGATTCGATGTAGATCGCGGCGAATGTCGTTTCGTCCGCGGTCGCGATCGCGTGCTCGAACAGCTTGCGTCCAAGTCCGCGTCCGATGAACTTCGGATCCACCCACAAGTGTTCCAACCAAAGTCTCTCAGCGTCTTTCCGCAGCAGATAAAAACCGCGAATTTCGCCGCCCGATGTGAGTTTGACGACCGTGTCATCCTCTATATCACCTTCGCCAATTGTGAGCTGCGTCCGCCATTTTTCAAGCCACGCCGCCGGATATTTCCAGTACGCCTTTGCGGCAAAAGCGATCTCTGACAAGCGGACGGCGTCGGCAGTGTGCGCCGGCCCAATATCAATTTCTTCATCCATTTAGATGGTCGCGATCACCTTCAGCTCGATCGCGATCGGTGTGGGAAGTGAATTTATCTCTACCGTCGTACGGCATGGCTGCACGTCGGCGAAATACTCCGCATAAAGGCGGTTGTATGCGGCAAAATCCGCCTTCATATTCGTCAGGAAGACCGTCACATCGACCATCTTCTCCCAGCTCGAACCGACATCTTCGAGAATGAGTCGGACGTTCTCGAAGACCGAGCGGCATTGCGTCTCGATGTCGTAGGATAGGATGTTGCCTTCCGCATCAAGCTCGACGCCGGGGATCTTCGCCGAATCGCGTGCCCGCGGGCCAACTCCCGACAAGAACAAAAGATCGCCGACACGCCTTGCGTGCGGATACGCACCGACAGGTTTCGGTGCTCGCGGCGAATTTAGAAGTTCATTTGACGTCATTTCGATTCAGCGTTCGGCAGCAAGAAAATATTCGATGTCGTTTCGAACTATTATAGAATAGTTCGCATCCAATTTGTGCACCCGGGACGAATATAAAGCTATGAGATCGACGCTATTTTGCCTGTTCTTTATCGTGGCCGCCGCGATCGCTTCGGCGTGCTCTTCGGCGGATGCAAGCTCGTCGGCTGCAATTCCGGTCGCCACTCCAAACCCAAATTCAAGGTCCGCCACGTCCGAGACCGCCGTTTTCGCCGGCGGCTGTTTTTGGGGCGTCGAGGGCGTGTATGAACACGTCAAAGGCGTAACCAACGTAGTTTCCGGATACGCGGGCGGCAAAAAAGAGACTGCCAACTACGAAGACGTCGGCTCCGGCACGACCGGCCACGCCGAGTCGGTCGAGGTGACCTTCGATCCGTCCAAAGTCACGTACGAGCAGCTTCTGTACGTGTTTTTCACCGTCGCACATAACCCGACCGAACTCAATTTTCAAGGCCCCGACCGCGGCACTCAGTATCGCTCGGTGATCTTTTATCAGAACGACAAACAAAAGGCTTCGGCCGAGGCGTTTGTGAAGGCCCTGACGGATGCGAAGTTCTTCGACAAACCGATCGTGACCGAGATCAAACCGCTCGACGGTTTCTATCCTGCCGAGAAATATCATCAGGATTATATGCGGCTGAACCCCGACGACCCCTACATCGTCATAAACGACCGGCCAAAGGTCGAGGCGTTGAAAGCAAGATTCCCCCAGCTCTTCGTCGCCCGGTCAGAACCGCCTGCGTGAGCGGGCGTTGGGCAGTGGTCAGTGAGCCGTCACCAGTGAGCAGAAGTCAGAACCGCCTGCGTGAGCGGGCGGTCAGTGTTGCAGAAGCGTGCACGTTAGTAATGGCGGCCAGTCATGTCAGAACCGCCTGCGTTAGCGGGCGGTCAGTATTGCAGAAGCCCGCACGTTAGTAAGGGCGTAACATTCAACGCAGATTCCCGCCGAATTGCCACGGCATTTATGCCGTGGAACCGTGCCCCAAAACCGATCTCGGAGGCGGCTCGCCGCCGACATGGCCGTCTTTTGTCCAAGCCAAGACGCTCGTGGGACAGCTCTGGGACAGCCTCTTGGGACAAATAAGTGACGTGTTATCAACAGCTTACGCGATTTGTCCCAGAATTTCGCAAAAAAATCGGACCACATTTTCCATTCTCAATTCTCCGTTCAGGATCGCGGCCTTTGCGTTTTCAAACCGAGATCGTAAACGCAAAGAACGCAAAGGCGACGCAGAGTTCGCGAAGGCTTGGATGCGGCGCGAGACAGTAAGAATACCTATCAGCCACGAATTCACGAATCGGAAGCCATTTCAATCTGAAACCTGGGATCTGAGATTTGAAATCTGAAATTCGAGATACAAGCCTCTGCGGTCTTTGCGGGGTTTCGCTTGGCGGTCTTTGCGTTTTCTCTTTGGTGTAGCCGTGAAGGACGCAATTTTCGAAAAAGAGAACCACCCCGTCAGCCGAGGCGGCTGCCACCCCTCCTTCGTAAGGAGGGGAGCTTTAGCTCCGCCATTCGCCATTCGCCATTCACCATTCACATTTTTTCAAAGACCAAGCGGTCTTTCGACCGTGTTGTCATCATAGCCAAACGCGGTATCCATTAGAAGCACATTCCTCACAAATCGACACATTCCGCACAAAATGTATCAAAGTGCACGAAATGCACGATTTGCACAAACGGTGTGACGGGTTATGCGAGGGCGTGTTCGAGGGCCGGTTTTAGCGCAGGAAATTGCCACTCAAAACCGAGCTGCTCAAGGCGTGCAGGCACTGCCCGAGTGCTTGAAAGAAGGAGTTCGTCGCCCATTTCGCCGAGCAGCATCGAGACCGCAAACTCCGGCAGAGGAATGAACGTCGGGCGATAGAGAACTTCACCTAGAACGCTCGTAAACTCTTGATTTGTAACGGGGTTAGGGCTTACGAGATTGACGGCCCCACGCACTTCCTCGTGTTCGAGAACGAATTCGATGGCACGAATTTCGTCGTCCAGCGAGATCCAGCTCATCCATTGTTTGCCGTCGCCGATGACACCGCCGACGCCCATTTTGAAGGGCAGGAGCATCGTCGCGAGCGCACCGCCATCCTTAGAGAGAACGATGCCCGTCCTGAGCAGAACGGTGCGGATCCCCGCGTCTTCTGCCCGACGCGATTCGGCTTCCCACTCGCGACACGTCTTCGCGAGAAAGTTGTCCCCTGAGGTGCTTGATTCGGTGAGGATCTCGTCATCCCGATCGCCGTAGAAGCCGACCGCGGAGCCGGAGATCAGTACCTTTGGACGCGACTTTAGCTTGGCCAGTGCATCTACGACGCTGCGCGTGCCATCGACGCGGCTGCTTCGGATAGCGGCCTTCTTTTCGTCCGTCCAGCGAAGTGCGCTTACCGATTCGCCCGCAAGGTGAATTACGGCGTCGAGGCCTTCGAGACGTTTCGGTTCGGCAAATCCGTCCTCGATCGTCCATTTCGTCTCGCGTTCATCCTGCGGCTCCTTTCTTCCCGCAAGCAGAAGCTCGCAGCCCTTTGCCTCAAGAGTTTTAGTTAGGGCTTTGCCGATCAGGCCGCTTGCACCGCAGATCAGAATTCGCATATTTGCATATTAAAGCACAAAATTTCTATTTCCCGCCGCGTAGCTTCGAATATACGAGATCGGTGAGCAATTGGCGTTCATTGTCGGTTAGCTGGCGTTCAAAGGGAGTCATTCCGTTGCCGCCATGCGAGATCTGGCTGTAGATCTCGGCTCGTGTATTGAATTTGTGATGTGCATCTCGGAGGCTCGGGATGACTGTTCCATTCGGCAGCACGGCACCTTCGCCTTCGCGTCCGTGGCAGACGGCACAATTCTGTCTGAAGAGCGTTGCCTGGTAGGTCTGGTCGTCGGCGAGGACGTATGGTTTCCGCTCTGATGAGGAGCAGGCCCAAAGGGAACTTGCAGCAATGACAGCAAGGAGAATGACTAATTTAGTTCTAAACATCGCTGTCTAAATTTTCCGCGATTGGCGGCAAATAGGCAACGAGAGGCCGAAGTCATCGAGATTCTTCCTTCAGTGCTCGTTTGAAGACCTTGCCGGTATTGCCGATCGGAAGCTCGTCACGGAATTCGACGAAACGCGGATATTTGTTGGATGCAATACGTGAGCGGCACCATTCGATCAGCTCGGCTTCGGAAAGGTTTTCACCCTTTTTGAGGACGACGTATGCCTTCACCTCTTCGCCGAGACGCTCGTCGGGAACGCCGATGACGGCAACGAGCGAGACGGCCGGGTGCGTGATGATTAGCTCTTCGAGTTCGCGCGGATAGACGTTGTAGCCGCCGCGAAGGATCATATCCTTTTTGCGATCGACGATCGTCAAAAACCCTTCATCGTCCATCGTCCCGATGTCGCCGGAATGGAACCATCCGTTTCGGAATGCCTCGGCCGTGGCTTCGGGACGTTTGTAATAGCCTTTCATCACATTTGCCCCGCGAATGAGGATCTCGCCGCGGGTTCCACGCGGAACTTCATTGTCGGCATCGTCCGCGCATATCACATCGACGCCGAAGATCGACTGCCCGACCGTTCCCGGCTTTGAAGGCCGCTGCATGTGGTTGAAGGTGGCGAGCGGCGAAGTTTCCGACAGGCCGTAACCTTCGAGAACCCGCACATTGAAACGTTTCTCAAACGCTTTCATAACATCGACCGGCATGGGCGCGCCTCCTGATTTTGCGACGCTCATATTCTCGACGATCGCGGATGTGTCGTAGTTATTTTCTTCAACGTAGTTGAGAAGCGCCCAATACATCGTCGGCACACCGACCCAGAAATTCACTTTCTCGGCCGTCATCGTGTCAAGGGTCATCTTTGGGTCGAACCGCGGAAGAAGCACGATCCGGCTGCCTGCATAAAGGCCGGTGTTCATCTGGACGGTCTGACCCGTCGTATGAAAAAGCGGCAGCGTGATGAGCATCGTCCCTTGCTCGACGTTCTTCGCGGCCGGGCCGGACTGCATTATCTCGTGCGTTGCGGCGACATTCGACCAGAGATTCAGGTGCGTCAATTCAGCGCCTTTTGGCTGGCCTGTAGTGCCCGACGTGTAGAGGATCGCGCACGTGTCGTCGGGCGCCGTCGGGAAAGTCTCAAATGCCGGGCTTTCGCCGCCGACAAAACTTGTGAACATTGTGACGCCATCTTGTTCCGGTGCCGGAGCTTGCGGGTTCGGTAGAGCGATCAGATGCCGGCACGAATCGACGCGGTCGAATGCCTCCTTGGTGCGCTCGAGCATCGGCAGTTCTTCGGTGCCCTGAAACGCGAACACGGCCTTTGCCTCGCTGTCTTTCAGGTGATACTCGATCTCAGCCGCTTTGAAGAGCACACAGAGCGGAACGACGGCCGCACCCGTCTTAATGATCCCAAAATAGATGATCGGGAAATACGGCAGGTTCGGGCACATTAGAGCGATGTTGTCGCCGACGCCGAGCCCGAGTTTTTTGAGGGCGTTCGCTACCTGATTCGACGCTTGTTCGAGCTCGCGGAAGGTCATCCGACGGCCTGCACCCACGACCGCTTCATTGTCAGGCGTGAGCCTTGCGTTCTGGGTAACGATCGAAGCGAGATTTAGTGCGGTTGGTGAATTCATACGGAGCTTACTTTTTCTGCAGTATCAACGGTTTCGGTCGCGATCGATTTGCCAAGCTGCTGTATCGAATGTACGCGGAACTCGTCCTTTGCTTCCGGAAAATCAGTACGAAAGTGTCCGCCGCGTGATTCTTCACGCCATAATGCAGCGGTCGCCACAAGTTTTGCAAGTGTGACGAAATTTCGCGATGCCGAACCGAGGCTGGACGCAAGTATCTGATCGAATTCTTCGAGCCCGCGTTCGAGCGAATCGCGGTCGCGCAAGATGCCGACGCGCTCCCACATAGTTCGCTTTACGCGTTTTCGGACGGCGGTCGAGACGATCCCGGCACCGTTGGACGCATCGGAGGATACGGGCTCATATTTGAACGAAGTTATATCGATGTCCTTTGAATCCTGAAACGCCGTTTCGCCCGCACGGGCCCCGAAAACCAGGCCTTCGAGCAGGGAATTCGACGCCAGGCGGTTCGCCCCGTGAACGCCCGTGCATGTTACCTCTCCGGCGGCATAGAGGCCCGGGAGCGAGCTTCGTCCCCAAAGATCGGTGCGGATCCCGCCCATAAAATAATGCGATGCGGGCGACACAGGCAGCAGGTCCTTCGTGATGTCGAGTCCGTAGGCGAGGCAGGTTTCGAAGATCTTCGGGAAGCGATGCTTTAGGAACGCCGCGTCAAGCGATGTCATATCGAGGAACGCTGTTCGCGTACCTGTCTTTCGCATCTCGAGGATGATCGACCGCGCGACGATATCACGCGGGGCCATCTCGGCCCGCTCGTCGTAACGCGGCATGAACCGCTCGCCGTATTTGTTGCGAAGAATGCCGCCTTCGCCCCGCATCGCTTCCGAGAGCAGGAACCGCGGCGCGTTGTCGAGACTCAATGCCGTCGGGTGAAACTGGACGAACTCGATATCGGCGATCTTCGCACCGGCGAGATACGCCATCGACATTCCGTCGCCGGTGGCGACAGACGGGTTCGTCGTGTGCAGGTAAAGCTGGCCTGCTCCGCCCGTGCAGGCGATCACTGCACGCCCGACGATCTCACGCGGAGCACGCAGGATCGGATCGAGGAAACGCACGCCGACGCAGCGGCCCTGCGAAACAATAAAGCTCTCGGTGGTCGCAAAAGGAGTCAGATTGATGAGCGGTTCGGCACCTGCCCGTGCGATGAGCGAGCGGACGAATTCGGCGCCCGTGGAATCGCCGTGCGCGTGAAGGATACGGCGGCGCGAGTGAGCAGCTTCCTGCGTGAAGATCAGTTTGCCGGCCTCGCGGTCGAATTCCGTTCCCCAATCGATCAGTTCTTTGACGTATCGCGTGCCTTCCGTAACAAGCGTCTCGACGGCCGAAACGTCGCAAAGACCAGCACCGGCAACGAGCGTGTCGCCCTCGTGCAGTTCCGCGTTATCGTCCTCCGCAAGCACGACGGCAACGCCGCCCTGTGCGTATTCCGTGTTTGATTCGCTTGTCTTATCCTTCGTGAGAACGGTAACGCGTGAGCCTTTCTCGGCCAACGCTATCGCGGCACGCAATCCCGCAACACCGCTGCCGATGACGATGAAGTCAGTGTGGAGTGACATCAATCGAAATTCTATCAAAAGATGCCGGAAAATGAGCCACGAACGCACGAATAAATCATCTGAACTCGTGTATTCGTAGCTGATTCAGCCCGTCTCGGTACGATCGCGGCGGACGATCCGAAGTCAGACCGTGGTTAGTCTTCGCTCTTATCGCGGATAATAATTGGCTTTTCGAAGGTTTCGATCTTTTGCCAGAAGCAGATGAGGCTCCCATCGGTGTCCTTCCGAAAAATTGAAAAAGCTACCAATATATCCGCGCTATCAAAGGTTATTGAGCGAAGAACATAAGTATGACCGACAACTGCCGGGACGCGACGCTTGAGCGTTCCTGCATCGGTCTCATAATTCCGCGATTTTGACTGTTCCTTTCGCACTTCGGATAGCTTTGTCGGCGGTCGGTAACTGGCGAGGAACGCAACGACCGGCATCTCGCGGTTGACCGAGCTAAGAGGGATGCTTCCGAGATCAAATAAAAACCCGAAGTTGGCGCCTGCAAAGCCGACGGATAGTTCATCTCTATCTAAGGCGAGGTCCTCAGTCATTTTAAGGCCCCGTGAGTCGTACGAAAATGATGCGAAAGAAGCACTACTCTCGATCGAAAGTTTGCGAAAAAAAGTCTCGCGAGGCATAAGTCTGATAGCTTCAAAACCTTGGCCTTTTGCCTGACTAAGATCTTGAGGCGAAGGTGCAAGAAATTCAGCCTCAAGGGTTTGTAACTGGGAGCGTAGTTCCAAGATCTGCTTAAGCTTTTGTTCACGAGTAACAGACTGTGCGAGCGAGAGAACGGGAAGAGTGGCGACGAAAAAGATCAAGACTAGAAACTTCATTTTTTTACCTCCGTGAGAAAAGGGAAAAGCACTCTGAAAAGTCGATCTCGCGACTATATCAGAGTGCTCTTGTTCGAATCAAGAAAATTCTCTTTAGACGGGAATCTTCAGTTCCTGGCCCGGATAGATCTTATCGGGGTCCGAGAGGATATCGCGGTTGGCGTCCCAGATGGACTTCCACGCGATGCCGTAGTGTTTGCCGATCTTCGAGAGGCTGTCGCCGGAGACGACCGTGTAGGTCGTACCCGAGCCGCCTGCCTGCCCGACGCTGATATTGAGGATCAGGTCATTCGAGCGGAATTCAGGGTCGAGACGTTCGTATTCATCCCAAAGAGCGGTCTTTGCCTCTTCGCTCGGAGCCACGCCGGTTACGACGAGAGTGCCGTTGTCGCCTTCGCTGAGTTCATAGCTCGTGCCGTTCTGGTTGGCAAGTTCAAGCAGCGATTGATATTTTTCCTGTGCTGACATAATTCTTTATCCTCCTGCTTATTTGCCCTTCGTAAGCTTGTTTTCGATACCCGTGATACCGGCCTGGTTGATCGTCTGGATGCAGGTTACGTACTTTGCACCCGGAACTTCGCCTGTGACCGTGACCTTGCCGTTTTCGACAGCTACTATCGCACCCGTGCAGCCTGCGGCCTTGAGCGCGTCATTGAGTTTCGCCGTAAGGGCCGGATCGGGAGCCGAAGGCGTCGCCGCCGGACGCGGCTTCATCGTGAGGTTGTTCGTCACGTTCTTGATCCCTTCGACAGCCTTTGCCGAAGCTTCAGCTTTATTTTTGACTGTGATATCGCCAACTTCGCCAGTGAGCGTTGCAACGCCGTCTTTTACGGCGACAGTAACGCCCGTGACCTTGTCGGCCGCGAGTTTATCGTTCACTGCCTTTGTAAGGTCGGCGTCTGATTTACCGCATGCGCTCAGGAAAAGAGCGATAGCGAGTGTGAAAACTGTTAGAACTTTTATCTTCATTTTTCCTCCAAATTAATTTGAATACGAAACGGCAGAAGTTTTAGGCCGCAAACAAGTAAGGCCAAGTCTTCTGCAAAACTCGACAGAAGTCATCGCTGCCGCTCCTGTCGGTTTGGCAAGCTTTCGATCATCCTGTACCAAGAATTGTGGGCAAAAATTCGCGAATTGGCAAGAGCTATTTTTGAGACCGGTATTTTCCTAAGGTTCAGACAAACAACTCTTCGTGGATCTGCCGTGCCACATCGAACGATGTCAGATCCGGCCGCACAATGAAATGCCATTCGGCAAGGCAGTAGGTTTTTTGTCTTTCGTTAAAGAGCTTTTCGGCAGCCGCACGGTCGCGGGCCAGCGGCCGTGTTTTTCGTGAGAATGCGATGTTCAGCCAGCAATGCTCAAAGCTTGCTTCAAGCCAGAGGGCCAAAAAACCGTACTTACTAAGAAGCTCGCGATTTCGCTCGATCGTCCAGGTTCCGCCGCCGAGCGAGAGTATCGGCACCGGCTCATTCTCGAGCAGATGGGCAAGGGCCTCGGTTTCGATCTCACGGTAAGCAGGCTCGCCGTCAGCATCGAGAATGCTCGCGATCTGACGGCCTTCACGATGCTCGATATAGCTGTCAAGATCTACACGCTGCTGGCCGGAAAGATTGGCAAGATGCCGAGCTACGCTCGACTTTCCGACACCCATAAAGCCTGTCAAGGCAATGCGTTTCTGGCTGGTCATCGTTTTTGCTGTCGTATTAGGTTACGACACTTCCGAGCGCATCGAAAAAGGACGGGAACGATATTTCACATGCTTCGTGGCCGTTGATCGTGGTCTCGCCGTCAGCGAAAAGCCCTGCGACCGCAAAGGCCATCGCGATGCGGTGATCGCCAAAACTCTCGATCTCCGCACCATTCGGCCGTCCTGGATGCACACGAAATCCATCGTCAAACTCATCCACAGCGATCTTCATCCGCCGCAAATTTCCGACAACGGCAGCGATACGATCCGTCTCTTTAACGCGAAGTTCGCTCGCATTTCGTATCTCGATCCCGTTCGGAAGCTGCGTGCCGAAGACGGCAAGGATCGGTATTTCGTCGATTATGTTCGGTATCAGCGGACCGGCAAGAAGCGAAAGTGCCTGCTCGCCGATTCCGCCTTCTATGACCAGATCGCCGACGGGTTCTCCGGAAGCCTCACGCTTGTTCTTCACCTGAACCTTCACGCCGCACCGTTCAAGCACGGAAAGCACGCCTTTTCGCGTAGGGTTTAGGCCGACATTCGGCAGTATGAGTTCTGAGCCTTTCAAGCACGCCGCCGCAACCAACAGGAACGCCGCCGACGAGATGTCCGCTGGCACGGAAATATCACGGGCGGTGAGTTCGGACGCACCGTCAACCGAAATATGCCGTGCATTATCGCGAATTTCGACCGTGATATCGGCACCGAGCCATTTGAGCATACGCTCGGTGTGGTCGCGTGTTTCGACCGGTTCGATGACGGTTGTCTTTCCGTCTGCGTAAAGCCCTGCCAGCAAGATGCACGATTTCACCTGTGCCGAGGCGACCTCGAGCCTCACCTCGGCAGCTTTTAACGAATGTCCTGAGATCTTGACCGGCAGCCTGCCGTCAGAAGTGTCGATCTCGGCCCCGAGTGCCTTCAGCGGCCTCGTAACGCGGCTCATCGGGCGTTTTGAGAGCGATTCATCTCCAATGAGCGTTGTCTGGAACGTCTGCCCCGCCAGAAGGCCCGTGATGAGACGCGCGGTCGTGCCGCTGTTGCCGCAGTCAAGCGGCCCGCGCGCCGCCCGAAGGCCGTGCTTTCCAGCGCCGATGATCTCGACCGTCGTGCCGACGCGTGTCGCACGAACCGCGAGCTGCTGCATGCATGCGAGTGTCGAAAGACAGTCCTCGGCCGTCAGGAAGTTTTCTACTCGGGAAGTGCCGTCTGCAATGGAAGCGAGCATTGCCGCACGGTGCGAGATCGACTTGTCACCCGGCAAAGCGAGGCTTCCGCGGAGTGCATTTGCGGGCGATAACTTCATTTGGTTTTCGGTGTCTCTTGCCATCGGTCTTGACACAAACCTTAACAAATCGCTAACTTACTCTAAAACCTGTCTTTTCTGTGAATACGCAAGAGATAAAATTACCAAGCCGGATCGAGTCCGTTGATGCTGCGGCGGAAGCGGCCGATGACTTTGCAAAAAAATGCGGCTGCGGCGATGAATGTGTCTATGCGCTTGATCTTGCGATCCGCGAATCGGTCGCGAACGCGGTCAAGCATGGCAACAAGTTCGATGAAACAAAGGAAGTCGAGATCAGTTTCGAAGAATTCGACAATGTCATCGAAATAAGGGTTCGTGACTTCGGTACCGGCTTTTCCGTGGCGGACGTGCCGGATCCGACCGACCCCGAGAACCTTCTAAAATCTAACGGACGCGGTATTCTTTTCATGAACTCCTTCATGGATGAGGTCAAATGGGAGAATCCGCCGGGCGGCGGCCTGCGGGTGAAAATGCGCAAAAAACTCTGAGACAGCTTGGCAGAATCGCGGATGTTGTTCTAAAATCGGCATTTCGCATCTAAATTTTTTTGGGGAGAACATAATGTCGGATATCACAATCACTGAACGGCAGGCGGGCGATGTAACGATCCTTGACCTCGACGGCAAGGTTACTATCGGAGAGGGCAGCGTTGCCCTTCGTACGGCCATTCGCCGTGTCCTCGGCGAAGGAAAGAATAAGATCCTATTGAACCTCGGCGGCGTCGGCTATATCGATTCGAGCGGTATCGGCGAACTCGTTTCGAGCTTTACGGCCGTCAATAAAGAGGGCGGAACGCTCAAGCTTTTGAACCTGACACAGAAGATCCAGGATCTCCTTGCTATCACAAAGCTGCTCACCGTTTTTGACGTTTACGAAGACGAGGCGGCCGCACTTGCAAGCTACAACTAAGGGCATCGCTCGTTCTTTTGTGGGCGAAGCCTGCTTTTAGGTGACACGAAGAGTTCGTTTACGCTGTATTAATGACAGGCGTAAAACGAACTCTTGTCTTTTTGTACTTCGCGTTCCGTATCGATGGCAAGCATCTTTTGACGGCGGCGATTCATCTCTTTCTCAATGCGTTTCTTCTTGGCTTTAGGCACAATTCTACTTCTTTCGGCCGCTGCCTTTGGGCAGGCAAATGCTCGATTTGATCTGAACGATTACGGCGTCTCGGTCGAACCGGACAAACGCGTCATGGTCGTACTCGCGGCGTTGAATTCCGCTCAGGCGACCGATGCGAACGGCCAGCACCGAGCGATCGATGTTCAGTTATCGCCGGCCGGCACGAAGTTCCGCGAGCGTCTGGAATCTGACCTTGCGCAGATGCCGCCGGATCTGCGGGCTCGGCTGACGCAGTTCGTTGCTACCTATAAGAAGAATCACCCGAAGGAAACGACCCAAGAGATGCTGACGGCCTTCATCTCGATGGCCTACGCCCTGACGCCCGCTCCTGAGTTCGGTGACCCGATCATTACGTCCGATTTGCCCGGAGCTTTGCTCGACGTGCTCGATTTTGCGCCGCTCGTACGCGACTTTTACCGTCGATCGGGCGTTGCGGGGAATCTCGACGAATACGCCAAGCTTTATAAAGCCGAGGCCGCCAAGGAACTTCAGCCTTCGACTCGCGACCTTATCACGGACACACTCGATTATCTCCACACAAAGCCGCGGCTGACCGTCATCGAGAAGATCAAAACGGAAACGACCACTGCGAAAGGCAGGAAGACCGGCCTTCAGAAGATCTCGACCCGCGAGCACGAACGCCGTTTCGTTGTCGTTCCGGAAATGCTTGCTCCGCAGCAGGCGATAAATTTCATCAATGTTCGAGACAGCTACTATGTCGTCGTAAGCCCGGACAAGGAACTGACGGACACGGACGCGAACCGCGCATTCCTTCAGTTCGTTTTTGACCCGATGCTCTTTGATCATTCCAAGGAGATCAACGACATAAAAGACGGCATCAAGACACTCCTCGATGACCAAAGGAAGGTGAACGCGGACGTCTCGCCCGACGTTTTTCTGACCGTTTCCCGGTCGATCGTTGCCGCAGCCGAAGCCCGCGAAAAAGAGTTTCGGAACGTTAATTTTGCGGTAAACGACGCTCGAAAGAAGCTTCAGGACGCGTCAACATCTGCAGATAGAGAAAAGATCACGGCTGACCTTGAAAAATATCGAGGTGAACAGGCCGATGAGACCGCGCGTATGCTTTCGGAAGCTTACGAACGCGGTGCCGTGATGGCATTCTACTTTAATGCTCAGCTAAAGGGCACGGAAGATACCGGCTTTGATATCGCCGGATCGATCAAGGAAATGCTGCTCGGCTTTGATGCAGCAAAGGAGAAGACCAGGCTTGCGGACAATGCCGCTGCACGTAAACGTGCCGAAAGCCTTCGCGCAACCCGCAAGGTCAATGTTCAGGACGTTGCGGCAGAAAATCCGATGATCGCCCGTCTGCTCGATGTGCAGAAATTGATCGCGGCAAAGGATTATCAAAAGGCGGATGCTGAGCTCAAAGCCATGCTCGGCAATGAGCAGTTCGACGCTCGCGTTTACTACAACCTCGGCCGCGTTGCGGGACTCGAAGCGGCGGCGGCGGACGATCCGCAGATCCGCGATGCAAAACTCAAAGAGGCAAAAGATCAGTACGTACGCGTTCTCAATCAAAAGAACGCCGCTGAGGATAAGGCCCTTTTCTCCCTTACCTATGTCGCTCTCGGCCGCATCTATGAATTCTTTGCCGATAATGAAATGGCGGCGAAACTCTACGATGTTGCGATCAAGATCGGAGACGTTTCGGGCGGTGATTTCAAAGAAGCTCTCGCAGGGAAGGCCCGCGTCCTTAAGGCCGGTCAGTGATGAGTGAAGAATTTCGCAGCGGTTATGCCGCGCTTATCGGTCGTCCGAATGCGGGCAAATCTACGCTCCTGAACCGGCTCGTCGGCGAGAAGATCGCGGCCGTCTCGAATAAGCCTCAAACCACCCGTCACCGAATAAAAGGCGTCGTAACGCTTCCCGAAGGCCAGATCGTTTTTATCGATACGCCGGGCGTTCACAAACCTGGCCACCTTCTGAACCGTAGAATGATGGCGGCGGTTCACGATGCCATCCTTTCCGTCGATGTGGTCGTTTTGATGCGTGATGCGAGCGTCTCGACGGGCAATGGCGACCGTTTTGTCCTCGACCTCGTAAAACGAAGCGAGAAACCTGCGGTTCTCATCCTTAACAAGATCGACAAGGTGCGCGAGAAAGGCCAACTCCTGCCGCTCATCGATATGTATCGAAATGAGTACGATTTTGCCGAGATCGTGCCTGTTTCCGCCTTAAAAGGTGACGCCGTCGAGACGATGCTGCATTCGGTCGTAAAGTATCTTCCCGTCGGCGAAGCCATTTTTTCCGCGGACGAACTTACTGACGAATCGGTACGTACCATCGCCGCCGAAATGGTCCGCGAGAAGATACTCCGTTCAACCGGCGAGGAGATCCCGTATGTTACGGCGGTCGTTACCGAGGTCTTTGACGAGGAAACGAACCCCGAACTCGTTACGATCTACTGCGCGATCTACGTCGAGCGTGCGTCGCAAAAGAAGATCATCATCGGTAAGCAAGGGGCTCGCATTCGCGATATCGGAACTGCTGCCCGTGAGGACATCGAGAAGCTGCTTGAGAAGAAGGTCTTTCTAAAACTTTTCGTAAAGGTCGTCGAAGATTGGCGAAATCGCGGCCGCGAGCTCGATGAGATCGGAGTCCGAGAATAGTCATGGCTGAGAAGTGGTTCGCCGCAGATATTACGCTTCCGTTCGAGGCCGCAACGGCCGCAGAAGCGGTATTCGATCTGATGGAAGCCGATGGGGTAGAAATCGACCTCTTACGCAAAAAGGCAGGCGATCTTGTCACCGTCACGGGCATCTTTTCTGAATTGCCCGAGCAAGGCCTACTCGAAGAAACTGCACGCAATACGTTAGAGATCTACGACCGGAAGGTTCCATTCGAGACCGCGATCCGCGAGGTCTTTCCCGAAGATTGGCTTGCCGAATGGAAGCGTCATTGGAAGCCGACCGAGATCGGCCGTTTTGTTGTCGCTCCGCCGTGGATCGATGTCGAAGATCAGAAAAAGATCGTTATTGTCATCGAGCCGAGAATGGCATTCGGCACCGGGACTCACGAGACTACGCGCCTTTGTCTAAAGGTACTGAGCGAAGAGGGAATTGCGGGCGACAGCTTTCTTGATGTCGGGACAGGAACCGGAATATTGTCGATCGCGGCGGCAATGATCACCGACGATGGCTGTCCGATATACGGTTGTGACACTGATGCTGAATCGATAGCCGCGGCATGCGAAAATGCCGAACAGAACGGCGTCGCCGAACGCATCGTGTTCGAGGTGGGCGAACTTCCTGCCGACTCACCGAAGTATGGAACAGTTGCCGCGAACGTAACGCTTGATGTGATCTTGCCGATGCTTGATCTGCTGATCGAAAAAGCCGAGAAGAAGCTCATCTTGTCCGGCATTCTGAAAACACAGGAGCGAGAGATCGTCGACGCTCTTGCGGCCCGTGATCTTCAATCACCTCGCATCCACACCGACGGCGAATGGATCGCCGTTGTCATTGATATTCACTGATCTTTCTTTGGCGGCAGGGCGGCCGGGATGTCGCCGTCATCTGTCAGCGTTATCGCAGGTTTTCGCGGCTTTGCGTCGAGCCGCGGACGCGTCCGAAGCGTCGGCGGCAGCTTCGCGGGAGCATAGCTTCCGGCGGCCAGCGGTTCGACGCGCTTCAAGATCATTCCGCCGCGGCCCACTGCCCAAACATTCGTGCCGCCGCGATAGACTATCGCCTGAAGCAATTTTCCCGTAAACCTTGGTGTGGTTGACCAGTTTTCACCGGCATTGTCGGTGATGACGACCGTGCCGAGTTCGCCGACAGCGACGGCATTCTTTTCATTGAAATAAGTTACGGCAAAAAGACTGTTCGACGTTGGCGATTCCTGATCTTTCCATGTTTGGCCGCCGTCGTCGGTGCGAAGGATGATGCCATTCTCGCCGACCGCAAATCCCGTTTTGTCGCCATAAAAGCTGACTGAATAGAGGTTCTCACGAACGTTCGTTGCAGCCTTTTGCCACGAGACGCCGCCGTCAAGTGTCGTTACGGCGACACCTCGGTCGCCGACCGCAACGCCTCGTTTTTCATCGAAGAATTTTACATCCTCGAGCCAAAGACGCGTGCCTGATTCCTGCTGCTCCCAATAGGCCCCGGCGGAATCCGTTCTAAGGATCATTCCATTCTCACCGACCGCAAACCCCGTCTTCTCGGTAACGAAATAGACGCTCGTGAGGTCTTGCGTTACGTGTGTCTCGCCTTTGCCCCAACTTGCACCGCCGTTGATCGTTCGCAGGATAGTGCCGTCATCACCGGCGATCCAGCCGCGTTGGCCGTCGTAGAATGCAACGGAATTTAGATTGACATTAGTTTCCGAATAAGCCGGGAGCCAGTCGCGGCCCGCATTGTTCGTGAGCCAGATCCGGCCGCGTGAACCAACGGCGATGCCGATGTCGTTGGTTTGAAAGGCGACGTCATTTACGTCTTCCCGCCCTCCTTCGCTGAGCCGCTGCCAACTGTAGCCGCGATCGTCCGTACGGAGGATTAGGCCGTTATCGCCGACCGCCCAGCCGGTAAGATCGTCAGCGAAGTACGCATCGACAATTCTCGGGCTGGTGCGAACCGCGAACGGCACCCACGTGACGCCTCCGTCGCCGGTGAGCCAGATGGTCCCGTTCGCATCCGAGATAACGCCTTGTGAACTCTCTGGAGCAAAGGCTGCCGCAAGGAGATCGGCCTTCGTGAAAATATCAACGCGTCGCCACGTCTTTCCTTGATCCACGCTGCGTTCTACGCAGCCGCCGTATCCCGCCGCGAGAATTGTCCCGTTTTGTAGAAGTGACGCATTCGAGACTATCGTGCCGTCGCAGAGGGTGTTCTGTGTCCAGGTCTCGCCGCCGTCTTCTGTTAGCAGAAGTATCCCGGCCGTGCCGGATGCCGCGGCTCTAAGGGCGTCAAGTGCTGTAACCTTCAGGAGGTGCGAGTTCACTCCGGACGTAAGAGTGCGCCAAGTGACGCCGCCATTGACGGTCTTGAGCAGAGACCCGTTCGAGCCGGTTATGTAGCCGGTTCTTGCGTCCGGTGCGAAGGTAAGGCTATAGAAATGTTCGCGGACGCCGCTCGCAACGGCCTGCCATTTTTTCCCGCCGTCAGTGGAGCGGATGATCGTTCCGCGAGCGCCGACGGCAAGGGCATTTTCTTTATCCAGCAAATAGACCGCCGACAGAGCGACTTTTGTCGGAGAGTCTATCTTTTCCCAACGAAAGCCACCGTCCGTCGTTCGCAGTATCGTGCCGTCTGAACCGACCGCAAGGCCTCGGAGCTTATCCTTCGCGAAGTGAATGCCGTAGAGCGGGTTCCCTTGGGGCAGCGGATTCTGCCACAGCCAGCCGTTCGAGACCGCCTGCGGAAATACGCTTGCGGTGAACACAAGAATGGCGAGGCCGCTTAGAAGAAATGCGGTTCGCTTAACGGGCTTGTGGATGGAGATCTTGGGTAACTTCAGAAAATAAAAATCCTACATCAAAGCTCGACGGTGCCAAGGTCAACAACAGCGTCCGACAAAAGGTCAGGATCGACGTGCCCGGCCGACGCGATCTTCCGAGCGGCCTTGTCCGCTGCTTCCTGCACCGCGTGGCCGCTGTGGCCCTTGATCCAATTCCACTCGACCGTGTGCCGTTCCGCGGCCTTGTCCAGACGCGACCACCAATCATGATTCGTTTTCCGCCGAAAGCTGCCCGTCATCGTTTCGACGACATATCGCGAGTCACTGAAAAGGCGTACGCGGCAAGGTTCTTTCAGTTCTTCAAGCCCGAGGGCGGCCGCAGCGATCTCGGCTTGCTGATTCGTTGCACGGCCAAGAAATTTCCCGACGCCTTTCCAAAGGCCGCGAAAACCGAGAAGAGCTACCGCAGCAGCACGAGGTTCACCTTTGCCGTTTCCGAGGCTTGAGCCGTCGCACACTATCGTTACATCTTTCATTCAAAATTCGCCTGAGCCCTATCGCCGAGCACGATTACATTATCCACGTAATTATCAAAAGTGTCGTCATGCGAGATGACAAAAAGCTGATCGAAGTTCGTGATGCTGCGTATCTCGGCCGCAAGATTCTCGCGTCGGACCTCGTCCATGTTCGTCGTCGGTTCATCAAAGAACGCGATCCTGATCTCCGTCAATTGCTTGAGCAGGGCGAGCCGAACGGCCAATGCGGCCGACATCTGCTCGCCGCCCGAAAGGCTGACGAAAGGCCGCTCATAGGAATCTTCTTCGACCGAAACCGAGTAATCGTCATTCCATTTCAGTACGCGCTCGCCATTGCCAGTTATCTCGCGGAAAAGCTGATTCGCTTCGACCGCAACGTGCCGCACATAATTACGGGCGATCTGCGGTGCCGCTTCTTTTAGCGTGTCGCGGATAAATGCTGTCGTCTTTGAAACAGCATCAAGGCGCCCACGTTCGGCGAGGCCTTGGTCGCGAGTTTTACGAAGGTCGGCAAACCTGTCGAACTCAGCGGCGATCTTTTCGAGCCGTTCGTTGAAGGCCGTGTGTTTTGCGGTTTCGGCGGCGTGTGTACGGTCAAGGGCAGCAACAAGCAGCCGGCTCTCCTCGAAATCGTTTTGATCGAATGCGGCCAGAGCCTCACTGTGTGCCGCAGCAGATACCTCAGCTCCGCGCGCCGCATTTTGTAACTGACCGGTTGCCTCATTCAGAGCCTTGCGGCGTGTTTCAAGTTCCGCGGCCGTGGTCACGTTGGCCAGGAACGCTTGATGATATCGAGTGTTGTCATCACGTTCGGCGTTGGCGGCAGCAAGCTCGACGTCAAGGTCGGCAAAAGGAGCAAGTTCCGCCTCGAGACGCTTCAGGTCCGCACTGAGCTCGGACACAAGGGCATCGAGCTTATTGACGTTCTCAACAAGGACATTCTTCTCAGCGGCAAGTTTCTCAAGGACCGCTATACGGCCGCGAGGATCGGACAACGAAGCAAGTTTTGCATCGAGGACGCCAATCTCAGCGGTAACTTCCGTGCTTGCAGGAAATTTCGCCTTCAAACTCTTGCTTCGTTCGGAAAGTGCTTTTCCATCTCGTTCGATCTCGAAATTCCGCTGTCGCAAGGAAGCGGCCTCCGCTTCGGCCTTTTGTCCCTCGCGGGCGATCGCAAGCCGCTGATCGACAGCGTTCCGCTCGGTCGTTAATTCGCCGATCTGCGTACGCAGCGACGAGAATTGGCTTGAGATGAAGGATTCCAGCGTTTCGCCGGGACCGAGATTCAGGCACTTTTGGGAAAGGATCGGGCAGAGGCCGTTGCGAATCTCGCGTTGAAATCGCTCGTCGTGATCGAGGCTTGCCTGCAAAGATGCGAGCGAAGAAACGATCTCACCTGACCGCCTCTCGAGTTGGGCGAGTTCAGCAGCGACAGCGGCCTTCTCCGCATTTGCCGCGATAGCTTTGAGGTTCGCCTGATACTTTTCACGCATTTGCGAAAGCTGTGCGTCCAACGCTGCTGCCTCGGCTTCGGAAGCCTTCGCTGAGATCAGCCGCTCGCGGAGATCGCGGATCGAAGCATCGAGAGCATCCTGTTCGGCGGCCTTTGGCGAAAGCTCATTCACGTCACGGGCAGCATTCTCAGCCTGCATCAATTTGTCGCGGAAGGAGCGAAGCTCAGTTTCGGCGGCGGCAGACCGTGTCTTGGCCGAGCTTATTTCCGCCGTGACCTTGTCGCGTTCGATGCGTACTTTCTCAAGATGCGCGATCTTAGCGACCGCCGCCAAATACCGCTCATTTCCCGGTCGAGATTCGGTCACCGCCGCATCAGCTTTTTCGGCGGCTTCGAAATGCGATCCGGCATTGGCGGCCGCGAGTTCCGCGCGTCCGTGAACCGCTTTTGCTTCGGCTGCTGCGGCCTGAAGCTCGGACACGCGAGCATATTCCTTCTCTGCGGCCTGCAATTTGGCGCTTGCCGCACTGAGGTCGAGGCTGATGGACGCGATCTTTTCTGCAAGGCCTTTTGTCTCGCTCAACAGTTCTTCGCGTTCGGCTGCCAAGGTATCAGCACGGACAAGTTCACCTTCTATGCGCGCGACCTGTTCACGCGTGTCCGAAATCCGATGTTCGACAAAACGGCTCGTCTCCAGCAGCTTTGCTGCGGCCTCGCGATATTCATCGACCTTCAAAAGCCTATCGAAGACCACCTTTCTATTCGCTGCGGTCGAGAGAAAGACGGCGGTGAATGTGCCTTGCGGTACGCCGATCGCCTGACGGAAAAGCGATTCGAGATCAGTGCCCTGGTCAAGGCCGAGATGCTGCCAGACGAATCGCCGGACTTCCTCTTTTTTGTTCGCAACGACCGCACCAAGACGCGGATCCCTTGCGAAGTAGGCTGTTCCTGAATCGCGGAATATCTCGTATTCGCGTTCATCCAGTCCGCTCACAAATGTTACCCGCACAGAACCCTTTTTTTCTCCGCGACGCACGAACTGCTCTTTCGTGTAGTCGAGCATATCGAACATCACCCACGCGACGGCCTCGATGATCGTGGTTTTCCCGGCACCGTTCTCACCGCGAATGGCGGTAATACCGGGAGCGAAGTCAAACGCCGCCCGGCGGTAGGATTTGATGTTTTCGAGCTCAAGGCGAGAGATGTACATCGCAAAAACGGGCACTTCGGAGAGATCGAAAACTCCAATTTCCGAGCCGAATGCAGACAAAAAGTCCCTTGACGTTCATTCTACCGAATTTCGACGCCGGAGACGAAAAATCGCTACAATATGCGTGTATGAAACTTGCAGCCGGTGAAGCGGTCGTTGCGATCCTGCATACACCGAGAGAAAAGCTATTCGGGATCTTGGACGAGATCGGGCCTGCGGGCGTGAGTCTTCGCGGTGTTGATCTTAGGTATTTTGAGGATCTTGCCCGTGCGGTCGCAGCCGGCGAAGAGCATTTGAATCCGAGCGATTATTTTATTCCGATGTGGCGGGTCGAACGGATCACGCGAGATGAAGCTTCAGGCGGTGCGAGTTCGCTCCTCGAGCAGTTCGCCGCTCGAACGGGGCGTGAATTCGCGACGCTCTAGTTCTTGGGCTTTGCTTCGGGTTCGACCGGCCGGAACATAATGTCGCCGCTCGTTGTCGTCAGCTTGATCTCGGCGTCGCTGGCGTCACCGATCGTGCCGACGATGGTCTTTATCGCTTCGCCGGTTATATTCTCCGTCTCGGTCTTTACTCGAAACCCGCTCGAGAAGGAACCAAATCCGTAGGTCGCGGAGATCCTTGCCGAAGAGTCTTTGGGAAGGTTCAGCCTTAGGTTCCCGCCTTGGGAAGTGAACCGATAGGCACCGCCGTTCAGAATGCTTCCTGTGTAAGAGATCGCACCAGAGATCGTGCCGGCATCTATCTGCCGATGACGCGAATCGATGATCGAGATGTTGCCGCTAAGGGCTTTCGCACGGAACGTGTCGCCGGGCTTTGAGGGTTTGACGCCAAAGACGAGGATGTCGCCTGTGGTCGATTCAACTGAGATCGGTCCGGAAGAATCTTCTATGCTGATATTGCCGCGATTTACGAGAGCCGAGACTCCGTCCGCAATATTCTTGAGCTGAGTGCCGCCGCCAAACGTTGAGACCGTTACGTTCTTTACCGAATCGACCGAAAGAACGACTTCGCGGCCTTTTATCGAAAGCGTCGTACCGGCGGGAGCTTCGATCTCGATATCGTCATCGTTCAGGCAATCGCTTGGCGGAACGATAGAACTTCCCGGCGTCCGGGGGCTCGCGTTGACCGAGATCCAAACCGGCGTACTTGCCGAGTCCTTCTGCAAAACTTTGAAGTCGAATCTGGACCCTTCGCTGGTGAACACACGGACTTCATTCCGCTGCCACGAATTTACTGTGAGCTTTCCGCGAAGAATGCAAAGGTTCAGCGTTATGTCCGGGCTTACAACTATCGCCTTTTCCTGCGGGCCTGAAAAATGCGGCTCCGGCGCTCTCGGCACTTTTGCGACGGGCGGTACCGGTATAGGATTTTTTTGCGCGGCTGCGATGGCCGGCAAAGCCGCGAGCGCGGTCAAAATTGTAAGAGATCTAAAAAAAGTCAGCATCAATTCGTGGCGGGAAGCTCTATCTGAGACTTGCGACAAGCTCCTGCTTTTGTGAGACAGAGTTTAGCAGATCGATCTTATTCTGATACGAGTTGTAAAGGACCTGGCGTGCCGAAGCATCGTTCGGGTCTTTTCGGATCTGCGCCCGCATTTTATCGATCGTATTGTTCACGAGGGCCATATCTCGCTCAAATGCGATACGTTCGGATACGGCCATTACAGAATCCTTCTGTCCCTGAAGCGATCTTGAAAGCCCCGCGATCGTATTCTCATAATCCATTTCTGCCGGATCGAGCTTGACCGACGCATGGGTTGCCCGAGCAGGTTCACTTGCTGTATAAGCAGCCGTCGTGGTCCGCGGCCGCAACTGTCGGGACGGGCGAATATCGTCGAACACTTCCGCTTTCGGGTCTGCGGCCGGAGACGGTCTATCCGGACCATTGGCGGCCTTTGCGACCATGGCGACCGGCTTATTGACCGTTGCTATTGCGGCCTGGTCGTTTGCCTCCGGCTTGTTCGAGAGCCAAAAGCCCGTGCCGATCACGACAAAGAGCAACGCCGCCGTAGCGACCGCAAATGACGGCCTCGCAAGAAGTGTCAATGCGAGGGCACCCAACTTTTGGTACCACGGACGCTCCCGTTTTTCCGTTTCGATGTGATCGTTTATCTTCGCCCAAAGCCGCTGCGTCGGGACAAGAGCGTCAAGCTCTCTTGCGAGGGCTGGCATAATGACCGCCTCTTCGCCTTCGGCCTCAGAAAGCATCAATGCACATGCGTCGCACTCGTCGATATGCTCGGACACCTCGGCCGAACGTGCCAAATCGAGTTCGCCGTCAAGAAAGGCTTGTATTGTTCCAATGTCGATACAATTCATTACTGCTTATGCCTTCCCGGAATAATACTTCGAAAATTCCTGCCTCGCACGTGCTACGAAAGTGCCAATACTCGCGACATTCAAGTCAAGGCTTGTCGCGATCTCCTTATATGAGAGGCCCTGCTGCTTCAACACCAGGCAGCTCCTTAGCGGCTCCTTGACGTGGGCCAACGCTCGGTAAATGTCATTCACACCTGCATTTTCCTCAAAATCCACCTCGACGGAACTTTTTTCTTGCAGGCCATATTCTTTGACGTAATTATCCTCTCGGGTGTTTGCTCTCATTGTACCGCGAACCGCGTTCCGGGCAAGATTTATTGCGACACGAATGAGCCACGGCTTGAGCATTTCATCATTATCGAGTGAATCGAGGTTTTTGTAGAGCCGGATGAAGGTTTCCTGAGTGACGTCCTCTGCGATGCCGGGATCCGCAACGACCGAGCGTGCAGCACGAAAGACGGTTCGATGATGGAGCGCAAATGCCTCCTCGAACCCTATTCTCTCATTCGCTCGCGATGCCGCGGATTGTTCGGACATTATGTCCACAAGAATGTTGTAGATCTCACTCATTTCAGCATCGAAAAATGCCACCCATCAGTATTAAAACACCGCCGATCTCTATTTTGTGACAAGAATCAGATGCTAGAACGTAATCGTTTTCAATCGGGAATGAGCCGCGGATGCGGCATCGATCCCGGATCGAGCCGATGTCAGGACGACGATAACGTCATTCGGACCCGTATCAGCCATACGTATTTCGAGCCATCTAGGTTCGATCGATTTCGGGGTTTCGGCCAGGGCTAGGGCAGAAAGGCAGGAAAAAAGATGGGCTTTGGAACTCCCAAGAAGAAGATCTGCGTCACCGACCGAGACGGAGAATTCCACGCCTGCGGACTCAAGGTTTGTGAGCAATGTCGCGGCAAAGCTTATCGCTGCCTCAAATTCCGGGTGATGAGCGGTCTTTCCGGCGATACGTTCGCGCAATGCCGGTACGTTCGCCGCCGGGCCGAAGCCGCCGATCAATATCTTCACCCTTGCATCGGTTTCGGCGGCAAATTCGCGGACCATTATGTTCTGCGTTCGGGCCGTTGCCTTCCAATCGATGCGGCGAATGTCGTCCGCCGCTTCGTAATTGCGCAGGAAGAGCAGGTCGTCGCCGGAGCCGCGTGTTTTCAACGCTTCGCGGCTGCCTAAGCTTGAAAAAAGCTCGTCCTCTTCACGTCGAGTCATACGCCGCGGAAAGATCAAGATGTCGGCCTCGTTCGCCGCCAAACGGCGTCGATGCCGAAAAAAGCCGAACGGAAAGCCGGTTGAAAGCTCGAAGTCAGTGATCCTGAAGCGTCCGCGGGCCGCGAAGCTTTGGGAGGTTTGCCGCTGGACCGAATCATGCGGCGGAATATACGTAATATGATCGAGGGTAAGGTTCGTATGCGGTGCCGCGAGCAATCTTTTTGCGATGAAGTTCGGAAGGGCTTCGCTCACTTCGTCCGCGGCCGCGATCGTTTCACGTTCTTTGCCGCGAACTTCCGCCACGATCGAGAATGCAGGTAAGAACCATTTTCGATTTGAGACCTCGAGGGTGATCGGGAACGGTTCCGCTGCGTAAATGGACTCTGGGAAGCGCAGCCTAATATCTAGCTTGCGCAGGGTGAGCCACCCGGCTGCAAACCCGACGGTCGATGCCGCAAGCATTACTGAAAGCACGATAAAGAGCAGGTTATTGCCTGTGTTCCACGCTGAAAACCCGACGACAATAATGAGCACGGCCATCACGCTCCCGCCAAGGGTGAACTCGAACGGCAAGTTCAGCTGAGAGGCTTCGCGGCTTGCCTTTTTTGCAAGCGGCGGGATCACGAAAAGCAGGATCAGCAGGATGAAAACGAGCGAAAGACCCGCAGCGATACCCGCAAGACGGGATTCGTGGGCTTCGTGCGCATAAAGAGTCAGTCCGGCAAGGGCAAGTCCGCCGGTAACGACGACAATTCCGACCGCGAAGTTTCGCAGATCTTGCTTCGAAACGAGCTTTAACAATAGTCGGACGTCCATACGAAGACCCCGGATCAGAAAGTCTTGAGATCTATTCTAACTTCCTTTGAGTTCCCAAAATGATTCGGAGCGTCTAAGGCTGCTGTGTGCTAGATCGGAACCTCGATCGAATCTATGATGGATCGCAGGATGCGTTCGGCCTCGCGGATGCGTGCGGTTCCCGCGGAGATGCGCGTGCCGACAAGTATGCGGTGAGCGAAACAGGGAATTACAAGGTGTTTTATGTCGTCCGGAATGCAGAAACTGCGTCCTTCGATGACAGCATTCGCCTGAGCCGCACGGAAAAGAGCGAGTGAACCGCGAGGACTCACGCCGAGTTCGAGCGATTCGTGCCGTCGCGTCGCATCGACGATCTTGAGCAGATAATCCGCCAGCACTTCATCCACCCGAACGTGTCCAACGCTGCTCTGGATCTCAAGCAATTCCTGCGAACTAAGCACCGCGGCGACACGGTCAAGCGGGTCGTGTTCCTGGCGATCGAAAAGGATCTCGCGCTCATCGTCCTGAGTCGGATAACCTAAGTTCAACCGCAGCAGGAAGCGGTCGAGCTGAGATTCCGGCAGCGGAAACGTGCCGTGATGCTCCGAGGGATTTTGCGTCGCGATCACGATGAATGGATCGGGCAGCGGCCTCGTTTCGCCTTCGGCCGTTACCTGCATTTCGGCCATCGCTTCAAGAAGGGCTGACTGCGTCTTTGGCGTCGCACGGTTGATCTCGTCCGCGAGCACGAGGTTCGCGAAGATCGGGCCGGGCTTCCACTCGAACTCGCCCGTTTTTTGATTGAAGACGGAAAGGCCCGTCACGTCCGACGGCAAAAGGTCCGATGTGAACTGGATCCGCTGAAACACGAGATCGAACGCACGGGCAAATGCGTTGGCGAGCGTCGTTTTGCCTATGCCGGGAACATCTTCGATCAGCAGATGGCCGCCTGCAATTATCGCAACGAGGGCTTGGCGTATGTTCTCCGGCTTGCCGCGTATCACGCCGCCGACCGCGTCGCACACTTGAGCGAGCTTTTGGCTGCCCGAATTGTCGGCAACGACTGCGAACGGTTTTGGCGATCTTGAAGCGATCCAATCTCTCATTTGGTAGATCCCGCAATGAAGCCTCAAGATTCGGCTCCAAAAACTATTTTAGCTGAAAGAGACGCTCAACTGCATCAAAAAGTTGCCGGTATTGTTTGCGGGCCAAAAACAGCGGGCTTTGAAAATAGCGGCAAAACCGTCTAGAATCTGGAACAAACAGCCCTGTCCGGACGTGCAGGGAATCGAGAAAAGTAGCGTTTTAGCCTATGAGATCAATTCGCCGTGCCTTGCGTGATGAACGCGGATTCAACCTTATCGAGCTGATGATCGTCATCGCGATCATCGCACTTCTCATCGCGGTCGGCGGCATCGGCTGGAGCGCAATGATCCGTTCCGGCAACGAGACCGCCGCAGCACAGACGCTCGATCGGCTTAAGGTCTATCAGGCTCAGTTCGCTGCCGGCAACAAGGGAAAGTTCGCAACATTCGACGACCTCGTTACAAAAGGCCTGCTCGATGAAGGCTTCAAGGGCGAAACGCCGACGGTGAACGGCTATGTTTACAAGCTCACGATCGAACAGCCTTCGGGTGCAAAGCCTGCATTCTTCAGCGTTACGGCGGACCCGCAGGTCGCAGAAGGAGTCCGAGCGACCGGAAGCATCCACTACTATACCGACTCAGCTTTGAGTACAATAAAACGCACCGACGAGAACCGCTCGGCCAAAGCCGACGACCCGTCCCTCTAACGACATCACGTGCCGTCTTAGCTCAGCGGTAGAGCACTCGCTTCACACGCGATAGGTCAGAAGTTCAAATCTTCTAGACGGCACCAATAAACACCGGCCCAAACGATAGTTTACTGGATTCTCCTAGAACCTAAAACGCCCAAATAAACGCCCTTTAGACCATTCTATACGGACTCATCGCCTTTCGATGACCGATCCTAGTCAGGTGCTCAGGCCACATCAACCCGCCAAATTTGCGGTGACTGAGTGTCAAGCGATGGGTGTCGCCGTTTAAAACGTAGGCGAAGCAAGAGCCTTCGAGAGAGCGAGACCGGCCGAGGCCGACCATTTGGTTGCAAGAAATTGTACCTGTGCGCGACACAAAATGTGACACAAAGTTAAGACACAATCGACACAAGGTTCACACATTGATTGACAGGAAGTTTTCTTTAAATCTAATAGATCGAGCCAGTAAGACAAGGCAAGCGGAAACAAGAAACGAGTACGCCAGATGCGGCCCTTTAGCGAACGGAAATTGAACATTGCCCAGATGCTGGAACGTACGTTGAAGACGTCATGTCTTGAGACGTAGTTGACAACGGGTGACGGATGGGAGTAGTGTAGTTGGCAACTCATACTTCATGCGACTGCGTTGGGCAGTCGGGAACAAGAACAGGTACAAGGGCACCTCAGCATATCAAGGCTTACCCTGTTTGGTTTTTTGGATCAAATTTAACTTAGACGCATCGTCTTTTGTCTTAACTCGCGGGGACTTAGTGTATGTCTACTTCATCTCTTCCTGGAACAGGTTTGCGGAAACGCATTCTCATTGGCGGCTCGATCGCGGCCGTGGTCGTGCTAGTCACGCTCGGTGCGATGGGCCGCAACGGACTCTTGCCTCACACGGACGGCCTAACGGGCAAGAAGTTCGGGTGGTTCGGCAAGGAACTGCCAAAGAATGCGGGCAGCACCTGGAACCCGTTTGCGGCACCGCTTCCGGCGCCGACACCGCAGCTTGCGAAAGAATACATTTACGCGGGTTCGCGGCTCCTTGCGGTCGAGGACGCGAATGCCAATGCCGCTCCGCCCACGGATCTCGCCGTCTGGAGGCCGTCTTCCGGTGTGTGGTGGATCATGGCCGGAAATGGCTCCCCACAAGTCGTACAAGGTTGGGGAATGCAAGGCGACATTCCGGTTGCGGGCGATTACGACGGCGACGGTAAGACGGATTTCGCGGTCGTAAGGCCGGGAGCGAGCTCCCTCGATTGGTACGTGATCAATTCGAGCAGCGGAGCCTCGACCGGCGGCAGCTTTGGGTTGCCGACGGACAAGGCGGTTCCGGCCGACTACGACGGTGATGGAAGGACGGATTGGGCGGTCTATCGTTTTTCGAACAACACCTGGTACATATTGCAAAGTTCCGATTCGCAGACGGTCTACCTTGCTTATGGCACGTCCGGTGATGAGCCTGCTCCTGCCGACTTCGACGGCGACGGCAAGGCGGATCCGACGGTTTGGCGCCTCAGCAACTCGACCTTCTACACGGCTCGCGGTTCCGATAACACAACGCAGTCGATGAATATGGCTCTCGCGGGCTACACATACGCCTCGGGAGACGTTCCGGTTTCGGGTGACTACGACGGTGACGGAAAGGCGAATTACGCGATCCGCAGCGGTGCCTCCTGGCTCATCGCGAACGGCTCGCTTTCATCTGTCGCCGCAACTACACCTTCCGGCGATCAGGCAAGCGACAGGCCCGTTCAGAACGACTACGACGGCGACGGCATCTGCGACATTGCCGTCTGGCGTAATTCAAACGGCACCTGGTACATACGCCAATCCGCGAACGCCACAACCCGCACCGTCCAATGGGGCACCTCAGGCGATAAGCCCGTCCCCGCAAACTGGAGACGGTGATTATGACCTTTAACAAACGAAGATCCTTAATTCCGTTAAGCGTTAGGAGTGAATCGATGTATAGACGACTTATCCCGATTGTTATACTTGTTCTTTCTCTTCTTTTGGTCGGAAGTGTTTTTTCCCAAACGGCAGTAATCCCTGATCAAGGTATCAAGTCGAATAAGACGTATCTTTTGTCCGACATTGAGACCATCGCACTCCAATCGGGCAACTTGATGTTTCAAGTACCCTTGGGTGGTGTGCCGGCGGGACGTGGTGGGGCAACCGCTGGAATTTCGCTTTTCTATAACAGCAAGATCTGGAACGGCGACTTAGTACATGTTGATGAGGCTCCTTACGGTGGCTACGACTCTACTGCGCTCCACCCAAGTCCGGAAGGCAATTGGCGGTACGGATACAAATATTCTCTCACTTGGGACCCAATCGTTGCAGATTCACAGACAAATCCTCCCTTAGGTTTGTGCAGAAACGTATTCTTGACACCCGATGGCACTCGGCATCCGATCTACGTTGCTGACGCTGAGATTGACGTTCAGGGAGCATCCACCATTTCCGCAACAGGAGTCAACTGCAACTCGCATACGGCTCCGCCCGGCGGCCAAACCATTAGGTCGTTCAGTGTAGACAGTACCTTTGTAAAAGTTGAATTTTATACCGACGGCGATTCCGATACGTCGAATGATCACTGGATCGCTTTCTTTCCCGACGGCTCGCGGGTTGAGAACCATCCGGCGAGCGGTATCGAGCAGCGTATCTATGATCGAAATAACAACTTTGTGGATATCATTGAAAAGATAGCAGATACGGAATTCTCAAATCACAGGACCGTTCGGTTGGCAGATGTTTTCGGAAGAAGTTCAGTTCTTGAATATGGTACCGGTACAGGCGGGGTCGACCAGGACACGGTACACTCGATTGGATTCAATGGGGCTACTCTGCAGACTACGATTCGCTGGAAAAATATTCAAGTAAACCATACTTATCAAAAGGTGTTCTGGACTTTGTCCACTCTTGACGAAACGCTCCGCGTGGTTGATACGATCCATCTTCCGAGTGCGTCAACCTACGATCCCTACTACGAGTTTACTTACAACGCAGACAATACTTCCGCCACCGACAATGGATGGGGAGAGGTCGACTCTGTGCGCCTACCTTCGGGGGCGACGGCAGCGTACGAATATACAGAAGACGGGACAAATGGTATTGGCGCAGAAGAGGTCATGGCCAATCGCGTGAGTCAAAAGCAGCTTACCTATTCGCTCGAATACGATGGCTCTAGCTCGAATACGTCTGAGACGTGGACTTATGCGGGTCATCATACCGGATCCCTTCCGTTTTGGTCATCGGTTACAAGCCCTGATGGAGCGACCGTAACGGAGTATTACAGTCGGCCGTTGACGGAGTTCGGGATGGCTCTTTCGCCAGAAAACGTTAAAACAGTCTCTTCTGATGGCGGGATGACTGAAAGATACTATGCTACGAATTCTCCGGGCTGGCGTGTTTCCGGAATCACACCAATCGGTGCGGCGAATCGTTACCTCAAGTACGAATATAAGACGGTTGCCGACTCATCCGGCACCCCTCAGAAGACTGCAATCACGGAGTACACAAGAGACAAGAACGGGAACGTCACGGAAGCTAAGGAATATGACTTTGTTGCCTATTCTTCGATTCCGCGAAATAGCGACGGATTTGCGGATGGCCTTCCAGCCGGGATTGCCGGATCAATAAAACGCATCACAAAGACCGAATACTATAACGCAACTCCCGAAGCATCGAGTACAAACTACACCGACGCGGACAGCTATCACGCGGCGACAAGCCCACGGCTTTTGAACCTCGTCAAATCCGTGGAGATCCAGGATGCATCTTCGACGCCGAAGTCGCGTGTTGAGATGACCTACGACTACACAGACTACGCTTCGAGCAACACTGTAGCGGGCAATGTGACCGGGACAAAGAGCTGGGATTCCTTTAAGGGCGGGACAAGTCGAAGCTACAGCAATCCTTTGACGTCGACAAACTCGATCACGACATCGGCAAGCTACAACGGCTACGGCATGCCGGTCTCGACATCGGATGCGAACGGCATTGTGACACAGATCACCTATGGGAATATCGCGGGCCCGAGCGGCAACGTTACCGATCTTTACCCGACCCAAACGATCACCGCGTACGGCACCGGCGTAGCCCGAACTTCATCGGCGGTTTACGATTTCTACACCGGACTTGTGACCTCTGCAACCGATGTTGACAACAACATCACAAATGCGACCGAATATGATAACCTTGGCCGACCGGTGAAGGCGATCTCTGCGTTGGGGACTTCACTCGAAGCTTGGACTACGACCGAGTATCATGACGCGGAGCGTTTTGTTGTGGTAAAGAGCGACCTTGAGGCGAAGGGAGACGGTAAGAAGCAGGCCACGCAGTTTTTCGACCAGCTTGGGCGGGTTCGGCTGAGCAAGACACTCGAAGACCCCTCGCAATCCGCGACGAACGAAACCGACGGCATAAAGGTGCAGACAAGGTATGAGACCGTCTCGGGGTACACCTATCAGCTTAAGAGCAATCCTTATCGGGCGTCCGTTTCCACCGGAGCCTCTGGCGAACCAACTATGGGCTGGACTCGTTCAAAAGGTTGGGCTGCGGGCCATCAGTCGCAGGTTGAGACATTCTCAGGATCAGCATTGCCCGCCCCGTGGGGTAGCAACACGTCTTCAACAGGAATCGTAAGTACCGTAACTGATTCAGACACCGTGACGGTGACGGATCAGGCGGGGAAGGTGCGGCGTTCGGTGACGAATGCGTTGGGGCAGCTGATAAGGGTTGACGAGCCGAACGGTGCCGGGCAACTTGGCGATGCTTCGAGTCCGACGCAGGCGACGTATTACACATACGACACGCTCAACAATCTAACGACGGTGAATCAGGGTGTGCAGACGCGCACATTCGCGTACAATTCCCTTTCGAGGCTCGTCTCGGCACAGAATCCGGAATCCGGCACGATCAATTATGTTTACGACGCCAACGGAAATTTGACGAGTAAGGTTGATGCTCGGACGATCACGACCGCCTACACATACGACGCCCTAAACCGCGTCCTGACAAGGGCTTACACGGGCGAAACCGGCTACACGACTCCAAACGTGTCTTACCTTTACGACAATCTGCCGAATGCGAAGGGGCGGTTGACGAAAGTTTCTTCCGCGGTTTCGACAACGGAATACACGAGTTTTGACATCTTAGGGAGAGTGTTGGCGGCGAAGCAGACAACCGAAGGCGGCGATGCGGCGGGGTATTCGACGAGCTATACTTACAACCTGAGCGGGGCGCTGATCGAAGAGACGTATCCAAGCGGCCGCAAGGTCAAGAACGTTCTTGACGATAACGGTGATCTCTCGATGGTGCAGAGTGCACGCTGCGGGGTGGTGAATGGCGTGACGGCGACGTGCAGCGATCCGCAAGGCTATTTCAGCTATGCGAAGAGCTTCACATACAACGCTTCGGGTGCAGTAACTTCGATGCAGCTTGGCAACGGCAGGTGGGAAAGTACGACATTCAACAGCCGCTTACAACCGACACAGATCGCGCTTGGAACCGTCCAAAACGCCACTGACAAGCTGAAACTAGATTACACTTACAACACGACCGGAAATGCCGACAACAACGGAAACGTTCTAAGTCAGAAAATTACGGTCGCACGTAGCGGGCAGACGGATATGGTTTTCGACCAGACTTACACCTACGATTCGCTCAACCGATTGAAGATGGCCGAAGAAAAGACCGGAACAACGACGAATTGGAAGCAAACCTTCGTATTCGACAGATACGGAAACCGAAACTTTGATCGAGCAAACACAACGCAGCCCGCGTCGTTTGCAAATCCCAACGTTACCGACCCTTCGGTTGATGCCGCGAACAATCGCTTCACGTCGGGACAAGGCTACACGTATGATGCTGCCGGAAATGTCATCACCGATGCCGAAGGCCGCACTTTCACTTACGACGGTGAGAATAAACAGATCGAGGTCAGAAACTCGGGCAGTTCAACTATTGGTCAGTACTATTTCGACGGCGATGGAAAAAGGGTCAAGAAGTACGTTCCAAGCACAGGCGAAACAACCGTTTTTGTGTACGACGCATCTGGTAAGCTGGTGGCAGAATATTCGACCAATGTTGTTCCCGTGCAAGACGCGAAGGTGAGTTACCTGACAGCAGATCATCTTGGCAGCCCTCGGATCACGACCGACGCCCTCGGACAAGTCATTTCAAGGCATGATTACCACCCATTCGGCGAAGAAATTTTTACTGCACAGCGAACAACCGGATTAAATTATTCTGCCGATTCTGTAAGAAAACAATTCACCGGCTACGAACGCGACACCGAAACCGACCTCGACTTCGCCCAGGCAAGAATGTACTCGAATAAATTGGGAAGATTCACAACGGTCGATCCGATCGCGATGACAGAGGATCGGCCACTCAATCCCCAAACGATCAACCTCTACATTTATTCGGCGAACCGGCCACTATTTTTTATTGACCCAAGTGGTGAGAAAGTAATACCTTCAGACCCTGACTCGCAAAAGAAATGGGATGACTACAAGAAATGGGTAGAGGACGGGTATTTGGCGGGCAAGAAAGGCTTTGCTGAACTGCGAGCTACAATCAAAACCCTAGAAGAGTCGAACGTAGTGTATAACCTGTCGGTTACTTCTACCACGCCTTTAGGGGACAGCGTGTCTGGAAGCGTGGACATCGCATCAAACGGCGCCAGTATCAATATCAACGTTGTCCTTTCCGGCGGTACGAACCAGGACTTCTCACAGAACTCGATCTTCGCTCACGAATTGGAACATGCCCGCCAATTTAACGATGGCGAATGGGGTTTTGTTCTCGAACCTGACAAGGAGGGTGACGTGACGGTTGGTGGGACAAAGTACAAGGCGCGCAAAATCGGCTACGACATCGGTGATGAAGTAAAGGCCTTTCGAGCAATGATCACCGCAGCGAATGGTTTTGATATGTCAGTTAGATTTCCGCGGCTCTCATCTGAGGAGCCTCTACTGACGCAGCTAGCGGGAGTAAATGACAAGAAGGCAGAGAAAGTTCTGGCTCGAACCACGGATGAGTACAAAGATATGACAAAAGTTACAAAGGGTGGGTTTGGTAACGGGACTATTAAGGCAGGTACGTCGATCAGACCTTCAGATGGAGACTCGAACGGACGCCGAGCTTTTGGCTGCTTCGGAGGTGGCTGCAAATGGTAAGGGGTTGTGTAAATAGATTCGTCGTCGTGTGTGCGGCGTCACTTTTCATTGTTCTTGGCTTCACGAATGCTATCGCACAGAAGCCGTTGGATTTCTTGAGCAATAGGCTTTCTGATCCAGCAAGAAAGCAACTCGAGTGCGCGATGTCAACCTATGAAGATTTTCATCGAACAGGGAATTGGAGCGGAGTTTATAAGATGCTTTCAACGGCGTTGATCGATGGGCAATCTGAAGACGAATTTGTAACGGAGATGGTCGGCGAGTCGAAGAATCAGAAGTCCACGCGTTCGTTCGTCGAATTTGAGCCGAGTTCCTACATAGTCTGGCGTACGAATGCCTTACATGAAAAAGTGACAGTATTAGGCTGCATCTCAGTTACTGAAAAAGGCCTCGTGCGCAAATACGCCGGAACATTGCTCGCGGAACGCTTTGGCACAGAAGCCTGGTTGTTCAACTCATTCTTTATCATTAATCCCGATTATCATCCGTGCTGACGATCGCAAAGTATTCAATTCGTCGATTTATCGGGCAAATAATCGGCTGAATTCGAGCGAGGGTTATACTTTTGATGCGAGCGGCAATACCACGGCAGACGCAGGCGGCCAAACCTACGTTTACGACGCTGAGAACAAGATGATCTCAGCATCTAACAGCAGCGGAATCCTCGGCCAATATTCTTACGATGGAGACGGTAAACGCGTAAAGAAATACGTCCCCGGAACTGGCGAAACCACGATCTTTGTCTATGACGCGGGTGGAAAACTTATCGGCGAATATTCAACTATCGTCGCCGCACCACAAGACGCAAAAGTCGCCTATCTTACATCCGACCATCTCGGAAGCCCAAGAATCAATACGGATCAAAACGGTGCAGTCATAGCTAGACATGATTATCACCCATTCGGCGAAGAAATCCTTACTGCACAGCGAACAGCCGGATTAAATTATTCTGCCGATTCTGTAAGAAAACAATTCACCGGCTACGAACGCGACACCGAAACCGACCTCGACTTCGCCCAAGCCCGTATGTACGCCAACACCTATGGCCGCTTCACCGCCGTCGACCCGCACCTCGCATTCAGCCACGATCGCGGTACTTGAGCTTTGGTGGTATTTGGCCTTCGTTTATACTTGGATAGATAAACAATGGCAAGAGCGAAAAAGTCCAATACCCACGAACCCTTAGAAAGAAAACTTTGGAAGGCCGCAGACAAGCTGAGAAAGAATATTGACGCTGCAGAGTACAAGCATGTCGTTCTCGGGCTGATTTTCCTGAAGTACATTTCCGACGCTTTCGAAGAACTTCACGACCGGCTTAAAAAGGGCGAAGGTGAGCTTGCCGGAGCCGATCCCGAAGACAAGAACGAGTACATCGCGGAGAAGGTCTTTTATGTTCCTGCGACGGCGCGATGGTCTTACATCCAATCGCGGGCGAAGTTGCCGACGGTCGGCAAGGACGTTGACGACGCGATGGAGGCAATCGAGAAGGACAATCCGTCACTTCGTGGAGTTCTACCTAAGGCGTTCGCACAAGAGCGTTTGGACAAGGCGAGTTTGGGCGGACTGATCGACCTGATCTCCGGTGCGGCACTTGGCACTAAGGAAGCTCAGGCAAAAGACGTTCTTGGCCGAGTATATGAATACTTCCTCGGAGAGTTCGCCTTAGCCGAAGGAAAGAAAGGCGGACAGTTCTACACGCCGGGAAGCGTCGTTCGTTTGCTTGTCGCGATGCTCGAACCATACGAAGGCCGCGTGTTCGATCCCTGCTGTGGCTCAGGCGGGATGTTTATCCAGTCGGAAAAGTTTATCGCGGCACACAGCGATCATTACAAAAACGGTAACGGCAAAAAGCTTGCGATCGATCCCAAAGACCGTATTTCCATTTACGGGCAGGAGAGCAACCAGACCACTTGGCGGCTGGCGAAGATGAACCTTGCGATTCGCGGGATCGACTCAACGAACGTGCGCTGGAATAACGAGGGATCGTTCCTCAACGACGCACACAAGGACCTCAAGGCCGACTTTGTTATCGCCAATCCGCCGTTTAACGATAGCGACTGGTCAGGTGAGCTTTTGCGAGAAGATGCCCGTTGGAAGGTGACGGGCAAGAATCTGCCGCCGCCGGTGAACAACGCCAACTACGGCTGGATTCAGCACTTCCTTTTTCACCTTGCGCCGCAGGGCGTGGCTGGATTCGTCTTGGCGAAAGGTTCGCTTACGTCAAAGACCAACAACGAGGGCGAGATTCGTAAAAGCCTGATCGAGGCCGATCTTGTCGATTGCATAGTAAACCTTCCGGCCAAGCTGTTCCTAAATACGCAGATCCCCGCGTGTCTCTGGTTCCTGCGACGGGGAAAACAGCACCGCAAGGGCGAAATACTTTTCATCGACGCTCGCAATCACGGCTTTCTCGTAAACCGCCGAAACCGTGACCTTTCCGTAGAAGACATCGAACAGATCGCCGCCACATATCACAACTGGCG
>JAFDVK010000001.1 GCA_018269005.1 Acidobacteriota bacterium | reverse complement strand
TTCAGCTATCGCCATTCCGGAGGTCTAGGTTCTATTCACAAGAAATGAATTGCCAGCCCAATGAAATTTTTGATATTCGACAAGGCGAATTCCAGGGTTTCTTTCAAGCCATTCACTACAGGCGAGTTGTTCACCGTTTCTATTTCCGCCGTCGAAGCAATACCAATCATCGAAAACAAGAACGGCTCCATTTACTAACCTATCTGTAAGATACTCAAGAACAGGAACTGTTGATTCGTACAGGTCACAATCAATGAAAGCTATTGAGATGCTTCGGTCATGAGCCTCTATGCTGGGTAAGGTCTCGTCGAAGAAACCCGCTACGATATCGAACCTTGACAAGTCAGCCTTGAATCGACGTAAATTGCGTTCGTAGTCGCTTCGAGAGCAAGAAAATTCGCCTTCGACGAATGGGCCACCAACGTCCTTCCCTGAAATTTCAGGCAAGCCTTGGAATGAGTCGAAGATTGCAAAACGCATATCGGGAAAGCCGAATCGTTTTGAAGCCCGGAAAGCTTCAATCGTCGTCCGTCCCTGAAAGACTCCAAATTCAGCGTAATCACCTTTGATCTTATTGTTATGGCAGTAGGCAAACGCCATATCGATCATTCGAGCGCTCTCATAGAGAATATTGTCCTTTGATTTGATCTGATAATTGACCGGTAGCGCCGCAAGGCGCAATAGAGCAGGATGGATTCTGCGCGAAATTTGGTCGACAGCTGAAAATATCCGCGTACTTAAATTTTCTTTCATATTACCTATTAGCTCGAACAATAAAATAGAGAAGACTAGCCGGCAGGAAGCAATGACCCAAATTTGCGACGTAGGAGGTCTTGCTCGTCGGCCATTAGCACCCAAGCCCAAATAGCCCAAGCGTACAAGAGACAACAACCGCCAAGAACAACCAGCGTGATTCCCGAAAATTGTTCAATATACAGGCATGCGATGGTCGGAACGATCATTATTGCGCCGGCTTTCGGTAAGGCGACCAGATTACTAGCCAATATTTTGACGCCCGCGATCTTATGGGCAATAACGAACTGAAATACGGCATCGGTGACGATCATTATGCTCCATGATGCTGCAGCTCCGACAATGCCGAAATGCCAAGTTATCAAAGTTACTAAAACGATGTAAGGAATCAATTCCCCGAAATAGAGCTTGGCAATAACGTTAGCCCGGCCCGCCGATAAAATTGCCGAGTGCGGTAAGAAGGCCGGAATACAGAGAGCCATTCCAGGAAGCAAAATGTAGAAAGGCAGGATGCTCTCACGACCAAAATCCTCACCGGCCCAAATGGAAAAGAATGGTCTTGCAATAACTGCCAAGACTGTTAGTGTTGGGACAAGCAGAATAATATTAAAGCGCAAGCCTCGGTTAAAAAGGGTCTGTCGCGCGTCCGCTTTTTCATCTCCCTGAAGTTGAGAAAATGCCGGGATCAGTGATTGGATCATTGACTTCCCGAAGACAATGAGCATTGATGCAAGCGTAAATGCCACAGAGTAGTAAGCAAGTGCTTCCACCGTGACGAAAGCAGGCAGGATCAGCTTTTCGAGATTGAGCAAGGTCAGGGCGGCAATGCTAGCTCCAACTATTGCACCGCCGAATTTTAGCATTGGGCGGAGGGCTTGGCGGTCGAGGGAGATGTCAAAGAGTTGGGGGAGCAGGCGGCCGGAGACGTAGATGTGGCCGGCGAGCGTCGCGAGGCTTGCGATAAAGAGAACGACGACGGCGCCGAGTATGCCGCCGCCGAGGTAGATCACGATGGGCGTTGCGGCGATGCCGAGCATACGAAAGCCCGAGGTTACGAACGTGTTCAGATCCATCCGCAGGCGGTCGAGCTGCGGCGTGTTGAAGATGCTGTTCAGAAAATTCAGAATGAAGGTGAAGGCCGCGACCTTCAGCGCGAGCGACGCCTCGGCGTGAAGGTGTTCGGGCACGTTAAAGAGCGTTGCAAGCCAGCCCGAAAGCACGAATATCAGCACACCGAAAGGCACCGAGAGTGCGAGCGAGAGCACGGCGGCCGTGCGTACCGTCCGAGCTTCCTTTTCCGCGTCGCCTGCGGCATACGCCTCGGAGCCGAACTTTGTCGAAGCGATGCCCATACCGAGGTCTGCAAAACCCAAATACGTCGGGATCAGCCCGACGAGGATCAGTACGCCGTAGCCTTCGGCACCCAAGAGCCGGATCGTGAAAGGCGTCGCGACGAGCGAGACGGCAAGCGGCGCGACCTGTCCGGCAAGCGTCCAGAGCGAGCCTTTGACCACCTTCGTCGTCATTCCGGCCGTCGATGGCGGCACAAGCACGGGCCGCACGGCATTCTGCGGTTCGATCACCGCCGTTACGCCTTCCGCGTCAGCTGAATTTACGTTCGAGGTCGCGATCTTCTTAAATCCTTTTGTCGAGATAAAAAAGCGTTCGGGCGTGAGGCCGCGGCCGTGGCGGTTCACGCTTCTTGCAGGCCGCTCGCTTTTCAAAATGAGTTTAGGGCTTCGAGGCTGAAAGTTCAAGGCATTACTCTTTGCCCGAAGGGCGTTTAGCCACGTGCTTCAGCACGTGGTCAACGCTGCCGATCTCCTCTCGGAGCGTGGAACACGCGACCGCAGGTTCTGTCGGCGGCTAAAGCCGCCTCCGGAGCTATGTATGAGCGAGCGGACGGAAAACCATAGGTTTTCCGCACATAGACAGGCAGAGCCTGCTGCGGCGAAATGGAGAATTGAGAATGGAAAATGGAGAACCATGTCTCTGCGGAGCTCTTGTCCCTGAAAGGGACGGATAAAATAGCGTAGGGTGAAACAAGACCGGGGCAAAGTCGAAGAAGAATAGAAATCCCGCTTGACACCCATGATATACTCGTAGAGAGTGTGTAAACATGCGTTTTACACCATGATCTTTGACGGAAGTGACAAAAATTGTAACTGCAGGCCGCCGGAACGCCGATTCTTGTCCCACTTTGTCCCACTGGCCCACTCGCGGCGGGATGGGACAAAAATCGGGAAATTGTGAGTT
>JAFDVK010000019.1 GCA_018269005.1 Acidobacteriota bacterium | reverse complement strand
CGACATCGCCGCAGCCACATCAATCGCGCGCACCTCAGCATAGAACGCAGCAAGAGAGACGGCACCGATGGTGGTCGCCTTTGCTTGCTGAGAATAAAATGATTGATGCACACTTTGATATTTTGGCCCAGACGCCGCAGTCGACTCCAGCACAGCCCGCAGGACGAGCGCTTGCACAACTTCCACAGCGTCGTCGGTGCACTTCTTGGCCACGCGCAGCCTGTCGATCTGCAGCTGCAGGCCTTGGAGAAATTCCGACAAGGGCGAACGGCGATTCCAAGCCATGGAGTCGCGGATAATGCCCAGCGCCAATTTTTCAAATTGGGCATCCTCAAGCACTTTTTCCTCACTCAGTGAGTACTTGGTGCAGAGGACATGCCACAGCTCGAAGCCGTCGGACATTTTATCCGCCGGCAGCACCTTGGCGATGGCTTGCAGCACCTCCGTCGCGACGAGCTCCAGCAAGGCCGCAGTCATGAGACCGCTGATCTTCAACAGTGTTGCCACCGTGTCCTTGTCGCTGCGCGTACGACCCTCCGCAATCTTGGCACGATAATCTTCGATACGGTAGGCCACCATGTCGGCATGTCCCTTAATCTTCATGTCCGACTCAAAACGCAGTTTGAGCATGAGGAATGTCGTTGGGTCCCCTTTGAAAATTTTCTGAGGGTCCCCACGACTGGGCCCATAACCTATTGGGACATCCATGGTATACTAGCACGTGACTCGAGAGAATATACTTGGTACGGGTATTACCCCAGTAATTACCCTAACACACCCCCTCAACGAGTGCTCCCATGACAACGCACAGGGAGTATGAGTTGGATACGTAAAGAAATTAAAGAAAAACATAAAGAAAGAAATAATTCCATATACGATCAGATATTACACATATTGCATAAGTATTACACATATTGCAACGACATTACACATGTTACGAAGTGAGAGTGACAAGATGTTACAAACATTACATCAACATCCAAGAATCACACGACGAAAATCACACACTTTCACACGATCAAGTGCCTTAGTCAGGCAGTCGGCTGCTTGCAGGTCCGTGGGAATGTAATGAAGACGGATGTCACCAGACTGCACATGATCACGAATCAGGTGGTGTCTGATGTCAATGTGACGCGTACGCGAAGAGGACTCAAGATTTAGTGCAGATCGCATGGCGGACTGATTGTCCTCCAACAGGGTGATCGTCGCCAATGGCAACTGTGGGCTCACCACCATATCGTTGTACACGTTGCGTAGGAACAGCGCGTCCTTGACCGCTGCGCTGAGGCTGAGGTACTCTGCCTCCGTGCTGGACTGCGCCACACACTTCTGCAGCTTGGTGTTCCACATCACCGACGCGCCCGCCAGCACGAACACGTTCGCCGCCTGTGAGCGTCGAGTGCTCAGGTCCTCACCCCAGGATGCGTCCACAAAGCCCACCGGCTGTGTTGTGGAGAGCGCAATAGGAGCCGTCATCTCGTTGAACCGAATAGTGTCAGGAGATGCATGCGTCGCTGTGGCCGGTCGTGCAGCAGTGAGCGGTGTTGACCCGTCAGGAAGTGTTGACGGCAGTACGCCCTGGTCGCGAGAGTAGCACAGACCCAGATGGGCAGTGCCCTTCAGGTACGCCAGCACATGCTTCGCAGCACGCCAGTGTGCGTGTGTGGGCTTGGCCTGGAAACGCGCCAGCTGCGACACAGCAAATGCAATGTCGGGGCGAGTCCACGTCGCCAAGTACAGCAGGGCGCCGACAAGCTCGCGGTATGGGAAGTGCTCAGGCAGAACGTCATCCTTGTTGTCGTCACCAAAGTCCGCCGGCACGAGCACCGTCTTGGCCGCCATGGGCGTGTGCTTGACAGCAGCGTCCACCATGCCGTAGCGCGCCAGCATTGCAGCAATCTTGGCCGCTGACGTCAGCGTGACGGTGTGGTGTTGCTGGTCCACCGTCAGCTCCATGCCCAAAAACTTCTGAGCAGGGCCCAGGTCACGCACAGGGAACCGGGCCGCGAAAGCCGACTTGAAAGCCGCCTTGGCAGCCCCGTCAGGTGAGACAACGAGAATATCATCGACCCAGCAAACAATATACAAAACACCAGGAATAAAATATAAACAATGATCGACCTGTGACTGCGTCATGCCGTAGCTGATCATGAAGTCGTGCAGCACCTTGTTCCAGTGCCGCGGTGCTTGGTGGAGGCCGTACAGGCTGCGACGCAGCTTGAAGACAGCCTCGTGCTCGCGTGCAAACCCATCCGGAATGTACACAAACACATGCTCGTCAGAGTCCAGCTTGCCATTGAGGAAGGCCGCGGTCACGTCGAGCTGATCCACGTCGTAGCCACGCTGTGCCGCCACAGCAAGCAGCACACGCATCGTCACCGCATTGACCACGGGCGCGTACACGTCCTGGTAGTCGATGCCCTCGCGCTGTTGATCTCCGCGCACCACCAGCCGAGCCTTGTACTTGACGCCACCAGCGGCGTCCGTCTTCTTCACAAACACCCAGCGTGTGTGAAGGATCTTGTGCCCGCCAGAGCGCGGCTCCGACACAGGCACACGGGCAAAGGTACCCGCGTTAGACAGCGCCTCGATCTCCGCCTGAATGGCCGCCTGCCACTTGTCGCGGTCAGGGCCGTTCGTCGCTTGCTTGTACGTGCGGGGCACGTCGGACGTGACCTCGGCCGAGTTGACCGTGGCGCCGCCCTCGTCGTCGCTGTCGTCGAAGTCAGACAGCAGTGGGTCCTTGCCGGCCGCCAGCGGTAGCTGAGATGTT
>JAFDVK010000018.1 GCA_018269005.1 Acidobacteriota bacterium | reverse complement strand
CTTGACTCGGGAATGGCGGGCGACAACGTCGGGCTTCTGCTCCGCGGTGTGGACCGCAAGGAGATCGAACGCGGACAGGTCATCGCAAAGCCTGGTTCGATCACGCCGCACACGAAGTTCAAGGCAGAGGCATACGTGCTGACCAAGGAAGAAGGCGGCCGACACACGCCGTTCTTTACCGGATACCGCCCGCAGTTCTACTTCAGAACCACGGACGTGACGGGAGTTGCGAACCTGCCTGCAGGAGTCGAGATGGTGATGCCTGGCGACAACATCCAGATGGAGATCGAGCTTATCGCTCCGATCGCAATGGAAAAGGGCCTGCGTTTCGCTATCCGCGAAGGCGGCCGCACAGTCGGTGCAGGCACCGTGTCAGAAGTTGTTGAATAAAAAGGTTCGTTGGTCGTTGTTCGTGGCTCGTTATTGATAAAGCCGCCACGAACAGCGAACAACCAACTACGAACGAATTATGCCTAGAGATAACATCATTTTGCAGTGCACAGAGTGCAAAGAGCGGAATTACGTAACGACGAAGAACAAGAAGAACACGCCGAACAGGCTTGAGCTCAATAAGTTCTGCCGTCGCTGCCGCACGCACAGGCTGCATAGAGAAAACAAATAAGTGCGGAACGCGGAGTGCGGAAGGCGGAATAATTCCGCATTCCGCATTCGAAATTCCGCAATTGGGATAGGGGTATGGTGTCAATGGTTAGCATGGAGGTCTCCAAAACCTTAGGTCCGGGTTCGAGTCCTGGTACCCCTGCCATTGCAATGATCGTGAACGAGGACCGCGATAAATCGAGAGTTTGCCTCGTCTAGAAGGAGAGAAATAAGGTGTCCGAAGCAGTAGCACAAGCGCCCAAGAAGGAAAAAGAGGGGATCGGCGTTTTTATCAAAGAAACGCGAGCCGAGCTCGACAAGACCACTTTCCCCGACCGGGAAGAGGTTCGCAATACGACGATCGTCGTTATCGTGAGCGTTATATTCTTCGGCCTATATCTCTTCGTTGCCGATTACATCTGGGTGTATCTGCTTGACGGCCTTTCCTGGGTGATAAACAAGATCGCGGGGCTTTAATTAAGGATATTTGAAATGAAGCAGTGGTTTTTCATCCACACATATTCAGGACACGAAAATAAGGTCGTTGAAAGCCTGAACGCTCGCATCCGCGATATGGAGTTAGCCGAGCAGATCACAGGCGTCCTGCTGCCGAAAGAGAAGGTCATCGAACTTCGCGGCAACAAAGAATACGTCTCGGAGCGTATGTTCTATCCGGGCTATGTGCTTGTCGAGATCGAATGTGACGAAAAGGGCAAGATCCCCGATAACGTATTTCACGCGATCAAGGCGACGCCGAAAGTTACGGGATTTTTAGGCGGCAAGCAGCCGACGCCGCTCAGCCAGGCCGAGGTCGATCAGATCGTCCTGAATATCGAGGCCGCGACCGAGAAGCCGAAACCGAAGTTCACGTATCAGGTCGGCGAGGTCGTGAGGATCAAGTCGGGCCCGTTCGCGAGCTTTACCGGCAAGGTCGAAGAGGTAAACGAGGACAAGGCCGTTTTGAAGGTCTCGATCACGATCTTCGGCCGCTCGACGCCGTACGAATTGAGCTTTTTGGAGGTCGAAAAAGTGACCTTCGCAGAGGAAGAGTAACGGAACGCGGACGCCCTCGTCCGCATGCGTTGCGATAAAAAGATCAAAAGTTTTGTGTTGCGGACGGGGGCGTCCGCGTTCCGAGAAAGAAATGGCAAAGAAGATAGAAGGTTACATCAAGCTGCAGATACCGGCCGGTAAGGCCAACCCTGCACCGCCGATCGGCCCGGCTTTGGGTCAGCACGGCGTCAACATCATGGAGTTCTGCAAGGCGTTCAACGCCAAGACGCAGAACGACGACCCGGATATGAAGATCCCGGTCGTGATCACGGTCTATGCTGACCGCTCGTTCACTTTCGAGACGAAGACGCCGCCGGCCGGCGACCTTCTCAGAAAAGCGGCGGGAATACCGAAGGGTTCGGGCAAGCCGAATCGCGAAAAGGTCGGCAGCATCTCGCGTGAAAAGATCCGCGAGATCGCCGAAAAGAAGATGCAGGACCTCAATACGACAAATATCGAGGCCGCAATGCGTACCATCGAAGGCACTGCCAAATCGATGGGACTGACAGTAGAAGGATAATTGTCAGAACCGCCTGCGTTAGCGGGCGGTCAGTATGCCAGTCACGCACTGGCCGCCCGCTAACGCAGGCGGTTCTGACTGTAGGGAGGGAATCGCAGATTCCCGTTAATACCTGGAGGTAAAATGAAACACGGTAAGAAATACCTTGCCGCTCTCGAGAAGATCGAGGCGGGCAAGAAACACACACTCGACGAAGCGATCGGAAAACTCAAAGAGATCGCCTTCGCAAAATTCGACGAAACAGTTGAACTGACGATGTGGCTCGGCGTTGATCCGCGAAAAGCGGATCAGCTCGTCCGCGGCACGATCGTTCTTCCCCACGGCCTTGGCGGAGCCGCCAAGAAGGTCGTTGTCGTCGCTCAGGGCGACAAGATCAAAGAGGCGGAAGATGCCGGCGCAGACGTTGCCGGCGGAGATGACATCGTCGAGAAGATCAAAGGCGGCTGGCTCGATTTCGATGCGCTGATCGCAACGCCCGATATGATGGGCAAAGTCGGACAGCTCGGAAAGCTCCTTGGCCCACGCGGCCTTATGCCGAACCCCAAAACAGGCACCGTTACGATGGACGTGAAAACGGCCGTCGAAGAGACAAAGGCCGGTAAGGTCGAATATCGCGTCGATAAAACGGGCGTTATTCACTCACCTGTCGGCAAGGTCTCGTTCGACCCTGCCAAACTCGAAGAGAACACACGCGTCCTTATCAACGCCGTTATGAAGGCGAAGCCGACCACGGCAAAGGGACGTTATTTGAAGAAGATCAATCTCGCGGCCACGATGAGCCCGGGCGTGCTTCTTGACGAATTGGCATACGCCTAAGGTTTTGGAGTGTTGCAGAGCCCACACGGAATTTTGGGCTCAACTGGAAAGATGAAATCGAGAGAAACAAAACAGAACGATCTGAACGCACTTGCCGAGTCCCTTAAGGATTCGAAGTCCGCGATGATCGTAAGCTTTAACGGGCTTACAGTACAGAAAGATCAGGAATTTCGCGAGTCGATACGCGCCGCGGGCGGCCGGTATCAGGTTGTAAAGAACACGCTTGCACGCATCGCCGTCAAGGGCACTCCTTACGAGGAGGTCTCGGGCGATCTCAAGGGCGTTACCGCTCTGGCGTGGACGGACAACGACCCGGTCGTGCTTTCAAAGGCCGTTTCGAAGTTCGTGGCCGACAATGCCGATCATTATACGTTCAAATCGGGCGTCGTTGACGGCAAGGTCGTCGATCTTGCGCAGCTCAAGACGATCGCAAGCCTGCCGAGCAAAGAAGAGCTTATTTCGAAGCTTCTCTATGTGCTCAACGCTCAGGCACAGCGTATCGTAACGGTCATCAACGCGGTTCCGCGTGACCTCGCGATCGTGATCAAGCAGATCGGCGAGCAGGAAGGCCGTGCGGCAGGAACTCCTGCACCGGTAGCTGAGGCTGCACCCGCGGCCGAGGCAGCAGCTGAAGAGGCTCCCGCCGCAGAAGCGGAAGCGGCGCCGGCGGCAGAAGCACCGGCAGAAGAAGCACCGGCGGCAGAGCCGGCAGCGGAATAGAGTTTTTGAGATCTTTGTATCTCAAACGAATTTGAAATCTTAGATTTCAGATTTGAGTTCGCGGGCACTGCCCGCAAGAGCCGTACTCAAGGTAAAACGAGCGTTTGTGATTGTCAGGTCGCAAGCGGCTTCGGATACGGACGCGAAAGGTGATGCAGCCCATTCGCTCTTGTGTCCCTGGGTTCTAGCGGCGAGCGGCGAAAGGAGAAAGGGTAAAGGCGAAAGGATAAAGGAAAGTCCTGAGTCTGGCCGATTACCGATGCCTTTGCACAATAATTAGCGGATGTGGGGAAAACGAAGAGGCTTTGCTTTTATCCTTTCGCCCTTATCCTTTAAGAAGAACCCTAAATTAGGAGATAGATAATTATCATGGCAGTTACAAAAGACGATGTTGTTGAGTATTTGAAGGGTATGTCGCTTCTCGAAGCGTCGGAGCTCGTCAAGGAACTCGAAGAGGTTTTTGGTGTTTCAGCAGCAGCGGCAGCAGCTCCGGTTATGGTTGCGGCGGCCGGTGCAGGTGCAGGCGATGGTGCAGGCGCAGCTGAAGAGAAGGATTCGTATGACGTTATCCTTGCGGCCGCCGGCGGCAATAAGATCGGCGTCATCAAGGTCGTCCGTGAGATCGTCGCAGGCCTCGGCCTCAAGGAAGCAAAGGACCTCGTTGACGGTGCTCCGAAACCGCTCAAGGAAGGCGTTTCCAAGGCAGAAGCTGACGATATCAAGGCAAAGCTTACCGAAGCGGGTGCGACCGTAGAGGTCAAATAAGCTTCGTTTTCGCTTTTCTTTGCGAAAAGATCCGGCAGGCCGGGTGTCCCGTAAAAGGGCGCTCGGTCCTGACCGGCAGCCTTTGAAGGCCTGCGAGCGGCCAAGATCGCGATTTTAGGCGGGGAAGACGCGTTGCCCCGGTTCTAGATCTTGGTATTGCTTTATCGGTTCGGGTCTGTTATGATAACAGGTTCCGCACTCTGACATGGATTCGAGGGTGGTTTTCCGGCATCTTGCCGGTGCGGTGGTGACGGGTCGGGAGACCGCATTGCCGGTGGCGCTTTAGGAGGCGGACTTTCTTCGCCTCGAAAATGGAGAGTAGGTGTCCCTTTTTTCGGCACGCTCGTTAACTCGAAACAGTATTTTTACTGCTTATAAGCGGTCTGGGCAAACTTTGCTCACGGCCGCATTTGGCGTCTCTTTACGCGAAGGTCGGTAAGGGAACCAACCGGACAGGGCACCGAACTTGTTCGCAGGTATCGTAGCAATTGTCCGGGGCAAATTGCAATAGGTTTTTTATAGCCCGCTTTTTAGACATATGATCAACAATCCTCTTCAGAACAACACATCGGGGCTTGGACGGCGAACGAGCCAGTCGCCGGAACGTGTGGATTTTTCGAAGATCTACACCACGGCGCAGATCCCGAACCTGATCGAGGTCCAACGCGAATCGTACAACCGGTTCCTCCAGATGGACCTGATCCCGGAAGAGCGCGACTACGTCGGACTTCAATCCGTTTTCTCGTCGATCTTCCCGGTCTCGGATTTTCGCGAGACGGCGACGCTCGAATACGTCGAGTATCAGATCGGAAACTGGCAGTGCAAATGCGGCAATCTTGAGGGGCTCGAGCATCTGCGTGCCAACTGTAAGAATTGTTCGGCCAAGATCAAGGTCGATCCTTTCAACCCGGCCGAAGTGCTTTGTACGAATTGCGGCACCTTCAATGCCGTCCGCCCGAATCTCTGCAACAACTGTGGTGAGCCTGTCGGCCTCAAGCACAAGCACGATCAGCAGGAGTGTCAGGAACGCGGTATGTCGTACAGCGTCCCGCTCAAGGTGAAGATCCGCCTGACGGTCTATGACAAGGATCCTGATACGGGCGTTGCGACCGTTCGCGACATCAAGGAAGAGGACGTATTCTTCGGCGAGATCCCGCTGATGACCGATAACGGCACCTTCATCATCAACGGTACCGAACGCGTTATCGTTTCGCAGCTTCATCGCTCGCCCGGCGTTTTCTTTAAGGGCGACCGCGACGAATTTTTGGCGAAGATCATTCCGTATCGCGGTTCGTGGGTCGAGTTCGAATACGACCAAAAGGGGATTCTGCACGCCCGTCTCGGAAAGCGTAAGATCGTCGCGACGGTTTTCCTGCGTGCGCTCGGCCTGTGGCTCAATCCGCAGATCGATATGAAGACGGTCTCGGACAACATTCTCGAAGAGGTCGTAAAGAACGCTGAGTACAGCAACTCGAGCATCCTGAAGCTCTTCTACACGACCGACACCGTTCTGGTCGAGAAGGGTAAGGTCTATTTCAAGGTCGAGAAATCCGGCGAGACGAATCTTGTCGGGATGCGTGCCGATGAGGACATCAAGGACAAGAAGGAAGATGTCGTCCGCTCCGGCAAGAAGGTCACGAAATCGGGCCTTGCCGACCTGCGTCATCTCAAGAAGGACAAGGTCCGCGTGATGTCGGCCGATCTCGAAGGCGTGTTCGCACTTGAGGATGTCGTCAACACGGAAACGGGCGAGGTCATCGTCGAAGCGAATACCGAGATCACGACCGACAAGCTCCAGGAGATCATTGAGAGCGGCGTCACCGAGTTTTCGGTCTTTTTCCCGAAACGCGACGTTATCGGCGAGGTCATCTCGGCAACGCTTAGGAAGGACGCGATCGCCAAGCCGGTCGATGCACTGCTCGAGATCTATCGTAAGATGCGTCCCGGCGATCCGCCGACCGTTCCGACGGCCTATCGCTTGCTCGAAGGAATGTTCTTCGATGCTCGGCGGTTCGATCTGTCCCGCGTTGGCCGACTCAAATTCAACATCAAGATGGGCCGTGACGAGCGCGACCGTATCACGGATCCGCTTCTTGCACCGATGGACTTCATCAATGTCGTCACATATCTGCTCAAGATGAAGCGCGACAGCGAGCATTATTTCCAGGACGATATCGATCACCTCGGAAATCGACGCGTCCGTGCGGTCGGCGAACTGCTCGAAAATCAGTTCCGCATCGGCCTTGAGCGTATGGAACGTGCGATCAAGGAGAAGATGTCGATCCAGCAGGATATGAACACGACGATGCCGCGCGACCTCGTGAACGCAAAGCCGGTTACGGCGGCGGTTCGCGAATTCTTCGGCTCATCGCAGCTCTCGCAGTTCATGGACCAGACGAATCCGCTCTCCGAGATCACGCACAAACGACGTCTTTCGGCCCTTGGGCCGGGCGGTCTTTCGCGTGAGCGTGCGGGCTTTGAGGTTCGAGACGTGCACCCGACGCACTACGGCCGCATCTGCCCGATCGAGACGCCTGAAGGTCCGAACATCGGCCTCATCTCGTCGCTCTCGTGCTTTGCGCGTATCAACGAATTCGGCTTCATCGAATCGCCTTACCGCAAGGTCGAGGACGGCCGCGTCGTCGAATACGTCAAGGTCCTGAACGGCGGCGACACGAAATTCAAGCCGGGCGAACACGTGCCGATGGAGTCGGTCGTGAACGCCAACAAGCGCATCAAGGACGGCAAACAGGCTGAATTTGAACCTTATCCGTTCTATCTGACGGCGTGGAAAGAGGATCTTTACATCATCGGCCAGGCGAACATCGAGCTTGATGAGAAAGGCTACATCGTCAACGAGCGGAACGCCGCAAGGCAAAAGGGCGAGTTCATCACCGCCGACAAGAGCGAGATCCAGTACATGGACGTCTCGCCGAAGCAGCTCGTTTCGGTCGCCGCTTCGCTGATCCCGTTCCTTGAGAATGACGACGCGAACCGTGCCCTTATGGGCTCGAACATGCAGCGTCAGTCAGTGCCGCTTCTGCGTGCAGAATCGCCGTATGTCGGGACGGGAATGGAGAAGATCGCGGCCCGCGATTCGGGTGCCGTGGTCATCGCAAAACGTAACGGCGTCGTCGATTATGTCGATTCCGAACGCATCATCGTCAAGGCCGATCATCAGGTTGACGGCACGATCTCACGCGAGGTTACGGCGGACATCTATTCGCTCGTGAAATTCACGCGTTCGAACCAGAACACCTGTATCAACCAGCGGCCGATCGTCTCGGTGGGCGAACGTGTCCGCAAAGGCCAGGTCATCGCGGACGGCCCTTGTACCGACCGCGGCGAACTCGCATTGGGCCGCAACGTGCTTGTCGCCTTTATGCCGTGGCGCGGTTACAACTTCGAGGACGCGATCCTCGTTTCGGAACGCCTCGTCAAGGACGATTACTATACGTCGATCCACATCGAGGAGCTCGAGATCGAGGCACGAGATACGAAGCTCGGACCCGAAGAGATCACCCGCGATATTCCGAATATCGGCGAGAACATGCTCCGCGATCTCGACGAATCGGGCATCATCCGCATCGGTGCTCAAGTGAAGCCGGGCTCGGTGCTCGTCGGTAAAGTAACGCCGAAGGGCGAAACTCAGCTGACGGCGGAAGAGAAACTCCTTCGTGCGATCTTCGGCGAAAAGGCCGGCGACGTGAAGGACGCATCGCTTACCTGCCCGCCGGGAATCGACGGAACGGTCGTCGATGTACAGATCTTTACCCGCAAGGGACAGGATAAGGACGGACGCAGCCTCGATATCGAGACGATGGAAGAGGACGATCTCCACCGCGACCTCGCGGACGAGATCCGCATCCTCGAAGAGCAGCGAAATGAACGCATCTTCGAGCTTTTCGACGGACGTAAATTGACCAAAGATCTGCTTGACGGCAAGGAGATCCTCGTCAAGAAGGGAACCGTACTTACTCGTGAACTGCTCTCGGACATCGAGCTTAAGATCCTTCGAAAGGCCGAGGTTTCGGCCGGTTCGATCGACATCGCAGGCGAGGTGAAAGAGTACGAACAGCGGACCGAACGCCAGATCAACATCCTTCGCGACATCTATGACGAGAAGATCACGAAGCTCAAGCAGGGCGACGAACTGCCTCCAGGCGTGATCAAGATGGTCAAGGTCTTTGTCGCGATGAAGCGCAAGCTTTCGGTCGGCGACAAGATGGCAGGCCGCCACGGCAACAAGGGCGTCATCGCCCGTATCCTTCCTGAGGAAGATATGCCGTACCTGCCGGACGGAACGCCGGTCGAGATCGTGCTGAATCCGCTCGGCGTGCCTTCGCGTATGAACGTCGGCCAGATCCTCGAAACCCATCTCGGCTGGGCGGCCCGCATTCTCGGACTGCACTTTGCGACGCCTGTCTTCGACGGCGCGACCGAGAAGGAGATCAAGGAATATATCGGCAAGGCGAACGGCAAGTTCGACGAGCTTGACCTGCCGAATTCCGTCGGTCCGTCGGGCAAGACGCGTCTCTATGACGGCCTGACAGGCGAGCAGTTCGAGCAGAAGGTGACCGTCGGTTACATCTATATGCTCAAGCTCTCGCACCTTGTCGATGACAAGATCCACGCACGCTCGATCGGGCCGTACAGCCTTATCACGCAGCAGCCTTTGGGCGGTAAGGCCCAATTCGGCGGACAGCGTTTCGGCGAAATGGAGGTCTGGGCACTCGAGGCTTACGGTGCGGCGCACATCCTGCAGGAACTTCTTACCTGCAAGTCGGACGACGTTGCAGGCCGCTCGAAGATCTACGAGACGATCGTCAAGGGCGTTTCGAATTTCGAGCCGGGCATTCCGGAGTCGTTCAACGTGCTCGTTCGCGAGCTGCAGTCGCTCTGTCTCGACGTCGAACTCATTCAGGAAGATCAGATCGATCCTGAAGAGGTCGCCGCCGGTGTCGATGCGTTAGTTGGAGTGGACTAAGTAGTTCAAAGTTCAAGGTTCCAGGTTCCAAGTTAAGAGCTTGACGCCCTGAAACCTTGAACTTGGAACCTTGAACTTGGAGAAATATGTTTAGGTTTAATAACGATAACAAAACTCAGTTGACGCCGAATTACGAGGCGATCCGCATCAGCCTTGCTTCGCCGGACAAGATCCGTTCGTGGTCGCACGGCGAGGTTACGAAGCCGGAGACGATCAACTACCGCACATTCAAGCCCGAACGCGACGGCCTTTTCTGTGCGCGTATATTCGGCCCGGTCGCCGATTGGGAATGTCTTTGCGGAAAATACAAGAGGATGAAGCACCGCGGTGTGATCTGCGACAAGTGCGGCGTCGAGGTTACGCAGTCAAAGGTACGACGCGAACGCCTCGGCCACATCGAGCTTGCCTCGCCGTGTTCGCACGTGTGGTTCTTCAAGGGATTGCCGTCACGCATCGGCCATCTCCTCGACATCACTCTGCGCGATCTCGAGAAGATCCTTTACTTCGAGACGTACATCGTGGTCGATCCCGGCGACGTGCCCGACCTCAAGGAAAAAGATCTGCTCAATGACGAGCGTTTTCGCGAACTGAGCCGCGATTATCCGAACGGCTTCGTTGCGAAGATGGGCGCCGAGGCGATCAAGGACCTGCTCCAGATGATCGACATCGTCGAGCTCGTCGAAGACCTTCGCCAGAAGATGCGCGATGAGACCTCACAGCAGAAGAAGCTCAAATACAGCAAGCGTCTGAAGGTCGCGAACTCTTTTATGCGTTCGGGCAACGATCCGCAGTGGATGATCCTCGACGTGATCCCGGTCATTCCGCCGGAGCTTCGCCCGCTTGTGCCTCTCGACGGCGGACGCTTTGCGACGAGCGATCTCAACGATCTCTATCGCCGCGTCATCAACCGCAACAACCGCCTCAAGAAACTCATCGAGCTGCGCGCTCCTGAGGTCATTGTCCGCAACGAAAAGCGCATGCTGCAGGAAGCGGTCGATGCTCTCTTTGATAACGGACGACGCGGCCGCGTTCTTCGCGGTGCGAACAACCGCCCGCTCAAATCGCTTTCGGGTACTTTGAAGGGCAAGCAGGGACGTTTTCGTCAGAACCTGCTCGGAAAGCGCGTCGATTATTCAGGCCGTTCGGTCATTGTGGTCGGGCCGGAACTCAAGCTCCATCAGTGCGGTTTGCCGAAGAAGATGGCGCTCGAGCTCTTCAAGCCGTTCATCTACAACAAGCTCGAACGCGAACAGCACGCCGCGACCATCAAGCAGGCACGCGAAATGGTCGAGCGCCAAGAGCCGATCGTCTGGGACATCCTCGAAGAGGTGATCAGCGAGCATCCTGTTCTTCTGAACCGTGCTCCGACGCTTCACCGCCTCGGCATCCAGGCCTTCGAGCCTGTGCTCGTCGAAGGAAAGGCGATCAAGATCCATCCGCTCGTCTGTACGGCGTTCAACGCCGACTTCGACGGCGACCAGATGGCCGTGCACATTCCGCTTTCGCCCGAAGCTCAGATCGAAGCGAGCGTCCTGATGCTTGCCTCGAACAACCTTCTTTCGCCGGCGTCAGGCCAGCCGATCACCGTTCCTTCGCAGGACATCGTTCTCGGCTGCTACTACCTTACGCTCAGCCGCGATGAATTGGCGGGCGAAGGCAAGGCGTTCAACTCGATCGATGATGTTCTGCTCGCTCTTGATGCAGGAGTTATCGAAACGCAGTCGAAGATCAAGCTTCGCTGGAGAGGCGATCTCGTCGATCTTACGCTCGAACACAATAACCAGGACGTGATGCGCGCGATGGTCCGAGACAACGTCGATCAGATCATCGAAACGACCGCAGGCCGCGTAATCCTTAACGAACGCCTGACCCGCGACGGCCTGCCGTACATCAACGGAACTCTGAAGAAGAAGGGCTTGCAGTCGCTCGTTACCTTCTGCCATCTGAAACTCGGACACGAGCAGACGGTCGCTCTTCTTGACGACCTCAAGACGATGGGCTTCCTTTACGCTACGCGGGCAGGTGTCTCGATCGGTATCGACGACATGGTCACGCCGCCTTCGAAGAAGGGCATCATCGACAAGGCTTTGAAGGAGGTCGAAAAACTCCGCAAGCAGTACGAGGACGCGACGATGACCGACCTCGAACGTACGAACAAGGTCACGGCCATCTGGTCCGAAGTTACGGATCAGGTCTCGCGTGAGATGTTCAAGGCGATGCACACCCGCGAAGAAGAGCGAAAGGAACTCAATCCGATCCTCATCATGGCGGACTCCGGTGCTCGCGGTTCCGAAGCTCAGATCCGGCAGCTTGCCGGTATGCGCGGCCTGATGGCGAAGCCGTCCGGCGAGATCATCGAGAACCCGATCCTTGCGAACTTCCGCGAAGGCCTCGACGTTCTGCAATACTTCATCTCGACGCACGGTGCACGCAAGGGTCTTGCCGATACGGCTTTGAAGACCGCGGACTCGGGCTATCTGACGCGTCGTCTCGTTGACGTTGCACAGGATGTGATCGTTTCCGAGATCGACTGCGGAACGGTTCGCGGCATCTGGACCGAGGCGATCATCCGCAACGGTGAAGAGGTGGAATCCTTGCGTGACCGCATCGTCGGCTACGTTTCGCTCGACGACATCATCGATCCCGTTGACGGTACGAAGATCGTCAAGGCGAACGAGGACATCGACGAAAACATCGCGGGACAGATACAGCTCTCCGGCCTGCAGAAGGTTCGTATCCGCTCGCCCTTGACGTGCGAAGCCCGCCGCGGCCTTTGCGTCAAGTGCTACGGACGCAACCTCGCGACCGGCAACACGGTCGAGATCGGCGAAGCGGTCGGCGTTATCGCCGCACAATCGATCGGCGAACCGGGAACGCAGCTCACGATGCGTACGTTCCACGTCGGCGGTACGGCACGCCTCGAACAGGAGACCAAACACGTCGCCGCGATGGACGGAACCGTCAAGTTCCTGAATCCGAACGATATGAAGGTCATCAAGAACCGTGACGGCGAACAGGTCTCGCTCCGCAGACAGTCGGAGATCACGCTGATCGACGATCGCGGCCGCGAAGTGGCCCGCTACACGGTGGTCTACGGTGCACAGATCCACGTCAAAGACGGCCAGAAGGTCAAGGAAGACGACGTGCTCGTTACGTGGGATCCGTTCACCTTCGCGATCCTTTCGGAAGAGTCAGGTTCGATCAAGTATCAGGACCTTAAGGAAGGCAAGACCGTCGAGGAAGAGATCGATAAGGTTACCGGCCAGAAACGCCTCGTCGTCAAGGATTCGGACGAGAAGAATCAGCCGCGTATCGAGATCCGTTCGGGCAACAACAAGGTCCTGAAGACCTATCAGATGCCGATCCGTGCGAACCTGCTCGTCGATGACGGCGATACGGTCAAGGCCGGCGACATCATTGCGAAGATCCCGCGTGAAACGACCAAGACGAAGGATATCGTCGGCGGTCTGCCGCGTGTGGTCGAGCTTTTCGAAGCACGCCGTCCGGGCGAGACCGCTGTTATGAGCGAGATCGACGGAACGGTCGCTTTCGGCCCGATCTCAAAGGGTAAGCGCAAACTCTTCGTTCGCAGCGACGACGGCAGCGAAAGGGAATACGATATTCCGCGCGGTACGCACATCAACGTGCAGGAAGGCGATATGGTCCGTGCGGGTGAACCGCTTATGGACGGCCCGCTTAACCCGCACGATATTCTGCGTGTTCTCGGTATGACGGCGCTGCAGAACTACATCGTCAACGAGATCCAGGAGGTCTATCGTCTCCAGGGCGTGAACATCAACGACAAGCACATCGAGGTCATCGTTCGACAGATGCTTCGATGGGTGAAGATCAAGGATGTCGGCGACACCGACTTCCTGATGGAAGAACAGGTTGACCGCTTCCGTTATGAGGACGAGAACCAACGCGTCCGCGAAGAAGGCGGTAAGCCGGCCGTTGGCGACCCGCTCCTGCTCGGTATTACGAAGGCGAGCCTTTCGACGGACTCATTTATCTCGGCGGCCAGCTTCCAGGAGACGACACGCGTTCTCACCGAAGCGGCCATATCCGGACGCGTCGATTATCTTCGCGGCCTGAAAGAGAACGTCATTATGGGACGCCTCATTCCTGCCGGAACCGGTATGAAATACTACCGGAACGTCAAGGTCGATCCGGACGCGACGGAAAATCAGGTTCCGCGTGATGAATTTGACGATATCGTCGATAGCATCCGCGGCGGCCTGCCGATGCCGCTCGACCTGCCGGGCGCTGAGCCGGACGAGGAGGTCGAGGATATTGATATCGAGACCGATGAGATCGAGGAAGAAGAGGACTTCGACCTCGACGAAGCGATGAAGCTCGACGCCGACGAGGATGACGAAATTTAGTCAAATAACCTCGTAGGGTTTGCAAAAATGACCAATCAGGCCGTCTTTTCTTTTGGAAGGCGGCCTTTTTTGTCTCTTTTGACCTAAGAATGACGCATTATTCTGTGCAAAATGCTTGCGGCGTTGGATTTTTCGTGCGCATTTTCTTCATTTTCGTAGTAGAATGAAGGGACTTCGGCAACGTATTTTTTCCACACGTCCTTTGTTTACGGCTAGGAGAGCTGTCAAATAGATGAGCGATGTAACCCCAACCCCGCCGGTTATCGATCTAGATGCCCTTCTTGCGCCCATTTCCGAGGAAAATCCGGGCGGCGACAGCCTGCGTTATTCAGGTATCTACGATGAGATCGCCGATGCTCGGCGAGCCGACATCGATGTTGCACAGGGCGAATGGCAGACCGAACTAAAGACCGCAGACTACCGAAAGGTGGTCGAGGTCGCGGTGAATGCCCTTACGACCCTTTCAAAAGACCTTCAGATCGCGGCCTGGCTGAGCGAAGCGTTGATCAAGATGCACGGCTTCGCCGGCCTTCGGGACAGCCTGAAGCTGATGACCGGGCTTCACGAAAATTTTTGGGACGGAGCTTTTCCTGTCGTTGAGGACAACGATCAGGAAGGCCGTGCGAACGCGGTTTCGTGGCTTGAATCGAACGCGGCCCAGTCTGTTCGCGATGTTGCGATAACTGCCGGTGCAGGCCTGAGCTTCAACGACTGGCAGGATGCGAAACGCTTCGATATGCCGGCGAACTTCGACTCTCTGGACGAAGCTGCCAAAGAACGCTGGAATGACCTGCGGGCGCAGGCCGAACGCGAGAACCGAACGACCGGTGATAAGTGGAAGGCGGCCGTTGCCGGGACACGCCGTGCATTTTGCGAGCAGATGCAGTTTACCTTTGATGAGGCCCGAGAGGCGATCGAAGAGCTGAATTCGGTCATCGAGGCAAAGTACGAACGAAATCAAATGCCAGGCCTTTCGGGATTGAAGAAATCCCTTGATGAGGTCGGCGGACAGGTAAAAAAGATCCTTGAGAAAAAACGCGTCGAAGAGCCCGATCCCGTAGATGCGGCGGAATCCAACGGCGGCTGGAGCGATGAGGAAGACGGCGGTTCAGGCTCGACCGGTATCGGTTCCGGGCCGATAAAAGGCCGTCCTGAGGCTTTGAGACGCCTCGAAGAGGTCGCGGCGTTCTTCCAAAAGACCGAGCCGCATTCGCCTGTGTCATATCTCGTGCAGAGGGCCGTAAAATGGGGCAATATGCCGCTCGAAAGCTGGCTGCAGGAGGTCATAAAGGACGACAACGTCCTTGGCCAGCTGCGCGAAACACTAGGGCTTGGCGGCGGAGCTTCCTCGGGCGGCTGGGACAGCGGCTACGAAGAGCCGTCAGCGGACGCAGCCGAAGAAACGCCGCCGGCCGAAGAGTGGTAAGATACTCTTCCCGTTCGTTCAGGACGGAAGCGACCATGTAATTTTACCCCGTTTTCGGGGAATAGAAATTTTATAAGGAGACAACAAAACAATGCCTAAAAAGGAAAGTTTGCAGCACAAGATCGACAGGGTTCGCCCGCCTCGCGTGCAGATCACGTATGATGTCGAGGTCGGCGGAGCGATCGAACTAAAAGAGCTTCCGTTCGTCGTCGGAGTTTTTGGTGATTTCGTCGGAAAGCCCGATGAGCCGCTTCCGGGACTCAAGAATCGGAAATTCGTCGAGATCGACCCGGATAATTTCAATCAGGTCCTTGCGGGCATGGCTCCGCGTCTCGCTTATACGATCGACAACAAATTGCAGGACGACGGCAGCAAGATGGGCATCGAGCTTCGGTTCAAAGATATCGAAGATTTCGAGCCGGACAAGATCGTCCAGCAGGTCGAACCGTTGCGAAAACTCGTCGAGGCACGTCAGCGTCTCGCCGATCTGCGGTCGAAAATGGACGGCAACGACAAGCTCGAGTCTATGCTCGAAGATCTTATCGCGAACGCCGAAAAACAAAAGGCTATCAGCAGCGAGCTTGGCATCGACGGTAAGGAGGAATAAGAGAAAATGGCTAAATCAAAAGAAGAGGCAGCAGCAGCCCAAACCGTTGAAACACAAGAATCCACAAGCGTTCTCGATCAGATATTGACCGAAGGCCGCATGGCCCGCGACGACTATCAACGCGAGCAGGCCAAGGATATGATCGGCGAATTCGTCTCGCAGGTGATGAGCGGCGAACTGACGATGTCCAAGAATATGGACGTCGCGATCAACTCGCGTATCGCTGAGATCGACCGCCTTGTGACCGCGCAGATGAATGAGATCATGCACCACGACGATTTCCAGAAACTGGAAGGCTCGTGGCGCGGGCTTCATCACCTTGTAAAGAATTCGCTCACGGGCCCGATGCTCAAGATCAAGGTCATGAGCGCCACGAAGAAGGACCTCTTGAAGGACTTCGAACGGGCACTTGAATTCGACCAATCGGCGATGTTCCGCAAGGTTTATGAAGAAGAATACGGCACGTTCGGCGGTGCTCCGTTCGGCGCCTTGATCGGCGATTACGAATTCGGCAACCACCCGCAGGATATGTCGCTGCTTGAGAGCATCTCGCAGGTCGCGGCGGCCGCCCACGCACCGTTCCTTAGTGCTGCGTCGGCCAATATGTTCGGCTGGGATACTTACTCCGAAATGACGGAGGTCCGCGACGTCGCGAAGATCTTCGACCGCACGGAGTATATGAAATGGCGAAGCTTCCGCGAGTCGGAAGATTCACGTTACGTCGGCCTTACAATGCCGCACGTCCTTATGCGCGAGCCCTATGGCGCAGCCACGAAGCCGACCGAGACGTTCCGTTTTGAAGAGGATGTTGACGGCAAGGATCACAAAAAATACCTCTGGGGCAATGCAGCGTATGCATTGGGCACGTGTTTGACCGAGGCTTTCTCGATGTACGGCTGGTGCGTTGCGATCCGCGGTGTCGAAGGCGGCGGCCTCGTTCAGGGCCTTCCGACCCACACGTTCGAGACCGACGAGGGCGAGATCGCAATGAAATGCCCGACCGAGGTCGCGATCACGGACCGACGCGAAAAGGAATTCGCCGACAACGGCTTTATTCCGCTCGTCCACTGTAAGAACACCGATTATGCGGCATTCTTCGGTACGCAGTCTGCCAACAAGGCGAAGAAGTACGACTCTGATGCCGCGAATGCGAATGCGCGCCTCTCGACCCAGCTTCAGTACATCTTCGCGGTGTCGCGTTTTGCGCACTATCTGAAGGCGATGATGCGTGACAAGATCGGATCGTTCATGTCGCGTACGGATTGCGAGCGGTTCTTGAACCAGTGGATCAACAACTATGTGACCGATGACGATACGGCATCGGCCGCAACAAAGGCCCAGTATCCGCTAAGGGAAGCAAGGGTCGATGTAGCCGAGATCCCCGGAAAGCCGGGCTGTTATCGTGCGGTAGCCTTTATGAGGCCGCACTTCCAGCTGGACGAGCTTTCTGTCTCGCTCAGGCTTGTAGCCGACCTGCCGCAGCCGGCGAACGGTTAGCTTTTGCGGGTTATTTGACCGAGATGCAGTATTTTGAGAACCAGGAGGGGCTTTGGGCCGGCAACCAAAAAAAAGTTACCGGCCCTAACGCAAAAAGGTTTTAAGGACCGCGTCTCTTATCTGAAGCCGATGGAATCGCACGCGTTCGTTGGCGTTATTAAAAACTGATTCGATAAAAAAAGGAGCAAAGCAATGGCAACAGTAGATTATTTCCTCAAACTTGACGGGATCGAAGGCGAGAGCCAGGATTACAAACACAAAGGCGAGATCGACGTGGAATCGTTTTCGTGGGGCGTCAGCCAGGCCGGTACGATGGGACACGGCGGCGGCGGCGGTGCCGGCAAGGCAACCTTCCAGGACTTTCATTTCACGATGAAGGGCAGCAAGGCAACTCCGAAACTCATGCTCAACTGTGCAACCGGTACGCACATCAAGAAAGCGATCCTTACCGCCCGCAAGGCAGGTAAAGAGCAGCAGGAGTTCCTGAAGATCACATTCACCGACATGCTCGTTACGAGCTACAACGCCGGCGGCGTCGGCGGCGGTGCCGAAACAAGCGACCAGTGCTCGCTGAACTTTGCGAAGATCGAGTTCGAATACAAGGAACAGAAGGCCGATGGTACCCTTGGCGGTGCGGTCAAAGCAGGCTACGACGTTAAGTCCAACAAGATGATCTAACCTCGCACACGCAGGTTTCGAAAAGTCACGGACCTTTCCCGGTTATGCCGTTCGCTTCGCCGAACGGCATAACCTTTCCCAGTTTTTAGAAGAATGGCTCGTCGCGACGAAGATATCAGGATCACCCCCTCATTGCTCGATCGTCTGATCGACATGGAGCCAACTGCATCCAAAGATCCTCCAAAATCAAGATTTACAGGTGTTCAGGAGCTGAAAGCAGGCGTCCGCCGTGACCTCGAATGGCTTCTGAATACGCGTTCCCACGGCGACGAAACCGTTTCTGAGGATGCAGAAGTTCGCCGCTCGGTCGTCTTTTACGGGATGCCCGACATCCTCGGCCTCGATCCGAAGACTCCGGCCGAAAAGAAGCGGCTGGTAAAGTCGCTCGAGATGGCGATCAGGCGGTTCGAGCCGCGGTTTTTGGACCTAAAGATCACGCTCGAACCGGTCGATGAGGTCGAGCGGCAGGTGAAGTTCCGCGTCGAGGCGAAACTTGATATGGAACCGGCTCCCGAGCCGATCATTTTCGATACCGTGATCGCAAGCGGAAGCGGTGAGTTTGCGGTCAAAGAAAGATAGCGTCAGTGAAATTGAGCTTGAATGCGTGACGAACTCCTAACATTTTACGAGCGTGAGCTTGTTTTTCTGCGCAGAATGGGTGCTGAGTTCGCACTTCGTTATCCGAAGATCGCAGCTCGCCTTGAACTTGATGAAGAGCGCGTCGAAGATCCGCACGTCGAGCGTCTGATCGAGTCGTTTGCTTATTTAACGGCTCGCGTCGGGCTGAAGATCGACGACGAATTTCCTGAGATCACAGAGGCGTTCCTGAACGTCCTGTATCCGCACTATCTTGCTCCGATCCCGTCGATGGCGATCTCACAGTTCAGCTACGGTTCGCCAAAGGACAAACTCACGGCCGTTCAGCGTGTCGAGAGGGAAACGCGGCTTAATTCGCGGCCCGTCGATGGCAGCCCTTGCCGATTCCGCACGGCGTACGACGTGGATCTCTTCCCGATCGAGATCGAGTCTGCAACGCTGGAATCACCGGCGCCGAAAGACACACGCGGTATGTTCGCCGAAGCGAAGATCGTGATCTCGATGCGGTGCTTCGGCAACGCGAACCTGCACGAGTTCAAGCGCGGAGTTGACGCAAGCATTCCCGATCGATTCCGCTTTTACCTCGACGGCAATCCGCAGCTTATCTACCCGCTCTACGAGATTATCTTCAATCACGCGACGGCGGTTGAGTTTCACGCAAAAGAAGCTCCGATCGGCTCTCGGACGATGACGATGCTGCCGCCGAAGCCGCCCGATCCGATCATCATTCCGGCTGAGGATGCACTTAAAACCGTCGGTTTTGGCGAGGACGAGTTCCTCTTGCCGTACACGAAGCGAAGTTTTTCCGGCTATAGATTTTTGACGGAATATTTCGCCTTTCCGCAGAAGTATCTATTTGTCGATGTGATGGGCGTCGATCAGGCGATCGCCAAAAAGGTCGGCAGCCATTTCGATCTGATAATTCACCTTCGCGATATCGTGCCGCCTGTCGCTCCGATCACGGCCGAGACATTTAAGCTCGGATGTACGCCGATCGTAAATCTATTCCAGAAACTTTCGGACCCGATCTATCTGAACCAACAGCGGTTCGAATATCAGGTGATACCGGACGTGCATCGGCAGTCTTCGACCGAGGTCTATTCGATCGACGAGGTGATAACGACCGATCCGCGTTCGAACGAGATGCGCGAATTCGCACCGTTCTATTCGATGCGTCACGCGTATGGAGGCGAGAAGGGGAAATCTTACTGGTCCGCCGCCCGCCGTCCGTCGCAGCGCGTAAACGACGAGGGCAGCGAGGTCTTTATTTCGCTTGTGGACGATCACTTCGACCCGAAGGTTCCGGCCGTTGACGTGCTGAACGTAAAGGCGACCTGCACGAACCGCGACCTGCCGGCAAAGCTTCCTTTCGGCGGCAAAGAAGGTGATTTCGAGGTCGAAGGCACGGCGCTCCTGTCGCGGGTTCGCTGCCTGACAAAGCCGACCGAGACGATCCGTCCGCCGCAGCGAAGAGGAGCACAATGGCGGTTGATCTCGCATTTGAGCCTCAATTTTCTCTCGCTTGTAAACGACGAGAAAGGTTCGCCCGAGGCGTTGCAGGAGATCTTGATGCTCTATAATTTTGACGATTCTCCGGCGATGCGCAAGCAGATACTCGGGATAAAAAGCGTTGAATCGCGCAAGGTCGTTCGGCAGATCGGCAAACGCGTCGGAGCCGGATTTGTCCGTGGGGTCGAAACGACGGTCACCATGGACGAAGAGCAGTTCGTCGGTTCGGGCTATTTTCTTTTTGCGTGTGTGCTGGAGCGTTTCCTTGCGATGTACGCATCGCTTAACTCTTTTAATCAATTGAGTTTACGGACAGAGCAGCGTGAAGGTACGGTTCGGGAATTTTCGCCGCGTGCGGGCACGCGAGAGCTGCTTTAGAAACGGAATATGCCGCGTTTATCGCCTGAGCAAGGGCTTTTAGAACAAGCGTACAGCTATGAATTCTTTCAGGCGGTGCGACTGCTCGGGCTCATACACAAAGATCAGAAGCGCGTAGGCGGCGAGGCGATGCCGCATGAGGAGATCGTGCGTTTTCGTTCCCGCATCACTCTCGATTTTCCGGCCAGCGAGATCCACGAAACTCGAAAGGTCATTGATGAGACCGGCCAGAGCGAACGCCTGGAGATGCTTGTCAATTTTATGGGCGTCGTCGGCGTTTCCGGCGCGCTCCCGACGCATTACACGGAACTTGTTCTTGACCGGGTACGACATCGGGACACGACGATGTGGGCGTTCTTTGACATCTTCACGCACCGCATCGTTTCGCTGTTCTATCGAGCCTGGGCGAAGTATCGATTTCCGATCGGCTATGAAGCCGGCGACGAGAGTTTTACCGCGTACCTTTATGACCTTGCGGGACTTGGCACGCGCGGCCTTCGAGGCCGGATGGCCGTCGAGGATGAGGCTCTTTTGCCCTATACCGGGCTGATCGCCCAATCGCCCCATACGGCCGATGCCCTCGCGAACATGGTCAGCGACCACTTCTCGGCTAAGGCAAAAGTTGAGCAATTTTCCGGTCAATGGTTGCAGCTCGATGGCAGAGACGTAACGCAGCTGGGCGCGAAAAACAGCAGCTTAGGTCGAAATGCCATAGTTGGCACCCGCGTTTGGGATCAACAGTCCAAGTTTCGTGTTAGACTGGGACCACTTGATCTCAAACGCTTTCAGGCTTTTTTGCCGAGCGGCACTGCACATCAGCCGCTTAAGTCGATCGTCAAATTCATGGTTGGCGACGAACTCGATTTTGATGTCCAGCTTGTCCTTGAGGCAAAACAGGTGCCTGCGACGATCTTGACGACACGCGCGATCCGGCGGCCTTCGCTCGGCTGGACGAGTTTTTTGAAGACAAAACCTTTTAAGGAGCCGGACGATCAAGTAGTACTGAAGATGGCGGCATAACGCACAAGAGAGATCCCTATGAACTTAAATCTGAAATCCCTAGTCGGCCGATTGAACGATACTTGCCGCACGGCGCTCGAAGGCGCCGCCGGTGCCTGCCTTTCACGAACGAATTATGACGTCGAGATCGAGCACATCCTTTCGAAGATCCTCGAACAGAATGACACTGATCTTCACCGCATCTGCAAGCATTACGAGGTGAATATCGATCGACTTTCAAAAGACATCGATTCATCGCTTGCGAGCCTGAAGACCGGCAATTCGCGTACGCCGGGCTTGAGCGAACGCATCCCGCGTTGGATACAGGATGCGTGGCTGCTCGCCTCCGTCGATTTTGGCGAAGCGAAAGTTCGTTCGGGACATCTCGTGCTTGCGTTGCTCTCGAATGAGAGTTTTGCGCGCATCGCCCGCGACATTTCGCGGGAATTCAATCACATCTCGCCGGAGTCGCTCGCAAAGAAGCTCGATGAACTGACCGCTGAATCAGCCGAAGGCCGCGAGGCCGTTGCTCTCGGCGAAGGCCGTGCTTCGGACGGCGCACCTGTCGCTGCGGGCGTACCGGGCAAGACGAAGGCTCTCGATCAATACACCGAAGACCTCACGGCGAAAGCGGCCGCGGGCAAGATCGATCCGATCCTCGGACGCGATTTCGAGATACGGCAGATCATCGACATCCTGACGCGCCGACGTCAGAACAACCCGATCCTAACGGGCGAGGCCGGCGTAGGAAAGACCGCCGTTGTGGAAGGTTTTGCGGCTCGTGTGGCTTCGGGCGATGTCCCGGACAGCTTGAAGAACGTCTCCGTGCGATCGCTCGATCTCGGGCTTTTGCAGGCCGGTGCGGGCGTCAAGGGCGAATTCGAGAATCGCCTTAAATCCGTGATCGACGAAGTGAAATCCTCGCCGCAGCCGATCATTATGTTCATCGACGAAGCCCATACGCTCATCGGTGCAGGCGGCCAGGCCGGACAGAACGACGCTGCGAACTTGCTCAAACCCGCACTCGCCCGCGGCGAACTTCGCACGATCGCGGCGACCACTTGGGCCGAGTACAAGAAGTATTTCGAGAAGGATGCGGCACTCGCACGGCGTTTTCAGGTCGTGAAGGTCGAAGAGCCTGATGAAGAAAGGGCGATCGCGATGATGCGCGGCCTCGCCGACAAGATGGAAGATCACCACAAGGTTCGCGTGCTAGACGAAGCGATCGTCGAGTGCGTAAAGCTTTCTGCCCGCTACATCACCGGCCGCCAGCTTCCGGACAAGAGCGTCTCGGTGCTCGATACCGCGTGCGCAAAGGTCGCTATCGGGCAAGGGGCGACGCCTGCTTCGCTCGAAGATGCGACACGCCGCGTGCAGAATCTTACGTCCGAGATCGATTCGCTCGAACGCGAACAGGTTACGGGTGCGGGACACGACACACGCCTTGTTGAGCTGAAGACCAAACGCACCGAGACCGAAGAAGAGCTTTCGCGGCTTTCGGCCCAGTGGGAAAAAGAAAAGGAACTCGTCGAAAAGATCCGCAATATTCGCTTCAAGCTTGAACAAACGCGGCTCGACGACGCAGTTGCAGCTAACGGCAAAGCGGCTGCGGCTGCGGCAGGCGAAAGCTCTGACGGCGAGGCCGCGGAACCGGCCGCTGAAGCTGCTGATGCCGCACCTGCACCCGAACCGATCGACGACAAGGCCGCTGAAGCGCTTCGTGCGGAACTTAAGGCGACGAACGAGGAATTGAAAAAGGTGCAGGGCGAAGATCCGCTGATGCATCCTGTCGTTGACGGCGGCTCTGTCGCGGAGGTCATTTCGGGCTGGACGGGCATTCCGATCGGCAAGATGGTCGCCGACGAGATCAATGCCGTTCTAAATCTTGCTGGCACGCTTCGTGAACGCGTTCTCGGCCAGGATCACGCGCTCGATGCTATCGCACAGCGTATTCGCACCTCGCGTGCCGGACTTACCGACCCGAAACGTCCGATCGGCGTGTTCCTGCTTGTCGGTACGTCGGGCGTCGGTAAGACGGAAACGGCACTAGCACTCGCCGAATCGCTTTACGGCGGCGAACGCAATCTGATCTCGATCAATATGAGCGAGTATCAGGAAGCACACACGGTTTCGAGCCTCAAGGGCTCGCCTCCGGGATATGTCGGCTACGGCGAAGGCGGCGTGCTCACCGAAGCTGTCCGCAGAAAGCCGTACTCCGTCGTTCTGCTCGATGAGGTCGAGAAAGCTCACCCGGACGTGATGGAACTCTTCTTCCAGGTGTTCGATAAAGGCGTTCTCGAAGACGGCGAAGGCCGCGAGATCGATTTCAAGAACTGCATCATTTTGCTCACATCTAACGTCGGAACGGACACGATAATGAAACTCTGTGCGGATCCGGATACGCGGCCCGGGCCGGACGGCCTTGTCGATGCCGTCAAGCCGGAACTGAACAAGGCTTTCAAGCCCGCACTGTTGGGCCGAATGGTGACGGTTCCGTATTATCCGATCTCCGATGAGATCCTGCGGCTTATCATCAAACTCCAGCTCGGCAAGATCGCCCAGCGGATCAAGGACAATCACAACGCGGCGTTCAGCTACGACGATAACGTTGTCGATACGATCGCAAAACGCTGCACGGACGTCGATAGCGGAGCCCGAAATGTTTATAACATCCTTACGGGAACGCTGCTGCCGGAAATGTCCGGTGAAGTTCTGTCGAGAATGGCGCAGGGCGATGCTCTAACGAGCATTCGTGTCGCGGTCGGTGAAGGGGAGAACTTTACCTATAACTTTGCCTGACCTAGGAGAAAAGGACGATGCCTGTTAACTTGATCGCACATGACACTCGGCTCGAAGGGCGGACGCCGTCCGCGTCGCGCGATACCTTCACGATCACTGTTAACGAATCGACCACGCTCGACGATTTTTTCGAACAGGCTCTTGATATCGCCGTCCTGCACGCAGGTATTCGCAGGCTGTCGATCATGGCTCACGGCCTTTACGTGCGGGACCTTGATACGACGGCGATCCAATTCTGTTCGGATCTGATCAGCTATCAGACGGTGCATTATTTCAGCCGTCTGCGCGGCCTTGTCGATCACATCGTTCTATACGTTTGCCACGCCGCCGAAACACATATGACGCGGCGCAGCGAGGGCGACGAGCTTTGCCGCCAGATGGCGATCATCGCACACGCAGAGGTTACGGCTGCCCGCGAAAGGCAGGAATATACAAGTGTCGAGCGATGCAGTTTTTTTGACTGCGAATCGTCACCGATAGAATTCGGCAATTGGGAAGGCCACGTAGTGCGTTATGACCGGGACGGGACCGTCCTAGCGGAGTTCGTCGAACACCCTAATCCGCCGGATCCGGCACCAGCTCGGCCCGATCCGCGATTTACGATGCGTTATTAAGGCAAAACTGAGGCAATACTCGCGTCCATTTATCGTTAGGCGGCTCGTCTTTAGTTGTTTTCGAGCAGAAAAAGGCCGTCGGCAGGACCTGAAAAGATTATGGCACTGAGCCAAGAAGGAAGACTCTTAAATTTTGCGACAGCCTCCTTTCCAAATGAGGAGGTCGTTATCCATAGCCTGCGTGCGACCGAAGGTTTGTCGCAGCTTTTTACCTTCGAGCTTGATCTTTTGCACGATGAAGAGGAAGGCGGCTATGAGGCGTTCACGATCACGCCCGATCAGGTCCTGAACAAACCGATGTCTGTCGCGGCGAACCAACGCGACGGAGCGAACCGCTATTTCCACGGCATTTGTACCCGTTTTTCGCAGGGCAGCCGCGACGAACGCTTTTCAAAATATCGTGCGGTCGTCCGTCCGCAGGTCTGGCTGCTGACGCAAAGTTCCCATAATCGCATTTTTCAGAATCTTTCAATTCCTGACGTGCTGACCAAAGTGCTCGAAGGTTTCAACCCGAGCCTTCGACTCTCGGGGAATTACGAGCCGCGCAATTACTGCGTTCAGTATCGCGAGTCGGACTGGGATTTCGCTTCGCGTCTGATGGAAGAAGAAGGTATCTTCTACTTCTTCGAGCACACGAGTTCCGGGCACACGCTTGTGATCGCCGATTCGGACACGGCGATCGCCGCTTGTCCGTCAAAGGCGGAACTCCCTTTTCTGACCGACATTTCGGTCAACCCGGATGAATGGGAAGGTGCGATCAATTCGTTCCACGTCTCGAATCAGCTCAGGACGGGAAAATATCGCGTTCGCGACCATCATTTCCAACTGCCGACCAACACGCTTGAGGCCGAGCAGATGAGCCGCTTCGATGTGAACGGCAATCGCGACAACGAAGTTTACAGCTATCACGGCGAATATGCGAAGCTCTTCGACGGCATCAATTCGAGCGGCGGTGAACAGCCGAGCGAACTCTCAAAGGTCTTTCCGGCACGCCAGCATACGATCGACGTTCGCCAGCAGGAGATCGACGTCGCATACAAGACGGCGGTCGGGTCATCGGACTCTTGTGCGCTGATACCGGGCTTTAAATTCAAGCTGACGACACACCCGACGGCCGAGAATAACCGGAATCACACCATCGTATCGACGAAGATCGAGGCTCTTCAGGATCCGGGCTACGTGTCGGATGAAGAACGCGCCCGTGCGTACGTTGTGAGCTTTTCGTCGATCCCGCAGGGCGAAGGGCAGGCTCCGTTCCGTCCGGCACGGGTTACGCCGCGTCCCGTTATGCACGGCAGCCAGACGGCCGTAGTTGTCGGCCCGTCGGGCGAAGAGATCTTTGTCGATAAATACGGCCGCGTGAAAGTGCAGTTCTATTGGGATCGCGATGGGCAGTTCAATGCAGCTTCTTCGTGCTGGCTCCGCGTGGGGACAAGCATCGCCGGCAACAAGTGGGGCACTATGTTCATCCCGCGTATCGGCCAGGAAGTGATGGTCGATTTTCTCGAGGGCGATCCGGATCAGCCGATCATCACAGGCTCGGTCTATAACCCCGAGACGATGCCGCATTACGATCTCCCGAAATTCAAGACTCTGACGTACATAAAAACACGCACGAGCCCGGACGACGGCAAAGGCTTTAACGAACTTCGCTTTGAAGATAAGCAGGGCAAAGAGCAGGTCTTTATCCACTCGCAAAAGCGTTACGACCTTCGGGCCAAAGGCTCGATGTACGAGACCTGCGGCGGTAACCGACAGGAAGTGATCGGCGTACGCTCGGACAATAAACCGGGCGGCAACCTCGCCATCACCGTCGGCGGCAACTATGACCTCCACGTCAAGGCCGACAACTACATCGGCATCGACGGCAAACTCAACGAAGGCGTCAAGGGCGACGTTGTTGAAGGCTATGACAGCAATCAGCAAACCGTCGTCAAGAGCAAGGTCGAGGTCAACGCTCAAAAGATCACGCTTGAGGGTTCGCAAAGCGTAACCTTGAAGGTCGGTTCTAGCTGCGTCATTGTTGATATGATGGGCATTACGATCCAAGGTCCTATGGTCAAGATCAACTCTGGCGGATCTGCACAGCCGACCGGACCTGCGACAATTGACGATCCGCTCGATGCCGAGGCGGCAGATACGGGCGAACCGGGTTACCTTGACCGTCCGCGTTCCGGCGGAGGAGGCGGTGGACGCAGACGCCGTACACTGAACGGTCAGCACGCCCCAAGCGTCACCCGCAATGAAGACGGCACATACAGCGTCGGCGGCGAAAGGCTAAGGGTAAAAGGAACCGACGAATATGCGGCAAAGACCATGACAACCTTGTCGGAGCTCTATAACACGCCGACTGGCAGACAGGTTATGGATAACATCAATAACGGTACGCATACAACTACGATCGAAACCCTCGACGAGGCGACTGCAAGAAGGAACGGTGCATTGGCTAGGCGTCACGACCAGGCCGGCTCCGTTACACCCGGTCAGGGTAGCGATACCACGATCTTTTACAATCCGGATGTTCCCGACGGCCCTTACACTCGGCCTGACGGTACGACAGCAGACCTGCCGCAGTCAGCATTGTTGGGACATGAGATGATACATGCCATGCACAACGACACCGGAACGAATCTAAGGGACAATCCGGAGCCGGCTGAAGCGGGAAGCAATGAAGAAGAATCGCAGACCATAGGTATCCACGGGCACGCGAATGATCCGATAACTCAAAATAAGATCCTTGAAGATCTCGGAAGCCCGGATCGACGTACTGATCACGACAGCTCGATCGTTCCTGCGTCTTAGGAGGGTGATTTGAGGATACTTTCGGTTATACTCACGAGCGGAACCGTCCTGTCAATTGCTTGCGGGATCTTAACCGGCTCTCACAATGGCAATTCTGGGGTTGGTGCAACTGCCGCGGGAACCCCAACGGTTGCAAGACCCGAGCCGGCGACAAATGACGGGAAGGACAGATTTATGAGTGAGCAGACATCAAACCCAATTTCTTTGAAGGCGACAGCGAAAAACACGACTGCGGGCCTGTTGATCGAGTACACCGTGGAAAACCACACGGATCAGGAGCAATATGTCTGGGATCGGATGATCAAGTATGAAGGCAATGAGCAGAAGATCGATGACGACGGGGCTTATGTCTTTCTTGTCGATTCGAACGTCCTCAACGTTATTCGAGCAGATCTTCCGCTTCCGCAGGCGATTGATGTAGCTCGAAAGGAGATCCCATTCGCACGCCTCCTACCGCCGCAGGGGAAACTTGTCGGAACTGTTAAGTTGCCCCATCCAGTTGTGGAAATGAGTCCGTACTACGCACCGCCAAAGGAGGAGCAGCAGGCAAAGGCCACGGCGTCCGAAGTTGTGCTGATGATAGGCTGGACACCGACGAAGCCGGGAATGAAAATTTCCGAACGAACGATTGGAGGCAAAAAGGTGTTTGCGATACGCGGTGCATGGGCAGGACCTTATCAAGAAGTTCTACAGGAAAGGCTTATGGTGTCCGTCGATGTGATCACATACAAGGATGACTTCGAAAGGCAGACACCGCTCAGATAGGGGCGTTAGATAACAGGGAGAGAACTATTATGCCGCCAGCCGCTAGAATTTCAGATCCGGTAGCACATCCGCTGCCGCCCGTTCTTACGGGCGGGCCGACGGCGGTTACTGTTATTATTGGCTTTTTGCCCGCGTGGCGAGGTGTCAATCCGGCCGTTGCTGCCGCGATGCAGGCGGCCAAGGCCGCATCAGATGCGGTTATAAAGACCGCCGAGGCCGCAACTCTCGCCGCTGCGGGAACACCCGGAGCTCCGGCAGCGAAAGCCGCTGAAGAGGCGACAAAGGCTGCGGCGGCTGCCGCAATGGGAAGTGCGATATCGAGCGCCGCAGGTGGTTCCGACATTCATTCCTGCGTAACGCCCTTACCAATTCCTCCGCACGGCCCCGGCATCGTGATCACGCCGTCCGCGACCGTAATGATCGCGAACTTTCCCGCCGCACGCCAGGGCGACACTATCCTCGAAGCCGTCGGCCCGCCGAACAAGATCACGATGGGCTGCCCGACGGTGATCATCGGCGGCTAGACCCACTTCAAAAACATCGAAGTCATAAAGAGCAGTGCGACTCCGAAGCACGTTGTGCTTCTGGCGGGCGTGTTTTGCGAGACGACGTCATTCGAATCGCTTGCTGTCGGCTTTATTTCACTAGCAGGTGCAACAGGTTGCGCAGCTATCGAGGGCGTCGTGCCCTTCTTGCGAACCAGATAAACGACACCATGGTTGTCGTCGGTCAAGAGAAATGCGTTCGCACCGATCTTCATAATGTCGCATGGACGGCCGAGCACTTTGCCTTTTGACAGAAAGCCGGTGATGAAGTCTTCGAGCGCTTTTCCTTTTCGCATTATCACGACCTTGTATCCGTGCCCGATGCGTTTGTCGGTCGAGCCATGGAGCGAAACGAGGAACCCATCCTTTATTACCGTTTCAGCGTCATCATCGTTGAAATAGTCGAAGCCGAGAGCCGACGAGTGCGCAGGGAAATAGGCGTAAGGGGCGGGCACGTCCTTGCACGCCGAAGCACGCTTGAACTTTGCGTCTTTGTAGATCCTGCCTTTTGACGAATAGCAATACGGCCAGCCGTAGTCGGTACCTTCTTTTAGTGCGTAAAAAGTTTCGTCGGGTTTGTATAGCCCCAGATGATCTACGCCCTGATTGGTCGCAAAAACATTCTCGCCGATGACGCGCAGGCCGACCGCATTTCGAAGGCCGCGGGCTATCTCGCGTTCGTCCGAGCCGTCCGGGTTCATCGAAATAATGCTCGCCCGAACCTTCTCTTTTTCAACGCACGCGTCGCAAGACGATCCTACGGAGACGTAAAGCCGGCCGTTCGGTGCAAAAGAAAGTGTGCGGGTCAGATGCCAGCCGCCGTACTTGTAGCTAAGGCCGTAATCAGGAAAAGTACGCAAAACTTCCGGTTTTGTGTCCGAAGGTTTTGTCTCGCCGGGCGTAAATTTGCGACGCGTGAGCTGGTGAGTTTCCGCAAGATAGAACCAGACCTGTCCGTTCGCGTCAGTATAGAATTGGCAGCTGTTCGGATTCCTCAAGCCCGTCAAATACGGAATGACGCGTGCAAACTTGCCCGTCTTTTCGTCAAAGCCGTCGAGTATGTAGATCGCACCCCGCTTGTTATCAGCAAGGTTGTACATATCGGTCACGAAGACGCGGCCATCCGGCGACTTCGTAAAGAAACGCACACGCTTTAGCCCTTCGGCGGCAGGAATTATCTCAAAGTTTTCGGGCAAATTCAGCGAAAATGCAGAGCCTTTGTTTAGCTTGACGCGATGCGGCGTGAGCTTGGTCTGCGCAAACGAGATCGACGCAAATGCGAGAAATAGTGCGAGACAGAGCGATACGGTCGTAGATCGTCGCGACATTCTTAAGATGCTCCTTTTGGTTTGGCCGGGGTTTGCGGTTTCGGGACGATGCGGAGGATGCGGTCGTCGTCGGCTGCCGGGCGTCCGCGTCCGTCCTGGTTCGAAGTTGTGAAATAGATGTATCCGTCGGGCCCTTGTGCGACCTCGCGGATGCGGCCGTAGCTTCCGCTCAAAAGGTCTTCCTGACGCACGACCTTTCGCCCGTCGAGCACCACGCGGATGATCCGCGCACCTCTCAAGCAGCCGAAAAAGAAGTTGCCGTTAAATGGCTTGAATATCGAGCCCGTATAGAACATCGCGCTTGCAGGTGCGCACGCCGGACTGTATTCGAGAAGCGGCGATTCCATACCTTCGCGTTTCTCTGCGTGGTGGATCACAGGCCAGCCATAGTTCTTGCCGGCCTCAAGAATGTTTACCTCGTCGCCGCCCGAACCCTTTCCTTCGAAGCTGCTCGGCCCGTGTTCGGTCTCAAACGCAAGGCCGGTTCCGGGCTGCCACGCGATACCTTGCGGATTTCGATTGCCGTAGGTCCATATCTCCGGACGAACGTCCTTGCGGCCAACGAACGGATTGTCTTTCGGCACACTGCCGTCATCGTTGAGACGAAGGACTTTTCCTGCGAGCGAGTTCAGATCCTGTGCAAGATCCCAATCTGTCGAGTCGCCGGTCGTGATGTAGAGATTGCCGTCCGGCCCGAAGCGTGCTCGCATTCCGGCGTGGTTCGGCGCGCCCGGAATGTTGTCGATGATGATCTTTGGTTCGGTAAACTCGCCGTTCTTAAACATGTATCGAACGACCTTCACCTTCTTGCCGTCCGTGTTGTATGAATACGCGAGATAGATGAAGCTGTTCTTCGCAAAATCCGGATGAAGGGTGATATCCATCAAGCCGCTCTCGCTGCTCGGTTCTACGTCGGGCACGGTAAACACAGGCTTTTCGCGTAATTTGCCTTTCTCGACGATGCGGACGCGGCCCGGCCTTTCGGTAACGAGAATGTCGCCGTTCGGCAGCCACGCTAACGCCCACGGAACCTCAAGTCCGCCCGCGACGGTTTCGACCGCAAACTCCACATCGCCCGAAGGCGTCGTAAAAACGGAGTCTGCAGGCGGATTCGCGGGCGAACAGGCAATAGAGAAACAAAGTGCAAAAAACGCGGCGAGCGATGTGATGTTCATAGCTTTCTCCTTGCTGCTGATCTGCAATTAATATGCGAAGACCGTGCGAAAAGTCACCAACGAACTACGTGGTCAGGCGTCGGTAGATATTCGGCATACGTTCAGGCAGCGAAAGCACATCGTCGATTATCGTATAGCCGACATCGCCGTAAAGGTCGCGAAGTTCGGCCTCGGATTCGCGATCGACCGTGATGCAGAACGGCGTGATGCCGGACATTTTTGCTTCGGTCAGCGCTTCGCGGACATCTTCGCGTGCGTATCGTGCGTCGCCGTAATCATGATCGTACGGGCGGCCATCAGTTAGAACGATCAGCAGCTTCGTACGCGAATCTTGACGAAGAAGTTTGTTCGCCGCGTGTCTGATCGCTGCGCCAAGCCGCGTGTTGTTTTCGAAGTTGATTCCGCCGATGCGTTTCTCGACCTCGGCGTCATATTTGTCGGCAAAATCCTTTACGACATAGAATTTTACGTTCCTGCGGCCTTCGCTGGTAAATCCATTTATCGAATAGATGTCGCCGACCGCATCGAGGGCTTCGCTCATCAGGACGAGCCCTTCCTTCTCGATCTCGATGATGCGTCGGCCGGGATGCGTGTAAGGCTGCAGAGGGTTTCGCGTTATCGTGCGCGCGGTCGAACTCGACTGATCAAGCAGGATCGAGACGGCGACATCGCGTTCACGGCGCAGCCGTTTTGTATAGATGTTCTCGCTTTGTCGCCCGTCGGCCTTGCGGTCGATCACAAAATCGACGAGCGCGTTCAGGTCGTAATCCTCACCATCGATCTGCCGGTTGATCCGCGTCAGATTCTCGGGCTTCATCAATTGGAACTGATGCCGGATCGACGAGATCACGCCGCGATAACGCGTGCGCGTTAGCTCGACGAAGGTGCGGTCTCCTTCCTTGACCTTCTTTTCGATAACGCGGCTCCAGCCGACACGATAATCGTTCAGCTCGCGGTCCCATTCATCGTACGCAAAGGCAATATCGCCGCTTTCAAGGGCCTGCTCAGGGATCTCAGCCCCGGCCCAGGCTTCGGCCCCGCGAAGATCGTCAGGCTCGCCTTCATCGTCGAGGCTGTTCCACGCGTTGAAAAGTTCGGAGACATCTTCGGCCGCCATCTCGCGTTCGCGTTTTACCTTGTCTTCGGTGACGGACTCCTGAGCGGCCTTGTCCTCATACGCATACTCGCCCGTCTCATCTTCATCTTCCTGGGCGTCGGTTTCTTCGGCACGCTCCGGCATCACGTTCTGGAAAAGATCGTAAACGCGGCTCGTCGCAAGCAGCGAATCCGCGACGGTGGAAACCTTTGCCTCTGAGCGTTGCCGGACAAAGCGTTCGAGCACCGCGGATATTTCGTCGACAACCTGCGGATAGAACTGTCTGGCGTCGTCGGTCGCCCCGCCGCACATCGTGATCTGGAACAACAGCTCGAACGCGACCTGATTCGCCGGTACGTCAAAAATATACGGGCGATTCTGCCGCAGAAATTGCTGCATCAGGTCGAGGTCTTTTCGCAGGCCGCGATATTCTGCACGCAGGCACGTGTCGATACGCGCATTCTCCATCGTACCGAAGATGCGGCGTGCGAGACGCGGTTCCGGAAAGACCGAGAGCACTGATCGATAATCGCCGCCGGCAGGAAGTTTATGCTCGGCCGAATCGAAGACATCGTCTGGCCGTGCACGCTCACCTTTTTGTACGTCTTCGATATAGCCGGCGAGCGAGAACGCATCGCGTTCCTCGGCCGTTGCAGAATACAGAGCGGAAAGCTCGCTGTAAACGGCTTTCAGCTCGTCGGTCGCATGAGCATAGGTTCCGAATTCGATCTGTCCGGCGGCGTGTGCGGCGAGCACTTTGTAGAGCTTGAAATCGCGTTCGTCATCGTTGAACTCCGCAACCGTCGCGGGCAGGAAGATCGTCTTCCCGTCGCCGATGCGGCTCTCTTGAGGCACGGCGGAAAGCGGCGCGACCTCGACCTCGCGGCCCGTCAAGCCCTCGACGTAGATGCGAAGGACATTCTGCACGGCTTCGAGCGAAATGCCCGTCTTCGCTTGCTGGAGCTTGTCGCGTGATTCACGCGTTTCGAGTGCGAAATAGCTGCGGCGTGCCTTCGATGTAGAATTCTGGTGCTCGGCGAGTCCTTCGATAACCCACGCTTCATATTGCTTGACCGAAACCTTCTCGAGAGCACCGGCACTCGAACGTAAGGCCGAGAGAGCACTCTCCGCGTCGGTCTCCGCGATCTTTGCGATGAGCCGAAGGACGTGCGATATCGACAGCGAATTGACGGACTTGTGGTGCCTGATCCGGCGAAGAAATACGGGCGTTGCACGTAGAAAGGCGATAAGAACCGCGTTTCCGTGTGCCGCGACCGTTCTTGACGCCTTTGTCCATTCGACGAAAATGTCTCGTCCGGCCGCGATGGCGTCGCTCCCGGATGAGATGAGCAGAAGCGTGACGCTGCCGCCAAATTCGAGGAATCTGTCAGCTTCGTTGAGCAGCAAGATGGCGTCGCGGGCAGATAAGTTCGTCAACGCTTGCGGCAATTCGACCCAAAGATCGGCCGTCATTCCGCCTGTTCGCGTGGCGAAATTCTCCGCAAGTTTGAATGACGCCTCGATCACGCTTTCTCGTGCTTCGCCAAAGGCACGAAAGCATTCGGCGACCTCGGGCGACGCTTTCAGCAGGATCGACGAGTGCTTCGCGGACCGCATCGCAACCTGAAGAGCGAGTTCCAAGAAGCGGGCCAAAAGGTCATTGTCCTTAACGCTCTTTGCGAGTTCGGGCACGAGGCCGAAACTTTCCGACGCGACAGAGCTTGAAAGGATGAGCTGCTTTGCCGCGATCTCAAAGACCAGATGCCGCAGCGGCGAGGGCACTGGCTTTAGCGATTCTGCGCCGTCGGCAAAGAACTTCATTCCCGTTTCGGCCTTGCCCATCGCGAGCCTGCGGCCGAGGTCGGCCCAGGCTCTGAGGTCTTCCGCCGAGAGTATCTTTGCCGCATCCGCGGCAGCGGCGACGAATGCACGGCTCGCTTTCAGGCTGACGCCCGCGATCGACGCGCTGGCCTCGATCGCAGCACGACGCTTTCCGGCGGGAAGCCGCGAAAGGCCTTTTGCAAGGTCCGTTAGGGACTGCTTCTCGTATTCCTGATCGGCATCGTTCATCTATTTCGAGTTTAGATCGACGCTGTGCGGGAATCAATCTCGACCGCCGAGCTACATATTCGGGGCAAGGCCGTCAAAGTAAATAAAGACGTGAAAACAGGCATTCTGTCCGTATTCGATGAGAGCGTCGAGCTTCTTCGCATTTTCCATTTCCGCGAGCTTTTTCATTACGAAATTTTGTTCGGCGGCGGTCATATGTTTTCGTGCAAGGTCAAAGGCGCAGCCCGAAGTATGCGGCGGCAGAGCGTTCTCGTCCCGCACTTTGAACGAATTGACGTTCGTTGCGTTCAATCCGATCTGGTAGTCCATCGAACGCGTCAGGGAAGTTACACGTAAGGGGCGATTGAACTGCTTGTAATAGGCTTCGGCAAGTTCGAGCAAGATGGGCTTTGCCCGCGGATTGAACATTCTCAGCAGGCGGACGCGCATCTGCTTTCGATCGGCAGGGTTGTTGATGTCGTATTTGTGGCCAGCGAAATTATCCGCAAGACGGCCTATGGCAAGCATCTTCTGCGAGCCCGGAACAATATCAGCATGAACGTTCGGAAAAGCAAAAGATTGGAACGGCCCGTCGCTCGCGCTTCCGCCGACGTCGAGATAATAGCTCTGAGCGGCCATCGGCATCTCGATAAGTTCTTTATTTAGACGCTTTTCCGCGAGGTCGGGAAAATCGAGCGGCTGATGATAGCCGTCTTTCTTCATCTCGCGGAGCTTTGCCTTTTGCTTTATCACGCCATCGCCGAAAAGCTCTTTAGGAACGTCGAGCCCTGCGGGGCGGATGCCCGTTTCGGCGTCACGCGGTTCGAGAGCTTTTTTCTGTCTGTCAGCGAGAAGGGACGCGGGCACGTTGAGATCGCTCTCCGCGGTGTCGTCCGCACCGACCGTGACGTCTGAGATCGTCGATGCATCGACCTCTTTTTCAGCGGTTTCCCAGGACGCGATCAGATCATCGAGGTCGTCCTCATTCTGATCGCCAAGTGGATCGATCACGCGCACCGGAATTCGCCGAGCCGTGTTGATCTTCGGCGTTGGAAGGCCGGTGTTCGCATTCGTGCCGGACGTTGAAGTTTGCCGCGAAAAGAGCAATGCGGCTCCGGCCCCGGCGACGATCAGCAGAGTGAACGCGACCGCGCCGATCAGCAGGAATGTGGTCGCATTCGAGCCTGCGGCCGGCGTTGGCGGAGGAGCAGTATATGTCGGCGCAGCTTGAGGTTCTGCGGGCAGCGGAGGCTCAGGAACTGGAGTGGCTGCCGTCGGCGGGGTCGCTTTTCCTTCGCCGGTCTCGATGCGTATCGTCGTCGAGCTGCCTAGGCGTATCGAATCGCCGTCGTGCAGGATACGCGGGCGGTCGTCGAGCTTTTCGCCGTTCAAGAATGTGCCGTTCGTCGAGCGTTCATCCACGACGAGGACATCATCGCCGTCGCGAAAGATGGTCGTGTTCCGCCGCGAGAGCCCGCTGTCTGCAATTACGACGCTCGATTCCGGCGTTCTGCCGATAGACACCTCATCCTGCAGCGTGATCTCCCGCACGCCGTCCGGAGCGTCTATTTTCAGCGTAACTGGCCTCATCTAATGATGGTGACATTCCGTAACTTCTTTGAGCTTTGACAGATCCAGCAGCTTTGAAAAGTCAGAAAAATGGAACATCGTGTCGTCGTGACAATGTTCGCAAAAGAACGTAACGTCCTCACCCAGATACATATCCTTCAGGTGATAGGCGATGAAGCAGCCGTAACAGCGCTGAACGCGCTTGCCGAATTCGGCGATGACCTCCGCAGAATTTTCCATTTCCCTATTTTACGACACCGCGCGTCGATGTCGAGATGAATTCGACGAGAGTATCGACTTCGCTGCGGCCGCGGATCTCTTCGCGTATGCGGTCGAGAGCCTGTGTGGTATTGAGCTTTGAGTTGAGGAGAAGATGAAATGCGTGGTTCAGGTCGCGGATCGCGTCTTGGGAATAGCCGCGGCGTTTCGCTCCGACACGGTTCAAGCCGTAGCATTTTGCGTGATTGCCCTGGATCGTCGCAAACGGCATCACGTCCTTGACGACGACCGAGTAGCCGCCGATAAAGGCTTCGACGCCGACGCGGCAAAATTGATGGATCCCCGAGAAAGCGCCGATGCTCGCACGGTCGGCAACTTCGACATGGCCTGCGAGCGTCGCCGCATTCGCCATGATGATGCCGCTTCCGAGCTGGCAATCGTGTGCGACGTGTGCCTGTGCCATAAGCAGGTTGTCGTTGCCGATGCGCGTAACGCCGCCACCGCCCGCCGTGCCTCGGTGAATGGTGACGAATTCGCGTATCTGATTCCGCTCGCCGATCTCGGTGGCGGTCGGTTCGTTGTTGTATTTGAGGTCCTGCGGTGCAAGGCCGATTGAGACGAACGGGAAGACGCGTGTATCCTTGCCGATCTTCGTGCGCCCGTCGATCACAACGTGCGATTCGAGCCGGACGCGATCATCGAGCACGACACTTTCGCCTACTGTGCAGAACGGGCCGATGTAACAATCGGCACCGACAACGGCGCCGGCGGCGACTATGGCTGTTTCGTGAATGAATTGGGACATCGACGGGATCTCAATGAACTTGCTCATCGTCGTTAATGGCGACATCGATCGGCTCGTCATTAACGACAACTACTTCGGTTGGTTTGTCCTTACGAAGAATGAGAAAAACGAATGTGATCATCACGATCAGCGGCAATACCGCCCATATCGCGCCCGCGACGATCGAAACGATGAAACCGATAATGCCAAGCTTTGCTTTGCCCTTGATTCGCCCGTAGATCAGCGGCACTAGGCCAAAGACGACTCCGATGACCCCGCCAATCAGCGTGAGCCACAAGATCGCTTCTCGAGTATTCAGCTTTATTGGTTCCATATAGTTATCTTTTCGGGCGGTCGGCGATTACCGACATTATCTCGGCTTCTGTCGTAACCTGGCCGTCCACCATCGCGACGCCGCGCATTTTCTGTACGCGGCTGCCGGTTCGCAAGGCCGTTACTTCGAGGACAAGCGTATCGCCGGGAAGAACGGGTTTTCGGAATTTTGCGCCTTCGATGCCGCTAAAGAACGGGATCTTTGCGTCGCGGTCTTCGAACTCGCGAAGAGCGAGGATGGCGCCGACCTGTGCAAGAGCTTCTATCTGAAGAACGCCCGGCATCACCGGCGCTCCCGGAAAATGGCCTGCAAAGAAAGGTTCGTTCATCGTGACCTGCTTGATCCCAACGATCCGCGTCCGCGGTTCGAGTTCGATTATCTTATCGACAAGCAGGAACGGGAATCGATGGGGAAGGATCTCCTGAATGGCGATCGTGTCGTAAATTACACTCATTTTTTGAAATACTTCGCTCGACGCGCCTGAAAGCGTATTTAGAACAAATAAACCAAAAGCCGGCAAAAATCAATTTGCCGGCTCTTGCGAAGTGTCGGGTCTTTTTTGAGACCAGCCTATCTAGGTGCCGCCGCCGTAGCCGCCGTGGCCGGACGCGTGTTGTAGTACGCGATGAACTCGGCGGTGATATCGGCCTTCGGATCGAAAGCAAGGATGCCCTGTCCGATCTTGTCGAAATCAAAGACGACCGTATAGCCCTTCGAGGTTGCGTAGGTCTGAAGAGCTCGTCCGATGTCCTGCATGATCGGGCCGAGGACCACCTCCGAACGGCGTTGTGCCGTTGCTTCGGCCTCCTTCTTCTTGAAATCAAGTTCGCGGGCAAGGCGTTGGCCTTCGTCCTGTTTTGCCTGAATATCTTCAGGTTTTACAGGAACCGCCGGATTGCTCTGCATCTTCTTGATGTCTTCCGCAAGCTGATTGAGCCGTGCCTGGATGTCGGTCAGCTCTTTTGTCTTCGGAGCGAACTCCGTATCGAGGGCCTTGAGGGCATTGATGTATTTCGTGATGCCCTTGTCCGAGGCGAACGCCTGCGAATCGATGATCGCAACCTTGATGCCGGCCTGAGCGGTCTGAGCCGATATCTGAGCTGTAAAGATCCCCGCGAACAGAAGCGTGGCGACGATCAAACCTATTCTTTTCATTACTTTATTATTACTCCTGGTGTCTAACTCTTATGCAAAGCCGGTTTGCCGGCCGCCTGTAAGCAATATCTTATTTGAGACATATTTAAGGCCAACTGTTGCCCGTCTCAAAAATAAACGTTGATACTATGCGAAAACTTGTCGCAAAGTCAATGGAATAGAACGCCCTAGAACGTTCTTCCGACCGTGAACCGCAATCCCTGTTTCTTGCCCGGCAGGAAGATGCCTGGCAGCTCAGGCCTAAAGCCGACCTTGGCATTCGGGTTGTAGTAATAGATCAGCCTGAACGGAACGTTGACGATCGGCACCTGAACACGAAGTTCGACACCGACGCTCGCCTTCCAATCGGCGATCCGCGAAAAAGCGGCATCGTTGACCTTCAGCAGCGAATTCTGCTGGACCTCGCCGCGAAGCCAAAGCTGCTGGATCTGCGGTGACAGGCTCGTCGGGCAGCCGAAGCGATTGCCGCGGCAGAATTCGTTCAGATAGTCGGTCTTTGTAAGAACGCGGCCGCGGTAGAACAAAAGGCTGCCGAAGCTGTTCTCAAGAACCGGCGTGTTTATCAGGCCGAGAGCCGTCAGGCGTCCGGCACCGAGCAGTTGTTCGTCGGGCAGGAATTCGCTGTTGATCGTCTGAGTACCGGTTCGGTGAAGATTGAACACAGAACCGATGTCGCCGAAGATCGCCATCGTCGCCGGGCCAAATAGCGGAATTCTATACTCGACGTTCGCAAGCATCTGAGTGTCGCCGCCGATAAAGCGGAAATTCCGCGAAAACAATGCAGGATTCGCACCCGCAGCACCCGTAAGCTGTCCGATGGAGCGGATCTCGTCGATCGTTCGCTGCGGGAGGCCGGTGTTGGTATCGGCGTCGCCCGTCGCATTGTTGGCGACCTGCACGTTGCGGCTGGTGATATAGGTGTCGAACGGGGCTATCGGGCCGATCGCACGCGAATTGTATCCGCGTATATCGTTTTCGCTTCCAAGGAAGTAGCGTTCGTAGATCGGGATGCCGCCGACGAAGGTGATCGAGTTCGCATTGCGGACCTTTGGACTCAATGACCATGATCCGATCGTTCCGGCCTGCAGCCTGAACGCGAAAACCTCAGGATTTCGGCTCTTCTTCTTCCTGATCGGGATAAATTGCGAGTACGAAACCTGCGGCTGATATGTGCGGACATCGCCGCCGAGGCCGGCAAACCCGAACGAAGCAGAGAAAGCGGTGCCTCGCGTTGTGTCAATGCCGTTCTTGGCGTATTGACGCGTGTCGTATGCAAAGGAGCCCGTAACGCGGCTTGTAATGATATTCGGCTGACGATAGATGACGGGAATATGTGCCGCCGGGTCAGCTTCTGAATTTACCTTCGGATCCTGAATGCTGGTAGCCGTGAACTGATACTGGAAACCGAGTCGCGTGAACTGCGTGAATTTACGCTTCTTAAAGAGCAGCTCGGAGAGCGGAGCCGTTCCAAAAAGCGAAAAGCCGTAGGTCGATTGCGTGAACAGATTGCTCGAATCCGTGTTGATCGAACCGTAGGGGTCGAACAGTGCGTTGATCAGGTCCGGATTCTGCGTCAGGAACGTTCCTTCGCCAAAGAATCGGTACCTTGTCGCAAATACCGAAAATCCGACCGAGATCGGACGATTACGGAAATACGGCTCCTGATACGTGAACTGAAGGCTTTGCTGACGGTTGCCGATACCGAAATTGAGCGAAAGGATCTCGCCGCGGCCCGCAAGGTTGTTCGTCGAGTATTCGAGACCGAAGAACGAACCGCCGATGCCCGCGATACCGCCGTTCACCGAGATCTGCTGACGGCCTTTCTCCTTGACCTTGACGATCAGGTCAACGTTCGCATTCGCTTCGTCAGTTCGCGTTTCGACATCCTGGTCCTTATCGACCGGATCGAAGTACTGCGTCTGGTTGATGCGCATCAGCGAGAGTTCGAGGAAATTCTGGTTATATACGTCGCCTTCGTTTAGAAGGAACTCGCGGCGCAGAACGCGGTCGCGCGTGAAGGTGTTGCCCGTGAATTCGAGCCGGCGGAGCGTGAACTGCTTGCCTTCTTCGATATTGATCGTGATATCGACGATACCTTCTTTCGGATTGCCCGGAATATCGTGAAACGTCGGAACGAATTCTGCCGTGTAGCCGACGAATCCCTGACTGCCGTAAACTTTCTTCAGATCGTCAAAAACAGCGTCCTGCAGACGTTTGCCGTCCGCGATCTCGCCCTTTTTCAAGCCGATGTAGGCAAGGATCTGCTGTTCGGAGAAGATCGAGTTGCCCTCGACCTTGATGTCGCCGAGCTTAAAGATGCGGCCTTCGGTAACAGGAACGACGATCTTCAATGTGTCATCCTTTGAAGTCACCAGAGGCAGCGGAAACATCTTCAGCAGCGGCAAGCCCGTTCGCTTATATCCGAGTCCGACCACGACCGGCTCGCCGATACGTGCCTCGAAATACCCTTTCGAGAACATATAGGCACGGACGTTCTTCTGCAGATCGTATTCAAGTTTGCGAAGGTCGAGGATGTCCTGCCCCTTGAAACGCGTGATGATGCCGGTCTGCTTTACAAGCTGAAGAGCATTGCGAAGGTCGCCGCTCTTCAGGTGTTCGTTGCCCTCGAACTCGATCTTTACGATACGCGAACGATTTCCCTGATCGATATCAAAAGTAAGGGCGATCGAGGTCGCGGAAACCTCTTCTTCCTTGATGTCGACTTTTGCGTTCGGATAGCCTTTTGAGGCGAGCATCTCGCGCAGGATGCGCGTGGCATTGCGTGCTTTTACCGGATCGTAGAAAGATTCTTTCGAAACACCGACGCGGCGCTCGCGAAATTCTTTCAAAATGTCGGATTCCTTGATCGCGTTCGTGCCCTTAAAGACCAGGTCGCGGATGATCGGGAGTTCTTTTACCTCGAAGATCACGTTCACGCCGCCGCGGATGCCGTCTTCAGTGAGTACGCGGGTCGCTGTCTTATCAAAAAGATTGAGCGAAAGCAGCTCTTTGAGGTCGCGTTCGAGGGCCGCCGGGTCATATTGGTCGCCCGGCCGCGTCTTGATGTAATAAAGCAGGTCCTCGTCGCGAAGACGGCGGTTTCCCTGGATATCAACGCTCTCGACGACCTGCTGAAACGCCGAAGCCGTCCTTTCGGCACCTTTAGGAACACCGGCGTTGGCCGAGAGGGCCGCAAATAGAAACACCGAGATCAGGAGTCCAAGTGCACGAAAATTACGCATAAAAACCGAAATATCCTTGAAATACGGGCGTCTCTCAGTCGGGTCGGAAGGTCGATACCCCAATAAAAAAATAAAACGCCGTTCTGCACGCAAAGGCTTTAGACAGCCTTCAAAGCAGTATCGGATCAAGAGAATTTTTACCCATTCTTTGATTCTGCACTGCCGCCGCAGGTTGCCCTTTACCAAAAACCCGAACGCACCTACAAACTTCGAGATTATACAAGGAAAGGCGGTAGAATCGGAAATCAACCAAGGGTAAGTTTTCAGGAGTTCGGCGAGTTTAGCGGGATCGGTCTAGTTGGGGAGAGCGTATTCAGTCCCCGAAGGGCAAATAGCCACGTGCTTCAGCACGTGGTGCCGGGCTGCGATATACAAAAAGGGCGTTTTAACGCCCTTTTAAAACGCCATCGCCGAATCTCTCCAGACGATCCTGGATCGTACCTTGTCGGTGGTGTTCCTATTGATTTTTGATATATTCGACGACCCACGGCAAGTCCTTTGTCCCAAAACTCACGATGCCATAACCTCTTTGCCACTGTAGGCCTTTTGGCTGAACTTCGTGGTTGATATAGTACGCACTACCGCCTTTCAATTTACCGATCCAGTCAGAACAGAGAATATCGGGTGTTAGACTCGTAGCAATATGAATGTGCGTGTTAATTCCGCCGATAGCGTGGAGGCGAGCTCCGGGCGTTTCGAGTATCTTGTGCGTTAAATAGTGGTACAGCCGGCTTTCGATTCGTTCGGAAATCATCGGAAGGCTCGCTTTCGTGTGCCAGGTGATGTGCGTGTTGATCTCGGAATATACGGCGTCGGACATTTTTGGGAACTTCGCAAAAGGACGTTAAAACGCCCTTTTTTGGTTTACGCATAACGTCACCACGTGCTAAAGCACGTGGCTATATGCCCTTCGGGAAGGCACGTCGCTATTTGGCTTCGGTGCGTCTGTCGAGCCAAATCGCAGCACCCTATTTCTTCAGCCAGCCGAAAAGGGAATTGACCGTTATATCGCGGTTCGTTTCGTAGATCGCTCGCGGCAGCGGGATCGACATCGGGCAGACCTCGAGACAGTTCTGCGCATTTCCGCAATTGGCGATCCCATTCTCTTCCATAAGGCCGTTCAGGCGTTCGTCCATCTCTGTCTTGCCTACGGGATGCATATTGAAGAGCCTTGCCTGTGCGATGGCCTGCGGGCCGATGTATTGATTCTCGCTGTATTGCGGGCACGCCTCGAGGCAGCAGCCGCACGTCATACAGCGTGAATAGACGTATCGCTCGTGGGCGACCTCGCTCGAAATGTGCGGTCCCGGCCCAAGGTCGTACGTGCCGTCGAGGTCGATCCACGCACTTACCTGCTTCAAATGGTCGAACATCCGAGTGCGGTCGACCTTCAGGTCGCGGACGTTCGGGAATTTTGTCATCGGCTGCAGCGTTACGATGTTGCCGCCCGTCGCAAGCAGAAGGTCATCGACGAGGGCCGAACACGATTGACGCACGCGGCCATTGATCACCATCGTGCAGATCCCGCAAACCTGTTCGAGGCACGACATATCCCAGACGGGAGGCGTGGTCTCTTTGCCCTCGGCCGTAACCGGATTCTTGCGAATCTCCATCAGGGCCGAAATGACGTTCAGATTTCGCCGGTATGGGATCTCGAAAGTTTCCCAACGCGCGTCCGCGCCTTCTTTTTCACGACGCTGGATCTTGAACTTGATCGTCTTCGGCGGATCCGTGAGTTTCTTTTTGTGTACGTGTTCGTTCGTGCTCATCTTATGTTGACGGGTTAGTGTGAACTCTTCTTGTAATTTCTCTCACGCGGTTCGAGCAGCGAGATATCGACGGGTTCGTAGCTCAACGTCGGGCCTTCTGCCGTGTATTCGGCGATGGTCGTCTTGAGGAATTCCTCGTCGTTGCGCGTCGGAAAATCAGGCTTATAGTGCGCGCCGCGTGACTCGTTGCGGTTCAGGGCACCGAGCGTGATGACGCGCGCAAGCTCGAGCATATTCTTGAGCTGCCGGGCGTGCGGCACTGCCTGCGTCGCCCACAGGTTCGAGTCGTTTATCGAGATGTTCTGATAACGCTCCTGAAGCTCGCGGATCTTGTCGTCCGTGGCCTTTAGCCGGTCGTTGTAGCGGACGACCGTCACGTTGTCGGTCATCACCTTGCCGAGTTCTTCGTGGAGCTTGTATTGATTCTCGCCGCCGGAACTCTTGACGACCGAATCATTGATCTCCTGCTGACGCCGCAGTTCGGCTTCGTGAATGCCGTTGGTCTCGGTGCTGCCGCGTTCGACGTTCTTGGCATATTCGATCGCCGATGGAGCCGCCGCAAATCCGCCATAAACGCACGAAAGCAGTGAGTTCGCTCCCAAACGGTTCGCTCCGTGGATCGAGTAATCACATTCACCGGCGGCAAAGAGGCCGGGAATGTTCGTCCGCTGCTCATAATCGACCCAAAGCCCGCCCATCGAATAATGGACGCCCGGGAAGATGCGCATCGGCACATAGCGTGGATCGTCGCCGACGAACATCTCGTAGATCTCGAGGATCGCACCGAGGCGGTCGGTCAATGTCGCGGCCGGAATGTGCGTGAGGTCGAGATAGACCTGATTCTCGCCGCCGACGCCGTGGCCTTCGAGGCAGACCTGGAAGATCTCGCGGGTCGCGACATCGCGCGGAACGAGGTTGCCGTATGCCGGATACCTTTCTTCGAGGAAGTACCAACGCTCGTCCTGCGGAATGTCCTGCGGCGGACGGACGTCCCCGTCAGCTTTCGGCACCCAAACACGGCCGCCTTCGCCGCGGGCGGATTCGCTCATCAAGCGGAGCTTGTCCTCGCCGGGAATCGAGGTGGGATGCACCTGAATGAATTCGCCGTTCGCGTATTTTGCACCTTGTTGGTAGCAGGCGGATGTGGCGCTGCCGGTGCAGGTCATCGAGTTGGTTGATTTGCCGAAGATAAGGCCCGGCCCGCCGGTCGCCATGATCACCGCGTCCGCATAGAACGTCTTCAATTCGAGCGACTGCAGGTTCATCGCGACAAGGCCGCGGCAGACCTGGTGGTCATCAAGCACGAGCGAGAGCATCTCCCAGCCTTCGTATTTATTTACCTTTCCGTCAACTTCCCAATGGCGAACTTGCTCGTCAAGAGCGTAAAGCAGCTGCTGGCCGGTCGATGCGCCGGCAAATGCCGTCCTGTGGTGCAATGTTCCGCCAAAGCGGCGAAAATCGAGAAGGCCTTCGTGCGTACGCGAAAAAGGCACGCCCATTCGATCGAAGAGATAGATGATCTGCGGCGCCATGTCGCACATCTTCTTGACCGGGACCTGATTCGCCAGAAAGTCGCCGCCATACACGGTGTCATCAAAATGGATGAACGTCGAATCGCCCTCGCCCTTCGTGTTTACGGCACCGTTGATGCCGCCCTGGGCACATACCGAGTGCGACCTTTTTACAGGCACGACCGAAATGAGATCGACCTCGTGCCCCGCCTCGGCGATCCTCATCGCAGCCGCTAGGCCGGCAAGCCCGCCGCCGACTATCGCAATTTTTAACGAACTAGAAGACATAAGAAATATTTAAAACCTTGCCGGAGCAGTGGGCGTACGATTGAATCGCGGTGCTTCGCAAAGCGATTGCGGCAGCAGGCCGCAAGGGCGAACGAACGAAAATACTGCATTCACGCCGACCAGACCGAGCAGCAGAGCGAGAGCGAGAGCGGCCTTGAGCGTAAGGCGCTGCGCCTTCTCGCCGATGACGATGCCCCAATCGACCGCAAAAAGAAAGATCCCGTATGCGAGGTGCCACGCGGTCGCAAGAACCCCGAGAATATAGACCACAACGATCCAGGTCGTCTGAAATTCCCTCGATACGATCTGGAACGCCTCCTGGGCGTGGCCCGCGACCGGCGTCATATTCAGGCCGGGTATCAGGCCGAACCTGAAGTTCAGCAAGTGGAATAGCAAAAAGAAGAAAAGGAAAATGCCCGTGATCCGCTGAAACAGATAGAACCAGTTCCGCGTGTAGGCGTACGAGAGCACATTCACCTTTGCCTCGCCCGATATCAGCACACCGTAGATCGAATGGTATGCGAGGGGCAAGAAGATGCCGAAGACCTCAATGAACAGAAGGAACGGAATGTCGTGTATGTCCTGCACATGGTCGTTGAAGACCTTTGGGCCGTTCATGGACGTCAGGTTCGTGTAAATGTGCACGAAGTAGAACATACCGAGCGGCACGATCCCCGTTACTTGATGAAGCTTTCGGAGTAGGAATGTCGTTGAAAATTTGATCGCCATTTTCTTCTTAGGAAAAAGCTGCTTCCATTTTTTGTTCGATTGTAGAGACCGGCGCCTAAAATTTTAGGTCACAAGTCGCTGAAATTAAAATCCTCTGCACACTTTTTGGGGTCAGGGCAATGATACTTCCGTCTTAAAATAAGGTAAAATGAATAATATCGCGGGGATTAAAAAGAATTACTAATTCCTTGCGGACAAAAGACAATGCAGATCGAAACGCTAAAGGTTTTTACGGATCTCGTCGAACTCGAAAACTTTTCTCTCGCGGCGGAACGGAATTTTATCACTCAATCGGCAGTAAGCCAGCAAATTCGCGGGCTCGAAGAACGTTTTAACCGCAGGCTGCTCGAACGCGTTCGCGGCCGCCGCGACGTGAAACTCACGCCGGCGGGCGAGATCTTCTATCGGGAGGCCCGCAGCGTCTTGAGCGCGTACGACCACCTTCAGGAAAGCTTGCGGAGCGTGGTCGGTAAGATCGGCGGAACCGTGAAGGTCTCGACCGTTTACAGCGTCGGGTTGCACGAACTGCCCGCAAAAGTGCGGGAATTTATGAAGAAGTTTCCCGCTGCGAAGATCGACCTGGAATACTCGCGCACGACGCGGGTCGTACGCGATGTGCTGACCGGCGTCGTCGAGTTGGGCGTGCTGGCCTTCCCGGAGCCGCGCAGAGGCCTCACGATAGCTCATATGCCCGAGAACCGTATGGTCCTTATCACACCGCCCGACCACAAGTTCGCCGGCCGCAAAAGCCTTCGCACACGTGATCTCGAAGGCGAGGATTTCGTGCATTTCGAGCGTGATGTGCCGACGCGAAAGGCCGTCGATCGCATCTTCAAGGAGAATGGCGTCGAGGTGAAAAAGGTCGCGGAATTCGACAATATCGAGACGATCAAGCGAGCCGTCGAGGTTGGCTTCGGCCTGTCGATCCTTCCGGAGCCCAGCGTGCGAGATGCCGGACGGGCCGGACTGCTGTCGGTCGTGCCGCTTGTCGAAGACCATTGGACCCGGAGCGTCGGCGTCATCTACCGCAGCGACCGCCAACTCTCGCTCGCCGCCAAGAAATTCGTCTCATTGCTCACCGATCAATAGAAACGGCAGGGTCAGGGTCCAATTTGGAGCCCGAAACGGGTCAACGCGAAGGAGTCCGCTCTCCCATGTGTCGATCGCTCATCGTCGGGTATAAGTCTTGACCTACGTCCGAATTTCACTAATAATTGCCTTGTCAACCCACGCAATTTGGCCGGCCTACGAGGTTATTGAGATGAAATGGTTGTTTCTCGCAGTACTCGCCTCCCTGATATTGTTCCTCTTGTGGGCGCTTGGCCCGATTTCGCCGAAGGGCTCGACCGTACAGGCGCGAAGCGAAGACTTTGCCGGCGCCTCCCTCGATAACTACGACATTCGGACCTCCGGCTCGCCGGTAAATGCTGCAAAGCTGCGCCTGATGCGCGGGGACAGGGACAGTGAACCTGCTCATCGCGATGACACTCGCTTCAAGATTGAGTTCAACCATGAACTTGATCTTGCTGAGATCATCTCTCCGATAGAAGGGCGCGTTTCGCTCGCTCTTCGTAACGGTCGATCTCGGGCCGATGTACTAAAAGAATTTGTCTTGGCCGAGCCCCAAGTTTTCGGCATTCACGACCTTGGCCAACTCAGGCTCGATGCCGACTACACGAATCCCGACGGCAACCTGTCATTCGTGCGATTCACTCAGCAAATAGAGGGAATGCCGGTCTTTAACGCCGAATTGAAGGCCGGGTTTTCGCGACGCGGCGAGATGTTTCGCGTCATCAATAGTCTCGCGCGGGATATAGATCAAGATCCCGTGAGTAAGGACTTCGGCGAAGCTGAACAAGCCCTCGTGAATGCGGCCGCAGCCGTGAATGTCGATCTTGAGGCGACCGAATTTAAACGAATATCAAAAGAAGGCGACGGAAAAGAGCGTTTTACAAGCGCGAAATTCACGGACGAGATCGTCGCCGAGAAATATTATTTCCCGATCGGTCGCGGCGTGGTGCGTCCTGCGTGGCTCGTTTCTTTGTTGGATGTTGATGCCGCACACCTCGTCGTCGTCGATGCGGAGGACGGAACCCTCCTATGGCGGAAAAATATCGTCGAGCACCAGACACTTCCCGCGACTTACGCAGTTTATGGCAGTCAGAACGGTTTGATGAAAACCGCGGACAGCCCTTCACCCTTTACGCCGGGGTGCGCGTCGCCGACTTGTGCACAGCCGCCTGCGATACAAAGGACTAGTTGGACGCTGATAGGCAACGAGGGTCCATACTCGTTCAACAATATCGGATGGATTCCCGACGACGGTTTGCCGGTGCGGACGCCCGCCCTCGCAAATATCACCGACGGCAACAACGTCGAGGCCGGCATCGACCGTGCGGCTCCGAACGGCGTCGATGACAGCGGCTGGGCCTTCGGAACCCCGGCGACGCGTGCCTTTGCGTATGCATACAATCCGGGCCCCGGCATTCCGCCGCCCGGCGAAGAGCCGCTGCCGACAACGCAGACATATCCGCCGAGCCAATTCCAGCAAGGCGCCATCGCGCACGGATTTTATTTGGTAAATCGCTGGCACGACGAAATGTACCGCTTCGGGTTTACCGAGGCGGCGCGGAATTTTCAGCATTTCAATTTTGGCCGCGGCGGCACCGAAGGCGACCGAATCTCATTCGAAATACAGGATTTTACAGGCACGAACGGAGCGAACTTTTCAGTTCCGCCTGACGGAAGCCGTCCGCGCCTCCAAATGTTCGTATGGACGGGTCCGACACCTGACCGCGATGGAGCGCTTGATTCCCAAACCGTAGTTCACGAACTAACTCACGGGCTTTCGAATCGCCTGATCGGGAACGCAACGGGCCTTTCGTCGAATATGTCTCGCGGCTTGGGCGAAGGCTGGTCGGACTTTTACTCGCTCGCACTTCTTGCCGAACCGGACGATGACCGCTTAGGAACTTATGCGGTAAGCGGCTACGTTACGAACCAGATCCTGCCCGGGTATGAGTCGAACTACTACCACGGGATCCGGCGCTTTCCGGTAGCCGTGCTGGCGTCCCGCGGGCCTAATGGACTGCCGCACGATCCGCTTACTCTCCAATACATAAACGTTGGCTGCTCCATTCTCATCGGAACGCCGACAACGAACCCGAACAGCGCGTATCCGCGGGGCCCGATCGGTTCCAATAGCCCATGCGACCAAGTGCACAATATGGGCGAGGTTTGGGCAGTCACCCTCTGGGAAGCTCGGGACCAAGTTATCGAACGGCGTGGTACGGCCGAGGGAAATCGACGACTTCTGCAATATGTGACCGACGGTATGAAACTCTCGCCGCTAAACCCGACGATCCTGCAGGCTCGCGACGCGATCCTTGCGGCCGCTGCCGTTTCAGACAGCACTGATCTCCGCTTCTTGTGGCGCGGATTCGCAAAAAGAGGGCTTGGGGAGAACGCTTCGATCCAAAATGTCGGTTCCGGCAATAACAACACCGTTGTGACGGAGTCTTACGACATTCCGGCGCAGTTCGGCCGTCCGACACGGGTAGATTTCGACGGTGACGGGCGCTCCGATGTCTCCGTTTTTCGTCCATCGGACGGAATTTGGTATGCGAACCGCTCGACTAGCGGCTTTAGCGCCATCAATTGGGGGATCTCGACGGATGTTCCCGTGCCCGACGACTTTGATGGCGATGGTAAGACGGATATCGCTGTCTTTCGAGCGACGGCAGATGGCGGTCAACCGGACTATTACATCCTTCACAGCGCTACTTATACGGTAGCGTACGCCTCATTCGGCTTGCCGGGCGACATTCCGCTTAGCGAAGACTTTGACGGTGACGATAAAGCGGATCTTTGCATCTATCGTACTAATGGCAATTTCTGGGTCCGCCGAAGCAGCGACGGAGTCGTATTTGCGATCTCGATACTCGGCGGCGGCATGCCGCTTGCGGGAGATTTCGACGGCGATGGGCTAGGTGATTTTGGAACTTTCAACAACGGCGTCTGGACGTTCCGTCTCTCGGGCGGGAACTATGAGGTCGAATCAACAGAGGTTTGGGGAACCGCGGGCGATAAGCCCGTACCGGCCAGCTATTACTCCGACGGACACGACCAACTCGCGGTTTACCGTGCGTCAACCGGTATGTGGCTCATCAGCCCAAGTACGGCGATCCAATTCGGCAACTCGACCGACATCCCCGTTCCCTCTGACTACGATGGCGACGGACATGCGGATCTCGCCATCTACCGCGACGGCCTTTGGTGGATACAAAATTCTTCAACAACCGACATCACCGTAACAAACTTCGGTCTCGCAGACGACAAACCACTTCAGGCAAATATGTTCCCGTAAAAAATCGAATCTCTGGAATGTGCCATGATGAGAATAGGAGCATATATGTGAACCATTTGGTACGAGAAACTGTGTAAATTTCACATTGGGGAAACAACCTGTTCCAATGAGAGCCAACATGCTATCCTGTGTAGCGGATCTCCCGGCTACTTCCCTTCTTTTTTGTACCAAAATATTGAAGCGATCGATCAAACTCGTACCTAACGCAGACAACATTATTTGCCTGCCGTTCGTCTTTTGCATTCAGTGCGGAACGGAGAATAGCGTCCGCCAATATACATTTGAAGAAACAGAAAATAACCCGATATCGGACTTTGCAAAGCTAGCAGGAGAAGTGAGCTTTTTTGTAGAGCATGCTCTAAACAAGCCGCACAAGGTGCAAGCGAAGTTTTGTCGTCGTTGCATTGGCAAGTTTGAGAACGTTGCCAAAATGCAGCAGATCTTCATGCTTATCGGCGTAGTTGCAGTATTTTTGGGAGTGGTTGGTTCGACGATCATCCATTCCTACTTTGGAATCCCCATATCAATCGTTCCATTTGCGATCTCGATCGTTTTCCTAGTTGGAATGCGCGCCTATTCACGCTTCTATAAATGGAGAAATTCTCCAAATATTACGAAGGTCAACAAGCGGAAGCTGATCATAAAGATTCCAGGGCAAGGAAAGTTCGTCTGCGAACGATAGGGCTGAAAGGCGAATGCACCACCGCTCGGGCGGCGGTTCGTGGGGAATCATGCTCTTGACTCCTATGCTATACTTGTAGATGGTGATGCAACACACGTTGTGTCCGTTGTTCTTTGAAAGCGCGTAATTGTCGGTTACCGCGGTCTTGCGTCCTTCGCTACGCGGTTCTGATGAGGCGGATGCGGGCATTTGGGCTCCGGAATTTTTTTTTCGTTTTTTCGGTGCGAAATTGCCATAACTGGTGATATCAATGGACTTATTTGTCCCAACGCGGGCGTGGGACAGCGTGGGACAGTGGGACAAGGATAAAGGATAAGGGCGAAGGGATAAAGGATAAGGGCGAAGGGATACAGGCCAGAAAACCGTCCGCTTACGTAAGACGCCACTGACATAGTATGTGACGACGACGGCTTTCAGCTCCGTAGGAGCGGAATGTTTGTAGGCTCGAAAGCTGAATCCTAGATCTCGGAGCTCCGTAGGAGCGACAGCGCATTTGTCGGCGGCAGGCCGCCTCCGAGGGCATGTTGACGGACCGCATTCTACAAATATGCGGATCCGATGGAGCCAAGTCGGAAGGCGTATGGTTGTTTTACGCTACGTGTTACGCACTTGCCGAACGCGGGTGTTAAAGCGACGTGCGGCCTTCCGCCACCTCCGTTCTCAGTTCGGTCGCGTGTTCAGCGATGTAAGTGAGCGTTGTTGTCGGTTCGAGTTCGTTTAGAGCGTCGGAGATCGCCGGCATCAGGCCTTCGGCCTCCATATACTCACGGCCGAGAAGACGTCGGAAACGGCGGTCCTTCGTCTCACTCTTCAATTCGCGGAGCACTCCCCGCAAAAATGCCACGACCAGTTCTGGTGCGAACTGCTTGCCGGCGTTTCGACGCAGATCGTCAACGACATCGATCGCCGGGCGGCGGGCCTTGTACGGCCGGTCGGTCGTCATCGCGTCGAAGGAGTCGGCAAGGTTCACGACCTTCGCGATATAGGGGATTTCCCGGTCGTAAAGCCCGTCGGGATAACCGCGTCCGTCGAGCCGCTCGTGATGGTATTTCGCTGCGAGCGGAACATCGGTATAAGGGTGATGTATTGCCTGCAGGATCTCGAAGCCGACCGTCGGATGCTTGTTGAGCTCGGCGGATTCTTTCGCGTTTATTCGATACGGCGCGTTGATTATCTTACGTTCGACCGTGAGTTTGCCGACGTCGTGCAGATAGCCTGCTGTCGCCGCTCCTTCGATCTGTTCGGGCGACCATTCGAGTTCGGTGGCGATCAGCTCGGTGTACTTTCCGACACGGACGGAATGGCCTTCCGTGTATTTATCCTTGCAGTCGATCGCTGTCGCAAAGGCTTTTACGGTGTCGGCATAAGTTCGCCGAAGATCGTCAAAAAGCTTGCGGTTCTCCTCGCTGTGGCGTTCGATCTCGGCAAGAAGATTCCTTTGCGAAATGGCCACGCCGATGTGCCGTCCCATTGCGCAGATGATCTCTTTTTCGTAGGAAGAATAGCCCTCGCCCGTGGCTTTCTCGCCAAGGAACAGGCCGCCGACGATCTCATCGCGTATGATCAGCGGAACAAAAAGCTCGATCCGTCGCCTCTCAAAACTCGTCGCATAGACCTGGAAGAACGGCAGTACGCGTGCGGCGTGAGCATCGATCGCGTTGAGGCCGTTCGTTAGGAACTGCCGTTCGTCCTCGACGCAGACCGAGAGCGAGAGCGGGAAGTCGTCGCCGAGTCCGCGAACCGCAAGCATATTCAATTCCCGGCCGTATCTTGAATAGCGGGCGACACCGCCGCGCATTATTCCGAGAGCGCCTGAGAGCAGATGGAGCGATGTGCGGATCGTCTCTTGGAAGTTGTTCTTGTTTGCGACTTCCTGGCCTAGCTCGGCGAGAGCACCGAAGGCATGAATGAGCTTTGGACTTTGTTCGAGCATCGTGTGGCAGTTCTATTGGATCGTAACGTGTTTGGTCAGGCCGAGCATATCGAAAAGCTCTGCCGATTCAGGCTTCAGGTCTGCGAAAACGACCTTTGCACCAGCCATTTGGGCGTTGTCGATAACTCCAAGCAGGATCGAGATGCCGATCGAGTTGATGATGTCGGTCTGAGAGAAATCGACCACGATCTCGCGTGCTCCCGCATCGATCTTGTCTTTGCACTCGCGCTCGATCTTCTCGCCGGTCAGTTTGTTCAGATAGTCGCCGGCGACTACGACCGTTTTCGTTGGGCCGGACGCAGGCTCGACCGCGGGGGCCGTATCAAATGACAAATTTTCTGTCACTAATTTATTTTCCTTGCAATATTTAGCTTTAGCAGTCGAAGGCGTTACTTGAATGTTTCTAACACACGCGGAAGGCAAAGACAAGGAAAAAAATTAAGCGCTTAAGCCGAACGCGTTACGGTCTTGTTCGGCAAGCCGTGCGGTTTCTTGACCAGAATGCGTGTTTGAGCCAGCGCCGTCTCGAACGCGTCGGGGTCATTCTGAGGGCTGCAGGTCACGCCGCGGTCGTCGATAAAAGCGGCGGCACGCGGTTTTCCTTGACCGATGTAAACGTCCGTGTATGGGAATTTATGCTTGTCGAGCCACTCGATCACGCGAACGCGAAGCTGGCCGGGCGTGATGATCGAGCCTTCGAGAAGATCCTGTGCACAGCGGGAAGAGAAGATCGTGATCTCGGCAAAACGTGCGAGCTTCTTCATGAACTGAAGCGAGCCCTCGACGGGTTCGCCGATGTGGTCGATGCCACGCCACTTGTCATACTGAGCGAGCACGCCATCGAGATCGACGCAGACGCGAGGCTTGCGCTTTACGGCCTTTGTCGCTGGTCCTTTCGGCTGCGGAACAGGCTTGAGCGTTGGTTTCTGTTTCGCTTTCTTACGCTTTGGAAGCTTTGAAGCCCGCGTTGCCATCATCGCTTCGATCGCCTCGCCGCCTTCGAGCCAGTCGTTCTCGCCGGCAAGCGCGTAGAAATTCCAGATCCGCGTGTAATGATGCCGCGTGTGATGACGTCCGGGAACACGCAGCGTGTATGGAAGATCGTCGGGGCCGACGCGGCGTTTCGGCGGGAACATCTCGGGCTTTCGCGGCAGGTCGAAGCTCTGCCATTCATTGCGGATCTCGTCCGCGAAATCGTAAACATCGGCAAGCGGGTACTCTTTGTCCAGCAGAACCCAGACGTGATAGCCGCCGACGCCGTTGCTGTCGAGCAGCAGCGGATCCATTCCCATGTCTCGAAGCCGTTCGGCCCACGCGTATGCTGCCTCAAAGTTCGCACCCGCGATCTCGCCCGCGTTCGGGACCGTCTCGTCGTGAAGATCGACGTCGATCGCGAACCACTTGCACGTGCTGTGGTCGCTGATCGAGAAAAGTCCGATGAGATGCGCCGGCGACTTAGCGGCAAAATGACGAGCAAGCTTCGTATGCGTCACCATGTCGGTGCCGAGCTTGCGGCGTTCGGGAATGGGCAGCATCACGACGCCGATCTTGCCGTCGCGAAGCGTGTATTGGCTCCAGACATCGCGGCGGTTCACAAGGCGTTCCATCGCCCAGTCGGCAAGGTCGTCCGAATGACGCACCCATTCCTGAGCTATCCATAGAAGACGCTTGTCACCCAAAAATTCGTGAAATGGTGCAGCCACAAAAGGATTCTATCCCAAAGTGGGTCGTATCCCGATATTCGCATCCTAAAAACCTGATATACTTCGCGTATGGTCAATAACTACACGGCGATCGTTAAGCAGGACGGCAAATGGTGGATCGGCTGGATCGAGGAAGTGCCCGGCGTCAATTGCCAGGAAGCGACACGTGAGGAATTGCTCGAAAGCCTTCGCGTGACCCTCGGCGAGGCACTTGAGTTTTTTCGGAGATCAACAAAAAGCTGATACGGAATTTTTGCAAAAAGCTTAGTATCCGGCCCCTTGATGCCACTTGAAAAAGCTACGCGGCAAATGCAAATGCCTAAGACATGCTGGTACAAATTTACGAGAGGTCGGTCTCGCTCAGTTCGGCGAGCTTCATTAGATGTTTCAAAAGGCCTGTCTTTAAGGCTTTGTTGCGATGAATTGGAACAGAAAGCCTGGCGACATTTCCAGGCTTTCCATAAATGTGATGACTGCCCTCGACTCTAAGCAGATTCCAGCCATGTCGTTCGATGATCTTTGTGAACTCCTTGCCAGAGACCGTTCTCATACGGCGATTTCAAGCACACGGCCCTGCTTAGTGGCCGGTATGTGCGAAACGTCAACCGACAAACAGCCTTCAACGGCCTCGTAGAGATTCGACAGCAGTTCCTCAAACGTCTCTCCTTGGGTCGCGCAACCGGGAATCGACGGAACTTCAGCCCAATATCCGCCTTCTTCGGCTTCATGTACGATGACTTTCAGTTTCATACGATCATTATACAACGCAACCTGACCTTACGTCGCAAAAATCGAAAAGCGTACCCTATTCGACCCTTTCCCAACCACCGATAAAGTTCTTTTCGGCGAGTTCCTGGAAGAATTTCCTTGCGGTCTTTTCGTTGTTGGAGATCTTGATGTCGCGTTCGAGCGGGTCCTTACGGTTCGGACTAAAATCCGTGAGATAGACGACGTAGCCCGGAAAATCGCCGCGATCCTGCTTGTTTGTCTTCCAAAGGAGAAGTTTGCGGACCATCGTCTTTTCCTTCATCACTTTTGTGTAAACGACGCGTTCCAGTATCTCGCTTTCAGGTGCATCGTCCGCATGCGCCGATCGGTCAGCATCCGCTATCGTTATCAGGTCGGTGACCTGTTTTATCGAGACGTCTTCTGCGACGGCTTCCTTATCATCGCGTAGCCCGATGAACTGCGGCGAGATCACGCTCACGAGCGGCATACGTAGCAAGGCCGTGTATCTCTTGCCGTCCCAATCAAGCACCATTCGTTTGACCGGGCCGCCGCGTGCGCGTTCTCCGATCAGGTCCAGGCACGAGATCTCGATCACAGGACCGGGCTTGATCATTTCGTAGGCGACGTAATCATTGTTGACCGCGACGTAGTCCGACGGAACGACACGACGCTTGAGTTCGGCGACGAAAGTTCGACGCTCCTCCTCGGTGAATCCGCCGCCGACGCGTGTGAATTCCTGGAACGTGCCGTCATCGCGGATCACCGCAACAAGAAGGTCGTGGAGCATTCCCTTACGGTCGTCGGTGCCTTCGGAATAGCCGATGATCGCGACGTCGAGATTGTGGCGGAGTTTTATCTTGAACCAGCCCGTTTGGTCGTTCCGAACGACGAGGCCTTCAGCGTTCTCGCCGATGACCCATTCGGTGAAGGCCTGCATAATGCCTTCTGTTTTATCGACGAATCGATTTTCGGCTGGGTGAATCTGCTTTCCCTTGCCGAACCATTTGGCTAGGAGACCATAGACGTCTGCGACGCTCGAAACCTGTTCGCCGTCGGCCTCGATCACGTCAAAGACGGCGACGCCGAGATCTTCGAGTTTGTCCTTTGACGGCGGATTTCGCAGGACGCGAACGACCTGCTGAACGGGATGAGCCTTCGTTGCACCTTTCCGGACATAGATCTCGCCGGCGAGCGTACAGGAACCGACCTTTGCTTTCTTGAGAAGTTCGGCCGCCTCTTCGAACGCGGGCAAGCCGACGCGAACCGTGCCGCCAGCATTCACGGAGAGCATCTGCTTTCCGTCGAAGAAGAGCATCGCGTTCTCACCGTCATATTTTCTCGAAACGGAATAGTTCCGCGCTTTCGGGATGCGCGCGATGTCCTCGGGCGAGATCGCGCGCATCATATTGCTCACGCGGCGTTTGTATTCCTGAGCCTTTATGTGCAGCGACGGATCGGCCAGGTCGATCGCCTTTCCGGTGCAGTAACCGAATTTGCACGTGAATTTCTTCTTGTCGAAGTCGAGTTTAGGCATCTTCGAGTGTCTTTGGCCTCTTGAGTTCCATGTTCGAGAGATGGAGGATCAGGCAGTATGCATTGCCCTTTATCCTGCCTTCTAAGAATGCGTTGTACGGTTTCCCTCCGCGATTCATAATGAGAGGTTCATTGCCTTTTTCGCCTCCGCGGAGCAAAAGGAGAGCGTCCTTTTCGGCAAGCTCTTTTGCCATCTCATAAAGAAAGTCGAACGTCAGGCCATTCACGTGAACAAGCTGCTTCTTGTTCGTAAAAACGAACTTGTGGATCGCGTCCTCCTTTTTTATGAACTTGCCGGTCCAACGCATCGGGTATTCGCCGTTCATATTCTGCGGCTCTTTGATGCGCGGGCGGCGTTCGCGTTCGGTGCCGTCGGGGTTATAGACGACCTCTATCTCCTCGATCAGATGGACGATGCCTTTTGCGGTGACGTAAACGCGTGAAAGGTCGGAGAGGAACATACCGAAGGATTCGATGTCGATCTCGGGGTCGCCTTTTATAATCGCGGACGCGACCTTTTCGATCTTCTTGCTCTTCTTGAGCAAGGCGGGAAGGTCGTGTTCGACATCGGTCTTCAAGAGTTTTTTGGTCGAAACAGGCCGTCCCTTTTCGTTGAGATAGCGGACGGAGCGATGCGGTATCAGAGCCTCGGTCGCGACGACGGCATCTCGATTCTTCTGGTTTGAGATATTTATCGACATTCGTTCACATCAGATCGAAATCAAGGTCGTCAACCGAGATCTCGTCCTCTTCGTCGTTGTTCAGTACCGTGCTTTCGTTCAGTTCGATGAAATCGAGATCAGCCTGTTTGCCTGTAACGATGAAGGCGTCCTTCCCGCTGCCGATCACGAATGCGCTGTCGTATTCGACACCGCCGCGATAGCTGAAAGGGAACCCGTAGATCTGACCTGCCGCAACTTGTTCTAGAAGCCCTGAAATATCTGCTTCTTCGAATGGGCTGATGAGATAAACGCTTTTTACGATCTGAAGCAGATAGTCGTCAACTTCGGCCTTTTCGAGAATATTGTTCTGATTGAACGATGAAGCAACGGATTCGATCTTGTCGCCGTCCTCGGTGATCGGGACGAGGTCGTTTCGATCGACAGAATCGCCTTTGTCTGTGACGGTAGCCAACGCCGTACCGCCCTTATTGATGAGCGTCTTGCCGTCGGCAGCGAGGATACGCAATTCGGCCTCGCGGCCCTTCTCATCGAACGCTTCGATGGCCATCTTGCCGTAGAGTTTATCCCGATCTACTTTTATGATGCCGACAGGATATTCAACGCCGTCAAGCACAAGTACGAGCGGTCGAGCCATGTCAGGGAAACCTCCAGTGAGAAGGCTATCTTAACGTAATTTTGCCGTCATCGGCTATTTTTGGTGAATTTTCTCCGAAGTCCGCCTGGGATAGAGAGCGGACGACTTCGATCGACCTGTTCGTCGGATCGAGGATCGGGCCGCCGCGTCCTTCCTGTTTGAGAGGAGTGATCTTGCCTTCGATGAACTTGCCGTCGGCGCCGATCTTGACCTCGACGATCTCGCTGAGAGCGGTCTCGGCGGCGAGCGAGAACCAGCCGTAGGTCGCGAAATTACCAAGCGAATATACGATCAGATGGCCTTTGTAGAGCTCCATCCCGCGCATTACGTGCGGGCCGTGGCCGAGCACGAGTGCGGCTCCCGCATCGATGACGCGATGAGCGAATGCGGGCAAGTTCCCGCGTTTTTCGCCCGCAAATATCTCGGTCGCGTTCGGGACGTGCTGGCGGTCGGTTCCTTCGGCACCGCCATGGAAAGACACGACCACGAGGTCGGCCTTCTTTTTTGCAGCACGCACAAGACGTTCGGCCTCGTCGAGGTCATTCACATTCGGCGTGATCGCGTTGTGGGCAAAGCCGATGAAGGCGATCTTGCGACCTTTGACCGTCAGGAATGTGGTCGAGTATGTGCTTCGATCGCTGCCTGCATGCTTGATGTCGAGATCGTCGAGAGTTTTCCGTGTGCTTTCGCGTCCGCTGTCGCCGAAATCGCCGGCGTGGTTGTTCGCAAGGCTAAGGACATCGAATCCTGCATCTTTCAGATACTTGCCGTAACGCGTCGGAACCCGAAAAGCAAAACATCGCGTCGAGTTCGGCCTGCATTTTGTCGATACGCCGGAGTCGGCCATCGGGCCTTCGAGGTTGCCGAAAGCGATGTCGGCCGCCAACAGGATCGACGTGACCGGTTCGAGAAGTTTTGCTCCGTCTTCCGGCGGCATACGGGATTCATTCGGATAGGTCGAACCGAGCATGATATCGCCGACGGCGGCGATCTTGATCGGCTCCGTGCTCTGTTCCTTTACGGACGACGGCGTCGGCGCCGGCTTTGTGTTGACGGCGGCATCTTGCGCCTCGGTCGAGCGTCCGCAGGCGAGCGCCATCAATAGGACCGATGCCGTGAGGATGAAGAACATAGTTCCGGCGATCACATTTACACGTACCATAGAGTTATTTCGCAGCGACGCTTTCGCCGGCAGCTATTTCCAAAGTTTGATGAACGAGTTGATCCTGTTCCAAATGATGGATCGCATAAGAACCCGTGGCGGGCGATGCTGACGGAACGCGGCCGATATAGCGAACCGTGCGGGCCGACCCCGCGATCTCCGTCAATCTTGGAGCCATGAACGACCATCCGCCCATATTCTCCGGCTCTTCCTGCGTCCACGTGATCTCGGACACATTCGGATAGCTTGCAACGAGTTCAGCAATGGCCTTACCCGGGAACGGATAGAATTGTTCGACGCGAGCGATCGCGACCTCAGGCTTGATGTTGCCTTCGCGGGCATGTTCGAGGTCGTAGAAGACCTTGCCGCTGCAAAGGGCGAGACGTCTGACCTTTGACCTGTCGGTAACGTGCGCGTCGTCGATAACGGGTTTGAATCCGCCGGTTTCGAGTTCAGCCATCGTCGAGGTCGCGGCCGGCAGACGCAGCAGGCTCTTCGGCGTCATAACGATGAGCGGACGCGGAGTTTCCTGCATCACCTGGCGGCGCAGAAGGTGGAAATACTGAGCGGGCGTCGTCGGATAGCAGACCTGCATATTGTTCTCTGCGCAGAGCTGCAGGTAACGCTCAAGGCGTGCCGAAGAATGTTCAGGTCCCTGGCCTTCGAAGCCGTGAGGCAAGAGCATCGCGACGCGGCTCTTCTGCTGCCATTTGTCTTCGCTCGAAGAAATATATTGATCGATGACGATCTGCGCACCGTTAGAGAAGTCGCCGAATTGGGCTTCCCATGCGATCAATTCCTTTCGCGAGATGACCGAATATCCGTACTCGAAGCCGAGGACCGCGTATTCGGAAAGCGAACTGTCATAGACGTAGAATCTCGCCTTCGGATTCTCGGCATTCTTTAGTTCGGAGAGAGGCGTCCAACGCTCTCCGGTCATCGTGTCGTACATCGAAGCGTGACGCTGTGAGAATGTGCCGCGGCCCGAATCCTGTCCGCTCACACGCACCGGGAAGCCTTCGAGCACCATCGAGCCGAATGACATTGCTTCACCGAATGCCCAATCCATCGGCACTTCGCCATCACCCATCTTCGCACGGCGTGCGAGCTGGCTCACCATCTTCGGGTTGATATGAAATCCTTCGGGGACGAGCGAGATCTTGTCGGCAACGACCTTCAAAGTATTTGCGGGAACTCCGGACTGGAAGATCTCGGAGCCATCTTCCTCGACGATCGGATCGGGTACGACGGCGCGCGGCGGTTTGTCGGTCGCGATCTGTTTTGCTTTCGCGAGAACGCGTTCGTACTTTGCGACCGTCCGTTCCGTCATCGCCTCGACATCCTGCTCGGTGAGAACACCTTCACGGATGAGTTTGTCGCCATATAGATGCCTCGTTCCCGGATGTGCTTTTACGCGTGCGTACATTACGGGCTGCGTGTAGCTCGGCTCGTCGCCTTCATTGTGGCCGAGACGCCGGAACCCGACGAGGTCGAGGACGACGTCGCTCATAAATTCGCGACGGTAATCCATCGCGATCTGAAGGACGCGATATGCGGCCTCGGGAGCATCGCCGTTTACGTGAAATATTGGCGTCTGCGTGATCTGCGCCGCATCGGTCGAGTAGATCGACGAACGTGCCTGATCGGGCGACGTCGTAAAACCGATCTGGTTGTTGATGACGATGTGGATCGTGCCGCCCGTTCGATAACCGGGAAGATTCGCGAGCTGAAGCGTCTCCATCACAACACCTTGGCCGGCAAATGCGGCGTCTCCGTGAAGCAGAACGGGCAGAATGCGGCCGTACACTTCTTCTCGGCTGTGTCCGTCGCCGTTGCGGAGTTCGTCCTGTCTAGCCCGTGTCATCCCTTCGACGACCGGATTCACGGTTTCAAGATGGCTCGGGTTACAGGAAAGCTGAACAAGTAATTCCTTGCCCGACTTCATCTTTCTTCGGCCGATCGCTCCCTGGTGATATTTCACGTCGCCTTCGTCGGCCGGGAAACTTGGGTGAGAGGTTCCTTCGAAAACGGTGAATATGCGTTCGGCCATATCGCCCATGTCAGGGTCGCCGACGATGTTTGAAAGCACGTTCAAACGGCCGCGATGAGCCATTCCCATATAGATCTCTTCAACGCCGCGGGCCGATGCGCCTTCGAGCAGCTGATCGAGAACGGGGATGATCGTCTCCGTGCCTTCGAGCGAAAAACGCTTCTGCCCGAGGTATTTCTTGTGCAGGAATTGCTCGAACTGCTCGGCCTCGATCAGTTTCTGAAGTAATTCTTTCTTTACATCGTCGCTGATCGGCACAGCATCGACGAAATGCTCACGGATCTGCCGTCGGATCCATTCTTTCGCCTTACTGCTGCGGATATGCCGATATTCGATGCCCACCTTGCCGGCGTATGCTCGCCGAAGGATCTCAAGGACCCGACGCAAGGTCGCGGTATCCTCGCCATGCAAACCGCCCGTGATGAATTCGCGGTCGAGATCCCAGATCGTCAGGCCGAAATTTTCAAGTTCAAGATCCGACGCGACATGCGACGTCATATTCAGCGGGTCGATGTCGGCCAGCAGGTGGCCGCGGCTGCGATAAGCATCGATCAGCTGGAGGACATTTGCCTGTTTCTCTGCCTGTTCGCTGGGGGCTCCGAACAGCGTCGGGTTGTGGTCTTCAGCCCAGCGAAGCGGCGGGTAATGAAGGTCGAGCGACGCGAACATCGAATCGTAAAACTCGTGTTCGCCCTTCAGAAATTCATGAATTCGGGCAAGGAAAAGGCCGCTTTCCGCACCTTGAATGACGCGGTGGTCATAGGTGTTCGTCAGCGTGATCGTCTTGCTGATGCCCATCATCGAGAGCGCACCGTCGGTCATCGCCTGATATTCCGCCGGATATTCGATGGAGCCTGTCGCGATGATCGCGCTCTGGCCCGCCATAAGGCGCGGGTTAGATGCGGCCGTGCCGATCGTGCCGGGATTCGTAAGCGAGATGGTCGTGCCCTGAAAATCCGCTATCTCGAGCTTTCCGTCGCGGGCTTTTTTGACCTGCTCGTTGTAGGCGGCGAAGAATTCCGCAAAATTCATCGCTTCGGCCGCTTTGATATTCGGGACGAGCAGCGATCGCGAACCGTCCTTCTTCTCGATGTCGATCGCGATGCCGAGGTTGATGTGCTCGTGTTCGAGCCGTGACGGCTTGTCGTCAACGACGCCGAAGCCGAAGTTCATGCTCGGGATCTCTTTTGCGGCCTGGACGATCGCCCATGCGATGATGTGCGTGAACGATGCTTTCCCGCGGCTGCGGGATGATAGAAAGTCGTTGATGATCCGCCGATTTTCTTCGAGGACCTTGACGGGAATGTTGCGGAAGCTCGTCGCGGTCGGAACCGTAAGGCTTGCTTCCATATTCTCAACGATCTTCCTCGCAACGCCGGTGAGCGGCGTTGGCTCAGTGTCTGCACCGAGGGCGACGACCGGTGCCGCCGGAGCTTTCGGAGCGGCGACGGTGACGGTCGCGGCTGCCGGAGCAGAAACAGGAGCCGTGCCCGATGCATTGGTCGCGTCCTGAGGCACGACGCCGTTCAGCAGATCGCCGAAATACGTCTGCCATGCGTCATCGACGAGTTTCGGGTCTTGCTGATAGCGGTTGAAAAGACCTTCGACATAAGCGGCGTTCGAGCCAAAGCTTTCTTCAAAAAATGCGGATAACTCTTTTGTATTTGTGTTCACGGTTCGTTTAACTTAACCTCACGTAAATCTCCATTTTAACCCAGGCGGATGAAATTTGACAGCTAAAACCGAGGGAATCGGGTTCTTGACCGAGAGATCGAATTCCACAGGGATTGCCCGCCGAAATGTCATCCCAAATTTCTTAAATCGCCCGAAAATGTAAGCCTTTCCTTTCACGACCCATTCCTTTTTCGGTGTGGTGAGTTCGAGCCATGCGCCTTTTGCGACACCGAAGGAAGAAACCTCACCTGCAAACGGTTCTGGCAGCGTTACAAGTTCATCTGCCTTTAGATCAAAAGCGCGATCGAATTCGTCGATCTTGACCGCGATCCCATTGACCGTTAGGCCGTAGAATCGGATCTTCTCGATCTTCGCTGCTCGGTCCGAGCTGAGGGCGGCGGCAAACTTGAACTTGACGGCGGTCAAAGAAGCGCCGGCAAATGTCGGCGTATTCAGCACAAAATCCACATCCTTCTTAGAGTCCTTTCTCTCGACGGAGTTGATGACGATCGGTTTTTTGTGGACTTTGTAGCCGTCGATGCGATCGGGATACTCCTGCCCCATTGCAGCAAACACCGCAAGAAGCAGAAATATCAGGGAAGCTCCGGCTTTCATGGATTTGATGAGGCGTGGGTCTTTTCGGAAGGTTTGCCTTCGATGTCCTGCCGGATCGCGTCGAGGATGCCGTTGATGAATTGCGTTGCCTCGTAGGTCGAGAAACGGCGTGCGATCTCAAGAGCCTCGTTTATTACGACGGTGTTCGGCGTGTCCAGATAGGCGAACTCAAAGACGGCGAGCCGCAGGACGTTCCGATCGACGATCGCCATCCTCTCGATACGCCAATGCTCGGCCCGCAGGCGTATGCGTTCATCGATCGCCTCGCGGTTGGCAAGGCAGCCGGCGGCGAGTTTTGTTCCAAATTCGCGGGTCGCCTCGTCGAGTGCTTCGTCGCCCAGCTCTCGCCAATATGCCTCGATCTGATCTTGCGGCGAATCCGTCGCCATATCGGCCGCAAAGAGTATCTGCAGCGCGCACTCGCGGGCCTTGTGCCGATTGGCTTGAGATGGTTCTTGGGATTCGATCGTCATTTTGCGGAGGAACTGCGAGCGGAATTTTCTGAACTGATATCGGCGATCACTGCTGCCATTTCGATCGCAGAAACGGCGGCCATGTGGCCTGCGTTGTCATCACCATCGCCGGATCGAGCATTCGCCTGATCGATATTCTCAGCGGCAAGGACGCCAAAAAGGATCGGAACGCCGGTCTTCAAGTTAGCTTCTGAGATCCCGCGTGCGGCGTTTTCGGCAACGAGGTCGAAATGCACGGTCTCACCGCGAATGACCGTTCCGAGAGCGATCACTGCATCGTATTTTTTTGTTTCTGCGGCTTTTTGGGCGGCGAGCGGGAGCTCGAATGCACCGGGAACCTCAAAAATATCCACCGCCGAGGCATTCGCTTCGGAAAGGGCGCGTCGTGCTCCTAAGAGCAGTTTCGAGGTGATGCGGCGATTCCAACGGCTCACGATGATCGCGAAACAATATTGGGCGGCTGAAATGCCTTTGTTTTCAAGATCCGTTTTCATTCAAACGGCGATACTGCCGATGCATAGAGTATAGATAACCGCCGACAGTGTTTACAAGGACAGAGGAACACAACGGCTCGCAATTTTTTCGTCGCGGGGCATTCCGAAATAAGTGAAAATGAAAAGGTAAGAAGCAAAAGGACGCATTTCTGCAGATCGTGCAAATTGTGCAAATCGTGCATTTTGTGCGGTTTGATACATTCTGTGAACTTTGTGCTTCAAATGAGAACGTGACGTCGGATAAGATTGTGTTGGTTGTTGGTCTTTGAAAAAATGTAAATGGTGAATGGTGAATGGTGAATGGCGGAGCTAAAGCTCCCCTCCTTACGAAGGAGGGGAGGCAGCCGCTTCGGCTGGCGGGGTGGTTCTCTTTTTCGAAAATTGCGTCCTTCACGGCTACACCAAAGAGAAAGCGCAAAGGCCGCAAAGGTACAGGACTCGGAATCCCAGATTCGAAATTTGAAATTCAAAATTCAAAATTGAGAGCGACTAGATCCGTGCATCCGTGGCGGCCTTCTTCCTTTGCGAACTTCGCGTCGCCTTTGCGTTCTTTGCGTTTACGATCTTGTTTGAAAACGCAAAGGTCGCGAAGCGAAACCCCGCAAAGACCGCGAAGGTTTGCATCTCGAATTTCAAATTCAAATCTGAGATTTTAGATAGGCTTCCGATTCGTGCATTCTTGGCTGATCCAAAGTTCTTGCGGCTTGCCGCCGGCGTAGTCCCCGTACGGGACGCATGATTATAGCCCAGGGTAAGGCCGCATCGGCCGCCACCCTGGGAGAGAGGTCGCAAAACAGATCGCTGGAGCTCCGTTAGGAGCGACAGAGCCATGTCAGCGGCAAGCCGCCTCCGAGGTGTCAGTGGGCTACGGTGCGACAAGCATGCTCCTACGGAGCCAAGAAGTCGGCGGAAAGGTTCTTCGAGGTGTTGAAAGTCTCCGCCGGCGATCACTCTGAGAGCGATGAGCGGAAGAATTCGATTAGCCGTTGGTCATACGCCTCGGATTGTTCGACGGATGCATTGATCATCGTCATTCCGGTCGGGCTGAGATCGAGTTTTGCTTCAACACGCGTAGATGACGGGAAGCATTTTGTTAGACGGCCCGTCGCGTCTGCATATGCCGGGGCATCCAGGCCCGCGAGCAACATAACACGCCTGTCAGCCAATTTTTTCGCCGCGGAACAGGTCGTTTCCCGATCAAAACATCCTTTGTAGTAATAGAATCGAGTGCCTAGAAGAGCGAGTTTCCCGGTAACCGAACTCAAGAACGGGAACCGCTGATCGACGACCTGTTCGACCAACTGCTCGGAACTGTCAGGAACAGAGTCAAGGGCAAGGGCAGTGACCTCGGGCTTATCGGCGGCGGCGGAAAGAGCATAGAGTGAGCCAAGTTCGATGCCGTAAACACCGACCTTTTTCTGTATAAGAGCGATCCCTGTCGGCGTTCGCAAGCTAAGCAGAAAATCGACCGCATTGGCCGCGTCTTTTGCATCGCACCCGCCAAACGTGCAGAAACCATCGGTTGTAGTTCCATGCGAACGAAGGTCGGGCATCAAGACGGTGAAATTTGTCGATTCGTTGATCTTTACACCCAGATCGAGCAAGTGTGAGCGATTCGCGCCGTATTTGTGATAAAGGATCACCGCCGGAGCAGATTCGGCTCCGCGCAGCAGCCAGCCGTGAGCCTGCGAACCATCCTTATTTGACCACGATTCCTCGGTGATCTGAGCCGCACGCGACGAAAGCCGTCCGTATTTCTCGGGCGTCAGGATATGCTGCGTCGGCAGCGGATGTGCGACCGTATAAACGAGCCAGATAGACAGGCCGACAACTACGATGACGATCAGAGCCGCTACAGGTAAGATCAGCTTTGCAAGGCTCTTGAAGACTTTGGTGATTTTTGCCATGGCGTTTCCTGGGGGAAATGCAGGTTGAGGCCGCGTGTGCGGGAAAGGTCAATAGCGACTAAAGAAATGCGGGAAAACGAACCTTCCCAAAAAGAGCAAAATGCTTTCGAGAAGACATCTCTGATGATAACATACTCATCTGATTCGCAAAGACCTATTTTTTACAATGAAATCTATTAGATCAGCATTCCCGGCCATTCTAGCGATCCTCTTTTCTGCGGCGTTTGCGGCTGCGCAGATGATACCGACGATTCCGGGCCGGGACCTTATGCCGCTTTCTGACGTGCGCGCCGGAATGAAAGGCACGGCCCGGACGGTCTTTAGCGGCACAAAGCCGGAGGAATTCGGCGTTGAGATACTTGGGATCGTTCCGAACGGCATCGGGCCGAGACAAGACCTGATCGTTGGTAAATTGAGCGGCGCAAATGCCGACCGCACGCTTGTTTTCGCCGGAATGTCAGGTTCTCCGGTCTATATTGACGGCAAACTCGTCGGTGCTATTTCGTACAGCTTTCCATACGCAAAAGAGGCGATCTGCGGAATAACGCCGATCGGCAGCATGATCTCGATCTTCGAACAGCGGCCCGCTCCTGAGCGGTCTGTCGGGAAACGGGCCTCATTCAATTTTTCCGAGCTTATGGGCTCGAATTGGAGGACGATCACAGGGCCGTTTTCAGCAATGACGCCGGGCGATGCCGTGATCGGAAGCAATATGGGGCCGAGTCTCGCACCGGTTATCGGGCAAACTTTCAGGCCAATCGCGACACCCCTAGCCTTCGGAGGTTTTTCTCAGGCGACCATCGACGCGTTCGCGCCAGATCTTATGCGAGCCGGAATGCTGAGCGTTGCGACGGTCGGCGGATCGCGGGAGATGGATTTTAAGAAGCCGACGGCAAGCACGCTGCTCGGAGGTGATTCGATCGTCGTTGAACTTGCACGCGGAGACCTTTCCGTGTCTGCCGCCGGCACGGTGACGTGGCGCGACGGCGACAAGATATACGCGTTCGGCCATCCGTATTTTTCGCTCGGTTCGGTTGATCTGCCGATGAGTGAATCGCACGTCGTAACGGTTGTCCCGAACTTGAATAACTCGTTTAAGGTCGCGGTTCCCGATTCAGCAGTTGGAACGCTTACGCAAGATCGTGCGACGGGCATTTACGGGATCCTTGGGCGTGAGCCGAAGGTGCTGCCGATCGAGGTTCATGTGCGGACGAGTCGCGGACGTGACGAGATGGTACGCTTCGAAACCGTTATCGACGATTTCTTGACACCGCTGCTCCTGAATTCCGGATTGATGAACACGATCCAAGGGAACGAACGCTCGATCGGTGATACCACGATCGATGTCAACGGCACGATCTCGATGAAGGGATTGCCGGACGTGAAGATCGTGCGTCGTTACACAGGGCCGCAGGCCGCGGCCGTTGCCGCCGCATCGCCGTCGGTGCCTCTTGCGGCATTGTTGAATGCACAGTTGGCAGGGATCGATATAACGGGGATAAGACTGGAAATGACGGTGAGCGAAGGTTCGCATGTGGCGGCTCTCGATCGTATCTCGGTAGATCGGACCGAGGTCCGTCCGGGCGAGACGGTCGATGTAACAACAACATTTCGCCGCCAGGACGGCACGCCGTTCAATAAAATATTTACGCTCACAATTCCCGCGGATGCAGCCCCGGGCAAACTAACGCTGACGATCGCCGACGGTGCTGTCGTTCAGCAGGCATCAGCGGTGCAGCAATTTGCTCCGCAGGATCCGAAAGAACTGATCGCGACGCTAAATTCGCTTCGTCGATCGGACAAGCTTTACGCGGTATTTTCAAGGGAATCAGCGGGAGCGATCGTAGGGGCAAGCGAGATGTCTGACCTGCCGCCGTCGATGATCGCGACCTTGAACAACGGCCGTTCGACCGGCGGCGTTAAAGCGACCACGACCTCGACTTTGCAAGAAGCGATCTTGGACGCAGGAGACTTTGTTTTCTCAGGTTCCCAAGCGATCGTCCTTGAGGTCGTCAGATAACGTCATTCGGCGGCCTCACCTTCGGACCAGGCCTCACCGTCGGCGTAAATTTCTTTTTTCCAGATCGGGACCGTGCGCTTGAGTTCCTTGATAAGCCATTCGCACGCCGCGAATGCATCTTTTCGATGAGGTGCCGCTACTGAGATGACAACGCTCGTCTCGCCGATCTCGATCTTGCCGGTGCGGTGGACGATGCCGACATTCGAGATCGCAAAGTCCTCCTTTGCCTTTGCGGCGAGCTTTTGCATCTCTTTGAGAGCCATCTCCTCATAAGCTTCGTAAACGAGGTATTCGGTCTCGATGACCTTCGAGTCGCGGGTTGTGAACCTCCGTGCGTAGCCATCAAGCGTTACGGTCGCTCCGCACTCCGGTGGGACGACGCGGCGGGCAACGGCCCCGACATTGATAGGTTCTGTCGTCAGTTCACAATGGTCCATATTGACGAATTTCGGATCTAAGCTTGAGACATTAGTGCCTATCCGCCCGAGACGGAAGTAAAGATCGCGATCTCGTCGCCGGCCTTTACTATCGAATCGGACGAAGCGTATTCCTGCTCTATTGAGATGTGGAGTTTCTGAGCGGCAAGGTAGGGGAATCTTGTGCGGAGTTCATCGAGGATGCTTCCGGCGGATACCTCGCCATCTACCTCGAGTTCCTCGCGTCGTTTGCCAACGATGTCCGCAGTAGCTCCGAAGAAAAGTACGTTGATTCGCATATCGGACATTATCTACCTTCAGTCACTTTATCGCGCCTTGCAAAGGACTAGATGCCGATGCGTAAAGGCGTTTCGGCATACGACCTGCGCGATATGCGAGTCTGCCTCCCTCAACACCAAGTTTCATCGCCCTTGCCATCGCGGCCGGGTCGGGCGATTCTGCGATCGCCGTATTCATCAGGATCGCGTCCGCACCGAGTTCCATGGCGATCGATGCATCCGAAGGAACGCCTACTCCGGCATCAACAATGATCGTAGCGTCGGGAAGCTGTTCACGCATAATACGCAGATTCGCCGGATTTTGAACGCCCATTCCCGACCCGATAGGAGCTGCAAGCGGCATAACGGCAGCGCAGCCCGCATCGAGAAGCTTCTTCGCCATTATCAGGTCGTCAGTGAAATAAGGAAGCACAATAAAGCCTTCTTTTACCAGGACTTTGGCGGCTTCTAAGGTTTGTTCGTTGTCTGGGAAAAGCGTTACCGGATCGCCGATGACCTCAAGTTTGAGCCATTCAGTATCGAGGGCTTCGCGGGCGAGCCTAGCGGTGCGGATAGCATGATCGGCGTCGTAGCATCCGGCAGTATTCGGGAGGATGCGCATCTTCGGATCGAGATGATCCAAAAAGGATTCGCTTGACCGGTCAAGCGGCACACGATTGACGGCAACCGTCACCATATCGGCGCCAGAGGCCAAGTGTGCGGCCTTCATTTCATCGTTAGAACGGTATTTGCCGGTCCCTAGAATAAGTCTTGAAGAAAAGGTAATGCCTGCGAGTAAAAAAGTATCTTCCATTTGCTCTGATTTTTACGCAAACGGAAGCTGGAAGCAATGTTTTGAGAGGGAATTCGTCAATTTAGCCGCCGCCGACGAAATGAACGATCTCGATTCGGTCCCCTGAATTCAGGATCGTTCCCGGCCATTCAGCCTTTCGAACTACTATGCCGTTCAACTCGACGGCAAGGCGTCTTTCGGGCATCGAAAGCTCTTCGACAAGAGTTGCTATGCTTATCGAGGTCTCCAGGCTTCTAGGGCTTCCATTTAGCGTGATCTCTAACACGCTCTAAGTATATTTGAATTACAGGATCCAAGCGAATCTTAGGCGGGGGTTACAAGGCGGCGAGTTTCAAACTCTTCGCCGTCCGCGATCACGCGTACGACCATCGCCGCTCGGCCGGCTTGAAAGTGCGGGATCTGCAAATGGATCCTTGCAAGGCCGTTCGCGTCGGACTGCGCGTGAAATATCACGGGGCGGAACGCTGAACCGAGTACTTTTACCACTATTTGTGCGTCCTTTACGATCCGTCTGTCAGTGCCTCGGCAGACGAGAATATTCAGAGAGATGCGGTCACCGCCCTTAAACTTTGTTTCTCCGAGAATATCAACAGAAAGGTTCTCATTGTGCGGTCGATCGATACCCGATAATTCGCTCACGACCTCGATATCTTCAGGAAGCAGCTGTATCTCATCGATGATGGTTACTGCGTCCTCAAATAGAGGCAGGTCAAAGAAATCGTCCTCGAGTTCTACGTTGGTTGAAGGCGGAGCCTCCGCCGGGATCTCGATGGGAGCCGTTTCGGGTGTTGAAACAGTGATGACACGCTGCGTTTCGATCGGTGCGACAGGCACGGCCGATGCCGCAAGGCTTTCCTCTAAAGTCTCCCGAACTTCGGCAGCCGGCAGTTCAACTTTGGCCTCAGCTGCCGCTTCGCGTTTTGCCGCACGAGCTCGGCCGGTCATCTGCTGAAGGTCGCCGATACGGCCTGCACGAACGGCAGCGCAGATAAGCTTGTGTTGGTGCGAAAGCCGATCCGAGAGCGCCGCTTCATCAAGAATGCCGTCGTTTAGGTCATTATATGGAGTCCGTTTACTCGCGAGGATCGTACCGCGATCGTAAACAAGAGACACGATCACCTGCGACGAAAGGCCCTTGTCCTCCGTCTGGATGTGGTAAACCACTCCATTATGTTCAACGTCAGTATTAAATCCAGAGATCACGGGAAAAGTGGGTGAAGATCAATTGAAATGCAGGGATAACAGGCGAAAATGACGACGTTCGCCACATTCAAGGTATCACACGAACTTTTGATCGGTCAATGTTTATTCTTCCGCGCGGTGTCGAGTTCAGTGCCTTGACACTCCCAAGGGCTTAACTTACGATTTAAGTGTGCTTTAACGCCCAATTTTCCCGCATCTAAAACACGCTTTTCGAATGAAGCGTATTGCTCGAACTTGGGCTAAATCGGTCGGAAGGATCATTTATGTCCGAATTCAGCTTTTTCGACTACGTTCCCATCGGAATCATGTTTCTCGTCGCTGCCGGTTTTGGCGTCAGCCAGCTATTGGTAACGCAGCTTATCGGTCCGCGTAAACGGACCTCGATCAAACTCAGTCCGTATGAATGCGGGAAAGATCCGGTCGGCACGGCGCGCGAACGTTTTTCCGTAAAATTCTATACGGTCGCGGTCATCTTCCTTCTGTTCGACATCGAAGTCCTGTTCATCATCCCGTTCGCTGTGGCGTTCAAGAGCCTTCTCAGGGAGCCTGCGATCTTCGGTGTGGTGGCTTTTCTCGAGATCATGGTCTTTATTGCGACTTTGATCGTCGGCTATATCTACGTTTGGAAAAAGGGTGTATTTGACTGGGGCGTCCAATCGCGGGTCGAAGCACGCGAGGAAGCAAAGCGGATCGCCCGCGAGCGAATGGAAGGAGCAAAGATCGCACCGGCGAAGATCGCCGCCTGATGTTTTATGGGGCTTGAGAACACACTATTTGATTCGCTGCCGGATGTCGTGACCGTAAAGCTCGACGCCGTGGTCAACTGGGCTCGAAAGTCCAGTCTTTGGCCGGCAACGTTCGGCTTGGCTTGCTGTGCGATCGAAATGATGAATACCGTTTCAGCGCGGAACGACCTTTCGCGTTTTGGTGCCGAAACCTTTCGTGCGAGCCCGCGACAGGCGGACGTAATGATCGTCTCGGGCCGTGTTTCACGAAAGATGGCTCCGGTCCTTAGGCGTATCTATGATCAGATGCCTGAGCCGAAATGGGTGATCTCGATGGGAGCCTGCGCAACTTCCGGCGGCGTATTCGATAATTACGCCATCGTGCAGGGCGTCGATAAGGTCGTTCCGGTCGATGTCTATGTGCCCGGTTGTCCACCGCGTCCGGAAATGCTCGTGCATGCGATCACGATGCTTCAGGACAAGATCATGAAGGATTCAGTGAAAGACCGGCGCGATGCTTTCGAACCGGAATCTCGGGTGTCGGCGATCCCCGGAACGTTACCGGTTACGGAGAATACGGCACTCGAACGTGAAGTGCAGGACGAGGTTCGCAAGGGTGAAACGTCACGGCCGTACTCAGTGCCGTCGCGGCACGAACGCCGGCGTTCGTCGTAACTTGAGATTGCTTTTATGGCCGATAAATTGGAGTTCTTCGTCGAAGAACTGAAGAAAAAGAACGCATCTTGGGTTCAGGATGTAAGGGTTGGACACGGCGAAACGACAGTTGTTGTCGGGCGCGATGACGTCCTCGCCGTTTGCGTTTTCCTCAGGGATGAGCACAAGTTCGATATGCTCGCGGACCTTTGCGGCGGCGATCTTGGCCCCGAAGAAGAGCCGCGGTTCTTTGTCAACTACCACCTGTTTTCGACCACGCATCACAGCCGCCTGCGCGTAAAAGTGCTTCTCTCCGAGGATGATCCAAAGGTCGCGTCGGTAACGCCGGTCTGGAAGACCGCGAATTGGCACGAGCGCGAGACCTACGACTTCTTCGGGATAATTTTTGACGGCCATCCTGATCTTAGACGTATTTTGCTTCCGTCGGATTTCGACGGATTCGCTCTTCGAAAAGATTATCCGCTGCGTGGATACGAACCTTATAGCTTGAATTGATGATGGAAACCGTCACAGAAAATTCGCCGGCGGCAGAGAGCGTTGTGGACAACGCTCTCGAGTCCGAAATGACCCTTTCGATGGGGCCGCAGCATCCGTCCACGCACGGCGTGCTTCGGCTCGATCTTCGCCTTGACGGCGAGCTTGTTTTGAAGGCCGTTCCGGATATCGGTTATCTGCACACCGGAATGGAGAAGCTCTTTGAATACAAGAAATATCAACAGGGCATCGTCATCACGGATCGGATGGATTATCTGAATCCGCTCGGCAATAATCTGGCATACGTGATGGCCGCTGAGAAGCTTCTCGACCTTGAGATACCGGAAAGAGCTCAGGTGATCCGTGTGCTTTTCTGCGAACTTCAGCGCATCGCCTCGCACATGGTGTGGCTTGGGACGCACGGGCTTGATCTCGGCGCGATGTCGCCGTTCTTTTTTTGCTTCCGTCAGCGTGAAAAGATATTGAATCTTATCGAGGCAGCGTCCGGCGGACGTATGACGCCGAGCTATTTCCGTATCGGCGGTCTGATGATGGATCTGCCGGCAGGCTTTACCGAGCGGTGTAAACAGTTTCTTGACGACTTCCCTGAAGCGATGGAGACGTTTGACACGCTCTTGACGGGAAATACGATCTGGCACAGCCGTACAAAGGGTATCGGTATCATTTCTCGCGAAGACGCGATCAGCTGGGGCTTGACCGGACCGTGCCTTCGCGGCAGCGGTGTCGATCTTGACCTAAGACGCGATAACCCATACACGGGTTACGAAACTTACGATTTCGACGTGCCGGTCGAACACGATTGCGACGTCTGGGCGAGGTACATGGTCCGTATTCGCGAATGCTACGAGTCGGCGAAGATCGTCCGCCAGGCACTCGAACGACTGAAGCCCGGCCCGATCAAAGCGAATGCACCAAAGATCGTGCTGCCGGATCGCGACGATATGCGTAAGCATATGGATTCGCTCATTCACCACTTCCTGATCGTCGCGGAAGGCTTTAACGTCCCGCCGGGCGAGGTTTATCACGCGATCGAAGCGTCCAAGGGCGAGCTCGGCGTCTATATGAAGTCCAACGGCGGGCCGAAACCGGAACGCGTGCACTTTCGTGGACCGAGCTTTGTGAATCTTTCGGCATTGCCCGACATGGTAAAGGGCGAAATGGTCGCCGACGTCGTCGCGGTCATCGGCTCGCTCGACATCGTTCTCGGTGAGATCGACCGGTAGTTGATGGTGAATTGTGAGTGATGAGTGAAAGAAGGAGTTCTGGGGCGAAAGTGTGCTGAGTTCAAAATTCGATGCTTTCGCGCTACGGATCGATCCAACGGATACTTGTTGCCGCGATCAAGACTGCAAGATCGAATCTAAAAATGGCAGCACAAAATTGAGGAATATAGGTAAATTGATCAGCGGTAATTGCTTTTGTATTCACCATTTAGCATTCACCGTTCACCATTAATAAGATGGCAGCAGTAAAACCTTCAGACTATACGAATCAGGTTGCGGTCACGGACGAGGTCGCCGAGTTCTCGCCCGAGGTGATGGACGAGATCCGCTCGTATCTCGAGAAATATCCGCCGGACAGGAGCCGTTCGGCCCTGATACCGCTTCTTTTTGTCATTCAGAGAGAGCGTGGTTATGTAGATAATCCTGGCGTGAATTTCCTTGCGAAATTCTTAAATCTCGAAGTTACGGACGTTTGGGAGACGGCGACCTTCTACACGATGTTCAATATGCATCGCGTCGGGCGCCACCACATACAGATCTGCAAAACTCTCTCGTGCAAGATCATGGGCGAACCCGATATCACGGATCACGTCTGCTCAAAACTCGGCATCAAGCCGGGCGAGACGACGGCAGACGGTAAATTCACCGTCTCGCTGGTCGAATGCCTCGGCAGCTGCGGTACGGCCCCGATGATGCAGATCGGTTTCGATTATCACGAAGATCTGACGGTCGATAAAGTGGACAAGATCTTGGGTGAGTTTGAATGAGAACATTTGGGGCATTTGCGATTCTTTGTTTTGCGGTAAGTGTTACTGCCCAAAATTCTGTGAGCGATCTCGCAGCGAACCACGCTACAGCGTTAGAAAATTATCTTTCGACAAACAAAACATTAACTTTTAGACAGGAACACAATCTTAGTGACGAATATCTAAAATCAGTCCGCGAATGGTTCGGAAGGACTTTTAAGCCAAATTATGCTGTTGGTGATTTTAACCGTGACAAAATTCCGGACTTCGCAGTACTGCTCTATCGTGAAGGAAAACCTGAGCCGAATGTTGAGTCAAATGAGATAAGTGAACATACGCCTGATTACCCTTTGAGGTTGGTAGTTTTTAACGGTGAGAATCGAGGATTCAGGGTTGCATATACATTTGATCTTATGGGGCCGCATGCAGCATTTATCCGGTTTGAGAAAAAACTTTATTACGGAATTTTTGAGACGGATTCCGACACATTTATTTTAGCCCCGGCCGGACGCGGCTACATTATGGAATTCGAAAAACCTCGGTAAGCAAAGATTTATGGAGATCAAAGCAATAGGCTGTGAACCGCTTCAGTTGAGGCAAGTGCTTGCAAAAGACGGGCACACGCTCAAGGTGTATCGCGATATGGGCGGCTATTCGAGCTTGAAGAAAGCGCTCGGAATGGCCCCGGCTGACATCATTGAGATGGTCAAGACCTCAGCTTTGCGCGGACGCGGCGGTGCAGGCTTTCCGACCGGAATGAAATGGTCGTTCGTTCCGAAGGATTCGCCTAAGCCGAAATATGTGGTTTGCAACGCCGATGAATCCGAGCCCGGCACCTTTAAGGACCGGTATCTGCTTGAACGCGACCCGCACGCGCTGATCGAGGGGATGGTCATAGCGGGCCATGCTCTCGGCGCCGCGACGGGCTATATCTACTATCGCGGCGAATACAACTATCTGATCGACATAATGGACGCCGCCCTTGCGGAGGCTCGCGATGCCGGGCTTTTAGGCCGTAATATCCTCGGAACCGGTTTTGACATGGATATCTTTACCCACACAGGGGCCGGTGCGTATATCTGCGGTGAGGAAACGGCTCTGCTGAGTTCGCTTGAAGGTTTTCGCGGCCATCCGAGAATGAAGCCGCCTTTTCCCGCACTTGAAGGCCTTTACGCCTGTCCGACCGTCGTCAACAACGTCGAGACGCTGACCGCGGTTCCCGAGATCATTGAAATGGGTGCGGAAGCTTGGCGCGATCTCGGGACGGAGAAGTCCGGCGGCACAAAGCTTTGGTCCGTCAGCGGCCACGTCAAAAAACCGGGCGTTTACGAACTTCCGATGGGCTACGCCGACATGGAAAAGTTCATTATGGAAGACTGCGGCGGAATGCTTCGCGATGATAAGAAGTTGAAAGCTGTAATTCCCGGCGGTTCGTCCGTTTACATAATGAACACGAGCCAGATCCTCGGCAAGAAGGTCACCTTGGATTATGAGGGACTCGTCGCAGCGGGTTCGAGCGTTGGTTCGGGCGGCTTTATCGTTATGGATGAGCGGGTCGATGTTGTGGAATCAACAAGAAATCTTACGGAATTCTATAAACACGAATCCTGCGGCTGGTGCACCCCGTGCCGCGAAGGAACCGATTGGCTCGTGAAGATCTTTGATCGGATAGCAGCAGGCGGCGGCCGTCCTGAAGACGCTCAGGTGATGCTCGATCTTTGCGACAACATGGAAGGACGTTCGCACTGTCCGCTTGCCGACGCGGCAGCGTGGCCGATACAGTCCGCGATCCAGCGTTTCCCTGAAGATTTTAAGAAATGGCTTTGGAAAAATACCGGAAGTGCTGAGGGCAAGGAGTTAACGGTAAACGCATAACGCGCGAAATGAGGCGGTCCATCTTTTCACTATTTTTTCGCTTGGCGATCCTTCTGCTGATGACCTCGGCGGCAGGCATTCTTGCGTTTGCGAAAGATAGAGATCCGGTCATCATCATTCCGGGAATTATGGGCTCGGAACTGGTGAATAAGGAGAATCGAGACGAAGTCGTTTGGTTCAGTGTTGCCCGCTCTAAGACAGATGACATCCGCTTACCGATCACGTCCGATCCGCTTGCCTCGCGTGACGATCTGTCGGCCGGTGATATTTTGCGGTCGATCAAGTTAGGGCTTGTTCCGCGAATCGATATCTATAAGGGCCTGATCGACTCCCTAACTTCGAATGGATATCACGAAGAAACTTGGAACTCACCATCCAAAGATGGCGGTAATGCGGGCATCTACGTGTTTGCTTACGATTGGCGTCTGGACAATGTCCATAATGCGAAGCTGCTTATCCAGCAGGTCGAGAGCGTCAAGCTGCAACTCAAGGAGCCGGATCTCAAGTTCGACGTTATTGCGCACTCGATGGGCGGCCTCATAGCAAGGTATTCCGCGATGTATGGCATTGCGGACCTTCCGCCCGGGAATCAAAAGCCGGTTCCAACCTGGGCGGGTGACCGTCATTTCCGAAAGATCGTGCTTCTCGGCACGCCGAATGAAGGATCACCGCTTGCTCTCGAAGGGTTCATTAATGGTGAATCGTTCGGCCCGATCGCCTTCAACTTGCCGTTCGTTCGAAACGTCTCGCGTTTTGACGTGTTCACAATGCCGGCGATCTACGAACTCTTGCCGGCACCGGGTACCTTTACGCTGATGGGCGAGGATCTGCAGCAGGTCGATGTCGATCTTTATGATCCGAAGGTCTGGACCGAGTACGGTTGGGATCCCGTCAGCGACCCGAAATTCGTCAAGGCCTTCCCGACGGCTTCGGAGCGAAAGGCCGCTCCGGAGTTCTTTGCAAAGATGCTCCAGCGGGCGAAGCGATTTCATCAGGCCCTGAACGCAGCTTCGGGCGTGTCGCCAAAAGTCGAATTCGATCTGGTCGGTGCCGAGTGTAAGGATACTGTCGCGGGAGCTGCCCTTCTCCGCAGTGAGAAAAGCGGCGATTGGATAACCCGGTTTTCCGTACCGGACCAAAAGAAAAAAGACGGCGATAGCCGTGGAACGGCAGCCTTAAGAGCAGCTATCTACGCTCCGGGCGACGGAGTCGTTTCCACCTATTCGCTGCAAGGGAACGGCCGGCTGAACTCGATGTTCGCTTCGACCAAATTCTTTTGCGATGCGCACAACCGGCTCGCTGCAAATCCAGAGGTCCAGGCATACATTCTAGGATTGCTGAATGGCGTCGATGCAACGTCTGCAAAGGAGGAAATGCCGCGTAACTAGAAGGCGTGTTAGCAGCGGTGAATGTTTGATTTTTTATTGAGGAGAATTATGGGAAAGGGAGATAAGAGAACACGACGCGGCAAGATCTTTGCCGGCAGTCATGGAAAATCAAGGCCGAAGCACAAGGCCGCTTCGTTCGTGCCGTCCGCGGCTGCCGCTGTGGCCGAGGAGAAAAAGCCGGCTCGCAAAGTAAAGGTAAAGGCAAAGGAATAGGTGAAATTTACCGAGTCAAAAGAGAAGGGCCCGCATGCCGGATTCGATGCCTTGATAGGCGATTGGTCGGGTACCACGAGAACGTGGTTCGAGCCCGGCGTCGTTGCCGATGAATCGCCGATGGCGGGAACGATCCGGCCGATCTTGGACGGACGTTTTCTCCTGCATGAATATTCAGGCAGCCTGGACGGGAAGCCGTTCGATGGCATTGCGATCTTTGGCTTTGACCTGTTGACCCAAAAGTTTCAGGCCGCTTGGGTGGATAGTTTTCATATGTCCACCGGAATATTGTTCTCAGAGGGCGAGGCGGGCGAACGGTTTAACGTGCTTGGCAGCTACTTTGCCGGCGAAGGCAACCCGCGTTGGGGTTGGAGGACCGAGATCGAGCAAACGGATAACGACAATATCGTGATCTCGGCATACAACATCTCGCCTGAGGGCGAAGAGGCGATCGCGACCGAAACACGGTATTCGCGAAAAGTTTAATGGCAGAACCGATAAAAATAACGATCAACGGGCAGGAAGTTGGCACCGAGAAAGGCGCACGGCTTATAGATGTATGCCGTGATAATGGCGTGGGCATCCCTTCTTTTTGCTACTACAAGGATCTCGCACTGCAGTCCTCGTGCCGAATGTGCTTGGTGCGCATCGAGAAGATGCCGAAGCTGCAAACATCCTGCACTATCACCTGCACCGATGGAATGGTCGTTACGACCGTCAGCGAAGAGGTCGAAAAAGCGCAGCGTGCGATGGGCGAATTCCTTCTCGCGAATCATCCGCTTGATTGCCCGCAGTGCGACCGAGGCGGCGAATGCGAACTGCAGGAGGTCATTTTCGATTGGGGCGATGTTGAGGAGCGATTCTTTGAGAATAAGAACGTAGCTCCTGAGAAGTTCCTCTCGCCGGTCATCGCGAACGACCCGCAGCGCTGCATCCTCTGCAAACGATGTACGCGAGTCTGCGATGAATGGATGGGCGAAGATGCCATCGAGGCAGCGAACCGCGGCGTGAGTACCGTCATTGGAACTTACGGAGGATGGCTCAATTGTTCGCAATGCGGAAACTGCGTTGAGGTTTGCCCAACCGGTACGCTGCTTGATGCGGTCTATCGTCACGAAACTCGTCCCTGGGAGCTTGAGCAGATCGTCTCGACGGACGTTTACGGTTCCGACGGTATGCAGATCTCCATCGGTGCTCGCGGAGGCAATGTTCACCGCGTCGTTGCTCGCGATCGTTATGTAAATGGACTTAACGGCGAGTTCTTGGATGTGAAGGCGCGTTATGCACACGGGTTCATCAATCACGATGATCGCCTGAAAACGCCGCTGATCCGATATTCAAAGGGCGGCAAGCTTATTCCCGCTACTTGGGATGAGGCGATCAAATTCGCCGCTGGGAAATTGGCCGAGGCAGGTTCGGATACCGCGGTTATCGCGAGCCCGAGGCTCACGAATGAATCGATCTTCGCGTTGAAGGAATTTGCTTCTTCGGCGGTAAAGACAGACCGTGTAGCTGTCAGTGACCCTTTCGATCTCCGCCCGATCTTCGAGAATCTTAGTGCCGACCTTGCTACGCACGCTGAGATCCGGAAGGCGGCGGCAATAGTGCTTATCGGAGGCGAACCCGAAGAGGAGCAGACGTTTACCGCAAAGCAGATCAGACAGGCCGTGCGAAATGATGGGGCGGCGTTCGTCTGCGTCAATGACACGCCGACAAATCTTTCGCGCCGTGCGACGCATTCTATTCATTCGGCTCCAGGAACTGCGTCAGCTTTCGCGCTAGCCTTGCTCGACAACTCTTCGATCGACGCCGCAGCACAGAAAATGGCGGTCGAGCCCGGAGACGTTCGCCGAGCGATCGAGGCTGTCTCATCCGCATCAGGCGATGTTGTTTTGGTGTTCGGTGAGGATATCGCGGTCGAAGCTCAGATCGCACTAGCCTCAGGAGCCGCTAAGCTCAGCGCCGCCGGACGGCGTGTGCTTCTGCACCCGCTTGCGCGTTATAACAATTCGGTCGGAGCAAATGACATACTCCCGCAAAGGAAGACGGCCGCTGATGCGCTAAGGGGTGCAAAGGTGGCGTTGGTCGCAGGGAGCCTTCAGGATCCAAAAGCTCTCGACGGAGTTGGTTTTGTCGCAGTTCAAGAACTTTTCCTGACAGAAACGGCCGAGATGGCCGACGTTGTCTTCCCGGCAGCAAGTTTTGCGGAAGTTGACGGCACATTTACGAACAATGCGGGCAATGTTCAGCGAGTACGCAAAGCGATCGAACCTGTGAACCAATCTCGTGCAGACTGGCTGATCACGGCTCAGATCGCACGCGAAATTGGAACGGAAATATTGCCCGAAAAGGCATCGTCCGCGGTCTTTAGGCAACTGACGAGGTCCGTTGGCGTTTATGAGGGCTTGACGTACCCTCTGATCCGTGACGAGCGAGAACCGGTTCAAGCGAAATACCCTACTACGGCCAATGCGGCGCCGCTTGATGGCCTGCGAAAAGCCGTCGAGGCTATGCAGCCCGGCGAAAGGATCAACGAAACGCCGCGTATCGGCCACAAACTGCACAGGCTGACGACAATGACCTCAAAAACGCCGCAGTTCCATTTACTTGCCAATGGCAACCCGAAGCCGCCGAACCTTATGGTAGCACCGCTTGTTCAGATCAATTTGGATGGCTCACCGAGAGAAGAAGGCATTGCAGAGGCGGCCGGCGTTAGCGTGAGCGATAGGAGCATTCCGAGAAAGTAAGAGAACATGGAAGAGACTCTTAAACTGATATTTCCGTATGTCGTCGTTCTGATCGGCGTGCTTTTGGCGTTTCAAGGTGTGCTGATGATCGTGGCATACACGGTTCTTGGAGAGCGAAAGGTGCTCGGATGGATTCAAGGCCGCGTCGGGCCGAATCGTGTCGGCCCTTGGGGCATACTGCAGCCTTTTGCCGATCTTCTGAAATTCATCTTAAAGGAAGACATCGTCCCGAACGAATCGTCGAAGGTGATCTATTACCTGGCACCATTTATCGCTCTTACATGTGCGTTGATGCCGATCGTTGTCTATCCCTTCGGCCCGACCATCACGACCATCGACTGGAGCTTTCTGCCTTACGGCATCGCAGAGGGCGTACACACTCTGCGGCTTGTTATCGCCCAGATCGACGTCGGAGTGTTGTTTGTGCTGTCGATAACCTCGGTAGGCGTTTACGGCATTATGCTCGCGGGTTGGTCATCGAACAGCAAATACAGCTTGATGGGCGGACTGCGTTCATCCGCGCAGATGATCTCGTACGAACTCGCTATGGGAGCGTCTGTCATCGGCGTCGTGATGCTCGCAGGTTCGCTCGATCTTACCCGGATAGTCCAGGCACAAATGGGTTCGCCGTGGTATATGCGGTGGTTCATCATTCCGCAGTTCATAGGATTTGTGGTCTTTCTTATTTCTGCGTTCGCGGAAACGAACCGCGTTCCGTTCGACCTGCCGGAAGCAGAGACCGAACTCGTCGCGGGATTCCACACCGAGTATTCGGCTCTCAAGTTCGCTCTCTTTTTCATGGCCGAGTACGTGAATATGTTCACGGTCTCGATGATGGCGACCGTGCTTTTCCTTGGCGGTTGGTATGTGCCGGGGCTCAGCCATCTATTTGACGTCGGCTCTGTTCCATACGCGCTTATCAGCATCGGGGCTTTCGTCGGAAAGGTCATCTTTTTCTTGTTCCTTTACATTTGGATCCGCGGTACGCTTCCGCGTTTCCGCTTCGATCAGCTGATGAATTTCGGGTGGAAATTCCTTCTTCCGCTCGGCCTTTTGAATTTGATCGGGACGATCATTGTGGTCTTTTTCCTGAATCGTTAGGAAAAGGCACGAAATAATATTATGGTTTCGACCGCATTATTTTTCTTATTCGCCGGGTTCGCGATAATGTGCGCCATTTCGATGGTCTATCACAAGAATCCGCTTTACAGCGCGATCTCGCTCGTTGGGGTATTCCTTTCGCTTGCCTGCATCTATCTGACGCTCGCAGCTCCATTTATCGCCATTGTGCAGATATTGGTCTATGCGGGAGCGATCATGGTGCTCGTTGTCTTCGTCATAATGCTCTTGAATCTTGACGATGAGCCGAACACGTCGCGGTTGAAGTATTTGTATGCGCTCGGCGGCGGGTTGGGCATCGTGCTGCTCGCGCAGACGCTTTTTGTCGTCTATGCCGTCTCGCGGACGCCGAATCAGGCGATCGACCCGAACGTGACCGTTGGCAACACACTCGACATCGGGCGTGCGATGTACACGGATTATCTTCTCCCGGTCGAGATCGTCGGGGTGATGCTTTTGATGGCCATTGTCGGCTCGGTCGTGCTTGCTCGCCGTCTGTCTCAACCGCAGCTTGAGCTTGTGATCGACAAGGAAGAAGAGCGCATCAGCGAGGAGATCAACTCCTAGTAAAGGTAATTTATGGAACCGAATCTTGCAACATATCTGGGCCTTTCCGGAATACTGTTCACTATCGGATGCGTTGGCGTCGTCTTTAAGCGGAACGCATTGGGAATGTTTATGTGCATCGAGCTTATGCTCAATGCGGTAAACCTTACCTTCGTCGCATTTTCACGATATTACGCAGACGTTCACGGCCAGCTGTTTGTATTTATGGTGATGAGCGTTGCGGCGGCCGAAGCAGCCGTCGGCCTCGGCATCTTTATAGCATTTTTCCGCAACCGGCAGTCGATCGATGTCGATACCGCAAGCATTTTGAAGAATTGATCGATGATTGAAACTAACCTTCTAAGCTTGATCATTTTTGCCCCGCTTGTCGGTGCGGTCATCAATTGGCTTATAGGCGGCCGGCTGAAGAATGAGACGTTCTCCGGACTGATCGGCTGCGGTACGATCGCGATCTCGACCATCGCGGCATTTATGGTCGCTTTCGGGATCGGAACGGGACACCCCGGAGCATTGGTCGCCGACAGGCCGATCTTCGACCAGATCTGGACGTGGATCCAGGTCGGCAGCTTCCGCTCGGACTTTGGCCTGGCGATGGATCGCCTTTCCGGCATCTACGCGTGCTTCATCACGTTCGTCGGCCTTTTGATCCACATTTTTGCGACCGGTTATATGCACGGGGACAAAGGATTCTACCGCTTTTTTGCTTACTTGAATCTCTTTATGTTCTCGATGCTCACGCTGATTCTCGGTGACAACATCCTGCTGATGTTCGTTGGCTGGGAAGGCGTCGGCCTTTGCTCGTATCTCTTGATCGGCTACTACATCAAGCTCGACGAAGCCCGTCGTGCCGCAAAGAAAGCGTTCGTAATGAACCGAATCGGCGATTGGGGCGTGCTGATCGGAATCTTCCTGCTTTTTACGCTTACCGGCTCGATCTCGTTCTTCGACAAGACGGTTGACGGTGTCCAGGTTCACAGTTCGCTGGCCGCGATCGCCCAGATGGCTCAGGAACCTTTTGCCTGGGGAACGATATTCGCGGGCGGAATCACGTCGGTCGCGGTTCTGCTCTTTATTGGTGCGACCGGCAAATCGGCCCAGATCCCGCTATTTACGTGGCTGCCCGACGCGATGGCCGGCCCGACACCTGTTTCTGCTCTTATCCACGCGGCGACGATGGTTACCGCGGGCGTCTATATGGTCGTTCGCTGCAACGCGATCTTCCAGAATGCACCGACCGCAATGTTCATCGTCGCGATCATCGGATGTGCGACCGCTCTATTTGCTGCGACCGTCGGCCTTGCACAGAACGACATCAAGAAGGTGCTCGCATATTCGACGGTCTCACAGCTTGGGTATATGTTCCTAGCGTGCGGTGTCGGAGCATTTATCGCCGCGATCTTTCACGTGATGACGCACGCGTTCTTCAAGGCATTGCTATTCCTCGGTTCCGGTTCGGTGATCGCAGGTATGCACCACGAGCAGGATATGCGTCGGATGGGCAATTTGCGCAAGTATATGCCGATCACGTACGTGACGATGGGAGCCGCCTGGCTCGCGATCTGCGGCATTCCGATCTGGGCAGGATTCTTTTCAAAAGACGAGATCCTTTTTAAGACATTTGCCGCTTCCGGGCCGCTCGGCAACTGGGCGTATGTCCTTTGGGCTGTCGGCCTTGCAACGGCCGTGTTAACAGCGATCTATATGACGCGTCTGATGGTTATGACGTTCTTCGGCGAAGAGCGTTTCCACCAGGTGCTTGACGGCGAGGATCACGCGGACGATCATGCACACGATGATTCTCATTCCGCGGCCGAGGATGACGAGGATGATGCACACCACGCACTTCCGGCCGATTTCAAACCGCACGAATCGCCGTGGTCTATGACGGTGCCGCTTATAGCGCTCGCGATACTTTCGACGGTCGGCGGCCTTGTCGGAATTCCGTATGCCGTAAGTTCGCTTTTTGGTGCCGGCGATGTGAACGTATTCCATCGAACGCTTGCGCCGGTAATAGTCGAGGTCGGTAAACCGCATGCGATCGCGCCGTCAACCGAGCACGCTGCGGTTGATGGACAACACGCAACGGAATCTGCCGCTGCCCCGGCCCATGGTGAAGAGGCTCACGACCCGCACGAGATATCACTCGAACGCACTCTTGCCGTTGTCTCGGTCGTGCTTGCTCTATTTGGCATCGCGATCGGCTGGCTGGTGTTCTCGAAAACACCGCTCAAGGCTTTGCCCAAGATCCTTCAGGACAAGTGGCGTATCGATGAGCTTTACAACGGCTACATTGTCGATCCGATCACGAAGCTTTCGCGCGAAGGCCTATGGAAAGCGTTCGATCTTGGCTTCATCGACGGTATCGTAAATGGCATCGGGCATTTTATGGTCGAGGCGGGCAACGCGGTGCGAAGCCTTCAGGTCGGTTTTGTGCGTAGTTACGCGGCGATCATTCTCTTCGGAGCACTCGCCGTGATCGGATATTTTATTTATTACGGACTGAAGCTCGTCGGCTGATCCGGAGGTAGAAATGGAGCTTTCCGTTAATGAAGAGATCGTCGCTCGCGAAGCGACAGAGAACGACATCGAAAGCGCGATCCGCGGGCTCAGGTCTTCCGGAGATGATTCGTTCGCGATCTTGACATTGTTTGAGAACAGCTTTATCCAGACCGTCTTTGCCGACGATGGCTATGGCCTTGAATACAAAAAAGACGACGATCTTTTTGGCTGTTACGACGAATTGAACGAGGACGCTGTCATAAAGGCTTTCGTCTATTATTTGAATCGCGACGAAAGGTTAAAGACGGAATATACGTGGGAGCCTGTCGAATACTAAAGAGAACTTTAACGAGGCTCATTGACGAATAGAAATGGATCTTATAAAAGAAAATCTGCTCACGATCCTGATCCTGCTGCCGACGGTCGGTGCGATCGCTGCGATCGCATACAAAGCGGTTACGAAGGACGACTCATCGCAAAGATGGTTCGCTCTCATCATAACAACGCTCAATTTTCTGATCTCGCTGCTCATGTTCACACGCGGCGTGCCTGTGGTCGGCGGCTTCGAGTTCGAACAGAATGTGCCGTGGATCCCCGCGATCCACACAAATTATCACGTCGGCGTCGATGGCCTCAGCTTCTGGCTCGTATTGCTTACGACCTTCATAATGCCGCTTTCCGTGTTGTGTGCGTGGACGGCCGTCGAGAAGAAAAAAACAGCCTTTTTCGCCTTCCTGCTTTTGCTTGAATCTGCAATGCTCGGCGTTTTTGTAACGCTTGACCTGCTCGTTTTTTATCTTTTCTTCGAAGCATCGCTCATCCCGATGTTCTTCCTGATCGGCGTTTGGGGCGGAAAGAATCGCATCTATGCGGCGGTAAAATTCTTTATCTTCACGGCCGTCGGCAGTCTGCTGATGCTGGTCGCGATCATCTCGCTTTATTACATCTACGCAGGTGCGGTACAAGGTTCGGGATCGTTCGACTTTGTTGAGATCCTGGCCGCAATGCAATCCGGCAAACTCGTTCTCGGGTCGCAGGCGGGAATGCTGCTCTTCTTTGCATTTGCGCTTTCATTTGCGATCAAAGTGCCGATCTTTCCGGTACACACGTGGCTGCCTGATGCTCACACCGAAGCGCCGACCGCCGGCTCGGTCATTCTTGCTGCGATCCTGCTCAAGATGGGAACCTACGGACTGATGCGGTTCAATTTCGCATTCTTCCCCGATCAGGCGCGTGAAACTGCTTGGATCTTTATCACTTTGGCGGTGATCGGCATCATTTACGGAGCACTCGTTGCGATGGTCCAGCCGGACTGGAAGCGTCTGATCGCCTATACCTCGGTCGCACACATGGGGTTTGTCGTGCTCGGAATGTTTTCGTTTACCGAACTCGGGATGCAGGGCGCGGTCTATCAGATGCTCAATCACGGCGTCTCGACCGGAGCTCTCTTCATCCTTGTCGGTTTTGCTTACGAGCGTCGCCACACGCGTGAGATCAGCGAGTATGGCGGGCTTGCGAACGTAATGCCGAATTATGCGGCGATCTTCATCATCACGACCATGTCGTCGATCGGCCTTCCGTTCCTGAACGGCTTTGTCGGGGAATTCCTGATCATGGTCGGTATGTTCAAATCGAACATTTTGAAAGTCACTGCGTCCACGAACTGGAACTATGTCGCGGCGATGGCCGCCGGAATTGGCGTGATCCTTGCGGCGGTCTATCTGCTATGGCTCGTCCAGCGGGTTTTCTTCGGCAAGGTGACGAACCCTGAGAATAAAAAATTGACCGACCTGAATGCGCGTGAGATCGGCTTGATGATACCGCTTCTTATCGCGATGGTGGTGATGGGCGTATATCCGAAGCCTTTCCTCGAAAGGACGGATCGTGCGATCAAGACGATCGAAGCCCGTGTTATGAAGTCGGCCGGAGGAGCGGTCGAGAAGACAGAACTCGATACAAAGGCCCTCGAAAATAGATAATGAGCAACTTTTTGTTAGCACAACTGACCACGCCGAATGCGGACGTAACCTTGATCCTTCCCGAGATCGTGGTCGCACTCGCCGGTATCGTCGTAATGCTTTACGACAGCTTCTTTCCGAAACAAAAGGCGGTCTCAGGCGCCATTGGAATGCTCGGGATCCTCATCTCGGCGGTCCTGCTTGTCCTAATGTGGGGCGACAGCTACTCAGGCACGGCGTGGAGCGGGATGATCGCTCACGACAATCTCCGCTTGAGCTTCGGACTTGTCTTTCTGATGATCGCCGCAATGACGATACTCGCATCGACCCTGTGGGTCGAGATCGAAGGCGTTCCGACAGGCGAATTTCACGCGCTGCTTTTGTTTGCGACCTTCGGAATGATGATGATGGCGGCGGGCAACGATCTCGTTGTGATCTTCCTTGGGCTTGAGACTTCGTCGATCGCGACATACGTAATGGCGGGTTTACGTAAAGGCGACCTTCGCTCGAATGAAAGTGCGTTGAAGTACTTTGTGCTCGGTTCCTTCGCATCTGCATTTCTGCTCTATGGGATGGCCCTCGTTTACGGAGCGACCGGCACAACGAATATCCCGCTTATCGCAGCAAGCGTCGGTGCGGCGAAGTTTCCCGCCTTGCTCCTTATAGGCAGTGCGATGATGATCGTCGGTTTCGGGTTCAAAGTCGCTCTTGCTCCGTTTCACGTTTGGACGCCGGATGTCTATGAAGGCGCACCGGCACCGATCACGGGCTTTATGGCCGCCGGGCCGAAAGCCGCGGCATTTTCATCGTTCCTGCGCGTATTCGTTCTCGGGTTTCCACTTGTGGCCGGAGCACAGGCCGCGGGCATTTTGCACGAAACGTGGATCTCACTGCTTGCTGTTCTCGGCATCATCACGATCCTATTCGGCAACGTGGCGGCGATCCTGCAGAACAACATCAAGCGAATGCTCGCCTATTCGTCGATCGCACATGCGGGCTATGCAACGGTTGGCTTTGTCGGCGCAGGTTTGGCGAAGACAGCGGCAGAGCGAAACGAAGCGATCGCTGCCGTCGCTTTCTACCTCTTTGTTTACGCGATCACGAACCTCGGTGCGTTCGCTATCGTCTCTCTGCTTGGCCAACGCAATGACCGCCGAGCCGACTTCGAAGATTACAACGGAATTGGGTTCAAGGCTCCGCTCTTGTCGTTCTCGCTGTCGGTCTTTATGCTCTCGCTTTTGGGGATGCCGCTCACGGCCGGCTTTATCGGTAAGGTTCTGGTCTTTCGGCCCGCGTTGGAATCGGGCAACGTTCTTCTTGTAACGCTCGTTGTTGTCGCCGTGATCGGATCGGCGATCTCTGCCTACTACTACCTGCGGCTGCTTGTCGTTATGTTCTTCCGCGAGCGTGCGGTCGATTGGACACCGCCAAGAGTTCCAAGCGCGCTCATGACCGCGATCGCCGCGGCCGTTGTGGCCGTCCTCTATTTTGGCCTTTTCAGCGACGGCTTGATACGCAGGTTCTCGACTGCTGCACCTAAGGCCGCAGATGTACGGGCTGAGCGATAAGTGCGCGAATCGGTTGATTCTTTAATAGAGCGCATCCGCGAGGCTCTCGGAGCCGAGTGGCTGCCGGAGCTTTACCGGAAGAAGGTGCGTTCCCAGCGGACGCGGTCATATCTGCTTGATATCCGAGGTGCTGAAAGGGAACCGGAGATCCTCCACACGCTGCTTGGTATTGAGGTGAAGGTCGGCAGGCGTCGGTTTGCATGTCCGGATCTTGCGACAGCCCGCTACATTCGGATCTTCGCCCGCCTCGGCTGCCGGGAATTTGCCGTTCCATACGACATCTCAAAGATCTCACGCATAGCTGACGAGCTTGAGACCAGTTGGCAGCGAACTCTTCTCGTTGCCGCTGAGGTTTCGTCGCGTCGTCCTCCACGTTCAGCGATGCTTATTGGCCGGAAATTGGTGTCGGTCATGCGGGAAGAGATCGAGAGCATCGGCGCCGGTGAACCGATGCCTGCATTTGACACAAGGACGCGCCAGAGGAAAAAATAGTAATCACGCGTTTTCGCAATACATTCTAAAAGTAGATCGACCCTTAACAGATGCCGTTTTTCGATGCAGAGGACGTAGTCCTGCCGGAAAAAATTGAGCTTCGCACTGCCTGCAAATTATGTGACCGCTCGACCGATGTCACGGATGAGGTGGTTTGCACCTTGCGTAGGATCGCACAGCGGGATGAACCAGTGTTCACATGTGCGGCGTTCGTAAGTCTTTACGGCATCCTTAATGATGATATAATCATCTGATGCGCGCAGGCGACCTTTTTGCGCGCCTGCGGCATGCATCGCCCTGCGATGTCGTTTGACCGTAAAGTTACTGATTATGCACGATAGCGTAGCAACAGCAGTTGAGTTGGAAAACAGTTTCTCTCCATTCTCAAACGCGAACTTTTGCCGATACGAGCCGGTCCTAAAGCGGATCGATCATGCGAAAGTTCTCATCGTCAACGATCTTCTTCGCTACGCTTCTGACCTTTCTCCGCTCGCATTTACGGATTGGAAAGGCTCTATAGAGTCGAAACTGCGGTTCGAGCGTAAGGTTTCCAGCTTAGCCTGCAATAACATTGCCGAGAATGTAATTCGGCTCGTAAAGAACCCAAAAACGCTCACGGTCCACCTTTCCGAGGTCGAAGCAGCCGCGGAAAGATTCCAGCCTGACGCGATCGTGATGAGCGGCACATTCGCCGACTTCGATTATTACAACGCAAAGCATCTCGGCGATTTTCATAAGTTCATCCGCGAGACCAAGATTCCCGTACTTGCCATCTGCGGGGCTCATCAGCTTGTTGCGGTCTCATTCGGGGCTGAGTTGAAGACGCTCGACGACCTGGAACTTGCTGAAAAGCGAAACGACCGCCTCGTCGAATATCAATACAGGTTCGTGAAGATCGTCGATCCGACGGATCCCATCTTCGCCGGCCATGACGACGGATCTTCGCGGCGTTGGCAGGAATATACGAACAAGGACGATATTATTCGGGTCTGGCAGAATCACGGCGTGCAGGTCGATGGAGTCCCGGCAGGATTTAAGCTGCTCGCAAGCTCATACCTCTGCCGCAATCAGATGATGGTCAAACGAAATGAAGGCCAATTGATCTATTCGGTCCAGTTCCATCTGGAAAAGTCATTCGAAGATTGGTCGAAAAACCCGACACGCTGGGAACACGTCAACGAAAGCCGCGACGGCCGCGTCCTTTTTGAGAATTTTCTCAAACTCGCGCTCGCACACAACGCAGCGTAGATTCCACAAAAGGAGCGTACACGTGTCGGTCGGCACCGTCAGCGTTGAGTCCTCAGTTACCGTAGTATTCAGTTTGGACTAGAAACAATCGCCGGGCACGTTCTCGAGCGTGTTCTTCATCAGCATATCGACCACGGCCTTGAAGTCGCCGCCTGATTCTTCAAATACCTGCAGCTGTTCGTCCGCAGATGTGCCGCGTTCGAGGATGGTATGAACATGCTCGACCTCTTTTCGCGAACCGAGCGGATCGAGAACATCATCCACAAAATCCAGCAGCTCGTGAATGAGGTCCTTTACCGGGACCTCTTTCTGCTTGCCTAGATCGAGCAGTTTACCGTCCAGGCCGTAGCGGATCGCGCGCCACTTGTTCTCGAGGATCAATCGGCGATGATAGATGCGGAAGCCGAGGTTACGGTCGATGAGAAGATGAAGTTTTGCGACAAGAGCCTGAAAGAGCGCGGCAACGGCGATCGTATCATCGACGCGAGTTGGAATGTCGCAAACACGAAATTCGAGCGTCGGAAACTTATAGTGCGGCCGTACATCCCACCAGATCTTCGAGCCGTCTTGAATACAGTTCATCTTTACAAGCAGATCAACATAGCTCTGATACTGTGCGTAAGATTCAAAATGATCCGGGATCTCGGTGCGCGGGAACTTCTTAAAGACCTCGGAACGATAAGATTTGAGGCCGGTATTGTGGCCTAGCCAAAACGGCGATGATGTCGTCAGCGCAAGAATGTGCGGCAGCATATACCGAGCCGCATTCATAATATGGATACGGCGTTCAAGGTCCGGAATGCCGACGTGCACGTGCACACCGAAGATCAGAAGGCTTCGGGCGACCATCTGCAGCTCGTCGATCAAGAGCTTATATCGGTCGCCGTCATAGATCTGCTGCTCGCTCCATTTCGAGAAGGGATGTGTCGATGCCGCGACGATCGACATTCCCTTTTTTTGAGCAAGGGAGGAAATGATACATCGGAGCTTTGTGATATCCTCACGAGCTTCTTGAATATTTGCGCAAACTCCGGTGCCGACCTCGATCATCGACTGGATCATCTCGGGCTTCACCTTTTCGCCGAGAAGGAGACGGCCTTCGTCGAGAATTTCGGATACGTGTGAGCGCAGTTCGCGCGTTTCCGGGTCAACTATCTGAAATTCTTCCTCAATGCCCAGCGTAAATTGATCGAACATTTAATATCCTCGCTTTGCTTCCTTATGCTTCCAGATCGAGTCGAGATCCCAAAAAACGAACGTCCTCATCTCCAACATCCTTAAACCGGACTCCGACACCGTGTCCGGGGTCCGTGTAGGCAACGACCCCTTTTAGCCGCAGTTCGCGGCCGTCAAGGGTCAGCGTCACAACGAGCGGCATTCCTGTAGAAAACTCCGCGGTCGTCGTCATATAGAATCCGCCGCTACCGATGTCGCGTGTATTGGCAATGCCGGTCGCATCGCCGCCTTCAAAACGCACGCCAACGATCAGCTTTTTTCGGTCGTTCTGCCGTCGCTCGGTCGAAAAATGTCCGCCTTCGGAGTCCGGTTTCATGATTTCGGGTAAGGATCGATAATGCAACCGCGGATCCTGGCTATATGAACTTGTTTATCGTCTCCATTCTAGCCGAAAACCCGAAAAGTGGAAACTATTTCTTTTCCGCGACAGCTTTAGGCGAACGGGCCGCCTCCAGAAATGCTTCTGCGGCGTGCGATAGCTGTGCATTCCTGCGGTAAATGATGTTCAATTCTCGAGTTAGCTGCAGCTCGCGGATATTTATCTCCGCGAGACGGCCGTTCTCGATCTCGGCCCTTACAGAGAGCCGTGGAACAAGGGCCACACCGACATTTTTCATCACAAGCAGCTTAATGGCCTCAAGCGAAGGCAACTCGACGGAGATCTGCAATTCGACGCGATGCTTTGCGAAGGCCTCGATAACACGTCTGCGATATGGCGAAGGTGCGTTGTGCGCAATAAAGTTCGCATCAGCAACCTCGCTGATAGAGACAGTGCCGCGGCCGGCAAGCGGGTGTTCGGGCGAGACGATCATCACAAGGTCGTCGGTCGCGATCGGTACAGACACAAGCGATGTATCATCCGGCGAGAATGAGATAACGCCCAATTCGACCTCGCGTGCCGTGATCTGCTTCGGAATGCGACTAGCCACGCCCCTTTGCACCTCGATCTTGATCGTCGGATGCCGTCGGAGAAATTTCTCGATAACAGGCAAAAGAAAGAAGACAGTATGCTCGTTCGCACTTATCGTCACCTTCCCGCGACGCAAGCCCTTAAGCTCGCGAATGGCGTTCTTCGCGTTCGCTCGCAGGGATAGCATAGCCTCCGCATGCTCCAGGAGGACTTCGCCCGCGTAGGTCAACGTCCCATCCTTGGACGAGCGGTCAAAAAGCTTCTCGCCAACATCGTCCTCAAGCCGTCGTATCGCCTGGCTGATCGCCGGCTGCGTACGGTCCAAGGCCTCGGCCGCTCGCGAAAAACTCTTTTCTCGGGCCACGGTTACTAAAACTTCAAGTTGGTTTATATCCATAACAACCTCACGGCGAACAGTGAACTCGCCGACTTTACGACTAATAACTATATTACAATATATTATGGAAAATGGCGAAGCATAACGTTGACTTTCATTTTCTGCGTCGATAAGATTTGCGCTTTAACGAATGCTCCAATCCATTTCGGAGGCAAATTTTATTTACGGAGAAGGTGTATGACCCAAGAAAAGATACGGATCTTCGACACGACATTGCGGGATGGCGAACAATCGCCCGGCTGCTCGATGCATCTTGATGAGAAGATCAAGATGGCTCGTCAGCTCGAACAGCTCGGCGTTGATATCATCGAAGCTGGTTTCCCGATCGCATCCGAAGGCGATTTCAATGCAGTGCGTGCAGTATCGGCGGAATGTCAAAATGCCACGATCGCGGCCCTTTGCCGAACCGTCGAAGGTGACATCTATCGTGCGGCAGAAGCCCTCAAGGGCGCGAGGCATTCGCGAATTCATACATTCGTCGCCACATCTGACATTCACTTGGAGTATAAGCTCAAGAAAACTCGTGCCGAAGTTCTTGCGATGACACGCAACGCAGTTCGGACCGCAAAAGGATTGGCGGATGAAGTGGAATTTTCGGCTGAAGATGCTACCCGCAGTGATGTTGATTTTCTCTGCGAAATATTTGGTGTCGCGGTCGAAGAAGGTGCGACGACGATCAATGTCCCGGACACGGTCGGCTACACTCTGCCGACGGAATACGGCGGCCTGATCCGCACGGTCAAAGAACGCGTTGTCGGTGATCGCGATGTTACGATCAGCGTCCATTGTCATAACGATCTTGGGCTTGCTGTCGCAAACAGCCTCGCCGCCGTCGAAGCCGGTGCTCGACAGGTCGAATGTACGATCAACGGCATCGGCGAACGCGCCGGGAACGCCTCGCTGGAAGAGTTCGTTATGGCGTGCGTCGTACGTGCCGATAGGATGCCGTTCGCAAATAACATCGATACGACCGAGATCTACCGCACGAGCTCGCTGCTTACGTCGATCATCAGCTTCGGCGTTCAGCCGAACAAAGCGATCGTCGGGCGCAATGCCTTCGCACACGAAGCCGGAATTCACCAGCACGGCGTGTTGAGCAATCCGCTGTGTTACGAAATAATGACCCCTGAGTCGGTCGGCATTATGAAGAACGACATCGTACTCGGCAAACATTCCGGTCGGCACGCATTGACCGCGCGTTACGAGGAACTCGGGTTTACGTTCGGCCAAGATGAGATCGCGGACATTTACACGCGCTTTGTCGCACTCGCCGACAAGAAGAAGAATATTTACGAGCAGGACCTGATCGCGATAGTCAACGAAAGGCCGCAAGCCCAACTCTATGCAGCGTAAGGTTAAAGGTTTATGAAGATCACAGTTTTGCCCGGTGACGGCATCGGGCCCGAAGTAACAAGCGAGGCGATCGCCGTTTTGACCGAGGCCGCCTCGGCGTTCGCTATCGATATCGAGATAGAAGAACATCTCATCGGCGGGATCGCCATCCGGGAAAAGGGCTCGCCGTTTCCCGAAGAGACTCGGAAGGCGTGCGTTGCAAGCGATGCTGTGTTTCTCGGCGCGGTTGGAACACCTGAGTATGATCATTTGCCGCCCGAGCAGCGGCCTGAGGCCGGGCTGCTCCAACTGCGAAAGGCACTCGGCGGATTCGCGAACCTTCGACCTTCAAAAGCGATACCGGCATTGATCGATTCATCGCCGCTTAGGCGCGAGATCTTTTCCGGAACCGATCTGCTGATCGTCCGCGAACTTCTCGGCGGCCTGTATTTCGGCGAACCGCGGGGATTCGAAGAAGACCGCTCGGCTGGCTACAACACGATGCGTTATTCGGTCGAAGAGATCGAACGCGTCGCCCGTGTAGCGTTCGATTCCGCCCGTGTTCGCCGCAAGAAAGTTACTTCCGTGGATAAGGCAAATGTACTCGAAACCTCGCAGGTCTGGCGCGAGACCGTGACACGAGTTGCAGCCGAATATCCGGATGTCCAACTCGAACATCTATTTGTCGATGCCTGTGCGATGCACCTCGTTACGGCTCCGACGCAGTTCGATGTGATCCTGACCGAAAACCTATTCGGCGATATTCTCTCTGACGAAGCGGCCGTGTTGACCGGGTCGCTCGGGATGCTCGCCTCTGCAACGATCGGTTCGGAGATCGGGCTTTTCGAGCCTGTGCACGGCTCGGCACCGCAGATCGCGGGGCAGAACCTTGCAAATCCGCTCGGGACCATAGCATCCGTAGCGATGCTTCTACGTTATTCGGCAAAAAGCGAAGCCGCGGCATTGGCCATCGAGGATGCGATCGAGAGTGTTCTTGAAGAAGGTTACAGGACTGCGGACCTCGCATCCGAAGGGACCGAGAAGCTCGTTTCGACATCCGAAATGGGCCGCCTCGTCTGCGAGCGAGCTGTCGCAAATGCAAAGGGGAAGATCGCCTCACACGCTGCTTAGTAAGATGAGAACACTTTACGACAAGATCTGGGATTCTCATCTCGTTTTTGAAGAAGCTGACAAACCCGCGCTTCTCTATATCGACCTGCACCTCATACACGAAGTGACATCGCCGCAAGCTTTTGAAGGTTTGCGTATGAATGGGCGAAAGGTGCGGCGGCCCGATCTTACGTTCGCTACCGTCGATCACGCCATTCCTACGAGGAACAGGAACCTTCCTTTCAAGGATGCGATTGCAGCGCAGCAGGTCGAAACGCTGCGGAAGAATACACGCGACTTCGGCGTCAAATTCTATGATCTTGACGCCATTCAGCAAGGCATTATTCACGTTTTCGGTCCAGAACAGGGCCTGACGCAGCCGGGGATGACGATCGTCTGCGGGGACTCGCATACGTCCACGCACGGGGCATTCGGTGCGTTGGCGTTCGGCATCGGAACAAGCGAGGTTGAACATGTTCTAGCCACGCAAACACTGCCGCAAAAGAAAGCAAAGAATCTACAGATCAGGGTCGAGGGCGAGCTGCAGTTCGGAGTTACGGCAAAGGACATGATCCTTGCGATCATCAACCGCATCGGCACGGATGGCGGAACGGGCTCCGTCATCGAATACACGGGCTCGACGATTCGCGGCCTTTCGATGGAAGGGCGAATGACCGTCTGCAATATGAGCATCGAGGCCGGTGCAAAAGCGGGCTTGATCGCACCGGACGAAAAGACGTTCGAATACTTGCGGGGCAGAACATATTCGCCGCAAGATGCTCGCTGGCAGCGGGCGATAGAGGCTTGGTCGACGCTTCCGACCGACGAAGGTGCAGCGTACGACCGAACGGTGGAATTCGACGCCGCGGAGATAGAGCCTTTTGTTACGTGGGGAACCTCTCCCGGGATGTCGGCGCCCGTGAGTAAGAGCGTTCCTGACGGGCCGGAGAGTTCAGACAAGAATAGTCGGAGTTCCTTTGAGCGAGCTCTCGAATATATGGGCCTTGAACCATCGCAAAAGATCGAGAATATTAAGATCGACCGAGCGTTCATCGGCTCTTGCACGAATTCACGTATCGAGGATCTCCGAGAGGCGGCCAAGGTCGCAAAAGGCTATTCCGTCAGCGATAAAGTCAACGCGATGGTCGTCCCCGGCTCGATGCTTGTCAAACAGCAGGCTGAGAAAGAAGGTCTTGCAGAGATCTTTGTAAATGCCGGTTTTGAATGGCGCGATGCGGGCTGCTCGATGTGTCTCGCGATGAACGACGATATTCTGGCCGAGGGTGAACGCTGCGCTTCGACGAGCAATCGGAACTTCGAGGGGCGACAAGGCCGCGGCGGCCGAACACATCTCGTCAGCCCTGCAATGGCGGCCGCAGCCGCGATCGCGGGACATTTTGTCGATGTTCGGGACTGGAGGTTTAACGACTAACTAGCTTCCAATGGAAAGATTTATCACACATACCGGTACGGCCGCTCCGCTTTATCGGCCAAATATCGACACAGACCAGATCATCCCGAAGCAGTTCCTTAAACGCATCGAGCGGTCGGGTTACGGCGAATTTTTGTTCTACGACTGGCGCTATCGCTCGGACGGCGAACCGATATTGGATTTCGTGCTGAACGATCCGCGATATTCTGACGCTTCGATCCTTGTTGCAGGTCCGAATTTCGGTTGCGGCAGCTCACGTGAGCATGCTCCTTGGAGTTTGCTCGATCACGGCTTTCGTGCGGTGATCGCACCGAGTTTTGCCGACATTTTCCACAACAACAGCCTAAAGAACGGCCTGCTTCCGGTCACCCTGCCTGAAGCGACGGTCGCGGGCCTGATAAGGCTTGCAGAGACGGACCCGGCCTTCGAACTTACGGTCGATCTTGAGAGCCAGGAGGTGAGGTCCAAGGATCATCTTTTTGGCTCCTTTGAGATTGACGCCTTCCGTAAACACTGTATTTTGAATGCTTTAGACGATATTGCCCTCACGCTTGAGCACGTAGATCGTATCGATCATTACGAAAATAACGTCGAGATGGGACCGCGCTACTCCTTCCTGTCAAACTAAGTAAAACTCGGCCTCTACGGGCCTTCCTGTTTGCTTTTTGGTACCCGGCAAGCTAACATTAAGCCTGTTAAAATGGGGATTTGTTCACCTCGATCCTCCGGCTTTTTGGGTAATAATTTTAATAAAATCTGATTATTTTGACGGTCTATGGGCTTTTCTACAATTGCAATACACGCAGGCAACGAGCCTGATATTGCTACGGGTGCCGTCAGCGTTCCGATCTACCAGACATCAACGTTCGCACAGGAATCTCTTGGTGTTAATAAAGGTTACGAATACGCGCGCACCAAGAATCCGACGCGAACGGCACTCGAGCGGAATATTGCAGCACTTGAAGGTGCCAAGCACGGATTTGCATTCGCCTCGGGAATGGCCGCGATCGACACGACTTTGAGGCTCTTAAAGAGCGGCGATCACGTAATTCTTGGCGACAATACGTACGGCGGGACATTTCGTCTTTTCGACCGCATTTTGTCGAATTACGGCATCGAGTTCGACCTTGTCAACACGTCGGATGCGGCAAATCTCGAGACGGCTTTCAAACCGAACACTAAGATGGTCTTCGTCGAGACACCGACAAATCCTGTGATGACGGTCACGGACCTTGCCGCTGTCTCGAATATCGCCCATGCTCACGGTGCAAAGGTCGTTTGCGACAACACGTTCCTTTCGCCGTATTTTCAGCGTCCGATCGAACTTGGCGTCGATATCGTCGTGCACTCGACGACCAAGTATCTGAACGGCCACTCAGACAGTGTTGGCGGCTTTGTCGCGTTGAATGACGACAAGGACGCCGAATGGATCGGATTCGTCCAGAATAGTGCAGGAGCGATACTTTCACCGTTCGATTCTTTCCTTGTCCTTCGGGGCACGAAAACGCTTGCGGTCCGGATGGAGGCTCACGACAAGAACGGGCGGACGGTCGCAAACTTCCTTGAGGAACACCCGCGAGTTCAGAAGGTGCATTATCCGGGTCTTACGTCGCATCCGCAGCATGAGATCGCAAAACGCCAGCAAAGCGGGTTCGGGGGAATGGTTTCTTTTGAGACGGGCTCGCTCGATAACGCAAAAAAAGTTGCGAGTTCCGTCAAACTATGTACTCTCGGCGAAAGTCTCGGCGGCGTCGAAAGCTTGATGTGTCATCCGGCGTCGATGACCCACGCATCGGTTCCTGCAGAACGCCGGGCAGCTCTCGGCATCACGGACGGCCTTTTGCGTATGTCGGTGGGTATTGAAGATATCGAAGACATCCTGAGCGATCTCGATCAGGCATTGTAGCTGACAAATTATGTTCATTGTTGAGGTTCATGCGACATCGCATATTGGGCGCGTCCGCAAGGGCAATGAGGACAACTACCTTGTCCTCTCGGTGTCTGATACCAAGCGCTGGACCGGTTCCCAGGATGGCGGCGAATTCGTCATCGAATCGCAGAAACTTACCGTTGATGACAACGGCGTTGTCGTCGCTGTATCAGATGGCATGGGCGGTGCGCTCGCCGGTGAGGTCGCAAGCACCATGGCGGTGGAGACCGTTAGCGAACGGATACTCGAAGACGACTCCGACAAGACGCTGACGCCCGAGGAACATGATTACTTCCTGATCTCTAAACTATACAACGCCACAGTTTACGCAAATTATCTCATCCACAACCAAGGCCGGACCGACCCGCAATATCAGGGAATGGGAGCGACATTCACGGGCATTGCCGTTTCGCCAAAATTTGCGGACGTTATTCAGGTCGGTGACAGCCGGGCATATCTGGTTCGCAACGGCAAGATCTATCAGGTCACTAAGGATCAATCGCTCGTCCAGCAGCTTATCGACACTAAGCAGATATCTCCCGAGGAGGCAGAATCACACAACCTTAAGAACGTGATCCTGCAGGCGCTAGGCGCTCAAAGCGATATTTACCCCATCTCCGCACGCATCGAACCGCATCGCAACGATGTATTTTTGATCTGCAGCGATGGTTTGTCGAACAAGGTCTCGGCGGCGAATATGCAGCGGATCGTCGAGGAAAATATCGATTCGCTCGAGCAAGCTTGTGCTGAATTGATCCGTGAGGCGAATAGTAACGGCGGTGAAGACAACATCACCGTCATTCTGTCGAAATTTACGGGTGACAATCTTCCCGATCCTACAGGTGACGAGCTGAAGTTGGAACTTCTCGACCTTGGCGGCATCCACGACACTGCGGATCAAGAAGATATGGAAGACACGGCCGAGATCGTCTAACCTTCACGCCAATCCGGAAGAGCATCCGTCTTTCGTCTAACGTAGAGGGAAGAGCCTCGAACTTCGACGACCTCGACCTTTTCACCTTCTCTTAACAAGGTTTCGTCGTCTATAGGAAACGCCGTCCACGTAGAGCCAAAGACCTTCACCGCCGCCTCATTCAGCGGACCGTTGCTCATTCCTACGACCGTTCCGATCTGGCCGGGAAGCGAGTCCATGCCGGTCTTTACGAAATCCTTATCTCCGTGCGAAAAATAATCGGCAAAGATCCGTCGCGACATTACGACCATCACCACCGACGAAAAGAGAAACAAGAGCACCTGTACGAGGAACGGGGCACCAAAGAAAGCGGCTATTGCGGCTGCAAGAGCGCCTAGGCCGAACCAGAAAAGTACGAACCCAAGCGTGAAGATCTCAGCGACGATAAATGCCGCTCCGACCAGCACCCACAAAAGCCAAACGAAACTTTCCATCTTTTCCTTAGTAACTCCTTTTTGAAGGATAGCATTGCCTGTCCGAATAGGACGACGTCTGCTAGGCAGATGTTCGCAAAAGCGAAATAATTTCGATAAAATTCAGCTTATAGTTGGGCTTGTTGAGCGAAATTAAGCCAATTATTATGTAAAAAATGCCGCTTTCAACGATCGAAGAGGCTGTCGAGGACATTCGCGACGGCAAAATGATCATCATTGTCGATGATGAGGACCGCGAGAACGAGGGCGATCTCGTCTGCGCGGCGGAAAAAGTCACGCCCGAGATGATCAGCTTTATGGCCGTGCACGGCCGCGGCTTGATCTGTTTACCGCTTACGGAAGAGCGTTGCGACGAATTGCAGCTTTTCCCCCAGACTTCGGAGAATACGTCGAATCTCGGGACCGCGTTTACCGTCTCGATCGAGGCGCGCGAAGGCGTTACGACGGGAATTTCCGCTGCGGACCGAGCTCACACGATCCTCACCGCCGTAAACCCTAGAGCTCGGGCGGCCGACCTTGCAAGGCCGGGACACGTATTTCCGCTTCGGGCCAAACGCGGCGGAGTGCTCGTCAGGATAGGGCAAACGGAAGCGAGCGTCGATATTTCGCGGATCGCGGGTCTAGATCCGTCGGCCGTCATTTGCGAAATAATGAACGACGACGGCACGATGGCGCGGATGCCTGACCTTGAGGTTTTTGCGGAAAAGCACGAGATGAAGATCGTCTCCGTGGCCGACCTTGTCCGCTACCGCATTGCGAAAGAGAGCCTCGTCAGCCGCATCATCGAGACGGATCTGCCAACTGAGGACGGCCTGTGGCACGTAGTGGTCTTTGAGAACGTGATGAACGGGGAAACGCACATTGCCTTCGTGCTTGGAGACGTTTCCGATGCAACGGAGCCGCCGCTCGTTCGCGTCCAAACGGAGAACGTAACGTTCGCGATGTTCGGCTCTCATTTAGGCGAGGCTTCGGCGGCGATGCGGTCTTCGATAAAGGCGATCACGGACGAAGGACGCGGCGTTATTCTTTATTTACGTCAGCGAGAGAACAATCTTGACCTCGTGAATCAGCTAAAAACATACAAGCTGATGCAGGAGGACGGCCTCGATTTCTCTGCCGCTAGGGCAATGACCGGCTACGGCAAGACGCATGATTATGGGGTCGGGGCACAGATACTGAAGGATTTGGGGTTGAAACGGTTCCGGCTGCTTTCGAAGAATCCGCCGCCGCGATCCGTTGTGGAGGCCTTTGACCTGGAGATCGTCGAAACCGTAAAAGTCTGAAGTTTTCTAAATGGACGAAGAGTTAGAAAGATCGATGCCGCCGGATGATTCGGAACCTGCTCCGGCACGGCGTCCATTCTTCACGCGTCGAAGACTGCTTTTTGCTGTCGGGATTACGGCGGTCGCGGCAATTGTGATCTTCGTAGCCGCAGCGGTGATGTACCGCACCGGAGTTTTTGATTCTTATGTCAGGAACCAATTTATTTCAAAGTTGGCAGAGATCGGCATCACATTCTCTGCCGACAAGGTCCACGTTTCCGTCTCGCCCCTAACTTTTGAACTTCAGAACGCCACGTTCAATAACGCAGCGACCGGCGAGAAGATAATGTTCATTCGAGAGGCAAAGCTTGGGCTTACGGTCCTCGATCTCCTCTCCTGGAGCACGAGCCGCGACATACGCATCGACACGACGGACATCAAGGGCGGCGAACTATGGATAACATTCGACAAGGACGGCCGCTCCAATTTCTCCGGATTAAAGCTTGTCGAGAACCAGAAGGGTTCTGCCGTAAATTTCCGATATGAATCGGTCATTGTTTCGCTCAAGGACTCGGTCGTACATTTTGGCGACCTTTCCCGAAATATTTCTGCCGAAGCGAATGAACTTTCGGTCGCGCTTACGCCTGAGAAGGCGGATGGTTCGAGCGATACTCCGCGATTCAACTTCGACATCAATTCGCGAAACTCCAGCTTCGTTTACGGCGAGGGCAGCGTCAAGAATATATCGATACTCGCGAAAGGCGTCGCTGACGAAAAGCACGCGGAGGTCACAGACCTTCAGGTCTCATCGCCGATCGGCGACACGTCAATATCCGGCACGATCACCGACTGGGCGAACCCAAGATACGATCTCAACGCTGAATCTTCGCTCGATCTAACGCAGCTTTCGCAGATATTTTCGACCGGAACGGCCCTTCGCGGGGTAGGCAATTTCAAAGGCAAGATCACGGGCGAGGGCGAGAAGTATCGCGTCGAAGGTACGGCAGCTTCCGAGGCGTTTCGGGCCGCGGGAGTTTATCTGAAAGGTGCGAATATCGCGGCGACGGTCGAAGGCACGAACTCGAATTACACCGCGAATGGAACGGCGATCGCAGAAATGCTGACGTTTGACGACTTCCGCATCGACTTTCTCAAGCTCGCCGGAAATGTTCGCGGCACCGGCACCGATTTCCGTTGGGTCGGAGAGCTGCAGGCGATCGCCGCCAATACGCCGTCAATGACTATCGGCAAGCTTTTTCTTGCGGACGCCGTCGCGGAATATCGTGACAAGCAGCTCGCTGCATCGTCTCCTGACGGCCGCGCGCAGCGTTTTGCGATCGGTGATACGGAGTTCGAGGATCTTCGGGCACGAAACTTAAAGATCGGCTACACCGACGGCAGTGTTACGGTCAGTTCGAATGCTGCGACCACTGCAAAATTCTCTACGAAAGATTTCTCGATCGGCGGAGTGAAAGGCGGTGCCGTCGATGTGCGTCATCGCAAAGGCCAAACAGATGTCACCGTTAACGATGTTCGGGCTTCGGATGCAACGCTCGGCGACGCAAAGGTCAAGAATCTTACGGCGAAAAGGTTCGAGCTTACGGACGTGCCGTCCGAAACGCGCGTCAAGCTGCAAAGCGTCCGCGGCGGAGATGTCGCGCTCACCGGCACGCACATCACGGGTCTTGAATCGCCGCTTCTTGAGACACGGACTGCGGATGGCACGACCGTTATCTATTCTGACACCTCACGCATCGCAAAGCTCGACAACGATGCGGCGACGCTCGGGAGCCTTAACGTCGCAGGTGTCCGCTTGACCATTAGGCAGGGACGGGTCGAAGGGCGTTCGCAGGATATCGATGCCGGCAACGTCACGCTCAAGAACAGCGACGCGCTTGCGAACGGCGGAAATATTGAGGACGTGAAACTCGCTCGCCCGGTCTTTATTCTCGAACCGTCAGGCCGATATCGAGCTTCGGCGGATATGAGCATCGGCGGCGGAATGCTTGGCAGCATCGCTCTTGGGAATGGTTCGGCAAAGGTAGTCGTAACGAATGATCGTGCAGAACTCACCGACCTGCACGCTTCCGTGATGAACGGCAGCCTCGACGGGAAAGTTTCGATCGCTCTTAATAAGACAGAGGCTTCGACGGTTGACGCTGACTTTACGAATCTAGACCTTTCGAAACTTGCGGCCATCCAGAGCGGACGGGTGATCGCCCTCAACGGAAGCACGAACGGCAACGCGCATTTGACCTTTCCGGGAACAAGTTTTCGAGTCGCCAGCGGCACTTTACAGGCGACGATCGCGGCAACCGCGGGAGCGGATCAGAAGGACGAGCTCCCGATCAGCGGACGTATCGATGTTGCGGCGACTAACGGACTGTTTCGGATAAACGAAGCGAACCTGAGCACGGACAAAAGCAAACTCGCGGCGACCGGACAATTCGATCTTGCAGCGGATAACTCGGATCTTGCTGTCAATCTCACCTCAACGGATGCTTCCGAGATCACAAAGCTGATCCGCGTGACCGGTGCGTTGCCCGCACTCGAAAGACAGCTCGATGATATGCAGGCCGAGATCGGCGGCAGCCTTGCCTTTGACGGAAAGCTGACGGGAGATCTATTCGATCCTGATGTGAACGGCAAGGCATCTATCGGTGTCGTCGCCCTTCGCGGACGGCAGCTCGGAAGCGTCACATCAGACCTCGTCGTTTCGGCCGACGGCTTCAAGCTGGAGAACGGAAAGCTGGTCGAGAACGGAGGCGGGTTTGCGAATTTCGACGTTACCATCCCGTCGTACGGCAGTAACAACACGCGGGTCAATGCCGCGTTGACTAACATCAATGCCGGTAACCTTCTTGCTGCCTTGCCGATCGAACTGCCCGAGCGGATAAAAGATCTAAGCGGGAACACCTCCGGCAAGGTCAACATCGACGGCCTGCCAAACGCGGCGACCGGAAATATCGATCTTTCTGCGGATAATGGACTTGTTGCCGGACAGAATTTTGATTCGCTGAAGGCGAAGGCCGTGTTCGCGGGAACTCAGATCGAGGTGCAGAATGTCGAGATGAATATCGGAAGCGGCCGTCTAACTGCCGAGGGCAATTATGACCGCGGCTCAAAGGATTTTGACGCGAACATTACGGGCAAGGCCATTCCCGTTCCGCTTATCCTGGCCTTCCTTCCGCCCAATGAATCGATCCCGACGATCGGCGGCAGTGCGGATGTTTCGCTCGTCGCGAACGGTAACGCAGATCGGTTCGCCACCATAAATGTGACAGGAACGGGCATCGCGAGCGATGTTATGGTTGGCGGGAACAGCATCGGGAACGTGAACTTTGACGCAAAGACCGTCAACGGACAACTGACCGCGGATCTTACTGCCGATTTCAGCGGTCATCCGCAGTCTTTGAACGCAACGCTCAACCTCAATGACGAAGACCTTCCGCTACAGGCTTCGACGGAGTTTCGAGATAATCCGCTCGAACCGTTTCTCGCCTTTATTCCGAAGCTTCGCGATTTTGGTATTTCAGGCACAGCTCGCGGGCGAGTGGATTTTGGCGGGAAATTGAATCCGCTTCGACCCGACGGCACTCGCGCGATCAGCGCCGACGATCTTTCCGGCACAGCACGTTTCGATGCTCTGTCGCTTCAGATCCAGGACACGCCGCTGAATGCGGCAGAGCCGATCATCGCAAAGCTGAGCGCTAAAGCGGTCACCTTTGAGAGCGCACATTTTACCGGTGCGGGTTCCGATATTCGCATCACGGGAACAAAGGCTCTTGCCGACACTGTAGAGAACAGACTCTCGGTCGAGGGCAAGATGAATCTTGCCCTCTTGAATCTCGCGACGAAGGATATGTTCTTTGCCGGAAATGCCGACGTGTCGGTCCGCCTTGTCGGGCTCAATCCGCAGGCGAATCTGACCGGCTCGCTAGCGACCGAGAATGCGGCCGTCGCAACCTTTGTCGGCAACGACCGCTTAACGTTCAGTAGGGTCAAGACACGTGTTATCTTTACGTCCGACCAGGCGGAGATCGAGGAGGCGTCGGGTTATCTGGGCGGCGGGAAATTTACCGCGACCGGCGGTGCTCTGCTCGACGGGTTGTCGATCCGAAATTTCAGATCGACCCTCAATGGCGAGAATATTACGGTGCCGTTTCCGGAGGATTTTTTAACGACGGGCGACGCACGTCTTGAGATCTCGGGCATCCGCCGAACACGGACGGACCCGCTGCAGACGACCATCTCGGGCCGCGTCTATGCAAGCCGCAGCCTCTATACGAAAGATATCGATCTTGCGAACATTATTGGCGGGCGGCGCTCCCGTGCATTGTCCGCCGGAACGAGTTCGATGACGGCACCCCGTTTTGACCTCGTGATCGAGGGCCGTAATGCATTGGTCGTTCGCAACAATATCGCCGATCTCACTGCGTCAGTTTCCTTGAATCTGACCGGCGATGCGGACAATCCGATCCTATCGGGCCGCATCGTCGCAAATGGCGGGACGCTTCTTTACCGCCGCGATCGTTATGAGATCCAACGCGGCGTGCTTGAATTTCCGCCTGATACCTTTATCGATCCTGTAGTGAACTTGCAGGCCGAATCGGATATCAATGGTTACCAGATCTTCGTTTCGTTGAACGGACCGCTTAACGATACTGAGCAGGTTACGGCTTCCGTGCGCTCGAGCCCCGCCTTGCCGCAGGCCGACATAGTCTCGCTGATCACGACAGGTTCGCTTACAAATGCCGCAGGCGGTATCCCGACGCTCGCACAGACCGGCATAAGGACGGCCGCTGAGATCTTGACCGATGCGGTCATCAACAATCCGGCAAGACGCGCGACCGATAAGCTTTTTGGCTTGAATGTCTTTGAGATCGACCCGATCCTGGCCGGCGAGCAATTGAATCCCGGTGCACGCCTGACGGTTGGGCGACAGATAAACAACAACCTGCGAGTCACCTACGCAACGAATCTCTCGCAGGATCAGAATCAGCTGCTCGCGTTCGAATATCGCGTATCGAACAAACTCTCGTTCGTTGCGCAATATGAGCAGCGTTCGCTGACGAACGTAACGCGGAACCGAGATAATTTTAGTTTTGAGATAAGGTTTAAGAGACGGTTTTAGAACACTTTTTTTGAGAAGATCGCTTAGTGCAAGAGAACATGTTTTAGCGCGCGTATTGGCCGCGGCGATCTTTTGCGCGTGCATCCTTAGCGGTGCTGCCAAGGCACAGTCTTCTCAGTTCGAAGGCAGGACGATCGGCGAGGTCAAGGTCGTGGTCGATCCGCCATATAGCAACGGCGTCGAGGACGACATTATGCCCCTCGTCGCGAACATGGCTGGAAAAAAGTATACGGCCATCGGCATACACGACAACATCCTCCAGATATACAACAACCGGCCGGTCGTTTCGGTCGAAGTCTCTGCCAGATTGCGGGGCGACCTCGTTGACCTTGAGTTTCGCGTAAAGAGAAAGGCGGTCCTCAACAAAGTGTTGATCGACATCAAGTCTGTCGAGGGCGACGACAACCGCATCACCGAACAGGAACTTCTCTTCAAGCTGAACATTCTGTCGTCCGGAACAGCGATCACCGATCAGATCCTCCGCAACAATGCCGACATCATCCTGGATTATCTGCGCGATCAGGGCTATTACAAGGCCGAGATCGCGTTCGAACAGCAAAAGGTCGCGGGAATCGATGAGGTGAATGTCCTTTTTCATGTGACCTTGAACGAACAGGCAAAGGTCGATAAGTTTTCGATCGGCATTGACGGTCTGTCAGATCCGATCAGCCTTAAAGAACTTTCGCTAAAACCTAATGAGAACTTCTCGCGAGATCGACTTCGCAAAGACGTCGAAAAGGTCCGTTCCGTGCTCCGTGAGGGCGATTTTATCGCCCCTCGGCTCAATGAACCGCGTGTCGTTTACGATCCCGATCTGAACAAGGTCGAGATTGAACTGACCGGCTCAAAGGGCCCGCAGGTGAAGATCGCCATCGATCCGGCGACCGACAAACCGAGTTCCAGGACGCTGAACAAGATACTGCCTATCAAGCGCGAAGGTACCCTCGATTTTGCTGCGATCGTCGAAGGGGAGCGACGGCTCGAGAACTATTATCAGGAACACGGCTATTTTTTCGTTGACGTCACGCCGACCTGTTCGGTCGAACCCGTGATTGTCGAAGGCGATGGCTCGACGCTGCCGAACGGTACCGAATTCGTGTGCTCGGCCCTTGCGACCAACGAATTGTTGGGCCGCGAGATCGAGATCAAATATAACGTCGCACTTAGCCGCAAACTTCGCCTAAGTTCTATCCGCATTCGCGGCACCGACAAGCTTTCTTACGAGGCAGTGAGCTCCGTTCTAAATTCGCAGGAAGCGAATATTCTCGGCATCATTCCGCTCTTCGGATACGGCCGCGGCGTTACCAGTGCCGACACGCTGGAACAAGACGCTTCGACGATACGTTCGCTGATGAATGAGCTTGGATATCGCGATGCGACCGTAAGCGTTCGGCAAGGTGTATCGCCGAACAGCGACGACCTGATCATCACGTTTCAGGTCGATGAAGGGCCGCCGACGGTCGTTGATGAGGTAACGATCTCGGGGAACGCCGCTATCCCGACCGAAGAGTTGAAGAAGCAGTTGCCGGAGCTTGTCGGCAGGAACTATTCTCGTGCGCGCGTGCGGAATGCAGTCCGTGCGCTCCAGGCATATTACGCCGACAAAGGTTACTATGATGCCCGCGTAGTGTCTTCGATCGTCGAGCCCGCGACGCCTGCTTCGGAAGACGTCGAGAAGATCAAGGTCGAGTTTCAGGTCGAGAAGGAGGGGTATCCGGTCACGATAGGGCGCCTACTGGTTACCGGCAACCATAAGACGAAAGTGTCGGCGATACGGCGTGCCATTGCCCTTGAGCCGGGAAAATTGCTTAAGGCCGCGGACATCTACGCCAGCGAGCAGAGCCTTTTCGGCACGGACGCCTTTGACACCGTCAACGTCAAACTTCAGCGTGCCGGACGCAATACTGACGGGCGAACCACTGACGTGATCGTAAATGTCAGCGAGGCTCCGCCGCGTGTGCTTGGCTATGGCGGCGGATTCTCGACCGATCTCGGCGTCAATGGCTTTTTCGATATTCGTCACGTCAACCTTTTCGGAAGACTGTGGCAGGGCGGAGCTCGGCTGCGGATGAGCCGACGGCAGCAGCTCGTCCAACTTGATTTCGTCCACCCGCGATTTCTCCACGATCGCGACGGACGGTTCAGTCCGCTCACTATCACCGCACAATATCAGCGAGACTCGACGGTAACGCGATTCTTCCGTTCAGCGTTCGATAAGGGCACGTTCGGTATCGTTCAGCGGCTTGACGCGAACGGCGATCCGATCGACGAATTCGGTAACGCGGCGGGCAGCCCGACGCTCAATCGGCTTACGCTTACCGCCGAAACGAGCAGGACTCTCAGCATTAAGAATCGAAGCCTGATCTTCGCCCGATTCAAGTTCGAGGATGTGCGCCTGATGAATTTCGAGAGTCTGCTGGTGAATGATCTTCTCCGGCCCGATTCGCGCATCCGCACCTCCGGATTCTCCTTCACATATGTCCGTGATACTCGTAAGAACTGTCAGATCAAATACTCGCTTCTTGAGACGATAGCAAAGGGCGAGCCGGGCGACCGCTGCCGCTATAATGCGAGCGATCCGACCAACGGAAGCTACATAACGGCGCAATACGACATTTCCACGCCCGTGCTCGGGGCGAACATCGGTTTTCACAAATTCCAGGCGAGCTACAACTTCTACTATTCGATCCCGAAGATCCGGCGGATGACGATCGCTGCCCGAGCGATAATCGGGCTCGCACATGTCTTCTCGAACGGCGATCGCTTCTCGAACTCACAGTTTCCCGGCCTGGATGGGATCCTGCCGATCAGCGAGCGCTTCTTTGCGGGCGGTTCGACCACCCTGAGAGGCTTCGATTTCGAGGAGGCCGGGCCGCGTGCCGTAATAGTTCCGCAAGGCACGTTCAGGAACAGCAAGGGCGAACAGGTCTATCTTGACCCATTCACGCTGCCCATTGGCGGAAATGGCCTTGCCGTCGTCAATATCGAGGCACGTATTCCGCTTTCAAAGACGCTGCGGGCCGTGCCGTTCTATGACGGCGGAAATGTTTTCAGACGCGTCGGCGATATTTTTAACCCGCCGAAGACTATCGGAACGACCGCGTTCGAGGCGAATCTTCGTGCACTGTGGACCAACACGATCGGCCTCGGCCTGCGTCTGAAAACACCGATAGGCGGCGAGTTCGGCGTCGATTACGGCTACCTGCTTAATCCTCCGCGATTCCGCATACCGCAAACGGTCGGCCCCGATGCCTACTATCGTCTGCATCAGGGCCAACTCCATTTCAGGTTTTCACAAGCCTTTTAGTTCACAGAATCGATCAGGACGGCCGATTCATCAAGTTCGACGATCAAACCGCCGGGTGATGCCGTCGGCATTCGCGAAAGCGCGGACTGAAGATCGTCAAATTCGGGAGCCTGCGTTTCACGCATCAGGTCGTAATTCTTCCTGTCGCTCTTTCGGCGATACATCGCACGATCAGCGGCAACGACCAGCTGATCCAGCGACTCACCCTTCTCAGGGAATGCCGCTGCACCGGCGCTTACGCCGACCGATGCGGATCCGCTGCCGTTTACAGCGAGCCTAAAGGAGCGGACGGCATTTTCGATACGTTCACAGAGCTCGGCGACCTCGGCATCGGCCATATCAGGGACCAGTGCGATGAATTCATCACCGCCGTAGCGTGCAAGGAAGTCATAGTCTCGCAGCTGAGAATAGATCACCTCACCGACCTCGCGGAGCATCTGGTCGCCGGCCTTGTGGCCAAAGGTGTCGTTCACGCCCTTGAAGCCGTCAAGATCGAGCATTATCAACTGGAAGTTCGAATTGCTTCGGTCGGCTCGTGCCACCTCACGCTCGAACTGCATCTGCAGGCTTCGGGCATTCGGCAGGCCGGTCATCGGATCGGTCAGTGCATGGGCACGGGTACGAGCATGAATCTGCAGTTTCTCGATCGCCCTTGCGGCGATGTCAGCGATCGTCGTCAGGATCCGTATATGCTCTTCATCGTACTCGCCGATCGACGACGTATAGATCGATACGGCTCCGACGAGCCCGCTCTCCGAGATCAGCGGCACGCTGGCCATCGTTTGATATTCCTGGACAAGATCGAACTGCGAGATAGAGAAGTCAAGGTCCGGATTGACGTTGACGACCGGCTCAAGGTTCTTCAGGACAATGCCTGTAGCTCCTTCACCCACGTGGACGCGTTTTGAGAGGAAAATATCGGCATTCTGCCCGCTAACTTCGGCAACGGACGCAAATTCATTACCTTCGTGCAGCAGATAGACCGCACAGGTGTCCGTCGGCATCAGTTCTCCAAGCTTCGCAACGAACAGCTTGAGCATCGCACCGAGACTGTCGGATTCACCGAACTCGCGCACGAGTTCGAATAGGGTGAACACTTCGCGATTGGCCGACTGAATGCGCTCGACATAGGTTTTGCCCTCGATCGTGCGCCGCTGCGGAACCGCTTCTTTCGGATAGTCAACATCGGCCGCCGCGATCTCGACTTCGAACTTCGTCAGATTCTTCAGAAAGTGCTGAACGAGGTCGGGATCGAACCTTGATCCCGCAAGATTCGAGATGTGCCTGCGAGCTTCGTCGCGAGACATCGGCTTGCGAAAGGGCCGTTCACTTCGGAGTGCGTCATAGGTATCGGCTATCGAGAGAATGCGTGCTCCAAGAGGGATGCGATTGCCTTTCAGCCCGCTCGGGTATCCGCTGCCGTCCCAGGCCTCATGGTGATACCGAACGATCGGGACGACCGGATAAGGGAACTCGATCTCTTCGAGGATCGAAGCACCGATTGTGCAATGCGTTTTTACCTTCTCGATCTCAGCGGGTGTCAAACTATCCGGCTTACTTAGGATATGGTCGGGGATCGCCAATTTTCCTATGTCGTGAAGGAGCGAACCAAGGCGGAGGGCATCGAGACTCTCCTGCGACATTCCGGCCGCCCGGCCGAGGCCGAGCGCGTAGATCTGCGTACGGCGGACGTGGCCCGTCCCTATCTTGTCCCGTGCGTCAACTGCGGTCGCGAGAACTTCAACGGTGGTCTGGTTCAGACGATTGGCATCCTCGATCAGCTCACTTCTTTTTTGCAGGCCGGTAAGGTGAATCTTGTAGGCAGCAGCAACGCAGGCGGCAACCGGGAAGAGGATAAGCAGGAATGTGAGGCCAAAGACCAGAAAGCCGGCGGCGATCGCCGCAAATGCGATCACGCCGCAGGCCGTCAGACTTAGGGCTGAGTCCTTAAAGATTTTTCCTGAGTCTTGCATGGCACTCGGGCCGGGGTCTTGTTCCCAGCGCCGTGCCTTTATAGATCAAGATGCGTGCCAAAAAAGAAAAGGGAGGCTAAGTGTTGATTTTTTCTACATCTCGCGAAATTCCCGCGGGAGAACAGGGTGAAGCGATCATGCCGGAATCGGTCAAGATGACGGACGATTTCGGTCAAACTGCATCGACTTGAAGGCGGAGCTGCCCTCAATACGAGTCGCCGTCGAAACCGTATCCGTCGTCATAACCATCGTCACGCTCATCATCCTCATCGGATCTCAGATCGACCTCGACCGGATCGAGCCCGACCACAACAAGCTCAGAACCGCACTCCTCACATTCGACGTGGTCGCCTTGTTCTGAATCGGCATCAACGTAAACTTCTTCATGGCATTCGGGGCAAACGGCAGTCGGCATTATTATTCCACCTCAATTAAGAATGATCGTTTTCGGCGACGTATCAGACACCGAAAATTGGTATGCTAAACAATCTATCGCGCTCGATATATCATTTGCAAGACCCGCGTGGCCTTCCGGAAAGATCGGGTCATCCGGTGCACTATTTTATCTTGATAAATGGCTATGTTTCAGTTTGTTTCAGATAAGAGATTCGATGTCGCAGGATTCGGCACGAACGCCGTTGACTTCCTGATCGAAGTCCCTTCTTACCCAGCGTTCAATTCGAAAATCGAGCTTTCACGCTACGCGCAGATGGCGGGCGGCGAGGTCGCAAGTACGATGGTCGGACTTCAGCGTCTCGGCCTTTCGACATCCTATGCCGGGCGGTTCGGCAGCGATGCGGCCGGCGACATCGGCATCAGGTCCCTTGCCGATGAAGGCGTCGATACGGAGTTCGCCGAACGCATTTCCGAGGCCTCGACGCAGATCGCTTTCATCATCGTTGACGAAGTCTCCGGTGAACGCACCGTCATCTGGAAACGGGATCAGAAACTTGCTTACTCGCCCGACGACGCACCGCTTGATGCCGCACGCGACTGTCGTATCCTGCACATCACTCCGCATGACGCGGCCGCCTGTATCGCTATGGCGCAGGCCGCAAAGGAGGCCGGCGCGTACGTCTCGATCGATATTGACAATGTATTCGACGGAATCGACTCCTTGCTGCCGATGGTCGATATCTTTGTCGCATCAGCGGACTTTCCCGAACGCCTGACAGGCATTGATTCTCTTGAGCGATCCTTAGCCGAACTCTCTCAAACCTACGGTTTTAGGCTCACCTGCGCCACGCTCGGAAGCCAAGGTTCGATCCTTTTGGCCGACACAAAGATCATTAGGACACCCGGATTTGACGTGCCCGGCGGCTGTGTCGATACGACCGGTGCCGGCGATGCTTTTCGTGCCGGGCTTCTCTACGGTATTTTCTCTGGCGGCTCGCTTGAGACTGCCGCAGCGTCCGCAAATGCTGTAGCTGCCCTAAAATGCCGGAAATTGGGGGCAAGAGACGCTCTCCCAAGCGTTAAAGAGGTTACAACGTTGTTAAAAAACGCTGGACGCGGATGACTTTTTAGTATTACAATGTGTTGGGACGAGTCCTCGTCCTTTCGCGAGAACCCTCATTCTCAGCTCAAATTGACTCTTTCGGTCTGTCCTAAGGTCCTCACACTCGATATGGACGAAAACATTGGCTTAATCGTACAGATCTCGGGGGTAGCTCTCATTGCCCTGCTGACTGTCTTCCTGCGCCGCTCGCTAAAGATCGTTGCCCTTAGCTATTGGGCGAACGCGTGGTGCATTTTGTGCTTTGGACTGATCTGCCTCAGGTTTGCCGCCGGCCAGTCGTCACTGATCCAACTTCTCGGGCTCTATTTCGTGACCCAGTATCTATTTGGGTTTCTGCTCGCGGCCGGCTGCTACAGCCTCGCAAGAAATGAAAGACTGAAGAGCCACTTTGAGTTCGCCGTCGTTCCATTTATCGCCTTCGGCTTTGTCCTTCCATTCCTCTCTGACGACGTCTCGCTCCTGCTCTACATTCACTCTTTGGTGATGGCGATCTTTTTCGCAACGTCATACGTTATCTTGTGGAAGACACACGTGCGAACGCTCGGTTGGCATGTGATGCTGATCGCGATCGGCCTGCTCACGGTAAACTGCATTCAGTATTTTATTACCTCCCTGATCGGGGCGAAGACGATGATCGCGATCGATCTCGTCCCTACCGGACCGCTTTTTGATTTCATTCTGCAAAACCTTCTCGGTTTCGGAACGGTCATTATTCTGCTCGAACGAGTTCTCTCGGATGCGAACAGAGCGAATGCCGAGCTTACTGTCGCCCATGCCCAGCTAAAGGAACTCGTTCATGTCGATCCTCTTACGGCGGCCTTGAACCGCCATGCGTTCCACGGCTACTTAAGGCAAAAGGGTGAGGACGAGGGCAGCGTTTACGGCTGCGTCGGGTTCTTTGACGTTGACGATCTCAAGGACATCAACGACGCCTACGGCCATCCGGTCGGAGATTCGGCGATCAGGGCCGTGGTTCGAGCGATCCGCGACATTATTCGAGCCGAAGATCTGATCTTTCGTTGGGGCGGCGATGAGTTCTTTGTCCTGATGGTCGGACTTGATTGTGAGATGGCCAGCGAAAGAATGTCGCGTATTGACGGCCTTCTGACAAATATTTCCCTCGATGGACTAAAGACGCCGGTTACGATTCGGGTTTCGCGTGCGTTCGAGAATTTTTCAGATTTGGAAAGACTCGAAAATGCCATCGAAAAAGCTGACGCAAAAATGTATCTTGAGAAAGAACGGCGAAAAGCTTTCCCGATGCTTCGAGACGGCAGACCAGCTCTCCCACCGAGCACGAAGCGAAGCGGTGTCGCCCTATAGCCTGTTCTCAAAAAATCCGACCGCCAATGCCCATGCATCCTTAGCAGCATCGGCGACATAGACTTCCGGCCGCGTATCGTTAAAGAATGCGTGGTCGGCTTCGTATTTTACGCTCTCGACCGGCAGTTCATACCGCTCCGCCGCATCTTCGAGCGAGGCGACCTTTTCTGCATTGATCCAACCGTCCTTGGTCGCAGAGATGAATATCGTCGGCACACGCAGCTGTTTCAGCACATCTTCCTCCGGAATGTCGCCATAGAACGGCACCGCGGCACTGATCCCTTCAACGAGGCACGCTGCACGCAAAGCGTATGTTCCGCCCATGCAAAATCCTGTGATCCCGAAGTGATCGACGCCCGTTGCTTTCTGAAGCTCGCTCACCGCGGCTCGGATCGTGGCAATGCCGTCGTCGAGCGGAAGTTCGCTCATCAAATGAGCTGCCTCGGTCGGCGTGCTGGCCGTCTTCCCGCGGTATAGATCCGGAGCGGCCGCAAAAAAACCTTCCTTCGCATATCGCCGCGTGATATCGCGAATATGGTCGTTCAACCCCCAATATTCCTGGATGATGATCACCGTCTTGCCGTTCGGGCTCTCCGGACGCGCGACGTATGCCGTCGTTTCGCCGTTATCCGTCGGGATCGTGATCGTTTCGTCTGCCATTTGCTCCTTTCCTCCTAAAAACACTGTGCTTTCTTGCACGATCTGCCATCCCAAGAATAACCAACCGTCGCACCCATTTGAAGCACAAACCGCACAAAATGTATCAAACCGCACAAAATGTATGAAACCGCACAAAATGTAGAAAACGCACAAAATGTATCAAAGTGCACGATTTGCACGAAATTTCCTAGTAATTGAACCTGCAGGCCGACAAATGTTAATCTCAAAGCCGTGCTGGGGTGGCGGAATTGGTAGACGCCCAGGACTTAAAATCCTGTGTCCTTAGGGGCGTGCGGGTTCGATTCCCGCCCTCAGCACCACCTCGGGCCGTCAATATCCTCACGCATGCCCGATTTCGTGCATCATTTCCGTCAAAAACAGCCCATTTCGTCTGGCCGAACACCGCTTTCGTCCGAAAAGTCTCGCTAGAGCCGCATCATTCTTCGATTTTCGAGCATCAAAGCTTACTGGCACGCCCTTTGCAATTACTCACGCCGGAATAAGCGGTTCAATTTCGGCCCGGATCTGGACAAGAAAAGGAGGTCGAATGACAAGAGCCATTGCTCCGTTAAAGCGCTTATTTCCATTGGTTTTGATCTTTGTCAGTACAGGTTTTCTATACGCACAGTCGGAGTCGATCTATCGGCTTCCCGCCGGCACCAAGATAAAGCTGAAATTGGGTGCCGAACTAAAGACCGGGGTGTCGAGCGTCGGCGATACTTTCATCGCAAAGGTCGCCGAACCGGTTCGCCGGGAAGGCGAGATAGTGCTGCCGGAAGGTACGGCTTTCGAAGGTCGGATCACAGTTGCGGAAAAGGCACGAACCGGCGGCCGGGACGGCGAACTCAAGTTCGAGATCGATCATATGCTGATCGGTGATGATATTCGCCGGAGCGTTTCGACGAGGGTCTTGACGAAATTCGGGGCCGATTCTTCGCGGCTGCTAAGGACAGCCAGCATCGTCGGCGGAACTGCGGTCGGAGCCTTGATCGGCTACGCTGCGGGCGACAGCAGCGGTGCCCTTTTGGGAGCCGGCATCGGTGCCGGGGTCAGCACGGGAACAGCGGTCCTTCAGCGTGGGCAAGATGTTCGGATCAAGAAGGATCAGACCTTCCTGATCGAATTGAAAGAAGACCTGATCTTACCTGTTTTGGATTATTGAGATTGGCCGTTGGCGAGAACCGTTCGGCCATATTAGGAAAAAGCCCGTCGTGAAGGGGAGAGCACGGCGGGCTTTTTCTATTTCCGCCTACCCTTTTTGGTGTTGATACGCCATTGTGAGAAAATATGGTTTTTATCAGAAATCACTATCTCGAACAGGAAGGTTAAATAATGGCTGGAAGAAATAAAGTTACTGTCGTAGGTGCGGGCAACGTCGGCGCGACCGCCGCACATTGGATAGCAAGCAAAGAACTCGCCGATGTCGTACTCGTTGATATCATCGAAGGAACGCCGCAGGGAAAGACGCTCGATCTTGCTCAGGCGGCTCCGATCGACGGATTTGACGTGAAACTCGTGGGCAGCAATTCGTATGAAGAAACTGCTAATTCGGATGTTGTCATCATCACCGCAGGCCTTCCTCGTAAACCGGGAATGAGCCGCGACGATCTTCTCAAAACGAACTCCGAGATCGTTGGTAATGTTACCGAGCAGATCGCGAAATATTCGCCGAACGCATTCATCATCGTTGTCTCGAATCCGCTCGATGCAATGGCTCAGGTGGCATTCCGCCGTTCGGGCTTCCCGAAGAATCGCGTTATGGGCATGGCCGGCGTGCTCGATTCGGCACGTATGCGATGCTTTGTGGCCGAAGAACTCGATGTCTCGGTCGAGAACGTAACGTGCTTTGTCCTCGGCGGACATGGCGACACGATGGTGCCGCTCCCGCGATATTCGACCGTCGCTGGGATCCCGATCACCGAACTTATCCCGAAAGATCGTCTCGATGCGATCATCACGCGAACCGCAAATGGCGGTGCCGAGATCGTCGGCCTTCTGAAGACCGGATCGGCATTCTACGCACCGAGCCTCGGCGCGGTGGAGATGTGTGAATCGATCCTCAAGGACAAGAAGAAGATCCTGCCTTGCGCTGTCTTCCTCGAAGGCGAATACGGCGTCAGCAATCTTTTCGTCGGCGTTCCCGTGAAACTCGGCAAGAATGGCGTCGAGCAGATCATCGAGATCAGCCTCTCGAACGATGAACGCACTGCCCTGCACAAATCAGCGGCTGCTGTTCAAGAATTGGTTGATGTCCTGAACATCTGATCGATATCTCAATTCAAAAAAAGGGCGGCCGCTAGGCCGCCTTTTTGTTTCCTACCAATTTACGATCTTTCAATTGACAATGGACAATTCGAGCAGCTTAATGCCGTCTTAATTGTCCATTGTAAATTGGGCAATTGTGTATTGGTACAAACTATCCTAGTTCACATACGCGCTCGGTGCGGGGACGTCGCCGGCGAGGCCGAAGGGTACGACAGAGAAGCCCGCACTCGAACCGAGTATGTAGAACAGGCCTTGGGCGTCAGGGCGGTAAACTGCGAAGTCTGCTTTGCCGTCGCCGTCGTAGTCGCCTGCCGCCGGGATGTCGGTCGAGATGCCGAACGGCGCTCCGTAGGCGGTGTCGTTCTCGCTTCTAAGTACATACCAGAAGCCCGTCGATGGCCGATAGACGGCGAGATCCGTCTTGCCGTCGCCCGTGTAGTCCGCCGGCACGACCTTGTCGCCAGCTGCACCGAACTGTGCCGCCCAGAACGCTCCATTCGATGAGTTGAACCTGTACCAGACGCCTGTCGAAGG
>JAFDVK010000017.1 GCA_018269005.1 Acidobacteriota bacterium | reverse complement strand
GGCGCAGGAAGCACGCAAGCCCATGTTCCACCTGAAGCCCGCCGATGGCGCCATAGGTGGCCACGTGGCCGCCGTGCAAGCCTGCTATGCTGATTTTGAACGCTTGGCCAAGGAAGTTTTGCGCCGCGTGGGCCTTCCGGTACCGACCATGCCCAATACGTGAGCATGCCCGCTAGCACCAAGCCCTCCAACACGCATGCACCGGCGTGGGCCTCCGCGCTTGTGCCAATGCTGGCTGGCCTTTACTCTGGCGCGGGCCTCCGCGCTCATGCCACACTGGCTGGCAACTACGCAATTGCCCATGGTCACGAGCGTGGATGCTCGCGACAGTTTTTGGGCTGAAAGGAATCACCGCATGAGCGCACACCCTACCTTCGCACCAACAGTAGCCGCCACGCTTCCCGTTGGAACAGCGCATCAGGGCGGCTCTTTTCATGGTGCAGCGCGCCACCTTCGCCAGCAATACGCCCTCCATGCCTCTGCAATGCAAGCACACTTGGGGGGCTTTTCCGTAGAAGTCATCTCCTTCTTCTTCAATGATGTAGGAATCACGCCCTTGCGGAAGTCGTTCTGCCTGCATGTCCTATTGACCTTGAGTATATCAAAACCGATATACCTTTGCTCTACTCCTTCTCCTCAAGGGGGCATGTTCGGGCCATGATCCATAGGCCATGTGCACAGGCATGTTTCTTAAGCATTACCAACCATGAGCAAGAAGACCTTGGAACAGTTCTGGACGGTCCTCTTGGCAGTATTGGCCGTATTGGCCATCAGGGAATTCTTCCGGAACGACAGCAACCAATTGATCTCCGCGCGGGGCGAACAGGTGTTGGGCGACGAAGCGCTGATGAGCCGGGTGAACGCCGAATTGAAGAGGCACCGGGACGAGAACATCTCCGGGCCTGTGGTGGTGGACCTGAGCTAACCCTTCTGCAGCATGGAGTTCACGTGGGGGTTCCTCCTGCTCTTCACGGTATTCATCTTCCCCGGGCTGATCATTCGGCGGCTGTACTATTTCGGTGAGTTCTCCAAGCAGTTCGGCTATGATGATCCGCTGTTGAAGGTTGCGGCCTATGCCCTGGTCCCCAGCTTGATCAACGCGATCCTCGCATTCCATGTGTACGGGTGGCTTTTCGGAGGCATCGACTTGGGCAGGGTTTTCGATGCCTACAAGGACATGTCCGATGCTGGGCACCGCTTCGTATCCGGCACCGGGCCATCTGTGAACGAACACCTCCGGCAAGAGGTGCTGCCCTTTCTGGGCTGGCTCTATTTGCAGGCCGTGATGATCGGCATGGTATCGGGCCAATTGGTAAGATGGACCGGGCTGGATACACGCTTCAAGCTTTTCCGCTACAAGAACAAGTGGTTCTACCTGTTCACTGGCGTTCACCGGAGTTTTCGCAAGTACAGACCCTACTTCGCGGGTTCCAACCGGATCTTGTTCCTGAAAGCGGATGTATTGGTGGAGGTGGCTGGCGGCACGAAGTTGTATTCCGGCATCTTGGTGGACTATGAACTCGCCGCCAGGGACTATCCGGAACTGAGCAAGGTGGTCTTAAAGGATGCGCAGCGATATACCAAGGACAGCACCGGGAAATTAGCGGTAAAAACCATCCCGGGCAACCTGTTGGTAGTGGATTGCAGCAGGATGCTGAACATCAACCTGTCCCACGTATATGAAAGCGAAGAACAGCGAAAGGCGAGGGACCAAGGCTTCCGTCAAAGATGGAACAATGCCTTCCTGCTGATCTCAATACTTACCCTTCCATTGCTCTTTTACCGCATTGACGCACTACACACGGATTGGTACAACAGGGTAATGGGAATGACCTGGGTGGGCAAGGCCTTTGCATGGTTGGCCTTGATCCAGGTTCTGCAGATCGGCAATTATGTGGTGCAGGATCCTAAATCCAAGGAGTATCGGCCTGCAAACCTTACGCAATGGGCATACAAACTAAGCCTTCCCGTGTTTCTTGCCGGTTTGGCCCTCGCGGCAGATTGGTGTGGAAGGGCGGTGCTTTCCTGGTTCAATTGATTTTTCCACAACTGCTATGAAGCCTCTCTCCAAGCCCTCCAACACCCCCTGGCTCGGCCAAGTGCCCGAACACTGGGAGGTGAAGCGGTTGAAGCACGGCCTTAGCTTAAGCAATGACAGGTTGGAAGTAGACCAAGAGGTATCGTTGCCTTATGTGGGAATGGAGAACATTGAATCATGGACCGGAAGGCTCTTGCCACTTGATGAAGAGTTCATTCCCACGGGTACATCGAATCGCTTCGATCAAGGTCAAGTCTTGTTCGGAAAACTGAGGCCCTATTTGGCGAAAGCAACCATCGCTGATCGCTCGGGGGGGTGCTCCACAGAGTTGATGGTGTTTGAACCCAAGGAATTCGACAACCGCTTTCTGCTGTACTTGATTCTGTCAGATGGCTTTATCAAGCTTGTTGACTCTTCAACACAAGGGTCCAAGATGCCCCGTGCTGATTGGGAGTTTATCGGCAACATCGAAGTGGCCTATCCCCCCCTCCCCGAACAGCGCGCCATAGCCACCTACTTGGATGAGCGCACCGCGCGCATAGATGGGCTGGTGGCCCGCCAGCGGCGGCTGGTGCAGCTGCTGAAGGAAAAGCGCCAGGCCCTCATTACCCGCGCCGTTACCCGCGGCCTAAACCCCAAGGCAAGAATGAAGGACAGCGGCGTGCCTTGGCTGGGGAAGGTGCCGGAGGGGTGGGAGGTGAAGCCACTACGATATCTTGGGACATTCCAGAACGGAATTAGCGCTGGTGCCGAGTATTTTGGATCCGGTTATCCGTTCGTGAATTACAAGGATGTTTACCAATGGCCTGAGCTACCGAAAGAAGTTGAAGGACTGGCCAACTCTACACCAGACGACCAGAGCAGGTATTCGGTTGAGTCCGGGGATGTCCTTTTCACGCGGACCTCTGAAACCAGCGAAGAGATTGGAATTGCTTCGACGTGCACGCAAACCATAAGCGAAGCAATCTTTTCCGGTTTCCTAATCCGCTTCCGGCCGTTTCCGGGAACCCTTTCACCGGCTTTCTCGAAACACTATTTCCGCTGCGATGTGCACCGCTCATTCTTTGCGAAAGAGATGAACTTGGTGACGAGAGCCTCTCTCGGTCAAGAACTGCTGAAACGCTTACCCGTACTCATCCCACCACTCGATGAACAGAAATCCATCGCTCGTTGGATTGATGAACGATGCAAAGACCTCGACACCCTGATCACCAAGGTGGAGCAGGCCATTGAACGCTTGCAGGAGTACCGCACGGCGCTGATCAGCGCGGCGGTAACGGGGAAGGTGCGGGTGCCGGCCGGGTGATCGGGGGAACAGATGATCAGACGATCAGAAAATCAGATGATCAGAAAATGAAAACCAAGGAATACACCCAGTGGATGCAACGGGCTTTCCTCAACGTGGAGAGCGCGCTCGGTCAGGAACTGATCACTCCGGCCCGCTTGTGCATGACGGAAGACCACATCCGTTCCGCACTGGTGCGGGGATTGGCGGCGGCCTTGCCGGGCCAAGCGCATCGCATCCGCACTGAGGAAACAGTGGCTTGGACCAACAACGTTTCTTGGGATGGTAAAGGCAAAGAACCAGGGCAAGGCCGTCCCATACAGCACGACATCTTCATTGCACCGGATAATGGAGACAGCGGCTTGGCATGCGAGGTAAAATGGTTAAAGGCAAACCAAGGCAATGCGGTGCTCCGCGATATTTGGAAGTTGGTGCTCTCACGTGGCGATCATGCAGAGCAAGGAGCAATGCGGACGTATGTGCTGCTTGGTGGTGAAGCAACGCACTTCCGGGACACCATCAACGCGCTCTACCATTCTAAACCGCGTTTAGCGGACCTCTCCTGGCAGCGTACCGAACAAGCTTTGCCAAAGCCCAAGGTCTTGTCCATGACGGCCATTCTAAAATCCAAGAAAGGGGTTGAAGCGCTGAAGGAGTTGCTTCAGTGGGGCAGCAATGGAACCTTTCGTACCCCACCGGATTGCCGCGCCCAATTCCGTACGGTGACACGCGCGAGCTGGATCCGCCCGCGTGACGGGCAGATCGTGGTAGGGGGCAGAAAGCTGGTATGGAACGCAGCGCTTTGGGAGATCACCGCGCACGGCGCCTCAAGCAGCAAGATGCTGGGTTGGGCGAACTACAAAGACCGGTTCATTTCAAATGCCACTGGCAAAGACAAGGGCTGATGGAGGGCTGGAGCGCATTTCTGTTCACGGTAGGGGGCCAATTCACGATCGGCTGTTACGTACCAGCCCGGTCCTGCCCGTGATGCGGAGCCTACCGGGGTAGTTTTGCGCCATGTACTACCGCCGCCGCCTGCTTCTTGCCCTGCTGCAAAGCGCGGGCGGCCGCATGGAAAAGATCCGCCTGCACAAGCTGCTGTTGCTGTTCATGGTGCGACGCGGCGAGGCCGCCTTCCATTTCGTACCGCACCGTTTCGGGGCATTCAGTTTCCAAGCCAATGCCGACCTGGTGGCGCTGACCACGCGGGGGCTGCTGGCCAACCACGGAAAGGAATGGGAACTGCTGGACCGGGAGGACCATGCCGCCGCGCTGAAGCCGCAGGACCGTATGCTGCTGCACGAACTACTGGAAACCTACGGCAGCATGAAGCGCGATGAGCTGGTGCATGAAACCTACGTGCGCTACCCCTACACGGCCATCCACAGCGAAATGGCCGGGCGGCTGCTGAACACCCGGGAGAAACGGGCCGTGGCCGATGCCTTGCCGCAGGCCGGCCCGGCTGGGCTGTACACCATCGGCTACGAGGGCCTGGACCTGGATGCCTTTCTGAACAAACTGCTGAAGGCCCGCATCGCCGTGCTGTGCGATGTGCGGCGCAACGCCTTCAGCATGAAATACGGCTTCAGCAAAAAGCAGTTGCAGGGGGCGTGTGAAGGCGTGGGCATTCGCTATGAACACCTGCCGGAGGTGGGCATTGCCAGCGGCGAGCGGCAGGAGTTGAACAGCCAGGCCGACCGTGATGCGCTCTTCGAGCGCTATGCGCAGCGCACCTTGCCGCACACCGGGGCCGTGCAGGAGCACATCGCGCAACTGGTGGCTTTTCAGGAGCGCGTGGCCATCATGTGCTTTGAGCACGAGGTGGGCTGCTGCCACCGGAACGCTCTTTCCAAGGCCATTGCAGCGCTGCCGGGTTTCAAGGGGCGGTTGGTACACTTGTAAGCCATGGCGCTTACCCGTGTGCTGCTCACCGTTACCACCTATCCGCTGCCAAGCCGCAGCTACGATGAACTGGTGTGTACCGCCGGCGTGCTGGAGGACGGCACCTGGATCCGCATCTACCCGGTGCCGCTGAGCTTTCTGATGAACTTGAGCCGCAGCGGCCAGATGACCGACCGCAAGTACACGTGGATCGAGCTGGACCTGGAACGCCGCAAGGACGACTTCCGGCCGGAAAGC
>JAFDVK010000016.1 GCA_018269005.1 Acidobacteriota bacterium | reverse complement strand
TGGGCATCGCCAAAAGCATCCGCCAAGCGAAGCCCACCGACGGCCTCTTCGGCGACGACCGCAGCGATGAGGACCAGCTTGGCGCCAGCTACCCCGAACTGGAATGGGCCATGGCGCTGCGGGATGCGAATGCAGGGGCCGGACTTTCGCCGCTCACTGCCCGCCAGCGCGAAGTGCTCGCCATCTATGATCGGCTCCACACAGCGAATGCGCACAAGTGGAAAGCGGTGCCTGTGTGCGTGATCCCGGAAGAATTGAGGAGGTAGGATGTTCAGCGCCGACGCCGGTCCACTTCCTCGCGCAGCGCGCGGAAAAAGCGCTTGCGTTCCCGTTCACCCGTCCCGCTGATCAGCGTGGAGCGCTGGATGATGTTCTCAATGGTGGCGTAGGTATTGCCGCAGAACACCGGTTCGCGCGTGGCCAAATAGTTCACCACGCAGTGGTTGAGGAAGACCACCTGTACGCGTCCGTTGTCCATGTAGATCGTGTTGTCACCGAGCATCACCTCGTTCACGTAAATACGGTATGCCGCACTGCCGCTGGATGGTGGTTCACCCATGGAAAATTTCACGCCAGCCTCCGCCTCCGCCTCCAAGTGGTCCAACAGGCCAAGGATGTGGTCAAACAGCAATTGCGCCTCTTCATCACGGACGAACATGCCGGAATCCCTGTAGAAGCAGATCTGTCTCAGCGTGCTGTTCATGCTTTCCACGTTGAGGATCTCCGTGGAGGGCAGGCGCTCGTATGCCAGGTAGGCCTAGCGGCCCAGGGCAAGCAAGTGCTCATCCTTGTGCTTCAGGTCGAATTTCACCAGTTCGGGACTGCTCTGCCTCAGGATGGTCTTTCGCCAGAAAAAGAATTTGAACTGGGCCAGTTCCGTTACTTGGAAATGGTGAAAAAGCGGGATGTCCTTCGCCTGGAAGATGAATACGGGATCCTTCCCCTCGGATGCCAGTTCCAACTGCTCGATGATGGACGAGAGCCATGCTTGGAAGGTGAAATCGGTCCCGTCGACGAAACGGCCCGTGAACAAATGGTCTGCCCCGCCTTGTTCCAACAAGCCGCCCATGGAGAGCTTGAAGTGCTTGGCCAAGGTGAGCAGTTCGCCCAGATCAAGCAGCTTTTCGCCGCGAATGCGGCGGTAGATGCTGTCCGTGCCCACTCCAAGCAAGGAAGCAACCTCCTCCGGAAGTGACCGGTTGGCCGGCAGTTGCCGCTTGATCCTTTCAAACAAGCGCACTTGGGCCGATTGCGCATCCATGTCGAAAGATCGGCAAGGTTCCGTGATCTCGGAAAAGAATTTCCGGAAAAATGCAACTACGCCGCCCACAAAGCGCGGAATTATGGCCGGCCATCGGATCTGCCGGCTCCACCGATGATGGAACAGCACCGATCACGGATCGCTCCCCGAGCGCCGCGATCCGTGCAAAGGCATTGCCCTGCAGCCAAGGTTGCTTTGCCTCCGCGACTAAACGCAACCATCATGAAAAGCCTGAACCACATACGCACCGGCATCTTGATCGTGATGCTTTCCTTCCTTGCACGCGCCTCGGCGCAGGACCCGGCTGCACCGGACACCATCATCTTGCACAACGGCAGGTCCTTGGTTGCCTTTGTTGACGAGATCGGGCTCGATGCGATCACCTACCATGTTTCCGGCAATTCCATCCGCCGGTCCATTGACAAGCTGGACGTGGCCAGTGTGAAATTCCACACGGGGGAAACGGAAAAGTTCAGCAGGGACCCCATGGATGCGCAACTTGCTGCACTGTCCGGCATCAAAAAGCATGTGGTAAAAATCGATGTGCTGTCCCCTGCGGCCAACCATCTGGTGCTTGGTTACGAGCATGTGTTAATGCCATGGATGAACGTGGAAGCCAAAGTGGGGATCATTGGTGTGGGGATCGCCAAGCAGGAGGACACCAGGTATTCCGGGTTCATGCTGAAGGCTGGGATCAAGTTCATCTCAAGGCCGGCCGTGGTGATGCGCGGCATGCGATTGAACAGCCTGGTGCGCGGGAGCTATGTCAAGCCGGAATTGATCTTCTCGAGCTATTCCGCCAAGCTGAATGGGGTGTCGGCTGATCCCATGAATGGCCACTCCACAGTAAAGAACGGCGACTTCGCCTTCAACCTGGTCTTTGGCAACCAGCACCAATTGGGTGGTTGTGCTACAGTGGATGCCTTCTTCGGCCTCGGGTTCGGTTCACATCGGGCCCGTAGTGGGGATGAAGTGAACAAGGATTCCGGTGAGAGCAAACTCTTCGGCGTGACGATAGGCCCCAGCAGTTTTCCGATCGCACTGAGCGCAGGACTTACCTTCGGAGTGGCATTCTGAACTACCGCTTCCGTGGTCCAACGTGCCTTGCCGGTAACATAAACCAAAAGAACTTGGGGCGGTATTGTGCAATGGCCGCACAATACCGCCCCGGCTAATTTCGATCGTTAGCGGAGCCTCCACGGAAGATCGATCCCATTGCCTCGGCACCGCCGGAAGCACTGTGCATCAATTGATCGTCCACACGTTCTCCCCGCGCAGCAGCGCATCCAGGTCGCCGTTTCCCCGCTTCTCTTTGGCCAAGGCCACTTGGGCGTTCATCTTGGTCTCGTGCGTGTGGCGGTCGTTCACGT
>JAFDVK010000015.1 GCA_018269005.1 Acidobacteriota bacterium | reverse complement strand
TGCGTGTAGATGTACCACGTGCCGTCTGACGGGCGGTAAACCGCAACGTCATCCTTGTTGTCGCCATCATAGTCAGCCGGGACAAGCTTGTCACCGTCAACGCCCCACGGCACTGCCGTGAAGTTCTGAGCAGGTGTACCGGTCGCGTTCGCCATGTAGAAGGTGTGGTCGCTCGAACGATAGACCGCAAGGTTTGCCTTGCCGTCGCCGTCCTTGTCCATCGCGAACGGCTTGTCGCCGGTCGTTCCGAACGATGCGATCGAGGTCGTCTGGCTGACAGTGCCCCAGATGTACCAGTTGCCTTCTGAAGGCCTCCAAACAACGATGTCGGCCTTGTGGTCGCCATCGAAGTCTCCCGGGACAGCAATGTCGCCAACGACGCCGTGTGCGAAACCGTTGAAGACAAAGCCGTTCGAGTTCAAGACATAGAAGTCCGTGTTGCCTTCCGTGTTATCCGGACGGAACACTGCGAAATCTGCCTTGCCATCACCGTCATAGTCGCCAGGGACGATCGTGTCGCCGTTAGCTCCCCAATGAAGGGCTGCAAAGCCTGCCGTCGAACCCAGCGAGTACCAGTTGCCCTCGGACGGACGGAACACCGAAGCATCCGTCTTGCCGTCGCCGTCAAAGTCAGCTCGCGCGTTGCTGACTGTCGTTACCGGCGAGCAGTTGAAGCTGCTGACGACCTGAACGTTATCGATCCAGATCCCTGTAGAGGCAACGGACGAATCCGACGCCATTCTCCAGCGGAAGGAGACGCTTTGGCCATTGGCTGCCGCCGGAATGTTACCGACAGTGTCCTTGTAGCCGCCGCCATTTCCTGTCCACGCCTGGCGTCCACCAAGCGGATTCTGGAAGTTGGTGCTCAGTGTGCCGTTATAGCCATTGGAGACCCAAGATCCACCCGCGGTGATGAAATCCTGCCATGCTCCGGCTCCGATCTTGATCTCAAGAACAGCTCCATCGAAAGTGTTTTCGGTGTTCCAGCTGTTTCTGAATTTGATCTGAGCGGCCGATGACGAGATCGGGATCGCCGGTGACTCAAGAGAAGCCATATTCACGCCCGCAGGATCGTTCGCGAATGCAGCATTCGGTGCTGAGTCAGGGCTTGTGGTTACGGTTGTCCAGTTGATGAGCGTTCCAACATCCTGTGTGTTGGTCCAGCCTGAAGGCAGTGTCGGAGCCGTAACACCGTCGAAGTTCTCGACGATGCCGACCGGCTGGCCGAGAACGATGCTGCGCTGAACCGCAGGCTGTGCACCGAGCGTACTCGTAACGACAATGCTGAAGTTTACAGTGCTTCCGCAAGCCGCGTTCGAATCGATGGTGTACGGGATGTTGTTGGTTACCGTCTGTCCATCGTTGATCGTGCCGTAATTTACAGGAGCTCCGCCATTTACGCTAACCGTAACGTTGGTGATCGGGGCACCCGTGTTCGGGTTGATGACGCCTATAGCGAGCTGAACGTTTTCGCCCGGATCCGGATAGCCGCTGCCGTTGCCGGAAGCGTCCGAAACCGCAAAGGTCGAAAGCGAAGCGTTCGGCGAATCGAAAGCCTCAGTTACCGAAGAAGCCGACTGAACACTTGCTGACCAGCCCATACCGCGGATCCGGAAACCTTCGCGAACATCAGAAGCGTCCGCCGAGGTCTGCGGAGAAACAGGAGCTGCGGCTGCAGCAGCGATGATCGCATCGCGTTCCTGAAGCATAGTCGGGTTGAGCGGAGCAAGCTTCATACCGTCTGTGACGTTCTGAAGGACCGCACGCGAACCGTCCGCGAAGCCGCGTCTTGCGACGTAGAGTGTACGAACTTCCCAAAGTGCCGATTTCCAGATCTCACCGGCATTGTGTACCTGCGAGCAGCTGCCGGAGGTCGCGATGACCGGGCTTCGCGGGAAAGCACTGGAAACCGCGGTCGACGGTGTGCCGAGCGTGGTATCGCAGTTCGAATTGATGTGACCGAAGGTCAGCGGATTGTACGGCTTGTTCTGCGGGCCGCCCGTGAACGCCATAATGGCGGTCGGGAAGCGGCGGATGCCGTAGAAGAAGTTTGCTGTGAAGTTATTGCCGCCGATCATGTAGGTGGCATAACCGCCTTCCGAATAGACGCCGTTCGCCGGATCTGTCGGCTTCGAGGTCATTACGTGAGCGTAGAAATCGCCCCAGCCTTCGCCCATCATTCCGCCCTGGTTGCCAAGGCCGGAACCATTGCCGTGCAGGCGGTTCGATGTTCCGTGCGTTACCTCGTGGATTACAACATCCGCATCCGCAGTGCCGTCGCGCTGTGGATTCGGGCCGGTCCAGAGATACATCTGCATACGGCCGCGGCCGCCATCGGCCGGCGTAGCAAAGTTCGCATTGTTGGATCCGGAAGAGTCCTGGCCTTCCGACGAAACACGGTCATTTCCAACACCTTGACCGGTGAAGTTCACGTGCTGGAAGTTGCGCGCGGCTTCGTTGAAACCGAACTTGTAGAGTTCATCGTGGTAGCGGTTCATGATGTAGAACATCTGAATGACTGCACCGCGTCGAGCCTCAGTTCCGGTCGGAGCATCGCCGGGAGCCGGATTTCCGGGCGGCGGATTCCAGGTCGATGTGAACACGCGATTCGGGCTTCCCACAGGGATGCTCGCAGGATCGACGCCATTTACGCCGTCGATATCGAGACCGGCTTCGGTCGCGTTGCCGTCGAGCTTGTTGTCGGCGTCATTGATCCAGCCGTTGTTATTAAAAGAGTTCGGTCCTTCGTTACCGATGAAGGTAACCTGATTGCGCGAGGTGATCGCACCCTGCGTTCCGAGTGCCGGATCGTTCGGACCGGGAGCAAGAGGTGCTGCCGAACTCGCGATCTGTGCCCACGAAGCGGGAAGGCCGTACACATCGTATGTCGCTGATGCGGTGCCGTCGTCATCGGTGATGTTCTTGTGCCAAAGGACGGTGCCGCTCTGGCCGTCAACGATCACATAGTATGCGTTGACAGGCTGCCAGATAAGTACACGCCATGCAGGCACTGCAACGCCGGGCTCGGTCGGGAAGTACATCTTCTCGGCCGTTGTCGCCCAGTCACCGTTGCCAAAGACGACACGATTTGCGTCAGAAGCCGAGTCGTTCCGGACCTTTTCTTCCGGACGAAGCTGATGGCGAATGTGGCTGGCTGCAACATGAACGGCCGCTGCCGGATCGCCAAACTCGGTCGAGACCGAACCATAATCGATGCCGGGAGCGAGATTGTTGATGACACGGATGATGCTGCCGTCCTGCCTGAATCCTGCTTTGATCTCTCCGCGGAAAACTTCGATGCCATTGATCCGCTGCTGCAAGTCGGCGAACGAAAGGACGCCGTCAGGATTCGTATAATCAGCGACCGTTACAAGATCATCAACTTGCGTGGTCGAAACGCCGATAAGATTTTCATTCTCTTTAATGAAATTGCGAAGAATATCAGCACGTTTAGCGTCAGATGGACCTGAAAGCCATTCGATGCTCTTGCTGTAAACATCTGGTGAGATGACCTCGGGAGTGCGAATATCGTCGTTGTATTCGATCTTCACCGTCGGTATCCTGCTGCGCAGCGATTCTTCGCCACGCTTGAAATTATCGCGGATATTGGAGACGAGAGCCTCGCCCTTGCCCGCCCGTTGGCGGATAGCGGCAAGCTCGACCTGTCCTTCCTTTGATTCGCGTATATCCCACATTTTGGGAATACCTTCATCAAGGCTGGACGTCCGCTGAAGCAGACCGGCTTTTATTCCGGCCTTTGAGTGGAAATAGTTCGGCAAGACGACCAAAGCCGCCGCGATGCCGAGCACCAGCAGGCCTAGCAATATTCCGCTACGCCTACCCCTTAAAAAACGTCTTTGCATTTGTTTGAAGCCCTCCTAAGCTTTCCTTTTACGTATTTGAGTATTGTTGAGACCGTTCGAAAAATTTCTGCAACGTCGGCTAACCCAACGCATTTATCGCCGCTGAGTGCCGAAGAGCGCACCACTTTTGTCCTTTAGGACGCATTCAAATGGGTATTTATCAGCCCCTGGGGAGCAACCCGTTGTGGTTTTTGGGCGCGAGCCAAAATTAAGAGTGTCAGTGATCTGACCAAATTTTCCGAAAATTATCGGTTTAGTTGTAACAGAAAACGAGGCGAAGGTCAACGAAAAGCACCGCCCGAACCGAGAAAAACCGTTGAACGGCGATTTTCACGGCAAGGTGCCGAACAAGAAGGAAGGAGGCAGCTATCCGATTCGAATTGTAATGTTTGCAGGGGGCCCGAAGACGGGCCTCCTGCAAAGCGTATCGGGTTAGTTGCCCGAGTTGAAGATGAGCGAGAACCGCCGAACCGAGCCGGTATCACCGCCCGCATTGTCCGATGCCGTGATCACCCACGTGCCGTCAGCGTTTTCACCATCCAACGCGGAAAGCGGGTTATTCGGTGAGAAATCGCCGGACGGGAAAGCGAGCGTCGACGTGCACGTCGGCCCAGGATTCGCCTGAGTTTCGATCGGCGGCAGCCCGCCTTCATCGTTAAGCGTAATCAGGCCGAAGTTGTTATTGCTGCAGCCGGCCCCTGATGTCGTTCTGCCAGGACGATCGATGATCGTAACCGTCGGCGAGCCATCGGGCGGCGTGACAGAAATAATCAAGTCACCGACCCACGTATGGTCAAGGCCGCAATCGGTATCACCCGTCGTCGCGTCGCAGGTGCCGGCCGTATCGAATCTAAAGTTAAGATCCGATACGGTTCCGACGCCAGACACCGCAAGGTTGACGGTTATTCCGGTCGGATTATTATCCGGAATAAGAACCGCCGGGCCTGTGTAGCTGACCGTAACGGCACCGCCACCGCCGCCGCCACCGCCGACGAGGCCGGGGATGTAAGCGGTCGGGACCGGAATATCGCTGGCCACGCCGAAGCTGATGACCTGGAATCCGGAGGTCGAGCCGTTGATGTACCACGTGCCGCCGCGATA
>JAFDVK010000014.1 GCA_018269005.1 Acidobacteriota bacterium | reverse complement strand
CCGACGGCCGGCACGGGCGGAATGCTCTCGATCGCCGAAGAGCATCTTCACGAGATGAACCCTGCGGCGCGTCTCGTCGTCTTTGGCCAGGAACTCAACCCCGAATCCTACGCCATTTGCAAGGCCGATATGCTGCTCAAAGGGCAGGACATCTCGCACATCATCTTTGGCAACACGCTCTCGGACGACGGCCATGCCGGACGCGATTTTGACTATATGCTCTCGAATCCGCCGTTTGGCGTTGAGTGGAAAAAGATCGAGACGTCGGTTCGCAACGAGCACGAACGCCAGGGTTTTGGCGGGCGTTTTGGCCCCGGCCTGCCGCGTGTGTCTGACGGCAGCCTGCTTTTCCTGCTGCATCTGATCTCGAAAATGCGTGATCCGAAAAAAGGTGGGAGCCGGATCGGGATCGTGCTCAACGGTTCGCCGCTTTTTACCGGCGGAGCGGGTTCGGGCGAATCGAACATCCGCAAATACATCATCGAGAACGACCTGCTCGAAGCGATCGTCGCCCTGCCGACCGATATGTTCTACAACACGGGCATTTCGACATACGTCTGGATACTCTCAAACCACAAGCCGGATGAGCGTAAGGGCAAGATACAGCTTATAAACGCCGCCGACCTTTTTGTAAAAATGCGGAAATCGCTCGGTTCAAAGCGGAACGAGCTTTCGCCTGAAAACATCGCCGAGATCACGCGGCTCTATGGCGAATTTGCGCAAGGGCAGAGGAGCAAGATATTTGATAACGACGATTTTGGCTATTCGACGATCACGGTCGAGCGGCCGCTGAGGCTGAATTTTCGCATTGATGGAGAAAGACGCGAGCGGCTTGCGGCAATGAACGCAGACGAAAAGCGAAAGAATATTTTCTTTACTGACGACGAGCTCGACAAACTGATGTCCGCGTTAGCAACGTTCGACGCGGACGAGAAGTTTATGGATCGTGCGGTCTTTTTGCCAAAGCTCAAAAAGGCTTTGACCGCCGCGGGATTCAAGCCGACGGCGAAACAGCAAAAGGCGATCATTCAAGCCTTGGGCGAGCGTGACCCTGACGCCGAAATTTGCCTCGACAAAAACGGCGACGCCGAACCCGACACCGAACTCCGCGATACCGAGAATGTGCCGCTAAAGGACGACATCGGGGCGTATTTTGCACGCGAGGTGCTGCCGCATGCCGCGGACGCGTGGATCGACCACGAAAAGACACGCGTCGGCTACGAGATACCCTTTAACCGGCACTTCTATGTCTTTGAGCCGCCGCGTGACCTTGCCGAGATCGACGCCGATCTAAAGGTCGTCACCGGCCGCATATTGACAATGATCGGAGGGCTTTCAAAATGAGAGGTTCGTTGGCCAGCTTCTTGGGCTATGCCCTTCGATGTGCGGAAAAGCTCTGCTTATCCGATAGATGGTTCAAAGATTCTAGCGGCTCTGCCGCCGTTCCGATGCGAGGAAAGGCGGCGTAGCCGCAGGAGAGTGGTGGGGACTACCGGCGAAGCTCAGCTTCGCCGCACATCGACGGGCAAAGCCCGAAAGAACCGATTTTGACACAGCCGCCACTAGATTAGGCGATTTTTAAAAATGAGCTTTCCGCCATACCCAAAATACAAACCAAGCGGCGTCGAATGGCTCGGCGACGTGCCGGAGCATTGGGAAGTTTGGAAGATGGCTCACGCGTTTTCGGTGATTGGCAGCGGAACGACACCTAGGACAGACAATCGGACATACTATGATGAAGGCGACATTCCTTGGGTTAATACGGGCGACTTGAACGACGGCATACTCGAAGCATGTGAGAAGCACATTACCCGCTATGCCCTTGCCGAACATTCATCACTTAAACTCTATGCGCCAGAATCGATATTGATCGCGATGTACGGGGCAACGATTGGAAAGCTTGGTCGGCTCAGCTTCCCTGCAACGGTTAACCAAGCCTGTTGCGTGCTTAGCGGCATATCAAGTATAGATCCCTCTTACATATTTTTTTGGTTCGTCGGATTGCGACAACAGATACTAAGTCTAGCGACCGGCGGCGGGCAGCCAAACATTAGCCAGGACATTATCCGTTCTCTTAGGGTTGGATGCCCACCGCTTGTCGAGCAGACGCAGATCGCGGCGTTTTTGGATCGGGAGACGGGGAAGATCGATGAATTGGTTGCCGAGCAGCGGCGGCTGATCGAACTGCTCAAAGAAAAACGCCAGGCCGTCATCTCGCACGCCGTCACCCGCGGCCTCAACCCCAACGCCCCAACAAAACCCTCCGGCATCCAATGGCTCGGCAACATCCCGGAACATTGGGAAATACTTGCAACAAAGCGATTTTTCAGGCTGATCGTGGAGCCCGCACCGAACGATAACGACTTTGAGCTTTTGTCCATTTACACAGATATTGGAGTTCGGCCCCGCAAAGAACTAGAGGCGAAAGGAAATAAGGCCACAACTACCGATGGGTATTGGAAGGTTAAAATGGGCGACATAATCGTCAATAAACTGCTTGCTTGGATGGGAGCTATTGGTGTTTCCAATTATGACGGTGTAACAAGCCCCGCATACGACATACTGAGGAAGACACGACCTTTAGAGCCTAGGTATTTCGACTACCTATTCCGTTGCGGTATATGTTTTACAGAGTTCCGAAGGCATTCTCGCGGCATTATGGACATGCGACTTCGTCTATATTTCGAAGAATTTGGTCAGTTGCCAATGCCTTTTCCCCCTGACAAGGAGCAGGTTGAAATCGTCGCGTTCCTCGAAGGCGAAACCGCAAAGCTCGACGCCCTGACCGCCGAAGCGGAGCGTGCCATCGAGCTGCTGCAGGAACGCCGCACCGCCCTCATCTCGTCGGCCGTCACCGGCAAGATCGATGTGCGAAACGCGGTGTAAGATTGAAAATATTTAAGTTCCGCGAAGCGGCACATAGCCACGCCATTTATGGCGTGGACAGGATGGCAATATGACGCGACAGGGCGTTTTAACGTCCTTCCAAACCGAACCGAACGGCTAAAGCCAACGGAGAGAAGCCCGCTTAAGCGGGCTGTGGCACAATTTACCGATCTAATCCCCGCCCTAAAGGACGGGGCTATACGCCCTTCGGGGACTGCAAAATAATGCCTGAACTTCACAAAGAAAACGTATTCGAAACCGAGATCGTCGAGCATTTGGCGGCGAATGGCTGGCTTGAGGGCGAGTGGCAGAACTACGACCGCGAACGGGCACTTTATACCGAAGACCTTCTCTGGTGGCTGCGGGAACAGAACCCGAAAGAATGGCAAAAGCTCTCGATCCGTGACGAGGACGAAAAAGAAAAGGCCGTAATTGCCCGTGCCTGCGAGGAGATGGACAAGAACGGCTCGCTCTACGTCTTGCGGCACGGCCTTAAGCATCTGAACGCAAAGTTTCACGTCTGCCAGTTCAAACCGAGCAGCGGCCTGAACGAGCAGATCATAGCGAGATACAAGGCGGTTCGCTGCCGCGTCGTCCGCCAGGTGCATTACAGCACTTCGAACGAGAAGTCGATCGATCTTGTTTTCTTTGTCAACGGCATTCCGGTCGCGACCGCCGAGCTAAAAACCGATTTTACGCAGAACGTGCAGGACGCGATTCGCCAATACAAGAACGACCGCTATCCGCGAGACAAAGAGACACGACGCGAAGAACCGCTGCTCGCATTCAAACGCCGCGCACTCGTGCATTTTGCGGTGAGTTCGGACGAGGTCTATATGACCACCGAGCTGAAAGGCTCCGACACGTACTTTCTGCCCTTTAATCGCGGCTTTGACGACGGGGCCGGAAACCCGCCAAATGCGGACGGCTATCGCACGGCGTATCTGTGGGAATCGGTTTTGCAGCGCGACAACTGGCTGAAAGTACTCGGCCGCTTTGTGCATCTTGAAAAGGAAGAAAAGAAAGACGACAAGGGTAAGAAGCAAGTAAACGAAAAGCTCATCTTTCCGCGTTTTCACCAGCTTGAGGCCGTCAACCGTCTGATCGATGCGGCTCGCACCGAAGGCAGCGGACAGAAATACCTGATCCAGCATTCGGCAGGCTCCGGCAAATCGAATTCGATCGCCTGGCTGGCGCATCAGCTCTCGGACCTGCACAACGCGGACGACGCAAAGATATTCGACAGCGTTATCGTTATCACAGATCGAACCGTGCTCGACGATCAATTGCAGGAGACGATCTATCAGTTCGAGCACAAACAGGGCGTCGTCCGGCGGATAAAGAAGGAAGGCGTAAAGTCAGAACAGCTTGCCAAAGCCCTGATCGAGCGTGCACCGATCATTATCGTCACAATACAGACATTTCCCTTTGTGCTAGACGAGATCCGCGAGAACGCATCGCTAAAGGAACGTAAGTTCGCCGTCATCGCCGACGAGGCACACTCATCGCAAACCGGCAACGCCGCCAAAAAACTCAGACTTGCCCTGACCGCCGAGCAGATCGAGGAAGGCGAAGAGATCAGTGCCGAGGACGTGATGCTCGCATCGATGGAAGCACGCGTCCAGCCGAAGAACATCAGCTACTTTGCGTTTACCGCTACGCCAAAGGCAAAGACGTTGGAGATGTTCGGCCGGACGGGCGAAAGCGGTTTGCCGGAGCCTTTTCACCTCTATTCGATGCAGCAGGCGATCGAGGAAGGCTTTATCCTCGATGTTCTAAAAAACTACACGCCGTATCGACTTGCTTTCAAACTTGTCCATAACGGCCGCGAATACGACGACGAAGAGGTCGAAAAGAGCGAAGCCCTGAAACAGGTGATGCGTTGGGTTCGGCTGCATCCTTACAACATCAGCCAAAAAGTGTCGATCATAGTCGAGCATTTCATCGAGAACGTTGCCGGACGGCTGGACGGTAAGGCAAAGGCAATGGTCGTAACCGGATCCCGCAAAGAAGCGGTCCGATACAAGCTCGCCATCGATAAGTATATTCGCGAGAACGGCTACGACATCGGAACGCTGGTGGCGTTCTCCGGTGATGTCGTTGACCCTGACAGCGGCCCCGATGCCTTTACCGAAGGCAATATGAATAACGCCAAGAGCAAGGATATTCGGCAGGAATTCGATACCGACGACTATTCAATACTGCTCGTTGCGAACAAGTTCCAGACCGGCTTTGACCAGCCGAAACTTGTCGCTATGTACGTCGATAAAAAACTTTCGGGAGTAACTGCCGTTCAGACGCTGTCGCGGCTGAACAGAACTTATAAGGGAAAAACTGAGACCTTCATTCTCGATTTCGTGAATTCGGGCGACGATATTCTCAAAGCCTTCCGAACCTACTACAAAAAGGCAGAGCTTGCAGATGTTTCCGACCCGAACCTGATCCACGATCTGCAGCAGAAACTCGACGATTATCGCATCTACTCGAAGGTGGAGCTTGATCAATTCGCCAAAGCATACTTCGATCCGAAAGGAACTCAAAAGGCTCTTCAGGCGGCGATAGCACCGGCGGTCGATCGGTTTCGCGAACGCCTGCGGGCCGCAACTGAGAGCAGAGACAAGAAAGAGATTGATGCGCTCGATCTGTTCCGAAAGGACATCGGCAACTTTGTCCGGGTCTATGACTTTCTCTCGCAGATCATCAACTACGCCGATACTGACCTCGAAAAGCGTTCGATCTTCTTTCGCCATCTCGGCCCGTATTTGAAAGGAACGAATACAAAGAACCCGCTTGACCTTTCAAGCGTAGAGATGACTCATCATCGGATCTGGGACCTCGATAAACGGCAATTCGCATTAGGTGAACCCGACGACGAGGATAAGCTCAAACCGTTGACCGAGGTCGGTTCGGGAGAATCTCATGAACCGGAGCGTGCATTCCTTTCTGAGATCGTCACGCAAATGAACGATCTGTTCGAGGGCGAACTGACAGACGCCGACCTTTTGAACTACGCCTGCCACGTCCGCGACAAGATGCTTGAGAACGAAACACTTGAGCAGCAAGCCCGGAACAATTCAAAAGATCAGTTCGCGCTTGGCGACTTCCGAACTGTGATGATGGACAAGGTGATCGAGGGAGTAGAGAACTACAATTCAATGGCAACCCAGGTCTTGAATGAAGAGAAGATAAAAGAGGGCTTTGCAAAGATCTTGCTTGAAATGGTGTATAAAGGCTTTAAAGACCGCTCAAAATAGCCTTCCAAAGAAAGTTTTGTTCGAGGAAATGACGATCATGCTAGTCCTAATATGAGTCCTAATTAGAAAAAGCAACCTTCCGAAAGTGTCGTTCGACTGTTCATAACATGCTGAAGCTAAAGGAGATATTATGGAGCCACCCGTCGGATTTGAACCGACGACCTTTCGATTACGAATCGAATGCTCTACCAACTGAGCTAGGGTGGCTTGAGAAGGCGGTCATGCGAGGTGATCGTCTTGATCGGAAGCCGAACTTCAAAATATACGTAAGAGCGGGCCGAAGGTCAAGGTTTCAGGGTGAGCTTTGAGGTGAGTCGGCGGAGTTGGCCGAACGAGAGCGAGGGTGTGGGGCGATGGCCGCTTGCAAAGACACTGCGTTCGGTGGTAACATTTGCAGGAGAGGGTAAAACAGACGTTATGAACAAGATCGAAAGAGACCCATCATTCAGCTCGCGGTTCAGGAAGCTATTCGAATTTGCGACGATGTCCGAGGTCGGCAAGCGGCTGAACGTGCCGCACGCGACCGTCCGCAATTACTATCACGGGCGCCTTCCGGCCCCGGATATTCTGATAAAGATCGCGAACGAGACAGGCGTGTCGCTGACGTGGTTGCTCACCGGCAGCGGCGAAATGTATCCGACCGCCGCGGGCGGACGCGACCTTGGGCGTGCTCTCGAAAGCTTGATCGAGAGTATCGTGGATCGAAGGCTTGCCGAGATCGAGCGTGATAAAAAGAAGCCAGCAAAGAGTACGCTTGGTTTCGATCTCGATGTCGCCGTCCGCAGGCACAATGACCCGAAACTCATCCTGAACGAATGGTACGAATTCGAAGGACTGAAGGCGCCAAAAGATTTCGGCGTCGTGTTCTTTCGCGGTTGGGAAACATTTACGACGGATGAAAAGGTCGAGGCCGTACGCGATGCACGCCGCGTCCTAGACCGTTCCAAAAAGAAGTAAGCCGCGTTTAGAAGGATTCGCACAAGGGATTCTTGCCCGCTAAACGCGGGCCGTTGGATGTGTGGGTCTACCAACCCCGCTCTAAAGAGCGGGGCAATTCATTCCTTCGCTTAGAAAGAGCGGGGCAATTCATTCCTTCGCTGAGGAAGATCGGGGCACTTAATTCCTTCGCGGAAGGAGATCGGGGCAATTCAGCTCTCTCAACGGAGCCAAAGTTGGGCAATCCATTGCCCAACTAAAATATCTTAAGAAAAGTCTTCTCGAAGGCGTTGCATCTATGATACACTATTGCATAAGCAGGAAGATCTCCTGTATTTCTCTCACAATATGCGATTTATCGACGAAAAAGGCAGGGCATTGCGGATCGGTTGGGGCAAAAGGCCGCTGGGCGAGGGCGATTTCGAACGCCTTTGCCGCCGATTTCGCGTGAACGTGACGGAGATGCCGCTCAATTCGGGCGGCTTTTATTACCGCGTAAAAGGCCGTGACCATATTGCGATCGACAGCCGCCTGACTGGCACCGTAAAGCTAAAAGTTCAGTTTCATGAGCTTGCACACTTTCTCTTTCACGCCCCGGAAAGCGGTGCGACGGCGAATTTCCTTAGTGTCGGGCAAAAGACGCGTGTGGAATACGAGGCGGACGCGTTCGCGCTCTGTGCCGTCATCCCGCGAGCGTGGGTGGAGGAGCGCTCGGCCGATGAAATTCTGCAGACGGAAGACATTTCGTCAGAAATGCTGACAGAGCGTCTCGGGATATTTATAACCTATGGGATCTAGGTTTTTGACTGTGCTCGATAAGCTGCCATCGCCTCGGCGGCGCCGGAATGCATTATCTCGGGCTTGTGGTATTTCCAGTAGGTTTCGAACTCTTCTGCGGTCATCGCGGAGTTTTCGGTTCGGGCCTTTTGCTTTAAGTATTCTTCGGCCCAGGCTCTTTTGTCTGAATCCTGATTCAACGCGGCTCGAGCGCCGTGCATCAAATTGTCGCGTTCCATTATTTCAAGTTCCTCTATGGTAGATTAGTAGAACGTTCTGTCGCCCGCAAGGGCCGGAAAGTTTCTAGTGGAGATCCTGTTTTGAAGCTGCGAAAAACTCTGTCCTTTCTTCTTTTCCTCGTATTGCTGACGACCACGCTGTCGGCACAGCCGGCGACCGCTGTAAAGTCGGCGCAGCAGAAGGCGCCGGAATATGCGATCCCTTTCGTAACAAAGACGCTTGCGAACGGGCTTGAGGTGATCGTTTATCCGGATTCGAGCGTTCCGCTCGTAACGGTCGAGCTTGCGGTCCGCAACGGCTCGTTTACGGAACCGCCCGAATTCAACGGCCTTTCGCATCTTTACGAGCATATGTTCTTCAAGCCAAACAAGGCGATCGCGATCTACCGCTGCGACCTCTCAAAAAGATACGGCAACGAGGCGTATTTCAAGGAGCAGAATTGCGACGAGACGCTGAAGCTAAAGTCACAGGTCGGTGATGTCGCATATTTGAGCGATCTTGATAAGACCGGCATAGTCCGCAACGGTACGACGCAGGAAGAATACGTTGATTATTACTACACGGCGACATCCAAACATCTTGAGACGCTGATGCACGCCCTGCGCGACTCGATGCTGTATCCCGTTTTTGATGAGAGCGAGTTTCAGCAGGAGATACAGGTCGTCTTGGGCGAACTCGACCGCCAGGAATCGCAGCCCGGATATCATCTTCAGACGACGATGATGGACAAGCTCTTCTACAAATATCCTTCGCGAAAGCGTCCGGGCGGGACACGCGAGACCGTTGCGACCGCAACGACCGACAAGATGCGCACCATCCAGGCCCGATATTATTTACCCAATAATTCAGCGCTTGTGGTGACGGGCGACGTGAAGCCCGACGACGTTTTCAAGCTCGCTGACAAGCTCTTTAGCGTTTGGAAAAAAGGCGACGATCCTTTCGTAAAATATCCGCTTGTCGAACATCCGCCGCTGCCAAAAAGCGAAGCGGCATTCGTCACGCAGGATGTTGACAACGTTTTCATACAGCTCGGCTGGCAAGGGCCGTCGATCGGCAAGGATAACGCCTCGACATACGCGGCAGATGTTTTTTCAGGCATCGTCGGACAGCCGGATTCGAAGTTTCAGCGTGCGTTGGTGGACACCGGATTGGCGGTATCTGTCGATGTTCATTACTACACTCAGCGGAACGTCGGCCCGATTCGCATCACGTTGGTCACGACGCCCGCAAAGGCAAAAAGGGCCGTCGCTGCACTTTATCAAGAGATAGCGAAGTTCACGTCGCCGACATACTATTCGGACGCCGAACTCGCGAATGCGAAAACAGCGCTCGAGAGCCGCGACCTTTTCAGCCGCGAGAAGGTCAGCGATTACACGCACACGCTTTCGTTCTGGTGGTCATCGACCGGAATGGATTATTACCGCGATTATTACAAACATCTGCGCGCGACGAGCCGAGCCGACGTTGATCGCTATATCAAGACGTACATCGCCGGCAAGGCGCACGTGGGCGTCGCAATGCTCTCGGACGCGGGCCGTCTCGAATCGAAGCTCACGGATCAGGACCTTATCGGCAAATGAACACCAGCATTATGAAATCATTGATCGCGATCCTCTCGATACTCGTTGCCTTTAGCGTGTCAGGAGCAGCGCAGACCGCTTCGACGGATGCGGCCATCACCGAGTTCGATGTCAACGGCCTTAAGGTCATCTTCAAGAAGCGAACGTCTTCGCCGACGATCTCGGTCGGGCTTTACGTTCGCGGCGGCGTGCGAAATGCGACGCCTGAGACGGCCGGGCTTGAGAATTTCACGCTGCAGGCCGCGATGGAAGGCAGTAAGAGCTATCCGAAGGCCGTGCTTCGACGCGAATTGGCGCGAACGGGAAGTTCGATCGGCGGAGCTTCGGGCACGGATCTCGGCGCGATGTCGGTCGTTTCGACAAAGCAGGATTTTCCCGAGATGTGGCGGATCTTCACTGACCTCGTGCTCAATCCCGCGTTCGCAAAAGAAGATGTCGAACGCATCAGGATCGCGCTTCTTTCGGGCATTGCGGACGCGAATTCGCAGCCGGACAACGCTCTTTCGATGCTCGGCTCGAAGGCGCTGACCTTCGGCCATCCTTATGCCGTTCCGAGCGAAGGGACGGCCGAGACGATCGCGAAATTCACGCCCGCAGACCTTAGGTCGTATCACAAAGGACTGCTCGCGTCATCGCGGTTGCTGCTCGTTGCTGTCGGCGATTACGAACCGGACGTTTTCAAGCAGATGGTCACCGAGTCCTTTGCGAAACTGCCGAAAGGGAATTATCAGGAAAAGCCCGTGCCGTCTCTCGTTTTTGACAAGGCGACGCTTGATATCTCGGAGCGTTCCGTTCCGACCAACTATGTAAAGGGCTATTTCAGGGCACCGAACTTGGCCGATCCGGATTATTACGCGATGCGCGTCGCGACGACCATCCTGCAATCGCGCGTCTATCAGATCGTGCGCGTACAGCGGAATCTTTCGTATGCGCCGAATGCCGAGATGGACGAAGATGCGGCGAACACCGGCAACATCTACGTTACGGCCGTTGATGCGAACGAGGCCGTTCGGCTGATGCTTGCGATCATCGAGGATATGAAGCAAAACCTTGTCGAAAGGGACGAGTTCGAGGGCCTGCCGGGCTATTTTCTGACGACGTATTATCTCGATCAGGAGACCGACATCGCGCAGGTTCGCTCGCTTGCGAATTACGAACTTATCGGCGGCGGCTGGCGAAATTCCGAGAAGTTCATCCCGAGCATCAACGCCGTTACACCCGAGGCCGTCCGCGATGTCTGCCGAAAGTATATGAAGAATGTTCGCTTCGTCGTCATCGGCAACCCGAACGCCATCGACCGCCGCATCTTCCTCCCGGGATCGTGAATGGTGACTCGTTAATTGTGAATGGTGAGTGGTGAACGGTGAACGGTGACCCGTTAATTGTGAGTGGTGAACGGTGATTGCAACAGTGAATTCCCGTCTCCGACAGGGACGAAGAATGTTGGACCGCATTTACTGTCCCCAACGGGGACGCAGAATATAGCGTAGGGTAAGGCCGTTAGGCCGAAACCCTACGAAAGATGCCGAACCCATTCCCGTCCCCAAAGGGGACGAACATCGATCCCAAGGGTACGAAATAAGTAAAAAGTTCTAAGTAATAAGGAAAAAGGCAAAGGGTGATGACACTCTTTGCCTTTTACACTTAGCGTTCCGCTTCAGCGTTATTGCCGTTTGCCGTCTTTTTCTCTTGAGAGAGGTGCGGACGGTGCCTCTTTGCGAGACGGCGGGGGAGACGGCCGCGATTCGTTATGCGGACGAGATGCGGGCGGCTCGGGCCTTGGCTCGTAACGCGGCTGCGGCTGGGGCTTAGGCTCATAGCGAGGCTGCGGCTTTGGCTCGTAACGAGGTTGCGGTTGCGGACGAGGCTCGTAACGAGGTTGCGGCTGCGGCTTTGGCTCGTAACGCGGTGTATCCTGCCTCGGCGTTTCGAGCGGTGCACGCGGAGTGCGCGGCCTCGGCTCATATTGCGGCTGAGATTCCGTACGCGGCGTTTCGAGCGGAGCGGTCGGTGTTCGCGGACGCACCGGCGTTGATTCGTTCGATCGAGGCTGCGTCGGCCGCGGATTCATGATCGTGAGCGGCGGCCTTTCGACCGCGCCTGTTGGCCGCGAGTTCGGTTCGGGCCGGCCTCGTGTCGGGTCCGGCGTAAGGATCTCTCTGCCGCCCAGAATACGATCTTTGCGTAGCACGTTATCAAGTGGTGCACGCGGCGTACGTGCTGCCGCACCTGTACGGATCGTATCAAAACGCTCGGCGGTCGCCGGTGTCTTTACGGACATCGGGCTCGGACGCGAACCGTTGATCTCCGTTCCGGGTGGGAGCAGAGGCGGTGTGGATGAACCATCGCGTACAGCTTTCACGACCGACTTCGCGACATCGAGCGGCGGCTGGATATTCCGCTGCTTACTGCCGAACTGATCGCGGCTGACGCCGACCACGCCCGTCGTCGGAACGGTCTGGAGCGGCGGCACATTGTCGCGAATGAATCCGGGGCCGAGTATGCCGGGCGTCGGTGTCGGGTTCGGATTTCCTCCGTTGCCTCCACCATTGCCGTTGCCGTTTCCGTTCCCATTTCCGTTGCCGGGATAATGATTGCCGCCTCCATTGTGATTGCCGCCGTAATGGCCGTTCCAATGCGAGTTGTAGTTGTAATATCCGTAATTGTAAGGCAGCGGATACCAGCAGATGTCGTTGTTATAGACCGTCATATAGACCAGCGCCGGACGCCACCAGCTTCTGCCGCTGCGATAGTAACCATACGGCGTCCACGCCCAATATCCGTTGACCCAGATCCAGCGTCCGTGGTGATAGGTCGCCCAGCCCCACGGTTCGTCATTGACCCACGTCCAGCCGTACGGCGGCAGCCAACGCCATTGTCCATAGCGATACGGCGACCAGTTCGAATACGAACTGATCGACGAACCGTATGGCCGCCAAATATAGCCGTAGGACGATGTGTAGCTCCATTGGCCGTAGTCATCGAGGTCCTCGGCGCCGTACATATCATCGTCGTAATATTTTCCGTAATATGCGGTCGCAAGATCGCGGTCGATCTTCTTTTGGCGGTCGCCGATCCAATCGGCAAACTTGTCATCGAATGACGAAATGCTGCCGACCTGCGTCTCGCCGGCGTAGTCGCCGCTGACAAAGATGCGGGCCTGCCTGCCTGAGCTAAGCGTCATTCCGGCGGTCTGAGAATAGATGCGTGCCTGGCCGCCTTCCAATGCGGAGACGAGGACGGGATCGCTTGTGTCGTATCCCGCGTCGATGCGGTAAAGTCCGTCGCGTTCGAGCGCGATCGTTGTCGAAGGTGCGTCGATCTCAAAATACCCGCGCGCCTTGTCGAAGTTTATGACGCGCATCGCGGCGGAGCCTCGCGGCACTGAGACGGCGATCCCTTGGTCCGTCAGGGTCTCGATCTTCAGGCCGGCGTCGCCGTCCAGCCAGAGATAGGTGTTGCGGTCGAACTGTATCTCAAGCCGTGCGGACTTCGACGTGACGAGCTGGTCGCCCTCGACGATCGGCAGGTTGTCGTCCGCCTCTTCCCATTCGAGAGCGTCGCGACGGCGTATCTGAGCGTCGCCTTTGAGCTTGCTGATACGTGCGACGCGGGTCGTGATCTCGGGTTGGTTGTCGCCGCTCTCCGAGTAATCCTGGGCGTAAATGCCGGATGCGAGCAGCATCAACGCTGCCGCCATTAACAGTAATTTTGCTGAGGAACGCATATTTTCAAACTCCGATCGGTCCGACGAAGAGATTTTCTGCGACGCTATTTTAGTCCAATATCGCCGCTGTCGCAGTCAAAAAGTGCAATTTTTGTGCCGAAGGCCGCAGGAACAGGAAAATGCGGGGAAATGCCCGCAATGGGATCGAATTTTGCAGGAAAGCGTGTAGTAAGATAATAGACAGTTGACGATTTGGTGCAAAAAGAGCGGCCTTTTTACGGGGTCGCCTGCCTGATCGCCGGGTGAGATCGAATTATGAAAAAGATATTTATCAGCGCGTCTTTTGTGTTCTTGGCGGCAACTTTGGCCTTTGGGCAGAAGAGTACGGGAGCCAAAAAGGCAGATCCGACGGCTCCTGTGAAGGCTGCTTTTGAAAACCTGATCGACGGCATCCGCGAGGTCAATGCGGCAAAGGTGCTCGATGCTTATGAGAAAAGCGACCGCATCCTGATCTTTAACAACAACGGCTCTGCGACGATCGGTTGGGAGAACATCAAGTCGAACACCGAATCTTCATATCCGAAGATCAAGAACGTGACGCTCGATATCACCGGCCTACGCATCGAGATGTTGAGCAAGACCGCGGCCTACGTGACCTGCAAATGGAAGCAGACGCAGGAATATGACGGGAACCCGGAGAGTGCGTCGGGGAGAATGACGCTCGTTTATCGCTTGATCGGCAAGGATTGGAAGGTCGTGCATCGGCACACCTCGCCGGATAACCCGCCGGAGACGCGGCCGGTCTTTCCTTCGGAGCGCGAACCCAAATAGCGAAAAGGCCGGAGCGGCGTAAAAACCGCACCGGCCGAAAAAGCCTATCTATCCAAGGGCCTAGGCGTGGACGCCTGCATACGCGGCGCCAAGCTTTTCTTCGTGGCCTTCAGCCAGCGAATTGACCAATTCATAGTGGAAATAGTCAAATTTCGCGGCGACGATCGGAAGAACGCGATTGTCGTACATCTCGCGTGAGCGGTCGATCGCTTCTTTCAGGCGGTCGTAAAGATCACCCGATTCGCGGCCTGCGGCAACGGTCTCCTGATTATAGAGTTTGATCTCGGAAACAAGCAGCTTTGCAAAGCGGCGTGCGTCCGTGTGGAAACGCCGTTCGTCGTCATCGACCTCGACAGGCAGATCGATATGGCGGTCGCTCAGACGGCTGCGTGCGGACGAAACGACAGGCTTTTCTTCGACCGGAGCTTCCGCGACCGGTGCTGCCGGTTCGCTAGATACAGCGTCAAAGGGGGCCGCCTCAAAGACGGGAGCGATCGGTTCGCTCGGTGCAGTTTCAAATGGAGTTGGCTCAAAAGCCTGCACGACAGGTTCCGCCGCAGCCTCCTCGATCGGAACATTCGAGACCGTTTCGAAAGAATGAGCATCAAAGCTCTCCGTAACGACCTCCGGAGTCGATTCGTAGTGCGGTTCCTCGAACGCCTGGTGCTCGATCTCAGCCTCTGCGGCCTCAACGGTCTCGGTGACCGCATTCGGGTCGAACGGGCTGTAACTCGGCACGGTGTCGAAAGAGTAGTCGTGAGCAGGTTCGTGCGAAACTTCCTCGACCGCTTGCGGAACGCTCTCTTCGACCGGCTGACCTTCTTCAACGGCAGGAGCCGGTTCGTAGGAATATGTCGGTTCTTCTACAGGAGCTCCATCATACGAACTTCTTTCAACCTCGTAGGAATGGTCGCTCGCGTCTGACTCGACCTGTTGAGCGGCTTCCTCCGGAATGGCTTCGTAGGCATCGCCGTACGACTGACTTTCCGTGAACGTAAAGCTCGTCGAATCGGCCGGTGCAACGTAACCGCTTTCGGGCTGCGGAACCGCTGCCGGCTGCTTCGCCGATGCGAGCAGTTCGACGGTGAGGCCTGCGATCTTGACGAGAGTTTCGAGAGCATCGAGATTTACATTGACGCCTTCGATGCCGTAATCGGCATAAAGAACGGCGACACCGCGGCCGCGTGCGACAAGCGGAATGGCATACATTCTGTCAGGACGGCCGAAATCAAGAGCTTCGAGGTAATGGGCATCGTCGTGGAACGTGCCGTAATTTCCTTCTGCGGTCGCGAGCGAGGCGACGGCCTTGCCAAGGACGGTATCATTGGCCGTCGGGAAGATGATGTCGCGGATGGGCGAATTCTCCTCATTCGCCTCTTTACCAAAGACCTTCCAGCCGGTGAAATTGTCGCTCTTGATGATAAAGAAGGCTCCACGCGGTGTGTATTGAGCGGCGTGTTCGATCAGGGCTTTGAGGATGGTCGCCTGGCTGTCCTTTGAGCTGATGTCGTTGATCGCGTCCTTCAATTCGGCGAAGTTCGCCGTCGGCATCGAAGCTTTCTCAAGCTCTTCGGCCTCGGCGATCGCGGCGGCCGTGATCTTGGCGCCCTCGTCGCGCGAAAGGCGCATATGTTCGACAACGGATTCGGTAAAGCCGACGTCGAGTTTGCGTTCGGAACCAAAGCGCGCGGCAAAGCCCTCAAAAGCCTCGTCGATGCGCGCCTTTTGAGCGTCAAGCTCGGCTTCGATCTGCTTTTGAAAGTCAGCGACTTCGCCTTTCATTTCGGCGATAACGTCTTTTAGATAATTCTCGAATTCGCTTCGTAGGCTTAGCTCGAGTTCTTCACTATTCACAATACTTCTCCTCCGTAAGGCAAAAAAGGCAAAGGTCGGGGTTTATTATACTCGCAAGATACGATAGATGTGCGGCGTCAAATCGGTGGCCCAACTCTGAGGTAACGCCGGCAGGCGCCGGCCTTCACTCGAAATTATGCCGAATCCGAGACAGCAAAGTCAAGAAAATCTTTTTTAACATAGATTTACCGCTTATAAGGCTCGGGAAAACCCGGCAGCTAGGCTTCAACGAGGAGAGCGATGTGTTGGGCGATGAAAGCGAGATCAACTGCGTGTTTGTCCCCGTCCTGCCAGAATGGCGTTGTGTCGCCACGGGTTAACGAAAGCAGGCTGTTGTGCCGCAAAAGGCCAAAATGCACGACGTCTGCGGCCGCAAGAGCGTTTCCGCGTATGATGCCGCTTGAAGGCTTCCGCGGCCAACCGGCACGCACCTCCAAACATCGTACTCCAAGCGAAATGATCAGCCGCGAGCCTTCCATGCGTCCGCTGCCGCGAGCAAATTCGTAGGGCTCGTCGCGTTCGATCTTTAGTGCGGGCCGGGTTCGGGCAGCTTCGAATGCGGCTTCGAGAAACGAATCCAGCAGCCATCGGGTCGCCGTCGTTCTTAGCAGATCATTTGAAGCCTTGAGCCGTAGATATTCGACAATGTCAGTTCGGCCCGAGACCTCCGCATTTTGGATGGCGGATTCGAGCAGATGCTGCCAGGTTGAATCGAGCTCGTTCATCTTTTCTCGGCCGAAAGGAAGAGGATAAGGCCTGACGGCGAAAATGCGAAGCTTCGTGCTATCCTGAACCATCCGGAAGCTGCCTATCTTATGAGGATCTTTGCGTTATTTCTCCTATTTATCATCGCGTTGGCGCCTGCGTTCACTCAGCAGACGCAGACCAAAAAGAAGCCGGAAAAGGCAGCTAAAAAGACGGCCGCGACACCAAAGGCGAAGCCGACGCCGAAGAAAGCTGCTTCGAAACCAAAAGGGAATGTAACGGCAAAGGCCAAAGCAACGCCAAAGCCAAAGCCTACGCCGAAAAAGCCGAAGCTCGATGAATCTGCCGAGTGGGAGAAGTGCATTGCCCTAACGGACGCTGCCGAAGCGATCGCGGCGTTTAAGCAGTTCATTGCGAACTTTCCAGCGAGCAAGAACATGGCCGAGGCCCAGAGACGTTTATCGGGCTCGGAAGCGGCACTTGCAGATGCTCATTTTGAGCTCAATGAGATAGAACCCGCTTTGACCCTCTACCTTTCGGCTGCCGACAACGCACCAAAACCGATTCCCGACACGCTTTTTAACGAAAGACTCTCGAAGATCCCGGCAAAGCTCTATTGGAAAGGCTATCGCGGACAGGCGCTCGATATTGCAAGGAAGCTCGAAGAGAAGGCCGACGCACCGCAACTAAAGGAACTCGCTGGTTTTTACCTTACGATCGAGAGCGGTGACAATGCACGCCGTGCGGCAAATTCGGCGATAGCGCTGGCTCCGGACTCGGGCGGCTATCTGATGCTCGGGCTCGCGGACCGCGTGGATTTTGACCTCGATGGATCGGCCGCGGCATATGCGAAGGCACTCGAACTCGATCCAACGAGCGTTCAGGCAAAACGCGGCCTTGCCGAAGCATACCGTTCGCTCGGACGCTCGGAAGATGCCGTTGCTCTGTATCGCGAGATATTGACCGCCGACCCGACGAATCTTCCGGCGAAAACAGGTGTTATCCTTTCGCTTTTTGACGGCGGCAAGACTGCGGACGCCGAGAAGGAACTCGATGCGGCTCTTGCTGACAATCCTAACAACGTGATGCTTCTCGCCGGTGTCGCGTATTGGTATTCGTCTCACGGTCAGGGCGGCAAGGCAGTCGATTACGGCAGGCGTGCCGTCACGGTCGAACCTCGATTCATTTGGGGTCATATCGCCCTCGCACGCGGCCAGATGCTGCAGAAGATGCCGCTCGAAGCCGAAAAGACGCTCCTTTCGGCCCGGCGTTACGGGAATTTTCCGACGATGGATTACGAGCTTGCCCGTGCTCGTGCGGCGGCCGGTTACTATCGCGAGGCCGCGGAAGGCCTTGCCCGCAACTTTACGCTAAAGGATGGCTCGGTAACCGCAAAGTTGGGCGGCCGCGTCGAGCGCTCTTCGGCAGACATTGGCGAACTGATCTCGTTCGAAAGACGCGCGAGCCTTTTTGAGCCTTTGAGCGACGCAGACAAAGAAGCCGGCAAGCCGCTCACCGCCTTGCTCGAATTTTGGCAAGCGGTAAACAGCGCCAATGCCGAGGCCGCCAAGTCGTCCGCCGCCGCATTTGAATCTGCGGGACCGGATGCGATGAAACTCCATCGTGAGATCTTTGCGGCGTCGGTGCTTGTTGACAAAAAACTCGCTTCTGACGCGGCGCTCGAACTCTTAAAGAACGCTGCTGCAAACTCCGGCACGGCGATGGCTGCGCCCGATCCGACCGCCGCGGTTCTTGCCGACGAACTCTATTCCACGCGTTCGGCGGCTCTCGCACGCGGCGAGACGCTTGCGCCAAGCCCGGTCGCGGCACCGACACTTTCCGCGATCGTGCGAGGACGTATCGAAGAGCTTGCAGGTGCTGCTCTCGCAGAAAAAGGTGAGACGGACGAGGCACTGCTCAGATACAATCGCGGGTTATCGGTCGCACCTGAAGGGAGCGTCTGGCAGCGTTCGATCAACTGGCGAATCGGCACGCTTCTCGCCGCACAAAACGATCTTGCCGGTGCGTTGCCGTACTTTCTGAAGGGCTACAAAGGCGGCACGCCGGATGTGGCGAAGTACGCGATCTTGAAGTCGGCCTACGCTCAGGTAAAAGGAGGCCTCGATGGCTTTGAGGCGGAAGCCGGACCTGATCCGCTTGCGAAACCAGAAACAGAGGTCGCCAAGGTCGAGAAGCCGGCCGAGGAACCATCGCCGACGCCGGCGAGTGCCGTACTGGGCGATCTTCCGCCGCTTCCGAGCGAAACGCCAACGGCAACTCCCGAACCTTCGCCAGAGCTGACCGCTGAGGCGTCTCCGACACCGGCGGCGATAGTTGAGGCGGCTCCTTCGGCCTCGCCCACGCCAAGCGTTACGGCCACGCCGGCAGCAACGGCGACCGAACTATTTCCGTCGGTGGTGATCGCGATACCAGATCCAAAGGCGGCAAAAAGCCCGAGTCCGACGCCGACGCCTGAGGCCGCCGTCGAAGCTACGCCAACGCCGTCTGCATCGCCAACGCCGGAACCGACGGTGGAACCGACTCCAACACAGACCCCGACAGTCGAAGCTGTTGCTGAAGCTGCACCAACGCCTTCGCCGACTCCCGAACCGACGATAGTAGAGCCGCCAACACCGACGCCGACGCCTGAAGCGTCGCCGTCCCGGGAACCGACAGACGAAGCAATTCCGACAGCGGAAGTGACTCCGATCGCGTCACCAACTCCCGAACCGACGGTCGTCGAGCCGCCAGCATCAACGCCCACGCCATCAGCAACACCGGAGACGAGTCCGACGCCGTCCGAGACGCCGCAGCCAACGGTTTTGGCAGATTCGAGGCCGCGTATCGCCCGAGCGGCGGCCGAGGGTGCAGAAATAAAGCCGTGCGTGATAACGACGAGCGAGGTCAGAATGTCGATGCCCGTTAAGGAAGAGCGTGGAATCATCGTCGGCACAGAGGACGATCGGGATCTTACGGGGCTAACGGCCGTTTCTGAGGGCGAAAAAGACCTGGAAGTCAGAGCCGTGCCGGTTGCGGGGATCAAGAGCCGCTCACTTTACGTGATCAGATCGCTGACCGACAAGACGGGGATCTATCACGTCAAATTCAGCTTGCCGTGCGGCTCGGCCGATGTGGAAGTTACGGTCGAATCGCCGCCAAAGTGAGCTTCGTCGTCGAGCCGTAAAGTCGCCAGAACTACGAGAAGCAGAAAGAAGAACGCATTCGACGGCGTCCGCAAAGGAAAATCTACAAAGCTGTGTACCAAGATGCCGACGCAGCCTGCAAACGCTCCGATCACAAGCCCACGCATCTCATCGCTCGAAGTTCGAATGACAGAAACGGATCGTCGAATGAATAGTGCGGCGAACGAGATCAAGCACAAAAAACCTGTGATACCGCCGTCGGCCAAGATCTGCAGATAATCGTTGTGGGCGCGCTCGATGCGAAAGGTGCCGTCCCACGTGTCGAATTTTGTAAAGGCAACGGCGAACGAGTCAAATCCGGCTCCGAGAACAGGATGAGCGAGAAAGATCTGCCATGCGACCCACCAGAAGTGCGTACGGCCGCTCGAAAATCCTTCTGCGTCCGAGCCGTGTCCGGCGAGCGAGAGATTTGTGCCGTCAGGTCCCAGAAAAAGAGCTAGTGCGAGTACGGCAAAGATCAGAACGGCTGCCGAGAGAACGGGCACGAGCATTTTCTTCTTTCCGTCCCGCGTCGAATGTCGCCGCTTGAATGGCAGCATCGCGACAAGAACGACGAGAAGTGCAGCGAGCACCGCAAGCCACGCGCCGCGAGACATGGTCATCACCAGTGCCGCACCCGCAACGACCGTTACGCCAAGATTCACTATCTTTGAATTTTTTGATGCGGCCCGATCGAAGAGCGTGCCAAATGTCAGGCCGCAGATCATCACCATAAATGCCGCGAAATGATGTTGATTTACGAACGGCCCGAATGGGATCGCCTGCGGTGTTTCGCGAATTCCGAAGATCGGTTCGATCGCTGCAAGCCTTTGCAGAATGCTAAAGAATGCGAGACAGCCTCCAAAAAGCACGATGGCGTTCCGTGCGAATATGACGCGCTTGGCCGTCGTTATCGTCGAGAGAGCAGCAAGGAAGAAGAGAAGATAAACGCCAAGGCGGAACGCGAAAAGCCTTGTCGCGTAGGGATCAAGCGTCGTGCCGAGCATGATCTGCACGAGTGCCAGACAAAAGAAAGCCGCAAGCGGTAAGATCAGCGGCGAACGCGTGATCTTTATTTCGCGGCTTCGCCATGAGGCCGTCGCCCAAAAAAGAACACCAACACCGGTCACAATAGCTATCAGAGCCCACGTTCCGCTATCGACGGCGCCAAACAGTACGCAGGCGATCATCGGCCCGATGAGCACAAGCCAAAACAAGGCGGTATCGCTCAAAAGTGCTTTTCTTCTGATCTTGATCGCGTCGGAAATTCTCACTCTTTCGTCAAAGTTACGTCGTCGAGCCAGAGCTTGCCGCTGAGCGGACAGATCGGCGACCGACAGTCATCGCGAACAAGCCTGATAACTATCCCGTCGGTGTCCGACGGCACTTCGAATTCGGCTGAAGCCTCGGCCCATTCCGCATTGAGAGCGAACGACCTGCTTGCGGCGATCGCAGCGGAAGTTGCCGCGGACGTGACGACAAGATGCATCGCCACGTCATCCGCAGCACGCAGTTCGGTCTTATAGAACGCGGACAGCCGATAGCGCGAGCCGGGCTCGACCGCGACCGTCTGCCTCACCTCGCGAAAGGCATCGGCGCGCTTCGAATCAAATACAAAAAATAGGCTGACCTTACCAGAATGGGCCTGGTCGGCAAGCGCGATCTGCGGTGTGCTGCCCGCAGCGATCTTCCAATTGAAAATGCTCGACGCGTCGGCGCCGACACCACCCTCAAAACCGCTATTCGTTACCGAGTCAGCGGCCAATTGCGGGCCCGTCCCGAGGTCGTTAAGAACATTCACGGCGAGGCGATAGTGGTGTTTTTCTATGAGCTTTGCGGCGAGCTGTTCGCCGTCGGACCTTAATTGGCCGGTCTTCAATTCCCTCGGCAAACTCGCCCAGAGATCGGCGGCATCTTCAACGCGATCCTTGGTAAGCAAGTAGATCGCAAGGGCCGCACGGGCACTCGGCGCATCGCCGAGCAGACGGCGTGCTTCGCCGACATTCTGCCCGGTGGTTTCGAGAGCAAGGATCGCCGCAGACGCCGCATATTCCGCACGGCTGCGTGCCGCATCCGCGAGCAGCTCGAACGCTTCCTTCTCATGATTCTCGCCACGGAGCAGAAAGTTTGCGTATGCGAATTTCACGTCCGAATAGTTCGGCGCAAGTTCGCGTGCACGCCTGAACATCTCATCGGCGTTGCCGCGATCTCCGGCACGATCGTAGGCTTTTGCGAGAGCGAGAACGACGAGATAGTTATTTGGCGAAAGTTGGGCGGCCTTCTTGAATTCTTCGAGAGAGCGGGCGGCGTCCTCAGGCTCGAAGGTCTTATCAAGCAGGACGGCAGCGGTAAAATGCGTCTGCGGATCGTCCGGGCCAAGCGAGGTGAGCACGGGGATCATATCCACGCGGTCTGCCCGCAGCGATGCAGAATTCGCAAAATTCCAACGCGCACCGAACCACACCACTCCGGCAAGGAGAAGCACGAAAATTATCAGGCAGGCCTTTGCCGCCGTTGTTTCGATCGGTATCCGAAATGCAGCCACGGTTGCTCTATTCTAGCGTCTCGATCTTGAGAAGGGCACGCCGAATGGCGATATTATTTTCCACGCAGATCTCTCGCACCTTGCGGAGCCTTTCGCCGTCGAAATTACGTGCAGAGATCACGATCTCCTGAACGCCCTTTTCCTGACACACAGAACCGAGCGAGCCGTTGCCGGTGAGGACCGTCAGTCCGTGGATGACGCGTCCGGCCTTTTGCGGGTCATCATCGACGAAGCCGATCGGCGTAAGGTTCCATTCGGGATTGTTGCGCAGCTCGCGCAGTACCATCTCGCCGCCGTCGCCCGCACCGTAGATCAGGATGCGGCGTGATTCTGCCGTCTTTGGGAGCGGGATCGCGCTTCGGATCAGGCGGAACATCATTCGGCTGCCGATAACGGCAAAGAGGAGAAGGAGAGCATCAACGACAAAGACCGTTCGCGAATAATACTGGAATCGATAGAGAAGCAGTATCGCGATCACGCTCAGGCCCGAACCCAATGCAACGCCTTTTGCGTAGGTGATGAAGTCGCGAATGCTCGTGTATTTCCAAAGCCCGCGATATACGCCCGCGACGAGGAACGCCCCGAGCTTTATCGGGATGACGACCGGCAAACACTTTACGAAAAGGTCCCACGCTTCTGAATTTTCGAGCGAGCCGAGAACGAGGAGAAACGCCGTGTAAAGCGAAAGCGTTATCAGAGCGGCATCGAGAAAGATCTCAAAGATGCGCCGCTTGTGCGAGAAATTTATGATGAAGCCGAAGACCGCCTTCTCCGGCGCCGATGTGTTGCTGCCGGTAGATTCGTAAACTTTTACTTTTGAGAGAAAAACGCCGACTATGACCAGCAGGATCGAAAAGACCGCGATCAGAGCGAGGCTCTCGCTAAGGGCGAGATGAGCGACGGCGATCGAAATGCTGCCCGCGACGGCCGCAAATGCGTACAGCATAAGGACGGCAGAACGCTCAGTAAGCCCGAGGGCGACGAGGCGGTGCGATGTGTGGTCGCGTCCGCCTTGCGAGACTTTGCGGCCCCAGATCTTTCGCACGAGCGTGACGAGCGTCGTGTCAAAGATCGGGACAATGAGGATCAGCGCCGGAACGGCCAGGATCGGCAGAATGCCTCGGCTTCGGCCGCCGCCTCCGGATTGGTTGATGAGCACCGCACCCGACAGGACAAAGCCGACGAACATCGACCCGCAGTCGCCCATAAAGATCGACGCCGGGTTGAAATTATAGATCAAGAATCCGATCAGACTGCCGACGAAAACGGCCGCAAGCAGAAGTTCGTTGCCTTGCCCTGAGGTCAGAAATCCTGCCGCAAGGCCGATGCCGCCTATCGCCGCGATCCCGGCGGCAAGCCCGTCCATATTGTCGAGCAGATTTACCGCGTTCGTGATGCCGATGATCCAAAGGCCGGTGATCCAGATGTCGATGATCTCGTTGCCGGTTATCGGCATCGTCAGCCCGAAGCCGATCAGAACGGCCGCTCCGAAAAGCTGCCCAAGCAGTTTCTGATAAGGGCGAATGTTGAAGATGTCGTCAACGAGGCCGACAAGGAAGAGGACGGTGCCGCCGCCGAGCAATATCAAGGTCTCGCGGGAATATGGGACGAATAGAAAATAACCGATGACGGTCGTTGCGTAGATCGCGACACCGCCGAGCATCGCGGTCGGACGGTCGTGCCACCTGTCGCTTTTCGGTGCGGCGACAAAACCGCGTCGCGTCGCGTACGCACGAACGCCATAGGTCAGCACCGCGCTCAACAGCACGGAGACGGACAAGATCAGAAATGCGTGGAGAGTGAGGTTCTGCATTATCTATATCCCGGCGGCGATGTGGAGTTTGCGGCCGCCCGACTATTCAACATCTCGGTAAAGTTGAGCAACATCACTTACGAGCCTCGTAACTGAATACCTCTCATCGACAAATTGTGCGGAGCGAAGACCAAGCGTCTCCCGTACTTTTTCACTTTTCAGCAAATAAAGCAAGCTTTTTTGAAAGTCCGCCGGATCGAACGTCGGGACGAGTACTGCGCGCTCGGCGATCTCGAATCCATCTTCCTGCTTTTCTATTCTACCTGCGAGATCGACGACGCCGCCAACCGCGGTCGAAACTACCGGAACGCTCGCTGCCATCGCCTCGATCATCGAGAGCGGCGTGCCCTCGTTCCGCGAAGTTAGAACGAAAAGGTCGAGCTCGGAGAGGATCGGGCCGATCTCTTTACGATTTCCCGCAAATGAAATATTTGAAAGGTTTAGCTCTGCCGAACGCCGTTCGAGGCTCTCGCGCAAATGTCCGTCGCCGACGACCACGAAGTGAATCGGCACGCCATCTTTATTACAGAGTGCCGCAGTCTCAAGCAGCAGATCGAGGTTCTTTATCTCGGTTAGCCGTCCGACAAAGCCCGCGATCAGCCTGTCTTCGGGGATCGAGAACTCCTCACGCAAACTCGTCTTCGATACGACGCTCTTTTCGATCGGCTCGATGCCGAGCGGAATGACCGTGAACTGCTCACGCCGCCCGATCTTGAACTTCCCGGCGATCTCGTCGAGCTGTTGATCCGAGATGACGATTATTCGGTCGGTCGTCTTGGCGAGCAGCTTCTCGATCAGGATGAAAATTCGCGTCTTGAAACTGCCGTAATAGCTGTGGAAAACATGTCCGTGAAATGTATGAACTTTCCTTACCTTTCGCGGGCGGCCAACAAGCGTGCCGAAGGTGAGATATTTGTAGAGAAATGCGGCAGTTCGTCCGACGGCACCGGCTTTGGCCGTGTGCGTGTGCACGATGTCGGGCCGCAGCCGCCGCAGTTCGCGAAAGATCTTAACTACGGAGATGATGTCTTTTGGCGAAAGCTCGCGGCTCAGTTCTGCTAGATAGATCGGCTCGACTCCGTTCTCTTCGGCGAAGTACGACATATCTTCTTCGCCGGGCGGAACCGTTCCCGCGATCAGAGTGCTTTCGAATTCTGGCTCGTGGAGTTTGCTCGTCAGCCAGACGACGTGCCGTGCCGGCCCGCCGACATTCAGGCGGGCGATGATGCGGACGATTCTTTTTGGGCGGTCAGCCAAATGAGGATATTCTACCTAATCTTCCATCCGGAAGATCGTTTCAGGGTCGTCCTCGTGGCGGATCTCGTCGATGGGTTCGCGTTTTCCCTCGCCCATATAGAGGCGGTTCGGGCAGTTGATGACCATTCCGTCCGTCTCGCCGACGTTCTTGTAGCCGTGAACGACGCCTTTCGGGACGACTATCGCTTTTGGATCCGATGCGCCGACAATGAGCGTCATTCTATGCCCAAAGGTCGGCGAATCTTCGCGGTTGTCCCACATACGCATCTTGAAATCGGACGGCCCGATGAAGCAGAAAAGGTCGGCCTGATCGACGTGTTCGTGCGGGCCGCGCGCAACGCCCGGCTTTGTGAACGATATGTACGACATCGCCGGGTAAAATTCCGCATCAAGCTCGTCATGCCGAAAAAGCTCCGCAAGCCACCCGCGGTCATCCGCGTACTTCTTCAATCCGTAAACGACAACGTCGTGAATGTCTTTGTCAGTGAACGTGCTCATAGAATTCACCAATTATCTACCACTTTTCCGGCTTATGGAATGTTCCGTGCGCATCGTTCAAGGTAGTCGCAAACTGACTTGCCTTTACGACGCCTTGTCTAAGTGTCTTGATGAAAGTTGCATGCTGCTTAAGATGAAAACTTGGATGCTTCTGCGGATTTACGATCCCAACTGGCAAACCCAGCTCATACTTAACGATTTTTAGCGGCTCTAAAAGGTCGGAATCGTTGGTTATCATTACACCGAGCTCGAAATCCCTCTTGAACGCATCGTTGAGTAGATGAACAGCCAAGTTCACATCAGATCCTTTCTCCTCAGTTTTTATGACGCGAACATACTGCTGAGGCGAGGTGTGGGCAACGGGCATTGTAACCTCTTTTGTCAAAAAACTCCCTTCGATTATTTCTATCTCGGGGACCGTTTGGAGAGCACGGAAATATGTATTCTGCCGAGTCGGCTGATCCGGGTCTGACGGTCTTGCAGAAACTCTGGCGGTGAAATACTTGATTTTATTGATGCTGTCGTTCGGGAACAGCATTTTGCACATAGATAATGGATTCATCCATTTGAAGTGTGTGCCTCTCAAGGCACCATAATAGAGGTTGAAGCCGTCAATATAGATATTAATTTTCATCCGGGAGTCTAAAAACGCAGAAGGCGAAGTAATTGCTTACCTCGCCCTCGCACCCGAATGTCGAAACAAACGGGGGAATATGAATTCATCTTAACGCAGAAACATCATGCATGCAACAAATCTGATACACCTAGATCTTATTCGCGCGCGTTTTTGCGACGAGGTTCGAGGCGAGCAGGAGGCTTTCGAACGTGCCGGCGTCGGTCCACCAGCCGTCGAGTTCGCCCCAGGTCATCTCGCCTTTGTTGATGTAGTGATTATTGACGTCGGTGATCTCGAGCTCGCCTCGCGCCGAAGGTTCGAGCGTCTTTATGACATCAAAGACCGAGTGGTCGTAGAAATAGATGCCGATGACGGCGTAGTCAGAGGCCGGATCTTTTGGCTTTTCGACGATCCGCACGACCTTGTCGCCTTCGAGTTCCGGCACGCCGAAACGCTGAGGGTCGGGGACTTTCTTGAGCAGAATTTTGGCTCCCTTGCCTTGAGCGCGATAATCGTCCGCGGCCGCTCGAATATTCTTCTCGATCAGGTTATCGCCGAGCACGACGCAGATCGGTTCTTCGTCGGCGAAATGCTCGACAAGCGAGAGAGCGTCCGCGATACCGCCTTCGCCCTCTTGATAAGTGTAGTTCAGATCCTTCAGCCCAAAATGTCGCCCGTTCCCCAAAAGCCGCAGAAAATCGCCCGCCGAGTTGCCGCCCGTAACGATCATGATGTCATCGATGCCGGCGTTGATGAGCGTCTGTATCGGGTAATAGATCATCGGCTTGTCGTAAACCGGCAGCAGATGCTTGTTCGTTATCTTTGTAAGCGGCGAGAGCCTCGAACCGAGCCCGCCCGCGAGAATGACACCTTTCATAAACGTGAAAATCTAATCAATAAACCTTCTATACCAAAGCTCGAGCATCAGGAGCGTCCAGATCGGGAATGCGTGATCGACGATGCCGTTGATGTGCTGATCGACGATCGTTTGAACGGATTCGGGGCGAATGATCTTGCGCCTTCTAAAGCTCTCGGACAAGAGCACATCGCGGACAAAATCCTTCATTTCCTTGCGGAACCAATGTCCGACCGGCACGCCGAATCCCATCTTGCGCCGATAGATGACCTCGCGTGGAACGAGCCGGGCCGCAACCTTCTTTAGAAGATATTTATTGCGGTATCGCGGCATCTTCAGGTTCTCCGGCAGGCTTGCGGCGAACTCGATGACCTTGTGATCGAGGAACGGTGCGCGTGCTTCGAGCGAATTGGCCATCGACGCGATATCGACCTTCACAAGAAGATCGTTCGGCAGATACGTCATTTGATCGGTAAGAAGTGTCGCATCGAGCACGCCCGAACCGTTCGCACGCCTGAACCAATTTCCGAGCACATCGATCGCCGCATTGCCGGCAACCTCGCGGGAAAATTCCGGCGTATAGATCTCTTTCTTGACGGCGGGCTTGAACGTGGACATCCAGCGAAAATACCGCTCGATGCGCGGTTCGCTCGCCGAGATGAAAAAACGCTGAACGTCGCGGATCCGCGTCTTCTTTATTTCGGATGTGGGCAGCAGGCCGACGGGACCTTCGATGAACACCTTCCGCAACGCGGATGGAATACGCTTGTACGCTTCGGCGAACTGCATCGCCATATGACGCTCGTAGCCCGCGAAACTTTCGTCGCCGCCGTCGCCATTCAGCGCAACGGTAACGTGCTTTCGCGTCTCACGCGAAACGTAATATGTCGGCAGCGCGCTCGAATCCGCATACGGCTCGCCGTAATGTTCGACGAGCGTCGGGAGCAGCTCGATCGCGTCCGGCCGCACGATGAACTCGTGATGCTCTGCGCCGATGTGTTCGGCGACGCGTTTTGCGTACTTGAGTTCGCTAAAATCCTGCTCTTCAAAGCCGATCGAGAATGTCTTAACGGGCGTCGAACTTTCCTGCGCCATCAGAGCGACTACCGTCGAAGAATCGACGCCGCCCGAAAGGAACGCGCCCAGCGGCACCTCAGAGATCATCCTCAACTTTGTCGCCTCACGAAGGATGCGCGTCGTCTCTTGGATCGCTTCTTCTTCCGTGATCTTTATCTTCTTCGAGAAATCGGGCAGCCAGTAGCGTTGCGTCTCTATTTGGCCGTCCTTCCAGCGGAGCCAGTGGCCGGGTTTGAGTTTGCGTATCGCCTTGAAGGCGGTTTGCGGCGCCGGCACACAGAGGAACGAGAGATAGCTGTCTATCGCGCCGCGGTCAACATCACGCGAGATGCTCGGGTGTTTCAATACGGCCGAAAACTCCGACCCGAAGATCAGGTCGCCGTTCGGCAGATGCGAATAAAGCAGCGGCTTTTTGCCGACGCGGTCGCGTGCGATAAAAAGCGAGCGGTCGCGCTCGTCCCAGATCGCGAAGGCGAACATCCCGCGAAGATGCGAGAGGCAATCGACGCCGAATTCATCATAAAGAGCGACGACAGCTTCGGTGTCGGAATTCGTATAGAGCTTGCGGCCGCGTTCGATAAGTCTTTTGCGGAGTTCGCGGTAATTGTAGATCTCGCCGTTAAAGACGATCCATTTCGTGCGGTCTTCGCTGTGTATCGGCTGCTGGCCGCCGGCAAGATCGATGATCGCAAGCCGCCGCATCGCAAGCCCGACGTTCTCCTTCACGAAGAATCCGTCCTCGTCCGGCCCGCGGTGAATGATGGCGCGGTTCATCGCCTCGAGCAGCTCGCGATCCACCGCCCGATCCGAATTATTTACAAATCCCGTGATCCCACACATCTTTGTTGCCTGCTAACGGCTCTCCGTACGGTCGAACATTATACCGGCTGCCTGAGGCTGGAATGTCATCGCCCTGTTTGTGAGCATTTGCCTGTCGCGGCGTTTCTCCAGTATCAGCTCGATGCCGACCGCCGCGAAAATATAAAGAAATACCTGAATCTGCGTCCTTTGTCGATACGCCGTACCCACATTTCCCTGAAAGATCGCGTACGCGATCGACAGCATCACGGTAAAAATAAGTACAGGAAGAGCTCGCGAAAATCTTCGGCGGATGGTGTAGACCAGTCCGGAGATGATGAACGGGATCGTCGCGTACCAAAGGAGCGTTTCGGGGATCGTCACCGCTTGGCGAAGGTTTGCGGCCATCCACGGGAACGGCGCAAGGAAAAGGAATGTCAGGCCGACGGGAATCGTCGCCAAAGCTCCCGTGGGCGTCGAGACATCGCTTTCTTCGCTAAATCCGGAATCTGCCGAGCGTGCCAGATCGAGCCGGCTCCGCTGCACGTTCTGCAGGTCGGTCGCCCGTGAAATATCCGTGGTCGCGATGCGGATGACGCCGAAGTATGTAAGGCCGAGGCCCAGGAGCAAAAGCGCAGCAAGACGCGGTACGAACGTACGCAGCCGGCCGGAAGTGCCGACGACAAGGCTGCCGATCGCGGCGACCGCGACCATGTAAAAAATGTAAAAGCGAAGGGACAAAATTCCTACGAAGCAAATACCGAGGACGGCGACGGCCAAGATGCTCAGCTTCTCCTGCAGTTTGAGCACGGCGATCGTGCCGACAACGAGGAATAAGAGGACAAGTCCATCCTTTAGCAATTGGCTAGACCAAACGATCATTGCCGGCATAATGGCGATCAGGATCGCGGCGGTGCGGGCAACACGCCTGTTCTCGTAGAGCTTTCTCGAAAGCACATAGACCGCGGGAGCCGTTGCCGCTCCGAGAACTCCGCAGATGGTCTGCGCGATAAAGATGTTCCGTCCGAAGACGAAATAGATCGCGGCGACAAAATAGTTCATCCCCCAGCCGGAACCGGACAAGCTCGCAATTCTGTGAAGTTCGAAGGGTGAGAGCGTCCCTCCCTTTCCGGCCCAGACGAGCGTTAGCTGATGGCCCCAGTAGTCGTAGCTCTTCGAGTCGCCGCCAAAAAAATCTCGCAGATCGAATATCTCGATGAACACCCCGACCGCAAGCCGCATAAGAAGCGCAAGCAGGAAGATCTTTGCGACCGTTTCAGGTTCATCTGTCGTACGATAGATAAGAAAGATGACCGCCGCCGACAGTGTCACGATGGACAAAAGTAAGGCTCCGGCGGTCGGCGAGAACGCCGCCGTCAAGCCGATGATCAAAAAGATCGCAATAGCTATTGTCTGAAATCGCTTCATCGAATACAGCCTGCGAGGGTTTCGGCAAGTCTATTACCTTGATGCAATACGCTAAAAGCCGAAAGAGAATGTTCTCGACCTGCTTTCCCCATCGCCTCTCGAAGCGTCGGGTCTAAGAGAAGTCGCGAGATGGCGGTCTCCCATTCGTCTTCTGCGACTGCGTTGAAATGCGTTTTACCGTCCTCGCCGATCTCGGCGCAAACTCCTACCGGGGACATCACGAACGGAACACCGACCGCAAGATACTGAATAGCCTTGAATCCTGATTTCCCTTGTACCCAGTTTTCGCCAAATCGGCTGGTGCTTGTAATAGGATAAAGACCGACATCGAGTGATGCAAAGTCGTCGATCTCTCGGTCAAGGTTCCAGTCAAGATTCTCGACCTCGACGCCGTCTATCTTCACGTTGTTGACGCCGGAGCCGACGATCCGAAGCTTGAATCGATGTTTCGTCGCGAGGCGTTCGAGCACCGGAAAGATCGATTCGAGGAACGGATAGGTCGAGTGTGTGCCGATCCAGCCGATGACGGGTGGGTCGTTGTGCTTTTCGACGGGGTGGAACTTGTCGGTATCGACGACGGTCGGGATAACGACGGTGCGGGCGCCGAGTTTTTCGACATATTCGGCGATGAATCTATTGCCGCAGATCACAACGGACGCGCGGCGGATCAAATTATCCGTCTTGCCGAAGAACTTCAAAAAGCTGCCGAGCCGCCCGTAGGTCGGGCTGACGTAACGGACGTATGTCGCGTCGTCGAGGTCGAGCACCAAGGGCATACGGCCGAGCTTTTGAAAGAGCCATTCGAATATTGCGGGGCCGAACATCGCGGCCTCCCGCTGCACGAGCAGAACGTCGTAGCGGCGTGCCGTCGCTAATTGACCGAGGCGTCGCAATACCGAGCCCGCGAGCCCGAACGCCTTGCCGAGAACGCCGCCTTTCTTATAGAACGCACGAAACTGCTCTTCGGTAAGAAAAGGCCGGATGTCGAGCTCGATGCCGCGCGCCCTGAGCGGTTCGACGAATTGCTCCATCCGAAACCGAGTCGCCGCCGCCGAAACAGGGTATGAACACAATCCAAGTACACGCATTAATTACAGAGCCGCGAATAAATCCTGCTGTATCTTGCTCCGCCGACGGTTTCGAGGTCGAAGTGGCGGCGGGCGGTTTCGCGGCATCGGGCGGAGATGTTGCCGAGGCTTGCGAGGCCTTCGAGGGCCTTTACATAGCTCGCCTCGGAGAAGTCATCGAGCAGGACGCCGACGCCGTTGTCCTCGATCAGAGCATCGACATCGCCGACGCCGCGGTTTGCGATGATCGGCAGCCCGCAGGCGAGGTATTCGGCGAGTTTCGTCGGTGAGGACGAAAGCTTCGAATAGCACGCCTTTATGAACGAGATCGAGATGTCGGCGGCATTCAGATATCGTGCGATCTCGTCGGGCGGAACGCTTGTTACGAGGAATTCGCCGTCAGCGAAGCCTCTTGCGCGCATCGCTTCGGCGACCTTCTCCTTATCACGCTGCGTCAAAATCAGTGCGAAGCTGCTCGCGTCCTGCTCTTTCGCAGTCGCGAACATTTCGAGCATCTCGTCGGTCATATACCAGCCGCCGAACGATCCCGCGTACGCGACGACGCGTCGGCCTTCGACGCCCAATTTCGCACGCATTTGCTCGCGGCCTTCGCTCGCCGCCGCATCGAACCGCGAAAAATCCACGCAGCAGGGAATTACCTCGACGGGACGGCCAAGGTGATCGCGGCCGGTCTCGCGGGACTCTGCGAACAGGATATCACGGGCCTTCTCCGTGAGGACGACAAAGGCGTCGGATTCACGCAGCAGCCAGCGTTCGACGCGTTTTGCTGCGCGGAAAAGCCAGCCGCCTTCGGGCCAGCGGCCTGCGTCGGTGTATTCCTCTGGGAAGAATCCGCGAATATCAAAGAGCAGCTTTGGCTGCACACGCGAGAATTTGCGTGCGATGGCCGCCATCAGCATCGGCAGATGCACGCGTGCGTGCAGAACGTCGTAACGCTCCCGTGCGACGAGCCGTCTTACACGCAGCGTGCCGCGCAGAACGTCGTACGCGGTCGCCGGCACGCTTGGGGCTTTGTGATACGCAAGGCAATGCCAAGTTATTCCCTCGGCAGCGAGCCGCTCGCGCGTCTCTTCGATCGCCTCACGCGTCCAACTCTTCGCAAACTCCGGCTCAAAGGTCAGAATAGAGACGTCCACGCCGCCTTTCCCGATCTCACGCAAATACGGCAGCACCTGCGTCTGCACCAACGGCTCCCGCAACCCAAAATAACAAATATAAAGCGTCTTAGGCACTAGATCACAAATGTCCCCGAAGGGGACGGGAAAAATAGCGTAGGGTGAAACCCTACGAAACCGATTCGCATAATGATGCGTCCCCGCAGGGGACGAGTTCTAACCCCACACGAAGTCTTCATCAAACTCGATACCATTTTTCCGATAAATACTTCGCATCTCTTGCTCAAATAAACGGGCTCTATGGCGCTCCTTCTGCCCGGCGATGTAATTGCGCACCACATCAAGCTGGGCATGCCCGACCGTGAATGCAGAATATCCTTCCTGCCATGCAAACTTGGAAAGCGATCTCCCTTTTGTTTTTAGAAGTTTCGAGCTTGAACGCTTTATCTCTCCGATCATCTTCGGAATATCCGTGTGCTTGCTGAAAGAGACCAATAAATGAACATGGTCAGCCGCGCCGTTTCCAATTATCAAAATGGCCCCGTGACCTTTTACGATCCCGGCGATGTACCGAAAAAGTTCAGCCTCGACATCTGCGGTCAGAAACTTTACACGCCCTTTGGTAGAAAAGACGATATGCAGATATCCCTGGAAAAAAGTTTGTGCCATAAGACTCGACCCTTGCAGGGTCGG
>JAFDVK010000013.1 GCA_018269005.1 Acidobacteriota bacterium | reverse complement strand
TGCTTAAGGCCGTGCCGCAAGACGTAGAGCGAGCCGTTCTTGTCCATCTCCTCGCAGGCACGGGCAATTACGGCCTTTTCTTTTTCGTCCTCGGTGCGGATCGAGAGCTTTTGCCATTCTTTCGGGTTCTGCTCCCGCAGCCACCAGAGAAGGTCTTCGGTATAAAGTGCCTTTTCGCGGTCGTAGTTCTGCCACTCGCCCTCAAGCCAGCCATTCGCCGTCAGATGCTCGACGATCTCGGTTTCAAATACGTTTTCTTTGTGAAGCTCAGGCATTGTCTTAACTGCTCTTCTCGATTTTGGGCTTGCCCCGTCGCAGTGCGGTCAGGCTTGCCTGACCGGAACCTTACCCCAAATGACCCAAGCCCGCTTTAGCGGGCGAAAGACGCGTCGCAGGCATAGCCTGCTCCGAGTAGTGTGGGTGAAGCTTTACGGTCAGGCAAGCCTGACCGCCGTGCATTGCGGCATAGCCGATTCATAGACGTTCGAGGCAGACCCATAAATTCAATCGTCACGCTGCGACGCCTCCTACATTTCGCACATCGATCTTGCCGGTGACGGCCGACGAGATGAGGGCGGTGCGGCGTTCCTGCAGCAGCTCGATGGCACGCTCCGCTTCGGCAGTCAGGGCGTCGAGTTTTGCGGTTTCGACGTCGAGGAACTCCGCGATCTGTGTTTGCTCGTCGAATGTTAAGATAGCAACTTTAATTCGAACAAGTTCCGATGCGTTTATTGCCGGATAACTTACGCCAGTAGAACGAGCAATCACTTCCTCGATAAAGAAGCTCGCCGACAGCAAGTACCCTAGAAATCGCGATTCCAATTGAGGCCGCGGCCGAATCACTGCGAAGCCGGTAGACACGATCAAATTAGGTTCTGCGTTGCGAATCGTCGCAATCGCTTTGAGATATGTCCGAACCGTCGAAACAATCACATCGCCGTTTTTCACTCGCCTTCTGGCACGAGACGGAGCATTTGCGAAGGTCAACGATTCCTTATTACAGATCCCGTGGACTGCGTCCACGCTTGAAATATCGACATACAACAATTCCTCGGTGAGATCGGTGTCTTCGTCAAGAGCTTCGTCGTTGTAAGTTGTAATAACTTTTAGTGGCACAACTTCCCAATGTTCCGGGATGTTGCCGAGCCATTGGATGCCGGAGGGTTTTGTTGGGGCGTTGGGGTTGAGGCCCTTGGTGACGGCGTGCGAGATGACGGCCTGGCGTTTTTCCTTGAGCAGTTCGATCAGCCGCCGCTGCTCGGCCACCAATTCATCGATCTTCCCCGTCTCCCGATCCAAAAACGCCGCGATCTGCGTCTGCTCGGCAAGCGGTGGCAACGGGCACCGAATACTTCCAAGCAATTCTAGATTAAGCCCATCTCGCAAGTCACCGCCCGCAAGATTGCGAATGTTGGCATAGTTGGAATCAAGCCACCAGAACAAGAACCTCGAAGTTATTTCGTTGCCTGGTAGGATTGCGGCCATCGATTGATTGCATGTTGTGCGAATACCAAGCTGAGCAACCATTCCCTTGGTCTTTCCCTGTCCGGCAAGTGCCATAACAAGTGCGCCTTTTGGGATCCATTTTGCGCTACTGTTTTGGAATGCCTCGTCGGTGATGTAAGTCGATGGTGTCGTAACTAGGCGATCATTCACCGCGCCAGAGTTGAGCCAAGGAATTGTCCCGTTACTCCAATAGGCCAGTTTTGTCTTGTCTGGCGTTCCGCCGGAATAGCGTTGAGACAGCCAACGGACGGACCCAGAGTCCCAATGCTCCGGCACGTCGCCGAGCCATTCGACGCCGCTTGGTTTGTATTTTGGGTATGGCGGAAAGCTCATTTTTGAAAATCGCCTAATCTAGTGGCGGCTGTGTCAAAATCGGTTCTTTCGGGTTTTTTGCTCGTCGATGTGCGGCGAAGCTGAGCTTCGCCGGTAGTCCTCACCACTCTCCTGCGGCTACGCCGCCTTTCCCTCGCATCGGAACGGCGGCAGAGCCGCTAGAATCTTTGAACCATCTATCGGAAAAGCGGAGCTTTTCCGCAAATAGAGCGGCAAAGCCGCGGCGGGACCAGTTTTGCGACTTTCTCCACAGCTTTTCAGTACATCGATGGACATTGCCCGGGGACTTGGAGGTCTCATTTTGAAAGCCCTCCGATCATTTCGAGTATGCGGCCGGTTACGACCTTTAGATCGGCGTCGATCTCGGCAAGGTCACGCGGCGGCTTAAAGACGTAGAAGTGTCGGTTAAAGGGTATCTCGTAACCGACGCGTGTTTTGTCGTGGTCGATCCACGCGTCCGCGGCATGCGGCAGCACCTCGCGTGCAAAATACGCCTCAATGTCGTCCTTGAGCGGGACATTCTCGGTATCGCGCAGCTCGGTGTCGGGTTCGGGGCTGCCCTTTGCATCGAGGCAAATTTCGGCTTCCGGGTCACGCTCGCCCAAGGCTTGAATGATCGCCTTTTGCTGTTTTGCCGTCGGTTTGAACTCTGCCGCGTTTAATGCCTTCTTAAGTTTCGGCAAAAAGACCGCCCGGTCCATAAACCGCTCGTCAGCGTCAAACGTGTCGAGTGCCGCCGTTAGCTTTTCAAATTCTTTATCGGTGAAGAATGCGGCCGGCAGACTTTCGCGTCTTTCGGCGTTTACCTGAAAGTTCAGCCGCAAAGGCCGCTCGATCGTGATGGTCGAATAGCCAAAATCCTCGATATCAAATATCTTGCTCCGCTCGCCTTCCGCAAATTCGCCATAGAGCCGCGTGATCTCGGCGATGTTATCGGCGGAAAGCTCGTTCCGCTTTGAACCGAGCGATTTCCGCATTTTTACAAACAGAGCGGCGGCGTTGATGAGCTGTATCTTGCCCTTACGCTCATCGGGCTTGTGGTTTGAGAGTATCCAGACGTAGGTCGAAATGCCCGTGTTGTAAAACATATCGGTCGGCAGGGCGACGATCGCTTCGAGCAGGTCGTTCTCGATGACGTATTTGCGGATGTTCGATTCGCCCGAACCCGCTCCGCCCGTAAAGAGCGGCGAACCGTTGAGCACGATCCCGATGCGGCTGCCGCCTTTTTTCGGATCACGCATCTTCGAGATCAGATGCAGCAGGAAAAGCAGGCTGCCGTCAGACACTCGCGGCAAACCGGGACCGAAACGCCCGCCAAAACCCTTGCGTTCGTGCTCGGTACGGACGGAGGTTTCGATCTTTTTCCAATCGACGCCGAACGGCGGATTCGAGAGCATATAGTCAAAATCGCGTCCCGTGTGGCCGTCGTCAGAAAGCGTGTTGCCAAAGATGATGTGCGAGATGTCCTGCCCCTTGAGCAGCATATCCGCCTTGCAAATGGCGTAGGATTCGGGGTTGAGTTCCTGGCCAAAGACGACGAGACGCGCCGCAGGGTTCATCTCGTGAAGATGCTCTTCGGCGATCGAGAGCATTCCGCCCGTGCCGGCCGTCGG
>JAFDVK010000012.1 GCA_018269005.1 Acidobacteriota bacterium | reverse complement strand
TATCGCGGCGGCACGTGGTACATCAACGGCTCGACCTCCGGATTCCAGGTCATCAGCTTCGGCGTGGCCAGCGATATTCCGGTCCCGACCGCTTACATCCCCGGCCTCGTCGGCGGTGGCGGCGGTGGTGGCGGAGCGGTCACGGTCAGCTACACAGGCCCGGCAGTTGCCATTCCGGACAACAATCCGGCAGGTGTGAACATAAACGTTCCCGTCTCGGGCGTCGGTACCATCTCCGATCTGAACTTCAGCATCGATCAGGTCTCCGGCGGAACCTGTGACATTGCGGTCGGAGATACCGACTGTGGTATCGATCACAGTTGGGTCGGCGATGTAAAGATCACTCTGACATCTCCGGGCGGGACGTCGGTCGTGGTCTTTGATCGGCCGGGCGTGCCGGCATCGTCTTTCGGGTGCAGCAACAACAACCTCGCATTGATCACGCTCAATGACGAAGGCGGGCTGCCGCCGGTGGAGAATGGATGTAATGTCGGTGGCGGCACAACAGCGAAGTTCCCATCCGGCGACTATTCCCCGAACAATCTGCTGTCTGCCTTTGACGGCCAGAACGCGGATGGAACGTGGGTAGTGAACATCTCGGACAACGGCGGTGGCGACACCGGCTCTGCCCGTGCGTTCTCGTTCCACTTCAACTCGGGCAACTAACCCGGTACGCTTTGCGGAAGGCCTTCAACGGCCTTCCGCGAACATAAATTAAGTAAGGCTGCCCGGAGATATTCGGGCAGCCTTTTTCTTGTCAAATAAAAAAGCGTTATCCGTACGGTCACGCCGATTCGTGCATTTCGTGCAAATCGTGCACTTTGATACATTTTGTGCGGTTTGATACGTTTCGTGCGGTTTGTGCTTCAAAACGGGCGCGTCGGTTCGCTATGATGACAACACGGTCGAGACGGCCGTTCGGTCTTTGACAAAGTTGGTCGTTGTTCATTGCTCATTGATCATCGGTCATCGGTCATTGGTCATTGGTCATTGCGGCTTGCCGGAGCAGTGCGGTAGGGGTTCTTGGGTCATAGATCCCCAAGTGTTGCAAAGGACGCAACCGGTCCCGACCGTCACTCGCCTTAGGGATATATCGGAGCGTGCGAGCGCGCGACAAAAGAATCTGTCGGCGGCACGCCGCCTCCGGAAGGGTCGGTATACGCTCCTCGGTCGGGCGAGCCCGACCGCACTGCTAAGTTTCAGATTGAAAGGGCTTCCGATTCGTGAATTCGTGGCTTTCTTCCTTTTGTGAACTCTGCGCCTCTTTTGCGTTCTTTGCGTTACGATCTTGTTTGAAAACGCAAAGTACGCCAAGCGAAACCCCGCAGAGACCGCAAGGGTTTGCATCTCGAATTTCAAATTTCAGATTTGAGCTTCGAGTTTGCGCCGGCGTAGTCCCCGTAGGGGACAAAGAATATAGCCCAGGGTAAGGCCGCCTCGGCCGCCACCCTGGGAAAGAGGTCGCCATATAAATCTTGGAGCTCCGTTAGGAGCGACAGAGGGATTTGTCGGCGGCCAAGCCGCCTCCGAGGATTTATTTGCCGTCGTCACCCACGCCGTAAACGACGTGGCTATGCGAAGCCATTGGCGACAAGCCGCCTCTGAGGTTGGTTTTGGGGCACGGTTCCAGGGCATAAATGCCGTGGCAATTCGGGGGGAAGTTGCGTTGAGTGTTACGCCCTTACTAACGTGCGGGCTTCTGCAATGCTGGCCGCCCGCTTACGCAGGCCCGGATCTGGCTAACACTGAACGCCCTTACTAACGTGCGGGCTTCTGCAACGCTGGCCGCCCGCTTACGCAGGCGGTACTGACAGGGACTGACCGCCCACGGGGCAAGCCGCCTCGGTTGGCCTGATAAGCGGTTTAACCGCGTTTATTGACATCGCGTGCCTTTCGGCATATTGTTGCTAGAACACGATCAATAAGACTTTTTGAGACCGAACGGCGTCAAACCGATAGCCCAACCCACACAGAAGGAGTAGCAATCATGTTCAGAAACTTCGATCGGATCGCGGTCATAAAGGCCTCGGTCATCCTATTAGTTGCGATCGCCGCTGCGGCGGCGTCACTCGGGTTTGATCCCGCAGTCGAACGGACCTCGGCATCGGCGTTCGGGCCTTCGGCTTCGTTCACCGGAGCTCCGAGCGAGGGGAACTGCACTGCGTGTCACACCAGTTTTCCGGTCAACAGCGGTACCGGAAGCGTTACGATCACGGGCCTTCCGGCGAACTATCTTCCCGGACAGGTAATTCCGATAACGGTCCATGCGGCCCAGTCGGATGCGACGATCTTCGGTTTCCAGTTGACGGCCATCGACCGCGACGGCAAACAGGTCGGCACCGTCCAGCTTCCGTCGCAGACACCGGCGCAGATACAGACGATCATTGGCCTCGTCAACGGACAGACGCGCACCTACGTCGAGCACACGGTCGATGGGATCACGCCGACGGTATTCGGCTCGAAGTCGTGGACGTTCAACTGGACGGCGCCTGCTACACGCAAGGGCAAGATCAGCTTTTACGCTGCCGGCAACGCGGCCGACAGCAGCGGTTCGCCTTCGGGAGATTACATTTATACGACGGACGAGAGCACGCTGACGGGAACCGCGGTCTCAAGTTTTGACGCCGACACAGCGAGCGACACGGCGGTTTGGCGGCCTTCGACCGGCGTATGGTACAGCCTGAACAGCAGCGACGGCGGCTTTCAGGCGATACAGTTCGGCTCGGACGGCGACCGTATAACGCCGGGCGACTATGACGGCGACGGCATCACCGATCGGGCCGTTTTCCGCCCCTCGACCGGAGCTTGGTACGTTCTAAAAAGCGGCGGCGGGACGTTCATTATGGGTTTTGGCCAGAATGGCGACATTCCCGTTCAGGCCGACTATGACGGCGATCTGAAGACCGATGTCGCGATATATCGCCCGTCGAATGGCCTTTGGTATATCTGGGGCTCGACGAGCGGTTTGATCGTTCGCCAGTTCGGCCTTTCGACCGATCTGCCGGCAACCGGTGATTTTGATGCGGACGGTGTTGCCGATCTTGCGGTCTTTAGGCCGTCGACCGGCGTGTGGTACATACAGGCTTCGACCGCCGGCTTCCGAACCGCTCAATTCGGGCTTTCCGAAGATCGGCCGGTCGTCGGTGACTACGACGGAGACGGCCGCAGCGATATCGCGGTCTATCGTCCCTCGACAGGCGTCTGGTATGTGATGCGTTCAACTGACGGATTTTATGCTGCGCAGTTCGGAAACGCGACCGATATCACGGCCCCGAACGACATTGACGGCGACGGAAAGACGGACATTTCTGTCTTTCGGCCTTCGACCGGACTTTGGTACGGGCTGCGTTCATCCGACCAGCAGCTATTTGTGGCGGCCTTCGGCACGAACGGTGACGTTCCTGTCCCGTCGGGCTACCTTCCGTAAAAAAAAGATGTCCCGCTCGGGCCTTACGGGCGCGAGCGGGACACGATCGGAAAAAACATTCCTTAGTTTAGGCCAACGTTACTACGGCTTGTTGACCGGTGTGGTGCCTGCAGGTCCGACCTGAACGTCGGGACGCGGAAGCGTCGAACCCGGTATCACGGGATTCGGAATTTCCGTGTCACGCGATGAATTCGAGGGCGGATTGCCCATCGGGACAGGCTGGATGATCGTCTGCGGAACAGGAGCCGTACCGTCTTGACGGGCAGCATTGTAATCCGGACGCTTGATCCTCGGCGTGATGAAGAACAGGATCTCGTTCGTGTTCCTCGTTACGCCTTTACGCTTGAAGAGGTGACCGAGAAGCGGGATCCTCGAAAGGCCCGGCGTACGATCCTGGCTTTCGCGTTCGTCGTCAAAGAGAACGCCGCCTACGACCGTCGTGCCGCCATCCGGGACCATCACTTCGGTCTTCATCGACTGAGTATTGATCGCCGGCGGTGCCGCACCCGTGATCGTTGCGGTCGAAGCATTCTCGGCAACAACGTTCAGCACGACCGTGCCGACATCCGTGATACGCGGTGTGATCGCGAGACGGAGCGGGACATCGACATAGGTCGTCGTCGCGATAAGCGTGCCGCCGCTGCCGCTGCCGGGCTGGATCGTCGTGATAGGGATCTTCGTGCCGCTCTTGATCTCCGCCGGGCGGTTGTTAAGAGCAGTTACACGAGGTGTTGCGATGACCTTTGCTTCGCCCTTCTGCTCACCGGCGGTGATCAAGGCGCTAAGCTGAGCCGTACCGAAAACGCCCGTCGTAAGGCCTATGGCCGAAGAAGCGATCTTCGACATCAGGTCGTTGCCGATCGTCGGGATCGGTGTTCCGGGATTCGGTGTAAGAGCGGACGTTGCGCCCGGCATCGTGCCGCCAACACCGGTGAAGCCGCGTTTGCCGTTCAAGATAGCACCCAACTGGACGCCGATGTCGCGGCTGAAGTTGCGTGTCGCAACGACGATGCGGGCTTCGATCTCGACCTGCGGTTCAGGCTGGTCAAGGATGTCGATAAGCTGTTTGATCGCGTCGATGTTCGAGCGAACATCGGTGACGATCAGTGAATTCGAGCGAGCGTCGATCTCGATCGAACCGCGACGCGAAAGGCGACGCTTGATGATCGGCAGAAGGCCGTCTGCTCCGCTGCCGCCGGCCGCGGATGCACCGCCGGAAGAAGCTCCTGATGAGGCTCCGGAATCAACCGCCGTTCCGGCAGTCGTTCCCTGCGAGGCACTCTGTCCCGAAGCCATCGCGTAGTTCAAGCGGATGAGCTCGGTAACAAGCGGCGAGGTATCGAGAACGTTATTCTGCTTCGCACGGAAGAGCTCGCCTTCTTCGGCAAGCGTCTTGTTGTCGGCGACGCGAAGAATATTTCCGGTAACCTGGATGCCGAGGCCCTGCGACTGCAGAACCGAATCGAGAGCGTAGTTCCAGGGAACTTCATTCACCTTTACCGTAACGGGAACATCCTTGACGGATCTGTCGATCACGAAATTGATGCCGTACTGGTCGGTGATGTAAGAAAGGATGTCTCTAATGTCGGCATTGACGACATTGAGGTTAACTGGCTCACCGACGAATCCGGGCTTTCCGTAGTTGTCACCCTGATCCTGCGGTCGAACCTTCTGGCCGAAGGCGGCCATCGCGAGCAGAACGGTCAGCAGAATAAGTACTCCTGCTTTACGCACAGCTGTTAATGAGAAGATCTGTGAAGTCATGTTTCCTCCGTTTATTCGCGAGATGCCTGAGCCTGAACGCCGGACGTTCATATCGGGGATCGGCACCTCTTTTGTAGAGCTTTTTTCTTTAGGCGTCCTTATTTACGGTTCTTGGCGACCTTTACGGGCCGTTTCGACGCCTTTGAAGGCTTGGCTTCCGGCTCTTTTTCTGCCGGGAGCGAGTTCATCTCGTCAAGCGGTGAGACGATCGGTGTCGGGGCCGCAGGAGCTGCGGGCTTTTCGCCGGCGGCAACCTGAGGCTTGGCCGAGGCCTGGCTCGGGGCCGTGCCTTCGATCTGTGCCTTCATTGAATACTGTTGAAGCGGCTTGTACTCGACCGACGCAACGAACTTCTTCGCTGCCGTCTTTGTCACGCGTCTGAACACGAGACGATTCTCTTCGACCGCAACGAGCTGCCCGTCAAAGAACTTCTCGCCCGGATAGATCGTGTATGAGAGCTTGATAGGTGTTGCCTCGACCATTGCTGCCCAGCCACGCGGGGTCTTGAATACGCCGTTGACGTTAAGCTCGTTCACAAGAAGCACGCTCGTTACCTTCGGTACGGGTTGGCCGCTTGCTACGGCGTTCTCACGAAGCCGTTTGTAATAGTCGATACGGGCTTCGATCGACGGCGGGCCGAAGTCTGCGGCCGTCTTTGGCTTGGCGGCTGAGGACGATTGCCGTGAGGGTTCTCGCTGCCTCATAAAACTCGGCTTTGCGAAAGGATCTCGCTGTGCGGAAACGCTTGCGAGGTCTCCGCCGAGGATGATGAGGGCGACCGCCATCGCGGCGAGGCCGATACTTTTCTTGAATGACATTGTGTTCATACCTATTTACTCTCGTGTCGGAAGTGGGGCCGTAGGTCTCTTTTGTTTAGGCGGGTTTTGCCGGAGCTGCTGCAGGGGCCGCGGCCGGAGCTGCGGTGCCGGGAGCGGCAGGCTTTGCGCCTGGTGCCGCGGGTGCGCCAGGTTTAGCACCGGGCTTAGCGTTCAGATCGGTAGGTGCGGCATAGTACGCCGACAACAGGAACTGAGCGTGGAGTGTCTTATTTGCGGTCTGCTTATCAAGCTGGTTCAGCTTGAAGTCCGTGATCGATACGATTCGCGGAAGCTTCGCCATCTGCTCGAAGAAGTTCTTCAGGTTCGCAAAGTTGCTGTCAACCTCGACCTCGACCGGCTTGGCCATGATGTCGTTCTGCTGCGTGTCATCACGCGGCGAGAAGCGCATCACGATAAGCTTGCTGCTGTTGGCCGTGTCCTGAAGGCCCTGGAGCACGTTCGTGATCTCACGCTGTTCCGGAAGCAAAACCTTCAGCTCGTCGTATTCAGCGGTCTTCGTTGCGAACAGAGCTCGGAACTCGTTGATGTGCGATGTCGCAAGCCGTGCGTTCTCGTTCTGCTGCTGGAGTTGTGCGACCTCGTCCGAGATCTTGGCCGTTTCAGCACGCGTCTCGCTTGTGAAGAAGTACCACACGCCTGCCCAAAGAAGAGCACCGAGACAAAGCATTAAACAAAGCTGGATTGGCCAATTAAGATTTTTGAATTTATCTAACATGGTAATTTACCTACTCTCTTTGGGATCTAGTTCTTGGCTACCTGTGTCGGTGCCGCAGGGGCCTGAGGCTGTGCGGAAGCGGTCGTCGCTCCATTCTGGTTTGCACCGGCCGCCTTCGAAGGCGTGTATGCACACTTGATCGTAAAGTTGACGATCGAGACCTTGTTGGCGTCAGGCGATGAAGTTTCCTTCATCACGACATTCTGGTTGACGACCTCGTTGCGAGCCGTTTCGATCGAAAGGTTCGAGAAGAGGCCGTTGGAGAATTCGAGGCTTCGTCCGAACTGCGTAACTTGCTGCTCGTCCGGCGAATTGCCCTTGAAGACCATCTGGTCGCCGGCCTGCTCGACGCTTTCAAGATAGAGGCCCGGAACCATTGCAGCTCGCTCGGTAACTGCTGAAAGCACGGCACTTGGGCCGGCCTGATTGGCCCTTAGGGTCTTGATCGCTTCGATCCTCGCATCGATATTCTGTATCTTCTGCTCAAGATCTTTCTGCTCGTTGACGACGGCCTGAAGTTCGGCGGCCTGCCGCTTCTGATCTTCAAGATCGGCCTGAGCTTTGCTGTGGGCCATGCTGCTGCTGATAACATCCCATCCGATGACGGCGGCTGTCAGAAGCAGCGTCGCGAGGAACATCACCATCAGCCGCGAAGAAGGGCTTGCGATCTGGCGATCGACCGAGGCAACTGCCCCGCCCTGCCGTTCGGTTACTGAATTTAGAAGGTTGATTCTTAGCATTTTAGTTCACTCCCCTCATCGCCAGGCCGACGGCAACTGCCATCTCAGGGACGATCTCTTTGATATAGTCGGGGTCGAATTTGTTCGAGTCGATGTAGATCTTGCGGAAGGGGTTGAGAACCTCTACCGGAAGTTCCAGACGCTGCGAAAGGTCCTGCGCAAGGCCTGCGAGCTTAGAACCGCCGCCGGAGATCAGGATCTTCTGAACCTGTGTCTCGTTGTCGTCGGTCGTTGCACGATAGAAGTCGAATGTCTTCTGGATCTCCATCGCGACGACTTCGGTAACATTGTTCATCAGCGGCTCGATCGATTTTTCTTCGACATTCGGAGCTGCGTTCGCAACGCCGCGTTTGAGTCCTTCAGCCTCTTGGAAGTTCAGTCCCAAGCTTCGCTGCAGAACGTCGGTGAATTGGCTTCCTCCGACCGTAATGTCGCGCGTGAACAGCGAGCGTGTGCCCTTGACGATGTTTACGTTCATCGTCGAGGCTCCGATATTGAGAAGCGTTACGACATCGGACTCTGCCGGATCATAGTTCGCTTCGTAGCAGTTCTGGAGCGCAAATGTATCAACGTCGATGACGACCGGCTGTTTGCCCGCAAGCTGAATGGCCTGCTTGATGTTGTCGATGCGTTCGCGTTTGCACGCCGCGATCAACACGTTCGTCGAGTCCGCTGATTCGGCCGTGACCTGATAGTCAAGGCTTACGTCAGCAAGATCGTATGGAATGTGCTCTTCAGCGTGCCAATCGATCGATTCTTCGAGCTCTTCGGACGACATTGCGGGCAGTGCGATGTTCTTGATGATCACCGAGTGGCCGCTGACGCCGGTTACAACCTGGTTCGCTTCGATCTGATGGTTGTTGCAGACATTCTGAATACAGTCCGAGACGGTATTCAGCTCCATTATCTGGCCGTCAATGATCGTGTCGCTCGGGAGATTCTCAAATCCGAGGCTAACGAGATTCAGGCTATTTGGCTTGCCGTCAAGCTCAACCATTTTGACCGAACTCGACCCGATATCGAGGCCGGCTACCCTTTTCTTCTTACCGAACAGCATTATTTTCTAGCTCCTTTTCTGCTATCAAGCTTTTTGTCGATTGGATCCCTGTTTTGAAGGTTTTTAGAGGCACGTTGGCTCTTTTTTTAGGAAGATCGTTGGTCACCTGTAACTCATTTTCGGAGTGCATCTTGCTTAGGCCCGGTGCAGGCTTCGGATCTTTTTGGCAGCAAACTCTGCTTTTATCAACCCTTTTGGCTTGTCACCGTTTTGCAAGTAGTAGAACAACAAATCAGGAAACTTGTCGCATCTGGTGGCGAAGGATCTGAACGCCGAGAGCGTTCGACAAGATTGAATTTACACCCTTGAAATACATCTGTCAACATTTTTTTGCAATGTTGAACGCTAAAAGACAGAAATGCGGTCAGAATGAACGACAGCCGATACGGTTCAGTCTGTGCAGTGCCCGTCGCGCATATGCTTCATGGCAGAAACTCTACCGTTGGAAGGGTGTAACAAAAGCAGAAGCTTCATTGGCTTTTGGCCGCCCGGTCACGCAGGCGGTTCTGACCTCTTTTCGTGCATTCGTGGCCTCGGATCTTAAATCTCAAATTTCAAATCTCGAAATTCCATTCCGGAACCGGGCCGCTACCGCAGGCGGAACCTAATTTTGTGCAAATCGTGCAGATCGTGCATTTCGTGCACTTTGATACATTTTGTGCGGTTTGATACGTTTTGTGCGGTTTGTGCTGTTCGCACCGTGAAGAACGAAGTAAACTTCTTTCTGTGGCTGAGCGAGTGTTCGGCGAAATGATCTATACCGATCAGGTATTGTTGATGAAAATAATTCTGCCGCTTTTACTGTTTATTATTTCCTCTTTGACGATCTCGGCTCAAACGGTTGAGATCCGCGTAAATCAGGCTGGTTATCAAGCGAACGACAAAAAGAAGGCGGTGGTATTGTCACAAGAACCGTTCTCCGGTGAGTTCGTCGTTAAAAATGCTGATACCGGCAAAGTGGTGTCGGAACGTTTACAAGCGCGGCAGCTAGCGGCATCTCCATGGGGCGGAAGTTTTGGCTATTACTATGAGGTTGATCTTTCGACTATCAAGACGCCGGGTACATACCGCCTAGTAGATAAAAGCAGCGACCTTCGGTCAATTAAATTCGTGATCGGCCCATATCCCGCCTATCAGGAAGATCTGCTCGCCTTTATGCGGCAGCAAAGATGCGGGTACAACCCTTACCTCGATGCCGTCTGCCATACTCACGACGGACGTTCGTTTTACGGGCCGATGCCGGACGAGACCTTTATTGACGCCTCCGGCGGTTGGCACGATGCGGGCGACCAATTGAAATATTTGATAACGGCAAGCAACGCGACGGCGCGGATGATGCTTGCTTACGAATTGGAGAAAGCGAAGTTTGGCGACTTTGTCGATGACCTTGGGCGTGACGATAGGCCGAACGGAATTCCCGATATTCTCGACGAGGCAAAATGGGGACTCGACTGGATCCACAAACTTCACCCAAAGAGCGGCCAGCTTTTTCACCAAGTTGCCGATGATCGCGACCATCGCGGCTTTAAGCTTCCCCAAAACGACAACGCCGATTACGGCTGGGGTGCGAACAGCTATCGGCCCGTTTATTTCGCCGACGGCAAGCCGCAAGGCCTTTCGCAATTCAAAAGCCGCTCGACAGGTGTTGCAAACATTGCCGGACGTTCGGCGGCGGCGATGGCGATGGCATATCGCATCTGGAAAACGGATCTGAAAGACACAGCGTTTGCGTTGAAATGTCTCGCTGCCGCCGAAGACCTTTACGCAATGGGCAAGCGGCAGGAAGGCTTTCAGCAAGGCAATTCATTCGGTGCTCCGTACCGCTATAACGAAGACACATGGGCCGACGATATGGAGTACGCCGCAGCCGAGTTGTACAAGGCCACGCGCAAGCCCGAATATCTCGCCGATGCGAAACGCTACGCAAGACTCGCCGGAACGACATCCTGGATGGAGTTTGAAGATTCGTCGATGGGCGAGCAGATGTCGCGGCATTACGAGATGTATCCGTTTACGAACGTCGGACATTTTGCGCTGTATCCGCTCGTCGATGCCAAAACAAAACGCGAGCTTGCCAGCTATTATCGCAGCGGCATCGAACGCATCGTCGCCCGTGCAAAGACGAATCCTTACGGTGTAGGAGTGCCTTTCCTCTGGTGCTCGAACAATCTGGTCGTCGCATTTATCACGCAGGTCCATCTTTATGAATTGATGACCGGCGACAAGAAGTATCACGATGCGATGATCGCCCATCGCGACTGGCTTCTTGGCAATAATCCGTGGGGAACGTCGATGTTCGAGGGAATTCCGGCAAACGGCGAATATCCCGAAGACACACATTTGCCGACCGTGCAGCTTTTGAAAAAGCAGGTCCGCGGCGGCCTTGTCGATGGCCCGATCGCAGCTTCGACCTACAATGGCTTGATCGGCCTGACGCTGACAAAGCCGGACGAGTTTGCGTTGTTTCAGCCGCGTGACGTCGTCTATCACGACGACGTTGGCGACTACTCGACCAACGAACCCACAATGGACGGCACCGCGGATGCAATTCTCGTCATGGCAATGTTCAGTCGTGCCGGCATCTCGCGTCTCAGTGGCCCGCGTGTCAGTAGCCCGCACGTAAGTAAGGGCTCTTCCAGCAATCCCGACAACCGTTTCACCTACGTCGAAGGCGGTATCACACGCGGAGACAAAACTTCAAAGCGCATGGCGCTCGTCTTCACCGGCGACGAATTCGCCGAAGGCGGCACCGCGATCGCCGACGCTCTTGCTAAACGCAACATCAAAGCCTCGTTCTTCCTCACCGGCCGATTCTACCGAACACGCGCAAACCGCCAGATAATCGAACGCCTGAAGAAGGACGGCCATTACCTCGGCCCTCACTCAGACGCACATCTCCTCTACGCAGATTGGACGGATAGAAACAAGACCCTCGTCACCCGCCAGCAATTTGAACGCGACCTGAACGACAACTTCGCCGCGATGCGCCCGTTCGGCATCGACCGCAAGCAAGTTCCCTTCTTCCTGCCGCCCTACGAATGGTACAACCGCGAGATCGTTGATTGGAGTTCGGCAATGGGTTACCAGATCGTCAACTTCACGCCCGGCACCCGCTCGAATGCTGACTACATGGCGGATGATGACAAGAATTACATCTCCAGCGACGATATTTTGCAACGCATAAAAGATTACGAGGCCAAAGATCCAAAAGGTCTCAACGGCTTCATTTTATTGACGCACATCGGCGCCGGGCCAAAGCGCACGGATAAGTTCTTCAACCACATCGGCGAACTGGTCGAGTGGCTAAAGAGTAAAGGCTACGAACCGATAAGTGTAGATGAGTTGTTGAAGTAGATTCGGATTTGGCGGAGCTTCGAATGGCCTTAAATCGCATGAAGTAGTACGTACCGTTTCGATTCGACGAACTCGCGTTTCCGTCTACGTAAGCTGATGCGTTTTCGGGGTTGTTATCGTCGGACTAGTGACTATATACTTTAAAAAGTCCACGCGCTGCTTAAACTTAATTATGAGAAACTTCACACTCTCCATTCTGCTTCTCCTTGCGTTATTTGCGATTCCGGCGTTCGGACAATCTAAGCCCCAACCTAACCGCAAGGCCGTCGACTTGATGGCTGCAGGAAAATTTCGCGATGCGATCGAGGTTTTAGATCGGGATGTAGAGAAGGATAAGAATGTCCTTGTATCTCTGACCCTTCGGGCCGATCTTAAACGCATGATCGGCGACTTTCACGGATCACTTGAGGACCTCAACAAAGCGATAGCGATGGATTCTTCTGACGGGTCGCTCTATGAGCGAAGGGCAAACGTGAACATGATCCTCGGCCAGGATATGAGTAAGATCCTCGCGGATCTTGATCTTGCGGCCGCAAATGGCGCAAAGACCGCGAACGTATTATCTACCCGCGGAATGATACGGTTCTTTTTCGGCGATCTTGACGGTTCGATCGCTGACTACGAGGCCGCGACGCTCCTGCGTCCTGACCTTGCGGGCGCGCAGCTAGGCTTGGCTCACAACTATATACGCAAGAACGACTATGGCAAAGCGACATCTATTCTCGAGAATTTTATTGAAAAGGTCGAGAACTCGGACGGTGGACCTCCGCCCGTCGAAGGCAAAACGGTCGCAAGTTCGTCGGTCGCTCTTCCTCAGGTCCATGGCAAAGACATCGTAAGCGGACAGGAAACGGTTATCATCGTACAACGCTCCGCAGATAGACCCAAGTCGCCAGAAGAAGCCAGGATGGCAGATGAACGTCTTGAGCAGGCAAGAACCATTGTCACAATATACGGTGAGCTGGCATCGCTATACGAAAGGGCCGGCGATTATTCTAAAGCACTAACGACCGTTGAAAAAGGTCTTCGGCTCGATCCGAACGAAGCGTTTGCCTATGAAGTGCGTGCGAAGGTAAAACTTGGACTAAAGGACTATGACGGCGCGGTAGCGGACGCTGCAAAAGCAATTCGAATGCTGCCTCCACGCGCTGCTGCGACTGCTTATGCGACTCGCGGGATAGCTTATTTGATGCTTGGGAAAGAAGCCGAAGCCCAAAAGGATTTTGATAAATACCTGGAACTTTTCCCGAAGGGTAAAGAGTTTCTCGATAAACGGATCGAGAAGGCCAAGGCTCAAGCGCAACAGCCGTAGATGAAGGTTTTTATCCAACGCTCCCAGCTTTTCTTCCCGCGTTTGCCGATGAGATCCAGTAACCTAGGAATTAGCTATTGAGCGCCTATTGGCGCCCTATGGCTTTTTCGGTTTTACGGATGGTGGGTGTTCTCGTAGGTCCTTTTCTATATTGACCCACATATATTCGCCGTTCTTTGGATCCTTGATGAGTGTACTCGTACTTGCCGCGTTATCGATCATTATGCTTGTAAAATACTCCTTGTAATAGAGCACGAAGAAGACCGAGCCTAGGGTTGGCTTCTCTAACTCACTGTAGTTAAGCCAGATCTCGCGAGGAGGTGTCGCTTGGAAGCCGCGTAGAGCAGGCTGAAAGTAGCTGCTGTCAGAAGTTATCTTGTCGCCCGCTGCATTTAGTCGGTAAATGCCTTCCCCGCCGAATACGGCGACCCCGTTCGTCTGGAATGCGGGCATCATCCAAACTTCAAACGTACCGTCAGAATCGCGTCGAATGTATTGGTTGAATTTGACCGAACCTTTTGGGACCTTTGTCTCGAGTCTGACTCTGGCGGTCGCAAGTGCAGCCGCATAACCGTCAAGCATCTTTTGGTCGAGTTTTTCCGAGGTCTTAGTGATCTTCCCGGCGGCATCCATTAGATAATGGACCGCGACGTTATACGTTCCGGCCTCGATCCTGCCATACAGCGCGTGCCAAAGGCCTTTTCCTTTATCCTCGATGCAAAACCATTCCGGACCGAGTTTAGTCAACTCCGCTTTGTCCTGAGCAACCAGAACGTCAGTCGTTTTCCATGCAACGACGTCGTACTTGACGAGCCACTCGGCGGTCTCGACCTTCTTGTTGAAATCAACGATGTCGAAGTTGGGACCGGTCTCCTTCGTTCCCTGCGCAAAGGAGCCACAAACAGAGATGACGGTGATTAGGAGCGATAGTGTGAGTATTTTCATTCGGGTGATACGCTGATCCTTTCTTTCCACGTTTGCGGTGAACTTCCGTCGTCGCGGCGTTCCATTGTGATCGCTCCCGGAGAAGGGCATACGAGGTAGCATAGGTTGCAGCCGACGCATTCTTTTTCGATCACGCGCGGATAGCGGTGGCCGTTGGATTCGACAAATTCGAAGCTCTGATGGGCGCCGTCCTCGCACGCGACGTAGCAAAGGTTGCAGCGAATGCAGTGCTCTTCGTTTACGTGTGCTTTGACGTCGTAGTTCAGGTCGAGGTTGCCCCAGTCGGTAACGCGTTCGACAGACTTGCCGACGATGTCGTTGACGGACGCGTAGCCTTTCTCATCAAGGTAGTTATTGAGCCCGTCGATCATATCTTCGACGATGCGGTAGCCGTAATGCATCACGGCCGTACACACCTGAACGCTTCCCGCACCTAGCAGCAAAAACTCCACCGCATCACGCCAATTCGAAACGCCGCCGATGCCGCTGATCGGAATGTTGAACTCCGCGTCGCGGGCAAGTTCGGCGATCATATTCAGCGCGATCGGTTTGACCGCCGGGCCGCAGTATCCGCCGTGGGCCGCCATGCCGTTGACGTTCGGATACGGCACCATCGTGTCCACGTCGACGCCGACGATCGAATTGATCGTGTTGATGAGCGAGACCGCGTCGGCTCCGCCATTCTGTGCGGCTTTTCCGGGCGGAAGAATGTGCGTGACGTTCGGTGTAAGTTTGACGATCACGGGAATTTCGCTGACCTCTTTGACCCATTCGGTGACCATGCACGTGTATTCGGGCACCTGCCCCATCGCGGCTCCCATTCCGCGTTCGCTCATGCCGTGCGGGCAGCCGAAGTTCAGCTCAAAGCCGTCGCAGCCTGTATCTTGCGTGCGTTTGACGATCTCATGCCACGCTTCCCTTTTCGATTCGACCATCAAGGACGCGATCACGGCGTGGCCCGGATATTTCTTCTTGCACGCGGCCATCTCTTTGAGATTCACCTCGAGCGGCCGGTCGGTGATCAACTCGATGTTGTTCAAGCCGATCATACGCATCGCTCCGTGATCGATCGCAGCAAGCCGCGACGAAACATTCACGATCGGCTCGCCCAGCGTCTTCCAAACCGCCCCGCCCCAACCGGCGTCAAACGCACGTTCGATCATCGAACCCATATTCGTCGGCGGCGCACTCGCGAGCCAGAAGGGATTAGGAGATTTTATTCCTGCGAAATTTATGCTTAAATCAGCCATAAGAGTCTTCTAACCCGCAGATAAAAAATATGGTGCAAATAAAAACAAACTAATTACGGTCTAATATTTTTTGCAATAAGTTTGGCGATATTCTGAAGTTTGTTTCTTGAAGTGCTTTGAAAGCAATGTTGATATCAAGCAGATTTCGCTTATGTGCGATTTCGAGAATATTGATCGTGCCGGCGATGTTGAAGCCGCGTTCGATGGCGATATTTCTTGCTTTCCGGTCGTCTATAAGCAGCAGATCGGCATTTAGTTCTTTCGCCAACGAAATGGCTTCTTGTTCGCCTCTATCAAGATTCAAAGTTTGATCGATAACTTTTGCCGTCCGTATCTCAACCCAAGCTGGCAGGTTTTCAACCCAATCGAGAACTTCGTCAGGTGATCCAAGGTCATTTAGTTCTTTCCAAACAGATTCTGGAAGGATGACTTTGCCAAAGAGTTTCTGCAGAATTTCCGTCTCATTAATCAGGACCAGGTAATTTATCGGCGTAGTGTCCGAAACGACGATCATTTTGCCAGTAATTCCTCAAGATCTACGCCCCGATCAATATCAGACAAAGTTTCATAAGCGTAAATTTCTCGTTCTTTTAAAAATCCGTCGGCTTCATTGATGGACATTTCAAGCATTCGAGCAACTTCGCCAACGCTCAATGCTCCCGAACGGCAACCTTCTGCCGCCAACGCCTCCAACGTCTTGCGCTCGAACGCACTTCCCCATTCAGCCGCCAAATGCCTTTCAATATTTGTAGGTAATGAGATAGTTACAGACATATTACCGGAATCATATCACAAACGGATTCCCGACCCGCGTCATAAAACCGACCAGACGTCTCTTGATAAACAAGGTCAGTCAACCGATTGTGACTGCAACAGCGTAGACGACTAGATCAATCATTCATTTCTCTACTTGCTGGCAAATACCGCTTCGCGAGGGGCAAAATGGGCTCACGATGTTCGATTCACACGGTTTCCAACTTCTTCTTCAACGCCTTTAAGAATTTCTTGTCGTTCAAGATGTCCCGCCCGACCGATGCGGTTTTCTTTGCCCCGTTTTCTACGATCTTACGCAACTCATTGTTGATCTGCGTTTGATACGGAGCGGCATTCGGCTGCGCCGCCCGCTCCTTAAAATACGCCAAAACATCCGCATCAAGATACATCGTGATCTTCACCTTGCAGTTCGCAGGGCTTGTGGCTCCGGTCTTCGCACGAAAAGTGCCGCGTGGAAGACGTTTCATACGAGACATCTCTGCGTCGATGCCGGTAAGGGTTTTAACCTTTCTTTGTTCAATCGTTTTCAGCATAAATTCGTTCCATTCTGCGGCTGGCACGCCGTGCGCTTATGATCCGAGTCCGCGAGCCGCGATAAGTGAATGAGATGAAGACAAGTCCCGCTTCGCACATCCCGAGCAACGCATACCGCTGTTCTCCAACACGGCTATGTTCGCGATCCGCGAATGGAATCGCCCTTTCATCATCGAATGCTCGAATCGCCGTATCAAAGGCGATCGCGTGATTCCTAATGTTGTCCGTGTTCTTTTCATCGTCCCATTCGAATTCCTCAGTTTCCATTTTCAATTATACTGTTATATATGGATATATCAAGATATTTTCAAAATTCCTGCGAATTCAACGGTCTCGCCCGTGAGTAGTTCGTGAATACCGATGGCGGCGAGTTTGCCCATTTGAGCGGCTTCGACGGCCTCGCCGCCGCCGTTCACGCAATCGCCGCCGGCGAAAACTTTTGGATCAGAGGTTTGCATTTGCGAGTTCACGACGACGCGACCTTTTTCGTCCACATCGACGCCGACGACATCAGCAAAGAATGAACTCTGCTTCTGCTGGCCGGTCGCCTTGATGACCATTTCGCAGGGAATGTCGAAGGTTTCGGATGAACCTGTCATTTCGCATCGAAGAGATGCGACGTGCCTGCCCGATGCGTCGCCGACGATGGCGACAGGTTTCGCCTGCCACACAAATTCGATGCCGTCGTGTTTTGCGAGTTCGTATTCGTAATTGTAAGCGGGCATTTCGCTTTCAGAACGGCGATACGCCATTACGACCTTTTCGGCACCGAGGCGTTTTGCCTGCGTCGCGGCATCGACGGCGGTGTTGCCTGCGCCGATCACGACGACGGTCTTGCCGATAGGCACGGAACCCCATTCACGGGTCTTGATCTTTTCGATCAGATGAAGAGCGTCATACACGCCTTCGAGTTCTTCGCCGGGAATGTTGAGCTTGTTGGTCGCACCGAGCCCTACGCCGATGAATACCGCGTCGTGCTGTTGTTGAAGATCGGCGAAGGACCTTGACCCAGTCGCTATCGCTCCCGGTTCTGACACGATCTCGACGTTGAGTACGAACTCGACGCCGAGGTTCGCCGCCTGTTCGATCTCATCGAGTGAGACGGTTTGGGCCATCTTGTATTCCGCCATTCCGTATGTGTCGAGGCCGCCCGCGAGCGAACGCTTCTCATAAACGGTGACCGAATAGCCAAGCCTTGCAAGGTACGTTGCACACGAGATTCCCGCAGGGCCCGAACCGACAATGCCAACCGACCTTCCGTTCGGCTCGCCAGCCTCAAAGAGCTGTATCCTATTCTCGAATGCGAAGTCCGTTGCATGTCGCTGCAGACGTCCGATCTCGATCGGTTTTTGGAGAAGCGTGTTCTCGACGCACGCACCTTCGCAGAGCACCTCGACAGGGCAGACTCTTGCACAGGTCGCGCCGATCGGGTTTGCGTCGAAGATCACACGGGCAGAACCTTTTAGATTTCCGCTCGCGATCTTCTTGATGAAGCCCGGAATATCTATGTGCGTCGGACACGCGTGCATGCACGGCGCGTCGTAGCAGAATAAACAGCGGTTAGCTTCGACCGCCGCCTCCGGATCGGTCATCGCGGGATGAATGTCCGCGAAATTCGCTTCGATCTGTTCGGTTGGAAGAATGGCCATAATCCTTTAAGCTTCTGCGTCGGCCTCGATCTCGATGAGCATGTCAGGATCGATAAGTTTCGCGACCTCGACCATCGTGGTCGCGGGCATAATGTCGCGGAAGAACTCGCCGTGTGCTCGGCCGTATTCCTCCCAACGCGAAATATCGGTCACGAACATCCGCGTGCGAACTACATTCTCAAGCGAAAAATCGAAGGCCTTTAGTGCCCGCTCGATATTCTTTATGCACTGCACCGTCTGCGCATATGCGTCGCCCACGCCGACGATCCCGCTTGTTTCATCCGTCGCCGTCGTACCGGTAACATATACTCGGCCGCCGACGCGAACCGCTCTCGAATATCCGACTATCGGCTCCCATTTCGCACCCGAAGAATATCTTTGTCTGTGCTCCATTAGCTGACCTTTACGAAATATTTTCCGTTAAAGCGATATGTGATGAACTTATCCGTCACTCTACCTAGGAACGTCTTATCGTCCTCGATCACGATGGGAAAACGAAATTCCTTTTTTGCGGCGTTGAAGAAAAAGAGCTTGACCGGCCGCTCAGGCCGATCGACGACAGAAAAGAAGTCGTAAGTAATACCGACTTCGTTGGTTACGCCGCTTCGCGTTTTGATCAGTTTGGCTGCTTGATCGAGTTTTTCTCCATCGATCCGCAATGCATTAAGAGACTGTCCGTGCATCGACGTTGAAGCAATGAAAGTTGAGTTCGCTAAGTAGATCGGGCCGGTTCGGGTGGCAACCTCGAAAATTTCCGTGTAGAAAGGGCCGCCCGAAGTATCCTCGGTTTCCGGATCTGTCCACGAATACACGCGGCCGCTCTTGCCCTGATACTGAAACACGTTTGCGTAGTCGTGCATTGTGCCGCCGGTTCCCGTATCCCAGGAATATATCCGAAGCCGTCCGTCTTTTGACGTTGCTACATACATTTCGTCTTTCAATTTCGGAAATGCGTACTTGAGGATCGCGAGACGGTCGCCGTTGCGGATCAGGATAGCTGTTAGTTCCTTATTTGCGGCCGCGAGCTTCTTATCGTCCGATGTCTCTCCGTAGCTCCCATACTTGCCGACATCGGCTAGCTTTTTGATGAGAGATCGCTCGACCGACGCGGGCGATTGGGCATGTAACACCGCCACACCCGAAACGAGAAGAAGGAGGCCAGAGAGAAATTTTATCTTCATAGAAATGATCGGTCTAGTCGTCAATGATCGGGCCGTAAAGGTCGGGACGGCGGTCGCGGAAGAATTGCCAGGTATTGCGAACTTCGCGGATCTTGTCCATATCGAGGTCGGCGACGACGAGTTCGTCTTTGTCGCGGCTGCCTTCAGCAATGATCTGGCCGCGAGGGTCACAGAAATAGCTTTGGCCGTAGAATTCGCCGATATTCCACGGGGCTTCGGTGCCGACACGATTGATCGCACCGACGAAATATCCGTTCGCGACGGCATGAGCAGGTTGCTCCAGCTTCCAGAGATATTCGCTCAATCCCGCGACGGTTGCCGACGGATTGAAAATTATCTCGGCACCATTGAGGCCCAGACACCGAGCACCTTCCGGAAAATGCCGGTCATAGCAAATATATACGCCGATGCGGCCGACTGCCGTATCGAAACACGGATAGCCGAGATTACCGGGCCGAAAGTAAAATTTTTCCCAAAAGCCGGGAGCCACGTGCGGGATATGCGTCTTGCGGTATTTGCCGAGATACTTTCCGTCGGCATCGATCACCGCGGCGGTGTTGTAGTAGATGCCAGTCTGCTCTTCCTCGTAAATAGGCACGATAAGCACCATTCCGTGCTGTTTCGCAACGTCCTGCATCAGCTTGACCGTCGGGCCGTCCGGAACCTTTTCGACCGCCTCGTACCAGCGCGTCTGCTGCTCAGCGCAGAAATACGGCGTCGTGAAGATCTCCTGAAAACAAAGTATCTGAACGCCTTGACGAGCGGCATCTTCGACCATCTTCAACTGATGATCGATGTTCGCCCTTTTTATTTCCTCGATCGGCGCATCGGAACCGCCAACATTGTGGGCCTGGATCAATCCGGCCTTAATGATTCGTGCCATGGTCAAATCTCCCTTTAGGATCTCGGCATCGCGAACACGTCATCCGCGATCGGTACGTTTGTTTTAACAGAGACGATCTTACGCGTCCAAGACATATTCGGCATCGCATATTTCACGACGGTCGGGATCTTAACTCCACCGAAGTCCTTGTAGTCACTGTAATCTACCTGATAGACAAAGCCGCCGAGAACCGTCGGCGTAACCGCGACGCGCCGGACGAGCAAGCCGGTCTGTTCGTCAAAACTAAGACTCTCACGCAAGCCTTCGGCGGTCGTGCCGGTAAGAATAAGGACCTTGCGGCCGTCGATCTCGTTCGTAAAGCGGTAATCGAACTTTGAATATGCGGAACCGATCGATGCCGGAAATAGAAGCTGCGCGTCGCGTTTGATCTGTTCGGCCTCATCCGAATGCAGACGGTGCTTGCCGCCCGGTCCGAATTTTGCGGCGGCCGTGCCGTCCCAAAGGTCGGACACCCATTCCTTGCCGTAAACCGTCTTTAAACTGTATTTCCCGTCCTTGAAACTGATCGTCTCAGGTTCCATCGTCTTCCCGTCCGGCTCGACACGGGTTGCGGTAATGACCGCGCTATCGATCTTCTTCGCTCCTCCGGCGGCAGCAACGAATTTGGCGATCACGTCAGATGCTTCAGGTTTCGTTTTCGGCGGTTCAGGACGCGGTCCGTGGCTGCCGACATGTTCTGTAGGCACAAGGCTCGGCCGGCTCTGCGGGTGCATACGGCCGTTGTGGCAAGTGTTGCAGGAAACTTCGGTCTCGCCGCCAAAATGTTCCTTGTTGATCGAGAAGACCATCGAGATCATCTTGCGGGCGGTATCTTTCTCCTCTTTGCCGTCCTTTGAAAAATCGTCGGTGTAATGACAAAAGCTGCAGTTCACATTGAGCGACGCCGCAAAGATGTTCATCACCTTGCCCAGCTGGTCGGCGGGCATGTCGCCCAACACTTTCAGGTTCTTGAACCTATCCTTTGCGAGAACGACCTGATCGCCCTTCGTCTGAGCGTGATTGCGGTAAGTACTCATCCCAAAAACCGCGACGCCTAACGCTAAGGCTATAACTATGAACTGTATCTTCCTTTTCATTGCACCTCTTCTCCTCGTGATGTTCGAAAGCTAAAGCCCCAATGCGCTATAAATGCGATGCCAAATCCGACGAACCACGCATAATCATAAAGTATTCTGAGACTTGGAATTATCAACCCTATCCACGCAAAAAAGCAACCTAAAAGCGTTGCGGCGACCGCACGCCAATTCCATCCGGCGTACGAGCCCTCCTTGCGGTAAAGATCTGCAAGCCGAAGATCTTTCTTGCGAAGAATCCAATAATCCGCTATGAGAACGCCGGCGATCGAACCAAGGCCGCCGCTGTAACCGACCAGCCAGCCGAAGATGTAACCGCTCGGGTCGGCGAGCAGTTTCCACGGCTGCATCAGGATGCCGATGATGCCGGTGATCAGGCCGCCGGTCCTAAAGGAAATGAGTTTTGGAAATGCATTCGCAAAGTCATTGGCAGGCGAGACGACATTCGCCGCGATGTTCACCGAGAGGGTTGCGACGACGACGGTGAACATCGAAATCGCGACGACGACCGGCTGCGAAAATTGACCGACGAGTTTCACCGGGTCCCAGGCGTCGGCCGGATTCATACGCGGGAAAACGACGACCGCCGCCGACGTGATCAAAATTCCCATCGCCGCAAAGACGGTCATCGTACTCGGCAGTGCCACAACCTGTCCTACGGCCTGTTCACGCTGGCTGCGGCCAAAGCGCGTGAAGTCCGGCATATTGAGCGAAAGCGTTGCCCAAAAACCGATCATTGCGGTAAGCGATGGAATAAAGATCGGCCAAAATTCAGCAAACGTGTGAAACTTGCCCGGCTCGTGCAGAAGAAAGCCGATGCCGCCCGCCTGATAGAGTATCCAGCCGAGCAGTATCGCGGTCATCACGAGAACGTAAGGAGCAGCCCAGTTCTCGACGATACGAAGGAGGTCCATTCCCTTGTAGATGATCGCGATGTTCAACGCCCAAAAGAGCAAGAATGAAAACCAGACGGTTGGTGTATGTCCGCCTATCGGTCCGCCGAGCAGCGTCTCCCAACCGGGAATGAACGCCGAAAAGAAAGTGTGCAGGGCCTCGCCGCCGATCCATGCCTGTATGCCGAACCAACCGCACGCGACCAATGCACGCATCAGGGCCGGAAGATTCGATCCTGCAGTTCCGTACGCGGCACGAGCGAAGACGGGAAATGGAATTCCGTATTTTGTACCAGGATGAGAATTAAGAAGGATAGGCGCGAGGACGATCGTGTTGCCGAGCAGGATGGTGATCAATGCCTGCCACCAATTCATCCCCGCCGAGATCAACCCCGACGCCATCATATACGTCGGGATACAATGCGCCATCGAGATCCACAACGCCGCGTAGTTATACGTCGTCCAGTTCCGTTTCGCGACCGGCACCGGTGCAAGATCGTCGTTATAGAGCGGCGAGGTGCGGATGCTCTCTTCAGCATCCTCGTTCAGCTCGACCCGTCCGTCGTCGTGTTGGATAGTCTCGATCATCGGTCAATGCTGGAACTTCCAAGAACACTCCCGCATCTGGATTTACGTGCCAGTTGCAAGCTGCCATTTTATCCGAGTGTAGGCGATCTTGAATCCATTCTTCTGCGCATTTTTTTGCGACTGACTGCCCGGCGCAGCGCACATCATAGCGAGCGAGCAGCCTTTCTCACGGCCGTAGTCGAGGCGAGCCGAAAGCAGAGCACTCTGAGCGCCTTGACGGCGAGCTTCGGGAACCGTCGATGCACCGGCAAGAATACAAATGTCATCGTAGATGCCGAATCCCCCGGCGGCAACCGGACTGCCGTCGAGTTCTACTAGGAAAGGCTTCGTACGCTTAGCTTTCACAGTTAGGCGACCCATCCTGAACATAAAGTCTTCAATACCCTCGAACTCGGTCGCCCAACCCGCAGCAGCCGTGCGAGCCCAGACGTCCGCTTCTTGTGCGTCAACGATCCTTATTGTGAATTTAGCGTCCGCGGTGTGCGAGTAACCAGCAAGTTCGCGATACATCACACTCGTCAACTCGATCGGCTGATAGCCTCGAACGGAAAGCACGCCGAGCAGCGAAGCGTCCGTCATAGGACTGACCTCGTGAAAAACAGGCGCTCCGCGGGCAATGAAGAATCCTTCGGCCTTCTCAAGATCTTCCTCGAAGCTGTCCGAAAAAAGCCCGAGCCCGAAGGTCTGCGTCAACGGGGACTCCGCTCCGTCGTACATCGCGTAGGTGCCGGAAATGTCGAGCCAGGCTGCGCCGCTTTCGGGTTCCATACTGGCTCGAGCTTCGACAAAATCCGCATTTGCTTGTGCTTCAGTTCTCTCAAGCCGACGCGAAAGTTCTTTGTCGGCATAGATCAGGCCTTCCGTCATATATATCTCCTAACCCGGAGCCGAGCTCAAGCAGACCTCGCCGCGGCGATCACAAGCTTCGATGAAATTCCAGATCGTGAAAATCATAGCTGAAATCTGTCAGCGGCGAAATAGCCTTCATCGTAAAGCCTTGCGGGCGGCCTTCGACGTCAAGCTGGAAATTGACGAAAGCATCGGCGTCCATACTGCGGTCGTCCCATCTGACGATGAACGAATTCGCCTTATATGGATACATCTCGCCCGTCAGTCGGGGCGAACGCTTGGACGCGAAACGCAGCTTGCCGTCTTTAAGGTCCAGCGAGATCTCGCCGAACCACGCATCAGAATATCTTCCTGCTACGGCCGTCGGGTCAAGTGTGATTCCGCCGGAGGCCTTTGCTTTCGCAACCTCGGCAGCGACCTTGTCGGTGACGGCCTTTGCTTCTGCAAGAGCCTTCTGTCTTGCGGCCGATAGATCCGTGACCCAGTCTCTTCCCGTCTTGCCAAAATACCCGTCAAGTATCTGATTCGTGATCGAACGAAATGCGCCGCCTTCCTGCTGGTTGGTCAATACGATGATCCCGAGCTTCAACTCCGGGATCATCGTGATCTGCGTGACCATTCCCTCGAGCCCGCCGGTGTGCGTTACCTGTTTATAGCCATTAACATCGCTGAGGAAAAACCCGAGCCCATAAGCAGCAAAATGCGTGTTGTAAGGACCAGGCGAATTGACCTGTATGATCGTTTGCGGCGACCAGATCTCCTTAAGCGACTTCTCGGAAACTAGCCGCTTGTCCTTATCGTATTTTCCGCCTGACAGGAACATCTCGACCCACTTGAGCAGATCCGTAATATTGGAATTCACGCCGCCTGCCGCCGCAGGCACGCGGACCATGCTTCGCTGTATGACCTGCACTTTGCCTTCAACCGAGGCGTGCCCGTCGATCGTATTGCTCTTGTCCTTGAGCCGTTCGAAGAGCCCTGCTGAACTCGCCATACCGAGGGGCCGCATAATGCGCTCTTCGACGAATTCCGGCCACGACCGTCCGGAAACACGAGCGATCACCTCGCCCGCAACGATGTATAGATTGTTGTCGTAATCGTACTTCGTCCGAAACTGTGAGACCTGTTTCAAATAGCGAAGATTGTGGATGATGTCCTTGATCGTGAAGTCACTCCCATCGGGAAAGAACATCAGATCGCCCGCACCAAGTCCGAGCCCGCTGCGGTGCGTCAACAGATCTTTGATCGTGAAATTCTCGGAAACGTAGGGCGAGTAAAGCTTGAATTCGGGGATGTAGTCCTGAACGCGATCGTCCCATTTGATCTTTCCTTCGTCCACCAGAATGCCGAGTGCGACGGTCGTAAAGGCTTTCGAATTCGAAGCGATGCCGACGAGTGTGTTCTCGTCCATCTTCGCGTTCGTATTCAGCGAACGGACACCGTGACCCTTTGCATAAACGACCTTGCCGTCCTTAATTACACCGACAGAGATTCCGGGCACGTCGAACGCTTTGATCGAACGCTCGACGAGCGCGTCGATCTCACTAGACCTTAAAGATTGCGCCTGCGATATAGAGGAGATCGTCAGGATCGCAAGAACTAGGATCACGAATTTGCTGATAATTTTGTCTTTCATATGTCCTCTGCGTGCTTCGGAGGTTGTAGCTGCGTGTCTCCACGAATGTATCGTTACGATCCAGGTAACGCCATTCGCCTTAAACGGTCAATGAACTCCTGAAGATAAGAGCGCAATTCCGTTGAGGACACATTGCCGGGAAGATCAACTCCCTCATCGATCATGATCTGGCTTAAAACCCAAGCTAGCTGCGCAGGCGTTAGGCCGGAGTCTTTTTTTTCGGCGGCTTCGAGTGCCGCTTCAATGCTGAATCCGGCGTTTTCAAGCTCACGAACATCTACGAGATCACGTATCTCAGACCGGGACAAAAGGGCACAAAGCTTATTGGCTAGGATCTCTTCAGGAGTGTCGACGCGAATCCCGCCGATCATGGGCTTATCAGGGTCAACCTGGAAGACATATTCGCGAATCAAGTCAACGACGATCGCATCGGCCCCTTGTTTCACAAGAAGCCGGCGGAAATCGGGTGAAGTTTGCACCGATTCAACCTTCGCTCCAAGCCCTTCGGCAACGGCATTGACGAGACGAAAACCCTTCTCTACGTCATTACTCAACGTAAATAGATCAAGGTCGTGCGTCTCGCGATGACCAAAATAAAACCCCACGAGTGCCGCTCCACCCGAGAGGTAAAAACTATTCTCACGCGCGAAAAACGCTTTCAAAAACTCGTTCTGCAGGTTGTTGAGGGCGTCCTTAACCAATCAAGCCTTCCTTTTCCCAACACTCAAAAAGAAACTCCCAAAATTGACGGCGGCGACCGAGGTGTCTCGATAATTCGCTCCATTTCGCTCGAACTTCCGACGGCGTCGTAAACTTCCAAACATCCGTATCACGGGCCTCGCGCAAGATCTTTGCCAATAATCGGATCTGTTCGTTCTGGGAGCCGGCGGAAAGCCGCTGCCGCAACCGAGCGACCGTCATTGGCTCATCCCAAAGAAAATATGGAATGGCCGAAGGATCGTCCAGGTCGGTTGAAAGCATCGTCATCGCTAGATATTGACACAGGTTCCGCGTTTTACGAATTGGCCGTCGCCCTGTTTGCCGGTGTGTTCGCCGTTTTGGATGACGACGCGGCCGCGGGAGAGGACGGTCTCAACCTTTCCCTTGATCTTCCAGCCTTCGTAGGACGAATAATCGACGTTCATGTGTTCATTCTCGACTCCGAAGGTCGTTTCGCCGTTCGGGTCAAAAATCACGATGTCCGCATCGGAGCCGACGGCGATCGTGCCTTTCTTTGGGAATAGACCGAACATCTTCGCTGCAGCAGTTGAAGTAAGTTCGACAAAGCGGTTAAGGGAAATTCTATTCTCGACAACACCGCCGTTGTAGATAAGTGCGAGACGATTTTCAACGCCGGGAGCGCCGTTCGGGATCTTGGTGAAATCACCGAGGCCGAGTTCCTTTTGCTCCTTCATACAGAACGGGCAATGGTCTGTCGAGATCACCTGCAGGTCGTCCATCTTGAGGCCTTTCCAAAGCTCACCGCAGTTATGCTTCTCACGCAGCGGCGGCGTCATCACATATTTCGCACCATCCCAGCCGTCGCCATAATCTTCGATCGAGTGAAAAAGATATTGCGGACACGTTTCGGCAAACGCCGAAATGCCACGATCTCTCGCCTGTCTGACCTGATTGAGCGCGTCTGTGCAGCTGAGATGAACGATGTAAACCGGCGATTCCGCCATTTCGGCTATAGCAATGGCACGATGAACGCCCTCGGCCTCGGCGATCGTCGGACGAGTAAGCGCATGATATTTTGGCGCCGTTCGGCCGTCGGCGAGAAAACGCTTTATGATCTCGTTGATGACGATGCCGTTCTCGGCGTGCATGCAGACAAGGCCGCCGCGTTTCCCCGCAGCCGACATCGCCCGGAAGATCGTCGCATCGTCCGCCAAAAACACACCCGGATACGCCATGAACAACTTGAACGAAGTGATTCCCTCGTCCATGAGCGAATACATTTCTTTCTCGCTGCCGTCTTCGAAATCGGTCGTGATGAGATGAAAGCCGTAGTCGATGCACGTCTTGCCCTCGGCCTTCCTATGCCACGCATCAATGCCCGAAGTCATCGATTCACCCTTGGTCTGCACCGCAAAATCGATGATCGTCGTCGTCCCGCCATGCGCTGCCGCGCGCGTTCCGGTAAAAAAATCGTCGCTCGACGAAGTCCCGCCAAACGGCAATTCCATATGCGTATGCGGATCGATCCCGCCGGGAATCACGAGCTTGCCCGATGCATCGATCACGACATCGGCTTCTATATCGAGCGAGCGGCCGATCGTCGTCACCACTTCGCCATCGACAAAAATATCCGCAACATAGTCGTCAACCGCGGTCACGACCCTGCCACCTTTAATGAGCGTTTTCATAGGAAGATCAAGTTAAATTTCAGTTTGGCTAGACCAACGTATTATATATCAAGATCACCGGCGGATTTAGCTTTTGAGTTAGCTCGGCCGTATGATATGTTGGAGTCAAATAGTTTGTTAGTTGGCATTTTTCCACTTTTATATCCCAAAGCAATCATTCGATAACTGCTTATATCGGGAGGATGCCAAAATGAAAGGAAACACTTTTCTCGCTATCGCGGTCTGCGTAGCATGCTTTCTGATAGGCTACTTGGCCTATCTTAGTGTTGCCGAGATCGTCGGATTCGTCTTCGACAATACACCGGCGTGCGAACGTTCCTTCCAGAACTGCGCTCAGCAAAATTCGGCCCAATAACGCTGAGAGCAAGTTTGCTTCGCACCAATGCCCACGTTTTTTTGCGGCGCGCCCTATGCGTCTTGATCGACAAATCCGACCTTCCGCAGCAGCGTCTGAAAACGCGGATCCGAACGCAGCGGATCGAATTTAACGTCCACTTTCAAAAACGGCAGCCAGATCGCCTGCTCCTCCAACGCTTTATCGAGCCAGGAGAACGCCTGCTCATTGTCACCGAGCGACGCGTATATTTGCGCGAAATTGAGTGCCGAAACGTTTCCGTTCTCTGCCCGCCGCTCAAATTCGTTTAAGATTCCGAGAGCTTTCTCACGCTCGCCGGCCTTCGCATAGACGTAGCCTGCGACGGCGAGTGCCTGTGGGTCCATTGCTTCGGGTCTAGTCTCCTCGATGACCGCTATCGCCGAGTCGAGATCGCCCGCCTGAACAAAGGCCTCAGCAAGGAAGCTTTGCGAGACTGGATATTTCGGATTCATTTCAAGCACATCCAGAAACTGAGCGATGGCCCGTTCTGTTTGTCCGGCCCAATGAAGACTGACGCCGATCGCGTTATTGTTCGGCGGCGACAACGGGTCGAGTTCGTGTCCGCGACGCGACTGGACGAGGCTCTCGTCAAATCTCCCCATCAGTGCGAGAAACCATCCATACCACATATGCACCGATGCGTTGCCGGGATTTAAGGCTATCGCTCGCTTGAACTCGCCCTCGGCCGCCGGATAATCCCAGTCGAAGTACATTTTGATCAGCGCCAATGAGTTGTGAGCCTCGGAGAGGGACGCGTCCAACGCCAACGCTTTTCCGGCGGCGTTTCTCGCCTTTTGCCTCGCATCGCCGGATGAGAAAGAAAAGAACAAAAGCTCCGTATATGCGTCAGCCATTGCCGCATAAGCCGATGCGTAATCAGGATCGATGCCGACCGCTTTCTCAAAGTTCTCGACGGCCTTCTCAAAATCTACCGGCGTCCATTTGTTAAAATGCGAAAGGCCTCGCAGATAGTATTCGTAGGCTTCCGGGCTCTGAGTACGGCGCTTCAGCATTGAAGCTTTCTCATCACCGAGAAGTTTTATTTTCAAGGCGTCAACCACGGCTACCGCGATCTCGTCCTGAACGTCAAAAATGTCCTTCATTTCGCGGTCGTACCGCTCCGACCAAAGCTGATATCCGTCCTCCGCATTGACCAACTGGACACTGATCCGGATCCGGTCGCCTGATCTTCTGACGCTGCCTTCAAGAACTGTTCGAACGTTCAAAGCCTGGGCGATCTCGCTGACCTTAACCTCTTTGCCCTTAAATGAAAAAGCAGATGTCCGTGCCGCAACGCGAAGGCCTTCGATCTTAGAGAGAGCGTTGAGCAATTCTTCAGCCAGCCCATCGCAGAAATATTCGTTCTCTTGATCCGCGCTGATATTGGCAAATGGCAAAACAGCGATCGAGCGGGCGGACGGATCCTCAGGATTAGTGCTCGCTGCCGCATCTGCCATTATTTTCGCTTTGTTCTCGCTTGAATGTGTGCTCGCTGACGGTTCAAGCGCCAGTCCGGCTTTTCGCAATCCGTCCATTAGTTGGTCAACAAGGTCGGGTTGATACCATTTCTCGAGCACATCGCGAACGGTGTCAGCAATGTTTGGATCGATGGTCAGGACTTCTTTCAGCACCTTGTTCGCGGTTTCAAGCTCGCCAAGTTGACCGTAAACCGCTGCGAGCTGGGTTTGCCTGAACAGATTAGCTCCACCACGACGAACTCCATCCTTATTGATAAAGGTAAGCGCTTCCCTGTATTCGCCTTTACGGAACGCGTCGAGAAAGTGAACATGCCAATACCAGCCCGGGTGATTTGGATTCAATTTTCGTGCTTTCTCGGCAAGCGCACAGCCGCGTTCCCATTCACCGCCAAAGGCAAACAAGTGGCCCAGATACTCGGCCGCGGCGCCATCCATCGCGTTGAGCCTCAGCACGTTTTCGGCCGCATCGCGGAAGGCATCGAATTCCCTGCGAAAGTAGAGAGCTTGTGCCAATGCGAGCCAGGCGAAATGATTCGCAGGGGCAGTCTCGACCGCGCGCCTTGCGGCTTGGATCGACCGGCCGAGCGGATCAGGCTGCGGATTAAAACCAAACCGATGCTCTTCGCCATACAGCATCGCCAGCAATGCCCATGCGTCCGCATTACCCGGAGCCTGGTTGACCGCTCGTTCCAAAACGGCCCTAACTTCGGCATGTTCATCGGGTGCGATGCGCTCGAAGTAACCAAAGCCGCGCAGCACGGCTTCGTCCGGCGTGAGTTGATCGATAGGCTTGCGGCGGACCGCTTCGCTCATACTATGCGGAAGTGCTCCGTACCAGTCCGCAACGGTCGAAACGATCCGCGGTACCAGATCATCCTGGATGTCAAACACTGCTTCAGGGCTGAAGGCACAGGTGTACGTCTCAGCCCAAAGGTGTGCACCTGTGCTCGCGTCCACCAATTGCACCATTACACGCAGCTGTGAACCAGCTTGCCGAAGACTGCCCTCAATAACGTAGCGTGCCCCGAGCTCCTTGCCGATAGCGCGAGCATCTCCCGGATCACCTGCAAATCGGAGCGTTGAGCTTCGTGCGATCACCCGAAGATACGAAAACCGCGACAGGCCCGTTACGATCTCCTCTGACAATCCTTCCGCCAGCGCTTCCAGATCGGCATTGACACCACGCACCTTGAACGGAAGCAACGCGACCCAGAAACCTTCCCCGCGGCGAGTCTCTGGCGAGATAGCGTCGTTCGAACCAAAAACTTGCGTCGGAGTCTCAAGACGAGATTCACCTGCCTTTGAACCCGTGCCCGGAAATATCGCCGTCTGCGGCTCGTCCATCGACGCTGGGCCGTAGAGAAGCTCGGTTCCGTCATCGAGACAGAACATCATCGTGTTGTCATATTCTCTTCCGCATAGCGGGCATTTTTTCATAGCAGATCAATCCAGCTTTTCTTTCTCGACGCGGCTCACGAGTTCGGCAAATCGCGGATCTTCGCGAAGATCGTCCCAAACCGGATCGAACACCGCCGGGCGGGAAGCGCGTTCGTCAACGTCTTTGTTGAGGTAGGCAAAGGCCTTATCCTTTTCACCGAGCGAGCCGTAGGCGACGGCAAGCGCCGAGCCCGAGACGTAGCGGCGCTCCGATTCCGCTTGTAATTCATTGAGCAGTTTGACGGCTTCCTGACGTTCGCCCCTTTTAATTAATGATTGAATAAGGTCGGCTTTGAGCCACTCGCTGCGGTTCAACGTCATTCCTTTTCTGTTTGCTGCAACAGCTTCCGCATACTGACCTTTGCCTTGATAAGCCATGCCTAAACACCAGTAAGTCATCCAGAAATTCGGGTCGAGTGCGAGAACGCGATTGAGCTGCGCGATTGCTTCGTCGTATCGTCCGGCTCGTATCAAGCTTCGACCCAGATCCGCGCCGATAATTGGTGAAGTCGGGTCGAGTTCCTCTGCGCGTTTTCCCTCAGCAATGGCTTCGTCGAATCTGCCCACCGCGGCCAGGCATTCAATGCCGTATTGCTGATGTGCGGTCGCGTAATTCGGGTTGAGTTCGATAGCTCGGCGAAATTCCTTTTCGGCGGCGGGCTGATTCCATGCAAAATCTGAATAATAAATGCCGAGCGCAACGTGGGTTTCCGCTAGCGAATCATCGAGTTCGATCGCACGCAGAGCCGCCGCCTTCGCTTTCGGCATCGCGTCGAGCGGCGCCGCGGCGCTGTATAGAGGAAACAGTGTATAACTTTCCGCCAAGCCCGAATATGCAAGTGCGAAATCCGGATCCTTTTCTATCGCCTGGTTGAAAAAGTCGGTCGCTTGTTTGAGGGAATCTCCGGTTCGCAGATTCCATTGGTAACGGCCCTTCATGTAAAGCTGATATGCTTCGTTGCTCGTCGTGTATTGTTTGGTAAGTCCTTTTTCTTCGCCCGACAATTTCAGTTGCAGCTTATTCGCGATCTCCGTTGCGATCTCGCGTTGCGTGGTGAGCAACTCCGACATCTTCCGTTCATACTGCTCGCCCCAAAGCGATTTGTTGGTTCGCGTATCGACAAGCTCGACCGCGATGTCCAGATTATCGCCCCGCTTTACGAGTCGGCCTGTCATAACCGAATCGACGCCAAGCTCACCAGCGATCTTGGCAAGATCCGTCTCATTGCCCTTATATCGCATCACCGAACTCGTCGGACTTACCTTCAATCCCGGCAATTGCGTCAGCCGAAATATCAACGATTCGGCCAAACCATCGGATAAATATTCTGTATCCGTATCATCGCTCTTGTTCTGAAACGGAAGAACGGCGATAGAGTTGATCGGCCCAGAAACATCGGAATTGAAATATCGATAGCCAAAAAAACCGCCGATCGCGATAACAGCGAGTACAACCGGAACAATCAGCAACCGCTTGTCGAAACTCTTCGACACCGGCAACTCCGCGGAGCCATTAGGAAGAGCTTCGGTTAGCTCGGTCGTGTGTATCTGCGCTCGCGTCGCAGATTCGGAAGCAATGCCATCTGGCAACAATGCGGTCTGAGACTCATCAGTGTCACGGAACCCAGTCGCTACCGCTCCCGGTTCTGACATGATCGCCGTCTGCGGTTCGTCTGCATCCCGGAACCCAGTCGCTACCGCTCCCGGTTCTGACGTGCGGCTCGCCGGACCTTCGAGTAGCGCGTTGCCGTCGTCGAGACAGTAAAGCAAACTGTCGTCGTAATAATCTCGTCTGCATTCAGGACATCGTTTCATTTTTATTTCAGTTTCTTTTCGATTGAAATCTTCAACAGGGAAGTAATTTGCGTCATTGTGTTGCGACGAGCCGTCGGAGTTCGTCAAACCAGTTCAGAACTACCACTACGGAAGGTGCCGTGCTCTCCTCGGCAGGGCGCATCATCAGAAAGCGGCCGGTCTTCGGGTCAACGTCGTACGTATTTCCGCTATTCGTTCTGAGATCGAATAGACCACCGAAGAGATTTACCGGTTTTCCCGCTTGAAACGTCGGAGTTGTCACGATCGGGACGCTCATAAGCAACCGATCGTTCCGGTAGTATAGTTCGCGCATATTCCGCGACCAATGCGGCTCTTCGCCGCCCTCGGTCGAGATCTGCCATCGCCCCCCTGCTCCGGTCATATCCCGCACGTAAACTTCCGGCCGGCCGCTTTCATTCGACTTGTAAGCCAGCCATCGGCCATCTGGCGAAAGCGATGTATCATTTTCAGAAAACTGTGTTTTAACCAAATCAACCAGATCGGTGTGCGGTGCACCTTGCTCGAGCCGGGCTTGAACGATCCCACCGTTGGCTGTATTTCGCTGAAAATCAAAGATGGCCGAGGTTCCGTCGGGCGTTATGGCCTTCAAATATGCTGTATTCGGAAGCGAGTTGACCGCTTCGGCGTCACTACTGCCGTCGGCGGGCTTGCGCATTATCACCGACACCGCTGTACTCGGATCGATGTCCATATAGTAGATACTCTTGCCGTCCGGAGACCAAACCGGCGTCGAATTCCTGGTATTGAATGTCAACCGTGTCGAGGTCGCCCGCGCAAGATCATAGACCCAAACGTCGCCGCTGCCGGTTGACCCGACGAGCATCGCGATGCGCGAACCATCAGGTGATATTCGCACGTCGTTATACTGAGCGGCGTTGAGATCGATCGGCTGAACAGTTCCGGCGCTATCGACCCACGAGAGTCGCCGCATATTGGCAGCAGGGCTGCCCGGAATGTAGGAAAGTGTTCCGTCAGCGGCAATTGCAAAATGAACCGCTCCCGTCGTTTCATCGCCGGATACGCCCTGCATAACCATCTGAGGTTTTCCACTGACCGATAGGGTTTCCTGGTCGAAATCTACGGCGTAGAGACTGCCGCCGCGCGCAAAGATCAGATGCCCGCTCGGTGAGTATCGGGCGATGCTCGCCCCCTGCAGCAAAACACGGGTGTCACCCGTTGCGAGATCGACAGCTTCGATGTTTGCCTTTTCATAGCTGTCGGGACTATCGACGGTCCCCGCGGTGAAGATCACGGCCTTTCCGTTTGGCAGAACCTGAGGCCACCGGTGTGTTCGTTCATTCTTTGCAGGATCCAGCTTTGTTACAGGTGTCGGTTCGCCGCCTTCCGTTGAGACCCGAAACAACGATGCCGCCGCATCAGGCGTGTAGATCAAACTGTCGTTGTCCGCCCAACTTATCCCGCGGGCGTCATCGACCTGCAGGACCGTCGATCCCTGGCCGTCAAGTGTAGTCTTCTTCAAAGCTCGGTTGGAGACAAACGCTATCCATTTACCGTCAGGCGAGAAAACCGGATGTGCGGCACCTTCGGTTCCCGGGATTGGCTTTACGGTCGTCTCATCGCGCCGACGTGCATACAGGCGTTGTATCCCATCGGTGGTTGCAACAAAAACGGTAGTCTTCCCGTCCGGCGATAGCGCTATCGATGGCCAACGAACCAGATTCAATGCGCTCTTGGGCGGCGCCGCGATCTCATAGCGAACGACCCCGGCCGATCCGGATTTCGATCCGCCAGAGCTGATATACGTGAACAAAAGCGCTCCGCCAAGTACAAGGAGAAGTATGCCGGACACGACCCAGCCTGACCTCAAAGCCCGAACGATCCATATCGGCGACCGACTCGATTCCGCCGTCTCGGTGGACGGCGCATTAGGCACGTCCGTCTCATGTGCCGCCCCGATATATCGCGTCTGCCGCTCGCTCGATATCGCGTCGCCCGACAATATAGCCGTCGGCGGCTCATCCGTCACGCTTCCCTGCACGAGCATCGAACCGTCGTCAAGACAGTACAGCAAGCTGTCGTCGAGATAATCTTTCCTGCATTCGGGGCAGCGTTTCATAAAATTCTATTCCGCTAAATTGATTCGTTTTAGCAGATCTTTGTATCGCGGATCGTCGCGGAGAGACTCAAAATGGATACGCCAAACAATATCTGGTAATGAACCGTGGTGGTTGGCGAAATCTTTCTCCAACCATTCGAACGCTTTGTCCTTGTCACCCAACCCCGCATAAACAGACGCGACATATTGACCGTTGGATTCGTTTCTCGCGTACTTCGCTTCCAGTTCTTTTGCGATAGAAATGGCTTCGGCGCGCCTTCCCGTAACCGCATAGCCATAGCCCAAACCACGTAATCTAACGGCTGATCGCTTGCTCAATTCTACCGCCTTTTCCAGATGCTCGATGCCTTCCGCGGTTCGCCCCAACTTAAGATACGACATCCCGAGATTTTCGTGTGCAGCCGAGAATGTCGGATCAAGTTCGATCGTCTTCAGCATTACATCTACGCTCGACCTATGATCATTCAGCATCTGATAGCTGTCCGAAACATTGACGGCGATAATGCTCGAAAGGGGGTCAAGCTTCTCAGCCTGCTTTATCACAGATGCCGTCTCTTCAAATCGCCCAAGCGATCTCAGCAGGATCGAATACCAATGATATGAGGTCGCGTAGTTAGGGTTGATCTCGATCGCCTTCTTAAATTCGGCCTCTGAGTCTGCCCAATTCCACTCCATCTTCTTTATCAATCCTAACGTTGCATGAGGTTCGGCCAACTGATTGTCAAGGGTGATAGCACGCTCGGCATAGGCGGTGGCCTGCGGTAAGGACTCCAGCGTCGGGGTACCGGCATATTCGCCGCGAACCGCGTAGCAGTCAGCGAGACCGGCGTAGGCAAGAGCAAAGTTCGGGTCTTTATCGGCAGCGATCTTGAATTGCTCGATCGCGGTCTTGATATTGTCGGCGGTTCGGCGATTCCAGTAATATCGGCCTTTCAAATAGGCTTGATAGGCTTCGCTGCTGTCGGTGTATTTCTTGGTAATGCCCTTGGAATCATCGCCAGCGAGCTTTAATTCAAGCTTTTGGGCGATAGTCGTTGCGATCTCCCGCTGTGTGGCAAGGAGATCCGTCATTTTTCTGTCGTACTGTTCTGCCCATATCAGCTTGTCAGTCCGTGCGTCGGTCAACTGCACGCTGATATTCAAACTATCGCCGAGCTGAACAAGCCGCCCCGACATCACCGCATCGACATCCAGATCTTTTGCTATCTGCAGAGTATCGCTATTTTTCCCCTTGTATCGCATCACGGAACTTGTCGGACTGACCTTTAGATCGGGCAATTGCGATAGACGATAAATAAGCGAGTCCGCTAAACCGTCAGAAAGATAATCCGCCTCGCCGTTGCCGCTTCGATTGTCAAACGGCAAGACGGCGATCGATCTGATCTCACGAGCATTTGCCGATTCGAAATATTGATAGCCAAAATAGACGCCAACTGCCAGGACGGCCGCAAATGCCGTCAGAGCAAAGACCTGCCATTTTAGAGGGACCTTTGCCTTCGGAATCTCGAAGGCTTCCGACGACAACACCTCGGTTTCTTTAGTAGTAAATATCTGATCTTTGGTCCCTGCCGATGCGGCCTTTGGGTTTGATCCACTGTCCGTGATCTTCAATTTTCTTGTTGAGACCCAGTCTGATCCATCTTCGCGAGCAAAGGCGACCGCATTTGCGACAGACATCGCGTTTCCTCGGCTGCGGGAAGCTTCAAAGCGTTCGTCCCCTATCGCTGAACGCGCCTTGTCAAGGTAACGTTCCAGGAAAAGTCGATCGACTTCCTCTATCCTATAACCGGCCGCATCATAGATCGCTTCCATTGCACCGCTCAAGATCGCAGCCCTCTCCATCTCACCGCCAATGACCGCCAATGCCGCAAATCTTTCGAGAGCATAGCCAATGCTGACAGTACTGCCCATCTCCTCGCTGATCTTCATCGACTCCAGCGTGTACGCATATGAGAGTTCATAGTCTTCCAGATGGCACGCGACCGCCGCAAGATTGATCGCTGCGAGCATATTGAGCTGCTTGTAGCCTTTCTGCCTTGCGATCTGGAGAGCTTCTTCATAATGCCTCCCGGCCGCAACATGATCTTCTTGGTGGCGTGCGAGTTCGCCGAGAGCGTTCGCCAACTCCGCCGCCTCGAAAGTTTCACCTGCCTCGCGGGCCATCGCCAAGGCTTCCTCGCTGAACTTTTGCGCACCCGCAAAATCGCCTTGATTGTGCTTGGCAGTTCCTACGCTGTGAAGCGCATTGATGATCAATTTCTTATCGCCCGTTTTGAGAGCTATCTCGAGGCCTTTTTCGGCGAAGGTCACGGCCGCGTCGAAGTCGCCGCGATTCCAGCTCAAACTGCTGATGCCGCGATAGGCGGACGCAAGGAGCTTCGGGTCGCCCGACGCACAGGTCGCATCAATGATCCGCCGCGTCCACTCAACGCCTTCTGAAAGGTGTCCGCGACGCCACCAAAATCGCTGGATAGATGCCGCGATCCGAAGGGCGGTCTGCGGTTCACTATCTATCGTCCAGTTGAGCGCCAATCTTATATTCTCGTGTTCCTGATCAAGCCTTTGTAGCCATTCAGCCGCTCTAGCTCCCCTTAATTCAGGTTCCGCTCGTTCTGCGAGGTCGGCAAAAAAGGCAGAATGCCGGCGGTGTACCTCGTCGGTCGCACCCGCCTGGCCCAATTTTTCGAGAGCAAATTCGCGGACGACGACCAACATCCGAAAGCGTGGTTCGCCGCTTTGCTGATTCATCCGTGCGATCAAATTCTTATCGAGCAGGGAGGAAACGGTATCAAGTATCTCAACGCCATGTTCTGCGCCGACCGCTTCTGCGGACTCGATCGTGAAGCCGCCCGCAAAGACCGATAAGCGATCGAGGAGCTGCCTTTCTTCCGCGTCAAGCAGATCGTAGCTCCAGGCTATCGCACCCCGCATCGTCTGGCGTCGTTCAGGCAGTTCTTTGCCACCGCCCGTCAGGAAGCGAAGGGAGTTCGAGAGGCGGGCAAGGATCGTCTGAGGTTCAAAAAGCTTGATGCGGGCCGCGGCCAACTCGATCGCGAACGGTAGGCCGTCAAGGCTTCGGCAGATCGCTGCCACGTCGGCCGCGTTCGTTTGGCTCAATGCGAACTCTGGTTTGCTAGTCTGAGCCCGTTCGACAAAAAATCGGATCGATTCATACTCGGAAAACGAGGCAGCGGATACAGGTTCATCCTCAGACGGCAAGGACAGAGGCGGAACCGCAAACTCATGTTCCGCAGTCAAACGCAAAGGCTCCCGGCTGGTGACCAGAATTCGAAGGTTCGGGCCTGCGTTGATAAGTTTCTCGATATCAGATGCAGCCTGAGAAACCTGCTCGAAATTATCAACGACGAGCAGCATCTTTCGCCCGGCAAGATATTCCTTCAGCGTGTCGAAGATCGGCTCGCTGCCGGATTCGAGCACACCTAGCGACTGTGCTATGACGGGAGTGACCAGCTTTGAATCTGTTATCGGAGCCAAATTGACGAAAAAGACTCCGTCAGGAAAATTCAAAAGCATTCGCCACGCGACCGCCAACGCAAGCCGCGTCTTCCCCGTCCCGCCAATCCCGGTCAATGTCAAAAGCCGTAAATCACGACGGCTCAACAGCCTTTCGATCTCCGTGATCTCCTTTTCCCGGCCGACCAGCGGTGACAGATCCTCGGCAAGATTATGCGGGGATGCTATGAACGGCCCTTCGGAGCTTTGCGACGACTCAAATATCGCCGTCGCCGGCTCGCAATCTGACGAGGATCGGGTCGCTATCGCCGCGGGATCTGACAGGATAGCGGTTGCGGGCTCGTCATCGTTGAAGGGGCCTGAAGACGGAACTCCGAACTGAGCCGCCGGGCCTTCGAGAAGCGCGCTGCCATCGTCGAGACAGTAGAACAGACTGTCGTCGAAATAATCTCTCCTGCACTCGGGGCAGCGTTTCATATTCGCAGCTGAGTCAAGGTTGATTCAAAAAACCAAGCACCACGGCTTGAAATTTTCTATAGTTCTTCTCAAGCAAGATCGCATGCCCTCCATCCGGCAGGAAGGCATAGCTTTTGTAGTCAGTTCCAAGTTTTTGGAAGAACTCGAGTGTCTGCGCTTCGGTGCCGAGGAAGTCCTTTTCAGGACGGATTATCAGCGTCGGAACATGTATTTCCTCCGGGTTGAGGATCGGCAGCTTGGTAAGCATATCGACCTGCACACCGTTCGGCGCTTTTGGGACTTCCGCGAGAGCTTCCTTTACGTACAGATCGACGACGTCATTTTCAAACTGCCCAGGAATAAAGTCCGAGCGCGCGGCGGCTTCGTCCGTTTTGCGATATTGTTCGGTCGGCGGCGGCGGAAGCTTGACTCCAGGCGGCGGCTTCCACGCCATCGCATAAAGGATCAGTTTATTGACCTTCTCTGGATGACGCATTGTGTAAAGGCCTGTTGTTTGCGTTCCCCATGACCAGCCGAGGATCGACATTTTTTCGACACCTCGCAGCTTCGTGATGTAATCGACCGCCGCACCGATATCGCCCGCCGCCGATGCCGTGTCCGACCAATCCTTGTCGGTCTTTTCTGATCGTCCGTAGCCATGGATATCGATCGCCCAAACGTCATATCCATTTTTGGCAAGGAAATCCATCAGCGAATAGTCGCGTATCTGCAGGTCAAAATCCGGCCGCCCCGTCCACGTCGCTCCGTGAACCAGCAGAACGATCTTGTTTGTCTTTGCGAACGTCTTTGCGAACTTCCGGTGATATTTCTCCCACAAATAGACCTTCAATCCATTGCTGGTGACAAAATGGTCTTTCCCAACAATGCCGTTGGTTGTCATATCCTTTTGTGCGTATGCCAGACTCGCGAGTATGGTTACTAACGTGATCGAAATCAGCGATCTTCTGATCATCTTTTCCTTCCTAAGTTGATAAATTCACTTTCCGGTTTCCACTGTGGCCGCTTTGTTGTTTGCGAGATCTTCCAGCCGGCGATCAATAGCCATTGCGCATCTTCGCCAGCTCCGGAGAGGTCCCAGTCCGGTCTGACCTCATCAGAAGCCTGATGGTAATCGTTATCCGAGTAGCTGTTCCATTTTCCTTCGCCGAAATCCTTTGGTTTGCCGACGTAGTCGAACCCGCTGAACGGAAAGATCGACGGAATGCCAGCTTTGGCAAACTCCATCTGGTCTGAGCCATAATACAAGCCGCCGTCGCCAAGCGATTCCCTGAGAAATCCTCGTTTCTGCATCAAAGCGGATTCTTCAAGCGTTTCGTCCAACGTCGAAAGCCCATAGTTCGCCGAAAGTACATCTTTGGTAATGCCCCAGGCATTGCCGCCGTCGAGATTGATATTTGCGACAGCGTCGGCGATCGGATACAACGGGTTCCGAGCGTAATGTCGCGACCCGAGATAGCCTTTCTCTTCGGATGTAGTGGCGATAAACAGTATCGAACGCCTCGGTTTTCTTGGTAGCGTCGCAAACCCATTTGCAACCTCTAAAAGCATCGCCGTACCAATTGCGTTGTCGATGGCACCGTTGTATATCTGGTCGCCCTTCAGTTTTCGATCGCGTCCAAGGTGATCCCAGTGAGCTGAATAGATCACGTATTCATTCTTCAGCACCGGGTCGCAACCCTCGATGCGGGCGACGACGTTTCGGCTCACGACATTGCGAAGTTTGCTTCTAACCGTTATCTCAGCACGAGCCTGCGTTTCGACTGCGCTAAAGCCAACCTGCTCGGCGTTCGCCGAAAGTTTTTCAAGATCCTGTCCGCTAGCCGAAAAAATTCGCTTCGCGGCGTCGAGCGTCATAAGCCCGGAGATCAATGTCCGCGTGTCCGCACCGGTCGGCTTGAGGGCGAAACCTTCCATTTTTGCGAAGGTCTGAAAGAGCGAATAAGTATTTGTCTTTGTCGGATCATAGACGATCAAAATGCCCGCGGCTCCTTTCTCAGCCGCAAGGTCAAACTTGAAATCGCGGGTTGAATAATAGGTGCGCGTCTCGCCGCGAAACATCGACGCGTCAAGTTTCTTGGGGTCGGACTTATCCGCCACCGCCGGTTCGCCGCTAAGCACGATCACTAACTTCCCGCAAACATCAAGTCCTTTGTAGTCGTCCCAGCCGTATTGCGGCGCGACAATGCCGTAACCCGCAAAAACGATCGGTGCATTTTTCACGGTCGCCGAAGGTCTGAGTACGGGAAAATCGTGAACAAAATCGTCGAGAAAAACGAACGGGACCATTTTACCCGCTGCCTCGACTTCGATCTGCGGAACCGTTCGATAGCCGACAAGCGCGACATTCTGAAAATAGGTCCCGTTCGGATTCCCTGGCTTTACTCCGGACTTTTTGAACTGTTCAGCAAGATAATTTACCGTGAGCGTCTCACCGGTCGTTCCCGGTGCTCGCCCTTCAAACTTATCGGAAGCGAGTTTCTTTACGTGCTCTGAAATTCGCTTCGCCTCAACGCTGCGGAGTGCCGGTCCGAGCTCTGCCAGTTGAGTCTCAACTTCTTGTCCGACCGCAAGCATCGTCAAAAGAAACAATACGAGACCTGCAAGGCTGCGCATTTTATTGAATTGCGAGGTCATCTCAATTTCCTTTCAATGGGCATAGCCTTGGCCGTCAAAATTCCCGCCATTCCAACACTACTCGACACAACACGGCTTTCTCACGCAACCGAGAATCCGGCATCGAGGGCGGCGATCAGCTCGTCAACATTGTCTTTTGTCGAATTGAGCATCATACCGGTGCGGATGACGTTGCCGTAAAGGCCACCTTTGCCGATGAGGACACCGCGGCGTTTCGTTTCCTCGAAAACCTTGAGCACGGCGTCAGCCGCAGGCTCTTTCGTCTCGCGGTCTTTAACGAGTTCGATGCCTTGCATAAGGCCGCGTCCACGAACGTCGCCAATGATCGGGTGTTTCTCTTTGAGTTCTTCGAGGCGTCCACGGAAATAGTCACCTACAACTCGTGCGTTCGTAGGAAGGTCGTTGTCCTCGATGAATTTAATGACCGCAAGGCCTGCAGTCATCGAGATCGGGTTCCCGCCGAACGTAGCAAAGGTGAGGCCCGAGAATTTATCCGCGACCTCGGACGTAGCGATCGTCCAACCGATGGGGACGCCGTTGCCCATTCCTTTTGCCGAAGTGATGATGTCGGGCTTCACACCCGTATGCTCGATGCCGAACCACTTGTCGCCGGTGCGTCCCCAGGCCGTCTGCACTTCGTCGGCGATGAATAGCCCGCCGTGCTGACGAGTGATCTCTTCGACGCGTTCGAAATAGCCGTCAGGCGGCACGATAAAACCGCCAACGCCCATTATCGGTTCGGCCATAAAGGCCGCGATCTCGCCGGTCGTTGTCGTTTCGATAACGTCTTTGACATCTTCGGCACAGGCGGCGCCGCAGTTATCGGGCGTCATCTTCCAAGGGCAGCGATAACAATACGGCGCGCGTGCGTGGACGATGCCCGCGACCTGCGAAGGGATCGGCCGCCACGACGCGTGCCCGACGCTCGAAAGGGCCGTCGCACTTCTGCCAGAATAGCTGTGTCGAAGCACGACGATCTCGCTGCGGCCCGTCGCAAGTTTCGCCGCCATGATCGCCGTGTCGTCAGCCTCGGTGCCGCTCGATGTGAAGAATGATTTCTTAAGATCGCCTGGCGTGATCTCGGCGAGCTTTTCCGCAAGATCTGATTGCGGCCCGTTCGCGTACAATGCCGACGTATGCTGCAGAGTTTTTGTCTGCTCGATGATCGCGGCATTCACTTCCGGGTTCGCGTGCCCGACGCTCACGGTCAACACGCCGCCGAACGCATCAAGATAGCGATTGCCGTCTGCGTCCCAAACGTATTCGCCCTCGCCCTTTACGAGTTCGATCGGCTCCTTGTAATACATTGCGACCGCGGGAAAAAGGAATTCGCGATGCTTCTCGATCGCGTTCTTCAGCGATGACGGCTTTTGCGCCTGACTCATAAAACATGGCCTCCAAGACAAAAAAATAAGAACGGAGAATTATTCTACTCCATTCTTACTTTTTGCAAGTCCTTTTTCTCTCTCTCGCTTCTTATCTAAAGCCTAATTTCCGGGCTTTGCGCCACTAAGCTCCGCTATTCGCTGTTGAGCGTAGCCGAAATACTGCGGGTTTGCGTTGGTGACGAGCTTATAGGCTGCGACCGCCTCGGCGGTCTTCTTCTCAAGCCTGTAGGTCTCGGCGACTTCGTACTGAACCTTCGACCGCTGTTTGTCGGAAATCTTGGGCACGGCGAGGGACGCGTTCAACTGTTCGTGAGCAAGCAGGAAATATCTTGGATCCTCGAACCTGCGTATGAACTCCGCATTTCCGCGATATGCCTCCGCGAGATCGTCGCCTTTGAATTTCGTTAGCTTAGCAGCCGTCGCAAGTTCGCCTCGCGCAGATACCATAAGGGCATCTTCGGCTGCTTTTGCAGGCTTTTTCGAAATGATCTCCCGCACGTAAGATACACCGAGCAGGCGATGGATACCGCCGCGTTCGACGACCGTAAGGCCCGGAACCGTCAGTGTCTCGGTCAGCATCTTTCGAGCAGGCTCGATGCGGTCGTTGGCTATCAGTACGCTGGCAAGCTCGGTGGCGGCCGTGTGTTTCTGCGTCGGCGAGGCCTTTGGAAGCTTGGTTACGGCTTCGAATGCCGTTACGAAGATATTTGAATTGTTGCCGATCCGTGCGAGCTCTGCTATCTGTAGTAGAGCCGAGGCCTTGGCGGGATCTGATGCCCCGGTCACCTCTGAACCGGCTTTCAGCGCCTCAAATGCCAATCGCAAATCCGCAGAAGTTGTATAACTATCACGAAAGTTCTTGTAAGTCTGAGCCTTCCTGATCAAAGCTTCGACCTTGAGGTCGGGAGGCGTTGAGGCAGCATCCGCCAACGCGATCATCTCTTCTCGAATAACGAGGGCTATCGGTTTGTTAGCCTTCTTTTCGATCTCAGGCACAAGCTGATTGTGCGCATCGATTCGCTTATTTGCGGCAAAGTAAACATCCGCCCGGAGGATCTTGATCTCCGCCCTTTTTGCGTCGTCGATCCCGGCCAGCTCAAGAGCCGTATTCAACGAGCGAACCGCATCGGGATGATCGAAAACGGTGAACGTCGTCCCCTTGAACTTCCCTCCGCCGGTCGATACAAAGCGCGAGTTGTCCTTCTGGATCTTCGCGGCCTCGATCAGAGCATCCGCCTTCTGGAGATCGTTCTTTGCAAGATTCGCAGCTTGCGTGTAAGCGTCTATCGCACCAGCCTTCTTTTTATTGACGGCGAGGTTCTTATCGGCGGCGAGTTTCCCGCCCGCGGACATCGCGGCCGCGTAAGTTTTGTAAACCGTTCTCTCGAGCGTCGGGGTCGGCGTCTGCGCTCTTTGGTCAACGCACCCAGCGACCAGAACCACTACGATAAACGCAAATAATGTTTTCATATCAACAGAACTAGGGTATCTTCCCCATCTTTCGAAGCTCGTCCTCGGCGGGTTCATATCTACCTCCATCTGCGAAGGCTTTCCTAAAGTCGGCCTCTGCCTTCTCCGTTTCCCCGATAAGCAAGTAAATTTTCCCTCGCTCATAATAGGTCAAGTACGAGGGCCTGCTCGCGTTGAGGGCGAGATCGAACATCCGCAAAGCCTCATAAAATCGCCCTGCGAGCCCTAAGTTTTTAGCAATATTGGTTCTCAGTTCCGTCTGCTTGGCCGGGTCAATATCCTTGAACCGATCAAAAGCCGTTAGCGCGGCTTGAAGGTCTTCTACTGCTTGCGAAAATAATCCAAGGTTCGAATAATCCAACCCACGTCGGTAATAGCCTGTGAAGTCGTTCGGATTAAGGCGAATATACTGCCCAAGATCCTCGATCGCACTTTCGTATTCGCCAATATCTTCAAGCGTGTAAGCCCGTCTCAGAAAGTATTCAGCTGTCGGATCAAGTTCGACGGCTCGATCATGGAGTTGGCGGGCCTCGAAGAGAACTTTCTTGCGATACGCGTCGTCCTTATGACCCCGAACGGAATTCCTCACCCGGCTTCCTTCTATCGCGTATCCTGACGCAAGACGGATCCTTGTAACTTGGTAAACCGCCTTAAACCACGAATCCGTCTTTACGACGTTGCCCGCACGCTCGAAATCATCGTCTGAGGCCTCGAGGTTGTTCAGGAAAGAGTTGAGACAACCGCGAAGGGCAAAAGCAGCCGCATCTTTTGAGTCTAATTTAAGGGCAGCGGCGATGTCATCCGATGCATATTTTGCATCCTTACTTTTGGGATATTCCTTACCCAATGGGGGTTGCGAGAGCGGCCGGTCCTCTTTCTCTACAAGTTTTAGATACGCCCGAGCTCGAACCCGATACGGCCCGATATTCTTTGGGTCGAGCTTTATTGCAGATGATGCCGAGCGGATCGCGTCCTTGACGCGCCTTGCAGCTAGTGCGGCATTGGCGTCTTCGATCAGTTGCTCAACGGATTGTCCGCATGAAATTTGCGCAAGTCCAAAAAGACTGCCCAACAGCAACGAGAAGGAAAGAACGCATTTCATAACTCATCTAAGCATGCCACAGCGCACATGCATTCACTACTGCTTGAATTTGATCGAGCCGACGACGCGTTTTAGAGCATCGCGGACCGCGTCCCAGCGATTGAAATACCACACTCGCACCTGCCACCTTTCCGTTCCGCGTGCTACAAAGATGATATTTGTTCCGTCGTAAGCCTGCATAGCTGAGATCTTGACGGCCTCGCCGTCATTGATCGGGTACGGCTCATTCTTGAATTCCTTCCAACTCGTATCCTTGGCCATTATCTCTTTCATACTCGCCAAATATTCAGCGGCGAATTTTTTGACATCGGGAGCGGTGAGGCCGGCGTAGTTACGATATGAGATATCGATCGTCAGGTTCTCCTTGTCCTTATCGCCCCAAGATCCGCAAACGGTCTGTCCCTTTGAAGTTACAGACTGGCCGCATGGGCCTTCGGCGACTTGAGTTGGAAAGTCGAACAGCAAGCCGCCGAAATTGAATGTCTTCCAGTTCGTCGGCGGCAGCTTTGAAACAGCGGCGACTACGCCGCCCTCTTTTTTGAATGACGCGATGATCTGCTCGACCTTTGCCGCCGCAGCCTTGTCGCCTGCATCGTGAACGAAGTTGAGTGTCACGTAGGTGTTCGCCGACCCGAAGTCGATCAGCTTCTGCCTGACCTGTTTCTTGTCGTACGGGTCGTAACGCTCTTGATCAATTTCAGCGGCAGGTTCGCCAAGGAATGTTGTATCTTTAACAAACTTCGCACCTGCCTTTGGATCATCAAATACGATATTTACGGTATTTTCGAGGGTCTGACGAATCGTCGTAAATCCCTGATCCCATTTCATATATTGCACGGTCGCCCAAAGGCTGCCGTCCAACATTTCCCAGCGGACACGAGCCTCCATCTTTTCAAGCAGCGGATCGGGTTTGTCATCCTTGAGTACATACGGTACGGGCGAGGCGACGCTTAATCCCGTGCCGGTCAATGCCATTCGCTTCCAGGCCGCAGGAACACCGGCGGGCACGATCTTTGGCGACACAGATGGCGTTGCCTTTGCGGTCGCGACCGGAGACGGAGTTGGCGTTGCAGGCTGTATATTGTCAGGTGTGTTCACACCGGGGACGATGTCGTTCGCCGCTTCGGTCAAGGTCTTGTCGCCAAACGGATACTTGATCTTCGCTTTTGCCTGAGCGTAATCGGGCTTTAGCTTGACGGCATCCCAATAGTCGGCTTGGGCAGCGTCGCCTTTGCCAAGTTTGTCGTATATCAGGCCGCGTTCATAGTAAGAGCGCGCCGCGAAAAGGCTCTTTGGATCTTTCGCGATCGAAGCCGTTAGGTCGGCGATCGCCTCGTTATCCTTCCCCATCCTCTTGTAAATATCGGCCCGGTAGAAATACGCCATCGCCATCCCGTTCGTTACACGTATGAGCTCGGTATAATCGGAGATCGCCGCAGGATAGTTGCGAAGGATCTTGTAGGTGCCGGCCCGTGTGATCAGCGCCTCTTCATAACCGGGCCTGACTTCGAGAGCCTTCGAACACTGCTTCACGGCGTCCGTATATTTGCCGCTCTCAAAGCTCGAATCGCATTTTGCAAGGAACACCTCGGCGGTCTGCGCACTTACTGCAGAAAATGCGAACAGCGCGATCGCCGTGATCAAAAGACTGCGTAACGGGTTCATAGAATTAATACCTTCCCTGCTCGATCTGCGTCGCGCGAAGTTCGTCCGCCGCCGCAAGGGCCGCGCTCCCTTTTGCTCTATACACGAGAGCCCTCGCTCGATATAGATTCGGAATGCGCGGATTTAGTTTTATGCCGCTCTCAAAATCAGCGAGGGCATCATCTAACTTCTTCATATAGATAAGACAGATACCGCGATTAAGATAAGCTTCTACCCAAGTCGGCCGAAGCTCGATCGCCTTATCGAGATCCTTTTTGGCCTTTTTCCAATCCTGCAGCTTTACATACGACGTGCCGCGGTTGTAATAACCTTCGGCCACGTTCGGATGGTTCTTAATGATCTCCTCAAAAACCTCCTGAGCTTTCTTCTGGTCGTTGATTCGATCCATATAAAGGGCACCGCGCGCGAGGTCGTAGTCGAGAGCATGCTCAGGGTCGGCCGCGGCAAGCTTCGCGTAGTAGTCGGCGGCAAGCTGATACTTCCCGGCTTTTTCGGCAGCTTTCGCAGCGGCCTTCATCTCGCCCGTCGTAACGGCTGTCGTATCATTGTTCTTGCGGGCTTCGTTCTCGACCTGTGCGAGAGTGGTGTTGTCTTTCGGCTTTTCGACCGGCTTGTTCGATGGGGTTTCGCCGCCGCGAAGGACACGAAACTTCTCCGCAAGCATATCCGCGTACCGATCGAGGACCTTGCCCGCGGCCATCATATAGAGTTCACGCTTTGCAGGAATTACGAGCGGAGTAAACGAGTTGCGCACTCCACCGAAAGCCTTGGACGCCCGATGGCTCGCACGTGTCGCATCCTCGCGGGGCTTTTCAGCGAATCCTATCCGTTCCGCGATCGGCAGAGCCGATGAATATTGATCAAAACCATTCTTTTGGTTGACGATGTAGATGTAGCTTTTTGATACATTCATCAAGCCGCCGATCGAATAATCGCTGTGGAAATACGGGTCACCGTAGAACCAGCCCTGCCGATCCTGTTTGACCTCGGCCGAAAGCATTATCGAGGCAAAATCCAGAACGACATCGATCGTCATCATGTCGCCGCCGGTCGTCTCGGCAGTTTTTGCAAGCTTTTTCTGCTGGCCGAACCCGATGATCTCAACCGTTCCTTCAGGATTCCATCTCACAAACACCGGACCATCATACGCATTCACAGAAACCCACGCCTGTCCGCGTTCGCCGTCGAAATCCGCGCCTTTTTCTTCCGATTGTTTTGAAAGTTTCTCTGCGTAATATTCCGTCTGCTTTATAGAATCAAATGGTACCGTCGCGATCCCTATCGCATTGAGCTTGCCCGCAAGCCGCGTATAGAAATTGTTCGTGAGCGTCTGGAGGTCGCCGGTCGTAAGATCAGTGTCGAGGTACACAGTAACATCCGCCGAGTTCCCTTTTACGGAATTCTCTCGCGATGTAACGGTCTTGAAGTGCACGCGAACCTGGCCGAGCGATATCTTCTGCGTCTTCTTGGCAACACTCGGTTTGCCGAAAGTTCCGGCCTTTACATACTTAAAAGTTTCATCGGCAAGAGCTGAGTAGTCCTGCCCGAGTGCGGCGGCGGTGAATACAAGCACAGCTATAGCTGCGGGAAAAAGCTTCGATCTCATATTGTTTCGTTTCCTGAGAGTTTGAGTAAAAACTACGTCGGTTAGTATATATTATTTTCGCCTTTTTTTGCCCTGTCGCATCGATATGAAACGACCTGCATTTTGGAACAAGATCGGGCGAGGTCGAGACTTGTTCCCAGAGACCCAGACCACTGCCTCTCTACTCGATCCCCGGGTTTCTGATCGGCGGGATCTCATCGGGCTCGCCGGATCTAAGCTTCGAGATCTGGTCGCTCAATTGGTCGTAAATGCTGTCCGACATAGGCGCACGCGCCAGCGACGCCTCGTAGGCCGCAAGCGCCTTCTCTCGGTTGCCGACCGCAAGATACTGATTGCCAAGTTCGAGGCTGACAAAAAAGCACGAGTCATCCAGGGCAAGCGAGCGCTCGATGCCCTCTATCGCGGCGGGAAGGTCCGGCTCTTTGACATAGATCTTGGAGTAGATCGTGTGGTAAAAGATGTGCCTTGCCAACATCGCCTTTGGCCTTTCGAACGTGCCGGTAAAGATGAAAAGATTTCCGAGCCGGCGCGTCGGCACGACGTTCCTAAACGGTTTGGCAACATCCCACCAGATTCCTTCGTTCAACTCATTGGCACCGATCATAACCGTGCCTGTGATGGTTTCGGCTTCAAATCTCCGCTCATCCCGCTGATCGTCGCGGCCGACCCAGTCCATCCCGCGGGCCTTTAGGTCGGCGTCGTTCGAGAAATAGGCTAAGAATGGAACCTCGCCTTTCGGTTCGAGTTCCTCGTGGTAGAATCTCGCCGCCTCGCCGGCACGCTGGCTGAGATCGACACCCTCGTCGTTAAAATATAGATGGCCGTTCGCCGAGCCGCCGGCGAGCTCATTGAAATACTCCCAGGGCCGCATCTGTGGGACCGCCGAAACAAGAGCAAAGACGACACAGGCCGCCGCCGTCGCCTTCAGGATCCTCGACCGAAGCTCGACCGCCGCATACGTCCCGATCCCAAACAGGACCGCCATTATCGGCAGTAACGGCGTTGCGTGACGCATACCGCCGTAAGTTGAGCCGCGAATGAGGAAGACAAGAAAGAGCGCCGAAAATACGGTTAGGCATGCCACTGGCAAATAGAATTCGTTCGGTACACGCCGTGAGATCACAAGCCCAGCACCGATAAGACAAAGTAGGATCAGGCCGATCGGAAGCTTTGCTAATACGATGCCCGGAAAGAAATAGAAAGGAGCTTTTGAGTAGTACGACTGTCCGAACGCCAGAACCTGGATCGCGCGGCCATCGATGCCGGCCCGTATTGTGTCAGCCATTCCCCATGTGTACGCCCGTGGGAAAAGACATAATCTTGATGCCGCGGACAACGCCGCACGATACGCAGGTGCTCGGACGTCCGAGATTTTGTCCGCCAGCTTGCGGTTAAAAGTCTCTTCGGCAACGCCCGGTGTCTCGTAATAACTAAAACCGTACGTCCCCCATAGGACGATGATCCCGCCCAATACGACTCCCGCAACCTTTGCCGAACGCAGCAGCCTTACCTTCGCACCGACGCCTTTGGAAAACAGGCACGCGATCCCGAGGCCTACCAACGCAACTGCGATCAACGTAATAATGCCTGAATGTTTTGCACTCAAAGCCAAGCCGACGCCTCCCGCCGCGAGAGCGAGGTCGGCGGCCTTCCAGCTTTGGAAAGCCTTCGCAGCGGTCAATAACGCGATACCGGAGGTCAAAGCGATCGGCAGGTCGGTCATCACCACCGGCATATAGGCGGCAACCGTCGGATCGATCGCAAAGAACAGTGTGGAGCCGACAGCGGCCACGTCCCCGAAAAGCCGCCGAGCCGAAAACGCGAACAACAAGATCAGCAGCCCATTTAAGGCGAGCATTGCTGCTCGGGTCCGCGACTGAAGGACCAGGGGATCGTTATGGACATAGGCGTCCTCTTCGACAAAGTCACGCTCAGCCTCTTTGTCAGATAACGGCCGGTAGGGTGAAAGCTGATATCCGCGGAGAGCTACGTAGGCTCCGACCCAGAGTTTGACCAGCGGCGGTTGCTCAGGATTTAGCCGGAAGTCGCCCGTCTTCACATACGCCGCACCCGCACCTGCGTGATACGCCTCGTCGTACGTATAACTGTCAAGACCGGTGGCGATATTAGAACGCACGATCGCTGCAGCAACAATGAAGAGCAAAAGAGCGACTACGATGGCATTGCGCTTAGACATGATCATCCTCCATAAAACACGAAGCGTCCTGGGAGTCAGTTCAACTGTGCAAGCAAGAATGCCTACAGGTCGGCGATATTGCCTTCGATCTGGTTCGTATTGCCGCCGCCATGGCCGAAATCATAGCCGCTCTTTACGGCCGATGAGATCTTTTTTTTAATAGAGATTCCCCTCGCGTTTTTTGCCTGTCGCATCGACGTAAACTACCTTCATTTCGGAGTAGAAGTCAAGCGATGTCGAGCCCTGTTCCCGCGGGCCGATGCCGCTGCCTTTTATGCCGCCGAAAGGGATGTGCGCTTCGCCGCCTGTCGTCGGCGAATTGATGTGAGTCATTCCGCTCTCGATCTCCTCGACGAACCTCGTGATGCTGTTGTAGTCGTTCGAAAAGACAGACGACGAAAGGCCGTATTCCGTATCGTTCGCAAGTTTCATTGCTTCGTCAAGGTTTTGAACCCGAGAGATGCCAAGTACGGGGCCGAATATCTCTTCACGAAAGATCCGCATATCAGGTGTGACATTGTCAAAAACCGTTGGCTCAACGAAATATCCGTGCTCAAGTCCGTCACCCAATGCACGGCCGCCGCCGCACATAAGTTTTGCTCCGTCCTCTTTGCCGATCCCCATATATTTGAGCACGGTATCGAACTGATGCTCGTCAACGCTTGGGCCAATGTCCGTCGATGCATCTGCACCCGCCCCAAGCTTGAATGACTTTGCACGTTTGACGATCTTCTCGACAAATTCGTCCGCGATCGAGCTTTGTACGATCGCGCGGCTTCCGGCCGTACAGCGTTGGCCTGTCGAACCGAATGCTCCGTTCGCCGTATGCTCCACGGCAAGATCGATATCACAGTCTTCAAGTACAACGACGGGATTTTTGCCGCCCATCTCTGCCTGAAACGGGATGCCGCGACGCGCGATCTGCTCGTAAAGCTTGAGGCCGATCTCGGTCGAGCCGGTAAAAGAAATCGCGCGAACTGCGGCGTGCTTAGCTAACTCATCGCCGACCTCGCCGCCCGAACCAAGAACGAGGTTCATCACGCCCGCCGGCACTCCTGCCTCCGTAAATATCTCCATTAAGCGAACCGCAGTCGCCGGCGTATTCGTCGCAGGTTTGAAGACGATCGTGTTGCCGGCTGCAAGCGCAGGCGCGATCTTCCAAAGCGGGATCGCAACAGGAAAATTCCACGGCGTGATGAGTCCGACGACGCCGTGCGGCTGTTTGATCGTATATGCGAAATTCGCGGGAAGTTCGCTGGCGATCGTCTCACCGTTATTGCGGCGAGTTTCGCCCGCACAGAATTCGACCACGTTCGTGCCGCGCGTAACTTCTCCGCGAGCCTCTGAGATCGTCTTGCCTTCCTCGCGTGTAAGCATCTGGGCGAGTTCTTCTTTTTGATCTTCGAGCAGGCGTACGGCTTTCATCAGAATTCGGCCGCGTGCCGGAGCGGGAGTCTGTCTCCAATCTTTGAAAGCCGCATACGCGGCCTCGATCGCTTGGCGCGTTTCCTCGCGAGTCGCCTGTTCGCTCTCGCCGATGATGTCGCGTGTGTCCGCCGGGTTAATATTCGGTACACGTTTTCCTGAAGTGGAATCGATCCACTTTCCCGCTATGTAGCTGCGATAGATGGTCATATGATTTAATGCTAACCTTATATCATAAGATGCCGGAGCGCAACGAAACTATCCGTAACCTATTGCAGACACGCGTGTTAGAGCACGGCGACAAGGTTCTCCTCATCTCCGAGCTCGACGGGCGGGAGTTCAGCTACGGCGCATTCTCAAAGCTCGTTGACCGAACGGCCGGCTTGCTAAAGTCCCGCGGCATCGAGAAAGGCGATGTCGTAAGCCTTTTGCTGCCGAATTCTGCCGAATACATCATTGCGTATTTCGCTTGCTGGTCGCTCGGTGCTGTCGCCGGGCCGATCAATTCACTTCTAAAGCCGGACGAGATCGAGTGGACGCTCGCTAATTCCGAATCGAAACTTCTGCTCGTCGGAAGCGGATTCCTTTCAAATCTCGATGGCCGCAAGGCTCCCGACCAGATCGTTTTTGACGATGCTGATGCCGTGACGAGCGGCCAGACCGGCATTACGCCGCACACCGAGATCACGCCGGGCGACGATGCCGTGATCATCTACACGTCCGGCACTACGGGCAAACCAAAGGGCTGTCTCCTGACGCACGAGAACTTGATCGCTAACGCTAGGCAGATCGTCGAATGGCTTGATTTCGGGCCCAATGACCGTCTTCTGAGCGTAATGCCGCTCTTTCATATGAACGCCGTTTCGGTTACGACAATGAGTGCTCTCTACGCCGGCGGCACGACCGTAGTCAGCCCGAAATTCTCGGCATCGCGTTTCTGGGACATCATCGAAAAATACAGGATCACGTCATTCGGCTCGGTCGCAACAATGCTCTCAATGCTCCTCAGCCGTCATGAGTCAGTGGTCAGTGATCAGACCCGTTCTGCCAACTCACCACTCATCACTCACCACTCATCACTCAAATTCGCGATGTGCGGTTCGGCGCCTGTTCCCGCCGAGGTTCTGCATCGATTCGAGGAGACGTTTGACTGCCTCGTTGTCGAAGGTTACGGCCTTAGCGAATCGACGTGCCGCTCGACGTTCAATCCGCCTAACAAGGACCGACGTCCCGGCTCTTGCGGTCTGCCGATCGGCAACGAGATGGCCGTTTGGGACGAGAAGAATGAGCCTGTCGCGGAAGGTGAACTTGGGGAGATCGTGCTTCGCGGGCCGAATATCTTTCGCGGCTACTTCAAAAATGAGGCAGCTACCGAGAAGGCCTTCGAGGGCGGCTGGTTTCACACGGGTGACATCGGCTATCGAGATGCGGACGGATTTTACTTCATCGCCGACCGCAAGTCCGACATGATAATCCGCGGCGGCGAGAACATCTATCCGCGTGAGATCGATGAACTTCTCTTCACGCATCCCGCTATATCTGCGGCGGCCGCGATCGGCGTACCGGACGAGTTGTATGGCGAGGAAGTCGAAGCCTTCGTCGTCGTTCGTGACGGAAAAACTGCCTCGGAAGCTGAGCTAATAGATTTTTGCCGCAAGCATCTCGCGGACTATAAATGCCCTAAGCGCATACACTTCCTTACCGAGATACCGAAGGGCCCGACCGGAAAGCTTCTGAAACGCGAGCTTGCGAAACTTCGTCCTACGGGGTGAGTCACTCCAAAATTGTAAGGCCGCCGGGCAGAGGTATAAACTAGAACTTATGGCGAAACGGAAACTTGGCATCGCTGTCGTCGGAATCGGCGGGGCGGTTGGGACAACAATGGCAGCAGGTGTCGAGTTGTTACGTCAGAATGCCATCGATACGACGGGATTGCCGCTTGCCGGGTTTGCCGAACTTGCAGATTACACGGATATCGAGTTCGCGGGCTGGGATCTTTTTGAGAACGATCTCGCGACGGCCGCCGAGAACCACGAGGTTCTCAGCCTGAAACAGTTCGCCGCTGTCCAAACTGCCCTCGGCGAAAAGCGTCCGTGGCCGGCGCTCGCCGACACACGCTTTCTCTCGAATATCGCGGGAACAAACGTCATATCGCTCGGAAAACTCCGCGATGCGGTCGAGCAGGTTCGTGCGGACATTCGCGAGTTTCGAGCCCAATGCGACGCGGTCTGTGTAGTAAATCTCGCATCGACCGAAGCTCTTACTGAGGCAGACAATGTAAAGTTCGCATCTCTCGTGGCGTTTGAGAAGGCCATTGACGAGAACGCTCCCGAGATCTCGCCCGCGATGCTCTACGCTTACGCCGCGATCGCGGAAGGCGTCCCTTATGCGAACTTCACGCCGTCGCTGTCGGCAGATATACCGGCGTTGGTCGAATTTGCCGAGAAGAACAAGGTTCCGCTCGCCGGCAAAGACGGCAAGACCGGGCAGACGTTCATCAAGACGGTGCTTGCACCGGCCCTTCGTTCGCGAGCTCTGCACATAGACGGCTGGTATTCGACCAATATCCTCGGAAACCGCGACGGTCTTGCACTCTCGAACGACGAATCGCTCGCCTCCAAGATCCGCACAAAATCCAGCGTGCTCGACGATATGCTCGGCTACGAGGTCGAGGATCATCTCGTCGATATTCGATATTATCGGCCCCGCGGCGACAACAAAGAGGCGTGGGACAACATCGACATTAGCGGCTTTCTCGGACAGCGAATGCAGATCAAAGTGAACTTCCTTTGCCGCGATTCGATCCTCGCGGCGCCGCTTGCGATCGAGATCGCACGCTGCCTCGACCTCGCACGCGAACGCGCAGAATTCGGCATCCAGGAACAGCTTTCAGTATTTTTCAAACTGCCGATGACGCGAGACTCGCGTCCAGAGCACGCCTTTCACACACAGGAAAAGATGCTGCTCGATTGGCTTGATCGAAGGTGATTTCAATGACACTTAATACAATAAAAACTTCCTTTCCCGATGATTTGCGCGAGCAGATCGAAAATGAGACCGCTAACTGGAACACTGAGGGCAAGATCAAACGCATCTGGCAGAAAGATGCGACCGTCTGGCAAAACGAGGACGAGGCCGACTGGCTCGGCTGGCTCGATATCGCGGGTGAAGAGCTTGCCCGTGCGTCGCAGTACAAGGCCTTTCACGCGGACATCGAAGCCGCGGGATTCAAGGACATTCTCTTGATGGGAATGGGCGGTTCGTCGCTCTGCCCCGAAGTCCTCGGCATCACGTTCGGCAAGGAGAATTTCCACATTCTCGATTCGACCGTGCCGGCGAGAATAAAGGCGGTCGAGGCGATGATCGACATCGACAACACGCTTTTTATCGTCGCGAGCAAATCGGGTTCGACGCTCGAACCGAACTGCTTTCTCCAATACTTTTTTGACATCGTCGCGAGCCGAAAAGGCCGCGAGAATGCGGGCAAACAATTCGTTGCGATCACAGATCCCGGTTCGAAACTTGAGAAGATCGCCAAAGACGACTCATTCCGCCATATCTTCAGCGGAAAGCCCTCGATCGGCGGCCGTTTCTCTGCACTTTCGGCATTCGGAATGACGGCGGCGGCGAGCATGGGCATCGATGTTGCAGGCTTTCTCACGCACAGCGAAACGATGACGCAGGCGTGCCGTGCCGAGAAGGTCGAAGAAAATCCGGGAGCCGAGCTCGGCGTGCTTCTTGGCGTATGTCAAAAAAATGGCCGCGACAAGATCACTCTTATTCCCTCGGCGGAATTCTACGACCTCGGCGCCTGGCTCGAACAGCTCATCGCCGAATCCACGGGTAAGCACGGCGTCGCCATAATTCCCGTCGATCGCGAACCGCTCGAGGATGTGTCCGTCTATGGCAGCGACCGCGTTTTCGCCTTCATCGGCCCGAACGATGATGCGAATCTCGACGCTCAGTACAATGAATTCTCGACCTTTGGCCATCCGTCGATCCGCATCGGGATCGACAGTGCAGATATGCTCGGTCAGGAATTCTTCCGCTGGGAATTCGCGACCGCCGTTGCCGGTTCGATAATGGGCATAAACCCGTTCAACCAGCCCGACGTCGAATCCGCCAAGGTCGAGGCGCGAAAGCTGACAGATGAGTACGAAACAGAAGGAAAGCTGCCTGACGAAACCCCATTTTTCAAGGGCGATGGATTTGAGCTTTTTGCTCCGCCCGACTATGCGGCAAAACTTACTGCGGCCGTGACGGAAAGAAACGCCGAGTCGCTCTTAGCGGCACACTTTGACACGATCGGGAGCGGCGACTATTTCGCATTGCTCGCGTTCATTGAAATGAGCTCTGAGAATGAGGACCGACTTCAGGCGATCCGAGAAAAGATACTTCGAAGCACGCATGCAGCGACCTGTCTGGGCTTCGGGCCCCGATTTCTGCACTCGACCGGCCAAGCCTACAAAGGCGGCGGCGGCAACGGCGTGTTTCTGCAGATCACGGCAGATGACGCATCTGATATCGCGGTCCCGGGGCAAAAATATACTTTCGGAGTTGTAAAAGATGCTCAGGCCCGCGGCGATTATCAAGTTCTTGCCGACCGCGGCAGACGCGTCTTGCGTGTGCACTTGTCTGCTGACATCGAGAAGAGCCTCGAGAGGCTTCTCTCGATGATCGGTTAGTTTATTCGAAGCTCAAAGCTTCCACGGCATCAAGGCGGGCAGCTTTCAAGCCCGGATAAAGGGCACCAACGAGGCTGCTCAAAAGCCCGACGATCAAGATGCCTCCAACGACCTTTGGATCGACCTGGACCGTCAGAGTCGTCCATTTTGCAAGGGCGATGCTCAGAATGATCGTGGAGACCACGCCGAAGATTATTCCGCCAAGGGCGATCAGAAGAGCTTCCTGCACGATCGTCCAACCGATCGTAAAATTCGACATTCCCAGGGATTTCAGAACGCCGATCTGACGCGTGCGCTCGCTAACCGTCGTGTACATCGTCAACAGAATAATTAGGGCAGAGATAAAGCCCGCGATCCCGATCACGACGTTCAAGAAGACGTTGAGGGCCGGGATGCCCTGCATATAGAGTTCTTCGATGTCGCGTGTCAGCAGTATCTGCGTGTTCGGAAGTTCCCTGTCTAGTCTCTCGCCGACCACATCGACGCTCTGGCCCGGCTTGAGTTTTACGAGCAGAGCCGTGGCCCGTCCTTCGCCGTCAAGCTGCTTCTGCATCGTCCCGAGAGGGATCTTCATTCGCGCTCCGATGCTCGGCTCGTAGATCCCGACGAGCGTGAAAGGCCGGTTGAAGAGTTCGACCGTCCCGCCGATCGTTAGATTCTTTTGAGCGTAGAATGCCGCGTCGCAAACGGCCTCGTCGGTGCCGGGTGTGAAGGCTCGCCCTTTGACGATCGTAAGGCCGGAAACCTGAGAGTAGCTATCAAGATCGACGCCCTCAATGATGCGGCTGCCCGTATTGGAATCCTTTGCGGAGACGCTCGTTTGAATGATGGGGATAGCGCGGTCAACACCGTCCATTTTTTCGATCTCGTCCGCGAGAGTGACAGAAAGACGCGGCGTTTCGGAACCGCTCCAACCCATACTGCCCGATGGCCGCACCATTATCTCCGCACCGATATTCGCTTCGCGTTTCGCACGTTCGCGCAGACTGCCGTTAGCCAGTCCTACGGTGAAAACGATCAGCAAAATGCCGACCCCGATGCCGATGATGCTCACCGCCGTACGCGCCGGCCGATGCAGCATATTTGAAAAAACAAGACTATTCATTCAAGAACCCAAGCGAATGCCGTAGTTTATCAGACCCAAAAGGCGGCAGCTACTTTGGCGTAAATTTAGGGCTTGACAAGTGTGATATACTCGTATTTGTCGATGCAATGCGTGTTGCATCGCCTATTTAGGTCGATATTGGGTCGTCAATGATGAATGGCATTTTCAACTTGCTTACTTTCGGGACAGGTGCCCTTACTTCGTGCAGGCTTCTGCAACGGGCTAACTGTTCACGGCTTGCGGCAACTGACCGCCCGCTCACGCAGGCGGTTCTGACTGTTGTGTTGCGCGTTACGCAATTGGTAACGTGCGGGCTTCTGCCAAGATGCGGACGAGGGCGTCCGCGTTCCGTCGCGCATTGCTCACTGCCGACGTTCAAGCATCGGCTTCAGGGCGGCATAAACGTTGGCGGTCATTATCTTTTCGCCCTCGGCGTTCGGATGGATGCCGTCTGCCTGATTGAGTTCTTTTTTCAGGGCAACGTTCTCAAGGAGAAACGGCAGATACTGGAGCTTATACTTTGCGGCAAGGTCGGGAAAGACGGCGTTGAAGTCATGCTGATAGTCCTTTCCCATCGTCGGCGGAGCGATCATTCCGCAGAGCAGCACCCGAACGTTCTTCGCCTTTGCCTTTTGAATGATCGTTTCAAGGTTCTGCCTCATCTTTTCCGGCGGGCCGCCGCGGAGAAGGTCGTTGGCGCCGAGTTCGAGGATCAGGATGTGAACATTCGGAGCGTCGAGCACCCAATCGATGCGTTCGAGTCCGCCGAGGCTCGTGTCACCCGAAACGCCGGCGTTCACGACCTCATGATCGAAGCCGTCCTTTTGCAGCATTCCCTGAAGCAAATTCGGATAGGATTCCTGCTCGGTCAGGCCGAAACCGGCCGTCAGGCTGTCGCCGAAAGCGATGATCTTCGGCCGATCCTTGTCCGTCGGCGGCATCGCGAGCGGCTTGTTCAACCGGTCGTCGGCCGAGGAAACATCGTGCCGCGGACCGCACCCGAATTGGAGCGAGATCGCAGCGAGGAAGATCGCCGCCGCAGATATCCGGATCAAGAACGTTCTCATCATCGTATTAACTTCGGAGCCTTTCTAATTGGAACTTGTTGCCCGAAAATGTGCAAGCTAAGATGGAACGGGCAGCAGACATCGGTCTAAGATCTGAATGATAACTCTCTCAAACGTCTCAAAAATAGTCCCGTCAGGTGCGGCGGATCTGACGATCCTCGATAAAGTATCGATCGACATCGCAGAAGGTGAGTTCGTTGCGATAACCGGTGCTTCGGGTAGCGGAAAATCGACGCTACTCGGCTTGATCGCAGGCCTTGATGCGGCGACGAGCGGTGAGATCACAGTCGATGGCGAGAACCTATCGACGGCGAACGAAGAACGCCTTGCCGCGATACGCAGCGAGAAGATCGGCTTTGTCTTTCAATCATTCCATTTGATCCCGAGCCTGACCGCCCTCGAGAACATCCTTATCCCGATGGAGATCGCCGGTCATCCGGATCCTCGAACGCGCGGGGAAATGCTCCTTGAAAGTGTCGATCTCGGCAATCGCGGACATCACTATCCGCACGAGCTTTCGGGCGGCGAACAGCAGCGTGTCGCGATCGCGCGTGCGTTCGCGAATTCGCCGAAGATACTGCTCGCGGATGAACCCACGGGCAACCTTGACTCAAAGAATGGAACGCATATCTTCGAGCTCATGGTCGGGCTGCATGAGAAGAACGCTGTAACTCTCGTGCTGGTCACGCACGACGATCATCTCGCCGCGCGAGCCGACCGCAGGATCGTCCTCTCAGATGGCAAGGTTATTGAATGGCGAGAAAGCGAATGAGTTTTGTCTTTACGCTGACAGCCCGCGAGCTTCCTTCGTCGTCCCGGCGGCTTCTTGTGTCATTTCTTGCGATAGCGATCGGCGTCGGGTCGGTCGTCGCCCTTCGTTCGCTCATTAAGAATCTAAAGGCCGTCGTTGCAACGGACGTTCGAGCACTTCTCACGGCGGACATTGACATCTCTTCCACGAACGAGCTGTCGCCAAGCGTCGTGCAAAAGATCGAGTCTGCACTGAACGCTTCCGGCATTGTTGACGGCCGCAGCGAGACCGTTACGGCTTCAGTGATGGCACGGCCATCGGATTCGTCGAAACAGGCCGTAAAGTTCGTTGACCTTCGAGGCGTCGCCGCAGGCTTTCCTCTTGTAGGCGATTTTAAGCTCGCGGACGGCACCGGATTCGATCAGTCGCTTCTTGAAAACAATGGGGCGGTCATCTCGCAATTGACCGCTGAGGATCTAGGCGTTCACGTCGGCGAAAAGATCAAGATCGGCAATAACGAATTCAAGATCACCGGCATCTTCGCCGATGAACCGGGCGGCTCGGGCGGAATGCAGTTCGCGGGCCGCGTCTATGTCAGCAAGGCGGCTTTTGACGCTTCCGGCCTCGCGCAGACAGCTCGCGTCCGCCGGCACTTTTTGATCCGCACCACCGACGATCCGACACCGCTTGTCACTGCCCTTCGAGAGGCTCTCGCGGGGGACGCCGTAACCGTAACAAGCTATCGTGAACAACAGGAGAACCTTGGCGAGCAGTTCACGAGGATGGAAGACTATCTCGCTCTGACGGGCCTTTTGATCCTTGTGCTCGGCGGCATCGGCGTTTGGAATGTCGCACGGGCGTTCGTCGAGCAGAAACGCAAGACGATCGCGATCCTAAAGTGCTTGGGAGCGTCCGGCAAACGCGTGACCGGCATCTATCTCCTGCAGATCCTCGTTCTCGGAACGATCGGCAGCATCTTCGGCATTCTTCTTGGGCAGATCGCCCTGCTCGCGATCAGATCGGCATTCTCGGAAAGCCTTCCGGCAAAGATGTCTTTCAGCGTGCCGTTGGACGCCGCTCTGCAGGGCATTTTCCTTGGAGTCGCGATCTCGCTGCTTTTCTCTGCATTGCCGCTCGTTCAGATCCGAACGATACGGCCGAGAGTTCTTCTCCACGACGCGAACAATCAAAGCGTCGATCGTCTTGACCGCTCGAGATGGGCGATCGCGTTGGTAATGCTTCTCGGCCTGCTTGGGCTCGCGGTTTGGCAGGCAGGCTCATTCAAGGTCGGTGCGTACTTCCTAGTCGGATTGGCCGTATCGGCCGCGATCCTCTATTCGGCGGCCGGAATATTCACGTACTTTTTGAGGAAGCTTCGGCAAAGGACGTCGTTTTCTTTCCGGCAAGCCATTAACTCGCTCTATCGTCCCGGCAATCAGACGCGCGTCGTGCTTCTTACGGTCGGTCTCGGTGCCTTTGTCGTCCTTGGCGTTCAGATGATCGCGGGAAACCTGCTCCACGAGTTCGATCTTTCGGAACGCACGAAGCTTCCGAGTTTGTTCTTTGTTGACATCCAGCGGAGCCAGATTGACGGACTCGCGGAAATGATCAAAACACAAACATCCGAAGCCCCGGAGATCATTGCCGTTACGCGTGCAAGGCTTGCCTATATGAACGGCGAACCGATCGATTGGAGCGATCGGGAAATACGGCGCCAATCCGGACAGATCGGCCGCGAGTTCGCCGTCACCTCACGGCAGGAACTCGACCCGAACGAGAAGGTCATAGACGGCAAATGGTGGCCGGAACGAAGCGGTGAACCTCAAGTGTCGGTCGAACAGAATATGGCGAAGCGTTTGAAGGTCTTGCCGGGCGATTCGATCACGTTCGAGATCTCCGGCAGGCCGATAACCGCGAGAGTTGCGAATATCCGCGATGTTGACGTCAAACAGGCACGAACCGCATTCGTATTTGTCTTTCGCCCCGGAACGCTCGAGACCGCACCGCAGACGTTTGCTGCAAGCATCTTGAAGCACACGCCGTCCATCCTCAGGCAAAGGCTCCAGCGGTCGGCTCTCGATGCCTTTCCGAATGTGCAGATAATCGACGTGGACGATGTGCTCGAAGCGGTCAGGAAAATGATCGCGAATTTTGTCCTTGCTATCTCGGTGGTCGGCGGGTTCGTTATCCTAGCCGGCGTGCTGATCCTGGTCGGATCGATAGCCCTTACGAAATCGCAGCGCGTCTATGAGCACTCGATCCTCAAGGCGTTGGGAGCGAACCGCAAGCAATTGGCGATGATGCTGGTTGCTGAGTACGCCCTTGTCGGCTCTCTCGCAGGCTTTCTCGGTGCCGTGTTCGCGTCTTTGATGTCGTGGGCCGTCTGCCGCTATCTGATGGACATTGGGTGGCGTTTTGACTGGCTCGTCTTTGCGGAAGGTATCGTTGCGACCGTTTGCCTTGTGAGCGTGGTCGGAGTCGCGGCAAGCTTTGATGTGCTGTTCAAACAGCCGCTTGCCACTTTGCGCTCGCAATGATGGACGGATTACGGTTCGAACGGATGGCCCTCGAGCACCGAACGCATACTCACCTGCGCAAAGAGTGTCTCAAGGTAGGCACCAAAGCGGTGAATGATCGGAACGAGATCTTTCGTTTGGCGCGTGACGCGTATCTCTTCGACAAAACGTTCGAAGGTCTCGATATCCTTATAAAAAAGAAACCGGATCGAGCTCGCAGAAAATTCTTTCAGCTTTGCATTTAGAGAGTCCGTCGCCGCCTTGTCGCAATTCTCTTCTGCGGCACGCGAGAGTTTTGCCATGGAGTGCAGCTCTTGGCGCAAACGCTTCGAATATTCGAGCTTTGCGGCAAAATTCGGGAACATCTGATTCGGATCGACCGTGTCGTCAAGTTCGCGGGAAAGCACAGTTACGATCTGTTGAAAACTCTCGCTAAGCTGTGCATACGCGGCCTCTGTCCGGGCATAAACACCGATAGCCGAACGCGTGGCCATTATTCCTAGAAGTTCCTGAGAAACGGCCTTCTTAAGCTCTACGGCGGCCGTATAAGATGCACCGTCAAGCGAATCTGTGACCGCGCCTCCGGCTTCTCCAAGCCTCTGTACTCGGCGGTTGAGCCGCTCAATCAGGTCGCCGGTCATCGCGTGCACCTTACTAAAGAGCACGACCGCCGGCTTAAGGGGCTCATCTTTCTCAAGCATTCCGCCGACAAGGTCCAGCACGGCCAAGATCCTGCCGAAAAGCGAGATCGTATCGAGGATCGGCGAAGGCTCACGCCCTTCGATAAATGCCGCTACCGTCCGCGGAAGGTTCTCTGCCGTCTCGCGATCGACGAGCGAAACAAGTCCGACGTACGCGGGTTCCGCCCGCAACTTCATAAGCAGCTCGTCCGCAATGAACCGAAACTCGGACGCGGTGATCGTGTCGCCGCGAAGTGCGGCATCAAGTTGGAAAAGTTCTCGGCGGATCGCCCGCGAGAGGCCGGGAAGACTTGATCCGGCGATCCCGAACAATTCGCTCGACGGATCACCCTTTACACTTTCATCAACGAGTACCGTGAACAGATAATGAGCACATCGCCGAAGGGCCATCTGCAATATGCGCAATTCCCGACGAAGATTCGGGTCGGCGGTTCCGGTGCGCTGGTCAGCGAACGGCCGGCCGCCGGCCGAAGCGAATGCGTCCACTCCGCCAAGCCAGCGTGCGGTCTCGAGCAACGTCTGCGGAACGTTCACCGCGACCGGCGGAATATTACTAATTGTTGCTGTAGAAAAACCGGCGTCGGAAACGAGGGCTTCGACGTCGTTCTCAATTAATCCTATAGTCAAGGTATTATCTTCTTCCTGCCAAGAATCCGGCAGGGGAACATGGGAATCGTAAACAGCGGACGAAACCGCGAAAGCGGTCCGCATTTAATTATCGCAGTATCTAGGCGGTTTTGGCAACAAAAATCTGGCCAAAAGGGACATTTGGCATTCGAAAGATCATGGGTAAGGCAAAGCTTCTCCTTGGAACGACGAATCGCGGCAAAGTACGCGAATTGGCCGAGATGTTGGGCGATCTGGACATCGAGGTGACGTCGCTCGCTGAGCTTGGCCCTTTCGCGGAAGTGGAAGAGACGGGAGCGACGTTTGCGGAGAATGCAAGACTGAAAGCCTCTGCCTACGCAAAACATTTTGAACTGCCGACGCTTGCCGACGATTCCGGCTTTGAGGTCGAAGCTCTCGATTGGCGTCCGGGAGTCCACTCGGCAAGGTACGGCGGTGCGGCCGCATCGACGTTTGCAGAAAAGATCACGCTGCTGCTCAGCGAGATGGCGACAAGCGGCAGGAGCACACGCGTAGCACGGTTCAAATGCGCTGTCGCACTTGCCTCTCCTGATGGCTCGATCATCGCCGAAACAGAGGGAATAGTGCGCGGAAAGGTTGCAGAATTCCCGAGCGGAAATAACGGTTTTGGCTACGATCCGATCTTCATTCCGGATGGCCATTCGCGCACCTTTGCAGAGCTTTCTTCGGGCGAAAAAGGGCGTTTAAGCCACCGCGGAAGGGCACTTTTGCAAATTATCCCGTATTTACGCACCTTTTTTGGCACTTTGACTTGACCTTAGCAAGCCTTAACCTTAAAATTCGACACTTGGATTCGTTCCCAAGATGAGCTCCGGCGGGGCGTAGCACAGCCTGGTAGTGCGCACGGTTTGGGACCGTGAGGCCGCAAGTTCGAATCTTGCCGCCCCGACCATTTGGCCTAAGGCGGCAGGTAGGTTCAAGCTCATCGATGGTTTCGGACTTTCGCAGGGTATCCGCGACCGGAACTAAACGTACTCCCTTTTGAAGGATTCTTATTTCACAACCAATTTGGAGGTTACTTAAAAAACTATGGCTCGTATGACCCAAACGGAAATCGTTAACGCTCTCGCTGAGAAGTGCGGCTGCAAGAAGGCTGATGTCAAGGGCATGTTCGATGCTCTTGCAGAAATGGCCGTTAAGGAAGTCAAGAAGAACGGAGAATTTACCGTTCCCGGCTTCGGAAAACTGAAGAAGACGCACCGAAAAGCTCGCGAAGGACGCAACCCTGCAACGGGTGCCACCATCAAGATCCCGGCGAAGACCACTGTTAAGTTCTCGCTCGGCAAGGCCATGAAAGATTCCGTTGCATAAATACCCGATAGGGTATTCAAAGATCAGGGGATACGCACATCTTGTATGTGCGTATCCCCGATTTTTTTCCATTTTGACCGCATTTTGACCACTTTTCGGGCAAAAAAAGTGATGACATCACCTTAATTTTCTGTTAATATTAGTTCACAAGTTGAGTTGAAGCCGGTAACGGCACCAATTGGCTCGGGAACTGTACCCGTGCGCGTTCAGCTTTATGGTTCGATCCTCTTTTTGGAGAAGGACCGTTTATCACAGAAGGAGAACACTAAAGTGGCAGCAGCTAGACCAATTTCACTGCAGGACAGAGTACTGCAGATAGACCACATCCAAGCCCGCCGATATACTAAACTTGCCGGCGACACGCTTGAGATCGCAACTGAGGGCATTATCAGACATCTTCGTGCTTGTGCACGGATGGATGTGAATCCTGATGCATCGGCGGTCCGAGAGATAATCGACGACGCGATCAACGGTAGAAGGGTCTTCGCCGAAACGTCGAATGACCGCCTAGCCGCCTAGAATAGCAATACTTAATTCACAGTAATACAACCTCGAGCCGCTTCTTTAACGAAGCGGCTTTTTTTACTGCCGCAAAGTCAGCTTATACAACACGAAGTCACCTATCTGCTCGCCTTCGTCCCGCGTGTACCAACGATCGACGTTCGTCCAATCCGGCTCCTCGTCTGCCCTTGTCAGCGCGAAGTCGGCAGGCCGATTCCGTGCCGTGCGCGGATCGAACCGTCTTAGGTATTCGGCATAAAGATCGGCTTCGTGATCGAGCTCGGCGTAGGTAAGCGGTTTGTAGTCCGCACTCAAACGATCGGTGTGGCGTCCCCAGCCGAATAGCGCGATCACGGAAACGAAGTCGCGGCCGGACTTCATCGAAGCCAACAGATCCTCGGGATCGACACCCGTGTAGTACAAATACTGGTAATAACGCTCTTTATTCTCCTGCCACGAGACACCGGCAAAAACGTGCTGATGCCGTGCCCAAAGAACGGCTTGCGGCGCAATGGTCGGAAGATCGTCGCCGACCGCAATATCGAACGGCAGAATGACCTTAGATCTGGCATCCGTGTCGCCGGCGGCAAGTTCCGTCAAACGGCGGCCGACGGGATACGCCTTGTCTCTAAGAACGTTGACGTCATCAAGCACGCGGACGGTGTAAAAACACTCGACAAAGCCCCAGAACACCGCGATCAGCGAAAGGGCCGCGGCAGCCGCGGTCATGAGCTTCGAAAGCTTCGCGTGGTCGCTGCGGAACAGCATTCCGATCGTGAGAATGAACGCGAGGCCCGCGACGTAATTGCCGATGAAGACCTGATAATGTATTGGCTGCAGAGATCTGCCCGTCAGAACTTGTTGATTGAAGACGACAAAAACGCTCACGGCGAGTGACAGCACCAGGATCGTCTTCGCGTCGCGAAAATTCAGGATCTTTACGATCGAGCCTAAGATCAGGACGATGATGACCATCGCCGCGACATACTCCGGCGGCCTTGTGAGGTCAAGTGCGTGGGTGGACGATAAGAGCTGCACGTCGTCCATGGTCGTCGAGCGTCGCGACAGCAAGACCGCATATGGTATCAAGGCCAGCCCGCATCCGACAGCCGCCGCAGTTAACCGAAGCCAGCATTTCTTGAACACCTCGAGCCTAACGGCGATCAGCGCCACGCCAAAGCAGCCTGCCCACGCGACCGCCGTCGTCCAAACATAGAAGTAGGAGAACGTGCAGTATGCAAACGCCGCGACCGCGACTCCGACCGTCGCCCAGTTCGCCTTTTTATTTGTCTCGTCGTCTGAAGCAAGTTTGTAGATCGCCCCGACAAATAAGAAAAATGCGGGAAATGCGAGTGCCGGAATGTACCGCCTGAATCCGGGAAAGTACGGATACGAAAACCCGTCAAAAAAGACCTCGCTCATCGCGCCTTCGCCCGCGAAGACCGCTCCTCCGACAAGCGTTACAAGACTCGCCGCCATCGCGAACCAATCGTTCTCCAGCACCATTCTCGCAACCCAAAATACAAGGAAGGCCGCAAGGAACGCAGCGATCGCTCCGGCGATCGTGAACGCCCAAGGCGTCCCAATTCCGAGGACGCGTGCAGGTATTGCGATCGTGTACGGAGCGGCAAACTGTATCGAAAAGAGGGATTCCGGCTGCGGATGATCGGCCGAATCGTCACGTCCCGTGTAGGGATCGTTCTTGCGCGGACGCCCATCCATTAACGCGTGAACATAAGACGCATACGCGACCTCGTCGATATCGTTGTAGGCATAATGGCCGTTGTATTCCGCTCCGCGCAGATAGACCAAATTCAGCTGCGGATACAGTGAAAAAAGGGCTAGAAAGAGGCCCGCGATCACACCAAAACGCCAACGTGTCTTCATAGTCGCAAAGTATCAAAGCTTAGCACGCGGCAACAAGATTCCGAAATTTTTTTGACCCTCGATTGTCACAACCTTTCGACTTGCGGTGTTTCCCTTGTCGAGACCGTTGAATAATTTCGCTCACCATTGCTGAGCAAAAAAATACTGACGGCCCGGCAGCTCACTATTCATTTTTCTTATTCGACAGCCTGCCGTGCCGATCTGACCGAAGCCTTTTTACCATCGATCTCCATTTTATTTTATGAAGGCAATTACCATCTTTCTGCTGGCCATCGTTTCCCTGAATTCATTTACAGCCGCTCAGACGACAACGTCCTCGGACTCGGTCGCGAAGAATATTTCGCTCGATGCGAACACAGCGGCACGGACGCCGGCCGAAAAGACGGCTCCTGTCGATCTTCCGCGTGTCGAAGGCAAGCCCGTGATCGATGGGCTTCTCAATGACTCCGTTTGGCAGTCGGCCGCTCATTTCACCGACTTTCTGCAGATACAACCTGGTGACAACATCGCGCCGAGCAGTCCGGTCGAGGCGTATATGGCCTACGACAAGACCACGCTCTACATTGCATTCCGGGTTGCGCAGTCAAAGGACAAGATACGAGCGAACGTAGTACGCCGCGACAATATTTTCGATGACGACTACGTCGGAATGTTCATCGACACATTCAATGATCAACAGCGTGCATACGCATTGTTCTTCAACCCTTTCGGCATACAGGCCGACGGAACGTACGCAGAAGCCGGCGGCGAGGACTACAGCGTTGACCTCGTGATGGAATCCAAGGGCGTCGTGACCGACAATGGATATACGGTCGAGATCGCGATTCCCTTTCAGTCCCTTCGCTACGAGGCCGGAAAGGGCAAGAAATGGGGCATACAGCTTTACCGCCGTGCAAAATGGAACAACAATGAGCTCGATTCCTGGATGCCGGACGACCGAAGCCGTTCGGGGAACCTTAGCAAGGCCGGCCATATCACGGGCATGGAAGGCATCGAGACGAAACGGACGCTCGAGATCAGCCCGACCGTTACGCTTAGCCAGACCGGACGCCGCTCGCGTTATACGTTCAACGGAGATCCAAATGGCCGCTACGTCAACGACGGAGTCAAGGCCGACATCGGCTTTACAGCGAAGTTCGGGATCACGCCGACGATCACGCTCGATTTCGCGTACAATCCGGATTTCGCACAGGTCGAGGCCGACGCGCCTGTTACGGCTGCGAATCAGCGCTTCCCGATCTTTTACCCGGAAAAACGGCCCTTCTTCCTCGAACGCATCGATATGTTCCAAAGTCCGATGGACCTTGTGAACACGCGAAGCATCGTCGACCCCGACATCGCCGCAAAGCTGACCGGAAGACGCGGTAAGAACACGTTCGGCATCATTTACGCGAGCGACAAGGCGCCCGGAAATTTCGGCAAGGACGAGCGAGAATCGTATTTGGGCTGCCGCAGCCAGTATCAGGCGGATCCTGACAGATACTGCCCCGCAGGGCGTCTTATCGACAAGAATGCCGACATCGGCGTCTTCCGCTTCAAACGCGATGTCGGAAAGGAGAGCAACATCGGCCTTTTCTCGACAACCTACAACTTTGTCGATCACCACAATCACACCGGCGGTTTCGACGGCAGATTGAGATTCGACAAGAAGACCGTCTTCGAATTCCAGGCTGTCGGAACGCACACACGCGGCTTCTTCTACGATCCGGACACGGACAGCGTACCCTACCGGACGGGTAACGGCGTCGGATACAGCGCCTGGCTTGAGCGTTCGGGCAGGAACTTCTATATGAATTTCCTGATGAGCGGAAAGTCGAAGGACTATCGAGCCGACGTCGGCTTTACGAATCGCGTCGATACGAACTACGCCGGCATCTTCACGAGATACCGCACCGACCCCAAACCAAAATCCGCGATCGTCTCAAAACAGATCGTTTTCTCATCGAACATCGAGTATGACTGGAGCGGCCGATCGCAGCGTCAATTCTCCGAGGTTCGCGGGTCGATCAATCTGCAGAAGAATTCGAGCATTGCCGCCGTTTACCAGAATGGCTACGAGCGTGTTCTCGAGCACGAATTCGGGCCTCGCCGACGCCCCGGCCACCTCGGTGCGTTCTTCGGTCAGAGCAGCGAAAGGTCGGCACCTGTGAACGCCTTCCAGATCCGAGCGTCGTCAACTCCGATGAAGCAGCTTTCATTCTTCATCCTCTATGACAACACTTGGGGAGCGATGGATTACGACTTCGGTGCCGGCGACTTCCCGCGTGCGAGCCTTGCGGCCCAAACCTTTGGGCAGAATGCACCGCTCGATCCCGGCCCGGGCTTTATGCTGACCATCGAAGGAAATGTCCGATATCAGCCGACGTCGGCACTTGGAACGGAGCTGAACTTCTCGAAATATCGTCTCCGCCGCAACGACACAGGACTCATTGCGTTCGACGATAACATCTACAGCTCGCGGACGACGTACCAGTTCACCCGCAACATCTGGGCGCGTGCGAGGCTCGATTATTCGACCCTCTCAAAACGCTTTCGCCCGCAGATCGTTCTCGGCTGGACGCCAAAACCCGGCACGGCGCTCTACGTCGGCTATAGCGACGACCTGAGCTACAACGGACGTAACCCGTACACAGGACAGTTCGAACCGGGCTTTCAAGGCAACGGCCGCACGTTCTTCATAAAAGCCTCTTACCTGTTCAAAAAGAGTTTCTAAACGAGGCCTGCCGTTCGGAGTCCCGCCTTTAGGCGGTCTCCGGACCGTCACAGCCGCCGCACCAACAGGTTCCGAAATAAGTTATAAGGGATAGGTGAAAAGTGATAGGGCCGAGCCACTTTGTTCGGACCTATGACCTTTCACTTAGCCCTTATGACTTATTCCGGAGCACTTCGGTGCGACCGAGAGAGAGGACGGAGGAAAGTAAGCGGCGTTGTGCTTTAGAGCCGGCGGCTAAAGCCGCTTCGAGGTATTTTTGAGAAGGGCGTGTGCTGCAAACATTCGGCTCCTACGGAGCCCGACTTTGGGCGTTGGCTTGTCCCGGCTTTTCCGCATCACCAAAAGTCTGGTATTTTGGTGAAATGGAAAAACACCTCACACGTCTTTTTTTCGTATTCGCTCTTGTCTTCGTATGTACGGCCGTCGGTAATGGACAAGATGCCGACGTAAAGTCGATGCCTGCCGTTTCGATACCCGATGCAGCTGCTGCGGAAGGCCTTTATGGCACGATGCTGGTCGAGGTAAAAGTCGACGACAAAGGCAAGGTCAAGGACGTAAAGCAGATCATCGGTCCTGATTGGACGTGTCCGAATTACGAATCGCCCGGAATGACGGCACTGAATGACTATGTCCGATCTCGAACGGAGTCTCTGGCGATCGATCCTGCTGACCGCAAGTCTCATCTCTGGCTTGAATTCAAGTTCGCCGATCCTCGGCCTGCAAAGTCCAAACCAGAAGAAGAGAAATTGACAGGACCAAAGACCGTCAATGCCGGCGTGGTCAACGGCAAAGCGGTAAATTTGGAGATACCTCGCTACCCGGCGGCGGCTCGACGAGCGACTAAGGTGCGCGAAAGAGTGTCGGTCAGAGTTCTGATCAACGAAGAGGGCAAGGTTATCTCTGCTGAAAATCTCTCTGGAGGACCGGTCCTGGCAACCCCGTCGCGTGTTGCGGCCTGTCGTTCGCGGTTCTCACCGACCAGACTTAATGGCGCACCTGTTAAGGTATCCGGCATGATCCATTATACTTTCATTCCATAGAATGGCCGGCGACCGCGCCACTTTCGTGGCATGGTCATTTGATATCTTCGGAAGGAGCACTTATGCGAAGAAACAATGTACTAAATTCCATCTTTTTGGCCGTCGCTCTTTTCGGTTATTCGGGCGTACTTTTCGCGCAGACCGACAGCGGCACCTCTGAGCAGAAGATCAAGAGCGTGCCATCGGTCGTGCTGCCCGATGCTGCGAAGATGGAGTTCCTCTACGGCACGATGCTCGCAGAAGTTAAGGTCGATGACAGGGGCAGGGTGACGGACGTGACACAGGTGGTCGGACCCGATTGGACGTGTCCAAACTATGAATCGCCTGGCCTTACCGCATTGCGCGACTACATTCGCGCTCAGGCAAAGAACGTCACCTTCGAGCCTGTCTCGAAGGATGAGAAACCAGACTCACCGCTTCATTGGGTGGAATTCAAATTTACGGCCCCAGAGGAGAAAGGGTCCGATGTCGTGGGTGTAAGATTGCTCACGGTCAGGCCGGTTAAAGGCGGTGTTCTGAACGGGAAGGCCCTAACGCTTGCAAAACCAACATATCCGGCTGCAGCCCGAGCCGTGAGGGCTTCGGGGACGGTGGATATCAAGGTCTTGATAAGCGAAAAAGGCGACGTTATATCGGCAGAAGTTACAAGCGGCCATCCGCTTTTGCGCCAGTCTGCCCGTACAGCTGCTTGTACTTCAAAGTTCTCGCCGACCTTGCTTGAACGCCAGCCTGTGAAGGTCTCAGGCATCATCCACTATACGTTCGTTCCATAGAGGCTAAACTATCCTCCGAGACCATTCCTCGATGGATTCACCGAGGCAAAGGTCAAAGCGAAGTTTAGGTTGGCCCCCTACAATATTATGAAATTGCAGTTTGGCAGTCTTGGTCCTTTATCTATTGGTTTGAGTCTATTGTTATTTTGCTCCGCCCAGGGGCAAAAGACGGGAACTGTAACATACTCTCCGCCGGCGGTATTGCCAGTCGAGGCCAAAGCTGAACATTTATATGGAAAGGTTTATGTTGAAGTAAAAGTGGACGCCACCGGAAAGGTCACCGATGTGAGGTCGATTCGAGGCCCAAACGGCACCTGTTCGAACTATGATTCCCCGGGTTTAACTGCGTTGCGACACTACGTCGGCGAACTCGCAACGCAGATACCCTTTGAACCTGTCTCAGAGCATGGAAAGCATCGCTCAAAGATTCAAACTGTTTCGCTGACCTTTGCACCAAGCGCAGAAGCACTTGGTTCTACAGACCCGGCGATTCTTGATCTCGATACAAAGACTGAGGCGGAGCTGGAGCACCTAGGTGCAGTTGCTCCTAAGGAAATATCGCTGCCGGGCGCTAGATTCCCAGACGGAAGCGGAGGACGGTCGCTAGCGAAGGTGAGTGTGTTGCTGCGAATAGTCGTCGATGAAAAAGGTAGATTGGTCTCCGCCGAAGCTGTCAATAATGATGCTCCACTTCGCGGCGTCTCACGAAGCGGTTTGCCGTGCTAGACTCAAGCCGACTCTAGTGAACGGTAAGCCGGTGAAGATCGTACGCACAATTATTTATGACGTAGCTCTTCAATAGTCGCTAGACAGACGGATACGGATACGAATCACACGAAGATCAACTGGCGGGCGGCATAGCCGCAGGATCTATTTCTTGACCGGCCGGAAAAGCATAGCTTTTCCGCAAATAGAGCGGTAGAGCCGCTGGACCTATTCTTGAACTGGCGGAACGGCTTCGCAAATAGGGCGGTAGAGCCGCTATTATTGATAGCTATATGACTTCACTAAAAGACCAAATAGTTTCTGATCTTACGGCGGCGATGAAGGCAAAGGATGCGTCGCGTGTTGGCGTTCTGCGGATGGTGAAAGCGAGTTTGATGAACCGCTTTATCGAGAAAGGCGGCGAGCTGACGGATGAAGAGGTGATGAAAACTCTGCAGTCGCTCGTAAAGCAGCGTCGTGATTCGATCGAAAGTTACGAAAGCGCCGGTCGAAGCGAGCTTGCCGCAAAGGAAGCGGCAGAGATCGCCGTGATCGAAGTTTATCTGCCGCAGGCTGCATCCAAAGACGAGATAAACGCCGCGGTCGATTCCGCCGTCGCCGAGACGGGAGCTTCGTCGATGAAGGAAATGGGTGCGGTGATGAAGGCCGCGTTGGCGCATCTTGCAGGCAAGATGGCCGACGGCAAGCTGGTTAGCGAAGCGGTAAAGGCAAGGCTCGCCTAATCGCCAAAATCTATCGACCGATAATCTCCGCGAAAGTAGATCAGCGGCCGTGCGTCGTTGACGGTCGAACTTTCGATCTCTCCGACGAGTATACTGTGGTCGCCGCCGTCGTATGACCGCACGAGAGTACATTCGAGCGTTACAAGAGCTCCTTCGATCACCGGCAGCCCGCTTTCGGTCTCAAGGATCGGTATTCCGGCGAATTTATCCAGCATCGGTTCTGCGAACTGCTCGGAAATGTGCCGTTGATGTTCGCCAAGAATGTGCACGACGAATGCACCGCGTTCAATGAACGCGTAGTGGCTGCCTGTCGTCCGGTTGATGCAGGCAAGCACAAGGGGCGGTTCCTCCGAAACGGAACAAAACGCACTCACCGTGATCCCGTGCGGCGCACCTCCTCGGTCGCGGGTCGTAATGACGGTTACGCCGCTTGCAAAATGGCTCAATGCCCGACGAAATTCTTCGTTCGAGATCATTCTTTGATGAAGTTCGGGGTCAACCGAAAATATTCCTGACCTTTTGTACGAACGATGGGTCGGAAAAATCTTTCGTCTCGACCTCGGCAAGCTGTTCGAGAACCTTTCGCTGCTCCTTTGTGAGCGATTTCGGTGTTATGACCGTGACGGCGACGAAAAGGTCGCCTTTGCCGCGGCCTCCGAGATTCGGCATTCCCTGGCCTTTTACGCGAAAGACCGTTCCCGTCTGCGTACCGGCAGGAACCTTCAGGGTTTCTTCACCATCCAGCGTCCCAACGGTGATCTCCGCACCAAGGGCCGCCTGAGCGAACGTGATCGGTTCGGCGGAATAAAGATTCTCAGCCTGACGCTCGAAACGAGCGTGCTCTTTGACGTGCAGGACGACGTATAGATCGCCCGACGGCCCGCCGCCGACACCTGCTTCGCCTTCGCCCGAAACGCGCAGCCGCGAACCGGTCTCGACGCCTGCAGGTATCTTGATCTCGATCGTCTTCTCTTTCTCGATGCGGCCTGCACCTCGGCAATTCGTGCAGGGCGACTTTATGATCTTACCTTGCCCGCGGCACGTCGAGCAGGTCCGCATCACGCTGAAGAAACCTTGGCTGTACCGCGTCTGCCCTGAACCGCCGCAGGTTGCGCAGGTCTCAGCGGAAGTGCCTTTTTCGGCACCGGAACCGGAACATTCGCCACAGGTCTCAAGCCGCGGAATGCGAAGCGAAGCGTCCTTGCCTGTCGCGGCCTCTTCGAGCGAGATCTCAAGGTCGTAGCGAAGATCGGATCCGCGTTGGACGGTCGTCCGACGTGAGCTGCGGCCGCCTCCGCCGCCGAACATATCGCCGAAACCGAACATCTCGAAGATATCGTCGAAATTCGAGAATCCTGCCGCACCTGCACCTGCTCCGACGCCTTGGTGGCCGAAGCGGTCGTAAGACGCACGCTTCTGCGCGTCGCTCAGGACGGAATATGCCTCGGCGGCTTCCTTGAATTTTTCCTCGGCGGCCGGATCGTTCGGATTCTTGTCCGGATGATACTGCAGGGCAAGCGAGCGGTATGCACGCTTGATCTCCACCTCAGTTGCGGTGCGCGTTACGCTCAGCACCTCGTAATAATCTTTCTTTGCCATCATGCTCAGGCTGCTTGTGCGGGAAACAAATAATTATGCTCCCCCAGCAGCGAAACTTAAAAAGGCGCCAGACAACAAAGATCGTTGAACTGACGCCAAATTATATTCTGCTCTATCGGAGAGACTTTCTCAAGCCTTACGCCATTGCGAGCATTGCCGCGGTGATGCGGTTCGCTGCACCTTCGACCGCTGCAAGGTGATCCTTGACCTCCTGAAGGTCCTCGGCAGTGAGTCCTTCATCGGCCTCTTTCAATATCTGATTGATCGCCTGCTGCTCCTCCGTAGGTATGCCTTTTCCGACTTCGGCCAAGGCACGGCGGGCATTTCGGATGAGCGAATCAAGCCGGTTACGCTCCATGATCAGCTCTTTTGAGACCTTGTCCTTTTCCACGGAAGTTTCTGCCTCGATGATGAGCCGTTCGATCTCGTCCGGCGAAAGTCCGGATGCCGGCGTGATCTGCATCGCCTGTTCGAGGCCCGTCATCTTGTCCCTGGCCGAAACGCTGACAAGCCCGTTGGCGTCGATCTCGAAAGCGACATCGACCTGCGGAACACCGCGTGGTGCCGGCGGAATCCCGACAAGTTCGAATTTTCCGAGGCTCCGGTTCGCACTCGCGATCTCGCGCTCGCCCTGCAGAATGTGTATCTCGACCGACGGCTGATTATCGACAACGGTCGTGAACGTCATCGTGCTCTGCAGCGGGATAGTCTGGTTGCGGTTGATGATCTTGGCAAAAAGCCCGCCGCGCGTCTCTACGCCGAGGCTGAGCGGCAGAACGTCGAGGAGAACGATGTCTTTTACGTCGCCCGTGAGAACGCCGCCTTGGATCGCGGCACCCATCGCCACGACCTCATCCGGATTGATCTCGGCCGACGGCTCTTTGCCGAAAACTTCGGTCACGGTGCGGGCAATTATCGGTGAACGCGTCTGTCCGCCAACGAGAATGACCTTGTCTATGTCGGATTCTTTGAGTTTTGCGTCCCAAAGGGCCTTCTGACACGGCTCGACCGATGATTCGACGAGATCGCGAACGAGCTCCTCGAATTTTTCGCGTTTCAGGACCGCGTTGATGTGCTTCGGACCGGTCGCATCCGCCGCGATGAACGGCAAACTGATGGTCGTTTCCATCACGGACGACAGCTCGCATTTCGCACGCTCGGCCGCTTCTTTCAAACGCTGCAGTGCAAGGCGGTCGGTCCGCAGGTCGATGTTATTTTCAGCTTTGAAGCCTTCGATCAGCCAATCAATGATCCGCTCATCGAAATCTTCACCGCCGAGGAACGTGTTGCCGCTTGTCGCGAGAACATCAAAAACGCCGTCCTGGATCTCCATGATCGAGACGTCGAACGTGCCGCCGCCGAGGTCATAAACGACGATCTTCTCGTGCTTTGACTTGCCGAAGCCGTATGCAAGAGCAGCGGCCGTCGGCTCGTTGATGATCCTTTCTACCTCGAGACCCGCGATCTTGCCGGCATCACGCGTCGCTTGCCGCTGCATATCGTCGAAATATGCGGGAACGGTGATGATCGCTTCCGTGATCTTATCGCCAAGGAATTCTTCGGCCGAGAGTTTCAAGCGCTGTAGGATGATCGCCGAGATCTCCGGCGGGCTGTAGATTCTGTCAAGAACTCGAATATGGGCGTCGCCGTTGGGCGATTTTACGATCTCGAACGGAACGCTCGAGCGCATCTTCTCAACTTCCGGCGCATCGAACTTTCGCCCGATGAGGCGCTTGATGGCAAACAAGGTGTTCGCGGCATTCGTCACGGCCTGACGCTTTGCGATCTGCCCGACGAGCCTCTCGTCCTTGTCCGTAAAGCCGACAACGGAAGGCGTAGTGCGGCCGCCCTCTTTGTTTGAAATGATCTGTACCGCGCCGCCTTCCAGAACAGAAACGCAGCAGTTCGTTGTACCAAGATCGATGCCTATTACTTTACCCATAGTCTTCTTCTTCCAATATCAAAATCTTTCGATCATATCGGCGTCAGTGCCGCCATCGGTGCCATCTTCTTCGGAAGCCGGCAGTTCTGCCGCGTTTTCCGATGCCGGTTCGGCCGGCGTCGCACCACGCGCCGGCTGTGAGGTCATTACGACCTGAACCATCGAATGCCGGATCACTTTGTTGCCGATCCTATAGCCGCGGAGCATCTCCGCCACGACCGTGCCCGGCTTCTTGTCCGAATCTTCGATCACCCCAACCGCCTCGTGAAGATGCGGGTCGAACGCATCGCCGACCGCACGGATAGGTTCAACGCCCATTCCCGCAAAGATCTCGTTCACTTGCTGACTCACGAGCACGATGCCTTGATAGAAGTGCGTAAATTCAGGATCGCGTTCCTCTGCGTGAGCCGGAACAGCGTCGATCGCTCGATTTAGGTTGTCGAGCACAGGCAGCATCTGGGTGGCCAGATTCGCTATCTGATCGATGAACGATCCGCGGCGTTCACGATCGACCCGGTACTTGAAATTCTCAAAATCCTTAAGCTGCTGATCTTTCCTTTCAACGAGGTCAGAACGCTCGGCCTTTAGCTCCGCGACCTTGAGCTTCATCGCGGCGAGTTCATTCTCGAGCTGCGCTGCCCGGCCCTTTTGTACAGCGGGCTCAGCCGCAGGAACAGCGGTTGGAACCTTTGCCGGTTTGGCTTTTGATGCCGAACTCGGCGGGCTCGATTCTCCATTGCGCTCGATCGCGACATCATTTTCAATGAACGTCTGAGCGGGCGAATCCGTATCGAGATCCAGCTCCGCGATCTCAATGGAAAGATCGGCGGTGATCTGCAGATCCCGCTCTTTTTCCTCGAGTTCGCGGAAAAAGTCGTCGATCGACGGTCCGCTATCCTCGATATCGTCCGCGAGATCCTCCGGCTGGGGAATGTTTTCTTGGGCGCTCATTTGAAAGAAAATGGACTGCTAATGCAACTGCGGATGGCCGCAAAGGCCTTGCTTTCGGGGTCTAATTTCCAGTGATGTCATCAGCCATCATCTGTTCGAGCATCTTCGCAACGTAGGACACGATCGACATCATTCGTCCGTATTCGATACGCGTTGGGCCGAGGACACTCAAGGTTCCGATCGCCGTGCTGTTGCCTATCCGGTATGGGGCCGAGATGAGGGCACAGCTTTGAAGCGAAGGCGTTCGGTTCTCGCCGCCAATGATGACCGAAATGTCACCCGTGGCCGCGGTCGCCGCTCCGATGCACTCTGTCAAGATCTGCATCAGACGCGACTTTTCGCCGATCGTGAGCAGCAGCTCACGAAGGCGTTCGAGGTCGGCAAAGTCGCCCTTTGTCAGGATGTTCGACGTACCGTCCACGAAAACTTCGCCGAGACGGTCCTCGTCATCTTCAATGCTCTGGGAACAAAGGATGACCGCCGTCTGCAGCAGCTTGTCAAAAAGCGTCTTCTCCTGGTGCATCAGCACCATTATCTCCGCACGTATCTCCGAAAGACTCTTGCCGACAAACTCTGCATTCAGATAATTTGCCGTTTTTTCGAGCTCCTCTTTTGTGAAGGTCATCTTCAGCCGAATTATCTTGTTGTGAACGATATTCGGTGAAGCGACCAGCACGACGAGAATGCGGTTGTCGCTTAGATTGACAAACTCGATATGTTGCAGGCGATCATTCGCCAAAGACGGCGATACAACGATGCCTACATTATTTGAAAGAGCTGAGAGCAGACGCGATGTCCGCTCCATCAATCGGTCGGGCGTATCGGATGGAAAATGATCTTTCGTCCCGTATTCGCGGTCGATGCGATCAAGATCGCCGTCCGAAATACTCAATACGCCAAGCAGATTGTCAACGTAAAACCGATAGCCTTTATCGGTCGGAATCCTGCCTGCCGAAGTATGAGGCTGCTCGAGCATCCCCAATTCTTCCAACTCACTCATCACATTCCGGATGGTTGCCGAACTCATTCCGCTCGCATTTGCGAAGCGGTTTGCGAGCACCTTTGACCCAACGGGTTCTCCCGTGACAAAGTGTTCGTTTATGATGGCTGTGAGTATTACCTGCCCGCGAGAATCGGGAAAACCTGGGCGTTTCTCGATGCGGCCGGGTGGGCTAACAGGCATTTTTGGGTAAGTTTGCGGCATACGGCCTGTCGGCTGTATGCTTTTCCCAATACAAGGAATAACATTTAGACCGACAAAAAGTCAACAATTTCGTTTACAGACTTTAAACAATTTTGTGCCGCCAACTCTCCAGCAGATCCGCGAAGAATATCAGCAAGCATTCAAAAAATACGACGGCCTTCGACGAACGCCGCCTATCGATATCTCATTTTACCCTTATGTCGGCATAAATCATACAATACGCATCCGCGATGGCAGCGTTTACGTGCGAATCGGTGAGATCTGCCGTCAGATGCCGTTGACGGCCCATAGAGGCCTTGCACACGTGCTGGTGGCGAAGTTGTACCGCCGAAAAGCGACCGCCGAAATGCGTCGCCTCTATTCGGCCTATATCGACCGACCGGAGATCCGCGAGCTTGCGACCGATATGAAGCGCGAACGCGGGCGAAAGGTCGTTACTACGTCAGAAGGCGATCATTACGACCTCGATTCTATGTTTGCGGCCCTAAATGCTCGATATTTTCGGAATCGCGTAAAAAAGCCAACTCTTACTTGGTCGGCGCGCAAAACCTATCGCATTCTCGGCCACCACGACGCCACTCACGGCGTCATCGCGATCAGCCGTTCGCTCGACAGCAAGTCTGTGCCGCGATTTGTCGTCGAGTACGTCGTATTTCACGAAATGCTGCACATCGTCCATCCCACAAAGACCGACGCGAACGGCCGAAGGCTTAACCACACGCCTGCCTTTCGACGCGACGAGCAAAAGTACATTCATTTCAACGCTGCCGAACGCTGGATCGAGCAGAATGTCCGTCTTCTAAAACGCGAAGCCAAGAAAAGGACGTAGTCGGCTAGTTATCATCCGATAGCATTGCGATGATCTGGCCGATAAAACCGAGATCGGACGTGGTCGTTCGGACAACGCCGGACTTTGAGAAATCTGTCCGAGAGAGCGAGAAAACGTTCGCGCGATTCGCTGTCCTCTCATCGCCCAGGAAGGACGCGATCGCCTTGATCGCAGCATCGTCCTTTGAGATCGTGCTGACCGAACCCGGATCAGCGGCAAACAAGACATCGGCAATATCCGACCTTGCTCCCCCGGCAACACACGCCGAAACCGTGTCTTTTTCGCCGACAACAGCGAGATTCCCTGTGTACTGCACGGCAACATCGAGCGTTTCTGCGTCGCCTTGCTTCTTTGCCGCAGGATCAAGTTCCGGCAAGAGACCCTGAAGCTGTCCGTTCGTTGAAGGCTTTACAATTGCCGCGGCCTGGTCTTCCGCAAGCGAGACCGTGACGATGCGGCCATCGATCGAGCTCAAGAATTTCTCGGGCTCGCCGATGCCGTACGGTTCAAACAGCGCCGTGCCTATCTCCGAGAAAACTCGTGCGGTGAAAGGGTCGCTCAGGTGTTCGGCGGTCAGCACTACGCTTCGCCAGGCGACTTGCGGTGTCTTGAGGTTATAGATCGTCGCCGAACGAGCACTTGCGGGGATGAGCGCCGCTAGAGACGCGTCGGCTTGTCCGTCTGCGGGTGTCATCGTCTCGGCAAAGACCGCGGCGACCTCGTTCGGCATATCTATTTCCCAGCGGTCCTCGATCTTGTCGTCTTTCTTCTTGGTCGTCCAATGCACATCCTTGACGGCTCCGCGGATCAGCTTCGGCAGAATACCTGCTATCGCACTGCGAACTTCGCCTTCCTCGGTACTTTCGGCTGCTAGCCGGACGCCGAGCACATTCGCTATCTGCGCCATCCCGTCAGGTGAAATATAGCCGTAGGCAAGGTCCGTCGGAGCCGAAGGATGCAGTGACTTTGCGTCAAACGCCGTGCCCTCGCCCTTTCTGACCGCAATGCAGTGGTCGATCAAGCCTTCGTCGTTCCCGAAATAAATAAGGCCGTCGATGACCAACGCAAAGGCCTTTCTGCCGTCGGCGGCCGTCCATGCAAAATACGAACCACCTGCCTTTTCGCTCTTCTCAAGCTTTGGCTCACTGCCGTAAATGTCAGCGACGAAGGCTCCGAATTTTGCCTCCGCAAATGCTCGTGCCTGATAATTCCATTTGTGCGTATCGGCGATCAGGGCGAACTTCGGCATTACCTTGCCGACGCTTTGTTCTTCGGTGAGCTTCTGCTCCTGCATCTCAAAGCCCGTGATCGCAACTGCCGCCTGCACGCCGTCCAGTACCGAAAGATCGGGCACCTTCACGGCACTCTCTTTTATTGGCCGGCTTTCAAAGACCGAACGCAAAGCCGCTCCGAGGTTATTCGTTTCGAGATAGATCAGCGTCTCGCTCGGGGCGAGCGCGCGCAGGTTGGTAGGTGAACTCGAACACGATGCCGCCCACAGCGAAACAGAGATCAAGATCGCCGGCACGGTCGCCTTAAAATTGCGTGATAGAATCTTTAACACTATGAGCAAAGTATTTGCAGACTCCATTTTACAAGGGAAGGTCGCCTTTGTAACGGGCGGCGCAACGGGCATAACCGGCGGCATCGCACGGGCTTTCTTCGAACATGGTGCAAAGCTCGCTATCACAAGCCGAAAGGAAGAAAACCTAGTCGCCAAAAAGCAGTATATCGAGGAGAACGGCGGCGAGTGTTTTACTGTCGTCTCGGACGTTCGCGATTACTCGGCGGTCGAGAACGCGGTCAACGCCGCTCGCGAACACTACGGTAAGATCGACATTGTCGTAAATGGTGCCGCGGGCAACTTTCTCTCGCCCGCATCCGAACTCTCGGCGAACGGCTTCGGCACGGTCCTCGATATCGATACGAAGGGCACGTTCAACGTCTGCCGTGCTGCATTCGAAGCCCTAAAAGAGAGCCGGGGCCAAATAATCAACATCTCGGCCACTCTGCATTATCTCGCGACGCCGATGCAGATACACGTCTCCGCGGCAAAGGCAGGCGTTGACGCGATCACGCGAAATCTTGCGGTCGAATGGGGACGCAGCGGCATTCGCGTCAACGGCATCGCTCCGGGCCCGATCGAGGATACAGAGGGGATGAAACGCCTTCTGATGCCCGAACTACGCGAAAAGCTCATGCGGAAAATCCCCGCGGGACGCTTCGGCCGGATCGAGGACATCGAGAATGCGGCGCTATTTTTAGCATCCGACGCCGCAAACTATATAAACGGCGAGACGATCATTGTCGATGGCGGCCAATGGCTCCTCGGCACAAGCCTTACTTAAGAGCATCGGGTTCCTGCTCCGGCGTATCTGTATCTGCGTCCGGAACTTCAGACTTGGCGGTGAATTTGGTCGCATACGCGCGCAGCACCAACAGCTTTGCGAGTACGCGAGCTTCCGGCCGGTCAAAACGATCCGTAAGTGCCTGGGTTCGTACAAGGTCATATTCCGCCAGGCTTCGGATCGGGGCACCGGCCATGGACGTCAAGTTTCTAATTTCGCCGGCCATCGGCCCGCCAAGTACACCGACCTTGATCTCATTGTCCTTGACCATCGCACCGCTAACATCAATGAACTCAGCTATCTTTACACCCGCATCTATGATCTCGTTGGTGCTGGCGATCAAGGCCTCGAACCGCGCGAACGCCTGCTCTGGATCGACCATCGCATAGCCGCTTGCGACCGCATAGCTGGTCATAAAGTCCATCATCGTCTTTGGATAAAGCGGCGCGAGGCGATCTGCTTCCCGCATCAATTCAAGGGCGAGATCTTTGTCGGATGAAACAACTGCGGTCGCGATCGCCGTAAGAGCAAGCACCTTGTCCCTCGGATCGCGGATCCTCAAAACCGTCTTTCTTGCCTCTGCCAACACCTTTTCGCGTTCTTCTTTAGGAAGCTTTCCATTTGATAATTTTGTGAAGGCCTCAAGGCTCTTTCGATCCTCGCTTTGCCTCTTTTGCCGAGCGTCATCTTCCATTCCCATACTATTCGAATTGGAAGCGTTGCCCGCCGAAACCGGCGGAGGCACGGCGAAGTTGCCCGAAATGTTCGAATTCGAGCGGTTCTTTGCCCTTAATGCGGCAGCCCGAGCCGGCAGATACTTTTCGATATCGTCGATGTGATATGAAAGGCCTCCATTTTCTTGGATCTTATCGGCCAGCAACCCGGCGATCTCTCGAACCTCGGCGTGGGTAAATGGCGACGGTTTCGACTCTTTATTCTTCGACTCTTCAAGGAGTGAGTCCGCCGTACTTAAAAATAGGGACAAAATATAGTCTTGCACCTTGCTGTCTTTTGCTTTTGAGAGCATCGCTGCACCGAGCGTCTTTGCACTATTGGGATCGGCCTCATTGAGCTTTCGAAGAATATCAAGGTGTGACGAGCTCAAACCTTTCTTTAGGGAATCAAGGGCCAGTTCCAATGCACGCTTTGGGCTTCGTGCCGCGACACGCGCAGCGATCTTTGATGCAAGAGTATCTTCCGCTACATATCGATAGATATCGTTCTCTTTGTCTACCTCGATGTCAGCGGTCGTTGCGAGAGCGTTCATCGCAAGATCCGGATCGCTATCGGCGATCGCGAGCAGAACGTTCTCTCGCACCGAACGAAGGGTCTGCGCATCAGCCTGTGAGCCTGAGCCGAATACGCTGCCGACAAAGCTCACGGTCAAAGCGTCCGGATCGGCCGCCTTTGCCGCCTTTTCCGCGGCGACCGCATTATTGTGCTCGATTATCAGCTGCTGCAGATCACCGACCGCCTTTGCGTAGAGCGCACGTGCCTGCTGCTCATCGAACTGCCACATGACGGAGCCGATCTCCGCAAAGAGCGCCACGCGGTTCTCCGGAAGACGAAGGTTCGAGACCTCCTGATCAGTGTCGCGAAGAAAGGCGATCATCTGCGCCTTTTCCTTTTCGGCGTCGGGCGTCGGGGACGGAGTCGCTGTCTGCGAAAAGGCAAAAGCTGTCGAAATAAGAACGATGACGAGAGCGAGGATGTTATTTTTCATAAGCCGGGCCATTGCTATCAAGAGAAGGTGCAGTGGTCAATGATATTCGGAAAACGTCTTGCGAACAAGGAAAAATGTCTGCGACAGGCCGCGACAGCCGCGCCGATACTTGATACTCTCTAAGCAGAGAACAATGCTTGTCATCATCGACAATTACGATTCGTTCACATACAACCTCGTTCAATATTTTGGCGAGTTGGGAGCGGAAATGCATGTCATTCGCAATGATGAGATGACTGTCGAAGAGATCGAAAGCGATCTGAAACCCACGAGGCTTCTCATTTCGCCCGGTCCCGGAACGCCCGAGGATGCGGGCGTCTCGATGGACGCGATCGGACATTTTGCCGGAAAGGTTCCGATCTTGGGCGTCTGTCTTGGGCATCAGGCGATCGGGCAATTCTTTGGCGGAAAGGTCGTCCGAGGCCCCGAACCTGTCCACGGAAAGCCCGTCACGATCCGCCACGACGGCAAGACGCTGTTTGCCGATGTGCCTCAGGATTTTAATGCCGGGCGTTACCATTCGCTTGTCGTCGATCGTGAAACGTTCCCGCACGAACTTGAGATCTCGGCGGAATCGCCCGACGGGCTCGTAATGGCCTTGCGTCACAAAGCTTTGCCGATCGAGGGCGTGCAGTTCCATCCCGAATCGATCTTGACCGAGCACGGCAAAAAGCTGTTGCAAAACTTTATGGCGGTTTGAGATAGTAGAAAGGGCGAAACGCTCGGCCCTTTTGCTCCTTCCTCTCTTTTTTGCATCACCCTGGTCTCTCATATTTCTTTATGTCCGCGTCAAAAACAGACTGGCTATTGAGCGCACCGACCGCCGCTTCGAATCCGCGTGCCGAGACGCCGCTCTACCCGTTTCTTGCGAAACTCCTTCGCGGCGAAGACCTTTCGGGCCGCGAAGCTGCCGACTTTTATACGGCCATCACCGATCCAAAGACCGGCTCGAATCAGATCGCTGCCGCCTTGACCGCCCTCACGATCAAGGGTGAGACGTTCGAAGAACTCGCAGGAATGGCACTTGTGATGCGCGAGCAAGCGACTCACATCCGTGCCCTGCAAAAGAATGCGGTCGATATCACGGGCACAGGCTCTTCGAACGCCAAGACTTTCAACGTCTCGACCGCCGCGGCCTTCGTCGCCGCCGGTGCGGGATTGATGATCGCAAAGCAATCGAATCGCGGCGTTGCAACGCGTGTGGGAAGCGCCGATGTGCTGACGGAGCTCGGCGTGAAAGTCGCAAGCGAGCCGTCCGTCGCCCAAACAAGCCTGAACGGCGTCGCCATCAGTTTCCTTTTCGCACCAAAGTTTCATACTTCTTTAAGACGCGTCGCGGAAGTTCGACGAAGCCTCGGCATACGGACATGCCTTAACCTTCTCGGCGTTTTGGCGAATCCTGCGGGCGTGAATCGTTCGCTGATCGGCGTTTGGCATCAATCGATGGTCGAACCGGCCGCGAAAGCTCTTGCTCTTCTCAAGACCGACAAATCGTGGGTCGTTTACGGCAGCGACGGCCTCGATGAGATCACGCTCGCGGGTCCAACACTTGTTGCCGAAACGGTCGCACGACAAACTCGCGGCTTCCAAATAGCACCAAAAGATTTTGGGCTTAAGCCGGCACCGATCGACCATCTCCGCGCCAAAACTCCTAAAGAAAGTGCAAAGATCATCCGCGAAGTGCTTTCGAGCAAACGCCGCGACGAAGCTCGTTCGCTCATCGTGATGAATGCGGCCGCGGCTCTCATCGTCGGCGGCTTTTCTAAAGAACCGATGCACGCCGCACGCCTTGCCGAACAAAGCATCGACAGCGGCCAGGCACAGAACAAACTCGACCGCCTCGTCCAGCTCACCAACAAAGCACGTAAAAATTGAAAAACGCTGTTCGATAACTGATAATTATCGAGCGATATGCTTGGCGTTCTTGCCTCTATTTACGGGCGTTTCATCGAGAGACGTAATCGGCGTTTTGACGATGGAACGACGCCGGTCACCTCTCTTCCTGCCCGCACTATCTCGATCGGCAACCTGACCACCGGCGGCACGGGAAAGACGCCGCTCGTCATAAAATGCGCCGAGATCCTCGCCGGGCAAGGCAAACGCGTCGGCATCTTGACGCGTGGATACGGACGCAAAACGAAGACGTGTGTTCTCGTCTCGGACGGCCGAAATATTCTCGCAGATCCTGCAGCGGCCGGTGATGAACCTGTCGAGATGGCGAAACGCCTTGGCCAAAAGGCCGTGATCGTCGCTGACGCCGACCGCGTGTCGGCGGCGGCTTGGGTAAAAGAAGAATTCGGCATAAACGTCTTTTTGCTCGATGATGCGTTTCAGCATCGGCAGGCCGCCCGCGACGTGAACATCCTTTGCATCGATGCGACCGATCCTTTTGGCGGCGGCAAACTGCTGCCTGCGGGGCGCCTTCGCGAGCCGCTCGATGCGATCTCGCGTGCCGATGGCGTGGTGATCACACGGGCGGACGCTGCCGACGTCAAGGGCATAAGGAGCGAGATCATGCGGATCGCACCGTCGGTTCCGATCTTTGAGGCGCGAACGAAGATCGCTCGTCTTACCCCGTTGAACAACGTAAATCCTGCCTCTGCCTCGATCGCCCATACGAAAGGTTTTGCGTTCTGCGGCATCGGCAATCCCGAGAATTTTTTCGGCCTTCTGGAGCGTGAAAACTACGACCTTGCGGGCCAAATGCGGTTCCGCGATCACCATAGATACGCTCTCTCCGATGTCAAAAAGCTCGAAAATGCTGCAGAAAAGGCCGTAGCTTCGTACTTCCTGACCACGGCAAAGGACGCCGTAAAGCTCGCCGGCCTGCCATTCAAAAAGCCTGTTTTTATTATCGAGATCGCCTTCTCGATCGACCGCGAGGCCGATTTCAAGGCTCTTTTATAGTGCACGCCTGTTTTCAAACTTGTCCCGTGTCCCACGCTGTCCCACACCCGCCGTGGGACAAATAAGTCCATTCGCATCACCATTTACAGCGAATTTTTCGCGAAAAATGAAAAAAAATTTCAAACTGCATATCACAACGCTTGTTGCGATTCTATTTATGATTATAGCACGCGTGTCAAGCACAAAGATTCGGTCGTTGTCAGAAGCTTCTTGCGGTCAATGCTGCCACGAACGAATCGTCGCGGCAAGCTTCTTTTGAACTGATCGCCCAATTATTTACCAGCCTCATTGAAGCCTCGCGCTATTTTTTTTGGCTGCGATGTCACCATTTGCCCGATTTCTTCGCAATAGAAGGTGAAGCGCCGTTCTAAAGAGCTTTTTCAGGAGAAATGAGATGCCGAACAACCCAAACCCACGATTTCGCAAGCTTTTTGTAGTCATCGCCGTCCTTGCACTCACCGCTTTTGCGGGGCTTGCGATCGACCGCTCCGTCGAGGCATCGATCCTCGATACGATCACGGACCGTTTAACAGCGTTGGCCGTTCCGAATATAGGTATCGGCTCGAAGGACACCCCGAAACGCGGAGGTAAGAACGATGACACCCTTGGAACCCCAAGTGAGAAGTTCATTTTCGGCGAGATCGTGGGCGGCAGTCCATTTGATGACAGCACGCGCGTTGATCACATCTTCACCTACGACCCGCAAACCGATACAAAGACCGACCTCGGCGGCATCAATGACATTGAGCCGGCTCTCTCGCCCGACGGGACAAAGATCGCATTCGTCAGCTATCGAGACGCACCTTATGGCAGCGCCGGCCGCGAAGATTACCGAAAGCTCTACATAATGAATGCCGATGGAAGCGACCAGCGGATCGTCTATACCGGCAATTTTAGCGGACGCGTTTATGAACCGTCGTTCTCACCCGACGGCAACTATCTCGTCTATTCCGCAGAATTCAACCAAGGAACCGGCATTTTTAAGACCTCTTTGAACCCGAATGACAATAACGCAACGACTATGCTCGCGGATTATTCCACTTGCGAGTCGATCGCAAACAGGGGCACGAAGGGATCCAGAAAGGCAAGCGGAAGAGCCGAAGCTCGAACGAACTGGACAGGATTTGACCACCCGAGCTTTTCCCAAAACGGAAGTTCAGTGATGTTCGGCTGGGAATACAGCGAGTGGAACATATATCAGGTATCCGCAGACGGCACAGGAAACTGCACAAGGCTTCTGACCAATGATCTAAGCACGAACTTTCCGCCGGAAGCAAGATTCTCCCCGGACTTCACAAAGGTCGCGTTCTACACAGGTGATGAAATAATCAACGGCCTGAGCGACCGGACCACGGCCCTGCATGTCCTTGATATCGTCAGCAGCTCCGTCACGGACTACCCGGCCGATGAACTTTGGAGCAGTCCGCTTTGGAGAGATAACTCACAAATAGCGTATATAGGCTATTGGCCAGATCCGAACGGATCGATACCGGGCGTACAGATCAAATCCTTTGATACCGGCACGAACGGCCCCTCCCAGCAGATGTATGTCTCAGGCCTCTACGACGGGATCAACGGTCTCGCCGTCGGCGCACCTTCGACGGTCGTGCCGGAAGCATCGATGCGGATCACCGGCCCAAATCCGGTGATTGGCGGATATTCGACAACGGCGACCCTCAAGCTCAGAGACCCCGCACCTGCGGGCGGAATCACGTTCAACGTGGTGGTAACAGACATCGCGGTCGGCGAGGTGACGGTGCCTCAGCCAACGGTCACGGTGCCGGCTGGTTCAACCGAGGTAACCATTCCCGTCAACACGCTCCAAAGGCCAGACCATGGCCGAACGGCCACGATATTCGCATATGTCAATGCGCCGTATTATATGTCCGCCGAGGCGACGGTCTCGCTTCGCAAGACCGCGCCTGATCTCCGAGCATTGAGCCTGACCGCGCCTGCATCGGTCGCGCCGGACACAGGCTTCTTCGTTGACTGGTCGGTAGATAATATCGGTCTTGTTTCGACGGGAGCGGACGGCGGAACCGATCGAGTCTATTTTTCTGTTGACAACGTTCTAGATATTAACGCTGACACCTATGTTGTCAGTTCGGCAAACGGAACACTCGCCGCGGGCGCCACCCGTACGCATACGAATGTTCCGGTCCAGTACGGAATTCCGGGAAGCCTAGTACCCGCAGACGGCGATTATTTTCTTATTCTCACGACCAATAGCAACCAGAGTGTGGATGAAGGCGGACAGTTCGCGAACAATTACGTCGTACGGCCGATACACGTCAATCTTCCCGACCTGGTTCCCGAGAACTTAGTCGTTCCGGCGACGACCGAGCCGGCGGTGAACTATACGCTTACGTGGACGCTGCGGAACGCAGGTTTAGGGAACGCCGTTGTTTCTTCGACAACGCGGGTCTATTTCTCTCCCAATACAGTTGTTGGGGACGGTGACGAGGTCCAAGTCCAATCGTTCAGCAACGGCCCGGTTGCGGCCGGCCAGTCTTTCCCCCAGTCTGCAACGGTCAGTATCCCGAGTGTTCCGGTACGTCCCGATGGGCCGGGGCTCTTCTATGTCACCGTCGATGTCAATGACACCGTCAACGAGGGTTTAAGCGGCGAAACGAACAATACGACCTCTCAGCCGACAACATTCCAATACCGCGTACCTGAATTGCAGGTAACGGCGAGCAGCGTTGCTTCCGAGGTCGAAACGGATACCCCGTTCGCTTTAAGCTGGACAACCGCAAATACCGGCAATAAGGCGACCGGCAACTTCGATGAACAGGTCTATTTCTCGACCGATAACCAGGTTGGAAGCGACACCTTGCTTGGTACATTTCCGCTGATGGGCGGCCTTGCCGCCGGAGCATCGGTCGATCGCATCCAGAACGTAACGATCGACACCGACCTGATCCCGTCAAGCGGCAACTATTACGTTTACATAAAGACCGATTCCTCCAACGCCCAAGATGAAGGTGTTAACGAGGGGAACAACATACGATTCCAGCAGGTAAATGTCCGACGGCTTCAGCGTCCGGAACTTTCGGTCACGAATATCGTTGCACCGGCCGCTGCATTCTTCGGCGAGATGGTGACCGTTCAATGGACAGTTACCAACGCAGGACCGGGGCCAACGAATGCTCCTGCCTGGAAAGACCGCATCAGTTTGAATACCAACGGCTCGACTTCAGGAACAATTATCGAAGTTGATAACGCGACTGCCCTCGAAGCGGGCCAGAGCTACACGATGTCGGCAAATGTGTTGATCCCGAAGGGTTATTCCGGCAGTTACCAATTCGTTGTCACGACCGATATCTGGGGGGCTCTAAATGAAGAGAATCCTGCGAACAACAAGGCGACAAAGCCTATAACTATCAGCGTTCCGCCGCTTCCCGATCTGCATATCGAGAATGTGCAAGCTCCGGCACAAGGCTATGCCGGCGGCCCCTTCGAAGCACACTGGACGGTAAAGAACATCGGCACTGCCGTCGCACAAGACGATGATAGGGTGCGGCAGAATTTGCCATGGTCGTGGACCGATTCGGTCTATCTCTCTCGTGACACGACCTTGGACGGCGGCGACAAACTCATCGCAAATACCGTCCACACCACTCCGCTTAATGCAGACGCAACCTATTCCTCCGACACGTGGGTGACGGAAGCTAACGATAATCAGCATTGGGTCAACCTGCCGAACGATGTCAGCGGTTTGTACTACATACTAGTTCGCACCGACCGGACCGATGTGGTTTACGAATGGAATTCCGGCGAGGGCAACAACGTCAACACCAGTCCACCCCAGGTAAACATCATCAATAACCCGTCGGATCTCGTTATCACAGACGCGATGGTCGCACCGGCTGCCGGAAACGCAGGCTCGGAGTATCAGATGTCGTTCACGGTCCGTAATCAAGGCGCTGACGTGACCGCAAATACTTGGACCGATGCCATCTACCTGTCGAGTGATCAAACCTTGAGCTCTGACGACACCGTGGTCTTCTCGAAGTCCAATAGCGCGATCGTCAATCAAGGGTCAAAGGTGATAACGGGTGCTGTTACGATCCCGTTCTGTTTCCAGGGAACGCAGTATCTTATCCCTGCGACAGACATTAATAACAACGAGCCGGAATTCGATCCAAATTTTGACGCGGAAGCGAACAACGCGGGCCCGGCACACGCGATCTCTCTTACCTCGCAGCCGATGGATCTGGTCGCAACAAATCTCTCTGTTACGCCGGTTACACCGGGTGCTGCTGTTACTGTCTCGTGGACAGAGACGAATACAGGAACCGGCCCGACGCCCTCAGTGTGGTGGAATCGCCTAACGCTGCTCCGTTCTGACGGAACGTGGGTAGCAACGCTTGCGGACTTGCGTATGGATGGTGTGATAGCAGCGGGAGCGTCGGTCGCGCGGTCGTACGCGATCAATATGCCGCCGTTCATGCAGGACACGTACAAGATCCGCCTCGAGGAAAATTACTATCAGAATGTATCCGAGTGTTCGCCCGGAACGGCCAATAACACTGTCGAAACCGGCGAATTCACGGTCTCAAATAATCTTCCCGACCTTGCGCCGCAAAATATGCAGCTCAACGCGAGCTCTTATATGGCCGGCGATCCGGTCACGATCAATTTCGATGAGGTGAATCTCGGCACTAACCCCGCCGTCGGCCAGAACGGCTGGGCGACGTACGCTTATCTTTCGACCGACAACACGCTGAGCGGGGGCGACCGCTTCATGGGCTCTGTGAATACAACGGCACCACTCGCTTCCGGCGGCACGAACTCTCTCGTGCTCAATGGCACTATCGGAAATGTCCCCGCAGGAACCTACTACGTCATCCTCTTCGCCGACGGTGCGAATTCGGTTATTGAAGGCCTATCGCTGTCTCCCTACGAAATGAACAACGTTCTGGCTTCAACCCCTATCACGGTTACGCTCCCGAGCGTCGATCTGACAGCCGTAGTGAATAGTGTTTCGACTCCCGCGTATTCGGGCCAGAACGTGACACTGAACTACACCGTAACGAACGGTGGAACGCAGCCGACGCTTACAGCGAATTGGGCCGATCGCTTCTACCTGTCACGCGACACTCTGCTAGACAACACCGATCGGCAGATCGGTTGGAAACCTCATCAAGGGGTTGTCACCGCCGGCGGGTCCTATGCAGAGTCGATCCCGCTCGAACTCCCGGCGGGTTTGACCGGCCTCTACCGCATCATCGTCAAAACCGATACGAGCAACGATGTCGTTGAAAATTCGGACTCTAATAATTCGAGTGCGCCGTTCGATGTCACTATCGGTGTCGCTCCGCCTTCGGATCTTTCGATCACGAACATCTCTCCGCCTGCGACGATCGAGCCGGGCGGCAACGGCACACTCCAGTTCACGACGCAGAATTCGGGGGTGAACGCCGCGTACGGCAAATGGCGAACGAGTTTCTATCTTTCGCAGGATCAGTTCTGGGATGCCAACGATTACCTTATCGGCCAACAGGAACGCGACGGTGCAGCACTCATCTCAGGTGCGACAGAGACTGCGACGTTCGGATTCCAAGTCCCGCTGGTCCCCGAGGGCCAGTACTATGTGATCGGACGTGTCGATTCACGCAACGCGATCCCCGAAAGTGACGAATCGAACAACGTTGCCGTATCCGGAACACCAACAGATGCCGCGACGCAAACCCTGACAATGGGGACGCCAAATACCTGGACGTTTACGGCCAGCGGACAACAGCGGCTTTTCAAGTTCCTGCCGCCGTTGAATGAGACAGTTCTGGTCACCTTGGATGGTGAGGCCGGCAGTTGGAATCGCCTGATCACTCGCGGTCAATATCCAGCGTCATTCGCAGAATATGACTATCGCGACGGCGGCGAGAAGACCGCGGATCAAGAGAATGTGGTTCCAAATACCGACACGGACAAGTACTATTCGCTCGTCCGAAGCGATTTTATCCCGACAGTTAACCGACCCGCAGATTTCGACAAGGGTTCCAAGGATAAGGCGGGACTCAGCCCGGCGTCCACGAACCAAGATCTGACGATCACCGCTCAGACGATCAACTTCTCCGTGCGCGGTGTCAGCCCGACGACCGCAGGAAACAAGGGTGTAACGACACTTAAGATCACGGGAGCAAAATTCCAGCAAGGTGCATCGATCGACCTTGTCGGCGGCGGCGGAAGCGTTGTCATTCCGGCAAGGCTGCAGGCGGTCACCCCGACCGAGATCCAAGCCCTTTTCGATCTCGATCAAAGACCGGCAGGCCTCTATGACGTCCGCGTGACAAATCCGGGCAACCAGGTCGCGACAAAAACCGGTGCTCTCACGGTCGTAAATGGCGGCGGGCATCAGTTGCGCCTTAGTTTGCATGGGCCAGGTTCCGTACGAAAGGTCGAAACTTCGGCCGCCTTCACATTGACGGTCGCAAACGACGGCCTCAATGATGCGCAATCCGTACCGCTGATGCTCTCTGTACCGTCATTTGTGAACTACACGATCGATCGGGCAAATTTCTTTGACACGCCGCAGGAAATGCTTCCGAGCGATATGGCTCCTGCCGATGTTCCGCTTCACTTCGAGAAAGACGGCCGAAAGATGATCTACATCAGTGTTCCGATCGTCCGAGGAAGATCGCAAGTTAGCGTGAACGTCAACTTTACGTTCCCAATGTTCGGCAGCGGTTTCAGTATCCAGTATGGAATGGGGATTCCGTGGGGTGATCTGGCGGCCGGTGCAGACGGTATCCTTGCCTCAAGCGGACAGTTTCACCTTCGAAATACGGGTGAGCCGATCGTGGCTGCCAATGATGTGGAGTTTGCCAAATGCATGGCGGAGTTCTTACGTGCTCTCTTCTTCTTCTTTGAGAATGAGATCATGCCGGGTTCGTGTGTGTCGCTCGCCAAGTCGATCATCAGTGGTGCTATTGACTACTTCAGCGGAATTGCGTTGACAAAAGCGACGGGACAAGCTTCTGGGCTCGGGGCGGCGACCGGCGGTATCGGAATGTGGTTAGGTATCGCAAAGAATGCCGCCGAATGCGGCGGCAAAAGCATTCCTGCGATCAAGGGTATATCCCTTGCCTGGGGAATTTTGAACTTGCTCAATCAAGCTATGGACTGTCTGCAGTACCTATACGCAGACTATCTTGATGTCATTTACCCCCTCGATCCAAACGAAATTATCGGACCCAAAGGCTACGGGCCGGAGAAGTTCGTGGGCATCAAGCAGCCGCTCGAATATCGAATAAACTTTGAGAACGTATCAACCGCAACTGCGCCCGCGCAAAAGGTATATATCGAGGATGTGCTGCCTCCGGGCGTCGATCCGCGTACCGTAAGGCTCAAGGAGATCGGATTCCATCACTATTCTTATCTCGTTCCGAACAATGCACCGATCTACCAGTCGCGACAGCAGCTCGGCAGCGACTTGAACGATCTGAAGGCGGATATGTTCGCGGCGGTGGATATTTTGAACAGGCGCGTCACTTGGACGATCACGGCCATCGACCCGCAAACAAGCGAACGCCCGCTGGACCCGACGCTTGGCATATTACCGCCGAACAACGACAATCACGACGGCGAAGGCTACGTTATATTCACGATCGAGGCTGACGCAGCGTCGCCGAATCGTACCGACATCGCGAACAAAGCGAGCATCATCTTCGATGAGAATCCTGCCATTGAGACAAATGTTACGACCAATCTCGTTGACAGCGTCGTCCCGTCGAGTTCGCTTACGCTCGATCCTTTGACCGACGGCAGCACGCCAGCTGTCGCATATTCATGGACCGGCACGGATGACGCGAACGGTTCGGGTTTTGAATCCTGTTCGATAATGGCAAGCGAAAGCAACGGCTCGTATATGCGGACGGGTGTTTTCCAGGTTCTCACGGGATCAGGCAGTTTCGCAGGACACTGGGGCAAACAGTACGCTCTCTACTCGATCTGCAGAGATAACGCGGGGAATACCGAGATGCCGCCGATCACGCCAGATGCGACCGTGCAGATACGCGGAGGCGACACGGAGAGCGATGTTTCACCACGTCCTGACGGCAGCAACGGCGTGGTCGATGCAGGCGATGTCGATCAGGTGCGGCAGTTCGCGGCACATAACGACGGCTCGATGCTTTATAACGAGATTCAGCGTGCCGATTCGGCTCCTAAAGCAAATGGCGGCGACGGTGCAATAACCGTTGCGGATATTATGCAGGCCCGGAGGTTCGCATCCGGCCTTGATCCGCGAGCGGAAGCCGGCGGCCCGAACACGATCGTGCCTTTCGCCCCCAAGCTGATCGATGGAAAGCGCGCGAACCTGCTCGATCCGAGAGGGCTGTCGATAGTTCGCTCATACCGGGGAATGAACAAATTGCGTGTCGCCATAGAGTTGAGCGCTCAGGGCGACGAGGCGGCAACGGGATTCAGCCTCAATTTCGATCCCGCCGTGCTCAGTAACCCGATCCTCACGGCCGGAGATGATGGGGCCGGCGGGGTTCTTACGGTCAATTCGTCACAGGCAGCGGCAGGCAAGATAGGAGTCATCCTCGACAGAGCTCCGACCGATGTCTGGGCTTCGGGCTATCGCTTTATCGTGCTCGTCGAGTTCGACGTGATAGCAAGCCCGCCCGCAACGACCGTAATGAGCTTTGGGGACGATCCGGTCAAGATGCAGACCGTCGATGGCCTGACAAACTCGCTCGCCGCTACATACTCACCGGCAACGATCGAACTGCTTGCACCGACCGCCTCCAACGTGAGCGTCGGCGGACGTGTGATCGATGCAAGCGGACGTCCCGTTCGCAGTGCGACGGTCCAGTTGATGCAGTCTAACGGCGGACGCGTACGCGCGGTCACGAATGCATTCGGGTATTTCCGGTTCGACAACGTCGTCTCAGGTTCGACCTATGTCATCGCAACGACGGCTCGCGGCCTGCAGTTCCCGCCGCGTGTCATCAACGTCTCCGATGCCATCACAGACCTCGAGATACAAGCGGCTCCTTAAGCCACTCTTCCCTCTGGCCACCGAGGCCAAAACATAAGATGCCGGGTGAGCGTTTCTCATCCGGCATCTTTTTTTGGTGACAGGCCTCAAGAGGCCTGTCCTTTGCTGTCTTTCGAGGCGTTCTCCTTCGGCGGCGTGTCTTTGTCGCCCCAATAATATGCGCGGACGACGGCGATATAGACGACCATACAGATCACGAAGAAGACGAAAAGAAATCCGATGAAGAGGAGCAGGTGGTACATTTATTCTTCTTTTTCTTTCAGTTCGGACGAGTAGATCTCTGCTGTCGAGGTCATCTCAACGCTTAAGGATTCGACCATACGCGGTTCTTCGATCCAGAGCGACATGACGCTGCGGCTGCCGCGGTGTTCGAGTATGTGCCGATAGACGACGCTGCCGATGGCAACGATCGGAATGGAAATGAAGACGCCTGGAATTCCGCCTATCTGTTCGCCGGCAAGCACCGCGAGAATGATCATCAGCGGATGCAGGTGAATGCCGCCGCGAACGATTCGCGGATAGATCACATAATCCTGACAGATGCGAAGCGCGATCAGAAAGGCCGCAACATACCACGCCTTTGTCGGATATTCTCCGAATGCAGCGACGAGCACGACGACGATGCCGATCGTCGCGGGACCAAGAACGGGTACGAACTCGAAGATGCCGGCGAGAATGCCGAGCAGAAGCGCGTATTTGAGGCCGATCGTGTAAAACCCGAGCGTGCAGATGATGCCGATCATCACGCACGAGATCAGCTGCGCCCGAGTATAGGCCGCAAGCGTCAGGTTGATGTCCGCCATCATCGCTTCCGCACGAGCGCGATGCGGCCCGACAGGAAACATTCGCAAGACGGCTAGGCGTACGAGGTTTACATCCTTCAAGAAGAAGAACGCAAGTACCGGAACCAAGACGAACCACGGCAAGATAGTAAGGATCGAAAGGATCGTCGTTCCCAAGAACGTCGTGATCTCAGTGGCGGCCGTCGTGCCGACTTCGGTCAGTTTGTCGGTGATGTTCTTCTGAACGTCTTCCGGCATATGCACGCGATTAAAGCGGCGAGTCGCCTCGTCATACTTCTCGCGCATCGCGGTCATGTATCCCGGAATATTCTTTGCGAATTCAGTGGCTTGCTCCGAAACTCGCGGTGCAATAGCTGCGATCGTGTAGCCGACGACCGAAAAGACGATCGCGTAAGCGATCAGGATCGCGAGTCCCCTCGGCATGAACTTCTCTTTGCCGGCCGCTTTGAAGGGCCGCCGCAGCAACCTCACAAGCGGATCAAGCAGGTAAGCGAAAAAGACCGAGATCACGACGAGGAAGAGCAAATGCTTTAGAAGATACGCCCCATACAGAACCGTCGCAGCAACGAGGAGAAGCACGATCGTAAGCACGACCACTCTTGCCACCGTGCCGGCAGCAGGGCCTCGGCGGCGTTCCACAGCGGTGGCAGTCTCGGATCTTTCTTTGTTGAGCAGATCGGCCATCTAAATGTGAATAACTATACGTTATTTTTCACCGTTTGCCGCAGAATTCTGATTCGAATTAGCTGACTGCGAATCTTGAGTGAGTATCGAGATCGTAAACCTCGCGTGCAGGGCGTTGATGTCCGCTTCCGGCAAAGGTTCGTTGCCGGCGATCGTGTATGCCGTTCCGTCCTCGGATGCGGCACGCCGCATCGCCTTTCCTGTGTGCGATGAAAGGAGCAGTTTATCGTGGTAGTCGATCTGCCCGCCGTCCTTGCGCCGCATCAGGTAAATGTAGAGATAGCCCGCGTCTCTCGCGGCGCGAAGATCGACATCGAAACCTTTCGGCGTCGGCGAAACTCCCGGCGTTGCCTCGGGAGTTTTTCCGTCGTTCAAGATCGTTTGATTTGCGCACGCGCCGGCCAAGGCCGCGGCCGCAAGCAGCAGCAATGTCGGCAATGTCGGTCTCATTGGTCGTTCGCCCCGTCGTCGTCAGGATCTACGTTCGCATTTTGAGCATCGTTCTTCTCGATCTCGTCGAGCTCTTTCTCTTCTTCGGCCGTCGGCGGCGTCTTGTCGTCAACATCTTCCGCCGGCGGTTCTGCCTTATTATCACGGATCTTCAAAAGGCGTGCTTCGTCATCCTCGTAGATCATATCGGCCCAGCCGCTGTCGAGCAGCTTTGCGACCATATCGGTGTTCTCTTTCGCATCTGTGAACACGTATTTCGCACCGAATTTATCGCGTATTTGCGGTCCCGGATCATCGGTCTTGCCTTCCGTAATATCCTTCAGAAGCTTGTAAAGATCAGGATGCTCGGAATAGAGATAGTTCGGGTCAAGCCCGTAAACGTAACGGTGCTTGGTGTCGTAGTAGAAGAGCTTCGGGAAGTCGTCCCAATTCGCGTTGAAGATGAGTTCACCCTTTGGAATATTCTCCGCACCTGTGTCGTCGAGACCTGTTGCGAACTCCATCGCACGCTTGTATTTATCCGCCGCCTCGTTGCCGCGGATGCTGTCAGCAACACCGTTCCATTCAATGCCGAAGCGATGAAAGCCGACCGTGTTCAGCATCACGACGACAAACAGAATGCAGCCGATGACCCAGGCCGCACCTTCCTTCCACTTATCAAAACGCGACTTCGGCACCTCGCCTTTGTCGAGATAAGGGTCGATCTCGCGACGAAATTCATCCGGAAGTTCTGCGACCTTCGGCGCCGTGAAGGCCTGCCAGCTGAATGCCGCAAAGAGTATCGCAAACGGCGGAAAATACTCGGCGAAACGCTTCGATCTGAACTGCCAAGCACAAAGAAAACTTACGAAGGCAAGGAAGAATGTCGCCTTCTCCGGCAGCTTTCCATTGCGCGGTACGAACAAGATATATCCGACGACCATCGCCAGGATCGCGATCGGAAAATCCGTCAAGATCTCCTGTGCCGAGTACGAATACCATTCACCGCCAACGGCAACGGCAAAGTCGCTCGCGAGCTTGAATTTCTCCATCAAATGCTCGTAGAAGAGCATCAGGTTCTGAGGAAAATACGGGTTGATGAGATTGCCGAGCACGAGGCCGAGCGTCGTATATGCCAGCGGCCGCCATTCAAACCGACGTTCATTCCACGCGATGATGATCGTCCAGATCAGCGCAGCCCCCCAAAGCAGCGGGAAGAGGCTATACGTCCAGACGAATGCGAACATCAGCGGAGCAAGCCAGACGTATTTGCGTTGGAAGAGCAGATGGATACCGATGACCGTGATGATGATCGTCAACGGCGGCGCCTTCGCCATATTCATCCGGTAGAAGAATGCGTTCGCACAGCACATCAACGCCGCAAACCAAACGAGGTGATACTTGACCTCGTAACGGACGAGCAGCCAATAGACCGAAAAGATCGCCAAGCTGCCGTAGAAGATCGTCGAAACCTTTGCCGCCGTCTGCAGGTCAAAGAACCAAAGGAACGGTATCTGCAAAAGGTGGAAGAGAAAATGATGATCGGCGTAGGACTGCGGGTTCAGCACCGTCAGCGGCAGCCATTCGAACGTCGGCAGCCATTTGCCCTGGCTGAAATTCTCCCAAAGAAGCGATGACCATTTGATGTGGTAATAGCCGTCCCAATCACCGCAGCAGATCGCATCGGTGCGTGTCTGCAGGAAGATCATCACCATGGCCGCCGCCAGCAGGCCGAACGTCAGATACGTGATCCGCACGGCGCGGTCGGTCTCGAGGAATTCCTTCCAACCTTGCTTCTTCGTCTCTTTATCTTCTATCGGAGTTTCGAGGTTTTCGTCCATTTATTAGCGGCGATCTTGGAAAAGTTATAGTTCAGGCGAAAAGAAAAAAGTAGCACGAAACAAGGGTTAAATCTAATATCGCCGCAACATCTCCGTCGCGGCGGCCAGCTATTTGTAACTATCTCTATGACAGATATGCCCATTTTCGCTACAATGCTTTCTTTGTCTATGTACCCGAAAGGAAATCTTTTCATTCCGGCGAGCCATGGCCAGCTTGAGGCGATCCTCAAGGAGCCTTCTGAACCTCGCAAGGGCGTGGCGTTGGTCTGCCATCCGCATCCGCTTGGCGGCGGGACGATGCACAACAAGGTCGTTTTCCGTGCCGCTGCAGGGCTTGTCGATGCAGGACTGACGACATTGCGGTTCAACTTCAGCGGCGTCGGAGCCTCAACGGGCGTGCACAATGACGTCGAAGGAGGCGTTGAAGACGTCACCGATGCACTCGCATATCTCAAGGCCGAATTTCCGGACGACACGATCGTACTCGCGGGCTTCTCTTTCGGTTCGCGGACAGGAATGCAGGTAGGCATGGCCGATGAACGTGTGAAAGCCCTTATTTCGATCGGCACACCCGTCGAGAAATATCAAGACTTCGACTTTCTCACGAAGGTCAAGAAGCCGATCTTGTTCATTCACGGCGACAAGGACGAGTTCTGCACGGTCGCCGGTTTGCGTTCGATCACAGACCAGATCCCGCAGGCAGAGGTCGTGATCTTCGAGAATTGCGGTCATTTTTTTGATGAGCATTTGAACGACCTTCGCGATGTCATTCGCGAATGGACCGACAAGCAACTATTGAACAACTAATATGGATCAAGAACCGATAAGAGATGCTGCCATTCGGCTGACGATGATGCCGAGGGATACGAACGCTCACGGCACCGTGTTCGGCGGAATAATATTGAGCTACATTGACGTGGCCGGAAGCGTTGAGGCCGTACGTCGAACCAAGCATGACCGCTTCGTGACGGTCGCAATGAAAGAGGTCGTTTTTCACGAACCGGTCTTTATCGGCGACCTCGTAAGCTTCTACGCTGAGACGATCAAGATCGGAAATACTTCGGTCACGGTTCACGTAGAGGTCGAAGCGGAAAGGTTCGGCAACCAGGGACAGAAGGTCAAGGTCACCTCCGCGGATGTCGTTTTTGTCGCGATAAACCAATTTCGCGAAAAAGTGCGGGTTCAAAGCTAAAGCCAATGAAATCGACAAGTTAAGATCGATTGACTATAATTTATTTGAAAAGGACAAAGGAGTAATTAATGCCGCAAATCGTTGCCAACACGGCAAATGGACCAGTTTCGTTCGACGCTGAGATCGGACGCAGGCTCGTGCTTGCGCTCGAAGACAATGGTGTCGATATTCTACATCGATGCGGCGGAAATGCCCGCTGCACGACCTGCAGGATCGAATTGCTTTCCGGCGATGCCGGGCAAATGGGCCCGAATGAGGAAGCAATTCTGTTAACAAAGGCCGACCTCGGCCCGAACACACGTTTGTCTTGCCAGATACAGTTGAAGAACGATCTCGAGGTCAATGTGATCAATCAGGCAAGTGTCGCCGGCATCGATGCCGGCCCGCGGCCGGAGGAATGGTAGAGACAACGATCGTCTTTATTTTCGATAGGAGAAAACAATGGGAACCAAAACCACCTACACCGCCCGGACGTTCGATCTGAGCGATCTGACAGGCATCTCGAACGAAACTCTCGCGATGCACTTCAAGCTTTATGAAGGCTATGTGACGAACACGAACGCCTACAATCAGCGCGTGGCCGATCTGCTCGGCGACGGCAACCTCGATGCAACACAGGTCGCGGCGTTCAGCGAGTTGAAGCGCCGGTTCGGATTCGAATACAACGGAATGGTGCTGCACGAATATTATTTCGAGAATATGCAGAAGCACGGTGCGGGCGACGCTTCGAAGGGCGATAAATTCACTGCAGCGGCAGAAGCATCGTTCGGAAGCTACGAAATTTGGAAAGCTGACTTCGTCAACACGGGCAAAATGCGGGGCGTCGGCTGGGCCGCCGTCTATCAGGACCATACCGGTGCGATCTCGAACCACTGGGTCGAACAGCACCAGTCCGGCAACGTCGCGGGCTTCACTCCGATCCTGATCATGGACGTCTGGGAGCACGCTTGGATCAAAGATTACGCTCCGAGCGAACGTGCGAAATACATCGAGGCATTCTTCGCGAACATCAATTGGGACGTCGTGAATAAACGGCTCAAATAACCACAATAAGGCGCAGCAAATACAGGTTTCCACCATATTCGCTGCGCTTTTCTGCGCCCAAATATGCGTTGACATCTGATGCGGTGATGCGATAGCATCACATTATGAGAACGACGCTTGATATTGAAAATGACGTTCTGTCCGCGGCCAAAGAAATGGCTAAGAGAGAAGGTGAAACCACCGGCAGGGTTATTTCGCGCCTTGTTCGCAAGGCAATTTGCGGCGGTGGAGAAAAGCCGCTAAAGATCGAATATCGAAATGGTGTACCTGTGATCTCAACGGGTGACGAGATAATTACGATGGAACACATTCGATCCATAATGGATGACGAGGGTATTTAGTTGCGGGCTCTTCTCGATGTAAATACATTGATCGCCTTGCTTCACCTTGAGCATAGTTTTCATCGTGCAGCTCATCAATGGTGGTCAGAAAATGCCAAAAATGGTTGGGCTAGCTGCCCAATTACCGAAATGGGCGTTGTTAGAATAATGTCGAATCATCGATATTCCGGATTGAGAACTTTCAGCATCAGCGACATCACCTCGCTTATCCGAGGCTTTATCGACAACTCTGACCATAAGTTCTGGCCGGACGATCTATCGATAATAGATGAACGGATCTTCAACTACGACAGACTGCTCGTATCAGGACAGATCACTGACTCCTATCTGCTCAGTTTAGCAGCAAGATTTAACGGCCGATTGGTCACCTTTGATCGATCGATCCAGTCGGCGGCGGTTCTTACAGCGTCATCAGATCATCTGGTCGTTCTTTGATGGTGCCGACCGACTCCTTCACGGCATAATGCTCTTTCCCCGCCTCATTGTGCTAATCTCGAAATAGGGATTTTATGATCGAGGAAAGGGTTTTAGTCCAGAAGTTTCTCAACAGAAAAGGCCGGGAGCGGCTTAAGAAGCCCGACTGGCTGAAGATCAAGCTCGGAGACCCGCGAAATCAGAAACAGGTGATGGAGCTGATCGACGGCTTGAATCTCCACACCGTCTGCCAGGAAGCGAAGTGTCCGAACATCTTTGAATGCTGGACGGATAAGACCGCGACCTTTATGCTCGGCGGCGACACATGCACGCGGCACTGCGGTTTTTGCGCCGTCAATAAAGGCAAGCCAATGGATCTCGATCCGCTTGAACCTACTCACGTCGCAGAAGCGGTAAAACATCTAGATCTGAAGCATGCAGTAATAACTTCTGTAAATCGCGACGACTTAGTGGACGGCGGCTCGATGCATTGGGCGGAAACGATCCGCAAGGTGCGAGAGTTGAATCCGGACTGCAAGATCGAGGTGCTGATCCCTGACTTCAACGGCGACGAGCAGGCTCTCAATAATGTTCTTGATGCGCGACCCGAAGTTCTCAACCACAACACCGAGACGATCGCTCGGCTCTATCGACGCGTTCGCCCGGACGCAAAATACGATCAGACGCTCGAACTGCTCGAACGCTCCGCTCATTATCGCGACACTCAATTCCCACAGATGCTCACAAAGAGCGGCATCATGGCCGGGCTCGGCGAGGAATTTGAAGAGGTCGTCGATCTGATGAAAGACCTGCGTAAGGTTTCATGCGATATTATGACCATCGGTCAGTATCTGCAGCCATACGAAAAACGCCTGCCGGTCGAACGCTACGTCACGCCCGAAGAATTCGCCGAATGGAAACAGATCGGCGAGGCGATGGGCTTCAAACACGTCGAATCTTCGCCGCTAACACGCAGTTCTTACCACGCCCGCGAGCAGGCGGAATAAGAACAGCTGATTAGAAAAGCTATGCTATAATTCGCCCATGAATCGGCAACATAGACTAGTCCTTGAAGAGTTGTCCGTCGGCGAAAAAGTCGAGTTAATGGAAGCGCTCTGGGAAGACATGCTTCAACGCTCGGATAGCCTGCCATCTTTGAGCTGGCACAAGCAAATTCTTGATGAACGGCGCCAATCGGTATTAAGCGGAAAGGCTCGATACTCATCTTTGGATGAAGTAGAAAAGAGATTAATGAACCGACTCTCATGAATGTTCATATTCTCGATGGCGCGGAGGAAGACCTAGCTAACGGATATTGGTTTTACGAACAACAGGAGACGGGTTTGGGGGCGGAGTTCCTCAGATCGATCCTCACCAATATCAGGAAACTGGAAGCTATTGGCGGCATTCACCCAATCTATCATGAACCTTATCATCAAATGTTCACTCGACGGTTTCCTTATGCGATCTATTACCTCATCGAGAACGACGAAGTTATGGTTGATGCAGTCATCGATTGTCGCCGCGGCCCAGAGTGGATAAGCGATCGCTTGAGTTGAGCTTTTTCGGGGAGCGGGCAACCAGAGCAAGCAAGAAGTTATCTATTTAGGATATGCGGTCCAAAAGAGTTAAGACGAAGATCTTTGCCGTAAGCGGAATTCTGTGTTTCGTGGCTTTGGTTGCCGGCACGTCGCCCGTCTTTGTGTCAAGGGCAGAAGGCGATCCGATCCTGAGCGAGATCGCCCGCTATAGGACCTGGGGTCGAGTTAACACGGTTCCGATCGCAGTTCCGCTGCAGCAGAGTGAGGCTGACAATCCGGGTGCTTTTATTGTTGGTAAGGAGGTGACGACCTGGAGTGTCAGCGATCTTGGCGGCGGCTGAACTCTTGTTATTGATGATCTCTCCGGTTCGGAGAAGCGTAACGACCTGGTTTCAATTTTCGCAAAAGCCGGAAAGGGCATTAAGAAGCTCTTCTCCCCTTCAAAAGAACGGAAGGCCGTCGAACCTCAGCCGGCGTCCGATCGAGAGACGAATATCGATGCGGGCCACCGGTTCAGTTTTGGCGTCGTCTATGCCAACGCACTCGCCAACGCCAAGATACTAAGCCACGCTCCGAAATTCCCGGTCGGCTCGATGATCGTCCGTGAGAAGAACTCAACCGAAACAAGTTTCCTTCCTCAAACCGTCATTGCGATGGTAAAACGTGAGAAAGGCTTTAGTACCGAGACCGGCGATTGGGAGTTTTTCGTCCTTAACGGCAGCGATCTAAAGCTCCAACGACGGGAGACAGCGGGAAATTGTGCCGCTTGTCACATTCAGGCAAAGAATAGCGACTGGGTTTTTCAAGACCGTTTGAAATAGTCGGCTGTTGCGGAATTCGCACTAAATTTAGCAACTTGTGGTAAGATGCGTGTTATGAAACTTAGCCGCGACATCCAGAGCCTGAGTGTCTTTAAGCGGGACACCGCAAAATTCAGGCGGCAATTGAAGAAGACCAGGCAGCCAATTGTTCTCACTGTCAATGGAAAGGCGGACATGGTTCTGATCGACGCGGATTCGTACGACGAATATCTGCGTGATAAAGATCAGATCGACATGATCGCAAGCGTCAACCGCGGCATTGATGACATGCGCTCCGGCCGCACTAAGCCGGCCGAGCAAGTGTTTCGGGAGTTTGAGGAGAAGTACAAAAGCCTGCTCAGCGAATGAAACGATCCGTGGTCGAGTTTTCCGATGAGGCAATTGCCGACCTGGATGCGTCATTTGAATGGGGCTGTGAGGCTTGGGGAGCACCGCAGGCGGCGAAATGGTATTTTGAGATACGCGACAGGATCAGCAAACTGCTGTCCAAATCGCCGCTAGGATATCCTCTGGCTCCGCAACAGCACCGGTATAAGGCAGAAACACGAGTGTTGACCATCGAACGATACAACGTCCTTTTTCACATTGAAGGAAAATTGGTAACGATACTCCACATTCGAGGCCCTTTTACGGAACGATAGAAGATCATGAACGAAACAGAAAAGCAGAGTGTGATCGAGGTCCTGAACCGGATCATGGAATTGGAGTTGGCGGGCGTGGTGCGTTATACGCATTACAGCCTGATGGTGTTCGGATACAATCGCATCCCGATCGTGTCGTGGTTAAAGAGCAACGGTGATGAATCGCTCGCGCATGCGTATAAAGCAGGTGAGTTTGTAACGATGCTTGGCGGACATCCGAGTTTGAAGATCGGCCCCCTGCTTGAGACCGAGAAGCACGACATCGGCGACATCCTGCGCGAAAGCCTCGAGCACGAAAGCACGACCTTGAAAGCGTACTACGACCTGCTCTCGAAGGTCGAGGGCCACTCCGTGTCGCTTGAAGAGTACGCGCGCGAGATGATCCTGCAGGAAGAGATGCATCTTGACGAGGTCAACAAGATGCTCCGAAAGCCGGGCGATATGCAGCCCTTCAGCGAATAGGTGCAGATCGAGATCCTTCGTACACAGCGGCTCATCCTTCGCGAGATAGCGGCGGATGATGCGGCTTTTACGCTCGACCTGCTAAATCAGCCTTCTTTCATCAAGAACATTGGTGACCGCGGCGTGCGCGATCTTGAGCAGGCGGTGAGGTTCATCGAGGAACGCTTCCAAAAGAGCTATAGCGACCATGGCTACGGCCTTTACGTCGTCGATCTAAAAGCAGGTGTTGACGGGATATCGCATCGAACACCGATCGGCATATGCGGTTTTGTACGCCGTGCCGAACTACCCGGCCCGGACATCGGCTTTGCTTTTCTGCCGCAATATGAGAGAAAGGGCTATGGGTTCGAATCCGCCAAGGCTATGATGCAATACGGGCGGGAGCGATTCAGATTCGAGCGCGTTTTGGCGATCACCTCGCTCGACAACGATGCATCAGGAAACTTGCTTCTTAAGCTCGGCTTCAAATTCGACGGCTTGACGCATTCGTCATCGGACGAAAAGCTAAAGCTGTTCTATTACACCTACGCTTAACGAGACTGCTGGCTGGTGTGACCTTTTAACAATGACCTACGGCCTTATCGCCGGCAACGGCCAATTCCCTTTTCTGGTCATCGACGGGGCGAAAGCTCAGGGCGTCGATCTTTCGGTCGTCGCGATAAAAGAAGAGACCGATCCGCGTCTAGGTCCGCTCGCGGATGAGATCGCGTGGGTCGGGATCGGCCAACTCGGCAAAATGATCTCGTTCTTCAAACAGCGAGGCGTCACGCAGGTGATGATGGCCGGCCAAGTTAAGCACGTACAGATCTTTTCCGGTGCGATGCCGGATGTGCGTATGGTCAAGATGCTTTGGCGCTTGCCGAGGCGAAATACGAATGCTCTTATTGGCGGCGTCGCGGACGAACTCGCCAAAGAAGGCATCGAGCTTATCGATTCGACCCATTTCATCAAAGATAAACTCGCCCCAGACGGTGCCCTGACCCGCAGAAAGCCTTCCGAAGAAGAGCTTGCAAATATCAAGTACGGCCTTTTTGTCGCAAACGAGATCGCACGGCTGGATCTTGGCCAGACGATCGTCGTTCGCGGAAGAGCTTGTGTCGCGGTCGAGGCAATGGAGGGCACGGATGAAGTGATCCGCCGAGCCGGAGAACTTGCCAAGGGACGACTGACTGTCGTAAAAGTGTCAAAGCCGGGTCAGGATATGCGTTTTGACGTACCTGTGGTCGGTCTTCCGACCGTCGAAAAGATGATCGAGGCCGGAGCCACCTGCCTTTCGATCACTACTGGCAAAACGCTGATATTTGACCGCGAAGAGATGATACAACTCGCCGACCGGCACAAGGTCTCAATTATCGGTTCACCCGAAACAAAATCTGCCCAAAACACGTAAGATATTAGATACTCTGCCCTCGGGGGCTATAAGTTCAATTCAGGAGAAATAATGAAAAGGAATCTCATAGGCATTCTTGTTATTGCTGTATTTGCGGCTCAGGCCGCCTTTGCCCAAAGCAAACCGAAGCCGATCGTGATCACGCCCGCTGAACGCAAAGCTGTTTCCGGTGTAACTGCCAAGCAGATGAGCGATTATCTGCATTTTGTAGCTTCAGATGAAATGGAAGGCCGCGACACGCCTTCACGCGGACTCGACACGACCGCCAAGTTCATCGGAATGAATCTGTCCCGCTGGGGATTCAAACCCGCGGGCGACGATGGGACGTACTATCAAAAGATCGCTCTTCGCTACGAAACGGCAGATCCGGCCGCTAACAGCTTTAAAGTCGGCGACGTTACGTATAAATTCAACGAAGACTATTTCCGTATGTCGGGCGACGCCTCGGTTTCCGGAGACCTCGTCTTTGCCGGTCACGGCTGGATGATCAAATCGAAAGGCATCGACGCTCTTGAAGGTTTAGATGTAAGCGGCAAGATCGTCGTTCTTTACGCAAAAGGTTTTCCCCGCGGCTTGAACGCCACGGGTTTTCCGGATGGTGTAACACGTGCAGACCTGACGGGAAAGGAAGGCGTAGATTGGGAATATCCGGTCAACTATGCGAAGGCAAAAGGTGCAAAAGGCATTATCGTCATAGCTGGCCCACAGCTCACAAAAGCCTGGCCGATGATCAAAGGCTTTCTTTCAAGAGCAAAGGTTTCACCGGAAAAGCTCGACACCGGCACGCCTTCCGATCCGCATTTTCCGGTCATTCTGCTGAATGGAACGCCCGGCGAAGCTTTGATCGGCGGCGCGGACAAGGTCAACGCCAAATCGTTCGATCTCAATAAAAACGCTGTGATCGAAGCAAAAGCAAAGGTAGAAACAAAATGGACGCAGAACGTCGTCGCTCTTTGGGAGGGCAGCGACCCTGTTCTGAAGAAGGAGATGGTCGCGATCGGCGCTCACTACGATCACGAAGGTATAAACCCCAACGCTCCCGGACCTGACAAGATCTGGAACGGAGCTGACGACGACGGTTCGGGCACGGTCGCTGTGCTTTCAATCGCCGAGGCACTTTCGCATGCGAGCATCAAGCCCAAGCGTTCTATCCTTTTCGTTTGGCATTGCGGCGAAGAGAAAGGACTTTGGGGCAGCGAGTATTTCAACAAATTCCCGACGGTCGATATCAAACAGGTCGTCGCTCAGCTGAACATCGATATGATCGGCCGCAGTAAGCCGGCAGGTGATACCGACCCGAAGGACGCAGAGCTTTCCGGCCCGAATATGATCTACGTGATCGGTAAGGACATGATGAGCTCGACGCTCGGCAATGTCGTCAGCGGCGTGAACTCAGGCTATCTGAAGATGGACTACGACACGCGTTATGACGACCCGAACGACAAGAACCGATTCTTCTTCCGCTCGGACCACTTCAATTACGCGCAGAACGGCATTCCGGTAACTTTCTGGTTTGACGGTGTGCACGTTGATTACCACCAACCGGGCGATACGGCCGACAAGATCGATTACGTGAAGATGGAGAAGGTCACGCGTACCATTATGCTGACCCTCTATAAACTCGCTGATCTCAAGGTTCGCCCCGCGATCGACAAGGAACTGCCTAAAGAACTCAGGCGATAGTCACACTCTTCGTCCCTGGGGATGAAAATTAAGCCACGAATGCGCGAATTGAACTTTCATATTCGTGAATTCGTGGCTAACTTTATTAAAGGCCTTTTTGTGATTGGAGCAGACGATAGGCTTCCGCACGGGCGAGTCCGAATTCCTTCGCCGCCTTTCGCATTGCAGCACGACGGTCTAAGCCCTGCTCCTCAAATTCCGCGACGCGTTGCGCAAAACTATCCGGCTCGGCAGAAACATCGGATCTCTCTACGCTTGCGCGTTCGATCACAACGACAAATTCGCCTTTAGCAGCATTCTCTTTATAGTGAGCCGCAAGTTCCGAAAGCGTGCCTCGACGTGTCTCCTCGTGCAGCTTTGTCAACTCACGTCCGACAGAAGCTTTTCTGTTCCCGAGCACCGCGGCACAGTCTTGCAGCGACGCGGCGATGCGATGAGGTGCTTCATAGAAGATGAGCGTCGCCGGAACTTCTGCGACCTCTGCGAGACGTCGACGCCGTTCACCGCTTTTCGCAGGCAGGAAACCGCCGAAGAAGATCGCATCCGTACCGAGGCCCGAACTCACGGCTGCGAGCACGAAGGCACACGCTCCCGGAATGGCGATCACGTTCGCTCCCGCCGCGATCGCCTCACCGACCAGCTTGAAACCCGGATCGCAAATGCCCGGCGTTCCCGCATCTGACACCACTGCGATCGACGCGCCTTCGGAAAGTTTTTTCGAAAGCTCCTGGGCACGCGCCTCTTCGTTATGCTCGTGATAGCTCACGGTTCTCGTCGAGATCTGATAATGATCGAGGAGCTTTCGCGTGTGCCGCGTATCCTCGCAAGCGATGATCTCCACGCTGCGAAGCACTTCAAGCGCACGGAGCGTGATGTCGGCGAGGTTTCCGATAGGCGTCGCAACAAGATAAAGAGTTCCGGGCATTGCTGTTTAGGATACACGATTGACGAAACAAAAAAGAGGCCGTCCTTTCAGACGGCCTCGATCTCCCTCCATTTTCAGTTCAGTTGTCAGTTAGAAAGGCCACCAGCTCGGCTTGCGTGTGTTGCCCCAGCCGCCATTGTTCTGCCGCGGATAGTTCCGGTTGTTCCGGGTATTCCGGTTGTTGCGGTAGTAGCCGTCGTTATAGCCCATACCGTAAACGTTCGCGATGATGCGAAGGTCGTTCGCGATCGGATCCCAGTGGTTATAGAGGTATCCGCCGTTGCCGTTGTAGCTAAGTGCCGACTCGATCTGATTGCCGAGGTCAAGGACGCGGCGTGCCGCATCGGCGCTGTTGTCGAGATTGCGGCCGCGGCCGAATTTGTCTTCGAACTTGTCAGCCGCTTTTGCGAACTGATCCGCAAGGTCCTCAATATTGTTGCCGTAGTAGCCGCCGTAATTTCCGCGATTATTGCGGTTGTCGGTTATACGCTCAAAACTCTTGGCCCGCTGCTTCAGATCGCGAACGGTATTCTCGATGTTGCCGTAATAGCCGTTATTGCCGTAACGGCCGTTCCCGTAGCGTCCGTTGCCGTATCCACCATTGCCGTAACCGCCGTACTGTGCAGAAGCGATCGCCGGCAGTGCGATCACAACCAACGAAAGTGCCAAACCCACGACCGTGCTCTTAATGATTTTCATTTTTCTTCTCTCCTAAAAAGTACGTAATCGGCAATGTTCATCATTGCTCGAAAGGGTTAAGAGCAAGGGGCGTGCCACAACTGTTTCGGGAAAGGAAGATGTGTGTTAAGTATTTATATTGCAAGAGTTAGAGCGATGACGAATGACCACGGTCGCCGGAAATGGGCGAGTGGCGATGCCTGGCCGATATACGGCTTCGGTGCGGTATTGTACGAAAACGTCAGTCCTTGACGCCGAGCGCGTTCGCGGCGCAGAGCGTACCGCCGGAAGCGACCTTGCCCTTTAGATCGTCGCGAAGATCGACAGAGTCGATCAGCTTTTTGCGAAGCTGCTTTACGGTGATATTTGGCGATTGTGCGATGAGCAACGCCGCAACTCCGGAGACAAAAGGCGTTGCCATCGACGTCCCCGACGCTTCGCGATATTCGTCACCTATCCACGTCGAAAGGATGTCTTTGCCGGGAGCGGCAAGATCGACGGACTTTACGCCGAAATTCGAGAATGATGTAAGCGTGTCATTCCTATCGACGGCCGCGACACTGATGAGGTTCGGGAGCTTGTAGCTGGAAGGATAATGCGGCCAAACGTCCGTATCGGTGCCGTCATTGCCCGCGGCAGCGACGAATAAGATGCCCGCATCGCCCGCCGCACGTATCGTGTCTTCGAGAGCTTTTGAATAGGCCGTCGAACCCCAGCTTGCGCTGATCACGCGGACGTTGACGCCTGCCTTTTTGCGCTCGATCGCGTAGTTGATCGCCTCGATCGCATTTTCCGTTGTGCCCGAACCGCCGCTTCCGAGGAATTTGAGCGGCATTATACGGACGTTCCAATTTACGCCTGCAATACCGATCCCATTGTCGCCGACGGCACCGATGATGCCCGCACAATGAGTTCCGTGGCCGTTGTCGTCCATCGGATCGGGCAGCTCATCGGCGGCGTCAAATCCATGAATATCATTGAACGTGCCTTTCTCGTCGTCAGTGTATTGAGGAATGTTGTCCGGACGCGTCCAGATATTTGCCGCGAGGTCAGAATGGCGATAATCAACGCCGCTGTCTAGCACCGCCACAACTACTTCTTCACTGCCTTTTGTAACTTGCCACGCCTTTAGTGCATCTATGTCTGCCCGTTCAGTGCCGCCGTTCTGCCCAAGGTTATTGAGTCCCCACTGCTCGGAAAAGTTTGGATCGTTCGGCTGGCTGTCATCGCTGCGGAAAAAAAGATCACGCGGCGACTCTTTCTGGATCGGGTCGTCAAGCTTTATACGCAGGTTCGGTTCCGCGTACTCAACGTTTTCGAACGCGGCATACTGCTTGGCGACAGTCTCGGCATCCGCATTGTCGAGATCGTTGATCGCAACCAGGCCGCTGACTGCCTCAATCTCATCATCAACGCGGTCGTTATTCTGAAGGGCGATCTCGCGGATCCGATCGAGGGTTGTGCTGGTTTTGAATCGAACGAGGACCTCGGGCACTGACGCGCTCCGACGCGGTTCGGCCTCAATGTCCGTCGATGACGGAAGCTGCGTCTCTTGCTTGTTCTCTACCCTAAGGCTGGATGCCATGCGGTCGATCCGCCCGAGCACGGCGGCAAAGCTGACCAGAACCACTGCCAGCCCGACGTGTATCCAAATATTACTGCGATTCATAAAGCCCTCGCTATCGGCAAACTTTCTACTATTCTACGACGAAATTCCGTCCTTCAAAACGAAAAAGCCGCAATTGATCGTTCGTTGCCCGATATTCGTAATTTTCGCCGCCCGCGGAAAACCTAAGTTTCCAGCCGGGCGTTATCATCATCATCGACATCTCGCCATCGACAGAAGCACCGAGCGACCCGTTCGGAAACTCAGCGTCTTCGACACCATCGATCTCTATTTTGGAATGCTCCATGCCCAGCCGACTTGCAAGGTCGGCCTTCGCGCGTTCGATGATCTCTTCTTTTGGTTTCGACATCTTGTTTCTTTTACGCTCCGTCAATGGTCAAAGTTCCCTCTGCCTTGCGCGGCGTCTCCAAGTAAAATTACGCGTGATCTCGACCGTTGCAGGCACGATGTAGGTCGAACAGACAGTGCCGAGGATCAGGCCGGTCACGAATCTTGACAGGAACGTGTTCTCCCAAATTCCGAATACTGTAAGAGCCCAATCGATCGCGATCGGAACGCAGGCCGCAAAAAGCCACACCTTCGCTATCGGCTCGACCTCGTCGATCTTTCGCCACAACGGATAGATCGCGTAGCCGAGAACGAGTCCGAAATAGACACCAAAACATCGCGAGCACACGCCGAAAGGTTCACCTTCGACGAAGAACGTCCGCGACGGAATTTGATGGCAAATATAGCTGAAAAAGTGATAAAGCGGGCTTGAAACCGCGGTGAGGCCGTCGGCCTTTGCGATCGGGGCCGCTAGAATAAGCCCGATCCAGAAAAGCACGACACCGAGCCCAACGAGCCACACGCGTAGAGCCTGTCGGCGAAATTGCGCCGCTATCACTTGCGGGATGTAGGCTTCGGATGTCGCCATTGCCTAAAACTGCGAACAGTAGTTATTTTACTGCTCGCAGCGGCTTTTGCGAAACGTCGCCGGCGACACCGAGCTTCTTTTCTGTCTCCAGAATATGAGCCGTGGTCTGCAGGACCGTGTCCGGATTCAGAGAGATCGAGTTGATCCCTTTTTCGACGAGGAAGTCGGCAAATTCGGGATAATCCGACGGAGCCTGACCGCAGATGCCGATCTTTTTGCCGTTGCGAAGAGCGGCCTCGATCGCCATCGCCACCATCTTCTCGACCGCGCCATTTCGCTCATCAAAAAGGTGGGCGACCATTTCGCTGTCTCGGTCAAGCCCGAGTGCAAGCTGCGTAAGATCGTTCGAACCGATCGAATAGCCATCGAAAACCTTCAGGAACTCGTCCGCAAAGACGACGTTCGCGGGAAGTTCGCACATGGCGTATATCTCGAGCCCGTTCTCGCCTTGTTTTAAGCCGTGCTCCGCCATCAGAGCGATCACCTTCTCGCCTTCCTCGACGGTTCGGCAGAACGGGATCATAGGCTTGATATTCACAAGGCCCATATCCTCGCGTGCCCTTTGAAGAGCGAGGCATTCCAAGCGAAATCCCGCTTTATAGCGGTCATCGTAATACCTCGAAGCACCGCGGAAACCGATCATCGGATTCTCTTCCTCAGGCTCAAATTCCTTGCCGCCGATGAGCATCGCGTACTCGTTGGATTTGAAATCCGACATACGCACGATCACGGGTTTCGGGTAGAATGCGGCAGCGATGCGCCCGACGCCTTCCGCGAGCCGCCGAACGAAGTATTCTTTAGGATCTTCTTCACCGATGCGGCGAGAGATCGTCTCGATATCGGCCGGACGCTTGAGATCCGGGTAATTGATGAGCGCCATCGGATGCATTCCGATGTGGTTGTTAATGATGAATTCGAGACGCGCGAGGCCAACGCCGTCGTTCGGAAAACGTGCGGCATCGAACGCCCGTTCAGGGTCGCCGACGTTCATCATAATTTGCGTGCGCGGTCGCTCCTTCTGGGAGATCTTCTGCTTATCTACCTTGAAATCGATCTTACCGTAGTAGATATTCCCGGTCTCGCCCTCGGCACACGAAACCGTGATAGGTGCGCCGTTCTTGATCTTTTCGGTCGCATCGCTCGTACCGACGATGCACGGAATTCCGAGCTCGCGGCTGATGATCGCGCTGTGGCAGGTTCGGCCGCCGCGATCCGTGACGATCGCCGATGCACGCTTCATTATCGGCTCCCATGCAGGATCGGTCATCGAGGTGACGAGGATCTCGCCTTCCTTAAAAGTATTCAGCTTCGAAGGGTCCATCAGAACATGTGCCGTTCCGTGTCCGATCTTTTCGCCGACGGCAACGCCGGTTGCAAGCGGTGCTCCGTGAACGCCCGTGAGCTTGTATTTCTCGATGTAATTCGACTCTTTTCGAGCGTGAACCGTTTCAGGACGCGCCTGCAGGATGAAAAGTTCGCCCGTGATGCCGTCCTTTGCCCATTCGATATCCATCGGCTGGCTGTGGCCGGCGCGTTTTGAATAGTGATCTTCGATCGCGCAGGCCCAACGGGCGAGCTGCAAGACCTCGAATCCCGCGAGGCAAAAACGGTTCCTCTGCGTATCGACAACGTCCCGGACGATCGTCCCGGCGCCGTTATCATTGAACACCATCTTAACCTCTTTGACACCGAGCTTTCGCGTGATGATCGGACGGAAGCCGAGCTTTAAGGTCGGCTTGAACACGATCCATTCGTCGGGCGTCGCCATTCCCTGCACTACGGCTTCGCCAAGTCCCCAAGCTCCGTTGATCACAACGGCTTCGCGAAATCCGCTTTCGGTATCGAGGGTGAACATCACGCCTGAGCACGCCAGGTCCGAACGAACCATTGGTTGAATGCCGATAGAAAGTGCGACATCGAAGTGGTCAAAGCCCTTTGCCGTACGATAAGAGATCGCGCGGTCTGTCCAGAGCGAAGCATAGCACTGATGGCAGGCCTCGATCAGGCTCTGCTGGCCGCGGACGTTCAGGATCGTGTCCTGCTGTCCGGCAAAGCTCGCGTCCGGCAGATCTTCCGCCGTCGCCGACGAGCGAACAGCGACCTCAAAGATCCGTTTGCCGATGCGGTCCCCAAGCCGCTCATAGCCTTCGAGGATCGCCTTTTCGACCACCTCGGGAAAGGGTGTTTCGAGCATCAGGCGGCGAGCTTCGCTGCCGACGCGTGCGAGTTCATCAAGATCGTTGACATCCAGCCCCTTTAGCAGATCGATCAAACGCCCGCGAAGGCCGTCGGTCTCGAGCAGAAGTTCGTAAGCATGGCTCGTGGTCGAAAATCCATCGACCGCACGAACGCCTTGCTGCGTCAGTTCGCGAAAAAGCTCGCCGAGACTGGCACATTTTCCGCCGACGAGCGCCACGTCACCGGCCCCAACCTCAGTAAAATCAAGAACGTATGGTTTGCCTTCCATAATTGTATCCTTCGCGTCGTTTGGAATTTCTTTTGGCTAATACAAAAGCGTAATTGAACCTGTTTTCCGCCCGTTCACGTACCGCGAGAAGATATTTGGAATCTTCGGCCGTCCGGGTCACTGCCGTCGCACATCTCGACTTTACCGAAGCGGCGAATTTCCGCCATATCAACGCCCAAACTTTCAAGCCTTGCCTTCTCTTTCGTAACGTCATCGACACCGAACGCGATCTTGACACCGTCATCGTCGCGTATGTCCGTCTGAACGTGCGTTCTGTGAAATGCTACGTTGCAGCCGCCGGCAGCCAACTCGGTCCATTCCTCGTGAAACTCGCCGATGATCTCTAATCCGAACATCGCCGTGTAAAAATCGACCATTCGGCGAACGTCGTGCGTAAAGAAAATTATGCGAGCCAGCTCCATCGTTTCAGAATCTGATTACAGCGTCCGGGCCGCCTTCCACGTGAACGGTATCGACAAAGCGTATACTCTTTGAATCGGTCGTCATCACGACCGAGTGCGTTCGCTTGCCCGCTCCGAAGAATCGAACGCCGCGCAGCAATGCTCCATCGGTAACGCCGGTTGCGGCGAAGATTATCTTCTTGCCCGGAGCAAGATCGTTCGTGTCATAGATCTTGTCCGGATCGCTGATGCCCATTTCGCTGAGACGTTTCATCACGACGTTCACGGGCGGAACCTTGCTCTTATCAACGCCTAGCCTTTCGGGATCAAAGACCAATTTTGCCTGTATCTCGCCGTTCAGGCATTTCATCGCCGCCGCAGTAATTACGCCTTCGGGAGCTCCGCCAATGCCGACCAACGCGTGGATATTCGTGCCCGCGACCGCTGCCGAAATTCCGGCAGAAAGATCACCATCCGAGATCAGCCTGATCCTCGCTCCTGCGTTTCGCACGCGTTCAACAAGATCTTTGTGTCGGCTGCGGTCAAGACAAATAACCGTAAGGTCTTCGACGTCGCGGCCAAGCCGGCGTGCGATATTCTTCAGGTTGTCTTCGATCGGCGCGTCTATATCCACCGCTCCGCGGCAGGACGGCCCGACGACGATCTTGTCCATATAGATGTCAGGCGCGTAGAGCAAACCGCCGCGTTCTGCGGCCGCGAGAACGGCGATCGCGTTGTTGGCACCGAGCGCACAAAGATTCGTGCCTTCGAGCGGATCGACGGCAATATCAACTTCAGGAAACTCGGCACGGGCCTCATCAGAGAATGCACCGCCGCCGAGCTCTTCACCGATATAGAGCATCGGTGCCTCATCCCTTTCGCCTTCGCCGATGACTATTCGGCCGCGCATCGGCACGGTATCCATAACTTCCCGCATCGCTTCCACGGCGACAAGGTCGCTGTGTTTGCGGTCGCCCTGGCCCATCGTTTTTGCGGATTCGATAGCGGCGGCTTCGGTAACACGTAAGAAATCGAGTGCGAGTTCGCGTTCGGCTTTATTGCTTTTCATTTTGAAATAGTATTCGCCCCTAAAATTTTCTAATTTTGCTAGGTGTTTGAAGGCATTCTAACACCTTAAACCTGTGATTTGACAACTGATTCTCAGGATTATAGGTTTTTAGTTTGGCCATCCGGTTTCTAGACCTTTAAATTTTGCCGGTTCGCCCATATAGCCATGACATATATTGTTACTGAGCCCTGCCTTGATTGTAAGTACACCGACTGTGCGGCGGTCTGCCCTGTTGAGGCGTTTCACGAACTCTCGGACAGACTGCTCATCAACCCCGACACTTGTATAGATTGCGACGCGTGCGTCCCTGAATGCCCGGTCGAAGCCATATTCTCGGATATGTCGATACCCGAGGAATACCTGAACTGGCTCGAGATAAACAAAGAAGCGGAAAATTACCCGATCATCAGCACGAAGATCCCGGCTCTATACGGCTCCAATTGTAAAGGACAGCCGGAATAAGGCGGCCTTTCCAGCAAAAACAAAGAACGCCGCAGGTTTCGAAAAAACCCTGCGGCGTTCGCGTCTTAGTGTGAAACAAGATCAAGCGACGAATTCAACATCGACCTTGTTCTTGATGATCCCGGCCTTGTAGCCCTCTTCGAGCAAGGTCTTTACCGCTTGGCGGCCGCGTTCGCCATAATCAAGCGTTAGGTCATTTACCCACATCGCGACAAATCGATCGGCGAGAGCAGGCTCCATATCGCGTGCGAACTGCATCGCATAGGCAAGAGCGTCCTCGCGGTTCTCCATCGAATAGACGATCGAACGGTGCAGATGTCGGGAAACTTCTTCCATCAGATCTTTGCCGAGTGAGCGTTTGATCACATTTCCGCCCATCGGAAGCGGTAAACCTGTCTTTTCATGCCACCATTCGCCAAGATCGAGCACCTTGTCGAGCCCGACCTGCTTATAGAAAAGCTGGCCTTCGTGGATCAAAAGCCCGGCATCGACGCGTCCGCTCTGAACCTCGTCGATGATCTTGTCGAACGGGATGACGACGTGCTCAAAATCCGGGTTGTAGATGCGCAATGCAAGATATGCGCTGGTCAGTTCACCCGGGACCGCGATCTTCATCGAACCGATCTCTGAAGCCTCACGCGGTTCTTTTGATACGACGATCGGGCCGTATTTGTCACCAATCGAGGCACCATGCGGCAGCAAGGCGTATTTATCGGCAACATACGCATAGGCATGAAAAGAGATCGCCGTTACGTCGTAAACGCCGTTCTTCGCATCCTCGTTCAGGGTCTGGATGTCTTTGAGCGTGTGCTCGAAGCGCAGGCCTTCGGTCTCGAGCTTGTTCGTGGCAAGCCCATAGAACATGAACGCATCATCCGAATCTGGTGAATGAGCAACTGATATTGTGCGAACTTCGGGGGTCGCTTCCGCTTTTACAGACATACTTCTAAAACTGCGAGTAGTAAATATTCGTGTCGTTGAGAATTGCTATTTTACCGTTTTGCCCGGCTTTAGCAAATCACCGAGAACGGCCGGCCTTTTGACCACAAATTCTTCATTCTTCAGGAACCTCGTCACCTGTCCATGAACTCGAATCAGAATGCGGTATGTCGAACTGATCGAGGATCCGATAACACACGTGATCGACGAGTTCCTCTATCGTCGCCGGCTTGTGATAAAAGGACGGACTTGCCGGCAGGATCCGAGCTCCCGCGTGCGAAAGCCTGAGCATATTCTCGAGGTGGATCGTACTGAACGGCGTCTCACGCGGCACCAGCACGAGCTTCCGGCCTTCTTTGAGACAAACGTCTGCGGCCCGATGTATCAAATTCGTTCCCGCACCCGAAGCTATCGCTCCGAGCGTTCCCATCGAACAAGGCACGACGATCATTCCCGCCTGCTTGTACGAACCCGACGACGGCTTTGCCGCAAAATTATCGAGCCGCCAAACGCGTATCAGTTTCGAGCCGGGTTCAAATCCGAGCCAAGCGTTTATCTTTGCCGAATCGGCATTTTTGATATCCGCACCAAGCTCAAGCTGGGCGACGATCGCCGCCGTCGATGAAATTATCAAATTGATCGTCTCGACCCTTCCGCTTGCGGCCAAAAGCTGAAGCGTCCGCCGGGCGTAGATCGTCCCCGAAGCTCCTGTGATCGCAAGCGTTAATTCCATAGACTCAGATTCTAAACATCGCAAGGGCATTTATAAAGCTCGCCGCGAAACTTGCCCGCCGAAGATGAAAAGCGGATTCTATAACCAAGTGCAAAAGAACGAGATAAGAGAAATTTTGAAAGCCCTGGCATCTGGCCAGATCGACGAGAACGCGGCGGTCGAGAGCCTCGCAAAGGTCGGCTACGAAGACGTCGGCTTTGCGAAGGTCGATCATGCACGGGCGGAACGCCAGGGCTTTCCCGAGGTGATCTTCGGCTTCGGCAAGACGCGCGAACAGATAGTCGGGATATTCGAGAAACTCGCCGCCCGCGCGCCAAATGTGCTGATAACACGCACGGACGCCAATGTTTACGGCGATATCCGCAATATCGTCGCTGAAGCTGAATGGCATGAATCCGCGAGGATGATCCGAGTGATCCGCGACCGAACAGATCGCGGAATGGGCGAGATCGCCGTCGTTACGGCCGGTACGAGCGACATTCCCGTCGCCGAAGAAGCCGCACTGACCGCCGAGGCGATGGGCAATCGCGTCTCGCGTATCTGGGACGCCGGTGTCGCCGGTGTCCACCGGATAATCTCGCAGCGTGAAACGCTCGAGGACGCCCGGGCCGTCATTGTCGTTGCGGGGATGGAAGGCGCTCTGCCGTCGGTCGTCGGCGGCCTCGTCAGCGTGCCGGTGATCGGCGTGCCGACAAGCATCGGCTACGGAGCCGCATTTGGCGGCCTCGCCGCACTGCTGGGAATGCTCAATTCCTGCTCCTCGAACGTAACCGTCGTAAACATCGACAACGGCTTCGGAGCCGGCTTCGTCGCAAGCCTGATAAACCGAACCCGTTTGCTATCGACCGCCGACCGCACGCCTTACGGTCTCCATGCTCAGATAGAGACGAAATGAGTAATCGACCAACGGTGTAAAGCCGTAACGCATATAGAAGGCCTTTGCCGACTCACTCAAGGCGATCAGCTCAACGACACGGATGCCGATCGCCCGCGACGCCGCCTCTGCAGTTATCAGCGCATCAAAAAGCAGAGCCTCGCCCAAGCCTTGCCCTCGAACCGAAAGATCCGTCGCGAGCCTGCCAATGTGCGCGGTTGGAATGGGATATTTCGGGAGCTTCAGATCAGATGGGAGTTGGTCGAATCGTACGGTCCCGGACGAGATCGTGTAATAACCAACAACATTGGCCGAGCCTTGCGGGACAGCCACATAGGTCCGGCCAATATCCCGCAAAGCGTTCTTTAGAGCAAATTGTTTGAGGAAGTTATTCAGCGTCGCTTCCCCACAATCGAATCGCCTGGTCTTGTGGGTCGGTGCGATGGGTTCAATGCTGAACACTATTTAGCGATGATCCTTTTGTGAGTTTTACGAGCCTTAAGGAGCTGTTGGTTCGGCTTCGTCCGCTCATCAAGAACCCGAAGGAAGATCTCCCTATCTGTAGAAGAAAGCTTCGCAGCCTCATGCCGTTCCAGAACACCGTCGGCACTTTCGCTCAAGATGCTGACAGCAAAATCCGTCAAAGTCTTCCCCGAAATGTGTGCGGCCCGTTCGATACGGCCTTTCACCTCGGGACGAACTCGAATATTTAACCTTGCGTGTTTGTCTAGAACCGTTGTTGCCATGAGATCCACCATTAAGACCATAGCACAATGATGTGGCAAATTGCCACATCCTATCCGAAGCTTCAGCTTTTGGTTCTGGAACTGGCTCTTGAGACTACGGCTTGATCAAAACAAGCAATCTGTCCGCGTAGTCGCTTTTTGAATCGCGCAATAGGTTGTATTGTGCGGTCGCCATATCGACGTTGCCCGTTTGGATGTACGCACGGCCAAGGTTGTAGCGGGCTTTGTCCATATCCGGGCTGTACCCGATCGCCGTGTTGAACGCGTCAATGCTCTCGGCGGCCTTTCCGCTTTCGAGCAGGCATTCGCCGATGTAATTGTACGTTCGGGCATCCGGGCGATAGACCTTCAACTGCTCGAACGCGTCAGCGGCCTCCGCGTAACGCTTTTGTTTGAATAGCGCGAGCCCAAGATTCTCCATGGCGGGAACGAGGTCGGTTTTCAATTCGAGTGCTCGCCGATAGTTGATGATCGCCTCGCCCGTACGATTCAGCTTGTCAAGGGTAAGCCCCAGGGCGAACTGCGTTTGCGGATCGTTCGCATCGATGCCGACGGCGTTCCGATAGGCTTCATACGCGTCCTTGAACTGCCCAAGCGCAAAGCTCGAAGCACCGATATTCACGTATGTTGCCGCCCAGTCAGGCCGCAGTTTCGCCGCTTGCCGCGAGGCCTTCAACGCCTCTGCGTGACGGCCCAAAAGCCCAAAGCAATATCCCGTCTGATACCACGCCTCGGCGTAGGTAGGGTCGATGTCCGCCGCCTTTTGGAAATACGGCAGAGCGCGTGCGAAATCGTCCGTCGAAAGCTGGGCAAGCCCTTGCGAATATAGCCTTTGTGCCGCAACGCGTTTATTCTTCTGCGTCTCAGTGGCAAGCTCTGAAAAGGTGCGCACATCGCCGATCTTCAGCTGCAGAATTCTGGCCGCGGGAACGGCGAAATTTAGGTTCTGGCCCTCTTCGGCCTGCAGCGTCGCGACGCCGATCACCTGTCCCGCCATATTGACGACCGGCGAACCGCTCGAACCCGGCGAGATCGACGCCGTTATCTGTATGATCTTGCCGTAGCCCGGAATTTCACGAACCGCCGAGACGATGCCGTTCGAGACCGAGCCTTCGAGGCCAAACGGATTGCCGATGACTACGATCGATTCGCCTTCCTGTGGGGCACGACGCACGAGCGGCAGCGGCGTTATCTGGACATTCTGCGGCAGATCGACCTGCAGAAGCGCAAGATCGCCTTCACCATCGACCGCCAGAACGCCCTTGACCGGCACCCGTTTGTCGTTCAGAAGATGAACTTCGGCACGATATGAACCTTCGATGACGTGGCGGTTCGTGATGATTCGGTCTGCACCGACAAAGAAACCGCTGCCGCGAGCGATCGTCTGTCCGCGCGAATCAAACGCCTCGATCGCCACCGCAGAAGGTTTGATCCGCTTCACGAGTTCAGGCAAAAAGTCCTGCGCCGCCGCGGCTAGCGGCAGCAGAAGCACGAAAAGCAGGCTTTTGAAGAAAACTCGGCGCATCGAGACTTAAGAAAGGATTATATTCTGCGCGAACAGATTCTCGGAAACAAAAAGGGAACTGTTCGTTGTTCGTTGTTCGTTGTTCGTTGGACTTTGGTCTTTGGACTTCCGTGAACTTCGTAACTTCGGCAACTTCGGCAACTTCGCCAACTTCTTCCAGCGGCTTGCCGCAATCCAGTGCGGTCGGGCTTGCCCGACCGGGAACGTCCGAATAAGAAAATGGAGGCGGCTTTAGCCGCCGGCAAGGATCTGTCGCCCGCTAAAGCGGGATCCATTGTTCCTTTCGGAGTCGGACGGTCGGGCGAGCCCGACCGCACTGCCAAAGGGCAAGCCCAAGAAACAGGCCAGTCACAAGCCTTTTCACTCCATCGAAAGCTCTACTGCTCCCCGCGCCTTTAGCAATCGCCGGCAAACGATATAAACTCATAGTTACGAGGAAGCTTATGAAAATCGCACTTGCTGCCGACCACGCCGGTTTTGAAGAGAAAGAGAAGTTGAAATCCGAACTCGCCTCGCTTGGTGTCGAATACACCGATATGGGCACGGACTCGGAAGCCTCGGTCGATTATCCCGATTTTGCGCGAAAGGTCGCCGAGGCCGTCGCAAAAGGCGAGTATGAACGCGGCATTTTGCTCTGCGGTTCGGGTGCGGGGATGGCGATCGCGGCAAATAAAGTGCCCGGCATTCGCTCTGCCGTCGCCTGGAACGAGGAGATCGCACGCCTTTCTCGCGAACATAACAACACGAACGTCCTAGCGCTCGCCGCACGGTTCACCGCCGATTACGAGATCAAGAACATCGTAAAAGCCTGGCTTGACGCCGAATTTGACGCCGGCCGTCACGAACGCCGCATCGAGAAGATCACAAAGATCGAGCAAGAGGACGAATAACGCCGGCACGATGATCGACCTTCGCAGCGATACAGTTACAAAGCCATCTGAAAAGATGCGTGCGGCGATGGCGTCCGCCGAGGTCGGCGACGACGTTTTTGGCGAAGACCCGACCATAAACCGCCTGGAATCCCTCGCAGCGGCCCGATTCGGGCGAGAAGCTGCGTTGTGGGTTCCGAGCGGTTCTATGGGCAATACGATCGCCGTAAAGCTGCATACAGAGCCGGGCAGCGAACTCATTATCGAGGAACGCGGCCACATCTTGAATTTTGAACTTGGGGCCGCCGCCGTAATTTCGGGCGCAACGACCCGTGCGGTCGAGAGTTCGGACGGCACCGGCCATCTGGTCTGGGATGACATTGCACCCGCGATCCGCAAGAATCCGCCGTATTATCAGGCCGCGACGAAACTCATTTGCCTCGAGAATACGCATAATTTCGCGGGCGGCAGCGTCCTTTCGGCCGCAGCGACATGTGAAATTTGCGAAAACGCACATTCCGAAGGCCTTGCCGTTCATCTCGACGGAGCTCGGATCTTCAACGCAGCGACGGCCCTCGGTTGCGATGTGGCGGAACTTGCGGCGACCTGTGATTCCGTAACATTCTGTCTTTCCAAGGGTTTAGGAGCACCGGCCGGCTCGATGCTGGTTGGGAGCATCGAATTCATCGAACGTGCCCGCTCATGGCGAAAACGCCTCGGCGGCGGAATGCGGCAGATCGGGATTCTCGCCGCGGCGGGAATCATCGCCCTCGAAGACGGACCTAAATTACTGGAACGCGATCACCGCAACGCGAAACGCCTTGCCCACGGCCTCGCGGAGATTCCGGGCATCAGCATCGACCCCGAAAAGGTCGTAACGAATATCGTGATATTCGACGTTGCGGAGGCAAAGCTTTCAGCTGCCGAGATCGTCGCAAAACTCCGAGAAAAAGGCGTGCTGGCGATCGGCTTCGGCAGCCAGATCCGTATGGTTACGCATCTCGATATCGCCGATTCCGATGTCGATGCGGCTCTCTCGGCAATGAAGGAGTCAGTACCGTCTGCGTGAGCAGACGGGTTCGACATCCGAAACCCGCCTGCTCACGCAGACGGTACTGACAATGGGACAGTTCGTATGATCATCGCAATCGACGGGCCGAGTGGGGCCGGAAAATCGACGCTCGGGAAAATGCTCGCAAAGGAGTTCGGACTTCTTTATCTCGACACGGGTGCGATGTACCGCGCCGCTGCTCTTGCTGTGACAAAAGCAGGCGTTTCGCTCGAGGACCGCGAAAAAGTCGCCGAAATCGCCGAAAACGCGAAGATCGAGCTTGTCGGCGAGCCCGATTCGATGCGTGTTCTGCTTGACGGCGAGGACGTTTCGGCGGAAATTCGCACGCCGGATGTCGCAACCGCCGCCTCGGTCGTCTCGACGATCTCGGACGTTCGAAAGATCATGGTCGACCATCAACGTGCGATAGGCGAATCTGCCGAGAATGGCTGCGTTCTCGAAGGCCGCGATATCGGCAGCGTCGTTTTCCCGAATGCCGACATAAAATTCTTCCTCACGGCAAAGCCCGAAGCGCGTGCCCGCCGACGCTTCGCCGAAGACCAGGCAAAAGGCCGCTCAACTTCCTACGAAGCGACTCTCGCCGAGATCAACAAGCGCGATGAACGCGACGTTTCACGCGCCGATTCGCCCCTAACGATCCCGCAAAACGCCACCGTCATCGACACAAGCGAACTCGAACTAAAAGACGTATTCGAACTGATGGCCGATCAGGTCCGCAAACTCTCTCAAAGCTCGACCGCCGTTTGATGAAGGTGACAAATTAAGTTGACCTCTACTCGTTCACGGGGTAAAATCTCAGATTGCTCTTTTATGCTCCCGTAGCTCAGCTGGATAGAGCAACAGCCTTCTAAGCTGTGGGCCGCAGGTTCAAGTCCTGCCGGGGGCGCGAGATCGACGATATTGTTTCCTGTGTTAGAAGAGCGGGAAACGTGCATGGCGGCTATAGTTCAGTGGTTAGAGCGCCTGATTGTGGTTCAGGATGTCGAGGGTTCGAATCCCTCTAGCCGCCCCATCTACCTTCCCTTGGTTCGTTTTTGAGATAAGACGTAGTATTTTTCGCCCTCGCCGGCCTCCGAGATCCGTTATATGACCATCCGAAATAGAGTTGCCGCGGCCGCTGCCTTCGCGTTTATCGCTCTCCTGTTCGTTTCTGCGAACGCACAAAACTCACGGCGTTGGGTCGAGAACGAAGTGCTCGTTAAGTTTCAGGACGGTGCGGATCCGGCAACGGCGCGTGCCGCTTACCGAGCCGCAGGTGTGGAGAAGATCGAGACACTCGGCGACGCACGATGGGAAAGGGTACGGCTTCGTCCCGGCCAGACCGTCGAGCAGGCCCTCGCGGAATTCCCGCGTCTTCAGGGTGTTGAAGCCGTCCAGCCGAACTTCTATTATCACCTGCTCGCAACCCCGAACGACCCGCAATATGTTTCGAGCGGAATGTACGGCCTCGGCAAGATCTCGGCTCCGGCGGCGTGGGATCTCTCGACCGGAAGCCCGAGCGTTGTGGTCGCGGACATCGACACAGGCCTTCGATACACACATCAGGATCTTGCGGCGAACGCCTGGGTAAATCCGGGCGAGATCGCGGCGAACGGCGTTGATGACGACGGCAACGGATTTATCGACGACGTTTACGGGTGGGATTTCTTCTACAACGATTCGAACCCGATCGACGATGCAGGCGGCCACGGCACGCACACCGCCGGCACGATCGGCGCTGTCGGCAACAACCTTCTGAACGTTACGGGCGTTAACTGGTCGGTGAAGATAATGCCGATCAAGATCTACAGCCCCAATGGGACCGATTCCACATCGTCGATGCTTGTAAACGCGTACGCATACATTCGGATGATGAAGCTGCGCGGTGTGAACATCCGTGCGACGAATAATTCCTACGGCGATTGCGGCGAAGCTTGCGGCTACGATCAGGCGACCAAGGACGGTATCGACGCAATGGGCGACGCCGGAATCGTGAATGTTTACGCGGCCGGAAACGACAGCCAGAATGTCGATTCGTTCCCTGCCGGCGGCAACCCAAGCCCGGGCTATCCGGTTCGATACACAAGCCCGAGCATCATTGGCGTCGCTTCATCAACATCAAGCGATGCAAAATCCGGATTCTCGAATTGGGGCACGACGAGCATCGATCTAGCAGCTCCGGGGAGCGTCATTTTGAGCACCTACAACTCTTCGAACACAGCAACCACGACAATGAGCGGAACCTCGATGGCGACACCGCACGTGACGGGTGCAGTTGCTCTTCTCGCGGCCTATCATCCTGAACTTTCAGCCGCATCACTAAAGGCAACGATCCTGAACACGGTAGATGTTCTGCCGGCCTGGGCAAGCTATGTTAAGACGAGCGGCCGGCTCAACGTCTTTCACGCCCTGCAGAATCCGACCGTCTGCACATTTACGCCGTCGATCACCGAGATCCGCGTGCCGACCAAGGGAAAGGTCTTTGATGTAACGATCAACGCCGCCGCAAATTGTGATTTTGCGATCAGACCGAATGTTAATTGGATCAAGATATTGACGAGCAAGGTCGCGAGCGGCCCAACGACCGTAACGATCCGCGTGCCCGTAAACCCGACCATTTCACGCACGGGGACCGTTACTTTCGGTGACCAAACGCTGACGATAACCCAAAGGAGAAATTGATCGGCGAAATTTTGTTCGCCGAAAATTCAAACTTTTGTCGGGCATCATACATCCAAAGAGCCGGAAGCTTATATAAATAAAGGCGTTAATGGATTCGCCGACGGCCGGGATTTTAGGGCTATTTATCTTGAAAAAAGGGCGCGAAACATAGTATATTTGAAGTTCCTTGAATTTGTGTCCGCAAACTCTGGTCTCGAATTCTCCAAGTTCTGTCAGTAAGGATTGAATAAAATGACAAAATTCTTCTCATTTGCCCGCAAAGGTGCGGTGATAACAGCTGTAAGTGTCCTGCTTTCCGCGGCGGCCTTTTCACAGGCTTCGCTTCGTAAGGCCCTGGATTTCGACGGCGACGGAAAAGTGGATTTTACCGTTGTTCGCCCCAGCAACAACACGTGGTACATCAGCAAGACGGGCGGCGGCGAGACCTATCAGAACTTCGGCCTCGCAAACGAGGATTTTGTTGAGCCCGGCGACTTCGATGGCGACGGCAAGGCGGATATCTCCGTTTGGCGCGACACGACCGGCGTCTGGTACCGCTTCAACAGCAGCGACGGCACGTTCACCGCGGTTCAGTTCGGAATTTCGGGTGACGAACCTGTCGCGCGCGACTACGACGGCGACAATAAAGCAGATCTCGCGGTCGTTCGCCGCACGAATGGTGCAATGATCTGGTACATCCTGCGAAGTACTGATTCAGGCTTTAGTGCCGGACAGTTCGGCCTATCGACCGATTACGTTGCACCGGGTGATTACGACGGTGACGGCAAGTTTGACCTCGCCGTTCAGCGTCCTGGAGCGACCCCAAGTGCTCAATCGACCTATTACGTTCTCAAATCCGGCGACGGCGGCCTTCTCGTGAACTTCTTCGGCCTTTCGAACGACCTCGTCGTTCCCGGCGACTATGACGGCGACGGCAAGACCGACTTCGCAGTTGTTCGCGAAGGTTCTACTCCGACCGATCCGCTCACCTGGTACATCCAGAAGAGCACCGACGGCAACCTGCTCGCCTATCAGTTCGGCCTTACCGGCACCGACCTTATCGCTCAGGGCGATTATGACGGCGACGGCAAGACCGACGTCGGTGTGTGGCGTGATTCGAACGGCCAGTTCTTTGCCCTTCAGTCGGGTAGCGGCCTTTCGCTCTTGACGAGAACTTGGGGTATCTCTAACGACTTCCCGGCCGCGAGCTACGACACTCACTGATCGGGCTGTTGAATTCAGGATCAAGCGGTCGGCGGACTTTGTTGCGTCGGCCGCTTTTCCTTTTCACAAGGCGATTTGCAATAATCTTAGCCACCGACGCGAGGGTTCAGCGATGCGACCGACAGACATTCTCCTAAAAGACTTTTCAGCAAAGAAGATCGCGGTCATCGGCGACCTCGTTGCCGACCAGTATTTATCGGGTTCGATCGCTCGCGTTTCCCGCGAAGCTCCTGTTTTCATCCTTCGTCACAACGAAACCAGCACGCTTCCCGGTGCCGCCGCAAACACCGCCGCGAATATCGCTGCCCTAGGAGCGAAGGTGCTTACGGTCGGTGTCATCGGCGAGGATGCAAATGGCGATGCTCTCCGCGGTGCGTTGGACAAGGCTAGGGTTTCGACCGACTTGATCCAAAGAGTTCCCGGCTGGAAGACCCCGACGAAGGTCCGCGTGCTCGCGGGCCATCAGCACGCGATCCATCAGCAGGTCATCAGGATCGATTACGAGCCTGAAAAAGCACTTGGTTCACCATTCGCCGAACGTCTTATTGAAATGGCGGCCGAGGCGTGTCGGATCGCCGATGCCGTCGTGATCTCCGACTACAATTACGGCACAGCGACGCCGGAACTCTTCGCGGCCGTGAAACACGCAACGCTGGATCGTGGAATTCCGCTCGTGGTCGATTCGCGCTTTCGCCTTGCGGAATTTGCCGGTGCGACGTCCGCAACGCCGAACCAGGACGAGGTCGATCAACTAGTCGAAGATGGCGAATCGGTCCCGCAGCTCGAAGGCCTCTGCCGCCGGCTCGAATTCCGCTCTCTTCTTGTAACGCGCGGAAACAACGGGATGCTCATGGTACGTCCCGGCCAACCTGCAGTTGAGATCCCGGCGGTCGGGTCGCTCGATGCCGTCGATGTGACCGGCGCCGGCGACACCGTGACGGCGGCGTACTCGCTCGGGCTTGCATGCGGATTTGACGAGGCCGATGCGGCTCAGCTTGCGAATCATGCCGGCGGCCTAGTCGTAATGAAACGCGGTACGGCTGTCGTCACGGCCGAAGAGCTTGCCGCCTCGATCGCCGCGGAACGGCCGCGAGCCATCCCCGTCTAGGCCGAAAATGTCCCAAAATACTTCACCCATCCTTGACCGCGACGAACTGATCGCCGAGATTGAAAAACGGCGTCGTTCCGGCGAGAGCATCGTGCTTGCAAACGGCTGTTTTGACCTTCTTCACGTCGGGCATATCCGCTATCTTGCGGCGGCAAAAGCACTTGGCGACTGCCTTGTCGTCGGTGTCAATTCCGATGAGCAGGCTCGAAAATTAAAAGGCGAAGGCCGTCCCGCCGTCAATGAGACCGAACGCGCCGAGGTCATCGCAGCCCTTCGCTTCGTTGACCTCGTAACGATCTTTCCGGAGCCGACCGTTACCGAGTTGATACGTGACATCAAGCCGAACGTGCACGCAAAGGGAACTGACTACACGGAAGACAACGTGCCGGAACGCGAGATCGTCCGTGAGGTCGGCGGACGCGTTGCGATCGTCGGCGACCCGAAAGACCATTCATCGACCGAGCTTTTTTCGCGTACACGGGATTGATGTGGGAATCACGAACAAAGGACGATCTGGTCATAGAGGTTTGGGAAAAGCTCGATTGCGAAAGTGTCGGCCGTGCCGAGATCGAGGCGATCGAGGTCGCTGTGGAATCCGTCTTTGGTGAGAGTGCTCTCGATCCGCCGATGGCGCTTGCACGTTTCCTTTCCGATGAAGGTGCTCATCTTCGGCATTCGGAGATAATGCAGCTTTACCTCGAACGTGCGGGAGAGACCGCGTTCGATATCGCTCTGCGCAATGCCTCTGACCTTTCGTCGATCCCGGCCGCTCTTGCGTCGATCAGGCGGCTCGACAATCTGCGGAAGAAGATCGCCGCGGAGAATAACAAGCGTTCATTGAACGATCTGAAGCAAGCCGTGCTCGGTCTCAGGAGCGAACTGCAGGCACAGGTGTCCGATCAACGTACGCCCGCTGATGTTCGTCTTCGGGCGGGCGAGATCGACGAATGGCTTTCGCACTGGCTCAGGACGCCCGAGATCTTTTTTGCGTGGGTCGATCTCCGGCAAAATTCACCCGATTTCAAGGGAAAATTTGGTTCAATAGAAGAATGACTGTCCGACGTTTTTATTCAGACACGATCGATGCGGCCGCCGGGCTTGCGGCTTTGAGCGCTGAAGAAGCTCATCACGCACGCGAGGTCCTTCGCCTGAAGACGGGCGATTCTCTGAATCTTTTCGATGGCGAAGGCCGCGAATTTACGGGAAAACTGCTAAGCCTGACAAAGTCATTCGGCGAGGTCGTCGAAGTGCGTGAGATCGTGCCGTCCGCTCCCGAGTCGAACCTTTCCATCACGCAGGGTTCGGTCGTGATCCCCGGCGACAAGTACGACCTTGTCGTTCAGAAGGCCGTCGAATTGGGCGTTGTCGAATTCGTGCCGCTTACCTCGATGCGTTGCGAGATCAAGCTGAAGGATCTCGACAAGAAGCTTACGCGTTGGCGGCGGATCGCTCTCGATGCTTCGAAACAATGCGGCCGTGCGCGTCTGATGCTGATCGGCGAACCGTTGGACGTAAAGACCTTTGTAAAGGGGATTTCAGACGGATTCGATCAGCGGATATTCTTTTCCGAACGCGACGGCGACAAGCTTTCCTTCGATCCGCCAGTGCGAACGCTCGTCTCGGTGATCGGCCCAAAAGGCGGCTGGGACGATTCGGAGATCGCGGCCGCTCGTGATGCAGGTTTTGATATCGCAACTTTTGGCGGGCGGATCTTGCGTGCCGAGACCGCCGCGATCGCGTTGACGGCGATCTTGCAGCATCGTTTCGGCGACATCAATTAGGCGTCGGCGTCTGCTTCGGTTTTGGCTTTGGCCGAAAGAACGCGTCCCCTCTTTGCGTGAGCTTCGCTTTTGCACCCAAGGTCGCGACCACCGAATCAAGAAGTTCCTTCGTCTCAAGTTTGAAGTTGATCGCCGCACGCACATCCGTGTCGGGATCGTCGATCTGCAGGATCAGATAACGGCGTTTCTCGCGAATGAATCCCGCAAGTCCGGCACCGGGGACGGGAATCGCGCTTATCACCGAACCGGCGGTCGTGCTCACGCTTTGCGATTGCGGATAGACGACAAGAAGCGAATCGTACGGAATGGAAAAGATCTCGCCCTTGTCGGTCTTGAACGCGAGCCGTTCATTTACGTCATCGAATGAAAGCGTGCCCTCGAACTTGTCCGAGTAGCCGAACATTCCGCCTTCATATTTTGCGGCAAAGCTCGGTGGTGCAGGCTTGACGTTCTTAGTGTCCGCGGCGATCGGACGCGGCTGCGCTGCGACAGAAAACACGCTTGCGGCAGCAAACAAGCAGATCAATAGAATTCTATACATCGCGTCTCCACAGAAAGAGTTATTTTTACCTAAGACGCCGCAACCTTGCGTTTAGTTGTCGCAGCGGCCGCACTTTCCTCCGCCAAATACGCCGCAAGACGTTCTTCGGCGAGGGCGACGTAATCGGCCGAGATCTCCGAACCGAACCATCGCCTGCCGAGCAGCTCGGCGACCTTGCCCGTTGTTCCGCTGCCCATAAAACAATCGTAAACAACATCGCCTTCGTTCGTCCACGTCAAGATCTGGTCCTCGACGAGTTTCTCGGGAAAGATCGCCGGATGCTGGAACGCGACCTTGTCCTTTGAGCTCGATGTGCCGACATTGTAGAAGAAAATGTTGTTCAATTTTCGCTCTTTCGGTGCGACGTGATCGTGCGCAAGGTCGTTTCGCCCGACCTTCGTGATGCGGAATGACTTGAACGCCTTGCCCTGCTGGATCGGCATCGTGATCGGGTTGAACGTCTTCGGCGTGTCCTTCGAAAAGCAGAACATATATTCGAACGCCTGCCGATAGCGCTTGCCGCAATCGCTCGGTATCGGATTATTCTTCGCGTAGATCATCGTGTCGTGCACGCGAAATCCCGCTTCTTTGAACGCGAACGCATGCTTGAAGCTCGAAAGCGTCTCATCGCCGTTCACCGTCCTGTCGCCGACGACCCAGATCACGACGCCGCCCGGCTTCGTCGCGCCAAAAAGGCTTGCCGCGATATCCTCGACCGGGAAATGATAGCCGTTGTATTCGCGCAGATCGTCATACGGCGGACTCGCGATCGTCATATCGATCGTCTCTTCACCGATGCGGGCGAGCGTATCAATGCAGCTTTCGTTATAGATCTTTCGAAATTCGATCATCAGTCAGGCCATTTATCGACAAAAGTTTGGAGGAATGCCTTTTCGGGTTTCGCGATCTCGGCCGCAAGAAACGCTCGAAATGCTTCGAGCTCCTCGAAGTAATCTTCGCCCGCGAGTTTGCCGCAAAAATACACAAGCCGCAGCCAAACAAGATACGTGTTCAGAGCGTCCGTCAGATTGTATTCGATGATCGACCTCAGGTCGCCCGCGAGCCAGAGGTCCGTGACCTGATCGCCGTGTACATCGATCTTGCCCGGAAATCCGCAAAATTTTGCGAGTTCATCGAGCTTCGGCTGCATCGAGCGATCAAAAGAAAATCGCTTCAGGATGTCGAGGTGTCCTTCGCTGTTGCGGCCGTCAAAGTAATCGTAACCTTCCCAGGGCTTGTCCGGCCGCTGATTAAAGCCCGGAGCCGCGACCTCGTTGATCATCCCGCGTTGGATCAGCACCTGCAGATCGGATTCGACCGAATTGTATCCAACGAGCTGCGGCTTGCGAAGGCCGACGCTGTGCAGGAACTTTTCGATGATCTCCGCCTCCGAAACCTCGCCCATCTCGACCGGCAGTTCCGGAAACGATCCGAGGCGAAACTCGATGCTTCGGCCCTCATCCCGATACACGACGCGGCGCGCAAGGAACGCGATCGAGACGACCTTCGAGAACATATATTTTAAGAACGGCCGCGGATTCGTCTCCGCATTGTATTGCGGCGAATGTTCCCACAATGCCTGCATCGCGTCGAGCTCTGTCGTCTCTGGCGGCAGGTCGAAAAGGCGGCGCGCACCTTCGGCATCCGGCACCCATTCAAGGTCAAAATATAGACAAAGTTCTGGAATGTCGTTCTTCAGCATTTATCTGCGGGAGGCTTCCTTTTCTATTGGGCTGCCGTCGAAACACTTGTTCGCGGCGGTTAGGAAATACTATAACAGCCGAGGCGCGCGAGGTCTAAGGTTCTCCTTCCGGTTGGGCCGCTTCTTCTCCAGCGTCCTGCGATGATTCGCTCACCTTCGCCATTTCTGCAAACGCCAAGAGCATCTCAAAATCGTCCGGTCCCGATGTTTGAGCTGAAACGCACTCCTTGGTTCCGACTAGATAACAGACCGGTTCATCGCCCAACACGCGAGCCGTGTGAAAAGTTCCCGCCGGCATAAGATCGCGGTCGCCGGCTTCCAGGATAAACGTACCGCCGGGTTCAACGGTGATCTCAAGCGAACCGGAAATGATCCAATGGCATTGGTCATCAGGATGTTTGTGTCGCGAGTAAAAGCTCTCCGGCCGGTCGGTCCAATGAAACACCTCGTAGCCTTCGGCCGCGAGTTCCATCCGCATTTTCGCCGGGCTGGGCGGATACGGGCGTTTCCATTTTTCTACTTTGTAAGGCATTTCTCGTCTCAGATACTTTATCAGAATCCACCGCGACCTTGCGCACTTCCGGTCATACCATTTCGGGCGGGCGTCGGTTACGAAATCGTTTATCGGGAGGATCGCACGAGTCCCCTATATCACCGTTAACACTTTGTTTTCAATGACTTGCCGTCAATGGCACGGGGCTTGCATTCTACGGTAGCGAAAGGGATGAGGTCGCCCCGGCTTCGCTCGAAAACACAAGGGAGAGACAAAGCAATGAAAAAACATATTTCAACGTTCGTGATGATAGCAATGATGGCGATCTCGGTGCCCATGCTGGCAGGAAGTGCTTCGGCACAGACCAGACGCTACACGCCGCGGCAAACAACTTCTTACAATTACAAGAAGCCGAGCTTCTATCGCCGTCACCGCAACCTCATCAATATCGGTATCGGCACCGGTGCGGGTGCGTTGCTCGGTGGTTTGATCGGCGGCAAGAAAGGTGCCTTGATCGGCGCAGCTGCGGGTGCAGGCGGCTCGGCACTTTACACCTACAAGATCAATCCGAAAAAGCGACGCTACTATTCGCAGTACTATCAGAGATAGAAACTCATCTCATTGATCCGCGGATCAAATTGAGCAAGGCCGCAAGCGGATGACTCTCCGGCTTGCGGCCTTTTTTATTCAGGCGGCGATAGAGATCGGCCGCTAGAACGCGTATGTGTTCGCGTCGATCAGGACCTTTGCAATACGGCGTCGTGCCTCGATCGTGTTGACGGGCGAACTGTTCTTCGTGAAACGCTTGAGCGCGGTCAGGAGAATGCGTGCATCGTCGCCATCGGCAAGTGCGGCGATCGTGTTGCGTGCCGTCATATCCACGCGCTGTATCGCATCGTTGCAAAAGACCGCAGCGATGTCCGCGGCCCTTGCCCCAGCAAGCCCGCCTTTCTCGACCAGCTTTTTCGCACGAAGTACGGCGGATTCCATCTGATACGCTTCGATGATGATGTCGGCGGCGGCCAGCAATATCTCCTGCTCGTCCTTCAGCGAAGCCATATATTTTTGTGCCGCCGTCCCGAGCACCATCAGCGCGGCCTTCTTCGCATTGGCAGCGAGCTTCGCTTCGCGTGCGAGCGGTGAATCGTCATCATCGAGACTCATCTGCGGTTCGAGGATTTCCTTCTGCAACGCCATCGCGGCAGGAAGAAGTCCGAGTTTGCCCTTCATCGCACGCTTTACGAGCTGGCCGGGAATCAGCATTCGGTTGATCTCGTTCGTGCCCTCGAAAATGCGGTTGATGCGCGAATCCCGATAAGCTTTCTCCGCCGGATAATCAGCCGAATAGCCATAACCGCCGTAGATCTGCACCATCTCATCAACGACAAGATCTAGAGCCTCGCTGCACGCGACCTTGTTGATCGAGGATTCGACCGCGTACTCCTCGATCGACTGCATCTTCTTCTCGTTGTCGGCGCCGTCGCCGATGAGAGCGTCGATGAGACCGACCGTTCGGTACGTGATCGATTCGGCGACCCAAGTGCGTATCGCCATCTCGGCAAGCTTATGTTGGATCGCGCCGAATGACGAGATCTTCTGCTTGAACTGTTCGCGTTCGTTCGAATATCGGACGGCGTCGTGGATCGCAAGCTTCGCTCCGCCGACGACCGACGCACCAAGTTTGAAGCGGCCGACGTTCAGGATGTTAAAGGCGATCTTCGCACCGTCTCCGACATTGCCCACAAGGTTCGAGACAGGGATCTTCGCGTCGGCAAGAATGAGCGGCGTAGTCGATGAGGATTTGATGCCCATCTTGTGCTCTTCGGCACCAGGGCGGCAGTTATCGCTTCTCTCGACGACGAACGCCGAGAACTTATCCTTCTCGCCATCAACCTTCGCAAAGACGATATAGACATCCGCGAAACTGCCGTTCGTGATGAACATTTTCTCGCCGTTAAGGACGTAATGCTGCCCGTCGTCGGTGAGCTTCGCCGTGGTCTTTGCACCGAGTGCGTCGGAACCCGAACCGCTCTCGGTCAGACAATATGCCGTTACAACCTCGCCTGCGATGATCTTCGGGATCCACCTTTTCTTCAGGTCTTCCGACGCAAAATAGAGCAGCGGAAGCACGCCGATCGAGGTCTGCGCGCCGTATGTCGTGCCGAATCCGCCGCCGCGTCCCATCATCTCGGCGATCAAAGCGCCCGAAGTCTGATCGAGCCCGAGGCCGCCGTATTCTTCCGGAATGGTCGCGCCGAGAATGCCGAGCTCGCCGCCTTTCTTGAGCAGTTCGCGCGCAGTTTCCCAGTTGTGCTGTTCGAGAGCTTCCAGGTTCGGCCGAACCTCGTTATCGACGAACTCACGCGTCGTGTCGCCGATCATCCGCTGCTCTTCCGAAAATTGCTCCGGCGTAAACACCTCAGCAGGCGTCTGCTCAGCTATCAAGAACTCGCCGCCTTTTAGATACTGTCTTTCCATTTTTGCGTCCATAATGACCTTGCTCCCGCGGTTGATACCGTCCAAATATTATACTGAATGAATACTCATTCAGTCAAGAATGTCGTGGCCAAGAGCTTCCCTGCATCACGTCCAAACGCAAACAAGGCCCGCTCGTCGATCGAACGGACCTTGTCGAGTGCAAAAAGCTGTGTGCTTTGTCTTTTGTGATGCCTAACGGAGGATCGTCACCGAGTTGGTCCCGGCCGGTTCGACCGGAAGGCTGTTCTCGCCGACGACCCTATCAACGGATCGCGTACTGCCCTGCAATTCGATCGTCGTTCGATTATTTGTCCCAACCGAGCCCTCAGGAACGCCGACAGCTCGCGCGCCCCAAGCCTCAAGGTCGGAATTCTGATTGCCGGAAAGTTGGCAGTTCCAGAGACGAACTACCAACCTATTATTTGAACCGCCGAATGAGAGGCCCGGAGTTTCGGCCCCAAATGCAACGATCCCACCCCGGTCAAACGTAAATGGGCCGTTATTGTCAATAAATCTGCTGCCATAGGCTTCGAAGATCGTCGTATTGTTGTTTGCGGAACCGGCTGTTGCAAGAGCTGCGCCCAAGATACATCCTGCGCCATTGCCTTGTGAGAGGTCTCCGACAGATCTTACGGATATCCACGAGAAATTCGCCTTGGCATTCTCTACGAGACAACCGTTCTCGTTATCGTGGACGTAGTTGCCGGTCATGGTGCCCGTGATATATCCGGCGTTCACCCCGTTCGTATTTACGAATCGGATACCTTCAAAACCATCCCAGAACTCATTGTCAATGAGCTCGGCAAAGATGACGCGGTTGGACATCACAGCTCCGATACTTCTTACATCGACGCCTCGTTTGCTGCCATGGGCGGTAACATGAGCGACTCTGATCCGGGCGATGTTCACGCCGACGAGGTCGGTTTCGATCGACGCCTGTGCCGCAGGGTTGCCGATGATCGCGAGCCGTTCGACCGAGTTTTCACCGCGCCCGATGCGGATCGGCGCCGTGTTGTTAACGCCCGGTGCGTTTAGTGAGCTTGCGGGAAGCCCAGATGTGTCGATGGTCACGCCGGATCGGCTAAATACGCGGCCTGTCAACGACATATTTTCCTGAAGCTCGAGCCGGCCGCCGTTCGGCCTTGCCGTCCCGTCCGCATCCGCAGCGGAAAGCACGTAGGTTCCGGGCGCGACGACTACGGTCTTTCCCGCATTGTTCGGATCGTTGACAGCTGTGTAGAGTTCCTCGACATTGGAGACAAAAACGGCATTTCGATAGCCGCCATCGAGGCCCATCGCGGTCGTGATCAGGCCGCCTCCAACAAATATGCTGGCCAATAGGCACAAAAGTCCCCTTCGAATCTGTTGTTTTTTTTCGATGATCATATCTGCTCCTTTCTTTTTCTTTTTTGTCTTATTTTTGGCCGCCAGTTGCTGTATAATTCCTGTCGAATCTTTCCAGGGCATTCAACAGGGCGTTAGACGGCAACCGGCGATGATATCGCTCGCAACTGTACCGTTCAAAGCAGCCTTATGTCCTTGAAAAATTCTTCGAATTTTCTTCGAATTTTCTCCAACGGCTCTATGGACAGCGGCACGAGTCACGATTTTCGCTTCAGATCGTTTCGGTTGTGTGAAACGGAGCGCTTGCTCCTAAAGAATGGTGATCCGGTACCGCTGACGCCCAAGGCATTCGACGTCCTCATCCACCTTGTAAAGAACGCAGGACATTTGGTCGAGAAGGAGAAGTTGATCCAGTCTGTCTGGCCCGACTCCTTCGTCGAGGAAGGAAACCTGACACGCACGATTCACACATTGCGTCGCGCCCTCGGCGAGAACGATAGCGGCAATAAATTTATCGAAACGGTGCCGACCAAGGGCTATCGGTTCGTTGCCGCGGTCGAAGATCCGCCAGAGACGCCGATCACGCGCGACGAGGCTTCGGTCGAGAATGCCGCTGCGCCGACGGCAAAACCGGGCGGGGTTTGGACAGCCTTTCTCGGCCGGCCGATCCTCTGGATCATAGTGACTGCTCTCGTCGCTGGCGTTTCGTTTGAGATCTTAATGACGATCGGCTCAAAAGGCTCGGCCGCTGCGATGCTCGGGCCTGAAACTCTCAATGGGGAGGCGTACCAACACTTCACGCAAGGCCGGCTTCTCGTTGAGAGAAAGCTCCGCGGCGATGACCAGACCGCTCTCGCGGAATTCGATAAGGCGATCGAGCTCGACCGGAACTATGCCAATGCGTATGCCGGACGTGCCGACGCAAAATATATCCTATTCGTAAAATCGGGGTCACACGAGGATGTTAGCGAGGCCCGCACGGCGGTTCGAAATGCGATCGAACTGGACCCGACGAATGTCTATGCGCTCACTATCGACTGTCGGATCCTTGCCACTTATGACTGGGATCGCGGTGAAGCCGAAAAGGAGTGCCGCAAGGCCGTCGAGATCGACCCGCAGAATGAGGGAGCCCATAGAGAGTTGGCCTTCCTGTTGAGTTCACTGGGCCGAAACGCCGAAGCTCTGCAGGCGATGGACAAGGCCGTGACCATTGCCCCGACCTCTTTCAACAAGCGTTCTCGCGGAGTCTTGCTCTATCTTTCCCGCGATTACGATGCTGCGCTCGACCAGTTCCTTCAGGTTTCCAGGACCGATCCGCTTTTTACCGAAACCGCTTGGTGGCTTTTACGCTGCTATCATATGAAGCAGGATCAAAAGGATGCGTTCGAAGTTTACGTTCTGTTCCTTGAAAGATCTGGAGCTTCTGCGGACGAGATAAAGTCCGTTCGCGAAACATTCGAAAGGTCCGGCTGGAATGAGGTCCTTCGGCTCATCGCCGACAAACTCGGGAAAAGTTCAATGCTGCCGGCCGGGATATACGCGCAACTCGGCGAAAAAGACGAGGCCTTCGAGATCTTGGATAATATGTCAGAGCGGCGGGCTATTATGCTGGTCACCGCAGCCCGCGAGCCGATGCTGGACCCTTTGCGTGATGATCCGCGCTACAAAGCTCTGATGGCAAAGATCGGCTTCCCGGATTCGCGCTGATCCCACCGATCCGCGAATCGGGTGTGGATCTCCTTCCCACCGCTGAAGTTCAAACCCTAACCATGAGGCCGCCTTGGCAACGGTGCCGCACGCTGCTCGTCCTTGAACTTAGCGATCACCAAGAATTTTCATCAGCGTACCAGCAGTGATGGTCTCGCTGATGTTTTCGACGAATTGCTTATTTTCTTCTTTCACGCTGGCAATGCCATTTTTTAGAAGGATGGGGAAATAATCTAGGTCTTTCGCACCGCGATAGGTCGAAAGGACGCAGTATTCAGCGCAAAAACCCGCCAGCACGACCGTGTCGGTTCCGTGTTCTTTTAGGAACTCGTCAACATCCGTCTTGTTAAAGCTGTTGCCGTACGTTTTATGGATCTTCACATCATCTTCGGCAGGTTTCAGCTCGTCGATGAATTCGAAACCTTCCTTGCCCGGCACGGCTCCGTCTTCTTCATCAACATTGTAAACCCAGATAATCGGCAGTCCCTTTGATCGAAACTGAGGGATCACATAGTTGATATACTCTGCCGCAGCCGACATCTGCTCAACCGAACCGCCCGAGCAATAGGCCTTCTGCATGTCAATAATCATCAATGCTGGTTTCATATATTAAAAACAAGCATTTACAATAACATTATTCCGATGGTTATATCCTTTCAAAGATCCCGGCTGCGCCCATGCCGCCGCCGACGCACATTGTGACCATTCCGTAGCGCGCCGATCGGCGTTTTAGTTCTTGCAGGATCGTCGCGGTCAATTTCGCTCCCGTGCAGCCGAGCGGATGGCCTAAGGCGACAGCACCGCCGTTTACGTTGACCTTTGCGGGGTTCATTTCGAGCACCTTCATCACCGACAAACCCTGAGCGGCGAAGGCTTCGTTCAGTTCGATCACGTCGATCTGATCGAGCGTGAGGCCCGCCAGTTTCAATGCCTTCGGGATCGCGTAAACCGGCCCGATTCCCATCTCTTCGGGCAGACAGCCTGCGGTTGCGAATGAAACGAAACGTGCGAGCGGCGTCAATCCCAATTCCTTTGCCTTGTCCGCCGACATCACAACGACCGCTGCGGCTCCATCGGACATTTGCGAAGAGTTTCCCGCCGTGACTGTGCCTTTCGCATGGAATACGGGTTTGAGTTTTGCAAATCCTTCGGCGGAAGCGTCATAACGAACACCTTCATCGGTGTCGAAAACAACCTCTTTCTGACGCACGCGGCCTTTCTCGTCGAACTCATCGATGCGAACTGTCAACGGCACGATCTCGTCCTTAAAATTTCCGGCCTTTATCGCCGCTGCCGCCTTTTGGTGCGACCCGAGCGAAAACTCATCCGCCTGTTCGCGCGTGATCTCGTATTTTTTCGCGAGGTTCTCCGCCGTCAGGCCCATGTTCAGATAATAGTCGGGATAGCTGTCCGCAAGGCCTGGATTCGGGCGAAACGAATTGCCGCCCATCGGAATGGCCGTCATCGATTCCAGCCCGCCCGCAACAATGGCTTCTGCACCGCCGACCTGAATCCGCTCTGCGGCCATCGCGATCGTCTGCAGACCCGACGAGCAATACCGGTTCACCGTCATCGCCGACGCCTCGACCGGCAGCCCGGCGAGTATCGAAGCCGTCCGCGCGACGTTCATTCCCTGCGACGCCTCGGGAAACGCACAGCCCATGATCACGTCGTCGATCAGCGACGCATCAACCCCGGCCCGCGACACAGCTTCCTTAATTGCCGTCGCCGCCATCTCATCCGAACGGGTATTTTTCAACGTCCCCTTCGGCGCCTTCCCCACAGCCGTCCGCACGGCCGATACGATTACTGCTTCTTTCATAACGTCGTTTGCTTCTAATCTATGTCACCGCCAGCTTCCATCCACTTTCGTACTTTCTCGTCAAATTCATCCCACGGGTCTTCGCCAAACTCTAGATCCCAGTCAATCTCGCTTTCCATGGTTTCATTCTCAAATGAAAGCCTGGCACCAAGACTTAGCAACTCCATAGCTTCCAATTCCCAAGACCCAATTTCCCAATCGTCGAGCGAACCATCGCGAAAGGTGCCCGACTCACATTCGAATATAGTGCTGCTAAAGGAATCACCGCCAAATGGCCCGGAGATATATCCACCAGTCGAAATCTTGAAACTCTCCTCACTCACAAACAGAGCACAGTAGCTCATGTCCCCTCCATTTCTGAGTACAATGTCAAGGCCGATGTGAATCCCCGTCGGCGTCCGCGGCAAGAGTCCTAGAGCGTATTTCATTATGGATAAATTCTTCAGCTGGCTCGGACTCAATGGGCCGTGTGCAATCACCTTGTCAATGAGTCCAATTAGCTCGTATTTCACCCATCTTTCATCAGGTCTGAAAGGAAAGCAATCATCATAAGGCCACTCTGGCCGACTTTCTTCTCGCATCTCTGTCATATGTTGCCTTCCGTAGCTGCCTAAAAAGAACACGCTATTGCGATTATTTATTTTGACCAACCTTCAACACAGACAAGCAAGACAATGTGATCAAGAATAGAACTGAGTAGCGCTAATCCTCAACAAAATACTTTCCCGGCTCGTCCGTGCGGCCGTCCGCCAGGCTGCATAGACGGCGAAAATTCGCCATTGTCGCGAGCCAAGCATCTTCGCCCGCAACGCCGACTATATTTTCTTTAACTTTTGGCCGGTCCACGAGATCCTTTTCCTTGAGTAAGAAAACGGCATCACCGTAATCCTTTTGACGACCGGCAAACATCTTCAAGATCAAAAGCCATTCTGGCGAGATCAACTGAAAGCCATTCGGCAAGAGGACGGCCTCGGCTAATGCTTTTTGATAATATTTCGCGTAACCGTCGCTCCGGACGATCCAATCCACATCGACCTTGTATTTACCGACCTCGATCGAATAGTTGCTTCCACCAAAGGTCAGCGGAGCGCGCTCTTTTAGCGAGATGTTTCCCGAAGCGATGAGATCAACGTCTTTAGTTAGCCGCGGGCTGCCGTAGAGGTACATAGCGATGCCTCCCGCGATAGCCCATCTAACATTCTCGCCCTCGGCAACGTCGCCGATCTGTCGTGCCGCGGCAAGCCCGGTGTCGGTCGAGATCGTGGGGCTATCGACGTTCTTTTGAACCCGTTCAATTATTTCCTGCTCGCTCATACGATCATATTCTGCCTGTGTTTCTCAAGATAAAGCAATATTTCCGCTCCACCCGTCAATTCTCGATCGCGACCGAAACCTCCGCGATCTCAAGCACATCGCGTAAAAGAATTGTTTTGATCTCGACCAAAAATCCGCGTTTGCCGCCGTTTATGTAGATCTTGTCGAGCGACAGGATGCTCTTCTCGACATAAACCGGCAGTGCGGTCCGAGTCCCGAAAGGCGACGTGCCGCCGAACTGATAGCCTGTCCACCTTGATGCTCTTTCAGACGTAGCAGGCTCGACCGACTTTACGCCAAGCATGCGTGCCAGAGTCTTTGTCGAAACCTCGCGGTCGCCATGCATCAGGACGATCAGCGGCTTTTTCTCGTTCGTTTCAAAGACCAGCGTTTTTATCACCGCGTGCTCGTCTACGCCCAACTGCTTCGCTGACTCGCGCGTCCCGCCTTTTTCGACATAATCGTAAAGATGCGGCACGAACTCGATCATTCTCTCTCGCAGAAACCGGACGGCCGGCGTGATCGGGTAGTGCATTGCCTCAACTAAACCGCCTCCGCCGAAGGCTTGCGACAGATAAAGAACGCGACCAATGCGCCAAGCAGGACATCGACCGTCCCGCAAAATCCCGGCCACCAGATCGGAACCCCACGGTCTTCAATGAAGAGATAATGAACAAAGTCGAACACGCCATGAGCCGCTATCCCCGCTGCCACGATCAGGCAGCCTTTCCGATAGCCGGCAATGGCCGCGCATATAAAGATCAAAGCAAATATGGACTCGATGAGAACGACCGACAAACGTCCGTCCAGCGTCGCGAACAGGACATATAGCAGGCCAATGACGATCAGAATGGTCGGGTAGAACGATCGGTCCTTCTCAAACCCGCTGACCCTGCCGAAAATGACAAGGGCGACGGCGGCGAAAATACCTACGATATATTCCATTTCAGGGAACCTATACTTCCTTATACCGAAAGCACGTCGTCAGATGGTCGTTCACCATGCCGGTAGCCTGCATAAAAGCGTACATTATTGTCGAGCCGACAAAGTTGAATCCGCGTTTACGCAGGTCTTTCGAAAGGGCGTCTGAAACATCGGTCTTTGCCGGAACGTCCGCGATCGCCTTGCGTTTCCCGTCGATGGGTTTGCCGCCGACAAAGCCCCAAACGTAATTGTCGAACGAGCCGAATTCCTTCTGCACTTTCAAAAATACTTTCGCATTTGAGACCGTTGAGGCGACCTTCAGGCGGTTGCGGATGTTGCCGGGATCGAGCAGCAGCTTTTCGATCTTAGCGTCCGAAAAGCGTGCGACCCTCGCCGGGTCGAAGTCCGCGAAAAGCCGGCGATAGTTCTCGCGTTTTGCGAGGACAGTGTCCCAACTCAGGCCCGCCTGTGCACCTTCGAGGATCAAGAACTCGAAGAACAGCCGGTCGTCATGCACCGGCACACCCCACTCGGCGTCGTGATACGGAATATTCAGTTCGTTCTTTGCCCAACCGCAACGCTTCATAATCACCAAACTATCGTTCGAGCTTATAGACCTCCATCGTGCAAACCTGCGGATTTTCTTTGAACGCCGGCACGATAGACATCTTCCCGGTCGCTCTTACGACGTCTTTGTTGAGGGCGATCTGGTTGCCGGCGTCGTCGCGAACCTTGATGTCCTCTTTCTTATATCCGCTTTCGAGTTTGCTGACCGTGTCTGCCCCTGTGCCTTCTTCGATATCGACACGCATCTTTTTGTCGCTCCCGGGACTTTCGAGCAGTACGAAGCCGCAATTGAGCCGGCCGCCTCCAATGTTTGAGCAAAATACGCTGCCGTCATCCGCAAGGACGCCCTTCACCTCGAGCGTTTTACCGTCATTCCCGGCGTCGCAAGCCTTAGACATCTCGACCGACTCACCCTTTACTGCACAGCCCGCGATAATCACCGCAAGCACGACTATCAAGAATATTCTCATCTTCATTCTTCACTCCTCGCCAGGCGGGAAACCGGCTGTTTCCAATACTCGTTTCGCCTGCCGAATATGCCGCTTCTCGTGTTCGATCATGATATCCAGAGCGTCGCCGAGGCGATAGGTCAGCAGCTTCAAAAATGGCGACGTAACGACCGTTCGTTCAAGGTCGAGTTTGCCGATCTCGTACATCTTGTCAGAGATGTCCTGTTGGTGCTCGCGGAATCGCTCGACGATGTCGCCAACGATCTCACTCGGCGGAACGATCTCTTTGGATGGCGCCTTAAATTTCTTTGCATCGTTCACCAAGCTTTTCTTCAGAAAGCCGCCAAAAAATCCCGAAAGCGGAGAGACCTTTTCCCAGAATGAATTACCCTCGCCGCGAAGTTTCGCCTCAATGATAGGCTTCATCTCATCATTCGTTTTGATGAGATGATCCAGGCACTGCGCAATGCTCCAGCTTTCCGCCGCAGGTTTCCAATTCAGCTGCTGAGGCGAAAGCGAGCCGAACGCCGCCTTCGCGTCTTCCGCTGCTTTCTCCAATTCGGCGACTATTGATCTGATCCGGTCATCCATATCGTCCCACCCAAGGCTAAATTCCTCTTATTCGCCGAGCGGAAAAGCTGCGCTTTTCCGTGCCTTTCCAAACAATGCCGATGGCGGCTCCGCCGCCGTCCTCTCACCTCTGTGCTCTCCGTGTCCTCTGTGGTAAACCGGCCTTCTGACCGCCCGCTAACGCAGGCGGTTCTGACTGGAAGTCTCAATTTCTGAGCGGTTTGCCTGTTTTGAGCATCGCTGCGATCCGTTCCTGCGTTTTTCGCATTCCGCAGAGCGAAAGAAAAGCCTCGCGTTCGAGATCGAGCAGATATTGCTCGGAAACTTCGGCACGATGGTTTATCGAACCGCCCGCTAGGATGTGCGCAAGCTTTGCGCCGACGATCTTATCATGATCGGAAATAAAACCGCCGCGGTTCATCATATGGATCGCAAGTTTCACCGCGGCTTCGGCCGACTCGCCAAAGACCGTAACATCTTTCCGCTCGACGGGAGCGACGAAACCGCTCGCTGCAAGATTCAAAACTTCCTGTTTCGCGTCCTGGATCAGACGGTCGCCATTCATCGAGATCGAATCGCAAGCCGCGAGGAATCCGAGCTCGCGCGCCTCTTGAGCGGAAGTTGCGACCTTGCCCGTGCCGATCGTCTCGAACGTCTTTTTCAAGAATGCGATCGGGTCCGCGTCTGGTGCTTTCGCCCACGCGTCACTCGCACGCATCGCCATTTCTTTGGTGCCGCCTCCCGCAGGAATCACGCCGATGCCGACCTCGACAAGCCCGATGTAAGTTTCCGCCGCGGCACGCACTCGGTTGCCGTGCAGCGTGATCTCGCATCCGCCGCCAAGCGTCAGCCCGTATGGAGCCGTAACGACGGGCTTTGCCGAATATCGCATCCGCATCACCGCTTTTTGCAGGTCGCGGATCATCATCTCGATGTCGTCCCACTCTTCTTCCTGTGCGGCAAGAAGCAGCATCATGATGTTCGCACCGGCCGAGAAATTCCCGCCCTGATTGCCGACGACCAGCCCGACGTGATTCTTCTCCACCTCGTCGATCGCCGTGTTTATCATGGCGATGGTATCGCCGCCGAGCGAATTCATCTTCGAGTGGAATTCGAGACACGCGACGCCGTCACCGATGTCGATAAGCGACGCTCCTGCATTCGACTTGATGACGCCTGTGCGGTCCTTTACGTCTTTGAGCACAAGCACGCCCGGACGAGCCGGCACCTTTCTGTAGCCGCCGTTCACGAGGTCGTAGAATTCCGTCTGGCCGTTCTCACGTTTATAGAAGCTCGTTGCTCCCGCGGCGAGCATCTTCTCGATGCTCTCCGGGATCGCCGCACCTTCTTGCTTCATCCTTTCGACCGAGCGCTCAAGCCCGATCGCGTCCCACGTCTCGAAAACGCCGATCTCCCAGCCGAAGCCCCATTTGATCGCGTTGTCGATCTCGACGATCGTATCGGCGATCTCAGGAATACGGTTCGCAGAATAACGCGACATTCGCGAGATCGTCTTCCAGAGGAACTCGCCTACGCGATCCTCGCCCCAAACGAGTGCGTTTATGCGTTTCGGCAGGTCGTCGATCTGCTTTGCCGCCTCTATCGACGGGAATTTCGTTTTCTGCTGCGGCTTGTACTCGAGCGTTGCGAGATCGAGTTCGAGGATGGCTCGATTCCCTTCCGCATCCTTCGACTTCTTGAAAAAACCGCCGCCCGTCTTGTCGCCCAGGATCTTCGCCGCGAGCATCTTTTCGATCACTTCCGGCAGCCTGAAAACTTCGCGGTCCTCGTCCTCGGGAATCGCCGGGTAAAGATTGTTGTTGACGTGCGCAAGCACGTCGAGGCCGACAAGATCCGATGTACGGAAGGTCGCCGACTTCGCATGGCCGATCGCCTTGCCGGTCATCTGATCGACCTCCGTCGGCGAAAAGCCCATCGCGATCATCTCGTGCACCGTCGCCATCATCCCGAAAGTCCCGATGCGGTTCGCGATGAAATTCGGCCTGTCCTTCGCGGGCACGACGCCTTTTCCAAGACGCTGGTCGAGGAAACCTGCGATGCCGCACGAGATCTCGCCGCTCGTATGCTTGCCCGGTATAAGCTCGACGAGCTTCATATATCGCGGCGGATTGAAGAAGTGTATCCCGACGAAATGCTGCTTGAAATCGTCCGAGAAAGGCTCGGCTATCGCGTCGATCGGAATGCCGCTCGTGTTCGAGGCGATCACGGCCGTCGGCTTCCGAAACTTGTCCACCTCGGCAAAGAGTTTGTGCTTGATGTCGAGGTTTTCGACGACGGCCTCGATCACAAGGTCGCATTCGCCGAGCTTCGCAAGATCGTCCGTGAAGTTGCCGAGCGTGATAAGTTTCGTGTTGGCAAGCGACATAAACGGCGCAGGCTTGAGCTTTTTCGCGGCGTCAAAAAGCGAAGTGACGATGCGGTTGCGAACCTTTCGATCGTCGAGCGAAAGTCCGCGTTTCTCTTCGTCCGGCGACAGCTCCTTCGGAGCGATGTCCAACAGCAAGGTTTCGACACCCGCGTTCGAAAGATGTGCGGCGATCGCGGCACCCATTGTTCCCGCACCAAGTACGGCGGCTTTTTTTATCAGCATAGTTCGAAATGGCTCGGCGCCCGTTGGCATCGGAAAAGCTTGGCGCCTCAGCAGCCGCAATTATACTGAATGAGCATTCATTCAGCAAGGCTGTCGGGACTACGTTGGACCTTTTCGGCTGCCCGACATAAGCGATGATAAACAACCTGCACACGTCTTAGAAGCACAGATTTCACAAAACGTATCAAACCGCACAAAATGTATCAAAGTGCACGATTTGCACGAAATGCACAGAATGTATCAAAGTGCACAGGCAGTGCGGTCGGGCTTGCCCTTTGGCAGTGCGCCGTCGGGCTTGCCCTTCAGCAGTGCGGTCGGGCTTGCCCGACCGTCGATGCCATTACAGCCCAACTGGAGCCCGCGTAGCGGGCGACAGACCAGATCGGCAGAGAGAAAACCCACCAACGATCCCAACAAAAAAAGCGGCGGGATCGCTCCTGCCGCTTTTGTCCTAACCGATCGGGTGGCTTTTATTGTTCAGAAACCCAGTCCGCATCGGAAATATTATCTTCGAGCGAGATAAATCTCGACGGCTGGCTGAACGTGTATCGTTTCGCCGAAACTGAAACGACGACGCCTTGGCCGGACTCGATATTTTCGAACACGAAATACCCGAACGAACCGGTGATCGCATAGTGCATCGTGCCGTTTTCTTCCGTCAACACAACGCGGACATTGCGGATGCCGTTGCCGTTCGCGGTCGTGATACGTCCCGTTACTGAAACAGGTGCAGCAGACGGAGCGAGGACGAAACCAAAATCGTAATTGTGGTTGTTGTCGCCCGGATTTCCCGTCGTGAGCGGTATCTGGAGGTAGTTTCCGGAGTTATCATAATCGCCGTCCGAATCCGAGCCTTCGTCAAAGCCGTTCTGCGTCGTCTGATCCAAGATCGTCTTGCGGAGGCCGAAAAGCGGGCCGCCGTTCGCCGAATCCTGCGGTCGGTCGAGTTTGATCGTGTAGTTCGAATTGAACTTGATGCCGCCGTTCACTTGCCCGATATTGTCGTTCTGATTCGGGTCCGCGACAGTGCTCGAGACGAAATAGTATTCGCCGTTCGCATCAGTTACTGCCGTGCCGACAAGCACGTTGTTCGCGTCATAAAGATGCACGGTTACGCCTGCGATCCCAGGCTCACCCGGATCCTGGACGCCGTTGTTGTTCGAATCACGCCATACGCGATTTCCCAACTCGATCGGCGCCGCATCGCAAAGCGGTAGGACATTTCCTAAACCATTAGCTTTACCGAAAGTAGGGTTGAAGCCGTTTGCATAGTACCCGCGGTTTTGAGTACCGGCCGATGCTCCGGAATTAAGGAACCATCGATATCCCTGCGAATCGTAAACGTTCGTACCAGCGAGATATATGGGATCGAAGATGCCCGCGACAAATTCGTTGTGGCCAGGAATCTGAGCCGCCGTGCCAAGAGCTACCTCACCGTGCGGCGTGCTGTTGGGGTGGTAGTTCTCCTGATAATAGTACTCAGCTCCGCCCGGACCCTCATCGGTATTCTGGGGTGCGGAGCCAATACCGCCGCAGCGGCCGTTATCCTCGAGCGTCCAGCCATTCGTTGGGTCACCACAAGCACGCAAGATATCGCCTGCGGTGATGCCCTTTGATTCTATGCCTGTGTCGTTCGGGTTGCTCGCGGTGTTGTACCCGGTCTGGTCACCCATCCGGTCGCGAAATGACATGATCAAATTGCCATTGTCGAAATCAATATCCGTGAACATCGGCTGCGGGTACGTCCAAGCACCTCCAGGGTTCTCTGCATCAAAGACAGTCGACCAACTACGCCAAGCTCCGGGATTTCCCGGATCAGCTTGGCCACGCGGATACCGAAGGCTAAACGAGAGGACCGGATTCTGGGTATAGGTCAGCGTGGTCGGATCGACCTCAAAGACATAAGCCCACCGACCGCGATTTGCGTTACTGCCATTGCTGCAAACCGCACCAACATACACCTTTCCCTCATGATAAGAAACGGCGAAAGGCCGGTAGTAGTCAACGTTCCTGCATCTATTGCTATCCGTCGGCGTCGGAAAATCGACTCTCGTAATTGTCGTGTTGTTCAGCGTTCCCGAGGTTGGAATCTTATAGAGCCTGCGATCTGCAAGGTTCATCACGAACAGATTGGCTCGATCGTCAGACATTGCCATCCCGCCAAGCGAGGTCTTGCCGACCGCATCCCAGGCAACGTTGCCGTTATCCGTGTACCAATTAGACGTATCGTGTGCATTGGCGCCGGCGGTGTTAGCACCGAAGACTGTATTGAGATCGACATAAAGCGATGCCGTGCTGCTTGCGGGATCGACCTTGTAGATCGCTCCTGTGCCGTTCGGGCCATAGTTTGCATGCCGTTTCATAAAGGCAGAGACATAGATCATGTTATTGACCCTGTCATACGCAAGGCCAAAGGTCGTGCCTATCTCGGCCGCGCTCGCAAGATTCGTGTATCCGGGGGCCGTGAAATCGGTAAACGCAGCCGGAAAGGCTCCATTTTCTGTGCCCGTTCTCGTACTGCCGGCGCTATACGGGACTGACATCAGGGCATCCGGCCCATTGTTAGCTCCGTATGAATAAAGCTGCGACACGATGTCCGGGTTGTCCTGGCAATAATCCGTCGGACCGCTCAAAGCAAGGTTTACGTTTGTGCTCCCGTTGTTCGGAACAAACTGCACGGTCGCACCGGCATTTGTCGTTGATGTCGGAAGTGCCCCGCCCGAGCCCGACGTACGGCTCCGAGCCGAGGGCGTATAACCTGTTGGAAGCCCCGTAAACTCAATACGGTAAGGTCCGGTTCCTGCTGAAGCGATGCTGTACGTTCCGTTCGCTGCCGAGGTTGCGGTTCCGCGGGCAGTCCCCGCCGTGTCATAAAGCGTAACTGTCACCCCCTGAACACCGACATCCACGGACCTTGGTGCCGCGGCGGTCCCGCCCGACGTATCATAAAGCCCGTTCTGATTAAAATCTTTGAACACACGGCCGGAATAAGTTCCGGCTTGCGGGGCGAGCTGTTTATCGTCGTCGGACCGAGCAGATTGTGCACCGGAATGGGTCGAAAGCAGGGCCGCCACAGCGATAGCTGAACAAAAGACGAGCGAACCGAGTACAGTTCTAGCGGTAAAGTAGGTCTTGGCCATAATTTTCCTCAGGGATACGTCGGAATACAAAAGCAACGATCAAACAGTAAACTCCAAGTAAAACACTGAGAGTTTTGGCGTCAACCGTTCAATGTTCGGGGATCTAAATTTTCTAGTGAGGCGGCAGGCCGCGTTCCAAGCGCATTCGGCACGCGAACCACCAAAAATAATGTAGCAGACGTGTTTAAGGAACGTCAACAGGAAAAAACACCAAGAAACTCCGACTCTCCGCTAGCGTTTGAGGCGTTCGGCGTACATTTTCCTGAATTTTGCGACCTTCGGGGCTATAACGGCCGAGCAGTATGGTTGGTTGGGATTGTTGACGAAATACTCTTGATGATAGTCTTCCGCCGGCCAGAACTTCTCAAACGGGACGACCTCGGTGACGATCGGGTTCGGGTAGATCGCCGCCGCGTCGATCTCGCGGATGACATCCTCGGCCGCCTGTTTTTGGGCTTCCGAATGATAAAAGACCGATGAGCGATACTGTGTGCCGATGTCTCCGCCTTGCCGGTTAAGGGTCGTCGGATCGTGGACAGTAAAAAATACGCGCAGGATGTCCGAGAAATCGATCTCCGCGGGATCGAATTCTATCTGGATCACCTCGGCGTGCCCTGTCGTGCCCGTGCATACTTCCTGGTAGGTCGGCGAATCTTTATGCCCGCCGGAATAACCTGATACAACGCTTTCGACGCCGCGAAGCTCGTCAAAGACCGACTCCGTGCACCAAAAACATCCGCCTGCGAGAGTCGCTCGTTCAAGTGTCGCCATCTTACTTCGCACCTTGCTGACGATCGGTCAGCTCAAAAAGAAACTCGAAGATCTCGGCATGCCGCCTTGCCTGCTCGATCGTCTCACCCCAAACGTAAAGCCCATGCCTGCGGATCAGCACCGCGTTGGACGATTCATTGTCGATCAGGACATTCGCAATGACGTGGGATAACGCGACCTGATCGGCCGAATTCTCGACGATCGGTATCTTTTCGACGCGGGCCGCACTATTCGCGCCCTCGATGCCCTTTAGGGCCTCGTAATCCTTGAGCATCAGGCCGCCGTCAACAAAACATCGATCCGCAAGGAGCAGCCCGGGAACTGTCTGTGTGTAGAGAATGCATCTCGCTTTTGGACGATGCCGATAGATCGCAAGATGCAGAAGCGTTTCGTCCGCCGGACGTCCAAAACCCTGAATTATCTCAGCGTCGTCATCGAGCTCGAGGAAATTTGTGTCATCAAGCGTCGCGATCTCATCACCGGCCGCAGTAATGCAAAGACGCATCGGCCTGCGCGCAAGCAAAGCGCTGTAGTTGCCGCTGCCGCCGCGTGCCCAGCCTCGTCGGTAGAACTCCTTCGCCGTTGCCGAGAGCAGCTCGACGGGACTTGCTGGTTTTTGAGTAGGTTCGGCCATTTGCCAGTCGTTATTCTTCTTCCTCGCGAAGCTTGTCCAGGACGCCAAGATCTTCGAGTGTCGTTACATCGCCCGCGACCACGCCGCTCGTCGCAAGTTCGCGGAGCAGCCTACGCATTATCTTACCTGAACGCGTCTTCGGAAGCGCATCCGTAAATCTAATATCGTCGGGTCTCGCCAATGCCCCGATCTCTCTTGCCACATGCTCGCGAAGCTCGGCCTTAAGCTCGTCAGAGCCTTCCTTTCCGCCCTCGAGCGTAACAAAAGCTGCGATAGCCTGCCCTTTTATCTCGTCGGGACGCCCGACGACAGCAGCCTCGGCGACCGAAGCGTGAGAGACGAGTGCGGATTCGATCTCCGCCGTTCCAAGGCGATGGCCGCTGACGTTTATCACGTCGTCTATTCGGCCCATTACCCAGTAATATCCACGCTTGTCGCGTCGTGCGCCGTCGCCCGCGAAATAGACACCTTCGATCTCTGACCAATACGCGAGCTTGTAGCGGTTGTCGTCGCCCCAAAGCGTTCTGAGCATCGAAGGCCATGGCTGTTTTACGACCAGGTAGCCGCCTTCATCGACCGCGGCCGAACGCCCGTCCTTCGCCATGATATCGACCACAATGCCAGGCAGCGGACGTGTTGCCGAACCGGGAACCGTCGGTGTTGCTCCCGGAAGCGGTGAGATCATAATCGTGCCGGTTTCTGTCTGCCACCAAGTATCGACTATCGGACACCTTTCGCCGCCGATCACTTTGTGATACCACATCCAGGCCTCGGGATTTATCGGTTCGCCGACCGTCCCGATCACTCGGAGCGAAGTTAGGTCGTGCTTGTCCGGATATTCGCGTCCCCAGCGAATAAAGGCTCGGATCGCGGTCGGCGCAGTGTAGAGGATCGTAACCTTGTGCCGCTCGATGATGTCCCAGAATCGGTCGAAGTCCGGGTGATTCGGAGCGCCTTCATACATCAGGACCGTCGCCGCATTCGCGAGCGGTCCATACACAACATACGAATGTCCCGTAACCCAGCCGATGTCGGCCGTACACCAGTAAATGTCCTCAGGCTTGAGATCAAAGACGAGCTTTGTCGAATACGCGGCTTGCGTTAGATAGCCGCCCGTTGTATGCAAAATGCCCTTTGGTTTGCCGGTCGTTCCCGACGTGTAAAGGATGTAGAGCGGATGCTCGGCATCGAGGTGCTCGGGCGGACAATCGGCTCTCGCCTCCTTCACAAGATCGTGCCACCAGTGATCGCGGCCTTGCTGCATGTCGATCTCGGTTCCCGTTCGTCGGAAAACGACCACGTTCTCGATCGTCGGACACTCTACGATCGCCTCATCAACGATCGGCTTTAGCCGAATTTCGCGGCCGCGTCGATAGCCGCCATCTGCCGTGATGATCGCCTTACAGCCGCAATCATTAACGCGGTCTCGTATCGAATCTGCTGAAAACCCGCCAAAAATCACCGTGTGCGGTGCTCCGATCCGAGAACACGCAAGGATCGCGATCGCCAGTTCCGGCACAAGCGGCATATACACCGCGACACGATCGCCCTTTTCAACGCCAAGCCCTTTCAGGACGTTCGCGAATTTCGAGACTTCCGCATGGAGCTCTCGATATGAAAGCCGGCGTTCTTCGCCCGGTTCACCTTCCCAAATTATGGCCGTTTTGTCGCCGCTCGTTTCGAGATGGCGATCAAGACAATTGTAGGAAGCATTTATTTTCCCGCCCGAGAACCATTTCGCGTGCGGCGGTTCCCAATCAAGCACTTTCTCCCAGGGCGCGAACCAATCGAGAGCCTCTGCCTGCTTTGCCCAGAACGCCGGCAGATCGGCCTCGGCCTCGGCATACATTTTCTCGTAATCTTGGAAGCTCTTGACGTATGCATTTGCTGCGAATTCTGCGGATGGCGGAAAGGTGCGTTCTTCGGTAAGAACGGATTCGATCGTCGGTTTGTCAGCCATATAAGACTAGATTATAGAACATTTTACACGGCTTTTGCCTAAGCCGCTTTTGCACAAATTTCGTTGATGCCATACTCTTTATCCGTTCACTTTTTCGCACATACAAGATATGCCGCTTCTTGAGATGCACGACATTCAAAAGGAATTTCCCGGTGTGCGTGCGCTCGACGGCGTGACATTCACGCTCGAAGCCGGAGAATTCCACGCCCTTGTCGGTGAGAACGGTGCCGGAAAATCGACGTTGATGAAGGTTCTCTCCGGTGTCTATCCGGCGGGCGAATTCGACGGCCGGATCGTGATCGATGGCCGCGACCTCTCATTTTCCGGCATACGGGATTCTGAGAATGCCGGCATCGCGATCATCTTCCAGGAACTCTCGCTCGTTAAGGAATTGAGCGTCGGTGAGAATATTTTCCTTGGTCGCGCGCCATCGCGAATGGGTGTGATCGACTGGACAGAGCTTTACAGGCAGGCGTCGAGATTGCTTGGTGAACTCGGCCTATCCATCGACCCGCGGGCAAAGGTCGGCTCTTTGGGCATCGGCCAACAGCAGCTTGTCGAGATCGCAAAGGCTCTTTCGCGAAAGGCCAGAATCCTCGTCCTTGACGAACCGACCGCCGCACTCACAGATACCGAGGTCGAAACTCTTTTTGCGATCCTGCGCGATCTGAAAACTCGCGGCGTCGGAATGATCTACATCTCTCATAGGCTCGACGAAGTTTTTCGTATGAGCGACCGCATCACCGTACTTCGCGATGGCCGCACCGTCGCAACGCACCCGGCGGCAGAAACGACGAAAGACGGCATCATTGCCGAGATGGTCGGCCGCGAAGTTACTGACATCTTCCCCGAAACAAAGCACGGCCTCGGCGAAGTGGTCCTGAAGGCCGAAAATGTTGAGGTCTATTCGGCTGATGAGCCGGACAAGAAGATCGTTGACGGCGTTTCCTTCTTCGTTCGGGCCGGAGAAGTTCTCGGCATCGCGGGCCTTATGGGCGCGGGGCGAAGTGAACTCCTTTCGGCGATCTTCGGCGCATGGCAAGGCAAACATTCGCTGAAGCTTGAACTTTCCGGTGACCCGACAACGATCAGAACGCCGCGTGACGCGATCCGTGCGGGTATAGGATTCGTAACCGAAGACCGCAAGCGCTACGGCCTGATCCTCGAACAGACGATCCTCGACAATATGACGCTGGCCGCACTCAAGCGAGTCTCGAGCCGTGTTCTCACAAGCCGAACAAAAGAACGTCGTGCGGCCGTCGAACCGATGCGCTCGCTGCGAATAAAGGCACCGTCGGTCGAGACTGTCGCCGGCACGCTTTCGGGCGGCAATCAGCAGAAGGTCGTCCTCGGCAAATGGCTGCTGACCAAGCCCAAACTTCTCTTCCTGGATGAACCTACGCGCGGCATCGATGTCGGCGCAAAGCAGGAGATCTACAACGAGATAAACAAGCTTGCCGCGACCGGCCTTGCGATCGTACTTGTGTCGAGCGAACTGCCCGAGGTTCTCGGACTCGCCGACCGAGTGATCGTTCTGCACGAAGGCAGAAAGACGGGTGAATTTTCAAAGGCGGATGCCACTGCGACCCGCGTGATGGCCGCGGCCACAGGACACGCGACCGATACTGCGTTTATAAAATGAGCGACTCAAAAAGCATACTCACCAACCGTGCGGCACTGCGTGCCTATGCGATGATCGGCGTGCTCGCGGCGATCTGGATCCTGTTTCACATAATCACGCCGGGCCACACCTTCCTCACGCCGCGAAACCTATCGAATCTGATGACGCAAACCGCTGTCACGGGTGTGATCGCGGTCGGAATGTTGATGGTTATCGTCTCCGGCCAGATCGATCTTTCGGTCGGCTCGATAATCGGCTTTGCCGGCGGAGTTTCAGCCTATGTGATGACGGAAATGGGCTTCTCGATGACGGTCGCCATCATCGCCGCCGTCGCTATGGGAACCGCTATCGGGCTCTTTCAGGGTGCGTTGACCGCGTACGTGAATATTCCGTCCTTCATAGTCACGCTCGGGGGGTTGCTCGCGTGGCGGGGCGCCGCAAAATGGCTGCTCGGCGGGAACACGATCCCGGTCTCGGACGAAATTTTCAAGGGCATCGGCAACGCGAATCTGCCCGCCGTTTATGGCTGGGTCGTCGCAGGACTTTTTGTCGCGGCGGTTTTTTATGCGGCATATCGTAGGGCCGCAACCGCCCAAACAGACGGCAGCGGACGCCTTTCTCGCGAACTGCTGAAGGCGGCGTTTCCGGCCGCAGCGATCGTCGCGTTCATAGCGATAATGAACGCGTGGCAAGGCGTGCCTGTTCCTGTCGTGATCTTTCTCTGTGTCGCATTTTTAGGAGCGTTCATCACGAATTCGACGGTCTTTGGGCGATACCTCTATGCGATCGGCGGGAATGCCGATGCCGCACGGCTTTCGGGTATAAACAACCGTTGGAACGTGCTCAAAGTTTTCGGCGTACTAGGAGCACTGACAGGGATCGCGGCTTTGATCTTTACAGCTCGCGTCGGCAGCGCACTTCCCGACGCCGGAACACTCAAGGAACTCGACGCGATCGCAGCCTGCGTCATTGGCGGTGCATCGCTTGTCGGAGGACGCGGAACGGTCTTCGGCGCTTGTCTTGGAGCACTCATTATGGCAAGTCTCGATAACGGAATGTCGCTCGTCGGCGTTCGGGATTTTATGCAGGACATCATCAAAGGCTCGATCCTCGTCATCGCCGTCGGTCTCGATATGGCTGGAAGGAAGCAGAGCTAGTTGGAAAAAATCTGCTGATAAAACTATCACCCGCCAATAAAGCTCATCGTGCGTGACGGCTGGACGAAGTCCTTGTCGTTGATATTATGGCCGGCTTCTTTTTGGTACACGCAGCTTTCGATAAATGCTGCGATCTCTTCGTCTCCGGCACCTGACCGAATGAGCGAGCGCAGGTCGTGTTCCTTTACCGAAAACAGACAGGTGCGGATCTGGCCGTCGGCGGTCAGACGCACACGCGAGCATTGCCCGCAGAACATATCCGTTACGGGTGCGATGATGCCGATCTCACCGGGGGAACCGTCGGCAAACGTGTATTTCCACGACGTGCCGGCGCCGCGTTTCGTTTCTTTTAGCGTCAGCGGAAATACCTCGTTGATCCTGTCCCGCATTTCTGCTCCGGACACCATAGCCTCTCGGGTCCAATTCTGGTCGGAATCAAGCGGCATGAACTCGATAAATCGCATCGTAATGCTCTTCTCGCGTGCAAATCGGGCAAAATCGGCGAGTTCGTCGTCGTTCCTACCGCGGACTATAACGGCGTTCACTTTCACGGGCTCGAATCCAAATTCCTTTGCCGCATCGATCGCCGCAAGGGCACGGTCAAGCGCATCAACACCTGTGATCTCGGCAAATCGCTCGCGTTGTAGGCTGTCAAGACTCAATGTTACGCGATCAAGGCCCGCATGCTTTAACGCCTCGGCATATCGCGGAAAATCAAATCCGTTGGTCGTCAACGCAATGTCCTTGAGCTTCGGCTTCAGGGCTGAGAGCTTTTCAACAAGCAGCGGCACGTCGCGGCGGATCAGCGGTTCGCCGCCGGTTAGACGTATCTTTTCGATACCGAGCGACACGAAGATGCGCGAAATATGAAATATCTCTTCGAACGAAAGGATCGTGTCTTTGCGTGCGAGTGCGGGCTTTCCGCTTGGCAGACAATAGAAGCAGCGAAAATTACAGCGATCGGTCAGCGACAGTCTCAGATCGCGGATCGTTCGCCCGTATTTATCGCTCAAAGCCATAACTCAATCATAGCGTTTGCCGCGGAGTAGTGTTAGTCGCGACAGCACGCGCGTTGCGTTTCAGGCCCGATAGCTTCGCTCGCTTTATCGCACTCTTACGGAAGCGCACGACGTAGTCTTCGTGTTCGATGTTCGCGATCGCCTCGAGCGAGACCGAGGTTTCCCGTTCCCGCGGTTCGAAACGCGCTTCCGTCGTCGGCTTCTCGAAACGGTTCCAAGGACAGACATCCTGGCAGATGTCGCAGCCGTAGATCCAGCCTTCGAGATGCTCGGCGATCGGCTGCGGCATCTCTTCGTCCCGAAGCTCGATGGTCGCGTACGATATGCATTTTGCGGCATCGACGACATAAGGTTCGGTTATCGCACCGGTCGGACACGCGTCGATGCAGGCGGTGCACGAACCGCAATGATCCGCGACGACATCGTCGTCATATTCGAGATCGGCGTCGACGAGCATCGCTCCAAGGAAGACCCATGAGCCGAGATCCATCGTGATGACATTCGAGCTTTTCCCAAGCCAACCGATCCCCGCCCGGACCGCCCACGCCTTGTCCATGAACGGCGTCGTATCGACGCAGATCTTCGTTTGGATGTCGGGTGATATCTCCCGCATTTTCTCGACGAGATCCTTTAGTTTTTCGCGAAAAACGTCGTGATAGTCATCGCCCCACGCATACCGAGAGATCTTTCCCTTTGAGGGGTCGTGCTCGTGCGTGTGCGGAGTGTAGTAATTCAAGGCCGCGACGATAACGGAACGCGCGCCCGGAAAGAGGATCTGCGGATCGGCGCGTTTCTCCGGTTCGCGCTCCATCCACGCCATCGACGCCTGAAATCCGTCGGCGAGCCATTTGCGAAATCGCCCTTCTTCGGCAGAAAGCTTTTCGGCCCGCACGATGCCGACACGGTCGATGCCGCATTGGAGAGCGAGAGCCTTGATCTTTTGAGAGGTCAGGTCCATTGATCCAAAGTATCGCATAACCAAAAGAAGTACGGGCTCGGAGAGCAAGTCGCCTTCCGAACCCGTACGATGCTTTTATAAGGCGTCAACGCCCTAAGAAAGGCTAGAAGTTCAGCTTGATGCCGAACTGGAATTGTCGCGGATCATAGGCCGCGGTCGGCGAGCTGTAATACTTGCCGCCCTTCTTCTGGCCAAACGCGTTGACCGCCGTATAGAAAGGATTGGCCGCCGCTTCGTTGAACCGATTGAAGAGGTTAAAGCCCTCCGCGATCAGTTCTATGTTAAAGCGTTCGTTAAAGCGAATACGGCGGGTAATGCGAGCATCGAACGACATGTAGTTGTGCGTGATGCCCATATTGCGACCGAGGTTACCGTTCGCCGGGAATACACCCTGCAGACAGTTCGCATCGATGGCCGTCGCACAAAGACTGCCGTCAGAACGCACCGTCGGCCTTTCGTTCGTGCTCTGGAAATCACCGTTCGAATCGCCTGGAGCGATGATATTGAACGGACGTCCCGAACTGAATTCGAAGATCGGCGAAAAAGTGAATCCATGCATGAATCTCTTAAAGCCGCCCTGCGAACGCCAGTTGTCAGGCGTCGAGAAAACACCGCTGAAAACGAATCGATGCCGCTGATCAAATAGAGAATCCGAACGCTCAGCACGGAAGTTCGTGTTGTCCTGCGGTTTCAGCAAGGTCTGAAGATCCGACGAATCGTCGATCGAGTGCGACCAGGTATAGCTCGCGTAGAACTGCATTCCGGTCGAAAAGCGTTTCTTCATCTCGATGTTCAATGCATTGTAAGACGAATTGCCGTCCGAAAGCTGTGCGTTAACGTCCGCATACGGATTGATCGGGCCCGGTGCTCTAACGGTTCCGGCCAACTGCGCATCGAAGATCGCCTTGTTGACGAGTCCGCCGGTTACCGACGCAACGAAGAAGTAGTTCGGACCGAGGCGTCGGAAATAATCCGCGGCGATCGGGCTTACGAAGCGCTCGCCTGTCGTGTTGTTGACCGCGATCAGGCCCGGTATAACGACAGTGAAGAGAGCGTTGCTCGCGGTCGGCATCGGGAAGAAAGCAGCCATTGAAAGGCTCGTCGGAAAACACGATGGTGCGTTCGGTGTTGCGGTCGTGCAGCCCGGGAATGCCGGGTTGTTAACTGCAAAACGGCGGAAATTCTCCCGCATATTGGCCGTGCTCACAGTATTGACATCCTGCGGATGGCCAAGATGGTGGGCATTCACCATGATGTAGCTTGCCGAAAGGCTCATATTCTTGCCGATCATATGCTCGACCGAAAGGTTGGCCTGAACGGCTTCCGGATATTGGAAATCCTTCGAAACATTGAGCGTAAACGGCAGGATCGGGCCAAAGCCGGTAAATGTTCCCGGATTGAATCTCTGATAACCGTAGAGATACTGTGCGGAGGAGGCAACGCCCGGCGTCACCACAGGCCCGCATATCCCGGGCACAGAGCCCTGCACACCGCAGACGGTTCCCTGAAACACCTGGAACGCATTGAACAAACCCGTTGGCGAAGGGCCGCCGATCGGCAGAAGTGTTGCCTGCTGCTGCTGCGAACCGTCTCCGATATTCGAGTTGAATGCAACGGCGAGAAGCGGATGGTCGTAGAAGAGACCTAGTGCACCGCGAACGACCGTCTTGCCGCTTCCCCAAATATCCCACGCAAATCCGAAACGCGGAGCCCAGTTATTCTTATCCCGCGGGAACCCTTGCGTTACATTCAACGCGTCCTGAGCTACCTGAATATCTCCGGGCGTCAGCGAGATACCGGTGAGCGGATCTCTGAAGCCCGAAGGCGCATATTCCTTCGTGAACTCAATATCGTATCTAACGCCGTAATTGAACGTTAGATTTCGTCTGATACGCCACGTATCCTGGCCAAAGAAAGCCATCGGTTTGTTGCTCAGCGAACTGTTCGGATCGCCAAAGCCCTGAAGGAACACCGACGGAAAACCGAGGCCGTACGTTTGGATCGGAGTGAAGGCCGGTCCCGTACACCCGGTGATCAAGGTGGAGCAAGACTGCTGGCCGAAATTGAAAAGCCCCGGGAAATTCAACTCGAATTTCGCGTTGCCATAGATCGTGCCAAGATCGACACCAAATTTCACTGTATGATCTTTCGGAGCCCACGTAATGTTGTCGCGAACCTGGATGCGATTCTCACGCCGATCGACAGGCGAGAAAGGATTCGATCCGACAAAACCCGTACCGGCGATCTGGTGAGCGACGCTAGGCACGGCCGAATCGAACTTTGCATCGCGGCGGCCGAAATTGACGTAAAGCTCATTGAGCATATTCCTCGGCCAAACGCTCGTAAGCGACGCGCCGAATGAAAAGTCTTTGATCTTCTGAATTCCCGTGCGCGAATAATCGTTCTGTCCCATCGTCTGGTTCTGCGACTCATCCTGGATACCGGTCAGTGTTCCGGGATTGTATCCAAGACGTACGCTCAGGTTGTTGTTGTCGTTCAAAACCTGGTCAAACCGAAGCGATGTGAAGATCGAGCCTTCTGAGACAGGAAATACACGCTGAAGCTGGCTAAGTGGACGGAAGGCAACGAATTGTCCGGCCGTATTGCGCGTAAGGGGAATAGGCGTACCCGAAAGGATGAATCTTGGACCGATCACCGAACCTTGCGGTACGCCGAGTCCGGGAAGGAAATTGATCAGGGTGCTTCCGCCGTAAAGCGCGGTCTGCGTGCCCGTCGAGGCGAGCTGTGCGTAAGCGATCGCTTGTGACGGATTCGTTGTGAGCGTTGCCTGAATGAACGCCGCCTGTGCCGCCGTCAGCCCGTTGAATGTCTGCGACACAGGGAGAAATGGGGCACCGATCATCACACTCGACGTTGCACCGCCAACTATGTCGCCGGTAAAGAAGCCGGATTCGTGGCGGGAGCGACGCTCGACAGAAAAGAAAAAGAATGAGCGATCGCGTGCGATCGGGCCGCCGAACGTGCCGCCGTATTGCGTACGCGTATAAGCAGGCTTCTTGTTAGGATCGCCGTCAATGATCGGTGCAAAAGCATTGCGAGCCTGTATGCTCTTGTCACGAATAAAGCCGAAAACATTCCCGTGGAAGTTATTGCCGCCGCGTTTTGTAACGACGTTCACGATACCGCCCGTCGCACGTCCGAACTCAGGCATATAGGAATTCGTCGTTACCTGATATTCCTGAACGGCCTCCATCGAGACGGTCGTCCGGGCCGCGTTAATGGAATTATCCGTAAAGTCTGCACCATCGACCTGCACGAGCGTCGAGCGCCCGCGTTGGCCGCCAATATTCAACCCCGAAGTTGGCGCCGGCCCGATCGGGCGGCCATTATCGCGGCCCACCGTCGAGATCGTCAAAGCAAAGCCTGTTGCGCTGCGCTCGTTGATCGGGAGGTTTTCGATACGAACCTGTTCGATGGTATTCGACACCGTTGTTCTGGTCGTTTCGACAAGTTCCGCGTCGCTGCCGGAAACAGTAACCACAGCATCAGGCGTTCCGATCTCGAGCTTGACCGTAAGATCCGCGCTCTGGCCTACAGTAAGCCTGACCGGCGAAATAACGACCTTCTTGAAACTTGGCGCCTCGGCAGTGATCTCATATTGCCCGGCCGGCAGGCCGATCAACTGGTACGTGCCGTCAGATTTGCTGACCGTTGTTCTCGTCGCACCGGTAGCGGTCTGCTTGGCCGAGACGGTCGCTCCTGCGACGACTGCTCCGTTCGGATCGACGACCGTACCCGAAAGGTCGGCAGCGGTCGATTGCGCCTGTGAAAATACAGCGGCCGCAAGCAGGCAGACCGCAAACGCAGCGACAAGAATACGTGCCGCCGTCTGAAAAACTCTGGACGGATATGGGGTCATTTGAGCGATTCTCCTTATGTACCTCAGAAATTTTTGGGCTTCAAACCTGTTTGGGATGCCGGTTTTAGCAAGCCATTTTAGGCTGCACCATACGTAGAGATGGCCGGATAAGCGTTAGTTCCCAAGATGACGTTCACCTTGCACGGAACGTGTTTGCTGCCACAGTTTTGAAAAGAAAGATTAACTTCCGAAGTTTTACTCTAAATGAGGGATATAAGCAAGTAAAAAGCTTCGGTTTTGAGAGAATTCCGCAAAAAGAATTTAGAAGGCTTACCAGATACCGCAACTCGCCGTACAATAAGTTCGGAATTGAGGCTGTAACGCCTGCTCATCTTTATGCAAATCATTCCGATCTCGATCCCAACGCCGTTTTATGTCGGCGACGTCAATGTTTACCTGATCCGTGAAGACCCGATCACGCTTATCGACGTCGGCCCGAAGACCGTGGAGGCAGAAAAGGCCCTTGCCGAGGGCCTGGGACGCGAAGGGTTGTCCTTCAAAGACGTACGACGGATCGTCCTAACACATTCGCACGAAGATCATTGCGGCCTTGCAAAAAAAGTTCGGGATCAAGCCCTGAACGCCGAGGTATTCGTTCACGAATGGGAGACCGGCCATCTTTTCGGCCGCCTCGCACAGGACGAGCATCGAGAACTTCTGCTTCGAGGAGGCGTTCCGGCTTCGGTCTTCGACAAAATGCAGGGGCTGTATGCGGAGATCAGCCTTTTGACCGATTCGCTTGGCGAGAGCGAATATCAACCGCTCCGCGACGAGATGGAGCTTGAGTTTGAGGGCGGCGCTCTCACCGTCCTTCACACGCCAGGCCATACGCCCGGTTCGTGCTCGTTTCACCGTGCAGCCGATAGAACGATCATTTGCGGGGATTGCGTCCTGAAACGCATCACGCCGAATCCGATGCTTGCACCGGACCCGCATGACCGAACAAAACGCTTTCCTGCCCTTGCTGAATATCTGGTCTCGCTCGCCCGCATACGTTCGCTTTCGCCGACGCTTGCCTATGGCGGACATGGCGAACCGATCCGCGATTTCGATGAGATATTTCATCGGTATGTACGTTCGATCGATGAGCGGCAAAAAAAGGTGATCGCCCTCACCGGAAGCGGATCGACGGCATTTGACCTCGCACGCCGGCTCTTCCCTGACTCCTTCGGCCACGGAGTTCATGGCTTTTTGGCCATTTCGGAGGCGATCGCACACCTCGATTACGCGCATGCGAACGGCCGCGTCGTGCTCGAGACCAATGGCGGCGTCGAATCATACCGCGCCGCATAAGACTTTCCGCCAATAAACAACCTTTGTACCGACTTCTTGCATCTTTTCGGTACTTGACCCGACCCTTTTAGGAGAATCTATGAAACTTACGGCAATCGTCGCACTCATCCTACTGATCCTCGGCCAGACGTTCGCACAAACGCAGTTCTCACCCGATATCAAACGCGTAGCCGTTTTCAAGAACGGTTACGCGTTCACTTTTCGCGAGGCCGAGACCGCGACTGCCAACGGTTGGGCATTCACAGACAAAGCTCCTATCGGCGTCCTGGGTACGATATGGGGCTATTCGAAAACGCCAAACGTTCGCGTTATAGAACTCCGCACTACCGAGACGGAAAGCGAGAAGCAAGAGCGTGTTGCGAATATGCTCGATTTCCTCCTTGCCAACTCGGGTTCACGGATCAGGGTAGATATTGAGTCTGCCGGCCCAAAGACGCGGACATTTGAAGGTCCATACGAGATCGTCTCCCAACTTCGCCGCGAGACCGATGGATCTCCGACCGGACGCAATGCTCCGCCGGTCGAGGATCTGAACGGCATCAACGGGGTCTCGATCGCCGTTAAGACCGACACAGGCACTGTTATATTCCCTGTCGGCCGGATCGAAGCGGCCGAACTTCTTGGAACGCCGCTGTGGACGCGGCCAAAGCGCACAAGCACACTCTCGCTCGGCATCCGAACGGAAGGGGCCGCTCCCTCGCAGAAGATCAACCTTGGTATTGCCGCCCTCGAACGCGGAATACGATGGATCCCGGCATACCGCGTCGAAGTTAAGGGTTCCCCGATCAAGGAAGCAAAGCTTGAGCTCGAAGCAAACCTCATAAACGAACTCGCCGACCTGAACGGTGCGGAGGTGAATTTCGTTGTCGGTGTGCCTCATTTTCTTTTCCAGAGTGTGATGTCGCCATTATCGATCAATTCGGCATTTGCTGGAGTCTCCGGTTACTTCAGGGAGTCTCGGGACGGAAGCTATTCGAACGCATTGATGACCCAGACCGTAATGCAGGCGGACGGTGCGTATCCGAGAGACGACGAGGCCCAGTCGCCGACACTTCCTATGGACGAGAAACTCAATTCATTTTCAGCGGAACAGCTCTATCTCTATCGAGCAAACTCGGTCACGCTGAAGAAGAACGAGCACTCAAGCCTACGGCTCTTTTCATTGACCGTCCCCTGCACCGAGGTCTTTGAGTGGACGATCAGCGACGGGCCTTCGACTGCCCAGAAATATATGAACGGAAACAGCAACTTCGGAGCTCCGCTTCTGATCGTTGATCTTTCCGACAAGATCTGGTTCGCTCTTCGCCTAAAGAACACGACGGAAATGCCGTGGACGACGGCGCCCGCGATCACCTTCCGTGATTGGAAGCCGATAGGCCAGGACATGCTAACCTTCACGCCGATCGATCAAGAAAATATCCTGCGTGTCACACCCGCGACCGAAGTCATCGGCGACCACAACCTCGAAGAGGTTTCCCGTGAGCGAGTCCAGCTTCAATATTCCGGCAGTAACTATGCGTTCGACCTTGTCACGCTACATGGAACTTTGAACCTAAAAAACCTTCGCAAAGACCCTGTCGAAATGGTCATCACCCGAAATCTGGTCGGCGAGATACTATCGGCAACCGATTCCGGCAGCATCAGACGCAAGGGCCTCAACCTCCAGATGGTAAATCCGAACTCCGTCGTGAAATGGGCCTTGACCCTTCCTCCCGGAGAAAAGCAGGTCACTTATGATTACAAGGTCTATATCCGTCGGTGACACAACGGCTCGACCGCGTTCGATGTCGTAAAACAGCTCTTCCTCGACTTGTTCGACCACGGAGTCCATCGGTTTCTGGCAATATCCGAAGCGATCGCACATCTCGATTGTGCACATGCGAACGGCCGCCTTTCCGTCGAGTTAAGATCCGGCGTTGAAGTTTACAAGGCTGCTTGAGCAGCTGCCGCAAAACTGAGTTGTCCGGCGCGTATGCACTTTTCGGCGGCCTTGTTGATCGCGGTCAGGCCATTGAATCCCGGGAAGTGCCGCAACCGCTGCGTAACTGCGGAATCGATAACTCGCCGTCCCTCATCATCCCCAAACAACTGCGCGATCGTGTAGTTTGAGCGGCTCTGTCCAAGTGCACTGCCGCCGACAGGCTCCCAAAAATGGTCGATCACGAAACGAGCAAGCTTGCGGGAGATCGGGCGATCCCGCAGCTCAAGGCGTGCAACACTCGAATAGAAATTCGTGTGAAGCGACTCTTCGCGAAGGATCGCGCGAAGAATTGGCGTAAGCACCGGATGATCCGCTTTTGCCATCAATCGCCGATAGCCTTGCCCCGTCGTCAATTCGTTGATCGCACCGAACATCATATGCGTCCCGGTGAATTGCTTGCCGATAAGATTCGTTAGAGTTGTGATCGCGTAAGTATGGGCCTTGTAAAACCGGCCGACTGAAGCTCGAACGCTGTCCTGCCATTCGGCATCAGTTTCGTAACCCAACTCATTCAGGAACCGGTCAAGTAGTTTGCCGTGCACGAGTTCTTCTTCGCCCCAACGCTCCATAAACTTGGAAATATGCGGGTCGCGTCCGGTCGGAGTGCGTCGAAGTTCACGATAATACATATCTGTAAGACTCTCGACGTCCCGCATATAGTAAAGCACCGGAACCAGTCTCTCCGGGAAGCTATACTGCCGCACATCGGCCCACGGGATACCCGACAAAAACTCGGGTGTAATGCTTGAGGGTTGAGCTTCGTACCAATCAAGAACATCCTTTTTTGTTTCAAATGTCATAAGCAGCCGCTAGAAGCCAAAACAAGGCTTCCGCTTATAACCTGAATTCGCCAAAATACTGATTTCGGTTTCACGTCCGCAATGGTCTGAATGTTATATTCAAGGGTATATGAAGTATTCAGTCTTGTTATTCGTTTCTATACTTGTCCTTAGCGTCGATTTCGCAGCTCAAAATACCTCCCTGAAGGTCGAGGGCGAAAAACACCTCGCGAACATCAAACAGCTGACGTTCGGAGGTGAAAATGCGGAAGCTTACTTCTCGTCTGACGGCAAGCGTTTGATCTTTCAGTCAAAACGCGACGAGCACAAATGCGATCAGATCTATACGATGAATATCGATGGTTCGAACGTAAAGCAGGTCTCCGACGGAGAAGGCCGGACGACGTGTTCGTATTTCTTCAAGGGCGGAAAGAAGATCCTCTATGCCTCGACCCGCGGAGGCTCGAAGGATTGTCCGCCAAACCCCGATTTCTCGAAAGGCTATGTTTGGGCCGTCTATCCTGACTACGACATCTACACGGCGAACGCCGATGGCAGCGGCCTCAAAAAGCTGACCGATACGCCCGGCTATGACGCCGAAGCGACGATCAGCCCGAACGGCAAGAAGATCGTATTCACATCTGAACGCGACGGCGACCTCGAGCTTTACTCGATGGACACGAACGGCAAGAACGTGAAGCGACTAACGAACGAACCGGGCTATGACGGCGGAGCGTTCTTTTCGCCCGACAGTAAAATGATCGTCTATCGCGGTTCGCATCCGACCGACCCGAAACTGATCCAACGCGATAAGGACTATTTGAAAGAACACTTGATCGTGCCCATGGTCTTTGAGATCTGGGTGATGAATGCGGACGGCTCGAACAAACGCCGGGTCACCAACCTTGGTGTTGCAAGTTTTGCTCCCTATTTCACGCCTGACGGCAAGCGGATCATCTTTTGCACGAATTACTTTGCGACCGATCCAAAGAAGCGGAATTTTGATCTCGCGGTGATCAACATCGACGGAACCGGCCTCGAACGCGTCACTTTTAATGATTCTTTCGACGGTTTCCCAATGTTCTCGCCCGACGGCAAGAAGCTCGTCTTCGGGTCGAATCGCAATGCGGCTCATCCCGGCGACACGAATGTGTTCATTGCGGATTGGGTCGATTAGCCGCGGTTCAGGCCACAAATTAAGCAAAATGATCAGGCGGGTATTTTTCCCAACAAAAGGATGACGGATATCCCTTTCACCAAATTTCACGGTTTTGAGAACGATTACATCGTCCTTGAACGCACCCCTGCGATCGGGAAAGATACGTCGCAATTCGTAAGGGCGATCTGCGCCCGTCACGTCGGTGCCGGGGCTGACGGGGTCGCCCTTTTATCGAAGCTTGACGGCGACATCGCCGACTATGATTGCGAGATCATAAATCCCGACGGTTCGATCGCAACGTTTTCAGGCAACGGCACCCGTTGCGCCGCCGCACATTTGGTCAAGGCCGGCCGATCGACGGGCGAAGATCTGCGTCTTCGAACAAGGTCCGGGATCAAGAGTTTTGCTCTCTTGAAGAACGACAACGATGTCAGATTTGATTTTGCGTCCGAGATCGGCAGGCCGAAGTTTTCCAGCAGCGAGATTCCGATGATCACGGCAAGAGAGGTTGATGCCGTGGTCAACGAACCGATCGCCATAGGCGATTCTACGCTCACGATATCTGCGGTCAACGTCGGCAATCCGGTCGCCTGTATGTTCGTGCCGGATTTCGAACTCGATTGGCGTGCCATAGGGCCGCGGATCGAAAGCCACGAGCGTTTCCCGAGTCGTGTGAACATGGTCTTTGTTCGTATTGTCGATCGTCAGAACATCGAGATTCGCATTTGGGAACGCGGCGCCGGAGAAACATCTGCCTCGGGCACGTGTTCCGTCGGAGCTGCTGTTCTGTCCGCTCTTCAGCTCAAGACCGAGCGACGGGTCGATGTCCATTCACCCGGCGGCATTACAAAGGTCGACTGGCGCACTGCTGACGATGAGGTCGTCATCACCGGAAGTGCGGAATTCGTTTACTCAGGGCTCTGGCCGGTCGCGGCGACCCGCAGTGCTCGGAAATCTTGACTTATCGCCGAACGCGATAGATACTTTTCTCGCATCACACGATCTCAAAATAGGCTGAAAAACAAATTATGAAAAAAATTGGTTTGCTACTATCCGTCTTGTTGCTGTTCGCCATCGGCATTTCGGCTCAGGAAACGGGATCTTCCACGGCTGCTGCTTCCACGGCCAAAACAAGTAAGTCGAAGCCGCGTGGCCCTGTCTTTAGGCCGACGGCCGCACAGGTAAAAAGCGGCCAGCAGGTTCTGATCGACGCAAAACTGCTGACCGGCGAAGCTACCGGAAAATACACGAATGAGACCCGCGAGGCGATCCGCAGCTATCAGAAGGCGAACGGCCTCGACGTGAATGGAAAGTTCGACAAAGCGACACTTGAAAGGATGAACATTCCGCTGACCGACCACCAGCTCGGAAAAGCGACTGAAAAGAAGGCGGAGGACTCAACCTCATCTCATGACGGCCACAAGCGGCCCGCTCCTTTCCGCGCAAACGCCGATCAGATCAAGGCCGCACAGAAACTCCTGCAAGACCAGAAGCTCTTCACCGGCGAGATCGACGGCAAGTTCAGCGATGCCTTTCGCACGGCGCTCGGTGAATATAAAAAGGCGAACGGCCTCGGCGAATCAAAAACGTTGAATGCCGCAACGCTCGAAAAAATGGGCATCGCCCTTACAGACGAGCAAAAGGCGAACGTCGAGGCGATGAAGGTCTATAACGAATCGAAAGACTCGAAGAAAGACTAGCCTGCGAGGAACAACAATTATGAAGCGTCTGCTATTTGGAACAACGATAATTCTCCTTTTGGCAGGCGCTTCGTTTGCGCAAGAGTCGAAGGCCGAGACGGCGATCCGGAAGGTGATGGATGACCAGGCCGCGGCTTGGAACAAGGGCGACATTGAGGGCTATATGGAAGGCTATTGGGTCTCCGAAAAGCTCACCTTTGTTTCGGGCGATACGGTCACACGAGGCTGGCAAGCAACGCTCGACCGCTACAAGAAAGGCTACGACACGCGCGAGAAAATGGGCACACTGACTTTTTCGGATCTTGAGATCACGATCCTTTCAAAGGATGCGGCCATCGTTCTCGGTTCTTGGCATCTGCAGCGTGCCAAAGATGCCCCTCACGGCAAATTCACGCTTGTCTTTAGAAAATTGAAGGAAGGCTGGCGCATCACGCTCGACCACACAAGCTAGATCGACGTCCGGCGGTGCATTTTTCACACTTTCGAATTACGATATAGCTCGTGAATATTCTCATCGTCCGCCTAAGCGCGATCGGCGATATAATTCATTCCCTGCCCGTCCTTGCCGCAATAAAACGGCATTTGCCGGACGCTCACGTCTCTTGGGTGGCTGAACAGCGTTCTGCGGAGATACTCCGCGGCAATCCGATGATCGATGACCTGATCGAGGTCAACACACGCGCCTTCAAAGGCGGACGGAGGATCGAAGACATCCTGATCGAGATGTCACGGCAGGCACGCGACATCCGTCGATCTAAATACGACGTCGCGATCGACCTGCAGGGACTTATCAAGTCGGCGGTCGCAACTCAGGTGTCGGCCGCAAAGCGGCGTTGGGGCTTCGATAAAAATGGGATGCGCGAGCCGGCCGGACGCATCTTCTACACCGATACGGTAAAGACAGAGCCAAAAATCCACGTAATCAGAAAGAATCTGGCCCTCGCCGCTGCTGCGATCGGCTTTGACGCATCCGCCAAGATCGAGTTCCCGATCTCAACGGAAGAGCAACATCGTGCAGAAGCTAACGAGCTGATCGCCAAGACCAATGGTCGAGAGTTCGCGATCTTGAATCCGGCCGGCGGCTGGGTCACAAAACTTTGGCGGGCCGCCGACTTCGGCAAACTTGCTGACCGAATCGATAATGAGCTTGGGCTTACTCCGATCGTCGTAACCGGCCCGAACGAGAATGAACTCGCCGGTATCGTTCGAACGAACTCCGGATCTGAACGCATTATCTTTGCCGAACCAAGCTTGAAAGGTTTTTACGAGCTTGCAAAGGCGGCGACCGTCTATGTCGGCGGTGACACAGGCCCGACTCATCTTGCGATCGCGGCATCTGCACCTGTCGTAGGTATATTCGGGCCCACTGAATGGTGGCGCAATGGAAGCCTCGACCCGAAGGATATTTGTGTTGAACGCACAGACATCGAATGCCGCATCGATTGCCATCGACGCAGCTGCTCCAATTGGATCTGTATGGATATCCCTGTGGACGCTGTGTTCGACGCCGTAAGGAAACGGATCGCCGCCTGATCAAAAGCAACTAAACGGCCCGACATAGCGTCAATAAACATTGAAGCAAAAAGCGGACGAAATCCGCTATACTCTTTATTGCAACTGTCAGAATTTTTGCCCCAAAGGAATTTTTGCTGCATGAACAGACCAATTGCGAGACTGGCGCTCGGCCTCTTGATCGCGGCCGTTGCGTGCGGATTTGCCGCGGCACAGGAGCTTCCCACTGCAGAATCTTTTGTAGGCGAAAAGCTGCTGTTTGAGGGAAAGGTCAGCAAGATCATCCAGGGCATCGCGGTTGCGGACATCACTTTCTCATTCGAGCGATCAGGCGACAACTACCTGATCCGATCACAAGCGAAGTCGAAAGGCACCTTGGCGCGACTCTTTCGCTTCACATTTCTTCAGGATTATGAGACGACGGTCGATCCCGCAACATTCAATGTGATCGCGACCAAGAAGCACGACGTTCAACGTGAAAGGATCCGCGACAGCATCGCCGACTTCAACTATGCCGAAAAGCGCGTAACGTTCATCGAGAACGACCCGAATAATCTGACGCGTCCGCCCCGGCGCATCGCCTCTGACCTCAGTTCGCCGATGAACGACCTCGTTTCGGCGGCCTATCGCATCAGAATGATGCCGCTCAAGGTCGGCGACAAGTTCAATGTTGAGGTGAGCGATTCCGGGCTGATCTATTCGATCCCGGTGACGGTCGTCAAACGCGAAAGGCAAAAGACCGAACTCGGGAAGATCTGGTGTTATCGCGTTGACCCAGGGATTTTCGGCACTAACCGCCTTATCGAGGGCGAAGGCAGCATGTCAATTTGGTTTGCCGACACCCCGCAGCGAACGCCCGTCCGAGCCGTCGTAAAATTCAAATACGGTAAATTCGATATTCGAATCCAGGACCCGAAAGACGACTAGCTTCCCAAAGTCCCGCACCTTTCTTGAATCTCGGCGTAAAGAACCGCATACTGTTTTTTTGTTGTTCGTATGCCGAAGAAAGTCGAAAAACCTAAAGCTGAAGTATCTGCGACAAGCACGGTCGATCCTTTTGAATCGATCGTCGATGCACCCGCGGCTCAAAAAAAGGCTGCTGCGCCGCGTAAACCAAGGGTTGCAAAGGCCGCAAAGCCTGTAAAAGCCGAGGCCGCGTTCGCTGAAACGGCGGAAAAAACCGTCGAGCAGGTCCGAAAGATCAAGGTCATCAAAGCAAAAGACCGCACGCCGGAGATCGTTCAGGAAACGGTCGAAGCTGCCGAGGCTCCGGCATTACCGAAGGCGATAAAGGCCGCAGCCGCAAAGAAGCCTGTAAAGGCCGCCGTTTCAAAGAAGACCGAAAAGCCTGTTAAGGCAAAGGCTGCGACCGCTAAAAAACCGGCACGTCCAAAGAAAGAGGTTTCGGGTGTCCCGACCGCCGAACCTATCGTCGCACCATTAGCCGCTGAAGTACCGATCGAGGTCGAACGCTCACGTGCGTTCAACATTCTCGCGGACGTCGAGCTCCCGAAACGGCCACGGCAGAATCGAGCAAGACTCTTGATGCAGTCACCGACCAAGCTCTATTTCTATTGGTCGCTTCGCGAAGACCCTTGGCAGCAGCTTCATAAGGCCTTCGGTGAACACGGTTCGGCGGGCTATATGCTCGTTCTAAAGCTCAAAGATCTCGCTCGCGACGTTGAAGAGATGCACCGTGTCGAACGCGAAGGCAATTGGTGGTTCGAGGTCGAGCCCGACGGCAAATATTCGGCCGAGATCGGTTTCTATTCGCCAAGTCGTCCATATTTTCGCGTTGTCTATTCAAATCAGATCGCAACTCCGCGACGCGGCCCGAGCCTGCAGCCTGCACGCGACGCGGATTGGCGCATCTCGGCGAACAAATTCGCTCAAGTGCTGGACGTTTCCGGTTTTCAGCGTGATGCCTTTGATGTCGCGATGGTCGGCGATGACCACTTTGGGGCCATGGATCGAAGCGAACGTGCATTGGCAGGCTTGATCGGTAACAAAAACCTCTCGTTCAATGGCATCTCGCCGGAAGACATTCGTTATGCGTTGCTCTCTCTCGCGACTGGGACGCCGGTCAAGCAGCTTAAAGACCGTATCGGGACCACATTGTTCGATCTTCTTTCAGCGAGCGGCACAGATCTCGAACCGGATGCTGCTCGGGCCGCGCTCTCTGAGCATTTTGAGATCGACGAGACCGAATGGGCCGAGGAAGAACCGGAATTCACGTCGCTTGGCGGCAGCCGCGTAAACTTTCCAAAGCGGCTGCGCGCCCGGCGTTTGCCGGCGTATTCGCCGCGATACAATCCGGTGAGTTCTTTCGCTCTCCGCTAAAGCTCGCATTTTATGCCGCTTGGATATTTCAGCCTGATCCTGCACGCGCACCTTCCATTTGTGCGGCATCCGGAATATCCCGAATTCCTTGAAGAAGATTGGCTCTACGAGGCGATCACCGAGGTCTATCTTCCACTGATCTTCATATTCCAATCGCTTCACGAAAGCGGTGCGAGCCCGCGTCTTGCCATAAACATCTCGCCGCCGCTTTGTGAGATGCTGGCAGACGAACTGCTCCAGACGCGATACACCGCCCATCTCGAAAACCTCATCGAGCTCGCGAAAAAGGAAGAGATTCGAACCCGCGACGAAGCTGCGGAGTTTCACGATGTCGCGCAGATGTATGTTGAGAATCTCACCGCGTCGCACGCGTTGTGGAACGACCGCTACGGCCGCAATCTACTCAACGCCTTTCGTGAGCTGAACGATGAAGGCGTCATCGAGATCATCACCTGCGCCGCAACCCACGGCTTCTTGCCGCTGATCTCGACGCCGGAAGCCAAGAATGCGCAGATCGAGATCGCGGTCACAAACTACCGCAAGCATTTTGGACGCCAGCCTCGCGGTATTTGGCTCGCCGAGTGTGCGTATGAGAAAGGTGCCGAGAATCTTCTAAAGGCACACGGGATCGAATACTTTGTCTCCGACACACACGCGATCCTTTACGGCGATCCACGCCCGAAATATGGCGTTCATGCACCGGTCGTTTGCCCGAATGGCGTCGCGGTCTTTGCACGCGATGTCGATACAAGCCAGCAGGTCTGGTCGGCCGAAAGCGGATATCCCGGAAACGAACTCTATCGCGAATTTTATCGAGACATCGGCTGGGACGCACCTCTCGAATATCTTTTGCCGCATCTTCATTCCGATGGCGGACGCCGCCATTTGGGGCTAAAATACCACCGCATTTCACCGAGGGGCACCCCGCAGGATCGAAAGCTTCCCTACATCCCTTCGCTCGCCAGACAGCGGGCAGCAAGCGACGCTGCGGATTTCATCGGCAAGCGGATCGACCAGGCGAGGAAACTTCGCGAAACTTTCGAAGGCCATCCGCCACTCGTCGTCTCACCATACGATGCTGAACTCTACGGACATTGGTGGTACGAGGGCCCGCAGTTTCTTGATTTCTTCTTCAAGAAAATGCATTTCGACCAGGATGACATCCGATGCATCACGCCCGGCGACTTTCTTGATTCTGACCTGCCGATCCAGGTTCAGGAACCTATTGCATCGTCCTGGGGAGAATCCGGGTATTACAAAGTTTGGCTCAACGAAGGAAATTCGTGGATGTATCCGTATCAGCATGACGCCGAACGTCGAATGACCGCTCTTGCGAATCGGTTCGGCGACGACGAGTCCGTCTCGGAGCAGCAAGCGCAGCTTCTTGACCAAATGGCACGCGAACTTCTTCTCGCACAGTCTTCGGATTGGGCATTTCAGATCTATCAGGGGACGACCGTGCAATATTCCACGCGCCGATTCGAGTCACACATCCAGCGGTTCAATTTGCTCGCCGATATGATCGAATCCGGAAACGTCGATACCGAACTTTTTGACGAGATCACAGACCGCGACAATATCTTTGAAGAGGTCGATTTCCGCGTTTATCGCTCACGCTAGCGTTCCTTCGCAGGGTGTTTTAGTTTGCTTGCCTTGCCTTACGTTTTTGCGAGCTATATCATTTTTTTAGACGGTTAGGAGATATTCATGGCAGAAAACGGCGTCGAAATTGCGCCCGCAGAAGGAAAACTTGGTATTTTGCTCGTCGGCCTTGGTGCCGTGAGCACAACGCTCGTCGCAGGCGTTGAGGCGGTAAAACGCGGCATTTCTCAGCCGGTCGGAAGCCTTACGCAAATGGGCACGATCCGGCTAGGCAAGCGGACGGATGCGAACTCGCCGCTTATTAAAGATTTTGTCCCGCTCGCTTCACTTGACGATATTGTCTTCGGGGCGTGGGATATTTTCACAGACAACGCATTCGACTCGGCGACGAACGCCGGCGTGCTGGACAAGACGCTCCTGGATCAGATCGGCGAACCGCTCGCTTCCCTTTCGCCAATGCCCGCGGTCTTCGAGCAATCGTGGGTCAAACGTCTCCACGGCAACAATGTTAAGACCGGCAAGTCCAAAATGGATCTCGCCGAACAGCTTATCGCGGATATCGCCCGCTTTAAGACGGAGAAGAATTGTTCGCGGCTCGTAATGGTGTGGGCGGCATCGACCGAGATCTATATCGAGGAAAGCGATGTCCATCGCTCGGTCGAGGCCTTCGAGAAAGGCCTTTACGACAGCGACCCGAAAATCGCACCGTCGATGATCTATGCATACGCGGCGATCAAGTCCGGTGTACCGTTCGCGAACGGAGCACCGAACCTGACAGTTGATATTCCGGCGATCGTACAGCTTGCCGAAGAAAATGGCGTCCCGATCTGCGGTAAGGATTTCAAGACCGGCCAGACGCTGATGAAGACGATCATCGCTCCGGGCCTGAAGGCGAGAATGCTGGGGCTTGACGGTTGGTATTCGACCAACATTCTCGGCAACCGTGATGGCGAAGTGCTGGACGATCCAGAGAACTTCAAGACCAAAGAAGAATCAAAACTCTCTGTCCTCGAGCACATTCTCCAGACCGAGGTTTATCCCGACCTTTATGGGGATTTTTCCCACGTTGTCCGGATCAATTACTATCCGCCACGCGGCGACAATAAGGAAGGTTGGGACAATATCGATATCTTTGGCTGGCTAGGCTACAAGATGCAGATCAAGATCGATTTCCTCTGTCGCGACTCTATCCTGGCCGCACCGCTTGCCTTGGATCTTGCGATCTTTATGGACCTTGCACAGCGTTCCGGTATGAAAGGCATACAGGAATGGCTCTCGTTCTATTTCAAGGCACCGCAGACCGCACCGGGCTTGTATCCGGAACACGATCTCTTCATCCAGCTGATGAAGCTCAAGAACACGCTCCGTCATCTTCAGGGCGAAGAGATGATCACGCATCTTGGGCGCGAGTATTACGGCTAAGGTGGATCGGTCCGCTATAGAACTATCACTCTCCCTTTTCCACAAAAATCACGCAAGATGCTTGCGCTGATTTTAGGTTGTATGATAATTCTAGGAATGGAGCGGGTCTTCATGCCTGCTCCGCAAAACTCTTTTGATCGCGTGGAGTGCCCGCTCTGCGAGATTCAGCAAACTAATTACAAATTGAAATCATCTTTAGAGACGACGGAAACGTCTCGCTCAACTGATGCAGTGAGACGATTCTTCGCGAAAGTGAAGTACTCCGGATCTTTATAGCCGATCAGGCATTGTGGAGCCAAAGCAAATGAATAAGGAAGCAGCCAAAAAGAAAACCACGGAGGAAAAGGGCGTCTTACTTGACCCCGATCGCAAGAGTCCGAAAGCTGCGGACTTCGAGGATCGCCTCTCACGTCTTATCGTAGGCCAGGAAAGGGCTGTAAGGCGTATGAGCGGGCTTTTCCAGATATATCTCGCCGGAATGAATAATCCGTCGAGGCCGATCGGCACAATGCTTTTTTTGGGGCCGACAGGTTCCGGTAAAACGCGCGTCGTCGAGGCCGCGGCAGAAGTTCTCTTCAGTGACCCGCACGCCGTCGTAAAGATCGATTGCGCTGAGTTCCAACATTCGCACGAGATCGCAAAACTGATCGGTTCACCTCCGGGATATCTCGGTCATCGCGAAACTTCGCCGATGCTCACGCAGGAGAATATCGATAAGTCTCACACCGAAGAGAACAAGCTCACGTTCGTCCTCTTTGATGAGATCGAGAAGGCGTCCGACTCACTCTGGCAGCTTCTGCTCGGCATCCTGGACAAGGCAACCTTAACGCTGGGCGATAATCGCCGCGTAGATTTTTCGAAGACCGTCGTCATAATGACGTCGAATCTCGGTGCACGTGAAATGTCCGAGATGATCTCCGGAGGCATCGGCTTTGCCCCGACGAAACAGGATAAAGCGAAAGAAGATAACGAGATCGACACAAAGATCTACCGGACAGCTCTCGAGGCCGCGAAACGAAAATTCTCGCCCGAGTTCATGAACCGGATAGACAAGGTAGTCGTCTTCCGAAGCTTGAAAGAACATCATCTTCGTCAGATCCTCGACATCGAGCTCGCCGCCGTCCAGGACCGCATCACGGAATCGGCCGGCACGAAGTTCATCTTCGAGTGTTCGGAGACGGCGAAAGAGTTCTTGCTCAACGAAGGCATCGATCTTAAGTACGGCGCCCGCCACCTCAAACGTGCGATCGAACGATATCTCGTGTATCCGCTTTCGAATCTTGTTGCGACCGAACAGTTGGAAACGGGCGATTTGGTGTTGGTCGACTTTGATGCGGAGAAGGCCGGACTGATCTTTACGAAGCAGTCGGGCAAAATGATCATCGCCGAACCGGAAGAAGAGCGGGACAATGACCTCACACCGCTCGTAAGTGCCGATGGTGTCGGCGTTCCTCTTCCGTCGGTGGCTGCGGCTCCGCAAATGAGCCGTTCGAAGGACGGTGACGATACGCAGGAAGCGTAGCTCTTAGTATTTGGACTTCTTTCTCTCCAACCAGGCAATAGGCGGCTCCGAAACGAGCCGCCACTTTTTTGACTCTCACGCTCACATACGTTATCCCGCATATATTAGTTTAGGAATATTTACGGCTCGATCGCGTCCAAAGCGGACCGGATGTCCGATCTGATATCCTCAAGATCCTCAACACCGACGGAGAAGCGTATCAATCCGTCGCCAATGCCGGCCGCCTTTCGTTCTTCAGGCGATAGCGTCGCATGGGTCATCGAGGCCGAATGCTGCACGATCGACTCAACGCCGCCGAGTGAGGTTGCTAAAGCACACAGCTTCACTGAGTTGACGAACGAGCGGCCGCGTTCCAGCGTGCCGAGGTCGAACGAGATCATTCCGCCGAATCCAGGCGACATCTGCCTTTTTGCGATCTCATGGTTTTGATGCGAGGCAAGGCCGGGATAATAGACCTTCTTAACGCGCCCGTCGCTTTCCAACATATTCGCTAAGGCATATGCGTTAGAATTGTGCCTCTCCATTCTTAAGGCGAACGTTCTTATCCCTCGGAGGGCAAGCCAGGCAACTTGGGGAGCAATGTTGCCGCCAAAGAGTCGAGCACCTTTCTGACGAGCCGCTTCCATTAGATCCGCCCTGCCGGCCAAAAGGCCGGCCGTCAGGTCGCTGTGCCCACCGATATACTTTGTTGCACTGTGGGCAACGATATCGATCCCAAGATCGAGCGGCCGCTGGTTAAAAGGCGTGGCAAATGTATTGTCGGCGAGAGTGACAATTCCCAGCCGCTTTGCTGAATCGGCAACGGCGGCCAGGTCCGTTATCTGAAGTATCGGATTTGATGGCGTCTCGATCAGAAAGAGCTTGGTGTTGTTCTTGGCCGCGGCCTCGTAGGCAGACGCGTCGGCGGCATCGACAAAGATGGTCTCGACACGGAATTCGGACCGCAGAAAGCTCAGCAGATGCTGAGTTGTCGAATATCCCGACCTCGGTGCAACGAGGCTCTCGCCCGTCTTCACATTGGTCAGGATCGCGGCGGAGATAGCTGCCATCCCCGAGGCAAAAGCCAGCCCTTCACCCGCATTCTCAAGTTCCGCGATCGCCTTCTCGAGTGCGGCGGTGGTCGGGTTCCCGATCCTTCCGTAATAAAATCCGGGCTTGATCTCGTTGTGTATCTCCGCCGCTTCGTCCGCGTTGGCGAAAGCATAAACAGACGCATTATAGACCGGCATTGAGAGCGAACCGTGATTCTCGGTACTGTCGAGCCCGGCGTGAACAGCTTTTGTGAATATCGAAGTCTTGCTCATAGTAAAGAATATAAAGTTGCAATTACATATATGGCAGGGATAATATGTAATAGACGGAGGCCTTCAGGCGATGACGAACAAAAACGACTTTGCACTTTGCTCTCTTTTCCTAGCACTTTCAGACCCTACGCGATTAAAACTCCTTCGCTTGATGGCCGACGGAGAGAGGGCTGTCGGCTATCTCGCGGAAAAGCTTGGCGAGAGTCAGCCTAAAGTATCACGTCATCTCGCCTTCCTTCGTGACCACGACGTCGTCTCGACGCGTCGTGACGGCAAACATATCTACTATCACGTAAATGTTGCGACACCAGAAGCAGACACCGTTCTATCCGTCATCACCGGACAACCGGGAACTCCCGCCCAGCTCCCAACACCTACAAAACAGACATCACACATACGAATGACCGTATATGAGGAGATCGAGGACGAGATGCCGATCTATTTGCTCTAGGCGTCATCAAGCAAATAGCATGAAAGGAACTCCATATTCCCTTCGGCCCCAAGTATGGGCGATGCGATCGTCCCTCTTAGTCTAAATCCCAGGCTTTCCGCGCAGGAATTGACCTCTTTGACGACGCGTTCATGTTTTTCCGCTTCGCGGACTATACCGCCCTTGCCCACTTCGCCCTTGCCGACCTCGAATTGCGGCTTTATAAGCACAACGGCCTGTCCGTCCGGCTTCAACAAACTCGGGCAGACCGGAAGGATCTTGCGTGCCGAGATAAATGACACGTCCATCACGATGAGAGCGAATGCTGTCCCGCCGAGTTCAGCAAGCGTGATCTCGCGGGCATTCGTATTTTCGAGGACCTCGACGCGTTCGTCGCTGCGCAAACGCCAATCAAGCTGATTCGTCCCGCTGTCAACGGCGACGACCCTCGCGGCTCCATTCTGCAAAAGGCAATCGGTAAATCCGCCGGTCGAAGAGCCGATATCGAGGCAATTCCAGCCTTTTGGTTCGATCCCAAAGTGCGTGAGGGCTGCCTCGAGTTTCAATCCGCCGCGACCTACATAACGCATCGTGGCGGCTTCTTTTAGGCGTATAACGGCATCGGACGCAACCTTTTCAGACGGCTTTTCGACCCTTCGGTCGTTTGCGAGAACGACGCCTGCCATCACAAGGGCCTGAGCCTTCGTCCTCGAATCGGCGAGGCCGCGTTGGGTGAGCAAAATGTCGATCCTCTCCTTAGGCATCAGGTGTAGGCAGCTAATGGAGATTCTACCGCAACTTTCGTATCAAGCTAGGTGGCGTGATAAATTTAAGGTAAGGAAATGGAACGATCGCCCTCGGCATTTGTTCGTTACGCGTGGTTTACGCTCGCCTACAACGTCCTCGTCATTCTGTGGGGCGTCTTTTTGCGTGCGTCGAAATCGGGCGACGGATGCGGCCAGCATTGGCTGACCTGCAATGGAGAAGTCGTCCCAAGTGCGCCGGAATTGAAGGCCGTGATCGAGTATTCGCATCGAATGATGAGTGCGATAGACGGCATCGTGGTACTCGCTCTTTTCGTGTGGGCGTTGGTGCTTTGGCGGCAGAACCGGACCGAGCAGTCACGCTCGACATTCTTTTTGACAGCCGGCGGAATGTTCTTTGTTATCACCGAGGCCCTTGTCGGCGCCGGCCTGGTGCTTACGGGCAACACTGCAGAGAATCTGACGGCCGCCCGTCCTTTTTGGATGGCGGGACACTTGATAAATACGTTCATTTTGCTCGGCTTTCTTGCGCTTGCGGCACGGCGGGCAGCGGGTGGTTCACGCCTTAGCTTTAGGATCGGAGCAAAGCCGCTGTTGATGCTCGGCCTGTGCCTTACGGGAATCCTCGTGGTCGGAACGAGCGGTTCGGTCGCTGCTCTCGCAAATATGCTTTTTCCGAGCAAGAGTTTACTCGGCGGCCTGGAGCAGGATTTTTCTTCGGATTCGAACGTTCTCGTTCTTCTTCGTCCGCTGCATCCGCTTATCTCGATCGGGACGATCATTTTCCTCATTTTTGCTGCCGATTGGTTCAAACGAGCCTTTCGGGGCGATCGGGATGTGACGCTCTGGGCAAAGCGGCTGTCTTGGCTCGCCATCATTCAATTCTTTTTCGGAACCCTTACTTTGCTGACTCATATGCCGATGCTTATGCAGATTGGGCATCTGCTGCTAGCGGACCTAATTTGGATCAGTTTCGTGATCCTCGCCGCAAACACTTTGTCGCCGCAGACGGTTACGCTAAAATCTGCAACAAGGGTGCTCGAAGCGACGTAAAGCATTGTTGCCTGAGGCTCCTGCGGGGTCTTGCCGCACGCTCCCTGATCTTTATGCAGCGACGGATACTTATCATCGACGACCACGACGATCTCGCGAGTGCTCTCGGCGAGGTCTTTTCACACGTCGGGCATGAAGTGCGTTGCCTTGGAAGCCGTGCGGAAGCAATAGAGCTTGGGCCGCTCGAGACGTTCGACGTTGTGATCTCTGATCTAGATGTGAGTTCCGCTCCCGGATCTGCTCCAACTGATTGTGGTGTTGCCCGGTGCCTTCCGAACCCGACCTTTGCCGAAGGTATCGACCGTCTCAAGGTATTCAAGCTTTGTGCGGCCCTTTTCCGGCAGGAAGACTTCGTCGAGGACGAGCTTCGGCAGATCGTCGCGACCGTACTCGATTACAAGATCCGCTTTGTCGATAAAGAAGATGATGTGCAAACGCTTGTCGAGCACATCGAATTCGAACTGCCGAGCGTTATATCGCTGATGCACATCGTTCTCGAATACCTGATGAAGCGCGTCGAGAAAGTTGGTGTCGTAAAGCCGGAACGATCCAACCTTTTTGTCGCCCTTGACGAGGCATTTGTGAACGCCGTAAAGCACGGGAACAAGTTCGATACGACAAAGATAGTGCGAATCGCTGCCGAGATCTCGCCTGCGGAGGCAAAATTTACCGTCGAAGACGAAGGCGACGGCTTCGATGTCAACACCATCCCCGATCCACTCGATCCCGATAATCTCTTTAAAACAAGCGGCCGCGGCGTCCTGTTCATCTACAACATAATGGACGAGGTCAAATACAATGACCGCGGCAATCGCCTTACAATGGTGAAAAAAGCGGTAGATCCGACAGATGCGGCAACTTGATATATGGGACTATATACGGTGACGATCGAAGAAGACGGTGGGATCGTAGTTCCTCCTGGAGTGCTTGCCAAAATGGGCATTAACGACGGCGGCACTATGGTAATCGAAGAAATTGACGGACAGCTAGTTATTCGCCGGGATGACAGCGTTTCGGACGAGACGTCTTCGAAATGAAAGTTACGATCGCGCAGATCAACACTACGAACGGCGATGTCGCGGGGAACACCGCGAAGATCGTCGCTGCGATCGAAAAGGCGAAAGCACAAGGCTCGGATCTTGTCGTCTTTCCTGAGGTCGCAACGCACGGCTACACGTCGCAGGATTGGTTTCAGGATCGCGACATCGTTGCCCGCGTTGGAGAACCGCTTGCTGATATCATTCCCGCGACGACAGGAATCACCGCTATCGTCGGCACAGTGCGGCAAAATGAAGATAACGATGGCCGCAGGCTTTACAACTCTGCTGCCGTGATCTCGGATGGTGTGTTGCTCGGTTTTGCCGATAAATCGCTCCTTCCCGAGTATGACGTTTTTGACGACCCGCGTTGGTTCGAACCTGCAGAATCAGGTACGCATCGCCTTTTCAACGTGAACGGCAAGAAGGTCGGTGTCGTCGTCTGCGAAGATTTTTGGAACGACAAGACGTTCTGGAAAGACCGTCTTTACGAGACCGATCCGACCGACGAGGTGATCTCGCTCGGTGCCGAGGTGCTCGTCTCGATCAACGCATCGCCATACAACAAGGGGAAAATTCGGCTTCGCTGCGATATGGTAGCGCACCGTGCGAATCTGCAAAAACTTCCGATCGTCTTTGTGAATCTCGTCGGCGGCAACGACGGGATCGTCTTTGACGGAGCGAGTCTCATCGCCGACGAAGAAGGCGACATCATCCTGCAGGCTCCGGCGTTCGAGGAATTTGTCGAGACGGTCGAACTGGATGTTCGCAAACCCGACGCACGCGGCATCACCGGCGGCGAGATCCGCTCGATCCACAACGCGTTGGTTTTGGGCATTCGCGATTACGCCCGCAAGAATGGCTTTGAGAAGACCTTGCTCGGGCTTTCGGGCGGCATCGACTCGGCGCTTGTTGCCGCTCTCGCCGCCGAAGCTCTCGGCCCCGAAAATGTGCTTTGCGTGATGATGCCTTCACCGTATTCGTCGGAAGGAAGCATCTCGGACAGTGTCGAGCTTGTCGCAAACCTCGGCTGCAAATCGCGGACGGAATCGATCTCCGAAGCGTTCGAGCTGCTCGCAAAACAGCTTCATCTCGACAAGCCGACACGCGGAGGCGAATCGCTCGCCGCCGAAAATATGCAGTCGCGGCTTCGCGGGCTGATCCTGATGGCGATCTCGAATTCCGAAAACCGCCTGCTGCTTTCGACGGGCAACAAGAGCGAACTCGCCGTCGGTTACTGCACGCTTTACGGCGACACGAATGGCGGCCTTGCGGTGCTCGGCGATGTGTTGAAGACGGAAGTTTGGGCGATCGCACGCGAGCTGAACGAACGTGCGGGACGCGAGATCATCCCAAACCGCATCATCGAAAAGCCGCCTTCCGCCGAACTTGCTCCGAACCAGAAGGACGAGGACAGCCTGCCGCCGTATCCCGTTATGGATCCGATCCTCGAGATGTATTTCGAGCAGAAGGCTTCGCCCGAAGAGATCGTCGCCGCAGGCCACGACCGCGAGCGCGTTTATTGGATCCTCAACAAGGTCGAGCATCCGGCGAACGAATTCAAACGCCAGCAGCTCCCGCCGACCATCATCGTCTCAAAAAACGCCATCGGCGTCGGCCGCCGCCGCCCTATTACTCACCACTACAAACGCAAGGCCGGCGTGTGAAGAAAGTTTCTGCCGACGAGGCCACGATCTTCGTGTATGATGCAACTGGCGTATTGACGCAGAATATTCGGGCGAGGTCGCTGCGGAGCCGCGTGTCAGCTATTTGACAACCGATCATTTGGGCTCGCCCCGTGTGACGACGAATGAGCGTGGGGCCGTGGCGAAGTTCCGCCGCCTTTTAGTCCCCGTAGGGGACGCGAGATAATAGCCCAGGGTAAGGCCGTCTCGGCCGCCACCCTGGGAAAGAGGTCGCAAAATAATTCCTGGAGCTCCGTTAGGAGCGACAGGATCTTGTCGGCGGCAAGCCGCCTCCGAGTCAGCATTTTCCATCCTGACACCACGCCGTAAACGACGTGGCTATGCGAAGCCATTGTAGGCGGCAAGCCGCCTCCAGAAGGGTCGGTGCACGCTCATCGGTCGGGCGAGCCCGACCGCACTGCGAAAGGCCAAGTATTGATCGCGGAGTATTCGGCTGAGGCGTCGGATGAGCCGCGTGTTCGCTATTTGACAACCGATCATTTGGGTTCGCCGCATGCGGGGAAAACAAGTCAATGAAATTACCGAAATACTGTCCGATTCCCGTTTGGATTCAAATCGTGCTGTTAATATTCGTGGTATTCGCCATGGGTTGTAACCATCCACGGGCTACCGTCGAACCTACAGGTGAGCATAACGAGATCGCGACGGCCCATCCGGAGCCAACGTCATCGGCAATGCCGCACAATTTCGATAGGCGAATTATAAAGGCAACAGGATGGTTTCGCTTTCTTCGAGCCTCTTATATTGAAAAGCAGCCGAGCAGATCCAATGACAAATGGGATCGAATAACCGTATCAAGATTCACGCCAAAGAAAAACCTGCGTGCCGGACTCGCTTGTCCTTTGGACGTCAATCCAAGATTCCTTACCTTCTGTGAAAGGCCGCAGATCTTTGGCCCGGAGACGTTGGTCACGGAAATTACTGTTTCGGAAGTCGATAATATCCCGTTTTCACTTATGCTGAATCTTGCGCAAGGTTCTGCAGACGCGACCGGCTCAACAATACTAGTGCGCATCAGAGATGAGGATGGCGATGGCGTGTTCGAATCGCTTTTAACAGGAGCCGTAGATGAGCGGCTAGCACATCCAGAGTGGGTCCAGAAAAGATTGACATCAATGAAGGATCAGTAGTGCACTAACTGACGACGAATGAGCTTGGGGCGGTGGTGAACCGCAGGGATTTTATGGCGTTTGGCGAAGAGGCGGTGTCGGTGCAGCGTGTGGGCGGTGCTTAGCTCCGGCAGGAGCGGAATGTTTGTAGCACGTGAGCGGTAATTTAATACTATTCGGAGTGTGCGTTAGCGCACGACAGACACGTCGGCGGCAAGCCGCCTCCGAGATCAAATAGAGCGACGATGACCACGCCCTGAAGGCACGTGGCTAGGCTAAAACCAACGGTCGCTAATGTCCCCGTAGGGGACGCGAGATAATAGCCCAGGGTAAGGCCGTCTCGGCCGCCACCCTGGGAACCCGTCGCAAAATAGATCGATGGAGCTCCGTTAGGAGCGACAGGATCTTGTCGGCGGCAAGCCGCCTCCGAGTCAGCATATTCCATCCTGACGCCACGCCGTAAACGACGTGGCTATGCGAAGTCATTGTCGGCGGCAAGCCGCCTCCAGAAGGGTCGGTGCACGCTCATCGGTCGGGCGAGCCCGACCGCACTGCGATGCGGCAAGCCGCAAGAGAATGGGTAAGATGCAGAATTTCGCCGGTGCGACGCGCAAGGACTACACGGGCTACGAGAAAGACGGCCGAATGACGAGTGCGGAGTGGGGAATGTGGAACGATAAAAACCCGGTCGGTTCTGGGGTCATAGACACCCCCAGTACCAAAGCCGTCGCTCGCGGTTCTGACCGGACGTACTACAATGCGACGCACGGGCGGTTCGCGAGCGTCGATCCGCCAAGGGCCTCGGCCACCATCCGCAAAGTCGGCAAAAGAACGGATCGGTTAAATACAGCTTTCAGCTGTTAGCTATCAGCCGTTAGCGCCGCGTCTTGGTCGCGAAATGCTGACCGCCCGCTGCTCCCTCCACCCCGGCCTTCGGCCACCCCTCCTCGGGCAGGAGGGGAGCAGGCGGTTCTGACATCTGACCGCCTGGCCTGGGCATTCACGTGTGGCATCGTGCATCCGATCGGCATTTTGCTGCAACTAACGAAAAATGTTTTAGAAATCATCTTGGAGAACCAATTATGAAGAACCTGATTTCCCTGTCGATAATACTTTGCCTGTTCGTGGGCGGTGTATATGCTCAAACAACAAGCCAGCCCGAAAGGCGTGTGATCGATGTGTCGGGCTCGGCCGAGCAGATGGTCATACCGGACGAGTTTACTTTTAAGATCACGCTTGCCGAGCGCCTCGAAAAGAAGGAAAAGATCACGATCGAGGCCCAAGAAGCGGCGCTTCGTGATGAACTCCGAAAGCTCGGTATCGATGTTGCCAAAGATCTTTCGGTCTTCGATATTTCAGCGACCTTCTTTCGCCAGAAAAAACTCAAGGATGTCCTTGCTACTAAAGATTATCGACTGAAGGTTCGAGATCTTAATAAGATCTTGCCGCTTCAGGATCTTGTGGACCGCCTGAATGTTTATAAGCTCGACCTGATCGACACCGACAATTCACGGATGACCGAAATACGTCGCGAAGTTAAGATCGAGGCGATAAAGGCCGCAAAGGCAAAAGCTGAATACCTGCTGAACGCCATTGGTGAAAAGGTCGGCAAGGCCATCAGCATCAAGGAAGGTGAAGAATCCACAAATTCGTGGGTGATCGACGGCCAGGAAGTGAGCAACTTTCGCAGCGGCGTCCTTAACTCCAACAACAACACGCCGTTCAAGCTTATTGGAAAGTCCGGATCGAAGGGCGATTCATCGGATGACGCGAACGACTCCGCATCGCTTGGATTCACGGCGACTAAGGTGAGATTCGTCATAACTGCACGATTCGAGATCGAATAGCTTTTTTCTGCAAGAAGTCCTGCGAAGCTCCGTTCATTTAGGCATGAGGGCAAGAGCCTTTTACTAAATGAAACGGAGCTTTTATGAGTAAATTCGATAATCCGCTTGGCAATGTACGTATCGCGAGCCCGTGTTCGGCAGACTGGGAACAGATGTTCGGCGACGAGCGAAAGCGGTTTTGCGGCGACTGTAAACTCAATGTTTACAATCTTTCCGCGATGTCGCGGGATGAAGCTGAAAATTTTGTGACCGCGGCAGAAGGCCGCGTCTGCATACGATATTTCGCACGCCCTGACGGTACGGTGATCACGCAGGATTGCCCTGTCGGCTGGGAAAAATTCAAGCGGCGCACCCGAAGAATGGCGACCGCATTTGCTTCGCTTATCGCGACATTGATGGCGGGGCTTTTTGCAGTTGCGATCTTCGCAAAACGGAGCGAACCCGCAATGGTCGGCGAGATGAGACCGATCTCAACGCCGACGCCAACCCCGATTAAGAAGACCGCTCCGCCGCCGATAATGGGTGCTATGTCCCCGAATATCCCGAAAAAGGACAAGACCGGGAACGGCGGCGCTCCGGAAAGACCTCAAGAAACTGAGGATCAACCCACACGTTTGATGGGAAAAATGGTGCCGAAAGCGGACCGGACCTAGCGGCTACTTTACGAAATAGCCTTGCCGGGCCCGCAGCGATCTCCCTGCCGGCTCTGTAAGCGTGACGTTCAGCTTGACGAAACTTCCCTGCGGAAACTCTGCTTCCGAATAGAACTGTATGAGGTACTGGGAACGAAGCTCGTTCGTGAGCTGCGTAAAGATGCGGTCGAGGGTCTGAGCATTACGCTTCATATTCAGCTCGTTCGCGAGCCCGTCGTTCGTATCGATCGGTTGGAATTTTGGCAGAAATGCCGTCCCGCCGGTCTCGCCCGCAAATCGGGCCATATTCTCCTGCCCGAACACGCTGATCGTATTCAGCTGATACGAACTCCCGCCCGGGTTGATCGAATAAAAGACCGTGTCGGCATCCTGCAGGATCTTCAGAACGCGTGCACGCTCCTTCTTAGCAGCCTGCTCGTTCGCCTCGGCCGTCATTCGCCGGAGCGTTTTTGAGTCGATCGAATCGATCTTCTTTCCGATGGTGCGGTAAAGATCCTGTGTCGCTTTTGCGATGCGGTCGCTGTACGTGTCTTCGCCGTCCGAGATCACTACGATCACACGCCGCGAGGTTTCCGGCGCATAACGTTTCAAATAATCCACAGCGGCGACGACCGTATCAAAAAATGCCGTGTATTGTTTCGACGGCTGAATGGACCTTATTGCTGCCGCCGAAGCCTCGGCCGTATCGCGTCCGTGTATCATCAGCGGACGGTCACCGATCGAGAACACGGTCGCACGATCTTCGGCCCGCATCACTTTCTGCAGGAATTTTGCTGCCGTCTCCTGCTGAAATTTGTACATTGGGCTCGTCGTCGCCGAAACGTCGAAGAGCAACGCGATCTCGAGCGGAACCTGGTCCGCCGAACTCACAGCCTCGATCGTCTGAGGCTTTCCCGCTTCGAGCACCTTAAAACTCGTCTTCGTCAACCCAAGAACCGGATCTCCTGCCGAATTCGTAACCGCCGCAGGCACAACAATAAGCCGCGATTCGACCTTGATGACGTCACCATCGTCGGTCGGCAGCGGAGTTGGCGTCGGGCTTGGCGTTTGAGCAAAGGAGACAGCGGCAAAGACCAAGAAGATGGCTGAAACTGCGAATAGGATCCGTGCGGAAAGATGATTCATCGTCTTGGGGCAAAAAAGAACGAGGAGAAAAAGAAAGCGTTGACGAAAGGCCGAGGTGATGTTGCTGGCTCTCGGCATCCCGTCAACGCTGTTAGTGTTTGCGAAGCTTACTCGTTGTCAGGAGTCGGCGTATCTGTCGCTGCCGACTTCACCTCAACATTCGTGTTGATACCGCGGCTGACGAGAAGCTTGACCTCGACGCGGCGATTCTGTTCGCGGCCTTCGCGGGTCGAGTTATCGGCAACAGCCTGAAGTTCGCCAAAACCATACGAAGTGCCGATGCGACGGAGCGGAACGTTGCCGTTCTCGACCAAGTAGTCGATAACCGCCTGTGCACGACGCTGGCTCAGAACTTTGTTCTTCGCAGTGCTGCCGTCCGATGACGCAAAGCCGGTAACCTCGATCGTGTAACCTTTCAGGCTCCGTGCGGCGTTCGCAACTTCATCGAGAGCGGCCTTTCCATCTGCGGAAAGAACCGAACTGTTCACCCTGAAGTTTACTGTCGCCGTTGACTGAACAACATAGTCATCAAGATCAGAGATGCGCTTGTTCGTGGCGTTAACGCCCGCAACTGCGGCATCAGCGGTCTCCTGTGCTGCCTTCGCACCGCCCTTCGCAGCGTTCGAGATCGCCATCAGCTCATCGATCTGGCCCGAAAGACGCTGTGCGTTCTGTTCGGTAGCCGTGATGCGGGCTTCCGCCGGTGATACACGAGCATCGATCGACTGTGCGGTCAGCAAGTTGCTCTTATCGAAGCGTATCTTGCTTGCCGACAATGCACCCGAGCTATCGCCAACGCCCTCGACCTTCAGATTCAGGCCGCGGACGAGAGCCGAGGACGGAAACCTGTCGCCGCCCCAAAAGCTATTGTTCTTGATGCTCGTATTAGGCGACACGACCACACGAGTGTTCACGCCGACACCGTCGCGGACGACGAACGTATTGGCATCTTCCACCTGAACGATCACGCCTTTGATCTCATACTTCTGACCGCCTGCAAGGTTGCGAACCTGTGCTTCCTGAGCAAAGGCACCAACAGCGGCAAACGCCAACAGAAGCCCGGTTGCTAAAATTCTCTTAAACATTAATACTCCTCCAGTTTCCGTATCCTAAAATTTACTACGGGGAGTTGTCGGCTTTGACGCCTCTTCCCGCGGGCCGGGTTGTAAAAAGATCCCGGTCGAATTCAAAAAGTTAAGGGAATATATCCCTAATACAGCGCAAAACCCGCGTTAAACACAGAATATACCATTAACTTTTCGACCGACTCAATCTTTTTTTTCCAAGATCTCTAAACAGAAAACTCGGCATTTTCAAGATAGTTTTTCAAATAGGAGAGAAACTTCTCTGCGTCGGCACCATCTACGATACGATGGTCATAGGTGAGCGCAAAGTATGCCATATTACGTATAGCGATAAAATCTTCGCCATCCGCCGATGTCATCACTATTGTGCGTTTTTCGATGGTTCCGACACAAAGTATCGCAACCTGAGGCTGATTTATGATCGGCGTGCCGAAAAGCCCGCCAAATACGCCCGGATTCGTGATCGTGAACGTCCCGCCCTGAACCTCGTCCGGATTAAGTTTTTTCGTACGTGCCCGATCTGCCAGATCGTTCGCCGTAACTGCCAATTCCGCAAGCGAAAGATTGCCCGCACCCTTTATTACAGGCACGATCAGGCCCCAATCAAGGGCGACCGCCATCCCAAGGTTGATATCGCCCTTGTAGATGATCTCGTCTCCGTTGACCTGAGAATTTACGATGCGGTGCTCGCGGATCGCCGCCACGACCGCTTCGAAGATGAACGGCATAAATGTAAGTTTCGTGCCGTATTTCGCCTGAAATTCCGCCTGATGTGCCTTGCGGAATTTCGCGACGTTCGTCATATCGATCTCGTAAACGCTCGTAACGTGTGCCGAGGTCTGCTTCGAGAACGTCATATGCTCCGCGATCTTCTTTCGCATCACGGACATCTTCTCGACGCGATCGTCCATTGAGACCGGTGCAGAAGCCGGCGTGAATGTCGACGCTTTTGCCGGGACCGAAGCCTTTGCGGCAGGAGCAGACTGTGAACTCGGGAAAGCAGGAGCACCCTTTACGAGCAAGTCCTCAGGGTGGAGAGCCGCCCCGGTCTCGATAAAGCTCAGGATATCGTTCTTGGTAACGCGGCCGCTGATGCCGCTGCCCGGAATGCGTGTGATGTCAACACCATGCTCTTTTGCGATATTTCGCACAAGCGGGCTTGATTTTGCCCTGCGGAGGTCATCGACCGACCCATTACCGGCCGTGGCGGCTGCCGCAGAAACCTTAGCAACCGGCTGAGGAGCCGCTGCCGGTGGAGCAGGTGGAGCAGAAGGTTCCTGAGGTACAGCTTCCGCTTTTGCCGGAGGCTCAGGAGATGCGGCCGGGGAACCCGACGCATTTCCGACGACGGCGAGGACCGAACCGACCTCGACCGTCTCGCCCTCTTTTACATTGATCGACAGCACTTTCCCCGCTGCCGGCGAAGGAACTTCTGCATCGACCTTGTCAGTGGATATTTCGAGCAATGCCTCGTCTTTATCGATGCTGTCGCCAACGGCCTTAAGCCATTTAGACACAGTACCTTCCGTTATAGATTCGCCCATCTGCGGCATCACGACATCGACCGAAGGGCCGCCAGCGTTTGAGGCACTCGAAACTGCCGGAGCGGGTGCCGCGGCAACCTCAGCAGATGCCGGGCTTGGTTCAGGTGTCTTTTCCTCGACGGGAGCGGCCGCCGGGGCACTAACTGCCTCAGGAGCTGAATTTGAGGTTGAAGCCGCTTCCTCACCGGCCTGTCCGACAATAGCGAGGGCTGTGCCGACCTCGACGGTTTCGCCCTCGGGGACGTTGATCGCGAGCAAAATGCCGCCCGCAGGGCTCGGGACCTCGGCATCGACCTTATCGGTCGAGATCTCAAGGATCGGCTCATCCTTCTCGATCTTATCTCCAACGGCCTTCAGCCATTTCGAAACGGTGCCTTCGGTGATCGACTCGCCCATCTGGGGCATAATGACTTCAACGCTCATATGAATTTCTTCCAGCAGATACTCAAATAATTAGGATACAAAACTTTTCAAAAGTTAAGAAGCAGTCAGCACCCGACAGGGGATTTCGGATTTCGGATTTGGGATTGGGGATTTGGGATTTGGGGTTTGGGGTTTGGGATTGGGGATTTGGGGATTGGGGATTGGGGATTGGGGGATTTGATGATTTGGGGATTTGGGGCTTTCAGTTCCGTTAGGAGCGGAAAGTTTGTAGCGACCGCCAGCAATATGGATCCCGGAGCTCCGTTAGGAGCGACAGAAGGGTTGTTGGCGGTGCAAAGCGCCTGTTTTCACGCTGACTTTTACCTTGGGCTCTTTACTTTCGATTTCGCCCCGGATGCTTTTTGACTCTTCACTTTCGCCTTCGCCCCGGCTTGCCCTTCCTCCCGAAGGGCGAATTGCCACGTGCTTCAGCACGTGGTTACGATTGCTCAAGGATCAACGGAGCCTGCGTAGCAGGCGACAGAGGTTTGTCGGCGGCAAGCGGCCTCCAAGCTTGGGAACTCGAACTTACTCCACGGCATAAATGCCATGGCAATTCGCCGGCTTTGAGCGTGCGGAGCACGCGGCGATTTCGTTAGCTACAGGTGAAGCGAAGCGGAACCTGTAGAATGTCCGGCCAAACAACTCCTCGGAGCGTGTGAACACGCGACAATAAGCTTGTCGGCGGCAAGCCGCCTCCGAGGTGCATTTTGTCGGCGGCGTCCTACAAACATGCGGCTCCGATGGAGCCAAGAAGTTCATCTAACTCAGACTTCGCCATTTGCCCTTTTACTTTTGACGGTCGGCGGAACTGACCGCCCGCTCACGCAGGCGGTTCTGACTAGAGGCGGACGTTTCGCGGAGCTGACCGCCCGCTGCTCCCTCCACCCCGGCCTTCGGCCACCCCTCCTCGGGCAGGAGGGGAGCTGGCGGTTCTGACTGATACGCGTACAAGCGAATTTTGTCGGCGGCAAGCCGCCTCCAAGCTTGGGAACTCGAACTTACTCCACGGCATAAATGCCGTGGCAATTCGAAGCCAACTTTCGGCATTTTCGGGAACTGATCCGACGGTTCTCGCAACTTCTGCCTACTGCGGGTTTGACAGTTGTGATACAATTGCCTATGACGATGCAACATACGTTGCGTCCAACTTGTCCGTGGCGCGGCACCTATGACCTTTCACTTGTCACTTATGACTTATTTCGGAACGATCATAGATGAATGATTTCGACATCCGGGTCATCTGGGTCGATCGGCGGTTGGATCGTCTCGGCGGTCTCGAACGCAGGCGGTTCTGACAACATTCCATCGCTCGGGGAAATCTTTTTTATTGTTCTTCGGTAAAATGGCTGTAAATGTTGAGATCAATGGAGTTATTTGTCCCAAAAGGTGTGTCGGAAAGGCTTCGGACGAGAGCAATTTTTTTTTATTTTTCTTCGGTAAAATGGCTGTAAGTGTTGAGATCAATGAAGTTGTTTGTCCCACAAGGGGCGTGGGACAGCGTGGGACATGGGACAAGCAAGACAGCGTTCTTAGTTCCGCTGTCGAGCCCTTACTAACGTTCGGGCCACTGACTTGCGGCACTGTTTTACTGCTGTCAGATAACTTTTTTCGCTAGATTACGTTAATATGATTGAAATCCTATTTAATTTAGACCACGAGAAACAATTCTTTTGCTTCTGCCAGTAAAAAACCTAGATGAAAAAAATTGCTCTTCTATCGCTAAGTCTCGCTCTCTTGAGCGTTTCGGCCGCGGCGCAGCGTTCACGCAAGGCGACGGCGGCACCATCGCACCCGACAGTCACGGCCGCAGACTATGAACGAGCTGAAAGCCGTCTGAGCTATAAGACGAATCCGCTTATCGACCGCAACGGCGTTCGAGCCACTTGGCTGCCGGACGGCACGTTCTGGTACATGGTTCTGACGCCGACCGGACGCGAATTCGTCCACATTGACCCGAAGACCGGAGCCCGCAAGACCGGTGCTACCCCGGCGGAGATCGGTGTCGAGGGCGGAATGCCGAATATGAATATGTTCGCGCGTTTTGGCGGCGGAGGTATGGCGATCGCTTCGCCGGACGGCAAACTCGAGGCATTCCTAAAGGACGGCAATCTTTGGGTACGCGACCGCGAGTCAAAGAAAGAAACGCAGCTGACGACCGATGCGAAGGAAGACTATGGCTACGCAACGGACAACGCCGGTTGGAAACACAGCCCGCGTCCGATCCTGATCTGGTCGCCCGATTCTAAGAAGATCGCGACATTCCAGCAGGACGAGCGTCACGTCAAGGATATGTATCTCGTAACGACGAACGTCGGTGCGCCGAAGCTCGAAAAGTGGAAATATCCGCTTCCCGGCGACGAAAAGATAGCGATGATCGAACGCGTCATCATCGACGTTCCTTCCGCAAAGGTCGTGCGTCTGCAGATGCCGGCCGATCCGCACCGCTCGACCCAGTGCGACGATATCTCCTGCGACGGCGGCTGGAGCGATGTCTATTGGGCCGACGACAGCAATTCACTCGCGTTCGTTTCGACCTCGCGTGACCACAAGATCGAGGACCTTCGCGTTGCCGACCCTGACACGGGAGCGGTCCGCCAGGTCTATCACGAAGAGAGCCCGACGCAGTTCGAATCCGGCCAGGGCGGCACGAGCTGGCGTTATCTTCCCGAGACGAACGAGTTCATTTGGTACACGGAACGCAGCGGCTGGGGCCATCTATACCTTTACGATCTCAAGACCGGAACGCTCAAGAACGCGATCACGAGCGGCAATTGGCCCGTTTGGAATATCGAAGATGTCGATACGAAGAACCGCGTGATCTACTTCAACGCAGGCGGCCGCGAGCCGGGCGTCGATCCATACTTCGGGCATTTCTACCGCGTGAATTTTGACGGCTCGGGGCTGAAGCTGCTCACGCCTGAGAACGCAAACCACAACGTTTCGATCTCGCCGGACGGAAATTACTTCATCGACAACTTCTCAACGCCGAACACGCCGACCGTCGCGGTGCTTCGCGATATGACGGGTAAGAAGATCGCGGATCTCGAAAAGGCCGACGTTTCGCGGCTCGAAAAGACCGGCTGGAAAGCGCCGACGCCGATCGTCGTAAAGGCACGCGACGGCAAGACGGATCTTTACGGATTGATGTATTTCCCTTCAAAGATCGTTCCGGGACGTAAATATCCGGTCGTAGATTACATCTATCCGGGCCCGCAGAGCGGCGGCGTCGGTACGCGTTCGTTCGTCGCCTCGCGAAATGACAATTCCGCACTCGCCGATCTCGGCTTCGTCGTCGTGACGATCGACGGTATGTGCAACCCGCTCCGCTCGAAGGCCTTTCACGATTCCTGCTACGGCGATATGGCCGACAACACGCTCGAAGATCAGATCGCCGGAATCAAGCAGCTTGCGCAAAAGTATCCGTTCATGGATCTCGACCGTGTAGGCATCTGGGGACATTCGGGCGGCGGTTTTGCGACCGCGGCCGCGATGTTCCGTTATCCGGATTTCTTCAAGGTCGGCATCTCTGAGTCGGGCAATCACGATAACCGCAATTACGAGGACGATTGGGGCGAACGCTACATCGGCCTTCTCAAGGGCGACAATTACGAAAAGCAGGCAAACCAGGTCTATGCAAAGAACCTGAAAGGCCATCTGCTTCTCGCGCACGGTACGATGGATGACAACGTTCCGCCGTACAACACGCTTCTTGTCGTCGATGCTCTGATCAAGGCCAACAAGGACTTCGATCTCATCCTGATCCCGAACGCACGTCACGGATACGGCCAGGCAAGCCCGTATATGATGCGTCGGCGTTGGGATTACTTCGTCAAGAATCTTCTCGGTGCCGAACCGCCGAAGAACTACGAACTGAAGGCCACGCCTGATCCGCGAACTGCTCCGCCAAAGCAGTAGGAGCTTCGTTTTGGGCTTGCCCATTGGCAGTGCGGTCGGGCTTGCCCGACCGTCCGCGTATCAACGAATTTCTTGGAGCCTGCGTAGCGGGCGACGGTGTGTCGGCGGCCAGCCGCCTCCGAGACCGAGTCATGCAAAACTACGGTCGGGCACGGTTGCGTTTTTTGCAACACGTGGGGATCTATTACCCACGAACCCCGACCGCAGTGCTTTGCGGCAAGTCGCATCCTTAGCTATCTCGGCTTGCTTTTTTGACTTCACTGCCCAGCTTCTGCGTCTCTTTCTCAGATGTCGTTTCTAGGAACAGTTCGGAAACAGATGCTTGCGGCGGCGGCAGAACCGCGGCGTACTCACTCATATCTTTCTCAAGCCTTGCGACCGCCTCGCGAGCCTTCGCGGCATCTTCGCGTGCGACCTTCAAGACGATCTTACCGTTGTCCGTCGGCAGCTTCGAAGCCTGTGCGACAGAATTCAGCCGCAGATGAATACGAGGCCCCAGGAGCAAAAGGCCCCGTTTGAACGTGATCGAATGAATGTCCGCGAGCGACACGCGAACTTCCTTCACACCGTTAGAGAATAGCCCGAGAAATTTCGACTCGAACTCGAGAATGATCCCGGCTGACGAAAATTTCGCAATGCCGTTGGCATATGTCAGCCCGTGGCCGCTCTCGGCCTTAAAGTGGATCATTGTATAACCCTGATTCATACGTTCGAGAATTCTAGCACGGAGGGCGAGCAATCTTTACGCCCGCGACCCAGGCTTCGGGCTGAAGATGCAAAGATACACGAGGCCCAGGATCGCGGCCGTAAGCGATGCGAGAAAGATCGCGAGCTTTGATTCATCGATCAGCGACTGCCGGCCGGTGAACGCAAGATTCGTAATAAAGATCGACATCGTAAAGCCGATGCCGCCGAGCATCCCGATGCCCAGTACCTGCCGCCATCCGAGGCCTTTCGGCAGCGTGCAGATGCCGACTGCAACGGCGACATAGCTCGCGACAAAGATGCCGATCGGCTTGCCGAGGATCAACCCAAGTCCGATGCCGAGGCTGTTCGGCGAAGCGAGGTCGGCGGCCCAATTCGACTCGATAACAAGGCCGGTATTTGCGAGTGCGAAAATCGGCAAGATGATGAAGGCTACTGGAGCGTGCAGCCAATGTTCGAGCCGCTCGGATGGAGACGCTTCGTCGCCGCTATCAGGAAAGAACGGTATCGTGAAGGCGAGGATCACGCCCGCGATCGTCGCGTGGACTCCGGAAAGCAGCATCGCCCACCACATGAACGCTCCGCCGATCAGGTACGGCACGAGCGACCTGACACGAAAGACGTAGTTCAGGGCGAACAACACACCGGCGATCGCAAGGGCAAGGAAGAGATATCCGAGCGAGAGCGTGGTCGTGTAGAAGATCGCGATGACGAGGATCGCGACAAGATCGTCGATCACCGCAAGTGCGACGAGAAACACCTTTAGCGAACTGCTCGCACGACTGCCGAGCAAAGCCAACGCGCCGATCGCGAACGCTATGTCGGTCGCCATCGGGATCCCGACGCCGCTCTGCGTTTCATGTCCGTGGTTGAAGGCGAAATGGATCAACGCCGGAACCATAACACCGCCTAGTGCCGCAAAGATCGGAAGCAGCGCGCTCTTTATGTTCGAGAGTTTTCCGACGAGGATCTCGCGTTCGAGTTCGAGGCCGACAAGCAAAAAGAAGATCGCCATCAGAGCGTCATTCACCCAGAGTTCGATGCTGAGCGGGCCAAGTTCACGAAGCCAAAACGCGATGTAGCGTGCGCCGAATGCCGAGTTCGCTATGAGCAGCGACGCGAGCGTGCACGCGATGAGAAGCGCCGCACCCGCACGCTCCGAACGCATAAAGTCCCCAAAGAGACGAATTAACCGACGCTCTCGTTTATCTGTCACTTTCTAAACTGCTTTTTTTGCGTCAAGTGCGCCGCCGCACCAAAAATTTCACGATCCCGACAAGACTGATCAACAGCCAAAAGAATTCGACGATAAACGCCGAAAAGTTAAACTCAAAATATAGTGAAACGATTATCAGTGCAGCACCCGCCGCATTCAAAAATGAATACGAGATGCTGTCGCTCGAAATGCGTTCGAACTGGAGCAGCAAGTATGTCCCGATGATCAGCGCAACGCCCGCACCGCCGACGATGTCGAACCACTGAAAGGTCATTTAAGCTTGTAAACACCGCCTTTTTCGCCGACCGCCCAGACAGCGAACTTGCTCTTCGCCGCAACCGCATTGAGATTCTCGGTGCCGAGCTTCTTCCAAGTCTTGCCGCCGTTGCGCGAGATGTCGGTGCCGTTACTGCCGACAGCGATGATCGTTCGAGCACCGATATACGCAACGCCGGAGCGATAACCTGTCAGGCCTTTCGCAAGATTCCACGACTTTGCGCCGTCGGTCGTGAACGCAAGGTTATCGGTGATCTCGTCCGGCATTCCGTAGTTGCCGCCGACGATCACGCCGCTCTTTGCCCCGTTCATCGCAACAGAGAAGATGCCGCTGCCGGCAGTTCCCTTTACGATCGGTGTAGTAACCCACGTCCAAGTCGAGCCGCGGTCGTTCGAAAGGAAAACGCGTGCGTCCGCCCCGCCCGAGATGAGCATCGCACCGTCCTTCCCGTGCGTGATCAGGCAAGTGCCGCTTGCGGCGAATGCGGCTTCGCCGTCCTTTGCGGCGGGCATCTTGTTGCTAACGATCGGTTCCCAGGTCTCGCCGTCCGTGGTACGGATCAGCCGATAATGGCCATCGACCGGATCGCTCATCGCGATGCAGTTGTCGCGATCCCAGCAGGCAAGTGCGTCGAAGAACTTCTTCGGGTCCTTATTCAAGAACTGCTCTTTCCACGTCTTGCCGCCGTCGGTCGTCTTATAGATCCGCGAACTCTCGCCGTTGCCGATCGAGAGAACGTAGGCCGTATTCGCATCGAACGCCTCGATGTCGCGGAAATCGAGCCGCTCGGCGCCCGGAACCGTCGTAAGGTCCCAACTCTTCCCGCCGTCGGTCGTTCGGATCACCGTGCCGCGAGTGCCGCTCGCCCACACGACGCTTCGATTCACCACCGATAACCCGCGAAACGAGGCGTCGGTCGCGACATTTCGCTTCACCCACTGCGCATGGGCGGCTGCGGAAAAAATGGTTATAAAAACAATGGTAAATACCGATCTCATTTTGCTGTTGCCCCAAAATAAGTGAAAAGTAATAAGTACAAGGGATACGTCTCACTTATAACTTACCACCTATCCCTTATTTCGAATCAATCGCCTCGCAGATTTCATATCAGTCATTGATCTTTCGCCAACGTGAGTATAGGTTTCGGCAGGCGTCGTTCCAATCGGGGAAGTCGAATTCAAAGCCAGAGTCGGTCAACAATTTTGGTACGACGCGGCGGCTTTTGAGGATGAGTTCGGTTTCCGTCCTCATAAAGAATGCGCCGATAGCGAGCTGCCATTCCATCGCCGGAAGGCCGAATCGGGTTCCCGAGGCTTCGCGGAAGATGCGCATGAACTCGCGGTTCGGCAGCGGATTTGGCGATGAAAGATTGATCGGCCCTGAGAGTTCTTCATGCTCGATCAGCCAATAGACCGAGCGGATAAAATCCTGATCGTGTATCCACGAGATGTACTGTTTGCCGCTTGCCGCCGTGCCGCCGAGGCCTTTGCGGACAAGGCTTAGCATCACGTCAAAAATGCCGCCGCGGTCGGGGCTCATCGTCATCGCCGAACGCATAAGCACCTTTCGGGTCTTCGGCGTGACTGCGTCATTCGCCGTCTTTTCCCAGGCCGTTGCGACGTCGATGCTGAAATTCCAAGTGTCAGGAGCGTCGGCTTCGTGCCCGCCGATGATCCCGGTCACATCGTCGTTCGGAGCATCGAAACGGTGAGCGTAGATCGTTGCGGTGCTCGCCTGCAGCCAGATCTTTGGCGGATTTACTGCTTTGGCTATCGCTTCGCCCACAACCCGCGTCGAATCAACCCGCGAATCCATCATCTGCCGCTGGTTCTCATCGTTGTACCTGCAATTCACGCTCCGACCGGCAAGGTTGATGACAACATCCGAACCGTCGATCTCCTCAGCCCAATCCCCAAGCGTCTTGCCGTCCCATCTTGCCGTCCGCCAAATTTGTTTCTCAGGCGATCGCCCAAGCACAACGACCTTGTGGCCGTCGGCGTGAAACACACGAGCCAGCACGGTTCCAACTTGTCCCGTTCCGCCTGGGATGACAATTTTCATATGACTCTTGTCAGAACCGCGAGCAGTAACGACCGAGGTTCTTTCTCCTAACGACGCCAAGAACCCGGTCGCTACCGCTCCCGGTTCTGACTAATAAACCATTCTCGCCTTGACGGTGCCGGGAACGCCTTTCATCAGCTCGAACGCCTCTTTTGAGAGCTTCGATTCGATGTCGAGGATGACGTAGCCGATGGCGTCGTTCGTCTTGAGATATTGACTGAGGATGTTGATGCCGCGGCCGGAAAGCCGTGAGTTGATCTCGCCGAGAACACCCGGAATGTTCTGATGTATATGAAGAATGCGGTGCGTGCCGGCCTGCGGCGGAAGGTTGACCGGCGGGACGGTGTGCGACCCTTCACTTGTGCCAAATTCAAGGTAATTTATGAGCTTCGCAGTAACGTCGGTGCCGATGTTCGCCTGTGCTTCTTCCGTCGAGCCGCCGATGTGCGGCGTCAAGATCACGTTCGGCAGATTCTGCAAGACGGTCGCGAACGTATCGCCGTTTTTCTCAGGTTCCTCCGGGAAAACATCGACGGCCGCTCCTGCGAGTTTGCCGCTCTTCAAAGCTTTTGCGACCGCGTTTAGATCGACAACATCGCCGCGGCTGTAATTGATCAGGATCGCACCCTTTCGCATTGCACGGATCGCGTCGGCGTCAATCATATTTCGCGTCGTGCGGTCGGAAGGAACATGCAAGGTTACGATGTCGGACTTGCGCAAAAGGTCGCGCAGCTCGCGTGTCTGCTGTGCGTTTCCCAACGGCAATTTCGTCGCCGCGTCGTAATAGATCACCTGCATTCCCATCGCCTCGGCCATCGTCGAGACCTGCGAACCGATATTTCCGTAGCCGATTATTCCGAGCGTTTTACCTCTCAATTCAAAACTGCCCTTTGCCTCCTTCAACCACTCGCCCCGATGCGCCGCCGCGTTCTTGTCCGCGATCTTGCGGATGAGCATCACGCACAATCCAATCACCAACTCCGCAACCGAACGCGTATTCGAATACGGCGCATTAAACACCGCAACGCCTTTCTCCGTCGCCGCCGAGAGATCGACCTGATTCACACCGATGCAAAAACACCCAACCGCAAGCAGCTTATCTGCAGCCTCGATCACATTCTGCGTGATCTTCGTCTTCGAGCGAATGCCGACAAGATGCACGCCCTTCACGGCCTTGACGAGCTCGGTCTCGCTCAACGCGCCGCTGGCGCGCCGAACATGCGCATAACCCGCCGCTTCAAATTCACTCACCGCCGCGTCAGAGATATTCTCAAGCAGCAGAATGCTGATCTTACTCTTAGGATAGGATGTATTTTGCATTGCCATTGAAATAGCGAGTATAGCAAAATCAAATGAACTCGTTCTGAATGTGTCCAGACGGCGATACAACCATTATACGATCGAGAGCACCAAACTATTGTTACCCAAGAGCGTTATGAAACTTCTTTTATCAATTACCCTTGCGCTAGTTACGGCGATTTCAGCGTTCGCGACCGCACAAAGTCCAGACCGCATTGTTTATAAGGGCAAGGAACGAATGCTTTTTTCAAACCCGCTCGAAGGTTACTATTCCAGCGGCCGCAAGCGACCTGACTTTATGATCGCGCCGCTCACTACGAGCACTGGAAATTGGCGAGGTTATGTCGCCATGTGGCAGATCGAAAACGGGAAATTGTATCTAACAAAGATAGATTCGTGGCTATGCAGAAGCTCCAGTGAGAGATCTTGTCGTAAAGTCAGTTTGGCTGAGATCTTTAAAGAAAAGGTCAAGAACGGCAAGGTCTTGGCGGATTGGTTTTCTGGTGAACTGCGTGTTCCGGATGGGAAGAAGTTGCAGTATGTTCATATGGGCTATGGTTCGACCTATGAAAGAGACTTGATCTTTGAGGTCAGAGCCGGAGTGGTGTCTGAACCGACAGTTATCGACAATACGAAGGCTCCGCTTCCCTCTGAGGTCGAAGCGACCCGTCGTGAATTGGAAAAGCTAAAGGCGGAAGAAAATGTAAAACCCCCGGTAGCGAAAGAAGCCGCGAAGCGAGAACCAAAGAACGGCATTTCAATAGTGCCGGGCCAAGGCGTTTTTCGTTATGGTGTCAAGAGATCAAGTCTGGAAGCGGTGATCGGTGAAGGTAAGCCAGCCAGTAAATACAAGGATGTCTATTTTGTTGAGTATCCGGACGCAGGCGTTCAAGTTTCGTATGATAACGGCAAAAACACCATTCATGTAATATTTCTTTACAATAACGCTTCTCGATATGAGAACTTTACCGCGCCAAAGGTTCTAACAGATAAGGGAATATCTTGGAACGCCTCGGACGAAGACGTATTAAAAGCTTACGGAAAACCACTAAAGGACTTCAGTGACGAATCAAAGACGTGGCGGAGATTGGAATATCCGGGTATCGACTTTCTGTTCCAAGGAGGACAGCTGAATCGAATCGGCATTCTAGGCCCCGACGGAAACTAGTGTCCGGGCGGGAACTTAGTGAGGTCGTGGTTACCGGCCCCAGAAGCTGGGGTCATTGCGGATCCGGCTCACTCATTCGCTTAAAGATAACCGTGTCAGCCTTTTTCCTTTTCGCAGCGTATTTTTTCAAGTCACTCATAAAGTATTGCAGAATGTCGGACCGATTCCCCAATCTCGATTCCAGATCGCCAAATCTCATCAGGCCGCTCGCTTATTATGAGTCTTCTTTGGACGGCCGCCGAGTTTGCCGTTAGCTTGCGAGGCCGTCTTCTTCTTTTGGCTCGTCACCTTCCCATTTCGGCGTGCGATCTCGGACATAAGAAACCCGCGACCGAGCAGATCGATAATTAGCGGAGCGACGCCGAGATGCTGGTCCATACTTTCCCACTCAAGGGCAAAGCCGAGTCCGAGCGGCTTAACTTCAGCGAGCTGCTCATCTGAGGCATTTTTGAAGACCTTATACTTTCGCGGGTCGAATGAAAAGCTCCAGCCGCCGTGAAGATCGACCGTCACTCGTCCGTTCTTAAACTCGGCAGAAAGCGCACGGGGGCCTTTCTTAAGAGATCGAGCTCCACGGCGTCGGGCTTCGCCCACTTGGCGGTTAAATTCCACTTCGCTCATTCCCAACGAGCCTATTTCTTTCTGCTTAACCGGCATACTTCCTCCCAACGAGCTAAAAAGTCGTCATTATTCTCTCGAGTATCAGCAAATGCTGACGCGATGTCACGGTTCCTCATACTAAAGACCTCGCGGATCACTGGTTCATCTCCATCGACGCCGAGAATGATTATCAGTTCCGCTCCTGCCCGGAAAATGTGAACATGGGGCGGCTCGTGGTCATTCGGGTAGATTACAAACTGGAATCCATTCAGCGCTCAATAGCGTCGGCATATCAAGAATAACCCAACTGTTAGGTTTTTACATTTTTTTTCTTAAGGAGAAAGTGGAAGAGAGCGGACGCGCCGCTCTCTTTCTTTGGAGTTACATATGTATCGTCAGATCGTGGACGCCTTCGGCGGCCTCCATTACGGATTCGGAGACGGTCGGGTGTGCGTGGATGACGCGGCCGAGTTCGTCGGCAGTGATCTCGAGCGCCATTGCGACGCAGGCTTCGGCCAATAATTCCGTCGCGTGCGGGCCGATGATATGGACGCCGAGCACCTCGTCATACTTCTTTTCGGCGACGATCTTGACGAAACCGTCGGTTTCGCCAAGGATTCGGGCTTTGCCGCTGGCGGAGAATGGGAATTTGCCGACTTTCACGTCGTAGCCCGCTTCTTTTGCTTTCGCTTCGGTAAGGCCGACGCTTGCGACCTCTGGGTCGCAGTAGGTGCAGTTCGGGACGAGATTGAGCTTGATCGGCTCGACCTTTTTGCCCGCGATCTTTTCGACGACAAGGATGCCTTCTTTTGAAGCGAGGTGCGCGAGTTGTGCAGTTGGAACTACGTCGCCGATCGCGAAAATGCCCGGCTCAGCCGTTTCGTAATATTCATTGACCTCGACCGTGCCTCTTTGAGAAACCTTGACCTTCGTGTTCTCAAGGCCGAGGCCTTCAAGATACGCCATACGGCCGACCGCAACGAGCAGCATTTCGGCCTCGAGCGTAACGGTTTCGCCCTTCGCATTCTTACCCGAAACCTTGACGCTCTTCTTGCCCTTTTCCATCTTGTCGAGCTTGAGGCCGGTCTCGACCTTGATGCCCTGCTTTTTGAAGGCGCGTTGAAGCTCTTTTGAAACTTCAGCGTCCTCGAGCGGCACTATACGATCGAGCAATTCAACGAGCGTCGTTTCCGTCCCGAAACGATGGTAAACGCTTGCGAATTCGGAGCCGACCGCACCCGATCCCATCACGATCAGGGACTTCGGCACTTCGGTGAGTTCAAGAATGTGGTCAGAATTTACGACCTGCTTGCCATCCGTCTCAAACCCCGGGATCGGCCGCACGACGGAACCCGTCGCGATGATGATGTTCTTCGTTTCGATCGTCTCCTTTTTGCCGTCCGCAAGGGCGACCTCGACCTTCCCTTTGCTCAAGATCTTGCCAAAGCCGTTGAAGACCGTAACCTTGTTCTTTTTCATCAGATAGGTCACGCCGGCAGAGTTTTTCGCAACAATGTCGGATTTGTACTTCTGGACGCCCGTCCAGTCGTACTCGAGGCCTCTTACCTTCAGGCCGAAATTCTCAAAATGCGAAGCCTTGTCATAGAGATGGGCCGCGTTCAGCAACGCCTTTGTCGGGATACATCCGCGCAGGCCGCACGTTCCGCCAAGCCGCGCGTCCTTTTCCTTTTCGATGATCGCGACCTTCAAACCCAATTGCCCCGCTCGAACCGCCGCTACATAGCCGCCGGGCCCCGAACCGATGATAGTTACGTCAAATTGTTCCGTCACAGAGTATTTCCTCTCGATTATCTGGTTACTAACTAAACTATCCATTATATTGCTTGACGCCTGTTGACGCTAGCCGGCAGTAGCTGTCACATCATCAGTCCCTCCTATCCGTACAACCGTCAATGGTCCAGGATCCTCATCCGCCAAAGAAGGCGTGCGTTTAGCCAATTTTACCCGAGCGGACGCTTTGAACCTTTCGCCACCTGTGTCGCTCATTCGATCATTGGAAACGATACTTCCGTAATGCAGCCGACGCCGACCTGTTTTCTCCACTGTCCGCCGATTAGGGCACTGAGGCGCATCTCAGAGCCACCTTTTCTCGTTGGCATAACGACTCGGATCGGGCGTAGAATCATTCATTATGCCGGACAATGATTTCGACCCTCGCGAAAGGGTCCAGCAGATACAATCCGAGTTCGCGGAACGCGGCGATACGACCGGCTGGTTCGACGCGCTTTACAAAGAAGCTGCCGGGAACACCGAGAGGATCCCTTGGGCAGACCTAGAACCGAATCCGTATTTCAAGGAGTGGGCAGAACGGAACGACCTAAGCGGCGACGGTAGAAGTGCGTTGGTCGTCGGCTGCGGACTAGGCGATGACGCCAACTATCTCAACCAACTTGGATTCAAGGTATCGGCATTCGACCTCTCGCCGACCGCCATCGACTGGGCAAAGAAACTCTACGGCGAGATAGATATTCGGTTCGAGGTCATGAATCTGTTCGAGCCTTACCGCGGCTGGCTCGGCGCTTTTGACTTTGTACTTGAGATCTACACGATCCAGCCTTTGCCGATGGAAATGCGCGAGGATGCGATAGATGCCGTGTCGCGGTTCGTAAAAGATGGCGGCGAACTCGTCGTCGTCACACGCGGCCGCGAGGATGACGAACCTGTCGATCAGGTTCCGTGGCCATTGTCTCGAAAAGACCTTTCGCGGTTTGAGGTGAACGGATTGCTACAAACCGAGCTCGTCGTTTGCCCAGCAGTAAATGAGGGCGAACCCGACCGCTGGGTTATAAAATACGACAAGAACTGATCACGCGAAGATCGCCGCCTGCTCTTCGAAGTTGTTTTTGAGGCTGCCGCAGACGACATCACACAACTTAAAGACCGTTTTATCCGAAATTCGATAAAAGGCATTGTTGCCGACCTGCCGTCGGGCGACAAGGTCTTCATCCTGCAAGACGCGCAAGTGCTTACTGACGTTCGGTTGCGTTGATGCGACCGCTTCGGTCAATTCGTTAACGCTTGCTTCTCCGCTCTTTAATACCTGAAGGATCTGCAGCCGCATCGGCTCGGCAAGAACTTTGAATCTTGCGGCGACCAACAATAGGGCTTCGGGTGACATCATTCGCTTTTCCATTCCGCGCTTGCTAATATAACTGTATAGTTATATTGTTATATCAAGTTAGAGTATATTTCCTTATGATCAAACAAGCAACAGTTGAAGAAATAAATTCTTTGCTAAACGGTGAGGGCGAGTGTCAGGTCATCGATGTGCGTGAATTCTCCGAGTTCAACAGCCAATGCGTGGCCGAAGCACAGCTTATGCCGCTCTCAAATTTTGAGAAGCATTCCGAAGAGCTCGACCATTCAAAGCCCGTTTACTTGATGTGCCGCTCAGGAGGCCGTGCAACACAGGCCGCCGAACGCCTTGCGGCAAAGGGCTTTACGGACATTCACGTTATCAAAGGCGGTATGCAGGCGTGGGAAGCCGCCGATCTTCCGATCGTAAAAGGTGATTCGAAGGTCTGGTCGCTCGAACGCCAGGTGCGGTTCACCGCGGGGCTTTTGATATTGACGAGTGTTATTCTTGGGTTTACGGTATCGCAATATTTCTTTGTGCTGTCGGGCCTGCTCGGCGCAGGGCTGACATTCGCCGGAGCAACGGATTGGTGCGGAATGGCGATGGTCCTAGCTCGTATGCCGTGGAACAAAGCCCGCGGCAATACGTGTTGTAATGTGGAGGCAAGTTAATGCATTTCAAGCAATTCTATCTGGGCTGTCTGTCGCACGCCTCATATTATCTTGGTTCGAACGGCGAGGCCGCGGTCATCGATCCCCAAAGAGATGTCCAGCAGTACATCGACGAGGCGGCCGAAGACGGCGCGAAGATCAAGTACATAGTCGAAACACATTCGCACGCGGATTTCGTCAGCGGCCACAAGGAACTCGCTGCAAAGACCGGCGCCCAGATCGTTTTTGGGCAGAAGGCCGAAACTGCGTTCGAAACGCTAAAGGTAAAGGACGGCGACATCTTGAATGTAGGATATATTCGCCTACACATATATGAAACACCGGGCCACACACCAGAAGGCATTTCGATACTTGCCGAGGCTGAAGGCGAACCTGACCGGCTGTTTACGGGCGATACGCTCTTTGTCGGCGACGTGGGGCGTCCTGACCTTGTTGGGTCTAAAGGCTTTACGGCGGAACAGATGGCCGGGATGCTCTATGATTCGCTCCACGACAAAATAATGCCATTGAGCGATGAGACGCTCGTCTTCCCTGCTCACGGGGCCGGAAGCCTTTGCGGGCGTTCGCTTTCGAAAGAGACGTTCTCGACGCTTGGCGAACAGCGAAAGTTTAACTATGCGCTGAAGCCGATGACAAAAGAAGAGTTCGTGCGGATCGTAACCGCCGATCAACCGGCCGCCCCGGCATATTTTGCCGCGAGTGCAGCAAAGAATCTTGAGGGTGCGACTTCACTCTCTGAGATCGCGACGCCGAAAGAAATATCAAGCGAGCAAGCCGCGAATTTTTCAGGTGTGATCATTGACGTTAGAAATGCGGCTGAATACGGTGCGGGACATATACCGAACTCGATAAACATCGGCCTCGGCGGACAATTCGCCTCTTGGGCCGGGCAGATGATCCCGGTCGGAACGCCGCTCGCCGTCGCTGCCGCTAATTACGAGCAGGTCGAGGAGGCGGTGATGCGCCTTGCACGCGTGGGCTTTGAGACCGCTGCGAAATATGTGCTGGTTCGCGCCTCAGACGCGGCAAAGGCGACGCCGCAAGTTTCGGTCGAGGCGGCAGCAAGCTTCATTGCGAGCTCATCGAACGCTCAGTTGATCGATGTTCGGCGGCCGGCAGAATATGCCGCCGGGCATGCGAAAGGTGCGTTGAACATCCCGCTCGATACGCTTTCACGCGACTTGGATCGTGTCGATCCAAGTCGCCCGACATTCGTCATCTGCCAGAGCGGCTATCGTTCGAGTCTCGCAAGCGGTATCCTTGAGAATGCAGGCGTGGCCGAGATAAACAACGTCACGGGCGGTACGAAAGCGTGGATCGATGCCGGACTCGACACCGAGACCGCAGCCGCGGCTACTGCTTGCGACAGGAGGTAGTTATGAAGAATAAGATTTTGATACTCGCGGCATTTGCTCTGGCTCTGGTTGCGTGCAACGAAGCACGCACGCCGCAAACTCCAGTTGCCGCAACGTCATTGGCGGTCGAAGATATGTCTCCGATCGAGGCTCGTCCCGGCATCGAACAGGCCGGTTCGCAGTTCATCGATGTTCGGACCGCAGCTGAGTACGCGGGCGAACACGCCAAAGGTGCGCAGAACATTCCACTTGACACTCTGGAGGCGAATGTTTCGAGTTTGAAGAAGGATCAGCCAGTTTATGTGATCTGCGAAACGGGGCGAAGATCCCTCGCCGCCGCGGAGATGCTGAAAAAGGACGGCTTTACGCGTATCATCAACGTTACGGGCGGCACACGCGCATGGGCCGACGCTGAACTTCCGATGGCCGAGCCTGCACCGCCGAACAAATAGCTCGTTATGCGCGACGTTGTTATTGTTTTAGCGATCCTTGGCGTTTGGCTGCTTCTCCAACTCGTGATACTGCCGAGACTCGGTTTCTCCACCTGACTCCGTGGAGCCTGCAACGCCGGTCGGCGTCCAAAGAATACCGAATTGAAGGAGACCGCTTCTGTTGAACCTCATAGCAGATAGAGAATTGAGGGCGGGGCCCGACCCACACTTTCCATTTCTTCGAATTGCTTTGGAGCACACGGTTTCGATAACGGGCACACCACCCGCGTCTAGTCTCTTTTGAAGTTCTTTACGTATTCCATAATGTCTTCATAAGGCGGCGAGGCCACGACCTTGGAATCTATAGGAAGGACCTTTTTGCTACGCTCGATCTCTGAGCTGCGGAACACCTCTTGCCAGAACGTAACGGCATCGCGGAAGTCGATCATTTCGATAAGACACTCCGTTGCATAGGCCGGGACGACACGTCCATTCTCGGCATGAAAGTCAGCAAGGCGAGATCCCATAGTGCAGCCGATCCGTACGACGGTCTCGATCTCGCTTGGTTTGATCGCAACGGTATCAGGCCTTAGGCCCCAAAGATCAAGCACCTTCGCCTTCGCGATGCCGTCAAAGTATTGAGTAAAGCCTTCGATCTGAAAGTCATCCGGCCCGTTGAGCTCGTTCGTGGCCCAGTGGACGACGATCGCGGTCTTGCCTGATATCGGATGTGAGGAGTCTATGTCAACCTTCGTGTGCATCGCTCCAAGTTCATTGGCCTTGAACTTCATCGTCTGATAAATACGTGCGTCCTCCGGAGGCGGGGCTTCAATACCGCATCCGAGCCACAAAGCACAGAAGATCAGCATGACGATGACCAATTGACTGTTTTTCATATTCGATATGTGCCCTCTGTACTCTCCGAGGTTTCGAGCCATTGCCATTTCAGCAGTTCCTCACTTCCCTACGGGGCGATGTTCAACCTACAACCTTCCGACATTTATCATTTCCTCCTTCCAAAGATCGTGCGCGATGCGGCGATCCGTCAACTAGCCGATGGGAGGCCTTTTGATCGGGGTCGCAAAATAAAGCCGAAAAGCGAAACAAAGGCACCTGCGATCAGGAGGAGTATTCCCCAGATCTTCCGGGTCCGGTTGGAACTAATGTCTAAGCCGCAGACTTGGCTCCAACTAGCAGCGGTTTTTCGTTGATTGTCAAAGGCGTCGATCAGGTCGCGATCATCTCTTGATAGCGCGGCCAACTTACGTTGATCTCTCAGATCTATGTTCGAGAGGTGTCTTGCCTCCAGAATTAAATAAAATTGGCCAACTTTGGCTTGCTCCCTTTCGGCGACCTTACACGAATTGCCGGCTTCGGGATTTGCACTGAAAGAAAGTACTACGATCCCGCCGCCGGCTATAACCACTAGAACACCGATCGTGATCGCTATCCATGCGATCGCGGTCCGGCATCCGCCCTTCCCACCCGACGAGATAACCGGGAAGATCTCACCAAGCGGTTTCCAGTCGGTCGCACCGACCACGATACCGAGATCGGTCGGCAAGAATCGCCCCGCTTGCAGCCCTTCGACAATCTCCGCTTCCGGGAAGGGGCCTGTTTGCGTTCCGTTCGAATTAATTAAGTAGTCCATAATTTTTCTGTCGGATGATTTCCTCGCGAAACCGACAGTGGGCCGGTCAATTCTTAGTACTAAACGAAACAGGTTTGCATCCCGGCGGATCGTATTTCGGATCAAACGGGATGGGTCCGCCCAGTTCTAGGTAACCGTCCTGAATACAATCGATCTTCCATTCGCCGTTCTCCTGTCTTAGGTTGATGCGCAGGTGATCGACAAAATCGTCGGGTGGCTCCGGCTTGCCAAGGTCGACCTTCACAACAGCTCTGTCGGCGGCGATTCTTGAATCGACAATCGTGATGTCGCCGATCCACGAGTCGAGCCAGTCGTTGCTTGCGAGAAAATACAAATTTCGTGTTTCCCGATCTTGCAAATAGAGCCAACGGTAAAGGCTTTTTGAGAGGAAGCCCGCGACCGTCTTTTTCTGCGCGACCGGTGTTCGTTTCTTTACCATCGTGCCGAGCACCCATTTATAGAAAGCGGTCACACGCTCCGTCGGTTCATCATTGGTTTGCTGAGGCGACTGTGCATTTGAGAAGGGTACCGCTGCCAAAGCTGCAAATAGAGCCGCGAATAAGACGCAGTGCCGCTTGCCCTTGCGTCTTGTTCGACCGACCGCAGCCTGCGTCTCTTTTCGGGCGCACAGATCGAACTCTTTCGTATCAGCCATGTCGTTATCCAGCTTTTGTTTCCCAGTACAGAAGACGCATGGGAGGCGCTACTTGCTGACCCACCCCTTTTCTTCCCGGCATCAACGGGATCGGCCCGACATTGAGTAAGTCGCACACAGAATTGCCGACATCCCTCCATAACCAACTGACAAAATTTGGATCGTCGTGGTCAAAGAGATAAATGAGGTTAATTCCGTTATTGAACCTACATTCCCAATAACCGGAAGATCGACCGAGATATATTTTAAGAAGGGCCCTCGATATATCGTCGGCCGCTTTCCAATCACCGGAGGTCACAAATCCGTCGTCCCCATAGAGAGCAACGCGCATTTTTGTGAAAGTACGGAGTTCTTCAGAATCGAAAGTTAGTTCGATCGTTGCAGATTTAAACATTTTTATCCTTCCCGCTCTTTGACCTTAAACAGGGGTCATTTGCCTGCCGGGCATCCCGAGGGCTGTTTAGTCGACCGACCACTTTAGGCAGCCACCGCTCGTCTGTAATGTCGTTCTACTCTCCGTAAATTCATTTCGATGCCTTTGGGTTTTTGATATCGAAATAGCTACACACGGGAGCGGAGATCTCGAAGAATGTATAAATGCCACCTTCGGACAATCGGCGTTTTGCCTCCTTGCTGGAGTTTCGCTTTTCATTATCTTTTCTGTGAAATCATTGCCGGGCAGGCACCGGGATATCCGTGGGCAGACCCCATTGGAGGCTATCGTACCCGCCTGTGCTCTTGAGGATCCACCAAACGCCGTCGCGGACGACCGACACATCAGCCCTTCCGTCTCCGTCGTAATCTGCCGGAACAGGAATGTCTGTGGGCAGGCCCCACTGGATGCGGTCGTAACCGGTGCCATTGCTCTTGAGAATCCACCAGACACTGTCACGGATAACTGCGAGATCGGTTTTGCCGTCTCCGTCGTAGTCAGCCGGAACAGGGATGTCTGTTGGCAATCCCCACTGGCTGCTGGTGTAGCCGCCGGTGCTCTTGCGGATCCACCAGGTACCGTCGCGGATCACTGCGAGATCGGTTTTGCCGTCTCCGTCGTAATCAGCCGGAACGGGGATGTCTGTTGGCAATCCCCACTGGATACTGTCGGATCCGCCTGTGCTCTTCAAGATCCACCAAACACCGTCGCGGATCACTGCGAGATCGGTCTTGCCGTCTCCGTCGAAGTCAGCCGGAACGGGATCGTCCGTAGGCAGCCCCCAGCCGATAGTGTCGTAACCGCTGCCGTCGCTCTTTAAGATCCACCAGACACCGTCGCGAAAGATCGCGGTGTCGGTCTTGCCCTCACCATCGTAATCAGCCGACACGAGTTTGTCGCCAGCAACACCCCACTGCGCTGCCATGTACCCGGCCTCCGAGCCGTTCATGTACCAATTCCCGTCTTGCGGGCGAAACACTGCCTGATCCGCCTTCCCGTCACCATCGAAGTCGAACGGTGTGCTGACCGAGACGTCGTTCTGCTGCCGCTCGAACGCGCCAATATCTACATTCCCATTACGCGGAAGCCCCCGTTGGTCGGTTTCGAGAGCCGGATTGCCGTCGCCGCAGCCGTTTTCGGTCAGGACGCAATTGTTCCCGGCATTTATCGCAGGCGATCCGGGCCGCAGTGCACGTGTCGTGGTCGTCCCGCCGTTATTTCGCAAGGGCCCTAGCCGCGGGCTAATGCCCACAATATTCCCGTTAACGCCATTCTGGATCCCACCAGACGATGCCGCATCGCCGATCAGATTATGGCTGGCCGTTTCGATGATGCCGGCGACATCCGACGCCGTCCTCGAGGCAAGATTGCCAGCGACGATCGTGTTCCTGAGTACTTCCGTGCCAGGGTTTCGCTCCGAAGTTTCAATCCCTCCTGCGCCGAAGTCACCGCCCGTGTTACCAAAAATGGTGCAATTGCTTATCGAAGTTACGCCACTGCCGGGGGAATCCCGAGCACTATAAGTGTAAATGCCGCCGCCGCCGCCATAACCATTCCCGTCGTCCGCAATATTCCCCGAAATGGTGCTGTTGGTGATCGTCATATTCCCGGCCTCGTTTAAGATACCGCCGCCAACCGATCCATATGCCAGGTTGCCCGAAATAGTACTGTTACGGACGATCAATGTCGCGCCAATAAACGTGTGGTAATCCGGAGCAAACGCATAGTTCCAGATGCCGCCGCCGCCAGCGTCATAGAACAGAGCCTGATTGTCGGATACGATGCTATTGCTGACGATCAATGTTCCGCCCCAATTGGCAATCCCGGCGCCAGAGGACCCATTGCAGTTTCCGGTCACAATTGAGTTTCTAACTGTCAAGTGTGCCCCGATAAGGGACGCGATCGCGCCTCCAACCCCCCCAAGGCAGCCACCTGTGATCGTCATACCATCGAGAACAGCTGTCATGTTCTCAGCGATAAAGAAAACACGGTTGGAATATGTGAGGTTGCCGCTGACCGTTAGTAGGTTCGCTCCAGGGCCCTGAATAGTAAGGTTTTTGTTGATCACCAACTGGCCTGACGTCAAAGTGATCGTGCCTGTAATGCTGAAATTGATAGTGTCGCCAGGTGCTGCGTCCAGTATCGCCTGCCGCAGGCTGCCCGGACCAATGTCGTTCGTATTCGTAACGGTGATCGTCGCTGCCGAACGGGATGTCGGTGTTGAACCGGTGTTGTTATTCACAGATCTCGATCGGATCATTGAACGACGATCCGTCCCGGGATACAAGGGCAGGCTTCTCCGCCGTATTTTGTCAGTCCGTCCCACCGAGCCGATCACGGGTGTGCCGTGGATGTTCGTCACAGTTTGTGTGGCGGCCGCGACTTCGGCGACCACGAGTGCCAACAAAAATCCGATCATTGGTGCGAGCTTCATGATGTTTCCTCCTTCGGAAGATGTCCTAGGCCGGTTCGCCCGACCGCTGCTTGTTTCTCTCTTACGGAACACCGATCAAATTCTTTCATAACAGCCAGACCGCTATCTCACTACTGTTTCCCAGTACAGCACATGCCTGGGCGGTGCTTGTTGAACGCCCATCCCTTTTCTTCCCGCCATCAACGGAATCGGTCCGACAGTTAGTAAGTCGCATACGGAATGGCCGACATCTCTCCAGAGCCAACTGACAAAATTAGGATCATCGTGGTCGCGTAGATCGATGCAGTTATCGGAATATACCCAATAACCGGAAGACCTTCCTAAATGTATGTTTAGGAGGACTTTCGATATTCCGTCGGCCGCTTCCCAATCGCCGGAGGTTGCAAATCCGTCGTCCCCATAGAGAGCAACGCGCATCTTTATCTTCGTCCCCAGTGCTCTTGATACGAAAGTTAGTTCGATCGTCGCAGATTTCATATTCCTCGATCCTCTTGTTCTTTAACTTACTTCTTTGCGACCATTTTGGAGCCTACGATGAACGGAAGGTTCTCCATAAATCCGGCCATATCATCGATAGAGATCGAGTCGCCACTTTTAGAAACAGTTGCGACGCGATTGCCTTTGTGGATGTAGAATCCGCGGTAGCAAGTCGCGCCCTCAGCCATCTCTTTACCATCCTTGGTGAAGCTGAACCGAAGCGGCTTGTCGCCCCCTGTGCAGTCTTTAACCAGGCCTTTTTCCATCTCGTCTTTTGCCTCGATTTCGCTCTTATACACGTCCATCAAATACAGAAGAAAATCCTCGCTTGGCGGCGTGGAATACATTCCGGCGTACCAGACCTTTGATCCCCAAATGTCGCCGTGCCCCGGATATCGATTTTTCAATTTGAATTCTTTAACTTGATCCGGAAGATCTTCCCGAGAATCTTTGGGAAACAGATTGCGGTACGCAAGAAATCCAAGAATGCCGCCGACGACCAGAACGAACGCAACGAAAGCTCCGAGAACCCCGAGGATCATTCCCCACCGTCGTTTCTTAGGCTGTGATGCCGCCAATACCGGCTGCGGCGAGCTCGGCACACGGACCGTATTCGGAAGCACCTCTGACAGCGGCTTCCACTCGGTGCCGCCGGATGCGGCGCAGAGATCGGTCGGCGTTATCTCGCCCGATCTCAACCTCTCTTCGATCTCACTTTCGGTAAATGGACCCAACGATTTACCATTTTTAGCTATGTAATAGTTCATAATGTTTCGTATTCCTTTCTTTTCACAGATGTGCCGGCGATGCGATCAAACAAGATCAAAATCCGGGACAAATTTCCTCTGAGGATATTGACCGTCATTTATTTCCATTGCCGAGAGATTCGCTTTCTCATCATTTGTCGCGTCATTTCGTCGGACAGCCGGCGGGTTCATTGCGAATAAAGTTTCCATACGAAGACCCCCATGTGCCGCCGCCGGCGTATTCCTGTACCACGTTGATCCAGAGGATATTGCAGTACCCGTGATCCCAGTTTGGATATTTGACCCAAATGGCGCCGTGCTTGTATCGCTTTTCGGGAATGCCTATTGAATTCTTTTGGATCAGCCATCCGGACTCTAAAAGGCCGATCTTGAACACCTTTGCTTGGTTCAGGTCGCTGATGGCGCTCCTGATCACGCGCTCATCAGCGGCATTTCGCACGTTGTAGGAATACAGCGTGTACTTGGGGAGCGAGATCTTTGCGGCCGCTTGGATCTCGTCCAACAGCCCTGAAATGCATGGGTAGAGTTCACCGTATTTTGTCGCGAGCTTTTGCCTTCGCGAGGGAGAGATAGCGGCTAAGAACCAATCTTCGTTGAACTCCGGCGAATACCAGCCACGGCCTTTGTCGAACGTTTTTGCGTCTTCGAGCAGTTCGTTCAGGTCTTTCTTATAAAGGTCAACGCGAATCTGGTTGACATCAGTTAGCTTGCCGCACTCGCCGGCTTTCGGCACATCGGCTATCACACATTGAAGGTACTGCTGTCGATTGCTTGCAATATCGAGCCATATCGCCGGATTGCGAAGGTCATCTGAGGCGTCATTGGCAATACCGATGCTCTCGGAAACACCGATCGCACGCAGGTCGCGCTCGAGTTGTGCAAGCTTGGCTTGCTCGTTCGTAAGAGTATCGACCTTTTCCTTATTGCTCTTGAATCTCCGCTCCTCGCCATATCTATATTGGTTATGGGGGAAGTTATGCTTCTTGTCGAAACATTCCATATAGGCGAGGACGAGATCGCGTTTGGGGTCATCACGAGAGAACACAAGCTTATTGAAAGCCTCGTACTGCTCAGTGCTCAACTGCCCACTTGGCGTACTATTCCCGTCGCTCTCTGAAGGAACTGACGTGGCTGTCGGTTTATCCTTTCTGATCTTCGGGATCTTCGGAATGGTGATCGTGAACTGCCCGTACACCGCGGCTGTCGCTCCGAGTGATAAGACCATTGCGAGAAGGATGATAGATATTCTTTGCATTATGTTTCTCCTTGTATGGGGCAAGCCCGTTTCACTGTCATTTAGTTGGTGCGATTTTCGAGCACACTTCTGCGGTCGGATTCATCGAGCAGACGAGCTTTTTGAGCTCTTCGATCTGCTTTGCCTGAGCGTCGATCAAGGTTTGTTGTTCCTTGATCGCGTCGACGAGTACGGTCGGGACCTGCTCACCATTGAATTCGGTTAGATCGCTCGTGCCCGCGAGCGGCGTCGAACAAGTCGAGATCTGATAATTCGAACTGTTCCAGCAGAGGCGCGTGGTCGTTGCCGGGCCAAGCTGATTCAGGTACAACCGGCCCGGTATCCAAATAGAATCCGCTGTCCTTCCGAGAGCGACAGTGTTGCTCGAAGTGACCGTCGCTCCAGCACCTATCGCTGTTGCGTAGTCGAGGCCGTCCACGGTCGATGTGTTGGCTCCAAGAAGGGTCGCGTGGGTACTCGAAGTGTTCTGGGTACCGGAAGCCTGGCCGATGAAAGTATTGCTGAATCCGGTTAGGTTGTGGTGTCCGGCAGCCTGACCGATAAACGTATTCCAATTGCCGCCGATATTATCGAGGCCCGCAAGTTGGCCGACGAATGTATTGTTTCCGCCGGTCGTGTTGTTGCGGCCGGCTTCGCTCCCGAGGAATGAATTCGCCCCACCGGAAGTGTTCGAAAAACCGGCGAAACGCCCGATAAAAGTTTGACCGATGCCTGTGTTCGCAGGGCTGTCGCCGCCAACATGAAGATCTTCGATGCTGTTCCCGAAGGAAAGGGCATTCGAGCCCCCAATGTTGTACCTTGTCTGGCTGTTGACCACATTCGACGTAAATGTGCCCGAAGTGTTAAACGATCCAGGCACGTTGACCGTGTCTGCAGGACGACCAAGTACAAGGGTATTGCTCGTCGAGACCGCCGAGCCCGCACCGATCGCCGTAGCGTAACTTAGGCCGTCGGCTCCAACACTTGCAAGACTCCCCAATAACGTGAGGTTGCTGCCGGTCGTGTTTGTGAGCCCAGTGTTCTCGCCGAAGAAAGAATTGGAGGAGCCGGTCGTTCCATTCGATCCGGCGCCGCCTCCGAAATATGCGTTGAGTTGCCCGGTCGAATTCGACCGTCCGGCGGCGTTTCCAAAAAAGGAATTAGCCGCACCGGTCGTGTTATAGAGCCCGCTCTGATTCCCAAAGAACGAGTTTGCGATGCCGGTAGAGCCCGATGAACCGCTATTTGTCCCAACCATTGTGCTCTTGGAACTTAGACTACCGGCTCCTGCATTCAGGCCGACTGCAAGTGACTCAGAAGCCGGAGTGGCTAGAATCCGATTTCCGCCGAGGTTGAACTGCGTCGTAGCATTTAAGACATTCGCCGAGCCAGTGCCGTCGATGCTGAAATTGGCGAGAGCTTGAGGACTTGTGTTCTGATTCTGCACATAGTTCGCGCTTCCGGCGGTCGGGTCTCGCGGATCGGTCATGCGCGGATCGACCGTGCTTACATACTGGCTTGCCGGAATTCCACCTAGCTGCTGCGTATTTGTGGCGTTTTCGGCATTCACGGCCTCCAGCGAGCGAACGGCGTACGGCGTGGACGTGATCGACTGTCGCGGAGACAGGGCGGTAAATACGTTCGCTCCGGGTTGGCTCACAGAGATCTCCAACGAACGCGGCGCTCCGGTGAATGGATTTGCACCAAAATCCAGAACGGTCGTGAAGATGCCGTCCCTGAACGAGACGCCCGGAACGATAACGTCCGAGCCGATCTGTACATCGTTCTCATCGTCAAAGAGCTTGAATTTCAGATCCCTAGGCGTCGTGACATTCGCACCGGATTCAACAAGCTTCCCCTGATAGGTGAATGACGTCGTGCCGCCCGGAAATGGCGTCGGCGTCGGCGTCGGCGTCGGCGTCGGCGTCGGCGTTGGCAGGGCAATGACGCCGATCCCCGATAAGGGGATCGTGACCGTTGGATCGCTTGCGGCACTAGTCGGAAAAACGATCGAGGCGGAACGACCGCCCACCGCCGTAGGCACAAAGAAAACGCTAAAACTTCTTTGTTCATCGGGTTGCAGGACTGCATTGTTGGGAAAGTTTTGAACGAGGAAATCTGAAGTATTCACACCATTCAAGGCGTATGAGCCGAGGGTCAGTGCTGAACCGGTAAAATTTCTTATATCTACAACAACAGCCGAGCTGCCGGTTCCGACTATCTGGTTCGGGAAGGCAACTGCCGAAGGCGAAATCTGAATACCGGCGCGCGGCAGCGTAGAACTGTCCGAAGACACGTCAAGAAGTCTGGCCGTCGTTCTGACATCATCTGAGGCGGTTACTGCCGCACTCGCATGCTCCGGGAGCAGCGAAGTTTGAAGAAAAAAGGCTGAAAAGATGCTGATAGCAACGATGAGTGTTCTGAGAAGGCGTTTATTCTTCATGCGTGGTCTCCGGCTGTTTATTCGGCTGCTCTAAAAAGCAGAACCCTTGGATCTATCCGTTTCGACAAAATACTAGGTTCCTAGCTGGTCTCTCTTCCTGAAGTGAACCGATAATAGCCAAACGAACTCCCGGAAATCCTTGACAAAAGTTCTTCTTTTCTTCATCTTTTTCTTCCGCTGCAGCAAAATGACGCTCGCCCCTCAGCCCGCCATGGTGTTAAAAAAAGAGACCGTCAAGAAATAGTTCACGCGGTCTCTTTTGTTACTTAATGGAGCCGATCTCCTTTTGTCATACGATCCCCTAACGCAGCTCATGGAAGGTAGCCTGCGGGAACAGGAACATCTCCATCGATGCCGAATTGTGCAACGTTCACCGAGCCGTCCGTGGATCGAAGCCCGAACCAAATGCCATTCGATGGCCTAAAGACCTGCAGATCGGTCCTTCCGTCACCGTCAATATCTCCCGGAGCCGGAGTGTCGGCAGAGAGTCCGAATTGAGCTGCAAAGAAACCGTCAGAGGAGTTCTGGATGTACCAGGTCCCGGTTGAGGGGCGGAATACGGCGACATCCGTCGAGCCGTCGCCGTCGTAGTCGCCCGCAACGGGAATGTCTTCGGAAAGGCCGAATGCGATCGCTCTGAAGCCGTCATTCGAAAGCTGAAGGTACCAGACGCCAGTCGATGGCCTGAAGACCCCAAAGTCAGCCTTGCCGTCGCCGTCGAAGTCGCCCGTGGCCGGCTTGTCGGTCGCAAGCCCGAATTGATACGCCTGGAAGCCGGACGTGGATCCCATAACGTACCAGACTCCGCTCGAGGGCCTGAAAACGGCGATATCAGTCTTAAGATCGCCATCGTAATCAGCCTGAACGGGAATATCCCCAGCGAGCCCAAATCCCATTATGAAAGTGCTTCCGGTGCTGTTTAGTACATACCAAACGCCGGTGGACGGCCGGAATACTGCCCGATCCGTCTTGCCGTCGCCGTCGAAATCGCCCGGCGTGATCAGGTCGCCGTTGGCCCCAAATTGAACGGCCTGGAAGGCTCCGTTGCTGCTGTTCAAGCTGTACCAGACGCCGTCTGAAGGCCGCCAAACCGCAGTGTCGCTGGCCGTATCAGCATCAAAACTCGAGATGGCCGTGCCCGTAAGGGTTGCCGTGGACGTTGTGTAGATATAGTCGCCGGCGGGTGAGCCGCCGTTGTCCGCGGCGTTACCCGAAGCGTAAAAGCTGACCTTGCCTTTTCGTGTCGCAGGAGCGGTCCAATTGAATGTCCAGGATTTGGAACCCGATTGCGTTGGGAAGATACCGCTGGCCGTATGTTCGACATAGCGACGAGTGTGTCCATTGACAGTGCCGGTGATCGACTGGATCTGAGCGGAGGAGATTTGGATGGTACCGACCTCAGCCCCGCTGCGGTCGATCGCGGTCAGCTCAAATCCAAATGCAGCAGCATTGGACTGTGCGGTTGTGACCGTAACGGGGATGACCTGGCCGGGCAGGTAATTCGCAGGGATGCCTGTTATCGCCACGCTGCCGGTGCCGCTGTTGACCGGGAAACTTGCGTGACAGACCGTACAGTTCGATTCGTTCGGGGCGCCCGTGTACTTGGCAGGCGGCCCGCTCGAGAATGCAGATGTTCGCTGCACCTCGGGCCCGACGCTAAGAAGGCCAAACGCCGCGAACACAATTGTTATGGTGATGGCGGATATTTTTATAGCGGTGGCACGATCGAATTTCCTTAACATGATATTTCTCCTTTTTGTTTCAATGCCCATGGTGCTTAGTTCGCACTTATCGTGAAATAGCTATAGATTCCTCGACATCTTCTATTCAACGATTTGGCAGAGAGTGCGAAGTCTCAATCTACTCGCCAAGGCCGGAGAAATCCTTGACAAAAGTTCTTCTTTTCTTCATCTTTTTATTACCGGCAGTAAAAAATGGCTTCTCACACCTCGAATATTTACGCATTTGGCGAATTTCGCTTACTTCCCGCCGAAAACATCCTTGAGAATGGTGGAAATCCGGTTTCATTGAAGCCAAAGGCCTTCTCGACCCTCGTCTATCTGGTCGAGAATCACGGGCGTCTTGTTGAAAAATCTGAGCTCCTCGAGCAAGTCTGGGGCGGTTCTTTCGTCGAAGAAGCTTCGGTTTCAAAATGCATCTGGGAGATCAGGGCTGCGCTTTCCGACGATACGAAGGGTAGTCGGTTCATACAGACAGTTCCCAAACACGGTTATCGTTTCATCGGCGACGTGAATATCTCGAACGGAGATGAGCAATCGAGCGGTGACGGACTGGACGAGACGCTGAATTTACCGGAATCAAGCGCCGCGTTGGGAGATCTGCAGCCCAATGCCTCAGGCGTATCTGACTGGCAGAATAGCGGCGGTCGTTTGAAGCGCCGGAGCATTTGGCTTCTTACTGCCGCTGCGGCCTTCGCTGTCGCGTTGCTCGGCGGCGGCGTGTGGTTCGCGCTCAGGCTTGGGACAACGACGGCTCCGTCCGCTTCCGCTCAACCTACTTTTGAAAAGCTCTCGATTGACGGGAAAGTTGGAACGGCCGCTATATCGCCCGACGGAAAGACCGTCATCTTTGCGGACGACGCCGGAGAATCGGGCAGCCTCTGGCTGAGGAATCTGGAATTGGCCACGAATATCCAAATTATTCCGCCCGCCGCGTATACGTATTATGAGATCGAAATCGCCCCGGACGGAAAACAGGTCTATTTTGTCCGTAATGAAAGAAAACCGCAAAACAGCAGGCAAGGTGATATCTTTCGGATGCCGATGTACGGCGGCGTTCCTGTAAAGGTCATCAGTGAGGTGCAGGGAAATATCTCTCTTGCGGCTGACGGTTCAAGGCTCTCCTTTGTGCGATGTGCTTTTCGCAATGACGATTATTGCTCGCTTTGGACCGCTGACAGCGACGGAGCGAATGAGAAACGGCTTGTATCGCGAACCGGAAAAGGCCGGATCAGCGGCAATCAAATTTCACCCGACGGGAAGAAGGTCGCTTTCGCCTCCGGTCAATCCAATAACTGGGCCAATGAGTTCGGCCTCTCTGAGGTCGATCTCGAAAGCGGCGTGGAGCGAGAAGTAACGAAGGAGAAATTTTTCAATATCAGAGCCGTGACTTGGCTTCCGGATCAGCAAGGTCTGCTGGTAACTGCAAAAAGATATCCCGACAACACCTTTCGGATCTGGCACATTTCTGCTGTCTCCGGCAAGGCCGAGGCGTTGACCACCGATTCTGAAGACTATTTGAAATTGTCACTCAGCTCTGACGCAAGTCTTATGGTCGCCACAAAGGTCCGGGAAGATTTTCATCTGAACCTGTATCGAACCGACAGTTCTGATCCGGCCCCGTTCGTTTTAACAGAAGCATCGACGGTCGCCTTCGCACCGGACGGTAAGCTCATCTATTCGTCCAAGATGTCAGGTAACGATGACCTGTGGACGATCAACATCGACGGCAGCAACCGCCGACAATTGACCAATGATCCGGGCCTCGATCTGAACGGGATATTCTCGCCCGATGGCCGATCCATCTTTTTCACCTCGAACAGAACGGGCGACGCACAGGTTTGGAGAATGAATCCTGACGGCAGCGATCAGACCCGGCTCACTCGAGATATCGGTGGATATCCCCAGTTCGTTTCGCCTGATCTGAAATGGCTCTATTACACCGAACCAAAGCAGAGATCGCTGATGCGTGTGCCGATCGACGGTGGCGAACCGGAGACCGTCCTGGCTAAAACCGGTCTTTTTGTGGCTTTTTCGGCCGACGGCTCGCGGGCAGCTTTTGCCGGACGGAGTGAAAAAGGGCGTCAGATCTTTGTAGTGTCGCTGCCGAGCGGGCAAACGGAAGGCACTTTCGACCTGCCGAATGAGAATCTGAACATCCTTCACCCGGTGTGGGCAGCCGACGGAAAGAGTCTGTACTACGTTTGGCCGGATGACACCGCCGAAAAGCATATTCTTTGGCAACAGGCGCTCTCCGGAGGAATGCCGTCACGGGTAGCCGACCTCGGCCGAGACGGGTTGCGCGAATCTACTGCTTTGGCGATCTCGCCCGATGGAAAGATCTTCGCAGCGGTTCAGGGAAATTGGCGGCACGATGCAGTTCTTATCCGTGACCTCCGCTGAGCAACTCGCTCAAGATCGCCTACATCACTAAAGCGACCTCACTTGGTTTGATGAAGGATCGCATATTCAATCGATCCCGATGAAATCAACATCAGACATAACGCCATCGACATAGACGGTTCGCGGAGTGAACTATGTAGTGCCTTGCCGTTACTCCCATTTGGTAGCTCTGTCCCGGCAACACCCCAGCGAATTCTTGCCTTTTAAGCCTGTGGGTAGTCTGAATGTAAGCCGCAAATGGACACAAAATCCTTGACAAAAGTTCATCTCTTCTTCATCTTTTTATTACCGGCAGTAAAAAATGGCTTCTCACACCTCGAATATTTACGCATTCGGCGAATTTCGCTTACTTCCCGCCGAAAACATCCTTGAGAACGGTGGAAATCCGGTTTCACTGAAGCCAAAGGCCTTCTCGACGCTCGTCTATCTGGTCGAGAATCAAGGGCGTCTTGTTGAAAAATCTGAGCTCCTCGAGCAAGTCTGGGGCGGTGCTTTCGTCGAAGAAGCTTCGGTTTCAAAATGCATCTGGGAGATCAGGGCTGCGCTTTCCGACGATACGAAGGGTAGTCGGTTCATACAGACGGTTCCCAAACACGGCTATCGTTTCATCGGCGACGTGACGGTCGAGGACGTTGACGAAGTTTCGGACAGCGTCGCATTGCCGGGATCTTTCGACGATAATGTTGAAGCCCCACCGTCGGATCTGACAGCGGAAGCGGACCGGTCGGAGCCGGAAACAGAGGGTATTGATGAGCCTGCGCCGGCGCAACTTGAGCCACAAGGGCCAAGTACATCCCGCCGCTTCATCTATGTGGCCGCGAGCTTGGCCATTGTAGTGATCGCCGCCGGCCTGCTCTACTCTTTCTTCCGCAACCCGGCACGGGCGAACGCTCCCAAGACGATTAGCCTTGCCGTCCTGCCGCTTAAACCTGCGGTCGTTGAGGGCCGGAACCAAGACCTTGAACTTGCTCTTGCGGATTCGCTGATCCTCAAGATCAGCGAGACGAAGAGTCTCAGCGTGAAAAGACTGTTCGCGGTACGCAAGTTCACCGATTTTGATACCGATCCTGTTGCCGCCGGGAAAGAGCTAGAGGTCGATTATGTGTTGGCGTCAACCTACCAGATCTTTAATGGTCGAATCCGCATCACATCGCAGCTCATCAATGTGGGTACGGGCATTTCTGAAGAAACCTACCGCTCGGAGACCAATGCAGACAACATCTTCGTCGCTCAGGACATCGTCTCGAAAGACATCTGCGACGGACTCTTTGCGAAATTTGCCGCTACGCCCGATCGCTCCAACGCAAAGCGCTCAACCGACAACGAGAAGGCTTACACGCTTTACAACGAAGCCGTTTTCCTCATGGATAAGTACAATCGTGCTGATGCCGTAAAGGCGATGGGCCTTTTGGATCAGGCGGTCGGTATGGATCCGGATTACGCGTCCGCATGGGCAGCAAAGGCTCAAGCCTACTGCCTTTTCGCACATATGGGCGGCGGCCCTCCGACCGACTTATTCACACGGGCGGAGCCGAACCTTGAAAAGGCACTTGCCATCGACGGGGACAACGCGACCGCATTGACCATCCGCGGGATGATCAATCGCGATTACTATTGGAATCTACCCGCGGCGTACCGCGACCTCGATCGTGCGATCGCGCTCGACCCGGATTCCACGCTCGCCCATCGCATCCTAGCCGGTGCGTATTATCAGGATGGACGTTTCGCCGATGCCCTTGCAGAAGGAAAAAAAGCCGCCGATCTCAATCCGACCGGCCGTTGGGATAAATGGTTCCTCGCGGACTACGAGGCGGCGGCAGGTTCCCCGGATGAAGGCATCGCAGGCCTGCTGCATCTCGCCGAGATCGAGCCTAAGTTCCAGCCAACCTACTTTTCGCTTTGGCGGTTGTATCTGACGAACGGCAAGCCGGACAAGGCGTTCGAATACTTTATAAAGAACAAGCAGATCTGGCAGGCCAAACCGAAGGAGATCGAGCATTTTCAAAAGACGTTCGCAAAGTCCGGCTGGAAAGGCGTGATGCGTGCCGAACTCGACCTGATGCTCTCATACGACAAACCTAACGAATACTCGACGCGAAAAGTCTATATCGCCGAACTTGCCGCACAACTCGGCGAAGCCGACCTCGCGTTCCAATACCTTGACGAGGCCGCTAAATTCCGCGTCCTTCAGTTCTCGAACGTAAAGGTTGACCCGCTCCTCGAACCCATCCGCACCGACCCACGCTACGCCCAACTCCTCACACGCTCAAGGGTGTAACGGACCGATGAAACATTCGCGCCGTTTGCAGCCCGTAACTTGTTATCGATTCCCCGGCTCGCCCACTCCACGAGCATAGCTCACTCCGGTTTTTTTGTGGGCGGTTTCGGGGTAGAATTGGGGTTTGGGCGAGTAGATAACGGGCGGGCAAATAAAGACAAACAAAAACAATGGAAGCAGCTGAAAAGTCGGTGAAGACACGTATTGAGACGGATTCGATGGGCGAGATCGCGGTGCCGAGCGATGTTTATTGGGGTGCGCAGACGCAAAGGTCGCTGCTGCATTTCGACATCGGGTTCGACGTGATGCCGCGCGAATTGATACGCGCACTCGGCATCCTCAAAAAAGCCGCCGCGATCGTGAATTGCGATCTCGGCAAACTTTCCGAAGAGAAAAGAGACCTTATCGTGCGTGCCGCAGACGAAGTTATCGAAGGCAAGCTCGACTCGCACTTTCCTCTGCGAATCTGGCAGACAGGTTCGGGCACGCAGACGAATATGAACGCGAACGAGGTGATCTCGAATCGCGCCATCGAACTCGCAGGCGGCGAGATGGGTTCGAAAACGCCCGTTCACCCGAACGACGACGTCAACAAATCGCAATCTTCGAACGACACGTTCCCGACCGCGATGTACATTGCCGCCGCCGAACGCATCAACGATCTTCTTCCCGAGGTCGAAAAGGTAAGTGTCGCGATCAAGGCTAAAGCGGATGAATTCGAGGGCGTCGTCAAGATCGGCCGCACGCATCTGCAGGACGCAACTCCCGTGACGGTGAGCCAGGAATTCAACGGCTGGGCGAATCTCGTCGATCGCGATGTCGAGCGTCTGAAGCTCGTGATGCCCGGTCTGCTAGACCTTGCGATCGGCGGCACGGCCGTCGGAACGGGATTGAACGCGCATCCGGAATTCGCCGAGCGTGCCGCAGCGAAGATCGCCGAACTCACGGGCCTGCCTTTCAAGTCGCATCCGAACAAATTCGCCGCACTCTCCGCCCACGACGAGATCGTGTTCGCTTCGGGCGCGTTAAAGACGCTCGCCGCGAGTTTGATGAAGATCGCGAACGACATTCGCTGGCTCGCTTCCGGCCCGCGTTGCGGCCTCGGAGAGATCTCACTGCCGGAGAACGAGCCCGGCTCGTCGATAATGCCCGGCAAGGTCAACCCGACTCAGAGCGAGGCGATGACGATGGTCGCCGTGCAGGTTTTCGGCAACGACGCCGCGATCGGTTTTGCGGGTTCGCAAGGCAATTTCGAGCTCAACGTCTTCAAGCCCGTGATGATCCACAACTTCCTCCATTCCGTGCGGCTCATTCACGACGCCTGTCACGGCTTCGTCGATTACTGCATCGCGGGCATCACGCTCGAACGCGAAAAGATCGATCATTACCTGCGCGATTCGCTGATGCTCGTCACCGCTCTCAATCAGCACATCGGTTACGACAACGCCGCGAAGATCGCCAAGAACGCCCACAAAAAAGGCATTTCCCTAAAAGAATCCGCTGTCCAACTCGGCCTCCTAACGAGCGAGAAATTCGACGAACTCGTCGTGGCCGAAAATATGACGCATCCGTAATTGCCGCAAAACTCTATTGGTGCCACGTCTATAGATAGCAAGGTCTTAGAATATGAAGATCATCATTTTGGTCGGTTTTCTTCTCGCGGGTTCGGCGAGCGTTTTTTCGCAGACGGCGTTCGAGATCAAGAATGCGTCGAAGTATTTCGACGTAAAGGTCGAGGTGGCGACGTGCGACGAGTATTCGTGCACGGGCGAAGGCAAATTCTCCTTCTACAAGAAGAACTCACAAACTCCCTATCAGGTGATCGAGCTTGCCGACACTTACGTCCAACTCGATGAGGGAAAGCCGCTCGTGAACGTAACGCGGCTTTATGACGACCAAAGCGTTATAGATATCGACGACTTTAACTTCGACGGGATGGAGGATGTCGCGATCTGCAACGGAACGAACGGTTCGTACAACAGCCCGTCATATGACGTCTATCTTTCGGACCGCCGACAGAAAAAATTCGTCTATAGCCCGGCCTTCACCTTGCTTGGCAGCCACCTGGGAATGTTCACGGTCAATAAGAAGACAAAGACCCTCGAAACGTTCGACAAGAGCGGCTGCTGCTGGCACATCACCGAACGGTACAAGGTCGTCCGCGATAAACCTGTAAAGATCTTTGAGATGGTCGAAGATGCGACGACCGGCGTCGACGATCGTGTTAAGATCACGACAAAAACTCTCGTCCGGGGCAAGTGGAAAACCTCCGTCCGCTATGAAAAAATGGAGCAGTAATGCTCAGAAGATACATGCACGCGAAAGAGCGGTATTTCGCGATGCGGGACGACAACCGCATCGTGCAGCCGTTTGATTGGGGCATTGAATTTGTCGAACCGCAAGCGGTTGGCCGCGACCCTCGCCAATTCTTCGAAAAATTCTCGAACGATGCGATAACCAACAGCGACGACTTCTTCTTCTCGCCGGAAATAGCCGATTTCCGTCTCGATCGCCGTAACCTTACTTGGACGAGCGGCATCACGACGCCATCCGCGGAAAACAACGTCGTTCGCTCGTCATATTTTCCGAAAGCTGGAGCGAAGAATGCCGTGCTTGTTCTACCGCACTGGAATGCGAAGGCCGGAACCTACTTCGATCTTTGCAAGGTCTTCAATGACCGCGGTTTTTCCGCCCTCCGGCTCACGCTTCCATACCACGAGGAGCGAATGCCGCCCGAACTCGAACGTGCCGACTATCTCGTTGCGCCGAACATCGGGCGAACGCTCCAGTCGCTTCGTCAATCCGTCGTCGATACGCGTTCGGCCGTTCGCTGGCTGCAGGAACAAGGTTACGAGAAGATCGGCCTGGTCGGCACGAGCATCGGTTCGTGCGTTGGCTTTTTTGCCTTTGTGCACGACCTCGGCATCAACGCCGCGGTATTCAACCACGTTTCGGGTTATGTCGCGGATGTCGTTTGGCAGGGCCTTTCGACCTATCACGTTAAAGAGGGGCTCGGCGACAACGTCGGCCTTGACGAACTGCGTCAATATTGGCTGCCGATCTCGCCGATGGCGTATATGGACCGGCTCGCATCGCTGCCCGAACGCCCTCAGCGATACATCTACACGCTCTACGATCTTAGCTTTCCGGTCGATCTTTCGCGCGACACGCTTGCGGCCCTTCGCCGTAATAAAGTTCCGCACAGCCGCGTTGCGATTCCCTGCGGGCATTACACGCTCGGCGAGAAGCCGTGGGTCTATTACGACGGCTTTAAGATCGTCAATTTTCTTCGTAAGCATTTGAAATAGACGCCGCTCACCGATACAACCGCGTGCAAAAAGAGTGTAAGATTCTCTTTTTGGGAGCTTCCCGATCCGCAAGCCGTTTGATGGCAGAAATACCGGCAAAATTCGATAGAACGATCGACGAAAGTATCGCGCATCTGCTTGCAAAATGTGCGGATGCTCACGGCTGTTCGCCGGACGAAGTTCGCGGCCGAATCGCGCGTGCTCTTTCAAAGTATCTTTTTCTCGACAGCCAAACGGTCGAGCATGCAGATGTCATAAAGTTCATCGAAGAGATACGCGGTGACGAACTTTGCCTCGTTCTTGCGTGCGAACGCGGCGACGAAAAGGCTTGGGACGATCTCGTTCGTGAGTTCGATTCGACGGTCAAGTCCGCGGCTCGAAAGATCGCTGCAAACCCCGAGAACGCCGACGACCTTGCAAGTTCGATCTGGGCAGAACTCTACGGACTTCGCGTTGATAAGGACGGCGTCCGAAAGTCGAAACTTGCGTATTACAGCGGCCGCGGAAGCCTCGGCGGCTGGCTTCGCGCCGTCACCGCACAGCTCGCCGTCGATCAGCATCGAAAGAACTCAAAACTTATCCAGGTCGAAGAAGACCGCGACCTTGAGGTTTTGGCGGAGGCAGCGGGTAATTCGGATCAGAACGGCATCGTTTCACACGCGGCGACGGGCGAGGAAATGCTGATCCAAAAAGATTCTTCCGATGCCGTAACTGCCGCCTTGCGGTCCGCGATCGACCGGCTCGACGAAGAAGCCCGGCTGATCCTGAAACTGTATTATTTTGACGACAGGAAATTAAAGGATATAGCCGCCGCGTTCGGTTATCACGAGGCGACCGCGAGCCGACGGCTTGCGAAGATCCACGGCGACATCCGCAAAAAGGTCGAAGCCTCGCTAAAACGCGAACACGGCTGGACGGACGGAGACGTGAAGCGGAATTTGGCGGACGTTGCCGCTAAAATGGGCGTAGATATGGAGAAAATGCTCGCTGGGTTGGCGGTGATGATTATGCTGCAAGTCTTGAGCATTTAGGGCGTTCTAAAGACGGTCACGAAGCCTGCCGCCGTCAGGCTCGCGTTTTGAGAAGTTGAGGCAAAATTCGTCCACCCGAACAAATCCGGGCCGACGGCGGTATTAAATTTGGTAAATGGAGCACGAATTCGACAAGGAGATTGATGGTCTGCTGCGGGGCTTTGGCCGTGCAGAACGACCATTGCGCGCTGAAGCGGGACCGCATATCGATGCGGATCAACTCGCCGCGTTCCTCGAAGGTGCACTTCCATCTGCGGCTCGTGCGAACCTTATCGCGCATACCGCAAATTGCGATGCATGCCGTGCAATATTCGCCACAGCCGTCGATCTGAACGAACGGCCCTTATCTGTGGGCTCGGCCGCGGCCGTTCCTGCATTTGAACCGAAGCGGCGTTGGCGTTTTCTTGGGATGCCTGCATTCGCCGCAGCTCTTTCCGGCCTGCTTGTCGTTGTATTCGCGGGACTTATCGGCGTTCGATATTTTTCACGTTCAGGCGAAGCGAATATCGTCGCTCAGAAGTCAGGGGATGAAGACAGGCGTCCCGCAGCGGCACCCGAAACCTCTGCGAACGCTTCCGCTCCTGCCGAGCAGGCTCCGATGCCTGCCGCGAACAATGTCCAAGCGAATTCAAATGCGGCGGCGGCAGCGAACACCGAACGCGTCGAGAATCCTCCTGTGATCCTCCCGCGTTCATTCGCAGAGGCTCCGGCAAAGGACAAGGCTGAAACGGACGATCTTGCGAAACGCGATACAGAATCTGAGAAGAAGTTAATGTCGCAGCCGATGGCCTCGGCCGAACCGTCTGTCGCGGCGGAGCCGAAACCTGAGACGAAGGATGCGAAGCCGGGATTCCAGGTCGATGGAGCAAGCGGCGGCGAGAATGTATGGACAGTTGACGGCAAGGAATCTGTCAACGATCGGTCGCGTTCGAAGTCCGCACCGCCCGCCTCCGCCGACAGCGTCCTCTTAAGGTCTCAAAGCGCCGCGCGCACCGCAACCCGCACCGTCAGCGGCAAGACCTTCACACGACGCGACGGAATTTGGTACGACTCTGCCTACAAGGGCGGCAGCACGACCGACCGTGCAAAAACGTGCGACACCTGCGGCGTGCTTGAGCCGAACCTTCAGAACATCGTCAACACCTTGCCGGGCACGGTCATCGTCGTCTGGAAAGGCCGAAACTTAAAGTTTTATTGATCGGCAGAAGCTTCTTCTGTGGACAATCGGCAAACTTTTGGACGATAATGCCCGAAGCGTCAAATGCCTGAATCCATCCTCGCAGCCGAAGAAAAACTCATCATCGAAACGCCCGAACGCGTCGAGCTCGAGTTCTCCCTCGCCTCGATCGGCAATCGCTTTATGGCGGTCGGGATCGATCACTTGATCCAGTTTCTAAGCATCTTCATCATTGCGTGGGTCTTTTCCTGGATGGCGAGTGCGGGCAGTGCCGAGAGCTTTCTCGAAGATTCGCCGAAATGGGTGACGGCGATAATGATCCTCGTCGTGTTCGTGCTCTTTGCGTCGTATTTCGCGGTCTTCGAATGGCTTTGGAATGGGCAGACACCGGGCAAGCGTTTGATGCGGCTGCGTGTCATTCGCGAAGACGGGCGTCCGCTTACGGTCTGGGAAGCGATCGCACGCAATTTGCTTCGCATCGCGGACGCTGCACCGGGATTCATAATTCCGATCTATTCGGTCGGCTTGATCACGATCTTTCTAAACGGCCGCGATCAGCGGATCGGCGATATCTTTGCCGGAACTGTCGTTATTCGCGAAAGAATCGACGAGGCACCGAGTTTTGCCGACACCTTCGCAAAGCGGATCGCCGATCCCGCATTGACCCGTGTGCAAAAGCCCGTCACCTTTACCGCCGACATTTCAAAGATCTCGGAGGACGAGATCGAGGTCGCTGAGGTCTTTCTTCGCCGCCGCTGGGATATGAGCGAACGGCAACGCGTTTGGATGGCGTGGCGCATCGCTCTTCCGCTGATGTACAAGCTCAAGCCGCGATACAGCGAGACGGACTTCACCTACGAAGGCTTTCTCGAAGAACTGCTCGCAAGATTCGAAGCCCGGCAAAAATTTGCCAACTAACTGCCCGCAAGGTTGCCGTAAACCGTAGTTAATGCTATGGTTTGCGAGAATCTTTTCTTCCTCAGAGATTATTTAATTTAGTGAAAAAAAATGTTCTTGTAACCGGCGGTGCCGGATTTATCGGTTCGCATCTCGTCGGGACACTTCTCGCCGAGGGCGGTTGGCGTATCACGATCGTTGACGACCTCAACGACTTTTATTCGCCCGCGATCAAGCGAGCAAATCTTGCTCTCTATCAGGATTCGCCCGACGTTACTTTCGTCGAGGCCGACATCCGCGATTTCGCTGCGTTGGAGCCGATCTTTGAACGTGCGAATTTTGACACGATCGTCCATCTTGCCGCACGTGCGGGCGTAAGGCCTTCACTGCTCGAGCCGCAGCTCTATATCGAGACGAACATCAACGGCACGACGAATCTGCTCGAACTCGCGCGAAGGCATGGCGTCAAGCAGTTCGTGTTCGGCTCTTCGAGCTCGGTTTACGGCGAGAATGAGAAGGTGCCGTTCGCCGAAGACGACCCGATCTTTAACCCGATCTCGCCATACGCCGCGACAAAGGCCGCCGGCGAACTCATCTGCCACACATATTCGCACCTTTTCGACATTCGTACCGTTTGCCTTCGATTTTTCACGGTCTATGGCGCACGTCAGCGGCCGGATCTTGCGATCCATAAGTTCGCAAAACTCATCGACGAAGGCAGATCGATCCCCGTCTTCGGCGACGGTACGACCCGTCGGGATTACACGTACATCGACGACATCATCGGCGGCGTGCGTGCCGCGATGGATTTTGACGCATCGATGCACGAGGTCTTCAATCTCGGCGAATCAGAGACGACCGAATTGTCCCGCCTCATCGAACTCATCGAATCTTCTTTGGGCAAAAAGGCCGTCATCGACCGCCAACCTTCACAGCCCGGCGATGTTCCCATCACCTTTGCCGATATCTCAAAAGCACGCAGAATGCTCGATTATGCTCCGACAACAAAGATCGAGGACGGCATTCCGAAGTTCGTCGAATGGTTCCGCTCCGGCCGCAGTGCGGATGCCTGAGGCGGCAAAACCAGCCCGCATAAGCTAAAATAGCCATTGTGACGCAAAAAGCTCACATCTTAGGGATGACGCGCGCCGAACTCTCCGAACTCGTAACGGGTCTTGGCGAGCCGAAGTACCGCGCCGATCAGGTCTTTCGGGCCGTGCACGAACAGCGCTTGCGGTCATTCGACGAGATCACGAATCTCCCAAAAGCGTTTCGGGCGAAGCTCGCCGAAGTTGCCGATATCTCGCGAATGACAGTCGAATCGCGATTCGTCTCCGTTGACGGCACGCGGCGATATTTGATGAAGACCGCTGCGGGGCGGCCCGTCGAAACCGTCTATCTGCCGACCGAGAATCGCGACACGATCTGTTTTTCATCGCAAAGCGGCTGCCCGCTCAAATGTGATTTTTGTTTGACGGCAAAGCTTGGTCTGCTTGGAAACCTGACCGCCGGCGAGATCGTCGAGCAGATCGTCATCGTGTTGAATGATGTTTACGGCGTCGGAACCGAAACGCCGCACGGCACCAATCTCGTCGGAATGGGTGCGGGCGAACCGTTCCTAAATTTTGAGAATCTGATTGCCGCACTTCGCCTGATGGCGGATGAAAAAGGCCTTTTCATCGTCCCGAATCGCGTTACCGTTTCGACTGCGGGCATCGTTCCGCGGATCGACGACCTCGCTCAGCTCGAAGACCGTCCACATCTCGCGATCTCTTTGACAGCGGCGACCGATGAACTCCGTGACCGTCTGATGCCGATCAATAAGAAGTGGGATCTTGACGCCTTGATGAAGGCCGCGAGGAATTTCGAGCGGAGCCTGAAACGCGGCGAGCGTTTCACGTTCGAATATGTGATGCTAGGCGGCGTGAATGATTCGCCTGATGATGCACGCACGCTGGCCGAGCTTCTGAAACGATACAAATTGCGTCGCTTCAAGATAAATCTCATTCCGCACAACGGCGCCGAACAGCTTGATTACACGGCATCGTCGCCCGAGACGGTCGCAGCGTTCAAACAGACCCTCGAATCGCTCGGTGTTGACGCTTATGTTCGCACGCCGAGAGGCCGCGATATTTACGCCGCGTGCGGGCAATTGGCCGCAAAGGCCGCATAAAGAAAGAGAACTTTTTTCCGATGGAAATACTCATACTTGGCATCATACTCGTAGCCCTGATGGCGTGGGCATCGACGCGCATCAAGAAGAATGCGGCGGCGGCATTTGACGCCGAGACCGTCGTCGAACCGGCGTTCACGATCGAGAAACCCGAAGGGATGCTCCACGTCTTGAATGGCAACCCTGAACTCGCGTTCGAGGCATATTCTAAAGAATTCGGCACCGGCGTGATGTCGAAGATGCGGCTCTTCCGTGCTGAGATCAAGAAACTCCATCCGACCGGCGTTGCCGCAAAGCTCGCCGAGATCAAGAAGAGCGGAAAGATCACAGACGATCGAAAAGAAGTGATCGACGGACGGACATATCACGTCATTGAGATCGAAGAAGGCGGCACGAAAGCTCCGAGCCGCATCAAATATAAGATCGGCGAGACCGGCGACGGCGCCTACGTTCTTAAAATAAGGGCACTCGAGGAAGCCGGTGAGGCCATCATCGAAAAGCTCGATGTTATGCTCGAAAGTTTTGTCGTCAGGGACTGACGGTGCTGCAGTTTGAATTTATGAAGAGAATCGTTTGTTTTTCAGTGTTCGTATTTGTGCTCTCTGTCTTTGGTTTGACGGCGAATGCACAGGAAGTTTCCGGCTCCGTGCCGAACGGTTCGCTTGCTCGCGGTAAGAGCGTCCGCGTGACCGTCACTCTCGACATACCTCAAGGCCTGCACGTGAACTCGAATCGCCCGAAAGGCGAGAATCTCATCGCGACCGTCGTTACGCCGACGGGCGGCGGACTGCGTTTCGGCGCCGTGCGCTATCCCGCAGGACACGACAAGACATTCGGCTTTTCAAAGAACGCTCTAAATGTCTATGAAGGCCGCGTAACCTTCTCATTCCCCGTAACCGTTCCCGCCGGCTTTAAGGGCGATGCGGCAGAATTTCGCGTCGCGGTTCGCTATCAGGCATGCACTGACGAAGTTTGCTATCCGCCAAAGACGAAGCGGATCAGCCTCTCGGCCCGCATTCGCTAAACTTTACCGATGACGGAAAGCAGCCTTCCCGTTTTTCCGAATTCCTTTTTTTCGCGGCGATAGGAAAAGAATAGGTCGGTTCGTTCCATCGTGCAGAACGGTGCGATGGAAATATTTGCGGCATCAAGTCCGCAGGACATCAGCTGGTCGCGATTTGCCGCGTGCAGATCGACGCGTGCGTGGCCGGGACGAGTCGGCACGAAGTATTTTTCCGAACCCTCAAAGTTCTCCGCGAAGGCGTTCAGCACATCCTCGCCGATCTCGTATTGACGCACCGAGGCCGCAGGGCCGATCGCCGCGATCAGCTGCGACGGATCGCTTCCGAAGGTCTCCTGCATATTTTCAACGGCCTTTACGACGATCGAGGCGACCGTTCCGCGCCAGCCCGCGTGAACCGCCGCAAACGCTCCGGTCTTTGGATCGCCGATCAAAACCGGCACGCAATCCGCTGTTTTTACGCCAAGCAGAACGCCCGCGATGTCCGATATCATCCCGTCCGCACGTTCGTCCGAATCCGTGATGTCCGCCTCGCTCGCGATCGTCTTTACCGTCGAACCGTGGCATTGATAGACAGCCGCGATCCGCATTCCGGCCGGAAAGAGCGTGAGAAAGCGGCGGCGGTTCTCATAGATATTCTCGCGTGCGTCCTCACTGAACCCCGCTAAATTGAGGCTGTTTACCGGAAAATCGGACACGCCGCCCATACGCGTCGAGAAGCCATTCTCAAAGCCCGCATCGCATAGTTGCCGGGAAGCGAGGGCTTTCACACCGTTCGCCTCTCGCCAAAAGAACCCCGAATCGGCTAGAATTCCGTCTTCGTCTATGATCATCTCAACAGGCATCGACATTGTGGAAGTTTATCGCATACGCGAAACGATGACGAGAACGCCGCGTTTTCGTGAAAAAGTTTTTACGGAAGGCGAACGCTCCTATTGCGAAGGTAAAGGTGCAGCCTCGGGCGAGAGTTATGCCGCACGGTTCGCTGCAAAAGAAGCTGTCTTCAAAGCGCTCAAAACCGGTTGGCGAGGAAACCTTTCTTGGCAGGATGTCGAGGTCACGCTGACCGAACTCGGCGCCCCCGAGATAATGCTTAGCGGAAAAGCCGCCGAACTTTTTGCTGCAAGCGGAGCTAATCGCATACACGTCTCGCTTTCTCACACAAGTCAGCACGCGATCGCGTCGGTCATACTCGAACGCACGTGACTACTTCGACGCTTTCTTCGGATCGATCGAAAAATATCCGATCGCCGCGTCGTGATCCGAATATCTTTCCGGCCTTGCAGCGTCCGAGCGATAGCTCTCCGGAAAATCCGCATTGACCCGCGCATATCCGAATCCGCCGACATACGGCACCAAGTTCGCCGTTACGATCATATGATCGAGCACCTGGCCGTTGCCGTCGTAGTTGTACGAATAACGCTGCTTCTCCGTGATCAGATCGACGAGGTTCACAAGGTCCGGGTTCACGAGATCGTCCGACGGATTAAGAACGGCGTCCTTTGCCGCGGGCGTTCCTTTTATCGTGCCGACGACATCGACGATGCCGTCGCTGAACTGATACGCGTTGAAGTCGCCGAGCAGAATTATCCGCTCGTTCGGATCGGCCTTTTGGCGCGACTCAACGAGCTTTGCGAGGAACTCCGCCTGCAGCCGTTTCTTCAAGCGGACGGCATCCTGCCGCTTCGGATCGTTGTAGCCGAGGAATGATTTCAGGTGGTTCACAATGACCGTGAACGCAAAAGGCTCGCCCGTTTTCGGGTCGGCCATCGACGCACGGAGCATCAGCGGCGGCCTGTCGTTGAGATAGATCTCGTTGGATGAGCCGGGACTTGCGAACTTCTCGTCCTTTCCGTATTGCTTCACCTCGACGACCTTTATCCGGCTCGTCTTCACCAAAAAGCCGTTGTCTATCCCGCGTCCGTCATTTCCATCTTCAAGGAACGCCGCGTACTTCGGATCGGGCTTTCCCGCCGCAACCGCATCAGAATTTATCTTCTCCGCGAGGCGTTTCAGAACGGCGAGATTCTCCGCCTCGACGACACCTATCACATCCGGCATCTGCATTCGTTCGCGGATCGTGAGCGAGATCTTATTCATCCTCGCCTTCAACGCTTCGGTTTTCACGATGTCTTCCTTGATGCCCGGATCGTCAACGTCGTCGAAGAAATTCTCGAGGTTCATTCCGGCGACGGCGAACTGCCTGTCGGTCGCGGCCGGAAGTTTCACTACGGTCGATTCATAACCCGCGACGGAAGGGCGAGCATTCGGGTCGGTCAATATCGTCCACGTATTGTAGGAATAGTGCATCACGCCCGAAAGGTCTTTGAGCGTTGTGCCGGCCGCCACATCGAGCGGCGTTCCGCCGTCGAGGCCGAGACTTTCGATGCGAAGGCGTTCAGGATTGCCGTCAAAGAGTTTGATGCCCGGATGCTCTTTCTGAAAGCTCTCTTTTTCGCTCTTACTCAGAAAGATGTACTCGAATATATCGTAGCCCGCACCGCGAAACGGCTTTTCCATTCCCTTCACGACGCCGAAGAATGTGCCGTTCGATTCCGACGTGTTCTCGACGTTATTGGTGCGGCCGCCCGTGGGCGCAACCACGAACAACTGCGGGACGATGACGCGCATTCCCTCGTACTTTTCGAGTTCTGTGATCGAATTCTCCTTAAAGTCTGCAGCGGTGATCTCGACAGGCTTCGGGAGCGGAACGCTTTTTTCCAGCACCTGGATCTTATCGCGGTCAGCGAACATCGAGATCTCGGTTATCGGAAGCGTCGCACCGTTCGCCGCACGCGGACGAAATTCCTGCACCTGGCCTGTGATCGAGATGAGGCTGCCTATCGCGGCATCCGCTGACGGCGCATCTTTTGTAAAGACGTAGATGCCTTCGGAGGTTTTCGAGTCCTTGTCGTCTTTGCCGTCCGGCGTTTGCAGGAAAAAACCGTCACGCCGACGAGCCGTAACAACTCCCGAGGTCTTCACCTGCTGCCGCTCGTAAGGAGACGCAACTCCATCGCCTTGGATCGCCGAGATCGCGAGTTCTTTCTGAGCAAAGACGCTCGTTTGGCCGAGAGTGAAGAGGGCGGCCGCAAAGGCCGCCAGTGCGAATAACTTTTTCATATCGAACTACTGAACGTCGTGCCGACGTTCGATGATCGCCTGTGTGTTGATGGGAATATTCGAGAAGAAGTTGTATCCCGTCAGATTCTCTACCGCATCGACCGACACGCGGAACTGCCGCCACGGCGTATTCGAATTGAGCGGCGGAAAGTTCGGCACGACGATGCCGAATGCTCTCGTCGAACGCGTTACACGCTGCAGATCGTTCGAACCGTTGGGCAGGATGAGCACGACCTTCCAAGTATATTGCGGCACGACGATGCGTCCCTGAGCGATGGTACCTATGTTGCCGAGCGGCCCGGTAATTATGTAGATCTCATTGCCCTGATTCGCGAGCGAGCGGCAATAGTTCTCAAAATCATTCCACGGGCCCTGATTATTCGCTCCAAGCTGCGGCACGAAATTCGTCATCAGGAACGTCGCCGAGTTATTCGCCACCGAATTCGTCCTATCTCCCGAAGGGCACATATGCCCGCGATCGTAACCCGAACCCGAATAGTCATTGTCCTGCACGTGATACCACGCTGCCGGAAGCGCAGGGTCGGGACGATAATCGTCCTGCCTCGGCGTCGAACCGAGCCACGAACTATCAAGCCGCCATGCGACCCAATTCGGCGTCGCTTTCGAGCGGTTGTAAGAGAGCGTGTACTGCGGCTTCGGCATCAGGTAGTTGTTCTCGTTCGAGGTATCTGCCGTCGCTCCCGAAGGATTGCCGAGAAGCAGCGGATCCTCGTTCGGGTTCGGCGCGTTGACCGTCAGGGTCAACTGCATATTGACGACGCGCCCTTGCGCATCGGCCGCGGCCGCCGGTATCAGTTTCGTGCCGCCCGTAACCTCTGCCGGTATCGACGCATTGTACGAAAAAACATTGTCGCCCGCCGTTACGTCGCCGTTCGTGCCGTCGTCATAAAGCGTCTGGCTGCCCGAGCCATTTATCTGTGCGAGATTCGCAACGACCGTGATATTCGTGCTCGGCGGAGTCGTCGCAGGCACGGTCGTAACATAGATGAGCGTGCTTCCGCCCGGCACGACGGTCGTCGGGTTCGCGTTGATCGTCGCAAAGAGTTCCGTGCCGGTCGCCCCGCACGTCGAGGTCGTGCCCGACGAACGCGGTGCGGACGGATTCAGATTCTCGAAGTCCGACGAGTTGTTGTCCGTATCAAGGCAGCCGCTATTCTTGCGAGCCTGACTCGTAGAGTTGGCCGGAGCCGCCGTGCGTGTGCCCTCAAAGAAGATATTCGTCGCATTGCCCCAACCGACCGCGTCGATCACAGCTCCGGTATTGTTGTCGCCCTGGCGTATCGCAAGTCCGCCCGCATTCGCCGACATCGAGCAACTGCACGAGGTAGGGTTATACGTCAGATCCGGCGTTACCGAACCCGTGTAAGACGTTGCTGCGATCAAGTAGAATTGCCCCGGCTGCAGGATCGTCGTCGTGTTCCAGACGGCCATCGGACCGACGTCATTCGAGCCGCCGGATGAGCGATAGACGACACGAAAACCATTTAGATCGACCGGAGCCGAGCTCGTGTTGTGGATCTCGATGAACTCGTCATTCGCGTTCGAAGTGCCGCCCGCCTGGAATTGGCTGATCACGAGGTGCGGCGAAGCAAGTTCCGCCCTTTTGGCATCCGCTTCGACACGCCCGCTGAAACCCCAGATAGCGAACGCGGCGACCGCCGCGACCGAAATTAAAACTAAGAACTTTTTCATTTATTCGAATACTGCCGCCGCCCTCATTGGCCGTTCCTCGGCGAGGGCGGAATTCCTTTTTACGTAACTTACATTTTTAACACAAACTCGCTGCTTGTCCGAACCGTCTGCGCCGGAACGCGGACGCCCCCGTCCGCCGCTGTCAGAACCGCCTGCGTCAGCGGGCGGTCAGCAGTGCGCCGTCGCCAGTGTTTGTTGACTACAGTCAGAACCGCCTGCGTGAGCGGACGGTCACCAAAAGTCAGAACCGCCTGCGTAAGCGGGCGGTCAGTTCCGTCAACAACCCTGCCTTTCCTGGCTCCATCGGAGCCGAATGTTTGTAGAACTTGGTCATCTCGAACTCTCGAATTGCCACGGCATTTATGCCGTGGATCAGGGCAGAAGATCATTCCGCGAAGGCGGCTTACCGCCGACAAGATCCTGTCGCGTGCTACGCACGCTCCGATGTGGTGGTGGCCGCGTAACCCCGGGGTGGCGGCCGAGGCGGCCTTACCCTGGGCTATTATATTTGTCCCTACGGGGACTAAGAACGGAACCTGGGATGCCCTCGTCCGCAGTCAGAACCGCCTGCGTGAGCGATCGGTCCCGCTTTAGGAGCCGAATGTTTGTAGGACGCCACAGCCAACGCACCTCGGAGTCGGCTCGCCGCATCGCAGTGCGGTCGGGGTTCGTGGGTCATAGATCCCCACGTGTTGCAAAAAACGCAACCGTGCCCGACCGGAGGTCTCACAAAGCGGATCATGGAGGCGGCTCGGCCGCCGACATGGCCGTCTTTTGTCCCAGCCAAAACGCTCGTGGACAACTCTGGGACAGCTCTTGGGACAAATAAGTGACGTGTTATCAATAGCTTACTCGATTTGTCCCAGAATTTCGCGAAAAAAAGAACAACTGCACATTGCGTGATCGGCTCCGGCTTGCCGCGTTCCGGGGCAAGAACCACCCCGTCAGCCGAGGCGGCTGCCACCCCTCCTTCGTAAGGAGGGGAGCTTTAGCTCCGCCATTCACCACTCACCATTCACCACTCACCATTCACCACTCACCATTCACCATTCACCATTTACATTTTTTTCAAAGACCGAACGGCCGCTTCGACCGTGTTGTCATCATAGCGAAACGCGGCACCCGTTTTGAAGCACAAACCGCACAAAACGTATCAAAGTGCACGATTTGCACGAAATGCACGATTTGCACGATCTGCACTTTTGGGATCCGGAATTCCGCTGTCCGGACTCCGTGTTCGGCCGTTCGCGTTCCGTAGGCTTAGCCCGCACTCTTCTCTGAAACCTTCACATCTGCATCTTTCTCGGCGATGAAATCCGCGATCCGCTCAGGTGACTCGTCCCCGAGGGCCATTCTTTTTGCACCGATCACAGCCTCAGCGATCGCTTCGGCTCGGTTCTTATATCGGCCGTCTCGAAGGACCAGGCTCTCGACAACACGCCGTTCGATGCGATGGCGGCCTTCATCAGTTTGTGCGGGCTCGGTCTCAAGATATTCGACCGGAACGGTGTGGTTCTTTATGCGCACGTGCAGCGCGTTAGTGATCTCAAGCGTAGCGTCGCGGATCTTCCGCATTTCGATCTGCGAATTCGGAAATCCAAGCCTCCCGCGCAATGCTATCTCGATGATCGGCCGCGGTTTGCCTTCTTCTGCTACCCGAGCTTCAAGACGCACCATTTCCAACACTCTCCGGGTCAATTCTTCGGGCTTGTCGATGCCGTCGACATAAAGCCCTAGCTGTTGGAACGGCCTGAATTTGTATTCATCGGTGTGCCTCGCAGAAACGTTGTTGGCTTCGTCAACATCGACGATGAAAACGCCTCGGTCCTCTCGATATTCGGCGATATTGGTAACCTCGATCGAGCCCGGATTGAACGCCCAATTGTCGATCTCGTACCGCATGTGCGTATGCCCAAGACCGACATAATCAACCACCGAACGGAGGCGCATTAACTCTTCGACCGACAACGCCGGGATCGGATGGACCTGATGGCCTTCGACGTCCGTATGAAGCAGAAGAATGTGAAACGCGCCGTCACGGCGGTTCTGCGAGATCGCATCCGTGAGCAGTGGGATCATCTGATTTCCCTGTGCACCGAACCACTGCGAACCGAAGATCCTCGCGCGGCCGACGTCGATAAATCCGCCTCGCCGCGCGTTCTCATCCCAAGCTACATACGTGGGCACGCCGTCCATAAACGTGGGTTCCAAAAGCTTTACAAAACCCCAACTCGACAAGGAACGGAGCCAGCTGTATTCGCTGTCGGTATATTTTTGGTCGTGATTGCCCTCGATCGTGATGACCGGAATGCCCGCGTCCCTTAGTTCCGTTAGGCCCTCGACGGCATAGTTCATCGTTTCGGGCGGGACGACCCGCTTATGGAAAAAATCGCCCGCCATTACAACGAAATCGACCTTCTCACCGATCGCATAGCGTCGCAGCACATCGACCCACGCGTCAAAAAAATCTCGCGGGCTTTCGGGAAGTTGATAACGCGTGCACCCGAGATGAACGTCTGCGATGTGGAGAAACTTCATAACTCTATTTCCGCGTTCTGCCGTGAGATTCAAGGAACGGCTGCAAGCCCTCGATGATCTCGGAGTGACCTTCCGATCCGCACGCAACGATGCCGTTCAGATTGCTCAGTTCCGGTGTGTCGTAAACCAAAGCGTCGCCAAAGATATCAGTTAAGATGCCGCCCGCTTCTTCTAAGATGATCTGCGGCGCGCAGGTGTCCCAAAGTTTCGTCCGATCGCTAAGGTGAATATAGACATCACATTCGCCCGCAGCTATCAGTCCCATCTTCAAGCCGACCGAACCACGATAAATGTGCGATGCGAAATGAAAATGATCGAGCAGAACGTTCATTCGCGGCTTAAAATGATTGCGCGAAAGTGCGATGCGCATCTCACGGGGTTCACTGACCTTTCGAACTGCCAATCGCGTGCGGACGCCGTCGTTCATCAAGAATGCACCATGCCCGGAAGCAGCTTCGTACGTTATCCCGAAGGCAGGCAGATGCACGACGCCGACGACGGGCTTGCCTCGCTCGACAAGGCCGATCTGGATCGCGAAATCGTCTTCGTGCTTGATGAATCCGGCCGTTCCGTCGATCGGATCGATGATCCATGTACGCTGAGCTCGGGTCCATTCGAGATCAGGGCCGATCTCTTCTTCGGACAAGATTGCATCATTGGGAAACGCCTTTCGAAGACCGTCCACGATCAACCGGCTCGCCTCTCGATCCGCAACGGTTACAGGCTCGTACTTATTGTCGGCTCCCAATTTCTCTTCAGCCACGATCTCCTTGGCATAATGGCCAAGGACCATCACGGAAGCCTCAAACGCCAGACTCCGCGCAGTCTCAAGTTCCCTCTCAAGCATCTTGTTAGAATTATACAGGCGTTGATGGCGCTCTCGAAAAACGCCGGTAAGAAGTTAGTGTTTATCTACCTTTTCGGTAACACCGCAGCGTGGGCAGATGAGCACCTCGCCAACGCGGTCAAGCCATTTCGCACGTGCCTGATCAGAGAATATGGGGAATTTGCTCTCGGCCTCGCCTTCGCGAAAGAAGCGTGCGTGAGCGTGTTCGAGTTCTTTCTGCAGGCCGATCTCTTTGTCGCACTGCCTGCACATCCAGCCGGTGCCGTCGTTGTAGAAGAGTTCTATTTCCTGCATTTGAAGTTATTTTGAAGAAACGGGCGATGCGGAAAGCACTTTGTCGTGTCCGCACCGCCGAGATCTAGTTCGTATCGCCGAGTTACTGATACTGTTGCGGCTGTGTTCGCCGATTTGTCGGAGCCTGAAGTTTTAGCGGCACCGTTACTCGCTTGCCGCCTCGAAAGACCTCGATCTGGATCGTGTCGCCGATCTGCTTCTTGTCGAGCAGCCGATAAAGATCGTCGTTCGTCGTAAGCTTCTCACCGTCGATGCTCTCGATAATATCGCCAAGCAGGATGCTGCCGTCATTCGCCTGGCTTAGGCCTTTCAGGCCGGAAGCCGCAGCGGGTGAGCCTTGGGTTACGCTCCGGATCAACAGGCCGCTTTCGACCGGAAGGCGAGCACCCTGATCCAAAAGGCTTGCGACGCTCATCGTACTTGCCCCGAGCTTCGGCCGACGGACTTCGCCGAACTGTATAAGCTGCGGGACGACGCGTTTTGCGATATTTACCGGTACGGCAAACCCGACGCCGACCGAACCGCCCTGCGGCGACAAGATCTGCGAGTTGATGCCGATCATCTTGCCGTACTTATCAAGCAGCGGACCGCCCGAATTTCCGGGGTTGATCGACGCGTCAGTCTGGATCGCAGCGTCGATCGGCCTGCCGTTGACGGCACGTATCGGACGCTGAAGGCCGGAAATGACACCGGTCGTGAGCGTTCTGTCGAGGCCGAACGGGTTGCCGATCGCAAGGACCTTTTGCCCGACGATAAGCTTATCCGAATCGCCAAGCGGCACGACCGTCAGACCCGCGGGTGGATTCTCGATCCTGATGACAGCGAGGTCAGTGTCCGGATCGCCGCCGATCACTTTTGCGGGATAGGTCTTGTCGCCGCCAAAGCTGACCGAGAGCTTCTGTGCACCTTCGATCACGTGATAGTTCGTCAGGACGTCGCCGTTCGGGTCGATCACTGAACCCGAGCCATTACCTTTGCCTTCCTGAACATTGCCCCAAAAATCCTGCTGATACGAAGTCGTGTTGATGAAGGCAACGCCCGGAGCGACCGCCTTGTAGACCTCGATATTGTTCTGTTCGTCAGAGACCGTTGCCGGGTCCGAAATACCTGCGTTAACGGGCCCTGATTCTGCCTTAATGACTGCCGACGGATCGGCCGAATGCCTTGAAGTGATTATTAGTGCCGCGGCCGCGGCCAGGCCGATCGCGATGAATGCCGACGAGAGAGAAAGCACGAGTATCTGTCTGCCCGATAATTGGTAAACCGGAGTTCTGCTCATTTTATGAAACCTCTATCCAAAAATATAACAACACTTGAGATGCGCAAAGAAACGCGCCCCGTTGTGCATTACATTCGATTTCGAGGAAAGGTTTCAGCCCCTTGGAACGGAAAAAGATCAGAAAAGCGACGAAAAAACCGAGAAGGACGCAGTAAAAAGGCCGACGACAGGATCGCTCACGCCCTTGGCGAGGCCGTCAGAAATATATCCGAAAGCGGCCAGGCCCGTGAAGAGATGTATCCCCATCAGCCCGATATAAATTGCGAGGGCGACCGCTAATCCGTATCGTGCGATCGGCTTTGCTCCCCAACGCATAATGACTATCGCCGCGACAGCGCCGATAGCGACTTTCACGATCAAAAATGGCGCGTTGCCGATGTCGAGAAGGCTTGCCATCAGCTGGTTACTTTCAGTAGCAACGCCGCTGCGGACCCAAATTATGGTGAGCAGGGCGTCAAGAAGGTTGAGTCCAAAAAGCAAGATCGCGGGCCTGGTCAACGGCATATTCTTCTCCGTAAAAACTCGTTCAACGAGCAGCGTCAAACACGACGGCCTAAAGATCCAAGGCCTCGGATCAACAAAAAGCGAACGCGGTAGATTTACTGACTTGCCCAACAAAACAGCTAATAGAAGAATCTTCCACAAAAATGCGATTTTCTTTATCTTACACCATCTCAAGTGTTAATATCGAAGCATTCGAAAATTTTGCGGTTCGCTGCCGGCTTGCACCGACCGCCTTGGATTTTTTTGCAACCTGATCTAGGAGGAAAGACTTTTTATGAAACGAATATTCAACAAACAAATGCTGGTCGCGGCGATTGCCGTGATCGTCGGCTTGGGTGTGACGGACGCGTTCGCTCAGAAGAGAAAACCTGTCATACGCAAGAAACGCACTACTGTGACGAAAAAGGTCGTCGTGCCGGTTTACTCTGTGCCGAGCGGAACCGTGATGCGCACGCGTTTGAATTCAAAGCTCTCGTCGAAGACCTCGACCGAGGGTTCGACCTTTACGGCGACCGTCACTGAGCCGGTCTATTCGAACAATGGCGTGGTCGTTATCCCTGTCGGCAGCACCGTGACAGGCCGCGTGGACAGCGTTCAGAAGGCTCGAAAGGGCGGGAAGCCCGGCACGATCGACGTGAGTTTCACTTCGGTCCGCTTACCGAACGGAACGACGCGTGCGATCAACGGTTCGCTCACCGACCTCGATACGAAGGACGGAAAGAGCGACAACGAAGGCTCGGCCTCGGGCGATAAGATGAAGCATCGCAAGCTGATCTTCATCGGCGGTGGCGGTGCGGGCGGCGCGTTGCTCGGTGCGGCGATCGGCGGCGGAAAAGGTGCGCTCATCGGCGGCATCATCGGCGGCGTCGGCGGCCTCATAACCGAGACGCAGACCAAGGGCGAGGACGTCGATGTGAAATCCGGCACGGAATTCGGCGTCTATGTCAACCAGTCCGTTTCCCTGCCAAAATTTAACGAAGCGACGGTCCGCCCGTAGTTCTCTTTCAAACACAACCCAAAAGGCCGACCGAAACCTTCGGCCGGCCTTTTCATATTTCGTTGGAGATCAGATCGAGTGGACGAGGAATTCGGGGGTGATGATGGTCGGGGAGGCGAAGCCGGCGGCGGTGTTGAAGAGGCGCAGGCGCGTTTGTTTTCGGATGTTGGCGAGATGGCCGAAATCCCACGTGACGAAGTAATCGAGCTTATAGACGGAGGCGACGGCGTAATGCACGGCGTTCGAGAGGAAGCGGCGGTGGATGACGCCGCGTTCGATGTAGCCTTCGGCGAGGATGGCGGCCTCTTCCGGGATGTCGAGTTCGTTCGTCTCCTTTGCGAGATTGAGGTAGCCGGTGCGGTGCGGTTCGGGAAAATGTTCGAGTTCGCGGCGGACCAGAAATGACGAGAACGCGTCGTAATCCTGCATCTCGTGTTCCCACCAGCGGATCGTCAGGTCGCGGCGAAACGCGTCGCCGTTGTCCAAATAGGCCCCGATGACGGACGTTTCAAGATACAGGCTAATCTTCATTCAATTGCTGCTTGCCGGTATTCTCGCCGGTTTCGGACGCGATCGGCGTAAGTCGCACGCGTGCCCGTTTGAAATCAAAGGCGACGCGGTAATTCCTTAGAAAATTTCCGCCGAGAATGCCGGCTTGGTCAAAACCCGATGATTCGTTTATCACGTCCAGGTCAAGAGCGACGGCAACCAGAGGCGCACGAACGTTCTGTCCGAATGTAACACGCGGCAGCAGGAAAGTCGGAGCATCGACCACTTCGCCGGCCGCACCAATGACCCTGTAACGCTGATCGGAAAGATATTTCTTGATGGCTTCGGCAGCGGCAATATTGTCGGAGATCACGGAGACGCTCGCCGCCGTATCAACGATAAAGTTCAAATTGGTCTCGATACCGGCGACGCCGACCTCTCCGCTCAAGAAGCCGCTCGGCGTAAGGCGAAGCGGCAGTATATGGTCAGCATTCTCTTTTGAAAACGCGTCAACCGTGTCTTCTTTGGAGAGCGTGAGCGTTTTCGTCCCGTAGTCGATCGTCGCAAAGAATTTTGAGATGACCGCGAGGCCGAGATAGCCGTCGATCTGCGTGCGGGAGTTTACGTCGCGTATGTAAACCGGGATGTTATGAACGGAAACATCGCCCATCTTGATCTCGTTCACGAAACCGTAGATGATCGGAAACTTTCCGTCGCCGCCCACGCCTCGGGCATTGCCGCCGCGGGCAACTTCCTTCATCCCCAGCAACTCGGCGGTCTTATTGGAAATAACGGTCATCCCCGAGCCCGTGTCGATGACAAAACGCAGCGGCTTTGAGTAATCATTCACGCGGACCTCGATGATCGGCCGATTCGTCACAAGGTCGAATTTGACGGTAGTTGTGCCCGCTCCGCTTGCATCGTAAAGCGAAGGCCGCGCATCAAGATAACGAAGGAAGCTTACGAGGCCCCTTATGCGTTCGCGGCGGTCAACATCCATCGCACCGGAAACCGACAGGAAGCGGTCGTAGGCAATTGCCGCATCTTTGTACCGATCGGCCCTGACGGAGGCCTGAGCCAATGAAAAATAATAATCAGGTTCGCGCGGAGCAAGGTAGATCGCCTGCTTCAAACTATTTATCGCCTGATCGACATCGTTGTCGTAATAATCGAGCATCCCGAGGCTCGCCCACGCAAGGTGTTCGCCTCGTCGAAGGTCGAGTGCGGTGTAGATGATCGCCCGAGCCTCGCGAATACGGCCGCTTGCAAGCAAGAGAGATCCGAGCACCGAGAGAGCCCGCGAATCTTTCTTATCCTTATCAAGCACGGAAAGGATCGTCTCATACGCTTCAACGAAGCGCCGCTGTTTTGTTAGGTTGAAGGCAAGTTCGGTCCGAGCCTTTGCATTATCCGGATCGGCCTTTATGAGCTTGTGCAGTATCGCTTCGCTCTTCTTTAGTTCGTTGTCACGGGTGAGACTGATCGCATCTTTTAGGCTTTCGCGGTCGGCCTCGGCCCGTTTCTGCGAGAAACATACTGCAGCGGCGGCAGACACAATGCAGACCATCAGAGCGGCGCAGCTGAGGTAACGAATACATTCTCTCGAAAAAAAGTTTTGGGAAGGCTGCATCAAAGTTGCCTCCAACGTTTTTGGATCAGGGCCCGGGTTTGGGCCGTTACTTGAGGATCTCGCCGGTCTTCATCGACCAAAGGACGAGATCGAGTTCATCAAAATCGATCTTGGTCCGCCGAGCCAGTTTTTTAAGGCTTTCCTCGATGGTTAGATACCGCAGACGGGTATTTGGTGGCTTTGCCTCAGGAATTATTTTCAGAGCGGCGAGGCAGTTCAGGACGTGTTTATCGAGGATCGCGTAGCCGCGAAAGCCCACATTTCGCAAAAAATGGCTCGCTTCTTTGTATCCGAGGCCTTTTATGCCCTTTTCCTGCACGAGCCAATCGCGGCGCTCGATAGGGTCAGAGAAGGCCATGAGCCTCGATCTGAGCCGCAGGTCACAATCTTTGAGCAAAAATTCGCGGGAAGCGACGATATAACGCGAGCGTGCGTTCGGATAGCGATGCGTGCCGGAAAGCGCGTTCACAAGCTCCTCTTGGGTGCCTTTTTCGAGCAGATGCCGCACCTTTTCGATCGAGCGAAGCCCCATTTTCGCAGAACAGCCGCCCGTAAAGAAGCAAAAGACCATCTCCTCCCAAAACCGAAGGTCGTCGCCATTCGCCAAAATATCCGAAAATTCGGCAAGACGGCTTCTTATCGCCGCAGAGGATGCCGCATGGGCGAGCCTGATGTTGCGTGTCGTGATCGGCGGCAGTGCGTCTTTCTTCACAGTGGTCAGTGGCCTGTTCTTCGGCATCCGCGTTGGCGGTGAGTTCATCTAACGAGTCGAGGTCGATATTTTAGGAAAAATGTCCCCGAATGTAAAAAATCTTCAGAGCGGCAGAAAGCTGTGGTATAATTACGACCTGTCCGGTTTCACGGGCTCCGCGTCATTTCATTTTCGCAATTCGATCCTAGCAATGATCAAAACGTCCGCGATAAAGTTTGTCGTTATTTTAGCGTCTCTGCTTTTGGGAACTCTCGCAGTTCCCGCGCAGACGACGCGACCGCTCCTTCAGGACATAAAGATCTACAAGCCGGAGCCGACGCCATCTGAAGGCTCGCTCGTTAAGCCGACCGGAATGTCGGCGGCAGTACCGACGACCGCCGTAAACGCCGTCCGCACAATGTTTCCGCTGCTTGCGGAACAGACGATCCCGGGCTATTCGGGTGTTTTGATCGAAACGATGGACGGCGGTGTCGTCGTCGAATCGAATGCCGCCGCTCTGTTCAATCCGGCGTCGAACGTGAAGCTTGCGACCGCTTACGCAGTGCTCAAGACCTTCGGGCCCGACTTCCGTTTCGCAACGAACGTCTATACGAACGGCAGCCTTGACCGCACGACCGGGACGCTGACCGGCAACCTTTACGTCTCGGGCAAAGACCCTGTATTCAATTACGAGCACGCGATCTTGATCGCGAACGAGCTGAATCGCAGGGGAATCCGCTCGATCACGGGCGACATCGTCGTTACGAACGATTTCGTGATGGACTATTCCGGTTCTTCGAAGCGTTCGGCCGACCTGCTTCTTGCAACATTGGATCTTTCACGCCGTTCGCCTGCGGCGGCAAGAGCGTGGATCGACTATCTGAACAACTCAGGCCGCGCAGGATCGATCCAAGGCCTCCCGAGCGTTTCGGTTACGGGAACCGCGTCGGTTCAGCCGATACCGAGCGATCTTTCGCTGCTTTTTACGCATGAATCGGCGAAGATGCGCGATATCCTGAAGGCGACGCTGTGCTATTCGAACAATTTTCTCGCCGAACGCCTTGGCGATATGCTTGGCGGGCCATTCGGTGTCTCGCGCATCGTTGAACTGAACGCGAATGTGCCCGATGAGGAGTTCTCGCTCTCGACAACGAGCGGCCTCGGCATAAACCGTGTTTCACCCAACGCTATGATGAAGCTCCTGCGTTCCCTTCAGGCGGAACTCGGGCGGTATAGGATGAATTTCGCCGATATCATGCCCGTTGCCGGCCTTGATGAAGGCACGCTCGAGAATCGCTTTGACAACGATTTTTACGCAGGCAGCGTTGTCGGCAAGACCGGAACCCTGCGGCAGACGGACAATGGCGTAAGTGCCCTTTCGGGCGAAGTGAATACGCAAAAGGGCAAGCTTCTTTTTGTGATCTTTAACCAACGCGGCAGCGTCAATCAGTTCCGCGCGTTCCAGAATCTTTATGTCTCGCTCGTACAGGGGCAGTTCGGCGGGCCGGTCTCATTCAATTACACGGCCGTGTCGCTCGACAAGCGAATGGCGACCTCGCGGATCTCTTATCCGAACTCGGCCTCGCATTGAGTTCAACGAAAAATTTTCTCCTTGCTTCAGCAATTCCGACCGAAAGCGTGCGATAATCTTCGATTCTAACCGCTGATGTCGTCGATCGAAGATACAACACCGCCAGATAACGCCGAATCGGCCGCCGAACCGCCGCCGCCGTCAAGCCCGACGAGCGTTGCGCGCTCGGCCGGAATCGTATCGATCGCCGTGATGTTCTCGCGGCTCTTCGGACTCGCACGCGAGGTTATCTTCGCGCGATATTTCGGTGCGGGATTTTTGACCGACGCTTATGTCGTCGCATTCCGCCTGCCGAACGTCCTGCGCGATCTCTTCGCCGAAGGTGCACTGTCGGTCGCGTTCGTCAAGGTCTTTACGGACTATCAAATAAAGCTCGGCGAGAAGGCCGCGTGGCGGCTCGCAAGCCTGATCTTCAATCTGCTCGCCGTCGTCCTGAGCATTGTCTGCATCGTCGGGATCATCTTTTCGAAAGATCTCGTCGGGCTCGTCGCCGATGGTTTTTCGCCCGAGAAAGCCGCTCTTGCGACCACGCTCACCCAGATAATGTTCCCGTACATCCTGCTCGTCTCGCTTGCGGCGGTCGCGATGGGCGTGCTCAATACGAAGAATATTTTCGGCATTCCGGCTTCGGCTTCAACGGTCTTTAACATCGTCTCGATAACGGTCGGCCTTTCGCTCGCATATTGGCTGAGCGGCGGCGGATGGACCACGCCCAAGGACAAGAATCTGATTCCGGACGATGCCGCCCAATGGGCGATCATCGGCATGTCGATCGGCACCTTGATCGGCGGAGCGGCGGGCTTAGCGATGCAGCTTCCGTCGCTGTGGCGCGTCGGATTTCGTTTCTTGCCCGTGCTCTCGTTTGCGGACGAAGGCGTCAAAAAAGTGGTCGCACTTATGACGCCCGCGATCCTCGGCACGTCTGCCGTCCAGATAAACGTTCTCGTAAACACGTATTTCGTCTCCTCGATCGACGGTGCCCAAGGCTGGCTGAATTATGCGTTCCGGCTGATGCAGTTCCCTATCGGGCTTTTCGGCGTTGCGGTCGGGACGGCGGCGATCCCCGTGCTTTCACGGCTTGCCGCGGAAGGAAAAAAAGGCGAGTTCCGCGACACGATCTCGTCGTCGATGAATCTCGTTTTCTTGATGACGCTGCCGAGCGCATGCGGCCTGATCGTGCTTGGTGAACCGATCATAAGGCTCATCTATGAACGCGGACGGTTCGACGCGCTTGCGACACAGATGACCGCGATGGCGCTCATCGGCTATTCGATCGGCTTGACGGGCTACGCGGCGATAAAGATCCTGTCGCCCGCATTCTACGCCCTTGACGACGCAAAGACGCCGATGATCATCGCCCTCGTTTCGATCATCGTAAATTTCGTCGGCTGCTACTTCCTTCGCGAATGGCTTTCGCAATATGGCGTAACGCCCGAAACTCCGGCCGGCTACGGCCATCTCGGCGTTTCATTGGCGACGTCGCTCGTAGCATTGTTCAATTTCACGGCACTCGCGTATTTGCTTCGACGGAAAATAAAACGCCTGAATGGGCGCAGCATCGCGACGGCATTTCTCAAGATCGCGTTGTCGTCTGCGGTGCTTTCGCTCGTATGCTACGCAAGTTATCATTTCCTTGCGGCACGCTACGGTTCGCAGGGATTTAAGCTTCATCTGGTCGAAGCCTTTGTGCCGATCGTCCTTGGCGGCCTCGCGTTCGTCATCTGTGCGATGCTGCTTCGCGTAAAAGAACTTCATCAGCTTTACGGTATGATCTCGAAGCGTTTTCGCAGGAGTGAGGCATGATCTCAAAATTCGAAGATAAATTCCCCGTCATTCACCCGACAGCCTTTGTCGCTGAGAATTCGACCGTGATCGGAGACGTCGAGATCGGTGAGGATTCGAGCATCTGGTTCGGCTCCGTTGTCCGCGGCGACGTGAACTACATACGCATCGGCGAACGCACGAACATCCAGGATAACTGCGTCATACACGTCTCTGGCGGGACGCATCCGACCGTGCTCGGCAATGAGATAACGGTCGGGCATCGCGTCCTGCTCCACGGATGCACGGTCGATGACCGCTGCCTGATCGGAATGGGCGCGATCCTGATGGACGGCGTTCACGTTGGCGAAGAATGTCTCGTCGGTGCAGGCTCGCTTCTTACACCGGGCACGATCGTGCCGCCGCGTTCGCTCGTGATCGGCTCGCCTGCCCGCGTGAAACGCGAACTTACCGCGGAAGAGATCGAATTTTTGGATCGTTCCTGGCGAAACTACACCGAGCTAAAGCTGCGATATTGAACCTTCCTCCAGAGCGAGATAGAAAAGCATACTTGTTGTAAAATACACTCGATGGCAACAACGAATCCGGCTCGCGGGACACGCGACTTCCTGCCCGCCGACGTAAGAAAACGCAATTACGTTATCGGCATCATCAAAGATGTTTACGAGAGCTACGGCTTTGAGCCGCTCGAAACACCTGCCTTTGAGAACCTTGAAACCTTGACCGGAAAATACGGCGAAGAAGGCGGGCAGCTGATGTTCAAGATCCTCAAACGCGGGGAAAAGTTGGCGGAAGTTACGAAGTTGCGAAGTCCCGAAGTCGGCGAAGAAACCTTGGAACTTCGAAACATCGAAACTTCGCAACTTTCGGACTTAGCCTTGCGTTACGACCTTACCGTGCCGCTTGCACGTGTTGTCGCAAACAACCGTAACGAACTGCCGAAATTCTTCAAACGCTATCAGATACAGCCCGTTTGGCGTGCCGACCGTCCTGCAAAAGGCCGCTACCGCGAATTCTACCAATGCGACGTCGATGCGGTCGGATCGGATTCCCTTGTTGTCGAAGCCGAGCTGATCTCGGCGGTCGCCACGATCTTAAAAAGGCTTGGGTTCGACGACTTTATCATTCGCCTGAATCATCGCGAATTGCTAAGAGGAATGCTCGCTGCATCCGGCATCGCACCCGAACAAGAAGGCGACGCCCTTGTCGCGCTCGATAAGCTCGACAAGATCGGGCCCGACGGCGTGACAAAGGAATTCGATGACCGCGGGATTACCGGCGCCGCAAACCTTCTCGAACTCTTGCAGTCTGTCGCTTCCGTCGAGACGGCATCCGCCATGACGACACTTTCCGATTTCGTCGGCGACCATGCATCCGCACAAAATGGCTTGAATGATCTGGGCCGGATATTGAAATACAGCTCTCAGCTATCAGCTATCAGCCATCAGCTCGTTGTCGATGTAAGTTTGGCCCGTGGTTTGTCGTACTACACCGGAACGATAATGGAGATAAATGTTCCTGACCTTGCGGGGAGTTTGGGCGGCGGCGGGCGTTATGACGGGCTGATCGGGATGTTCGGTAAAGAACAGATACCGGCGTGCGGATTTTCGCTCGGCCTAGAACGCATTCTCGTCGTTATGGAAGAACGCGGAATGTTCCCGCCCGAGATCGCGGATTCGACGCCGGCGGACGTAATGATAACGATCTGGAGCGAGGAAACGGTTAACGAATCGCTCCGGCTCGCGGACGAACTGCGCAGCCAAGGCCTTCGCGTGACCGTCTATCCCGAACCTGATAAACTCGGCAAACAGATGAAATACGCTGATTCCATCGGCGTCCCGTTCGTCTGTGTTCTCGGTGAAACGGAGATCTGCGAGAACAATGTAACACTCAAAAATATGCGTACCGGCGAACAGCAGACCTGCAACAGAAATAAAGTTCGAGAAATAATAGCCGTTTGAAATATAGCTATCAGCTATTAGCCGTAAGCTTTAAGCTTGGCTTATAGCTTTTAGCTGAAGGCTGACAGCTACACTTAAAATGCAGGATTTTCGAAATCTCAAAGTTTGGCAGAAGGCACATGAGCTTGCTCTCTTGGCGTATAAGGTGACGGCGGAATTCCCCCGTGAAGAGGTATTTGGGCTTCGGCACTCGATCCGCAAAACAGCGGTCGATATTCCGGCATACATCGCCGAAGGTGCGGGAAAATCCAGTGATGCGGAGTTTGCGGCATCAATAAATCTTTCGCTTTCGCTCGCTATGAGGTTGGAATATTTTGCTCTAGTCGCGCACGATCTTGAATTAGTAGAACAGACGCCATACGACCTGCTTTCGGGGGCCATCATCGAGATAAAGAAAATGCTCGGCGGATTTAAGAAGATGCTTGTGTGAGGTGATCGATGGAAGGTCTTTGGAGCAATTATCTCGCGGATTCGGTTCGTTCATTTCGCAATTACAAGAAGCTCGCTGAGCGAGCCTTCGAGCAGGTTTCTGATGAGGAATTTTCCCGAAGCCTCGATGAGGAAGGGAATTCGATCGCCGTGATCGTGAAGCACATTGCCGGAAATGCACGCTCACGCTGGCGGGATCTTTTTACGAGCGATGGTGAAAAGGCGGATCGGAACCGCGATACCGAATTTGAGATGATCGGTGACACTCGGGCGTCGTTGATGGAGTTCTGGGAAACGGGTTGGCAGACGCTCTTCGATGCCATCGAACCGCTGTCCGTGGACGACTTCGGGCGAACGATCACGATCCGCGGCGAACCGCACACCGTCGTTGAGGCGATAAACCGCCAAATGACGCATTATGCCTATCACGTCGGCCAGATCGTATTTCTCGCGAAGCATTTTCGTTCGAAGGAATGGAGATCTCTCAGCGTGCCGCGCAACCGCTCCGCAGAATTCAACCAATTTCTTGCTGACAAACAAGAGCGCGGTGAGGCGGGCGGCGACCGCTTCGATTCGGTAGCGGAATTCTCACGCAAAGACGCTGAAAACTAGCCCTGAAACCTGCCTCTATGCTAATCTGTCTCTTGCTGTGTTTAACGTCGATGAATGCGTTGTAGAGCATTTCGATAGCGACCTCACCCGCCTGTTTTTCATATGAAAAGAGCCAAGGCCATCTCCATTCTCGGTTCGACGGGTTCGATCGGCTGCAACACGCTGAAGGTCGTCGAGCATCTTGGCGACATCCGCGTGGTGGCGATGGCCGCAGGGCGAAATACTGAAAAGTTCGTCGAGCAGATCGAAAGATTTTCGCCCGAGCTTGTCGCCTGTGGGGATGAGGCGTGTGCGGAGTTGCTCGAAAGAGAGACCGCAAAGCTCGAAAAGCGGCCGCGTATCGACTGCGGCGAATCGGGCCTCGTCGCGGTCGCAACTCATGCGGAAGCTGACACCGTCGTATCCGCAACTGTTGGTGCAGTTGGGTTTATCCCGACGTTAAGGGCGATCGAAGCGGGAAAGCGGATCGCGCTCGCGAACAAAGAAACGCTCGTGATGGCGGGCGAATTGATGACCGCCACCGCTAGACGGTCCGGCGCCGAGATCGTGCCTGTTGACAGCGAACACAACGCCATTCACCAATGCCTTCGCGGCGAACGAACTTCGGAAGTTCGGCGTCTAATTTTGACAGCCTCGGGCGGTCCGTTTCGCACGTGGGAAAAAGAGAAGATACTCTCGGCGACACGCGAACAAGCGCTTGACCACCCGAACTGGAAGATGGGCGAGAAGATCACGATCGATTCCGCAACCCTTATGAACAAAGGGCTTGAGGTGATCGAGGCCCGCTGGCTCTTTGGTTTTGATGCGGACGAGATATCGGTGATCGTCCATCCGCAGTCGGTGATCCATTCGATGGTCGAGATGATCGACGGCTCGATAATGGCGCAGCTTGGCGTACCGGATATGAAGCACGCGATACAGTACGCATTGACGTATCCCGACCGGAATGAGGCCGCGTGCGAACGCCTCGATCTTGCGCGGGTCAGCAAACTCGAATTCGAGGAGCCGGACCTCGAGCGATTTCCGTGCCTCTCGCTCGCCTTCGAGGCTCTAAAGGCAGGCGGCACGATGCCGGCGGTCCTAAATGCGGCGAATGAAGTGAGCGTGCAGGCGTTTCTTGACGGAAAGATCGGGTTTGGCGAGATCGCAGAAACGAACGCACGCGTGATGAGAGAACATTCACCGACGAACGCCGGCACACTTGAAGCTGTTCTCGATGCAGACTCCTGGGCGCGCCGACGCGCTATAATGGCAATTAGCCCGGCCGCGGCCACATTTTAGCCTGATTTACTGATGTTGAACGTTCTAATAGCAATTTTAGCGATCCTTTTTGTCCTCGGCGTAGCGATAAATATCCACGAATTCGGGCATTTTATCGTCGCGAAGATCTTCGGAATGCGTGTCGAAGCATATTCGTTCTTCGGCCTCGGACCGCGTCTCTTCGGCGTAAAGATCGGCCACACGGACTACCGCGTGTCGGCCATACCGCTGGGAGCTTACGTGAAGCTTTACGGCGATGATGAGACGGCGCCGCTCGAGGGCGGAAGCTCGAAGGAAAAGGTGGAAGCGTTCCTCGAAGAAAGGAATATCGGTGAGATCGACGAGAAAAAGCATGCGAAATTTGTGGTTCCCGATAGCGAACTTTACGAACTTCGGCCGCGTTGGCAGAAATTCTTCGTGATGCTGGGCGGGCCGTTCATGAATTTCGTGCTCGCTCTCGCCATTCCGCTAGGCATCGCACTCTGGCTCGGTGTGCCGGCAAATCCCGCCCCGATCGTCGGTTTTGTAAGACCCGATGGAGCCGCCGCGCAAGCCGGCATCAAGGCAGGCGACCGCATCGTAGAGTTTCAGGGCGAGACCGATCCCTCGTGGTCGCGGATCGAGGACAGCGCACTTCTGATCCCGGAAAGGCCCGTCCCGATCACTGTTGAGCGCGACGGCCAACGGCTCGATCTCACGATCTCTCCGACCAAGCTGACGCAGGCAGGACAGTCGGCAGGTGTGCTCGATATGGATCCTGACACGGGCACCGAACCGGTGGTCGTAAGCAACCTCGACTCATCTTTGCCCGCGGCGAAGGACGGTGTGCAGACCGGTGATTGGATCAAGGCCGTAAACGGCGTAAATATCACAAATATCCGCCGTATGCAGTCCGTTGTCACCGAATCGAAAGGGCAGCCGCTGACCCTCTCGATCGACCGTAAAGGCGAGAAGATCACCATCACCACGCACGCCGAACAAAAGGACGATCGTTGGCTCATCGGTATCGGCTTTGACCCGAGCCTGCTCGCAAAGCGTGACAAGGTCGGCCTTGGCGGTGCGGCCGCATTCGCCGTCGATCAGAATATGCGGATCCTTCGGCTTACGGGAACAGCATTAGGACAGGTCGGGACCGGCGAGCGTTCCGCACGCGACACGCTCTCGGGCCCGATAGGCATCGGACAGGCGATCGTCAACACGGTCTTCGCCGCAGGATTTTTCGGCCTTCTGCCGCTCTTGATGGCCATCAGCCTGACGCTCGGCGTAATGAACCTGCTCCCGATTCCGATGCTCGACGGCGGCCAGATAATGGTCCTCGGCATCGAGAAGGTGCTCTCCTGGTTCGGCAAAACACTCTCGCTCGTCGCCCGCGAACGCATACAGCTAACGGGTCTCGCGATCGTGCTTCTGCTCATGGTAACGACCGTCTTCTTTGATGTATCGAGGCTGTTCGGAAAATAGGAAGTTAGTGGTGAATCGTGAATGGTGCGAGTTTGAGACGTGATCGTTTGATTGCTTTCGGTAGTCAACCTTAGGTAGTAAGTTTAATGGCGAGAGTTACTAGAGCGGTAAAAGTGCGTGATATTCAGATCGGCGGCGGTGCGCCTGTGGTCGTTCAGTCGATGACCAAGACGGACACGACCGACGTCGATGGCACATTGAAGCAGATCGATGAGATGGTCGCCGCCGGATGCGAGATCGTGCGCATCGCGGTGCCGGACGATGCGGCCGCTGATGCCCTAAAAGACATACGCAGACGGACGGACGTGCCGCTTGTCGCGGACATTCATTTTCATTACAAGCTCGCCTTGAAAGCTCTCGATGCCGGCATCGACAAGCTTCGCATTAATCCGGGAAACATCGGTAAGATCGAGCGTGTACGCGAGGTCGTGCGTGCTGCCGAAGCTCAGAAAGTGCCGATCCGTATCGGCGTCAACGGCGGTTCGCTGGAGAAGGATCTGCTGAAGAAATACGGGACCGCGACGCCCGAAGCGATGGTCGAGAGCGGAATGCGGCACGTCCGCATTCTCGAAGATCTCGGCTTTTCCGACACCATAATCTCGCTCAAGGCCTCGGACGTGAACCGAATGGTCGCGGCCTATCGCCTGATGGCCGAAAAGGTCGATTATCCGCTTCACCTCGGCGTTACCGAAGCGGGAACGCCTTTTGGCGGAACGATAAAATCAGCGATCGGCCTCGGCATATTGTTGAACGAAGGCATCGGCGACACGATCCGCGTTTCACTTGCCGCCGAACCGCACGAAGAAGTTCGCGTCGCTTGGGAAATACTTAAATCTCTCGAACTCCGAAAACGCGGTGTGACGGTCGTCGCTTGCCCGACGTGCGGGCGGCTCGATATCGATAATTTCGTCGAGATCGTTACCGAGGTCGAACGCAGACTCGCGCACGTCGAGGAACCGCTGCATCTCTCGATAATGGGCTGTGCGGTGAACGGCCCTGGCGAGGCGCACGATTCGCAACTCGGCATCACGTTCGGACGAAATGTCGGGATGATCTTCAAGAACGGCGTGCCTCTCAGACGCGTTGCCGGCGAGAATATCGTTGATGAGTTCGTAAAAGAGGTTGAGCTTTTGCGTACCGAAGGCCCGAATGTTTCTCCGCTTGAGGCTGCGAAAAAGCTCGTGCAGCTGGGTTAAGGATAGAGTATCGTCAGCGGCCACGCCGGTATATTTCTAAGCACTCCGAAAACAAAAAGAACCGCGAAGAATCCGTAGATGAATTTAGGGTTTGTCGGCCACATAGGCAAACCCTTCTTTCGTACGCCGATCAGAAGGAGCGAGATGAAGATCCACGCAAAAGCGACGGCCCACACGGGAACAAGCAAGTTAAAATCCAACGCTGTAATAAAGTCGCCGTGAAAAAGAGCGTGAAAAGCTCGCGTTAATCCACAGCCCGGACACGCAATGCCGGTCAAGGCAAGCAGCGGACAGACGGGGAAAATATGCGCTTTTGAAGGATCGAACACCGCGACCATCGTTGAGCCTGCGGCAAGAGCGCATGCACCGGCGAGTGCCGAGACCCTTGTAATGGCGGATGGGTTTTCCAACGCGAGTACGTTCATTTCCCTTTACAACTAATTACCGCTTTCCCGATGCCATTGTCAAAAACAACGCATCTGTCGCGACCTTTTTATTGATATTCACAATAAGAGTTTTCCGGAATTCTTCGATCTCGCTGAGCCACTCCGCGAATCTCGCGGGTGCGGCCTGCTCTGCAAATCGCGAATAGGTTTCTGCCATTTCAGGGTCGAGCAGCTTCGAGGTCTCAACGCCGCAGGCGAGCCGCCAAACATCACGAACGACGCTTTCGAGAACGTCGAGATTCGCCTCAAAATTGTCCTTATTTTTGGCGTCGTTCAGCTCTTCGGATATTTTCAGAAGTGCGGCCGCGTCGCCATCTATCAATGCTGATCTGAGCACGCGGACGGCCCGTTCGCGCATCTCGCGATATTCGCCGACATCTATCTCGACCGCACGCCCGATACTTCCGTGTGCGACTCCCGCAGCAAGCCGGGCTTCGTCATGCGAAAAGGCACGCTCTTCGATCAAGTAGTTCTCGATCGCCTTCCGATCAACAGGAGCGAAATGGATCGTCTGGCACCGTGAGCGGATCGTTGGCAGCAAGACGTCCGGCCGCGAGGTCACGAGAATTATGTGCGTCGTTTCGGCCGGCTCTTCAAGTGTTTTAAGAAGCGCGTTGGCGGCCGCATCCTTCATCAGATCGGCATCGTCGATGATAAAGACGCGTGCCGGCGCCTCGTAAGGATTGAAATTCGCCTCACGTTCGAGGACGCGGATCGCACCGATCAGAATATTCCTATTAAATGGCAGAACGAAGCCGAGATCGGGGCTTTCGCTAAAATGGACGCGTTCAAACACGTCCTTCTTATCGCTTGTCGGCTGCGAGAACGTGCCCGTACGGATGCACGACGAGCATACGCCGCAGGCCTCGTCGCCAACCCGCTGCCTGCAGAAGAGCGTTCGGGCCGTCTCGATCGCGAACTGCTTTTTGCCGACACCTTCCGGGCCGGCGAACAGCAGCGAATTCGGCAGTCGCTCCTGATGGATCAGGCGGCGAAGCGTCAATTTTGTGACATCGTTCCCGATGAGCCTGCTAAACACCGGCCAAGTTCTCCTTAACTATTTCAAGAGTTTCCTCGGCGATCTCGTCAACGCTTCTGCTGGCATCGATCACGCGGAATCGCGTCGGCTCTGCGGCTGCGATCTTCAAATATCCTTCACGCACACGCGTGTAAAAATCCAAAGATTCGAGATCCATCCGGTTCTTCTTGTGCTCTCCGCGAAACGCCATTCGATCGACCGCCTGGTGCGGGTCGATGTCGAAGAATAGCGTGAGGTCCGGCTTGAGGCCGTTGGTCGCGATGGATATGACGCGTTCGACCAACTCGAGATCGAAGCCGCGTCCCGCTCCTTGGTATGCCAGGGTCGCGTCGGCGTAGCGATCGGAGATGACGATGCGGCCGTCCGCAAGGGCAGGCCGGATCAGATGCTGAACGTGCTGTGCTCGATCCGCCGCAAAAAGCAGCAGCTCCGCAAGCGGTTCCACATCTTGTTTTGTTTCAAGGAATGCCTTGCGGATCTCTTTCCCAAGCGGCGTGCCGCCGGGTTCGCACGTAACAAGAACATCGCGGCCCGCGCACCGCAAAGTTTCGGCGAGCTTGTTCAACTGTGTGGTCTTTCCGCTGCCGTCTATGCCTTCGAAGGTAATAAAACTGCCTTTCAAGCGTGATCTTGCTCTGCCGGTGCGGGCGAATTCGAGGCCGGCCGACGCTCCTGTGTTATCGACGATATGGCGTGTTTGAAGATCAGCACGTCGGGTCCGCCGACATCAAGGAGAAGTGAGAATTTGTCAAAACTTTTTATCCGGCCGGTGAGTGTCGCCCCCTGGAGCAAATGTACGACAACATTCAGCCTCTCACGCCTGGCTGAATTTAGGAACGCATCCTGAATATTCTGAGCAGCCTGCTTCTCCATCTTTTCTCCTCTACGATCAGCAAAGTGTAAACAGTCGGGAACTTAATGGCGGGATTATACCAAAAATCCACTTATATCCGAATTAGCCCTTGTAATACGGCATTTTCGCGTATTCCAACACCTCGGAGGCAACCGCCGCGTCATCCCCGAACCCATCGAACCATTTGGCCCCTTGTTCTTTACGAAACCAAGTGAGCTGGCGTTTCGCATAATTTCGCACATCCTGCTGCGAACGCTCGATCGCAGACTCAAGGGAACGCTCTCCGCGAAGATATTCGCACACGCGGCGATATGCGTGCGCACCGAGCGCATTGCCATTTTCACGAACGCCGGCGGCGAGCAGGCCATTTACCTCATCGACGAGTCCGGCGTCGAAATGCTCGAGCGTTCGGGCGTTGATCTTGTCGTAAAGGATATCCCGCGGCGGTGAGAGGACGACGAGCGAGATGCGTCCCGCAAGTTCGGGCGGTTCGGGGCGTTCGGGTTGGAGGGCTGAGATCTTCTCGCCCGTCTGCTCGATGACCTCGAGCGCTCTGATCACGCGAACGTGATCGCGAACGGGCAAGTTTTCTGCCGCTTCCGGATCGAGTTGATTGAGCATCGCGTGGAGATATTCCGGGCCGTGTTCGGAATGCAGTCGGCGAAACTTCTCGCGAAGTTCCGGATCGGTTCTTGGACTTTCAAAAAGCGGCCGGCAAAGCGTTCGAAGATAAAAGCCGGTTCCGCCGACAAGCACGACGCGCTTATTGCGGGATTCGATCTCGCGGATCTTCTCTCCGGCATCGCGTGCCCAATCTGCCGCGGTGTAGTCGATATTCGGATCGACATAGTCGATCAGATGATGCGGAATGCCGCGTCGTTCTTCCTGTGTGGGCTTGGCCGTCGCGATCTCGATACCGCGATAGATCTGCACGGAATCAAAGTTCACGATCTCGGCATCAATGCGTTCAGCGAGAAACACCGCAAGGGCGGTCTTGCCCGAAGCGGTCGGCCCGGCGACGGCGATGATCGGTGGTTTGTCGGCTGCGGTCGTCATTGTTTGGGACGCTTTTACTCTAAAGCATCCGTATCAATGACCATATCAGAATGATCGCGAGAATGATGAGCGAACCGACGATCTGGCGTGGCGAGAATCTCATTTTGCGTTAAAAAGTTCGACGGGATTGATCTTGAACTGCAGCATTTTTGCAGTGTCGCGGCCCGCATCGCCGCCTTTTCGCTGCATCGTGATGCGGCCGATCTTTAGGTTGCCGCCGCGTGTCAAGTCCACTTCGCCTTCGCTGTAAAACTCGACCGTTCTTTGCGAACCGCGGATGACCCACTCGGTCTTTTCCGCCGGCTTGAACGCGACCATCACCCAGCCCGCACTATGCTCGCCGTCGCCCGCAAAAAGATCCGAGATGATCGCAGCTTTGTTCTCGGTGAAGAAGTTAATGACGGCGTCTTTCAGCCTCGGATCGATCTCGTCGAGGAACATCCGCACCTTTGAGCGTCCGGGCCTGGTCGGCGGCGTCTCACCCACAAAAAGCTTCAACGCCTCGACGACGTCCGCAGGCATATTCCACATCTTTGCATAGTGCGAAAGCCAGCGTTTGTCGATCTGATTGAAGCCTTGGTTGCTCGAAACCAACTTGATCGAAATCCCCTCGCGGCACTCGACCACTGACTCTGCGTTTTTGCGGCTCTGCGGGACCTTTTGTTCTGCAAGCGACCCAGTCGGTTCTGACAGGACTGGCCGCCCGCTCATGCAGGCGGTTCTGACTTGTCCCTGCGGTGAATATACGATCCGAACTTCGACATCGGCCTTCTCGCCGTGCGGCTTGCTCGCAACGAGCGATGCGATCTTCGACGGATCGTAACCCATAGCACGCAGCCACGCCTGCGCGTCCGCATCCGTCCTGTACGCATTGAATTTGTCGCGTATCGCGTCCTCGTTCCGAAAACCGCCCTTCGCCGTCTCCGACCCGACCTTCGCCGCCGCCGATTGAGCAACGACCGCCGAATACGCCGCAAGAATGATCAACGGAAGGATCACTATCCTTCGCAAGCCTAAAAGGCCTTTATGTGGAAGATATCGCGACATACGGTTTGATGATATTACTGAGTTTCGGCATTGTTATCAACGAGCTGGCCTCGACAGATATGCTAGAATATCCCCGCACAAGGAATTTGGAGAATGCCGATAAGCGACCTTTTGAAAAGAATCACAGTTGAATCCAAAGCAATGCGGCGGACGGCCCTGTATTCGCGGGATGCGGATCAGGGTGATCGATGTGCTCGAGCTGAATGCCGCCGGCTTGAGTTCCGACGAGATATTAGAGGAAATGCCAGACCTTGAGCGTGAGGATCTGCAAGCGGCGTTGAGCTATGCGGCACAAAAATTCGGCCATCCGATCTTGGCGACCGCGTGATGATCTGGATCGACCCCCAAATTTCGCCCGCGATCGCTGGGTGGATAACGGAAATGTTCTCAATACGCTAGTTTCTAAACAAGGAGAGCCTATGGCTATCGCGGTAATTATTGCAGGTGTATTTATTGGGTTATATTTTAATCGTTCAGCTAACAATATCGGTAAAAACGGCTTGCTATGGACCGGTATCGCTCTGGGAACATTCCTTAGCTTGAGTGCTTTGGTAAGCTTAGTGTCTTATTTTTTGTTCGTTTCGCTCCTCAAATATAGTGATAGCAGCAGCTTTCTCTTGGCGGGTCTTGTAGGAATGGGAGCAGGAATATTGGGACTTTTTGTGGTCAATCATTACCTGAATATAATTCCTGACTGAAATTTACCTAGAAACCAAGTTAGTGGGTCCAATGGCGAAGCAGCGACTTTGTAACTGCGTTGCCTAGTTTCCCTAACCTCATGTTGTGGCCGTTTCGCCGTAGCGTCATCCGGTCATAGACTCAAATGAAAGACCTCACCGCGGATCAAATACAAGAGCTTTACGATAAGTATCTCGAACTGATCCATCGCGAAGTCGATGAGTTTGGCGTCGAGCCAACTGAGGTGCGTCACCTGATCGGGCGCCTCGGTGAATTCTATTGCGCTCTTCAAACTGGCGGACAACTTGCCCACACTGTCAATCAGCACGGCTTTGATGTAATCTGCGGCGACGGCAAGCGGATCAGTGTAAAAACTACTGCACAGATCGCTGGTTTCGTCGCAATTAGCGAAACAACGGCCGATAATGTCAATGACCTAATGGTCGTCCAGTACCGTGATGGAAAACTCTCTACAATCTACTACGGCCCTCTTCGCCCCGCAATAGAGGCGGCTCGGTATTACGAGCCCGACAAAAACTACGAGCTTGACATATCAAAGGCTCGACGGCTTACCGCAAAATATGGGTTGAAGCAGGCCTAACAACCCATTCACGCCGATATCGCTTGTACGGCAAATTGTGGGGTCTAATACGCCTGGGTCAGATCGACGCCGGTGTAGTAGTGTTTGATGATCTCGTCGTATTTGACGCCCATTTTGGCGAGGCCGTAGGCGCCGTATTGGCACATTCCGACGCCGTGTCCCCAGCCGCGTCCCGTGAAGGTGTAGGTCGCGACGAGGGAGCCGCTGTAGCGTTTATTCATCACAAAAAGCTGTTCGGGCAGGCGAAGTGCGGAGCGTATCTTCCCGCCTGAAAGGGTTTTGATGCCGTTTGAGCCGACGATCTCGATCTCGATCGGGCGACGCGAATATCCGACCTTTTTTATGTTGACATCCATCAAAGTTCCGATATCGCGAACGTACCGCGAGAGCCGAGACTTCAACGCGCCGGCCGAGACGGTCTTATTCCAATTCGTGAAAGGCGACATATTCTCCGCGCTTGTCGGCGTGCGTGTCGGCTCGACCTCGAGATAGATCACCGCTCCCGTCGCGTCTGTTTGATACGCGATGTCCTCACCGCCGACGAGTGCGGCTTCACGCACGGGATACATCGTGTCGCCGAACTGCCTGAATAGAAAAACGTCCGGGCGAACCGTCAGCGTCTTCGCACTTCGGCCTGAACCGACGACGAGCTTGCCGTCAGTTGTCGGTTTCGCGGTTCCTTTCTGAAGGTCGGGCATCCAATTCTTCTTCTTGTAGATCTGTCCGATCAGCGAGAGGAACTCGGCTCGCGTGAACGGCTTTGCGGGCTTGAGCGTGAGGTCCGGATGGAGGCGGAAATATCCATCACGAAGCAGTGCCGCAAGATCCGCACGCTTTTCCTTCGGCACCTCGGCGGCATCATCGAACGAAAGCTGATAGAAAACGTCCGAATCGGAAAGCAAAGTGTCGTTCGTGCGAGGTTCGTAGAACATCTTTGCGAGAGCGGTCGAGAGTTCGAGCGGCCTTGCCGTTTCGCGCGTGACGTTCGGGAAAGGCTTGCCGAGCTTCGTCGCGATTTGGTTGAGCCAGTTCGACATCTCGTTCTCGTTCGGAGCGGCGTCGAACCAATCGTCGGTCATTTCGGCGGTCGAAAGATAAAAACCGTTCACTGCGAGACGCGACATCAGACGCGCCAGCTCGAGATGGCCGGCGTCACGAAGTTTAGCAGGCTTTCGCGACGTGCGGATAGTGAACGGGTCGAACTGCCGTCGGCCTTCGAGTGAACATTCGACGCCCTTCAGATACGGCTCGTCCTTGCCGAAGATATTCTTGCCGTCCTCGGTGCGTCCGCCGCACGTCGATGTGAAATACGCCATTATCGGCTTGCCGTGATAGGTCGCGACGATGCCGCGGGTCTCGCGGACAGCACGCGTGCCCATCGCCGTCTCGATCGATACGCCTTTGTAAACCTGCGAGTAAACGGTCGGCACCATATCGAAACCTTTCGTGCCGTAGCCGCCGATATTCGCGATAGCGTAGGTGCGTGCAGCGACGGCCTGTGCCTTTTGCGCTTCGAGCTGCGGCAAGCTGAGTTCACTCGGCACGACGCCGAGAAGATAGTCTTCGAGCGGCACGACGTTGACGACCGAGAGGCGGCCGGACGCGTTCACGAAGACCTCGATCTTGCCGCGATACGCCTTGCCGTTCAGACGCACGGGCGTCGTGCGTTCGTTTAGAGAACCGAAGGCCACGGATCTGAGCGACGAGAATCTGGATTCTTCCGACGAGCCGCTTACGATCACTTCGCGAAGGTTCGGATCGACGGTCTCGCCCGGAGCGAGCTTTGCCGAACCGGTCGGATGCACAAGGCTGCGCACCTCGCTTTTTTTCGCGTCGCGGACCTGTCGCGAAAGCGCGACCGCCTCCGGCGAGATCACCTCTTTCTTCTCAACGACAACGACGGCGTCCTCGAAATCCTTTTCGGCGAGCTTTTGCTTGAGCGCAATTGCGTCTTCCTCGGTCGCCTTTATCCCGCCGACCCAGACGCGCCACGTGTTCTTCTCGACGTCGATGCTCGCAAGCGCGGATTCGCCCGTCGCTTCGCGTATGTCATCGGCGAGCGAATTGGCGTCCATTTGTGACGGAAGATTCTGAAACTCGATGCGATACTGCTCGATCTCCGGCGGGCTATATGCCCTTGCAGAAATTGAAACGCGATTCGACGCGAGCAGACGGCTCGCCTCGTCCGGGCTGAAGGCGACCAGGGAACTGTCGCTCGTAGTGATCGAAACACTCGATGCGTTCGTCGCCAACCCGATCCGGATCAGCGGCTCCGACGGCAGACGAAAATAGGTCGGATCCGCTGAAGCCGAGCTTGAGAACAAAAGAACTACGGAGGCGAGAATGCAGAGGCCTTTGAAGAACATCAACTTCAATAATAGCCCATTAAGCGTGAAAAATCCGCACCGTTGCCCCGGTTGGAGCAAAGGACGTGCGATCGTGGTCGACTCTAGCTCCTAGGAAATACAATGCGACGGACGCAAGCTCGATAAATACAGCCGTCAGCCGTCAGCTTTCAGTCATCAGCCTTAAGAAGATAGGGACTTTCACATTACGGCTTTTATTACTTCTCCAAGGCGTTGAAGATCAGCGGGAATGTTGCCCAGGATTGGCCGCGGTGCTGCGGGCGGAATCCGAAGAGGACGATCGAGCCTTTGCCGTATTTCACCTTAACGACCGCCGCTTTTCCGTTTAGGTATTTTTCCCCAAGCATCCAACCTGACATAAGGGAATCGCTTTCAGCGTAGCGCGCGATCACGCTGATATGTTCCGCGTCCAGCGGAACGTCGTAGGCGGAGCTTGATGCAAAGTATGCCGGCAATTCGTCGGGAATAGCGGTGCCGTTGGAGAGCTCGATCTTCACGATCGATCCCGGGTTGTAAAATTCGCTGCGTTTCAGGCCGGCGAGGGCATCGCGAACGGGCAGGCCGAACTTTTCGATCGGGAGATCGCAGCCGCGGTCGAAGCACACGATGCGGCCGCCGTCCTCGACGAATTTCTTTAAGTTCTGAACGCCATCGTCACCGATGCCGCCTGCATATTCTTCAGGATAACGGGACGCAGGCAAGCCTTTGACAACGGTATTTTCACTATCTGAAGGCAGAATGATCGAGTCGCATGGAGAGCCGCCGCAATCGAATCTGCCGGCTCGCATCTGCTTGTTCGTAATTCGGGACGAGGGAATGCTGAACGTGTCGAGAACGAACCGCGTCCAACCCTCGTCCATCGAACCCGTGAAACCGCTATAGAGACCGATCCGGGGCGAGGACTTGAGCGGATTCTTTATATTCGCAAACGGCGTCTTGGCCTTCGCGAGGCCGAGGTCATCGCGGACATCGTTGAAATGCTCGACGAGTTTTGAATCGCGGCGAAGCTTTTCGAGATCCACAACCTCGACGCGTTCCCTTTCTTTTGAACCAGAACTCAACCTATCGCGCGATACCGACGGCCAAAGCGGTCCATACTTTACACCCATTTGGAGCGGCAGCGTCCAACCCGCAACATCATACGGCACCTCGGCCTCACCGTTCGCCAGCAGACGATGCGGATATTCCTGCCTTTCGAAAAGACTCAAAATATTATTCCGCTGAGGCTGATCGACAAAGACGATCCAGCCCGTCTTTGGCAGGTCGATTGAGATCGGGTTCAATCCTCGCAGCTTGAGGATTGCGGGTGTGTCGCTGCCGGGCTTTCGTACCTCAATGCCTTGCCAACGCAGTATCTCGATCAAGCGGCTCGCAGCTTCGGGCTGATCTTGCTCAGATGATATATAGAACGCCGGAGGATCTTTCGCATTCGGCGAGAGGTTCGCCTTGCCGAGGTCGTAGAAATTCCGCAAATACCGTTCGCGATACTTTGCGGCAAGCGATAGCAAGCCACGCGAGGCGATCATCTCGATGCGGTTGATGTCGCTCGCATGCCATTCGCCGCCAAGCCAAGGGTCGGGATAATTCGTCATCGGCGTCGTAAGATCGGCGAGTCCGCGGACGCCGCGGCTGCGTTTCAGGTCTTCGAGCTTTACCGTCACAGGCGTCATCAGCTGCACGCTCGCGGCTTCGCTCAAGATGCCGATCGAGTTGTGATAATACGGTGCAGAGCGGAAGCCGCCGTGCCACCATGTGTCGTAAGTGGAATTCGTCGCAACGCCCTTGATGCCGCGTGCCTCGAGGTCGGCCGCCATCTTATATCCGACGAGCCCGACCTCGCGCAGAAGCGTCGGTGCGATGCGGGGATTTATCGGGTCGTAGAACGGCGGAATGATGAATCGCGATGAATTCTGTCCCTGCTGATGAACGTCATAGACGATCTCGGGAAACCACTCCTGCCAGAACAATTTCGTTACGGCACGCGTCTCGACGAGGTTCATCATGAACCAATCGCGATTGTCGTCGTGGCCCGCATAATGGTGATAGAGTTCGGGCGGAGAGGTGCCCTCGCTCTTTGTCCCAAGCGTCTTCTTGTACCAATCGGCAACGATCTGTATGCCGTCGGGATTCGGAGATGGAATGAGCAGCAGGATCGTGTTGTCGAGTATCTCTTTTGTCGCGGGATCTTTCGCGGTCGCAAGCTCGTAAGCGAGATTCATCGACATTTGCGAAGCGACGATCTCGGTCGAGTGTATCGAGCACGAGATCGCGACGATCGTCTTGCCTTCTTTGACGAGCTTGCTGAGTTCCTCTTCGCTCCCGATGGAACGCGGATCGGCTAGCCGGGCGTTGATCTGCCGATATTTGTCAAGCTTTTTGATATTTCCGGCGTCGGAAATGAACGCGACGATCATCGGATTCCCGTTCGTCGAGCGGCCGATCTCCTCGACCTTTACACGCGAACTCGCCGCATCAAGCTTATGGAAATAATCGACGATCTGCTGCCAATCGGCGACCTTACGGTCGTCGCCCGGCGTAAAGCCAAGAACGGAATTCGGTGAGGGAACCTGTGCGAATGCCGCCGTTGCACAAACGGCGAGCATCACAAAGCACAGAACGATGGACTTTGGACTTTGTCTCTTAGCCATTAGACTTGTAGGTCGATGCCGACACTCGAAAATAAATTGGTGAAGTTTCCTTTGCCAGAGTCTCACAGATCGCGATTCTTCGGCAAACTGCGGTATTGGTGGTGCTGGATCGCCGCCGGTTCCATGCTTCTCGTCATCGGCATCCCGACTCTGCTTTTCCTCTGGCTTATCAACCGCCGACGATGGCTCTATCCCGTGGCGCAGTTCGGGGCCAGGACCTGGCTCAAGGCATGCGGGGCGAAGGTCAAGGTCACCGGACTCGAGAACCTTGATCCCGAACGGTCCTATGTGTTTGTCGCAAATCATCGATCCTATCTGGATACCGCGACTCTCTTCGCGTTCGCGGGGAAGCGGATCGGGCTGGTCGCAAAAAAAGAACTGTTGAAGGTGCCTGTGATGGGTCAGGGAATGTCGTTCGTGAACATAATCGCCATCGACCGCAGCAACCCTGAAAGAGCTCGTGCATCGATGGAAAAGGCCCGCGAAGTGCTGGATGCGGGCTATTCGTTCGGTGTATTCGTCGAGGGTACGCGGGCGATGCCGGGCGAGCTCCTGCCTTTTAAGAAAGGGGCTTTTCACCTCGCCGTGCAGACGAACGCCGATATCATACCTGTCGCGATCAAGAATACCGATGTGATGATGGGGAAGCGCACGGGCGTCGCGTATTCGGGGGTGATCGAGATGGTGCTGCTGCCGGCGGTCTCCGTTAGAGAAAGAAGCGGAGCCGTAACTCCGCTTGAACTGCTGCTCGAAACCCGGGCCGCGATCGCCGGCGAATTATCGAAAGGATGACACCTACTGGTTCTTCGGCGGCTCCTGCGTCGGGTCAGGCTCATCTTTGATGACAACGTCCGTACGCCCCTGTCTGTAATCGCTGTAAGTTACGCGCATCCTTATCTTGATCACATTTCCGTTGTCGAACACGAGTTCATCGTCGGCCCGTGCATCAACGGGAAACCAGTATTTGCCGTCGATCTGCGCTCTGGTAGTAAGGACGACCGGAAATTTGTTCATTTTCGTCTCCGGCACAGCCTTGCCTTTGGAGCGCACGATCATTAGATCCGTCTTATCTACCCAGATCCGGCCGGTAAAAAGCCTCAGCTTTGTCTTCTTTGGATCAGGGATGACCTTCGGCTGAACGTCGAAAACGTAGAGATCGAGTTCATCGACGTGCTCGGTGCCGGCAAACCGAAAGTTATACTGCGGGATCGAGCGAGGTTCTAGGGCAAAAGGATTCACGCCGCCGAGATCTTCCAGATCTTCAGGAGTTACAAAGCCCGGTGGGGTCGTCGCGATCGGAGCATAAAGCACTTTCTCAAAACGGCCGCCGTCTTCACCGAATGTCATAAAGGAATCGCGACGGAACGTGCCCGTAACCTGGCCGCCAAGCCCGATGATCTGCACTATCGCCTTTCGATTGAACACGTAATCCGTCAACGCCGAGCGGAACATCTCCTCATTCTCCGTAACTTTCTTAACGATCTCGTCGATCTTCTGCTGGCTTAGGTCGGTCGGCACCACCGCAGATTCCTGTGCAAAACCGATCGCCGAAAAGACAAGCGCTAGAAAGATCGCTCCCACTGCCTTCGCATTATTCATAGTTTGGGTTCCCTGCTTCGAATATAGATGCATTTTCGCACACAGAGGTTTGCAGCGACAGCGTCCAATGGGCACAAAAACCATGGAAAAGTTAGGAAACTGATACCAATTATGCCTTTTATCGAGCGGGTGGAATTTGCGTTTCGAGCCGCCCGACCGCATAAAAATGATGGATTCCCTCGACACATTGCTTGCCAAAGGCTCGTCGCGGCCGCATAACGGCAAGGCATTCACCGCTCTGGTTCTGTTCGGAACAAGACCGGAGATCATAAAGCTCGCTCCCGTCATTGCTGAGTTGAGGGAGCAGAATTGCCGTGCGCTCGTCGTGTCGTCGAGCCAGCACACCGATCTGCTCAAGCCGTTCCTACGCTCGCTGAACGTCGAGGTCGATGTCGATCTTGGCGTAATGAAACGCGATCAATCGCCGAACGACGTGCTCGCGGGCGTGATCTCAGGGCTCGACCAAATTCTCATCGACGAAAAGCCGGATATCGTTCTCGTGCAAGGAGATACGACGACAACGCTCGCCGGGGCACTGGCTGCATTCAATCGAAAGATCCCGGTCGGCCACATCGAAGCGGGGCTTCGCTCGGGCGACATCACGAGCCCGTTTCCCGAAGAGGCGAACCGCAGGCTGATCTCGCAGATCGCCGCTTTTCATTTCGCGGCGACCGAGCAAAATCGACAGAATCTTCTCGACGACGGCGTTCCGGCTCAGAAGATCTTTGTAACAGGCAACACGATCGTCGATTCGCTCAAGTCGATGCTGAGAACGCTCGATGTGAGCGACCCGATAACCGAATTGCTCGCAAGAACGACCGGACAGAGACGAATTCTGCTTACGACGCATCGCCGCGAAAGCTTCGGGGACGTGATGACCCGAAATCTTCAGGCCCTATCCCGGTTCGTCGAGCAGCACAGCGACGTATCGCTCATTTTTCCTGTTCACCCGAACCCGAATGTGCGGGCAGCGACGGAAGCTGTGCTTGCCGGCCGCGAACGTATTCATTTGCTGGAACCGCTCGATCATTCCGACTTCCTGGCCCTGATAAAGGCGTCATGGCTCATCGTGTCAGATTCGGGCGGCGTACAGGAAGAGGCGCCGAGCCTCGGCAAGCCGCTCCTCGTTCTGCGTGAGAACACTGAACGCCCCGAAGGCGTTTCTGCCGGAGTTTCAAAACTCGTCGGCAGCGATCCGTTGAGATTGGAGCAGCTCCTTGAGGAGAATTACGCCGATCCCGCGTGGATCGATTCGGTAAAGAAGATCCCCAACCCATTCGGTGACGGGACCGCATCAACAAAGATAGCTGCGGCCATCGAAGCACATTTTTCAAAGAACAAGGAGGCCGTATCGGCCCTGACCGCATCGCTGTGAACAACGCCGACAACAACGTTCAAAGGCCGAGGCACCTTTTGACGGTGCTCGTCGAGGATTATTTTCATGTCGGCGCCTTTGAGACGCTCATACAGCGGCGGAATTGGGAGAACTTTGAAACCCGTTATAAGCAGAACACTCTCAAGGCACTCGATCTTCTTGACGAATTCGGAGCGAAGGCGACATTCTTCGTCCTCGGCTGGATCGGCGAGCAGGATCCGGAGCTCGTCCGTGAGATCGCCGCACGCGGCCACGAGGTCGCAAGCCGCGGATACTATCACCGTTCGCTCAGGCACCTCTCGCCCGAAGAATTTCGCATCGACCTCGAGCGCGCCGCGAGCGTTCTTTCGGAGGCTGCGGGCCAGCGGATCGTCGGGTATCGCTCGGCCGAGAAGCTGAACTACGGCCGCGACGGCTGGATATTGGACATCCTGGCGGAGGCAGGATACGAGTATGACGCATCATTCCTGCCGAACCGAGGCGTTGATACGGAGAAGCGTTTCGCGCACAAGATCGAGGTCAATTCCGGCAGCATCTGGGAATTTCCGTATTCGACAAAGGATCTCGGCGTCGGCCTGCTGCCGATCGCCGGCGGCAACTACTTTCGCCAGATACCTTACACGCTGATGCGGCACGCGGTTAGCGGTTGGAGCGAAGTGACGGAACAGCCTTTCGTAAGCTATTTCCACGTTTGGGAGCTCGACCCTGAACAGCCGCGGATCTCGGCCGCGTCAAAATTCAACCGTATTCGCCATTATCGAAAGCTCGACAAGATGGAGTGGATCCTGAGGGAAAATCTGGCTGCCTACGATTGCGTCAGCATTGCCGAACACCTCGGGCTCACGGCGAACATCGTGCAGGCGAATGGCGTCGAAAGCGAACCGCCGGCCGTAGAGGTCCATAGCTCGGCCAAAAAGCACAAGCTAACGCCGGTCACGATCAGCATCCCATGCTACAACGAGGCCGAAGCCCTGCCATACCTTGCAAATACGCTTCGCAGCGTCGAAAAGACACTGACGGAAGCAGGATACTCGGCGAATTACGTTTTCGTGAATGACTGCAGCAAGGACAACACGCTCGAACTGCTCCACGAACTCTTCGGCGAACTCCCGAACGCCGAGATCATCAGCCACGAGCAGAACCGAGGCGTTGCCGCAGCGATAATGACCGCCATCAGGGCCGCGAACACCGAGATCGTAGCTTCGATGGATTGTGACTGCACGTACGACCCGCACGAACTCGCACGCATGCTGCCGCTGCTCGACAAAGAAACTACGATGGTAACGGCCTCGCCATACCACCCGAAGGGCTCCGTTCGGAACGTGCCGGGCTGGCGGCTTTTCCTTTCAAAGGGTGCGTCTGCGCTTTACCGTGCCGTGCTGAAGCAGAAGCTCGCGACCTATACGAGCTGTTTTCGTGTCTATCGCCGGAACGCGTTCGCCGACCTGAACCTAGACGAATCCGGCTTCCTAGGCGTTGCGGAGATGCTCGGCCGCATTGATCTCGATGGCGGCAAGGTGGTCGAATTTCCTGCCGTTCTCGAGGTTCGCCTATTCGGCTTCTCAAAGATGAAGACGGCGGCGACGATCGTCGGCCATCTGAAATTGCTGTCAAAGCTCGCAAAATTGCGTTTCTTTCGGAAATCCGAGGCAATTAGACCTTCTATTGCACTTGAGGAAGAAACAAGATAGCAGAGCGTTGGGCGTTCTTTTACGCGTCCCCGCAATTCCCAAATACCAGCAAATAATACATACGAGATCTATGACACCCGTTGCAAAACCCGAACTGTTGATGTCGCTTCCCTCCGACCAGGACTCGAGCGGCCGAACCTTTGACGAGACCGAGATCGCCTACGTTACCGAAGTCCTGAAAAGCGGGACCTTGACGACGACAAAAGGCAGATTCGGCAAGATGCTCGAACAGAAATTCGCCGAGAAGCTTGGTGCGAAATTCGCGTACGCCTGTACGTCAGGCTCGGCCGCGATCCACATTGCCGTCGCCGCGATCAACCCCGAACCGGGCGACGAGATCATCACGACCTCGATCACCGATATGGGAGCCTTGACGCCGCTGATGTATCGCGGTGTCGTCCCGGTATTTGCGGAGGTCGATCCGAAAACACTCAACGTTACCGCCGAGACCGTCGCCGCTAAGATCAGCGAACGCACGAAAGGCATCATCGTAACGCACCTTTTCGGCAACCCGTGCGAAATGGGACCGATCATGGAGCTTGCAAAGGAAAAAGGCATTCCCGTCATTGAGGATTCAGCTCAGACGTTCCTCGCACGCAAGGGCGAAGTCTTTGCCGGAACGATCGGCGATATCGGATGTTTTTCACTCCAGCAAGGAAAGCATATGACCACTGGCGAAGGCGGAATGGTCGTGACCAACGACGAGAAACTTGCCCGCAAGATGTTCCTTTACATCAACAAGGCTTGGGGTTACGGCGATGCGAAACCGGACCACTACTTCATGGCGCTGAACTATCGCATGAGCGAACTTCAGGCCGCCGTTGCACTCGGCCAACTCGAAAAACTCGAAACCTGTGTCGCGAATCGCCAGAAGGCCGCAGCACTTCTGACAGAGCTTCTCCAAGGCATCGACGGAGTTGAAACTCCCGTCATCGCAGGCGACGCGACGCACACTTACTGGAAATACTGCCTGACCGTCGATGACACGAAGATCGACGGCGGATCGGTCGGAATGGCAGATCTTCTCAAGGAGAAGAACATCTTTTCAGCACCGCGATACATCGTCAAACCGGCGTTCATGTGCCAGGTCTTTCAGGAAAAGAACACGCTCGGCACCAGCCAGTTCCCCTTCAATCTCGCACGTGAAGGCGCCGTTGATTACGAGATGGTGAATTATCCGCTCACCGCAAAAGCACTCCACGATGTGCTCGTCCTTCCTTGGAACGAAAAGTACACCGAAGAGCACGTTCGCTACATCGCCGACAATGTTCGGATCGCGGCAAGCAGACTTAGAAAGAACTAACGGCGGGAAAGCTGTAATGAACCTTGATATGGAAAAGAAATTGAAGTTTGGCCTGGTCGGTGCCGGCGGCATCGCCCAAGCTTATGCACAAGCTTTTAATCAAAGCTCGTGCTGCGATCTTGTAGCCGTAACGGACCTTAGGTCCGATGCGGCCGCAGCTCTTGCCGAAATGGTAGGCGGCAAGAGCTACGCGACCCACAGCGAGCTTGCGGGACTAGACCTCGACGCGGTGATCATCGCCACGCCGCCCGCAACGCACGCTGATATCGCGTGTTTCTTTCTCGACCGTTCGATCCCCGTGCTTTGCGAGAAACCGCTCTGCACGACCAGCGCCGACGCCGAACGGATGATCTCGACTGCCGCAAAGACGAATACGCTGTTCACGATGGCGTCGAAGTTCCGCTATTGCGACGACGTGATCAAGGCCAAGAGCATTCTTGCTTCGGGCGTGCTGGGCGACGTTCTGCAGTTCGAGAACGCGTTCACGGCGAAGGTCGATATGTCGAAGCGTTGGAATTCGGACGAGAAGCTTTCGGGCGGCGGCGTGCTGATCGACAACGGGACACATTCGGTCGATATCATTCGATATCTGCTCGGTTCGATCGACTCGGTTCTGGCGGTCGATGCAGGCGGCACACAAGGCCTCGCAGTTGACGAGAACGTAAAACTTCTTGCAAAGACCACTGACGGCGTGACCGCGAGCGTCGATCTCACGTGGGGAATAAACAAGGAACTTCCCTTTTTCCTCAGCATCTACGGATCGAACGGCACGCTGCACGTCGGCTGGCGTGAATCAAAATATCGCACGACCTCAAACCCCGATTGGACCGTCTTCGGAACGGGTTACGACAAGGTCGCGTCATTCAAAGGCAAGATCGAGAATTTCGGCAACGCACTTCGCGGTAAAGAAGATCTGCTGATCACGCCCGCGGACGCGATGGCGTCCGTGCAGGTGATCGAAGCTGCTTATCGTTCGATGAGCGAGAAACTTTGGCAGCCTGTCGTCGAGAAGGCTCTCGCGGCAGGCTAAAGATCACAGAGGCGAGGCCAGAGAGAAATAGAAACCGTAGTTTCTAGCACCTCCGTGCTCTCTGGCCCCTCTGTGGTGAATCGAGAAAATGGCACGTATTCATCCGACTGCGATCATCGAAGAGAACGTCACGCTCGGCGAAGGAACGAGCATATGGGACAGCGTGCACATTCGGCACGGAGCGACGCTCGGCGAGGAATGTATCGTCGGAGAAAAGACCTACATCGCGTACGACGTGCAAGTAGGCAACCGCGTAAAGATCAATGCGATGGTCTATATCTGCACAGCGGTCACGATCGAAGACGGCGTGATGATCTCGGCCTCGACGACATTCACGAACGATCGTTTTCCCCGGGCGACAATGCCCGACCTAAAAACATTGCGTCCAAGCGAGCCGGACGAACACACGCTGCCTACGCTCGTCCGCGAGGGTGCGACGATCGGCGCAGGCTGCGTGATCGGCAACGATCTTGAGATCGGGCGATGGGCGATGATCGGAATGGGCTCGGTCGTTACGAGGTCGGTTCCGGACTTTCATCTTGCTCTCGGGTCGCCTGCACGCTCGATCGGCGTCGTCTGCAAGTGCGGAAGCCTGGTGCATAAGTTTGCGGACGGCGACACGGCGAACGTCGTTTGTGATTGCGGTTTTCGCTATGAGATCAGCAACGGCGTCGTGTCGGAAACGGATGCGGCCGCCGCGTCAGTTTAGTTTGCTTTGCTCGGATAAAGGTAGGGAACAATTGAACACGAACTCCCAAAAAATCGCGATCGTTGGGTCGGGTTTTCTCGGCATGACGGCCGCTCTGCGTCTCGCGGAAGCCGGTCATCGCGTCACGATCTTTGAGTCAGGGGCTGCGATCGGCGGCCTCGCATCTGCATGGAGGATCGGCGACTACACGTGGGACAGGCACTATCACGTCACGCTCCTTTCTGACGAGCACACACGCGGGCTGATCGAAGAGCTCGGGCTCGCAAATCAATTCCGCTGGGTCGAGACCAAGACCGGATTCTTCGCGGACGGCCAGCTTCATTCGATGTCGAACGCGATCGAGTTCCTGAAGTTTCCGCCGCTCGATCTGATCTCGAAGATCAGGCTCGGACTCACTATCTTCAAGGCATCGCGGATCACCGATTGGAAAGAGCTCGAAAAGATCACGGTCGAGGAATGGCTGACGAAACTCTCCGGAAAAAGGACCTTCGACAAGATCTGGCGGCCGCTCTTGCTCGCCAAGCTCGGTGAATCTTACAAGGACACGTCCGCAGCATTCATCTGGGCGACGATCCAGCGAATGTATGCCGCGCGCCGCTCGGGGATGAAGAAGGAGATGTTCGGGTACGTTCGCGGCGGATACGCACGCGTGCTCGAACGCTTTGCCGAAGTTCTTGCGGAAAAAGGAATCGAAGTTCGCCTTAATTCGCCTGTTCAGCAAGTCGAAAAGCTTCGGAACGGAGCGTTCACCGTCAAGGTCATCGACGCACGCCGAAAGACCGACCTCGCTGCACGCTCGCTAGCACATCGAACCAAGTACGCGGCATTTAATTCAGCAGTTGCTGTCGCTGCGGGCTTTTCAGGAGCATTCATTACCGAGCCCGAACCGACGCCGCGACGGCGAAGATCCGATCGTGTTTCGGCTCCTCCGCCGGAAACTTTCGACCGCGTGATCCTGACCTGTCCGTCGGCTAAGGCGGCCGAGATCGCTCCGCAGCTCAAAGGCCGCGAGCATCTCGATCTTGCGAACGTCCGCTATCAAGGCATCATCTGCGCGTCCGTCCTGATACGCTCTTCGCTCTCGAAATTCTACGTAACGAACATCATCGACGATTCACCTTTCACCGGCATCATCGAGATGACAGCTCTTGTGAACAAGACCGATTTCGGCGGAAACTCGTTGATCTACCTGCCGAAATATGTCGATCCCGACGACAAGCTTTTCGATGCGAGCGACGAGGCGATACGCGAGAGCTTCATCGCAGCACTCGAAAAGATGTATCCGCGTTTCAAACGTCGGGATGTTCTTGCGTTCAGAGTCTCGCGGGTGAGAAGGGTCTTCCCCTTGCCTGTGCTGAATTATTCGGACGATCTTCCGCCGATGCGCACATCGGTTGACGGCCTTTATGTCGTCAACTCGACCCACATCGTGAACGGTACGCTGAACGTCAACGAGACCGTCGCCCTTGCAAAGAGATTCACAGGTGAATTGCTGGACGAACTTTCGGGCAAGGAGGCAGCATGATGAGCAAGCGGATCGCGAGCCTTTCGCTCGACCTCGATAATCAATGGTCGTATATGAAGACGCACGGCGATGCGGGCTGGGAATCCTTCCCCTCATATCTCGACCGCGTCGTTCCGAATGCACTTTCGTTTCTTGAAAAGCACGATCAAAAGATCACTTTCTTTATCGTCGGCCAGGATGCGGCACTCGAAAAGAATCGCGAAGCCCTTCGCCGCATCGCCGATGCGGGGCACGAGATCGGCAATCACAGCTTTCACCACGAGCCTTGGCTGCATCTTTATTCGAAGGAACAGCTCGCCGAGGAGTTCGAGCGATCCGAGGAAGCGATCGAACTTGCGACCGGCCGTCGTCCAAAGGGATTTCGCGGGCCCGGATTCAGCTTGAGCGAAACGGTGCTCGAAACGCTGGCCGAACGCGGCTACGATTTCGATTGTTCGACCTTTCCGACATACATCGCACCGCTTGCGCGTGCGTACTATTTTTTCACCGCACCGAAGATGTCGGACGAAGAACGCGCAAAACGAAAGCAGCTCTTCGGCAGGTTCTCGGACGGCGTCAAGCCGCTCAACCCATACTCGGTCACGACCGCAAAAGGGACGATCTCGGAGATACCCGTTACCACGTTTCCGGGCGTAAAGACGCCGATCCACGCAAGCTACATCATATATCTTTCGACGTTCTCGCGGGTTGCGGCCAAAGCGTATTGGCGTTCTGCCCTCGCGGCCTGCCGGATCGCGAATGTGCAGCCGTCACTTCTGCTTCATCCGCTCGACTTCCTGACAGGTGAAGAAGTTCCGGAGTTGAAATTTTTTCCGGGAATGTCGCTCTCGGCTGAATCAAAAGCGAGCATCCTCGATTACATCATCTCTACATATGCAGATGCGTTCGAAGTAACGACCGTCGGCAGCCACGCGGCCGACCTGAGAGAGCGCCTTAGCTCCGCGAATGAGGCGGAGCCGGCCCTATCGTGAGATCGATCGAGATAGATCAGCCTTCATCCTGGACACTCCGCAAGAATCTTCGCGGCCTGCTTGTCGAGATGCGGCCGCAGGAATGGGTCAAGAACCTGCTTGTTTTTTCCGGCGTCATCTTTTCGCGTTCGCTGTTTGATCTGCACGATCTTTGGACGGGCACGCTCGGCTTTCTCGTCTTTTGTGCCGCCAGCAGCGGTATCTATCTTTTCAACGACCTTTGCGACATCCGCTCGGACCGCTCACATCCGATCAAATGCACACGGCCTCTTGCCGCCGGCGAATTGAACGTGAATGCAGCACGGTTCGCGATGGTCACCCTCTTTGCGGCGGCAGCACTTGGTTCGCTCGCGTTGAGTCCGCGGTTCGCTCTCATCATCGTCCTGTATCTTGCGATGTGCGTCGCGTATTCGCTTCAGCTGAAGAATGTCGTGATCCTCGACGTCATACTGATCGCGAGCGGGTTCGTCCTTCGCGCGATCTCAGGAGCGGTCCTGATCGACGTATCGATCTCGGAGTGGCTTATCATCTGCACCTCGATGGTCGCCTTGCTCGTCGGTTTCGGAAAGCGTCGGCATGAGCTCACGCTCCTTCGTTCTGCCGCAAGTACGCATCGAAAGAACCTGAGCGAGTATTCTCTCCGGTTTCTCGATTCGATAATGGCGATATGCGCCGGTGCCGCGTTGATCACCTACGCACTCTACACTCGGGCCGATGAGACGGTCGCACGCGTCGGTTCGCAATGGATGCTGATCACGATCCCGTTCGTCGTTTATGGTGTTTTTCGCTATCTATTCCTGATCTATCAGCGTGATGCCGGCGGCGATCCGGTCAAGATACTCTTCCGCGATCGGCCTACGGTCTTGAATCTCCTGTTTTGGCTCATCGCGGCGTCTCTCGTCGTATATCTGCCGCACCTATTGGGGAACGGATGAAGGCGAGGCGTGCAGTTCTAATAGCGTTATTCGCGGCTGCCATACTGTTAAGAGTTGCCGATACGTTTCGGCCTCTCGACCGTGCATCATGGCGCGAAAGCGATCTCGGCTCCATCGCCCGAAACTTCACACGCGAGGGAATGAATCCTCTCTATCCTCGGATCGATTGGCGCGGGACCGGCCCGGGCTATGCTGAGATGGAGTTCCCGCTATATCCGTGGACGGTCGCCTTGGTTTATGAGGTTCTCGGTGTTCACGATGAAACGAGCCGCATCATTTCGCTGCTGCTCTCGCTCGGCGTTCTCGCATTCTTCTGGTTCCTTGCGCGCGACATTCTCGCTCCCGAGGCGGCCATCGCGGCTTTTGCATTCTTTGCCTTTAACCCGCTGATCTTCGAAGTTTCGACGGCCGTCCAGCCCGAAGGGTTGACGATGCTCGCCTACATCGCTGCGGTTTACTTTTTCTCACGCTGGACAAATACGAACAAGATGCCCGATCTCTACGCGAGTGCCGCCTTCACATCGCTCGCGATCCTGGCGAAGGCAACCTCAGTGCATATCGGCCTGCTCTTTGCGATACTCTGGCTCAAGAAAGAAGGAGTCGCGACCTTCAGGAATTGGCGGGCCTACGCGTTCGCGTGCATCGCTCTTGTTCCCGGCGTTCTTTGGTACACGCACGCAAAATATCTCTGGCTAACGTACGGCAATTCGCTCGGCATCTCGAATGAATACCATTGGATCGGCCCGGATTTCTTCACAAACCCATACTTCATCATCGGCATGCTTCGCAACGAGATCGTGTGGGTTTGGGGCGGCATAGGCGTGATCGTCGCCGTGGTCGGGATCGTTCTTGCAAGACGTGAAAGAGCAGTATCAATTTCGCTCATCTGGCTTGCGTCGGTGTTTGTGTTTCTCATCGTCGCTGCCCGAACCACGGCTGACGATTGGGCAAACTACTATCACGTTTTCGCCGTCGCCCCGGCGAGTTTGCTGATCGGATTCGGTGCGGGAAAGGGCATTTCATTAGTCCGAGAGGGCAAAAGAAAAATTACCTCGCAAAGCGTCCTCGCGATGTTGATCGTTCTCGCTTCGGTCGCAGCATTTGTATTCGACCTTCGATCGATCCGCCAACTCTTTCTTGAGCACCGCAAACTCGAACCGGCATTTGCCGAGGCGGGTCAGATCGAGCCGTATCTTCAACGCAACACGCTTATACTTGTTTCGGGCGGAGCCTGCGTTGATGCAGACGGCTACGCTCTCGCTTACAATGCGTCGTATATGTTTTACTGGCTCGACCGGAAAGGTTTTAATATCTGCAGCGACCGGCAAACGATTTCGGCCGTCGAGGGCTTTCGGTCCCTTGGTGCACAGTATTTCGTTGCGCAGAGGACCGATCTCGCGAAAGCTCCCGGATTCGAAGGATCTCTTGGCGCGAGATTTCCGGTTGTGACCGGGACCGATGAGTTCGTCGTCTTTGACCTGCGGCCATGATGAACGAGAACCACAACAAATTCACGCGTTATGCTCTCTTCACGGTGATCGCCGTTCATCTTGCGATCGTGCTGCCGCTCGCCTATTGGCTGAACATTTGGGTCGATGAGGCCTCGACGCTTTACACGACGCAGAGCGGTTTTCTGCACGCATTTCAGTTTGCATGGATCGACGAAAAACAGGCGCCGCTCTATTTCTGGATAATGTCGTTATGGCGTTTGTTCGGTGAATCGGTCTTTTTCGCTCGCCTGTTCTCGATCATCTGCACAACGGCCGGTATTTTCCTCGTATGGAAATTCGCTCGATGTTTCTTGTCTAACCGTGCGGCGGCGATCACCGCACTGCTCTTCGGCCTTCATCCGCTAGCGATCTGGGCCGCACTTGAGATCCGCGGTTACGCTCTCGGTTTTGTCCTCGCCGCACTGCTAGTTCACCTGAACGAAGCTCTCATCGCTCAGGGTGAGAATGCACGCACGCGGCCGCGCATCGCCTTTATCATTGTCGCCGCGGTCGCTCTATATTCGAACTACTATCTCGGCTTCGTGCTCGCGGGCTGTCTCGCGGCGAACATTGCTTCCGGGCGTGCGAAGAACGTCCTGAATTTTCTCATCTCGATGATCCCGGTGGGAATCGTATTTCTGCCGCAGGCGTTGCTTTTAAGAGATCAATTCGCGGTCAATACGCAGGGCTTTTCCGAACCGCGTTCGCTCGTCGAGGGCCTGCGTCTTGTTTGGCAGCATCTTGTCACGATGCTCCTGCCGGCGGGGCTTTTCCCGACCGGTGAACCGAACGGCCTCGTATTCATACGGCTCTGGATCGTGCGAATTCTACTAATTGCCGTCGGCATTTTTGCGGCGATCAATTTACGCAGCATTTCGAATCGCTCGTGGCGTCTGCTTGCGTTGGCAGCAGCGACGTTCGCCTGTCTGCTCGTCGCATATTTCGCAGTCGGCAGCGACCTCGTCGAGCTTCGACATGCGAGCGTCGCGTTCGTTCCCGTTCTGCTCGCGGCCGTCTCACTCGGCTTTGACCTTTCGTCCGTCATAGTTTCAAAGCCGCTCAGACTCACAGCGGCCGCGGCCGGCGGCGTGGTCTTCGCCATCTTCTTTCAGGCCTCGATCATCGGGCTTTACCCGACGATGACAAAACGCGGCGATTGGGATCGCGTCGCGGCATTTCTCGAATCGAGTTCTGAGTTTCGCCAGATCTATGTTTTTCCCGTCTATGACGCACTCGCACTAAAGCAAACTTATAAAGGTAAAGTGCATATCGCACCGGAAGACGGCTTTTTCCGTTTCACACGCAGCGGTCCGCAGGGCTCCGCAAACAGTCTTTTGCCGCAAACCGATTTCTTCATCTCGACGATCGATCCGTCTGCAAAAGAGATCTGGCTCGTTACCGGTTCCGTCTGCACGGAAACTCTTGCGTGTACTCCTCTGGAAAGTTACGTCAAAGCCAATTACACTATAGTCACCGAGCAGGATTTTTATCTCGAGAAAGTCAGATTGCTGAGGAAGATCGACAAATGATCGAAACCCTTGATCCCAAAATAACCGATAAGCCGGTCGCCCGCTGTGCAAGCTGCGATCGCGAGATGGACCACTACAACACGTTCATTTCCCCAACAAATCGCCCGCGAAACATCTGCTGGCAATGTCTCGCACGCGAAGAAAAGAATTTCTTCGCCCGACGTGGCTATTCACGCCTCGCACGCACGGGAGTAATTCCCCGCTGATGACCGTTCGAAAGATAACGGAATATCCCGAGGCCGTTCTCGGCCAGGTCGGCAAACCTGTGACCGAGTTCGACGACGCACTTGCTGCGCTCTGCGAAGAGATGTTCGAGACGATGTACGATGCCGAAGGCGTCGGCCTCGCCGCACCGCAGATCGGACTGAACCTGCGACTTTTTGTGATGGATTGCGACGGCGTCAAGCTCATCGCCGCAAATCCCGAGATCATCGAACGCAGCGGCGAACAATCCGGCCACGAAGGCTGCCTTTCGGTCGGCAAGGTCCCGGCCGTCCTCGTGCGTGCCGAAACCGCCAAGCTCCGCGCACAGAACGAGAAAGGCGAGTGGTTCGAACGCGAAGCCTCAGGCTATGCCGCACGCGCCTTCCAGCACGAGACCGACCACTGCGACGGCAAACTCTTCATCGACCACCTCCCAAAACTCCGCCGCGAAATGGTCCTAAAACGCTTCCGCAAGGAAAAGAACTGGAAATAGACGGCATCAACCGCGAGCAGTCAGAGCCGCCTGCGCGAGCGGGCGGTCAGTTCCGCCGAAAAACTTCTGGCTCCGTTAGGAGCCGTATGTTTGCAGCACGCCACCGCCGACAAACCCTCTTTCGCTCCTAAAGGAACGCCGGGATCGTTTATGACGTGTTCCAAGGTTGGAGGGACCTGGCGGCCTTTCCCCTTTGCTATTTCTATCGTCCCCCTACGGGACTTGGGAAAGTTAGCTTTGCATAGAAGCTCAATAAAAAAGAAGCCCCTTTTGTGGGTAAGAGGCTCCTTGCAAGAAGTGAGGATGAATCAAACATATATACGAATTTCCTACCGCATATACGCCGCTGGAACTTGTAGATCGGAATCGAGGCCGAATGGAACTATCGTGTATCCGCCGGACGACCGGTTTATGTACCATGTCCCTTTCGATGGTCGGAAGACCGCAAGATCCGCCTTGCCGTCGGTCAAGGCCGGTGCGAAAGTCGGGTCGAGAACGACCGCCTGCGGGGATGCAAGTACGGGCCCCTCAAACCTTGCTGAATAGTAAACTGCGAGCATTACGGCCAATATCGCGATCACCCCGGTGAACCTGTCAACTTTTCTTCGACTGAACATTTGTGAGGAATCTCCTGTTTTTTTCCTTCTCGTAAGGTTGTCGTGAGGACAGGTCGAATCCTAAAGAATGCCGCGGCCCGTTGTCCTTAAAAACTTCCTAATTTGTTCCTAATTGTTGCTTATTGAGGTCATAAGCAGGTAGAATATGGCAATCCTGGGGGAACAATTTAGCGTTAAGTTGTTGTATTTGCAGCATTTAGATCTCTCATGCTCAGTTTTTACAGGTTCGGCGAATTTGAACTCGATGTAAAAGAAGAAATTCTTTCTCGGGACGGAAAAATACTTCCGATAAATCGCCGTGCGTTCCAGGTCTTACTTCAGCTGGTCGAACGGGCTGGCGAAACTGTAACGAAAGAGGAGTTCTTTGAGGCGGTCTGGGACAATGCGTTCGTCGAGGAGAACAATCTTTCGGTCGCGGCGGCCGCGTTGCGGAAAGCTCTCGACGACGACCCGAAGCAGCCGCGTTTTATAGCTACCGTCCCGCGAAAGGGTTACAAGTTCGTTGGCGAGGTGACGATCGCGGCCGAAAACGTCGCGGTCGCATCAGCGTCAACGCTCGCTTCGGAGGAAACGCTTGTTGACCCGGCAGAGTCTGAACGTCCGGACCCACAAAATATCGGAGCATCCATTGCCGCGACACCGAGTTTCTTTCGCACTCGAAAGATCTTGGTCGTTGCGGTCGGCTTTGGCGTTCTCTTGGTGCTTATCGCCACCGGATTCAAGTATTTTGGCCCGACGACGTTTTCGGGCTCGGTTTCGAATGCCTTTCCGAGTGCGAAACCCGCATACGAGTCCATCGCGGTGCTTCCATTTAAGTATGCTGAGCTCGACGATGAGTACCTCGCCGACGGGTTTACTGAGAGCCTTACGAGCGAGCTCAGCCGGATGCAGGGCATTCGCGTCATCGGTCAGGATTCCGCGTCAAAATTCAAGGGCGACGATGTCAACCTGGGTGAAGCCGCTGAGAAGCTCAACGTTCAAGCTCTGTTGACCGGCAAATTTCGACGTGAGAACGACCGGATCGTCTTGAGCATCGAACTCACGAAGACCGACGGGGTCGCATCCGTATGGCGAGCTGACTACGACCTCGCGGAAAATAATGCGGGCAATGTTCAGAGTATGCTCTTCCGCGATGTCGCGGCGACCTTGCGTTTACCTTTCGAACACACTCGGCCTGAGCCGCCAAAGCCCGACCCGCAAGCTTATCTCCTCTATCTAAAGGCTAAATATTATTGGAATCGCCGCTCTGACGGCTCCTCTACAAATTCCTTTGATAAGCCGATCGACCTCTACAAGCAGGCTCTCGATATCGACCCGACCTTCGCGAGGGCGTATGTCGGGATCGCAAACGTGTATTCGCAGGCCAACAATAGCAAGTACGTGCCAAAAACGATTCAGCAGCGATTCGAGATCGTAAACGGCTATCTTGCCAAAGCGCTTGAGATCGATCCCGGCCTGAGCGATGCGCACGCCACGATGGGTCTAACCGACCTTTACCTCTCGCATAGGCCGCAGTGGCAAAAGGCCGAGGATAGCTTTCGACGAGCCTTGGCCATCGACCCGAATAATGCGAACGCACGCCATTGGCTCGCCGAATATCTAGCCTTGACCGGCCGGTATGATGAGAGCTTGGCGGAATACGACAGGGCAATTGCGGTCGAACCGCTTTCGATGGCAGTAAGAGGCGATCGATGTTACGCCATTTGGTTCTCCGGCAGGGTCAACGAAGCGGTTACCTGTATGGAGGCAGTCCGCGAAATGGATCCTACCTTCAAGCGGACGTACTGGTATCTTTTCGGTATCTACATCACCGCAAACAGATTTGCAGATGCGGTCGAGGTTTTCAGGCTGATCGAGAACGAAACGCCTGCATATAGACCGTTCGCCGAGGAAGATTACGCGGCATTCAAAAAGGCTCTAAAAATGGCCGACCCGCAAGCAGAGTTCTGGAAGGTCTATTTTCATATCTTTACGCGAGACAAGAGCGAATGGCTGCTCGCCTTCGCTTATGCACAAACGGGCGAGAACGATAAAGCCTTTGCCGAATTGGACAAGGTCATCGAGGCCGGCGGCGGCATCCTAGCATATCTCCCTTCTCTTCCCTTGTATAAACCGCTTCACAACGACATCCGATGGAAGGTCATCCGCACACGCGTCGGCCTCGATCAGTAATCGGTCCAATTGTTTGACGATATAGGTAAAGCGTTTTGCGGGCTGTTTTACGGCCTTCCGCAACGCCCCTCCGTTCTCAGTTCTCAGCTTACGGTGGCCTTACTGTGTGCGGCCTTCTGCAATGCCTTTCGTTCTCAGTTCTCAGTTCCCTTGAAGATGCGGCGATAGACGGGGAGTGATTTACTTTCGACGGCGAGTTCTCGTTCAGTTTTTACGGGGAAAGGATTTGCGTCGATCTTTTGCTCGTCAAAGCGTTCGTGTCCGCGGAAGATGGCGAACATCTCTTCGGCGAGGAATTCGATATCGGTCTGAACGAACACCTTGCCGCCGATGTCAAGTTTTGCGGCGATCGCGTCGGCCATTTCGCGATTCACCATACGGCGTTTCGCGTGTTTTGTCTTGAACCACGGGTCGGGAAACTGGATCGTCACCATTTGCAGAACGCCGTCGGGGATCTTCTCGATCAAACGATCGAGCCAGAGCATCGCGTTGCAGAACGAATAATGCAGATTCGTGAGGCCGGCCTCGTCAGCGAGGCGATTTGCCTCTTCGACAAGCGGTTCGCGTATCTCGATACCGAGATAGTTGTATTCAGGCATTTCGCCCGCCATCTTCAAAAGAAATCGCCCGCGTGCGCAGCCGATATCCATAAAAAGCGGACGCGCCGGATCGGCGAACAGTTCTTCAATATCGAGCCGAACTGGCGTCTGGCGATAGAACGGTGCCAGCGGATTTACATGTTGATGAACTCGGACGCGAGGCATAGATCAGACGATCCCGAGAATTGTTAGAATCGCTAGGCCGCACACGGCGGCATACGCGGCGAGAGATAGAAATCCGGCGGCCTTGATCGGCGGCAGAACTTCGCGTGGATCTTTATGCGGGTCGCCCGGGACCGCAAATAGAGCGTAAACCGCACCAGTCAAAAGCCCGCCGATGTGCGCGTAATTATCGACCATTCCGCTCAGGACGAAGCCGTAAAGGAGTATGAAGCCGATATTCATTATCAGGTTTCGGCGAAATTCGGGCGCGATGAACTGCCTCCGTTTGAAAGAATAGACCGCGAGGAAACCTATGATACCAACGATGCCGCCCGACGCGCCGATCGAGATGCCGACGGGATTAAGGACGAGCGTCAAGACGCTGCCGCCGACCGCCGACAGCAGAAAGACGATCGCAAGATGTGCCCGGTTCGCGAGAGCTTCGAAAGGACGTGCAAAACTGTAGAACGCGAGACTGTTCAAAATGATATGCAGCGGCCCGGCGTGCAATGCCGTGCCCGTCAAGAGCCGCCAATGCTCGCCCTGCTGCAAATATGCCTGCTTATCAAAGCCGGCCGCGAGGATCGCGGGTTCGACACCGCGGGCAAGTTCCGCGAGAAAGACGCAGCTATAGAGCGCAATGATAACAATCGCATAGATCGGCGGGCCCGGCCGAAATGCGATCTCCGGCGGGTGCGGTTGTTCGAAATGTTGCGGTTCTTCCGGACGAACTTCCTCGTCCCTATAATCGAGTGACATTCGGGATAAAAACTACATTGCGAGGCCGCCATCGACCTGTATCACTTGGCCTGTGATATATGTCGCGGCCGGCGACAGCAGGAAGCAAGCGATCTGTGCGGCCTCATCGACGCGGCCGAGACGTCCAAGCGGTATCATCGAGAGGATCTTCTCGCGGTATTCGGCATTCATCTCGCCCGCCATATCGGTCTCGATCAGGCCGAGGGCGAGTGCGTTTACCGTCACTTTCTTGCTCGCGATCTCTTTCGCGAGTGATTTTGTAAGGCCGATCATCCCGGCCTTCGAAGCGGAATAGTTCGACTGCCCGAGCATACCAACGACGCCCGAGATCGACGAGATGTTCAGGATCGATCCGCCGTTCTCGTTCCGCATCATCGGACGGATCGCCGCTTTCGAGAAATTCCACGCGCCCTTAAGGTTCGTGTCGATCACAGCATCCCAATCTTCTTCCTTCATTCGCAGAATGAGCTGGTCGCGTGTGATGCCGGCATTGTTGACGAGGAAGTCAACGGTACCGAACGCGTCCTTTACCTCACCGACGAAATTCGCCGCGGCCTCGGTATTCGCGACGTCGCACTGCGCCGCAAAAACTTTCACGCCCGACGCTTCGAGCTCGGCCTTTAGTGCGTCAGCCTCTGCCGCACTTTTTGAATAATTGAATGCGACATTCGCGCCGCCCTTTGCGAGTTCGCGTACGATCTCGCGGCCAATTCCGCGCGTGCCGCCAGTAACGATCGCGGTCTTTCCTTCAAAAATGTTTGTACTCATATCCTAGCCAGCCAGAGCCTTTCGCTGCTGCTCGAAAAGCTCCTTGATACCCTTTTCTGCGAGGGCAAGCATCGCGTTCATTTGGTCGCGTGTGAACGGTTCGCGTTCGGCCGTGCCCTGGATCTCGATGAACTTTCCTTCACCCGTGCAGACGATGTTCATATCGACCTCTGCGGTCGAATCTTCAACATACGCAAGGTCGAGGATCGTCGTTTCTTCACAAATGCCGACGCTCACGGCCGCGACCTCGCTCAAGATCGGGTTCGCACGAACGACGCCGGTCTGCACAAGGCGCCTGCACGCAAGAGCAAGTGCTACATAAGCTCCGGTGATCGACGCACAGCGTGTGCCGCCGTCCGCCTGTATCACGTCGCAATCGAGAAATATCTGCCGCTCGCCGAGCAATTTCATATCGACGACGGCGCGCAGGCTCCTGCCGATCAGACGCTGGATCTCCTGCGTTCGGCCGGTCGGACGCATCGTCTCACGCTGCGTTCGCGTGTTCGTCGCCCTCGGCAGCATCGCGTATTCGGCCGTAACCCAGCCCGTGCCCTTATTCCTCAGGAACGGCGGCACGCGATCTTCGACCGATGCGGTGCAGATCACCTTTGTACGGCCGACCTCGATCAGCGCCGAGCCTTCCGCATAGGGCGAGATATTCGGTGTGATCCGAACCGAACGCAGTTCATCCACCTTGCGGTCATCTTGTCGTACAAAACTCATAGATCTCTAGGCGGAAACCCAAGCGGTAGCGCGGGTGTCCATTTTCATTATTAAAAAGTCAGCGATCCGAAATCAGCCGCACACTCCCTACCGCGGTCGTGTTTCTAGCCTAATTCATCAACACCGTAAACTTCGATCGCCTCAAGCCTTTGCGGCCGTGCGCCCAAAAATCTTTCTGCAACACGCCCGAATCTTTCCGCGGCGTCCGTTACATAAAAATGATCCAGGTCATCGCACAATTCACGAGTTCTGCCCGGAGCGGCAGCATTCTCAAGACCGTTCTTTGCAAGAATGATCGCGACCTCGTCCGCCGTCGCTTCACCCGAATCAATTAGTTTAACATCCGAGCCAACGGTCCGCTGAATCACATCGCGAAGTATAGGATAATGCGTACATCCGAGCACCAACGCCTGCGGCGCGAATGCTTTCACTTCAGCAAGGTATTTCTCGGCAATGCTCGCCGTCTCGGGCTGATCGATCCAGTTCTCTTCTGCCAATGGTACGAAGAGCGGGCACGCGGCCTGCAAGACCTTCGGCTCGACGGAAGCCCTTCGGATCGCGTCGATATAGGCGTTGCTCGCGACCGTCGCTTCCGTCGCGATCACACCGATCCGAGCGTCATGCCCGAACTCACGCACGATCTCGACCGCCTTTCGGCCTCCGGGGCCGATCACTCCGACGACCTCGATCCCGACCTTTTCGCGGATCGCCGGCAAGGCTAGGGCTGACGCCGTATTGCAGGCGACAACGAGCAGCTTTATGCCCAACGATGCCAAAAACGACGAGTTCTCGAGCGCGTAGCGTTCGACGGTCGCGAGCGATTTCGTGCCGTAAGGAACACGTGCGGTGTCGCCCAAATAGACGAAACGCTCGTTGGGCAAGCGGTCGTGAAGCGCACGATAGACCGTCAGGCCGCCAACTCCGGAATCAAAAATGCCGATCGGTAATTCGTTCATCCTAAAGAGCAAAGAAAGAATATAGCGTATAGTCGCAAGGTTCACGAAGCCGTACGCCGCCCGAACCACCCGTGTCAGTACCGTCTGGGTGAGCGGACGGGGCGTTGCCGCAAGCCCGCACGCAGTAAGGGCACTCGTTATCATCCACTCAACGATTGAAAATCGAAGACGCTCGGCTTCCATTCTCAATTCGCAATGAACAACGAACAATTCACAATTTCCCGATGTTTGTCCCGTCCCGCCGTGAATTGGGACAAGTGGGACAAAGTGGGACAAAAATCGGCGATTTTCGAGGTGGTAGTTACAATTTCTGTCACTTTTGTCAAAGATCAGGGTGTACAACGTATGTTTACACCAGCATTATGAGTGTATCACACGTGTCAATGGGTATTTTGCCCGTCTCTCGCTGCGTCAGTGGGGCTCCGGGGACGAAGGAATTGCGGGAGGAGGGCTGCAAAGCGAACAAATTTTCGAGATTCTTCGTATTTTTCTCCTTGGACGCGCAATAATACCTCTATGTTCTGTCCGAAATGCGGTTCTACTCAGGATGACGCCCTGAAATTTTGTAAGGCTTGCGGCGCACACCTTGCGGCCGTCAAACAGGCTCTTGCAACGCCCGAACGCCCTGAAGGATTTGAATGGAAGAACACCTGGGTCGCCGATATGCTGATGTCGAGCGAACAGGCCGTCAAACGCAAAGCAGAACTCGACCGCCTCAAGGGTATAACGCCGGACTCAAAACGCCGCAACGAGATCAAAGCGGGAACGATCACCGGCAGCATCGGCATCGGTCTGATGGTCTTTCTTTATGTCTTTATGCAGGGCTTGATCCTAAGCGGAAATATTCCGCCGCCGGAATCCGAGATCATCAGCCGTCTCTGGGTGGTCGGCATTATTCCGATACTCGTTGGCGCGGCTCTGATCATCAACGGCATTTACGTCTCTAAACTCTTTGGCGGCGCGGATCGATCGGCAGATCAACTCGACACCCAAAGCCCGCCGCTCAATACAGGCGAACTTACCGCTAAGGACCCGGGTTATCTGGGTCCGGCAAAAACCGCACGCTTTCCCGCGACACCATTCAGCGTTACGGATGAAACGACGCGACATCTTCAGGAAAGAAAGGCGGCTGAACCACAAGCCGCTCCTCGCACTTTGGATAACGACTAAGAAATCGTTAAAATTTTTTACATTATGAAGAGATCAATGCTTGCCCTCGCCCTAGGGCTTTTCCTGACTGCGTTTACTTTTGCTCAAACAAATATCACCGACGCCAACTATCGCGTGTTCGATTCGGAAGGGAACCCGTCAAGTTTAGATAAGATCATCGAGGCGGCCGGGCAAGTTGACGTTGTCTTTCTCGGCGAACAGCACGACGACGCGGTCGGGCATTATCTCGAAAACGAGATCTTCCGGCGTGCCTTTGATAAGTACGGAAAGGAACGGAAGGTCGCCCTTTCTCTGGAGATGTTCGAACGCGACGAGCAGATCGTCGTGAACGAATATCTGCAGGGCCTGATCACTGAAAAGAAGTTTCTCGAGGACAGCCGCCCGTGGGGCAACTATAAGACCGATTATCGCCCGCTTGTCGAATTTGCAAAGGCGAACAAGCTCGACGTTATCGCAGCGAACGCGCCTCGACGCTACGTCAATATGGTTTCGCGGAACGGTCGCAGTTCGGTCGATCAGCTTTCAAAAGATGCAAAGAAATGGCTGGCGCCGCTTCCCTATTCGGAAGCTTCGGAAGCCTACGCCAAGAAATTCAAGGCACTGATGGGTGGAAGCGGTGAGGCCGCGATGGGCATCGACAACATCCTTGCGTCGCAATCTTTGTGGGATGCGACGATGGCCGATTCGATGGCGAAATACCTAAAGCGGAACAAGAACGCCCTGATCGTCCAGCTAAACGGAGCGTTTCACAGCGAAGATCGCCTCGGCACCGTCGAACATCTACTGCGCTATCGCCCGAAGGCGAAGGTCATTGTCGTAACTATGCGTTATGAGGACGACTTTCAGCATTTCGACAAGGCAAAATACGAAAAGACCGGCGATTTCGTCATCCTGACGGATTCGAAGGTCCCGCGCAGTAAACGCTAACTTGATCCCATTCGGTTCCCTTGACGCTGTTTGGCCTAACCGCCAAGTGACGCCGATCACAGCAAAGTCGTGCGGTACAAGTGGCAAAGTGTCGCGTAAACGAATTAGATCTATTTGCCCAGGAAGCGTTCGGGGCCAAGGGTGCGGATGCTGCAGTACTTCTTTATCTTGTCAAAATCCTTTAGGTTGTCGGTAACGACGGCAGCACCGGCACGTTTCGCCGTCCGAGCGATCAATACATCCCGAACGATCCGATGAACTTCATCGCCTGACAGTTTTGGCGTACGACCCTTATTTCGAGCCTTTAAGCCTCTGAGTAAAGAATTGAGCACCTTTCCCGCGAGCCACCAGTCCTCACCGTTCGGGACAAGCAAAGTCCCGGCCTTTTCATGCTCTTTCCAAACCTCGCGCCAAACTTTTACGATCTGGTCGTCTGGCGCACCCGCAGTCAATTCCTGTAATACAACAGCCGACATCCTAAACCCTTTCGGGAAAGATGTCGGCTGATGCGAAATAAAAATGCACGTGTCAAAGGTAACTATCGCCATTTAACCTTTGATAAATTTTTCCCGGCTTGCGTAGGTCAACTCCCACGCTTTCAGCGTTGCAACCTCTGCCTTCGTAGGCCTTTCACCATTTGCTGATCGGCCGGCAGCTGTAACGTTCTGCCGACCAACAGTTTTTTTTTCTGCGGGTCGTTTAGGCTTTTGGATCTTTTCAGACATTTCGTTCATAGTGTAACAGCCCCGGGCAAAAAGACCACATTTATGAGTGGTGGAGGCGGCGGGAATCGAACCCGCATCCAAAGGTTGCGACCAGTGCGATCTACACGTTTAGTCCGTTCACTTGAATTTCGCCAATGACGAGCAGATGAGCGGACAAGACCTCGTCAAAGGCTAACCTGACTAACTTTAACTTCGTACCGCAGGTGGTGGCACGACGCGAGCCCGAACTGAGTTATGCCTTATCCGGTCGCATCAGGCGAACTTCCGGTAAGACATCGCTGTAGCTAAATTTAATTAGGCAGCGAGAGCTAATTCTTGATTAGCATTTGTGTTTTGCAAGTTTTTTTAACGAGCTCACCTACAAAAAGCCCGACGTGCACTCAAAGATCTATACAAGCCCCTGTCGAAGCCTGTCGCCCCCCAAAAGGAACGCGGACGCCCTCGTCCGCATAGCCCGCCTTCGCGGACAAACAGTTTACGAGATTTAGATGAGAATTGGAAGGCCTCCGTTGCCGGAGTACTTGGCGGTTGGCATGCGCACGAAGCAACGAATTTGGCCTTCCGGTGCATCAATGTGAGAAATGAAGCTGCAAGAACGGAAACCCGAACTTGACCTCGACCGCATCTCGGTCGCAAAGCCCTGCTCCGCGAGTTGGGATGAGATGACGGGCGACGAACGCGCACGGCATTGTGCCGATTGCGGCCTAAGTGTTTACAACACTTCGGCCCTTACGCAAAAGGAAACTCGCGACCTCATCGCATCACACGAAGGAAAGCGTCTCTGCATTCGCCTCTTCAAGCGAACCGACGGCACCGTCATCACGAGCGACTGCCCCCGCGGCCTCGCCGCATATCGCCGCCGCGTCGCAACATTCGCAACCGCCGCCTTCGCCTCTATCCTCGGCCTCTTTTCGATCTCATATTCGCAGACGACGTTCCCATCCGACATCGGGAGCGGCCAACGCGGCGTCACTACGCTGATGGTTCCGCTCGTCGAAGGCCGCGTGATCGATCAAACTGGAGCCGTCATCCCGAACGCGAAAGTGACGATAAAGACTTCGACCGGCAAAAAGATCGTCAAAACGACCGACGAATTCGGCCGATTTCAATTTCTGGATTCGCGGCTAATAGGTCTCAACAGGATCACTATCGAGATGGTCGGCTTTGTCCCTTTTCGGGATGCCTTTGAAGGCCAGGCACGGGAACGAATCGATTATCAGATCACCCTTGAAGTCCTAACCGGGATCGGCATCGTTATCATAGACGAAACAAGATCGCCGATCGATATGCGCTCGTCCGATGTCACGACGACATTCCGCGTGAACTAGTTGGACCCACGCGCGTGGGCGAACGGTAGTCAGCCCATAAAATGGATCTTGATCCGTTCCTCAAACTGCGTAAATTCCTGATCGCCGGTTATAAGAATGGCATTGCGTTTCTCGGCAAGTGCCGCTGCATAGCAGTCTGCGTATGAGATATTGCCGCTTACCTTGAAACTAGCGGCAACTCTTGCAAGGTCTATGTCGACTTCGATGAACCTGATCCCGAACTCATCGAGGAGATCCAAGGCTTCGTCAGCGTCGGAGGGAGATATCCGGCGGGCGATTATGTACCAAACTTCCCCGACGTTGACGACTGACATCAACAGCGGAATTCCATTCTCCTTTGCGTCAGAGATGAGGTTGGCGATGTCGGCAGCGGGCGCCTCACCGTTGAAATAAGCCAAGACCGCCCATGAGTCCAGAACGATCGGCTTATCGTCTGTCATCGCGCATTTTTTCCTTGTTTCTCTCCGCCGCGAGCTCTTCAAGCAGGCCCTTGCCCTTGAATCGCCCGCTCATTTGGTGAATGAGCTTGCGTGTGATTGGCTTCAGGATGATCTCGCCGCTCGCGTCATTCACCTCGACGTGCAGACTCGTGCCCGCCGCAATGCCAAGCCTGTTTCTTACCGCAACAGGGATCACGACCTGTCCTTTCGATGTAAGCGTTGTTTCCATTGTCTTACCTCTTTAGAAGGGTAAGACACGCTCGTTCAAAGGTCAAGGCGCTCGGACTAACAAGCTAGATCTTTCTGGAATCGTACGCCCAGTGAAGAAGAGCCTGGCGCTGACGCGGACGGCAATCAAGTGTTCGAGGCGGGCAGTTCGTCTTGATCTGAGCTATGTGGCGCCGCATAGCGCGCCAACGCTTGATCTGACGTTCGTCATCGACAGAGCGGCGGCCAAAATAATATCTGCAGTACCATTGAAACCACCCTCGCGGGTCTTCATCGTGGATCCAGCCCTTGCGGCGCCAGACAGATAGAGGTTGGGACGCCTTTACCTTAAAGAAGTTAAGTTTCGGATCGTGCTTCCCAGGCGAGAGTTTTGCGCTGATGAACCAATCTGCGGGAAACTCGTCGCGGCAGTCAGTCAAATACTTTCCACCAAACACGCCCAGCTCGAGCATCTGTTTTGGAGTTAATTCTGGGGTAAAATCGGGATGAAAATTGCGTCCAACAGGCTCGCTAAGCAGATATGTATAGCCCGTCTGCATGTCGTCGTTCACCTCGATCCATTTTTTCTTCATTCTCCATCACCTGTCCTTTCTGCCCCAATGCCATTTCGGTGGTTCGCCTTTTATGAGACAGACGACGATGAGTCCGAGCACAAGAAAAAGCGTCCCGCCGACAAAAACTACGGTGTGAGTTACAGGAGGAAAAACGAGTGCCAGGAATATAAAGCCTGCGATAAAGACGAGAAACACAACCCGGCCTTGCCAAGCTGCCGGCAACCCCCAGCCCCAACCGTAAAGCTTTGCGGGAAACCAGTATTTCTCTTCATTCCGCATAAACAACGAGTTCAAGCTGCTTTGCTTTCGGCGATGAGGGTCGGGTATTTGCCTGTCCAACAGGCGGTGCAGCTTTCGGTCTCGTCGATGCCGACGGCCTTGAGCATGCCATCGAGCGAGAGATAGCCTAAGCTGTCCGCGCCGATGAAGTCGCAGATAGCTTGGATGTCGGGTTTGGGTTCGCCGGGAGAACCACCCCGCCGCTGAAGCGGCACCCCTCCTTCGTAAGTAGGGGAGCTAAACCGCGAGGCGATGAGGTCTTTGCGGTGCGGCGTATCGACGCCGTAATAGCAGGAGTGGGCCGTCGGCGGGCACGAAATGCGCATATGCACCTCGCTTGCTCCCGCGTCCCGGACCATCTGTACGATCTTCTTCGACGTAGTGCCGCGAACGATCGAATCATCGACCAGAACGACGCGGCGTCCTTGGATGAGGTCTTTGATCGGATTGAGCTTCAGGCGCACGCCGAATGAACGTATCGACTGCGACGGCTCGATAAACGTACGGCCGACGTAGTGATTTCGGATGATCGCCTGCCGGTAATTGATCCCTGACTGAGCCGAATACCCGATCGCCGCCGCAACGCCCGAATCGGGCACGGGCACGACGATATCGGCCTCGACCGCGTGTTCAAGAGCAAGCTGTTTGCCCATCTTATGGCGGGACTCATTAACGGACTTTCCGAAGATGATCGAATCGGGCCGCGAAAAATAGACGTGTTCAAACGTGCAGACCGCGTGTTTCTTCGCCTCAAAAGGAAAGCTCGAATCGATGCCGTCCTTTGTAACGACCAGCATCTCGCCGGGTGCGATCTCGCGCATGTACTCGGCGTCGATCAGGTCGAATGCACAGGTTTCGGATGCGACGCACCATGCGTCCTGATACTTGCCGAGAACGAGCGGGCGAAATCCATACGGGTCGCGTACCGCGATCAAGGCTTCGGGTGTAAGAAACAGCAGCGAGAACGCGCCTTCCGTCTCTCGGACAACCTCACGGATCGCGTCAAGTGCGTCTCTTTCGTGGACGCGTGCGATGCCGTGAAGTATCGTTTCTGTATCGGAGGTCGAGGAGAATATCGCACCTCCGCGTTCGAGTTCGCGTCGGCGTGCGTCCGCAAAAGGCAGATTTCCGTTGTGGCATACGGCGACCTTGCCGTGCTGGCACGTGACCGAAAACGGCTGGACTTCCTTGATCGTGTTCTTGCCCGCGGTGGAATAGCGGGTGTGGCCGATGGCCGCCGTTCCGTGGAGTTTCGCAAGCGCCTGAGCGTTCAGTACGTCGGCGACAAGGCCATTTGCCCTATGTTCAAAGAAATCTTCACCGTCGGTCGAGACGATGCCGCAGGCTTCCTGCCCGCGATGCTGGAGCGCGAAAAGCCCAAGCTGCGTAAGAGTTGCCGCCTCCTCGTGGCCATAAAGGCCAAAGATACCGCACTCCTCGTGAAATTTGTCGAAAACGTCCTCGATCACCGTTAGCTCCATTTTACAACTTGCCGGGGTCGAATTACGAGCGGAGAAGCTTAGCTTTTTCGAGATCCTCGCGAGTGTTCACATTCAGGAACTCGTAAGACGAGGTGTTTCCCGAAGGTCCTACGATCGTTGAACCAAGCTCGCGGACAAAAGAGATCAGCGAAGGCAGGTTTTCTGCCGTGCCAATGATCTCTTCGACGGCTTTTAACACGGGACTTGTACGATAAATACCGCAGAGCGGCTGAAGACGCCCATCGGGTTGGAGCGGCACGGCGGCGACCGAATTCGCATCAGAGGCCGCATTTACAAGCCTTTTAAGCAGATCGCCGCTCACGAGCGGCAGATCGCAGGCCAAGATGAACGTCATTTCGCGTTTAGAGGCCGATAGAGCCGTTTGAAACCCGCTCCACGCCCCAAGACCCGGATTTTTGTCTGCGATGACGTTAAAGGGCATTTCTGCCCCCGCAAACTGTGTTTCATTTGCCGCCACAAACGTCACATCTTTGCACCCCGAGATCTCGCCGAGCAAGCGAGCCGCATTTTCGGCCAGCGTGACAGAACCGAGATCGGCGAGGGCCTTGTCCGAACCAAATCGGGAAGACCGCCCGCCGATCAGGATGAATGCGTCAAACTCCACGTAGCGTTTCTATTGGGCCGGCCTTGGAGGAGGAGGCGTTCGCGTCAGGATATCGAGATCGACATCTACCACGTCGCCCATGAAATCCGCATTGTCCTTTCGCTCGTATGCGATGCCGTAATCTTTTCGATTCAACTGCAGCGTCGCCTTAAAACCGCACGGCGGCTCGACCTTGGCGGCCTTTTTATCCGCACAATTGCCGTGGATCGTGAAAGGGAACGAGATCTCCTTGGTCACGCCGTGCATCGAGAAATCGCCGGTCAGGATATACTTTCCGCCCTTTTTCTCGACCTTTTTGCTCGTGAACGTAATCTCAGGATATTTCTCGGCGTCGAAAAAGTCAGCGGTTTTCAAGTGATTGTCGCGTGCGCCGATGCCGGTGCTGATGCTGTCGGTCTTGATCTTTGCGACGACCGAGGACTTCGTGATGTCCTTCTCGTCAAAATTGATATCAGCCGTGAACTGACCGAATTTGCCCGTAACTTTCGACATACCGCCGAGGATCGGCAGGCTGAAACTCACGTTCGAGTGAGCCGAATCGACCGACATCGGTGCCGCCGCGTACACCGCGACCCAGAGTGCAGCGACCAAGCCGATCGCGAACATTTTCTTGAACATAATTCTCTTCATCCTATTTTTGTGTAACTTCCTCAAGAGCGGCCAGAAACGATGCGGCCGCGGCACTCGCCAAGGCCGATGCGTCGAAAACCTTCCCGCTCGCAGTAGCCTTTCATGATTATCTCGTCCCCATCTTCCAAGAAACGTCTTTGTTCGCCCGACGGCAGGTCGATCGGCTCTTTGCCACGCCACGTCAATTCGAGCAAACAGCCCCGTTCGTCCTTTTCCTTGCCGCTGACCGTTCCCGTTGCCAAAAGGTCGCCCGTCTGAAGGTTGCAGCCGTTCGATGCGTGATGAGTCAGCATTTGCCCGATCGTCCAATAAAGGTCTTTTGTATTCGAGCGGCTCAGGCGAAACGGCTCGATCTTTTCGGCACGCATCTTCTCGGTCTGGATATAGACCTCGAGGTTGATGTCCAGCCCGCCGAACTCGCGATTCTGCTCGCTGCTTAGGTATTCAAGCGGCTGCGGGTCGTCCGCATCGCGTTCGAACGCCGGCGTCCTAAAGGGTGCAAGCGCCTCCATCGTCACAACATACGGCGAAATAGTGGTCGCGAAATTCTTTGCAAGGAACGGTCCCAGGGGCTGATATTCCCAGCCTTGAATGTCGCGCGCCGACCAATCGTTCACGAGACAGACGCCAAAAATGTGCTTTTCTGCGTCGTCGATGCCTATCGGCGTCCCGAGATCATTCCCGTTCCCTACGAAAAAGCCGAGCTCCATCTCGTAATCGAGATTCTTCGAAGGCCCGAAGGCCGGCGGCCTCTCGGGGTCACTCCGACTTTGGCCGTGAGGACGTTTGATGTCCGTTCCGCTCAAAACGATGCTCGATGCGCGGCCGTGATAGCCGACGGGCAAATATTTGTAATTCGGCATCAGCGGATTGTCGGGACGGAACATCGAGCCGACGTTCGTCGCGTGATAGATCGAGCAATAAAAATCTGTGTAATCGCCGATGGTGAACGGCAGCTCGAAATCAGCCCCGCTCGCAGGAACGAGATGTTCCGCGGCCGCTTTTTGAACTCTTGCATCGGCTGAATCAGAGAGGACGTCCATCGCCGCAATACGAAGCTCGGACAATGCATCCGAACCAAGGAAGTTCGCTATGAACGTCGGATCCAAAAGGCCGTCCTCAAGATCGATATCTTCGAACCGCTCGCCAAAAACACCTGCACCGATAGCTTCGTAAAGATCGAAGAGCTTGTCGCCGATCGCGACCGCCAAATGCGGCTGATCCTCGTCGTCTTCACGCCAGAACATACAGAACGGCAGATTCTGTATCGGAAAATCCGAGTTCGGATCGTTCGCAGATTCAACCCAGCTTTTTAAGTTCGGGTCGTGAGTGTCGTTGATTTCGTAAGTCATATATTCCTCAGGCAGAAACCCGACCTGTTGGGAGGGTGCGCGGCGTTATTTCGCGTACTGTTTTTTCCGCATCCTTTTTTTGCACCCTCCCAACGGGTCGGGTTTCTGCCTTTTGCACTCTACCTTCTAAAAATTTGGCAGGTCATCCCCTTGCCCGTTAAGCACGTATTCGATCGCACTCTCGACGCGGTTTGGCTTCCACAGGTATCGCGTGCTGCCGCCGCGGGCCCATACCTGCTGTTCAACTGAAACGAGGCCTGCTCTTCGCAACTCTTTTGTCGCATTCGATTTGAACGCGTTCATAACTATCTCAGGCTTACGTGCTGAAGCTACGACCGAATGTGCGTGATTCGTGCGGATATTGATCGCATGCAGAGGGTAATCACGGAGACTGCAAACTTCGCGGATCGCCCTCTCGACAACGCCACGACATGGACCGTCAAGAAGAAAGCTGGCCGATGCTTGATTCTTCCGCATCGCTGCGTTCAAGTTTCTTCTCGGGAGGACTCTGGACGTTCCGTAAATGTTCTTGCCATGCCTGTCCACTGAATAGCGATCGTCGCCATGCAGCCACGTGCCGTAAGTGCGAAAAGTGATCAGGTAGGCTAGCGGGCCATCGTTGTCGTCCCAGTCGAAGTCGGTCATCTTTTTCTTTCTTGCACCCTCCCAACGGGTCGGGTTTCTGCCTTTTCTTGCACCCTCCCAACGGGTCGGGTTTCTGCCTTTTCTTGCACCCTCCCAACGGGTCGGGTTTCTGCCTTTTCTTGCACCTCCCAACGGGTCGGGTTTCTGCCTTTTCTGGCACCCTCCCAACGGGTCGGGTTTCTGCCTTTTCTTGCACCCTCCCAACGGGTCGGGTTTCTGCCTCTTTTCTGGCACCCTCCCAACGGGTCGGGTTTCTGCCGCTAGAGGATGCCCAATGCTCTCAGGTCGGCGATCGGTTCGATGAACGAGCACGAGCCGAAGGACTGGATGCCGTTGTATCTCGCTTGTTCGAGTTGGAACAGCGTCAGGACGTTATCATTCCGCCAGCGAACGCCCGTTTGATCGAAGCGGAATTCACCCGCGTCCTCGGTCATCATCAGCTCTTCGAGCATATCGTTATGCCGCCCGTCACGTACGAAAGCGGCCATCAGAAAGAGATTCAAAAATCCGTGCATTTTCCCTTGAACGGCATTCGGCTCGTAGGTGAGCGGCCGCTGACAACGCAGAGGATGATGCAGTCCGGCGGTCGCCTTGAACGGCAGATTCGCCGCCGTGCATGCACGCACGAACCGCACGATGTCGCGAGCTTTCGGGAACGCCTCAGGCGTGATGCCGCCCGTGCGGATCTTCGCACGCTGGCCACGCAGCGCAAGCGTTGCGACGAGCTCCGGGAGCCGTTGGTCGAGCGGTATCTCGTAATACGCCGTTACCGACTTCGGCACGATGCGGCAGGCGTTCTCGATGTCCTCGGCCGATGCGGTCTTTATCTCCATCACGTCGGCGACAAAACGTCCGCGTTCGACCGAATTGAACTCGACCACGGAGTACGTCGAAAGCTCGATGTCTTCGCCCGCAACTACCGCAACGCGCCAAGGCTCTTCACCGGCCTTAAAGGCCTTTGCGGCCTCGGCGGCGAACTCATTCAGACGGCCTGCCGTAACAACGAATCGCCCGAGCATCCACGAATATTCACCGCGCTTGTACGCGGCGTAGTTCTCGACCGCGTCCTGCATTGAAACAGCGGAAGGCGGGAATAGCCCGGCATAGTCGATCGCTCCGGCCATAAGGACGCCAATGCTAGAAACCGGCCTTGTAACGGCCTGATCACTCGCTCTTATATCACCTTGGGGATTCTGCATCTCTCTCTATTGATGATATTACGAAGGGGCAGAGTTGCGAAGTTACGAAGTTGTGAAGTTGCGAAGTTGCAGAGGAATGTCGCTTGCTTCGCAGGCTCCATTGTCAGAACTCCCGTTGGACGGTCGGGCAAGCCCGACCGCACTGCCAAGGGGCAAGCCCAACTCTGCAACTCCGTAACTCTGCAACTCTGTAACTCTGTAACTCCGTAACTCTGCAACTCTGTAACTTCGTAACTTCGTAACTTCGCAACTATCCGTAGTAACTTCGTAACTTTTTTGCTAAACTCACTTCCGATATTGTCTGCCTCAAATGCGTGTTCTAGGAATCGATCCCGGCAGCGAAACGCTCGGCTGGGGCGTCGTTGATGGCGCCGGCTCCCGCTATTCTTTGGTGGAATTCGGGACCGTCCGTTCGAATCGCAAAGAAGCATTTTCGCGTCGGCTTTTGAACATCTACAACGGTGTCGCGGACATCGTCGGGCGTTTTTCGCCAGATGTCCTGGCTGTCGAAGATACGTTCTACGCCGTGAATGTCGGTGTCGCGATCAAGCTCGGCCAAGTTCGCGGGACGACGTTGCTCCTTGCGGAGCAATACGGACTCGAGGTCGCCGAATACGCACCGAGGCTTGTTAAGTCAACGGTCGCCGGTTACGGCAATGCCGAAAAAGCCCAGGTCGGCGAGATGGTTCGAGTACTTCTAAAACTAAAAGAAACACCGAAGCCGCACGACGCCGCAGACGCACTTGCCATCGCGATCTGTCATTTTCATCACGCGGGGACGGCGGCAAAGGTCCTTGCCGCTAAACAAAAACTCAAGATCAAATAATGAGGCAAACAACCACTCTCACGCTTCTCCTTCTGTTCCTTTTTCTTCCGAGCTACGCACAAAAGCGGCGTACGGCTTCGTCGAAACCGCCCGCGGCAACGCGTGCTTCTGAGATCGGAAAGACCGCGGTCGTAGTTGACGAAAGGCTCTCTGTCCTCCGCAAGGATCCGAGCCTCTTCTCGGAATCGGTTCATCGCATACAGCGTGGACGCACCGTCCGCATACAGGACGTAAGAGAGGCCGATGGCGTAACTTTCTACAAAGTGACCGTACCGCCAAAATATTACGGCTGGGTGCAGGCAGATGCCCTTTTTGGGCCGTACCGCGAGGCCGACGAAGCACGGCTTGCAAAGCTTGTCGTTGCCTCCAACGGGTTTGAAAAGATCGAGATCACAAAACAATTTCTCGCCCTCTACCCGAAGTCCGACCTTCGCCCCGGAATACTCCTTCTCTACGGCGATCTGATCGAGGAAGCGGCCTTGAAGCTAACAAAAGATGCGAATTCACGCCTAAAACGCGATGAAATGACCGCGTCCGGTGCTCCGCTGCACAGCTATTTTTTGAATTTCAATATGCTCGATCGATACCGAAAGGAAGGGATCATCTTCCTATTTGAACCAAAGGCTCGAGCATACCATTACGACGGTGCGGCGTGGTCGGAGATCGTGCAGAGTTTCCCTAAGTCATCCGAAGCGCCCGAAGCCAAAAAGAGGTTGGATGCCCTCGCCGCAAAGATGGGAACCGTTAGCCTCAACTAACTCTGCTTTAACGCAACGGCGATCTCGGCCGCGACCTTTGCATTGTTCTTTAGGAGAGCGATGTTCGCGGCGAGAGTTCGCCCGCCGCTTTTTTCGACCAATGCAGAAAGCAGGAACGGCGTCGTCTCCTTTCCTTTCACATTCTGTCGTTCGGCCGCATGCAGGGCTTCTTCGATGAGGCTTTCGACCTCGGCGAGCTCGATCTCGAATTCCGCGGGAACCGGAGCTGTAACGAGCACCGCACCACTAAGCCCGAGCTTGTCGCGAGTGCGAATTATCGCCGCCGCCTCTTCGGCAGAATCGACACGTTCATCGACCGGCAGGCCGCTCGTTCGCGAGTAAAATCCCGGCATCTCGTCGCATTTCCAACCAAGAACCGTAATGCCGTATGTTTCGAGCCATTCGCGCGTTGCGGCGACATCGAGGATTATCTTCGGCCCCGAGCAAACGACCGTGATCGGCGTGTTTGCGAGTTCAGGCAGGTCGGCAGAAACATCCGCTGCATATCCTCGATGGACGCCGCCGATGCCGCCCGTCGCAAAGACCTCGATGCCGGCCGCGTGTGCGATCAGCGTCGTCGTAGCGACCGTAGTGGCCGCGGTCACGCGTTTTGCAGCCGCGACAACGATATCACGGCGAGAGATCTTCCTGATGCCGTCCTCGGTCGCCAGACGATAAAGCTCGTCTCGCGAGACACCGCAGCAGACGGTGCCGTCCAAAACCGCGATCGTCGCCGGGGTCGCGCCGACGGAATCCACGATCTCTTCAACGGCCGACGCGGTTTCAAGATTCTGCGGGAACGGCAAGCCGTGCGAGATGACGGTCGATTCGAGCGCGACGAGCGGTTCGCGTTTTTCGAGGGCCTTCCGGACCGAGCTGCTGAACTCTATATCCATCGAAGAACTATCGGATCAGCTTGCCGATCCGGCTAAGACGCGGGTTTGTGATGCAGCCGAGCATACTGCCGTTGGATGCCTCGCGGTCGCACGACCAATAGACGAACATTGCCCGCCCGATGATCAATTCCCGCGGCACAAAGCCCCAGAAACGGCTGTCTTCGCTATCGTCGCGGCTATCGCCCATGCAGAAAAAGCTGTTCGGCGGAACGACCATCGTCTTGCCCTTTGTCGCAAACTCATACTGCGAAGTCGGCAAATGTTCGCCTGCGTTCACAAGGCTCATAGTGTCCTGGCTGTAATAGACATCCCATTTATCTTCGGGTTTCCGCTCTTCGAATTCGTGCGTGTCGAGAGCGGCCTCGCGGCTCGGTGCATCGCCGATGATCCGATGTTCCGGCAGAAGTTCGCCGTTGATATAGACGCGATTGTCGCGAAATTCAACGGTTTCGCCCGGCAGCCCGATAACGCGTTTTACGTAATTGAGTTTGTAAGCCTCGAGCGGAGGATTTCGACTGCTGTCGCGACGAGGATTGACGCGGTTGCCGGGATATTTGAAGACGATGATGTCTCCACGCTGGATCTCCCGCTGCGGCAGGAAGGGCAGGTCGTGGCCGCCCGGCGTGAAGATGAACTTATTCACGAGCAGGTAATCGCCGACGAGGATCGTATTCTGCATCGAGCCCGTCGGGACCGTAACTGCCTGAACGATGAACGTCATCCCGAACAACGCCATTATCAACGTGATAACAAGCGATTCGAAATATTCGCGAAAGGTCGATTTCGGCGGCCCCGTTGGTTTGGTCTCTTTCTTTTCTTTGTCAGCTGCCTCGGCGGCAGAAACTTCTTTCTCTTCACTCATAAAAGCGCGATAAAATCTGAAACTATCCCTTTTGGCCTGCGGCAAGCCGGTCGAGGGCGGCACGGGCCGCCATCATCTCCGCGGCCTTTATCGACTGTCCTTCTCCGCTCGCTCTTCCGCCTTCCCAGACCGCTTCGACAAAAAATGTTCGGTCGTGCGGCGGCCCGTCCGAACGCATAAGGGCGTAGGCCGGCGCACTTAGTTTCGCGGCTTGGAGCCTTTCCTGCAGCAGCGATTTGTAATCCAAAGAGCGTTCGGGTGTTGCGGCCTTGATCTCGTCGCCGATCAGGCGTTTGACAACACCTCGGGCGGCAATGAATCCGCTGTCAAGAAATACGGCCCCGATCACGGCCTCGACGGTGTTTGCGAGCAGCGCACGCTTCTGTCTGCCGCCTGTCTTCTCTTCGCCGCGGCCGACTCGAAGGAACTTTCCGATCTCGATCGCATCGCCGGCTTTTGCGAGAGTTGCTGTCGAGACGAGGTGATGCTTCATCAGCGTAAGATCGCCTTCATCGAGTGTCGGGTGAAGAGCGACGAGGTTTTCAGCGACCGCAAGCCCGACCACCGAATCACCCAGGAACTCGAGCACTTCGTTCGCCGCGGCACTCGCCGTACTCTCGTCGGCATCAGGAAGATTCTCAAAGACCCACGAACGATGCGTGATCGCCCGCTCAAGGAACTTGATGTCGCGAAAACTGTGCCCGATAACCTTTTCGAGGTCGCTGAGATTCGCTGACATAGAGGAAAAGTTTAGCAAAAAAGAAGACCGGACGCTCTTATCATGGAACGCCCGGCTTCAACTTACGAGGATCAAGGTTTCAATTTACTGACGAGTGCCTTTCGACTTGGCCGCCTCGGTGGCTGCCTTTGCTGCCGTTCCCGGCTTCTGCGTCGTTGTCGAAGCCGCCGGCTTCGTGCCCGTCGGGGCCGCCGCAGGTGATTCTGCACTCGTGTCAGGGTCGATCACCGGCTCGATCGCCGTCGCCGGGTTCGGGACCGCTACGCCGTTGGCGGTCGCGATATAGGTGTCGAATCCATCCGGTTTGCCGAAGCGGATGCCGTAGATCTGCTTTGCGGTCTCGGTGATGGCCTTCGTGTAAGCAGCGTTCTTCGTGTCCTTGCTCGCCAACGCCACCGCATGAGCAAACGCGTTAAGTGCGCGCTCGGCGGTTCCGTTCACCATTCCCTGCTTGGCCTTGATCTCGGCGATCTTCGCGGTCTTAACATCTTCCGGTGCATTCGGATCCTGAGCCTTCACAAGCGTCTGAAGCTCTTCGATGCGCTTGTTCATCTCATCGATGTAGTACGAACCGATCGAACGATAAACGTCAGGGATCGTCGCTGTGGTCGATCTTGCCTGTGAAGCTTTGTAAAGGTACGAAACACCTTGCTTCTTGTCGTTCTTGTCGAACGAAAGGATATAGCCGATCGTGTAGTTCAGCCAGCCGAGAGCTTCGTCCTTGTCCTTGTAGTTGTAAGGTGAAAAGCCGAGCGGTTCGAACGTCTTACCTGCTTCAAGGTCGGCGATAGACAGCTTGGCATACTTCAGCGTGTCGTCATTCCATGTCGTAACACGCGGGGTCTTCGCCGTCTCGTCATAGCCTATCGAGCCGAGCACGATCTCCGCGGGACGATATTTGTCGGGATCCATCGCGAGCAGTTCCTTGCCGCTTGCATAAACCGCATCCCAGCTCTTTGTCTTGATGCCGTCAAAGAACTGCTTGGTGAGAGCATCAGCCTTCTCGGCCTTGACCATTTCGTTGTAGCTCTTTTCATAGACCGGAATCTTCGCCTTCAGCCACTCTACGAAATCAGCACCGATAAGGTTGCCCGCCTCGTCCTTGCACGCTCCATACTTCTCCAGGAACTCCTTTCCCGCATCTGCCGTTTTCTTACGGCCTTCCTTCGTCTTTACCGTCGAGTTGTCGCGGATGGTCTTCTCCAATGCATCACGGCCCGCCGCATCTCCGCAAGCGTCCTGTGCATAGGCCGAAACACCTGCGGCCGAAAGAATGACCGCGAAAGCCGCGCTCAAGAGACTGTATCGAAAAATCCTCTTCATTACCTTAAATCCTCCGCCGCGTTGCCGCCCGGCGAGCGTGTAGCGTTATTTGCTTCATCGATGCCCGATACGGGACATCGGTTAGCGTGAAATCAGATGTTTAATTGCCGCCGCGAGTTGCAAGGCTTCGTGAATACAAAGAAAGCCATTCGCGTATCCAGGAACCCCGAAACATGCGGACAAGTGAAGATTAAATAATCACGCACGAAAAGCCCACATGTCAAGCCAAAAGCCAAATATCGAGCCCTCAACCCGCTCTCCACAACGCCTTTTCGATAGCAAATATAGCTGCGTCGCCGGGCGGATAGGCCCTGTCAGCACCGCCTGCGTGAGCGGTCAGTGAACCGTCAGCAGTGAGCAGAAGTCAAAACCGCGGCCAGGCCCTGTCAGTACCGCCCGCGTCAGCGGGCGGTCAGCAGTGAACCCAAGTCAGAACCGCCTGCGTCAGCGGGCGGTCAGTTCGGCATCATGTCAGAACTGCCTACGCCGGAGCGTCGTACGCGCTCGTCCGCATCATGTCAGAACCGCCTCCGCCGGAACGCGGACGCCCCCGTCCGCATCATGTCAGAACCGTCAGCTCCCCTCCTGCCCGAGGAGGGGTGGCCGAAGGCCGGGGTGGAGGGAGCAGCGGGCGTTCACCGGAAGTCAGAACCGCCTGCGTCAGCGGGCGGTCAGCGGAAGTCAGAACCGCCTGCGTCAGCGGGCGGTCAGCATTGCAGAAGCCCGCAGTCAGTAAGGGCGTTCAGTACTAGCCAGATCCGGGCCTGCGTCGTGGGCGGCCAGGCCCTGTCAGTACCGCCTGCGTCACCGGGCGGTCTTGTCAGTACCGCCTGCGTCAGCGGGCGGTCAGCATTGCAGAAGCCCGCACGCAGTAAGGGCGTAAGAGTAAGGGCGTAACATTCAACGCAACTTCCCGCCGAATTGCCACGGCATTTATGCCGTGGATCAGGGCAGAAGGCCAAAGTCTCGGAGGCGGCTTGCCGCCGACATGGCCGACTATTTGTCCCAGCCAGATGCTCGTGGGACAACTCTGGGACAGCCTCTTGGGACAAATAAGTGACGTGTTATCAATGGCTTACACGATTTGTCCCAGAATTTCGCAAAAAAAATTCAACCCGCATTTTCCATTCTCAATTCTCCGTTTTCAGTTCTCTTGGAGGCGGCTTAAGGCCGACAATGGCCTCGCATAGCCAGGTCGTTTACGGCGTGGGTGACGACGGCAAATGAATCCTCGGAGGCGGCTCGCCGCCGACATGTCCCTGTCGCGTGCTCCGCACGCTCCGATATATTCCTAAGGCGAGTGACGGTCTGGACCGGTTGCGTCTTTTGCAACACTTGGGAATCTATGACCCAAGAACACCGACCGCACTGCGTTGCGGCAAGCCGCCTTTTCTAACCGTCAGACAGCCCAACATGATCGCCTGGTTTGTTCGTGCTTCGTACTCAGTGCGGACGAGGGCGTCCGCGTTCCGGGGCAAGAACCACCCCACCAGCCGAAGCGGCTGCCACCCCTCCTTTAAGGAGGGGAGCTTGAGCTCCGCCATTCACCATTCACCATGCACGATTCACCATTTACATTTTTTCAAAGACCAACGGCCGGCTCGACCGTGTTCTCATCATAGCCAAACGATGCGCCCGTTAGAAGCACATTCCGCACAAAACGCACAAAATGTATCAAAGTGCACGATTTGCACGATTTGCACAAAACATCGGAAGCGAACGAGAGCGGTAGCGACCCGCCTCAGAAAAAGGTGAGAACTGAGAACTGAGAACTGAGAAAGGGAAGCTGAGTGCGCTAACCGCACGCTGGATCGAGATCAGATGAAATCTTCGCCTTTTGCCTTCATTCCGCGGCGCCATAGTTCGCGATATGACGTGAACCGAGCGACCAGCGTGTTGAATTGGTATCGCTGAGCGTAATTCAGGCTCCGATTATCGGAGATGCGGCGGATGACGGCGTCGAGACGGGCACGCGTTTCGAGCGGAGGACGCTTTGTCGCGCCGTTGAAGTAGATGTCGAATTCGATCTTCAAGCGACGAATATCTTCTTCGAGCCGTGCAAGCTGCTGATCGATCTCAAGTGCCTCCTCGTTCTTTGCCTGAGTACCGCGATAAAGCCTGTTTCCGATCATTGCCATATATTTTTCCTGCCGAGCTGCAAAAGGAATTGCGGGGGTGAGCGAGATGCCGTGAATCGGGCATCTACATTTAAGAAACTGCGATTGACGCAAAGTTTCCTATGTTTGAGATAAAATAGCCGCAATGGAGAAAAATGCTGCCCTGCGCTCATTGCCGTCCGTTGACGAGTGTCTGCAAAACTTCGCTGATAGCGAGCTTTCACAAAGGCTCGGCAAACGCCGTTTGACCGACATCGTTCGTCAGGCGATCGCTGATACACGCCGGAGCCTTCTTGCGGGCGAGGAGTTCGCAGATATCAACCAAACAATTGACGCACTGGTTTCCGAGTTCGCCTACAAGAGCCTCGGCCGCCGCGTTCGAAAAGTGATCAACGCAACGGGCGTCATTCTCCACACCAATCTCGGGCGCGCGCCGCTTTCGAATGAGGCGAGAGAGGCGGTTGTCGCTGCTTCGGGTTACTGCACGCTCGAATACGACTTGAACACGGCCGGGCGTGGCGTGCGTGCGCCGCTTGCCGAACGGCTGCTCGCCGATCTCACCGGTGCCGAAGATGCCGTCGTCGTAAATAATTGTGCCGCAGCGGCTTACCTTGTCCTGAAGGCATTCGCGGCGGGCAAGGAAGTGATCGTCTCACGCGGCGAACTTGTCGAGATCGGCGGTGATTTTCGCGTGCCCGAGATTCTTGCCGAATCCGACGCAGCGATGCGTGAGGTCGGAACGACCAACCGCACAAGCCTTGAAGACTACAATGCGGCCGTCGGCCCAACCACAGGCATGATCTTGCGGGTTCATCCGTCGAACTATCGTGTTGTCGGCTTTACCGAACAGGCGTCGCTTGCCGATCTCGCTTCCCTCGCAGAAAAACACGGCATCATCCTTTTCGAGGATCTTGGATCCGGAGCCTTGCTCGATCTCTCACAGCTTGGAGTAAACGAAGAGCCGACCGTTCGCGATTCGATCAACGCGGGAGCTCATCTGGTTGCCTTTAGCGGCGACAAATTGCTTGGCGGGCCGCAGGCCGGGATCGTCGTCGGCAAACGCGAATTGGTCGAAAGCCTCCGCAAACATCCGCTTTATCGGGCATTGCGTCCCGACAAACTCATTTCCGCCGCACTCGAAGCAACGCTGCTCGCATATTCACGCGAAACAGCGGTCGATGAAATTCCCGTCCTCAGAATGATCGCTGAGACCGTCGATTCGGTTCGAGATCGAGCGACGGCCGTTGTGGAGAAGATCTGTGAGGCGTATGAGCAGGCTGGTTTTAAGATCGGATTGAGAGAAGGTTTTTCTACCACAGGCGGCGGCACCGCACCGCTTGCAAAGCTCGAAACCTGTTTGATCGAGATCACTCATCCGGAGAATTCGCCGGATTCGATAGCGGCAAAACTCCGATCGGGTGAAATCCCCGTGATCCCTCGGATCGAGAACGACGCGGTCTGCCTCGATCTTCGCACCGTCGAGGACGCCGAACGCCTCGTTTCCGGCCTTCTCGACACGATCTCAGGCAAAAACTAGCCGTTCCGACGAGCAAACTCCGACATAAGATCGACGAGGTGCTCAACTCCCGCAAGCGGAAACGCGTTATAGATCGATGCGCGAATTCCGCCGACGGCACGATGGCCCTTTAGCCCGCTCATCCCGTTGGCTTCGGCCTCCTTGACGAATTTTGCGTCGAGGTCTGCGCTCGGAAGCGAGAACGTCACATTCATCTGCGAACGAGCATCTGCCGCGGCACGCCCGGAATAAAATCCGTCGCTCTTGTCGATCGCCTCGTAAAGAAGGCGGGCCTTTTCGCGGTTCACCCTCTCGATCGCGGCCGCGCCGCCTTGCTTCTCAAGCCAACCGCACACCAGCCCAAGCAGGTAAATTGCCCACGTATTCGGCGTGTTCGCCATCGAATCGTTGTCGGCCAGCACCTTGTATGTAAGCAGATCGGGCAGTTCGTGCGGACTGCGGTCAAGCAGATCTTCGCGGATCACGACAAGTACGAGGCCGCTCGGACCAAGGTTTTTTTGGGCGCCGGCATAGATCAAGCCGTATTTTTCGACATCGATCGGGCGTGAAAGAATGTCGGACGACATATCACAAACCACGGGCACCGAACCGGCATCAAGATCGTAGCCGAATTCGACACCGTCGATCGTCTCGTTGGAGGTGTAGTGCAGATACGCGGCGTTCGGCGACACACGGACTTCGCCTTGCTGCGGCACGGTCGTAAAACCGCTGTTCTCGCCCGAATAAACGGTTCGCACATCACCGTACTGAACCGCGCATTTCGCGGCCTTCTTGCCCCAATAGCCTGTAACGATGTATTCGGCCGTATCGACCGGAGCGAGCAGATTCATCGGTACCATCGAGAATTGCAGGGTCGCACCGCCTTGCAGAAACAGCACGCGATAGTTCTTCGGCAGGCCCAACAGCCGCCGAATCCCGCTTTCGGCATCAGCAAGGATCTCGCCAAAAAGGGACGAACGGTGGCTGATCTCCATCACGCTCATACCCGAACCGCGGACATCTCTAAGCTCGGCGGCGGCCTGCTCCAGCACTTCGGGCGGCATCATCGCCGGCCCGGCCGAAAAGTTGTAAATATGGTCGCTCATCGCTACTTCTGACGATACCACAACGAGCCTTCGTTTTAAGGCTTGCGGGGTTCGCCTTTCCATCGCGGTTGAGATAGAATTTTCTGTTCATATCAAACTCAGTAAGGAGCCTTAGCATCAAACTGCTGATAGTTTCTATCGAATTTCGGAGGATCAAAAAAGTAATGTTTCGTAAAAGATTATTTTCCGTTGCCGCACTGCTCGCTCTCGCGACAGGGCTAGCGATTTCCGTCTCGGCTCAGACCGCCCCAACAAGCGGCACGGTCTTTATGCTGAAGGACGGCAAGAAGGTGCCCGTCGAAGGCGCTCTTATTGAGGCCTATGGCCAGAGCAATGCGATGACTCCCACTAAGACCGACAAAAAAGGCTATTTTAGCTTTGCCGGGCTGATGTGGGGCTACAAATATACGCTCGTCGTCAGCGGCGAAGGTATCGGGCCGGAGATCCAGCCGGGCGTTTCCGGCGGGACGACCCGCATGGAGATCGAGGTTAAGGCGGGTGATGGTAAGCATTATACCGAGGCCGAGGTCCGCGACGCTCTCGAAAAGGCAAAATCGGGCGGCAACACTGTCGATCCCAAGACAGAGGAAGAAGCCAAGAAGGCACAAGCCGAATACGAAGCGAAGAAGAAAGCTTACGACGAGGCGAAGGCCAAGAGTGAAGCCAATTTCGCGAACGCTCAAAAGCTTGTAAAGGAAGGTGACGCCGCTCTTGACGCAAATAATTACGATCTCGCGATCGCGAAATACGATGAAGGCTTCAACAGCGACCCGGAATTTGCCGGAACCGCACCAACTTTCTTAGCCAAGAAGGCCGATGTTCAGCGCCGACGCGGTATCGACACTTACAACAAAGGCACCAAGGCTGAGCGCAGTGTAAAACTCGAGATGTTCGCCGCCGCTCGCAAAGATATGGGCGACGCCGCAGAAAATTACAAGAAGGCCCTGGACATGGTCGCGTCCGCATCGGCAAAGGACATCACTCCCGAGAATGCAAAGGCCCTCACGACCTTTTCACTCTTCCAGATCAAGGAGTTGGTCCGCATCGGAGGAATGACAGGTCAGATCGATCCGCGGCTGCCGGTCATCGCCGAGGAGTTCGTTCCGAAATATATTGCGTCGGAAACTGACGTCGCGAAGAAGAATGCGGCCCTCGTCAACCTTGGCAATATGTTTCTCGCCTCAGGTGATGTTGAGAAAGCCGTCAAGACCTACCGCGAAGCCCTTGCCGCAGACGCTAATAACGTCGATGCTCTAGCGGGCGTAGGCCTCAGCCTTGTAAATTCAGGCTATGCGACCGGAGATAAAGCCCAACTCCAGGAAGCTGCGAACTATCTTGGCCGCTTCGTCTCGGTCGCGCCGGATTCGCATCGGCTGAAGAAGGACGCCGAAGGCATCCTTACGACCTTGAAGGGCGAGAAGATCACACCGCAAAAGATCAAGAACTAACGTTTGGTCGGTCGACCAACAAGACTTCAGGCTGTCCGACCCAATGCTCGGACAGCCTTTTTTGCGCCTGGATGTCACAAATTCGCCCGCACCGGTGTTCTTTAGTTACTAACACAAAGGAGAACAAAAGCAGCCCCCAAAATATGCGACATAAACTCATTACTTCAGCCGCAATTCTATCAAGCCTATTGGTAATAATAATCGTCTTCGGAAATATTGTGATCGTTGCCCAAAAGGGCAATGTAACCGGCACTTGGACGGCCAAAACACGCGATTCCGCCGAGAAACACCGAACAAGTAAAACTGACGATGACGATGACGACGATGACGACCTCGATCGCTTTGACCCCAAGGCAGATAAAAGCGGGCCCAGGCTCCACTTGAACTTGCAACGCGAACGGCGGGGCGAGAACTGGTCGAGCGGTCAAAGTTATCGGTTCGACGAGATCTCAGGCCTGACAGAGGCTCAAACACAGAACGGCCCCGTAAACTTCACGATCGCCCGCGAGGCCGGGCAAGTATCGTTCACGGGCAGCTTTTCCAATGGACAGGGCTCAGGGACGTTCACTTTTGCACCTGACCGAGGCTTCTTTGATCGTATGCAGCAGCGAGGGTTTGATTTTTACAAAGACGAGCCGGAGGAGAAGAACGTCAGGCGATCGAACTTTGAGGACCGTGCATTGACGGCATTCTTCCTGAACGTAACCGCTGAACGCGCCGACGATCTTCTTTCGGCAAATTTTGGCGACCTCGGTATAGACGACCTTTTCAAAGCGACGATCTTCAAAATAGACGGCAAATTCATGTCTGAGATGAAGGCTACAGGGTACCCGAATCTCTCGATGGAAGATCTGGTCAAGGCCCGCATCTTCAAGATCGATGCAAATTATGTGAGCCAGATCCGTTCGATGGGCTATGACAAGGGCAATTTTGAATCGCTCGTAAAATTCCGTATCTTCAAGGTCACGCCCGAATTTCTCAACGAACTCCGCTCGGCCGGCCTTTCGAATATCTCCGCAGCGGACATCGTCAAGTGCCGCATCTTCAACATCGATGCGGAATACGTTCGCAACGCTAGAGCCAAAGACCCGAATGCTTCGATCGAGGATATCGTAAAAATGAAGATCGGACTCGGCAGGGGCTTTATGCGGGACGAGCTTTAGACCCTTCTTCCCTTCTTATGCAAAGAGCTGATGGCCAAAGGCTGTCAGCTTTTTCTATTTTTCTTCTGACGCCGTCAGGCGCAAAGCAATGTACGGGATCAAATTGAAGACCAAGACAAGGATCTTGTAGGTGGCCATCGCAAGGTAGTTCGCTACGTCATAATTCTCTTTCGACATCGGGAACCACGAAGAGTGAAGACGATAGATCCAATCATAACCGAGAGAGAATAAGGCAAACCAGACGATAAGGACCCCATAATTGAGAAGAGTACAAATACCAAAGATACGACGTGCCTTTTGCCAATTCATATTCCCTCCGTCATTCGAACTGCTTTCGAAACTCCGCAAATTCTGCTTGCAACGCAGCAAGCTCTGACTTTAACGATTCGATCTCGCCCTTCAGGTCGCCAAAGCCATTGGTCCCAACTCTGGACGTTACCGTTTGATCGGCGGCCGCAAATGCCTCTTGAGTGATCTCTCCCGACAGAAGGTGAGCAAACCGTGCTTCTTTGCGTCCGGGAAGGCGGTCGAGTTTCGTCACGAGCGGTTCCTCGCGACGAGTCAATCGATCAAGGGCCTCCTGAACCTCGCCGAGGCCGTCGAATGTGTGCATTCGCCCCGTGCGCTCGCGAAGTTCGCCAATTGTCTGCGGCCCGCGGAGCATTAGAACGGCAAGCAATGCCGTTTCGTCCGGTTCGAGCGTATAGTAGCTCGGCAGCATATGCTTATACTTCGGTACACGGCTCGTGCTTCCGTAAAAAACATATACCAAATTCCGATCCCGCAAATGTTCGACGGCTGCCGAGACCGTGTCGGCATCGAGCGTCATTACGGGTTCACGATTATTCTTTTGATTGCATGCGCTGACCAAGGCGTTCAGCGTCAAGGGATAGTATTCGGGAGTGGTGAGTTGCTTTTCGACAAGAGCTCCGACGACCCTCGCTTCTATTTCGTTGAGTGTTTCGAGCATGTAACTTTCGCTTTCCCTAATTTACAATCTATCTGGATGGAAATACTAATCCCGCGCACAGAGAACGAGATCGAGGCCGCATTTGCCCGTATCTCGACAGCGAAGCATCTTGGCTGCGACACCGAAACATCGGGGCTGAATTCGCGCACGGGCAAGATCTTTTCGATACAGTTCTCTGACGGCGATCTGTCGATCCTGCTGCCGCTAAGCGAAGGGATTGCGATCGGGCCTTTCGCGGACATTCTCGCCAACACGGAGGTCGTCAAGATCTTTCATAACGCGAGATTCGACCTCGATTTTCTTACCGCGGCCGGTTTCGTGACGCAGAATATCTTCGACACGATGATCGCCGAAAAAGTTCTGACTCGCGGCGCACACCAATCCGCTTCGCTTGCTGACACGCTCTACAGATACTTTGCTGTCGATCTTGATAAATCTCAGCGGAAGAAATTCAATTCGCGTTGGGACGGCATCTGGACCGAGGAACTTGTCGATTACGCCCTCTCAGATGTCTGCCACCTGCCGCGTCTGATGCAGGAGCAGATCGAATGGCTCGAAAAGCTCGGTTTGCTGGATGAATATCGTGACAAGATGTCCGAGTTCGCTCGATGATCAATCGGCCGAATCCTATGCGTCGAGCGTCTAAGTAGGTGATGGCCATCAATATCACCAAACGGCACGCTTTCATTGTCACGATGATCTCGCTCGTTTTTCTCGTACAGAACATCCGCGCACAGCGACAGAGTTTCTTTGTGGCCCCGCAAGTCACCGATCCTGCGATCACGACCAATTTGAGCGGCCACTACGTGTCGATAGACCGCAGCGTTCCACAGAAAAGCCAGCTTTTCGTCTTTTTCCCCGGAACTCACGGTATCGCCGCGAATTATGAAGTGCTGAACAATGTCGTGGCCGAGATGGGTTTTCACGCGATAAACCTGACCTATCCGAACGATGAGGCGGTCAATTCTCTTTGCGGCGGAACGAGCACCGATCTTGACTGCTATGCGAACGTGAGGCTCGAGATCCTTGACGGCACCGACCGAACGCCGCTCGTGAACGTCAACCGTGCGAACTCAGCGGAAAATCGGATCATAAAGCTACTGATCCACCTCCGCAACCAATACCCGAACGACAATTGGGGTCAGTTCCTAATCGACGACTCGACGATTAATTGGTCGAAGATAATTGTTTCAGGACATTCTCAGGGCGGCGGCCACGCCGGTATCCTCGGCCGTTATCATCCTGTTGTCCGCGTAGTGATGTTCGCTGCGATGGATTACAACGGGCCTGCCCGTTCGCCTGCGAACTGGATCGCCCATCCGGAAATGACACCGAACGCCTCATCGGCTGACAAATTCTGGGGCTTCTCTCATATGCGGGACGAGGCCGTTAACTTCACGCTCTTGACGACCAGAATATACCCCGCATACGGCATGCCGCAGTACGGCGACGTGGTGAATGTTGACGGCATCAGCCCGCCGTACGGCAACACACACTCTCTGACGAGCAACCTCGACGGATGCCCGAGTTTCCACGGCTGCATTGCAGTAGATTCCGGCCTAGTTTACGAAAACGGCGTTCCCGTCTATAAGCCCGTCTGGGAGTATTTGCTTTCGAATACCGTTTCGCCCTTGAGCTTGAGCGCGATACAGTTCCTGCGTGCGACACAGCCTGTCGGACGGCCGCCGGTCGGGATCTCAACGAAATACTACCGAATTCAGGTTGTGGGCAATGGATTTGATAGCGGCTCTCGCGTCCTCGTAAACGGCGTCGAGACCGAGACCACTTTCGTGAGTTCGAGTGAACTTCAGGCATCGCTTCCCGCGGGAAGGGTCGGCCGCGTTGGAGGTTCGACCATACAGGTTCGCGGACAAACCGGAGCCGTCTCGAACAACCTCACGTTCTAATTACCCCCGATGATACGCCGGACGGCCTTCTTTGACGGCGACGAATGTTCCGCGGGAGGTCGCGCAGACTATGGAGTCCCCCTTTTCCTGATCCCGATAATTGCCCTGTCAATGGTAGACTTGACGAAGACTAACTGAAACGACAGCTCAATTCAGGTCTTGACATAATTTGTCGAAGCAGCCGCGAGAAGGAAGTTCGAGGAATACGTAAAATGAAATACATCATACCGCGTAATAGCTTGGTTCCTGATCCGAGTTTTGAGGATATTCTTCTTGCTGGCCCGAAATTTCGCGATGAAGCGGGGAACCCTCTTGGAGATGAGCTGGCGCTATTTCGCGGAAACGACATAACCTTCCCTAGGTCGGCACGACTGGTTGAGGGCATTTTTTACTGGTATAACGACGCGGCGCTCTATGTACCAAAATTTGCTTCCGAGTCAGATCAATGGCTGAATTTCAGCAAGGGAATGGCAAAGATGGGAGCGACGTCTATATTGGGAGCTGGCGCAGAATCAATACTGGGCGAACTGCCACTGTACTTGAAGGCAGGCTTTCACACGGGCATTGAACACGTCCTCTTCCCTGAACGCGAACATGCGGCAACACAACTCAAAGAGATCGTCGAGGCTCTCAAAACAAAGGGGGCTGTCTATTTGCCGTATGTCCAACTCGTCGACTTCGAGTATCAGATGATACCTCCCAAGTTTCTACGCAAGGCAGAGCATCGTTTTCTTTTTACCTACGAGAAACTAAATGGCGAGCGAATGACTTATGGCATTTCGGTCCACAGTTCCAATCCGCAGGAAGGGTTCGTCGCGGCTACGATCCGCGCTCGAATGGGAAGCGAGTTTGGTTACCTGATCTCCGCGATCAAGGGTGAGCAGGTCAATGCTGCACAAGCCCTTGCGGCTGCGATCGAGAAATACCGGTCACTCTATGGAGAGAAACTGATAGAACATGGGGCCGAGATAATAACGGAATTTCAATCTCGATATGAACAAGAGCTAATGCAAAAAGGCATGACGGATCAGCGCCTTCACGCAACGCTGCTTGAGCGTATTGCACCGCTTCTCCCGGCCTATCGTCAACTTCCTCAGTACGATCAGGCGGTGCGTTATCTCGAAGAATCTGCCGCTGGACGTGGCGAAGAGGCGGGAAAAGAAGCTTTCACCCTCGGGAACAAAGATATGAACCTATCATAACCTTTATTGCGGTCTTTGATTTATTTAACCCTGCGCGTGTGTGAGGCTTTTCTCTACCTGTTTCGGGCCAGCATATTAAAAACGATTTTGGGAATGTATATCCGTTGAACGTAGAAACGACGCGGATGGAAGAGCACATATTCGTCAACTTCAACGCGCCGCCCGCGATGATTCGGCTCACGACGTATATTGACTTGCTTGAACCTCCATGGCAGATCCGAAGAAACGTCCGACGATTTTTTGCGGGTTTACCACCGATGATAGGCCGGATGGCCTTCTTTAACCGCGACGAAGGTGCCGCGGCAGGTCGCGCAGACCTTCTCATTTGCGGTCAGTTCTGCTTCGATCGTCGCTCGATCTTCTTTTGACTCGACAACTCTTGCACGCAGATAGATCGTTGCATCGGACGGGGTCGGCCTGAGAAGTTTGACGTGGAAGTCCGCCGTTACCGTGCAGTCCGGCCGGTCTTTCCCGTCGCGCTTCATCATAAAATACGCCGCTGTCCAGTTCGAATGGCAATCGAGCAACGTTCCGATAATGCCGCCATTGAGCATTCCCGGGAAAGCTTGGTGCTCGGGCTTTGCGTGAAACTCCATCACGAGCTCTTCGCCCTCTGGAAAACTGTTTATCCGCAGGCCTTTTTCGTTCGCGGGGCCGCAGCCGAAGCAGATGCTGTTCGGTGAATATTCTTGCTGTACTGAGAGATCGGACATTATTTCTTGTTGAAGGTATCGGGCGTAAGCTTTTCTTCGAGCCAATCCGTCAGACCCTCAAGAAACTCTAGATGGATCGGCCGGCCACGCCAGGCTTTATAGACAAAAACGAAAAGGATCACGGTCGTGATCGCCGAAAAGATTCCGACCGCGGGTCGAGCGGCGTTCGTGATCGATCCAACGATACCGAGTAGCGTGGTTACGAGCAGGATGCCAAGATGCGCGGCAAGCCCCTGAGCCGCGTGAAAGCGTGATTTTGCCTCGCTCTTCGGCAGCAGAACAAGAAGGATGATACCCGCAACAAGGCCAAAATACCACGGGATATATGGAATGGCCGTCACGATATTCTCTTTCAACCCAACCTTGTCAACGCGTCGATTTCGCACATCCTCGACCGCAGCCGGTGCCGGCGATGCGTAAAATGCAGGAGCATACGCACCTTGCGGCGCCTGATACGCACCAAAATCCTGCGGACCGAATTCACGCGTCTCCTGCTCGTAATTCTCCGTATTCGCGAACGGCCTCGTTTCACCGCCTGTCTCAGCGGAAGCTTGCGCCGCCGCGGCCTTCGCCTTCTCGGGAAAGTCAGGATCTAGCTGATTTGTGTCGTATTTTGACGGCATTACAACGTATCTTAACGATATTCTGACCGAAATGGTTCGAAAATTCTAGCCGACATACACACTTAAAAAGCCCGAACATCGATATTTATGACGCGATCCGAACCACCGCGACCGACGCTCGCCAACAATTGAAGAAAGTACTAGACATCGAGATCAAGTGCTGATAGATTGTTGTTTTTTTGCTCCCGCAAGAGGCTGACCTAACGATCTGGATGGGAGACAGAAGAATGTACACGATATCGGAAATTGCAGCAGATACCTTTCGGATCAATACCTTTATACCGGAGGCAAACCTCGGTTTTAGCCAGTTCCTTATCCGCGATGAAGAACCGGTGCTCATACACACCGGGATGCGTGTATTGTTTCCGACGGTTCGAGAGGCGGTGAGCGAACTCATCGATCCGGCTACGCTTCGCTGGGCGGGATTCAGTCATTTCGAGGCCGACGAATGCGGTTCGCTCAATGAGTGGCATGAGATCGCACCGCACGCGACGGGCGTTTGCAGCATGGTCGGCAAATTAGTAAGTGTCGATGATTTCGCACCGAAGAATCCCGCGAAGGGAATGACGGACGGTGAAGAATTCTCGACCGGGTCACACACATTTCGATTCCTGCAGACGCCTCATGTGCCCCACAACTGGGAAGCCGGGCTCCTGTACGACACGAAAACGGGCGTCCTTTTCTCTTCGGACATTCTGCACCAAAATGGCGACCTTCCGCCGCTGACCTCAGAAAACGTGATAGATCGAGTTCGGGGTTCAATGTTGGAGATGCAGGCAAGCCCGTTGGCGAACTATCTGCCCTTTACACCGAATACCGAGGCAACCTTGAACCGGATCGCGGCGCTAAGACCATCTACCGTCGCTTCGATGCACGGGTCGGTCTATTCCGGCGATGGCGAAAAGGCAATTCTCGAATATGCCGACGTGCTTAAAGAGGTTTTTGGCTGCCCCTGACCTCAGTCATCAACGCTTATACCCAGTTCATCGAGCTGCGAAGCATCGACTTCGCCGGGTGAATCCATCATCAGGTCCTGGGCCGAGGCGGTCTTCGGAAATGCCATCACGTCGCGAATATTCTCCGTTCCGCAAAGGATCATACAAGTTCGTTCGATGCCGGCGGCAAAACCTCCGTGCGGCGGCGTTCCGTATTCGAGTGCGTCGAGGAAGAAGCCGAAACGCTCGCGTGCCTTTTCCGGAGTCATCCCGAGAGCCTTAAAGTTCAGGTCCTGAATTTCCTTCTGATGGATACGGATCGAGCCGCCCGCACACTCGTAGCCGTTTATGACCGCATCGTAAGCTTTCGCCCGCACCTGACCCAGAAGATGATGCTGCGACGCGTCATTCACTGCCGTCTTGAAAAGCTCGATGTCCTCGTCCATCGGCGATGTGAAAGGATGGTGGGCCGCAACGTACGTATCGGTCTCTTCGTCGTGCTCGAACATCGGGAATTCTGTCACGATCAATGGCTTGTAGGCCGAACGGTCGATTAGGTCTTCGCGACGAGCAACCTCAAGCCGCAGTGCTCCGAGCGATGCCGCGACCACAGACTTTCGGCCCGCGACGATAAGAACGGCGTCGCCTTTCCCGGCCCCTGCGAGAGATGCAAGTTCAGCGACCTTTTCGTCACCAAGCACTTTCGCCAAAGAAGATGTCGTCGCGCCGTCGTTTGCGAGCTTGATCCACGCAAGGGCTCCGGCACCATAGCGTTTTACATATTCCTGCAGTTCGTCCGTTTGCTTACGCGAATAGTCGCCGCGGCCCTTCACGACGATGCATTTAACCTCGCCACCTTTTTCGAGCGTGTCCCGGAACGGACCAAAGTCCGTGTCTCTCAAATTTTCCGAAAGATCCTTGAGCTCCATTTCGAAGCGAAGATCGGGCTTATCCGAACCGTATCGACGCATCGCCTCGGCATGGGTCATCCTCGGCCACTCGGCCGGAAATTCAACCCCGATCAGTTTCATCACGTGGTTGAACATCCCTTCCATCTCCCGATAGACCTGTTCGCGGTTCACGAATGACATCTCCATGTCGAGCTGCGTGAACTCCGGCTGACGGTCTGCACGCAGATCTTCGTCGCGAAAGCATCGTGCTATCTGGAAGTACTTATCAAAGCCGGAGATCATTGTTATCTGCTTCAATATCTGCGGCGACTGCGGCAACGCAAAGAACTTTCCCGTGTGGATGCGCGACGGAACGATAAAATCCCGAGCGCCTTCCGGCGTTGATTTGAGAAGTATCGGCGTCTCGATCTCGATAAATCCACGGTTATCAAAATACTCGCGTATCGCCCTCACGGCCTTCGCACGCATACGGATGTTGTGCTGAAGCTGCGGCCGACGCAAATCCATATATCGATACTTGAGCCGCAGGTCTTCCGAGGCAAGGTTCTGAGAACCTGCCTTTTCGAGCTCGAACGGCGGAACTTTAGCGGTATTAAAGATCAGAAGTTCGCTCGCATGAACCTCGATGTCGCCCGTCGCAAGTTTTGCGTTATGAGTGCCTTCGCGCTCAACGACCACACCCTTGATGCCGAGAACGAATTCGCCGCGGATATCTTTCGCTTTTGCATGGGCGTCGGGCGAGGTCTCCTCGTTCAGGACAACCTGCGTGACGCCATCGCGGTCACGCAGGTCAATGAACGTTAGCGGGCCAAAATCACGTTTTTTCGCGACCCAACCCATCAGGATAACGGCGTTTCCAACGTTCTCCGTTCGTAATTCACCGCACGTATGGGTGCGCTCTAAACTTCCAAGAGTGTCTAACATAAGAATTTCCGCCCGCAAATAATGCGAATGCTCGTAAATAAAGAATCTTCTCTATAGCCGTCTTTCGTTACTCTTACCTGATAATCTCAGCCCGCCAATATGCCTCTCGCGGGCAAAACAAAAGCCCTTCGAGTCTATGACAACGAAGGGCCGCGACGCGAGAGAAGTTTCCGCATCCGGCCTTACGTATTATTGTCATTGAACCGAACGGCTTTCATCCGAAATAAAACCTAGCGAAATAATACAGCACTGGAGCGCCGAAGAGCAAACTATCCAGACGATCGAGAAAACCGCCGTGGCCGGGCAGGATCGATGCCGCATCCTTCGCACCGGAGCCGCGTTTTATCGCGCTTTCCGCCAAGTCGCCTAATACGCCCAAGATCGCGATCGCTATCGCGACGATGATCCCGGGCAAGAAGCCGAGTTCGTGGAAGAAAATCCAGATCGCGAGCGATGCGAACCCTGCCGCGGCCAGGATGCCGCCGATCAGTCCTTCCACGGTCTTTCCGGGCGAGATCGCCGGTGCGAGTTTGTGTTTGCCGAATGCTCGGCCTGCAAAGTAGGCTCCAGCATCCGAACCAAAAACTACTGCGAAAAAGAACAAGAGCAGTTTTGATGACAGCACGGCATCAAATCCCAGACGCACGCCGATCAGGAAACCGCCGATGAACGCCAAGTAGAAAACACCGGCGATCGTTACCCCGAGACCCGCCAAGAGCTTTGTAAAATCCTTCTGAAAACGGAATGCCTGCGAAATAAAGACCGTGATGATGAACGCGGCCATCACGCAGAACATCACTTCCGGTGCTTTCGACGGTGCATCAAAAATGAACGAGACGGTGAAAGCTGCAGCACCGAGATACGCGATGCCTGCATCGGCTTTTAGCTCGAGTTTCTTCGTAAGTGTGAAGAATTCGAATAATCCGGCACCGAGGCCAAAAACCGCGATCGCGACGAACAGCCAAACCGTCCACGGCAGCCAAATAGGCAGGATGATCGCCGCAATGAGAATTGGAATGGCAACGGCCGCTGTCAGAAGGCGAGTTTTCATTTTGATCCTTTGCCGAGGCCGCCGTATCGCCTGTCGCGTTTCTGAAAATCGACGATCGCCTCAAAAAGCTGTTGTCGGCGGAAGTCCGGAAAGAGTGTCGGCGTTACGTGGATCTCGCTGTATGCGATCTGCCAAAGGAGAAAATTCGAGATACGAAATTCGCCGCTCGTGCGGATCAGAAGATCGACCTGCGGCATTCCGCTCGTGTAAAGATTTGCCTCGATGCTCTCTTCCGTGATCTCGCCGCTCTTCGCCGCTAAGTTCGCCGCACGCACGATCTCCGCCCGCGAACCGTAATTCAACGCGACGTTCATCACCGTACCTGTATTTCCGGCCGTAAGTTTTTCGGCAACGGCGAGCTGTTCGCGGACGTCGTCGCTCAATGCGGTCACATCGCCTATCGTCCGGAACCGAATGTTGTTGCCGTGTACTTCGCGGAGCTCGCGTTTTAGCACACGCTTGAGCATCGACATCAGGGCTGAGACCTCGGTCTTCGGACGTTTCCAATTCTCGGTCGAAAAGGCGTAGAGCGTAAGGGCCTCGATGCCAAGACGCGCGGAGGTGTCGAGAATCGCACGCACAGATTCTGCACCCTCACGATGGCCGAAAATTCGAGGGCGTCCGCGAAGCTTTGCCCAGCGTCCGTTGCCGTCCATTATCACGGCAATATGCTTCGGCAAGCGCGAATGGTCGATCTCGGCGAGCAGTTTCGCTTCGTTGGAATTTCGTTTGACGATGCCGTCAAATGCTTCGATCATGCTATACGGTATTCGACGGCCACGACCGCTGAGAGATTTATCTGCCCATAGATGTGCGGATATATCTCTTCGTTCGTAGATGGTTCGTTAACGACCCGTGACATAAGGTACTGCGGGTCGATCTCGAGCACCGCAAGCTCAGAGCCTCTTGCGTAATACCGCTCGATCACGCCCGAGAGCTGCTCCTTGAAACTGCAATGAATGAATCCCTCGCGTTCAAGCCCGATAGGGCTGTAGAGCTCCGATTCAAGCGCATCCCATACCTCTTTTTCGACGATATGGTAGATAAGCATCCGATGAAATTTAAAATCTCCGGTTAGTCGTACTCGACCCTTTCGAGCGTCAATCCTTGAGCCGGTGCCGTACGCCCGCACAATTGCCGATCTCCCGTTACGATCGCCGTCTGAATTGTATCACCGTTCTTTGTGCCTTGTCCGACATCGAGCAGCGTACCAACTATCGAACGGACCATGTACCGCAAGAAGCCCGTCGCCGTGATGCGAAACTCGATCAGCAAGGCGTTCGCACGAGCATCCCACATCGACCGAAGGCTTACATCCGTTACAAGCCGCACCTTGTTCTCACTCTCGGTACTTGCAGACGCAAAGGCCGACCAATCGTGTTCGCCGAGAAACAATCTACCTGCTTCGACCATACTTTCAAGTGCGAGCGGTTTTGGTTCATGGTGGGCAAAACGCCGCCAAATGGGCGACATCACCGGAGCGTTGATTATGCGATAGACGTATGTCTTTTGTTTCGCAGAGAATCTCGCATGAAAATCGTCCGGTGCCTTCTCGACCGACATCACGCGGATGTCCCGCCAAAGATTGCCGTTGATCGCGGCCCTAAGGCCGTCCGGCGTGAAAGGCTTGTGCATTACGACGTTGGCAACCTGTCCTTCGGCATGTACACCTGCGTCCGTTCGTCCCGAACCGATCACCTTGACGTCAGCATCCTCGAGCATCCGGCAGACGCGCTCGAGTTCACCTTGAATGGTGCGTGCATTCTCCTGTACCTGCCAACCGTGAAAGTCGGTGCCGTCGTATTGGATCAGAAGCTTATAATTCATCGACAAACAAAACTTTGAAGCGTTCGCAGCAAATCAGCGACCTTTCGTTAAACTCCAGTCCCAAATGATGAGCTTCGTTCGAAAAATAAGTCCAATGGACGTCTCGCCAATACTGATAGGTCCTGTCGCCTTCACCTTCGTCATAGGCGAATTCCGCGTCAACTTCGTCAAACGGCAAGTAACGGATCTCGGTGGTCTGAATGACACAGATCGCTTCGCCGCCAAGATCGGTGACAACACTGAGCCCGCCAAGCACCGGCGTTTCTTCCGGCCTTTTGGCGTTCGCCTCAACTAGGCTCCCGGTGGCTGTTTTTAAGCCCGACACGACAAGCTTCCCAAGATCGGCGGCCATTTCCTTCGTATTCCCAAAATGCCAAACTTGGAACGGCAAGGCTAGATCAGTGCCGCTCGCCGCGCAGAATGCTCTCCACAGTTTCATTGCCTTCTCGCTGCGTTTCATTCTCTCGGAAGCCTCATCTGAATATCGAGATGTTCTGCAAAGAGTATCGGCGAACGTTCGTCCATTCTGAAATATAGTGCAGGCTCGATCAACTCAAGTTCCATGAGCTGAAAACCGCCCAACGCATCACGCACAAGATCGACGCGTGCATACAAAAGCGGTTCCGCTACGGTCGCGAGTGCCGTTGATGCAGCCGCTTTCATTTCGTCTGTCGCCTCGATGGCCGTGATGACCCCGCCGTGTTCTTCCTGCACACGAAAATCCTGCGCCTTTGGCGCTTTCAGGATCGCGTGGCTGAATTCACCATTAAAATAAAAGAGCGAATATTCGCCCTCGCTTACAACATTTTCCAGGAATGGCTGAACGAGGAACGGCCGTGCCTCGAAACTTTCGGTTAGGGCCGCATCGAACGTGCGAAGCCTGTAAGTGTGCTCTGCCGTTGCGCTCACACGCGGTTTGATTATCAACTCCGGCGTCGCAAAAGCAACAAGCCAGGAATCGAAATTCTCCGAAGAAAAATGCGTCTCAAAGATCGTTGGGACGATCTTCACGCCGTTTTCCGACAATTGCTTCAGGTATATCTTGTCAAAATTCCATCGGACAACGCTTGCAGGATTCAGAAGCCGCGTGGACCGCTCGATCTCATCAAGAACCGCTAGAAAATCCTTCGGAAAACGCTGATAATCCCACGTCGTCCTTATGACGACCGCGTCAAAGTCGCTCCATTCCTGCGTCCTTTGCCGCCATGAAAGCGTTTCGACCGCAATGCCTCGTTCCGCCAACGGCCCAACGGCGAGCTCGTCATCAGAGACGTAGCCCGTAAGGTCGTCCATCGACAGGAAGCATACATTTCTCACGAGCCAGTAGTTCGGCTGCCGGGTTTAACGGCGGGCAAGCCTTCTGCGCACATAGGGCAATCTTCAGGCGAGAAACTCTCGACATCCATCTTTACGAGTGCCTTGCGACGGACGCAAACATCGGCTTTACCGTTCGAGCGGTCTATTATCGATGCCGCAGCTGCGACATTGGCTCCGTTCCTTTCAAGTTCTGCGATACATTCGCGGGTCGAGCCGCCCGTCGTTATAACATCTTCAACGACAAGGAGGCGTTCTTTCGGCCTCAGTTCGAAGCCGCGCCGCAGCGTCATCTCACCATTCTGTCGTTCTGTCCAGAGAAAACGCACGTTCATGGCCGAGGCAACGGCGTAGCCGATGATAAGTCCGCCGATGGCGGGCGACACGACCGTCTCGATATCTTGATCGACAAAAAGTTCGGCGATCTCACGACCCAAGGCGTTCGCATCGGCAGGAAATTCGAGGGCCTTTGCGCATTGGAGGTATTCCCGACTGTGCCGTCCACTCGAAAGAATGAAGTGCCCTTCGAGCAACGCCCCGCGTTCGCGAAACATATCAAGAATTCTCTTTTCTGCGTCCATAGCTAAACTGCTCGCTAAAGTTTTGGTAAACTCAGAGCAGAAAGTGAAACGGTATCCTAACCTAATTTCCAACTCTTTGCTAATAAACGAGACGATCTCGCTGCTGCGCTCCTTTGACGGCCGAGCTTCGGCCGTCAGCGTTGTCGATTTCGTAATGAAGATCAGGCGGCCTGACCCGTTGATGGCAAAGCTTCTGGTCGCCGACCTGATCGAACGCGATCCGCGGCTCGAACTGCTCGATGACACGGTCGTGCTGCTTGCCGATGATCTGCTGGCGGGCGACATCGCGGACACAGAATTTGTCGTATTCGATCTCGAGACCACCGGAGCAAAAGAACCGCACCGCGTGACCGAGATCGGCGCGTTCCGAGTTAAGGGTTTTCAGGTTCTCGACACCTTTCAGACGCTCGTAAATCCCGAAGTAGGCATCCCGCCGTTCATCTCCGCCCTTACAGGCATTGATGACCAAATGGTTGCTGATGCGCCGCGTTTTGCAGATATCGCGAACGATTTTCTCGAATTTATCGGCGATGCGGTTCTCGTTGCGCATAACTCCGGGTTTGATATGCGATTCATTAATCACGAGATCGGACTCGTCTTCCCGGACTATCGTCTCGCGAACCAATGCCTCTGCACTGTGCAGTTATCACGGCGCCTGCTTCCGGATATCGAGAATCACAAGCTCAAGACCGTCGCCGAATATTACGCGATCGATCTATTGAACCATCACAGGGCCGGAGCGGACGCCTTTGCGACCGCCCATGTATTTGTAAACTTACTTGAACAGTTGCGAAGCAATGGTGTAACGGATCTTGCGACCGTGCAGCATCTTGCTTCAAGACGAGGAAAATATGCTAGACGAAAGGCAGCCTGAGGGCAGCAACACACAAGGGCTCGATATACGGCCGACGCCGCGGGAAGAGATGAATTTGACGCCGCTCGATTCATTTCCCTACGAATACGTGGGCAAGAAGATCTGGGTAGAGTTCGAGATACCGGAATTTACCGCGATCTGTCCATTCTCGGATTTTCCTGATTTTGCGACGATCCGCTTGCGGTATGTTCCGTTCGAACTCTGCGTCGAGCTAAAGAGCCTCAAGCTGTACATCAATTCGTTCCGCGACGTAAAGATCTTTCACGAACATGTCATCAACCTCATCCGCGATGATTTTGTCGCCGCCTGCGACCCACTAAAACTTGAGATCGAGGGCGATTTCAACGTCCGCGGCAACATAAAGACCGTCGTCAAGACGAGCTACAAGCGCGACGACGACTAGGCCAACTCGGTTCGCTCGATATCTGGTGTTTTGACGAGGAGGTGTCAGCCCGCCGCTGCAGCATGCGGCTGCGCTGCGGAATGCTTCGCACACGCTCTCTCAACACGTGCAATGACCTGGCTCTCGCAGGTTGCAAGGTCTTGCGAAGATGAATTGGTGATCTCTGAGACGATGAGGAACTTTGCCTTTTCGAGCAGCGTTTGCTCGCGAAAGGAGAGCCGTTTTTCACGGCTAAGGTAAGTGAGTTTCTTCAAGACGTCCGCCGCAGCGAAAATATCGCCGGACTGAAGTTTCAGCATAAATTCGCGTGACCTTGATTTCCAATCCGACGATGCGGACTCAAAATCCTCCGCAAGGCGCGTGATCAAACGCTTGCACTGCGAACCGCTTATAACAGGACGAAGGCCGACCGAATCAATATTCGACTCCGGCACGAAGATCGACGACTTGTCGCTGACCACGCGAAGATAAAAGCCGCTTATCCTTGTTTCCCCGATCTTCCGTTCGGTACGAGATTCGACAGAGCATACGCCCTGTCCCGGGTAACAAACTTTTTGACCAATTTCGAGTTTCATTGCCGCTTATTCCGCGTCGTCCCATATCGGGCGATGCGTGACAAAATGCTGTCAAACCTTGTATTTACAAGCTTCGGCGGGCAAACGATAAATTTAGAAAGTAAGGTAAGCTTATCACACTCTTCGCAAGTTTGCGAGTGTCATTGTAAAAAGGCGGGAAGTTCGATCCGAAAGGTCGAGCCTTGGCCCAGGATCGATTCTACGGCCGCATCGCCTTTGTGCAGGCGGGCGAGGTGCTTTACGATCGCAAGCCCAAGGCCGGTGCCGCCCATTTCGCGTGAGCGGGCACGATCGATGCGATAGAAGCGTTCAAAGATCCGGCCGAGATGCTCGGGCAAGATACCTTCGCCCGTGTCCGACACGCTGATAACGTCAACACTTCCCCTATTCTCATACGATACTGTAACGACGCCGCCCGTCCGGTCGAACTTGATCGCGTTATCGACCAGATTCACAAGCATCTGCTCGAGGCGTTGAACGTCCGCAAAGACCCGAACTGCCGGATCGATCTTCGAGATCAGTTTCATCTCACGCGACCTTGCCTTTGCTCCGAGCGCCGTAAAGATCTCGTTGACGATCGAGCCGAGATCAGCCGTGGAGGGCTCGACGGCGACGCGGCCGGCCTCGATCTGTGAGAGTTCGAGGATGTCCGCGATAAGGCTGTTCATACGCTCGGCATTTCGCCGGATGACGCCTAGAAAACGCCGATTGTTCGATTCATCGTCGATTCCGCCGTCTTCGAGCGTCTCAACGAAAGCGAGGATCGAGGTTAGCGGAGTACGGAGCTCGTGCGAGATATTCGAGAGAAACTCCTGTCTTACGACCTCGAGCCGATCCAAACGTGTTGTTTCGTAGAAAAATGCGATCGCTTCGCGACTGTCGCCCAGATCGAGCGGCGATACATGGACATCAAATTTCCGTTCGCCGGCCGCGATCTCGAGTCTGATCTCGGACTCAAGGCCTTCGTGAAGAGCTCGCTTGAAAGCATCGTGGAGTTCCAGATCGCGCAGAACCTCGCTGATCCTTCGCCCCTTCGGTGAAACGTTCGGCAAAAATGCACTTTTGGCGGCCTCGTTCCAGCCCGAGATACGCGACTCTTTGTCCACGACGAGCACACATTCGCGCGTCGTGTCGAGGATAGCGGTAAGGATCTCGCGGCGTTCGTTCTCGTCCATCGTCCTATCTATTTGCACCCAACGAAACGATATCCTACGCCGATGACCGTCTCGATCGACGTACCGCAACTTCCAAGCTTCTGCCGCAGTCGCCGAATGTGCACATCAAGGGTTCGGGAATCGCCGAAGTAGCTGTACCCCCAAACTGCATCCAGAAGATGCTGTCGGGAGGCGACGCGGCCTGCGTTGTTTATCAGATGTTCGAGCAGCGAGAACTCTTTTCGCGTGAGCTTGACCGGCTGGGCATCACATTCGACTCGGACAGCTTCGAGATCGACAAACAGCTTTTTATCCTGATAGGTGCGGCTCTCGTCCTTTTCGCTTCGCCGAAGGACCGCGTTCACGCGTGCGATCAACTCCTTGATAGAGAAGGGCTTTACAATATAGTCGTCCGCACCGGTGTTCAGCCCGCCAATGCGGTCGGCCTCGGCAGATCGCGCCGTAAGCATAATGATCGGCGTATCAGCCACCGCCGGTTCGCGCCTTATCCGGCGGCAAAGCTCCATTCCGCTCATTCCCGGCAGCATCAGATCGAGAATGATCAGCTTCGGCCGATTCTTTTTATCAAGAGCCAAGTGCAGGCCCTTTTCGCCTGACTCGGCAATGACCGGGCGAAATCCTGCACGCTGGAGATTATATTCGAGACTCTCCGCGATGTCGGCGTCGTCTTCCACAACAAGAATGCTCTGCTTCATAAAACGTGCAGTATTCCCTGCATCTAGCTTAAATCTAAAGAACGGATGTTAAATCTATGTGAACCTTGCCCAGCGAGCGAACACCCGACAGAAACATTCTATCTGCCCCCAATTTGTCGGGCAATACGGCCTTTCACCGCATGCAAGCTTAACGGCTCCTATGCCGTATAATCTTCCTTATGCATTCGGCTGCCCACAGGACAAGGTGGATTAGGCTCATTTCGGCCTTCTTTCTCGTTGTTCTTCTTGCCGAGTTCGCATCCCACGGTACCATTTGCGCAGTGGTCGACCATGATGAACCGCCGGCGATCTCTGCTTCTGACCGAAACGGCGAAGATCCTTGCCGAACCCTTGTGCTTTGTTCGAATACTCGTGAGAAGGAGCGTCAGACCGCCTCGTTTGCCCACGATAAAGTACCGCATAATGGACTCTTTGGGAGCTATCAGCTGCCCCTAGCGAAGGCCTCGCAGACGGGTTCTACCGTCTTCTTGTTTCCCGGCGCAAGCGCGCGGTTTCGCCCGCCTGACCTTTTATTCCGCCCCCCAAAACTTACCTGATCTTGATCGCAGATTTTCCGGCCGGAAGGTTTCGCTGCGCCTAAGAGCGCCAAGGAATCTGCCTCGGCCTCCCGGGATCGGTGAGATGCATTGATGCATTTCGCCCATCTGTTCCGTTAGAGATCAGGTGATTTTTGAAATGAAAGATCTAATATTTCTTATATTCGCGATCATATTGTTCGCGGTCCCAATATTTGCCCAACAGACGGGCGGTTCGATCAGCGGCACCGTCACCTACGGCCCGGACAAGGCGGTTGTCCACAACGTTTCCATTCGCATCAAGGAACTCGAGCGCGTTACCGCAACCGACGACCTCGGCACATATCGCTTTACCGGCCTTGCCGCCGGTACATATAACCTGACGACCCACATCGAGGGTTTCAAGGACGTCGCAAAGACGGTGAACGTCCGTCCGGGTGAAACTGCGACGGTCGATTTTGACATTCAGCTCGCCGGCGTCGCGGCCGATGTGAGCGTCTCTGCGGACGACGCAACGCCGCAAGTTGCCTTCTCGAACGTCAACACACTCGATTCCGTACAAATAACCGCACGGCCGACCACCGGCCTTGGCGACGTTCTTGCGGGCGAGGCCGGTGTTGCAAAACGTTCGGCCGGGCCCGGTGCATCAAGGCCCGTCATTCGCGGGTTTGACGGTGACCGTGTAAAAGTTACGGCCGATGGTGTAGGCGTCGGTTCGCTCGGAGCTCAATCCGGTGATCATGCCGAACCTGTCGATACGCTCTCGGTGGAACGGATTGAGGTCATCAAAGGCCCCGAAACGCTCCTCTATTCGAGCGGTGCGATCGGCGGTGTGGTCAACGCTGTTTCGGGCCGCGAAGAAGAAGGGCATCCCGGCCTTCGAGGCTACTTTTCGACTTCGGGCGGTGCTCCCGGAGCGTCTGCGACAGCTGCGGGCGGAATTCAATACGGCTACAAGAACTGGCTCGTCTGGGGAAATGCGAACGGCCAGCGATCAGACGCCTATTCGGCAGGCGGCCGCTGGGGCAAAGTGTTCAACACCTTTACGCGTTCTGCGGGCGGCACGGTCGGCCTCGGCTATTACGGCGAAAAGGCTTTCATCAACGCTTCGTTCTCTTACATCCAGAATCGCTACGGCATCCCACTGGACATACGCGAGGACGACCCTGAATCGCGTTCCCTGCGTATGCATCGGAACGACACACGGTTCAGTTTCGGCTACAACGACGGCGCCTTGCCCTTCTCAAAGATCCGATTCACCGTCGATCTCTCACGTTATCGCCACCAGGAGATCGCGGACAGGCTCGTCGGAACGACGTTCCGAAACGATACGAATTCCGTCCGAGGGATCTTTGAACAAAAGCCGTATAAGATGCTGAACGGAAAGTTCGGTTTTGAATTCTCAGGCCGCGATTTCTCGACCGTCGGCGAAGAGATGCTGATCAATGGCCCGGTCAAGGAAGGCTCTTTTGCCGGATTCGTGTTCGAGGAGCTTAAGTTCGGGCGCTTCGGCCTTGAGTTCGCGGGCCGCTTGGAGCACAGACGATATGACCCGCGGAACGAATTTTTGCCAGACCGCAGATTCTCAGGATTTTCTGGAGCCGTCAGCGCAAAATACGATGCGTGGAAGGGCGGGCGGCTTGTCGCAAGCTACAAACATTCTTATCGCCCGCCGGCTCTCGATGAACTTTACAATCACGGCCCGCACGACGGAACACTCGCATTTGAGATCGGCAACAATGCCCTGAAGCCCGAGATCGGTGACGGCATCGACCTTTCGTTCTCTCAAACCACGGAACGCGTCCGCGGAGACGCGTCATTCTACTATTATCGCCTGCAGGACTATGTTTTTCTTGCACCAACAGGCGACATCGACGCGGACAGCGGATTCCCGATCGCAAGATATCTTCAGGGCACTAGCCGCTTCTGGGGCTTGGAACTGCAAGGCCAGGTAAAGGTCACAAAATTTGTCGATCTCCTTGCAGGTGCGGATTATGTGAACGCGGAACTCTCGAACGGAACGCCTCTGCCGCGTATCCCGCCGCTTCGCGGACGCATAGCGCTTGACGTTCATTACAATGCGTTCAGCCTAAAACCGGAATTTGTAGCCGTGGCAAAACAAGATCGAACCTTCACCGGCGAAACTTCGACCGCGGGCCACGGCATTGTGAATATGACGGCAAGCTATGTCATCGTGAAGAAGCATCTTGCTCACCTATTCAGCGTAAATGCCTTTAATCTCAACAATAAGCTCTATTTCAACCACGTTTCGTTCATCAAGGATATCTCTCCCGAGATGGGCCGCGGAATAAAAGTGAGCTATACCATTCGGTATTTTTGATCAAGATCGACCGAAAGCAATTCGGAGGTCGAGAGGCATCAAACGACGTACGGATCACTCCCCTCCGGTTAGAGTGGGGTGATCCGTCCCGGATTAGGAGCATCCGAAGCCACGCCGCGGAAGGTCATTCGGTGAAGACGGCACGGGCCGTGCTCCCGGATCGCTGCAAAATGCGACGCGCAGCCGTAGCCTTTGTGGCCGTCAAAGCCGTATTGCGGAAATTCATTGTGCAGTTCGCGCATAAGGTTGTCGCGATACGTCTTTGCAATGATCGACGCGGCGGCGATCGAAACTGAAATAGAATCACCCTTGATGATCGCCTTCTGCGGAAGACGCGTCCCTTTTAGCTGCAAGGCATCGATGAGCAAGTAATCGGCAGAAGGCGAAAGAGCTTCAATAGCGGCGAGCATTGCCTTTTTTGTCGCTTCGAGAATGTTTATGCGGTCGATCTCTTCCGCCTCGACACGGCCGATCGAATATGCGACCGCCGTTTCCTTTAATTCCTCGGCGATAGACTCACGGTTCTCGGGTGTAACCTTTTTCGAATCATCGAGCCCTTCGGGCAGCGGCTTTGAAAGATCGAGAATACAGGCTCCAGCGACCACCGGGCCTGCGAGGCAACCGCGCCCGACCTCATCGACACCTGCGACAAAAAGAAAGCCTTCGCCATGTGCCGTCCGCTCGAAATCCGATCCAAGCCTGTGAACGAAAGCGTTCTCAAAAAGAGAAACGCGAGAATCAGGAGCAAGTTTAGTGTCTCGCTCCCGTTTTCTCACGTTCTTATCTTTCACCTGTCTTCGTTAAAAGTTAGGACTTTTTCTTTGTGCGCGTATCGCGCTCTTTAATGCGGGCAGCCTTGCCGCGAAGATCGCGAAGATAATAGAGCTTAGCACGGCGAACCTTACCGCGACGAACAACGTCGATGTGATCGACAACGGTCGCGTGCAGCGGGAAAATACGCTCGACACCGACGCCGAAGCTCACCTTTCTGACCGTAACGGTCTCGCGAACTCCGCCATGCTTGCGAGCGATGCAAACACCCTCGAATGCCTGAAGGCGTTCTTTGTTGCCTTCCTTGATCCGCACGTGAACGCGCAGCGTGTCGCCGGGTTGGAACGCGGGAATATTTTCTTTGATCTGTGTTTTTTCGACAATATCCAGTCTATTCATTTTATTCGTCGGCCAGAGGTCAATAGGAAGTTTCAGAGTTTCAGAGTACCTGAGTTTCAGAGCACCTGAGACAGCTTTCTTCTCTCGTCTCTCTGTAACTCTGTAACTCTGTAACTCTGTAACTAAGTTAGCCTATTCACTTTCACCATTTTCTCCCATAATGAGGTCCTCGCGGACCTTTTTTGTTTTTTCAAGCGCCATTTTGCGGCGCCATTTCTCTATCTCGGCATGATGGCCGTTCAGCAGAACTTCCGGAACTTTCATTCCGCGAAATTCCGCAGGTCTTGTGTAATGCGGGCAATCAAGTAGCCCGTCAGAAAAAGAGTCATTCTCGGCAGAGGTCTCACTTCCCAAAGCACCGGGAAGCAGCCTTACGATCGCATCTATAACGACCGACGCTGCGGGCTCGCCGCCCGAAAGCACATAATCGCCGATCGAGATCTCGTCCGTTACAAGCCGTTCGTTGACCCGCTCGTCAACGCCCTCGTAACGTCCGCAAATTAACACCAGGTGCTCGACATCCGCGGCAAGCTCGACCGCGGCCTTTTGCTTGAACGGCATTCCCTGCGGCGTCAGGAGCACGACGCGCAAGCCCGCCGCATAATTCTCGCGGCCTGACGCTCCGGTCAGGTCTTCGATCGCCGCAAAAAGCGGTTCCGGCTTCAAGACCATACCGTCACCGCCGCCAAACGGCCGATCATCGACCATCTTGTGCTTATCGGCGGCAAATTCGCGAATGTCGTGGACTTTTATCTCCACGATCTCTGCCAGTTTTGCTCGGCGTATGATGCCGAATTCAAAGATCGAATCAAAATACTCGGGGAAAATTGTCAGTACATCAATTTTCACCTAGAACTCCAACAAACCTTCGGGCGGATCGACCCGAATGTACCTGTTCTGCGGCAGAACCTCGACGCATATCGAGGCGGCAAATGGTATTAGATAATCCTTCTTCTCACCCGCGACAATCAGAACGTCCGTGCCGCCTGTCCGCATCACTTCGCGAACCTCGCCAAGAAACTCTCCGTGAATCGTCTCGACCTTGCAGCCCTCAAGCTGCCAGTCGTAAAAGTCATCCGCTTCGAGATCGACGGCGTCATTCTCGGCGACGCAAACCTCAGCATTTCGAAGTGCTTCTGCATCATCGACCGAATCCACATCAGCAAACTTCAGCACGATGCGTTCATTTTGCGGCCAATGATCCTCGATCTTTGCGGTCTTCCTTTCGCCGTTCTCGAGTACGAGAGTAACTTCCTCGAGTCCGTCGAAACGCTCCGGAAAATCCGTCAAAAGATCGGCAACGACCTCACCTTTCAGCCCACGCGGACGCGCAATGCGTGCGATCGCGACAAGCTCGACGTCCTCGGCCACCTTAGTCCTCGATCAGGTCCAGATGAAAGCGCTTTCCGTGCTTTTGCCCGGCGGCAAAAAGGATATTGCGGATCGCCTTCACGGTGCGGCCTTCGCGGCCGATGATGCGTCCCATATCGTGCGGCGCAACTCGAACCTCAAGCCGGACGTTCTTGCCGTCCTCGATCTCTGTGATCTCGACCGCGCCGGGTTCACCGACGAGAGCCGTGATCATCCTTTCGACTGCCTCTTTCATCTTGTCTTCCCTAAAGCGTGCGGCGAAGCCCGCAAACTATTCAGCAGCCGGAGCTTCTTCCGCAGCCGGTGCAGCTTCCGCTTCAGCAGCAGGAGCTTCCTCAGCTGGAACTTCCGCGGCGGCAGCCTCTTCGGCAGCAGCGGCTTCAGCAGCAGCTTTCTCAGCTTCAGCAGCGGCCTTTTCGGCCTCAGCCTTCTCGGCCGCGATGCGGTCAGCTTCTGCACGAGCGTCGGCCTTTGCCTTCTCGGCAGCAGCTTTCTTTTCTGCACGAGCAGCATCTGCGGCAGCACGTTCTTCTTCCGTCATAACGGGATTGTGCTTGATAAGGCTCTTGACCGTCTCGGTCGGCTGCGCACCGACGCCGATCCAGTACTGAATGCGCTCATGGTTGAGCTTCACATCAGCAGGCTCCTGCATCGGATCGTACGTTCCGAGATTCTCAAGATATTTGCCGTCGCGCTTTGAACGCTTTTCCTTTACCACGACGCGATAAAACGGGTGCTTCTTCGCGCCAATTCTCATTAAACTAATTGCTAGCATAAAATTCGTGAACCGTTCATTGTTGATAGTTAATTGTTGATAGTCTCGCCTGTTCTTTTGATCGACGCCAAATAGGCATTAAGCCTTGGGAGAAGTTCGTCAATTATCGGTTTAAGCTCCTCTATCTGGGCATCCGTCAATAGTTCTCGCTGAAACGCCCGTCTAAGCCAATTTTTCGTTTCGTACAAAGACCCTCTCGCTATTCGAACGAACTTTGCGTTGTCTTTGTAGTTATATCTCCCGCACCCTTCGGCAATATTCGCTGAGATACTGTCAGCGGCCCTCACCATCTGCATACCTAGAGTGCTCTTTGCAAAATGTTCCCAATTCGTTGCGACCCTCCAAATCGCATCGGATAGTCGCTCGGCCAGTTGATAGACCTCTAAATTTTCAAAACTGGTCTTTGCCATCAACCATTAACCATCAACAATGAACTATCTCCTCTTCTTGTGTCGTTTCTTCTTCCTGATACTCCTTGACGGTGCGTCTCCCGCATCGTCATCCGAATGATCTATCGCCGAGCCGCTGCCCAGCATATTGCCGAGGCCTCCGCCAAGCATATTTCCAAGTCCGCCGGCGAGGCCTCCAGCCATTTTTTTTGCCATCCCGGCGAAAAGCCCGCCTCGGTTCATTTGGGCCATCATCTTCCGCATTTGCTCGTACTGCCTCAAAAGCTGGTTGACCTCGCTGATCGACGAACCGGAGCCACCCGCAATGCGGGTCTTTCGGCTTGCGTCGATTATGCGATGGTCGTTCTTTTCCGCACGCGTCATCGAACCGATGATCGCCTCGGTGCGTTTCATCTGATGATCGACCATTTCGGACTGCTCGTCGCTCATCTCGAGGCCTCCGGTCATCTGATCGGGCAGCATTTTCATCAGCTTCGACATCGAGCCGAGCTTCTTGAATTGCCCCAGCTGCCTCTGAAAATCCTCCAGCGTGAACTGGTTCTTGGTCATTTTCAGAAGCTGCGCCTGGGCCTCATCCTCGTCGATCTTGCCCTTGACCTCTTCGATCAGCGACAGAACGTCGCCCATTCCGAGGATGCGCTGAGCGATGCGGTCCGGGTAAAAAGGCTCGATCGCGTCGTACTTTTCGCCGACTCCGACGAATTTCACCGGCTGGCCGATAACCTGTCGGATAGACAAAGCCGCACCACCGCGGGCATCTCCGTCCATTTTTGTGAGGACGACGCCCGTAATACCGACCCGTTCGTGAAAGACCTCGGCGGAACGCACGGCGTCCTGGCCGGTCATCGCGTCCGCGACGAAAAGAACTTCGATCGGCCTTGTCTCGGCCTTGATCTGTTCGAGCTCGACCATCAGCTCGTCATCGATATGCAGACGGCCGGCCGTGTCGATCAAAAGAGTGTCAAAACCTAGTTCGTTCGCGTGTTTTACTGCACCGCGAACGAGTTCCAGCGGATCGTTCGTCTCGGCTGCCTCGTAAACCTGAACGCCGACGGCGTCGCCGACGACCTTCAACTGAGCACGCGCCGCGGGACGATAAACGTCAACTGAGACGAGCAGCGGCTTTCGCTCCTGATTATCGCGAAGCCACCGCGAGATCTTGCCCGTCGAGGTCGTCTTACCAGAACCTTGCAGGCCGACGATCATCACGACGTTCGGCGTTTGCTTGGTAAAAACGAGCCGCGACGACGTTCCGCCCATCAGAGCGGAAAGCTCGTCATAAACGATCTTTACGACCTGTTCGTGCGGTTTTAGGCCGTTCCAGACCTCTTCACCCTCGGCCTTTACGCGTACCGACTCGACAAAATCCTTCGCGACCTTGTAGTTGACGTCCGCCTCGAGCAACGCCATTCGGATCTCGCGAAGGGCCGCATCCACGTGCTCGGGCGTCAATTTGCCCGCTCCACGAAGATTTCGCAGCGTATTCTTCAGCTTATCCGACAGCGATTCGAACATACAGACACACTTCGGCTACAAGAGTCGAAACCATAAATACTAATGTTTACCGCGTAAAGAGTCAAGAAAGGCGGGCCTTTTGCCGTCCTACCGTGTCAGTATCGTCTGCGTGAGCGGACGGGCCGTGTCAGTACCGTCTGCGTGAGCGGACGGGCAGCGTTCCGATCTTGAATATTGACTTTTGACTTTTGAATTCAGTCTATACCGCCACGCGGCACCTGGCCGGCGCCACGTACTGTCGAGAAATGGCACGCTGCCATGGATCGACGACGGGCAGATGGGACGTTTCGCCGTTCGGCCGTGGTACGCTGCCGGTGTGCTCTCGGTACACTCCCCCAAAATACTCGGCCCGCACGGCGCCGAAAACGGCACTTGACACCACTCTTCCCCCGTCAACCGACCGCTTCGCCTGCCGTAATTCGCCGCATCGGCCATCATCCCCATCGCCGTCTCCATTCTCCCATCCAATTGACCATGGTCAGTGGTCAGTGCGAAGCCTGCGTTGCGGAAGCCCGCACGCAGTAAGGGCACCAGTGGTCATCCACGTCGCCTTCACCGCCGAGACGCAGAGACGCAGAGTAGTCAGAACCACCTGCGTCAGTGGTCAGCGGACAGTGGTCAGCGGACAGTGGTCAGCGGACAGTGGTCAGTGTCTTGGGCTTGCCCTTTGGCAGTGCGGTCGGGCTCGCCCGACCGTCGGACGCGAAAATAACGATCTCGGAGCTCGCCTAAGCGAGCGACATGCAGAGTCAGAACCGCCTGCGTCAGTGGTCAGAGCGGAGAGAGCGTGAATCGTAAATAGTAGATCGACCGCAATGATACATCGTTGCATATGTGATACATTTAATGTATCATTTGTTTTGTTATGGTCTATATCGAGACGATCAATGTACGGCGAAATTGGGAAGTATGTCCGAGGGGTGCGGCTGAGTCGCGTTGGACGTCGATGTACGCGTCGATAAACCGTTACGGCGACATAATCCTCAGCCGGGTAACGCACGAAGCGATGGTAAGCCCCGATAGTTATCAACTTTTGTACGACCGCGAGCGCGACGTCATCGGCTTAAGGCGGGCCAGGCTCGGCATCGAGAAAAACGCGTTCCCGGCGCGGCCGCGAGGCAAACATGGCGGCGTGCGGATCCGCGGGCACAAGATGCTGCGCGAATTCGGCATTCAGGTCGGCGCAACGCGCGTCTTTGACCGCTGCCAGCTCGACAGACATGGCGTCCTCATCCTCGACCTTGGCGACGCAAAGACGCTCGGTAAGCCCGGTAAATAGAACCCGATCGCGTGGATCCATATTTCATCGCGTAGCGATGACCTGAATGTAGCCGTGGGTGCAACCCACGGAACGGGTGAAACCCACGGACAACGTGTAAAATAGATACCGTCGCGTCAGCGACGATTGAAATGGCAAACACATTCTCCCAAATTTACCTGCATTTCGTTTTCAGCACGAAAAACCGCGAGCCGTGGCTCAGGCCCGATATCGAGACGCGCGTTTGGGCATACATCGCCGGAATCGCGAAGGCGCATCACCTCGCCGCGATCCAGGTCGGCGGAATGGACGACCACATCCACGCGCTGACGAGTTCGCCGACAACGCTTTCACCGAGCGAGATCGCGAAATTCTTGAAGGCCGATTCTTCGAAATGGATCCACAACGAATTCGACGGAATGACGCAATTCGCGTGGCAGGACGGCTACGGCGTGTTCTCGGTCTCGCGGTCTGAGATCGACCGCGTCGTCCGATATATTCGGAACCAACGAACGCACCACGCAAAACAAAGCTTCGAGGACGAATACGCTTCGCTGTTGAAACTCCACGGGATCGATTTTGACGAACTTTTTTTGCTTGGATGATCTCAACCGTCGCTGACGCGACGGCTTCCGTTTGCCTTGCACGCACCGTGGGTTGCACCCACGGCTACATTGATGCGGCCGCTCACGCGGCAAAACTTTCACCCACTCCGTTGTGATTCGCGTTCTGCAACCTTATTATTGGAACTCAGACACCTCTTACCACAATGAACCGTGCCTACTATTCCGATTCGATAGAGAGCTTCCTTACCACCAATGAGAACGAGATTGTCGGCGCACTAAGTCGGAACCACGAATTCGCTACCGAGCAACCGCAAATAGAGGCTTGGCTTTTCCAGATTGAATTTCTTAAGGATGTCCTTCAGACAAGGACCGGCTTTATCCATTTTGAGTATTCAATTCCTCGAATGGGAAGGCGGATTGATGTCGTCGTTGTCGACCACAACGTCATTTTCGTCCTCGAGTTTAAGGTAGGCCAAAGTAGTTTTCTCGAGTCGGACATAGACCAGGTTTGGGACTATGCTCTTGACCTGAAGAATTTTCACGAAACAAGCCATGACTATGTGATCGCCCCGTTGCTGGTAGCAACCGATGCAAAGCAAATTCCACAGTGCGAATCCTTCGCCGCCGGGGTTGACAACATTTTTGTTCCGCTAAAGACAACCCCTGCGACCTTCACCGAGGTTTATAAGCAAATTCTGAACTCATCATCAGGTAAAGCCATTGATGCGGACGCTTGGATCAAAGGACGCTATTCTCCCACGCCAACTATCATTGAGGCTGCGACGACGTTGTATCGTGATCACTCGGTTGAGGAAATCTCTCGGAATGACGCATCGGCTAAGAATCTGCAAGTCACGAGCTCGACTGTTTCTAAGATAATTACAGAAGCGAAGGAGAAAAGTAAGAAGGCTATCTGTTTTGTCACGGGCGTACCTGGTGCGGGCAAGACATTGGTCGGACTCGATATTGCAACAAAGTACCTTGACAGTTCTGGCGGTAGCCAGAGTATCTTCTTATCGGGGAATGGCCCCCTTGTCGCAATCCTAACAGAAGCCTTAGCAAGAGACGCGATCTCACGAGCCAAACAATTGGGCGAAAGGATTAAAAAAGGAGATGCTCGTAGTCGCGTAAAAACATTCATTCAGAACGTCCATCATTACCGTGATGAATATTTGAAGGACGAGAGCGCGCCAATTGATCACGTTGCTATATTCGACGAGGCACAACGCGCGTGGAATCATGAACAAACGGCCAACTTCATGAAGCGAAAGAAAAATGTACTCAACTTTTCGCAGTCTGAACCTGAATTTTTGATCTCGTGCCTTGACCGCCATTCCGATTGGGCGGTTATCGTGTGCCTGGTTGGGGGTGGTCAGGAAATCAACCGAGGCGAGGCAGGAATTGGAGAGTGGATAGAATCTATCAACCGGTCGTTTCCTGATTGGGAAATCTATGTTTCGCCCCGCCTGAATGATTCTGAATATGATGCGGTTCGCTCCTTGGAATCGTTTACGGACCATTCACGGATTCACCGAAACGAAGCACTACATCTTTCTGTTTCGATGCGTTCGTTTCGAGCTGAACGGGTCTCATCGTTCGTAAAGAATGTGCTTGACCTTGAAGTCGATGCAGCCAAAGAAGACCTAGAGGCCTTCCAACAGAAGTACCCCATTGTTCTGACTCGCAACCTTGAGGCAGCAAAACAATGGCTTCGGACGAAGGCTCGTGGGAGCGAAAGGTACGGTTTGGTTGTTTCCTCAAACGCTCAACGACTTAAGCCGTTAGCCATAGACGTCAAATCGCCTATGGATCCAGTTAAGTGGTTTCTAGAAGCAAAGGCCGATGTTCGTTCGTCTTACTATTTGGAAGATGTGGCAACTGAGTTTCATGTTCAAGGTCTAGAACTCGACTGGGTGTGCGTGACCTGGGATGCTGACTTCCGCTACGACGGAAAAGATTGGTCAACCCATTCGTTCGTTGGGGACAAATGGCATCAGGTCAAGAAAGCAGAACGACGCCAATATTTGAAGAATGCATATCGCGTTCTCCTCACGCGCGCCCGTCAAGGAATGGTCATTGTGATTCCGGAAGGAAATGCATCGGACCATACTCGTCAGGTTGAATTTTATGACGGAACTTATCAATATTTGCGTTCAATCGGCCTAACGGTTCTCTCATAATCGTGATTTCTCTTTTCATCGCGTAGCGATGCGATGAATGTAGCCGTGGGTGCAACCCACGGTACGCGTGTAAAATAGACACCGTCGCGTCAGCGACGATTGATAACATCCGAAATGATTTGCCGATCGATTTGTACCGTCGCTGACGCGACGGGTTGTGTTTTGCGCCGTTTCCGTGGGTTGCACCCACGGCTACATTGAGACGGCCGCTGACGCGGCGAAATCCACGGACTATATTGACGCGGCGCTCACGCGGCGAAATCAAGCAAACTTTATTCGGGCCAGAGTTCGAGGGGGAGCCATTTTGACCAGATGAAGGCGGCGTCGCAGGCGTGGTCGGTGCTGAAGATGTCGCTGTGGGTGAGGCCGTGCCAGAGTTCGTCATCGACGTAGCCGAGGGAGCGGACGTCGAGGAGTTCGGGGCCATCGCCGGCGTAGCCGTCAAAGAAGAGCATCGCGGCCTCGCCGCGTGTTATCGGAATGCCGCCGCCCGCACCGTTTCGCGGGCGGGCAAGGATCGTTTTGACCACGTCGGAATATTCACATTTCATATTCTCAAAATCCTAACGAGGCCGGCCGTATAGTCCAAAATCGAATACTCGGGAAGCGGGAATAGATAATAGTTAATCGTTAATTGGGAATTGTGAATCGTTGCGGGCGTCGCGCGCGGTGTTCAGGTCGAATTTTGCCTGCCAGAAGGCGGTGTTGGTCTTTGGGAGCGGATAGTTACATTTTGGGCAGTGGTGCCAGTAGCAGCCGTTGACGAAGACCGCGACGCGTTTTGAGACGAAGGCGATGTCCGGGCGGCCCGGCACACGTTTGTAATGCAGACGATAGCCGCGTCCGCCTGCACGCCACAACGCCTTGCGCAAGGCGATCTCGGGGCGCGTGTCCTTTGCACGGTTCGCGCTCATCACACGCGAGACCGTCTCGTTCTTCGGCCGTGGAGAGCGCTTGTCGCGAAGGTACATGTCTGGTTAATCGTAAATGGTAAATGGTTAATTGTGAATGGTGAATGGGCATCGCGTAGCGATGGCTTCAATGTAGCCGTGGGTGAAACCCACGGGAAACGTGAAGAAAGAAGGCCGTCGCGTGAGCGACGATTGAGCGAGTTTGATGAGCGGTTGCTGTTGGGATGATCTCAACCGTCGCTGACGCGACGGGTCGTGTTGGCCGTCGACTTTCCGTCGGTTGCACCCTTTCCGTGGGTTGCACCCACGGCTACATTGAGATGGCCGCTGACGCGGCGAAATTCGCGGGCTATATTGATGCGGACGCTGACGCGACGGGATGTGTGGTACGCCGTTTCCGTGGGATGCACCCTTTCCGTGGGTTTCACCCACGGCTACATTCAAATGGCCGCTAACGCGGCGAAATCAACGGGCTATATTGATGCGGACGGGGGCGTCCGCGTTCCGGCGGCGGCGGTGATGCGGTCGAGGGCGTTGATGACGTTTGTGACGGGGATGTCGAGGATGCACCGCGGTTCGCCGAATTCGCGGCAGCGGTCGCCGGGGCAGGGCTGACAGGCGAATTCCTCGAAGACGATCTCGTGTCGTGCCTGCGTCCACGGACGCCAGTGCACGCGGTTCGACGAGCCGAAGATGACGACCGAAGGCGTCCCGACAGCGGCCGCGATATGTGCGATGCCGGAATCGTTGCCGACGAAAACGTCCGCACGGCGTGCGAGGGCGGTAACCTCCGGCAAGGTTAGGTCATCGAACGCCTGGATCACGCAGTTTGCCGCCTGCCGCACCGACGCGAGCGTCTCGGTCTCGTTCCGTGCGGCGACCGCTGCGACGTGAAATCCGAGCGAGGCGAGGTGCTCGGCGACGCGTGCGAAATTCGCCGCCGGCCACTGCTTCGTCTCATACGCCGCCGCCGGATGCAGCAGTGCGAGCGGCCCTTTTGCGGCCACGCGCGACGAGACCGCCGCCTCTGCCGCTGCATTCACGGGCAGCGTCGTCGGCTCGGCCCGATCGACCTCGATCCCGGCAAGCGCGAGGATCGCGAGCTGCTGTTCGACCGAATGGAGCTCGGTCGTGCCCCAAAGATCGGCGGGCGAACCGTAAAGATGCGTGTATGTGCGCGGGAAACGATAGTGCGAGAAACCGAGGCGATATTTGGCGAGCGTCGCGGCCGTCAATGTAGAGCTCGTCGAGCCGCCGTGCAGGTTGATGACCGCATCGTAACGGCGCTTCTTGAGCCTTGCGGCGGCCCTTAGACGTGCAGCGGCATCAGCGCCGATGCTCTGTATCCCGACGCCTTCGAGGCCTTCGAGAAGCGGCGCGACCCACGCTTCAAGAGCGATGTCGATCTCGGCCTGCGGCAGTTCGCGCCTCAAGGTCGAAAGCACGGGCGTTGCGAGCACGGTGTCGCCGATCGACCGCAGCCGAATGACGAGAACGCGTCGGACGTCGCTCCATGGAATGATGTTTGGGCCTGACCTCAATGATCTGTTACTTCAACGGGAAATTTTCGAGCGTCTCCCACACGCCGCCATCTTGCTGAAGTATAAGGGACGCCTCGCGAAAGGTGTAAGTGAACGGCTCAGTATCGGCGCAGATGGCTGCCCATGCCGCATCGCTGCACCTGGCATTTCGTGGGTGGACGATCGTGATATGAGGCTTGTGGTCACGCGGCTCGACCGTTTCGAGCAAATGTTGGCGAAGTGCCCGAAACGATCCGTCGTCATCGCTCCCCGGCAGCAGGACGAGATCGCCGTCACGAACGGGCGACCCGAAGCTCAGAGTAACTGCGGAAGGGATGCACGCCAACCTTTCACGGACGCCACCCCAGTCGCTAACCTCATCCTCACGGCAAAGCGTTACGTGTGCCGCGATCAGCTCCGATTGCCTTGGATCGAACGTTCGCCGCAAATTCTCGATGACCGGAACACCGGAAAGGAAGAGCGTCGCCTGTCTGCGAACTTCAGGCATATACGAGGCTATTTCTCGACCGCTGCTTCTTCGACGAGCATTACGGGAATGTCGTCCCGCACGGGATAAACAAGCGAACACTCGGGGTTTACGCACTTCAAGGCGTCGTTGCCGCGAAGCTCGACCTTCGATTTGCATTTCGGACAGCGGAGGATCTCGACTAACTCAGGACTGACTGCCATATTTTGATATTTTTCTCCCGACAAGAATATTTTTCTACGATTTTAACCCGTAGAGGAGTAAAGTCGGAATGTCGGGAGGCAAATATGAAAGTTATATCAAAGGCACTTGGTGCGATCGTCCTGATCTTCGCAGTACTGTCATGCAGTTCAATTGGGCGTTTGGCTGAGAAACAGGTGGAGAAGCAGTTGGACAAGGGAATGAAAACGAACAAGGTCGATTCACTATGGCAGGACGTGCCGAAAATGGACGGGCTCGGCGAATCTCTTAACGATCAACTGCCTCTTACGGTGAATGTCATTCTACGCGGCTTCGTGAACCTCGTGTTCGCGGGTATGAACGCGGATGACAAGAACAAGGACGGCAAGCAGGAACACAACCCCGTCACTGTTGACTTCATCTTTTTCAACTATAAGGGGACTGATATCGATATCGATAAATTCTACACTGCGGAAAGAATGAAGGCGGCCGGAAACTGGGATCTAAAAGAGGGTATGGATAAGCCTTGTCTTGACGGCGGAGCAGAAGGCGCGATGGGCCATGCCTGCATTTTTCAAAAGCTCGAGAACGGCAAGCAACAGGGCCTAATAATCCTGTACGTCCCGAATTCAGACAAGAATAAGAAAGATACCGACCCAACGGCCTTTATTTATTTTTTTAGGGCGTCAACGGATCCGATGAACGCCCCTGCTCAAAAATAAGTTAGACTGCGGCCTCGACCTTTGCGCCGCACTCGGGGCAGAATTTTGCTCCCGGAGCTAATTCCTGCTGGCAGCCCGCGCATTTCTGCTTTTCCTGCGAAGAGCCGCATTCGGAGCAGAATTTTGCACCTTCGCGAAGCTGCGCTCCGCACTTGATGCACGGGACCTTTGCGACCTCGATCTTCGAGCCGCATTCGGCACAGAATTTCGCGGCCGCAGCGTTCGGCTTGCCGCAATCCGGACACGCAACTGTCGCCGCGACGGGTGCTGCGCCACTCGGAGCCGGTTGGCCCGGTCCGCCGACGCCAAAAGCGTTCGCCATCTGGCCGCCGACCGCAAATCCGGCACCGAGGCCCGCACCGAGGCCGGCACCGCCGCCTTCGTTCTGCGCGGCATCGCGAAGAGCGTCGGCCGCCTGGAACTGCATATATTTCTGAGCGTCGCCAAGGGCGCCCATAGATGCACGTTTGTCCATCGCCGCTTCGACCTCTTCGGGCAGCGAGATGTTCTCGACGTAGAATTTAACGACCTCAAGGCCCCAGGACGAGAAATCCTCGTTGATGACGCCGCGGATCTTCTCGCCGAGCTCTTTGTACTGCGCCGCAAGGTCGAGGGCCGGGATCTTGAGTTCGCCCAAAGCGTCTGAAAATTCCGTGACGACCGAGCGTTTCAACTGGCCTTCGATATCCTCGGTCTGGAAATGTGCATTCGTGCCCGCGATCTCGCGTATGAAGGCCGCAGGATCCGAAACGCGAAGGCTGTACCCGCCGAACGCACGCAGACGCACGATGCCGAAATCCGCGTCGCGGAGCATTATCGGGTTCGACGTGCCCCATTTCATATCCGAGAACTGCTTCGTATTCACGAAGTAAACTTCGGACTTGAACGGCGAGTTGAAGCCGAATTTCCAGGCACCGAGCTTGGTCAAGATCGGTGTGTTGCCGCCGTCTATCTCGTATTTGCCGGCGGTAAAAACGTCGGCTACCTGGCCTTCGTGAACAAAGACCGCGGCTTGGGACTCGCGAACGATGAGCTGCGCTCCGTTCTTGATCTCCTGCCCCGCAACCGGGAACCGGTACACGAGCGTATCGCCCGTGTCATCGAGCCACTCGATGACCTCAATGAACTGATTTAGTGCCGCTTCTTTTACTTTGTCGAAAATACTCATTAATGGCGTCTCCTTACCGTCCTTATTTAACGAAGAATATGCCATAAAGTTCGCCGAAAAGGAAGTTTTGCAGAGCGGGTAGGCGGATAGAAAGGTGCCGGGCCGAGGAGCCTTGGAGACTCGCACGGCCCGACTTACGTCCAAGTAAGCTAGAGGCCCAGCCGCGTCGAAGTCCCGCGGAAGCAGCCCGTATAGATCACGGTGCCGTCCGGCGTTTGCAGCTCGAACTGCCCGTTCTCTGTGAACGAATTCCCGTTCGGACTGAGGATGAGATTCGAATGCTGTTTGACGACGAATACAAATGAGTTGTCCGGCATGAACGAGTAATGCCTATTCGTGTAGGTATAACCGCGTTTCGACGTTCGCTTCCAGACCGTTGCGCCGGTCGAACGATACGGACCTTCGACAGGTGCGGTATCTTCGATCCAACCGGTTCCGCCCACATTGAATGTCTGCATTACGCGTACGGTCGGGGTGCCGGGAAGAGGTTCGCCTGTCGTGCAGTCATATTCCATCGGCACGTTGGCCTGCTCCCAGACCCCCACAACTGACGGGACATTTCCCCAAAATGCTTCATTCGACGCCTGAGCAATTGCTGCGGTCGATCCCATAGCGGCCACGAACGCCACTGCGAAAATGAATGTAAGTTTAGACGATAGATTCTTCTTCATGATCCTAGTTCTCCTTTTTTCTTTTGATCTGAGTTCGTTTCGGGACTCTATTGATTAAAGCGACATGCGTGTCCGGAACGTCTCAAAAAAAGTTGAAGATCCTTTTTATGGGTTATACTTATCGCGCTGTGGACGATTCGCGATCCGGTTCACCTCAAATCACAAAGATGCTGCGTGAGTGGAGCGACGGCCGGGCCGAGGTCTTGGATGACCTTTTGCCTCTTGTGTATCGTGAGCTTCACCGTCAAGCCGCCCGCTTTCTCCACAAAGAACGGTCCGGCCACACACTTCAAGCAACTGCATTGATAAACGAGGTCTATTTGAAGCTGATCGACCGACGGGATGTACAGTGGCAGAGCCGAACACATTTCTTTGCCGTCGCCGCCCAAGCTATGCGGCGCATTCTCGTTGACCATGCCCGAACGAAGTATCGAGAAAAGCGCGGCGGCGATAATGTAAAGATCTCGCTTGAGGATGCCCCTCAGATCGCGGATCAAAAGGGCGGCGACCTAATCGCTCTGGATGAGGCCTTGGAGCGACTATCGGTCTTCGACCCGCAGCAAGCCCGTGTCGTCGAGCTACGCTATTTTAGCGGGCTAAGCCTTGAAGAAACGGCCGATGCTCTTCAGATATACCGTGCTACCGTTGCTCGCGACTGGGAATCAGCGAGAGCCTGGCTTCACCGAGAACTTACAAAATAGTGTCGTTCACCGATCCTCAAAACTGGCAAAAGATAAAGGAGGTCTTTTACGAAGCACTGGACCTCACGGAAAACGAGCGGGCGCAGTTCCTCAATTCGGCATGCGATGACGATCTCGGGCTGCGCCGCGAAGTGGAAGAGATGCTCGCTTCATCCGAAGCCTCCGGCGGCTTTATGAAAACACCGCCGTTCGGCGAGATCGCCGCTCTATTCGCAGACAACGAAGAAAGGCTGACCCTCGGCCAGGAATTTGGCCAATACAAGATCCTAAACGTGCTCGGGAGCGGCGGTATGGGTAAGGTTTACCTTGCCAATGACACTCGCCTCGGACGCAGGGTCGCCCTTAAGATATTGTCGCCTGAGATCTACCTCGATCAGGGCGGCCTGAAACGTTTTATTCGTGAAGCACAGACGGCCTCGTCACTCAATCATCCGAACATCCTTACCATCTATGAGAGCGGTGAAGAAGGAACGATAAATTACATTGCCTCGGAATACGTGGAAGGCGAAACCTTGACCGACCGGCTCCGCAATGGTCCGATGAGTGTCAAACTTGGGCTGGATACAGCGATCCAGGTATGCGGGGCCGTGCAGGCGGCCCACGGCGCCGGCATCATTCATCGGGATATCAAACCCGATAACATAATGATCCGACCCGACGGTGTCGTAAAGCTTTTGGATTTCGGTATCGCAAAACTCGTACGACCGGAAATGTTGTCAGGTGAAAGCACCACCCGCGGAACGATCATTGGGACGCCGAACTATCTTTCACCGGAGCAAGCTCGCGGAAAAGAGATCGGTGTGGGCTCGGATATTTTCAGCTTCGGCCTTGTCTTCTATGAAATGTTGTCAGGAACAAAGGCTTTTGCTGCCGAAGATCCGATCGACGTGATCGGCAGCATCCTGCAGAAAGAACCAACCCCGCTCGGCGAAGTCGCACCGGACGTTCCGCCGGAGATCGTTCGGATCATTTCACAGTGCCTCCAAAAGGCGCCTTCGGACCGCTACACGACGGCCGCCGATCTTCTTGCCGACCTCGGAAATGTGAGGCAAGATCTCGCGTTTCAAAACAGATCCAACGATGACTCGCAAGGGAAAGCTGCGGTTCGCACGGCGGGAGAGAACACCGTCGCGACGGCTAAAGGGCTGCAGGCAACTACCGCGAAAGGCGGGTTTGCGACGTCCTTTGCTAGAGAACGCCGGGCGGCCGTTTTCGCAGCTGCGGTCATTCTAATTTTCGGCGGTTCGCTGATTTGGTATTTTTATCCGGCAAACCCAACGGCCAGCGGCCAGATCAGTTCGATCGCTGTGCTGCCGTTCGTGAATGAAAGCAATGATCCAAATGCTGATTATCTCGCCGACGGGATTGCTGAAACTTTGATAAGCAGCCTTTCGCGTCTGCCGGCACTTAATGTGCGATCGCGGGCTTCCACCTTTGCGTACAGAGGAAGGGACACTCGCCTAAGGCAGATCGCAAACGAATTAGATGTACAAGCTATATTGAACGGACGAGTTGCTGAACGCGGAGATGAACTGACTCTCTATGTCGAATTGGTCGATGCCGCGTCTGACAAGGTCATCTGGAGCCAAAACTACAAGCAGCCAATATCAAATTTGCTCTCTCTCCAGACCGAGATCGCCCGCGATGTCTCAAGCAATCTTAGACTCAAATTGTCACCGATCGATGAACAAAATCTTACGAAGCGCAGCACAACAAGCGTCGAGGCATTTCAACTATATCTAAAAGGCAATTTCGAATGGAATAAGCATACGCGAGAATCCCTTCAGGCAGCTATCGGATATTACGACCAAGCACTCAAGATCGATCCGAACAATGCTTTGGCATATACCGGGCTGTCGAAGACCTATGGTGTCATTGGCAATAACTATCTTCCCGCAAATGTCGAGCTGCCAAAGGCCCGCGAGTATGTCGAGAAGGCCCTCCAGATAGACGAGTCCCTTGCTGAGGCCCATTCGGTGATGGCGGCGGCCCATCTTTATTATGAATGGGATCGGGACGCGGCTGAATTGGAGGTCGAACGTGCTCTGGCTATCGACCCTAAGAACTCTCTCGCACATCAGATCGCAGCGAGTCGATTCGAATCGCTTGGCCGGTTCGACGAGGCGATAGTTGAACGCCAAAAAGCACTCGAGATCGATCCTTTGTCACCTGTCGAGAACTGGCTGCTCGGGACGACCTACTATCTCAAGCGCGATAATGACAGTGCGATCACCCAACTCAAGCAGACGATCACCATCGAGCCCCGGTTCAGTCCGGCGTATCTTTTTCTTGGACAGGCGTATGAACAAAAGAAGATGTATTCTGAGGCTGTCGAAACCTATCAAACGGGTATCACGCAGGCCGAACCGAACCCAAAGCTGCTCGCATCTCTCGTACACGCATACTATCTCTTCGGCAAGCACGAGCAGGCGGCGGCGGCCCTTGGAAGGCTTGAGGAAGAATCGAGACAGCACTATGTGACCGCGTATATATTCGCGGTCGCCTATGCGGGCATGGGCAAGAAGGAGCAAATGTTCGCCGCCTTGGAAAAAGCCGCCATTGAGCGGCCGGCAGATATGCTCTGGTTGAGAGTTGAACCGATGTTCGACCCGTATCGGAATGATCCGCGTTTTGAATCCCTCTTAAAACAAATGCGGATCTGATCCGCATTTCACCTGCTCTCGCTTACTAACGCCAATTGGGCATTACTTCGCGAAAGTAGTGACCGTTCCGTCGGGTGAAAGTTTCCGAATGGCGTGATTGTACATATCCGCAATGAACAGGTTGCCCTTGCTGTCATACGCCATGCCCGTCGGCATCGGACTTTTCACCGGCTGGACCGGCCGGTGGTGTATTTTGAGATAAGCCAGATAGTTACGCAGGCCGCAAGGGCACCCAAGCAGTCGAGAAGAATGTCGTAGATGGATGAGGTGCGGGCGGAATTGAAGCTTTGGTCGAGCTCATCGATGATCGCGACCGCGGCCGCCAGCAGAAAGGCGAGCAGAATCGGGCGTGAGAAGTATCTGAAAGCGTTCCATGCGAGAAATGCGAGGACGGCATACTCAGCGAAATGTGCGAACTTTCGGATGATGGCGTGGATGAACTTGATCGTGTCGGGCGGAGTGTTCGGAAGGAGCCATTTAAGGAACGGGCCGATGAAACGCGAGGTTTCGTCCATCGCTCCAAGTCCCGTGCCGAGGGCAAGCACGACAGCCGTCCAAATGAAGAGCGGCGCGTATGGCCAAAGCGTTCCGCGCCGCGAAAGGAAACTGAACATCTTAACGACAACGCAATTCTCGCCGCGTTTCAGCACATGCTCCTCAACACTCCGACGGGCATTCTAGGCCGCGGCGGCACCGGAGACGACCTCGATGATCTCCTTGGTGATGGCCGCCTGACGAATACGGTTCATATTGAGCGTCAAGGTGTCGATAAGCTCACCCGCATTCTTCGACGCCGAATCCATCGCCGTCATCCGCGAACCTTGTTCGGACGCGACCGATTCAAGCATTCCGCGATAGATCTGTGTAATGACATACTTGGGAAGCAACTGCCCAAAGATCTCCGGCGCAGGCTGCTCGTAAATATACTCGGCATCGGCAGACGGAGTTTCTCCCTCTGCCTCTGACTCCTCGGCCCGCGGGATCGGAAGCAGCTGCTGGATGACAGGTTTCTGCGAAAGCACGGTCTTGAACTCCGTAAAGACGACGAACACTTTGTCGATCGACGTATCGTCCGTGAACTGCCGGATAAGTTTTTCAGCGATCTCGACGGCGTCAGTATAATTCACTTGGCCGCTCCCGGTAAGGCCGATATATTCGTCTGTCAATTCGATCTCGCGGCGCTTGAAGAAGTCGCGTCCTTTTCGTCCGACGGCGACCATTTCGGCCTGCTTTGCAGAATTCTCCCTCAGGAACGCCTGCGTAGCCTTGATAACGTTGGCGTTGAATGCACCGGCAAGGCCCTTGTCGGCAGAGATCAGAACGATGAGGTATTTTTCGTCACCGCGAGCGTCGAGCAGCGGATGCGAAAAATCATCAGCAACCTTTGCGCTCAATCCGCCGAGAACCTCGGTCATCTTGCCCGCAAAAGGACGCGATGCCGTAACGCGGTCCTGTGCGCGTTTTAGTTTCGCAGCGGCGACCATCTTCATCGCCTTCGTGATCTGCTGTGTGTTCTTGACCGACTTGATGCGTCGGCGCATGTCCAAAAGACTTGCCATAGCTATCTAAACTTCAAAAATTCCTCGACCGAAAGGCGGACGTCCTCAGCGATCTTTCTTAGCAAGATGGGTGAAATATCCCTTGCTCCGTGGACCGGAACGGTCGTGAACCTTCCGTCGGTATGTCGAAACTGCTTATGTGACCCACGTTGCCGAACTTCGGTAAAACCCATGGCTTCAAGGATCTTTATAACCTCGCGAGGCCGAAGAACAGGAATCTTGCCGCCCATATCAGTCCAATGCGATGAGTTGGGTGCCAACAAATTCTGCGCTAAGCAACGGCTCACCGTCCTCAAGAAGCATTTCGATGACGGCCTTCATATTCTCGTTGAGTTCATCGAGCGATTCGCCTTGTGAATGAGCGCCGGGAAACCCGGGAACATAGCCGACAAACAGACCCGTTTCGTTGCACCTTTCTACAATAGCGGTGAAGTTGTGCGCTCTCATCTGAACCGATCCTTATTTGGCAGTTGCCGCGTTCGCGGTTTCCCAACGCTTTGCCTTGAAATCTTCGACCGCTTCGAGAAGCGAGGCCTCGATCTCGTCGTCAAGTTTCTTCTTGTCCCGTATCGACGAAAGCACCGACGGATGCGACGCCTTAATGAACGAAACGATCTCCTCTTCGAAGCGTTTCAGGTCTTCTACTGCAATATCATCGGCGTGGCCTTTTGTGACCGTCCAGATGATGAACACCTGTTCTTCCACGGGCATCGGCTGATACTGGCCCTGTTTTAGGATCTCAGTAAGCCGGCGGCCGCGCTCGAGCTGAGCCTGAGTAGCTTTATCAAGATCCGAACCGAACTGAGCGAACGCAGCGAGTTCGCGGAACTGTGCGAGGTCGATGCGGAGCGTACCCGCGACAGACTTCATCGCCTTGATCTGAGCCGAACCGCCCACGCGCGAAACCGAGTTGCCCACGTTGATCGCAGGACGTACGCCTGAGTTGAACAGGTCGGACTCAAGGAAGATCTGCCCGTCCGTGATCGAGATCACGTTCGTCGGGATATAAGCCGAAATATCGCCGGCCTGGGTCTCGATGATCGGCAAACTCGTCAACGAACCGCCGCCGCGAGCGTCCGACATCTTTGCCGCACGTTCGAGAAGGCGTGAGTGTAGATAGAAAACGTCGCCCGGATATGCCTCGCGGCCCGGAGGACGGCGAAGAAGCAGCGAGATCTCGCGGTATGCGGCGGCCTGCTTCGAAAGATCGTCATAGATCGTCAAAGCGTGACGCCCGTTATCGCGGAAGTATTCGCCCATCGCACAGCCCGAATACGGAGCAAGGAACTGCATGGCCGCCGGGTCGGAAGCCGATGCGTTCACGATGATCGTGTAGTCCATCGCGCCGTGCTCTTCGAGCTTTTGGCGAACCTGCGCAACGGTCGATGCCTTCTGGCCGATCGCAACGTAAACACAGATGACGTCCTTTCCCTTCTGGTTGATGATCGTATCGATCGCGACGGCCGTCTTTCCGGTCTGGCGGTCGCCGATGATAAGTTCGCGTTGGCCGCGGCCGATCGGAACCATTGCGTCAATGGCCTTCAAGCCCGTCTGAAGCGGTTCTTTAACAGGCTGGCGGTCGATGATGCCGGGAGCGATACGCTCGACCGGAAAATACGTATCGGTAACGATCTCGCCTTTGCCGTCGATCGGGTTGCCGAGTGCGTCAACAACGCGGCCGATCATTGCGTCGCCAACCGGCACGCTCATGATGCGGCGCGTACGCTTTACTTCGTCGCCCTCTTTGATCTTTTGAAAGTCGCCGAAAAGAACACATCCGACCTTATCTTCTTCAAGGTTGAGTGCGAGGCCGCGCACACCGTGCGGAAACTCCAGCAACTCGCCTGCCATGACCTTTTCAAGGCCGAAGATCTCGGCGATACCGTCGCCGACCTTGATGACCGTGCCGACTTCGGCAACCGTCATCGACGCGTCAAAATTTTCGATCTGTGCACGTATGATCTCGTTGATCTCGTTAGCTTTAATGCTTTCCATTTTTTCTGCTTTTGCCTTCTATCGGCTGCTAAAATTCAGATGTCCAAATAACCGCTGAAATAAATTTTGTTTACCTTACGCCGCTGCCAATTCTTCGCGTAGATTTTCGAGCTTCGTCCGCACCGACGAATCGTAAACGGTCGAACCGATGCGTGTAACGACGCCGCCAATGATCTCCGGATCGACGCCATATTCGATCTCAACGGTCCTGCCCGTCAGCTTTTCGAGATTCGCCTGAAATGCTCCTTTCTCGGTCTCCGGCAGATCGCGCGCAGATACGACGGAAGCGACGACAACGCCGCTGCGGTCCGCCAACTCCTCTTCAAACCGCTCCTGTATCTGCGACAACTCGCCGATACGGCCGTTCTTGACCAGGATCCGAAGGAAATTCGATGTCGTCTTAGAAGGCGAAGCCTTAGCGATCAGCGTTTCGAGGACCTTTTCTTTTGCTGCGTGCTGAATGGCCGGACTTGAAAAAACGGATTGAAGGTCAGAACTAGCGCCGATCATCTCGTTCCAAGCAACGAGCTCATTCTTTACGGTTTCGGGGTCGCCGCCATTTGTTACAACATCCGCAAGGGCGATAGCGTATCGTCGTGCGATCGTCTCGGTGCTCATTGGTTCAAACCTCCGATCTCGGCAATGCCGTTCTTGATCAGCCTTGAATCGACCGAACCATCGATCTGGGAGCGAAGACGCTGCTCGGCAAGCCGAATGCTCTCTTCGGCAGAAAGCCGTCGAAGGGCGCTTCGCGATTGATTTGCAAGCCGGTTCAGTTCCGCCTTTGTCTGCCCCTGCAAACGGGCAACATCCGACGCTGTCAGTTCGCTGAGTTCCGTTTCGTCGGACTCGGCCTCGGATTTAGCACGGGCAAGGATCTCGGCCTTCTCGGTTTCTCTTTGTGCGAGTTTGCCCTCGATGTCCGTCAGACGTTCGAGAGCCGCCTTCTTTTCGTTCTCGGCACGGATCAGGTCAGCGCGTATCTCTTCCCGCTTCTGCTTGAAGCTCGCGCTCAAATGCTTTTTTAGGATGAATGTCATCGCAACGACAAAGATCGCGAGATTGACAAACTTCCACGCCTCAAAACCGGGAATGTTGAACCACTTGTCGTAAAAGCTGGGTTCGCCCGCACCGTGCGGGGCGGTCGACAGCAAAATGGTGTTGATCACGGCGATCATCATATCTCTCTAGCCCTTCAAAATTGTTGCCGCAATGTGATCGGCCATCTTCTCCGCGCCGGACTCGATCTCCTTACGCGCTTCGGCGGCCTGGCGTTCAATGTCCCCGCGGCCTGAATCAAGCATCGCGACTGCTTCTTCTTTCGCCTTTCCAAGTGCTTGATTTCGCACGGCGACCGCCGCGTTATGACGCTGTTCGATGATCTCGTATCCCTCATTTCTGGCGTCACGGATCTCGCTCGTATATACCGCTTCCTTTGCCTCAACATCTTCGAGGATCGCGCCGGCCTCGCCGCCCTGATGGCTCCTGTTCTTTTCGCGGGCCTCAAGCACCGCGTATATCGGCTTGAAAAGCGTTTTATTGAGCACCCATATCATGACGAGAATGATCGCGATGTGTAAGAACATCGTCCCGTCCGGGAAAAGTTGGATAGCGGCTAATAGGTGCATAAGAACTTACCCTTGATACGGCCCGACCACGGTCGAAAAAGGCCGCATACTCAAAAGGATTAAGACTAGCACGCGCCTATTTTAAGGGTCAAGGAAGCAAGGCCCTCTGCGACGGCACGAAAGCCAACTTACGGCACAATTCTTCATTCCGCCCCAAAAAAGCCCCCTCAAGCCGGCAATAGGCCGCCTGAGAGGGCTTTTTTCGATCCAAAGACCGTTTCGGCTATCGTGCCAGCCAGCCGTCGCGAATCTTTTGCTGCTTCGCGGTCGGTGTCGGCAAACTTACTATCTCGTATCGTTCGACATCTCGGGTGGGCACGACCATCTTTATCGTCTGCTCAGAGCCGTCGCGTTTGATCGTGAACTCAGCCTCTTTCCCGCCAAGATCCTGCAGTGAGCCGAAAGAGATCGGTTTGCCGTTGATCTTTTCAACGATATCGCCTTTTTGGAAGCCTGCGGCCTGCGCCGCACTGCCTTCCTCCAGCCGGCTGATGAGGATGCCGCCGTCCCTGAATCTGCCGCTGAACCCAAGATCAGCGACCTTTTGCGTCGTCTTGTTCAAGCGATAGCCCGCATAGCCGAAGATCTCGTCGTAATTCGGAACATCGGTTCCCCAGACGTACTTTTCGTAGAAAGGATGATAGTCCTTCTTGGTGAGTTTATTGACGATCGAGATCATATCCTCGGTCGTGAATCCCCGACCCTTCTTATAGAAATCGTTATAGAGCGTCCGCATCACATCGTCCAGGCTGTATTTCCCGTCCGAGTCGTTTCGGATCGAAAGATCGAGAAGGGCACCGAGGTTCTGGCCTTGTGTGTAATAGGAGATGCCGAACGCGACCGGCGTGTCGTAGCCCGCCCAGGTCGAGACCGAAGCATTCGCAGGCGAGACATAGTTGCGAACTTCATTGCCCTCGACGCCCGCAGCGGCGGATGCCGCCGAATTCAGGAAACTCTCCACGGTCGAAAGGCCGCCGCGGTAACGCGAAACCACGCCGTAATAATTCGTAAAGCCTTCGGAGACCCAAAGGAGCGGCGTCTCGTTTTCAATAGCATAGTTATAGGGCCACATCTCTGCCGGGCGGATGCGCTTCACGTTCCACAGGTGAAAATATTCGTGAGCGGCCGTTCCGATGATCATTTCCGGCGTTGCAATATCGCCGTTCGGAGCAAATGCGACGAATGAATTCAGGTGTTCGAGAGCACCGCCCGCATTGCTTTCCGGCGGCGTGAAGAAATAGAACGAAATGTATTTCTCATACGGCAGTCCGCCGAACATCTTGCTGTCAGCCTGGACGACCTTCGAAAGCATTTCCGTGAATTTCACAGCTTTCTCATGGCTGAACGTTCCCGCCGGATTTGCCACGAAATAATGTGGTTTTCCCTCGACCTCATACTTTAAAAGGTCGAATTTGCCCATCTCGGCCGGTGCATCGACCAGAACGTCGTAATTGTCGGCAACATACGTCATCGGATCCGATGTTTCGCGAAGGGCAGAGATCAGATTCCAACCCGAAGGCACTTTGAAATGAACGTTCGCAGGCGTGTTGCGATGGCCTTCTGCTTCGAGGAAAAGTTCGATACCCGTAAAGAAGGCATAATCGTCGGCGATCTTGGCTTGATTCAGCGCAAGCACGGTCGCGCGATAGTCATAATCGACGCGGATCTGCTTTATACCCTTTGTGTTGACGGACCAGGTCTGCTTCTTGACCATCCGCATCGGCAGCACCTTGCCGTTGGCATCCGTGATACGAAAACGCAGCACATTCTTGAAGTAGTTCTCTACCGTGTACCAGCCGGGTGCCCACGTCGGCAGACTCAAACGAAGTTCCGGCTGGTCGATATTAGCGATATCCGTCGTAATATGGAACTGTCGGGTCGAAGGGTCCGACAGGGAGACCGTGTAGTCAAGCTTTAGCCCTTTCTGCCCATAAACAGCGGACGAAAGCAGAACAAGTAGTAAGGGGACGATAAGACGCGCCCTGGATCTAAACATAATTTCACCTCATGATTTTCTGTCTTTTACTCAAAAATGTGCAGATATGTTTCAATTATTGCACGATCTGACTTTGTTGGCGTGCCCGCTCTCTTGCAATACTTATGAGAATGACAAGACCATTGACCCCGCTTTTGCTGCTTATCCTTGTTGTCGGAGGCTGCAGTTTGTTCAAACCCGCGGCCAATACGAACACCGCCGCCAACGCCTCGAACATTACGCCGACCCCAAGTTCTACGCCGCTGTCCGGCGTTGGCAAGATCGATCTTCCGGCACCCGAAACGGTCGTCCAGGCTCTCTATAAAGCGCATGACGCCCAAAAGAGCCCATTCTTCCAGTCGAAGGATCGGGCCCTCATCGATAAATTCTTCAGTAAGCAGCTTGCCGACCTGATCTGGAAAGACGCCACCACGCACACGAGCGATGTTGGTGCGATCGACGCCGACCCGCTTTATGACGCGCAGGACGTCGAGATAAAGGACTTCAAGATCGGCACGGGCAAGATCGACGAGAAGGACGGAAAAAAGGCGACCGTCAATGTGACGTTCACGAATTTCGGCGAGCCGAAGACCCTGAGATTCGAAATGTCCGCGGGCACGGAATCGTGGAAGATCGACAATATCGTCTATGGCCAAAGCGGCAGCCTGCTCAAGTGGCTTAAGGAAGCGGACAAGCCGGCGGATACGCCTTCTAATGTAACCGGCGAATTCGAAGGCAAATACAACGTTGGGACGACATCGTGTACCGTGAAGAAGGTCGGTCAGAACTACGCGATTCGTTGGCCAAAAGGCAAGGGCGTCGAGATCTTCAAACCGACGCTGGACGCGCTCGCATTCAATGCAGACACAAAGGACGGCGGAGTCAACAGCTTTTCATTCGACGACGAGAATTACAACACCGGCACCTTCTATCGCGCAGACGGTACGACATTCCCGGTCTCGCGGGTAAAGTGACCGTGCCGATAGCCGCACGACGTTAGGCCACTACGGATAAGTCAACAGAACCGGAAAGCTGAACTTATGCCTTATCACCTATCACATATTTCGGAGATTCTTGTCCTATGTCCCGATGCGGTTAACGAAACTCGCGGGCGGTGAAACTATCGTCGATGACCACAGGTGGCCTTACTTCGTGCGGCCTTCCGCAACGTCAGCCCTCTACTCCCACTCTATCGTGCCCGGCGGTTTTGACGAGATGTCGTAAACGACGCGGTTGATGCCGCGAACCTCGCTCGTAATGCGTGATGAGACGCGTGCGAGGAATTCGTGCGGAAGACGTGCCCAATCGGCGGTCATTCCGTCCGTACTCGTAACTGCACGCAGGGCAGCGGTCCGCTCGTACGTGCGGAAATCGCCCATCACGCCGACCGACTGCACCGGCAGAAGAACGGCGAAAGCCTGCCAAACTTCGTCGTAAAGGCCTGACGTTTTCAGCTCTTCGATGAAGATGCAGTCAGCCTGCTGGAGCACGGCGGCCTTCTCCGGCGTAACTTCGCCGAGTATCCGCACCGCCAATCCCGGCCCGGGAAAAGGATGCCGCCCGAGTATCTCGTTCGGAACCGAGAGGTCGCGTCCGATCAGCCGAACCTCGTCCTTAAAAAGTTCGCGTAGCGGTTCGATTAGCTTAAGGTTCATCTTCTCGGGCAGGCCGCCGACGTTGTGATGCGTCTTGATCGTTACGGACGCGCCGCGAAGGCTCACCGATTCGATCACGTCCGGATAAAGCGTTCCCTGTACGAGCCAATTCGCCTTCTCGCCTTTGTTCGCTTCTTCTTCAAAGACCTTGATGAATCTCGCTCCGATCGCCTTGCGTTTCGCTTCCGGGTCGATAACGCCCGCAAGGTCCGCGTAAAACTCTGCGGAAGCATCGACGCCCGTTACGTTGAGCTTCATCGTGTCGCGATAGAGTTTCAGCGTGTCCTCGAACTCGTCTGCCCGCAGAAGGCCGTTGTTAACGAAGATGCACCGCTGCCGCTCGCCGATCGCTTCGTGAACGAGCATTGCCGCAACCGTCGAATCCACGCCGCCCGAAAGCCCGCAGATCACGCGGCCCGTGTCCCCGACCGTCTCGCGGATCTTCGCGATCTCGTCCGCGATAAAACTCGACGCCGTCCAATCGCCCGTGCAGCCGCAGACATCGAAGACGAAATTCCGCAGGATCTCGCTTCCCGCCGGCGTGTGCGCTACCTCCGGATGGAACTGCACGGCGAACATCCGCCGCTCTTCGTTCTCGATCGCGGTGATGACGTCGCCGGTGGTCGCCGTCGAAACGAATCCGTCGGGCAACTGCGTTACGTGGTCGCCGTGGCTCATCCAGACATCGAGCTCGAACGGCAATCCGTTAAAGAGGCGTGTTCCGCCGCTCAAAACCTTAAGCTTTGCGTGGCCGTATTCGCGACGATCCGCAGGCTCGCTCTTGCCGCCAAGATCGACCGCAAGGAGCTGCATCCCGTAGCAGATACCGAGGATCGGAACGTCAACTTTCTCATAGAAGCCGCCCGGCACTCGCGGTGCGTCCTCTTCCGTCACGCTCGACGGCCCGCCCGATAAGATCACGCCTTTCGGCTTTCGCTCAGCGATCGTCTCGATCGAAGTGTGAAACGGCAGGATCTCGCAATAGACGCCCTGTTCGCGCACACGTCTCGCGATCAACTGCGTGTACTGCGAACCAAAATCGAGTATGAGTATGAGTTCGTGATTCAAAACCTGTCGGCTCCCTGAATAAGCTAAACGATGATTATACGAGACGCCGTTCGATTTGTCCGAACTGCCTGCGGCCGATAGCTGCTTAACCCCGAACCTGGAATCTGGAACTTTGGAGTCGCCACGAATGCACAAATCGAACTCCGCCATCGGGCTCCGCCTGTCTATTTGCGGTGAAGCTTGCTTCACCGGCGCTCAGGCTCCTCGATCCTCGGAGGCTCAGCCTCCGAACAACGGCGGTAAAGCCGCAGCCATCCTTGGGCCGGGTATCGGAAAAGCGGAGCTTTTCCGCAAATAGAGCGGCAAAGCCGCACGAGGAAAGAAACTCTCTTTAGATTCGCTCTTCTTCGGGCTATGCCCTATCGCAGTGCGGTCAGTTTCGCCGACAGACTTGCCTTTTCTTGGCTCCGGAGGAGCCGAATGTTTGCAGCACACCGCTATAAACACATGCCCGGAGGCGGCTCGGCCGCCGAAATTCTCTTGAGCCGGCGTAGCTGGCGGCAAAATGTAGCCCCACGTGGAGCTTTGCGGAACGTGGGGTGACGTAGCCCACATCATTCTCGGAGGCGGCTAGGCCGCCGACAAGCCTCTGTCGCTCCTAACGGAGCTCCAGGGGTTCATTTTGCCGTTCGTCCTACAAACATTTCGCTCCTAACGGAGCTCCGGGGTCTATTTTGGCGCGGGTTCCCAGCGTGGCGGCCGAGGCGGCCTTACCCTGGGCTATAATCTCGCGTCCCCTACAGGGACATGGAAGTGACCCGCAAAGCCACGGCCCTCACGCCGTCCTGTGCGGCGGTCGAATACTCAGCTACCAATTTCCCCGAAGAATAAACAAACACGGTCGTCTCGTCTCGCCGATTGCGACCACTTCTTTTTTGACACGCTTGCCCTCGCCGTCGTAGAAGTACTTTGCGATCGTGACGCCGTTCGCGTCACGCACCTCGGACTGCTTGTTGTCGCCATTGAACGCGAGCGAGCGTAAACCGCCCGCTACAGCGTCGATGTCCGAGATGACTTTGCCATTCTTGTCATGTCACTAGCTGATTGGATGCTCATCGGGTTTAATCAAACCATGCTGTCGCAGGATCGGTAGAATGTTCCGCTCGGTGAGTTCGACTATCAGAAGAATTGAGCGTACCTTTCTAGGGTCGTGCGATTTTATTCCTGCGCGGTACGCGTACATTTGGCTACTCACCCAAAGCCTTTCGTTGACCGTCATGCCCTTATATTTTTCATCCATACCACATACATTTTACGACGATCTGTGATCTGTCAACGCAATCCCGCCGACTCAGGCAGATCAAGTAATCCGAGAACATGAGTATCGTCTACCACACCACTATAGGTTCGCCCAATTTTTCAAGGACAAGTATCTCTGGCGGTTCGGATAAGTCATTATTTCGAGAAACAGTCAAAGTTGACGCGCTATCGAAGCAAATTTCAGTCGTGTACTCATCCAAAGCAAATATTCCCGAAATTGACTTGCCAACAAGGGATGACAGCATCTCGCGATACCTCTTGCTGTCGGGTTGAAAGTAAGCGTCGTTAACCTTAACAGTCGGCAATACGCCAAGAGTAATTGTCGCCGAGTTAAGCTGCAACTCGAGATTGTCTTCAACAAAAACCACCGCGCTCAATATGGAGCCTTCGATGCTGTTGAATACTTTAAGTCTTTCCATACAGACTTGCCCCCCTAAGGACCCAATGGAATATGTCTGAGCGGGTCGGAGTTTGGAATCGTCTGTCCCGTGACCGGACTTACTCCTTGCCGGCCATTCCCCATATACGTTACCACTGTCCTATGCACGCCATCCGCATAAGGATCCTCACCGAACGGCATGAAGTCGCTCTGCACTAAGTTTCTCCTCATCCTTTCCCAAAGGGCGGGTTTCCACGGCATTTATGCCGTGGAAACCCGCCCGGATAGTAGTCACCTAGGCGGTCACTACCGCCCAAAATCTTCTTGGCTCCGTCAGGCGCCGCATATTTGTAGCACGCCTCAGCCAACCTACCACCTCGGAGGCGGCTCGGCCGCCGACATTCTCTTGAGCCGGCGTAGCTGGCGGCAGAATGTAGCCCCACGTGGAGCTTTGCGGAACGTGGGGTGAGTAGCCCACATCATTCCCGGAGGCGGCTCGGCCGCCGACAAACTTCTGTCGCTCCTAACGGAGCTCCGGAACCTAACCGGTTTTTAGGACGTGTTCAACCGCGTCTTTGATGATCTTTTCAAGAACCGTTTCGTCCACGTCCGAAAGACGCTTTATGTAAAGGCAGCTGACACTCGTTGAGTGCTTTCCGAGTTTTGCAAGCAGCTCCGGCTGCTTCGGCGAATCACAGATCACATAGAGCGTCAGGTTCGTCTTTCGAGGCGAAAATGCCACGGCCATCCAGTCGATCTCCCGGCCGTCCGGATATTTAAATTTCCGGCTGCCGAAACCGATGATCGATGGCCCCCACATTTTGGGTTCCTCGCCTGTGATCCGCCTGAACATTTCGAGCACCCGAAAGCCATCTGTTCGCCGCTCGGCATTCTCTACGCTGTTCAAAAAATCCCCAACGCTTGCGTCAGTCGGCTTCGTCTTGAGTTCCGCTCCCGCCATAGTTTGATGATTATATCCGAATCACCCGGACCAAAACCGCCCATCCCAATATTACTTGACAACCCAAACCCAATTTCTTATCGTTTAGGTTCGCCTTCATCCAAAGGCACGCCATATTCCGCAGTAGCTCAATGGCAGAGCATTCGGCTGTTAACCGAAGGGTTGTAAGTTCGAGTCTTACCTGCGGAGCCAATATTTAGAACATATTACGGGCACCGACATGGTGCCCGTTTGGTTTTGAGTGTTGAGCGGCGTACCGCTTCGTCTGTCGTTACGGTTGACAAGTTGGGCGAATTTTCTTGATAATGACGGAGTTTTTGAGACATTAGATTTAGGCGTTTGCTCGACGGGACGCGACTGATCCACAACAATGCGAATTCTCCCGCGTGCGGCGTCTGCCGCAGTTTTTGTTTTCCTGCTCCTTTTCGCCGCCAACTCAACACAAGCCGCAACTCGGACGAGCATCGCATCCGGTGATTGGAGTACATCTTCAACTTGGAGCGGCGGTTTCGTGCCGACAGGCAGCGACGACGTAGTGATCGCTTCGGGCACGACGGTGTCGCTGGTATCGAATCAAAGCATCAGCGCGAAATCGATCACCGTCCAAAGTGGTGCCGTGTTCGATCTCAGGGCAGGCGAGGTTTCAGTTACAAATCTCTTTGCACTTGACGGGAGCGAGATCCAACAAAAAGGGACAACGGCGAGTCCGTTGATCACCGTAAGCTCATCGTTTCAACTCGCCCCAACGAGTACATATGTCTATTACGGCTCAAATGCGGGTTTTAGTGGTACACATCCGACGTATGGCAATCTCAAGATCATTACTCTACCTAGCGGTACGACAGGATCGATCCTAATCCCGTTGACCGTAAAGGGAACTTTCACACTCAACATTCCACCAACCTACGAGCTGCAGCAAAGGTCAAATATCAATAATTCATTTGGGAATTTAGTGATCGAGCGGGGCATTTTCGTGCTAAACAATAATAGTTCCGGAAATGCGTCTCTTACGATCACTAGAACCGTTGATATTCAGGCTTTAGGCAAGTTGCGTGGCACTAACAATAACGGCCATGGCACGTTGAACCTTGGCGGCGATCTTATCAATAACGGTGCGATCGAGCAGGATGACGGAAGCAGTAGTGGAATTTTCACGATCAATTTGAATGGCACTGCGGAGCAGCATATTTCGGGGACGAGTCCGGTAGCGTTCGAGAATCTGACGGTGAACAACCCTTCCGGGGTCGTGCTTGATCGTGATGTAACTGTCGATAAGGTATTGACGCTGACTTCCGGCCGCGTCAATGCGGAAGATTTCATGTTGTCGCTTGCAAGTGCGGCAACTGTAACGGGCGGGGGCGAAACGAGTTATGCTTCCGGATACGTTGCGAAAGACATTACCGCAGCCGGAATTTTCACCTTCCCGGTCGGGACCGACAACGGCTATTCGCCGGTGAACGTGAACGTCACGTCGGTACAGGGCCCGTCAAAACTGAGTGTCGCAGCATTCAATGGTGCCGGGCCGGGCGTTGAACCCTCGAATTCCGTCGCACGCTTTTGGAACATCATCGAGGACGGCGACGTAACGGCGAATCTTACCTTTTCATATCGCGAGGCAGACGTTACGACGTCGGCGGCCGAAGCGAGTTTTTCTCTGGTAAAGAAGGAAGGCAATTTCATCCCTGTCGTCGTCTGCACCGGCGCCGGATGTGTCGATGCGGCGGCAAATACTGCGTCGGCGGCAGGAGTTACGAACTTTTCGCGTTGGGCGGTCGGCGTGCCGCTCGCTCCATCTTCGGCGGAGGCGACGGTCGCCGGACGCGTTCTGACCGCAGACGGAAGAGGTGTGGGAAATGCGTTCCTGACCATCGTCGGGGCCGACGGACGAGTGCGCTACGCGATATCGAATCAATTCGGCCGCTTCAGCTTCCGCGCTCTGACGGTCGGCGAGGTCTATACGATCGCGATCCGCTCCAAGCGATACGAATTTACGCCGTCGGTCCGCGTCATCACACTCAAGGACGCCGAGTCGAATCTGGACTTCATCGCTTTGCCTTGACGCAAGGTCAAAGGGCCAGCAGGCCGCGATCGAGTTTCTGCTTTCTCAGGCCGCCGAGCGCAGCGAACGCGAAATTCTCCGTGCGGAAAAACTCGTGTGCAAGATCGTGGAGCTGCCTGATGGTGACCTTTTCGAGATTCGCAAGTGTCTCTTCGACCGAGATCTGACGCCCGAAGGTCAACTCCTGTGCGGTTGCCGCCGCTGCACGCGAGAGCGAATCTTCCAGGCTGAGCAGAATTGACGCACGGGCGGTGTCCTTTGCGAGTTCGAGTTCATCCTCCGTAACGCCGTCCGACAAGACCGCCCGAAGTTCGCCTACGCTTAGCTCGATCGTCTCGCGGATCTGTTCTGGCGACGTACCCGCAAAGATCGCAAAAATACCGCAGTCCTGATAGAGCGTCGCTGCCGCACCGACTGCGTAAGCGAGGCCGCGTTCTTCGCGGATCGACTGCCAAATGCGGCTCGACGTCCCGCCGCCGATGATGTTCGCAAGCAGATCGGCCGCATATCGACGATCGTCAAGGGCCGAAGGAAAGGGCGTTGCCAGGATAAAGTGCGCCTGTTCGAGATCGGCTCGATCTTTGACGATGAATGGCGTCGCAGGTGCGGCCTTAGCGAACGCTTCGGCCTGTGCTCCGCGCGGACGCTCACCGAACGCCTGCTCCGAAAGCGCGACCATCTGCTCATGCGAAACGTTGCCAGCCGCCGTTATTATCAGATTCTCCGGCGTAAAGACACGCGCGAAATAATCTTGTGTACGCTCCGCGTTAAAGGTTCTCACGGATTCTGCCGTCCCTGTGATCGCGCGGCCAAGGCCGCTTTCAGGAAACATCGCCTGATTGAATATCTCGCCAAGCTGCTCTTCAGGCACGTCCTCGGTCATCTTCATTTCCTCGATGATGACATTCTGCTCGGCTTCGAGATCGCTGCCGAGAAACCGCGGTTCAGAAAGCATGTCGGCGATGAGATCGAATGCTTTGTCGATCTTCTCGTCAACTACCTTCATCACGAACCCGGTCTCCTCGTGCGTCGTGAAAGCATCGAAATTCCCGCCCAAGCGGTCCTGTTCGACCGCGATATCGAGCGTCGAACGCCGCTTAGTGCCTTTGAATACGGCGTGCTCGATAAAATGGCTGATACCATGCCATTCAAGTGCCTCGTGTCTTGCACCGACGCGAAAAAGAAAGCTGACGGCCGCCGAACGCACGCCGTCCATATGGTCGGTTAGCACTGTGAGGCCGTTCTCAAAGCGTGTTTCGGATACTATACACGTGTTTTCTGCCATGATCCTCGCCGGTCGAAATACCTGATGATAGCAAGGACGACACAGAAATGCTCACTCGCCCCGAAAGAATCGGATTGACAAAATCACCCATATTTTGCAAAGTTAGTGATTACTTACTTACAAAGATCTGATGAGCGAAGAAACCAAAATGGGCGGCAATGACGAGGTCGAGACCGCGGCGGAAAGCACGGAAAGAGATGACGGCATTGAAGAGATCGCTACCGCCAAACCGAACGGTAAACGTCGCCGCATCTTCATGATCGGCGGCTCTGTGGTGGCGGTCCTGGCCATAGCAGGTCTCATTTATTGGCTCTATGCACGCCAATTCGAATCGACGGACGATGCGTTCATCGATGGCGACGTCGTACAGATCAGCCCGAAAGTTTCCGCTTACGTCGAGAAGGTCTTTGTCGAAAGCAATCAGCTTGTCCACAAGGGCGACCTTCTCGTGCAGTTGAATACTTCCGACCTCGAAGTAAAGCTCGAAAAGGCGCAGGCCGACCTCGCTAACGCCAAAAGCCAATATGAGAAGGCGGTGGCGAGCTCGACGCTGACAAAAAGCTCGACGACCGCGACGCATGCGCAGGCGAGTTCGAATGTTGCGACGACAAAAAGCGCGGTCGAACAAAGCCGCCTTGCCGCCGCCAGCCGGCGCTCCCAGATCGCGCAGGCGGACGCCGCCGTTACGACCGCACTTGCCGAGCTTTCGAAGGCTCGTGCACAGGTTGGGCAGCCCGAAGCGGACACTCGCCTCGCACAACTTGAATTCAACCGCAGAGAAGCTCTGTTTGCGAAGGGCGATATTTCGCAGCAATCGCTCGATCAGGCGCGAAATGCGCTGCAAAATGCGCGTTCTCGGCTCGATGCCGCCGTAAAGGCGGTCGATAGTGCGAATTCGCGTGTCAACGAGGCTCGTGCGGGAGTTGCCACAGCGAATGAGAACTATCGTCAGGCATTGGCCGGGGTCGATGTCAGCCGTGCACAGCTCGGCGAATCAAAAGGCAGGCTCCAGCAGGCCGATACGGCTCCGCAACAGGTCGCCGTAAGCGAATCGCAGGTCGAGACGGCACTCGCTGCACAGAACGCCGCCGAAGCGGCCGTGCATCAGGCGGAGCTCGATCTTTCGTATGCAAAGATCACAGCTCCTGAAGACGGTTATGTGACGAAAAAGAACGTCCTCGTCGGCCAACTTGTCCAGGTTGGAACACCGCTGATGGCCCTATCGCGTTCGAATGAAGTTTGGGTGGTCGCAAACTTCAAAGAGACGCAGCTCGAGCTTATGCGTGTTGGCCAGCCGGTCGATATTAGAGTTGATGCCTATCCGAACGAGACCTTTCGAGGAAAGGTCGAGAGTTTTCAGGCGGGCACCGGTTCGAGATTCAGCCTCCTGCCGCCGGAGAATGCTAGCGGCAATTTCGTTAAGGTCGTGCAGCGTCTTCCTGTCAAGATCGTGTTTGATTCGCCGCCTGACAAGGTGCATCTGCTTGCGCCGGGAATGAGCGTAGAGCCCACGGTGAAGGTTCGCTAATGCCCGGCGAAGACGTTCATCAACAATGGGTCCCGAGTTTCAATCCGTGGCTCGTCGCGGTCTCGGTGATGCTTGCGACCGTGATGGAGATCCTCGACACGTCGGTTGCGAACGTGGCGTTGCCGCACATCGCGGGCAATCTTTCCGCGACGACCGAAGAAGCCACTTGGGTACTCACGAGCTATCTCATTTCGAACGCGATCATTCTTCCCGCCACAAGCTGGATCAGCAAATACATCGGCCGCAAACGATTTCTGGTCATTTGTATCGGCCTCTTTACATTGGCGTCGGCCCTTTGCGGAGCCGCCCCGAGCCTTTCGATCCTGATCATCGCACGGGTCCTTCAGGGAATGGGCGGCGGCGCGCTGCAGCCGATAGCGCAGGCGGTCCTGCTGGAAAGCTTTCCGCCTGAAAAGCGCGGTGCGGCAATGGCACTTTACGGAATGGGCATCGTGGTTGCGCCGATCATCGGCCCGACCTTGGGCGGTTGGATCACGGATAATTACTCGTGGCGTTGGATCTTTTACATCAACCTGCCTATCGGTGCGCTCGCAGCATTCATGGCAAATTCGTTCGTCGAAGATCCGCCGTATCTGCGAGGCCAGAAACCCGGCAAGATCGACTATACGGGCTTTGGGCTGATGGCCTTGGGCCTTGGTGCGCTTGAACTTACACTCGATCTTGGCCAGCAGCGTGATTGGTTCGAATCGGGACTGATCTGTTTTACGGCCGCGTTGTCGGCATTCTCGCTCCTGAGCTTCGTGATCTGGGAGATATACACGCCCGAACCGATCGTCAATTTGCGGGTTTTCCTGAATCGCAACTTTGCGGTAGCCTGCGGTCTGATCGCGACGGTCGGTGTGGTGCTCTATGCCACAACTGCGCTTTTACCGCTCTTTCTGCAGACGCTTATGGGCTATCCGGCGGTTCTAAGCGGCGAAGCGGTCAGCCCAAGAGGTATCGGAGCGATCATCTCGATGGTCGTCGTCGGACGCCTGATCCCGAAAGTCGATACGCGATATCTGATATTTTTCGGATTTTCTATTCTTGCGTATTCGATCTACCTGTTCACCGGACTGAGCCTGGACATCACGATGAGCAGCATCGTTTATCCGATGATCGTAAGCGGCTTCGCACTGGGGTTCGTATTCGTACCGCTAACAACTCTTTCCGTAGCGACCTTGCCGCAGAGTGAGATCGGAAATGCGACAGGCGTCTATAACCTCATGCGAAACACCGGCGGCAGCATCGGCATCGCAATAATGACGACGCTCCTTGTCAGGAACCAGCAAGTTCATCAAACCGTACTTACAGCCCATGCGAATCAATATAATCCGGCCTTTCAACAAGCTGTAGAACAGATCCGGCAAGGGATCGCTGTCGGACTTGATCCGCTGACGGGAACCTACCAGGCCTACGGCCTCATCTATCAGACAATAGTCCGTCAGGCCGCCGTCCTCGCCTACAACGATGACTTTTGGATCCTCACCGTCCTTTGCTTGCTATGCATTCCGGCCGTATTTCTTTTCAAAAAGATCAAGAATGCTCGCCCCGTCGCCGGAGCACATTGATCCGCATCTGATCGGCAGAAAGCCTCCATCGCGGGGACCTAATTTGTCATTAGGAATTGGTATTTACCGCTCAAAGCCGCGCAGCGGGCTTTCAGATCGGTCTGAGAATCGAGTTTTATTGCGTTAAATACTTGATTCGAGAGCAAATGCAATGTACATTTTCCGAAGCACTTTCCCCTTTGTCCGTTACGCAAGAAAAATAGGAGATCTCGTTCAGAATGGAGAATCCGTTCCTAAAAAACTTCCGTCCATATATTCCCGATTCAGCAAAATTGCGTGAATTAACTCCGCTGCCGCTGCTTGTGGGTTCGATCTTAGGCATCATTTTCGGCGCATCTTCGCTTTATCTCGTCTTAAAGACGGGTTTGACGGTTTCGGCATCGATACCTGTCGCGGTCATCGCGATCACGCTCTTCCGGCTGCTGTCTAAGATCGGCATGCGGGATGCGACGATCCTCGAAGCCAACATAATGCAGACCGCGGGGTCTGCGGGTGAATCGATCGCCTTCGGTATCGGTGTAACGATGCCGGCGATAATGATCCTTGGCTTCGACCTGGAACTCACGCGCGTGATGCTCGTCGCCGTGATGGGCGGCCTCTTAGGTATCCTAATGATGATCCCGCTCAGGCGCGCGCTCATCAAAGATCAGCACGGCTATCTAAAATATCCCGAGGGCACGGCCTGTGCAGAGGTCTTGAAGGCCGGCGCGTCCCAGGAATCCCGTGAGGCCTCGCACGAGGCGGATAAGGCCGGCGACGACAACGCGGCACTCCAAGGCGGCAAGATCATCACCATCGGGTTCATCTTCGGATTTCTTTTCAACTCGATAATGAAGGTTCTCTTCTTCTGGAAGGAATCGCCCGGTTACGACTTCTCAAAGGCGGGATATAACGGCGGCACGATCAATTCCGACAATGACCCGACGCTGCTCGGCGTCGGCTACATCATCGGGCCGCGCGTCGCGGGTTTGATGATGGGCGGCGGCGTGCTCTCGTACCTCGTACTGATTCCGATGATCAAGCTTTTCGGTGCGGCCGTCCCGACTCCAGTCGCCCCGGAACTCAGCAAGACGATCGCTGAACTCTCGCCATCAGGTATTCGAAGTGCGTATGTGCTCTACATCGGTGCGGGTGCGGTCGCGATGGCGGGCATCATCTCGCTCGCCCGCAGTTTGCCGACGATCATTCACGGACTTAAGGCGGGCCTTGCCGACCTTCGCGGCGGAGCGTCTGCCAACGGTGAAGAAACACCGCGGACCGATAAAGACATCTCGATGAAATGGGTCGCGGCCGGAATGATCGGCCTGCTCGCGGCGATACTTTTGTTCCCGCAGCTCGGCCTGAGCATCTTCGTTCACCCGTTCGTTTCTATCTCCGGTGCACTGCTCATCCTCGTGCTCGGCTTCCTTTTCGTGACCGTGTCATCGAGGTTGACGGGTGAGATCGGTTCGTCATCAAACCCGATATCGGGTATGACGGTCGCAACGCTCCTTATCACCTGTCTCGTCTTTCTCGCTCTCGGTTGGACGCAACCCGATCCGTATTTCGTTACGGCACTATCGATCGGCGGCATCGTCTGTATCGCTTCGTCAAATGGCGGCACGACATCGCAGGATCTCAAGACGGGTTTCTGGGTCGGCGGCACGCCGTGGCGTCAGCAGATCGCCATCCTCGTCGGAGCTTTGGCATCGGCACTCGTTCTCGGTTCGCTGCTCATCTTCCTGAACAGCTCGCGTACTTATTATCAAAAGGTCGCGGCCGATTCGCCTGAAGCACATGTAACGCTTACCGAAGACAAGCTGTTCAAGCAGGACGGCAAGTATCAATCGGAGCATGTCGGCGGCAAGTACGCCGAGACCGATACGGCGACCTATCGCGTCTGGCAAAATACCGAACCGAAGGAAGGCCAGGTCGGCAAGTACCTCGTCAATGACCAGGGAAAGCCCGTTTACTTTGTCGATCCGGGCATCAACGGCATCTTGAAGGTTGATGATGAAGGCCGCCCGCTCGAACGTTACGATGCGCCGAAGGCGACGCTGATGAGCTACATCATCAAGGGCGTCTTGGGTCAGAATCTGCCGTGGGGCCTTGTCATCTTGGGAGCGATGCTCGCCGTCGTACTTGAGCTATGCGGCGTCCCGTCGCTAGCCTTTGCGGTCGGCATCTATCTGCCGATCTCGACGTCGTCGCCCATCTTTATCGGCGGCATCGTTCGATATCTCGTCGATATCTTCCTGCGACGCAAGCTCGCGTCCAAGGACCTGACCGAAGATCAGATAACGGCAGAGACCGATAAGTCGAATGGCGTTCTGCTCGCCTCGGGCTATATTGCCGGCGGAGCGATCGCCGGTATCCTGATCGCGGTCTTTGCGGTCGTGCCTTCGCTTAAGCATTTCCAGGAAGGTATGGAGAAGTGGAGCGAAGGAGGAAATCCGTTCTTTTCGGGCGGAGCCGCCGATCTTCTCGGCATTATGCCGTTCCTCGGCCTTGCGGTAATTCTTTACCTCGTCGGCCGCGAACTTTGGTTAAAAGGCAAAACACTCGATTAAAAAGTGTTTTACTTGCTTTGAGCGACACGCTATACTGTCGAGGTAAGCGTGTCGCTTTGTCTTTGCGGCTCTCAAGACCCCTGAAAGCTTCGCCCGTATCCTGATGTCGGTTAAGTTCAACAAAAACTCGATCTTTGCGCTTTCCCGCCGCGCGTCTCTCGCGTTGATTTCAACCAGTGTTTTGCTTGTTTTTTCCTGCTCAACGGCGGAATCAAAGGACGCTGTCCCGGCTCCGAATGCGGCAGCTTCCAATTCCGTGGCGGAAAAGCCTGCGGCCCCGCGTGGTGCAACGATCGAGATCGAAGCCGGCGGCCCGGCCGATACCGTGCGGAGTTTCTACAAGCTCTTGCGGGAAAAGAAGTTCCGCGATGCTCTCTTCCTGACGAATCTCCGACCGGCGATCGAAAGCCTGAATGAGATGGAGCTAAAGGATTTCTCACTAGATTTTGAAGCGATCGCAGGTTCTATACCGACCGAGATCGAGATCAACGGCGAGATCGTATCGGGCGATAACGCAACGGTCACCGCGAACCTTCCCGACCCCGACGACGATGCGAAGTTCAAACTCCAGAAGATCGAGCTCAAGAAGATCGACGGCGTTTGGATCATCCAGACCGCAGATGCTGTCGCCGAAGAGCGCATCCGCAAAGAAGGTAAGAATTATTTTTACAACCTGCGCATCGAGACGCACGAGGAAGAAGCGAAGATAATGCTTGAGCGGATCGCAAAAGCTCAGGTCGCTTACAGCATTCAGCACGACAATACCGTTACCGATCTTAACGGATTGATAACGGCCGGCCTTCTTCCGCCCGACGTTACATCGAGCGCCTCGACGGGCTATAACTACGCTCTCAGCATCTCAGAGAACAAACGACGATACACTGCGACCGCAACACCCGCCGAATACGGCCGCTCGGGCAAACAGTCGTTCATTCTCGAGATCGACAAAGGCGGCCTTCCGCATGTAAGAGGCCGTGACAATAACGGCAAGCCGCTCGAACCCGAACCGGCAAAACCGTAAGAGGCAAAGCCTCGCGGAGTGTTTGACGCTATGATTCGCAAGATCATCAATAAGTTTAGCCGCTCCCTTTCGGAAAGATTGGTTTCTCCGCGTCGTGCCTACGCTGCGCCGATGCGGGTTTGGTTCGAGCCTCGCGTCGATGATCAGCGGAGCCGCGACCTCGCACGCAATGCGGCAGTTGCCGGCGAGACCGTCGATCTAAGCCGTACCGGCATCGCATTCCTTACGCCCGCCATCCGCATCCAGGAAAAATATTTTGTCGGCCACGAACTCACGCTCAACGTCGAGATCGACCTTCCCGGCGGCCGTATCGAAATGAAGGTCCTAGGCTGTCGCTACGAGAAAAGCGAAATACACCTCTCGGTCGATCGGTATTTGATCGGCGCCAAGATCGTCTCGATGAGCGACAACGCTCGCGAGGCTTACGAGAACTTCGTCCGCTTCGGCAGCCGCCGAAAATCACCGCAAGCACGTGCTGTAAAAGCAAATACCGATTGACCCGTCTCGAAAGCCCCTTACTTTACAACTTGAGATCGACCCCTGAGCTTGCCCCTTTGGCTCCGCACGGTCGGGCGCGTTTTCGATCACAAACCTTTCTTGGGCTCGCCCTTTGGCAGTGCGGTCGGGCTTGCCCGACCGTAGCCGACCTAAAAAATGTCCGGAGTCTGCGAAGCAGGCGACAATCGGATACATTACCGATGCCATTCGATCTTTGAACGGTCAACCTCGAACGGTTCATTCTCCAACGGCCTTCCGTGCCAAATACGGGCGGTGGACCAGTGCCATTCATTCGGATGGTGAACGAGGCCTGCCCGAACCGGATTCAAATGCGTGTACTGGATCCGCTGCCAAAGCATCTGTTCGTTCCAAAGCAAGCGAACATTCGAATGCCGCTGCCAAACCACGAAGTCAGAACCGTCGGTTTGCCGATCGACTCGAAGCTTACCTAGCGAATCCTCGTGGCCGTTCTCTCTCAAATGATCTATCACTCGCCGTCCACAGATGCCTTTCGTAAACCGCAGCACCTCCTTGGACTCAACCTTGCTGTCCGTCACAAGATGAAAATGATCCGGCATCAAAACAAACGCGAAGGCGAGGAACTTGCCCGATCTTCGAGCTTCCAGCAACGCATCGCAAGCAACCTGGGCGAGAGCTTCCGTCCTAAAGATCGGGAGCCGTTCTTTGGTAACTGCTGTTAAGTAGAATGCGGGATTATCTTTTGAGATTCGAAACATTTGTCGGCGGCCAAGCCGCCTCCAATTATTTTGAAGGATGCCAACCGGTCGGGCAAGCCCGACCGCACTGCTATGGGGCAAGCCCAGAGAAGTATTAGATCTAGACACGCGCCCGACCGCACTGCTATGGGGCAAGCCCAAGAAGGGTGTGTGATCGAAAAATGCGCCCGACCGCACTGCTATGGGGCAAGCCCAAGAAGGGTGTGTGATCGAAAACGCGCCCGAAAGAGCGAATGCGGAAAGGCGAATGTGATTAAATGAGAGGATGACAAAAAGGGTCGGTATCGGCATCATCGGAACCGGATTTGCGCGCACGACGCAAATACCGGCATTTCAGAAGATTGAGGGAGCGTTCATCGCGTCGGTCGCAAGCCACTCGCTTGAGAATGCCAAAACGACCGCCGAGGCAAGCGGCGCCGCACATTTTACGGCGGATTGGCGCGAAACGGCAGCTCACCCGGACGTCGATCTAGTCTGCATCACGACGCCGCCCATTCACCATAAAGAGATGACGCTTGCTGCCCTCGCGAACGACAAGCACGTGCTTTGCGAAAAGCCGATGGCGATGAATGTTGCCGAAGCCGAAGCGATGTGTGCTGCTGCGCGCGGTAAGAACGTACTCGCTCTGATCGACCACGAACTTCGTTTTCAGGACGGTCGCCAGAAGGCGTTCGCGATGCTTCGTGAAGGACGGATCGGCACGATCCGGCACGTCAAAGCATTCTTTCGTGCCCCGCACAGAGGCGATCCAAATGTCGCGTGGAATTGGTGGTCTGATATCAATTCCGGCGGCGGAGCACTCGGTGCGATCGGCACACATGTGATCGATTCGTTCAACTGGCTGTTAGGAACGACGATCTCCCGCGTCTTCTGTCAACTGGAGGCCCAAATAAAGACGCGTGTTGACAAGGATGGCGAAAGCCGCGAAGTGACCTCTGATGACGAAGTGAACATGATCCTGCGTTTTGCGGATTCTGATCTTACGGCCGACACCACGGGCGTTGTTTCGCTTTCGATGACCGAAGGCCCGAGTTACAAGAACATCCTCGAACTCCATGGTTCAGAGGGCTCGATGAAGATCGACGCGATCGGCGGCGTCTCGATCGCACCTCGGGGCGAGAAACGCTGGCAGATGGTCGACACAGATCCGGGTGAGACGATCGAGGGCATTGCGGATACGGGGTTTGCACGCGGATTCGTGAGTTTCGCTCCGAAACTGGTCGAAGCGATCCGCGAGGGAAGATCGGAGATCGAGTATGCGGCAACTTTCGAGGACGGCCTCGCGGTGCAGCGCGTGATCGATGCCGCTCACGAATCGAACGTCTCGGGCAGAGCGATCGACCTCTAAAGGCTCTTCGCTCTCCGAGCGGCTTTCTTCAGCAGTGAGAGCGTCGATCTATCGGTATCGAAGACGGAGTTCAGCCCCTGCTCTTCCATCGGCGGGTCACCTGTGTAGTCGTCGCCGGGCTTCCAGATATAGTCGGAATGCGCGGCCCGGCCGCGGCCTGCGAATGCCCAGAAATTCACACCCGCGACCGTTCCAGTCCGAGTCTTGCCGAGCTTGGAAAGGATGAGTGAGAAATACTTGTCACGCAAGCTGGTCGTTGAATCGAGCGCAAAACTCCGGCCGTCACGCGGAAAGCCGAATTCCTCGATCACAAGCGGTTTCTTGAGATCGTGCGCGACAGCTAGGTTCGCATCGACGTACTTCTGCGTCTCGCTCTCGGCATTGGCAAGGGCCTTTTCGAGATCGCCGTCAGCGAGCCAGCCCCAATTCTTCGGCCAGATGTGGATCGTGAGGTAGTCGATGTTCTTGTCGGAATGGACCTTCTTGAAAAGCTCGATGCTCTCGGTCCCGATATGGCCTTCGTGGCCGATCGTAATAAGATGCTTCGGGTCGAGCGTGCGGATCAAAGCGGCTGTATCCTTTAGGAATTTGGCGTAAACTTCGTTCGCGGCGGGCCGCATCGGGCGAGGCTCGTTCGCGATCTCCCAAGCCATTATCGTCGGGTCTTTTGCATACTCGATCTTGTTGACGCTGTTGCGCCGCGAAATGACCTTCGCTGCCTGCGTTTGATAGGCGGCAATGCACCGGCTACACGAATAGAATTCCTTGACCGTATCGCGAAGTTCGTCCCAGCTAGGTTTTCGTGTCGTGAGGGTTGGGTCGATGCGTTTTTCCCAAAGCAGATACTGCTGAAAGCCGCCGCTCCATTCCCAATTGTTGCTCAGGTAGATGACCGCCCGCATATCGCGTTTACGCATCTCCGCCAGCAGCAGATCGAGACCCTTTAGAGCATCTTCGTCGAACTTTCCCTTTTCGGGCTGCAGCGACGGGCCAACGCGAGTGATGCCGTTGAGCATTCCTTCACCTTCGGCACCGGCGAGAACGCGGAGGTTGGTGATGCCCAAACGCTTGAGCATATCCAGCTCGCTGCGAAGACGGGCGGCCCCGCGGTGTTCGTCCTTTTCGCGGCCAAGAAGCGAACCGTACCAGTAGTTCGCACCCACAAAAAAATATGGTTCGTCTCCGACGTAAAATCTTTCACCACGCACCTCGACAAATCCCGTGCGCGCGACGCCAATGCTCGCTGCGGCCAGAAGAATTGCGATGCAGCTAAAAATTCTTGCGATCTTCATTTGAGGTAAATCCTGTGTTGATAAGGCGAACCGCGAGGACGAACAACGCGATCACGATCGCCGGCGAAAGCAGAACGAACGCGTGTTCTCGCAGTTGCGTAAGGTCGTTCGCCGCCGCAAGCATATTCCCGAGGCTCGGTTCCGGTTCCTGCAGCCCAACGCCTAAGAATGAAAGGGTCGCCTCGGCGAGAAGGAACGCCGGTAGAATGAGCGTCGCCTGAGTCAGCAGTGGACGCGCGATATTCGGCAGTATATGACGGACAAGAATGCGGCTGCCGCTCACGCCGGAAATGCGTGCGGCGGTTATGTAATCGAGCGTTCGCGTGCGTTTCACGAGGCCGCGCGTCAGCCGCGTCATCTCGGCCCATCCGGTGACCGTAAAAAGTCCGACAAGCAGAAGTGCGGCCGTCAGCGGCGGCAGCTCGAGCGGAAATGCGACGCGTGCCGCAAGGATGACGATCATCGACGGAAGAGAGATGACCGCGTCAGCCACGCCTGAGATCACGGTATCAATTATCTTTCCCGCATATCCGCCGACGAGGCCGAGTGCGATGCCGACAATACTCGCAAAGGCGGCACCGATCGTACACACGATCAGCGAAAATCGTATCGCGATCAGCAGTCGCGATAGCCGGTCGCGTCCAAGTGCATCAGTGCCCAATAGATGCAGGCCGATCTCGTCGCTGTCGGTCCCGAACAGATGTCGGTCAAGCGGAATGACACCGAGCAAGCGATAACTGTACCCTTTTGCGAAAAGCTCGACCTTCGCCGACCTTGACGGATCGTGCGTGTAGGACTGCAGCAATGCGTCGGTCATCTTCGGCTCAAAGACGCGCGGTACCAACGAGAAACTACCGCTATCATCCGCAAATGAAACGGTCGAGATCGGAGCATTAGGCAGGCTTCGAGACTGCGAAGTATGGTCGTACGGCGCAAGAAAGTCGGCAAAGATCGCAATGAGAACAAAACCCGCAAGGAGAAGAATGCCGGCCTTTGCCGCGATCGGGATCCGATTTTTGCCGCCGCTATCGCTCATTCGCCATCCTGAGCCTTTAGGCGTTTGTCGTTAACGAACTGCAATACCTCCGCAAGCGTGTTCCCCGCCCAAACCGCCACGCTCACGACGATCATCACGCCCATCAAGAGCGGAATGTCGCGGTTTCGCACGGCGGTTACGGTCAACGATCCGATGCCGGGCCGTCCTATAACCGTCTCGACGATCACCGAACCGCCAAGCAATGCGCCGAGAGAAAGCCCGAAAAGCGTGAGCGCCGGATTGATCGCCGCACGAAATGCATGCCGTAGGATGATCGTTGTCTCGCTCAGTCCTTTCGCTCTCGCAGTGCGGACGAAATCTTCGAGCATCGCATCCTGCAGGCTCTGGTTGAACTGCGCCAAAAGCAAGGCGGCTAGCGGAACCGTCAGCGAAATCGCGGAGAGCCAAAACACGGAAGTGACCGCCCCGGAGACGAGGATCGCCAATGCGAAAAGTGAAATAACGATGCGCGGCGCCGAGGAAAAAACTAGAACGATGCCGTCCGTAAATGCGGAAAGAGGCCGGCTGCGCGAACGGACGTTCAAAAAAGAAAGGGTTAAGGCGATCAAACACGCGATCCCGATCGCAGCAAAGGCTAGAATGGCCGTTGACCAAAACCTCGCAAGGACAAGTTGGGCAACCGGGACCTGGTAATAAAATGAGTCTCCAAGATCGGCTCGTGCGGCCGATGCGAGCCACGAGCCGTAGCGTTCGATCACTGGCCGATCGAGCCCGTAGGACGCCCTAAGTTTCTCGATCGCGGCGGCCGAGACCTGCGGATTTTCGCGAAGCGAGGTGAATGCATCGCTGCCGGCAGAAGACAGCAGGAAAAATGCGGCCGCCGATGTGATCAGCAGAAGCAGAATTCCCTGAACGATCTTGCGTATAAAAAACTGTAGCACGAACTGCCCGCCGATAATTCTCAACTATTACCGTTCGTTTTTCAAAGTATCGAGTATAATGTTGTCGAGCTTCTCACCCGTTGGATCGCGAATAGAAATTAAATGAAAACGAAACTATTCATACTCTGCGTTGCCATAAGTTCCATTCTCTCTGCGTGCGGTTCACCAGCGGCAAATACGACGCCAACATCCGCTGCACCGGCACGCGGCGGCGAACTTGTTTATCGTCTCAGCACGGCGCCGACAACATTCAACTACCTGATGGCAAAGGATGAGGCCACGATCGATGCTGCATTTTATATGCTCACGAGTCGATTAGTTGACCTCGATCATGCAACGCAGACCTACAAGCCCGGTCTCGCCGAATCGTGGAAGCGTGAGGAAGATGGCGTCACGGTCGATGTAAAGCTTCGCGACGGAGCAAAATTCTCTGACGGATCGGAGATCACCGCAGACGACGTTGCGTTTACGATGGCCGCGATCTACGACGAGAAGACGAATTCACCCGCGTGGAAGAGTGCGATGACCATCGGCGACAACAAACAGATCGCGGTCAAGGTCATCGATAAGATGAACCTCAAGTTCATCTTCCCGCAGAAGGTCGCCGCGGTTGAAAATTACCTGATAAATGTCGGGGTTCTGCCGGCTAAAGTTTTAAAGCCGGCTCTTGATGCCGGAACGCTCGCCGAGGCGTGGGGTTTAACTTCCGATCCGAAGTCTGTCATCTCAAGCGGTCCGTTCGTCGTCGAATCTGCCGCGGTCGGCGAACGCCTGACGTTCGCCCGAAACCCGAATTATTGGAAAAAGGACGCTTCCGGGACGCAGCTTCCCTATCTCGACAAGATCAGTTTTGACATTGTTCCCGAACCGAACGCCGCCCTTGCAAAGCTGGAGCAGAACCAGATCGATATCATTGATCGCATTCGGCCTTCGGACTTTGCGTCCTTGGGCAAGCCGGGCTCGCCGATAAAGGCGATAGATGTCGGCCCGGGAATGAGTACGGATCATATCTTCTTCAATCTCAACAAGAAGGATGCCAAGGGCAATGACCTTGCATCTTCGCCAAAATACACGTGGTTCTCGGACGTGAAGTTCCGAAAGGCGATCTCAAAGGCTATCGACAAGAAGACGATAGCTGAGACGACCCTTCGCGGTCTCGCTACGCCGATGGGCAGCTTTGTTTCGCCCGGGAACAAGGCATGGCTCAACAAGGCGATTTCCGCCGACACCTATGACCTTGCCGGAGCCAAACAGCTCCTTGCAGAAGCCGGATTCGCCGCCAAAGGGACCGAACAAGCTCCTGAGCTTTATGACGCCAAAGGCAACCGTGTCGAATTCACGCTTTTGGTCGGCGTCGAGAATCAGCCGCGCAATCTCGCGGCCGCGGTCATTCAGGAAGACCTCGCCAAACTCGGAATAAAGGTGCAGGTCGCACCTGTCGAATCAAAAGACATTACCGCTCGCTGGACCACGAGCTTTGATTACGATGCGATATTTCTCGGACTCGCGGCGAGCGATATGGAACCATCGTCGATGGCGGGATTCATAGAAAGCAGCGGTTCGATGCATCAGTGGCAGCCGATGCAGAAAACACCCGCGACCGAATGGGAAGCACGGCTCGACAAGCTTTTTGACGAACAGGCGGCCGAATCCGATCCAAACAAACGCAAAGCTCTCTTTGACGAGATACAGAAGATCGTTGATGACGAAATGCCCGTTATCCCTGTCGTAACACGTCACATTGTCTCGGCGGCGAATATGCGTGTCGGCAACATCGCTCCGAGCCCGATGCTGCCCTATTCACTCTGGAACGCGGACGAGCTTTTTGTGAGCAAATAAGAGATCACTTGTAAGAGATCGGATCGGTGATGCCCGCGGCATCGAATCCTCTGAGCCTTAAGGCACAAGAATCACAAGTGCCGCATGCAAGGTCATTTTCGCGATAACACGACCACGAAAGCTCAAGCGGAGCGCCGAGTTCGAACCCCTTTTTGACGATCTCGGCTTTCGAGAGGTGAATTATCGGTGTACGTATCTCGATGCGTGTTTCCGGCTTTGTGCCGGCGTCGATGGCTTTTTGAAATGCCTCGTAAAATTCCGGCCGGCAATCGGGATAGCCGCTCGAATCTTCGGCGACCGCTCCGATATGGATCGCTGAAGCCCCCAAAACCTCCGCCCAACTCGCAGCGATCGAGAGCATATTTCCATTCCGGAATGGAACGTATGTATTTGGAACCGCAGCCTTCGTGAGATCCGCTTCACCGACGATCATTTCTCTATCCGTCAAAGATGAGCCGCCGATCTTTGCGAGATACTCGATCGAGACATCGAGGCGTTTCTCGATCTGGTAATGATCCGCGATGTCGTTGAACGCTTTTCTCTCTCTCTCTTCTGTAGTCTGGCCGTAAGAAATATGCAGGAATGCGATCTCGGCATATTCACCGCGTGCGATGGCAGCCGTCACACACGAATCCATTCCACCCGAAACCAATACGATTGCAGCATCAGCCATATTCCGCTCAATTGTAAATTGTAAATTGGGAAATTGTTAATTGGTACTAAAGAGCCGCCTTAAACCAATTTACAATTCGACAATTGACAATGAACAATTAGACACCTCGCGCGTCGGCGCCCCATATGAATTTGTGGAGTTGGAGGTTGAGGCGAGCGTTGCCGTTCATTTTTGAGACGGCGGAGGCGATCTCGATGAGATCTTTGCAGCCGTGGACGGGTGAGATAAGTATCTCTTTTGCGTGACTTGCAAGGTCGTACCTAGCGATCGTCTCATTTGCGAATTCGAGGTCGCGTAGGTCTGCGACGACGAACTTAACTTCATCGCGGTCGGGGCGAAGGCGTTCGAGATTCGGCCAGTGATTGCGGTCGCTTTCTGTTGATGCTGGGCACTTCACATCGAGGATGACGCTTGCCCGCGGATCGACATTCTCTGTGCTTACGAAGCCGCCGGTTTCGATGAGGACCTCGTACCCGCGATCGCAAAGTTCGGTAATGAAGGGGAACACATTCTTTTGTGCGAGAGGTTCGCCGCCCGTTACCTCGACAAGGCTGCATCCGAATTCTTCAAGCTTTTTGAAGATCGTCTCGAACGACATCTTCTCGCCGCCGGAGAACGTATATTCGCTGTCGCACCAGATACAACGCATCGGGCAGCCTGTCAGACGCACGAACGAGCACGGCCGACCGGCGTGCGAAGATTCGCCCTGGATCGAAAGGAATATCTCTGTGATGCGAAGCGTCTGCTCACCGCTCGATGTTTGCTGGTCCATTACAACTTTGATTTTAGAACAAACCGAACCAGTTGTACGCATTAAGAATCTCGCCGAGGCCGAAAGAAGCGAGATTCGCGATGATGATGACAGCGAACGAGCGAATCCAACTGACGGCTTCGGTGCCTCGGAATGCGAGCCAAAAGAGAAAACATTCCGCGACGGGCGCAAAGACCTCGGCGACAGTGAGATACAGCCATCTAGGTGAGCCGAGAAATACGGCGGGAAGCACGATCACGACGATCGGATACGTGCAGGCAGTCAGCCAAATTCCTGCTAACAGCTTCTGCTTGAAAGTAAACTCACGCCCGAGGCCGGCGAGCAGTATCGGCGTCTCGATCAGGATCGTAACGAGATAGCCGATCGGCAGAAAGTACCAAAGGTCGTTGACCGGAAGATTTTGCGTTTGGACGAAGCTGATGTCGTCAAAAAGGAACATGACCCCAAAACCTCACAGCATCTTAACGAGGAACGGAAATTCCGCGAGGACGTGGCCGATCGCAAATGCAAAATAGACGTCGCGGGCGGTCAGGTAATCGATGGAGAAGCCGAACCAAAGCACGGCTGTCAAGCATAGGCTGATGATCAATAGCCCAACAATAAGTTTCGGCCAACCGCCGGCATTTGAAAAGAGCGGGATCTCTTTGAGGCGCCACGGGATCGCTCGCCGATCGACGAGCGGTATCAGCAGAAGCCAGACGAAATAATGTATCGATTCGAGAAAGACGTGTGTCGCGACGAGCAGATGGCTGGAAACACCGGGCATGACATTGCTTCCCGCGTGCTGAACGATCCGCCAAAAAAGGCTCGTTTCTTCCGAAAGCGAAGGCCGTCCCGCGAGCGACGCCCACAGCATCAGCAGGAAGATCGGTATCGAAGCGAGGCAATAGTGATACGCGCGGAGCCATTCAGGGCGAGTGCGGCGTATTTGCCGTTCAAGGAACCACATCGCGACGAACGGATGAATGTAAACCAGCGCGAGGCTCCAATAGAGCGGAGCGATCCACGCGGCCGCGGCAAGCAGACACGCAGCGGCGATCGCTAGCGACCAATCGCTCCTTCGCTGCCGCCCGCGTAAATAGAAGAGCGAGCCGACCCAGAGGATCAATCCCGTGTTCCAGAACGCCGCCCAGAGCTCCCAATTCACACCGGACCAGAGCCAATTCCCGCTTGCGAAATAGAGCGTTAGATACGCCGACGCCAGCACAACGACGCCGCCGATGCCGACAAGATAATATGTTCGCGATCTTCCCCAACGCACCGGCATCCGCGCTACGAAGTAGCGGAATTCCATAAAATTGTGCGGGCCAGCGAAAAGGAAGATCGTTACGATCGAAAGCTGAAGCGGAAAAGATCCGATCAACATCGCTCCGAGCGCGCAGGCCGCGATGAACGCCACAAAGAAGACGTGCGCGCTTGAGAGAGCGTATCGGTTGATGCGGATCTCCTGCATTTATTCCGGGTTCGAGTTTGCGGCCGGCGACTCTGCCGGTTTTGGATCGGGAACGATCAGCGTCGGCGCGGTCTCGTTCTCACCGATCTCAAGTTTGATCGGGCCGCTGACAAACTTGTATTTCTGGATCGCGGGCGAAAAGATGCTGCCCTTTATCGACCGCGTCTCGAACGGTGGAGCGATGTTCGCGTAAACCAGCGACGTGAGAGCACCGCCCGCAAGAACGAGCGCGACCGAGGCGGTCACCTTGCCCGACCGTGTCGCGAGTTTCCCGGAGCGGAATGCCCACACTCCGCCGAAAATGATCGCGAGCGAGATGAGCGTGCAGCCCATAATGGTCTGTGCCTGTGAGATGCCGCCGACCTTTACTGCCGGCATTTCGTCCGTACCGAGTTGGGCGATAAGGCCTTTTAGCTCACTTCGCGGAATGATCAGCCGAGCTTCTTTTGCGTCCTTGTCCAGCCGAATGGTCAGGCGGCTGTCGATGGCCGTCTCTTTCTTCGGCCGTTTCGGAGTTCGGTCGGGCCGTGCGATATCGGCAAACGCCGGAACGGCGAACAGCAGGACAGCGAGCAGAACGAGATATTTCTTGTACATTTTATTTTCCCCTTATTGCAGAAAGTTTTTCGAAAGGTTTCCGCGATTATACCGACTACATTCGCAGAACGCGAAGATGGCGAACCACTTGCATCCGGACTGACAATTTTCGTGATTCTGCGATACTATTCTCTTTATATGCGATCCCAACTTAAACGCTTCATCTCGCAGATGGAACCGAACTCCATCGCCATAGTTCCTGCTGCTCACGAACAGACTCGAAGTTACGACACGGAGTTCAAATTCCGGCAGGATTCGGACTTTTGGTACCTGACCGGTTTTCCGGAACCGGACGCGATAGCCGTGATCGACAATGCTTCGAAGAAGCCTTTCACGCTCTACGTTCGTCCGCGTGATCCGCTTATGGAAACGTGGTTCGGGCGGCGCCACGGCGTTGAAGGTGCGAAAAAGCATTTTGGTTGCGACCAAGCGTTCTCGATCGAGAAATTCGCCGGCGACCTGGCAAAGCACGTGAACGGTCATGACCACCTTTACTATCGATTCTCCGTCGATCGCGGGTTGGATGGCACGATACTCGATTATTTTACCGAGCAGCGCGTTCGGCGCCTTAAGACGTCTTATCCGCCGCATACGATCTTTGACCCGACGCCGATCATCGGCGAGATGCGTCTGCACAAGGACGCAAAGGAGGTCGAATTGATGCAGACGGCCGCGACGATCTCGGCCCAAGCCCACGTTCTTGCGATGAAAAAGACTCGGCCCGGAATGAACGAATCGCAGGTCGAATCGCTCATCGAGGCGTATATGCGTGACAAAGGTGCGAGCGGCGTTGCATACAATTCGATCATCGGTGGCGGTGACAACGCTACGATCCTTCACTATGTCGAGAACAATATGCCGCTCAGGGACGGCGACCTTTTGCTTGTCGATGCCGGCGCCGAATTTCAGAACTATGCCGCTGACATCACGCGTACTTTTCCCGTCAGCGGCAAATACTCTGCCGCACAGCGTGAGGTTTACGGCGTTGTGCTCGATGTGCAGGAAAAATGCATCGAATACACCGTTACAGGCAACACGGTAAAAGCGAGACAGGAATATTCCATCGAGCTACTTACCGAAGGAATGAAGAAGCTTGGGCTTCTGAAAGGCAAAACAAGCGACCTGATAAAGAAGAAAGCGTACCTGAAATATTATATGCACGGCGTCGGGCACTATCTCGGTCTTGACGTGCACGATGCAGGGCGTTATTTTACCGATCAGCAGGCTCGCTCTTCAAAGCCTTTCGCCCCCGGAATGGTGCTAACCGTCGAGCCAGGCCTATACATTCCGCCAGATGACAGATCAGCGCCGGTGAAATATCGCGGCATTGGAATACGGATCGAAGACGACGTGCTCGTTACAAAGGATGGCAACCGAAACCTGACATCGGCCGTGCCGAAGAATGCTGATGAGATAGAGGCGTTAATGGCGAAATCTCGTCCCAAGAGGTAAGAAATCGTGACTTTTGAGCTAACCAGAGATCTGCCGCTTGCGTTCACGGGATTGGTCGTCGCGATACTTTTTGTTCAATCTTCGCTTGATAAGGTCGCCGATTGGAAAGGTAATCTTGAATACCTGACCTCGCATTTTGAGAAGTCGCCGTTGGCTCCATTCGTACCCGTAATGCTCATCACGATCACCGTGATGGAGCTAGCGACCGGCGTGGCATCGGTTGTCGGACTGGCATATTTACTTGCTACCGGGTCGGCCATCGTGCTTTTTTACGCGTCGATCGTCGGCTCGGCGGCGATCTGCGGGTTGTTCTTTGGGCAGCGCATCGCAAAGGACTACGCCGGAGCTGCGATCTTGATCCCTTATTTTCTACTCTTGATGCTGATGATGATCCTTTCGCTTCCGGCACGCACAGGCGTCATCGCTGGAGCCTCGTGATCTTCAGTTTTGCGACGTACTCCTTTTGATCGGTCGCTTTGTCGGCACTCTTGGCCGGCAGCAGATCTTCGATCTCGATCGCCCAGCAATCCATCGTTACTGACTGCGGAGCCATATTCGTATTAAGTTCGAACGTTTTTGTCTCGTACATTCCGCTGACCGAGATCTTGATCTTTGCGTTGCCGGCCCAGATGCACTGAGCACCTTCCGGGCATCGCGAATCTTCCTCGACCGAGAGGAATTTTATCTTCAGGCGGCCCTTGACAGCGCTCTTCCGCTGACCGGCCTTCAGTGTTACGGTTTCAGGTGCTTGGGCGGTGATCGTCATCGTAAACAGTAGTGTAGTGATCAGGGCTAAGATCGCGATTTTCATCATCTTCCTCACAAATGGCAAACTCGGGACTCGATCCGCCGCATCCTTAGAACGGAGAAGGTGCCGCAAAGTTGCACCTAGATTTTACTATAACTTAGCGAGACGCCGCTTCGTATAATAGCCAAGAACACCAAATTTTAGCGTAAAGAAGGAAAGGATGTTTTATGAACCGGATTTATAAAAAGACAGTCACATTTGCCGCCGCTTTCACTCTATTTGTCGGCCTTCTGCCAACGGCCGCGGCCGCGCAGGCCAAGACCGCGGGGATCGATGCCGCCGGAATGGATACCGCGATCCGGCCCGGCGACGACTTTTTTATGTATGCGAACGGTACTTGGTACAAGAATACCGAGATCCCGGCAGACCGCTCATCCCTCGGTGCGTTCAACGTGATCGATGATGTCGTAAAGAAACGTACGGCAAGCCTGATCGAGCACGCCGAAAAGGCGAAAGATCCCGAATCACAGGCCATCGCCGGCTACTACAAAGCCTTTATGAATGTCGAGGAGATAGAAAAGCTCGGCCTTTCGCCGCTCAGGTCCGGCCTCGCGGAGATCGCTGCGATCAAAGATGCCAAAGGCCTTTCGCGGGTGCTGGGAAGCCAGCTGCGGGCGGACGTCGATCCGCTCAATATGACGGATTTCTACACGCCGCATCTTTTCGGGCTTTTTGTTTCGCCGAATTTCACCGACCCGAAGAAGAACGTCCCATACCTGCTGCAAGGCGGACTCGGAATGCAGGAACGCGACGTATATCTGAAGGACGATGAGCGGAGCAAGATGCTTCGAGAAAAGTATCTTGAGCATATCGCCGCAGTTTTGAAGCTCGCAAACATCGACGACGCCGACGCGAAGGCAAAGCGGATCTTCGACCTCGAGCTCAAGATCGCAAAGGTTCATGCGGATCCTGAAGAGTCGAGCGACGTACACAAGGCGAACAACCCTTGGAAGCGCGTCGATTTCGCGGCAAAAGCACCCGGCATCGATTGGACCGCCTTCTTTACGGCGGCAAAGCTCGATGACCAGCCGCTTTTTATAGTTTGGCAACCCGGCGCGACCGTCGGTGAATCCGCCCTTGTCGGCAGTGAGCCTCTCGAAACGTGGAAAGAGTACCTCACCTTCCGGGCCATCGATTCCGCATCGCCGCTTTTGCCCAAGGCATTTGCCGATGAAAGCTTCGATTTCTACGGCAAGACGGTGGCCGGCCTCCAGCAGCAATCATCTCGCGAACTGCGCGCGATCGCCGCCACAGGCGACGCATTGGGGGATGCCGTCGGTAAGCTTTATGTAGGAGAATATTTTCCGGCTCGCGCAAAGAGCGATATCCAGACTCTGGTCAAGAACATCGTCGCGGCGTTCGGCAAACGGATCGACGGTCTTACTTGGATGTCGCCAAAGACCAAGGCAAAGGCAAAGGAGAAGCTAGGCACGCTTTACGTCGGCGTCGGATATCCCGATAAGTTCCGCAGCTACGATGGTGTTGTCATCAAGGATAACGACGCTCTTGGCAACAACCGGCGCCTGAGCCTTTTCAATTACGAATGGAATCTCAAAAGCCTCCATCAACCGGTCGATAAGAGGCAATGGTGGATCACGCCTCAAACCGTCAACGCACTCAATGTGCCTCTTCAGAACGCTCTCAACTTCCCTGCGGCCATCCTGAATCCACCGTTCTTTGATATGAACGCCGACCAGGTCGAGAACTACGGCGCGATCGGCGCCATCATCGGCCACGAAATAAGTCACAGCTTCGACAATATGGGAAGCGAGTTCGACGCTTACGGCAAGATGACGAAATGGTGGACACCGGAAGACTTTGAACATTTCACCGAATCCGGCAACCGTCTTGCCGCTCAATTCGACGCATACGAACCGCTGCCGGGCGTGCACGTGAACGGTAAATTGACCCTCGGAGAGAATATCGCCGATGTCGCAGGCCTGTCAGCCGCTTACGATGCGTACAGGGTGGCTTACAACGGCAAGGAAGCACCTTCCAAGGATGGTTTCTCAGGCGATCAGCGGTTCTTCTTGGCGTTCGGACAGGCTTGGCGCGGAAAGATGCGGCCGCAGCTGCTTCGTGCGATCATCGCGACAAACGGACACGCCCCGGGCGAGTTCCGTGCGGACACGGTCCGAAACCTCGACGCCTGGTACACCGCCTTCGGTGTAAAGCCTGGCGAGAAACTCTACCTTGCCCCAGAAAGCCGTGTGCGTGTCTGGTAAACTTCCCGCACGATGTCCTTTCCCTGCCCCACGGTCCCAATGGATCGCCGGGGCAGGTTAAAGCACCTGTTTTCAAGATCTTACGGGCACGACAAATGCGGGTTCGAAAATGCCCTTCGAGCGGACCTTCCGCTGAAGGCCGATTTGTTCGGACTGCGGCTCGGCTCAAAGCTTATAGCTGACGGCTGAGAGCCCTTTTGAGCCATTCTGCGGCCTTTGCGTCTATAAGACCCGCCCCCACACCCTCCCAAGAGTTCAGGTTTCGGCCGCTTTCCCAGTTCTGCATCGGGTTATCGCCCGACGGCCTTATCTTGTATATTCTTTGCCGCCACCTGGTACGGAAGTATTGGCCTTTTTGAGATGACATCTCGCTGTATTGACGGTATATTATCTACGCTATTCACTTCTTCGACAGATCGTAAGAACATTTTGCCCGGTGACGCAGTTTTTCATTAGAACCGAATAGAAAGCTTCGTGCGATGGGTGCTGTTTAGATGAAGATCCTAAAAGAGATAATCTGGCCGCTGGTGGCGGTCGTTGCGGCATTTATTGTCGGCGGCATCGTTATCCTCATGCTCGGGGACAACCCGATCGAGGCGTATCGACTTTTGCTTTCGAGCTCATTCGGCTCGCTGCGCGACGTTGGCTGGATGCTGCATTACGCAACGCCGCTGATATTCACGGGCCTTGCGGTCGCGGTCGCCCTTCGCTGCGGACTTTTGAATATCGGCGCCGAAGGCCAGCTTTACGTTGCTGCGTTCGCGGCAGCCTGGGTCGGCATCAAGTTCGGCGGCACGATCGTAACCGTCGGCACGGATCATCAGAATTGGTCGTGGGCGTCGCTTCCTGCGATCCTGCTCGTACCGATGTGCATCGCGGCGGCGATCATCGCGGGTGCGGTCTGGGGCGGCATTCCCGGCGTGCTGAAGGCGAAATTCGGCTCGCACGAGGTCATCAACACCATCATGCTGAACTTCATCGGCATCGCGTTGGTGAGCTATTTTACGCAGTATTACTACAAGATCCCGGGCGACCCGATCCTGCAGACGGCCCCGATCGGCGAGAACGCGACGATCCCGCAGCTTAGCTCGTTCATTCCCGGGCTGCCCGCGGACGTTCCACTGAATGTCGCTTTTCTACTCGCGATCCTGGCCTGTATCGCGGTCTATATTTTCCTTTGGAAAACGAAATGGGGCTATGAGCTGCGAGCGGTTGGACAAAATCCATCGGCGGCGGAATACGGCGGCATTTCGCCGAAAAAGCAGATCATTCTCGCGATGACGATCTCCGGCGCTCTAGCGGGAATGGTCGGCATCGGCGAGGTTCTCGGCACGCGGCACAATTTCTATAATGGCTTCTCGGCGGAATGGGGCTTTCTTGGCATCGCCGTCGCTCTGCTCGGGCGAAATCATCCGCTCGGCGTTTTTGTCGCGGCAATATTCTTTGGCGTGCTGCTTCGCGGCGAGATCTTCGTCGATGCATTTACTTCAAAGGTCTCAAAAGATCTTGGCTGGGTCCTGCAGGCGATCATTATCCTGTTCGTTGCGTGTCTGCAAAAATATTCGAGGAAATAAGCGATGGGCGAGATATTTACGTTAGCACTTCTTTTCTCATCGCTTAGGCTCGCGACGCCGTTGATCTTCGCTGCTTTGGGCGGACTTTTTTCGGAGCGATCGGGCGTGATCAACATCGCGCTCGAAGGCCTCATGCTCGCCGGTGCGTTCACGGCCGCGGTCGTGACATATCAGGTCGGCGATCCGTATATCGGCGTGCTGGCGGGCGTCGCGGCAGGTGCATTTCTAGCGTTCATTTACGCGGTCGCGTGCATAAAGTTCGAGGCAGACCAGGTCGTTGCCGGTATGGCGATCAATTTTCTGATGATCGGCCTGCCTGCGCTGATCTCGGGCGCAATATACGATTCTTCCGGCTCGACGCCGCAGATCGACAAGATCCTGCAGCTTCCCGACTTTTACAATCGCATCTCGATCGCGACGATCGTGGCACTCGCCCTCGTTCCGGTCTGCTGGTGGATAATGTACAAGACGCCTTTCGGGCTTCGAATCAGAGCGACCGGTGAAAACCCTGACGCCGCGGAGACCGCGGGCGTGAATGTAATTCGGCTGCGTTATGTTGCGGTAACGATCTCAGGCGTACTCGCCGGACTTGGCGGTGCGTATCTCTCGATCGGGCAATCGTCGCTCTTTACACGAAATATGACGGCCGGCCGCGGATTTATCGCTCTTGCGGCACTTATCCTGGCGAAATGGCGGCCTGTTCCCGTGCTTGGCGCGTGTCTGTTTTTCGGGCTGACCGAGGCTCTGTCGATACAGATCCAAGGTGCTTCATGGGCGAAGATCGGCGGCGAAGAGATACCTGTGCAGTTCATCCAGATCATTCCGTATCTGCTTACGATAATTGTACTTGCAGGATTCATCGGCCTCTCGCGTGCGCCAAAGGCCCTCGGCATTCCGTATAGTAAAGAAGACTAAACTATGCCTTCCACTTTAGATCCGCGTGAAGCGGCTGAATTCATCCGGACGCGCTTTAGCGACCCTATTTCGACCGCCGTAGTTCTCGGCAGCGGCCTCGGTGCATTCGCCGACGAGATCGAGGATGCCGTACGCATCCCTTACGAAGATATCCCCGGCTTCGCTCGCTCGACCGTCGAGGGCCATGCCGGCCAGCTTGTTCTCGGAAAAGTTGGCGGTCTGAACGTTGCTGTCCAGCAGGGACGCTTTCATTTCTACGAAGGCTACGAAATGGAGCAGGTGATCTTTCCGACGCGTACCTTCGCATCGCTCGGCGTGAAGAACCTTATCCTCACGAACGCGGCGGGCAGCCTCAACACCGATATGACGCCCGGTTCGCTGATGGTCATCACCGACCATCTGAACCTTATGGGTGTGAATCCGCTGCGCGGAAAGAACGATGATTCATTCGGGCCGAGATTTCCTGATATGACGGAAGTTTACGACCGCGAACTTCAGCAGTACACCGAGGAAGAAGCCGCGGCGATCGCAAGTTCGGGGGCAACTTTCAATTTGGGACGCGGTGTCTATTGCGGGCTGTCAGGCCCGACCTATGAAACGCCCGCCGAGATCCGTATGTATCGTCTGCTCGGCGCGGATGCCGTCGGGATGTCCACTGTGCCCGAAGCGATCGCGGCCCGACATGCCGGATTGCGTGTGCTCGGTATTTCCTGCATCACGAATCTCGGCGCAGGCTTAAGCGGTGAGATAATACACCACGCAGAAGTAATGGAAACGGGCGAAAGGGTAAAAGGCGTCTTCAAGGATCTTTTGAAACGCGTGATCGTAAGGATCGGAAATTGAATTCGACTCTATGATAATTGGTATTTGTGGAGGCACAGGTTCTGGAAAGACAACGATCGCCCGTGCGATCGTCGATGCCGTTGGTTCTGAGAACGTCGTTCTGGTCGAGCAGGATTCCTACTATAGAAATCTTGCCGATATGCCGCTCGATGATCGTCATCATGCAAACTTTGATCATCCCGACGCGATCGACAGCGATCTGCTCGTAAATCACGTCAAACGCCTCAAGCTCGGCCAGCCGATCGATATGCCGATCTACGATATGGTCACGCATACACGCAGCGACCGTGTCGAGGTGATCGAACCCCGTCCGGTCGTGATCGTCGAAGGGATCCTGATATTCGCGGAACGGCGGATCCTGGAGCTTCTTGATGTGCGTGTCTTTGTTGACACGCCCGACGACGTTCGCCTTATCCGACGCCTGCGACGCGACATCAACGAACGCGGACGCACCTTCGAGCGAACTCTCGACCAATACGAAAAGACGATCCGCCCGATGCATTTCGAGTTCGTCGAACCCTCGAAGCGTTTTGCTGATGTGATAATTCCTGAAGGCGGACAGACAGACACGAGCGTAAGTATGTTGTGCAGCCTTGTGCGCGAAAAACTTAAAGCGCAAGGGATCGACCTCGGCAGCCGTTTGACGATTTCGTAGGATCTCGCGGCCGACTTTGTGCCACTTTTTTGACCGTGAGCGTGAGTTGAGAACAATATGTCATCTGAAGTCTCCAACACTGATCTGATCGCGGCGGCCGCCGAGGCCCGCGAACGCGCACACGTACCCTTCTCGCACTTCCAGGTCGGAGCCGCACTCGAAACCGTTACAGGCGAGATCATCAAAGGCTGCAATATCGAGAACGCGAGCTACGGCCTCACATTGTGCGCCGAACGCGTCGCGATCTTTAAGGCGGTGTCCGACGGGCAAAGGGAATTTTCCGCACTCGCCGTCGTTGTAGATACCGACGAGCTTACGCCGCCCTGCGGTGCCTGCCGGCAGATCATTTGGGAGTTTTGCGGCGACATTCCCGTCACAATGGCGAACCTCAAAGGCCGCGTCGAAACAATGCGAATGAGCGAACTTTTACCAAAGGCTTTTGATGCAGGATTTTTGTCTGATTCCTAATGTTTACAACAACTTAGCCCGTAAAATCAGCCACTTGGTGGTTGATTTTCAGCCACTTAATGGTTGATTTTCAGCTGGGCCCGGTGCCGTCAAGGGTATTTTCAATACATTAGTACTTGTGCCCGCTAATGAACTCGGGAAATCGATAGGTCGGATCCATAATATTCAACTATGTACAAGTTAAAGTTATTCGTTGCTCTCCTACTCTTCTTTTCGCTGAGCTTTCCTGTTGCAGGGGCGGCGGTGAATTCTGCTGCGAAGCGGGTAGATGTATTGATCGTTGGCGGGACGGTTGTGACGATGGATGGCGGGAGGCGCGTCATCGAGGATGGGGCGGTGGCGATACGCGGCGACAAGATCGTTGCGATCGGCCGGACGACCGATCTCTCTAAGCAATATCGCGCACGCGAGGTCATCAACGCGAGGGGCAAAGCGGTAATCCCCGGCCTTATCAATACGCACACGCACGTGCCGATGACGCTCTTTCGAGGCATCGCGGATGACCTCGATCTCAACGAGTGGCTGACGAAATACATCTTTCCCGCTGAAGCGAAAAATGTGAATGAGCAGTTCGTCCGCGTCGGTGCGCGTCTGGGTCTCGCGGAAATGATCCGCGGCGGCACGACCACGTACTGCGATATGTATTATTTTGAGGACGCTATCGCCGACGAAACAAAGAAGGCCGGAATGCGCGGCGTTCTCGGTGAGACGATCATCCAATTCCCGGTCGCGGACAACAAGACGCCCGACGAGGCTCTCGCCTACACCGACCGCTTCATCGCCAAATGGAAGAACGATCCGCTCATCGTTGCCGCGGCGGCTCCGCACGCGCCTTATACCGTTTCGACAGATGATCTCAAGCGCGTCCGCGCTCTCTCTGACCGGCTCGGGGCTCCGGTCGTCATACACGTCGCAGAAACAAAAAAAGAACGCGACGACATTCTCGCAAAATACGGGAAGACGCCTGTCGATTATCTAGATAGCATCGGCTTTCTCAGCGATAAGACGATCATCGCGCACAGCATTTGGGTGACGGACGAGGAGATCGGCATTCTTGCAAAAAACAATGTAGGCGTCGGCCATTGCCCTCAGTCGAACATGAAGCTCGCTTCGGGCGTCGCGCCGGTTCCGGCGATGCTGAAAGCGGATGTCGCCGTCGGGCTTGGAACTGACGGTGCAGCATCGAACAACGATCTCGATATGTGGGAAGAGATCGATACCGCCGCGAAACTCCACAAGAATCATTCCGGCGACCCTAAGGTCGTGAACGCGGAACAGGCGTTCGAGATGGCGACGATCCGCGGCGCGCGTGCACTGCACCTTGAGAAGATCATCGGCTCGATCGAAACCGGCAAGCGTGCCGACATCGCGATCGTTGACCTCGATTCTGACCATCAAACGCCGTATTTCAACATCTATTCCGCTCTTGTTTACTCGACGAAGGCCGCTGACGTTGACACCGTTGTCATCAACGGCCGAATCGTGATGAAGGGTCGCCGTTTGCTCACGTTAAACGAAAATGCTATAAAAAAAGACGCAAACGCATACCGCGATAAAATCATCAAGAGTTTAGGCAATTGATCGGGCGGGTGAGAAAGGAGTGGGGATTCCACACCTTTTTGTTTGTGTTTTTAAGGTTTTTCTTGGGTCCTTTGTATTGAGCCGGCGCTTCGGCCGGCTCTGGCCTTTACGGAGACACCTCATCCAAATGGAGAAAGGATGCCGTTAAACGTCAGAAAGTTTTTTACATCAACGCTTTTGATCTGCGGCAGCTTTTCCGCCGCGGCTCTCGCTCAAACGACGCCGCTCCCGCAAGCTTCGCCGGCGGTGCAAGCCCCTACTCAATCAGCTCCGGCCGCACCGACCGTAACTTCAGGTGACCTGCTCCGGGCCCGTATTTCCAAAGCAAAAGCATTCATCGCCGTCCGCAACTACAGCGCAGCTACTTACGAGCTCGAAAACGTCCGTCGCGAGTCTTCAGATCCCGCGATCCTATCGGGTGTAAATGTGCTGCTGATGAACAGCTATCTCGAGCAAGGCGATTACAAACGCGCCCAGGACCTTTTGAAAGAATTTTACGCCGAGCAGAAGACCACAAAGGCAGGCGCAAAGGCGAATTATTTTGCCGTCGCCGGCCAGATCGTAAAAGGGGCGCGCAATCGCCTCGAGCGCTATCAAATGCTCGGCCTGAGCGTCACCGACCGAACGCTTCCGCTTGAGGCCGTCAACGATCTTGAAAGAATGCGTGAGACCCTTGAGATCGTTATCGCAGAATCTAGGGAAATGGGCTCAGACCCGACACGATCCGGCGATGCGATGGCTCTTCTCGAAGAGGCGACGAATTCGCGAAGCATGCTCGCGCGCGACGAATATGATTCGAGGCGTTGGAGGAACGAGGTAGCAGATGCTCGCGAGGACATCGCGAATTCGCGTTCGGTGGTCGTCAGCGCCATCAGCGGAGTGCCGTCGACCAATGTTGCCGACGGCAAGGCGGTCGCCGAAAAGCAAGCGCCTCCGACCATCGAGGTCAAGGCGGCTTCATCGGCGCATCGGTCAACTTCAATTGCGTTCGAACCCGTAGGGCCAAAGTCGGAACCGACCCCGGACGTTTCGCGCCCGCGTCAAGTTGATGGTGCCGGAGATACGTCCGCGGCCAAGCCGGTTGAAAAACCTTCTGCCCCTCAGGAGACCGCAGCACAACAGACCGTGAAACCGGATCCAAAGCCCGAACAGGTCGTTGCGGCCGGACCTTCGACCGACCCGACAAAAGAGGTTGGCCCTATGAGCGTCGGATCCCTCACCGAATATGCCACTAACCGTCCGGCTCCGATCTATCCTTCCTTCGCCCGGACGGCACACGCGGTAGGCGTCGTGCGCGTCGATGTTGTTATTGACGAAAGCGGCGAGGTCGCCTCGATCGAAAAGACAAGCGGGCCGTCTTTGCTGCAGGGTGCGGCTAAGGATGCGATCCGCAAATGGCGTTTCAAGCCTTTCGAACGCGATGGCCAACCGGTAAAGGCGGTCGGTTTCGTAAACTTCAATTTTTCTTTATAGGCTTTGGCTTTAATAATTGGGTGGGTTTTGCGGGGGTGTCCAACCGCCGGCAAGATCGGCCAATCACTCTTTTGCATTGAAGATATCGGCATTTCTTGAGATAATTCCAAAAGCCTGATCTTGCCGACGCAGTTTTCTCTTTGTGGCGTAGAACGGCCGCCTTTTGGCATCAGCCGAAGGCTGAGTCTAGATCTAGAAGTAAGTAGAACGCAATTTTCCGTAAGTCCTACCCGTCTAACCTGTGTTATCTCTGGGTTTGTGTCCGAGGATCCAATAATTCCTATGTTAAAGAGCAGAAATTTTTTGTTGGCGGCGATAGCTGTGGTTACACTCGCCATCCTTGTCCACACAGCAGCAGAACGTACGCAGGTCTCGGCCGCCGCACCGCACAAGACGTGGATAACGGTCGATCTCAATGAGCTCAAGACGATGCAGGTGTTCGCCGCGATGGACGGCCGATTCCTAGCTCCTGAGATCGTGACGGTGAAGAACGGTATCGCCGTCCTTCATGCGACGGATGATGAGATATCGATCATCTCCGAACATGCTCATAAGGCTCTCCATAAATGCGCCGGGTTTATGGCCCACCCCGATGAACAGGATGCTCTGGACACGATCGATATGGTCGTTTCCCCAAAGCGGTCCGCGACCACGGTTGACTATACGATAAACAATTCCGCGACCGTTCAGCCGCTTATCGACGAAATGGCCGCTCCAAATATCAAATCGACCATCGTTTCGCTTTCCGCGTTCAATACGCGTTATTACAATTCGCCGACCGGTGCGGATTCGGCCCTCTGGATCAAAGACAGATGGACGGCCCTCGCGGCCGGACGCAGCGATATCACCGTGCAGTTCTTCAACCACACTTGGCTGCAGCCGTCTGTGATAATGACCATTCAGGGAACGACGGAACCCGGAGAGATCGTGATCCTTGGCGGCCACCAGGATTCGATACGTTCTGGCTGTTCGGCAAGCACGACGTGTCAGACACTGACTGCCCCGGGTGCCGACGACGACGCATCCGGTATCGCCTCGCTCACTGAGGTGATCCGAGTGGCGATGGAAAATAACTACCATCCGGCAAAAACAGTGACCTTTATGGCCTACGCCGGTGAAGAAGCCGGCTTGCTCGGTTCAAAGGCGATCGCGACCGCCTATCAGGCGGCAGGAATGAATGTTGTCGGTGTTCTTCAGCTCGATATGACGAACTACAAGGCACCTTCGACCGACATTGCGATGATCACAGATCATACGAACGCGGCCCAGAATACATTCGTCCGGAGCCTTGCGAGCACCTATCTGCCCTCGCTGATCGTTGTTGATACGCAGTGCGGATATTCCTGCTCAGATCATGCCTCATGGGACTCTCGCGGATACGCGGCGTCTTTCCCGTTCGAGGCTCCAATGAATTCGGACAATCCGTTCATCCACACGGCGAACGATACGCTCGCCAACAGTGACCCGAACGCTAACCACGCCCTGAAGTTCGCCAAGCTCGCGGGTGCCTATATGGCGGAGCTCGCAAAGGGCACGATCGCTCCGGCCGCCGCTTCCGGCGAGAAGTTCGCGGATTTTGACGGCGACGGAAAGACGGACGTCTCTGTTTTCCGCCCATCCAACAGCGTTTTCTATATTCAAGGTTCGACCGCAGGCTTTTCAGCAACGCAATTCGGCCTCTCAACGGATCGGCCTGTCCCCGCGGACTTCGACGGTGACGGCAAGACGGACATCGGCGTTTACCGCGACGGCGTTTGGTATTCGATGCTAAGCGGCAACAGCACCGTTAACATCACGAGCTTCGGGCTCGCGGGCGACAAACCTCAGCCGAAGGATTTCGACGGTGACGGCAAGGCCGACAAGGCCGTCTATCGTGCGGGCACTTGGTATGTGCTGAAGAGCAATGGCTCGCAGTACTCTGTTACGCAATTCGGACTTGCGGACGACATTGCCGCCGCGAGCGATTACGATGGCGACGGAAAGGCCGATCAGGCGGTTTACAGGCCCTCAACAGGCGTTTGGTACGTGCTTGGCTCAACTTCCGGCTTCTCGGCCACCCAGTTCGGAATTTCGACCGATAAACCAGTTCCTGCCGATTATGACGGAGACGGAAAGACCGACATCGCCGTTTATCGTGACGGCGTCTGGTATCTGCAGAGAACGACCGCAGGCTTTACGGCGTTCCAGTTCGGGATCGCATCCGATATTCCCGCTCCCGGCGACTATGACGGCGACGGCAAGGCCGATGCGGGCGTCTATCGTGACGGAGTGTGGTATCTGCTGCGTTCGACCGGCGGCTTTACCGTTACGGGTTTCGGCCTTGCGGGTGACAAGCCGCTCCCATCGACGTTTGTTCCGTAAGGCATCACGCGGGTGCGTGAACATTGCAAGATGGCACGGACCGAGTTCATTCTCGTTCGTGCCATTTTTATTTTGAATTGTGGTCGTTCAACAGATGTCGTCAACAGATCTATCGGTATCGCGGCAGTTCGCTCCCGAAGAGCTTGAACTCAAGAAAAAGGAGCGCGTCCTTGAGCGCCTGAAGGATCGTATCGCGTTCCGCGAAGAGGATATGGCGGACCTTCGCGGTGAACTCGAACGCTTCGAAGCTCAGTATTCGATGCAGGTCGGCCGCCTATATGCCGAGATCGACGAGATCGAGGCCGAGATCGCCGAAGAAGAGCTCAAACTCGTGCCCGACGACGAGGAGATCAAAAAGCGTGTCGAGGAACTTCGCCGAAAGGCCGAGGAATCTGCAGCACGTGCCGCTGCTGCCGAGGCGGCCGAGAAAGGTGATTGGAAGCCGACGGCCGAGGCAAAAAAGGCATATCACGACCTCGCACGTACGATCCATCCGGACCTTGCTGTCGATTCTGAGGAGAAGGAGCGGCGGCATGTCCTGATGGCCGAACTCAACAAAGCATATTCTTCCGGCGATCAGGTCCGTCTGGACAAATTGGCAGATGATCTTCGCCATTCTCCGGCCCTTGTCGCGGGAGATTCGATCGGCGACCGCCTCGTTCGCGTTATCCGGCAGATCGCACAGGTGAAGGCCCGATTTGTCGAGCTAGACCGCGAGACAAAGGCCGCAAAAAGCTCTGAAACCTACGCCCTTTTCTGCAAAGCACGCGATGAAAGGGCCGAAGGACGCGATATGATCGCCCAGATCGCCGCGCGCACCGCCGTCCACATCATGCGTGCAAATCGTCGTCTGGAGAGCTTAAGGAACGTCAACAGGGCCGCGAAAGCCCACGTTCAGGAGACGTTCGGCATGGATATCGAAGATTTTCGGGAATCTGGCGCAAAAGGGCACAAAAAGCCTGTTGACAAGAATCGCTGATTATGTAAACTCTATCTACTGTCGGCGTTTAATATTGCGTCGCTCCCTCTGACCCTCTCCGGAGTTTTTTGCGTTGAGAAGGTCGCTTTACAAGCCAACGACAAGGTTTTTCGCACGAACGTGCTCCACGTACGGGAATGCGAAAAAAGAGGGAGGCGGTGTGGGAGACGTCTCCCTCGTTTTGCGCCTGCACACTAGATCGCTCGTCCTGCCGCCGCTGCGGAAGCCCACGCCCACTGAAAGTTGAATCCCCCGAGCCAACCCGTTACGTCCAGGACTTCGCCGATAAAATAAAGTCCCGACTGCAATTTGGATTCCATCGTCTGGGATGAGACATCTTTGGTCGAAACGCCGCCGAGCGTAACTTCTGCCCGATCCCAGCCTTCTGTGGCGTCAAAATTCACACGCCAGCGTTTGAAGATATCGGCGGCCGCATTTCGAGCGGACGGATCGAGTTCGCTGATCTTTTTTCTCGCCCATTTCTGCGGCAGGAACGCCTCGACGATCCGCTTCGAGAGATGCTCTGACATGACTGTCGCGAGTTGCAGGGGAGATTCCGCTCTTTCTTCAAACAGAGATGTAAGATCGACATCCGGCAGCAGGTCGATCTCGACCGGTTCGCCCGGCGACCAATAGTTCGAGATCTGCAGGATCGCCGGGCCGGAAAGTCCGCGATGCGTGAATAAGACGTTTTCGCGGAATGCGGCATCGCCGCAACGCACTTCCGCGTCCGCCGAAACTCCGGAAAGCTCGGGAATCGCTTTTCCCCTGAGCCTCAATGCAACGAGCGAAGGCCTTGTTTCCGTGATCTTATGCCCGAACTGCCGTGCGATGTCGTATCCGAGGTCGGTCGCGCCGACCTTCGGAAACGAAAGCCCGCCGCAGGCGACGACGAGACTTTCGGCTTCGAAGTTCGCCGCGTCGGTGCGAACAGTGAATTTGCCTGTATGCTCCACGCCCTTGATCTGTGAGTTCGTAAAGATCTCGACCTTCGCCGCCTTCGCTTCCTTCAGGAGCATCTCGACGATCGCCCGTGAAGATTCCCGACAGAATAGCTGTCCGTGCTTCTTCTCCTGAAATGGGATCTTGTGTCGTTTGACGAGGCCGATGAAATCCTGCGGCGTGTATCTTGCGAGAGCGGATTTTGCGAAATGCGGGTTCTGGGAGACAAAATTCTCGCTGCCGACGTCGAGATTCGTAAAATTGCAGCGGCCGCCGCCCGAAATGATGATCTTGCGGCCGACCTGACCGTTACGTTCGAGAACGGCGACCCGACGCCCGCGTCTTCCTGCCTCGATCGCACAGAAAAGCCCGGCCGCACCGCCGCCGATCACCACCGCATCGAAACGTCGATCAGGCAAGATAGCGTTCCTTCAAGATGTTCAGATGATGGCGAACGTGGCCGAGCATTATGCCCGCAAGCGCCCGGACCGAAATGGGGCTGTCGTTTGCCGTCCCAATTCTTTTTAGGTCGGCTTCGTCCATACTGTCGAGCATCAGGCAGTTGGCCTGGCGTATCAGGTCGAATTCGTCGAACAGGTTGGCGAACGTGCGCTCATTCGCGTGTGAGAACGTCGTGTAACCCGGATTCTCCTGATCAAAACCCTCGATCGGCGTCGTATCGCCCCGCGAAATGCGATGCATCCGATACGCAAAGATCCGCTCGCAGTCAGTGAGATGGCTTATGACCTCTTTGATCGTCCATTTGCCCTCGTCGTAGGCGAACGTGCCGCGATCTTCCGGCAGATCCTTCATCGCTTCACGCAATTCCGCAGGCTGCGCAACGAAGGCTTCGCGAATGTCGGCTTCCGGTACGAGATCAAGATACTTGCCATAATACGGGTTGAATTCCGCTGCTTCTGGTTTGAACATATGAGCTTCCTTTTGTCTGTTAGAATAGCAGAGAACTTCGGAGTAGATAATGTCCAGGATCGTCTATTTTACGCTCGCATCGACCATCGTCCTTTCATTCTCTATTTTTGCCTCAGCACAGCACGGCGGCAAGTCAGAGCCGAATCGTATCGTCGTTGGCCCGAGCGGTACGACGGTCAGCGGCCGCCTCTCGAACGGCCAGGAAATGGAATACGTCTTTAGCGCAAAAGCGGGTTCGCAGATCACGATCCGTAATTCATCGCCAAGCGCGTTTGATTTTCGGGTATTCTCCGAAGAGGCCGACCTGGAGACAGAGTTCGAAAGCTCGCCGACACTCACGCTCACGCTGCCGAAAGACGGCGATTATCAATTCTTCGTTCGCAAAAAAGCCGGCGGCCAGCGACGAGCAAACTTCCGAATAACACTGCGTCTGCAATAGTCCACAGCAGCATTCCTTGCTGAGACGCCGTTGTTCGTCGTTCGTTGTTCGTGGTTGATGGGAGTGGCCTTCTTCCTTTGCGAACTTTGCGGTGCCTTAGCGTTCTTTGCGTTTTCGATCTTGTTTGGAAACGCAAAGGCCGCAAAGCGAAACCCCGCAAAGATCGCAAAGATTTGCATCTCGAATTTCAGATTTCAGTCTGAGATTTGCGATTGATCAGGCTTTCCGATTCCTGCATTCGTGTACGCTCGATCGCCCTTGCGGCTTGCCGCATTGCAGTGCGGTCGGGATCCTTGGGCCATAGATCCCCAAGTGTTGCAAAAGGCGCAACCGGTCCCGGCCGAATGTGAGCCAAAATGATATTGGAGGCGGCTATGCCACAACGCAGTGCGTTTTTGTTGGCGGCAGGTTGCCGATGAGGACTTTTTGATGGCCGTGAACCCCGGTCTGAAGGCCGGGCAATTGGAAGAGACTCTCAAAAAATAGCGCTTGACACGTATGATATACTCGTAGAGATAGTGTAAACATGCGTTTTACACCTGATCTTTGACAAAAGTGACAATAATTGTAACCGCAGGTCGCCGGAACGCCGATTTTTGTCCCACTTTGTCCCATTTGTCCCAATTCACGGCGGGACGGGACAAACATCGGGAAATTGTGAATTGTTCATTGGGAATGGAAGCCGAACTTGTCGGGTTTTCAACTGTTGAATGGATGATGATGCGTGCCCTTACTTCGTGCGGTCTTCTGCAATACTGGCCGCCCGCTCACGCAGGCGGTTCTGACTTCTGCTCACTGCTGACGGCTGACGGCTCACTGACGACTGCCTCAGGCGTGCATAAAGGCGCCGTTGAGGCGGTTGCTCATATTTCGGGCGACAAAGGCGGCTCGCATCTTTGCGTCTTCGACGACCTCGCCGGCGAAGAACTCGTCGAGGGTCGCGTAGAAGATCTCGATCCAACGGGCGAAATGATCGGGGAGGAGCGGTGATTTCTCGTGAAGATCGATGTGCGGGACGAGCGGACTGTTAAAATAAACGGGCCGCCCGAAAAGCACTTTTTCCCAAAAATCGGTGATCACGGGAATGTGTTTGTCGAGGTTCAGATCGATGAAATGATGGCCGATCTCTTCATCGGCGATCGCGGTCTCATAGAACTTCCATAGAAGTTTTTCAAGGTCGGCTCGTTCTTGTATGTCTTTCATTACTGCAAATAGAATTTATTCTGTGGTGACTTCCTCTTCGCCCTTCAAGGCGGCGTGGAGCGTGTGCCAGCTCAAGCTCGCGCACTTTACGCGTGCCGGGAATTCGAGCACTCCGGCAAAGATCTTGAGTCGCCCAAGATGGTTCTCTGTCGCCTCGGCGTCGAGTTCACCGGTGACCATCTTGTGGAATTCGTCGAAGATGATCTCCGCTTCTTCGCGGGTCTTGCCCTTGACGAATTGCGTCATCATCGACGCCGATGCCTTAGAGATCGCGCAGCCCGAACCCTTGAACGCTACGTCCGCGACCGTGTCGCCGTCGAGCGTCACATACACGCGAAGTGCGTCGCCGCAAAGCGGATTATTGCCGTCCGCGGTGCGGTCGGGCGACTCGATCTCGCGAAAATTCCGCGGATTCTTGTTGTGTTCGAGAATGACCTCTTGATAAAGCTCGTTAAGTTCGGACATTGCGTTGTTTATATTCTCTCCCCGATCGGCGCCGTGAACCTTGCATCGACCACGTCGCCCGTATTTAATAATGCGGCGGGTTCAAAAAGCAGGACCTCGACCTCCTTATCAGCCACCGGCCGATGCTCGACGCCGCGTGGAACGATAATGAATTCGCCAGGTTCAAGATCAACGGAACGGTCGCCAAATTCGATGCGGAAGCTGCCTCGAACAGCCATGAACATCTCGTCCTCGTTCTCATGTGTATGCCACGGGAAGGCCCCTTCGAACTTGACGAGCTTAACCTCCTGGCCATTGAGTTCGCCGACGACCTTCGGGCGCCAATGTTCATTGATCAGCGCAAGCTTTTCCGACAAATTCACCTTGTTCATTTCTTTACTCACAGTGCCACAGAGTACTACGGACGCACCTTCAGCGCCTTGTCGAGAAACTTCTGCATCAGGTCGGTGAGCGGATGGGCCGCCTTGTTGTCGGGGTCCTTGCGAGCGAAGATCGCGGTGCCGTGGCCGCCGTCGGGATAGACCGTCGCCTCAGCATTCGGGTTTTCCGAATCTTCCATCAACTTCTCGACGGCCTCTGCGGAATCTTTGTCGTCTTTGGCGGCGACGAGCAGGATCGGCCGCGTACCGTAATTCTTGATCGCGGGAATGGTCGGCAAATTGTCAAAGTAATTCACGCCGGGCGAAAGCAGAACGACCGCCGCGATATTAGGATGATCGGCGGCGTACATTATCGCGACGCTGCTGCCGTACGAAGCTCCGATGATGCCGATCTTATTGGCGTCAACATTCTGCTGCTTGCTCAGGAATTCAACCGCCGCATTCGCGTCCGCCAAGAGAAGTTTCGGGTCTATGCCTTTGTCGAGATCGACCTTGACCTCCGTGCCATCGGCTTTCTTATTCGACTCGCCGAAGCCGCGGCCGTCGAACGAGAGAACCGCATAGCCGTTCTGGTTCATCCGCTCCGCGAATTCGTCGTAGGTGTGGCGGTTCGCCGTCCATTGATGCATCAGAAGCAACGCCGGCGCATTCGGCCCTTGCGACTTGTAAAAGCTGCCGACGAGCTTCACGCCGTCAGGAGTGTCGATAGTAACGGTCTCGGCCTTTGCTTGAAACTCAGGCACCACGGAAGGCGACGGCGCCGCGTTCGACGTTGTGTTATTTGCCGTCGAATTGTTCGCAGCGGGCGAGCCGCATGCGGCGAGGAAAACTGCGAGTGAAATGATAGCGATAAATTTCATAATCAACTCCGACATTTCAACAACGGTCGGCGTCGTCTCTGACGATAATATGACACACTCCCTACCGGTCGTGTTTCTGCCTCGACTATGCGAACACCTCTATGACCTTTTGGATCGCGTCGGCCAGTTTATCGACCTCTTCGCGCGTGTTGTAGAAAGCGAACGATGCACGAGCGGTCGCGGGAACGTCAAAGAACTGCATCACAGGCTGCGCACAATGATGTCCGGCCCGAACGGCGATGCCTTGCTGATCGAGGATCGTACCGATGTCGTGCGGATGTATTCCTTCGATCGTGAACGACAGAACGCTCGCCTTATTCGCCGCGGTCCCGATGATCCTGACCTCGGGAATATCCGAAAGTCGGGCCGTTGCATATTCAAGCAGCGAATGCTCGTATTCGGCGGCAGCGTTGAAATCAAGCGCGTTCAAATAATCGATCGCTGCACCGAGTCCGATGCCTGCGGCGATGCCGGGCGTCCCGGCTTCGAATTTTTCGGGAATGGGCGCATACGTCGTCTTCTCGAAAGAGACGGTGCGGATCATCCCGCCGCCGGTCTGATACGGCGGCATCTTGTCGAGCCATTCACGTTTGCCGTAAACGATGCCGCTCGCTGTCGGAGCGAACATCTTGTGTCCCGAAAAGACAAAGAAGTCGGCGTCGAGATCCTGCACATCCACCGGAAAATGCGGCACGCTCTGCGCGGCATCCACCAGCACGGGCACGCCGAATTTATGCGCCGTCGCGATCATCTCTTTGATCGGGTTCACGGTGCCGAGCGAATTCGAAACATGTGCGACCGCGACGATCTTTGTGCGTTCGTTGAGAAGTTTTTCGTACTCTTCGATGATGAGTTCGCCGCGTTCGTTCATCGGGATAACGCGGATCTTCGCTCCGCGTTCTTCAGCGACGATCTGCCACGGAACGATATTAGAATGATGCTCCATCGCCGAAAGAACGATCTCGTCGCCCTCACCGATGAATTTGCGGCCGTAAGAATAAGCAACGAGGTTGATGCCCTCGGTCGTGCCGCGAACGAAGATGCATTCCTTTGCCGCCGCTGCGTTGATGAAGCGTTTCACCTTCTCGCGTGCAGCCTCGTAGGCGGTCGTTGCGTGCTGCGAAAGGTAATGCACGCCGCGATGGATGTTCGAGTGTTCCTCGGCGAGATATTTCGAGGTGCGGTCGATCACCGACTGCGGAACCTGCGACGACGCTCCGTTGTCGAGGTAAACCAGCGGCTTGCCGTTAACCTCACGCGAGAGCACGGGAAAATCCTTCCTGATCTGTTCTACATCCCAACCTTTCATTTCTTTTACAGCCTTCATTTTATTCACCACAGAGAGCACAGAGGGCACAGAGATTTAATTTATAAGCCTTTTTATTCCACCTTTTAATAGTTTTACGTTGAAATTTATCAGTAGCCCTATCTTTTTCCCGCTAAGTTTCAAATAAGAAATGACCTGAGCCTCGTGGATAAGATGTAAGCTTTCGATCGACTTTAATTCAACTATGACCGCATCTTCGACCAACATATCAATTCGATAACCAGCGTCCAGACGAAGGCCATCATATACAACCGGCAGAGCAACTTGAGTCTTGACTTTCAATCCCTCTTTTACCAACTCGTGCTCCAAACAAACCTCATATGTACTTTCCAACAAGCCTGGACCGAGAGCTCGGTGAACCTTGATCGCACAGCCAATGACCTTCTCGGTTATCTCATTCAGTTCCATAAAACTTCTCTGTGCTCTCTGTGTTCTCTGTGGTTAAATCTCCGTTCCGAGCCTATTCAGCACCGCCGTGTCGAGCTCTTCTTTGATGCTCGCGACCGTGATCTTGTTAATGATCTCCTCGGCGAAACCGTATGTCAGCAGATTGCGTGCCAGTGCATCGGGCAGGCCGCGAGTAAGAAGATAGAAAAGTTCTTCTTCCTCGAGCTGGCCGACGGTGGCGCCGTGCGCGCATTTTACGTCCTCGTTAAATATCTCGAGCTGCGGTTTTGTATCGACACGGGCATCGTTCGAGAGCAGAAGGTTCTTGTTCGACTGTATCGCATCCGTACCGCTCGCACCTTCGCGGACAAAGACCTTGCCATTGAAAACGCCCCGCGAAGTGTCATTCAGAACACCCTTGTAACTTTGATGCGACGTGCAGTTCGGCACCTTGTGGTCGATGATCGAGTGAGTGTCGTGATGCTGCGCACCCGAAAGCATATAGAGACCATCGACGCTCGCCTCGCCGCCCTCTGCGTTGAACGAAACCTCGATATCATGCCGTGTGATCGCACCGCCGAGATTGATGCTCGTCGCGTCGTAGCGAGCCGCGCGTCCGACCGCCGCTTCTGTAACGCCGTAATTGAACGCGTCGCCGGCGTCTTTCTGAACGCGGTAATGCGTCAAGTTCGCATTTTCCTCAACGAAGATCTGCGTCGCGGAATTCGTGAACCCTGCTTCCTCGGATGCGAACACCTCGACAAGAGTTGCGCGGCTGCCGGCTTCGGCAACGACGATCGTATGCGGGAAGATCGCTTCGCCGGCCGCTGCGACGTGCTCGATGACGAACGGTTCTTCAACAGACGTGTCTTTCGGGACGCGGATGACGCGATACGCGGCGAACGCCTGATTCAAAGCAGTGAATCCGTTACGGTCGAATTTGAATTCGCGAACGAGATCGAGCACGCCGGAAACGTCTTCAGATACCTGCTCACCGACGCGCCATTCGGCGCTTGCTATGCGCGCGACATTCGTATATTTCCAGTCTTCGAGCCGAACGCTTGGAAAGCCTTCTTCGGTAAAATATTCGAATGCTTCTTGACGAAGTTTGCCAAGCGCATCATTTGCCTCTGAGTATCGTTCGCGAAATGCTGTCGAAAAATATGTATCTTTTATTGCCACTGAATTCATTCTTTCAATACCCTGAACCTTGTCTAATCCACCCTCACAAGCGTGAACCGGTCGTCCTTCCTTAATGATCGTTCGGGATCGAGCAGAAGATCCTTTGCGAGCTGCAGCTTTGCTGCATTCTCCGCACGAGACTTCTTGTCATCGACAAGCGTCGAGCGGTCATAATCAAATAGAAAATCATGACGCGCCAAGATATACTCTGCCCCGAGTTCACGCGTCCGTGCGCGAAGTTCGTTGATATCCTTCGCCTCCCACACAAGTTTTCGCAGCGTCCAATCCTCGAACAAATAGTCCGAAAAATACGGCCTGTCGAGGTTGTATGTATCGCGGCGCATATTGACGAGCCAAACTTTTCCATTGGCGTCTGTATCGGTGTTCAGCATTCGATAGTACGGGTAGTAATCGAGTTGGCGTGTAAGGTATGCATCACGCGATTCGCCGCCCAGAACCACACGCAAAGGTGAACGCATCGCGAACCACGCAAGCGACGTCAGCACGCAAAGGATAGACGCCAGGCCAAACGCGTAATACCACGCTTTGCGCATTCCCGTATCTTGAGTGCCATCTCCCGACGCTGCGATAGCGATGGCAAGCAGCGGGACGATCGGCAAGAGGTATCGGATCTGTTCGCTCGAAAAAAGCCAGAACAAAAAGTATATCCCGGAGATCGCAGCCAAAGATGCGATAGCGGCGTTCGTTCTTCTTCGAATACCGAACCAAATGAGTGGCAGGCCGATCAGGAACGCTGCACCGAGCACACCGTCATAGAGATTCGCGTCCTCAGGCTGCGCTGCGAGCGAAAGTCGAAACGGTGCGAGCAAATAATTCACCGGTGCTTGATCGACGCCGCCATACTGCGAATTCATCACCTGGAACAAATTGGATCGCTCAACATCCCAGCCCGGAGCCGCACCTTTCCAGACACTCAAGTAAAAGGGAAAAAGCGGTGAGCCCGTCGCGGCCCACGTCCGCAGATACCACGGCGAAGCAAGCACACCCGCAAACGCGAAAGCAAGGATCGCCGTTCCCGCAAGTTTACCTGCGGCCGATTCCCGTCGAACCTTCAAAAGAACTACAAGCAGTAATGCCGCGATAAGGAAGAGCGTTGTGAGTTTGATCGCCAACGCGCCGCCAAGGAATATCGCAAGGTATGCGAGATGCTTCGTATCGTATCCGGCGAGCCAACGCATCAGCGAATAAACCGCGAGCGTTGCATAAAGGGCCAACGCAATGTCCGTGTAGCCGCTCGATGCCGAGTGAAACACCGTCGGGATCGCTGCAACGATCAAGACCGCGATGAGCGACCAGCGTCGTGAAATCTTCAGTTCGCGTGCCCAGCCGAAAACGACCGCAAGCAGCAGCGGAAGGTATAGAAATGCGGCCATCCCGGCCGCGGCTTCGCCCGCACGAACACTGTACACACCGCCGAGCAGCATCGCCCACACGAAATGCATTTCGCCGCCAAGAGCGAGGTAGCTTGCGATATTGCCTTCGACGAACGCGTTGCCGTGCTGAGCGATGAAAGCCTTTGGTAGTGCGAAATGATAGAGCAACGTGTCTTTTGCGATCGGCGGTGCGAGTGCTGCAAGAAATGCCAGAGCCAACACGAACAAGATCAAAAGGACGATGACGCGGTCGCTGCCTGACACGCTTTCAGGAGTTCGGCTTTCGCCGCGAGCTGTACGCACCCTGGCGATGCCGGGAACACAGCACCCAACTCCGACGACCGTTGTTATGATAGCCGTCGCTGTCGAATATATGCCTGCGAGCCCAAGAAAGAACCATACGAGCGACCAAAGCACCGATCCGACGCCGACGGTGCATGCGAGTTCGAGAATGTGTGAATCGCCCTCGCGTCGTTCGATCTTCACAAAGCTTGAGACGACGCTGCCAAGCCCGAACCACGCGGCCAGGACAAAGCCCGCGGCAATTGCGCCAACGAGCGAATCAACAAAGCCGAAACCGAACAACGGTCCGCCACCTAAATTTCCGAGCAGCTTAGGCAAGCTCAAGAGGTCCGAGCTGCGGAACGAAACAAAAACGACAAGCAGTGCCGCCGCCCAAATGGCGACGATCACCGCATTACCGGCCTTGTTGTTCGCCTTGACTTCGGTCACGAATTCCCCTCGTTACTTCCCGTTCGATAAAAACGCTGTGCGGATATTATGATCGGCAACGCGATGCAAACGATCAATATCAGCCAATTCTCGATCCAGTTCCAAAGATTCACGCCGCGGAAGCCGATCTGAGACGACGGTACAACGAGCAAATTCATCACCGTCCACACGACCGTCCCGTAAACGATCGCGCTGAGCCATTTGCTGCGTCGAAAGAAACTGTTACGTCGGCAGATCAGGAAGTAAATGACGGTCCAACTGAACGCTATCAGGTAGTGAAAGAACGCTCCCCAGGCGACCATTTCGCCGCCGCCCTCGAATGCCGCTTTTCCGAACGCTCCGCTTGCGATGAACCTGAAGACACGTGTCGCCTCACCTCCGGCCAACAAAAAGATCGCGGCGAGTATATCGAGCGTTCCGGCGATGAGGCCTGTTATCAAGACGGTGGTCGCGAGCTTCCCGTTCTGCATTTCGTTACTTCGCGGCCGCCCTCACCCAGTCGTAACCTTTTTCTTCGAGTTCGAGGGCGAGTTCCTTGCCGCCTTCTTTGACAACCTTGCCGTTCGCAAGGACGTGTACAAAATCAGGCACGATGTAGTTCAAAAGCCGCTGATAATGCGTAACGAGAATGATCGCGTTGTCCTTCGTGCGGAGTTTGTTGACACCCTCGGCGACTATGCGGAGCGCATCGATATCGAGGCCGGAATCGGTCTCGTCCAGGATCGCGAGCTTCGGTTCGAGCACGGCCATCTGCAGGATCTCGTTGCGTTTCTTCTCGCCGCCCGAAAAGCCTTCGTTGACCGAACGCTTAAAGAATTGCGGGTCCATCTCGACGATCTTTGCCTTTTCTTTCAGGAGATCGTTGAATTCGAGCGGATCGAGTTCTTCCCCGCCGTTGTGGATGGCCTTCTGATTGTACGCGAGCCGCAGAAATTGCGAATTCGAAACGCCGGGAACCTCGACCGGATACTGGAACGCCATGAAGACGCCCTCGCGAGCACGTTCGTCAGGTTCGAGTTCGAGCAGATCTTTGCCGTCATAGGTAACGGTGCCCGATGTCACTTCGTAAGAAGGGTGTCCAGCCAGAACCTTCGACAATGTCGATTTACCCGAGCCGTTCGGCCCCATAATGGCGTGCACTTCACCTCGCCTGACCTGAAGATTCAGCCCCTTCAATATCTCTTTACCGTCAATGCCTGCATGCAGGTCTTTCACTTCTAGTAACATTTTTATTTACTATCCCCATTCAAAGTCTTATCCATCTCGAGTCCCGGCACGCCGTACCATTCTTCGGCAGTCGTATCGCGGACCCATGCATAGCCGTGCTTCTCATAAAGCTCTTTTGCACCCGGCGTGAAATAGGTCGTGTACAAAAAGATGCGCTCGAACTTTGTTGCTCCCGCGTATTCGTCGATCGCATCGAGCAGCCGGTGTGCAACGCCCTGACCTTGAGATCTCGGCCGCACCGCCATGCTGCGAACATAAAGATCGCCGTCCTCAACGCTGACCGAAACCGTGCCGACGATCTCGCCGTCGCATTCGGCGACCCACTGCGGCCCCTCAACGGACCGGGCAGTGACCTCGCTTGCATCAGGCGTCACGATCTCGAATGCCTCGGGCGAATAGTCATTGCGAAATGCTGAGAACGCCTCTAGAAGCACGTCGGCGATCGCGTGCGCATCGCCGCGTTCCGCAAGCCTTACCTCAAGCCCCAACGCTTTTCCCGCTTCCAGCTTCGACATATATTTCGCCCTTGAGGTAGGTAACAGCGTTTCCGCCGATCTTCACTCGATCACCAAAGAATTCACAGGACAGCTCACCGCCGCGTTTCGAGACCTGCCTTGCAAGGAGCTTATTCTTGCCAAGTTCATTCGCCCAGTACGGAATGAGCGTGCAGTGCATTGCTCCCGTTACCGGATCTTCCGCAATGCCGATCTTCGGTGCGAACATGCGCGAAGCAAAATCGCACGTCTCGCCCGGAGCCGTCACATAGATCCGTTCGTATTCTAGTTGCGCTAGCGCATTAAAGTCGGGTTTGAGATCTCGGACATCCTGCTCTGTATTGAGTCTCACCAGCACGCCGTTGTTTACGGAACTCCAGGACTTTACGGGCACCACGCCGAGAGCCAGTGCCAACGCATCACTCGGTTCGATCTCGGTAATTGCATATGCGGGAAAATCGAGCACGATACTGTCCTGTCGCCTCTGGACAGGCAGTTTTCCGCTGCGGTTCGAGTGAAAGCGGATCAACGCATCTTCGAGCTGAAGTTCGTTAAAGATCACGTGGGCCGAGGCAAGCGTTGCATGCCCGCAGAGGTTCACTTCTATCGTCGGTGTAAACCAGCGAATATGGTAGTCGTCACCATCCTCCACGAAAAAAGCTGTCTCCGACAGATTATTCTCGGCCGCTATCGCCAACATCGTGTCGTCGGGAAGCCAAGTGTCGAGCGGAACGACCGCCGCCGGATTCCCGCCGAAAAGCTCCGACGAAAACGCATCAACTTGGTAAATGGTAAGTTTCATACTCCTCCTTGTTTACGCTAGAGCAATCGCCTGGATCTCGATCCGGGTCCCAAAATGCAAGTCCTTGACCGGGACTACCGCCCGAGCGGGTCGGTGATCGCCCATCACCTCAGCGTACTTCTTATTGACCGCTCCCCAGAGCTCGATATCCGAAACGTAGATCGTAAACTGCATAACGCGGCTGAGGTCGCTTCCCGCCGCTTTCAGAACGGCTTCCACATTCCTCAAGGCAAGTTCAGTTTGCGTCTCGATATCGCCCGCAAACGGCTCGCGCGTGTCGAGCGTCATCGGGAGTTGGCCGGAAACATAAATAATGCCGTGGTGTTCGATCCCCGGCGAATAGTGGCCGTTTGGCACGGGCTGGTCTGATGGTTGAATTACTTTCATCTTCGCGTCGCCACAAATTGTAAGAACCCGTCTTCGTCGGTTATGTAAGCTTCTGGAGTTGCGCCTTCTTTACCTTGCTTTCCCCAGCATTCGGGCCTGTCACCAGTAGAATCAGCCCCTTCGTTACGGAGTCCTTAGGCTCCAGCCCTATTTCTTTTGCAACCGTTTCGAGCCTTTGCCGGTCTGTCGAACCAAAACCTGTGAAACAAACTTGAGGATTCCTCGTTGGTCTTGGCAGAGCGTACACCCGCTTCCAAGCTTCTTGTTCCGACAACAATCGAACATCTCCTTCGGCTAGGTCAGTTTTCGAGAGAAGAATTCGCCATGGATCTGGTTTTGAAGACATTCAGATTACCCCACACTTCCTTCCAACTTCAGGCCGAGGAGTTTTGTCGCCTCGACGGCATATTCCATCGGGAGCTCGCGGAACACTTCTTTGCAAAAGCCGTTGATGATCAAGCTGACGGCATCTTCCTGCGGTATGCCTCGCTGCTGCAGGTAAAAGAGCTGGTCCTCGCTGATCTTCGATGTCGTTGCCTCGTGTTCGACGCGGGCAGTGTTATTCATCACCTCGATGTAAGGGAACGTGTTCGCCTCGCACGTCGAACCGATCAGCATCGAATCGCACTGCGTATAGTTTCGTGCACCTTCAGCCTTCGGCATCACCTTTACGAGGCCGCGATACGAGTTGTTCGAGCGGCCGGCCGAGATGCCCTTCGAGACGATCGTGGACTTCGTATTCTTGCCCAAATGGATCATCTTCGTCCCCGTATCGGCGATCTGTGCATGGTTGGTAAGCGCGACCGAGTAGAACTCACCGATCGAGTTATCGCCCTGCAGGATCACGCTCGGATACTTCCATGTGATCGCAGAACCTGTCTCAACCTGCGTCCAAGAGATCTTTGCGTTCCGGCCGCGGCAAGCTCCGCGTTTCGTGACGAAATTGAAGATCCCGCCCTTGCCGTTCTCGTCGCCCGCGTACCAATTCTGCACGGTCGAATACTTGATCTCAGCGTCGTCCAACGCGATGAGTTCAACGACGGCCGCGTGCAATTGGTTAGTATCGAACTGCGGTGCCGTACAGCCTTCGTTGTAGGCAACGTAGCCGCCTTCTTCCGAAACGATCAGCGTCCGCTCGAACTGTCCGGATTCCTGTGTGTTTATTCGAAAGTAGGTCGATAGTTCCATCGGGCAGCGGACGCCTTTCGGTATGAAGCAGAACGAGCCATCAGAAAAGACCGCCGAATTCAACGCCGCAAAAAAGTTGTCGCCAACAGGCACGACCGAGCCGAGATATTTCTTAACGAGATCGGGATAGTCCTCTATCGCCTCGCTGAATGAGCAAAAGATCACACCCGCCTTCTCGAGTTTTGCTCGATACGTAGTCGCAACCGACACAGAATCAAATACGGCGTCGACCGCGACGTTCGCAAGCTGTTTCTGCTCCGAGAGCGGAATTCCGAGTTTCTCGAACGTCTTGATGAGTTCCGGATCGACCTCGTCCATCGACGCCTTTTTCTTCTTTTGCTTCGGAGCGGCGTAGTACGTTATGTCCTGGAAATCGAGATCGGGATACCTGAAGTTCGCCCAATAGCTCGGCGCTTCCATCTTGAGCCATTGACGATACGCCTTCAGCCGAAATTCGAGCATCCAGTCCGGCTCATTCTTTTTCGCAGAAATGAGGCGGATCGTATCCTCGTTTAGGCCCTTGGGAATGGTCTCTGTCTCGATATCGGTGACAAAGCCATACTTGTATTCCCGATTTGTTAGTAACTCCGCTGCTGTTGACATAAAAACTACTTACCACAGAGAGCACAGAGACCACGGAGATCGACGGGTCGGGAGTAAATCCTTAGTGCTTCTATATTCATTGCTATCTAATATCTCTTTTCTCTGAGGTCTCTGTGTCCTCTGTGGTTCATTTCTTCTGGTTAAAATCTCTTACACTCCCTGCGGCTCGACCGTCCTATGAATAGAATGAACGCGATGGAACATCGCATCGACCGAACGCTCGCTACCGACGAGTTGGGCAAGCGTGATCTGCGAAAGAGCATTCTCCACAAGTGCGTGCAGTCCGATTATCACCGGCCGGATCCCGCAGTCGCCGTTATGCACGCAAGAATCAAGAACGCCGGTGTAGCTGCCGCAGTGCTTGTTCAAAACATCCTCGTCGAGCACCTTGATTATCTCGCTCAGGCGAATATCTTCGGCCGGCCTTTCGAGCGAATAACCGCCCTTCGTGCCGCGTGTCGAGTGAACAAATCCGGCCTTGTTCAAAAGCCACATCAGTTTGCCCGCATTCGCGGTCGAGATGCCTTCTCGCTCAGCGATCTGCGGCAGGGTCAGGCTTGCGCCCTCCGGCAGGGCCGCAAGTTGTACAAGACAGCGCAACCCGTACTCTTCCTGTGCAGAGATCTTCATATCTTCCTACTTTTCCTATCGTCCGGGGGCTTTGGGGGCCCGTAAAAGCACAATTTTTCCGCAAACTCAGTATCTCAAATCATTATTTTTTCGTCAAGATTGCGCAAGTGGCTCAGCTAATGGATAAAAAGCCGCTAAGATAGAGAACATGCAGCTTACCGTCTTAGGTTCCGGGACATCACACCCGCATCCGACAAGGAGCAGCACGAGCTTTTGGCTTGAAACCGCAAAGGGCTCGATCCTTCTCGATTGCTCGGCGCCGTCGATCCATCGAATGGCACAAGAAGGTTTGCCCTGGGCGGAATTGGACGCGATCTGGATCTCGCATTTTCATCTCGACCATATAGGCGGCCTCGCGCCGTTCCTGTTCGGGATCAAGCATGCTGCTCAAACGCATGAACGCCGAAAACCGCTTACGATCTGCGGGCATCGTGGGCTAAAGGCGCTGTTTGACGCTCAGGATTCGGCGGGAACCTATCGCCTGCTAGAACAGAATTTTCCGGTCGATATAGTCGAAGTTGTGGAAGGTGATGCGTTCCAACTGCTTTCCGGCAACGCCCGAGTATTTAAGACGCCTCACAAGCCCGAAAGTCTTGCGATCAGGCTCGATGACGAGGAAAGATCGCTTTGCTATACGTCTGATACGGGATTTGACGCGAGGATCGGAGAATTTGCCGCTTTTGCCGATCTCTTTATCGTTGAATCGTCATTCGTGACGAACAAAGCGGTCGATACGCATCTCGAATTGGCGGACGCTATGGAACTGATCTCGATCGCCCGGCCAAAAGCGGCATTGCTTAATCACCTGTATCCGGAATGGGACGGCGTAGAATTCGAAGACCTCGCCCGCGGATATTCACCGCCATGCGAGGTCCTGCTTGCGTTCGATGGTATGAAGATCGACGTCTAAGGCTGTATCTGCCGGCGTGCAAGATCCATCAGTTCCTCGGGCATCCACTTGTCCAAGACTTGGGCTTCCGCGTCGGCAATGCCTTCATTGCGATTACGCCAATCCTTAGAAGGATCGTCTTCGCGAAGGGACTGTTTAGGATAGTTTTCGACCTGCTCAAGGCTGATAACGATGCCGTGAGCAACGTCCTTCCAGCTGTCGTTTTGGATACCGCGAAGGACGACCGGCAATCCCGATGTCCAATCCTCTTCCGGAACGATGTTGTCGTACTCGGGAATGGTCAAATATGCGGTATCCGGCAGCGGACCGGACCCGAACTTGTCAACTATTCGGCTCTTTACGTCATCATACGTACCGTTCGGAGCCGACTTTCGCAGATCGAGGGCAAATTGAAAGATTTCAGTAACGGTCGGTTTTTCGGCCATAGCTAAACATTAGCACAACACGCCGCGTATTCAGTATCGGACACTGCCGGCATTTTAGAAAAAATGTTGCCAAGTTTACGGTCTAGACGTTACTCTTTGTTTTTGTCCGGAATTCCATTTATGAGACTAATTTCCCTCTTCGTCCTCTCGCTTGCTTTTGTATTGCCTATTGCTGCTCAGAACGAGCAGTCGCCGATCGTCGATAAAGATATCAAGTATCAGAACTGGAAATATCCGACTGTGCGAGATATTTCAAAGGAACTCGACTTACGCGAGCTCTCAGCGGGCAAGAAGCTCGTCGTTGTTGTCTATTTTGCACCATGGTGCCCGAACTGGCGCTTTGACGCTCCAAAACTCGAGGCGTTCTACAAGAAATATCAGGCTCAGGGACTCGAGATCGTCGGTGTCGGTGAATATGACCCCGTCGACAGTATGAAGACGAATCTGACTTCGATGGGAGTTACCTTTCCGGTCGTTTATGAATCTGTCAGCCGTGCCCAGCGTGGAGCGACAAAACACTCCGAATATCGAAAGGAAACTGGCGACAAACGGTACACGGGCTCGCCTTGGTACATCCTTCTCGATCCGTCGAAGTATTCAAAAGATGGAGACACGCTCGTAAAAAGGGCAGACGTGATCAACGGCGAGATGATAATGACCGAGGGCGAGGCCTACATTCGAAAGGCCCTCAGCCTGACTGCCGAAAGTGCTGCGAAAAAGCCTCAATCGACCGCAACAGCGGCCATCGAGGCCTGTGATCCCAGTAAACCGGCGGCTATCAAGAAGCCGTAAGCTACTTTGGCATTACGTTCAGGGTATCGGTGAGTTTCTTTAAAACATCGCGAAGCGGGTCCTTTGCGGCGACGAACTTGCCCGCCAATGCCAGATCTTCGCTTGATGCGACGAGGTCGGTCGCTCCCTGGATCGTCGACAAATAGCGCCTGAGGGAAGATCTTGTGCGGAACTCCGATTCAAGGTTTGCGATACCGACCCTTAGGTTCCTGATCGCTGTGATCACGCGCTTTTTATTCTGCTCATTTTTATCTACTGTCGTGCGGGGAAGGGTCTGTCTTTTCGCCGCCTCGCTCGTGTTCTCGATCTCTTGAGCGATCGGGCCAAGGACGTCGATGAATCGCGATGTGTTCGACCGCTGAATCTCGACCTTTTCGCGTGCGGTCCGCACGTCAAGAGGAGGAACGGTCTTTGAGGTCGGCGGTTTTGAAGGCTCGGCCCGGCGCGGTCGAGTCTTCTGAGCCGACGCCGCGACAACGAAAGCGGTCCCTATAAGTACTACTGACAAACCCGTGTGAAAAAACCTCATACTTCTCCCTTCCTGTTAAAAGCTGTTCGAAAATCTTATCATAATGATGTGACCGGTCGGAGTTTAGAGGTCTTACGTCTTGGAAGGGTTGGCTATAAGGATGCGCTTGATCTGCAAGCTCGCCTTGAGGCCGAGGTTATCGCCAGGCGGGAAAGAGACTATCTCGCCTTGCTCGAACATCCGCATACCTTTACGATCGGCCGACGGGCCACTAACGACGGGGTCCTTGCGACCGCCGAGATCCTGCGAAAACTCGGGGTCGAGGTCTTTGAAACGAACCGAGGCGGACGCGTCACATACCATGGGATCGGGCAGGTCGTCGGCTATCCGATCATTTCGCTTTCACCGCATCGTGAAGACGTACATCGGTATGTCCGCGACCTCGAAGACGTCTTGATCCGTACGATGGCGGACTTCGACATCGAAGCCTTTCGGATCGAAGGCCTCACCGGCGTGCACACGGCACAAGGGAAAGTCGCCGCGATCGGCGTTCACCTTAAACGCTGGGTCACGACGCACGGCTTCGCTTTGAACGTCTCGACCGACCTTAGTTACTACAACTGGATCATCGCCTGCGAGGGCGAACCCGTAACCTCGATGGAAGAACTGCTTGGACGCGACATAACACTCGCTGAGGTCGAAGACCGCCTCGAACAACGCTTCCGCGAGGTTTTTGAATACGCATCGAAGGAAGCTGCGGCAATTGCGCCGGCAAGTTCCTGACAACCAGACAAATTGGGAGGTATTTTTGTGAAACGAATAGTCCTTATCACATCGGCTTTAATTCTTGCGGCGATTGGCGCCGCGTGCGGCCCGTCGGCCGGAAATAATACGAACTCAGCGAATTCGGCCAATGGCGGCAGCGCCGCACCTAACAGCACCGTCACCGCAATGGGACGGCCAGCCGCGATCACTGAAATGATGAAGGCCCGCGGAGAACAGGATGCCGCAAAGCCTGTGCTGAAGATCATAGAACCGAAAGACCAATCGGTCGTCTCGGGGTCTGATGTCGAGTTAAAGCTGGAACTTTCAGGCGACCTGAAAGGCTATATGCCGGGAATGGACGAGACGACGCACACCGGGAACCATATCCACGTGATCCTCGATAACCAGCCGTATGAAGCCTATTACGACATCACGAAGCCGTTCGTCCTTAAGAATGTGACGGACGGCCCGCACACGATACGCGTATTCCCGTCGCGGCCCTGGCACGAAAGCTATAAGAACGAAGGCGCGTTCCAAATGGTCTCATTCACGGTCAAGAACGGCGGTGCAGATACTTCAAAACCGACAACGACGGCCGACGGAAACACGATGGCGAACGCTGCGTCGCCCGAAAAGAAGGCCGATGAAAAGGTCGATCCGAAGAAGCCTCTGCTCACTTACAGCCGTCCGAAAGGTGAATACAAGGGTGCTGACGCCGACAACATTATGGTCGATTTTTGGGTTGCGAACACCGACTTGACGCCTGCTGGACGCGTCGTCGGGGTCGATCCGTGCCCTTGCCACGTGAAATATTGGGTCGATGGTACCGATATGGGACAGTTCAATCGCTGGGAACCGCTCTGGCTGAACGGCCTTGCACCCGGTAAACACACGATCAAGCTCGAGCTGCAAGACCGCAACGGAAAGGTGATCGAGAACGGCGGCTATAATTCGACAACGCGGGAGATCACCGTGACGAAATAGCTTCAGCCCTTAGCAATATCGACAGTTAGTTGTAGAATTGAGGTTTTCGGCTCCGGTCGAAAACCTCTTTTTTGGAGCAAACGATATATGCGACGCGAAATAACTTCGTGGTACAGCCACAATCTCGGAATGGAAATGCCGCTCGTAGCCTATGGGCACGCGGGCTATCCGCTTTTGATGTTCCCGACGGCAGCGGCCGACTATCTCGAATACGAAAGATTCTACTTGGTGGATTCGATCAAGGACTTTATCGAGGCGGGCAAGATCCGGGCCTATTCGATCAATTCGGTCAACAAGTACAGCTTGTTGAACCGCGAGAGCTCGCCCTCTTGGAAGGTCGAGATGCTCGCTCGTTATGACCGATACATCATGGAAGAGGTCCTTCCGCTGATCCGCAACGAGTGCGGGCCTGATGCCCGGCCGCTGACCACGGGAGCGTCGCTTGGTGCATTCCTGGCCGCGAATACCTATTTCAAGCACTCAGATCAGTTTCGCGGAACGATCGCGATGAGCGGGAGCTACGATATCTACAATTATCTCGAAAGCTATTTCGACGACAATGTGTATTTCAACAATCCGGCGATGTACCTAAAGCACCTCAACGACGATTATCACCTTCCGCGTCTGCAAAAGGCGGACTCGATCGTGATCGTAACGGGGCAAGGTTCGTTCGAAGCTCCCGACCGAAGCCGCGAGTTTTCCGGTCTCCTGCATTCGAAAGGCATTCCGCATAGGCTCGATGTTTGGGGTTACGACGTCAACCACGACTGGGTCTGGTGGCGTCGAATGCTGCCCTATTACCTCGGCCTTTTCTGCGGCGACTAACCGTCGCCCTTCTTGCCTTTTCGTTTAGGCGGTGTACTCTTCTCAGCCGGCGGACCTTCGGTTTTCGCCGGCTGTTTTATTTCCGGACGCTTTATTGTCGAAGGCTCACCTGTAAGCGGTTTGTCAGGCCTGCCGTCACCATCCGGCGTACCGTCACCCGTGTTGTTCTCTTTCGGCAGCAGCGCAGGGTCGTCCTCGATCTTTGTGCCCGGTGTGAATTCAATACCGGTCTTCTTGCCCGCGATGTCTGCTTCCTGAAGCTTCTCAAGCTCTTCGCGCTTGTTTCGCTCCATTAAAGATTTGATGTCGGAAGGCATCGGCGGTGGGCCTGGGAACGTATCGCGCGGCTTGCCCTTCATGAACTGGTTCATAAAGGCGTTAAAGTACGGCAATGCGCCGTGGCCGCCCGTCATGCTGTTACCGAGGTTCGTCTTTCTTAAAGGATTGCCCATCCACACACCTGTAACGTATGTTGGCGTGTAGCCGATGAACCAAACGTCCGTGTGGTCGTTCACCGTTCCGGTCTTGCCGGCGAGTTGTTGGCCCGCGGCACTTGCTCCGGGTGCCGTTCCGCCGCCCGCGGTTACACCGCGCATCATCTGAACCATCGTCAGAGCAACATATTCGCTGGTAACTCGCGAACTCGATCCGTCGAATTCTTCAAGAAGAGCGCCGTCGCGGTTATAGACCTTTCGAATCAGATGGGGCGAGATCCTCACACCCTTGTTCGGGAAAGTCGAATATGCCGACGTCATCTCAAGAAGCGACGCCTCGCTCGCTCCCAAGGCCGAAGGCAGACTCGGAGCCATTGGATTCGTGATGCCGAAACGCCGCACCATCTGCGCTCCCGACTGTATTCCGACCTGCTCAAGCAAATGGACCGCCGCGATGTTGTAGGATTTCGCAAGTGCGATCTTCATCGGGACGTTCGGGTGGCTTAAGCTGCCATCGTAGTTGTGCGGCGTCCAGCCTCCGCGTTTGATCGGGGCACCGCTCACCGTCATATCCGGCGTCATTCCGTCCTCAACGGCTGCCGTGTAAATGAACGGCTTATAGGACGAGCCTGTTTGCCGTAATCCTTGCGTCGCGTTGTTGAATTTACTCGTGTGAAAATCGTAACCGCCGACCTCCGCAACGATCTCGCCCGTGTGCGAATTGATACAGACGATCGCCGCCTGCACCTCAGGCACTTGTTCGAGCTCGACATCGAGCGTCTTCTTCTCGTCATCGACCTTCTTGATCTCAAATTCCGCAAGGTAGCCCGGCTTTAGCTCGGCCGTCGGGCGCTTCCCGCTGCGGCCCATATCGCCGGCCCGGACAACAGCCTTGTACAGACCGAACCGAACACCGACCTCATCCGCTCCCGGGTTGGCTTTCACCACAAGGCCTTTGATGTATTCGCCGACCTCGTACTGATCGCCATACCAATCCGGATGCTTGTACGAAGCAAGAGCCTTATCTATGTCTTTCTGATCGGTAAAGAGCGGCTGGTCGTTCTCATCGAGCAGGATATTCTTATAATCCGAACGCCAACGCTGCCCGCGGTCATAACCTCGAAGGCCCTCGCGTATCGCTTTTGTCGCTTCTTTCTGCGCGGCAACATTGATCGTCGTATAGACCTTTAATCCGCCCTGTGCGACGCGGGTCGTATATTTTTGTTCGAGGTAACGGCGGATCTCTTCGACCGGATAATCCCACGCGGTGGATTTCGGCAAAGACTGATAGTAGGCAGTATCAGCAAGCTTGATCGGGATCGCTTTCGCCGCATCTACTTCGGCTTGCGAATACTTCTCCGGAAAATACTTCGCCATCTGATCGAGGACAAGGTCGCGGCGGATCTTTGCTTTCTCGCGATTGCGCGTCGGCGAGTATTCGGGCGATTTTGGGATCGCGGCAAGAAGTGCCGCTTCTTCGAGCGAAAGATCTTTCAAGTGTTTGCCGAAGTACGTCTCTGCACCGGCCTCAAAACCGTAGGCTCCGGCTCCCAGAAAGACGTAGTTCATATACATCTCAAGGATCTGGTCCTTTGTGTAAAGCCGTTCGATCTGGAGAGCGACAGCCCACTCATTCACCTTGCGCGTATAGGTTTGATCCTTGTAAAGAAAAAGGTTCTTTGCGAGCTGCTGCGTGATGGTTGAGGCACCTTCGGTGCTGCCGGTCGTAACGTTCTTGAACACGGCACCAAGGATACGGTACGGGTCGATGCCGATGTGATCGCGAAACCGATAATCTTCGATCGCGAGCAGGGCGTCGGTTACGCGGTCGGGCACATCCTGGATCTTGACCGGAATTCGTTTCTCGATGGCGAACTCGGCGAGCACTGTTTCGCCGTCATCAGCGTAGATCGTAGTTACCTGCGGCGGACGATACGTCGCAAGGGCCGAGACCGCGGTCGTGTAGCTCGAATTGTTCAGATAATACGACGCAAGAACGCCCGTCAGGCCGCCCGCCGATAAGGCGAGCATCAACGCCGTCAGGAACATCGAAATACCGCTCATCTTCCTGCGCGGTGCCGCTTTGCTTTCAACGATAGTACTAGCTTCTTTCGCCATAAAACCTCTTAGTTGACGAACCTTCTCATTCGAACGCTCACCACGAACCCTATCGCGATGAACGTCGAAAGGATCGCCGACAGTCCGGCGCTCATCAATGGGAGCGGAACACCGATCACCGGCAGAAAACCTAAGGCCATTCCGACATTCATAAATATCTGAAAGGCCAGACCGCAGACGACGGACATTATAACAAGCATTCCCGCACGGTCGGAAGCTTGTCTTGCACTCGCGATCATTCGCGAGAGCAGCAAGGCATACGCAAGCAGGAGTGATACGCAGCCGATAAACCCTGTGTTTTCCGCAGTTACGGCAAAAATAAAATCCGTCTGCGGTTCGGGTAAAAATTTCAAAACGCTTTGCGACGTCTCAGGGTCGCCCTTGATCCCCGAAATGCCGCCCTTGCCGACCGTGATGACAGATTGGATCGTATGATAGCCATAGCCCCGCGGATCGACCTTGTCCGGGTCGATGATCGCAAGGATTCGCTCCTGCTGATAGCGTTTTATCTTGCCGGTCTTAACGCCGACGATATATGCCGTCGGCACCATCACCGCTGCCAATACTGTTCCGATGATGACATAGCGGATCTTGATGCCCGATAAAAAGAACATTGCGGCAAGGATCGGAAAATATGTGATCGCCTGCCCCGCATCCGGTTCGAGCATTATGAGTGCCAAAGGCCCCGCGAATATCGCCCCGCCGATCAATGCCTCACGCAGCGTGAGAACGGCTGATTTTCTTGCACCAAAGTATTTTGCGAGCATCAGAACCGTCGGTATCTTAACGAATTCCGAAGGCTGAAACTGTCCGACGAGCGGAAGCCTGACCCATGCCTTTTGCCCATTGATCTCGACGCCCAAAGGCGTAAGCACGAGAAACAAAAGCAAGAGGCCGAAGGCGTAGAAGATCGGTGCTGCGTCGATAAGACGGCGGTAGTCCGTGAACGCGACGACAACGAACGCGATAAACGCAACGACGATCCCGAAGATCTGCTTCGACCAATAATTTTCCGAAGGAACGGCGTTATGGATCTGCCAGACACCAAAAAACGAGATCAGGATGGCGAGAACCGCCGTTTGCCAATCAAAATCTCGTAATCCGCGTTCTGTAAGGGCGACCATTTAGATTCTAAGCGGGCGTTTCTCGCAAGAGGTCAGCGAGCAGCGACCTCCTGAGTTGCGGGTTGTTGGCCGTCTCTTCGCGAGAGATATGATTCGTACATTGCCTTGACGGCCGGAGCAGCATTTGCCGCACCGAACCCGGAGTTCTCGATAAGAGCAATAACGCTCATCTCAGGCTTGTACGCCGGTGCAAAACTCACGAACCACGAGTGATCCTTGTTCTTGCCAGTATCCTTACCGACTTCGGCGACCTGTGCGGTACCTGTTTTGCCCGCGATATCAAATCCCGGAATGCGTATCGAACCGGCCGTACCGCCCGCATTTACAACGCCCCACATTCCCTTGAGGACGAGATCCCACTGCGCAGGCTGAAGCTCGATGATATTCGGCTCCGGATGCTGGAAGGTGAATCCCTCACGCGCCGGTATGTAGTTCGGATCGCCTTCTTCACCGACTGCCGCGATCGGTTTGAATTCTTTCAAAAAATGCGGAATGTATTCTTTTCCACGCATTCCTACGCTTGAGACCGCACGCAGCATAGAGATCGGCGTTACGACGACCGTGTCCTGGCCGATCGAAGCGTACACGGTGCGGATATCGCTCCATTTGCCCTCGTGTTTGACGACATACTTCATCCAGGTCTTCGGCGTTTGAGGAACTTTCTCGTTCGGAAGGTCAATGCCTGAACGTTTGTCGAAGCCGAACGTCTCGACCATCTTGATAATGCCCTCGATGCCCATCTTCAGGCCGAGACGATAGTAATAGCCGTCGCACGAACGCGTGATCGCTGTATCAAGGGGTGGGCTGCCGTGGTTACCCATACAGCGTGTGAGTTTGTTGCCGATCGTAATGCCGCCGCCGCAAAGCATGTTCGAATGAGCGACGGTGATCGCGCCTTCCTGCAGGGCACCGACCGATTCCGGTATCTTCCATGTCGAACCCGGCGGATAGCGCCCCTGGATCGCACGGTTAAGAAGCGGACGCGTCTCGTCCTTCCAATATTCGGCGATCTGCTTTCGGCCTTCCGGAGTCGAAGCACCTTTGACGAAAATGTTCGGGTCAAAAGACGGAGCGGACGCCATCGCGAGTATCTCGCCGTTATTCGGATCCATCGCGACCACCACGCCGCGCTTTGTTACCGATTTTGCAAGCTGATCTTCGGCGGTCATTTGAAGATCAAGGTCGATCGTCGTTACGAGGTCTTGGCCGGATTGCGGCGGAACGGTCTCGAGTTCGCTCTGCACGCGGCCGCGGCTGTCAACAATTACCTTCTTATATCCCGGCCGGCCGCGGAGATACTCGTCGTAATACTGTTCGAGGCCGCCTTTACCAATTATGTCGCCCGGACGAAATCCTTTTTCCTTATATACCTCCGATTCGAGCTGTTTCGGGCTGATCTCGCCTACGTAACCGAGCACGTGGGCGAGTGTCGTTCCAAGCGGATAATGCCGCTGCGGCTGGAGTTCGACCCGCAGCTCGGGAAACTCGAGCGAATGGGCCTCGACCCACGCAATATCCTCGATCGTCGCGTTCTCTTTAAGGACAAGCGACTCGAACTCATTCTGCTTCTTTAAGACCGAAAGCCTTTCGGTCACGAACTGCGGTTCGAGCCTCAGGCCCGATGAATAATCAACGACCTTATCCGCACCGGCAGCATGCTTCAATCCGTCGTTCGAGATAACGACGTTATAGATCGGGCGTGAATCGACGAGTATGCGTCCTTTTCGATCAAAGATCGCACCGCGAGGAGCCGGTATCGGGATCAAGCGGATCCGCTGATTCTCAGCCCGGTCGCTGTAATATTCGCCGTTTACGATCTGCAGGTAATAAAGGCGTGCACCCAACAATGCGAGCAGCACAAATGCGATCACCTGGATCGCGCCGACCCTGGCACTTAAATTCTGTATGTGATCGTAGATCTTCATCGAAGATTCAAGCCCGCGGCGTCATTTCGTAAGCCGAATTGGATTTCGCCGCCTCGTCTGACGGCGCTGGGCGAACATCTCTCGTTTTCTGGGCTTTAGTTTGCCTGCCGAGATGGCGTCCAGGAGCAAAAAGATAAGTGTGCCGGCGATCATTGTACCTATTAGCGAGTAGGCGCCAACGAACACAAGCGATCCTGCAGGCTCCTGACCGAACAACTCATGGATACCAAAATAGATCAGGCTGCTAAGAATGCTTGCACCAGCTATGACGGGTATCCGAAGAAGCAAGTTGTCCAGATAAACCCGCCGTGCGATCTCGGCGACGATAAATGCTATCACCGTCATCGTAAAACCGCTTGACCCTAGAAGTCCGCCGCTTAAGGCATCGACGGCAATCCCCGAGACCGTCGCAAAGAGCAGAGCACGGATCGAATTTCGCTGCAGGGCCGCATAGACAACGATGATGAGCGGAAAGTCCACGAACATAAAGAAATCAGCCACGTTCCGCAGCGTCCACTGCAGAACGACGGCAATGATTATCGCGATCGTGAGCTTTACTCCCTCCATCTACTTCTTCTTCGTTTGTTCCGGCGTTACACGCTGTTCGAACTCAGGCTTTTGCGGCGGCTGGTACAAAAGTACGCCGACCTCCTGCATCGAATTTAGTTTCGCTGCCGGTCTGATCTCGATCTTGTGTGCCGTCGTTGCCGAGCCGCGAACGACGTTGACGATCTCGCCGATCTTTAGGCCGGCGGGATAGATGCCGTCCTGGCCGGTCGTGAAAATAGGCTGCCCGACCTCGACCTCGGCGGTACCCGGCACATATTTCATCTCCAGGATGTCCGTCTTTCCCGTGCCGACAACGACACCGAGCGCGTTCGTCGCCCCGACTTCGCCGACGATCCCCCCGACACCGGATTTGCTGTACGTTATCAGATCGACCTGCGACGTAAGCGGGCTCACGGCAGTAACACGCCCAACGATGCCGCCGTCCGTTACGACCGGCATATTCAGCAATACGCCGTCGAGGCTGCCGCGATTGATTATCGAGGCGTTGAACCACGCCGACGGATCGCGGCCGATGATACGTGCAGACAAGACCTTGTACTTGCTCTCATCCTTTAGCTGTAGGAGCGAGCGAAGCCTTTCGTTTTCGTTGGAAAGGCCGTCCTTCTGCCGCAATTCGACCTCTAGTTCCTGAACGCGTTGCTTCAGCAGCGTGTTCTCGTCCTGAGCCGAGCGTAAGTTAGCGATCGAAGAAAAGTAGTTCGATACCGAGGCTGAGATGGTCGTTACAGGAGACTGGACGAAGTCGGCGACGGTTTGGGTCCAAGAGCGTACCACGAGCTTGCCCGACGTGCTTTCGCGGGCATCCAAGGCCATCAAAACGAAATTCAACAACAGGAGGGCGACCATTAGCCAGGGAGCCAATCGCCATACATCCTTTTGACTACGCTCAACCATCCGATAGGTCAAATATCCAAAAGTTCGATGTCCACACGTCCGAAAAGAATACGGCTTCCGCCTGCCACGTTCCTCTTTGGACCTTGGACTTGGGGCTTTGGACTCAAGTTAATTTCCGGTCATCATCGAGTTATCCCACTTAACACGCTTGAGGAGTTCGAAGTCCGAAAGCATCTTGCCCGTGCCGAGCACGACGGATGAGAGCGGATCCTCAGCGATCACGACCGGCAATCCGGTCTCGATCATCAAGCGTTTGTCGAGATTCTTGAGGAGCGCGCCGCCGCCGGTAAGGACAATGCCGCGTTCCACGATGTCGGCCGAGAGTTCCGGCGGCGTCCTTTCGAGTGCGACACGAACGGCGTTGATGATCGTCGAGATCGCATCCGAAAGGGCCTCGCGGATCTCTTCATCGGTCATCGTGATCGTCTTAGGAATGCCTTCGATGAGATTGCGGCCGCGAACGTCCATCGAGAGCGGCTCTTCGAGCGGGAATGCGCTGCCCAAAGCGATCTTGATCGCCTCGGCCGTACGCTCGCCGATCAGAAGGTTGTATTTGCGTTTGATGTACTGCGTGATGGCGTCGTCCATCTCATTGCCGGCAACACGAACGGCACGCGAGTAAACGATGCCTGAAAGCGAGATGACGGCGATGTCCGTCGTTCCGCCGCCGATGTCAACGACCATGTTGCCGTGAGGTTCGGTGATTGGAAGTCCGGCACCGATCGCCGCGGCCATCGCCTCTTCAACGAGGTAAACCTCTGACGCCTTCGCACGATATGCAGAGTCTTCGACCGCACGCCGTTCGACCTGCGTGATCTCGGACGGAATGCCGATAACCACACGCGGCCTGACCCAAGACTTTCCGTTGTGGGCCTTTCGGATAAAATGCTGGAGCATCTTTTCCGTAACTTCGAAATTCGCGATAACGCCGTCCTTCATCGGGCGGATCGCTACGATATTGCCCGGTGTTCGGCCGAGCATCTCTTTTGCGTCACGCCCGACAGCCTCGACCTGGTTCGTTACCTTGTTGATCGCAACGATCGACGGTTCCGAGACCACGATGCCGCGTCCGTTCGCGTAAACAAGAGTGTTTGCCGTTCCGAGGTCGATCGCCAGATCGCTCGAAAATAAACTAAATAAAGACTTAAATGCCATCTTCCGATCTTAAGTTCCTAAAGCTTTGGTTATTAGATCCGTTTTACGAACCGGGGAGGGAAGTGCCTGGATCTGCCGCGCGTAGTGCAGAAAAGGCGCAAAGTAAGGCCGCCTGTCGCCCAAAACGTCTAATTAGAAAGAATACACTTTATCCGTAGCGTATTTCTACTTGAAAAACTGCATTATTAAGACTTTAGGCATTTTTTTTTGATCGCAGCATCATCTGTCGAACTCCTGCAAAGGAAAAGAGCGGCCGCCGATCTCCGGCAAGGCCGCTCAATTCGCTCGTACCTCGTGAAGAGGTCCGGTACTATGGGTTGGCCGTGATCAGAATATCCGAAATATTCCCGCCGATCGTGATCTGCGATGATGGATACGTATACCTTCGCGACGCAACACCGATAGTGTAGTCACCTGCTGTCACTGACGAGAAGATGAAGTACCCGAACGGATTCGTCAAAGCGCCGACACGGACAACACTACCCGACAGGAACACACGCTCCATTCCAACGCCCATTCCGCTGCTGTTAACAACACGGCCCGAGACCGTGTATGTCGCCGGCGGGGCCGTCGATGCAGGGGCCTGCACGTTCACCGTGATGGGTGCTCCCGTCTTGTAGAACCCGATCGTCGCTGTAGAGGCCACAGGCGGGTGGGTCGAATCAAATCGGAAGTTATACATCGTACCCCAACGGATCGCGTTGGCATTTTGATTCTGGGCAAAACTTTCACTAGACCAGGAAAGGGCACCGTTTGCTTCAGTTCCGACCCAAGGCTGACTGCTGAAGCCTGCATTTCCGACCGTGCCGTCATTTGCCCAGCCGGGATGCTGCGGCGGTGCGTGGAAACCAATGTTCGTAGCATCTCCGCTAGTTACCGGAACGCTGAAGGATTGAATTCCGCGATTCAAATTCTGGTTGTAGATCGCGTATTCATAGTGCCAAAGAGTCGGCGAGAGCTGCGTCACCTTGTAAGCGACGGTTCCGATGCCATCCACTCCCGGTGCGGGTTCGATGTCAACCATCGTCGCACCGGTCCAAGCCATGATCGCCGGCTTTGTCCGGACGGTAGATGAGACCGGTGAAAAGCTGAATGGACTTGTAGTTCCGTTGACAGAATACTGACGATAGGACACGTTATTGTACATATTGCACTGGCCCGGATGCGTCGCACACCAGTCATATTCATGGCGCGTGATGTACTGTCCTTCGGCAAAATAGGTCGCACCGGCGTTCATCGACGTATTAAGGTCGTTGATCTCAACAAGAATGCGATGCGATGTGCCGGTGTGCGAATGGCCGGTGTGCGAATTGTTCGGCGTAGCCGAATCACCACGCGGAAAATCACCCGTAAACGGATTGATCCATGCACGTGAACCGAGATTCGGACCGGAATTCAAGCTTGCGGAATAAGGATCCGAACAGCCGGAACCGAGATTCGAACCGCCGACGCCGTTACAGCCAAGGCCGCAAATGTTGTTGGTAAGAGCCGTGAACGCGTGCTTCACGCTCGATTGGCCGATCTGCTCCATTCGATCGCCGTTTGCCGACATCCGGTACAGATTCTGTGGAATGACCGGGTGGTCATTGCTCGGATTTGCCTGCCAGTGCAGATTTTCAGTACCGAAGTTGCATGAGTCCGTCGCGACGGCCAAGCCGACCTGCGTACCCGAACTTTGACCGAATTGGGCAAGGCCGGAAAGGTCACCTACTATAACGTCGGGACCCGGAACGGTGCCGGCCGACGGGGCCATCGCAGGCATATTTTCCGACTTCACCTCGCCATCAACGATCTGCGAAGATTCGATCGTCCGCATCCTCGCGTCCACTCCGATCGTACCGACGGTGGTGCCGGCGAGGTCTTTGCGTCCGAGCGAAGCAGCGAAAGCATCAGCAACGACCAAGCGGCCGTCGGAAACGACAAGCCCGCGGATCATCGGGTTGTAGGTATATTCCTGGCCCTCGACCCGGAAATAGACCGTGCCCGTTCGTGCGCTTCGGACGACAAGATCGCCGCCTTCTTCCCACGCCTGATTCTCTAGTGCAAGGTCGTTGAAGCTCAGCGCCGAGCGGCCGGTGCCGCCCGAGAAACTGCCCTCAAGGTCCATCGAGCCCGGATTCGGCCCGCGAAGCTCGTCATTGAACACCAGTATCGTAAAGAACGAATTCGCCTTGATCGGCATATCGATCTGTACGATTCCCGCTTTCGCGTTCATCTTGAACATATCGACCCTCATCGAGACGGTGCCGCTCTCAACAAGCATTTTGTCCAAGGTTCCTGAATAGCCATCGGGTTTTGGATTCACACCCGAAAGCAGGGCATTCGATCCACTGTTAAATAAAAACAGGAATGGGAGCAAAGCAATTAGAATTGGCTTCAACATAGTCTTTTTTCTTGATTACAATTAACCTAGGTGGTTAACGCGGTCTTTACCCGTCTTGGTTAGTCTTGAGTTGTGTCTTGGAGACGTATCCTACTTTTTACACCCGTTCGGGTGCAAATAGCAAGTCTTTTGTGTAGAATTTTCTTTAAATCATCCGCATAGAAGGCCAACGTGCTAACCATCGTGTTGTTTAAGTATGAGTAGCAGCTGCACAGGCGAGACGGGCGAAGGCCGGCGATCAACGGCTCTGCCCGTCCTCCCAAACACCGAAAAAAACGCCGCGAAAATCCCGCATTCAAGGATCAGCCGCTGGCGCGCCGGCGCGCTTATCCTTTTGACGGCTTTGATGGTAGCCCATTTTATCCAGTGGCAGATCTCCGGCTCTACCGTATCGCCTATAGAACCGTCCGAGGCAATGCAGACCTTGAGTCGCGGTGCCATCAATGCCGGCTTTATCTTCTTTGCTCTTGCGATACTTTCAACTCTGGTCCTCGGCCGCTGGATCTGCGGATGGGCATGCCACGTGGTCGCGCTTCAAGATCTTGCGGCCTGGATGCTCAAGAAGGTCGGCATTAAACCGCGGCCTTTCCGTTCGCGCCTTTTAATGTGGGTGCCGCTGCTTGCTGCACTTTATATGTTCGGGCTGCCTGTGCTGAACCGCGTTCTCGCTCCGCCTCGGGGCGAAGGCGTGATCCCGCAATTTACGAACCACATCGTCACTCAGGATTTTTGGAGCACATTCCCGACACTTGCCGTTGCGATCCCGTTCCTCTTTATCTGCGGCTTCGTAACGGTCTATTTCCTTGGTTCAAAGGGCTTCTGCACGTATGCCTGTCCGTATGGCGGCTTTTTTGCCGTGGCCGACAAGGTCGCTGTGGGACGCATCCGCGTTACCGATGCATGCGATCAGTGCGGATTCTGCACGGCCACCTGTACATCGAATGTGATCGTGCATGCCGAGGTCCGCGAGCACGGAATGGTAGTCGATCCCGGCTGCATGAAGTGTATGGACTGCGTCAGCGTCTGTCCGACCAACGCGCTTTACTATGGTTTCGGCAAGCCGTCGCTCGGTACCGCAAACAAAGTAAAGAAGACCTTTTCGCTTACTTGGCCGGAAGAGATCGGTGCTGCCGTCTTCTTCCTTCTAAGCCTTTACGCGGTTTGGGATACATACCAGCTCATCCCGATGCTGCTCGCCCTTGCACTCGCCGGCATCACGACATTTGTTGCATGGCGTACGTATCGCCTCTTCGTTTCAAACGACCTTTCGCTCTATCAATTCAACCTAAAGAACGGCGGCAAGGTCACCCGTGCGGGTTCGATCTTTCTCGTACTTTCGCTCGTCTGGCTCGGCCTAACGGCGCACAGCGGTTGGATACGCTATCACGAATGGCAGGGTGCGAACGCCTTCGAAGCGATACACTTGCCCGATGAGGTCGCACTCGCACAGGCAAATCCCGTCCAATGGCTTTCACCCGCAGATAAGCAGAACATCGCCGCCGGCCGTACGCATTTTTCGACCGCGCGGAACAACGGCCTCTTCACGAATGTCCAGGCACTCTCGAAACTCGCCTGGCTTGAATATTTGGGAGGCGATGCAGGCAAAGCGACGGATACGCTTGCGGACGCTTCTGCCCACGAGCATGGTGCGGCAAAAGCTCTTGCAGATTATTATCGCGGTGCCATCCTGAATCGGACCGGAAAACACGCCGAAGCGATCGCGAGCCTCGATGCCGCACTTAAAGAACGTCCCGACCTGACGCTTGCTCTCGAACAAAAAGGCGAAGCACTATGGAGCCTCGGGCGACAAAAGGACGCGTTCGACGCGTGGTCGCAGGCCGTGCGTGAGAATCCGAACCTTCCGCTTGCGACGTCGTTCCTCGCCGGTGCCGCCAAAGCCGCAGGCGACGATGCTCTGGCCGCGAACTTTCAAGCACGAGCCGATCAGCTTACTCCGAACGATCCGCTCTTTCATTTTATGTTGGGAATGCGGCTAAAGGCCGCCGGAATGGACGACCTCGCCGATCAGCATTTCGCTCGAGCGATCGAGATGAATCCGCGATTCAAGGCCGCAAAAAGATCCTAAGCTCCCGGCTGCTCGCCGCTCGCCGCAGGATGATCGTCGCGTTCGCGAGGTGGAAATTCATCGACCTTCGGCGGCGTTCCCGTCGGTTCGAGGGCGGCCTTCAGCACTTCCGAAATATATTTCACGGGAATGAACTCAAGTTCCTTCTTCACATCTTCCGGAATTTCGTCGGTGTCAGGCTCGTTCCTATCCGGCAGGATAATTCTGCGAATTCCCGCACGATGCGCGGCCATAACTTTTTCTTTTACGCCGCCGACCGGAAAAACGAGCCCCGAAAGCGTGATCTCGCCTGTCATTGACGTGTCCGAGCGGACCTTTCGGCCCGTATAGAGCGATGCCATCGCCGAAGCCATCGTCACGCCCGCCGAAGGGCCATCTTTTGGGATCGAACCTGCCGGAACGTGTATGTGAATTCCGTTGTGCTTTATCAACTCGGTGTCGATGCCGAAATCTGCAGCGTGCGACCAAAGGTAACTGCGCGCGGCCTGCGCCGATTCCTTCATCACATCGCCAAGCTGGCCTGTCAGCGTGAGTCCGCCGCCGCCCGGCAAGAGCGTCGCCTCGATAAAGAGAACTTCGCCGCCCATCTCCGTCCAGGCCATTCCGGTCGCAACGCCGGGCGGAAGTTCTTTCCTTGCTTCTTCCGGGAACACACGCGGAGCGCCGAGATAACCGCGAACTTCTTCCGCAGACACAACGACCTTGTCGGTCGAACCCTGTGCTACCTTCAACGCGACCTTCCTTGCGATGTTCCCGATCGAACGCTCAAGCTGGCGAACACCGGCTTCGCGCGTGTATCGCGTCGTAAGCAGATTGACCGCATCGTCTCTGATCTCGAGTTGTTCAGGCGTAAGGCCCGTTTCCTTTATCTGCCGGGGAATTAGATATTGTTTGGCAATCTCAAGTTTTTCGCGATCGCTGTAACCCGCAAGCTGGATTATCTCCATCCTGTCGCGAAGCGGCATCGGGATCGGCGAAAGCTGATTTGCCGTCGCTATAAAGAAGACCTTAGAGAGATCGAACGGCAGGTCGAGATAATTGTCGCGAAACGTGTTGTTCTGCGCCGGATCGAGTATCTCTAGCAATGCCGAGGCCGGGTCGCCGCGAAAATCGTTGCCGAGCTTGTCGATCTCATCGAGCATCAGGACCGGATTGTTGACACCGACGCGTCGGAGCGATTGGATTATCCGGCCCGGCATCGCACCGATATACGTGCGTCTATGCCCGCGAAGCTCTGCCTCATCACGCATACCGCCCAAGCTCATTCGGTCGAATTCACGACCCAACGCCCTTGCGATCGAGCGTCCCAAACTCGTTTTTCCGACTCCCGGCGGCCCAACAAAAAGCAGGATCGGACTCTTGCTGTCGGGCCGAAGTTTTACGACCGCAAGCGATTCGAGGATCCGCTCCTTTATATCTTCGAGGCCGTAATGATCTTCATCGAGGATCTTTCGTGCTTCGACGAGATCGAGTTTCTCCTCGCTCGATTTCCGCCACGGAAGCTCCAGGACGTATTCGAGATATGTGCGGATCACGTGGTAATCCGGAGCGGATTGCGGGAGCTGCTCCATTCGCTTGAGTTCGCGTGTCGCCTCCTTCCTTACATCGTCCGGAAGGTCGGCCTTTTCGAGCCTTTCGCGAAGCTGTTCGGCCTCTGCCTTCTCGCCCGAATCTTCATCGCCAAGCTCTTTCTGGATCGCCTTCATCTGCTGACGAAGCACATAATCGCGCTGAGATTTGTCCATCTCGTGCTGCGCTTCCGTGGCGATCTTCGAACGGATCTCCATTATTTCCAGCTCGCGAGCGAGTGCGGCATGCGTGAGTGTCAACAGCCCGTCAACCGTGCTCGATTCGAGCATCTTCTGCTCTGTCTCGGTCCCGAGATCAAGTACGCTGGCGAGAAAGTATGCAAGCTGAACGGGATCCTGCTGCGACATTATCGCCATTCGGATCTCGGGCGGAACATTCGGCAGCAGGGCAAGGGCCTGCTGTATCATCCCCTGGATATTGCGTTTGAGTGCCTCGACCTCTTCATTGTCGATGACGCGCAGCTCGGACTGCACACGCACCTTCGCGCGCATATACGGCTGCTCGCTCACCCACTCGATGACCTCGAAGCGCTCGATACCCTGAACGATCAATTGCATCACGCCCTCGTTCCGCATCATTCGCTTGATGTTTACGACAGTGCCGATCTGATAAAGGTCTTTTGGGGCTGCATCATCGCCAGTTACATTTTCGGTCTTTGTCGTAACGCAGGCGATCAGCTTTTCTTCGGTGGCAAGCGCCGCTTCGACCGCACGCGTCGAGCGTTCGCGGCCGACGGCAAGCGGCACTACGGTTTCGGGAAAAAGCGTCGTATTCTGCAGCGGCAGGACCGGTATCTCTAGTTCTTCCGGTAACGCATCGGCCGGCCTTTCGTTTTCGCTTTCGGGGGTATTATCAGCCATTTGCACCTTTCCTTAAGTGGATCATTAGAAGGCCGTTGTCAAAATTATGCTCGACACGCGCTCCTTCAATAGAAGCAGGGAAATTCAGTGTTTTTTCGAAATTGCTGTACGTGATCTCCATTTGGTGGTAATTCGCTCCGACGCCGCACGAGCGATCCCGACGAGTGCCGGAGATATAAAGCGTTTTGCCATGCACCTCGATCACGATATCTTCGGGGGAAACGCCCGCGAGTTCGACCTTGACGATCCAGCCTTCGCTTGTTTGATAGACATCCGCGGCAGGATACCAAAGGTTGCCCGAGCGGACGTTGCGGGAAGACGAAATGAACTGGAAATGACGATTTATGGACTTTGCCATATAGAAATCAGGCTATTTATTCTGCCAAAACCCTGCACCGGATGAGATCTCTTCCAACGTTTCGGCGATCGCCTGCTCATCCTCACTTTGAAGGGCGATGTCTGCCATTGCGATGATCCCTGCAAGTTTCCCGTCTGACTCTACAACGGGAACGCGGCGGACCTTTTTCTCGCCCATCAGCCTGACGGCTTCAAAAACATAGCTGTCCGGCCCTATCGTAAAGAGCTCCGTGGTCATCACATCGCCTAGGTTCGTCTCCGGCCCGACACCGTCCGCAACGCCGCGAACAACGATATCGCGATCTGTCACGATCCCGATCAGCTTGCCTTCATCAACGACCGGAACCGCACCCATATCGCCATCGAGCATCATCAGGGCCGCTTCCTTGAGCGAGGTCGAGCGCACGGCCGTCTTTAATTTGGTCGTCATTATTTCGCGGCATTTCTTGCGCGCGTAAGCCGCTCTTTCCTCATTTGTCATCATCATATCTCCTTCTATCTATTGTGTTCGCAATGCGACAAAAAGACAAGATAGTTCCATGTAACCTCGAAATGCGGCCTGACTGCCAAAACTCTTGCAAGAGTTGATAATATATTGACGTGCTTTTTCGCGAAACGATCTTCATAACAGGATTTCCCGGCTTTTTGGCGACCCGTCTCGTCGAACGGCTTGCACGTACCGAGGTTCAGTTCTTTCTTCTGGTGCAGCCGAAGTTCGTCGAACAGGCTATGGAAGAAGTGCAGGCGATATCGGAAGAGACAGCGACCCCGCTCGAATGTTTCTCGATCATCGAGGGCGATATTCGCGAACCCAACCTTGGAGCCGACGAGGAAGACCTCGATGCCATTCGACGCGAAGTGACCTCGGTATTTCATTTCGCCGCCGTCTATGACCTCGGGATCGACAAGGAAACGGCCTTTAGCGTGAACGTCGAAGGCACACACAACGTGAACGATCTTGTCGGCCAGATCGCGAACCTTCGGCGATATAACTACATCTCGACGTGCTATGTCGCCGGCGAACGCAGGGGCCGCATCCTCGAAACCGAACTCGAACATTCTGCCGGATTCAAGAATCACTACGAAGAGAGCAAATACCTTGCCGAGCTCGAGGTCGAACGGCTCAAAGAAACTCTCCCGGTCACGATCTTTCGCCCGTCGGTCGTTGTCGGCGATTCAAAGACCGGCGAGACGGCAAAATACGACGGGATCTATTATCTGATCCAATATCTTCGAAAGGCCGCGATCATCCTCCGCATACTGAATGTCGGAAATAAACGCGTGAAGCTGAATCTCGTCCCGGTCGATTTCGTTGTCGAAGCGATCGCCGCCTTGTCAGAAGACGATGCAGCGAAAGGCAAGACGCTCGCGATCGCCGATCCTGACCCGTTGACGACCGGCGAACTGTTCGATGCGATCGCGTATGCGCTTACGGGCCGAAGATCCGAGTTCGCACCCTCGGTCGCCATCACAAAATGGTTCCTGAACACCTCGATCTCCCCAAAGATCACGGGCCTGCCGCATTACGGCGTGCCGTACTTCTTCATCGAGCAGGAATATGACACGTCCGACACGGACAAGCTCCTTGAAAAACACAGCATCAAATGTCCACGCTTCCCCGATTATGTCGAGAACCTCATCGCCTTCGTCGAAGAAAACCCCGAACTCTAGCTGCCCTTTAGAGTGACGCTCTCGGCGTGATTTCCGCCAAAGCAGGCTTTGTCAGTACCACCTGCGTGAGCGGGCGGTCTTGCCAACACCGCCTGCCGGAACGCGGACGCCCCCGTCCGCATCATGTCAGAACCGCCTGCGTGAGCGGGCGGTCAGTCCTGTCAGTACCGCCTGCGTGAGCGGGCGGTCAGTCCTGTCAGTACCGCCTGCGTGAGCGGGCGGTCAGCATTGCAGAAGCCCGCACGTCAGTAAGGGCGTAAGAGTAAGGGCGTAACATTCAACGCAACTTCCCGCCGAATTGCCACGGCATTTATGCCGTGGAACCGTGCCCCAAAACCAACCTCGGAGGCGGCTCGGCCGCCGCCAATGGCCGCCTTTTGTCCCATCCAAAACGCTCGTGGGACAACTCTGGGACAGCTCTTGGGACAAATAAGTGATGTGTTATCAACAGCTTACGCGATCTGTCCCAAAATTTCGCAAAAAAGTATCAAACCGCATTTTCCATTCTCAATTCTCCGTTTTCTGTTCTCTTGGAGGCGGCTTGCCGTCGACAACGGCTTCGCATAGCCACGTCGTTTACGGCGTGGGTGACGACGGCAAATGAATTCCCGCAGGCGGCTCGGCCGCCGACAAGATCCTGTCGCTCCTAACGGAGCTCCGGGGTTCGTTTTGCGACGGATTCCCAGGGTGGCGGCCGAGGCGGCCTTACCCTGGGCTATATTCTTTGTCCCCTTCGGGGACTAAGATCTTTGCGGTCTTTGCGGGGTTTCGCTTTGCGGCCTTTGCGTTTCCAAACCGGAATTTAAACGCAAAGAACGCAAAGGCGACGCAGAGTTCGCGAAGGAGGAAAGCCGCCACGAATGCACGAATCTAATCGCTCTCAATTTCAAATTTCAAATTTCGAATTTGAGGTTCAGAATCCCGTACCTTTGCGGCCTTTGCGGGGTTTTGCTTTGCGGCCTTTTCGTTTTCTCTTTGGTGTAGCCGTGAAGGACGAAATTCCCGAAAAAGAGAACCACCCCGTCAGCCGAGGCGGCTGCCACCCCTCCTTCGTAAGGAGGGGAGCTTTAGCTCCGCCTTTCACCACTCACCATTTACATTTTTTCAAAGACCAAACGGTCGTTTCGACCGTGTTGTCATCATAGCCAAACGCCACATCCGTTTGAAGCACATTCCGCACAGAATGTATCAAATTGCACGATTTGCACGATTTGCACGAACGCGGCCGTTTCTTACGCGGCCATTGCTTCGGCTTTTATTTTCTCTTCGATGGCACGGGCGAATTCGTTGGTCTTTGCCTCGCCGCCGAGGTCTCGTGTGAGGTGCTTGCCGTCGACAAAGACGGCGAGTATCGCATTCTTCATACGATCTGCCGCCTCCTTTTCGCCGATGTGGTGGAGCATCTGGACGGCCGAGAGCATCAATGCGGTCGGATTTGCGATGCCCTGGCCGGCAATATCGGGCGCCGAACCGTGCACGGCTTCAAAGACGGCGCCAAGCTCGCCGATATTTGCTCCGGGAGCGAGGCCAAGACCGCCGATCAAACCGGCGCAAAGGTCCGAAACGATATCGCCGTAGAGGTTTTCGAGCACCATCACGTCGAACTGTTCCGGCCGCATCACAAGCTGCATACAGCAGTTGTCGATGATCTTGTCATCGGCCTCAATGTCAGGGAATTCCTTGGCCACGTTATAAAAACATTCGAGAAAAAGCCCGTCCGAGAGCTTCATGATGTTGGCCTTATGAACGGCCGTTACTTTCTTTCGGCCATTCGCCTTTGCATATTCGAACGCATAGCGTGCGATGCGCGTCGATGCCTTTTCGGTGATGATCTTCAGACTTTCGACGACACCGGGGACAACGATATGTTCGAGACCGGCGTAAAGATCCTCGGTGTTCTCGCGAACGATCACAAGGTCTAGCTCGGGATTGCGGCACGGAATATTCGGTAAGGCCTTTACGGGGCGGACATTCGCGTAAAGGTCGAGAGCCTTCCTAAGGCCGACATTCACGGACGTAAAGCCCTTGCCGATCGGCGTCATCTGCGGGCCCTTGAGCGCGACCTTATTGCGTTTTATCGACTCGATGGTCGCTTCCGGAAGCGTCGTCCCGAATTTTTCCTGAGCCTGTGCTCCAAGGATCTGTGTTTCCCATTCGATATCAACGCCTGTCGCCTCGATTACGCGGACCGTCGCCGCAACTATCTCCGGGCCGATGCCGTCGCCGGGGATTAATGTGATCGTGTGTTTCATAAGCAAATATAAACACAATATTGGCACATCGAGAGGAAAGTTACGAAGTTACAGAGTCACAGAGTTACAGAGTTACAGAGTCAAGTTGCAGAAGCCCGCACGGAGTAAGGGCACTCGATATCATCCACTAAGCCCGGACCGCCTCCTCGTACCTTCGCAATGACCCTGGGTGCCCTTATTCCTTGCGGGCTCCCGTAACTTCGGAACTTCGTAACTTCGTAACTACAAGCCTCTGTAATAGCATTGAAATAGTGACAGAGATGACGACGGATGTACTTATTATCGGCGGCGGCGTGATCGGGCTGAGTATGGCCCGCGAGCTTGCTATCGACCACAGCGTAACGGTCGTTGAACGCGGCCGTTGCGGCGGCGAAGCCTCATCAGCGGCCGCAGGAATGTTGGGAGCACAGGCCGAGGCCTACGGCGACGATGCCTTTTTCAGGCTGTGCGTCGATTCGAGAAAGATGTTTCCCGAACTTGCCGCATCGCTTCTTGAAGAGACAGGCATTGACGTCGGGCTGGATCGGGCGGGCACTCTGCTTTTGAGCTTTTCGGAGGCTGATATCTCCGCAAGACGCGAACGGTTTGCGTGGCAAAAGGCCGCAGGATTCGAGATCGAGCAGCTTTCTGCGGCGGAAATTCGCCGCGAAGAACCTTTTATTTCAACCGATGTTCTCGGCGGCTTTTATCTGCCGGCGGACGGCCAGATCGACAATCGCAAACTCGTTCATGCTCTTCAAAGGTCCTGTGAATTGCGCGGTGTCAAATTTTTTGAGGAGACCACGGTCGATCGGCTTGCTATCGATAATGGTAAGGTCGTCGGTGTGTTTTCCGGGGAATTGGCATTCTCGGCCGACAAGGTGGTGCTCGCCGCCGGTGCCTGGGGAACGGAGATCAATGCGGGCTTTGACCTGCCATTCACCATCAGGCCGATGCGTGGGCAAATACTTCAGTTTCGTACGGCCAAGAGATTGTTCACCCACGTAATTGTCGGGCCGCGGGGCTACATCGTGCCGCGAGGCGATGGACGCGTCCTTGCGGGTGCAACTATGGATGACGCCGGGTTTGATGCTTCCGTGACCAACGAAGCGACCGAGCATCTCATCGAAAGCACTAGCGAGATCTCCCCGAGTCTTGGCTCGTTGAAAATTCAGGAGGCGTGGACCGGGTTTCGTCCATTTGCCCCGGATCGTATGCCCGTTTTCGGCCGCGTTCCCAATGCCGAGAATTTGCTTCTTGCCCTTGGGCATTTCCGCAACGGTATTTTGCTGTCACCGGTCACCGCAAAGTTGATCGCGGACGAGGTGCGAGGCATCGACGCTGTGCCGACGGAATTTGCACCTTCGCGATTTTACTCGGCGGCAATGGGTTCATAAGACGTTTAGAATGAAGGTTTTATCAAGTTTTTTGTTACTCTTACTCCTTTCGGCATTTGCGGCAGCGCAATCCGGCCGGGCGACTCCTTCGCCGACACCGGAAACAAACACCGCGACGGCAAAAGAGCTTTACGAGGAAGCATCGTCATACGTCCGCGTAAAGGCCGATGAATACGCAAAGAAGAACGTGCCGTTCAGCGCCGACCGGCTCGAGGTTCTGCTCTCGCAGCAAAAGGCCCTTGCCGCTCACAACGCTCTTCGCTTTGCGAAGATAAACGCCCCCGAAGAAGACGATCTCTATTATCTCGGAATGCTTCATTGGCTCGCGCAGAACTTTGACGGCGCACGAGGATCGCTCACAAGCTACCTTGCCGATTCCCCCGAAAATCCGGTAAAGGCACAAACCGCACGTTCTATCGTTGCGGTCGTTCTTGCGAAGCAAGCGAAGCCTGAGGAGGCAGCTAAGATCCTTGATGAATACAAGAAACTCGAACCCGTAAAACCCACGGACATCGCTCGAATGTCGGCAGAGATCGCAAAAGCATTCCAGTCGTCAAAAGATTTCGAGAAGATGACGCCGTTCGCGGTCGCGGCGTATGAAACTTCGAAGTCGATGCTCGACGACCCAAGTTATCGTCAACGCGGACTTGATGAGCTGTTGGACGCCGGAATGCTCGTCTTCGAAGCGTATCGTGATGCAAAGGATACGACAGCAGCCGAAAGGGCGTTGGACGATATGCGGCTCACCGCGGCAAAGGCGAACTCAGCCGGCTTTTACTACTACGCAGGCGATCAAAAGATCAAGTATCTGATCGACACGGGCCGCAAGCCTGAAGCGATGAGGTTCTACGAAGATATCGACGCCACGATAAATCGCGAGGTGAAGATCGTATCGATCCGCGAGGACGTGCGGCGAAGGTTCAAGGTGCGCCGCGATCAGTACAATATCCTCGGCGAAAAGGCTCCGGAATTCGTCGGGTTGGATGTTTGGTTTCCGGGGCGGCAAGTGCCGCTCGCGTCGCTCAAAGGCAAGGTCGTGCTGCTCGATTTTTGGGCCGTTTGGTGTGTGCCTTGTATCGAGGCGATGCCTGACCTGAAAGAGTGGCACGAACTTTTCAGCAAAGACGGGTTTGAGATCATCGGGATCACACGATATTACGGCGAGCCTGAGGGCCTGCCCGCGAATAAAAAGGATGAGCTTGCTTTGATCAAAGCATTCCGTGAGAAATACAAGGCTCCATACGATTTTGCGGTGGCGGTCGATCAGCGAAATCAACTCGCTTACGGTGCGACACGGCTCCCGACCGCCGTCATTCTCGATCGAAAAGGAGTCGTACGATTCGTTGAATCCGGCACGAGCCCGCAGCGTCTCGCGCAGATCGAGGCTGCGATCAAAAAACTTCTTGAGGAGAAATAAGACAAGGTTGAGATGGTGACAGCTGCCAAAAGGCTGAAACCGAATCGTACTCGCGGACTCTATGACCGCATCGCCGATGTACAGAATCTTGCGATGAAGCTTAACGGCTATCGGGATTCGGTCAAGAAGTATCTGCGGCAGCTCGACCTCAAGACGGATCAGACTTCGCACATTCTTGACGCTGGATGCGGAACGGGGCTCGTCTCGCTTGCCTTTCGGGACGCGAATATCAAGTGCGAAACACTGACCGGACTAGATCTTTCACGCAATTCACTCACGGTCGCTCGTGATGAGTTCGCAAGCCTGCGGAAAAAACCATCCCTAGTAAATTTCGTCCAAGCGAATGTGCTAAATATGCCGTTCGCAGATCGAACGTTCGATCTAGTGCTGATGTGCGGCGTGCTCGAATACGTGCCGCTCAGCGAGGGCCTTGCAGAAGCCGCAAGGGTAATGAAGAAGGGCTCGCAGCTTGTGTTGCTCCCGGTAAAGCCGTCGATCGTCGGTTCAGTCCTTGAGTTGCTATATAACTTCAAGATCCACCCGATCGAGGCCGTCCTAGAGTCCGTAAAGGAGAACTTTCGCATCGTTGGGAGTTATGACTTTCCGATCACCCGGCCGATCTCCTGGTCGAAGACGGGCTTTCTCCTCGAAAAGAAATAGCTCGAGAAACCAGAAAGCGGTACGGGCCTTCGCCCGCACCGCTTTCTCCAAAACCTTCATCAAAAGTCTTACCAACGGCCGCGGCCACCGCCGCCGCCATAACCGCCGCCGCCACGCGGGCGATCTTCACGGGGCTTTGCTTCGTTGACCTTAATGTTGCGTCCCTGCACCTCTTTGCCGTCGAATTCTTCGATGGCCTTCTTGCCGTCTTCAGCGTTGGCCATTTCGACAAAGCCGAAGCCACGCGAACGGCCGGTCTCACGGTCTTCGATGACGCTTGCTGATTCAACAGCGCCGGCCGAAGCAAAAAGGTCCTCGAGATCAAGGCTCGAGGTCTGGAACGAAAGGTTACCTACGTACAGTTTCATTGACATAAAAAAATCATTTAAGCCCGCGTCTATTTTACCGCGAGCGATCTAACAGAAGTCTTTTCCTTTAGGAAATACTAGACACTAGAGAGGCGATGCCAAAATACAGCAAAGATCGAAAACTTCGAGGCCCTCAAGAACTTATCAACTTCTAACCCAACTACAACCAACCCTCGACATTTTCGTAAAGCTGAATTATCTCAGCCGATCAAAAATCCCTAGCAACCGATGCGAACGCTTTACGCGCGGTGCACAAAAGGCAGGACTAATAGGTTAATAATCCTTGTTCGTTGGCCGGTCGGCAAGTCGCAAAAGACGATTTTTCGTCAATCTGCATCCGCAAGCAAGGCTTTGATCGCTCCGAGCTGTCCGCGGGCCGCGGCCTCACCGCGCTCGATCACCTCTCGGAACGAGCTGATATTGAACATACTGAACTCTGCGACCACGGGAGAAATGACGACATCAGCATCGATATGCTGGCCTGTGGAAGCCGTCTTTAGGATGGAAAGCGAAGAGCGAACGAGAATGCCAAGTGATGATCTTGGCGGCTTTGGGAACGTGGCACCGCATGCCGTCAGATCGACGCCGATAACGATATCGGCACCCATTTCTCGAGCGGTTTTTGCCGGCAATGGCGAGAATGTGCCGCCATCGATAAGCATCTTGCCGTCGATACGAACAGGGGTAAAAAGCCTGGGAACGGCAGAGCTCGCCCGAACCGCTTTTGCGACATCACCGCTCGATAGAATAACGCCTTCGTTCTTGATGAGGTCGTATGCCGTAACAAAAAGCGGTATCTTCAGATCGCGGAAGTCGGCCACGCCGAATTCATTTCGGACGAATTTTCCAAGCCGGTAGTTCGATAAAAGTCCATAGCGCGAGACCGTTGGAGCAACGACCATCGAATAGCGAAGTTTCGCGGCGAGCCCTTCCAGTTCTTTCGGAGTTACTCCGGCGGCGATGGCCGCTCCGACTATGGAGCCGGCGGACGTACCCGCGATCAGATCGATCGGAACCTCATTATCGATCAGTACCTTCAGCGCGCCGATGTGAGCGAACCCGCGCCCACCGCCGCCTGAAAGTGCGATGCCGACCTTCTTCCTCATTCCTCGCCCTTGGCTCCTAAACGAATTGTACGCCGACGCTACGATAGCACAGCTCAGGAACAACCCTGCATTCGGCCGCCGATGGTTGAAACTAAAGACTCAACCTGTTCTAATAACAAAAATTTTCCTCATCCGGCTCTAGATCATTTTACATAGTTTCGGCCTGTACCATCTGCGGCCGGATCGGTACAGAAGCGAAATTATGGCAGAAGACCCGAACAACCTTGGACCGTTGTCAACCGACGAGATCTCAAAGGCAAAGATATGGCAGGTAATCGGTGCATCGTCCGTCGGCACGATGGTCGAATGGTACGATTTCTACATCTTCGGCAGTCTTGCCGGGATAATCGCACCGCTCTTTTACCCGCCGGGCAATGATACGTTCGCTTACATAGCTTACCTGGCGACATTTGCCGTCGGCTTTGTGGTGCGGCCGTTCGGGGCCCTGTTCTTCGGCCGGATCGGCGACCTTGTCGGACGAAAGTATGCGTTCCTCGTGACGCTCTTGATCATGGGCGGTGCGACGGCCGTGATCGGGTTCCTGCCGACATACTCGCAGATCGGCATCGCAGCCCCGATCGCGTTGCTTGTCATACGCATTTTGCAAGGGCTTGCGCTCGGCGGCGAATATGGCGGGGCTGCCGTTTATGTTGCCGAACACGTTCCGGATGAGAAGCGCGGTTTTTACACGTCGTTCATACAGATCACGGCAACACTTGGTTTGTTCGTTTCGCTTGCGGTCATCCTCATCGTGCAGAACGCAATGTCTGCCGAGCAATTCGCCGGCAAGACCGGTGCGATCAGCGGCTGGCGCGTGCCGTTCCTTATCTCGATCGTCCTCGTCGGAATATCGCTCTATATTCGGCTAAAGATGAAAGAGTCCCCGATCTTCAGCCAGATCAAGAGCTCTGGAATGACCTCGGCCAACCCATTGATCGAGGCATTCACGAAATGGGAGAATCTGAAGGTCGTGCTCATTTCCCTGTTCGGAGCAACGGCCGGCCAGGGTGTTGTTTGGTACACGGGGCAGTTCTACGCGCTGTTCTATCTTCAGAAGATCCTGAATGTGGACGCAACGTCCTCAAACTACATTATCGCGGTGGCGCTGCTGCTCGGGATGCCGCTGTTCGTTTTCTTCGGCGCGCTGAGCGATCGTGTCGGGCGAAAGAAGATAATTATGGCCGGTTGTCTGCTGGCCGTTCTCACCTATATTCCGCTCTATCACTCTATGCAGGCCGCGGCCGGTTCGAATGTTGAAACGGCGACGTCAAAGACCAATCCGGCGACAGGCGAAAAGGCGCTGACGCCATTGTCCCGTGCTGCGGACGGCACACTCGTCCCGGCGCCGAAAGTCCTTGCCTATTCAACATTCGGTAACTTCATCTCCAACGCGACGGCTTGGATGCTGATCCTTCTCGTCTTTGTACAGGTCGTTTGGGTGACGATGGTCTATGGCCCGATCGCCGCATATCTCGTCGAGGCCTTTCCGGCCAAGATACGATACACCGCTCTCTCTTTGCCCTATCACATCGGCAACGGCGTTTTTGGCGGCCTACTCCCGGTCATCGGTGTTTCGATCATTGCCGAAACCGGCGACATCTACGCCGGGCTTTACTATCCGATGATAATCGCCGGGATCACATTCATCGTCGGCTCGATCTTCCTAAAAGAAACCCGCGGCCATAAGATCTGGGAAGAGGTTGGAAAGTCATAAGAAAAAAAGAGGCTGGCAGAATCAAGCCAGCCTCTTTAACCGTCAACACAGCCCCTACGCTTTCATACTTTCGTACAAAAGGTCGGCTAGCTCTGCGAAGCCTTTCATGCTTCCGTACTTTGCACCGTCGCCGCGGTCACCTTCACCCGTGCCTACGGCCCAATATTCCGGCTTTGAAAGTTCAGAGCACTCATCCAGCATATATTTGAATTCGCCTTGGTTCCAATCACGGCGGCCAACATACATGTCCTTCATTACGGAAAGCATTAGACGACTCAACGCAAAGATTCCGGGCGTCTTCAACATGACGAATTCGTCTGCGTTTTCGAAGCACTCGGGACTTAACTCTCGTACAGCACGCCAGAAGCCATCTACCGCCTCAAAAAGTCTTTGTGACCTTTCTTCAACCGAGGGCCTGCCTGCTGTTACATCAAGCACGTATTTCTCGACAGGCTTTAGTGCCGTAATGAAGCTAGTCGCTCGGGCCACGCGACGATGCTGTAACTTTGGGTCGTCCAGCACTTCCTCCTTTGAGTACGTACGTTGGTCCGGCATCACAATACGGTCAAACCAAGGTCCCGTTTCGTCCTGGTTCAGTCGCTTAACCACATGTGTCGCAACCACCTTCCATAGTTCCGTTTCCTTGATGGCGGCTTCTCCTTCCTGCTCAACTAACTGGGTGAGAATCATATTCACCAAATCGGTCCGCACGGATTTTTGTTCCCCATTTACTGTTCGAAACTGTTTCATTTCTCCTAACTTATCGATGTCCTGCATAATTACAACCGGGATTTCGAAGTCAGCGAATTGGGTCAAGCCCTTTTCAAAAATTGCAAATTCAAAACCGCGCGTGCGATGCTGGCCATCGACCAAAGCAAGCTTCTTGCGAGACGTTAAAGTAATGGTTCCGTTTGGTGAAAAAACAACCGGAGCGGTTCGCGCACTGAGTAACAGTGATGTCGGCATTCTTACTTGGCCGCCATTTTCAGCTTCATGCTTCAGCCAATTTGCGAATTTCTTTACCCTCGGCGCTTCGGCCGGTCGTTGATAACCTTGCTCGGGGTCGTCGAATGCTCTTGCATTGTCGAAATGCTCCAATTGCGTGAAGTCAGCCAAGTCACCTGCCCGCATTTTCGTTAACAGAAGGCGGGTGCCGTCTTGTCGAATTTCAATTGCGGGAAGAGTAATGGTCTTTTCTTTACTTGATGCTGTATTAATCATTGTAATCTCCTTGCTTTTCCTGCCTCTCGAAATCTGCGTTTTGGCTGATCCGCCTGGTGTCTGTTTCAAGAGCGCTTTTCTCAAAAGCAAATATAGACTATCACCGATCAAACAAAAAAGCAACTATTTTTTTCTTGATCTAACAAAATTACTACGACAAATCCAATAGATCCCAAACCTTCTTCAAGTGTCGTTCTTCAACTCGAATACTCCCGACCGACAGCCGAAGGGTGAATTGTCCGTTCAGCTTCGTGTGTGAAAGATAGGCTTCGCCTGATGAGTTGATCGCGTTCATCAATTGCTCATTCAGGATATCAAGATCGGCCGCACCGGCCGGTCTCGCACGAAAGCAGACCAACGCGAACGGCACCGGTGCCATCAACTCGAAGTTCTCCGATTCTTCGACCCAGCTTGCGAAAAGCCGTGCGAGCCGGCAATGTTCGCGGATGCGGGCAATTAGGCCTTCGCGTCCGAAGTAGCGCATCACGAACCACAGTTTCAGCGAGCGGAAACGGCGGCCAAGCTGTATACCGTAATCCATCCCGTTCTTTACGCGGGCGGCATCGTCGGTCTTTAGGTATTCGGGGACGAGTGAGAACGCCTTCTTTAGATCGTCGAGGTCGCGACAATAGAGCACCGAAAGATCGAATGGCGTGAAAAACCATTTGTGCGGATTCATCACAATGGAATCCGCACGTTCCCAGCCGGTAAAAAGCGGTCGAAGTTCCGGTAAGATCGCGGCCGAACCGGAGTACGCGGCATCGACATGCATCCAAATTCCGTATGCCTCGCAAATGTCGGCGACGGCCGCGACCGGATCGATACTTGTCGTAGAGGTCGTACCGATCGTTGGGATCACGCAGATCGGAAGGAAGCCCGCGGCTAGATCCGCGTCGATCGCTTCTTTGAGTTTTTCCGGGACCATCTCAAAGCGTTCATTGGTTTCGATCTTGCGTAAACTTTCGAGGCCGAGCCCGAGCGTGATCACGCTCTTGTCGATCGAAGAGTGAACGTGCTCCGAAACATAGACGCGCATCTGAGGCGAATCTGTCCGTCCAAGGCCGAGGCTCCTCGAATTCGGATCGGCACGCTCGCGTGCGGCGGCTATCGCATGCATCGTCGAAACGGACGCCGTGTCGTAAATGATACCTTCGAAGGTCTCAGGCAAGCCCGTCATCTGCCGGAGCCAATCGAGGACGACGTCTTCGAGTTCCGTTGAGGCCGGAGCCGTTCGCCAGAGCATCGCCTTCATATCGAACGCCGCCGCGAACATCTCGGCAAAGACGCCGACCGAGCTTGTCGAGGTCGAGAAAAGGCCGTGAAAATTAGGGTGATTCCAATGTGTTACGGCCGGCAGGATGATGCTGTCAACATCGCTAAGGACCTCATCAAAAGGCTCGCCAAATTCAGGCGCGGTAGAGGGAAGAGCGTTCTTTACGGCGTCCGGCTCAACTTTAGCGAGCACCGGGAATTCTTCGATCCGCTCGAAGTAATCTGCAAGCCGATCTACGATCTCGTAGCCGTAGCGCCGAAAATCATCCGTCGGCATATCGCCGAATTGCCGTGTTTTTCCCATAACAAACCCTTTGTGACCACGTGCAGGAAGGACAAGAAAAACTGTAAAAAACGCCCTTTTCGCTCGACAGTACGTGTAATACTCGTATAATATCACCTACGAATATCTCGCCAACGTTCTAAGAAGAAAGAATTTACCAGCTACGAAAAACGCTCTGTTTCCCGTGAAAGGAAACTCGAACGGGTAGGAAAGTAGAGAGACGACAAAGAAGAAAAGCCACCTCGCCTAGGGCCTTAAGGCTTTGCCGAAAACTTTTGACGAATATGACGACATCCGAAACGGAACACGAGACCAGAGAAGGCTTTATTCGAGGGCTTGGCCTTCTCGACTCGACGATGATAGTTGCCGGTTCGATGATCGGTTCGGGCATTTTCATCGTTTCCGCCGACATCGCTCGACAGGTCGGCTCGCCAGGCTGGCTGTTGGTCGTTTGGCTTATTACGGGCTTTTTAACCGTCGGTGCAGCACTATCGTACGGCGAGCTTGCGGCGATGATGCCTCGAGCCGGCGGTATGTACATCTACCTTAAGGAGGCTTACGCCCCTTTATGGGGTTTCCTTTATGGATGGACCCATTTTCTCGTGATAGGCACCGCAACGATCGCAGCCGTTGCCGTCGCATTCGCCCGCTTTACCGGCATCCTTATCCCGTCGATCTCTGAAACCAACTATCTTATCGAACCTGTCCGTATCGGATCATCGAGCTACGCATTGTCGCTTTCGACCGCGCAATTGGTCGGGATCGTGATGATCGTATTCCTGACCTGGCTGAACACGCGCGGACTCAAGCTGGGCAAGCTTGTGCAGAACGTCTTCACGTTCGCGAAAACAGGCTCACTGATAGCCCTGATCGTGCTGGGGATAATTGTCGGACTCGTATCCTACCCCGAGATCGCGGCGGCGAATTTCGGGGATCTGTGGACGGTTCGAGGCTCGCTCGCGAATGTTGATGAAGGCAGCCTGACCGCAGTGGCCGCTTTCGGGCTTTTTGTCGGTATTTGCGTAGCTCAAACAAATTCGCTCTTTTCCGCTGATGCATGGCATAACGTGACTTTCACCGCAGGCGAAGTCAGAGACCCGAAGCGCAACTTGCCGCTATCTCTGCTTTTTGGGGCAGGCGGCGTAATTGTCCTATATCTGCTGGCGAACATCGCATATCTGGTTACGCTTCGCTTTGACACGATCCAGGACATATCCATTAACCACAGCAGCCGGATCGGTTCTGCTGCCGCGGATGTTATCTTTCCCGGCTTCGGAGCAACGATCATGGCCGTCGCGATCATGATCTCGACCTTCGGGTGCAACAACGGGTTGATACTTGCCGGCCCTCGGGCGTATTACGCAATGGCCAAGGACGGGCTGTTCTTTCAGGCGGTCGCTCGGCTGAACAAATTTCATGTACCTGCCTGGGGCATCGTTGTGCAGGGCATCTGGTCCGCGTTTTACGTTCTGCCGCGGACCGTCAAGACCAATGCGGACGGCACTGTCTCTTACGGAAACCTCTACGGCGACCTGCTGACGTATGTGATCTCATCGGCACTGATATTTTATATCCTGGCGATCGCGGCCGTTTTCGTGCTCCGAGTGAAACAACCTGAGGCAGAACGTCCGTATAAAGCATTTGGATACCCCGTCATTCCGGCACTCTACTGCGTCGGCGCCGCGGTCATTCTTGCGATTCTGTTCATCTATCAAACCACGGCGACGTGGCCCGGCCTGCTCATTGTTTTAACGGGTGTACCGGTGTATTTCATTTGGAAAAGGTCGGCGGCCCGCGAGCCGGCGTCCTAAGGCTAAATCACTATTTCTGGAGGTTTCGATGTCACTATTTGCGACCAAACCCATTTCGAGGATCATTGCCGAAGCTGAAGAGACCGGCGAGCACGCCCTTAAAAAGGCGCTCAGCGCGCTCGATCTCACGATGCTTGGTATTGGAGCCATTATCGGAACGGGCATTTTCGTTCTAACGGGCCAGGCCGCCGGCAAACATGCCGGTCCGGCCGTGGTTCTTTCGATGATCCTTGCGGGTATCGTGAGCGCCTTTGCCGCTCTCTGTTATTCAGAATTCGCGGCAAGTGTTCCGATCTCAGGTTCGGCGTACGCATACGGTTACGGCACCTTAGGCGAATTTGTCGCCTGGATCATAGGCTGGGACCTGATACTCGAATACGCATTCGGTGCCGCAACGGTCGCCGTCGGCTGGTCGGGTTACACGGTTAGCCTGATGCGCGAGAATCTGGGGATCAACTTCCCGCTCTCGCTCAGCGCGCCGCCCGGAGCCATAAAAGACACGGCCGGAAACGTGATCGGGCAGGGGATATTCAATCTACCTGCCGCTTTGATCGCGGTCGCAGTTACGCTGCTCCTGATCCGCGGCATCAAAGAGTCTGCGAGCTTCAACTCGATCATCGTGATCATCAAGGTGATCGTTGTCGTTCTGTTCATCGTCGCCGGTATCGGATTCGTAAACACCGACAACGTCGGCATCGGCTGCACGGTCGGAGCTCCCGGCTGCGCAGAGTTCATGCCTTATGGATTCAGCGGCATCATCACCGGTGCGGCGGTTATCTTCTTTGCCTACATCGGTTTTGACGCTGTTTCTACGGCCGCTCAAGAAGCAAAGAATCCGCAGCGGGATATGCCCCGCGGTATTCTCGGGTCGCTCGCGATCTGTACCGTACTCTACATCCTAGTTTCGGGCGTGATGGTCGGCCTCGTTGATTACAAGGCACTCAAGGAAGCGGCAGCACCGCTTGCTACGGCCATTGACGAAGCCCTCAAAGCGAACCAGGGAGCAACGGCCGGCGTGATGGGAACGATCCTAGCTATCTTCTCGTCCTGGATCATCAAGATCGGTGCCGTTCTTGGCCTCAGCTCGACGATGGTCGTGATGACGATGGGACAGCCGCGTGTCTTCTATTCGATGTCAAAAGACGGACTGCTCCCGAGCTGGGCCGCGAAGATCCATCCGAAGTTCCAGACGCCGCATATCACTACGGCGATCACCGGTACGATCGTTGCGATCCTCGCGGGCTTTGTCCCGATCAGCCTTCTCGGCGAACTCGTCTCGATCGGAACGCTCTTCGCATTCGTGATCGTCGGAACAGGCATCATCATCCTGCGTTCGTCGAATCCGGCATTGAATCGCCCGTTCAAGGTGCCTTTCGTGCCGTTCATTCCGCTCGGTGCGGTCATCTCGGCCGCATTCCTGATGAACAGCCTTCCGCTTGATACGTGGATCCGGCTGATCGACTGGATGGCTATCGGCCTGCTCGTCTATTTCGGCTACAGCTATACGCACAGCAAGCTCGCCAGCGAAAATATCGCCGCCGATGAATTGCCTGCGAATTATAGCCCGCCGATCGCCGCAATGCTTGGCATTGTTCTCGTGATCGCCTTGACCATATATCAGGTTATGGCTCCTTCGAGCGGACTTGGCCTTGGACTCAAACCCGATGAAAAGGCTGCGGACAATATCGCTCTTAATTTGGCGATCCGATTGTTTGCTTGGGTGCTGACAGGTGCTCTCGTGTATATGATCATGTACAGCAAGCGAGGAGCGTCCGCCGCACGGAGCTCTTCGGTCAAGTCTATCGGTCTGCTCCTGTCTGTGGTCAACATCGTCCTGTGGGGCTTCGTCACGTACTGGTACTTCCAGCACATTCACGACAAAGTGCATTGATGAACTGACCGAGTGTCATGTACCAAAAAGGCCGCGAAGCGTTCAACTTCGCGGCCTTCTTTTCTTTCCTTCTCGACGGGTCTATTCGGTAAGGTCCCGAGCGGTCGGGGAATCGATCTTTTCAAGGATGGCCTTGTTGATATCGATCTTTCCGGCAGCCTCAAGACGCTGCTTTGCGGCGGCTATGTAATCGCCGAACACGTTACTCCGCTTCATACCGAGCATCTGCTCCATCAGCGAACTGCGTTGCGTAGCAAATGCATTCGAATCCGCTTCCTTACGCTGTGTCACTCCGACGATCACCCAGTTGTCGCCCACCTTCAGAGGCTCTTTCATCACCTGGCCGTTGCCAAGGGCAAAGATCGCATCCGAGAGAGCTTGGCCGCTTGCGGCCGACGCGCCTTCCCCGACAGGCGTCCCGATAACATAATCGTCCTTGGTTTTTGCGGTAACGCCCTTTGATGTCGCGGCGGCCGCTAAAGAAGCCGCATCCTTCGCACCGGACGAAATAGCTTTTGCGATCTCTTCGACCTGCGACTGGGCTTTCTCCAGCTTGTAAGCCGACTCGACCTGTGCGCGGACTTCCGCAAACTCAGCATCCCGCGGTTCTTTCTTGTCAACGAGCATCGGAAGTGCAAAGCCATTTTGGACAGGCACGACATCACCGACATCGTTGACATTCTCAAGCCCCTTGATGCCTTCTTCGAACTGGGACGAAATACCAATATCCGGAATATCGTCGCCGGGCTTGACGTAGCCGGTCTCCTTGACCATTTCGCCGGCCGTCATATTTGCCTGAGAAGCGAAGTCCGCAGCGGTCTTTGCAGGATCTTTTGACTGCTTCAGAGCATCATCGACCTTCTTTGCGAATTCGAGAGCCGCCGCATAAGCCTTTCTGTTTCGAAGGGATACTTCGAGTTCCTTCTTTGCCTGTTCGAAGGTCTTCGGAACGGTCTCGCCGCGTCTCAGGATGAAATATCGGCCCTGATAAAGGATCGGATCGGTGATCTGTCCAGGTTCGAGTTTGAGAAGCTGCTGATACGGATCATCGGGCTTTGCGGGATTCTCACGAACCGGGCCTGAAAGCTTTCCGCCATTGCCCGCGGTCGCCGGATTTTCTGACTGGCCCTTGGCAAGTGCCGCAAAAGCCTCTTCTGTTATCGGCCCGCCCTTTGCACGAAGCTGTGTTACAAGCTCGGTGGCCTTTCCTTGGATCTGTGTCTCATCATCCGGTTTCGGAACGCGAAGCACGATCTCCTGTCCATCGACGCCCATCGTCTTCTTGTCGGGTGCCAGAGCGTCCCACTCTGCCTTTAGGTCGGCATCTGAGATCGCAAGCTTCTGCCCGATCTTTTCGGTATTGATGAAGACATACTTGATCTTCTTCTGGGGTTCGTTGATGTAATACGAAGCCTTGTTCTTTTCAAAATATGCTTTGAGCTCATCATCCGACGGCTTCAAGGTCTTGGCGATCTCGGTCGGATTCAGCGAAACGTAGGAAATGTTGAATTTCGCGTTCCGCTTCTGGTACTCATTGAGCACTTCAGCCTCCGAAACTGTCACACCCGCCGTTATGTAGGCCTGCAGCTTGCGGGCGCTAATGTCATCCCGAACACTTTGCTCGAATGCCGCGATGGTGCCGTACTGGCCGATAACCGCTTCCTCGTATTTCTTTTGGTCAAAAGGCGTGCCGTCCGGATTTGCGCTCTGCTTACGTATCTCGTCAGCGACTTCCCGATCCGTCGCCGTAAGGCCAAGGCGAGCGGCCTCGACACGCATGATGCGGCGATTGATCAAGGAATCGAGAACCATCTTCGCCGGGAACGTACCGCGGCTGAATTGGCTGAATTTTTCCCTTTCGCGAATAATGTCGGCCACGGTGATCGGTTCGCCGGCAACTCTTGCTGCAACTTCCTGGCTCTGGCTCAAGTCGCTGGTCTCAAACGTGTTGCGTGCGGGCGTATAGAAAAAGATCAGCGATCCGGCCATCAGGATAGCGAAAACAAAAAGGACGAGGTTGCGTGTCTTTTCAAGACGGGTAAAAAACCTTAACATTTACAAAACACCTATATTTCGAGAGTTCACTCGGATAGTTGGATAGAGACAAACTGCGATTCTAGCAAAGCACCCTGTAAAATCCAATAGAAGAGCGGCATGCAGGAAAAGTTGCCTCGTTTGCAGTTTGATGCCGTTTTGGCCGAATATATCTCTGAACGATGATCGAAACCGCTGCAATCGTCATAAAACCGGGCCACGCGGAAGCAAAAGCGACCGCGCTAGAGCTTTCAAGCTGGTTCTCTGCCCGTGATATCAAGCTCGTCGGAACCTTCCCGGCAGATCACGCTGAGGCTGACCTTTCCGGCTGCGGATTGGTCGTCGTACTCGGCGGTGACGGAACGATGATCGCCGCCGCCCGTATGATAGGGGAAGCGGAAGTGCCGGTCCTTGGCATAAATTACGGCAGTCTTGGGTATTTGACGGACTTTCGTATCGAAGAACTGCACACCGCGGTCGAGTCAGTTGTAAGCGGCAAGTTCGAGACCGACCATCGAGTTATGCTGCGCACCGAATTGATCCGGAACGGTGAGAGTATTGCCGGCGGCCGCGTTTTGAACGATGTTGTTATCAACAAAGCCGCCCTAGCCCGCATAATCGCCATCGAAGTTCGCCTGAACGGGCTTTTTGTGAACTCCTTCCGCTCTGACGGCCTGATCGTGGCAACTCCGACAGGCTCTACGGCCTACAACCTTTCTGCCGGCGGCCCGATCGTCTATCCGTCAATGAATGCCGTGGTCCTGACGCCCATCTGCCCGTTTACCCTTACGAACAGGCCGATCGTAATACCCGATGACGCTCAAATCGAATTGAAACTTGAAAGCGGCAGTGAAGGCGTTATCTTGAGCCTTGATGGGCAGACCGGATTTCCACTCGTTGTCGGAGATATCGTCCGCATCCGAAAGAGCCGTACAACGCTCAATCTCGTTCAGCCTGAGAACCGCAACTATTTCGACGTCCTTCGAAAGAAACTGCAGTGGGGCCGCTAATCGAACAGCGTCGCTTGCTCTTCGTCGCCTGTTTCCAACCCATCAGGAAACCACTGGTAAAGCCCTAGGTCGCATTTGCCCGCAGCATTGAATTCAATGCCTTCCGCCTCGAGGAGCTCTTGCTGGAGGTTGACGGGAATGGTCAGTTTGCCGGTCGAGCATTTCCCTTGTGAGTTGATAACACGCTGCCACGGCACATTATCCGTGTCGGCTCCGTGCATCACAAACCCGACCGTCCGGGCCGTATAGCCTTCGCCGAGAATGATCGCCAGCTGGCCGTACGTCATCACGCGACCGCTCGGGATCTCGCGAACGATCGCATAGACACGTTCGCGATAGTTCTTTTCGTTGACCGCCTGCATCTATTTTGCGAGTTCAACTCTGAGAGTTGTCACCTGACGCACCCAACGGGCGTGTTTCTTCTCGTTAGATGCGATTACCTGCCAGGGACCGTTCTTCACATCCAAAGGTTTGCCGTCCTTCATATCGGCGATGATAACGGTCTTATCCGAGAAGGCAGGATCAAGCTCGGTGAGCGAATAGACCGCCCGATAGCCATCAGCAGCACCGACGACAAGAAACTGTCCGATCATCGGACCTCGCAATGCCTCGCCGAACTTTGCACCGGCTGACTTCAATACGTCGCGCAGGTCCACGCCGGAAAATGTAGCTTCTTTACCATCGTGATCCTTGACCTTTAGCTCCGTCCGAGGAAACTTCGTAAAGGCCTCTGCGTTGATATTAACCGTCTTCCCATTTTCAACCGTCACAACGAAGTCGCGTATCGGCTTCTGGGTTTGCGCCGTTAGGGTGATCGAAGATATGAGAAGGACTAGAGCAATACCTATGATTTTGGGAGTTCGCATGTTCTAAATTATTTCCTCACTAAAAATGTGCGAGCGGGAGAGCCGTCGCCGTTGCCGCCGCGATATTTCAGCGGCAGACAGATAATGTCATAATCGCCGGGCTCGACCTTTCGCAGGTCAACGCCTTCGAGAATGACGACCTCGTTGCTTAAAAGTTCGACGTGCACGGGATGGCCGGGCGAACCGCTCTTTTCGATCGAAAGATAGTCGATGCCGACGAGCACGACGCCCTTCTCGACGAGCAATTTCGCAGTGTCAGGTACGAGATAGCTGAAATCCGACCGAAACCCATCCTCCGGCGTATTCCAAAATTCGGAATTTCGGCTCCTGAAAAGCACACGCTCGATACCGCCGAGTTCGCCTACGTGCTGCGGCTCGATGGCAACAACATCTTCGGGCACGCCAATGACGCGGCATCGGCCCATCAACTTTTCGGGGTCGAGAGCATCGACGCGTCTTGCGCCATCAATGAAATGGTTCGGAGCATCGACGTGTGTCCCGGAATGAACACCGAAGGAGATCTGCGAGACATTCGCAGACGAACCTGACGCGATCGACTTGAAAGAATTCACCTCAACGTCCGGGTCGCCTTTGTATATCGGCATATCGGGCGAAATGCCTACGGTAATGTCAATTAGCTCGCTCATTTCACTTCCTCAAAAGAGTTGCCGCCATCGAGTTTCTTGAGCCGATAGACCTTATTCGCGCCTGACCTTATCCATTTTTCTCTACGACCTAGTACATACTTTTGACTATAGAAAACGGGCTTCTTTCCGGGTTTTGCGGTCAACACCCACGATGTCGTCGCTTCTGTATCCGTAAGCTTTGATGACTGATACCAACCAAGCTCTATCGGCTTATTGTCCTTGAATTCGTAGATCGAAACACCCGTACCGCCCTCGCCCTGATGCATTCCGCCGCCGAACTCCAGAGTTATTTCGTCAAGCCCATTGCGGTTCACATCTGCGACCTTCCCGATGGCGAACGCCCAGCCCGAATCCTGTACGAAATTCGCGACGACCTTTCCCTTTTCGATGACCGCAAGCCCGACCCATCCAAGGCCGTTTCCGGTTTCGCAGAACTGGTAAAAGACTGCGGTCTGTTTGGCACCTGCCTTCGTAAATGAACCGCTGACCGATCCCGTATAGGTCGGAGAATCCGAGCAGCCGTCCGACACGAGTTTCTTTCGGACGGGCGCGAGAATACTCTTCTCATAGATCTTCGCAATTGCACGCGGCGGATCTTCCGGAGCATCCCTCCTTGTCAGCGGAGCTGTCGGGTCATGGATGACGACGCGTTGGGCGAACGCACCCGCGGTCAAAAGAAGCAAGGTCAGAGACACGGTCGAAATATGCCTAATGTTCATAGCTTTAGATTAGACGATTGCGGTGCGTTTCAACAACAACCTAACCCGCACGGAGATGCGACGAGCCGCAAAAGAAGGCGATCTCCGGGAAACCCGGCCTTCTGTTCAAGGATCGGGAGCGAACCAAGGACCTGCTTTTGATTGAGGCCGCAATGGGTGGATAAGATAATTGCAGTATGCAGCTCTCTGTTCCGCGCATCGCGGCTTCAAGCTATTCGAACACCGCTCCGCTCGTCTGGAGCTTCCTCTACGGCTCGCTTCGCGGTTCCGCCGAACTGATAATGGACACGGCACCGGCCCGCTCGGCCGAACTTCTTGCTAGCGGCCGCGTCGATGCCGCGTTGGTGCCGGTCTTTTCCTATCAATCAATTCCGGACGTAAAACTCGTCGCAGATGTCTGCGTCGGCGCGAAAGAACGCGTGCAAAGCGTCTGTCTGGTCACAAAAGGAATGGAGCTGGCGGACGCGAAAAACGTTGCGCTCGACGTATCGTCACGCACGTCCGCTGCGCTCACGAAGATAATTTTTCGCGAATTTATCGGCCGCGAACCAAAGTGGCGCGACGCCGCTCCGAATATCGACGAAATGCTCTCGACGGCCGACTGCGCGTTGGTCATCGGCGATCCTGCGCTTCGGATCCCGGACTCGCCGAGCGACGCCGTGCCGTATAGAAAATTCGACCTCGCCGAAGTTTGGCGTGCCAACACAGGCCTCGGGTTCGTCTTTGCGATGTGGATGACACGTCTGGATAAATGTCCGCTCGATCTTGCCGCCGCCCGCGACGAAGGGGTCGCCCACATCGACGAGATCGCCGCGAATTACACCGACGAGATCGGACTCGACACCGCGGATCTGACCGATTATCTCGGCCGCAGTATCTCTTATTCAGTATCGGACGAAATGTTTGCGGGCCTCGAACTGTATTTCAAGCTAGGAGAACAACATGGTTTATTCCGAGAACAAAAAGAATTACTGTTCCTATAGAGACATTTAGTCGAGGAGGCGTCTAGGGTGTATTGGCTTCGAGGTCTGCTCAATTTACTCGTTCTCGGTTTGGCTCTAGGGTGTGGACTTGGTTTTATCGAATCCGTGATAAATCGCCTATTCGGGACGCACTTCGGGGCCAACGGCACTGAAGCGCCGACCGAATGGCAAGCCATTCTGGCATTCTTTATTGGCACGCTCATTTTTTTTCCGCTCTTGTTCCTCTTGTGGAAGACCGATAACAACTCTCCCACTTCAAAAAAATAAGATGAGCGATCTGACTGGCCGTTGGCCGGCGGCTCACCGGTGTGGCCGCTTTAGTTCCTGATACAAGAGCTTATCGATGACCTTGCCGTGTTCTTTTATGTGATCGACGATCAAGAGTGCGTAGTGAATTCGCTGGTCGATGTCCTTGATGTTGCCGAGGTAGTAAAGGATCGAGCGCTGTTTGCCGGGCGTGAGCGTGTGAAAGAGTTTGTCGCCGTCGGGATCCTGGTCGAGTACCTCGCGAAATTCCTCCGGCATCGGCAGACCGTATCGACTTTCGTCGATCGCGAGGTTGACCTTGACGGTGTCGCCGGCGACGATGCCGAGCGCCTCACGCTTCTTCTTATTGACAATGATGTAGAACTTACCCCGTGACGGCAACAGGGCACATTGGAACGGCTCGCCGCCGTTGATCGTGCAGACCACACGTTTGTACTGATCCTTGAACGAAAGCTTGTCGGCCACTCGCTTCTCGATTACGAGGAAGTGCCAACCCGATGTCTCGGGGGCATGATCCAACAGAGCTTTTATTTTGATCATCTTTGGCATTAAAAAGCAGCTTACAGCTATCAGCTTATAGCTGTAAGCTGTATTTTCAAATTCTTTGGTAAAATCAGATTGCGTGAAATCTTCAATACAGCCAATCCTGGACAAAGCCCTCGCGGGCGAACGCCTTTCGACCGACGATTGCACCGCGCTTCTCGAATCGAAAGACATTCTGCGTATCGGCCTCGCGGCCGACGAGATCCGCCAACGCAAGAACGGTAATGAGGTCGTAACGTACATCATCGACCGCAATATCAACTATACGAACGTCTGCAACGTCGTCTGCACTTTCTGCGCCTTCTACAGAAGGCCGGGAAAACCCGACACGTACGTCCATTCGATGGAAGAGATCGAGAAGCGTATCGAAGAGACGATCGAACTCGGCGGCACGGGCGTTCTGATGCAGGGCGGGCTTCACCCCGACTTCAATATCGAGTGGTACGAAGACCTTCTTCGCACGCTGCACGCAAAGTATCCGCAGTTCCAGCTCCACTGCTTTTCGCCGCCCGAGATACACAATATTTCGCTCATATCGAAGCTCGATTACGACACGATCGTTGAACGCTTGAAGGCCGCGGGGTTGAATTCGCTTCCCGGCGGTGGAGCGGAGATACTCGATGACGAAGTGCGAAAGCGTGTTTCGACCAAATGCACCACGCAGGAATGGCTCGATGTAATGCGTGCCGTTCACAAAGCCGGACTGATCTCGACCGCGACGATGATGTTCGGCATCGGCGATCGCATCGAGCACCGCGTGCGGCACCTCGATCTCGTGCGCCGGCTGCAGGACGAATCTCTCGCACGCGTCAATGAGACGGGCGTTGGCGGGCAATTCACAGCGTTCATCCCGTGGACGTTCCAACGCGAGAACACGGCCCTCGGACGCAAGATCACAGAAGAACCGACCGGCATCGATTACCTCACGATGCTCGCTGTCTCACGGCTTTTCCTCGACAATATTCAGCACATACAGGCGTCATGGCTCACCCAAGGACTGAAGATCGGGCAGGCCGCACTTCGCTTCGGTGCAGACGATATGGGCTCGATAATGATCGAGGAAAATGTCGTCTCGGCCGCCGGCGCGAACACCGACGCCAACGAGAAAGAACTCCGCTACCAGATCCGCGAAGCCGGCTACACGCCCCAACAACGCGACATCCTCTACAACCATGTCAACCGCGACGATATCGACGCTATCGACAAAAGCGACTCAATGAAACTCAAACAACTCACCGTCGCCTTCGCGGATTGACCTTCAAACGAGTGAGTATCTGTCATGGAAAAGAACAAAATGCAGTTTGATGAGGAAGAGCTTCAGATCCTCGAGATAGGAATCAGCTTTTTCTTGTCAACTTGTCACGAACGGTGTAGAATCGAAGAATGAAGAGTCTTCCAGTTGGCGAATTAAAAGCTCAATTTTCTGAGGTGCTTGAAAAGGTGCAGCAGGGCGAAACGATAGAGATCGTCTATGGAAAAAAGAAGAAGCCGGTCGCCCGTCTCGTGCCTATCAGCGATAACAAATCTAAGTCGAAGAAAAAGAAACGCAAACTCGGCATTCTCGATGGCAAGATGAAAGTCGTATATTCGGACGATTTCAAAATGACGGATGAGGAGTTAATTAACCTCAAGATATGAAATTGCTCCTTGATACCCATATTTTTCTCTGGGTAACCGGCGAATCGAGGCGTTTGCCAAATACAGTTGCCGAAACCATCAGAGATACCGATAACGAGGTATTTGTCAGTGCCGCTACATTTTGGGAGATCGCTATCAAGGTCAGAGCCGGGAAATTGGATATAGGTAAGGTAAGGCCAGGCGAACTGCCTTTGCGTGCAGTTGACATGGGTTTTGTGCCGATCGGAATTCTACCTGACGAAACCGCGACAATGGGTGAGCTTGCCGAAAACACCCATTCCGACCCTTTTGACCGGTTGCTTATTTGGCAGGCGATATCGCGTAGGCTCACGCTGGTGAGCGGTGATGCCGAATTTGCTCGGTTCAAGAAATACGGCTTGAAGCTGCTATGGAAATGATCAGTAGGATAAGATGGAACATCGCTCTTAGGAATCGCAAATAGTGGATATAAGCGCCAATGGATCATACTCGATCGACGGTGTAGTGGTTGTCGCCGTATCGAGTTGCGGGGTAATGATCCTTGCGGTCATGTTCTATTTTTGGCAGTTTTTCTCGACGGTCGATCATTATTCCCACGGAGCATCTTTCGCTAACTCTGATCTTCTTTACACTTCAGTGTGGTGCATAACGGCAGCGGTCATTGTTGCAGCGGTCGCTTACCTTCTGAGATCCTTTTTCATGCGGTTTGTGCCATCATACCTTCTCATACCGATAGGTTCAGCCGTCTTTTTCACAGTTTCGAGTTGGTGTTACCTCTACTGGGTCGCGCAATCACGATACTCAGCAGGCGATCCATTTCTCCTCGAACCGCCAAGCTTCGCCTCGGTGATGCTTTCGGCTTTGTTTGCATGCTGTGTAATAAGTGCTCTCTCGGTGGGGGTTTCGTCGCTTACGTTTGCCGCTTGGCAAACCAGAGTAACTGATAGTGGCATCCACTTGTCTTAGCGGGTTTTAATCCTTAGGCCCTTGGCAGAAGACTCGGTGCCTGCCAGCGAGCGAAAAAACACGGTAAGTAGAATGACACCGAAGATCATTGCAGCGATCATTATTGCGGGAATCAACGCGGTCGTCGGTGTGCTCGTGTTCTTTTTTCTCCTGGTCGCGATGAACGGTTATAGCGAACGGGTGGCGAGTTACGGGCTTGGGGCGTTTGTGATCTTGGCCTTGATCGTCACTATGTCGATGGCGGCGGTCGGTTTCTTGCTGACCGGTCGTCTAGTGAAGCGGAGCCGCGGCTCGGTTCCTGCCGCTCTCCTTTCTACTGTTGTAGGCTCCGTTTTGGGAGCTTTCCTAAAGGTCGTCTCTGCGCTCGTCGGCATCGGCGTCGCCGAAATCATCCGGGCCGGTTGAACGCCCACAGATCTTCCTGAGCCGGCGACTCAGCGAACGCCGACTCTCTTCGCTTCATCCTTCGAAGAAATCAGTTTCAGCCTCGTCGTCTTTGCGTTAAGAAGCGGGCCGAGCTCGTAAACGTTCCGGTAGCCGTAGGTGTAGAGCGAGATGTACGTTGAGAGATTGAGCGACGCGGGTGCGACCTTGGTCGGGAACGCGCTCGGCTCGTTCTCGAAGTTATTGTTGCAATAGATCAAGATCTTGGTCGCCTTGTCGGGCAGATCTTTCGCGAGACTTTCGACCGTGATGTCGGGAAAGCTCAAGTTTATCGCTCCCGCAATATGCAGTTCGTCGAATTTTTCGCTGCTCCGGGCATCAAGGATCACAGCGCCCGGTTCTTTGCTCGCGGCAATGAACTGCTCTTCTGTCAGCCGCCGCGTCGAGCGGTGCTTTGCGGCGTCCTGTGATACCTTCAGAAAGCCGTCCATATCTATCGACGGGTTATAGAGCCCGCTCGCCTGTTGTGCGTTGACGGCGATCGCAAATGCGGCGAGTAGAATGGCTGCGAAAAGGACATGTTTTCTCATATCTTTACCTCTCTGCGGGAACGACTATTGGTCAATTGATGCCGGTCGCGAACCAAGAGATGCCTGTCGATCAACTCCGTGATAATCTAGTCTCCGAGACCAAGACATTCGAACCTTAGGCCGAGATTCCACGGCCATTAGACGCTTTCCGAGAGGCTTGTATGCAAAGATCCATCGTCGCCGTCTTTCTCGCCATATGCGCAGCTGCCGGTTCGCTCTACGCACAGCAGCGGACCCGGAACGTGATCCTTATCACCTTGGACGGAGCACGTACGCAAGAGATCTTCGGCGGTCTCGATCAGGAGATCTTTGCTTCGACGAACAAAAATTATCAGAAGACGTGGGCCTACAAACGTTTTTGGGCCGAAACCCCAAAAGATCGCCGCGAGAAGCTGATGCCATTCTTCTGGAAGACCATGCTCGTCTCGCAAGGTTCGATCGCGGGCAACCGTGAGCTGCACAGCTCCGTGCAGACGACGAATCAGCTCTTCTTCTCGTATCCAGGCTATTCGGAGATGCTTACGGGCGAGGCTCACGACGATGTGATAAAGAGCAACAGCCACCCGCAAAATCCTTACCCTTCGGTGCTCGATTTTCTGCAAAAGAAGCTGAAGTTGAATAAAGATCAGGTCGCAGACTTTTCATCTTGGGATGCCTTCGAAAGAATCTCGACCAACAATCCAGGATCGTTTTTGATCAATGCAGGCTTTATGCCGTACGAGAGCTCCGACAGAGAGATCGCTGCTTTGAGCCGTGCTCAATCGGCGACGCTTCCTGCATGGAATGGTGCTCGATTCGACTATTACACCTTTCGATTTGCGCTCTCGCATATGAGGCAGCACCATCCGCGCGTCATCCACATCGGGTTTGACGAATCGGATGATTGGGCACACGAAAAGAATTACGAGCGCGTCCTCCAAACATTGAATATGACCGACCGCTTTCTCAAGGAGATATTGGATCTCGTGCAAAATGATCCGGCATACAAGGGCAAAACGGCGATCATCATCACCACCGACCATGGCCGTGGAAAGACCGCAAACGATTGGCACGACCACGGGGCAGATGTTGCGGAAGCTCAGAATATCTGGATGGCATTCTTTTCGCCCGATGTGAAGCTTCGCGGCGAGTGGAAAGACGCCCGGACCATCTATCTTAACCAGGTACCGGCAACGCTTTGCCGCTACTTGAACTTGGATTATAGTGAGCAGAATCCAAAGGCAGGCAAGCCGATCGAACAGCTTTTTGCAGAATAAGGCAATGATCAAGACATACGCAGAGTTTTGGGAGTCTTACCTTTCGGAACACAGTAAGCCGCTAACACGTTTGCTGCATTTCGCCGGTACGATGCTTGGCATCGCTCTCCTCGTTTATTTTGTCGCAACCGGCCGATGGTATTACTTTCCGCTTTTCTTCGTTGTCGGCTATGCGTTCGCTTGGTCGGCACACTTCTTTGTTGAAAAGAACCGCCCGGCGACCTTCAAATACCCTCTTTGGTCATTTATCAGTGATTTTAAGATGATATGGCTGATGCTAACAGGCCGCATGTCTCGGGAATTTGCCCGTATCGAAAAGGCAAAAAACTCCTAACTGTCCCGCAGAATTTTCAGCTATACTCATCCTTGAAATAACAAATACTGATCGGGAGGCGTCTTATGATGTTCTTAGCGAGAAATTGGTGGGTATTCTTGCTCCGCGGTGTCTTTGCACTTGTCTTTGGCATAGCTGCGATATCTTTCCCGGCTTCTGCATTTCTGTCACTTGTGCTGATCTTCGGAGCTTTCGCGTTGGTTGACGGCATCTTTGCCCTCATCTCAGCCTTTAGATCAGAGGCGAGGACCGAGAATTGGTGGTGGATCATTCTTGAAGGCCTGCTCGGCATCGTTGTCGGCCTCATCACGCTGATACAACCTGCGTCGATGGCACAGGCAATGATCCTCATCATCGCGATCTGGGCATTCGTCAGCGGCGTTTTCAAGATCGTAACCGCGATCCAGTTGCGGAAGCTCATCGTTGGCGAATTCTGGATGATCCTTGGCGGCATATTTTCGATCCTTTTCGGCGTACTGGTCGCAGCAGACCCGATTGGCGGAGCCTTCGCCGTCGGATTCATCATTGGTATTTATGCCGTTCTGTTCGGAGTAACGATGGTCGCTCTCTCGCTCCGTCTTCGAACTCATAACGCACGGCACTCAGCGGCCTAGCCTGACATCGGATCGCGCGAGATTTGCGCTTGTGATGCGACACGACTAACATTTTGGATTCGACTTTTATGGCTGGCGGAGATCTTGTTTCCGTAAACCCGGACGCTCTTAATTCGACCATCGAGTTTCTTACGGCGATGGTCACGCCGACGTTGCTGATCTCGGCAACCGGCTCGCTAGTGCTCTCGACCTCGACGAGGCTCGGCCGCGTGGTCGATCGCGTTCGCGAACTCGAGAAACGCTTGAGCGACCTTATTACGAGCGACGACAAATCCGCTATCGCTCTTTATGAACTCCGCATCGACACCGTCGTTGGCCTCCTCGATAAAGTAACGAGCCGCGCGCGTCTTCTTCAGCGGGCGATGGTGACTTTCTATTACGGGCTTGGCTTCTTCGTGCTGACGAGCGTAACGATCGCCGCTGCCGCCTTCTTTAATACATATCGCTGGGTGCCGATCCCGGTCGGGATCGTCGGGATTTTATTCCTGTTTTGGGGCAGCATCCTGATGCTCTTGGAAACAAGAATGGCGACGGCGACCGTAAATGCCGAGATGGATTTTACGTGGACGCTTGCCAACTACGTCGCGCCGAAAGAGATCATCAACAAGTATATTTACAACGCTCATGGAAAACGCAGACTCAGGCGTAAGGTTGCGGAAACTCTCGAACAAGAACAGACTCGAGAACCAGGTCCACGCGCTTGAGCGCTTGCTTGGATCCTGCACGGTCTGCCCTAAAGATTGCGGCAACGACCGTCTAAAGGATGAGATCGCCGCATGTTATTCGGGACGTTTGCCGATCGTCTCGAGCTATACGGCGCATTTCGGCGAAGAGCCCTGCCTAAGCGGCACGCGTGGGGCGGGAAATATCTTTTTCGGCAACTGCAACCTTCGCTGCGTTTATTGCCAGAACTATCAGATCTCGCAGACGTGGAAAACTCAGCGGAAGAACGAGATCACCGTCGAGCGTCTGGCCGAGATGATGCTCGAACTCGAGCAACGCGGCTGCCACAATATCGGCTTTGTCTCGCCTACGCATTTCGCTCCGCAGATGGCACGCGCCATACTGCTTGCGACCGAGCAAGGCCTTGATCTTCCCGTTGTTTACAACACGAACGCATATGATTCCGTCGAGGTTCTCACGCTCCTCGAAGGCCTTGTCGATATCTATCTCCCTGACCTGAAATACGCAGATTCGGCCGCCGGATTCACGTATTCAAAAGTGCGCGATTATGCCCATTTTGCCCGCCTTGCGATCAAGGAAATGCACCGCCAGATGGGCAGCAATCTTGTTTTCGGAACGCGGACGCCCTCGTCCGCATCTTCTCCTCTCTTGAAGCGCGGCCTTCTCATTCGCCTGCTCGTTCTGCCGAACGATATCGCCGACCTCGAAGCGAACCTTCGATGGATACGCGACGAACTATCGGCTAAGACCGCGATCTCGCTGATGGCCCAATATTACGCGACCAACAAGGCGGCAACGGATGAACGCTACATCCTGCTCTCTCGCCGCATTTCCGAAGGCGAATGGTTCGAGGCCGTTTCCCTGCTCGACGATCTCGGAATGGAGGAAGGCTTTATGCAGGAATACGAATCGGCTTCGCATTACTACCGCCCGGATTTTGAGGATAGAGACAACCCGTTCAAGGATGTAAGGGACTTTGAAAAAGGCCGCCAACGGTAGAGAGCGATAGAAATAACAAAGATTGTTATTAATAACAGTCTTTGTTATCCTCTTTCTATGAATGTTTCTCTTACGCGCGAGCTTGAAACTTTGATCGAGCAGAAGGTTAAGGACGGGATGTATAGTTCCGCGAGCGAGGTCGTTCGCGAAGGCCTGAGGCTTTTGCAGCAACGGGACGAGATCCGCGAAGCGAAGCTGAACGCCCTGCGAGCTGAGATAAAGAAGGGCACGGCTGATCTGGAAGCTGGACGCTACAAAGATGGTGCGCAAGCAATGGCCGACATAAAGGAACGCTTGCTAGCAAGAAGGCCAAAACATGGCTGATTTCATCGTTACCTGCGAGGCGGAGGACGACATTGACGATATCCTTGCTTTCATTTCGATAGATAACTTTGAAGCCTCGGTCGAATTGTATGGCCAGTTTGTCGATATCTTCAAAATGTTAGCCGAGAATCCGGGTGCAGGCCGCGAGCGCTCAGAGCTTGAACATGGCCTGCGAAGTTTTCCTATAGGCAGCTATTTGATCTTCTATCGAGGTTGGGCGAATCGAGTAAGCATCTCTCGTGTCCTCCACGGCGCACGTGATTTTGACGAGATCGTCAGCTAAATGAAACTCAAGCTCTTAAATCTCGGCCTCGTCTTGACCTCGCTGATCGGCTATCTGAAATGGGGCGGGAATAACACGGCGTTCCTTGCCGAGGCCGAAGCAGAGGTCTTGAAGCGTTTGCTTACCGAGCCAACGGCCGTTCTGCATCCGTTTACCGTACTGCCGCTTCTTGGCCAGATTTTCCTTCTCTTTACCTTGTTTCAACGGCGGCCGAGCCGGCTGCTTTCGCTGATCGGCCTAATCTGCATTGGAATGCTGTTGGTTCTTATGTTTCTGATCGGGATATTTGCGCCAGATATTGCTATTCTGCTCTCAGCCGTTCCTTTCTTACTCTTTGCAGCTTTTGTCATGGTCGAAATATGGAAATCACGCGGATCTCAAGAGTAGGGGCGAGTACCCAACTCGTCGCCCTCTTTGCTTTTCTCCTGCTTTTAACTGTTGTTAAGGTACACGCGGCGCCGTCGATCGAAGAGATCGATCGGGTTCGAATTGCCGAAGCTTTCCGTGTTGCCGACAAGGTGCAGGATCAGGTTTGGCTCGGTTGGAGCACAGCGCCATTCGCGATGCTTTTTGTCACGAACGACCATGAGTTTCTGATCCGGCATGAGAAACCGTCCGAAGAATTTCACTCACTCGGTTATGACAAGCTGCTAAAGAGCGAAGTGTTTTGGCGGGAACGCAAATTCCCAAAAACCTTTCTCGCTACGCTCAACGCATTTGGCTCGACGCCCGTTATCGTCGTCGGCAAGCCTGAGAACACGACGGATAAGACATCGACAAGATGGCTTTTTGTCGTGCTGCATGAGCATTTTCACCAGTTTCAGTATTCGCGGCCGGACTATTTCGATAGCGTGAACGCGCTCGATCTTGCCCGCGGCGACACGACCGGAATGTGGCAGATCAACTATGCCTTTCCCTACAAAGAAAAGAGGTTCGTTGAGAGTTTCCGCCAACTTACCGATCTGCTTTCCGCCGCAAATGCCGCAAAGGACGACAACGAACGGAGTGTCCGCCTAAAGGCGTACCTTGCTGCTCGTGCGGCTTTTACCGCCTCGCTTGCAGCCGATGATCGTAAGTATTTCTCGTTTCAGCTTTGGCAAGAAGGAATCGCGCGTTACACACAATACAAGATCGCAGAGCTTGCGGGCCGGAAGCTCAAGCCGAGCAAGGCATTTCGCTCCTTGAAAGATTTTACGCCGTTCGACCTGGAAGCTGCTCGTCTGCTGACGGTCATTGACGAGGAGATGGGCCATCTTGACCTTGCGGAATGGGAACGGGTGGTATTCTATCCATTCGGTGCGAGTGAAGGACTCTTGCTCGACAAAGTGAACCCGAACTGGCAACAGCAGTATTTAGAGCAAAAGTTTGCTTTGGAAACCGCTTATGACCGCACCCGACGAAAATGAACATACTTGACACGGCACCAGACTTTACTTTGAAAGACGGCGATGGCAGCGATTGGACGCTCAGTGATCATCGCGGGCAGGTCGTCGTACTTCTTTTCTATCCGGGAGACAATACGCCGGTCTGCACACGCCAGCTTTGCTCTGTGCGAGATCATTGGGGCGAATATCAGTTGACGGGAGCCGAAGTTGTCGGGATCTCGACCGACTCAGTTGCCTCGCACAAGAGTTTTGCCGAAGAACATGACCTGCCGCTTCGGCTGCTCGCAGATACAGAGCGAAAGGTCTCCGAGGCTTACGGAATGAAGAGTTGGCTGCCCGGCCGTTCGGCTCGCGGCGTCATTGTGATCAACCGAGACGGAAAGGTCGCCTATCAAAAGGTTCAGGTGCTGTCGATCTTCAGGCCCGCTGACGAAGATGTTCTCGAAGCCATACGCAAGGCAGGGTAAGAAAATATGAAACGCGGATTCGCCGGTTTGATCGCGATTGTCGGTTGGCTTGCCATCGGACTTGAGTTCTACCTTACGCTTGCAAGGCCGCGTGTTGAAGGTGTCGCTCCGACCGACAGGATCATTCGATTCTTCAGCTACTTTACGATCCTGACGAATTTGCTCGTTGCCATTGCGACGACAGCCATCGCATTCTTTCCGCAGTCCCGCTTCGGCAAATTCTTTTCACGGCCAACGGTCGAGACTGCGATAGCCGTGTATATAACGATCGTTGGTGTAGTGTACAGCCTTTTACTTCGCGAGAGCCTGACAGGCCTTTGGGCCGTAGCGAATCACGCCGTGCACGATGTGATCCCTATAGCCTTCGTTATCTTTTGGTTCCTCTGCACGCCGAAGGCCGGCCTTAAATGGGCAGATGCTGCGAAATGGCTCGTATATCCGATCCTTTACTTCGCATATTCACTCATTCACGGTGCTTATACGAATTGGTACCCGTACAACTTTGCCGATATGAAAGCGCTCGGTTACGCGGTCGGCTTGAGGAATGCAGGCCTCGTGCTCGCAAGCTTCTTTGTCCTCGGTATCGTCTTTGTGGCCGTTGGGAGAACCTTCTCGCGTACTGCAAAGGCTCTCTCAAATTGATATAAATAAAGTCATACGGAGTGAATTTTTCCTATGGCTATTTTTGGAAACGACAAGTTCAAGTGCACAAAGTGCGGGCAAAAGGGCGAACCGCTCGGATATGCGCCGTTCCCGAACGAGGACGGCGAGCGCGTTGCAAGAGAGATCTGTCAGAATTGCTGGAAAGAGTGGCAGCGAAAACAGATGCAGCTCATCAATCATTTTGGGCTCGATGTTTCGAACCCCGACTCGCAGCAGATGCTTTTCGACAATATGAAGATCTTCTTTTTTGACGAAGGCGTCGAACTGACGCAGATCGATACGTCAAAAGAAGGGAACGTTTCCTGGTAGCTTGCCGAAAAAAGGCGTGCCTCCCGCATCCGTTTTGCCTGTTTCTGACGAAATGATGTCTTGAGCAGGCACTTCGCATTCCGCTTGCTGAACGATTATGTCTGCACGCGTTGAAGAAAAACATCGGGCGCCGATCCGCTGGATGCATTGGGTCAATTTTCCGCTCCTCGCGATGATGATGTGGAGCGGGTTGCTGATCTACTGGGCGAATCCCGTCTATGCGCTCCGGCTCTTCGGACACGAGGTCTTCTATTTCTTTCCGCAAGGCTTTTACAGCTTTCTCGGCATTCCCTATCGCCTCGCCGAAGGGATGCAGCTCCATTTCTTCTTTATGTGGCTGTTTGCGGCGAACGGTGTCGCCTACGTCGCTTTTCTGATCTTCTCGGGCGAGTATCGCAGCTTGATTCCAACATTTGGTTCATTCGGACGCGCATTTCGCGTAGCTCTCTACGAACTGCACATCTCTAAAAAGAAGCCGCCGCAGGGAAAGTATAACGACGCGCAGCGGATCGTTTACACGCTTGTGATCCTGATGGGTGCAGGATCGATAGTGACCGGTGTCGCGATATACAAACCGCTTCAGGCATCCTTTTTTACTTCGCTTCTCGGCGGCTACGAATGGGCACGCTGGGAGCATTTCTGGCTGATGATCCTTTTTGCGGCATTTTTCTGTGTGCATGTCGTCCAGGTCGTGCTCGCAGGCTGGAAGAATTTTCAATCGATGATTACGGGTGTCGAGGTCGTGGCTGCCGAGGAGAGCTCGAAATGAGGGAGGGCGGCGACCGCAACGACAAATGGCGGGGCGAGGATGAGAATTCGGCAAATGTGCTGAATGAGCGCCGTTCGCTTTCCGACGAATTGCCTGAGGCGGACGCACAAAAAGTGCTCATCTCGAGATCGCGCAGAGGTTTTCTTCTCGGCGGTGCCGCGGCGATCGTAGGCGTCTTTGGGTGGCGTTGGCTACCGGACGAAACGAAGGTCGGCTTCCTTCAAAAGATCTTCCGCTTTAACGAGAATCTCACGTCGGCGTTCTACCGACCGACGCATCTCGCAACAGAATTTTCTGCCGATAACATAACGCGTCCGGCGCGTGTCAACGGCATGCTAGGCATCGAAAGCGAGGTCGATCTTGCAGTGTGGCGTCTGAATATAGGCGGCATTCCCGGACGAGCGAGCGATCTCGTGCTCACGATGGACGACATTCGCAGTTTGCCGAGAGCCGAGCACATCACCGAGTTCAAGTGCATCGAGGGTTGGTCAACGGTCGTCCAATGGACAGGCACGAGATTCTCAGACCTCGTCGCAGCTTTTACGCCTTGGAAGGACCCCGAAGAGATGCCGCCATACGTATCGCTTGCAACACCCGATGGTGGGTATTTTGTCGGCTGGGATACGCCGTCAATAATGCATCCGCAGACGCTGCTCGTTTACGAGATGAACGGCGAAGTGTTAACTTCGAATCATGGTGCGCCTTTGCGTTTGGCCTCCCCGACCAAATACGGCATCAAACAGCTGAAACGCATCGGCCGGATAGACTTTATGAACGAGCGGCCGGAAGATTACTGGGCGAACGAAGGCTATGACTGGTACTCGGGCCTCTGAGATCATCTTTATTAACGAGTCGTTCTATTCGGACTCGATCTCTCGCAGCAAGATGGACATACTGCTCGCTAGAGCTTGGCGCCATTTCGGGAATTATTTTTACCGGTACAGCCTCAGCCTTTATGAAGAGGACGTTCGCCGCGTGCTGCCACTTCGGATCCGCCTGAAGAATTTCACTTTCTCAAAAAGCCAGCGGAGGACCTTGCGGCGAAATGCCGACCTTCGCTGCGTGGTGGGTCCAATTCGGATCACTGAGGAGACGAACGACCTATTCCATCGGCATCGCGTCCGCTTTACCCACGCTATCCCCGATTCGATCTATTGTTTCCTCTCGTCGGAACCGGCCGTCGAGCCCGCTCCCGCAAGCGAACTTGCTGTTTACGACGGCGATAGACTCGTCGCGATCAGCTATTTTGACGAAGGCATCAAGGCAACGTCCGGCATCTACGCCGCGTTCGACCCGGAAGTCGCTGAACGCCGTCTCGGCATCTTCACGATGCTCAAGGAGATCGAATATTCGATCGGGACCGGCCGCAGTTTTTACTATCCGGGTTTTGCCTACGAGGGCGAATCGTTCTACGACTACAAGAAACGCTTTCGCGCACTCGAAGTCTTCGATTGGCAAGGGCATTGGCTGCCGTACCACCAGAATGACGAAAGGCCGGGCGTCCCTCAATAAATAAGGGCGGCACGCGGCCATTCCGTCGGGGCTGTCTACCAGATCATACAGACGTCCTTTCTGACCATTGGGTTATCCTTCTTGCAAGAGAAGGCGGCGGCGAATTCGGGCATATTCGAAAGCGGCCCATTTACCCGAAAGCGAGCGATCGCGTGCGGGTCGGTCTGCGCCTGAGTCGCCTCGACCTGCGGTGTTGCGACCTCGGCCCAAACCTGGGCCCAGCCGAGGAAGAAGCGCTGCTCGGGTGTAAAACCATCGATACTAGCCGGCCGTGGCTTGCCCTTCATCGAATTTTCCATTGCCAGGAACGCCATCGTTAGACCGCCGAGATCGGCTGAATTCTCACCCAAGGTAAGCTTGCCGTTCAGCGGCGTACCATGCGCGGTCTTGTAGCCGTCGAATTGCTTGACGACGCACTCATTTCTGGCGTCAAAGGCCTTTCGGTCGGCGTCTGTCCACCAAGACTTCAAGTTGCCCTGAGCGTCGTACTTGCTTCCTTCGTCATCGAAGCCGTGCGTGATCTCGTGCCCGATCACGGCTCCGATACCGCCGTAATTCAGGGCGTCGTCCGCATTTGCAGAATAGAAGGGCGGTTGGAGTATGCCCGCAGGGAAGACGATCTCATTCAGGGTCGAATCGTTATAGGCATTGACGGTCGGCGGCGTCATTCCCCATTCGGTACGATCGACGGGCTTCCCCGACTTCTCCATATTCCGCTTTATCTCGAAACGGGTTGCATTGATCGAATTCTCGAAAAAGCCTTCGCGGCTGATTTCTAGGCCTTTGTAGCCTTTGAGCTTGTCCGGGTAGCCGATCTTCCGCGAAAAGGCGGCAAGCTTCTCGAGTGCCCGCTTTTTCGTGGCTTCACTCATCCAGTCGAGCTTCTGTATCCGTTCCTTGTAAGCCGCAAATAGATTGTCGATCAGCTCATTCATACGAGCCTTCGCCTGGGGAGAGAATGTTGCCTTTACGAATTCCTGCCCGAGCGATTCGCCGATCGAACTATCGACATCCTGCGTACAGGTCTTCCAGCGAGCCTGCTGTTCCTGCTGTCCCGAAAGATACTTTCCGTAGAAATCGAACGAGGCATCGCGGAACGCCTTTGTCAGCGAGCCTGTCGATCCCGAGATGACAACCCATCGAAGATAGGTCTTCCACTGAGTGACCGGTACTTCGACGAGCATCTTGTTCAATTCCTGAAAATATTCAGGCTGGCCGATATTGATCTCTTCGGCCTTCTGAACGCCGCGGGCTTTCAGATAGTTGTTCCACGAGAAGTTCGGCGTGAGTTTTGCGAGGTCGGCAAGCGACCGTTTGTTGTAGTTCTTCTCAGAATCGCGAAGCTCGACAGGGCTGCGGGCCGCACCGGCAAATCGCTTCTGTATCGCCGTTACCGTCTCCATATTCTCCGCAGCCGCTTTTGCATCATCACCCGCAAGTTCGAAGACCTTTGTTACGAACTCTTTATACTTCGCACGCGTTTCCACCGACTTTGCGTCGTCCTTGAACCAATAATCCCGCGTCGGCAAACCAAACCCTCCTTGATGCGCGGAGGCAAGGTAAACGCTGCTGTTCTTATCATCCGGCCCGATATAAAAGCGGAAAAGGCCTCCAAACCCAAGGTTGTGCAGTTCTGCTAGCTCCTTCTGAAGGTCTGTCCGGGTTTCGAGCTTCGCGATCTTAGCGAAATACGGCGCGAGCGGGGAGATGCCCGCTTTTTCGATCGCGGCCTCGTCCATGCACGACGAATAATAATCCCCTACTAGCTGAGTGTCGCTGCCCTTCGGGGCATTCGCTGTCTTAGCCGCATCCTCGACAACCTTTTTGAGAATATTCTGGTTATTCTCATAGACGATCAAAAAGCTGTTCCAGCTCGGGTATTCAGCAGGGATCTTTGTAGAACGCAGCCAATTGCCGTTGGCGAACTGATAAAAATCGACGCACGCATCCGTGGTCCTGTCCATACGGCTAACGTCAAAACCCGAACTTTGCGCCATCGAAGCAAGAACAAAAGAAAAGATCATGAGGACGGTCGCCATGAACTTGGAGAATGATGTCATATAAAGAAAGCTCCCCTTTTCCGAGATCCGGAATGAAGATATTACAACGAAACGAGCTAAAATGTTTCATGTTCAGTGTCTTAAGATAAGTAGGCTGAAGACAAGGGGTCCGGCCGCCAATGCAAACCTAAGAATAGAAACAGAATAAGATGCCGATGATAACGCACAACCGCAACCGAACAACGATCCTCCTGATCTTTGCCCTCGCTCTGGTATTCGCCAAGGCGGTCCCGGCGCAGGAGTATCGAGAGGTTCATCCCGGCGTCGAGTATGCGCGAGTTTCCCGTGTGATCGACGGCAAGAATGTGAATTTTAACCTTCTGCGGCTCGACCTCAAGAAAGTGCGCCTCGACGTCGTTCACGCGATGGATTCCGCGATCGGCACCGAGACGACGTCCTCGCTCGCAAAGCGTCACAACGCCGTCGCCGCCATAAACGCCGGCTTCTTCCGCCTCGACAACAGCATCTTCGCCGGTGACAATGTTGGCTATTTGACTATCGACGGTTATGTGTGGAGCGAGCCGACAATGGAACGCGGTGCGATCGGGATCATTAACCGACGGAAGAAGACGGAAGTCTTTCTTGATCGATGGAGGTTTGCAGGATATTTGCGCCTAAAGTCAGGTGATCGTCCCGATGTGCTAATGGGACTCAACAGAGAGATCAATGGCGATGAGGTCGTTGCATATACTCCGGCGTTCGGAACGCTCGCTCCTCGAACTGGCGATGTTCGCCTTGTTATCCGCAAAGGTCGGGTCGTCGGGGAATGTCTCGACACGTGTGAGATCCCGAAAAATGGTTTCGTTCTTGTTGGCAATGGAGCCAGATCGAACATTCTTAAACAGTTGAAGACCGGGGATAGAGTCCAAACAGTTTGGGACATCGTCTCAAAGAATAATGCATATCCTGCTTATAGGATTGAAGACGCTGTCGCTGGCGTTCCGCTACTCATTCGGGACGGGAAGATCGACATTACGTGGAAAGAGGAGAAAGCGTCGAAGGATTTCGTTGAGACGCGGCATCCGCGAACGGCCGTCGCGAATTTGAAGGACGGTAAATTCTTGATGCTTACCGCAGACGGCAGGAGCGAAGCGAGTGCCGGCATCGATCTTTACGATCTCGCAGACTTTCTGCTGGAACTTGGTGCGGTCGATGCGTTGAACCTTGACGGCGGCGGCTCGACTACGATGGTGCTTGACGACAAGGTCGTGAATCACCCTTCGGACAAGGGCGGCGAACGCAAGATCGGCGACGCCCTGATCGTCACGCTCCGCAAGTAAATTGAAGAACCTATTTCGCATTTGCCGCGTAAAAGGTGTTAGATTTCTTCTATCAAATCGGATAACTTAGCTCTTTTCTAGAAGCCAATGAAACGCATATTCCTTCTCGTGTGCGCGACCGCACTATTCGTCTTCCCTTCCTTTGCGCAGGAAAAGCCTGAGAAACCGAAGAAGACCTTTGCCTCGGCCGTCGAAAAAACGCAGAAGATCGACGGCTTCATCCCGCTCTACATCGATCGCGAGAACGGCAAGGTCTTTATGGAGGTCACGCGGTTCAACAAGGAATTCCTCTATCTCGTGAGCTTGCCGACCGGCGTCGGCTCAAACCCGCTTGGGCTTGACCGCGGCCAGCTCGGCTCGACGCGCGTCGTTTTCTTCGAGCGTGCGGGGAACAAGATACTGCTCGTCCAGCCGAATTACGACTATCGCGCAACAGGTGACGAGAAGCAGAAGAGATCCGTTGAAGAATCGTTCGCCCGTTCGGTCGTTTGGGGCTTCAAGATCGAGGCCGAAGAGAACGGCAAGGTGTTGGTCGATGCGACGAGCTTTCTTATCCGCGACGCACATGGCGTTGCCGACCGTTTGAATGGGGCACAGCAAGGAAATTACAGCTTTGACGAAAGCCGCAGCGCGCTCTACCTGCCGAACACGAAAGGCTTTCCGCTCAACACCGAGGTCGAGGCGACGGTAACGGTCTCTTCAAGCTCTTCGCCAAAGTTTTTGATCAATCAGGTCGCGCCGATGGGCAAACACGTTACGGTTCGCGAGCGTCAGTCGTTCGTCCAGCTCCCGGATGATAAGTACACTCCACGCCGTTACGATCCGCGGACCGGAGCCTTGAATATCAGCTTTTACGATTACGGTACGGACATAAACCAAGACCTCGAAAAGCGATGGATCATACGCCATCGCCTTGAGAAGAAAGACCCGAACGCGGCAGTGAGCGAACCCGTAAAACCCATCATCTATTACGTAGATAACGGCGCACCGAAGGCGATACAGGATGCGCTGATCGAGGGCGCAAGCTGGTGGAATCAGGCTTTCGAGGCCGCGGGTTTCAAGAACGCATTTCAGGTCAAGGTGCTTCCCGCGGACGCCGACCCGATGGATCTGCGTTACAACGTGATCAATTGGGTTCACCGCTCGACACGCGGTTGGTCGATCGGCGACAGCGTTGTCGATCCGCGTACGGGCGAGATCCTAAAAGGCGACGTAACGCTCGATTCGCAACGCGCACGCCAGGACTTCTTACTCGCGACCGGCATGATGCCGCAATACGTTAACGGCAGTTTCGCCTGTGACTTCGGTGCGTTGCCCGACGCCGGCTATCTCTTGCCGGATGATTCCGCACGGGAGGCGACGGCAATGTCTTACGCGCGTATCAGGCAGCTTTCGGCCCATGAGGTCGGCCACACGCTCGGCTTCTCGCACAACTTCGCGGCGAGCACCTATGGCCGTGCGTCTGTGATGGATTATCCGGCACCGATGGTCAAGATCTCGAACGGCAAGCTCGACTTTTCGGACGCGTATGCCGTCGGCATCGGCGCGTTCGACAAGTTCGCGGTCACATATTCTTATGCCCAATTTGCCCCGGGAACCGACGAAGACGCCGCTCTCAATGCGATCGTGAAAGACGGTGTGAGCAAGGGAATGTTGTACTTGTCGGACTCGGAAGCTCGCCCGGCGAATGCTGCCGACCCGCTTGCGAATCTTTGGGACAACGGCCCTGACCCGATCGCGATGCTCGAACACGAAATGGAAGTTCGCCGCATCGGGCTGAACAATTTCGGGATAAAGAACATCCCGGTCGGGACGCCGATGTCTGAACTTGAGAACAAATTTATGCCGCTCTTTCTGCATCACCGCTACCAACTATCAGCGGCGATCCGAGAGATCGGCGGCGTTTACTACACGTTCTCAGTGCGCGAAACGGACGGGCCCTCGCCAAAGACGATTGCCTCGCCCGTGCCCGCGATGCGTCAGCGAAAGGCTCTCGCCCTTGTTCTTTCGACGATAAACGCAAAAGAACTCGTGATTCCCGAGAATGTACTTGAATTGATGCCGCCGGTCGCAAGTGGCTATCGTTCCGGCCGTTCGGAGCTTTTCACGAAACGCACGTCACCGATCTTCGATCCGGTCGGTGCCGCTGAGATCGCGGCCGATCTGACGGTGAGCGGCCTGCTCCAGCAGGATCGCGCCGCAAGAACTCTCGATCAGAACGCTGCGGACAAGGCAAGCCCCGGTTTTCGTGAAGTTGTCGATGCTTTGATCAAAGCAACTTGGGGATCGGCCGCTCCTGCAAACGCCCGCGAAGCGGAGATCGAACGCGGAATCGAAAGCCTCGTAGTTACGCGCTTGATGGAACTCGCTGCCGATGCCGATGCTCGGCCGCAAGTGCGTGCCGTCGCCAGCGATGCCCTGCGTTCGCTTGCCGCATCATTAAAACGCAGGCGTTCGATCGGAGATGCCGCGGCGCACGATCGCTCGACCGTCGAGGATATCGAGCGCTTCCTCTCGCGGCCATACGAACCGACGAAACGAACGCCGCCGCTTGCGACACCGCCCGGCGACCCGATCGGGAATTAGTAACGTGTGAGATATTCTTCGAGTTTTATTGCGGAGAGGTCACGGGATAAGTAGCCGATGTAATTGTCTGGCCGCAAAAGCACGACAAAGGGCTCGTCGCAGCCGAAAGCCGTGCTTGCGGCCTTATCCAGATCGAACGCGTGGGTGTCGCAGGCGGCCTGAAACTTACTACGCACAGCTTCGGGCAGTTTGTCGGAGGCGTCGATGTCGGCACCAAAGGTCAACAGGTGGAAGGACGGCTGGTTCAAGCTCTCGTAGATGCTCTTTCCATCCATACTGAACCACGGCATGCGATCGCCGGCCTTAACGCTAAAGCCGCCCGCCTCCGCGCTCAGTGACTGGTCTTCATAGCTGATCCCGATCTGCGAAACTATCGAAAAAAGCTTGCTCTTTACGATGTCAAAGCTAAGCGCCGTGCCAAAAACATACGGAAAGATATTGTTCCTCACGAACGAGATCAGCCACTCATCGCTTGCCGCAAATTCAAAGAAGCGGTCGGTCGTCGAAAGCAGATTCTTTGCGTTACGCGAACGCTCTTCGTTGTAGGTCGCAAGCAGTTTCTCGTTCGCCGCTCCTTTCAGTACAATCGCAAGTTTCCACGCGAGGTTGTAGCCGTCCTGAATGCCGGTGTTCATTCCTTGCGCACCTGCAGGCGTGTGTATGTGAGCAGAATCGCCCGCGACAAAACATCGTCCTTTTGAAAACGCATTGACCGCCCGCGAATGTACGTTATAGACCGAGAACCAATTGACCGTTTTGATGTCGAGTTTGACGCTCATATCGTGTTCGATCTGCGCGTCGATCTCTTCAAAGAGAATTTCGGTCTCGTCCTTTTTGTGGCCTTCGGGAAAGGTGCCGACGATGCGCCAGCGGTTCTCGCCCTTTAGCGGAAAGAATGCCGTGAGGTTGTCCTCGCCCAAGTTTATTTGCAGGGCGTCGTGTCCGAAGGGCCAATCAAGTTCAACATCTGCAACGTAAAAAAGCCGCTCGACCGTGTCGCCCTCGAACGTCAGCCCGAGCTCGTGCCGCACAGGGCTTTTTGCACCGTCGCAGCCGACGAGATACTTTGCTCGGATGGAGAATTCCGAGCCGCCAGCGTTTCTGATCTCCGCCGTGACACCGTCGCCGTCGTCCGAGAATGAGAGCATTTCGTGCCGCCACAGGACATCGTGTCCATGATCCGCAATGTACTGATATAAAACCTCTTCGTGCAGCCCTTGCTCTACGAGCAGGACAAATGGAAATGGACTTAAGCCCGTGCCAAGTTCGCTCAAATTCGCTTCGCCGCGAACGACGCCGTCCTTGAGAAACTTAACCTTTTCGGCGGCGTGCCCGAGCGAAATAAGGTCGTCGGCAAGCCCGATCTGGTCGTAGATCTCAAGCGTGCGGGCTTGGACGCCGATCGCGCGGGAGAACGGCGTCGTCGTCTCTTTGGTGTCAACTATGACAAAGTCAACGCCATATCTGATCAGCTGCACCGCGAGGGCAAGACCGGTCGGCCCTGCGCCAACGATCAGCACATCTGTTTCCTGCATAAACGAATTATTTTGAGGCCGACCAATTCAGTTCTCGATCGAGCTGCTTGAAAGCCTCGATCATCGGCAGATAGGCACTTGCCTTTTCATCGACATTGCTCGGGACGGTCCGCGATTTCGACCCACCGTATTCGATGCGGACCGAACTGTTGCTCACCGCCATCGCCATGCCTTCGGGCCAATGCTTGACGGCACCGTTGGCCGCGACCACGTCGGAAAGACTTGCAAATTGTTCGGGCGAAAGCTTTGCCCTCGAAGTGGTCTCCTTTGCCTCGTTGCCCTTTCCGATAGAGAGCACACGCTCGGCCGCCAATGCACGGTCAACCCTTATACGGATCTGACAGGCCCCCGCTTTTCCGCACTCCGCCTTGTCATCAAAATATCCCGGATAGCTGGTCGTGAGCTCGATCGCAGAAATATCCGCAGCGTGTATCTCCGGAACGTCTACGGGAGCGGCGGGCGGTGTTGAGGATGTGGATTTGGAAGCGGTGTCCGAAGCTCCGTCAGGCGCGAAAAAACGGAACCCGAACCAAACCGCTGCTCCGACGATAAGAGCTGCGAGAAGAACGGTTACAAGATTCTTGCCCATAAATATCCTATGTGTTTAAACTCAGGCCGTCCTCGCCGGTCCCGACCTGGACGGTACCGCCACTCGCGAGCTTGCCGAAGAGGATCTCGTTTGCGAGCGGCTGCTTGATCTTATCGTGGATGAGCCGCGACATCGGACGTGCGCCGTATCGCGAATCGAAACCGTGTTTTGCAAGCCATTCGCGGGCGTCTTCGCTGAGGACGACATTCACGCGTTTTTCGGCGAGTTGGCCGTTCAGCTCACGTATGAACTTATCGACGACGAGCTTGATCACCTCGATATCGAGCGGCTTAAATGCGATCCAGGCGTCGAGGCGATTTCGAAATTCCGGTGTGAACGTCCGCTCGATGGCGCCCTTTGCGCTTCCCTTTGTCTCCGACGAATTCCTGAATCCAACGCCGCCCGACGAAAGCTCCCGAGCACCGGCGTTCGTCGTCATTATCAGAATCACGTTGCGAAAGTCGGCTCGTTTGCCGTTGTTGTCGGTCAGGGTCGCAGAATCCATCACCTGCAGCAAAAGATTGAAAAGATTCGGGTGTGCCTTTTCGATCTCGTCGAGCACGAGCACGGCGTGCGGTGTACGCATTATCGCCTCGGTCAAGAGGCCGCCCTGGTCGAAACCGACGTAACCCGGCGGCGCTCCGATGAGCCGCGAAACGGTGTGCGGCTCTGCGTATTCGCTCATATCGAAGCATATGAACTCGATGCCGAGAACCTCCGCAAGCTGCTTTGAGACTTCGGTCTTTCCAACACCTGTCGGGCCTGAAAAAAGGAATGAACCGACAGGTTTTGTCTCGTGCCCGATCCCCGCACGCGAGATCTGAATGGAATCGACAAGCGCGTCGATAGCTGCGTCTTGCCCGAAGATGTGTTTCTTCAGGTCGTCGCGCAGCGTCTTCAAACGCTCTTTTTCATTCGCGACAACGGAACGCGGCGGAATTTTCGCCATTCTAGCGATGGCCTTTTCGACCATATTGGTCGAAATTCGCTTCGGGCGCTTTGTCGCAGGCCGCAATTTGACGGCAGCGCCGACCTCGTCGATGACGTCGATCGCTTTGTCAGGCAGGAAGCGGTCGTTTATGTACTTTCCGGCAAGTTCGGCGGCCGTGCGGAGCGAATCGTCGGTATATTTTACGCCGTGATGATCCTCGTAATACTTTCGTAGGCCTTTCAAGATCTCGTAGGTTTCAGCTACCGTCGGCTCGTTGATATCGATCCGCTGAAAACGTCTTGCGAGGGCACGGTCGCGGTCGAACGCGGCTTTGTATTCGGCGTGTGTCGTCGAACCGATACAGCGAAGCTGACCTGCCGCCAAAGCAGGCTTCAAGATGTTCGACGCATCCATCGAACCGCCCGAAACCGAACCTGCACCGACGATCGTGTGGATCTCGTCTATAAAGAGAATGGCATTCTCCTGCTTCTGAAGCTCTTTGATGATCGCCTTGAACCGCTGCTCGAAGTCGCCGCGATAGCGGGTGCCCGCAAGAACGGCGCCCATATCAAGAGCAAAGACTTTCGCGTCCGCCAGGACCTCGGGCACGTCACCTTCGCTGATCTTCAGCGCAAGGCCTTCGGCGAGTGCGGTTTTGCCGACGCCCGGTTCGCCTACGTAGAGCGGATTGTTCTTCTTCCGGCGGCAAAGAACTTGAATTGTGCGATCGATCTCTTCCGAGCGGCCGATGATCGGATCTATCTCGCCGGCTGCAGCCTTTGCGACAAGCTCGACGGTAAAGCTCTCGAGCGGATCTTTTTTCTGCACGCTCTGCCCTTCCGCGAGCTCGCCTTCGGGTTCGGCATCTCCGTCGAACCTTTCGCCGAGCGTCTCGATCTTCGAGATGCCGTGGGAAATGTAATTCAGGATGTCGAGCCGCGTAACGCCTTGCTGCAGGAGCAAATATACAGCATATGCCTGCTGCGCCTGATAGATCGCGGCAAGGATATTGCCCGTATCGACGGAACGCTGGCCGCTGCCTTCGGCTTGGAGAACTGCGTAGGAGATCGTTGATTGGAAGGCCGTCGTAAGCTCCGGCATCGAAGGATTTACGTTGTCGGGAACTTTTTCGAGCACCGTCGAGAAATAGTCGCCGAGGGCTCGATCGAGTTCCTTGAGGTCCGCGCCGCAGTTTATGAGGATATCGCGAGCGGTCTCGTCTTCGATCAACGCGTGGAGCAAATGCTCGAGGGTTACATACTCATGCCGGTATTTGACGGCCTCATCGACCGCCGTGCTTAATGTTGCTTCAAGCTCGCGAGTTAACACGCCTCTAGTTTAGCAAGTTTGTAAAGAGGTGGGCGAAAGAATTGAGGGCAATGTGGGAGAATTGCCCTCGATCCGCTTATTCGAGATAGCCGAATTTGCCCGAATTGAAGTCATCGATCGCCTGTGCGAGCTCTGCCTGAGTGTTCATCAGGAACGGGCCGTAACTTGCGATCGGTTCGTTCAGCGGCTCGCCGCTTAGGACGAGGAACGTCGAATTCTCTTGAGTCGCCTCGATAGTGAACCGCTCGCCGTCCGTCGCCAGTAACGCAAGGTGATCGGTCTTTAGCTCTTGCGAACCGTTGATGCGGCCGGAACCTTCGATCGCGAGCACGAAGGTCGTAAAATTCGCCGGGAACTCAAGCTCCACCGCTTCTCCTTTCTTAGGCCTCACGTTCAGCATATTGACAGGAGTGAACGTCGTCCCCGGGCCTTTCGCACCGTTGAATTCGCCCGCGATGATCTCGACCTCACCGTCCTCCGGCAACGCGACGCGGCCCATCTCGGCGTTCGTGATCGCCTGGTATTTCGGCGGCGTCATCTTGTACTTTGCGGGCAAGTTCACCCATAGCTGCACCATCTGGAAAAGCCCGCCCTGACGACTTCGCTCTTGCTCGTGAAACTCCTTGTGAAGTAAACCGCTGCCCGCCGTCATCCATTGAACGTCACCTTCCTCGATCACGCCTCCTCCGCCGTGCGAATCGTGATGCTCGACCTTGCCCTTATACGCGATCGTCACCGTCTCAAACCCGCGGTGCGGATGCGGCCCAACACCGTACGGCTCCTCGCGCGGCGGAAAGCTCGTCGGCGCGTTGTAATCAAGCAAAAAGAATGGACTCATCCGCGTCGCCGAAAGCGGCCCGTGCGGGAAAAATCCGTGCACGTGAAACCCATCGCCGACCCAATGTGCCGGCGGCGGCGCCACGACCTTCTCTACTGTCCTCATCGCTCTTTCCTGTTTTGATGTCGCTGTCATCTCATTCCTCCTTGTCTCTGCGTCTCTGCGTCTCTGCGGGAAATCTAGTCTTCCCTCTGCGTCTTTGCGGGAAATCTTTGTCTCCCAACGCCGAAAAGCTATTACAATAAGTCTATCGCCTTAAGGGATGAATGTAACCATCAATTGCGGCGAGCAGGAACTAATACTTTCGGGTGAGAAGCTGAAGCGGCTCATCCGATTTTCTCCGACGCACGAGCGCGGAAGCAAGACCGCAAGCGATAGTGGCGGCCGTCGCGCAAATTACGGTGACAAAGAGCACCGCGACTATAAAACCGAGAAATGGTCCAAGCTCGCCTTTCACCTCTGAATTGGCCGAGGAAAGCATAAGTCGCGAAATAAGCAGGACAGAAAATATCACCGAACCCAAGATCGCGATCGCGAGCCACGAGGCAAGGTACTTTTGAAAGGAATTTCGAAACCTCCAAACCAATACCGCTGCAGAAAAGTATGAAGCTGTTATAAACAGGAAGAACTCCGTGTACGCCATCATCTCGTCAATAGGCTGGTCAAATGGTCCCGGATGCTGTGATATTTGGGCGTTAAGGAACAGAAGCATCAGGACCGGCAAAATTATGCTCAAACTTCCAGCAGTTCCAAAGAGGACTGCTCGTCGAATGGTATAGTTGCCCTGAAAATACCCACTCGCATCCAGCTCCCAGGGAAGTGTCTTTGTGTTAGCGATATGAGCGCCCGTCCACTAGTCAAGGAACAGTGCCTTTGGATTCCTTCGCGCGATCGCCAGCAGCCGCAAGGCAGCACCGCTGGGCTTGTTCGTGCCCTGTTCCCAGGCTCTCACTGTCGCTGCAGACGTGTTAAGAAGCACCGCAAATGCGCTTTGAGATACGTTGAGCCGACGGCGCAGCTCGATAATATCTTTCTTCGCCATCGGCTTCGGCGGATTGACCTCACGAACGACCTCGCGAACGCCGACGACCTTCTTTCCCGCGGCGTGATCGCGCATCTGTCTCGCCCCTTCCATCAATTCTTCAAACGTTTTGACGTCCATCGTTTTTCAATTGGTCCTTTGTTTCCTTTATCAACAGCCCGAGAGCTTTCTTTTGAGTACCGGTGAGATCTTCCTGTTGTCCCTTGGCATAAAGATAGAACAGGTAGATGCGATCATATGCAACGAAATACGTATAGATGTAGCGTAATCCGCCGCTCTTACCTCCCTTCTTTGACGGGTCAGCGATCCGTGCCTTTCTGGCTCCGTTCGTTCCTTGAATCACGACGCCACGCTCCGGATCGGCAAGCAATTCGTTTTCGATTGCCGCCAAAAGGTCAACACCTCCAAATTCCTCAACTTTCTTCACAAACATCGGAAGCTCGATGAACGTGAGGAGTTTACCTTTCACTTGCATACTATACTATCAAATATTATAGATGTCCAGATTTTCTGAGAGAACGTCGAGCTATCCTTGCACACCACCATCAGGCCGTCGCGGATGGGGAAGAGTGCGTTCGTGACGCGAGGGTCGGACTGCACTTTGTGGTTGAAGTCGTGCAGTGCCTGCGTATCCTCGTCTTTTTCCTCGTTGAGGACGCGGGCGCTCCAGAGGACGTTGTCGGCGATGATGAAGCCGCCGGGACGGACCTTATCGAACACGAGGTCGTAATAAAGCGAGTAATTCGACTTGTCGGCGTCGATGAAAACGAGGTCGATGGGGTCTTTGATCTCCGGAATGAGATCTTTTGCCTCGCCGAGGCGAAGATCGATCGCATTTTTGTACTCGGTTCGCTCAATATATGAGCGCGCGACGCGATTCGTTTCTTCTTGTATATCCAATGTAATTACCTTTCCGCCATCCGCGAGGCCTTCTGCAAAGCAAAGTGCCGAATAGCCAAGATACGTGCCTATTTCGACAACGAGCTTCGGGCGGATCATCTTTGAGAAGAGTGCGAGGATACGGCCCTGCACGTGGCCCGAGAGCATCGGGTAATCACTGTAATTTGCATAGCAATACTCACGAAGCTCCCGTAAAACCTGGCTTTCCTCGGAGGTGAAAGATTCGGCGTATTCTGTTAATGCGGTCTTGATCATAGATCCACCCTGACGAGGCCTCGTTTTATCGCCGCGGTTGCGGCCGATGTCCTATCCGAAACCCCGATCTTGGAAAAAATGTTCTGAATATGGCTCTTCACGGTATTCTCGGAAACATCGAGTGCGAACGCGATCTCTTTGTTCGACATTCCGCCGACGATCGACCGCAGGACGTTGGTCTCGGCCGGCGTCAGCTCGTCCGCGCCGAAATTCTCGGCGAGGATCTTTGCGATCTCCTTCGGAAGGTACTTTTTCCCCTGTGACGCGGCCTCGATGGCAGCCAGCAGCTCGTCCGTACCATCGTCTTTAGTTACAAAGCCGAATGCTCCGAGTTTTAAGGCCTTTGCGATCTCGCCGTCTCCTGCGTTGTCTGCAAGGATCACGACCTTTGCCCTGGGTTCGATCTCAAAATAGGCAGGAAGGGCGTCTATCGAGCAGGAATCGACAAACCTCAGCCCAAGTACGATCACATCCGGCCGTATTCGTTTGAAAAGCTCGAAGCCTTCCATCGGGTCGCCCGTGCTGGCGGCAATATGGAACTTCCCGCCGTTCGAGACCGCCGCCTCGATACCCTGGCGGACAAGCTGCTGACGTTCGATTATAAGTACGTTGATCACAATGGCCTTTTCTCAAGCCAAGGCGGCCGCGAATTCGACGAGCGGCTTGATGAGGTCGGTGTCGTAATTCGTCTTTACGTGCTGCATCACGGCCGTCATACGTTCTAGACCCATTCCGGTATCGACGCTCGGTGCAGGCAGCGGCGTGAGCAGAAAACTGCCGTCCGGCTCGAGCGTCCGGTTGTACTGCATAAAGACGAGGTTCCAGATCTCCATCGTCGTGTCGCCCGGGCCATTTACCCATTCGGGGCTATTCTTTGCCGGATCCGAAGGGTCTTCGCCCATGTAATAGTGGATCTCGGAGCACGGGCCGCACGGACCTGTGTCGCCCATTTGCCAAAAGTTATCCTTGCGGCCGAAACCGAGTACGCGTTCAGGCCTTGCACCGGCCTTTATCCAAAGTTCGCGGGCCTCGTCGTCCGGCCCGACCTCTGCGTCGCCTTCGAACACCGAGAACCAAAGCCGCTCGGTATCAAGCCCGAACTCATTCACGAGAAGATCCCACGCGAACCCGATCGCATCCTCTTTGAAATAATCGCCGAACGAGAAATTTCCCAGCATTTCGAAGAAAGTGTGGTGGCGGGCGGTCTTTCCGACCTCATCGAGGTCGTTGTGCTTGCCGCCAGCGCGTATACATTTTTGCGAGGTCGTCGCCCGTTTATAATCACGTTTCTCGACGCCGAGGAACACGTCCTTGAACTGATTCATCCCAGCGTTCGTGAACAAAAGCGTCGGGTCGTTTGCGGGCAAAAGCGGAGAAGAATGGACTCTTTTGTGCCCATTCTTCTCAAAATAGGAAAGGAATTTCTCTCGGATCTCGTCACCTGTCATTTGATAAGAATTTAGCACAGGCGAAGCACCGTGCGCTAAACAGGGAAGGGATCCGGAATAAGTGACAGGTGATAAGGTTTAAGTGATAGGAAGATCGAGGCCGCCTTATTCCGGCGCTTCAGCCTTTTGGAATCTCAATGCCGGCGAATTTATGCAGTACCGAAGGCCTGTCGGCTTCGGGCCGTCGTCAAAGACGTGGCCGAGATGCGCATGGCAGCGGGCGCAGAGCACTTCGGTTCGAACCTCGTCGAGCGAACGGTCAACCTTCTCGATCACGTTCTTTTTGAACGCCGGCTGATAGAAGCTCGGCCAGCCGGTTCCCGAATCGAATTTGTTCTCGGACCGGAAGAGCACCAGCCCGCACGCGGCACAGTAGTAAACACCGTCCTCGTGGTTCTTGTAGTAGGCGCCGGTGAAAGGCGTTTCGGTGCCGCCCTCACGCATCATCCTGTACTCGATGGGCGTAAGGATCTTTTTCCATTCGGCATCGGTCATCAGGACCTCTTTACCGTCGAATTCAGCGTCCGTGTATGTGATCTCGCGAACCGCCTTTGTCCTCCGAGGCGTGGCGCTCGGATCAGCACCATCGGACACGGCTGCATTCGATCCGCTGATCCCTGAAACGCACGCCGCAGTCCCGACGATCAGGGCGCTCAATGATAAAATTAAAAATCGCATAGAATACTCCTTTCGAAAATGACGAACGGGCGGCCAGGCAAAATGCGTGACCGCTCGTCTGGCTTCGACGGAAAAGCTTACTCCGGCATCAATACCGAGTTTATAACATGAATGATGCCGTTCGACTGCCGAACGTTGGCGATCGTTACGGTCGAGCGTCCGCCTTTTTCATCGGTTAAGACAAGACTATCACCATCCATCGACGCCCAGAGTTTGCCGCCCGAAACCGTCGGAAGTTCGGCCTTCCCGCCGCCTTTCTTTATCATCTTTGCGATCGCTTTTGAATCCCAGTTTCCAGCGACGACGTGATAGGTGAGCACCTTCGTGAGCATCGCCTTATTTTCAGGCTTCAAAAGAGTATCGACTGTTCCGGCAGGCAGCATGTCAAATGCAGCATTTGTCGGAGCAAAGACCGTAAACGGGCCGCTGCCCATCAAAGTGTCAACTAATCCGGCAGCTTTGACGGCCGCGACGAGAGTTGTGTGGTCTTTTGAATTTACGGCATTCTCGACGATATTTTTCGTCTTGAACATCGCGGCTCCGCCGACCATTGGGTTGCTGTCTTGTGCAGAAGCTCCAACAACGAATGCGATCGATAGAGCGATCATTCCAAAAATTGTTCTCATAATTTCCTCCAGTTTTTCAAAAAGCCGTGTCTCGGCCTTTTACGTCACTGAATTCGAGCGGCGTGGAGGAAATGGATTCAGGATGAAAGGAAAAATATTTTTCCTGCGGAAAATGAAGTTACGCGTCGGCCGCAAACTCGCCATTCAGAACGGCCTTGACCTTTTCGCGGATCAGGTCATAGCCAAAACCTTTTCGCAGCAGGTGATCGTAGAACTTCTTATTGTCTTCGGGCGTCGCAGGAATTCCCTTAAGACGCAGACGCTTCTCGATCACGGCGTCGATCAATTCGCTCTCGGGCATTTGCTCGAATGCGTGTTCGATCGCTTTCTCTTTCGTCTCACGGTCGAGCGGTTTTCGTGCCATCGTCTGACGAAGTTTGTGCCGCCCTTGCGGACGCTGACGTATTGCCGAGAGTGCGGCGTTCTTTGCATATTGCTCGTCATCGAGATAGCCGTATTCGCTGAGCTTTTCGATCACGCGGGAGACGACATCATCGTTCGTCCACGGCTTCTCAAGCAGCCTCGTACGCAGTTCTTCGACGGCACGCGGTTTCGCCGCGAGAAGGTTCACGGCGCGTTTCATCGTCTTTGAATACGCCTTGTCCTCGTCTTTTACTGTGCGTTCCTCAGGGAGAATTTCGCAACGCCTTTTTCGCCACATTAGGTTCGAGTTGATAAAATCTGTCTCTCATTATGGATGGCGTTCTCATCATCGACAAACCAGCCGGGCCGACATCGCACGACGTGGTGGCACACGTGCGTCGAATATTCAACACGCGAAAGGTCGGCCACACCGGCACGCTCGATCCGTTCGCTACGGGCGTTATGACCGTGCTTGTCGGCAAGGCAACACGCCTCGCACGATTTGTCGATAAGGACGTAAAAGAATACGAGGCGGCTTTGCGTTTCGGCCTTGCGACCGATACGGGCGATCTGACCGGTGAACCTGTCGGTGAACCGCAGCGGCACAACATTACTGCGGCCGAGATCGACAATGTGCTCGACCGTTTTCACGGCGAGATAATGCAGGTGCCGCCGATGTATTCCGCAAAAAAGGTCGATGGTAAAAAGCTATACGAACTCGCTCGCCGCGGCGAAGAGATCGAACGGCCTGCCGTTCCCGTTACGATCCGCAAGATCGAGGTCATCTCCGGAGGGCACGAGCCGAGCGGAATTCAACGCCTGCGTGTCCGCTGCTCGGCCGGAACATACATACGCACTCTCGCCGAAGACATCGCGAAGGCTCTCGGCACCGCGGCACATCTCACCGAATTGCGACGGACCGCGTCGGGACAGTTCTCCCTTGTACAGAGCGTTACTCTCGATGCCCTCTCGGAAGCAGGCGAGCCGTCCGAATATATGCTTCCGGTCGAGATGCTCGTCGAGCACCTTCCGCGTTTCGTCTTGACGCAAGACCGCGTACAAAAAACCCTCGACGGAATGTCAACACGCGTCTTTGATCGAACGTTCGATGCTGCCGAGACGGTCGCGATGTTCTCGCCAAAAGACAAACTCGTTGCCGTAGGAACATACCACGCGGATGAGAATTCGATCCGCCCGACGCTCGTACTCGGAGGAAGCAAATGAGCGGACGCGGGATATTTACGACGATCGCGATCCGAGACGGCAAGCCTTTCCTTTGGGAGAAGCACTGGTCACGTCTCATTCACGCGGCAGAAAAGCTGTCGATCGACCTCGGCGAGTTCCGCGAGGACGACGTGCTTTCTTTGCTCGCCGAGAGACTCTCTCAAGACGGCGTCGTGCAAGGCCGTGCGAAGATCACGTTCACCGACGAAAGGCCGAGCGCGCTCTGGCCCGCCTCTCGATCAGCTTCGGCGAACACGTCGCTCTCGATCGTGACCGGCCCGCCGCGTAAGCTTCCGGACAGCTTTCGGGTCGGCATCTCGCCATTTCCCGTTAATTCCCGCTCGCCTCTCGCGGGCCTTAAGACCACGAACTACCTCGAACCGACTCTTTGTTTTGAAGCGGCGAAGAACGCAGGTTTTGACGAGGCCGTTCGCGTGAACGAACGCGGCGAAGTTACGAGCGCGTGCTTTGCGAACGTCTTTTGGCTCAAAGGCGATGCGCTCTTGACGCCAGCACTCTCGACGGGCTGCCTCGCCGGAACGACGCGTGAATTCATCCTCGACAATTTCGATGTCCGCGAAGTGTCGGCCGAGATCGACGATCTTTTATCCGCCGACGCGGTCTTTCTCACCTCCGCCGGCATCGGCATCACCCAAGCCGCCTCGCTCGCGGAAAGAACATTCACGCCCGCAGACCATCCGATCAGCGCATTATTGATCGCCTAGCGATCTCGATCGTCTCGGACAGCTTTAAGAACATCAGACGCTGCCGCAAGCCCGCACGTTTAGTAGGGGCACTTTCGTCTTTGTCCCACTGTCCCAACCTTGTCCCACGCCCCTTGTGGGACAAATAAGTCCATTCCTGTCAGCATTTACAGTGATTTTTCACGAAAAAATTGAAAAAAAACATTCCAAATTCGGGACAATGCATTGGGACAAGCAAGTCCAATGGTTTCAACAATTACGGCATTAGAAACCTGGGACGCCTTGAAAGTTAAGCTTTTTTTTCAAAGAACAACGTAACGCAACGTATGTTGCACACACATCTACAAGTATAGCATACGTGTCAAGACCTAGCACACACACAAGAATCGCCACCATATTTGCGTCGAGGGCCGAGGTGAGTGAGATGGGGCGACAGCGGTTGTGCCGCTCTATTTGCGCGGAAGTTTGCTCTTTCGGGCTTTGCCCGTCTATTTGCGGTGCGGTTCCGGCTTACCGGAACCGTTCCGCAAATAGAGCGGCAGAGCCGCGACAATGACATTTGATCGCGTGTTTCACACGCGCAGAGGTCGATTGGCGCGTTAAATCGGCTCTCGTCGAGCAAATTTTGAGAGCGGGTGGAGGCGCTTTTTACGTCTTCTATTTATTGATCTTCGGGAACGAACCGAGCCTCTTTAGGCGGCGGTTTCGAACAGTGCAAGGATCTGCTTGCCTTCGTTCGACCGAGGATCGATCGTACGAAGGTGCTTTTGCCCTTCCATTTCCCAGATGGCCGTTACCGTACCCTCTTTTTCGACCGCCTGATAATGAACATCATCCGGGTTCGAAGGTGTTTCGGGTGCGGCCTCAGCCTGCTGAACTGCTTCTTCTGACATCTAACAACAATATCTCCTAAACAAGAGTAGAAGCGAGATTCTGACACATCAACGGCTCCTTGTCGAATCATCGGAGGGCGGCGACAAAATCAACCGTATCTATTTCGGCATCTCGTAAGGCAGAAAGTCCGCTGGTTCCGGGTCAAGATAAAGATCTATCGCTTCTCGAATATTCACCAACGCCTGTTCCCTGGTTTTCCCTTGCGACCAACAGCCTTTTAGTGCCGGAACACGGGCAACATAAAACCCGTCCTCACCAATTTCGACGATTACCTTGATGTTCATAATCAGCTACCAGTATAGCAAAAGGCCTTTATTTTGCCCTGTGCAGGTCTAGTTCGTAGAACCAGAAATCGTTGTTCGGCTGATCGATCTTCAGTTGGTCGGTCTTTGCGTGTTCGTCGATCGTAAATGTTACAAAACCTCGCGGAAAATTGTAGTGAACGCTCGGCCGCCAATGTATCTGCCACGTGTCGAGATGCCAGTGTTCGAGGTCGGCGACGAAGTTCGGTGCCGGCACTAGCCGCATCACGAGTTTGCCGTTCTCTTCCGCGACCGTAACATCGCCATACATTCGGCTTGTGTACGTGCCGGCGTAACCCGAAAGCGGCAGTGAAGGTTTTGTGTTCGGGATGCGTTCGGCATCGATCTTTGCTGTCTCCTTGGCGTTGTCTGCTTTTTGCGCGGCGACGCGTCGAACGGCCTCTGCATTCCAATCGCGGTCCGGAGCGTTGACGAATAGATCCCGCATCTTGGACATCATTATCGAAAAACCGGGCGATTCACTGTTCGTCAGGACAACGAAGCCGATATTTTCCTCGGGAATCAGAACGGTGTATGAGAGCATTCCGTCGAGCCCGCCGCTGTGATTGATGATCTTGCGGCCGTAATAATCATAAGTGCCCCAGCCCATCGCGTAGGCTGAAAAATGACGCCCGGGAAGATTCTCAACAGCACGCTCCGAGAGCGGTTGGAGCGTATTCGGCGACCACATTTCCCAACTCTGTTCTTTTGAAAAGATCTTTTTCCCCTCGAATGTTCCGCGTCCGAGCTGCAGGCGTATCCATTTCGAGAGATCGTGAACGGACGCGTTAAGGCGGACGGCTCCGATCGCGTGATCCAGGAATCCCGGCGGCAAGGCACGCAGCTTTCCGCCCGATTCGTTATGCGGCATCGCGTAATTTTCCTTTAGATCGCGAACGCTCAGATTCGTCCGCGTCATTCCGAGCGGCGTTAAAATTCGGCTCTTAATAAAATCCGCCCACGGCTGGCCCGAGACTTTCTCGACGATCCGTCCGGCGGCGATGAACATCAGATTCTGATAGCCGTAACGCGAGCGAAAGCTCGAAACCGGCTTCAGATAACGCACGCGTCTGAGTATTTCGTCTGTCGAATATGTCGTGTCGTACCAGAGAAGGTCGCCGCTGAAGGTATCGAGCCCGACGCGGTGCGAGATGATGTCGCGTATGGTCAATTCATGCGTGACCCACGGGTCGTAAAGTTCGAATTCCGGCAGGTATTTCGAGACCTTGTCGTCCCATCTTATCTTGCCCTCGTCAACAAGGATCGCAAGGGCAGCCGTGTTGAAAGCCTTTGAATTCGAGGCGATCGCAAAGAGCGTATTTTCATCGACCTTTTCCGGCTTCCCTATCTCCCGGACTCCATATCCTTTCTCAAATACCACCTTGTCATCCTTGACAATGGCGATCGCCATACCGGCGTCAGAATCTTTCCAAGTGTCCATCACCTTGTTCGCATAGGCGTCGATCGCCTTGAGCTTTTCATCAAGCGTTTGCTGCGCAAAAACGGCGGACGAAAGGGCTAAAACAACAATAAGTATCGGGAAAAGTTTCTTCATAATTTGCTCCGAGCGGCAGAAGTTACACGCTTGATGAGAATATTACCACCATCGAACGGCTCGTCCATACATGCTTGATCGGTCTCCTGACGACATGATCTTTACGTTTTTCCTATTTACATACGCCATAAAACCCTTATCCTTATAGGACAATGACCCCGATCGTGATCACATTGGTCCTGCTCGTCCTTGCGATAGTCCTGTTCGCGAGCGAGAAGCTGCCGGTGGACATCATCGGGCTTATTTTGGTGATCGCTCTTGTGCTTACGCAAGTTCTTACCGTTAAAGATGCGGTCGCCGGATTCGGCAACGACATCATCGTCACGATCGGCGGCCTCTTTGTTCTGGTCGGCGGCCTCGTTAAGACAGGGATCGTTGACGAGATCGGGAACAGGATCCATCGATTAGCGGGCAGCAATGAGTTCCTCCTTACAGCTCTGATAATGTTCACGGCGGCCTTGAGCGCAAGCATGCTCAAGAATACGACGACAACGGCAATGTTCCTGCCTGTCGTTATGGGTCTTGCAGCAAAGGCAAAGATCTCACCGTCAAAGCTGCTGATGCCGCTTGCGTTCGGCGCCATACTCGGCGGCAGCCTGACCTTGATCGGTACATCGACGAATCTTGCCGTTAGCGGCGCGATCCAGCGTTACGGCCAAGAGCCTTTCTCGATGTTCGAACTTCTGCCGGTCGGCATCGTTACGTTCGCATTCGGAATGCTCTATATGCTCTTCGTCGGCAGGCATATGCTCCCGCGAATCGAGAGCAAGGATTCGCTGACCGATCAATATCAGATACGCGATTATGTGACCGAGCTGGTCGTTTTGCCGAGATCGCCGCTCGTCGGCCAGAAGATCTCAGAAACGGACCTCGCAAGCGAGCTTGGGCTGACCGTCCTCGGCATCGTTCGCGACGGTTCACGGATCGATGCACCGCGGTCGAGCGAACGCATCCGACGCCGCGATTCGCTGATCGTCGAAGGAAAGATCCAGGACCTGCTCCGCGTAAAGCCTCTCGAAGGCATCGAGATCAAACCCGAGATCTATCTCGATGACGAAGATCTGAGCAGCGAAGAGATCGGCCTGTATGAGGCGATCATTATGCGCGACTCGATCTTTGTCGGGCAAACGCTGAAATCGATCGACTTCCGCCAGCGTTATCGAATGACTGTGCTTGCGATCAACCGGCACGGCACAACGCTCATCGAAAAGCTGAGTGACGTTCGCCTGAAGTTCGGCGATGTCCTTCTTATACAGGGCCGAAAAGAGAGCATACAGCAGCTCGCCGGCGACGATCAGGTAGTGCTCGTTGAAGAGATCTCCGATACGAGCGCACGCTTCTCCAAGCGAAAATGGGCGATCGCCGCATTCTTGCTATTCCTTGTCCTTTCGATCTCAAAGGTTGCGACCGGCCTCGACATTCCGTTGACGGTCGCGGTGCTGCTCGGCGTTATGGTCTTGCTTGCGACGCAGACAGTTCTATACCGCGAACTTTATTCTTTGATCGATATGCGTCTGCTCGTGATGATCGCCTGCATGATGAGTTTCGGTGCGGCGATGGAATCGAGCGGTGCGGACAGGTTTCTCGCGGGATTGATAGAAACTTATATCGGCGCGTTCGGAAGCACGGCCGTCCTCGCCGGGTTCTTCATTCTGACGGTCGCGCTTACCCAGCCAATGTCGAACCAAGCTGCGGCATTGGTCGTGCTGCCGGTTGCCGTCAAAACGGCGTTGGCTCTTGGCCTTAATCCGCGCACGTTCATCATTGCGATCACTTACGCAGCGTCATTCTCATTCATTACGCCTCTCGAACCCGCGTGCGTGCTGATCTATACACCAGGACGCTACCGGTTTATGGACTTCGTAAAGATAGGATCGATACTCACAATAGTCGTATTCATAGTTTCGATAGTGCTTGTTCCGGTCTTTTGGCCGTTGGACTAGCCTTCGGTTTTCCTGCCGGTAAGATGACTGAATTTCAGGCCCCGCCGGACAATCAGTGAAAAGCCGACCAGCACCCAGAAAAGCATGCGCCCTTTGCGCAAAAGAGCGATCGTCACGCCGATCCCAACCGCCATTCCGAGTGTCCGCGCAACGAATTGAGCACCGGCCTCATCCACGCCGATAACGAACGGCACGAGCTTAAAGACGATCGTCACGAGACGGCTGACAGATTCGAGCAGAAAAGCCTGCGTCAGGTGCGGAACACGGTCACCGATCTGGCTCAGGATATACCAAACCTCGGCGATGCCAAGCGTATGATACGCGGCCTCAAAAATGCAGATCGGAAGGAAACGCTTCGGGTATTGGCGATAAAAGCCGAATATAAAATTCTCAAAAAGACGGATGTGCATTCGCCACGTTCCCGTAAACGATGTGGCGAAACCGCGTTGGTAGAGTCTTTCACAGAGTTCGCTGGCCAAGTGCCATTGCCGCACCACAAGAAGCACCAGGAAGACGATCACGGCAACAAGGGCCGCGATGAGAAGATCGATCGTAAAGACCCAGCCTTCTTCGAGTTCGAAGCTCCGAACAAGCGTCAAAGAGCCGAGAATAAGAAACAAACTTGTAATAAAACTGTAAAAGAGATTCTCGGTCGCGACCGACGAAAGGCCGACGACCAAAGGTAATTTTCGTCGTACGGCAAGGGCCTTCGCAGTACCGCTGACAAGGATGCCGAGCGGGATCACGGAACTCATCGCCTCGCCAATGATGACGCCCGCCAAGCCATCCCGGATGGGTAAGTTGTACGGTTTGCCGACCGAAAGCTTCCACGCTGAAGCCCTTGCAATTACACGTAAAAAGTAAAGAAGAAGCAGAACCGCAAAGCCGCTGACCCCGAGTTTTGCGATCTCGCCCGCGAGCTCGCGATAGCCTATCGAATAGACAAAATACGCAAAAAGGACAACGCCGATCGTTGTAAGCACGATCGCGGCGATCTTCAGGCGGTTGATGTGATGCGGAACGAGCCGAGGAATTGGGGTTTCGTCGTCGCTCGGCTGATTTTCAAGATCCACGTATGTCGTTGCCTTTGGTCGAGGGCTTTTCTAAAATGTTAGTTTATCCATAAACTAGATATTCGAGAACTTATAAGGAACTAAAATACTATGAGCACCGCCGCAGAAGCACCGATCAACAACAACGCATTGACCGTCCTTTCAGAAGACGAAGAGCAATTCCGGGCAGCCGTCCGTGAATTCGCCGAAGGCGAGGTTCGCCCCAAGGTCGAGACGATGGAGCATAACTCCAAGCTCGATGCCGATCTGATAAAGCAATGCTTCGAACTCGGTTTGATGGCCATCGAATCGCCCGAAGAATACGGCGGTGCAGGGTCATCGATCTTCAATGCGATCATCGCGATCGAAGAGTTGGCACGCGTTGATGCGAGCGTTTCAGTATTCGTGGACGTTCACAACACCCTCGTAACGAACGCTTTTCTAAAATGGGGCAGCACCGAGCTCAAGAAAAAATATATGCCGCAGCTCGCATCGGGCCGTGTTGGCGCCTATGCCCTTTCCGAGGCAAGCTCGGGTTCGGATGCCTTCGCACTAAAGACGAAAGCCGCCGATAAGGGCGATCATTGGGAACTGAACGGCCAGAAACTTTGGATAACTAACGGAAACGAGGCCGAGATATTCATCGTTTTCGCAACGATCGACCCAGATGCCGGGTACAAAGGCATCACGGCCTTCATCGTCGAAAAAGGCTTTGAGGGCTTCACCGTCGGCAAGAAAGAGGACAAGCTCGGCATACGCGCTTCCTCAACGACCGAACTGATATTTGACGGCTGCAAGGTCCCGAAAGAAAATGTGCTCGGCGAGGTCGGCAAAGGCTACAAGGTCTCGATCGAGACGCTCAACGAAGGCCGCATCGGCATCGCCGCTCAGATGCTCGGCATCGCACAAGGAGCCTACGAGGCCGCTCTCGGTTACACTGCCGAGCGAGAGCAGTTCGGACAATCGCTAAACAACTTTCAGGCCGTGCAGTTTCAGCTTGCAGAAATGGCGGTCGAGATCGAGGCGACTCGGCTTCTCGTTTATAACGCCGCTCGTCTCAAGGACGCCGGCCGCTCGTTCTTAAAAGAAGCTGCCGTCGCGAAACTCTACGCGTCACGCTGCGCCGAAGGCGTCGCTTCAAAAGCCATCGAACTCTATGGCGGCTACGGTTACGTCAAGGATTATCCTGTAGAAAAATACTGGCGTGATTCCAAGATCGGCTCGATCTACGAAGGCACTTCGAACATGCAGCTCCAAACGATCGCCAAGCTGATCACGAAGGGGTGAGAATTTATTGGATAAGGTTTCCTTTACAGCCAACTTTACCGTAGAGGACTACGTTCGAGTGCTTCGTCAGATGCAGGGTGAAATGTTTCTGAAAAGGTACGGTTTTCTTATCGTGGGATTGGTCACCTTCGCCTTTTTGTTGGGTCTTATGTTGCTCGCCGGCCGCGATGCTCCGGATCTGCGAATTTGGCTGGTGCTCGCCTACGCCTTGATTCCGGCAGTCTTTCTAGGGTCACTTGTGTTTTTTCTTGACCGCACACTCGCGACGTTCTTGTTACGACGAGCCATTGCAAAACAAGTTAAGTCGAGTCAGGTCCTGAGTGATACTTATGAGATGTCAATAGACGAAACGGGGATTTCCAGCAAGAGCGAAAAGGGTTTTCAATCCCTCGCCTGGGACGCATATGTACGTGGAAAAGAGACAACCACCGACTTTCTGTTTTACACCTCGAGCAAATTCAGCCATATGATTCCAAAATCAGCTCTTTCGGATGAACAAATTAGTTTTATTCGTGAGCTTGCTCGTAGAAAGTTAGGAGCAAAGGCAGAGTTTTAGATATGACCGCTGACGAGATCAAACAATATCTCGCTGAACTCAATGATGAACTTGCCTTAAAGGACATCAAAGGCGAGATATCTCTGTTCGGCGGAGCCGTCATGGTGCTGGCGTTCAATGCCCGTATATCGACGAAAGATGTCGATGCTATATTCCAGCCGACCGCGGAGATCCGGGCTGCTGTGAAAGTGATCGCTGGTCGGCACGGACTCAATGACGACTGGCTCAATGACGGCGTCAAAGGATATGTTGTCGATCACCGCAAGAGGTTATTTTTCGACATGCCGAATTTGACCGTTTTTGTCCCCGAAGCGGACTACTTGCTCGCGATGAAGGCACTCGCCGCTCGTGTCGAGACCGAGGATGAGAATGACGTCGTAACACTTATTGAGACCTTGCATTTGGAGACGCCAGGCGACGTTTTTTCGATCATCGAAAGGTATTATCCAAAGAATCAGATACCGCCTAAGACACAGTATTTCATTGAGGGCTTGTTCGAAAAATGATCACGGCACAAGAGACAAAGCAGCGAATGATCGACGAACCGCGTTGGTGGAAGATCGCGCTTATGGATTTCGTTGATGATTTTCGGTATCACAAGGATTTGGCCGCCATTGCCGAACCATTTGATCTCGGTGACGAACAAAAAGACGCCGTACTCGCCGGAACGATCGAGACTCTCTGTGACGAACTCGGCCTCGCGATCCCGGACTGGCTGGAGAATGTGCCTGCGAGCAGCGAGCCCGTTTTCCTTTCGCGAGTCGAGGCGATGAAAACATTCAGCCTCGTCGAGTCACCCGCACATTTCAGGATCCGAAAGGTCTTTGTCGGCGAGAACTTCCTCTTTCGTGTTTGAACGGCGGCGTTCCCTTTCCTACCAATTTACGATCTTTCAATTGGCAATGGACAATTCGAGCTACTCAATACGCCCTTGATTGTCCATTGTAAATCGGGCAATTGTGCATTGGGTGAATTTGTCTCGGTGCAAGTACGCAATAGATGCGCCCCGCCAGTACCGGTCTTGACATCGGCGGGCGAACTAAGATATTTTCAAAAGCGCATCAGGAGTGACTCCGACAACGGGGTCCGGCAACCGGCGAGAAACGGTGCTTTGAGGTTAAGATAGCCTCGATGTGCGATGGCGAAAGCCAGGGAAATCTCAATAGATTGCTTTTAGAATTACCCTTTCTCTTGATGTAAAAGAGTCAGGGTATTTCTTTTTCTGGTGTATTAACTTTTCGAAAAAGGAGATACATCACAATGAAACACTATCCAACCATTATTGTCCGTCTCAGCAGCGGACACTTCGTTACAAAGCCCATCCATATCCTCCGCGAAGGTGAGGACATTGGCGACCGCATCGGGGTCGAACTTGCTGTCAACATCGAGCCGTGGGACGAGAACGGCTTCTTGAGGCGTGAGATAAGGGAACTGGCCATCCAGATCGCGGAGCTCGAAATGCTCGAGAAACGCCTTCCTGTCTGCCTCGTTTTTGGGCCGGCCGATTGCGTCTTCCCGCGGGAATTCGGCCCGAACCTCCAATCGAACGCACCGTGGCGGCTTGGTGACCCGGTGCTGCCGGACACCCCGGAGCACGACCGCGTGCTAGCCACGGCCCTCGCTGAACTCTGCCCGACTTCCCCCGATATCGGGGACCGGCCGTTGTTACCGGTGAAGAAGGACATCGTTCAATAGCTAGTGGAAAGGAGTTGGCCGTCGAAGTTCGGCGGCCTTCAACAAAATGAACCTGGGCCTAAAGCGGCCTGGGTTGCAACTTCGTCGGAAATACTGATATACGAGAGTTGGAGGCGATATGGAAACGGGCACGAAGATCGGCAACTGCAAATTCATTTTTAAATGCCCGAAACAATGGGACGAGTTGGAAGAGACTAAAAATCCGGGAGTCCGGTTCTGCAATGCCTGTGACCGCGGAGTTTATCTTGCGGAAGATGAAGAGACGGTCGCTCTTCTCGCGAGTCTCGACAAATGCGTGGCGTATCGGCCGGAGCATGTGTCGATCGATGATCCAGACGACGACTGTTTTGTTGGAATGGTGGTTTCGCCGAAACCGGATGATTGGATCATTGACCTCTCTGACCCTGAGTAAAGATCGGTTCCGAGACTAGGCGTAAATCTGTCTGTGCCTGCGATCGCGTATGCCGCCCGAGCATTTTAAGATCGTTGAAAGAACTTTGTGGTAACATCTTCGTTATGGAGACCGTGAGCGTAAAAATTCGAGAGCCGAAAGCCAAACAGCTTCTCAAGGACCTCGAAGACCTTGATCTTATTGAGCTTGACGAGCCGTCAAAAATATCGAGGCCGAAACGACGCTTTGGTGCGATGAAAGGGCTTGTCGAGTTCATTGCTGATGATTTTGATAAACCTTTGGACGACCTCAAGGATCATATGTAATGCGCATCCTTCTGGATACCCATGTCCTCTTGTGGTATTTGGAGGGCGACGAGCGGCTGACGCGCTCGCACCGCGATCTCATCCTTGATGCTCGAAATGAGATACTTGTGAGCGTTGCCTCTCTTTGGGAGATCGCGATCAAAACGAGTATCGGTAAGCTCGCGATAACAAGGTCGATGACGGAGATCTTTACACAGCTGCAGGCGCAGTCGATCGATATTCTGCAAATAGAACCCGGACACATTCTGCAAGTCGCCTCGCTTCCGTTCCTTCACCGCGATCCGTTCGATCGTATGATCGTTGCACAAGCCAAGGTTGAATTCCTTTCAATGATCACGTCCGATCCGGAATTTCCACCTTACGGGGTCAAAACGCTGTAAAACCTTGGAAGTTTCTATCCGAACGGCAACACCTGACGACGCACAAATGTTGAGCGCTCTCGCCTACTCGACGTTTTGGGATGCGTTCGCCTCGCATCCGAAGAATGCGCCGGAGGATATGAAGCATTATATGCGGCAGGCTTTTAGCGAAGAGCAGATCGCGTTAGAGCTTGCGGATGAGAACACCGTATTTTTGATCGCAGAGCTCGATCAAAAGCCGGCCGGTTATGCGAAGATCGTCCGACACGCGACCGAAGAAGGTATCACCGCAGCATTCCCGATCGAATTAGCTAGGCTTTATTCGCATCAGGAATTTTTGGGCAAGGGCGTCGGGCAAAATCTTATGGACGCCTGCTTTGAATTTGCATCCGAGAACGGCCACGACGTGATGTGGCTCGGCGTTTGGGAATACAATCCGCGTGCGCAGAGGTTCTATGAAAAGAATGGATTTCGCGCGGTCGGGCGGCATATTTTCCAGCTTGGGTCCGACGCGCAGACCGACCTGCTGATGCAGCGGGAAATGTGACCTCGCCTATTTGTGATGAGCCTTGAAGAAATCCCAGATCACGTCGGTCGCGTTCATATCTTTTGACGGTTCGTCAGCCGCTTCACGACCTTTCTTGCCGCCCGGCCAAGCGTGCAGGCCGCCCGTTATCGAGATCACTTCGACGTCCGCATCTTTCGCACAACCCAGATATTTTTCCGTCGTGATGTTCCCTTTCACCGACCTTTCGGGCACGCTCCGACAGCCGGAATTCTTGCTCCAATATGCCGCTCCATCTTTGACCGACTTGTACGGTTCGGATTGAGCGGGTTCGATCTGCGCGCGTTGGCTCATACCGCCGTCATACGGAACGGCCGCGTCGGCTGTACCGTGAATGAGCAAGATCGCGACCTTGCCATTAGGCTTTGGCGAACTCGCGAATATCGACCCCGAAACCGGTGCAGCTGCCGCGATCTTATCGGACAATTTCGCGGCAAGGTAACTCGAGATCATCGCGCCGTTCGAAAAACCTGTTAGATAAACGCGGCCCTTATCGACACCGTATTCCGCCACAAGGCTGTCGATCAGCTTCGATATGAACGCAGCATCGTCAACGTTGTTCCGCATCGCATACGCGCAGCAGCCGACAGCATTGAACGTCAAAAGGGCGTTGCCCATGCGGCCTGAGCCGTTCGGGTAAGCGACGACAAAATTCTCCTTGTCTGCCTTCTCGCTGAAGCCGCTCATTCTGACCATATTTTGGGCGTTTCCGCCGCCGCCGTGAAACGCGATGACAAGCGGCAGCGAACTGCCTTTCTTGTATCCCGACGGCAGGTGAAGGATGTAGCTTCGCTTGACGCCGTTGACGTCGATCTCACGGGTTTCGGCCGGGCTCTGCTGCTGTTGTCTGGCACGGCGGGCTTCGATCATCTTTCGCAATCGCCCGCCGCCGCCTTGTCCGCAAACAATGGTCGTCGAAAGTGCCGTCAAGGCAAGCAACGCGGTCACATATACTGCTTTCATAAGATCTAGTCTCCCTTCGTTTCGACAATTGTTTGACGCCCGGTTCTGTCTTCTGGTCTGAAAAAACCGCCGCGAAAAAGGCGTTGACTCTGGCTTGCGAATGTGCGATACTGTTGCACCTGTGCGACAGGTAATAAATCCGCCAAATCCATACAACAAGCTTTCATCTGAATTCGTAGGTGAACCGCCGCCTACAAAGCTTGAGATCTTCGAGGAGACCGCAACGAAAAAGGTCATCACGAAGGCGTTTGCGTCCGGTTGGGAAGGCGGTTGGCGATATACCGTGAACTGCTATCGCGGGTGCGTTCACGGATGCACATATTGTTTTGCGAGACAGTATCACGAATATCTTGGCTATGGCGCCGGCACGGATTTTGAGACGAAGATCGTCGTCAAGCCGAATGCTCCGCAGCTTCTAAGAGCTGAGTTGAAGAAATGCCGCAATAAAATGCCGCACCTCGACTTTTCGTTCGCGACCGACCCGTATATTGCTCTCGAATCTGAATACAGATTGACGCGACAATGCCTCGAAGTTTGTGCGGAGTTTCGCGTGCCCGTGAGCATCGTTACGAAATCGCCGCTCGTAACACGCGATATCGATATTTTGCAAAAACTCGAAAAGGTTAGCGTTTTCTTCTCGATCCCGTTCCTGACGAAGGAAAGATCAAACCCTTTCGAGCCCTACACGCCCGTGCCTGAGGCTCGTTTTCGTGCGATGCGAACCGTCGCTGACGCTGGTATTCCTGTCGGCATCGGTATCGCTCCGATCATTCCCGGCTACAACGAATCGGATATTCCGGGCCTGCTCGAGAAGGCAAAAGAGTGCGGAGCAACGCGGGCTTTTATGTCGATGCTGCACATCGACACGCCGTCGATCGAGGAATATTTTGTCGCGAAAATGAAGGAACGCGTGCCGGAAACTCGCGTGGCAAAGATCATCAATTCGATGAAACGCGAACGCGGCGGCACCCTGCGGCATAATTCGTATAAAGAGCGAATGACCGGCAAGACCGAACAATGGGAAGTAACGCAAAGGCTCTTCGATTTTCACTCGCGGCGGCTTGGGTTTAACACTAAAGAACACGACGCGGATCACCTTTTCGACACACCACAAACGCCCACCGCAAGCTCCGAACCCATCCAGCAGACGCTGTTTTAGGATGCGGGGATCGCGACCAGAGATCCGCACCTGCCGCACTCGGTTCCGACAGATCGTGCAAATCGTGCAGATCGTGCGGTTTGATACGTTTTGTGCGGAATGTGTCGTTTTGTGCGGTTTGTGCTTCAAACGGAGCCGGCGTTTGGCTATGATGACAAGACGGTCGAGCCGGCCGTTCGGTCTTTGAAAAAAGAGTAAATGGTGAATGGTGAATGGTGAATGGTGAATGGCGGAGCTAAAGCTCCCCTCCTTACGAAGGAGGGGTGGCAGCCGCTTAGGCTGACGGGGTGGTTCTCTTTCGGCTTCTACTCTCGCCGTCGCTCTGACTTGCGTCCTCTGCGACTCGACAAAAGAGAAAACGCAAAGCACGCCAAGCGAAACCCGCAAAGATCGCGAAGGTACGGGATTCTGAATCTCAAATTCAAAATTTGAAATTTGAAATTGAGAGCGATTAGCTTTGTGCATTCGCGGCCTTCTTCCTTCGCGTTCTTTGCGTCTGCTTTGCGTTCTTTGCGTTTAAATTCCGGTTTGAAAACGCAAAGTTCGCCAAGCGAAACCCGCAAAGACCGCAAAGGCTTTCGATCGCCAGTTTCAGATTTCAGTCTGAGATTTGCGATTGATCAGGCTTCCCGATTCCTGCATTCGTGGACGCTCGATCGTTCTTGCGGCTTTGCCGCAACGCAGTTCTCAGTCTTGTCGGCGGCAATACCTTAGTCCCCGTAGGGGACGCGAGATTATAGCCCAGGGTAAGGCCGTCGCGGCCGCCACCCTGGGAAAGAGGTCGCAAAATAGATCGATGGAGCTCCGTTAGGAGCGACCGGATCTTGTCGGCGGCAGGCCGCCTCCGAGGATTCATTTGCAGTTGGCACCCACGCCGTGAACGACGTGGCTATGCGAAGCCATTGTCGGCCGAGCCACCTCCGAGACTTTGGCCCTCTGCCCTGATCGACGGCATAAATGCCGTGGCAATTCAGCCGGAATCTGCGTTGAATGTTACGCCCTTACTCTTACGCCCTTACTGACGTGCGGGCTTCTGCAATGCTGACCGCCCGCTGCTCCCTCCACCCCGGCCTTCGGCCACCCCTCCTCGGGCAGGAGGGGAGTTGGCGGTTCTGACTGTCGGTCACGCTTCTTTGCCTGGATCGGATTTTTCGTTAATCTGAATTTATGCAGAACAGGATAGAAGTTTTTGAACAGATGCTTGCGGCCGACCCGTCAAACACGATGGTGATGTTCGGCCTTGCGAAGGAATACGAGAAGCTCGGCGAAGACGCGAAGGTGATCGCGATGCTGGAACCTTACATTGCCGCGGCGGATGACGAAGGCAACGCGTATGGCGTGCTCGCCGCCGCCTATGCTCGTTCCGGCGAGCGTGAAAAAGCGATCGAGACTTACCGCAAGGGCATCGACGTCTCGATGGCTCACGGCCATCCGTCAATGGCGAATGAATACAAGATGGCGATCGAGATCGACCTTGCCGACTAAACCTTTCTTCCGACTTTGTCGTATGCTAAGAGAAAGTTTTCAATTCGACAATTCAAGGAGTTCCCTGTTATGAAGGCACTTTATGCGTTTGCAGCGATCGCATTGTTTGCGGTTTCATCTTTTGGCCAGCGTGAGCTTGGAGCAAAACCGACGAAGACGGGCGGGCCGCTTATGTTCGAGCAGGCGGTCTTTGATGTTCAGGATTACGACATCTCTGTGAAGGCCGATCCCGCGACGAGGTCGATATCGGGAACTACCGTTATGACGGCAAGGGCCGTCATTCCCTCGGATGTGATCGTTCTTGATCTCGACACGCCATACAATGTCGAGTCGGTCACGGAGAACGGGCAAGCGTTGCGTTATGTTCGCAAGGACGGCCAGATCCGCATATATTTCCCTTACTCGAAACAGGTCGGCGAAACGATCAAGACAAAGATCGTCTATTCGGGAACTCCGCGAGTAGCTCCGCGTCCGCCGTGGGTCGGCGGCTTTATGTGGGAAAAGACAAAGGACGGTGCTGATTGGATATCGGTGGCGCTACAGAACGACGGTGCCGATCTGCTCTTCCCGTGCAAAGATCATCCTTCGGACAAGCCCGCGACCGTCTCGATGCACATCACCGTGCCCGATCCGCTCTATGCGACGGCTCCGGGAAGGCTCGTCGGTATTAAGAAGAACGGCGACAAAACTTCCACATACAACTGGCGAATGACCAACCCGATCGGTAATTATTCGATCGTGTTTAATGCCGCTCCATACAAGGTCGTCAAAGATTCGTATCGCTCGATCGCGGGAACGGTTATACCGATATTCTTCTACGTTCTGCCTGAGGACGCCGACAAGGCCGCGGGCCTCATCGCCGAGCAGAAGAAATATCTCAAATATTATGAGCACTATTTGGGGCCGTATCCTTTCCGCTCGCAGAAGGTCGGCATCACCGAGACGCCGCATCTCGGGATGGAGCATTCGACGAATATCGCCTACGGCAACCATTTCAAATACGATGCGGATGGCACGGATTTCCTCCTGCTGCACGAATTCGGCCACGAATATTGGGCGAACCTCGTAACGGCGAGCGACTGGCGTGATTTTTGGATCCACGAAGGTTTCCAATCCTATATGGACGCTCTTTATCAGGAATACCTGCACGGGAAAGACGCGTATATGAAGAAGGTCGCAGCGACCGCGACCAGATTCCGGAACAAGCAGCCAATCGCCCCTCGCGAACCGAAGATCGCCTATCAGGTTTATATGGCCGAGCCGGATTATACGAAATCCGACGGCGACATTTACGGCAAGGGGGCATATTTCCTGCACACGCTGCGTTATCTGATCGGCGACAAGGCGTTTTTCAACGCGCTTCGCCACATGGCGTATCCGGACAAAGCTCACGAATCTTACACCGACGGCCGCCAGGAACGTCTCGTTACGACAGATGATTTCCTGACCACCGCCGAGAAAGATTCCGGTATGAAACTCGACTGGATATTCGAGATGTACGTTCGCCAGCCAAAACTGCCGAAACTCGTCAGTCACATTCCGGCCGACTGCACGACTAACTGCAAGATGCTGCTCTCTTGGGAAACGCCGAACAATATGCCGTTCCCGATGCCGATCGATGTCGTCGTCAACGGCAAAACGCAACGCGTCAATATGCCGGACGGCAAAGGAAGCGTCACTTACTCGGGCGCACCGCCTGTCATTGATCCCAACGGCTGGGTTTTGAAGCAACAATAGGGGTTAGAGACCTTGTGGAGAAAGGCGAGATTCTTAAAAGAGTTTGTGAAGCGCTTCTGTTCGGCGATCCGAGTCGTGCCTCGGTTATCGCAACTCAAGAGTACGCCCATGAGAATCTCGCCTTTGCGGGCAGAAAGTACAACGAGTACGAATCAACCACGATATTTCTGAGGGACGGTTTTCTCGACCGATATTCGGGGAGTAAGCTTGTTTTTCCAGCCTCGTTGCGTCTGATATCACACTTGATGCCAGCCGAGTTTCCCGCACACCCGAACTGGAAAATGAGCGAGAGTCATATGGTCTATTGGGAATTGTTCCCAACGATCGACCATGTTGTCCCAGTTGCACGCGGCGGGGCAGATGACCAAACAAATTGGGTTACGACGTCTATGATTCGAAACAGTGCTAAATCCAACTGGTTGCTGGAGGAATTGGGGTGGAACTTGCAGCCGCCAGGAAACGTCCGCGAGTGGGATGGCTTGACTGGTTGGTTTATGCAATACATTGAGCAGGAGCCCACATACCTTAATGATCCATACTTGAAGCGATGGCATAGAGCCGCATTCCGAGCGTTGGCCGCGATTTAATCGAACGGGCTGAAGACCCTCGTAATGAACAAGGCCTTTTTCGTCGTGGCGTGAACTGAACCCGTACCTCACAGGCTCCGCTCCCGTGATCGACCCCAACGGCTGGGTCCTAAAAGCGCAGTAGGTGGATATTAAACTGTAAGCAAAAGGCGGTCACGCGGCCGCCTTTTCTCCGAAGCTAATAATCAATTATTAATTAGTAATTAATCTGCGGAAGGCTCCGTCTCTATTGCCTTGATCGACTTTCGCTCGCTGTCGAGGAGCTTTTTCTTTCGCTCGATGCCCCAGCGGTAGCCGGCGAGTTTGCCGTCGGAGGCGATGACACGATGGCACGGTGTTACAAGTGCGACCGGGTTGGTTGCGCAGGCACGAGCAACGGCCCGGACCGCCTTTGGATTCCCGATATTATCGGCCACCTCGGCGTAAGAACGCGTCTCGCCGTACGGAATTTTGCGGAGCTCCGACCAAACGCGCATCTGAAAAGCGGTCGCCCGCAGGTCGAGCGGGAGTGTCAAGATCGTGGTCTCGCCATCGAGGCTTCGCAAGATCGCGGTCACGGCACTTTTGAGGTTTTCGCGGGTGTTCTCTATCTTCGCGGCGAAAAATTCACCGGCGAGTTCGTTACGAAGCTCTTCTTCGGTTTCGCCGAACATTACGGAGCAGATGCCCCGTTCGGTCGCGGCAACCAGTAATTTACCTAACGGCGATTCGACGATGGTGTAACCGATCGTTTCGCCCTTACCGCCTTTCTTGTACGTTGCGGGTGTCATTCCGAGGCGCTCCCCGGCCTTTTCATAAAGTGCGCGGCTCGATCCGAAACCACTGTCGTAGAGCGATGTAGTTACATCCGTCTCCCTTACGTTCTCTTTGAAATTCTCTATTCTTGTCATATCGATAACCTCTTTTGGCGAAACGCCGAGCAGCGTTTGGAATGTTCTGCGCAAATGGCCGGGAGTTACGCCGAGCTCACGACAGATCTCCTCGACGGTCGTGCCGTCTCCCGCGGCCCGGCGGATAGCGTCGAACGCTTTTGCAGCTAGATCGGCGGCAAGACCGGGAAAATACTCCCTATCCGGCCGACACCGCTTGCACGGGCGAAATCCCGCCCTCTCAGCATCGGTCCGTGTCGAGAAGAACGACACGTTTTCGCGTTTTGGCGACCGAGACGCGCACGAAGGCCTGCAAAAGATGCCGGTGGTCCGGACCGCGAAAAAGAACACGCCGTCAAAGGCATTTGCCCTATTCTTGACCGCAAGCCATCTCCAGTCAGCATCGGCACTCGATCTTTTACTCACAGCCATCTTCATATTCCAGAGTTTAGCCTTACCGCAAGCGTGCCGTATATCCGAAAACGCACTTGCAATCTCAATTTCCCCTCGCCTAGTAGGTCTGTGACCGGCCTCGGGGCTCAAATTGCCCGTTTTTGGCAGATTTGGTATTGTTAAAGGTTACTCACACTATAAATTTCTGTTATTAAGGGACCAGATTTAATGGCAACAGCATCCGAAAAGATCGATAAGAACACGATTGTGGCAGAGCCCGCGAATACGACCGAAGGCGACGGTTACAACCCGGACACGAAGATGCAGGAAACTGCAAAAGGTGCCGCGAGCAAGGCTGAGGCGAGACCCGCGACCGCGAAGGGCACTGCAAAAGACGGTAAATATGAAGGCCTCTCGCCCGAGACGCTCGTCGGGCTTTATCGGACGATGTATCTCTCGCGTCGCATCGACGACAAAGAGATCCAGCTAAAGGGCCAGAACAAGATCTTCTTTCAAATTTCGGGTGCCGGGCACGAAGCGATGCTCGTCGGTGCGGCCCTTGCGATGAAGCCCGCGTACGACTGGTTTTTCCCGTATTATCGCGACCGCGCGTTGATGCTCGGTCTTGGGATGACGGCGCAGGAAATGCTTTATTCCGCGGTCGGTGCCGAGGCCGATCCAAATTCGCACGGTCGTCAGATGCCTTCGCACTGGGGAAAAAAGGAGCTGAATGTTCCCTCGCAGTCGTCTTGCACAGGCTCGCAGGCTCTTCATTCTGTCGGTGCCGCCGAGGCGAGCTATCGCGCTTCGCTCGTCAAGGATCTTCAGGACAAGATCGTCGGTTACAAAGGCGACGAGGTCGTCTATATGTCGGTCGGCGACGGCACGACGAGCGAGGGCGAATGGTGGGAAGCGCTCAACACGGCGTCAAACCTCAAACTGCCTGTGATCTTCGTCGTTGAGGACAATGGTTACGCGATCTCGACTCCGGTCGAGGTCGGGACCGCAGGCGGCGACGTTTCGAAGCTCGTCGCCGGGTTCCCCGATCTTTATATTCAGAATGTTGACGGCACGGACCCGATCGCGTCTTACGCGGCGTTCAAGCGAGCGGTCGAATATTGCCGCGAGCGTAAAGGACCTGCGTTCATTCGCGGGAAGGTCATCCGCCCGTATTCGCACTCGCTCTCGGACGACGAAAAGCTCTATCGCCCAGAAGAAGAGCGTCAGGCCGAGGCCGCGATCGACCCGATCACGACTTTCGCTGAGTTCCTGATGTCTGAGGGCATCGCTTCGAGCGAAGCTCTCGAAGAGCTGCGGAAGAGCGTCGATGCGGAGGTCAACGCGGCGGCCGACATAGCCGTCGAAACGCCGCAGCCAGCACCCGAAACCGCTCTCCGAAATGTGTATTCGCCGGATGTCGATCCGACCGACCGGCAGCTTTTTGATACGGAGTCGGGAGCCGAGCTTTCAGGCAATGCCGGCACGATGGTCGATCTGATCAACCGCTGCATGCACGAGGAAATGGAGCGTGACGAGCGCATCGTCGTTTTCGGCGAAGACGTCGCGGACGCTTCGCGTGAAGAGTATCTAGATGTCGTAAAAGGCAAGGGCGGCGTGTTCAAAGTAACCGCCAACCTGCAGCGAAAGTTCGGCTCGGCACGCGTCTTTAATTCGCCGCTCGCCGAAGCCAACATCATCGGACGTGCCGTCGGCATGGCGATCCGCGGACTAAAGCCCGTGGTCGAGATCCAATTCTTCGACTACATCTTCCCGGCGTTTCACCAGATCAGGAACGAGGTCGCTGTTACGCGCTGGCGTTCGGACGGCGACACGAAATGCCCGCTCGTGATGCGTGTTCCTGTCGGCGGCTATCTAAAAGGCGGAGCTGTCTATCACTCGCAATCCGGCACGACGCTCTTTTCGCACACGCCCGGCCTGATGATCGCCTATCCGTCGAACGCGCTCGACGCCAACGGACTTCTTCGCACGGCGATCCGCTGCGACGACCCCGTGATGTTCCTCGAACACAAGCACCTCTATCGGCAGGTCTATAACAAATCGCAATATCCGTCGAACGAGTTCCTGATCCCGTTCGGCAAGGCGAGAACCGTTCGCGAAGGATCGGATATCTCGATCATCACGTTCGGCGCTCTCGTCGAGCGCTCGAACCAGGCAGCAAAACGCCTCGAACAGCAAGGCATCTCGGTCGAGATCATCGACCTGCGCACTCTCGTGCCGTACGACTGGGAAGCGATCGCCGCTACCGTCAAAAAGACGTCTCGTGTGATCGTCGCACACGAAGACTCGATGTCCTTCGGCTACGGTGCAGAGATCGCGGCCCGTATCTCGGACGAGCTTTTCGAATATCTCGATGCTCCTGTCCGCAGAGTCGCCGCGACCGACACCTTCGTCGGGTACGCTCCGCAGTTGGAAGACTTCATCCTGCCGCAGTCCGAGGATGTCGAAAAGGCCGTGCAGGAATTGATGAAGTATTGAGGTTGAATTCGACCGCAGATAGACGTAAATATGGGAGGAATTTTGAATTTCACAACCTCTCTCGTTCCACCTCGCTCTCTCAAAGGTCATGCCTATTCTTCGATCTGCGTTGATTTGCGGTGACCTAACCGCAGATGGACGCAGGTTAACGCAAATATGCAGTCGAACGAACATTCTTTTGCGTAACCACCCGAGCATTCCGATATTGATGAGATCTATCTTCATGGCCACTTTGCTTGATCTGCGTTCATTTGCGTTTATCTGCGGTAAATTCGCACCCTGGGAACTTTCTCATCAATTCGTGCGTATCTGTGCTAAAGTCGCAAAATAGACTTATGGCATTCACGTTCAAACTTTCAAGGGCAAAGGTGTCTTTGCCGCTCGTTCTATTGGGTCTTGCGGTCTTTGCGGTGCCCGTCTTTTCGCAAGACAAGGGCCCGGTTGTGGTCCGTCCGGGTGCTCCTGGACAGCCGAGCACGATCTTGCCCGCGGATACGCGGCCGCTTCCGCCGCCTATTTCTAAAAAAGACGTTGAATTCATGCAGGGCATGATCCATCACCATGCTCAAGCGGTCGAGATGGTGGCCTTGATGGAAGGACGAACGACCAATGCAGACCTTCGCCGCTTGGGAGCACGCATCAGCCAATCGCAGTCCGACGAGATGAACTTTATGAAACGCTGGCTTGCCGCACGCGGACAACCGGCCGAGATGAAGATGGCGGGAATGGATATGTCCGGGATGAGCGGCATGGAAGGTATGGACCACAGCGGGCATAAGATGGGCCATAGCATGATGATGCCGGGAATGCTCACGGCGGAGCAGATGGCGGCCCTTAAGGCGTCAAGCGGCGCCGAGTTCGACCGGCTTTTCTTAACGGGAATGATACAGCACCACGGCGGAGCTCTTACGATGGTCAAAGAGCTCTTTGACACTCCGGGAAGCGGTCAGGACGCCGAACTTTTTAACTTTGCGACAGACGTTGACAGCGGCCAACGAGCCGAGATCCGAATTATGGAGAAAATGTTGGGAGAGAAACAGTAAAAAAATGAAGACCCGAAACTTATCGAATTTACTTCTATTGATCGCCGTTATGGCGTTCGTGTCGATCGGCTTTGCGGCGGCTGCGTTCGCCCAAGGGCCGCCGCAGGCAGCTCCGGCTCTCCCGCCCGGAATGACAGGCTCGAATGCTAACGACCCGCGTGCTCACTTGAAACCCGGCGTCTTTGATGCCGGCGAAGCTGCATTCGGAATGAAGCATCTGCTCTTGCTCAAGAAACCCACGGCGTTTGACGTAGGGACAGATCCCGACAGTCCGATGGTCGCAAAGGCATTGACCTCGCTCGGCATTCCGCCGACCGCTAAGATCCCTGCGGAACTAAAGATGTCGTTCGCTCCGCTCGCATTTGCGAATTCCGACATTGCGTTTCAGGGCAACTATCTCTTCCTCGGAAATTTCTACGGCGTGAACATTTATAACATTGCCGATCCGGCCAAGGCGGAGCTCGTGACGTCAATGCCGTGTCCCGGCGGTCAGGGCGATGTTTCTGTATTTAAGAATCTGCTCTTTATGTCGGTCGAGATGCCGAACGGCCGTCTTGATTGCGGCGAACAAGGCTTCCCGCCGCCGACAACTCCGGGCTTACCCGCGGCAAATAAAGAGCGTTTTCGCGGCGTGCGAATTTTTGACATCTCGGACATCAAAGCACCGAAACAAGTTGCAGCGATCCAAACCTGCCGCGGTTCGCACACGCACACGCTCGTTCCGGATCCGAAAGATCCGGCCAACATTTATGTGTATGTTTCCGGAACGTCATTCGTTCGTCAGGACGAAGAGATGGCAGGATGTTCGGGCGGTGATCCTGCAAAAGATCCGAATACGGCATTGTTTCGAATTGATGTGATCAAGGTTCCTGTCGCTGCTCCGCAGGATGCAAAGATCGTTGCGAGCCCGCGTGTTTTTATCGATCCGCGAACAGGTGCATACAACGGCCTCAGCGACGGCGGTTCGCACGCGAACAAGGGCAAGGCCGAATTCAGCGACCAGTGCCACGACATCACCGTCTATCCTGAGATCGGTCTCGCGGCAGGTGCTTGTTCGGGGAATGGCCTTCTCCTCGATATTCGCGACCCTGCGAACCCGAAACGCATCGACGCCGTCAACGACCCGAACTACGCCTATTGGCACTCGGCCGCGTTCTCGAATGACGGTAAGAAGGTCGTCTTCACCGACGAATGGGGCGGCGGAATGGGAGCACGCTGCCGTGCGACGGACCCGAATGTTTGGGGTGCTGACGCGGTATTCAATATCGTCGATGACAAGCTGAAGTTCGAGAGCTACTACAAGATGCCTGCCGCGCAGACCGAGCAGGAGAACTGCGTGGCCCACAACGGTTCGCTCGTTCCGGTTCCGGGACGCGACATCAAGGTGCAGGCGTGGTATCAGGGCGGTGTCTCGATCATGGACTTCACCGATGCGTCGAAGCCTTTCGAGATCGCGTATTTTGACCGCGGTCCGGTCGATCCGAAAACTTTGGTTCTTGGCGGCTATTGGTCCACGTATTGGTACAACGGCAGGATCTACGGATCGGAGATCGCACGCGGCCTGGACGTCTTTGAGCTGACGCCAACGAAGTTCCTTACGCAGAATGAGATCGACGCGGCGAAGTCTGTCCACCTTCCTGAATGGAACGTGCAGAGCCAGCAGCGGATCGTCTGGGCGAATAAGCCGGTCGTCGCAAAAGCGTATCTCGACCAGCTAGAACGCGATAGTTCGATCTCAGCGAAAGACGCTGCTTCTGTGAGGAAAGCTCTCGACAAGGCTGAAAAATCAAAGAAAGCCAAGGGTCTTGCGAAGTCTATCGCGATCGTTGAGAAGGCTGCCGCAGCTTCAAAGAATGCTGCCGACACCGCTCGCTTCAACGCGGTCGTTGAGATCTTGAAGCAACCGCAGTTCTAAAAACTGTTCGTGTCAAAATGAATGTCGCCGGTTCTTCTTTGAAGGCCGGCGACATTTGCATTTCGTCCTGCTCAAAAGGTTGGTCGATCCATCTATCTAATGCGGCAGCCTGTCGATCATCTCACGGGTGATCGTCGTATCGACAGAACTCGAGGTCGGATCGATCGGGTTGTCGTTCGGCAAGAAGATGCCGACGGTTACAACATCGCTAGAAACCTCGAACCGCATATCAATATTTAGAATGCAGCCCGTCTGAACCGAAAGGTGTTCGATCTTAATTGTTCGAAAGCCATCCTTTTCTGCCTTAAGCCGATATTCTCCATCAGGAAGAACCGGAAAAATATACTTGCCATTCGTATCGGAAAGAAGAGCCCGAGCGATTTTCTTCTCGTTCTTACCATCCACTTGAACGACCGATATCTTTACACCGGGAATCGATGCCCCGTGAGTGTCCATCACCACGCCTTGGATAGCGATATCTTTCTCTGGGTCGGTCGGACAAGTTTGCTCGACAGTTGAGCCCGGAACTAGCCTTGTCGGATCCGGTCGTCCTTTTTGTCCGAACGAAATAGAGAAGAAGCCAAGTATGCTTGCAACTGTCGCAAACGCGAATCTAAGGATACCTCTTCGCATCTTGCTAAGGGCCTTCGGGCAGTCCCTTGTTATTACGGTGCCGTCGGCACGCCGGTGTAGTCGAATGCATAGTCGTCCCTCATGATCGAGGACAAGGTTATGGACCTCCGCCGCCGTCATACCTTCGATGTTGTAAACGCGTATCGAACATTGCGAGCACATCCGCGAACGTTCATCGCCCGTCATTGCCTCCCACGCGGCAGAACACGGCTTCGCAACCCGCATAGCCTGAATATCAATTTCTTGCTTTCGCATAATCTATTCCTTACAAAGGCTTAGATGAGCTAGATCAAGATTGGTTGTTTCACCACAGATTTGAGCGTTTCTACTTCAGGCGTGTGAGGCGATAGACGCCTTTCTCAATTCGCTCGGCGAAGTCTTCATCGATCAGGTCGTGATTCGCCTTGCCGGCTTCCTTTCTCGAAAGGCCGAATTTGCCTGCGAGTTCGCCTACCAAGGTCATTCCGCAAATTCTTAGATACGTTCGAGCGAGTTCGCGAACTGCCGTCTCACGCGTCAGTTTCTTGACCATTTCCTTTGCAAAGCGGGCTTCGCTCAGCGTCCAGATATAGGTGAACTTCGGAACGTAAATGACCTCTTGCGGAATGACCTTCATCCGTTTTTGCAGTTCGTCGAGTGCCTTGGTCAGGTCTGGACGCGCGAGGCCGGTCGCATCTCTTAGATCAGACGTCGCAAGCTCGAACTCCCTTCGCAGAACCTTCAGGACAAGCCGCGCATTCGCGGAAAGAATGCCGCTCTCGCCTTTTTTTGAGCATCCCCATAGTGCGTTAAAGACCGGGATCATCCTCGGAGCCAGAAACATAGAATGGCCTTTGTAGATCTTGCCGTAATAGACCCGTCCGCGTGCAATGACCTCATCTTTTAAGACCCAAGTCGTGCTCGCTTCGGGATCTTTCTGAACGTTCCTGGGCATATGCGCATCACGCCGGCCGCAGACCGCGATGTAAACTGACGGGAGACGCTTACGCACGTCGGTCATCCCGAGACAGAGTCCAAGATCCTCGACCATCTCCTCGGCCGCCGCCGCGGTGTCGACACGCAGCGAATCTTCACGATGCCATTTTCTGTCGCGATAAGATTCGATCTCTTCCGGAAGCTGCATTTCTGGATTAGAACATAAAGAAAAGCTGCCAGCTACTCACTGATAGCTGACAGCCTGTCTTTGCCGATCGGAGCCGAAGGGTTAGTTACCTTGGCGACTCCGCATCTCTCTGGATCGGAGAGGACGCAACGACCGAGATCGTCGAGCCTTTCATCAACTGTATGTCGTCCCTTCCCTGCAGAACGACCGAACCCGCACCGGCACCGCCGCCTATTACAGCGCCGATCACAGCGCCTTTAACGCCGCCGGCAATCGCGCCGATCACTGCACCGATTCCCGCACCGATTCCGCCGCGTTTAACGCTCTCTTTCGTCTGGCTGTCACCTTTCGCAGTGCCTTCCGTATCGATCTTAACGTCCTTACCGTTCTGGTCGCGTATGGAAGAAAGTGTGCCGGCGAAATCGTAAACCTCGCCGTTCCGCAGCGTGATCTTCTCGAAATTGAATGTAATGTTCGATCGGCCGCTTACACGTCCCGAACGGCCGACGCCCGAAATGTAGCCTTCGATGGTCGCTCCGCGAAATTCGTTCGGCGACTGCACCGTCATGCGAAAGCGGTCGTTGTTCTGCGATACTTTCGTGTTGATGTCGTTCTCAAGGACACCTGTGATGGCGGTCCCGTTCGGCACGATAAAACGGCCTGTTCGCGGCGTTCCGGTATTCGGCGGATTGTTTCCGTAACCGGTGTTTCCGCTGCTATTGTCGTTGTCGGAATAACCTCCGTTATTGCCGTAGTTCCCCGTGTCGATGCCGAGGCGTGCGACCTGATCGGTCTTGTTGTAAACGCTTTCGGCAAAAACCGTCTGATTCAGATAGCTCGTCGTTATACGGCGGAGAACACGCAGTTCCTGGCCGTTGCGGGAGGTCTCGAACGTGATCGTATAGTCGGTATCGCCGCCGAGGCTCGATACGGTGAGCTTATCGCCCGACAACGCTGCACGCATTCGGATCGTACGGCCTTGTGCGTCGGTCTCGGTCGTTTCGCGGCCGTCAGCAAGGAACGAGACAGGCGTCGCATTCGAGGTCGCAAGCGTAACGTTGTTGCCGCGAATGTCGAGGGCGATCTGCGCCGGAGCAGTGAGTTTGTCCTTCAATTCTTCACGATCATTTGCACCCGCGTTAGTGCGCGCAACGATGTCATCGATGCGCTCGCTTCTTTGCAGATCGAGATCATATGTGCCGGAAAGGCCGACGACAACTGAATTTCCGGACGACGGGAAATTGTTCGCTGGCGTATTATAGTCATCATCGCCGTTCGAATTACCGATCGCCGACCAATTGTTCGTAACGCCGTAATTCGAGGCAAGCCGGTCGATCTGAGCTTTGATATCGCTCCAGTCTTCCATCAGGCGGTTGTTCTGCTGGTTTGCGATCAGAAATTGCTCAACGCGTTTGGCGGCATCGACGATCGGGCGAATGTCGTCGCGATTCTCGCGCTTCTTATCGAAATTATTGCGAAAATCCCTTATCGAATCTTTCAGCTCGCTGATGTCTTGCCCGACCTCGGAAACGACCGTCGTGTTCACCGAAGCCGAGTTAAGCTGATACCGCAGATCGTAATCAAAATTATCGACCTTTGTCGCCAGGCTTCTGACCGCATCGCGGATCTCACGTTCGCTGCGTCGCTGCGCGTCGGCCGTAGTAACGCCCGCGATCGCGATCATCGCGACAAAAAATGCTGCTAGATGGAATCGTAAAGTTTTCATCGTGCCGTACCTTTTCTCTTGCCTATTTTATGCGAAAATTAGCTGCGTGAGCCCGCCTGGCCCGCGTAACCACTGTCTTATGAAGCATTTTTCGTGCCAAGAGTTGTAATCTCTCTCGCTCGCGAAATAATGCTAGAATTACCGAACTATGGCACAGAATACTTCTGAAGCGGTCGTCCGGTATATCGGCGATGACTATTTTTTGGGCACGACCCCGAGCGGGCTGCCTCAACTAATGGATTCTAAAGGAGATAGGCACTCGGCTCCGACGCCGATCGAGCTGCTCCTTGTGGCAGTCGCCGGATGTACGGCCATCGACGTTCAATCAATTCTTGCAAAGAAACGGCAGGACGTTACATCTTACGACGTGCGCATCTCCGGCACGCGCGCCGAGGAACATCCGCGGAAATTCATCGGGTTTCACATAACCCATATCGTGCGCGGACGCGGCATTTCAGCGAAGGCGGTAGAAGACGCGATCCGGCTCTCGGACGAGACCTACTGCTCGGTCGCTGCCTCGGTAAAGCCAACAGCGACGATCACAACGAGCTACGAGATAATCGAGGACGACAAGGACTAACAACAAGATGCAAAAGATCACGACCTTTTCTGCGGCGATAGTGTTGACGGCAATGTTCGCGGCGGCCGCTGCCGCGCAAGTGCGTCTTGAGACAGGCATCAGGATCCTGTACGCCGAAGACGCTCGCTCATTCAACTCTGACCTTGTGAAGTATTTGGCGTCGAAGAGCGCCGCTGTCCGTGCGCGTGCCGCTCTCGCGGCCGGACGAATAGGCCGTAAAGATGCGATTCCTGCACTCACAAAGCTGCTTTCTGACAAGGACGAAGAGGTTCGGCTGAATGCCGCCTTCGCTCTCGGCGAGATCGAATCTTCCGACGCCGCTGAAACCTTACTCGCGGCAATGACGAAGGAAACTTCTGCTTCCGTAAAAGCTCGCCTTCTCGAAGCTCTCGGCAAGATCGCCGCCGCAAGCCCTAAGGCAGATAGCTCCGCCAAGATCAAAGATGCCGTCAAAGCGTCGTTGAACGCTGAATTGGCGAAAGCAAAGAAGCGCGATCGCGAAACTGTCCTTCTTGGGCTGACAGCTCTGATACGAACGAGACCTGACGGCGCAGATGCGATCGCGGCCAGATTCTTGGACGACAGCGATGCGAGAGTTCGGGCAGATGCCGGTAACCTTTTGACAAGGCTTCGCGCAAAGAACGCAAATGCAAAGCTCACCGATCTCGTCAAGAACGAAACTGATCCGATGGCCCGAGCCAATGCCGCGAGAGCCCTTGGTGCTGCAGGCGCAAAAGAGGCCGTTGACCTGCTCGTGTCTGTTGCCGCAAGAGACAAAGACAGCCGTGTAAGGATTGCGGCGGCAAGGTCGCTCGCTTCATTGAAGGACAAAGCGGCCGGACAAAAGCTGATCGAACGAGCGAATGCCCTGCTAAAGACGGCCATCGACAAAGGCCTTGTCTCACGCCGTCTTGGCCGGCCTGACGAAACGACCGAACTTCTCGAACTTGCGACGGCGATCGGCCGTATCTTTGAAGCTGGGGCTGATGAAGGAGCACTGAAATTTCTGCGAGCATTTAGAGAGTTCGATCATTACCGCTCGTCTGAAACCGAGATCGCATTTGCGCATGTAGCTCCGGAAGTTTATGTTGCGGAGAATGTTCCCGACGAAATGTTCTCGGATTTTTGGGCAGCGTCCGCCCATTTTGCGGGGCTCTCCGCAATCGCCGACACAAAGAACGAGACCGCCATCAGCGCCGCGAGAAAGGCCTTGATGGCATTCCTGTCGGGCTTGAACTCCCGAACCGAAACCTCCTACAAAATCGAGATGGCAAAGGCTTTGCCGGATGGCATCGGCGCGATGGCTGCGTTGAAGGTTGATGGTCTCGAAGAAAAACTGCTCGGCTTGCTTGAGAACCCGGACGTCTTTATACGCGTTGCTTCGGCGAATGCACTCGCGGATCTGCCAAAATCGGAGAAGAGCTTTACGGCACTTGAGAGGGCGTTCGGGGCCGCCCTCTCTTCCGACAAACACGAGGACGATGCACAACTTGCAATACTCGACGCCTTGGCAAAGATCGACAAGAAGGCCGCGATCCCAACATTCTCGCTCGCACTTTCATCGCCCGATTATCTCGTCCGAAAGAAAGGCTTTGATCTCTTGAGCGACAAGGCTTTTGAGAACGACGAAAAGCTCGCCGCGTTTCTAAAGAACGCGCGCGAAAAACACCTCGACGAGGTTCAGCTGCATTCATCCTCAACGGGCACCGAGCTCGGCCAGATATTGAACGGCCGAGAAGACTATATTCGGGCGCAGTCGCGCAAAAATGGTTCTGCGGTCGCGGTCCTAACGACGGAGAAAGGTGTCTTCGAGATCGAGCTTCTAGGCGAAGATGCGCCGCTTACGGTCGATAATTTCATCAAGCTAGCAAACCGCGGCTACTTCAACGGCCTCGCTGTGCATCGCGTTGTCGGAAATTTCGTAACGCAGGATGGCGACCCTCGCGGTGACGGCAATGGCGGCCCGGGCTGGTCGATCCGCTGCGAGATCAACATGCAGCCGTACGACCGCGGTGCGATCGGGATGGCGCTTTCCGGCAAAGATACGGGCGGCTCACAGTGGTTTGCAACACATTCGCCGCAGCCGCATCTCGATGGCGGCTACACTGTCTTTGGCCGCGTAAAGGGTACCGGAATGGATGTTGTTGACAGCATCGTCCGTGGCGATAAGATCTTGAGCGTAAACATCGTTGAAAGGCAGTAAAAAGGGAATGATGAAGCTACCGAATTCAGAGGGCGCATTTATCGATCTTCGAAAGCTGACCGATTATGTCTTAAACTTTGAAGACCCTGTTGGCCGTCATAAGGCTCGTGTGTTTAGGGCTGCTCTCGGAATCACGAATGTGGATGCCGTAACGTTGAAGAATGCTATCCTGGCGGCAGTTCGTGAGAACGAAGCAGAAGTCGGCGAGGCGGATCTCTATGGTCAAAGATATACGGTTGATTGTATTATTGAGGCTGGGTTGAGGAAAGCACTCGTTAGAACTTGCTGGATCGTCCGCCATGGAGAGGACTTCCCGAGGCTTACGACATGCTATGTATTAAAGGAGCAGAGATTTTGAAATGAAAAGCAAGATAGAACTTCTTGATACGGTCGCGTTAACACAAGACATCCCGCAGCGAGGCCTCAGGCAAGGTGAAGTAGGGACGGTCGTTGAAGTTCTTGCTCCGGACGCCTTCGAGGTGGAATTCTCCGACAATGACGGTAACTCTTACGCTGAATTCGCGTTGGCCGGCGACCAGCTTATAGTCCTTCATAACCAGGGAAGAGGCTGGAAAGTCGCAGCCTAAAAGCTCATTTCAATCGTAGAAAGTGGTCTGACGCAAAAAAGCACATAAGGCGCAAAAGATCATCTCCCTTTTTGTGCTTTATGCGAATCTTTGCGGCAAGAGATCTTTCTTATGGACGAGATCCTACAACGAAGAGAGATCGAGATCGAAGAGAGCCTCGATAATCTTTCGCGCTATCTTGATGGACTTTTCCGTATTCCCGGCACTGGTTGGCGTTTCGGGCTCGACGCTCTGATCGGCCTGATCCCAAACATCGGCGACACGCTTACATTCCTACCGTCGATGTATATCTTGTTCTCGGGTGTTCGCTACGGCGTGCCGAAGATCACGCTGCTGAGAATGGCGTTGAATATCGCGATCGATTATCTGGTCGGAATGATCCCGTTCTTGGGCGATGCCTTCGATTTTGTATGGAAGTCGAACAAGAAGAATATGGAGCTTATCCGAACACGTGCGACAGGCCGCGGTAAAGGCACACGAAGCGATTACCTTTTCATTTTTAGCCTGATCGGCACGCTGCTCTTGCTGCTGGTGGCTTCGATCGTCGCAAGCGGCCTGATCCTCTTCTGGGTTCTGACGAGCCGTCCGCTGATCTAGCGCGAAGCCCAAGGTCTTTATAGATCTTGGGCTTCGGAGACCTTAGGCTAATTTCCTGCGGCTTGCGTCTCGGGGAACATCTTCTCGAGAGCGCCGGTCAGCACACCGATACCGAATTCGCCGGCCGCACGGCTCTTGAGCTTACCTTCCGCATCGAAAAGGTAATATACCGGAACCCAGCCCTGCTCGTTGAGGAAAGCATCCTTGAGCTTATGTTCGTTGTCCACCGCGCAGACGTCATCGATGCAATGCGCCGCGATGGTTTCCTTCACGGTTTCAATGTTCGTGTCCGCTTCGTACCGCGGCATATGAATCGCGACCGATCGAAGCCCCGCGTCCTTATACTTAGCTTTAAGAGCCTGCAGTTTCGGCATATTATCCTTGCAGATACCGCAACTCGTCGCCCAAAAATAGACGAGCGTAGGCTGGCCATTCACATATTCATCAGCTGTCTGCTCTAATTCGTTCAGCCAGTCGGTCGCGCCGTCAAAGGCGGGACGCTGGTCTCCAATTCTCATTGGCATTTTAAGATCACCTCGAAATTCACAGCCGCAGATGAACCATCTTCCATTGCAGATACTCCTTGTATCATCCCCTGCAGAGGTATTGGCTCACCTGCGGCTGATCTTGTTTAACTCTTAGGCCTTCAAGTTCGCCTGGCCGGGCTTCCAGTCTGCCGAACAGAGTCCGCCGGTCTGCAATCCCTGAAGCACACGAAGCGTTTCATCGACCGAACGGCCGATATTCAGGCTCTGGACGACCGAATACTGCAGCGTGCCTTCCGGATCGATGATGAAAAGGCCGCGAAGAGCGATGTTCGCCTCCTCGACGAGAATGTTGTACTGGCGTGCGAGCTTGCCTGCCGTGTCCGAAGCGATCGGATACTTCACACCCTCGATGCCGTTCTTATCAAGCGGCGTCTTGAGCCATGCGCGGTGCGAGTGGACCGAATCGGTCGAAACACCGACGACCTCGGCGCCAATGCCCTGGAATTCTTCCAAGCGGTCCGAGAAGTGGATCAGCTCGGTCGGGCATACGAACGTAAAATCGAGCGGGTAAAAAAGCAGAATGAGCCATTTGCCCTTGTAATCGGCGAGCTTGACGTTCTCCGCCAAGGTGTCGATGTTCTTTGTCGAGGGCATATTGAAGTCAGGTGCAGGCTTGCCGACCTTCGCGATCGGTGCCGTGGCGATATTCTCAGTTGCGGTTCCTGTTGCAGTTGACATTGTTTTAATTCTCTCCTTTTTCTAATCTTCGCCGTCTAATATTAACGGCATTGTTTTTGCTCCATTATGGGAATGCGAAAATCCTATTCTTAAGGTTTTCTTGCACAATCCGGACACAATCCACGAAGTGTGAATTCGAGTGTCTCGGGCTTGAATTTTGACGATCTTGCGGCCCGCTTGACGAGATCCGGAGGAAGCTCCATCTCGATATCGACAAGCTTTCCGCAGGACGTACAGATCGCGTGATCGTGGCGATGCGTGAATTTATCGAACCGGCTTGCGCCGTTTCCAAAGGGAATCTCGGCAATATGGCCGGCTTCCTTCAGAAATCGAAGTGAGTTGTACACGGTCGCAAAGCTGATGGTCGCTAATTTCGCCTTGGCTGCGACAAAGACATCGTTCGCGGTCAAGTGTCCGTGCGCCTCACGCACGACCTCAAGCACAACTTCACGCTGCCGTGTTAAACCCAGTTCATTGACCGCCGAGAACTTCATAACTTGAATTAGAATAATTCCAATTCTAAATTTTGTCAAGTCGGCCGCGTCTGCATTCTTGCCTGGTGGATGATGTTATAATCTAGCGTTTCGAACCTCATTGGGAGATCACGCTGGCCGACTAAGTGAAATTCGTTTTTACCAACAGATTCTATGCCCTGCTGATAGCAGCAGTGATCCTGCTGCTAGCGACGTTCGCTTTTACAAATATCGGATGGTTTGTGCTTGTATTCGATCTCGTGCTCATCGTGACAGCACTGGCCGACTATTTCATGAGCCGCAGTGCGGTGAACGATATTGAGATAGCATGCCGTTTCGAGCGGCGTCCTGCGATCGGCGACCCAACTGAGATCACGCTGAGCGTCACAAACTCAGGCAGCCGTACTCTCTTCCTCAGGATCAAGGATGAATATCCGCCTGAGATGGAGCTTGGCGATCAAAAGCGAGAAGCAGCAATTCAGCTCGAACCGAACAGTGTCGGCACATTTTCCTACATGGTCACGCCGCCGCGACGCGGGCTTTATGATTTCGGCGAAACGGCTGTCCGGGTTCTCTCGCGGCTTGGTCTCGTTTGGTGTCAGGCATCGCTCGGGGCCGCTCAAAGCGTCAAGGTCTATCCGAATGTGCGTCGTGTTCGCGAGATCGAACTTCGCGCGCTTGGGGCTCGTTCGTTTCTTGCTGTTCAGCGAAAGGCCGTGCGGCGTGGAGAAGGGCGTGAATTCGAGTCTTTGCGGGACTATGTTGCGGGCGACGAGATGCGTAATATCTCGTGGACGGCGACCGCTCGCCGGTCGAAGCTGACATCCATTCAGCATCAGATCGAACGCGACCAGACGATCATCATCGCTCTTGACGCGGGCCGGTTGATGACAGGACGCATCGATAACGAAACAAAGTTCGAGACCGCCCTGCACGCGAGCCTTGCACTCGTTTCGGCCAGTTCGCGTGCGGGCGATAACTGCGGCATCGTTGTGTTCGGCCGCCGGGTGGTTCGATATCTTCCGCCGAAACGCGGTGTCGGCCAGATGGACGCAGCCCTTGAAACGCTTGTCGATATCGAACCGCAGCTCATCGAATCGTCTTATTCACGCGGCTTTCAGTTCATTGCATCGAACACAAAGAAACGCGCATTTGTCGTGATCCTGACCGATGTGATCGACAAGGACAGTTCAAGCAGGCTGCTCGAAGCCTTACCGCTTCTGCGCCCAAGACATCTGCCGCTCGTCGCAACGATAGGCGACCGCGATCTGAACGCTTCTGTCTCTTCGCCGCCGAAGAATGAGAAGGACATGTTCCTGCAGTCTGCCGCCGAAGAACTGCTTGTCCAACGCGGCGCGGCCCTCCTTCAGGTCGAAGCTCTCGGCGGCCTCGCTCTCGATGTAACGACCCAGACACTTGCAACAGAGCTTCTTGAATCTTATATTCGCGTAAAGGTACGCGGCCTTCTTTAGCCGGGCCGCAGCATAAATGGCAGATAACCTCTTTACTCTCATCATTTACACAACAAAGTACCGACTTGGCGGCTCGCAGTTTCCTGTAGTGGCGGAAACTCTTGCGGATGAAAAACGACGCGAAGACCCTGCCTGCGAAGTGATCACGCGTGCCGTCGAATCAAAGCACGATGTTCTTGGCGCTATCGCCGATATCACGACGAAAGGCGGCAGGCTGAAGGAGTTCATTTTCGTCGGACATTCGGGAATGTATGGCCCGATGTTCGGAACCGTAGAGTTTCCGGAACAGTTCTCGCCATATGAATGGGAGCAGATGGAGATTCCATTCGCCGAGAACGGAAGCGCGTCGTTCTATTGCTGTCGTTCGGCAAGATGGTTCGCCCCATTCTTTGCAAGAACGCAGAACGTACCGGCCCACGGTTTCTTTTGGTACACGACCTTCTCGAAAGACAAGGAGAAGTTCATATCTGCCGGCACGCGGACCGATGCTCCGATCTATACGATCGGCTGCAAAGGTAGAAAATCACACGGTTATGCCGCCGCGCTAAAGAAGCGGCTCGGGATGATGCCATCGGAGAAAATAAAGCGATTTGAACCGCGGCCGCCTGACGGCGATCCAAGTTACGACCATGTCGCAGAGCTTTATGATGCGGTCTTCGAAGATATTCGGGTCCGGCGCGACGAATGGGCGTGGCTGAACGAGCATATTTCGGGTTCCGACCTACGCGTGCTCGATATCGGCTGCGGGAATGGTGCGTTGCTGAACGCCCTTTCATCGCGGATCGCGTCGGGCGTCGGCGTTGACGAATCAGGGCCGATGATCGAACAGGCAAAGAAGCGAAACGCAGCGCACGCGCACCTTGAGTTTCAAAAGATCGACGGCCCGGTGCTTCCATTTGCGGATGCCGAATTCGACATCGTCATCTCGATGATGTCGTTCCGTTATCTCGATTGGGACCCGCTGCTTGCCGAGATCAAGCGTGTCACGAGGCCGGGCGGCAAGTTCCTGATCGTCGATATGGTCACGGTTCCGGTCGGTTTCAAAGAGTATCCGAAACTTTTTCTCGACAAGGCAAAGGAGTTTGCCGGCCGGCGATCGAACGCAAAATTCGAGGCGGCGTTGAAGCGGCTCATCGCCAACCCTGCGTGGCAGAAGATGGTCGAATACAACCCGATACGTTCTGAACATGAGATGAAATGGTATCTTGAAAGCCGTTTTCCCGGCCAGAAGGCAGAGATCCTAAATATCGGTTGGAACTCACGAATACTTGCTTTTGACAGCGGACCGGTCGAACTCGGTGTCGAGGCAAAGCTCACATATCCTTAACCTTATGGGCCGCATCGGAATGATCGATTGGGGAATCGGCGGGATTGGCATCTATCGCCGACTAAAGGAGAGATTTCCGCGCGCCTCTGTCACATACTTCTCCGATACCGGATTCACGCCTTACGGCAAAACGACGCGTCAAGAGCTCATTGAGCGTCTCGAACGCGTTGTTCGCTTTCTTCGAGAACATTATGTAACGCAGGTCGTCATCGCCTGTAACGCTGCGAGCACTGTGGTCGATGAACTTCGTTGCGGAGGCATTGAAGTTTCCGGTGTGATCAAGCCTGCGATCGATCTGGCTGCAAATCTAAAGCCGCAGGATCTTGGTTTGATCGGCGGGCGACGCACTGTTGTCTCAGGTGTGTATCGGCGTGGGCTTGCCGCTGAGGGAATAGCATTGAAGCAAAGGATCGCGCAGCCGCTCTCGGGCCTGATCGAAAAGGGTGAGATCGATTCGCCCGTTCTTCACTTCGAATCAGAGCGCATCCTCAAACCTCTCGCCCACTGCTCACACATTCTGCTCGCATGTACTCACTATCCCGCGATCGCCGACCTTCTTTCCCGATATGTTTCCCCGAAAACTCAGTTTATCGATCCGGCGGATGCGGTCGTCAGCCGGCTTGATCTTTCGCGAATTATGACCCATCAGCGGGACATTTTTCTAACGACCGGCAGTGTCAAGGTGATGCGCCGGGCTGCGAAAGCGGCGTGGGCCATTGACCTGCAAGAGCCCAAGCAAGCGCGTGGCCTTTAGCCGAGCTGCAAGCTTTTGTGGTAATACTCGTTCTATAACTTGGCGGGCGAACGATCATGGCCGCCATGAATGAGGGTTTATTATGAAAAAGCATCTTTTGATATTGACGATACTTGGACTATTTTTGACCGCCGGCGCCGCTGCCGGATATGCGCAGCAAATGCCTGTTGCCAAATTCAAACTCACGCAGTATATGTTCCGCGATAAGATGGCGTATCCCATTGACAAGATGGAAGTTACGCTGAATGTCTCGGCAGATGGGCGTATCGGCGGCAAGGGCGGCTGCAACGTTTATGGGGCGGATTTTTCGATCGTTGACGGCAAGCTGAAGGTCTCTGCGCCGATCTCAACGATGATGTTCTGCGACGAATTAACGAATGGATTTGAGCGAAAGTTTCTCGATGTTATTCAAAACGCAGACACGTTTTCGCTAAAGGATAAGAAGCTCACGATCACAAGCACGAAGCGGCATACTTACCTTGTGTTCGAACCGGTCGTTGAGGAAGCGAAGAAGGAGCACGCTCATTAGTCCGAACCGACAGTTTCGGGTGTCCGCCCGACGAAGAAAAGGTAAGAATAGAGGGCGATACCGGTCAAGACTCCGGTCGCGACCTTAATTGGAGCCGGCAGGGCCGATGGTGAAAGAAAACCTTCGATCGTACCGGCAACAACCAGAAAACAGGCACAACCTATGACGATACGAGCGGCGTCCATGCCGCTCTTTTTTGCGGCCTGTGCACGCGTAAGGTCGCCGGGAGCGATCAGCGAGTAGCCGATCATCATTCCGGCACCCGCGCAAAAGAAGATGCAGGACAGTTCGATCACACCGTGCCCGACGACGAACGAGGCAAGATCATTCGCAAAAACAGGATCGATCTGATAACCGGCTCCGAAGACGCTGCCGAGCCTAGCGCCTTCAAACGCGAGAACATAGACCGCACCGACCGCGAAGAACGCTCCCAAGGCGAACGCTCGTACCATCACGAGAATGTTGTTCGCCATGATCTGCGTCGCGCCGATCTGGTTCGCCTCGTTAAGGCTGAGCCACCAGCGATTACCGCTGCGGATCTGATCGGGTATGCCGGAAAGCCCGACAAAGTGCGTAAAATCCATATCGACCCAGGTCGTTATGAAACCAAAAACGGCAGAGCCCGCGAAGATCGCAAATGCGAACGCGAGGAACTTCCAATTCCGGCGAAAAGTTGCGGGCAGCTCGCGACCAAAAAAACCGCGAATAAGCCCGACGCCTTGGCTCTCTGCCCTGTAGATATGACCGTGCGCGCGAATCACGAGTCCATTCAGATAACCGATAAGTGACGGATCACGTGTTTCAGCACGTGCGATCGCAAGGTTTGCTGCGGCTCGCCTGTAAAGCTCGCCGAATTCGCGCACTTCGATCCTTGAGAGTCCGCGGAGACCAGAGATCTTCATCATTTCAAGAAGATCTTCGAGCCGCTGCCACTCATTACGCTCACCATTGCCGTCAAAAATCTTTCTCATTGCACTGTGTGGAAGTGTAAACAAGCCGAAAGCCGATTTGCAATTCCATCCAGAAGGGTCTGCCGCAGATTCTCCGTTTTCGAAAGAAAATAGGCGAGTTCCCTTTCCTTGGAAACTCGCCTGTTCTTTGGGGTGATCAAAAGAAATTAGTCGTCGTTCGGTTTCTCGTTATTCGCCGCAGCTTTTGCTTTGTATTCCTGTATCTCCTTCTTAAGCGCAGCTTTCGCGTCATCGGAGTAATTGCCATTCTTCAGCATTGATTCAAGACTTGCCGCTGCCTTTGAGTACTGCTTGGTGGCTTTATAGACACGTGCAAGCATCTGATAGAGTTCTCCGCTTGGCGTCTTTGAATACTTTTTCGCATTGAGCAGGCTCGTTTCGGCCGCCTTGTAATCTTTGGTGCTCAAGAATGTCTTGCCGAGGGCCAAATGCACCATCGACGACTCAGGTGCGAGTGTTGCCGCACTATTCAAGGCAATGATCGACGCAGGAAGATAGTTTAGGTGGCCGAGCGAAACCCCAAGCATATACAGTGTCATCGGACTCTTGTCATAGACTTGAGAGGCCGTCAGCAACCGTGCGGCGGCATGTTCGAAATCATTCTTATGGAAGTATATCTGGCCAAGAGCATCGTTCGCGAGAAAATACGTGGGAAAGTCCTTTAATGAGCCTTCGAGCAAAGGGATCGCCTCATCTGTCTTGCCCTTCTTTAGAAGCTTTGCGGCCGCATCATATTGTTCTTTGGCGGCCTTTGGGATCTCTTGCGCGACAACCACCTCTGCCTGGGCGGCAGCAAGCGTACCTTTTCGCGGGGTCAGGTAGAAGTCCTGGATCATGTACGCATTTCCACCCGAACCGGCAACGGCTGAAACGGTCGAGATAATGACCTCCTGGGTCTGCTCGTCCATATCGTACCGAAACGGCAAGACCTTGACATAGTACGTGCCATCGGCAAGGCCATCGAATGTATAGCGGCCGATACCGTCCGTTGTGGCATGCTGAATCATTACATACCTGTCATTCTGCAACTCGATCTCAACGTACGGCAGACCGTTCTTTTTTGAATCATAGATGGTGCCGGAAATCGTACTTGCGTAGGCGCTTGCGGCCGCCCCGGCAAGAATAACTAGAATGATCGTCGATAATATCGCTCGAAATGCAGGTCTATGCATGATTTTTCCTCCGAGATGATTGCGTGGCCATCCAGACTCAATTAGAGCAAATGGCCCATCTTTTCTTTTTTCGTCTGAATATAATGTGCAGCCGGTTTTTCCGTATGCACCTTGATCGGGACTCGTTCGACCACGCGAAGCCCGGCCTCTTCGAGAGCCTTGAGCTTCTCGGGGTTGTTCGACATCACTCGGACCTTGCAAAGCCCCATATCAAAAAGGATCTCGGCGCATTGCCTGTAATTCCTTAGGTCCACGGCAAACCCAAGCTGCTCGTTCGCTTCGACAGTGTCGGCTCCGTCATCCTGCAAGGAATAGGCTCGGATCTTGTTGAGAATGCCGATACCGCGTCCTTCTTGCTGCTGGTAAACAATGGCGCCGCTTCCGGCGGTATGAATACGTTCCATTGCCTCATGAAGTTGCGGCCCGCAATCGCATTTAAGCGATCCGAACACGTCGCCCGTAAGACACTGAGAGTGTATCCGAACAAGCGTCGGCACATCTGCCTGCATCTCACCCATGTAAATCACGACAAATTCTTCGTCACTGGTGAGTGAACGATAGCCCGCGATCCTGAACTTGCCAAACCTTGTCGGCAGTTCGGCGTCAGCAACTCTTTCTACTGTAAGCTGCTGCTTCTGCCATGGGCATTCAGACGCCTCATCGGTCCGTCGATCGTTATCTAACATTTTTTCCCTAATATTGAGTATAAACCTCAGAGGGCGCAAAAACTAGATTCTTATTAGATTTTTGTGAGGTGGTAAAGGTTGCAACGACGTTAAAAAAAAGAACGGAAATAGCAATATTCGGCGAAAACGAAAAAAGGAGCGGACATTTCGATCCCGCTCCCGAATCGAACCAATTTCATAAAAATTGGCCCGGAACTTGCTGCTTATTCGGCGTCATTTCGGCCGTCATCGTCTTTGCCGGCGTTCTTGTCATCGTCGCCGTCTTTCTCAGATCTTTCTCCGTGGGCGAAAACCCCGTCCGCGCTCGTTCCAAAGAGCTGGGAGAACCAACTGCTCAGCGCCTCGGCAAATCCGGGCGATTCGACCTGCGTGTCACGGGCAGGCATTGCAATGTCGGCAAACTCGGCCTCTAGCCGAAGAAGAGCGGCGGCCGAAGTGCGGCAATGTCCGCATTCCGCTAAATGCACTACTATCGGATCAATTTCACGGAGCGTCAGGCCGCCGTCCACAAAGGCTGCGAGCGTGTCCTCATCAAGATGCGAACTACTCGCCGATGCCGACAAGGCATTTGTACGATCGCGAAGAAATCCTGCAAAAAGGTCTTGGAAACGGGTGTCGATGTTGTCGATGTATTGCATATTTGCCCGCTTTGGGGGTGAGCCAAAGGCCTCCGAGTAATGGACGAAGCGGATCGATAACTTTTGCGTAAAATATTCCGTCTTTCTTAGCCCGCGGCAAGGTCTCGGTAGAGATCGGGGCCGGCAAGATCAGCTGCCGCGAGTCCGATGCAGATCTCTACTTCGTCGGCATTGAGGCCTTGACGGACGGCCAGATCTCTTTTGAAAACATCTAGGATACGCTCGTAACTCTTTTCGAGCCAACGCATTACGGTCGATTCATGAATGCGGGCCGACGGATCTTTCTCCCTTGCCGACGATCTCCTTTTGATCCAACCGCGAAGGGGAGACGCCTCATCTTCGACAAGACGCGATATCTCACGCAGTTTCAAATTGTCCACGTGATAGAGCGCGATCAGCAGTTTTTCGTGCGGTTCCAAAGCAGCGAAGGCCTCTGACAATGCAGCGGCCGTCGCCGAACGATATTTATCGCGGGCGACCTGCTCGACCATTTGGCTGTCGCCATCAGGCGTCGGGATGGCAAAGGCCGCATGCGCTGCGCCTTCTCCGATGGTTTCTGTCATCTCGTCGAGCGAAACCTCTGAATGCCCGGCACGGTGCTGATCGACAACGGAATGCCAAATTATCGTGCGTAGCCACCCGCGAAGGCTACCGCGGCCCGAATACGTGCCGAACTTTGAGTATCGCTCGCCGTCAACCACACGCGTTCCATAAAGCTCGATATAGACATTTCCGATCACCTCGTCCGGGTCGGCGTCGCCTCGCGCCAGATGCCTTGCAAACCGCTCCATATACGATCGATGCGTCTGATCGAACTCCCACCAGGCCCGTTCGTTTCCCGCGGCACAGCCGAGCGCCAGGAAAAGGTCGTCTGCTTGAAGATTATCGAGAAATTCGCGGATCTCCGCCGCTGTCAAAGGCTCAACGCTTGCAGTCTCGAGGCGCTTCTCTATTGTCTTGAGTATTGAAGTTGAGAATGCAGCCGCGGAAACACCATAGTTGGGCGCGTTCTCATTGCAGCGAGCATACATCTCAGCGATAGCAGTTTCTGTGAAGGCTTTGGCGGCAGCGTCCATGCTTGGAAGTTGGTGCTAAGGAACTTGATGATTATAATCTCAAACGGCTAAAAACGATAATGGGCGGCCGCTTCTCTGCGGTCCCTAGTCAACTGACGCAGTGCCGCCGGCGAGATCATCCGAAGAATAGCCCGGTGCTGAAATATGCAGTTTTTCATCCGAATACTGCAGTTGGTAAAGCCGCCAATAAAGCCCGCGAAGAGCCAAGAGTTCGTTGTGCGTGCCCATTTCGCGCAGTTCGCCGTGATGCAGGACGATAATGCGGTCACATTTCTGTATTGTCGAAAGACGGTGGGCTACTACAAGCGACGTTCGCTCGTCCATAACGCGATCGACCGCACTTTGGATCAATTGTTCGGTCTCCGTGTCGATGGAACTTGTGGCCTCGTCAAGGATCAAGATCTTCGGGTCAAATGCAAGGGCTCGGGCAAATGAAACAAGCTGCTTTTGCCCGACCGAAAGGCCGGCACCGCGTTCCCGCACTGTCGTTTCGTAACCTTCGGAAAGCTCATTGATGAACTCATCTGCCCGCACCTCTTTCGCAGCCCAGCGAACTTTGTCGTCGCTGATATCGTCATTGCCGAGCCTGATGTTCTGAGCGATCGTGCCGCTGAAGAGAAATACATCCTGCAGAACGACGGCAAAATTCGAACGCAGGGCTTCGAGATCCCATTCCCGGACATCGACACCGTCAACGAGGATACGGCCTTTCTGAACATCGTAGAACCGCATGATGAGGTTCGTGATGGTCGTTTTTCCTGAACCGGTGTGCCCGACCAACGCAACGCTCTCGCCGATATCGACCGAGAACGACACATCCTTAAGGACCCAATCTTCTTCCTTATAGGCGAACCAAACGCCCTCGAACTCAATGCTTCCCTTTGCCTTTCCGGCGAGCTTCGGTGCTTCAGGCGTCGTGACGAGGACTTCGCGATCGAGCATGATGAAGATCCTGTGCGATGCGACGACCGCAGCCTGAAAGACGTTGAACTTATCCGAAAGATCACGGATCGGTTGGAAGAGTTGGAGCGAATATTGTATGAAGGATGCGAGCACGCCGACCGTTAATGCTTGGGTTGCGGTCGAAAGGCCGCTGAGTTCCTCGAAGCCGAAGGCAAATATGATCATCGCTACACCGACAGCTCCGATAAAATCGACCAACGGATAGAAGACAGCGTAATAGTAGATCGTTTCGATGTTCGCATTGCGATAGTCATCGTTGATCTCGGAGAAACGCCGTCGGGCTTTCTTCTCGGCGTTGAAAAGCTGTACGGTCTGCGCACCCGATACATACTCCTGCAAGAACGCATTCAGCTTCGCGCTTCGGGTACGCACGCGGTCAAAACCATGACGGGCGCGTTTCCGAAACCAGTTCGTTGCAGCAAATAGAAGAGGTACGGTAATTAGCGTGACGACGGCGAGCTTCCAATTCAGCCAGAACATCATCGCGATGATCGCGAAGATCACTACAAGATCGCCGAGCACATCTATAACGCCCGATGTAAAAAGTTCGTTCAGGGCATCGACATCGCTCGTGAGCCTCGTCATCGTTCGGCCTACAGGATATTGATCGTAATAGGCGAGTTCCTGATCCTGCAGCTTTGTAAAAAGTTCGGTCCGCAGGTCGAACATCACACGTTGGCCGACCGTGTTGAGCAGGATCTCCTGCACATACGAGAAGATGAATCTGAGAAAGAATATTCCAAAGAAGGCAAACGAAAATAGCCAGATGCCGTCAACATTCTTCGGAATGATATAGCTATCGACCGCGACCTTTGTAAAGAGCGGCTGGATCGACGCAAGTATATTCGTAACGAATGTGAGAAGGAGCGCAGCGGCGGCAACCTTCCAATACGGGCGAAGGTAGCGTGCGAGACGTTTGGCGACCTTTAGGTCGTAGGTCTTGCCGATAGCGTCTTCTTCGTGATATTTGCGAACCTCTTCGGACATCTCGAAAGCAAGTGAAGTTTCTATTTTAGCGTGTCGCGAGAGGAATATCGAAAACGGTAAGGCGACGCCGTATCTCTTTGAGAAGAAAATGAAAGAGGCCCGCTCGCACGAGGCGAGCGGGCCAAGGGTTTATCCAAAAACCGTTAGGTTCTTAGAAGTACAGACGTGCGCCGAAGCGGACTTCGCGAGGGGCACTGAAGCCACTCGAGAGGCCATACACGTTGTATTTGCGAGCAGCCGGATTAGCAGCAAGCCAGCTATTGACATACTGCGTGATGCCCGCACCGCCTGTGACGAGGTGCATTGCCGAGAACATGTCCACGCAAGTGGTTGGAGCGCAACCACCTGAGACAAGTACTCCGTTGCTGATCGTCGAGGTCGTGAGCGTCTCAACAACACCCGTTTCCGACTTGCGGTCGAAAAGGTTCAGGATGTTGACGTACGGCTGGATCGTGATGCGGTTATCGCGGCCGAACTTATATTTGTGATCAATATTAAGGTCGGTGCTGTAGTACGCAGCCGAGCGGCCAAGGTCGCCGCGGCCATACACGACGATCGCGAGTGAAGCGATGAAGTTAGCACGCGTCGTCATCGGTGTACCAGACTGAGCCGTGGTAAAGAACGAAACTGACGTCGTGTTCGACTTGCTCCAATTGTGATCGTAACCGCCGTATGCCTTGAAGACATGCGGACGATCTGTTGAAAGAAGGCCGTTGTTCGGCTTACCGGTCATAGCCCAGGGCTCGAACGGAAGGTCGAAGTTACGGTTGACGTTCGGGCTGGTACGGCCGCCTTCGTCAGAGCTGGCGAGACCACCGTAGTTACCGAACAGACGGCTCCAGGTGTAGCTTGCGCTCAGGAACCAGTTATTTGCAAAACGCTTGTCGAGGCCGATCTCAACGGCATCATACTTACGCTCTGCCTTGACGCACGGGAAACCGTCTGCCGTGTAAACCGCGCAGGCAAGGCCTTCGCCCGGGTTACCGATGACATAAGCTTCTGAACCCGACGTGCTGATCGAACCGGTATCTTCGATAGCCTGGTCGACCTGCTTGTGGGTGTAGCGTCCGCGAACGAACCAGTTGCGGAACAACTGATGCTGAACACCAAAGGTGTATTCGGACTGACGTGCAGCCTTGATGTTGGGATCGACAGCACCCGAAACATCGATACCGAGACCCGAGTTGGACGGGATGCGATAGTCGAGGTTACAGGTGGAGTAGCCCGGAGGATAGATCAGCGTACCGTCACCAGGGCAGTTTCCACCGATCGGATCCGGATGGCTTCCGAGGATGTTTGCAAAGGTGTAGCTGGTGTACGCAGTACCGCGAGCAAGCGTGATATCAAAGAAATCACGACGATAGAAGTCGCCGCCGAATGAACCGCGGGGCAGTTCATACTTGAAGCGATCATAGAACCAACCGTAGCTGGCAAAGAGCTTGGTCTTGCCATTGCCGAAGAGGTCAAAAGCAGCGCCGAGACGCGGAGCGACCTTATCTGCCCAGCTGAAGTGGATACCAGGGTTGCCGGACTTGAAGGAAGGAACATCTTCCATGTCGGAACGGATACCGAGGTTCAAGGTCAGGCGATCTGCGATCGTCCATGAATCCTGGACAAAGAGAGCGTTGCTCGCGCTGCTCGCTTTACCAACGGTACCAAAACGCTGCATGTAACCGCAGCCAACTGCACTTGCAGCACTGAGCGTGTAGCCAAGGTCAGCACAATCACGTCCGTAGTAGAGGACGACCACGCCGGTGTTCGTGTAACCCTGCTCGGTCGTGTTGGAAATGCGGTTGTACTGATAACCGAATTTGATGTTGTGACGGCCGCCGGCGTTAAGGCCGATGTAGCTAGCGTCAGTATCAAAAAGTGTACGAGTCGAAACGTCATAGGCAACCTGGAAGTTGCTCGGGAAGTTCGACTGGCCAAGGTTGCAGCCCGCCTGTGCCTGAGTGATCGGGTTTCCTGCAGGAGCTGTACCAGCTGCCGGCGGGAAGAGGCTCGAAGCACTGCAAAGGTAACGAGTTGCGTTCGGGATGTTGTAAGAACCAAGCTTTTCGTTCAAGAACGTACGGCCTGCGTGAACGTTGATGACCAACTTCGAGAGCGGTGTCCACGAAGCCTGACCGTTCAAGCTGTTCGAGTTCTGACGACCGCCGCCATTATGAAGCTGGGCAGCAGAGCCAGGAGCGTTGGTCAAACCATAGGTAGTGCCCGGAAGCGTACCCTTGACCGAGATCGGGTTCCAAAGGAACGATCCGAACAAGCGGAGCTTCGAGTGCGGCTGAGCATCGAGACGGACGAACGCTTCCTGCGTCGTCTGCTTCGACTTGAACTCTTCGGAACCGATAGCCGAGCGGCCCGGAGCCAACTGGTTATAATAGGTAACGTTCTGGTTGTAATCGAAGACCTGCGGAGCATAGATAGCCGAGAACCAGAAGCGGTTCTTGACGATCGGGCCGTTCAGCTTAGCAACCGGATAGTACGAAACACCGCCCGTACGCGGAGCTTGAAGGTACTCGTAAGCACCAGCGCCGCTGCCGTAGCGGCTAAGGAACGGATGGCTGTCACCCTGGAGCTTCTGCGGACGCCACGACATACCGAAGTTGCCGTGCCACTGATCGTTTCCGCCCTGGGTAACGACCGTGATCACACCGCCGGTAGCGCCGCCGTATTCGGCTTCGAAACCGGTCGATTTGACCTGAACTTCCTGGATGAGTTCAAAAGGAACGTTGTTGTTCGAGTTGAGCGTACCAGTACGGAAGTTGGTAACTTCCTGACCGTCGATAACCCAAACGTTTTCCGAGCCCGAAGCACCGTCAACCTGGAAACCACCCGAAAGACCTTCCGGACGAACGTTCGGAGCGGCCTTCAAGAGGCTGGTAAACGTGGTGCCTTTCGGAAGCGAATCGATCAACTTCTGTGTGAGGTTGGTCTGGAGTTTCGATTCCGTCGGGTCGATGGTGACGTTGTCGCCGCCAGTGACGGTAACATCGCTGACGCCGCCGCCGACCTCAAGCTTCACATCTGCACGAGCCGAACGGTCGAGTGTAACCGTTACGTTCTGCTTCGAAGTCTTGAAGCTTTCTTTTTCGATCGTGACCGAGTAGGTTCCCACCGGAACGTTAGGCACGACGAAATAGCCATTAGAATCCGACATTACGGATCTGTTAAAGCCAGTCGTGGTACCGGTCGAAACCGCGGTGACTTTCGCACCGGGAACGACGGCATCGTTCTGGTCTTTCACTACTCCCTCGATACTGCCGCGAGTACCCTGTGCAAACGCTGAGAAAGCGAAGCAGAGCACGATCAGCATGATCGAGGAAATAAATGCAAACTTATTTCTCATTACTTTGTCTCCTATTCAAAGTCTCTTTTCGAGAGTTTCTGAACTTAATAAAAGGCCTCAATGGACACTTTTTCAGCCTTTTTTATGCAATTTGCTCTCCACAGCCGTCTCAGACCGTGCAAAACGTGTTAAATACCGCATTTACACTACTTTACAAATCTTTAAGAACGTACGGAAAACCGAAAATACCTAAAATCATCCATTATTTTGTACGAAAATTTAGATTTTTTCGGGAGTTTTTGGAGATATCGAGCATTCCGCTTGCGAAAACCGGCTTTTCTGCCGCATATTAGGCTCATAATGCCGAACCGAGAGAGCGGCTCCGAGCGATATTATCGCGACGCAGTCCACAATATCATCCGTGTCGATGCTCGAACCGCCGAAGGCCGACTCTTCGCCGACCTTATCGATACGCCCGAATTTCAACGTTTGCGGCGGATCAGGCAGCTCGGACTCGCATATTTCGCCTACCAATCGGCCGAACATTCACGCTTTACGCACAGTTTAGGTGCCTTTAACCTTGCGACGCGGGTGCTTGCCAAACTCTCGAGCGACCACAACCTCTCGGACGAGGAGCGGATCGCGGTCCGAGCGGCCGCACTGCTGCACGACATCGGCCACGGCGCATTCTCGCACGTGATCGAGGCGATTCTTGGCTTTCACCACGAAGAATATTCGATCGCCGCTATCTCGGAGCCTCAAACCCGTATAAATCAAGTACTTACGGCCTTTTCCCCAAGCTTGGCCGATGATGTCGCGTCGATGATCAAGGGCACGTTTCGACGCCGGGCACTTGCCCAGCTGATCTCATCGCAGCTCGACGTTGACCGTATGGACTATCTGCTCCGCGACAGCTTGATGACCGGAGCGAAGTACGGTGTTTACGATCTTGAGTGGATCGTAAAATCGATCGAGATCGACGAGGAGAACGACCGGATATTCGTTGCGGCCCCCGGCATTGCAGCTGTAGAGGACTACTTGCAGGCGAGATACTATATGTTCCGGCAAGTATATTTTCACCGAACGCTGCGAGCTGCCGAATCGGTCCTCAAGAGCTTGCTCCATCGCGCGATCGTTGTGTATGGGTCAAGCGGCGATGTTTGGCACCTTTCAGGAAGCGCCGTTGAAAAGATACTCCGAGGCGAACGGCTCGACCTCGAAAAGCACCTCGAACTCGATGATACGGACGTTTTATTTCATATCAAGCAATGGCGATCGAGCAGTGACCCGATCCTATCCGATCTTGCAAACCGCTTTATCGACCGGCAAATATTCAAGGCGTTCGACCTCGATATGAATGGGGATGAGAAGGCGGTGTTTCTTGAGCGCGCTCGTAGCGTTGTCGAGAGGAACGGATTCGACCCCGAATATTATCTTGTTGAAGATTCCGCAAAGCACGCAGATTATTACTTTTACTCCCGCGATACACACGACCAGAAGAATCTAATATTCGTCGAACACGGCTATTCCCGGCCGAAGATACGCGAGATCTCCGAGGTAAGTGCCGCGGTGCGCGGCTTGCAGGAAGGATATCGTGCTCAACGCGTATGCTTTCCGGCCGAATTGCGAAACGAGATCGAGGCTCTTTATCGCCCCTGAACGATGCAAAGGCCGGTATTTTTTTCAGCTCTATTTATCTTGGTCTTCGTCTTTGCGGCCAACGCAAAGAGTCTTGCAACAGTTACGATCGGCGACAACACGGCGGATGCTTACACCGCCAAGCTGCGGGCGGAGCTGAGCGGTCAGTTCACACTACTCGATGAAGATCTCGCTTCTTCTGCGTTCGCATCATTCAAATTCGCAACACCGACCAATTTATCGGTTGACCAGGCGGCCGCTGCAGGTTCCGCTATCGGCTGCGACTACTTTGTCATCATCAATACAGGCGTCAACCGCCGCAGTTCATTCGCAAAGCCTGTCTATTTTGAAGCGTACGCGGCCTTGTTTGTCGTCGAAACCCGCACCGGACGACTGATTCGATGGCTCCATCCTCGCATCGAAGCGCCGACCGAGGCCGAGGCATTGCCGCAGCTTTTGCAAACAGCGGGCGAAACGGCTGCGGCCATCGCAAAAAGTGCGCACGGCGTCACCCCGGCCGAAATCGATGACACCGCAAGCATCGAGACACTGCCCGACTCGCCGGAAAAAGGCCTTCAGCCGCCGATTCCATATCGCCGAATAAAGCCGCTTTACACCGAAGCTGCAGAACGGCTCAGCGTTGCGGCGACAGTTGAGATCCTTGTCGATATCGATGCCGCCGGAAAGATCCTGCAAACTAAGATCGTTCGCTGGGCCGGCTTTGGTCTCGAGGCGTCGGTCGAGGACGCTGTCCGCAAGATGAATTGGCGTCCCGCGTACCGCAACAACAAGCCGCTGGCCATGCGCGTGCTGCTCCGCTACAACTTCAAACGGCTCGAACCGCCGCCAAATTAAACTTTTGTCGCTATTTAACGTAGAATCATCTTTCGCCATAAAAACTAAATTCTTTCTAGGAGAGCTTATGCGTTCAACTCTTAAACGTTATTTTGTCGCTCTGTTCGTCTTTGCGACGCTTACTTCGAGCGCCTTTGGACAGACAGCGTTCGATATCTCGCGTATGGATCGCAATGCCGATGCATGCGAAGACTTTTTTCAGTTTGCGAACGGCACTTGGGTCAAGAATACCGAGGTTCCGCCGTCGCAGGCTCGTTGGGGAACATTCAACATTCTCGGCGACCGCAATCGCGACATCCTGCACGACATTCTTGATAAGGCCGTCGCGGCAAAGGATGCGAAGAAGGGCAGCGATGTTCAGCTTATCGGCGATTACTACGCAGCCTGTATGGACGAGAACGCGATCGAAGCAAACGGCATCAAGCCGATCGAACCCGTCCTCGTACAGATCGAGAAACTAGGAACGCAAGATGACGTCGTACGCGAGATCGCGAACCTTCATAATGATGGCTTTCCGGCACTCTTCCGTTTCGGCGGCGGACGGGACGCGAAGGATTCGAACGCGGTCATCGTAAGTTCCGGCCAGGGCGGTCTTTCGCTCCCGAACAAGGATTACTACACGAAAGAAGACGCAAAGATGGTCGAGACCCGCCAGAAATTTGTCGAGTATATGACAAAGGTTTTCGATATGTCGGGCGACACTCCTGCAGAAGCTAAGGCTCACGCCGAAGCCGTAATGGCAATTCAAATGCAGCTTGCAAAGGCGTCGAAGGCGCCGGTCGAAATGCGCGATCCGGATAAGAATTACAACAAGATCAAGCTTTCTGACGCACAGGCGATCATCCCGAATCTTTCGCTCAAAGATTATATGAAGCGCCGCGGCATTCCTGTTCCGGAAACGCTCAATTTCGGCCAGCCGGACTTCTTTAGGGCAGTCAACACGATGCTCAAGGACGTGCCTGTCGATCAGTGGAAAACATACTTCCGCTTCATGGTGCTCGATTCGTCCGCAAGCTATCTTCCAAAGGCGTTGGCAGACGCGAGCTTCGATTTCCACGGCAAGTATCTTTCGGGTACGAAAGAGCAGGAACCGCGTTGGAAGCGCTGCGTTTCGGCGACCGACCGCACGCTCGGTGAGGCCCTCGGTGCCGAATATGTAAAGACCGAATTCACGCCCGAAGCAAAGGCCAGGATGAACCAACTCATCGACAACCTTTTCGTGGCGATGAAGAGCCACATCAACTCTCTCGAATGGATGAGCCCCGCAACAAAGGAGAAGGCGCTCGGCAAACTCGCGACCTACAAACGGAAGATCGGGTACAACGAACATCCGCGAGGCTACAAGGGCCTCACCATCGACCGTTCGTCTTACGCTGGGAATGTCTTTCGGTCACGAGCTTTTGAGATCAAGCGGAACATTGCCGACATCGGCAAGCCAGCGGACAAAACACGCTGGTTCTTCTCGCCGCCGACCGTGAACGCTTCGTATTCCGGCACGAATAACGAGATCACTTTCCCGGCCGGCATTCTGCAGCCGCCTTTCTTCAACTTCAAGGCCGATGACGCGATCAATTACGGTGCGATCGGCGCGGTGATCGGCCACGAGATCACGCACGGCTTCGACGATTCGGGCAGCAAGTTCGACGCTCAAGGCAACCTCGCATCTTGGTGGCTGCCGGAAGACCGCAAGAAATTTGAAGAGCGTGCCGCATGTGTCGTGAATCAGTTCAACGGCTACGAGGTTCAGCCCGGACTGCACATCAACGGCAAGCTTACACTCGGTGAGAATATCGGCGACCTCGGCGGCCTTGCGATCGCATACACCGCACTTGTCGATGCTCTAAAGGGCAAGAAAATCGAGAATATCGACGGCTTTACGCCGGAGCAGCGGTTCTTTCTCGGCTGGGCACAGGTTTGGGCCGCAAAGGCTACACCGGAGTTCGAAAGGCGCCAAGTGCTGACCGATCCGCATTCCGCCGCGAAATGGCGCGTCAACGGTCCGCTTTCCAATATGCCCGAGTTCGCCCAAGCCTTCGGCTGCAAACAAGGACAAGCGATGGTCAGAAAAGACGCCTGCCTGATCTGGTAGATACTTGCAGTGTATCGAGATCATAGAAGCTGCCCGGAGCGTTCTGCTCTCGGCAGCTTCGATTTTTCTCACAAGGTGAGTTTCAACTGAGTGCGGTTTGCAGATAAGGCGATAAGCTTGATAATTGTGTTACATAGTTTGAAACAATGCTTGACCCAAATTACGTAAGAGAAAACCTTGATTCAGTTCGAGCTGCGTTGGCGGCACGGAATTTTTCGCCCGAAGTGCTTGACCATTTTGCCGAACTCGATGCTGAGCGCCGCCGCGTCAACAGCGAGGCTGACGATGTGAACCACGAGCGAAATAACGCGAGCAAAGAGATCGGGGCCTTGATGCAGGCCGGCAAGACCGAAGAGGCGACCGCGAAAAAGGCTTCTGTTGCCGGATTAAAGGATCGTCAGGCGGAGCTTGAGAAGCTTCGTGACGAGGCGGATGCGGCGATGCGCGACCTGCTTTCCGGCCTTCCGAACCTTCCGGCGGCGGATGTCCCTGTCGGAGCAGACGAATCGGCGAATGTCGAGGTGCGCCGCTGGGGAACACCTCGTGAATTTGATTTCGAGGTGAAAGATCACGTCGATCTCGGCACGGACCTCGGAATCCTCGATCTCGAACGTGCGGCAAAGGTCGCGGGTTCGCGTTTTGCGATCTTGAGCGGACAAGGAGCTCGCCTCGAAAGAGCACTTGTGAGCTTTATGCTGGATGTTCATACGGGCGAACACGGCTACACGGAAACGCAGCCGCCGCTGATCGTTAATCGAGATAGTCTGTTCGGAACCGGGCAGTTGCCGAAGTTCGAAGAGGATCTCTTTACGTTAACGGATGAACGCGGGTTTTCCCTGATCCCGACAGCAGAAGTCCCCGTTACGAATTATCATCGCGATGAGATCTTGGAGGCTGCGAGTCTTCCGATGAAGTTTGTTGCATACACGCCGTGCTTCCGCAGCGAGGCGGGAAGCTACGGCCGGGACACGCGCGGACTCATTCGCCAGCATCAGTTCGAGAAAGTCGAGCTCGTAAAACTTTGCCTGCCCGAAGAGAGCGAGAAGGAGCACGAAGAACTCACAGCCAACGCCGAGAAGATCCTGCAATTGCTCGAACTTCCCTATAGGACGGTCGTTCTCTCGACCGGCGATATGGGATTCTCGGCTCGAAAGACCTACGACATCGAGGTTTGGCTGCCTTCTCAGCAAACTTACCGCGAGATCTCAAGTTGTTCGAACTGCGGCGATTTTCAAGCCCGCCGAATGGGTACGCGGTTTCGACGTTCCGGCGGCGGAAAACCCGAATACGTCCACACGCTCAACGGCAGCGGGCTCGCGGTCGGCCGCACATGGATCGCCGTTATCGAGAATTATCAGCAAGCCGACGGAAGTATCGTGATCCCCGACGCGCTAAGGCCGTATATGCCCGGCATCGAGCAGATTTCGAAAGTTTAGCAAAGAATTCTCATCCAGAATCTTGACCGTCAGCTTTACCGTAATTACAGTGTAATTATGCGATCACAGATCATACAGATCGGGAACTCTCAGGGCATTCGCATTCCGAAGATCCTTCTCGAACAGAGCGGTATTTCGGGCGAAGTCGAGATCGATGTTAGCGACCGCGGCATCCTTATCCGCAACGCCGCAACCCCAAGGAGCGGCTGGGACGAGGCTTTTAGGACCATTGCAGAGAACGATGCCGACGACACCGTCGAAAGCGTACCGAACGAGTTCGAGAAGAGGGAATGGCAATGGTAGAACGTTTCGATATCTATCTTTTGAATCTCGACGAAGAGATCGCAAAAGAGGCAAAGAACACCCGCCCTTGCGTCGTTGTCTCGCCCGATGAGATGAACCGCCACCTGAATTCGGTCATCGTCGCACCTGTCTCGACCAAGACCGACCGCTACCCGACGCGGGTAGCCGTGAACGTTCTCAATTCCGAACGCTCGCTCGTGCTTGACCAGTTGCGAACGGTCGATAAAGAAAGGCTGGTAAAGCGGATCGGCTCGATCGGGAAAAGCGAAAGAAAGGCAACACTCGATCGCCTGCAGGAGATGTTCGCTGAGTAAGATAACGAAGATCATCTCGGGTGGGCAGACGGGAGCCGACCGCGCGGCCCTCGATTGGGCGATCGACCACAACTTCGAGCACGGCGGCTACGTTCCCCGAGGACGCTGGGCAGAAGACGGCAGAATTTCAGATAAATACGCGAATTTGATCGAGATCGAGTCCGACGATCTTGCGGCGCGCACTGAGCAGAACGTCCTCGCCGCCGATGCGACATTGATCGTTGCTCTCGGCAAACTTACGGGCGGTTCGCTCTTTACGTGGAGAGTTGCGGGCAAGCACCGGCGGCCTGTCCTTATCGCGGAGCTTTACCGATTCTCACAAGATAATGCGGCGGACAAGACGAGAGAGTGGCTGAAGATCGCGGGTGCTTCGGTGCTGAACGTCGCGGGGCCGCGTGCTTCAAAGGAGCCGGCGGTCTATCGAGATACATACGATCTACTGGATCTGATCTTTCGAACCTAGGGCAATAACGAAGGTCAGCCGTTGCGTAATTACGTAGTAGCTACGGTTGATCCTTCTGATTCTTTGCCTGATCCCAAAGGGCATCCATTTCCTCGAGAGTTGCGTCATCAAGACCTTTCCCACTCGCTTTTATCTCTCTTTCGACAAATCCGAAACGTTTGCGGAACTTGCGATTCGTCCGTTTCAGCGCGGTTTCGGGCTCAACACCAAGTCTTCGCGCAAGATTTGCGATCACAAAGAGCAGGTCGCCGATCTCTTCGGCCGCATTCTCCCCGTCCTCGTTACTGATCGCGGATCGAAGCTCCGCAACTTCCTCATCGAGTTTGGCGAATATGTCTTCGACATCTCTCCAGTCAAATCCCTTCTTTGCGGCCTTCGACGTAAGCTTCAGAGCTTCGATAAGTGCGGGAAAATGTATCGGCACATCATCAAGCAGAGAGTCTTTCACCTTCTCTTTCTTGCCCGATGCCGCTCGTTCTTGAGCCTTGAGCTTGTCCCAGTTATCTAGTACGTCCTGCGCGCGCGCAAGCTTTTCATCGCCAAATACGTGCGGATGACGGAGTACGAGTTTCTGCGTCACCTCGGCGACGACCTCGTCGATCGTCAACTCGCCGCGTTCCTTACCGATGGTCGAATGAAAGACGACCTGGAGCAGAAGGTCACCAAGTTCTTCACGAAGGTGCGAAACATCGCCCGTCTCTTCGGCCTCTTGTATTGCGTCGAAGGTCTCGTAAGCCTCTTCAAGAAGGTAGCGCCCAAGCGAGCCGTAGGTTTGCTCTCGATCCCAAGGGCAGCCGCCCGGCGCGCGAAGCCGCTCCATTACAGCGACGAGTTCATCAAAGTTCTTTGACATCGTTGTAAACAATTAGAGAACACTTCCGCCTCGGAAGTCTATTCGGGTGACGCGTGTCTTGGATAAGCCGGCTCTCCAAATGGTAAAATAGGGCAGACTCGAAGGGTTAAAAACTATGATCGGACACGACGACGAGAACGAAAAAGTGCATTTCAAGGTCGCAGACAGGCGGAAGTTCAACGCGGACGGAACGCTTCGCGAAGGTGTTGTCCTCGAACCTGCGCCGGAGCCAAAGGCGAAGCCGACCGAATCAGAACCGTCCGCAGCGAGCGAACCTTTGAGCGTCCAAGCGATCGAAGAACCGGCAGCAGACACACCACAGACCGACGAGGAACTAGGCGAGGATCTTGACGAGGCTGATGATATCCCGGGAGCCGAAGATCCGGCGAGTTTTGTAAATTTTCTTTCGACGGTCGCAACCAACGCCGCGGCCGCTCTGGGGGCGATGCCGCATCCTGCGACCGGCAAACGAAGCCTCGATCTCGAGTCTGCAAAATATTGGCTCGACATCATCGGTATGCTGCGTGACAAGACGAAAGGTAACCTTCATCCGCAGGAATCACGTCTCATCGAGAGCCTGCTCGCGGATCTGCGTATGCAGTACGTTCATCTCGTACGTGCGACCGAAGAAAAACTAAAGGCCCAGGCAGCGGCAAAATTCTCCGGCGACGAGATCCTCGGCAAAAAATAGGAGCCGAAGGAAAAGACAGAGAGTACGGAGAAATGGCTTGTGCGACTCTGTGCCTCCGCGACCTCTGTGGTAGTAGAGTTCGATGAAACTGACCTTTCTCGGTACAGGCACTTCAACCGGCGTACCTTCCATCGGGTGCGACTGTGAGACGTGTCGTTCGGAGGACCCGAGAGACAAAAGACTTCGCGTTTCCGTTCTGATCGAACATAAGGGCCGCAAGGTTCTTGTTGATACATCTTCCGACTTTCGACAACAAGCTCTTAGGGCAGGCATCGACTTTCTCGATGCGGTTCTCATTACGCATTGCCACGTCGACCATGTTTTTGGACTCGACGACATTCGGCCGCTGAATTTCAGGTACGGTGCGATGCCGATCTTTGCGAACGACGCCGCATGGATCGACCTTCGCCGGATCTTTCAGTACATCTTTGAGCCGTCACATTTTGGCGGCGGCCTGCCGCAACTCATTCCGCATACGGTCGTCCCGCAGGCCTCTTTTAACATCGGCAAGGACCTGCTCATCACACCGATCGAGGTCATACACGGAAAACTTCCCGTGATAGCCTACCGCTTCAATGACTTTGCTTATGCTACCGATCTGAAGCACATTCCGCCGGAGTCTATGGATGCTCTGCGTGACCTCAATGTACTCGTTTTGGACTGCGTCAGGATAAAGCCGCACGGAACGCATCTTTGTCTTGAAGAAGCTCTTGCGATCATCGCTGAGCTAAAGCCAGAACGTGCGTACCTCACACACCTGAATCACGATATCATGCACGAACGTGATTCCCGCCTACTGCCCGAGAATGTCGAGTTTGCGTATGACGGCCTTGTCGTTACGGCGTAGAACGGGCTTTGCACTTTGCCGCTAAGAGAGGTGCAAAGAACGTCAAAAGAAGCACAAGCGGCCAGAGATTCCAATCTTGAAAGGAATATGCCGAAAGGATCTCGTCCAAACCCAAGCCCCGCGAAAGGCCGAACGAAAACTCGAACGAAAGTGTGAGGGCGAGCCAAAGAAAGCCGACAAGTAAATGCTGTGTCGCGCTTTCTGAACCGATCCAAGAAATTGAGAAGTATGCGACCGCAAAGATCACGCAGCAAAGGATAAGGCCGCTTACGACAAATCCGAGCTGCCTTCCGAATGATGGGAACAAAACCGCCTCGCGCAGAAGTCCATTTAGAATCGCGAGCACCAAGATCACAACCCAAACTGTAGTTGCCCTTATAAGCATTTGTCTCGCACCTTAGATCCAACGGCGGACGCTGGAGAGAAGGTCTTCATAGTCCTTGCCGAACTTTGAGCGCAAAATGCGCTCTTCGGGCTTGATCTGGAACTGCGTCATAAAAACGACAAACCCGGCCAAGAGGAAAACAGAAACGAAGTTTGCCAAGTATAGCGACCACGCTGTTAGGATCAACAGCATCCCGAGATACATCGGGTTTCGCGTGAGACGATAAATACCGCTTCTCACTACGCTCGATGCCTTATCAGGCGACATTGGATCGACCGTAGTCCCGCTGCGGCGAAATGCAAGAAAGCTGCTCACCACTGCAAGGATGCCGATTCCGGCGACAAACAGTGAGAAATACGGCTGAGCCGGCATTAAAAAGTTCGCCGTCGGCAATAGCCAGCAGGCGACGAGCATCATTAGCGCAAAGCCGATTACGACGATGAGCGGTGGGATCTTTAACTCAAGCCAACGCATAAGCTTCCGAACGCAGCACGTGCGAAACGCAAGACATCCGGCCCGATCAACGAAAGCCTATATTTAGATGCAGGCGATCGAGGGAAAGCCGTATTTGACGAGCCAGGCGTTGTTCTCGGACGCGATCTGCTGCGAACATTCTTTGTCGCGTCGAAAGGTCACGTTCGTCTTGTAAGCCTTCACATTTGCGACATATCTTGGATCAAGGGCGCCGAATATGCTCGGGCTTGGTACATTTGCGACGGCCTCGGCAGTTCCCTCGTCAACGTAATCCGCAAGGCCTTGATTACCGGACGGCTTCCAATATGTTCCGCCCATCGCGCCGTGTGTGCCGAAATAGAACTTCTCTGTATAGACGGTCGGCGGGCCATACTTCGTCCCGTCATTGCCAAAACTCATTCTTGATCTTGCGGCCGGATCGCGGCGGATGTGCAGGACGTTAGCGACATTGTTCGGGATATATTCGGCGTCATAGGCCAAATGGCGATCGACGCAGTCGAACAAGACCATTGCGTAAACCGGGATGTTCAACCTTTTCAGATTCTTTGCTATCACGACCGCGCCGAGAGCTCCGCGGCTGTATCCGGTGAGCAGGATCTTTTGGTCCGGACGAACCTTCTGATATTTGAGAATGTAATTCATTCCCATCTCGATCGCTTCGGGCAAGCCGCCGCCCGGGCCGATCGGGCCGCGGGAATAGTTAGCATCCCCGCACATTTGATTAACAAAGCTGTTCTTAAAGTCACGAGCGTATTCCGCGTTCGACGTGGGGCCGGTTCCGTCTATCCCAAATAAGATTGCCATTTGTCTTGATCTCCTGAATGATCTTACGCTTCGAAGCAAACATCCGGCGCAGGTCATGGTGTGCAGGGTTTGTCGAAGTTTGATGAGGTAAAAAGTGCTAAAACGAGCAAACCGCCCGGCTCGAGCGGCCGGGGTTCGCTTTGTCTGCAATTTGAACGCTCAATCTTGGACGTAAGTCTAGATCGATTTTTGCACAAACCGATTCAAATTCGAAGAGAGATCCACGTATTAATTATGGCAGCGGGCCGATCCTTGAGAACCACGGTTCCGTCCCTAGAATGGCAGACCAAACAAAGTTGAGACCGAGAACCGCGACCGCGGGGCCGACGATCCAGCCATAGCCGCCGTCAAGAAATGCGAAATAAAGGACAGCAATGCCGACCGCAAAAAGAAACGCCCCAAAGACGCCGGAGCCGATCCGATAGGCTCGGCTCGCATAGTATGGCATTCTCTTGCTCCCGTTACCCACAGTTTCAGTCGCCTAGCCAAACAGCCTCCGGCTTTCCACTGCCAACCCAAAGGATGAAGTCCGTCTGGTTTGGCACACCGCCCATCTCTCGAAGACGTGCACTAATTTGTCCGCGATGATAAATGCTATGCGTGGTGATCTGGATAAAGCTCTCGGAAAGATGCGGTTGTGAAAATTCGGGTCCTGTTTCCGGGACGATGACCGTCCGAGCGAGATCGCTTTCGTTCAGAGTCGTCAAATACCCTTGAACTGCTTCATGATAATCACGAGCCCAACCGGCAAGTTCGAACAGATCGAACTCTTCGCCGTCATGCGGATCGACGGGCTTGCCAAGCCAGATCTTCAACCATGCATGCTGGCAAAGATGTATGTGATGAAGCCTCTCGCGCAGCACCCGGTCTTCACCCGCCGCGGGAAATGCAAGAACGCCTTTCCACGTTAGGGCATCGGCCCACGCCATGTGGTCAAAAAGCTCAGTCAATAGATCGAGGGTGTTCATAGACCGTCATTCGTCCATGTTCGTGAGCGAGCGTTCGATGCGACGGTCAGGGACGAGCCATATCAAAGCGACCGCGACGTACAGGGCCTGAGCCATCCACGGCACAAAGAATGAAGCAACAATGCCGGCCGCGTACATAACCGGCGAAACCTTTCCCTTCCAATCTCCACCGATCGCAGCCTTCAAGGTTGAGTCTTCGCCCTGAGCCCGTATTATCGCATTTTGGAGGATAACGTATGCGATCGCCGCCGCGAGCAGCACGCATCCATACAACGCTGACGGCAAAGCACCGAAGTGATTTTCACCCATCCATCCCGTTACGAACGGGAAAAGTGACAGCCAAAAGAGGAAATGCAGATTGGCCCAGAGCACTCCGCCGGTTACACGCGTTGCAGTATGCAGCATATGGTGATGATTGTTCCAGTAGATGCCGACGTAAACAAAGCTGAGCACATAGCTCAGGAATGCCGGGACAAGCGGAACCAATGTTTCGATACTGTCGCCATGCGGGACCTTTAACTCCAACACCATGATCGTGATGATTATCGCGATCACGCCGTCACTAAAAGCTTCTAGCCGATTTTTACCGATGCTTGCCATATGGAGTTTTGCCCTAGTTTTGGCTGAAGATGCTCAGATCGCAAAAAAAGTCGCCGATCAACAAAAAATATGTCGGATTATCACCAACGGATACGCAATATTACTACGGAAGTTATCTTATTCGACAATATGCGCGGCTTAAGAATGTCGCGGGATGGGTGTGCTTATGCACTGCCCGATTTGCAACTCGATCGATTCTGGAAGTGAAAAAGACATGTTCCCGGCAATGCAATAACCCTCTTTCTCACGTTGGTTTAGCCGGATCAGGAGTAGAATGACCGTTGAGTACCCAGAAACGACGCTTCGTAATTCAGGCTCGGAAGCTTTCTACGTATTTTATTTGCCGTATTCGACGAAAAGGACGAAGGAAGCAGATGATCTAGATGGATAGACTGAACGCGATCCCCAAATAGAGTGAGGTGAAATTAAATGAACTGGCCATGGGACAGAAAGATCGACAGAAATAGTCTGATCGAAACATTGAACAAGATATCCAAACTCATAAAGTTCTATGAACAATATAAGTTTGGTTGGGAGTATCTGATACCGACCCGCGTACACGAGAAGATCCTGGACGCCGCCAAAGCGATCAAACGCGGCGAAGACTTTCAGGTTTACTACGCCGAGATGAAGGACGTGTACGAGGCGATCCAGGTTCTCAACCAAAAGGACGTTGCAAACCGGCCCGATGTTGCCGCAAAAGCATACGGCCAGCTCTTAAAATCGCTCGGGACGGTTATCGGTGCTCTGCCGCCGCCGGCAAGCTATTATTCTCAGCCGCTAACGCTGCTTGGCGGAAAGTTTCAGGCGACGGTAAAGGTTTTGATGCCGTCGGCTCACGGCAGCGGACTCGATGGGGATCTTCAGGATTTCCTCCACGGCGGACAGAAGTTTATCAACGGAGTTTAATAGCAGGTTCTAAGCGGTTGCCGAAATTCACGGCGCGAAACGGCGATATTGCTAAGGCGTGACATCTCAATTATTGTCCGCCCGCTGCGAATGGTTAGTCGCCGTTCTCATGCAAGCGGCCATCAACGTACTTGTGCAGCACGCTCGCAATAAGAGTTTGGTACGGAATGCCTTCAGCCAGCGCCCGTTTCTGAAGTCCTCGAAGGTCTCTTGACGAAAGCCGAATGTTGATCCTCGCGTCTTTCCGAAACATTGCATCAGCATACTTCTGGTGTCGCTTCTGTAGAGCCTTCGCCCGGCTCGTGGGCTTGAGCTTTCCCAATTCAAACGCATCGAGAATCTCCTTCTCTTCCTTATCAAGCTTACTCATCATCTTTACTCTGGTATCGCTTCATAGCTTTCCTGCTCGGAATAATCGTCTTCAGAAAAACCTCATCCTTTGTTTCGACAAATGGGACGAGGTATACATATTCCTCGATTACTACCGCGTGAACACATTGACCGGGGTACCGCTCCTGATTGGGATGATCGAACGTTTCAAGTATGTCGCCCTCCCGTATATGGAACACGACGTCTTCGAAGGAAATGCCGCGTTCGGCTTTCAGGATGTCGTTCTTTTCGGCGCTCCAGACGATCGGTTTCACCAGATCAGTATCGCACAATGTGTGCCTTTTGTCATAACTATTAACTTCGGCTGCTTTGTTAGCCGTTACGGAGCAGACTGCGCTCGTATGCCCGCGTTATAAATGCCGGATCCTTGGCCGGCTCCGTACATAGGTATCTGGCATTCGGCCGAATGCCAACTCGGCCTAGGTCCAGGCGATCCGCATCCCAGCACGTCAACACCGTTATCTCCTCAATGGTGAGGCCGGAGCTGTGCCCCTAGCTTATCATTCGCTGTCTTTTCGGATCTCCCTAACGCCCTGCATCCCCCGCAGATCGTCGATCAGAGCGGCCACCTTGTCCGGTGTGACTCGATCTACCGTTAACTGAATGATCTCCGTCGTCGGGCTGTCGCTCGGGCGGAAAACGATGCTCTCCATATGCAGATCCGCAGACCGAATGGCGGACTCGAGCGAAGACAGTGTGAAATCCTTGCGTTCGATGGTCAAGGTAAGCGTTCGCGGCCGGCGGTTCAAAAACAGATGCCGCTCGACAGGTTTGATCGCAAGCAGAATGAAGAGAACAACGAACGTCGCAGCGACCGCCGCAAGATAAAGTCCGCCGCCGGTTGCCAAGCCGATCGCGGCGACGGCCCAAAGGCTCGCTGCCGTCGTAAGGCCGTGCACGATCTCCTTTCGCAGGATGATCGTACCGGCTCCGAGAAAGCCGATGCCGCTCACGACCTGTGCCGCAACACGCGAGGGATCAAGTACCACATTCTGATGGCCAAGCACGTCCGCAAAGCCGAATGCCGAGACGAGCATAAAAAGTGCTGCGCCGACAGCCACCAGCATATGCGTCCGCAGTCCCGCTCCGCGCTCAAGCCGCTCGCGGTCCAATCCTACAACGGAGCCGAGCAAGGCGGCCAAGAGCAAACGTATAAGGATCTCTTGATAGCTAAGCATTTCCTTCCTCCACTAGATCCACAGCAGAAGCCTAAAGCAGTGTTCCCTCCAATATAACCAAAGCAACCCCAAAGTAGATGATCAAACCCGTAACGTCGACAAGAGTGGCGACAAACGGTGCCGATGATGTGGCTGGATCAAGGCCGACGCGCCGCAGCACAAACGGCAGCATCGAACCTGACAGCGTTCCCCATAGAACAATTCCAACAAGCGATATTCCCACGGTCAGCGCGACGAGAAACCAATGTTCGCCATACATATTGGAGAACATGGACCAAAGGGCGATACGAATAAAACCGATCGAACCTAGTATAGAGCCGAGTGCAAGCCCGGTAAACACCTCGCGGCGCATCACTCGCCACCAATCGCGCAATGTGACTTCGGTCAGCGCCATCGCACGAATGACGAGCGTCGCAGCTTGTGAACCGGAATTGCCGCCCGATGAGATGATGAGCGGAACGAATAGGGCAAGGACGACCGCCTTTTCGATCTCTTTTTCAAAAAAGCCCATCGCCGTCGCCGTCAGCATCTCGCCAAGAAAAAGAACGACGAGCCAACCGGCCCGCTTCCTTACCATTCGGAAAAAGGCGATCTTCAGATATGGTTCGTCAAGAGCCTCCATACCGCCGAACTTCTGTATGTCTTCGGTGGCCTCGGCCTGTGCGACATCCAAGATGTCGTCAATCGTTACGATGCCGATCAGTACACCGTCGGAATCCGTAACGGGAAGTGCGGTAAGATCACTGCGGCGCATCGCTTCGACCGCGGTCTCCTGGTCGTCGGTCGCTTTGAGCGAGATGGCCGTATCCTCCAGGAGATCTGCGACCATCGTCGTGGGTTGTGCAAGCAAGAGCTTGCGGATGCGAATATCGTCGATCAGCTTTTCATTGTCGTCAACGACATAAACGAGATTTAGAGTTTCGCTATCATGCCCATACCGTCGGATGTGTTCAAGAGCTCGCTGAACCGTCCATTCAGACCTAAGCCGCACGTAGTCGGGCGTCATAAGGCGTCCGATCGTGTCTTCTTCGTAACCTAAGAGCTGAACGGCGATCCTGCGTTCTTGGGGGTTGAGCAGATTCAGCAGTTGGTTGGTGACCGTTCCGGGCAATTCGTCCAAAAGAACGGTTCGGTCGTCGGGCGCCATTTCGTCAAGAATCGCGGCGACCTCTTCTTGGCCGAGAGATCTCAAGAGTTCCTGCTGAATGTCGAATGGAAGGTACTCGAACGCATCGGCCGCAAGTTCGCGTGGAAGAACCCGAAAGGCGAGCACACGATTTTGCGCCGGCATTTCACACATTATCGCACCGATCTCAAAGGCCGGAAGGTGTTCGAGCGAGTTACGCAATTCCGCAAAATTCCGCGTGGCGATGGCATTCTCTGATCTTTCTTGCGTTGTCATTACGTGAAGGTTTCTAAAAGCAACACGTAATGATATGCCTCAGCCGCAGCTAACACCAACTTTCGGCGCGCGGTGCCGCCAACGCCAACCGCACTATCAATTCTTCGTTAGTCAGCATTTCTACCTAACTCCCGTCGGTGGTCCGCGGTATTGTCACAATGGGCTCACCGAACCCGTTTGAAAGGAGTCTAGCTTTTGATTCCGGTCGATTCCGGCCGGTGATGCCGCGGCTCGTAAACACCCAACTTTCCGCCGCCCGGTAAGGTGACTTGAGTAAGTTTTCCCCACGGCTGATCTTGGACAGAACCTATCTCAACGCCCTGCCGCTCCATCTCGGCCGCAAACTTCACCACGTCATCGCACATCAGGAAGAACTCGTGTACGTCGTTCTTTTCCGAAGGGTGAACCGCGACCTCCGACGGCGGCAGACCAAAAATGAGCCAGCCATGACCGGCATCGACATACGGAAAACGCAGCGTGTCCCGCAAGAATGCCCGATCCGCTTCGGGGTCGGTACTGTAGATGACGGTATGTGCACCTGTGATCATTGTGCGGATCCTCCTCGGTTGGACCAAATACTAGTGGCCAACTATTTTATCTCAACAAGATAGCTTACGAGTTTCTTGATCTTTCCGTCGCGCAGATCGAACACGTCGCAAAACACAAGATCCAAGAACGAGCCATCGTCTTTCGGCGCCGCGACGGAGCCTTCCACGACTACGGTGTTGTCGGTCTCGATCAATCGGTGGACAGTGATCTTCGGGGCCGTCTCCTCGCTAAAGCCGTCATCGACAATGTGGCCGCTAAACGCATCCTTGCCGAACGTGTGAAACATCCCCGGGATCACCCATTCGACATCGTCTGTCAGGCAAGAAAGGATCAACTCGCGATCCATCCGACCAAAACCGTCCAAATACGCGGTCACGGTGTTTTGGTTCCTTGTCATTTGGAAAAAGTATTACCGATCAAGGCGATCCGGTTACCTCGAATGACTCGGCTTTAAGTTGAGTCCGGCATCCAATGTGGCCACACGCCCGGCGGCGAGCAGTAACTTTTGAAGGGCACGGAGAGCTTTTGCGTTCGACGTTGCGGCTGCAATGCTTTCACATTCTGCCATAAGCGGCGGCACCTCGGCGGAAGTATAATCAACGTCCACGTCAGTATCACGTGTGCGCCCCAGAAGCGGAAACTTATCCATGCGTTCGTTGAAGCGCTCCCAGTAGATCGCGGTCTGTTCTTCCACGGTTTCGGCTGTGAGGCTCTCCCAACGCGGCACGCCAATGCCCTCGAAATAGAGCGCCTCAATGTCTTCCGGGTTTAGGTCCCAACCGATATAGCGGTTGCCGTCTTCATTCGCAACAAAGAGAGACAGCGATCCCTCGCTTTTTGGTTCAAGCATGAATTGTTCTTCCAAGCTCAGTTCCGGTGGGGTCGATCCATTTTCGTTCATTTTGTCACCTCGCGGGTTATATTCTCACGTTCTATCTGGTTAGCCTATCATCGCACGTGGCGGCAAAGCCCAACGTCGTCTTACAGTGCAACCGTACCACGAGCCGCCCACGAGCGAGCAGTCAGCAAGATCGTGCCGTCAGCAGCGATCGGAAGGGTCTCTCTTGTGCGATCCCGCAAACGCTCCCTGGCTCTCTCATCGAGGGACATGGCGTAGGCTGGCGCCGGCCCTTGGCCGCCTAGGAACGGCTGCCAGTATTCATCGAAATTTGCGAAAGGCGTCGCAATGTCGATCGGCTTGACCTCAACACTCGCAAGCCCGCCGCCGACAAAAAGAGATTCGAGTGCCTCCGGATGGCAGAGAGGGAATCGCTCGCCCTCGTCTAGTGCTCGAGCGTTTGGGTCGAGTTCGACCGCTGAATCCCAAAAATATCGCATCAGCTCCATCTTTCCCGCGTAATCCCAGACATAGGCCGCGATCGTTCCGCTCTCGCACGTCACGCGCACGAATTCGCGAAGTGCGCCGAGTTGATCCGGAACGAAGTTCAGTACCAGTCCGCAGACCACGGCATCGACCGATGCGTCACTAAGAGGGATCGATGCAGCATTGCCTTGGTGAAGCACTACCCGGTCCGCGAGATTCTCTCGCGCCAACCTCAGGAATCCATCCGACGGTTCTATGCCTGTCACTTCAGTCGGAGAACAATGGTCCACTATCGACGCACAAAGTGCCCCAGTGCCGCATCCAACGTCAAGCCATCGCCGTCCATTCGGGATGTTCAGCCATGAGAGAAAAAGCGGTGCGATCTGACGACTCCAGCGGCCGACGTACTGCTCATACGGGCTGCCGCGTTCCCAACTATCAGAAATATGCTCGCGGTCCATCGTTAGGTCCTTCTACGATTAGCCAAAGTTACCCGACATAAAACTCTACGCCTTCTCAACGGAATACCTTACCTGGACGAAGCCGTTATTTGCTGAGGCTGTCTCGATCAGTTTCAAGCGGCGTTCGACGCCGACGGAGCCGAAGAGCGGAATTCCCGTCCCGAGGACAGTCGGTAGCAGGGTGATCGTGATCTCATCGATAAGCCCGGCTTTTAAGAACCTCTGGATCGTAATGCCGCCGTCAACGTACAAATGCCGCTTGCCTTCGGCGGAGAGCTGCTCGACGATCTCTTTGGGCGATGCGGACAAGAGCCTGGCTTTACCCTTAAGGTTCTCGGGCAGTTGACGGAGCGTCGAAGAAAGTACGACGACCGGTATTTTGTAAAGCCAACTCCCGAAACTCAACACCTTTTCGAAAGTGTGCCGACCGATGACGACAGTGTCCACCGAGGCGATGAATCCGTCGTACGTAAGGCCGAAAGCCTCACTCGTCTCGTACTCAGGGCGGTGCAGCCACTCTATGTCCCCGCCCTCACCCGCGATGAACCCATCAACACTCGCTCCGCAAAATACCGAACACTTTATCATGACCGTCCCCCCAAGTGAGTAATATTCTCACGGTTCGTCTGAAAAGGAACAATCGGACCTATCTTTGACACGTGCGACGAGTGCAAACACGATGTGTATAACAGAGGCAGTTTATACACATTGCGTACAAATATCGATATAGACGAAAAGGCTGATTAAAGACGCTCAAAGCCACCGGGCTGAAAACAAAACGCGAGGTCGTGGAACTCGGCCTGGAAACGCTTCTGCGTCGAAAACGGCAGGAACGGCTTGCGAAGAGCCTCCGCGGCGGCGGCCTTAGCCCGGATCTGAACTCCGCCGGTCATCCTATAGCGCCGGCATATGCCGTTGCCAGAACGAAACCGACAAAGAGATCAGAGATCATTGCTACGTTCTCCAACTTGCCGCGGTGCGGCTGAAGCAGGTGATTGAAACCGGCAAGGCAGTAGAAGATCGCACCGGCAAGAGCCGCGGCCATCACCCAAGCGGGAAACAGCCAGCTGGCAAGGCCCGCAATTCCGATCGCAAGGTTGCCAAACCCAATCTCCCTGACGAGCACTTGTGACTCTTCATGTTTGAGGGAAAGTATGACCTCTGCCGTGTAGCGGGGTTGGACGATCTGCCTGATGCCCGCCAGCGACAGCCGCGCGCCAACGGACCAAATAACGAACCACTTTGCCACAAGTGCGAAAGACAAAACATCGCCACTAGCAGCGCTCAACCCGATCGAGCCGACCGGCAGAACGAGCATGAATGTAATGACAACGAAAAAGTACATGGTCAGCAGCGGTGCGGTTCAACGATAAAACCCTGCCTTGCCGTGAAGCAGTAGGTGCGAATGTCGACGAGCTTATGGCTTTTTCGCGAAGTGGGCAAGACGGCCAATGGAACTCATCCGTCACCAGGATTTCTTAGCTGCCGCAGGTCCCCAAGAACGACAAAAAGCATCACATGGCCGCAGCTGCGGCAGATCCTCGCTTTTGTGGGCTTAATGACAATGTCTTTTTTTCCGAGCCATCCGCCGGAACCAGCGCCTTTGATGCGGACATGATTTTCAAACGAGGCGTAATCGTATGGCGGAGTCAGATCGCCGCTGCTGCAAACTGCACATTTCATTAGTTGGTAACTTTAACCCCTTCGCATTTTTTCAGCAAGACATTATTATTGTCAGTAATGAACGGACAGATCACAGAATTCATCAAGCACCACTATCGGCATTTAAATTCGGCGGCGTTGATAGACGCGGCTGAGGGTTATACCAAGCATCTCACTGCGGCGGGAAGTTGATGATCACGCTTGCAGGGGCAATGAGCACGGCGGAGCTTGGCTTAAGTCATGCGTAGATGATGAGTCAGGATATGATCAAATCATTCGCAATTCGGATCCGGCGATATTTGGTACGTGCGCCAGGATACAACGCCCAGCCAGATCCAGCCCGTAACCACGGCCACCCAGATCCCGACAATACCCGACCCGCCAAGTGCCGGCCCTCCGAAGAAACCGAGAACAATGACGGTCCCGGCACCAAGTGACAGCCATGAAAGGTACCGCTCTCCCAGACGTTTGAACGTAACGGACGAGACGAAGCAGCTCACCATAAGAGCGATGAACCCGATTCCGGCGACGGCAAAATGTAGTAGTCCCGTCGTGCTGATCGACGTTGGCGTCCCGACGGGAGTCCCGGGCGGAAAGCCATCAACGGGATCAGCTGGAAAAAATGCGGCTAAGAGCATTCCCGCTCCGAAGACGACAAGGAACCAGGCCATTACGCATTTCTTACCGACGACGCGAGCGATGCCGATCGCGGCCGCGATCACCATTAACCCGGAAAGTATAAAATTCACTGTCTGAACTAACCCCCATGGTCCATTGGCAAGGTGGCTCAATGCGTGTCGAGAGAAATCGAATCCGTCACGAAGCAAGCCTTGGGCAACTCCCAATATCAAATAGAATGGCCCAACGACGATTCCCCAGCCTAACAAGGAGCGGGTTACGGCAGCGAATTTGTTCATAGTCCCACAATGCTATATTATTATACTAATGAGTGCAATATCTTCTAAAGGATTTCCTGATGAAACGCGTCGTGATCGTGATCCGCGCGTTGTACGTTCGAGAGAGGCTACGCTCGACGCAGCCCGAAGCCTTTTCCTTGATCAAGGTTATGCGGGAACGACCATGGATGAAATCGCAGCCGCCGCCGGGCTTACAAAGCGAACTCTATATAACAATTATCCGGACAAGGAAACGATCTTTAAGCACGCTGTCCATGACATTATGAAATTCGCGGGCAACTTCGCTCGTGGGCTGGAAGATAGGTTCAGCGTCGTGACTTCCTGCGATCTGCTTGAGCGGACCTTCTACGACCTTGCCGACGAGCTTGCGTTAAGCATTATTCGGATCGAGGTCGTGGCGATTAGACGCCTTTTGATCGGGGAGATACGGACGTTTCCTGCTATGGCAAGCGAGTATTTTGATGCCGCACCAGGCCAAGTGATAGCGGCTCTTTCCAAGGGGTTTGAGCGGCTTGCGAGAATAGAACTGCTGCGTATCAGCCAGCCGAAACGAGCAGCTGCACAATTCGCCTATCTCATCGCAGGGGAGCACCTTGATCGGGCGATCCTTACTGGCACGGTCCCACCTAAGAAAGAGATTGTTGCCTGCGCTCGAGACGGAGTCGAAACCTTTCTAGCAAGATACGCCGTCTGGCCTGCAGACCGATCGATTTCTAAGAGAACGAGCTAAAAGATCGGTGCTTCGGAGTTCGACGGATGCATTGTCTTAACCGGTCGCGTTTCCGGCATCCGTGTCATATCATTGGATACAATGAGCAAACATATAACGGAGTTCCTCAAGCATCACTATCGGCATTTTAATTCGGCGGCGTTGATTGACGCGGCTGAGGGTTATACCAAGCATCTCGCGGGCGGCGGAAAGATGATGATCACGCTTGCGGGGGCAATGAGCACGGCGGAATTAGGCCTAAGCCTTGCAGAGATGATACGGCAGGACAAGGTGCAGATCATTTCGTGCACGGGTGCGAATCTGGAGGAAGACCTTTTCAACCTCGTCGCACACGATTTTTACGAACGCGTGCCGCATTATCGCGACCTGACGCCGCAGGACGAACAAACCCTGCTCGACCGCCATATGAATCGCGTGACCGATACGTGCATCCCCGAGATGGAAGCAATGCGGCGGCTTGAAAAGGCGATGGTCGATGTCTGGACGCAGGCCGACGCGAAAGGCGAGCGATACTTCCCGCACGAGTTTATGTATCAGGTCTTGAGCAATGGCTCGCTCGAAGAGTTTTATCAGATCGACCTGAAAGACAGTTGGATGTACGCGGCGATGGAAAAGAATTTGCCGATGGTCGTGCCGGGCTGGGAAGATTCGACGATGGGCAATATGTTTGCGGGCCACGTCATAACGGGCGACATCAAAAACGTCCACACCGTGCGCACCGGTATCGAATATATGACGTTCCTTGCCGATTGGTACACCGACAACGCAAAGGACGATTCTACGATCGGTTTTTATCAAATTGGCGGCGGCATCGCGGGCGATTTTCCGATATGCGTCGTCCCGATGCTGCATCAGGACCTTCAGCGTGAGAACGTGCCGGTTTGGGGCTACTTTTGCCAGGTCTCGGATTCGACGACGTCCTATGGCTCATACTCCGGCGCAGTCCCCAATGAAAAGATCACCTGGGGCAAACTCGCCGCCGACACACCCAAATACATCGTCGAATCCGATGCCTCCATCGTCGCCCCGCTGATGTTTGCTTATATCTTGGGTTGGTGAACGGTTTCAACCACAGATGAACACAGATGAACACATATGAGAGATTTTCCGGAAGTCTTTTTAGTATCTGTGTCTATTTTGTGTTCATCTGTGGTTAATTTCATTTGCGCCCTGAAACGAAGGATGGCAGAAGCAGGTTTCACCCGCGGATGAACACAGATTCACGCAGATAAGAGTATCTGAGGTGGAGTTGTCTTGATCTGTGTGAATCTGCGTTTATCTGTGGTTAATTTTCCCCATGGCCTTTGAAAGTAGGGCGGACGCACTGTCCGCGCTCCGTCCGCTTACAGCCTGATCTTTATTCCTCCATTAAATACGCGGCCTTCGGTGTGGGAGTAGATCTCGGCAAATGTCGGGTTTTGGTGCGGCGGAAAGACGACCTGGCCGTAGCGGCCTTGGCGTTGGTCGAAGATATTCTCGGCGTTGATAAACAGGCTGAATTTGCCGAAAGTCTTTTCGCCGAAGAGCCCGACTTCGACGAGGTTTCGCGTGAGGCTGCGGTTATCGAGCGTCTGCCGGCTGCCGTAATATAGCTCGGCTCCCGCCTTAAAATTTTCGTGTTTCTCAAGGACGAGCGACGAATTCACTCGATGCGTCGGCAAGAGCGTGAGTTTGCGTGTACCCGGCAGATAGCCTGCCTTGCCGTCAGTAAAGGTATAGCCGAGAAAGAGTTTTGCGATGCCGTATTCGAATCTCGCATTCGTCTCAAAACCCTTGCTCACGATCCGCGACGCTGCATTGCTGAAAGCGTAGCTTGCGGCGCCATTCGGCCGTAGGATTATCGGGTCAGTGATCTCCGTGTAAAAGAACATTTGGTTGACGGAATACGAGACCCTTTCGCTGATCGAGCCGCGATAGTTCAGGTCAAACGTGCCGCCTTTGCTCTTTTCGGCGTTCAGGTTGGTACCGACTGGAAGCACGTTGCGGAAAAGCAGCAGTTCGGCTTCTTCAGTGAACATTGTCGGCGTTTTGTAACCCATTCCAAATCCGACACGTGAAGTGAGTTTGTCAGTCAACCGAAACAAGAATGACACGCGCGGAAGCGCGAACGTCCCGTAATCCTTCGTCTTCTCGATACGCAAGCCCGCCTCGAGCGAGACTCGCTCGTTAAGATCGACAGTATCCTGGACGAACGCGCCGAATGCCGAACGCGTCTCATTTCGGGACAGCCCCGGCGTACGTTCTCGAAAACTGTCATAGACGGCGCTCCCGCCGAAGATCAAAGCGTGTTTGCCGAACACCTTCCAATAACTCACATCCGTGAATAAGTTGAATTGCCGCCCGCCGAACGCGTAGTTCGGCGTCGTAAGATCGCGGCTGAAGAATGCAAGGCTCTGCTTTGCGTTCAGACGCGAGCCGTCACCGAAGACGTGATCGAAATTCACTGTCGTAATGTTGCGAAAGGACCCGTTCCGTTCGAAGTATTGATGATAGCTGTCGGACTGCCCCTTCAGCACAAAAATATCGCCGCCTTTACGTGTTTGATACGATGTCGAATTTCCGATCGCCAAGGTCGTTCGGCTGTCGAAATAAAAGAATAGTTTCGGATTGAAGCTGACCGCCTTTGTCGACGGCAGTTCGGTGAAGTCATCCCTATCGACATCGAAAGGACGCTGATAATTCACCGAGCCAAGAAGCGTGTAGCCGAATTTTTCGAACTTCCTTGAATTGAATATCGAAAAATCCGTTCCAAGTGCCGACGTCTGATTCAGGATCAACGACGTTACGGGTCTTTCTTCCGGCACTTTGCTGATGAAGTTGACGACACCGGCGATCGCGTCTCCACCGAAGAGCGTTGCAGACGGTCCTTTGATGACCTCGACCTGTTTGAGATCAAGCGGCGGGATCTCAAGCACGCTGAGGCTGCCGGAAAATCCGCCGTATGCCGGAAATCCGTCCTTCAGGATCTGGGTATAGCGGCCGTCAAGGCCTTGGATCCGGACGCTCTGCGTATTCGTCGTTGCAGAGGTTTGCTGTACCTGAATGCCTGTGCTTTCGTGCAGGACCATCGATACGTTTGCGGGCCGCATGTTGATCTTCTCGTCGACCTCTTCCTCGTCGATCGCCTCGACGCGTGTCGGTTCGGCCTCGATCTCGCGGCCCGTTCGAGTCGAACTGACCGTAACCTCGCCGGCTTCGTAAGTGATCTTCATTGAGACCGTCCGTTCGCTCATATCCGCGAGAGGGAAACTGAGTTTTAGCTCGATCCTCTCGTATCCGTGCGAAACTATCTCGATCACCTGTTCGCCGTTGGGAATTCCCTTGATCTCGGCCTTGCCGTTCTGATCGGCGGTCGCCTGCAGATCGGTCCCGAGAACGGAGACGGTCGCGGCGGCAACGCCTTTCTGTGTTTCGTTGTTCTTAATGTGTAGTTTCAATGTATTGCCGTCCTGCGTGAACACCGTTAATGTCGCAGCAAGTAAAATGACGGCAAAGAAAAATGCTCTGTGCATATCTTTCTCCAAAAGTTCAGTTAAAAAATAGACGTATCCTTTCGCATCCGGAATATTCACAAGACACGGAACGAAAAAATTAGACAGTACTGCTTATTGCTTCTTAAATGAGGCTTTTTGGAGGCTGCCAGACCGCTGAAAGGTGGGCATTTATGCGAGTCGGGCGATGCTGAAAGGGAGTTCCTGCGATCGTGGCCGCAAGATGTGCGGCCGTGACGGTCATCGTCGCATCGCACGATGCGACCGTGTGAACACAGCACGCGCAGATGCAAAACGGCGAACAATCGTCCGAATCTTCTTCCGAAGACGGCGGTTCGTCCGAATTGGCGACGCTGGCAATCGTTCCCTTGTCGGCCGAAAACGCGAATGCGTCATCGCAGGGCGCAAGCGACAGGCCGACGGTCATAAGCAACACGAATAATGCGATCCCGCGTATCACGAAAAATAGCCTAGCACACCGCTCCGGCCAACTCTACAGCAGAAAAGGCGTGCATCCATTTGCCCGCCTCGACCTAACCTTAGTAAGCTTGCCTTTTACTCAAGATCATTTCCCGGGGGAACAGATGAAACAATTTCTGACGACACTCGCACTTTTTTCGATTCTCGTATCGCTGCCTTCGGCCGTGGTATTCGGACAAACGAACGACAAGGCCGAGGCCAAGCTTCGTGCAAAGGCGTTGAAGATCCACAAGTCCGTGATCACACTCGACACGCACAACGACATTAGCACGAGTAATTTTACCGATACTCGCAATTACACGCAGGACCTCGACACGCAGGTGAACATTCCAAAGATGCGGAAGGGCGGACTCGATGTCTCGTGGATGGTCGTCTATACCGGACAAGGACCGCTTACGGAAGATGGCTATACGGCCGCGTACAAGAACGCCATCGATAAGTTCGATGCGATCCATCGCCTCGTCGAAAAGTATGCACCGAATGAGATCGGCCTTGCATTGACGTCGAACGATGTCCGACGCCTCTCAAAAGAAGGCAAGCTCGTGGCGATGATCGGCGTGGAGAATGGATATCCGATCGGAACGGACCTGAACCGTATAAAGGAGTTTGCCGATCGCGGAGCGCGTTATATGTCGCTTGCGCACAACGGCCACAGCCAGCTTGCGGATTCGAACACAGGCGAGGCCGACGGCGTTTGGCTCAACAACGGCCTGAGCGACCTCGGCAAGAAGGCGATCGCCGAGTTGAACAAATGGGGCATCATGGTCGATCTCTCGCATCCCTCGAAGCAATCGAACCTTCAGGCCATTGCTCTCAGCAAGGCGCCGGTGATCGCGTCGCATTCGGGAGCTCGGGCGCTTTGCGATCACAGCCGCAATCTCGATGACGAACAGCTCGAAGCCATCCGCAAGAACGGCGGCGTCGTGCAGGCAGTTGCGTTCCGCAGCTACGTAAGCAAGGAAAAGAGTGCTCTGCGGTCGGAGAAAATGAATGCTTTGATGGCCGAGCTTGCCGCAAAAGAAGGCTTCAAGATGCTCTCGCGGGCAGATATTTTTAAACTTCCTGAAGCTGAGCGTGAGGCATATTTCACGAAATACCAAGCCTTCCGCGCAAAGAATGCTCCGATCATCCGCGAACGTCTCAAGGACGTTGCTCCGGATGTGAACGTGCAGGATTTCGTCAACCACATCGATTATCTCGTCAAGAAGATCGGTATCGACCATGTCGGGATTTCATCGGATTTTGACGGCGGCGGCGGTGTCGAAGGCTGGGATAGTGCGGCTGAGACCTTCAACGTAACGCTCGAACTTGTCCGCCGCGGCTACACGAAAAAGCAGATCGAAAAACTCTGGAGCGGCAACCTTCTACGTGTACTCGACGAGGTTCAGAAGGTCGCCCGCGAGATCCAGGCCGCCGACCGCAAAGCCGGAAAATAGACTCTGGAACAAGGAGTCACGCATAAAGGTATGGAACGAATCGGGTTCTGGAGCAGAATTCTTGTGTTATACTTCGCCTATGACCGTGCAAACGATTCCTGATATTGATGAGATGACCGGCGAACAGCAGGTCGAATTGATGGAAGCTCTCTGGAAGAGTATGAGTGCACGCAACGTCAATAGTGAGCCTCCCGCTTGGCACCTTTCGTTTCTTCAGGACCGGGAAAAAGAGATAGCCGCAGGAAACGATCCATTCGAAAGCCTCGATGAATTCGAAAACGGGTTGCGTGCCGAGTTGCGATGAGAGTTCGGATCCTTGTTTCCGCACGACGAACAGTCGCCGATGGGATCAGATTCTACGAAAGTCAGCAGCTTGGCCTCGGCGCCTATTTTTTGAATTCGATCATGTCTGATCTTCGATCTCTCACTATTTACGCAGGGGTTCACCAGAAGCATTACGACTCATACCACCGTATGGTTTGCTCGAAGTTTCCGTTCTCGATCTACTACCATAAAGATGGCGAAGAAGTAAGCGTCGTTGCTGTCCTCGATGACCGTCGCGACCCAAATTGGATAGAGAATGAGTTGAGAAAGGAATAGATTGATGTCATCAAAATGGTGAAATGCTACGCGGCATCGCTGGGAAATTGCTCAGATGCGCAGTCAAGGGAGCATTACATTCCGAAGGCTATTTGGAGCGTCCCAAAAGTCAATGTTGAGGGATTTTCCTGGACGAGCGAAAATGCTGAACCACTCCCAGTAGAAAGACTCGCATCGAACATTCTCTGTACGACGCACAACTCTGACCTCTCCTATCTAGACGCCGAATGTCAACGGCTTTTTAACACAGTAAGGACTTTCCATGTGAATCAGCTTGAACGTAGAGACCGTCCGAGAAGCTCTCTTTGGCAAGTTGATAGGGCAGACTTTGACGGAACTACCATTGAAAGGATCTTCATAAAGATTGCGATTGGTATTGCACAACACGAAAAAGATCTTAGATGGGCTGGTACGAACACGGCAGCCATTGATCCTCCCAAAGAGGTCATCAACGCATTGTTTGGAAAGTGTCCGTTAGTGTCTCCGATGGGTCTCTATTTTGCGACTTCGGTTGGTGAACTTGTGACAAACGAGGAGAGTGTAAGAATTCAAACCATGCGTCATCCGAAAACCGATTGCTTCGTCGGAGCCTTCATAGCAGTTCGAGATTGGCAGTGGTTTATAAATCTGTCGGACATTGAGTTTAGTCAATATGCGGCGCGGTCAATGAGTGGACAACAGATCGGCAAAGACGGAAAGCCACCTGTATACCACTTAGAAACAATCAACTTTCCAGCTAAAGGAAAACTCTCCGGACAGATTAACATCGATTGGGATCGAGTTGACCGCTAGCGACCGCATGTACCAACCATGCGGTTGTTGTATCATTAACCTGATGGCGACTAGTGAAAAGATCATTGTTACCGGTGGGGCGGGGTTTATCGGGAGTGCGGTCGTTTGGCGGCTGAATGAGATGGGCCGCGACGACATCTTGATCGTCGATCGGATGGACGAGACCGACAAATGGAAGAATCTTGCGCCGTTGAAGTTCGCGGATTACATCGACGCAGATGACTTCATCGACGACATCGGTGACTTTAAGGATACGGAAGCGATCTTCCATCTCGGGGCGTGTTCCTCGACGACCGAACGCGATGCGGACTATATGCTCCGCAATAACTTCCAATACACAAAGGACTTGGCGGACTTTGCTTTGTCGAACGACATTCGTTTTATCTACGCATCGTCGGCGGCGACCTACGGTGACGGTTCGAACGGAATGGCGGATGGCATCGACGGTCTCGACAAACTGCGTCCGCTAAATGTTTACGGTTATTCAAAGCATCTTTTCGATCAGTACGCCGCGCGCAACGGGATGTTCGACTCGATCGTCGGGTTGAAATATTTCAACGTTTTCGGCCCGAACGAGAACCACAAGGGCGATATGCGCTCGCTTGTGAATAAGGCGTTCGATCAGATTAACGAAACGGGCAAGCTTCAATTGTTCAAGAGCGCTGATCCGCAATACAAAGACGGTGAATTCGGCCGCGATTTCGTCTATGTGAAGGACGCGGTCGAGATGACATTGCATTTTATGGAACCCCTCGCTACCGCTTCGGGTTCTGACAACACCGGTGGACTTTTCAACATCGGATCAGGCCGAATGAATACCTGGAACAGTTTGGCCGACGCAATCTTCAAAGCACTCGACCGGCCGCGAAATGTTGAGTTCATCGACATGCCCGAACACCTTCGCGACCGATACCAATACCACACGCAGGCCGATCTCACGCGATTACGTACAGCGGGATACGATGCAGAAACTACTCCGCTTGATACTGCCGTCGCCGACTACGTTCAGAATTATCTTCTACCACGCCGACACCTTGGCGATTGACCGACGCAATCGTCTCACGTGAACCAAACTTAGTTTCGATTTAGGAACGCCTGAGTTAAGCCGACTTGCTTAGTGGAGACAAGGTCGGCTTGAATGAATTGTTAGGGAGCCGCACTTGCACATGCTCACAGCGCTCACCGTTGCAGGCCTTTCCAAGACCAGTGAGGTATGGGTAGATTACTTGGAACATCGTCCGCGCTTTCCGGATAAGAAGCCATTGAATTTGTCGTGGCCCAAGCGAAGTATCCGTGGAGCGCTCCGCGAAGTACAGGATCGGTAACTCCCACATCGTCGAGAGCGCGGTCGAAACACTCGATAGCACGGCTGTCCATCTCCTCGTGTGGCCCATTGCCGCTGTGCATTCGAACTACCGAAGACTCGCTGCCATATCGTTGGCTATAGGCTGTTGGTCCGCCCCATGCCTCTCCCCAATACGCAGCCAAGCGCTCGGTATGCTGCGGATGGTAGCCATGGCTGAATGCGTGAGCTACGATTTCATCTTCCATGACTCGCTGATGCCAAGCGTGAGCAAGACGAAGGATGCCTTCTCCACCCCCCATTGCATCGTACAAAGTCGAATCTGACATGGCTTGCTCCTGGTCGAAACGGGACGACATGATGTGTGCGACCCACTAATGACTATGCCGAATGGTTCGGCATAATCCTCAAAAACGACAATTATCGCGATCGTCGCTTGATAATGTTGATATCGGCTGTACTATCAGGAATAAGCCCTGAACTGTATATTGGATTATAGAACAACTTTCGAGAAAACTATCAGAAAGCAAGGAATTGCGGGATCACGTAAGGTCGGTGCCACCGCGGCGACACTTTGAGTCATCGAACACAGGGTGCCTTCCTGTTCCGCAGGATGCGCGGGAAGTGGGAACCGCAGAGATTTCCTGAAGCAGCATTGCTATAAAGATCGTCATAAGATGAAGATATTTCACGGCACTGAGAATGCGAATATCGCCACGCCTTGCGTTTTGACGCTTGGTGTCTTTGACGGGCTTCATCTCGGGCATCAGCAGATCGTACGCACCGTTGTCGATCGTGCGAAACACATCGGTGCTGTTCCGACGGCGATCACGTTCGATCCGCATCCGCGTGCGGTTCTGCATCCGGAGTCGGCGCCGCCGCTTCTGCAGACTCTCGATCAGCGGCTCTCGTACCTCGAATTCCTCGGCATCGAGCAGGCGATCGTCATCAACTTTTCGCGTGATTTCGCCTCACAGTCCGCAGAAGAGTTCATTCGGGACACGATCCATGACCGACTTCGCGCAAAGGAGATCTACCTCGGGCAAGGTTTTGCGTTCGGCAAAGGCCGCAGCGGGAACATTGAGCTCCTTAAGAAGCTGTCCGAAGAGCTTGGCTTTTATGCGGACGAGGTCGCCGAAGTGAAACTTCGCGGACAGCGTATAAGCTCATCACGCATACGCGAAGAATTGCTCGCCGGCCGAGTCAACATCGCCCGCCGAATGCTCGGTCGGCCTTACGGCGTCGAAGGCGTTGTCGTCCGCGGAGATCGACGCGGCCATACGATCGGCTTCCCGACCGCAAACCTTCAGGCTCACAACCGCGTCACCCCGAAATATGGTGTTTATGCGACCGCGACGCTCATCGACGGTGTTTGGCGCCGAAGCGTTACGAATATCGGCGTGCGTCCGACTTTCGGGGGCGAGAATGAGTCGTCCGTCGAAACCTTTGTGCTCGACTTCGATGGCGATCTCTACGGCACCGCCCTACGCGTCAGGTTCCTGCACCGCATCCGCGATGAGCGTAAGTTTAGCGGAATAGACGAGTTAAAGGCTCAAATCTATAAAGATGTTGGGCTGGCAACCGACTATTTCCGCCATGCAGGTGTTCAAAATATGCTGGATCTGCTTTGAGGGCGAGTTAGGATCGTCGCGATGGCCGAGCGATCGTATAGCACTAAGCACCTCGCGGTCGATCGACGTCATTTCCGTGCCTTTCGCCCGATTCACTGTCTTTGAAATATTGCCCTACAACAACTCAACCACCACAAAAACCACTCGCGAAAAACTTACACCATTTGCTCAGCGGGCCGATAGGAACTAATCCGCAGGGCACGGCGTAAAGAATATGCACGGAGATTTTGTGCAAATCGTGCATTTCGTGCAAATTGTGCATTTCGTGCACTTTGTGCTGTCAGATCACGAAGGCGTTCGATAGACTTAGAGTTGCGGGTGACAAAGTTCTCCGCAATAGGCAGTTTAGCTGTTTGGTCATCAAGGCCGAACGACATTTGGGATGAGCGATATAGCATTAAAAGAGCTTGAAGACAAAAAAGGTGTGCCGGCAAGGCCGAATCTTGCCCTTGTAAAACCGCACGGCAATGTTCCGGCTCGCAACGAACCTGCACCACTTCAAGCGGCCGACAAGGATCAGCGGCTTGGGCTCGCCGGATATCTGCGGCTTGCGGGCATTTCGCGAGTGATCGCGACGCTCTCGCTTTATCTTTATCTCGATCAATACGACGTTCATCTCAAGCATCAGAAAAAGCGTCTGCAGGCACGCCGTGCCACAGCCTATACGCTGACGCGTGCCGCGGTCTTTGGCGAATGGCTGCATCGCATGAGATTTGGCGTTCTTGATGCCTTTCTGCGCGTCTTGCGAAAGTTCGTTGTCGGCGGCGCGGCAACGAAGCTCGAACACCAGGAGCGGCAAGCTATCTGGTTGAAGAACAAGCTCATCAAGCTTGGCCCGACCTTCATCAAGATCGGGCAATCGATGGGCACGCGAGCGGATCTTCTGCCGCTGCCGTTCGTAAAAGAGTTGGGTACGCTCGTCGATCAGGTTCCGCCTTTTCCGAACGACGTCGCCCATCGGATCATCGAACGCGAACTCGGGCGCAAGATCCCTGAGGTCTATTCGGAGTTCGATCCTGAGCCGGTCGCAGCAGCATCGCTCGGACAGGTCTATCGAGCTCGCTTGCTGTCCGGCGAAGAAGTGGCTGTAAAGGTCCAGCGGCCGAATCTCGAAGCGACGATCAAGGATGATATCTTCATCCTCAAACGCGTTGCCGCCTTCGCCGAGGGTTTTGAGCAGCTGAACGAGAACGCCGATTGGGCCGGTATGCTTCGCGAGTTCGATCAGACGATCCACGAAGAGATGGATTACGTCGCCGAAGGACGCAACGCAGACCGCTTTCGCGAGAATTTCAAGAACTGGGCGAATATCCGTGTGCCCGAGATCTATTGGCACGCAACGACGAACAAGGTCCTCACAATGGATTTCATCCGCGGCACAAAGGTCACGGATCTTGAAGGACAGGAACGCAAGAACATTTCCCCGTCGAAGGTAAATCGCCTGCTCATAAAGACCTACCTGAAACAGCTCTTGGAAGATGGTTTCTTTCACGCCGATCCGCATCCCGGCAATCTCCTCGTTCAGGATGACGGACGGCTTACGTTCTTTGATTTCGGGATGGTCGGGCGGATCGATTCCGAACTGCAGTCGAAGATGATCGATGCGTTCTTTCACGTCGTCAGCAAGGATCCGGCGGGCATCGCGCAGGACCTCATCAATCTGGATTTCCTAAAGCCCGGAACGCCGCATTCGGTCGTAAAGCCGGTCGTCGAGCGAATGTTCGAGTTCCATTTCAACCTGAAGCTCAAGGACGTGAATTTCAAGGAACTGACCTACGACCTTGCGGATGTGATGTACGATTACCCGTTCCGCTTGCCGTCGAACTTTACGTACATTATGCGTGCGTTGATGACCCTCGAAGGCATCGGCATCATAACGGACCCCGAGTTCAATTTCTTCGAAACGGCAAAGCCTTACGCGAAAGAATTCATGCTCAAACGCGAAGGCCGCGACTTCCGCAAACTATTCGTCGATAAACTGATGGGACGCGACGAAGGCGGCAAGATCGACTGGAACCGCACCTGGAAACTCGCAAAAATGGCGTTCAAGACGGTTCTGAATACCTAAGCGGCATCAGGTAGAATCGATAGCTGTGAATCCCGATGTTCCCAAAGCACGCCAGCTTGTTCTCACTCACGGTTGGAATTCGACGTCTTTTCAGATCGTAAATCCGGGCATTAAACGCTGGTTCTCTGAGGACGGCGACGCGGTGGTCGGGTTTGTTCGAGCTCCGCGGATGAGGATCGTGGTCGGTGCTCCGGTTTGCACGAAAGAGAGGCTTGCGGCGGTTTCGCGTGCGTTCGAGGCCGATGCAAAAGCGGCAGGCCTTACGACGTGCTATTTCGGAGCCGAAGCTCGGCTTGAAGATGCGGTCGCTCACGATGGAAGACATTCAGAATTCCTGATCGGAGCCCAACCGGTTTGGCATCCGCGGGAATGGTCCGATATCGTCGCAAAGAATCGTTCGCTCCGCGCACAGGTAAATCGCGCCCGCAACAAAGGCGTCACGGTCGAAGAATGGACGGTCGAACAGGCCGCGAACAACGCTCAGTTAGAGGACCTGCTTGCGGCGTGGCTTGAATCCAAGGGGCTCCCGCCGCTGCATTTCATGGTCGAGACCGATACGCTCGCTCGGCTCGAACATCGACGCATTTTTGTCGCGAAGATGAAGGATGAGATCGTCGGCTTTGTCATTCTTTCACCCGTGCCGAATCGCAACGGCTGGTTGTTCGAGCAGTTCCCGCATCGTCCCGGTGCCGCGAACGGTACCGTCGAATTGATGATCGACACAGCGATGCGGACGCTGGCCGCCGATGGTGCAGATTATGTAACGCTCGGCATTTCGCCGCTCTCGACGCGAGCTGCTTTGCCCGAAGAGAGTCCGCCGCTCTGGCTTCGAATCATGCTCGTTTGGCTTCGTCGGCACGGGCGGAGATTTTACAATTTTGATGGGCTCGATGCCTTCAAAGCCAAGCTGCGGCCCACGCGTTGGGAGCCTGTTTATGTTCTGGTCAGCGAACCAAAAGTGCGTGTCCGAACGCTCTTTGCGATACTAGACGCGTTCAGCGGTAATGCACCGGTCGCATTGGTCTCAGGTGCTTTGGCAAAGGCTGCTGCAACGGAGATCAAGCGATTTCGGGCGTTGATAAAACCGTCAAGACGAAAAGAAAGAAAGTGAATTCTCAGATGAACCAACTCACCGCAAGCGTCGCGTTCATCGCGAACGACTTCGACATCAGCGACCTTGAGAACGCGGCGTGGCAGCAAGCCCGAGCCGTCGCCATAACGAGATATTGGTCAGGAGAAACGGCACCGGAAGGAAGACATTTAGAGGCTCGGCTTTTGTGGTCGGACACGCATCTGTATGTGAAGTTCACAGCACGCCAAGCCGAGGATCTCGTCGTGAATCCGACGCCCGATACCACGCGGAAGACCAATGGCCTTTGGGAGCGAGATGTCTGCGAGATCTTTATCGCTCCCGACAAGAAGCGACCGAATCGGTATCTTGAATTTGAGGTCGCACCGACGGGCGAATGGATCGACCTAGCGATCGAGATCACGGGCGAAGGTCGCAACACGGACTGGGACTTCTGCTCCCGGATGGAAGCAGCGGCAGCCATCGAGCGGACGCAAGTAACGATGGCGATCAAAGTTCCATTCGCAGCGTTCGGCGCTTCACCTAAACAGGGCGACATTTGGCTCGGGAATATTTTTCGATGCGTTGGTTCGGGGGCGACGCGAGGATATCTTGCATGGAGGCCGACAATGACCGAGACACCTGCGTTTCACGTGCCTGACGCGTTCGGCGAGATCAGATTTGAGTAACAAGTTTACGCAGCGATGAAGTGTTCGTAAATGATCGAGAAGCCGAGGATCAGGCTGAAAAGTCCGGCGGCGACCCGAATGCCCGAATTCAGAAACCGGAAACGCGAGGCCGTAAAGTGGAACGGCAGCCCGATCAAGAGGCTCATTGCCATCATTCCGGCGATCGACCCGACACCGAAGATGACGATATACAACAACGCAACAAATGCCGAAGGGATGAGCGGCACGATCATCAGCATCAACGCGGCACTGCCCGCAAGCCCGTGTACCATACCGACAAGAACGGAACGCGGACTCAAACGATGGTGCGGTTCCTCGGCCTCGGCCTCATCGTGCGTGTGCGGGTGCGTATGCGTAACATCGCCATGAGAATGAGCGTGTGAGTGGGCGGTATCGCTCTTTGCCAATTTATATATCGCGTTCAGCCCGAGCAGGACGAGCATGATGCCGACAATACCCTCGAGCTTGGATTCGACGCTCTCGGAGATCTGGAGTTTTAGAAAAATAACGATCAGCCCGACGAGAAAAAGTGAGATCGTATGCCCGATGCCCCAAAGGCCGCCGACGATCGAGGCCGTAAAGATATTCTTCTTCTCGCTTACGATCGCAGAGACCGCGGCAAGATGATCCGCCTCTGTCGCATGCCTTAGGCCGAGGACAAAACCCAATGCCAAGACCGAGGTTGTAGTCAATTCCGTTGAAAATTCCATCAGGTGTTTTTTGCGGCACGCCGAACATGGTCGGCCTTGAACCGCTAGAATAGCACGTCGGAAGCGCGAATCGTCATTTGCGGCAGGTTCCTCCATTACGGTTTAATCAATATATGCCGAAGACCGAAAAAGAGCTCGCATTTATAACAGACCTGATCCACGATGAATGGACGCGGCGATTTACCGAGCTTGTAGATAAGCACATTGATCTCGCAGACAGCGAAAACCTTGCCTATCTTAAGGCCGGAACCGGAAACCACGCGATGCAGCTTGGGGAAAAGTACGGTGAGAAAACAGCTGTTTTTGCATCTTGTGAAAATGCCGAAGTTCTTCAGATCGCGATGGACAAGGCCGTCGCGTTGCGTTCGAGCGTGGATTTTTCGCAGATAAAGTTCGAGGACGACTCGTTCGATGCGGTTCTCGCCGACGCGAGCTTTGAAACGGCAGATGATGCCGCAGACCTGATCGAGGAAGCGATCCGCATAGCACGCGTCGGCGCGGACGTTGCGTTCTTTCTTCCGTCGTCAGGAAGCTTTGGCGAGGTCTTTTCGCTTTTGTGGGAAGTTGTCGCGGCGGAAGACACTGGGCCGGACGCGCCGAATGTAGAAGAGCTGATCACTGAACTTCCAACGGCCGCCGAGCTCGAAACTCTTGCGAAGTCGCTCGGAATGGTGAATATTCAGCGTGAGGTCGTCAATGAGACCTTTGAATACGAGAACGGCGAGGCATTTATAACCTCGCCGCTTGTTGAGAACTTTCTGCTGCCGCGTTGGCTCCGCTCGCTCGATGAGGGCGGCGTTGAGCGTGTGACAAAAGCGCTATCCAAGCTGATAGACGATGAGGACGGGACTTTGTCGTTTCGCTTTTCTGTAAAGGCAACGCTGGTCGCCGGCGAGAAAGGTTAGTACGGTCCGACGGGCAGTTTTCTAATGCTCCGCTCGAGCTTCTTCGCGACGCTCCATCTCCGCCTTCAATTCGGCGTCGGTAAGGTTCGCGATAGGCCGATCTTTCGACGATCCGCGAAGCTGCTGAGCGGCAAGATCGTCCTCTTCGGCCTCACGCATCCCTTCTTTGAAAGCCTTGCGCGATTGACCGAGCGACTTTGCAAGCTGCGGCAGACGCGAAGCGCCGAAAAGCAGAAACAAAACAACGACAACTAAAAATATTTCCCAGCCACCAAAATTCATACAACAAAAGCCGTCCTATTCTTTAGACGTTCGAGCCCGTAAAAGGTTCAGGTTTTTATGATAAACCTTTCGCCTCTAGCTTGCTACACTTGAATTCGCCGCCATCTTGAATCGATCCATAGCCTCGACCAAAGCGGACGTGATGCCCGGTTCCGAGACGGAATGCCCCGCATCCGGCACGACCGTCAGGTCAGCTTCCGGCAAGGCCTTATGAAGGTCCCAGGCCGACGCCATCGGGCAAACGACATCGTATCTTCCCTGTACGATCACGGTCGGAATATTGCGGATCTTATCGACATTTTCGAGCAGATAATTCTCCGTCGGGAAGAAAAGGTCATTCATAAAGTAATGGCATTCGATACGCGCAAGCGCCAGCGCCTCGTGAGCGCCTTCCCAATGCTCCATAAGGTCCTTACTCGGATAGAGCTTTGAGGTCGAACCTTCCCAAACGCTCCATGCGCGGGCGGCCGAAAGGCGTACTCCTTCGTCATCGCTTGTAAGCCGTTTGTGATAGGCGGCCATCATATCTCCGCGCTCTTCCTCGGGGATCTCGTCACGATAGCGTTCATAAAAATCGGGAAAGATCTCTGACGCACCGTATTGATAGAACCAGGTCAGCTCCTTCCTGCGGGTCAAAAAGATCCCGCGAAGTATCAGCCCCAAGCATCTATCAGGGTGTGTAACTCCGTATGCAAGGCTAAGCGTGCTGCCCCACGATCCGCCAAAAACATGCCATTTCTCGACGCCAAACTTCTCACGCAAAACCTCCATATCCTTGATGAGGTCCCACGTCGTGTTCTCGCGCAGGTCCGCGTGCGGCGTCGAGCGTCCCGAACCACGCTGATCGAAAAGGATCACGTGATATGCCTTCGGATCAAAATACTGCCGATACATCGGGAGCAATCCGCCGCCGGGCCCGCCGTGCAGAAAAACGACCGGTATGCCGTCCGGGTTGCCGACGCGTTCGTAATAAATGGTGTGAATATCTGAAACGGGAAGCATTCCCGAATCGAAGGGTTCAATTTCAGGATAAAGAGTAGCCATATAGCTCAATAATACGCCTTTGTTTGTTTCTACGCGATTGCTCTGGCGTCCAAGCGGTAGAAATTTACGACTTTATTTAAGAAATTGCCTGCTCCAAAGCTGGAAAACGAGCAGTGTCCAAAGTTCCTTGTGGTGGGAGGCGATGCCTTGTTCGTGTTCGGAGACCAGACGATCGACGTACGCCGGTTCGAAGATCCCTTGTTCTTTGAGTCTCTCGGGCGACAGAAGATCGTGAAGCAAATACCTCAAGCGGCCGCGCAGCCAAGCGGCGATCGGGATGCCGAAGCCTTTCTTCGGTCGATTGAGGGTCGCTTTCGGCAGAAGCGGTTCGACAGCCTTCTTTAGTATCACCTTGCCGTTCGAGCCGCGAAGCTTGTACTTCATCGGCAGAGAGAACGCATAATCAGCGATCCGTGGATCAAGGAACGGTGCGCGTGTTTCGAGACTCACCTGCATCGCCGAACGATCGACCTTCGTCAAGATGTCTTCCGCGAGATAAAAGTTCACGTCCAAGTACTGCATACGCGCAAGATCATCTCTTATCGGGCCATTCTCGAAAACCTCGCGGGCCGCAGCATAGATGTCGGCACTTGTCCGTTCACGGACCTCTCGCGAGAGCAGGCCGTCTTGATCGTCGAGTGCAAATGAGCCGAACCATGAATGATGACGCTCTACCGGATCAAGTTCGGCAGCTCGGACGAAGCGTTTCGCTTTGTAATCGAACGAAAGATTCTTATGCGAGACGGGCAGCCTCTCGACCGCGGGACGCACGAGGCCGTTTCGAACAAAGCTAGGAACGAGGCGATACATCGAGGCGATCCTATGAGCGCGATACATCGGATAACCCGCGAAAAGCTCGTCGCCGCCATCGCCGCCAAGCGCTACGGTGACATACTTTCGCACAAAACGCGCAAGCAGGAACGTAGGTATCAGCGAGCCGTCAGAAAGCGGTTCGTCGAGCCATTCGCCGATGTCCTCAATAAGTTCGCCGGCCGTCGTCGCCGAGAGCTTATCCTCGTAATGCTCCGTATCAAGATGTTTTGCGACCGAGCGCGCGAACTTTGATTCGTCAAAAGAGTCCTCTTCGAAGCCGATCGAGAACGTCTTTACGCGTTCGGTCGCATGCTGAACTGCGAATGCCGCAATGGTCGATGAATCGATCCCGCCCGAAAGCAAAATACCGAGCGGAACATCTGAAACGAGCCGCATCCTGACCGATTCCGAAAGCAGTTCGCGAAGTTCTTCCGCACGCTTTTCAAGCGTTGCTTCTTTCGACCTAGCTTGCGGATCCGCAGCAACATCCCAATAACGTCGCCTCTCGATCTCGCCTTTCTCGACGATGAGCATATGGGCCGCTGGCAGCTTGTAAATGCCCTTGAAGATCGAGAGCGGTGCCGGCACATAATCGAACGAGAGATAATGACGCAGTGCGTTCAGATCGAGCTCGGTCGTAACCGACGGGTGAGCGATGAGAGCTTTTAATTCGGACGCCCAGATGAGCTTGCCGTCAAAGATGCCGTAATACAGCGGCTTCTCGCCGAAACGATCGCGGGCAAGGATCAATCGTCTTTTCGCCAGATCCCAAAGCGAAAAGGCATACATTCCGTTGACGTGATCGATGAATGCGTCGCCGTATTTCTTGTAAAGATGCGGCAGGATCTCCGTGTCCGTCTCGGTGACGAACATGATGCGGTCCTTTTTGAGCTCGGCCCGCACTTCGCGATAGTTGTAGAGTTCGCCGTTCATCATCACGACGACCGTGCCGTCTTCGCTAAAAACCGGCTGCTCGCCGGTCTTGAGGTCAATGACAGACAACCGACGCATTCCCAACGCGACCGTCTCGTCCCACCAAATGCCTTCTGAATCAGGTCCGCGATGCACGATCCGCTCACACATCGAGTGCAGCACGCCCTCAACGTCGCTGAGGTCAGGTCTCGTTGTGTCTAGGTTGATCCAACCGGTAATTCCGCACATAAATAAAGGTCAGTACCGTCTGCGTAAGCGGACGGGTCGCTTCGTCAACTGCCGAGATCAGGCAGCGGCCCGCCCTGTCTATTTTTCGTGTAATCCACCGCGGTCAGTACCGTCTGCGTAAGCGGACGGGTCGCTTCGTCAACTGCCGAGATCCGGCAGCGGCCCGCCCTGTCTATTTTTTACGTAATTCACCGCGGCGGCAAATCCTGCCTCATTCCAGATCAACCGGCGGCTTCCTTTTTCCGCCCAAGGGCTGTGATCATGCGCCCAAAGGCATGCCTCCCTTAACCGTCTGGTCGAAAATGCCTTGAACTGCCGCAATGCCTTCCTTGAAGAATGCTCAGGACACTGGATCACCGAATGGGCATGATTCGTGCGGACATCCATTGCGGCTAACTGCCAAAAATAGTGGTCGCATACTTCCCGAATTGCTGTGGCCACAACTCTCCGACACCTGATGTCGAGTTTGAACGGCTCCGACCTGAGCAAATTCCTATTGTGCTCAAACCAGCGTTCGTTCTTTGGAATGAACGGTTCGCCATATTGGTTGTTCCTGCGGTCGGTTGAACCGCGTTCATCGCCGTGAAGCCATGTTCCGTAGGTGCGGAATGTGATCATATAGGCGATAGGTTCGTCGGTATCGTTCCACATAGTCGAGGTTGTTATTATAGACCCGTCCGCTTACGCAGACGGTACTGACACGACCTTGTCGCTCACGTAAGTCAGTACTGACTCATTCAAACCCTATCTTCTCCCTCACGGCATAAATCGCCTTGTCCTGTGATTCGTGGTAAGTGCGCACGAGGAGTTCGGCGAGCAGGCCCATCAGGAAGAACTGCACGGAGATCGCGAGCATTACGACGGTTATGACGGGCAGAGGCGTCAGGATGAACGATGTTCCCTCGATCTTCAAGACGATCGCCCAGATGCCGGCAATGACAGCGAGCAAAAATGCGAGCATCCCGAACGTGCCGAAAACATAGATCGGCTTTGTCTGGTACGACGCCATGAATTTGATCGTCATCAGGTCGAAGATCACCTTTACGGTTCGCGAAATGCCGTATTTAGACTTACCCATCGTGCGTGCGTGGTGATCGACGGGGATTTCGGTTACGCGTGCTCCGGCCCAGCTCGCATAGATCGGAATGAAGCGGTGCATTTCGCCGTAGAGCCGCACGTCCTGCAGCACGTCGCGGCGGTATGCCTTCAAGCTGCAGCCGTAATCATGCAGGTGGACGCCGCCGATCCAAGAGATGATACGGTTCGCGATCTGAGACGGGATCTTTCGCGAGATGAGCTTGTCCTGACGGTTCTTTCGCCAGCCTGAGACAACGTCGAAGCCTTCGTCGAGCTTTTCAAGCAGGCGTTTTATGTCGGCCGGATCATTCTGCAGATCGGCATCCATCGGGATCAGGATCTCGCCTTTTGCGGCGTCGATCCCGGCGGCCATCGCGGCCGTTTGACCGTAATTTCGCCGCAAGCTGATGACGCGGACACGATCGTCCTTTTCAGCGATCTCCTTCAGTATCGCGAGCGAGCGGTCGGTCGAGCCGTCGTCAACAAAGATGATCTCCGCCTTGCGATCGAGTTCGGCGAGCGCAGCGGCGATCTTTGCGTGCATCGGCACCAAATTCTCTTCTTCGTCGAGAACCGGCAGAAAGAGCGATATCTCCGGCTCTTTTGTTTTATCGACAGTCTGTCTTGTATCCATCATCAAAAATACAGCAAACTAGATACTGTAAACCTGAGATAGAGTAAACCACAATTCAACAGCGTAAGGCGAAACGCCCTTTTTCTGCGAGGTGCTTCTATGGATCGAAGACGTTTTCTTGAAACTCCCGTTCTTGGCCTTCCTCTGCTCGCCGCGAGCCGGGCACTTGGCGAATCCCCAAAGGTGGCGAAAGAGGCCGTCGTTGTTTCGACGTGGGACAGCGGCCGCACTGCGAACGCTGCCGCTTGGCCGATCCTTGCGAAAGGCGGTGCGTCACTCGACGCCGTTGAAGCAGGCGGGCGCGCAAGCGAGGACGAGCCGAGCTGCTGCGTCGGTTTGCAGGCCTGGCCGGACCGCGACGGCCTGGTAACTCTCGATTCGAGCATTATGAAGGGCAATGGCGACTGCGGCGCAGTATCTTTTCTCGAAAGGATAAAGCATCCTGTCTCGGTCGCAAGGAAAGTGATGGAGAATACGCCTCACGTACTGCTTTCCGGCATCGGAGCTCAGGAATTCGCCGTCTCGCAGGGCTTTCCGCTCGAATCGGGCAAGCTTTCGCCTGATGCAGAAAAGGAGTGGAAGAAATGGCTCGAAAAATCGAAATATCAACCGATCATCAACATCGAAAACCGCAAAGGCACATCGCGGCTTCTTCCGCCGCCATACATTTTTGACGACGGATCGTTCAATCACGACACTATGGGCACGATCGCATTGGACGCAAAAGGACACTTGGCCGGAATGGTAACGACGAGCGGGATGGCGTTCAAGATCCGCGGGCGCGTCGGCGATTCGCCGATCATCGGTGCCGGTCTGTTCGTCGATGACGAGGTCGGCGCCGCGACATCGAGCGGCGTAGGTGAAGAAGTGATACGCACCTGCGGCACGCACACTGTCGTCGAACAGATGCGTCTTGGCCGTTCGCCTGAGGCAGCGTGCCGCGAGGCGGTTCGCCGCGTCGTAAAAAGAGACCCGAAGAAAGCAAAAGAGATGCAGGTCGGCTTCGTCGCATTGTCGCGAACCGGCGAGATCGCGGCTTTTGCGATCCAAAAGGGATTTTCCTATACAGTGACGAGTGCGAAATACCCGGACGGTAAGGTCTTTCAGTCAGAGTCGTGGTTTTGAGCCGTCATCGAGTTTTACACCGACTTTTTTGCCACGACCACGATCGAAACGCCGAATGGAAAGTTAAGATTCTTTAGCCAAAGGCTTTCGGCCGAAAATATCTTGCCGAAAAGGCCGTTCAAAGCGGAGATGTTGATGTTGTTCTCGGATTCGGGTTTTACGCCTGTGAGTTTCATTATCGTTCGGCCTCCGAGAATAGGAGCAAAGAAGGTGAAATTTGCGTATGTAGCACGCTCGATCTCGTAGCCGGCGACCTTCAGCCTTTCGACGATCTGCCGCCGCGTGTAGCGAATTCGGTGATGCGAGATGTCATCCTGCACACCCCAGAGCCACATAAAAGCCGGCACGAAGATGAGCGAATAGCCGCCCTTTCGTGTGACGCGGAACATTTCCTTTAGGCCGGCAGCGTCGTCGTCAAGGTGTTCAATGACATCAAGAGCGGTCGTGAGATCAAAGCTTTCGTCTGCGAAGGGCAGTTCCTCCGCAGTTCCTTTCTCGACCTTCAGGCCTTTCTTGAGGCAGAATTCGAGCGCGTCGTCCGAAACATCAACGCCTTCCGCCTCGCCGAATTGCGAGAGCATCCTGATGTTCGCACCCGTACCGCAGCCGACATCGAGAATGCGTAACGGAACGCGGACGCCCTCGTCCGCAGTCCTTGAGCCTGCCGAATTTGAAAGGCCTACAACGATCCTCTTCAAAAAGCTCTCAAGGATCGCACGCCGCCCGACGAACCACCAATGCGTATCCTCGACGCCATCCATAATGGCATACGTGTGCTGCTGCATTTCTCTTGGTAGAGATGTGTTCATAGGATGTCGATCTATTGCCAGAGTGCGTGCTTAAGAAACTGCTCAAGAACTCTTGCATTTGCGGGATCTAAAGGTTTCAAAAGATCAAGATAGTTCCGAGCAGTGTTCATGTCACCAAGCTGAGCAGCAAGAATGCAAGCGCTAGAAAGGGCTCCGATATTTGTCCAATCCTTTCCCAAATAAAGCTTGTACATCTCAAGCGCCTTTTGCCTCTTTCCGTTGTCGCGTAACAGATCTGCATAAAGTTTGATGGCAGGAGAAAATTCCGGCCGAATAGCTATGGCCTTTTCATAAGCCTGCGAGGCAGCGTCAATATCGCCCATTCTGGCATAGTAAGCTCCTAGTCCGAAGTATGCCGCCGCGTTTGCCTCAAAGCTGAGCGACCTCTTGTATGCATCGATCGCCTTTTCACGTTGACCGGCGGTTCCGTAGGCGGCGGCAATACGCAAGTAGCTTCGCAAGTCTTTTGGGCCTAACTTCCAGATTTCTTTGACAACAGGCTCGATCTCGGAAAGTCTGCGAGAGAAGATCAGTCCCTCGAACAGCATGATCCGAACATCAATATCATCTGGATGCTTCTCTGCGAATTCCTTCATCTCATCGACCCTAGGTAAATACCTAACGCGGGCGTTCGCCACTTTCAAGAACTGCAGGATCGTTTCGTTGCCCGGCCACTTTCGATTAGCTTCATTCAGAATCTCTAGGGCTTCGGTAAGCTTTGCAGATTCGAATAGAGCTAATCCGAGACTAGTAACAGAGCTCAGATTCTCCGGATCGAGCGTCACTGCCTTCCTAAGCGGAGAGATCGCGTCCTCGTAGCGTGCGTCGTTGTTCAATAAGTTACCAAGTTCAAACTGATATGCCGCAACTTCCGGATAAAACTCCGTCTGGATCCGCAGGTCATTGATCGCCTTTTCGGTTAGGCCAAGCCTTTTCTCGCTCTGCGCCAATAGGAATCGAGCGTCGGGCAGGTCGGCATCGCTTGACACCACTTTCGAAAATGTCGTCGCTGCATCTCTATTCTGACCAAGGATGAGAAAGATCCGTCCCATGAAATACTGGAGATAGACATTTTGAGGGTCAATATCCCGCGCTTTTTTTGCTTCGGTAATCGCCTCGTCATCGCGAGCGAGGATCAGATATACCAGAGCAAGCCGCGCATGATACCCAGCGTTGTTAGGCGAGAACTGCAGTAGCCGTTTGAAACTTTCTACTGCCGAATCGTACTGCCGCGTTTCGTCATAGAACTGAGCGGCTTGGAGGAGGATCGCTTCGCTGGCACGGAATGCGTTAAGCGAAGCCAGGATCGCGGCCCGTAGGTCGGGTTCGGGAGCTCTTGCGCGTCGCATAGTGTTTAGAAGCTGAACACGGCCAAATTCCATCTCGGGATCGAGCTTTACGCCTTCCTGGCATTCAGAAACTGCTTCATTGTACTCTTTGATCCGACCAAGGGCTTCGCAAAGACCAAGGTGGAAGAGTGCTGTCTTTGGGTTGAGCTTGACCGCCTCTCGAAACTCGACGACCGCCTCCGCAGGTCTATTCAAGCCAATAAGAGTGGCACCAATGTTCGAGTGTGTTGTAGGATCGTTCGGTTCCAAACGCAGACTCTCTCGAAAGGCGGCAAGAGCTTCCTCCGGACGTTGTGCAAGGCCGAGCCGCACACCTTCGTTGAAGAACTCCTTGGCCGTTTTTGGTGCTGCCTCTTGAGCTAATGATCGAATCGGCGACACGATCAAAACGATCGCAAATAGGAGAATGTACTTCATATTACCCCCGTCTTATCCCGAGTCCTAAACAATGATCCCGAGCATCTTTGTTGCGAGCGGGCCGGTCTTTGTGTCGGCGATGAGGCCGTAGCTTTCGTTCAGGCGTTGTCGAATGCCGTCGTCGCTGACCACACACGAGCCATCTGCGGCGTTGCAGAGGATCATCAACCCGACGCCCTCGTCGAGATAGTCCGTCTTCCCAACGCGAAGCATATAGTTGCCGGCGGCCTTGTGCGCGTTCCATTCGAGGTCATAAAGCGTCGGATCGAGAATGCCGAGCGGATTCATATCCGCGTTCGAGTGGCTTTCGATCATTGCGGCAAAATCATATGCATGACGGCCTTCGTGAACGAGCGTGCCTTCGCATCCGCGTTGCCCGCCTGTATCGATGGTCTCTTCTGCGATCGCGATGTAGATCAGGCCAAGGGCATCGCGCAAACTAAGGCGCTCCGTCGCAAGGTCATAGTTCGCTTTTACAGGGCTGATGAGGCCGGTGATCCCCGAAGCCTTGACTTCGCTCACAGGCCGCACGCGGATAAGCATTTCGGAATCGAGTATCTCGCCGATATACATCTTGTGCTCGTCATCGCCGACCTTCATTATCGTGTCGAACGCCGCGTTGACCGAATCGCGATATTTCTTATCGATACCGTCATCAAACTTCATAAGGACAAGGACCTCTTTACGACGCTGCTGCACGAATTTTCCCAAAACCGCACCAGCTATTTTGATTGTGCCAAATGATCTCGACCTCGTCAGCATTGATCTCTTTCCACCACGACGCAAAATCGTCTTTGGAGATGTAAAACGCGGTCGGCGCGACCAAGTGATCAAATACGATATTGTGCTGCTCCCGCCAACCAAAACTTCCCAAATGATTCAGATAGTCGTTGTAGAAGAGGTGGTTCGCGACAGGCTTTGCCGCCGCATTCATCGGGCGATATACGAGCTTCGTCGTTAGGAAAAGACCAAGCGTCGGAAGCTTTGAGAGCTGATAGAGAACGGCCTGAGAGATCTGCGACGTAAAGCTCGTGCGTACGGGATCGACATACTTCGTGATCCATTCGTTGTTCTCGGCCCCGTAGATCCAAGCCGAGATCGAACCGCCTTTCTTCACCTTTCCGGCGAGTGAGATAAAGGCCTTTTTCGGATCCGGCGTGTGATGCAGCACACCAACGCTGAATGCGTAATCAAAGGCTTTCTTTAAAGGAAGCTTAAAGATGTCGCATTGGACGATGTGTGCGTTCGGAAGATTTCGCGTCAACGCAAAGGCAGATTCGACGCCGGCGCCGAGATCGATACCCACGATCTCCTTTGCACCCCATTCGGCCGCAAGTTTCGTATGCCGTCCCTTGCCGCACCCGCCTTCGAGCACGATCTTGCCCTCGAAGAAATCAGGTTTTACCGGCTGCAGCCAACCGAGGAACTGATCGTTATACTTTTCGTCCTCTTGAGTAAAATTCGTCCATTGCCAGCCGAAATTCTCGGCCGTCGCGGCCTTGTCGCTCTCGACCTTTCCAAGGTCTGCAAAACGCGGCACACCACGAACAATCTTGTATTCGCGATCGCATTTCCTGCACGTCAGGACGCCGTCAATGATTTCCGTCTCTTCATATTGCGACACGTACGCAAGCAGCAGATCACCGCCGCAAACCGGACACGCAAGAAGATCGAGCAGTTTTTCTTTCATTCAAAAAAAATCGATGGACAAAATAGTCGTCGCGAACGTTCATGCGCGATTTGCGATCGCTGCCTTGAATCGCTCATACGCGGAGACTGGGAATGGCTGGTGCCAATTGAATTCGAAATCGTCCGTGTTGCGGTCTTCATAAAGACGTGCAAATGTCTCGGCGAAGGCGTTGCAGATATCTCGCGCGTCGCCTGTATGCGAAAAAACGAGTTCGCGATCGGCGGCCTCGCGGTCTTCGTCTGGGTACTCGTAAACCTCAAAATGCACGCCGCTCGCGTCCGGCAAAAAGCGAAGGTCGTATTCCTGCGGGTCGCGGTTCCAATGCAGTACGAGTCCCGCTTGGGACAAACTGCCGTCAAGCAGCGACGTCAATATATCGAGCAGTTCGCCGAGCGCATTCGCATGAGGGGCGTGCGCGGTCGTCGTATGGAACTCGCTCGTCCCGTTCTTGAAACCTACTGACATCCAACCGCATTGCGGGGAATTGAAACTGACCTCTAGATTGCTGCTCATAACACCAGTTTTATTGTAAATTGTTGGTCGTGAATCGTAAATCGTGAATCGTGAATGGTTAATTGTGAGTGGCGAGTGGTGAGTGATGAGTGATGGATCGCTCATCCTATTAACGATTCACTATTTACCATTCACGATTCACAATTTACAATCAACCTGAATGAAGCAGTATCACGACCTTTTACGCCACATCCTCGACAACGGCACGGCGACGGACGACCGCACCGGCACAGGCACGTTCTCGGTCTTTGGCCATCAGACAAGATACGACCTGCGGGTCGGTTTCCCGATCGTGACGACGAAAAAGGTGCCATTTCGATGGGTCGCGGAGGAATTGTTCTGGTTCCTAAGCGGTTCGACCGACGAGGCCGATCTGCGTGCCCGCGGCGTTGATATTTGGGAAGAATGGGCCACATCGGAGCAAACTGCACGTTTTGGACGCGAAACGGGCGACCTCGGGCCGGTTTACGGCTATCTTTGGCGGTCTTTTGGCGGAAATTATCCGAAACTGGACGGTGTGGATCAGATCGCGCGGCTTATTCGCGAGATCGAAACGAATCCGAATTCGCGGCGCCTGATCGTTTCGGGCTGGGATCCTAGAGTTTGCGATGATGTCGCCTTGCCGCCGTGCCACACGCTGTTCCAATTCAAGGTGGAAAGCGGCAGAACACTGCATTGCCAGCTTTACCAACGCTCGGCAGACGCTTTCCTCGGCGTGCCGTTCAATATCTCGAGCTATGCGCTGCTAACTCATCTCGTTGCACACGTTTGCGGGCTCGAGGCCGGTGAATTTATCCACACCTTCGGCGACCTGCACATTTACTCGAATCATCTCGAACAGGTGAACGAACTTCTGTCCCGCGAACCGCTTGAACTGCCGAAACTCGAACTTCGCAACGCCGACGGCCTTCGCGGCCTCGACGGCCTGTTGAACTTCACGTTCGAGAATCTCGCGCTCGAAGGCTACAGCTCACACGGCAAGATCGCCGCACCGGTCGCGGTCTAAATTGGAACGAAATTATTTCTTGACGATCGAGTATTCGATCCTTCGGTTGCGGTAGCGTGCGTCGTCGGTCGTGCCTTGGACAAGGGGCCGCGTCGAACCATATCCGCGCGTTTGCAGAACCGCAGGATTCACGCCGAATTTAACGAGCGCATCACGCACAGCATTCGCACGATTCTCGGAAAGCGTCTGATTTGACGCCGCCTGACCAACATCGTCGGTGTGGCCGCCCACCTCGAGAATAACGCCCGGAGGGAGCTTTTGTATAAAGCCCGCGGCCTTCTTGACCGCAGCGAGCCGAACCGGTGGGATGTCGTATTTTCCGCTCTCGAAGTTGATGATCAGGATATTGAGGGCTTTGATCAGATCTTCGGGCGTGAACGGGTCGGGCAAGGCATCGAGAGCTGAGTTGTAACAGCGTTCGGCCTTGTCGTCTTCGCCAAAATGAATGTTGCCGCAATCATCCGTTGCCGCCGCCTTCATCGGCGTGCAGCCTGCCGTGATCGGCTTCAGCTTTTCGCCGTCGTCGCCTGTAACGGTCTGCTTAACGCAGTTGAACGTCGGATGAACGACCGCGATCGTGTGCGAGCCTGCCTTTAGATTCGGGATGCGGAATGTTCCGTCCTCGCTGGTGACAGAGAGCGGCGCGCCGTCAACGGTTACGCTGCTCCCGACGGGAGCATCTTTTACGATCACCTCGTAACTGGAATTGCGGATGACGAAGATATAGACAAGCGCGACCGCGATAACGGTGATGAAAAGGAGCGTCATTCCGCCGGCAACGAACCAGAACCAGCCGGGAATGCCTTGATTACCCTTCTCTTCCTCCGCCTGTTTCGCGGCTGCTTCCGCGGGTGTGGGCGGCAGTTTCTGATACTTTACGCGTTCCGCCTCGGGCAGGCGGAAATACGGCGTGGTCTTGTCATATGCCGGTTCCGGGGCGAAATCTTCGGGCTGCGAGCCAAAGTCCGCCGCATTGACATTGATATTCGGCTCGGTCATTCCCCATTCAGGGGTCGAAGGAACACCGCTCGAACCGCCAAAGCTTTGATGGCTCGTGTCTATCGGCTTAATGTTTGCGACGGTCTTGCCCCATTCATCCGCCGAAGCCTTTTGGATATTGATGTTGTAATTCGTCTTTTCCCAATCGTTCGAAGGGATATCGTCGCGCCGGACAGGAATGTTCGGCGTCGTTTTTGTGAAATCATCCGGCGGCGGCGGTGGTGGAATGTCTTTTGGGTCGCTCACTTCTCTCGCAAAAAACCTCGGGCGCACCAAAGTTTATCACACTCAAAGGCTAAGAAGTTAGAGAATCACTTGACGTTCGGCGGTTGGGCGTTCTTCATTCGGACGGTGATGCCCTCGTTACCGATCAGGAAAAGCTGTCGATTGTCGTATGCGGACGTGTTGGTCGGAAGATAGGAAAGAATGTATCTGTTCTTTCGAAGCTCGTCGCAGATGGCCTTTGCGGCAGCCCGCGCATCGTCAAAAGAAAAGCTGCGGCCGCCTGTGCCTTCCGTAAACTTTGTAACGACGGCCTCGGGTTTTGGCTCGTTTCGGCGATATGCACCGCCTGTCCGATCGGGTATCTGGAGCGCGTAAACGACGACGTTCTGATTCTGCAATTCTGCCAAAGCCTTGTCGAACGTCGTTTTGCTGCCTCGATCAAGACCATCGCTGATTATGACGACCGCGGTCTTTCGCGTTCCAGGCATCAGCGGCAAAAGTACTTGCTGAACTGACGCCTGCAGCGCATCAAAAAGATAAGGATTTCCCTGTTTTCGCAGGGTTTTGAGCGACGTTTCGAGCTTCTTAGGGTCGTCGGTCCATTCCTGTATGATCTCCGGCTTTTCGTCGTAGGCGATCACAAAAAGCTGATCGCCGTCGAAGATCTCGTATGAGAATTCCATCACGGCCTTCTGCATCAGATCGACAGAGGTTTGCAGCGTCTTCGAATTATCAACGAGTAGAACGATCCGCGCAGGCGAAGTGTCGTAGGTAAAGTTCTTGATCTTTTGTTCGACTCCGTTCTCATACAGCCAAAGTTCGTCGGCACGTATCGGCTCGGTCCCGTTCGCGCGCGCCGCCGTTACAGCGATGACAGAGCCTTCTGCATCTGCGTTCCCGCGATTACTGTATCCGGATTGTGCGAGTACGTTGTCGCCGAGCGAGAAACAGGCGAGCACGAGGAGAAGAAAGATTCTCGCTGAAAAGGTCATTCCTTGGTCTTGGCCGGCGTCGCTTCCTTTGCCGGGGCAGAGGTCGAACCGCTGTCGGATGTTGGTTTTGATGCAGCATCGCCCGAAGAGGTTGATTCGCTCGACGCACTTTTTTCCGACTTCTCCGCCTTTTTCGAGCCACCGGCGTAATCCGTTACGTACCAGCCGCCGCCTTTGAACTGAAAACCGGAGAGCGACCATTGCTTTTCGAGCTCACCGTGACATTTTTCGCAGGTGGTCAGCGGAGCGTCGGAAACATTCTGACGCTTCTCATAGACCTTTCCGCATTGTTTGCATTTGTATTCGTAGATCGGCATACAACCCTTAATAGTTCGTCTCGGTGTTCTCGACCGCCTCGCCGTGTTCAGCGAGGAATCTTTCAGCATCGATGGCGGCCATGCAGCCGGTTCCCGCGGCCGAGATCGCCTGGCGATAATACGCATCCTGCGCATCGCCGCAGGCAAAGACACCGGGAATGTTCGTCTTCATCGTCCGGCCCTCGGTCTTTAGGTAGCCGACGTCATCCATGTCGAGAATACCCTTGAAAAGATCCGTGTTCGGCTTGTGCCCTATCGCGACAAAAACGCCCTGCGTCGGAAGATCGCTCGTCTCCTTTGTCTCCGAATTATATATCTCGATGCTCGAAACACCGTCGGCGGTCGTACCCTTTATCTCTTTTATCTCGGTGTTCCAAAGCACATCGATCTTCTCGTGGGCAAGCACGCGCTCCTGCATTATCTTCGACGCGCGAAATTCATCCCTGCGATGCACTATTGTTACCGACGACGCGAATTTTGTCAGGAAAAGAGCTTCTTCCATTGCGGTGTCGCCGCCGCCGACAACGACGATCGGCCGTTCGCGGAAAAAGAAGCCGTCACACGTCGCACACGCTGAAACACCGTTGCCGCCAAGCCCAAGAGGCGTCGGTTCTTCGCCCGGAATGCCAAGCCATTTTGCCGAAGCACCTGTCGCAATGATCAAGCTATCGGCCTCGATCACGCTCGTAACCTCTGTGGAATCAACACTTTCCTTGCCGTAGAGCTTGAATGGCCGCGACGAAAGATCGACCTTGTCGATCCACACGTTTACGATCTGCGTTCCGAAACGAAGGGCCTGTTCGCGGAACTCATCCATCAAGATCGGGCCCATTATCCCCGACCGAAATCCGGGATAATTTTCAACGTCGGTCGTGATCGTCAATTGTCCGCCGGGCTGTGGCCCTTCGATCACGATCGGCTCAAGCTGCGCCCGCGAAGCGTATATCGCAGCGGTCAACCCGGCCGGCCCGGAACCCAAAATTACGACCTTGTGTTTGCTTTGTTTCATTCAATATCTGCCTGCTGCGTCACGGCGGCTGTGCCGAAAAAGCGTTGGCAATTCGTTTTTCATATAGTATAACTATCGTTAAGATAGTTCGTCTATTGCGAATCGATTCGCGCTCGGTTCTTGCTCAACGATCAGAGTATTTTTACGCGAAGGAAGCGTTTTAGGATCCTTTCGCACAGCGTGTTGCCTGACGCTCATGGCGGCAGTTCCTTTGACCTCGGCAACCGTATAAATGTTAAACTAGGCAGTACTTGCGGCCTCGGCAAAATGCCACTTTCAATGCAATCGAAATTTGAAGAGAAGAGATTCGCTCTGCGGATGGCTCTTCGTCTGCCTATTGTCGTTTCGGGACGAAGCGAGGATGGTGCCGCTTGGAGCGAACCGACGGAGACGGACGATATTTCGACTCTCGGTGCTCTCTTTCAACTCAACCAAAAGATCGAGCAGGGCGAAAGCCTCTACATTCGTTCACATCGTCCGGACGGCGTTCCCGTCGAGGTGAAGGCCGAGGCCGTTCGCATCTTACCCGCAAATTACGGCGCCTTGCGCGTCGGCGTCTCCATTGTCGAACCGAAGGAAAGCTGGCTCCGGCTCTTCGTCGCCTGGATCGCAGACGACAACGTCGTCGAAGGCTACAGCGAATAAAAGTTGCAGAGTTACGGAGTTACGGAGTTACGGAGTTGCGGAGTTACAGAGTCTTCAGCGTTGCAGAAGCCCGCACGCAGTAAGGCCACGCTTTGGAATTGCACTCAGCGTTGCAGAAGCCCGCACGTAGTAAGGGCACCGGCTGGAACTGAGAACTGAGAATTGAGAACGGAAAACTAGAATCGTTTCAAGCTTTAACGCATGCGAACTCTGCAACTCTGCAACTCTGTAACTCTGTAACTCTAAAAGTTTAACCATGGATACCATCACCATCGAACGTCGCGGCCGCGTCGCGATACTTACAATCAACCGCCCTGATAAATTGAATGCTCTGAATTCCGCCGTTCACCGAGAAGGCATCGCCGCTCTTGATGAATTACGGGCGGACAGCGAGATCCGCGTGCTTGTGATAACAGGCTCGGGCGAAAAGGCGTTCATCGCCGGCGCCGACATCTCGGAATTCGAAGGCCATACGCCGGTCACACAGCGTGATGCGTTCCATGAACGCAGCTTCTTTAATTCTTTGGATCAATTCCCAAAACCTGTGATCGCGATGATCGACGGCTTTTGCCTCGGCGGCGGGAACGAACTCGCGATGGCGTGCGACATCCGCATGGCGAGCGACAAGTCGCGCTTTTCGCAGCCCGAGATCAATCTGGGAATCATTCCCGGCGGCGGCGGAACCCAACGGCTCACGAACCTCGTCGGTGAAGGCCGTTCGATGGAGCTGATCTTGACGGGCGATATGATAGACGCCGCGACTGCCGAAAAATACGGGCTGGTAAATCACGTCTTTCCATCCTCAGAGCTTGAGGCCGAAACGATGAAGCTCGCCGACAAGATCGGCGAAAAGGCACCGATCGCTCTGCAGCTCTGTAAAGAGGCTGTGAAATTTGCCTCGCGCTCGAACCTCGATGAAGGCCTTCGCCGCGAGGTCGATCTTTTCGCACTCGTTTTCTCGACCGAGGACAAAAAAGAGGGCGTCTCCGCGTTTTTGGAGAAACGCAAGCCCGAGTTCAAAGGCCGTTAGGGCACTTGGGTTTCTTGACCAGCCCACGGCTTTTCGCTAAAGTCATTAGTTGCTTTCAAATCTCACATTCGAAATTTGAAATGCGCGATCGAAGGTGTCAAATATCAGCGGTTCTCAAATTTGAGATCTGAGATTTGAAATTCCAATTTTTGGGGACGTAGCTCAGCTGGGAGAGCGCATGAATGGCATTCATGAGGTCAGGGGTTCGATCCCCCTCGTCTCCACCAAACTCCTCAGATCATATCCACAGCCTAGAATTCTGCGATAATTGCGCTTCTGTGCAAATCGTGCAAATCGTGCATTTCGTGCACTTTGATACGTTTTGTGCGGAATGTGTCGTTTTGTGCGGTTTGATACATTCTGTGCGGTTTGTGCTTCAAACAGGCGCGCCGTTTCGCTATGATGACAACACGGTCGAGCCGGCCGTTGGTCTTTGAAAAAATGTGAATGGCGAATGGTGAATGGCGGGGCTAAAGCTCCCCTCCTTACGAAGGAGGGGTGGCAGCCGCCTCGGCTGACGGGGTGGTTCTCTTTCGGCTTCTACTCTCGCCGTCGCTCTGAATTGCGTCCTTCGCGGCTCGACAAAAGAGAAAACGCAAAGGCCGCGAAGCAAAACCCCGCAAAGGCCGCAGAGATGCAGAGGTAAGACATTTCTAGATCTAAGATTCGAAATTTGAAATGTGAGATTTGAGATTTCAGACCTCGCTCAATCAGGGCCGTATTTCAAGTTTTGGAATATGATTCGTGCATTTGCAGCGGCTTTCTTCCCTTTGCGAACTTCGCGTCGCCTTTGCGTTCTTTGCGTTTACGATCTTGTTTGAAAACGCAAAGGCCGCGATCCTGAACGGAGAATTGAGAATGGAAAATGCGGTTTGATATTTTTTTGCGAAATTCTGGGACAAATCGCGTAAGCTATTGATAACACGTTACTTATTTGTCCCAAGAGCTGTCCCACGAGCGTCTGGCTGGGACAAATAGGGGCCATTGTCGGCGGCCGAGCCGCCTCCGAGACTTTGGTCTTCTGCCCTGATCCACGACATAAATGCCGTGGCAATTCGGCGGGAATCTGCGTTGAATGTTATGCCCATACTGACGTGCGGGCTTCTGCAATGCTGGCCGCCCGCTGACGCAGACGGTTCTGACTTCCGTTGACCGGCCGCGACGCGGGCTCGGATCTGGCTGACACTGGACGCCCTTACTGACGTGCGGGCTTCTGCAACGCATTTGGGTCTGATAAGGTTTAATCAATATGGACTTTGGCCGTGCATCGGGGATACTCCTTCATCCGACGTCGCTTGCCGGCCCTTTCGGGATCGGTGATCTTGGAAGCGAAGCGTATCGATTCGTCGATGCCTTGGCCGCCGCGGGCCAGAGATATTGGCAGATCTTGCCGCTCGGGCCGACCGGCTGGGGCGACTCGCCGTATCAATGTTATTCGGCGTTCGCGGGCAACACGCTGCTGATCTCGCCGGAGAAACTTCGCGACGACGGCCTGATATCGGACGACGTTCTGAACGGCGTGCCGGCGTTCGATCGTGAGAAGGTCGATTACGGCGCGGTCGCAGAATGGAAGGCCGTTGTGCTGGCCGATGCGGCTTCGAGATTCACGTCTGAGGCCTTTGAGGGGCTTCGTGCAAACTTCGACACGTTCTGCCGCGAGAACGCCTTCTGGCTCGACGATTACGCCCTCTATCGTGCATCTCGAACAGCTCACGGCGACAAGGCCTGGTACGAATGGCCCGAAGACCTCCGTCTTCGACGTCAAAATGCGTTGAACGCCGCAAGCGGGATATTGAAGAACGAGATCTTTGCCCAAAAGTTCTACCAGTTCATCTTCTTTCGCCAGTGGAGCGAGCTAAAGGCGTATGCCGCCGGGAAGAACATAAAGTTCATTGGCGACATCCCGATCTTCGTCGCGCTGGATTCCAGCGACGTTTGGTGCAACCAACGCGAGTTCAAATTGAACGAGGACGGTTCGCCGAAGGTCGTTTCGGGTGTACCGCCGGATTTTTTCTCCGTTACAGGTCAGCTTTGGGGCAACCCGATCTATGACTGGGATGCGATGGTCAAGGACGGATTCAGTTGGTGGATCGCAAGGATCGCGTGGACGCTCGAAGCGGTCGATATCGTTCGGATCGATCATTTTCGCGGGTTCGAAGCCTGCTGGGAAGTTCCCGGCGAGAATAAGACCGCCGAAAAAGGCGCGTGGGTAAAGGCGGCGGGCGACGAGCTTTTCGCCGCGGTCGAGAAAAGTCTCGGCCACATTCCGATGATCGCCGAAGACCTCGGTTTCATTACTCCGGAAGTGACCGCTCTTCGCGACAAATACGAAATTCCGGGTATGCGTGTCCTGCAGTTCGGCTTTGGCGGGAATCCGAATGACGACCACCTCCCGCACTCGTACATACGCCATTGCGTCGCATATACCGGCACACATGATAACGACACGGCTGTCGGCTGGTTCGACGCAACGCGAAAGCGCAAAACGACGGCGGATCAAGCGTCACTTGCACTCAAGTATCTGAATGCACGGCCTCGCGGAATCAACTGGGATATGATCCGCGGCGTCTGGTCATCAGTCGCTGGCACGGCGATAGCGCCGATGCAGGACGTGCTCGGTTTGGGGAACGAAGCACGGATGAATCTGCCCGCAACGGTCGGTGCGAACTGGACGTGGCGAATGAAAGCGGGAGCATTCTCCGAAAAATGCGTCGAACAGCTCGCCGAGATGACGAATATCTACGGACGTGCGGGTTAATGTCCGCAGCCGCAAGTGTAGCCGTCGCTTACACTTAGGTCGTCCATAAAGTCGCCCTCGACAACCCGCGAGTTCCCAATATCCGTGCCAAGCTGCCAACGGAGCTGCACTCGGTTCCCCGCAGCGGATGCGGGAAGCGTAGCGTTGACGGTTATCCATTCAGGCTGTTCGTTGATGCCGCTCCGGCCCGACCAGCCAAGCCGGCCGGCAAGCGGATTTTGACAGCACGAGTCGATCAACCCGTCATAACCGCCGCTCTGAAACGAACCGCCCGCGGCGAGAAAGTCCGCCCACGAGCCGTCGCCGATCTTGATCTCAAGCACCGTGCCGTCATAGAGACGATTGCGTAAAAAGGTGGTCTCGGTGTTGTAGTAATGACGATAAGCCAGCCGTGCGTTCGAGCCCGTCACAAAGAACGTCGGCGAACTAAGAGTTGTCATGCCCCGCCCGCTCGAATCCGGCAGGTAAACACTCTTTCTGCCGGACCATTGCTTGGAAAGCGTGATCGAACTTCTTCCGCCAAGATCGACCGATTCGCGGCTCCATCTTTGCGGAAGCCCCGCGAGCGAAGTCCGATCAAAATTCTCGTCGAAGATGATGCGAGGCGTTCCGACGCGAAGGATGTTGCCGAGGCTCGCGGTGAACGTGCCGGTCGAATCTGTTATTTGAAAATTAAGAGAAAGCAGACCGCCGCATGGCCGGTTCGGATCAACGGTGAACGTGAATTGCCGAGTTACCGCGGGCTGACCCGGCGTCAACACACCATACGAAATAGGACCGCCGGCATTCGTTACGCCGCCTGAGTTCTGTAGGGTGGCCGTAACATCGCCAGTAGCGATGGTGCCTGTATTTCGCAAGGATAAAGACACGGTCAGGTTCTCGCCCGGATCGGGAACTGAATTCGTCCCGCAGCTCTCCGCATCGATCGAAAAAGCGGACGCGTCAACGATCGGGATCGGTTCCAACGCGAAGTTAACGATGCGGTTCTCTCCATTGCCGATCGTCACGGCCAACATCGCATCCGAATAGCCTGCGGCACTCGCCGACAGCGTCAAGGAGCCGGGCGGGAGAATAAGATCGCTGTATTGACCCGCCGCGTTCGTCCCGCGGGAATAGACGCCCGAGGAGACGATCGCACCTTTTATCGGCTGGCCCGTTACCGCATTTGTAACGACGCCGTTGATGTTTCCCCGCGGCGGCGTTGTGCACTCCGGAAAACGGAAGGTCCCGATCCGCGTCAGCCACGTGAACTCTGAAAATTCCTGGCTCGCAAGCGAGTAATATTCGCCGGTCGTCCAAAACGTGCAGTCATCGTTCGGGTCAATGTTTATCGAGTTATAGTCGCCCCAGCGATAGCCGAAAGCACGCTGTACTCCGGTGCCTTCGACAAGCGTAGCTTCGGTGCGAAATGCACCTACAGGCTCGCTCGCAAGCCTGCCCGTATATAAGATCGAAGGCTGCTTGTCGTCGCGGACATAGTTGTATGAGACCGCCAGATTTCCCTGACCATCTTGTGCAACCCCGCCGATCCAACGCGAGCTTGCCGCATCGCCGATCGTCGAGCTATCGCGAACGGTGAACGCCGTTCCGCTCTTTGACAATTCATGCACCCGAACACCTGCCCGATATTCACCGGACGAGGAAGTCCGCACCGTTTGGTTCACCACGATCGATTGGCGGTCGCCTAGGTTTCGATACGCCGCTCGATAGTTCACTCGGTCGCTGTTCGAATCGAGAAAGTCGCCCGGTGCAGGCTGTCGAATATCGGCTCGGAATTGCGGGCTTGTCGGGTCGAACGGCGCGACCGCAAGCGGGCTTTCCGGCCGCTCGGTGAAGGTTGACTGCGACGGGCTGCCGAAGCTTGCGTGAAAATCGAAAAGCCGAATCGCATCGGCCGCGTCGCCGTATTCGTCCGCCGTGTAGCTCACAAACACGTTCGGCGTTCCGGCGGGCGGCGGCGTCAAGCCGTCGAGGTCCGACGGGATCATATTCCGACGGCGTTCCGGCGAATCCGAAACCGTGTTGAAGTAGATATAGCGAACGTTCGGTTCACCTCGCAGCATCTTTGCGCGGTCGAACGCGAAAATGCCGGCACCGTTATAGTCGCTGCCCGTAAACTCCTCATCCGACATATAATAGCCGTCCGGCCAGACACCGAATTTAGAAAAGTCGTTGAGCCGGTTGTTCGGCATCACGAACTCCCAAAGATAGTATTCACCGGTCGGATCGCCGGTCTTGGAGAGTGCGATGAGTTGGCGGAATGGAGGGAAATTGTTGCAGTATTGCGAGATCAGCCAGCGGTCGGCAAGCTGATCGTACTGCACGATCGCGAGCCCGTCGTTCCTTAGCGAACACGGCGTATTCAAGGAAGCAAAAAGATCGCTGATCTTGAAAGGCGGCGTCAGCGGCGTGCCTGCCTTGTCGAAAACGCGCAGCAGCGAATTGACCGCCTGCACGTAGTGCCGCGGTCCTACATCGCCATTCATATCCGGCGGCAGGAAAAATAGTCCGTAGGCGTTGAGGTTGTCGTAGTTCGAAAGGCCGTCAAAGGAAAGAAGCGGCGAGGGCATCGGCGTATCGATTACGGCCGCGGGCCGACTCGTCGTCGATCTTTGAGCGGCAGGCTGTTTCGGTGAAGGGTCTCCCGCCTCGCGGATCCCAGGTTTTAGCGGATGCGGCATCCGTTGGATTCTGAGGTCCTTGAGCGGGCCCGAAACGGCATTCGCGACGGCTGTCCCGACGATCGGTCCTGAGAGAGAAAGACGTTCATTTCCGGCCTTGGCACGACGCGCATCGGCCTGCCAGACCACGACAGCCGAAAGGGCGAGAAGTAGAGCAGCGAGGCCGGTTTTTGATGCAGTTCTCATCGGCTTACGGCTCGCTTAGGATCACAATTTCGGCCTGTCGCTTCCGGTCGTCAAGAAAGCTCTCGATCCTCGCCGCGACCTTGTCCTCAACGAGCAAATTGTGGATCGAGGCCCGTTGGGATTCGAGTGTCGGGATCACAACACCGGGCTGACGCCGGCGAAATTCAGGCACGTACGTCTCGTTGTAATATTTCTGCACTTCGTCCGCACTTACGATCACAAATGAGCGAAATCGAAAGTCGATAAAATTGTTGATCGCCACGCGTTTTGTGATGAGATCGACGAAATCGTCGTCCCTGACGGACGAAAAGCCCACGGAACGCAACCGTTCTTCGAAAGCGGCGGTGGACGGGAATCTCGAAAGGATTGCCTTTATCTCAGCCTGTATCTCTTCGTCGGTCGGCTTTGTGCGTGGAAGCCTAAGTGCTTCTAATGCAAAGAGTTGCTGGTTGATCAGCGAATCAAGCGCGGAATTCAGATCCTCTCTTGACGGTGCCGTGAGCGACGACTTCGGCTGCAGGGCGAGCTGCCACAGGATCTCGGAATAGAGGATGACCTCGGTCCTTACGCCATCCGAGACGGTCGCAACCGTTTTATCCACAACAATTTGGCCGCTAGCCCCGCCAAAAGCCGCCAGTATGAGCACAAGTGGGGCCGCGCATTGCAGAACTGACCGAAAAACCGCTTTGAAATAGGTCATTTGACCTATATTTTCGGCTGAAAACCCGTAAGTGTCAACGGAAATCCGGCTCGCGTAAAATGGTTGACAAAACGGTTTAAATCTCTTTTAATAGAAAGGTGCTGATTCTTTGGCGGTTCCGCCAAAATAGGCACTATTCAACTTGGATTTCCGCTGACGTTTCCCCGCCAGCCGCCCGACTTTACTAATGCTTGCAGCTCAACGGCCGAAGAAAACTTCGAAGCCGGCGAATCCAACACTATCCGCGGAGGAAGCGGGCGACCTGCGATTTATCGCAGATCTTAGCCGCAGCCTTCTGCTTACAGTGCACCCAAAGAAGGTCGCTTCTCGTGTCGTCGAGGCGATCTGCGAGACGGGTGCGTCCGGATGTGTGTTTGCAGCAGAGTTGCCCAATATTGGCCTGATCGCATGCTCCTCAGACAGCTCGACCGTGCTTGACCGCCGCCGATTCGAAAGCTGGATGTCCCTGCTGCCGCCGCAGGTCGGATATGCAGAGAAGCGGCCGTCCGAGTTTATGCTCTCGGGTGTATCGGCTGAGATCGAATACGTTTCGCCGCTTCGGATCGAAGGTGAGATACGCGGCGCGATCGTCACGGCCTTTGCCGATAGTGCCGAACTGAGCGAAACGCGCATGCGTCTGCTCGACGCGATCACGCAGGTCGCGGCACTGAGCGTCAACCTTTCGGCTCATTATGAATCGACGATAAACAGCTCGATCGATCAAGCCCGGCAAGAACACCGCAAATTTACGGAAGCTGTGCTCGATGCACTTCCCGTTTCGCTCTACGTGGTCGATCGCGACTACAAGATCGTTACGTGGAACCATCATCGAGAGATCGGCGAGCAAGGCATTCCGCGTGATGTCGCGGTCGGGCGGGACATCTTCGCTGTCTTGGCCAAATATCCGGAAGACCGACTCAAACGCGAGTTCGAACGAGCTTTCAATACAGGAAGGATCGAGCGGATCGAACAGCAGACGCTCGACGATGACGGCGGAACGCGGCATTGGATGGTTAGCAAGGTCCCGATGCGCAATGCCGAATCCGGCGAGATCACGCACGTAATTACGGTCGGCGAGGACATCACAGTTCGCGTTGAGGCGATGAACGCGATCAGCCGTGCGGAAAAGTTGGCCGCGGTCGGCCGTCTTGCCGCCGGCGTTGTTCACGAGATAAACAACCCGCTCGCGACCGTCGCAGCTTGTGCAGAATCGCTCGAACAGCGGGTCGCGGACGGCGACTTCGGCTACGGAGCGGCAACCGACGATCTAAGAGAGTATCTTGGCTTGATCAAGAGCGAAACGTTCCGCTGCAAGACGATCACAACAGGATTGCTTGATTTCAGCCGAGTACGGACGGGCGAGCGAGAGGATATGGATGTTGCGGATGTTGTCCGCTCGGCCGCTAACCTCATCTCGCATCAGAATCGCGGCCACTCGATCGATATTGCCGTTGATGTGCACGAACCGATCGACAAGGTCAGAGGCGACGGCGGACAGATACAGCAAGCCGTGATCGCCCTTGCCACGAACGCCATCGACGCTATGCCGAATGGCGGCAAACTAGAGTTCTATGTGCGTCAAGACCCCCGGCGCATCATCATAGAAGTTTCCGATACGGGTATCGGAATTCCAACCGAAGACCTTCCACGGATATTCGAGCCTTTCTTTACGACCAAAGAGGTCGGCAAAGGGACAGGTCTCGGCCTCGCAGTCTGTTATGGAATCGTTTCAGAACACTCGGGCCGCATCAGCGTCCGATCATCCCCGGGTAAAGGCACTACCTTTACTATCAGCCTGCCCCTTCAGGCTCCCATAACAAATGTCCAAACTACTAGTCGTTGACGACGAAAAGAATTTACGCCTTGTCGTACAAAAAGAGATGACCCGGCAGGGCCACGAGGTCGAGGTCGCCGAGGACGGCGAAGCTGCGTGGACTCTAATTGAAGAGGAGGACTTTGACGTCGTTCTTTGCGACATCAATATGCCTCACCTTGACGGGGTCAGTCTTTTACGCAGGACGCGAGAGCTTTGTCAGTATCCGCCGGAGGTAATAATGCTCACCGGACAGGCAACGGTCGAAACCGCCATCGAGGCAATGAAGCTCGGCGCGTATGACTATCTGACTAAGCCCTACCGCATCGCCGAACTGGGCGCGCTCGTCGAGGCCGCCGCCGAAAAACAGCAGCTGAAACTCGACAATCAACGCCTTCGGGCGCAGATCGCACGATCCAACAGATCGCTGCCGGAGATCGTCGCGGACTCGCCGCAGATGAAGGAGTCGCTCCGGCTCGTGCAAAGGGTCGCGCCGAGCGACACTTCGGTCCTGATCACAGGGGAATCAGGCGTAGGCAAAGAATTGATCGCCCAAGCGATCCACAGGCTCAGCGATCGCGCAGATAAACCGTTCATTGACCTTAATTGTGCAGCCCTTCAAGATACGCTTCTCGAGAGCGAACTCTTCGGCCACGAGGCCGGCGCGTTCTCTGGCGCACGTTCCCGCAAGCTCGGCCTCTTTGAGATCGCCGACGGCGGAACGCTCTTCCTCGACGAAATAATGGAGATGCCGATGCCGCTTCAATCAAAGCTGCTGAGGGCTCTTGAAACGAGATCGTTCTTTCGCGTCGGCGGCGTGAAGAAAGTGTCCGTCAACGTTCGGCTGCTTGCCGCGACGAATCGCGATAAAGGTGACGCCATCGCGGACGGATCGTTCCGAGCCGATCTGATGTACAGGATCAACAGCTTCGAGATAAACATCGCACCCTTGCGCGAACGCCGCGAGGACATCGAACCGCTTTCGCGCTATTTGCTCGGAAAACTTGCCGGCCCAAATACACCGCGTCTTAGCGATGCGGCCGTCGATGCGCTTCATTCGTTCGATTGGTCCGGCAATGTGCGGCAGCTTCGCAATTGCCTTGAACGAGCAGTTCTTCTTGCAGATAACGGCATCATCACGCCGCGGGAATTGCCGCCGGAGATCGCATTCCGCGATTCGCGGCCGGCCGTCTCCGTCAGCTATCAGCCGCCGCGTGCGAACGGTGCGTCAACATTCCAGAACGCGGTTCCGACGAACCTTCGCGATGTCGAACGTCAGCAGATCATCGGCGCACTCGAAAAGACGGGCTGGCATCGCGGAAAGACCGCCGAACTGCTCGGCATCTCGCCCTCGACACTCTACCGCCGCCTTCGCGAATACGGCCTCGAATCACGGTAAGCCGCCGATCAGTTCTTCTCTCTGATCACGTATTTCTTCACATACTCGCGAAGCTTATCGCGATGTTCTCGTAGATACTTGGGGTGATCTGACGCGACGCCTTCATCGGAAGCGGTCATCAGAACAAAGGCGTCGAGCAGGCCCTCCGAATCGAGCCTTGCGATCATTTGGATCTGAGGATCGACTTTTTTTGGATCCTTTTCGAAATCCTTGGCCGCCGATACGACAGAACGAAGAGCATCAACCTCTTCTTTCATCGAATGGCGATATACCTTCTCATCCGGAAATTCCTTTGCGAATTTTTCCTTCTTCCAAATAGATCGGGTACCCGTATAAGTTATCCACGCCATTTGGCTTCCGCCTTTCATCAGCGAGTCCAAGGTGATCGTCGTCTTTTCCGTGCCATCGGCTCCGACAGTTGTCTTTGGACGGTCGATCCGGGGATGTCCAAGATTTGCACCGACCGCCTCGGCCCATCTCACAATCCCGCTAAGGGCAAGTCGATTGTACGGCTCCGTGATCCATGCCTCTACATACCGGTCGCGGGCCGCATCGAATTTCTTATCGGCCATCAATGGTGTTGCCGAATATCGATATGCGATCTCGCGATACGGATTAAGAGCGATCGCCTTTTTATACCAGATCTCCGCGTTCGTATGATCTTTCTTGACCTTGTAAACATCACCAATGAATAGGACCGCAAAATAGTTGGTCGGGTCGTAGCCAAGAGCTTCTTGATAGTAGCTGAGGGCCTCGTCCATATTGTTGAGAACGAAAGCCGTTTCGCCTCTCTTCATCGCCTCATTCGCCTTAGGGTTTGTTGAGAACTGATCGAAACCACCGCCATCTGCAGGAAGCGAATCGAACATACCGATAGTATGGGCGCTTTTGTCGCCGGCGGCGATGGCGTCCCCGAAAGCCTTTCGAGCCCGGATCCTGAGAGACCTGGCGTCCTCCGATGAAAGGGAGATTGCCGAATTTGCGATCAACGCGAACCCTAGTTCGCGCAGTACAGCAGCATCTCCGGGTGTAGCAGTCGCAACCTTTTGAAGCAGCGGAAGCGCATCAATGTAGTTCGAACTTGCTGCAAGAGCTAAGGCGCGCTCGCGCATTTGCTTCACATCGGCAGTCTGCGAACGAACCGACACCGACAGCGCCAGGATGAACGAAATGCCGACGATCAAGAGTATGACTGGAAGGGTTAAGGTTTTCATATTTCTACTCCGGCAAAGGAAAATTGTTCCTAGGATTCTATCAGGCTTTGATGCAGTACGCCGCCGAATCGTTCCGCCCGGACCGCGAATTGTTAGTCTTGCTTGAAGCTGGAACGCCGTCAGTTATGGTCGCCGATGTGAAAGAACTCTCAGACTATGTTTCGACGACGTTCTTTAGCGCGTTCACAAGCGGGTCGGCGTAGTTGATAGTGTAGTACACCTTTTTGCCGTCCTTTACACGCTCTACGAGATCGGCGTTCAGCAGGACTTTGAGATGTTGGGAGGCGAGCGGTTCGGAAATGCCGACAGCGGCAGCGATCTGGCTCACGATCACGTTGTCGTGTTTGAGCAACGCTCGAAAGATCAGACATCTATTCGGTTCGCCAAGGGCATCGAACGCCGCCGCCATCCGGCGAACGTCCATGCCCTTGACGTATTTTTCGAGTTTTTTGTGCTCTTTCGGTGTAAGCATCAAACAGCTTCGTAGCCCGGGAAATAGTCGAACTTCGAGTGAGCTTCGTCGATCCCCATTCCCTCAAGCTTCGTCTTAAAAGCCTCGACCATCGGTTCCGGACCGGACACAAAATATATCGGATCATTCAGCTTTGCACCGGCGGATCTCAACGCGGCCTCATCGATATAATGATCGCCGATGAAATATGTGATCTTAAAACCCGGATGCTGGCGGCTTAAGGCCTCAAGCTCGCTCTTAAATGGGATCGACGCTTCTTCGCGGTTCGCATACAGCAGTTCGGCACGGATCTCTTTTCCGTCATGCGCTAACTGCTTTAGGATCGAAAGGAACGGCGTAATACCGATGCCGCCGACCACGAAGACGTAGTCCCTCGTAAGCTCGTCGACCGTAAAATCACCTTCCGGAACGTCAGCCTCGATGGTGTCGCCAGGCTTCATCGCCATCAACGTCTGTTTGAAAGAACTGCTGTATTCGTTGTTGATGCGCGTCGTGATCCAAATATCGCCCTCGTGCGGCGCGCTTGAGATCGTAAACCAACGCTCGTCACCGCGTTGGTCGGCATCCTTATGCGGCAAAGTGTAATGGATAAATTGGCCGGGCACCCACGAGATCGGCTCTGCAGAGGCAAACACGAAACTCCGGACATCACCCTCGGCCGGGATAACTTCTCTTAGACTCAGTTGCATACCTAAACACCTATTTAACTATTAAAGAATAACTCTTTGATGCTCGTGATGTCAACATCCGATCTCGTTCGCACTATTTTTTGACTACGAATAGATATCGGCGTTCGCTGTTGGGCAGTAAGATCTCGCGAAAGGCACGCCCTTCAGCGATAAGAACTTCCCTAAGAGACGGGCCGCCGAAGAGCATGAATTCTCGGCGTGGAAAATGCCGAAACAGCTGCGGAAGTTTGTCTGTGAATTTGTCTAGAGCACGGCAGGTTACGATGTCACCCGGCACACGGCCGGCTTCACTAAACTGCTTATTGATAACGGTAACGCGGTCAGCAATACCGAGTTCGATCGCTGCGTCCGACAGGAACTTTGCCTTCTTCTCTTTTGATTCAATTAGCGTTGCTGTAAGATCAGGCCTCACGATCAGGCACGGGAGCGATGGAAATCCGCCGCCCGGGCCAACGTCAATGAAGCTCGCATTCGTCGGTAGAAACTCGAGCAGCGCAAGCGACTCAAGTATGTGCCGCTCGATAAACTCCTCCATCGCGACAGGCCCAGTTAAATGCAGCAGCGCGTTTGCCGAATGAACTAACTCATAATGTGCAAAAAGCCGCGACGCGCTCGCGTCTTCGATCATTACGCCGAAGAGCTGTTTCTTGTCCTCAAGGACCTGTTTGAACTCGTTCTTGATATCAATAATCCTGTCGAACCGACCGAACGTAGGCGTTGTACCAAAGTCCATACGCATCAGCGGTTATTGAACGACGGGCAGCACGACGGAGCTGGCGTTCGCGCCGCCGAACCAGATCGCCTGCGTTGCCTTTTTATAATCGCCTTTCTTTGCGTACATAATGTTATCAACATAGGTCTGTGGATTTAGGTCGTACAACGGGAACAACGTCGATTGCACCTGCACCATGATCTTATGCCCGGGAAGAAAAACGTGGTCAACGTTAGGCAACGCCCACGAATAATGTTCGATCTTGCCCGGCGTGAGAGCGGTCGGCTGTGCAAAACTCTTCAGATAGCGGCCGCGAAAGATCTCGATACCGATCGGCAGTTCGAAGCCAGCCATTGACGGTTTACCGCCCTGCGAAGCCGGTTCCGGCACATCATTCGGATAGACGTCGATAAGTTTGACTACCCAGTCGCTGTCCGTACCGCTCGTTGAGGCAAACAGCTGAACCTCGGGTGCTCCCATAATGTGCACACTCTTCTCGAGCGAAGCACTCGTCCAGACCACAACGTCGGGACGCCCCGTTACGAAGCGCTGATCGTGCACGAGCCACGGCTTCCACTGTAAGGGGTCGCCCATGTCGACCGGACGCGGAATGAATGGGACGGGTTTCGCCGGGTCACTGACGTATTCCTCGCTACCGGACGCGTTCGGTTTCTCGAAGGTTGCTTTACCGTCCCCGGCCAGATAGATCGGTTTCGCAGTCCCTCGGGGCCAGCGATCTGACACCTCCCAATGGTTTACACCGGTCGCATACGTAAGCACCGGAGGTGTTTTCGGGTCAGGACCGCCATTTAGCCAGTGATCGAAGAAAGGTTTGGCGTACTTAACGCGCCATTCGAGAGCCGTGTCGCCAGTGAAAATAAGCGAACCGAGATCATAGCCCGTGTGGTTAAAACCGGAGTGGCGCCAAGGGCCTATTACGAACGACACGCGATCGTTGTTCTTGTCCTTCGGCTCCAGCGCCCGATATACCGCTGGGGCACCGTAACTGTCTTCCTGATCCCACTGCCCTACGACCAGCATTGTCGGCACAGTATGCGGCCGGTCCGCAAGCCATTTATCGACGGCTTGTAACGACCAGAAATCCGTGTAGGCCGGATTTTCGAGGAACTTTCGAATGCCCGGAACGTGCTCGGCACCGACCGATTTCACAAAGTCCGCCATTGAACCCGCTTCAAGATAACGCGTATAGTCGTCGCCGCCGCCGAGCGGCAGTTCGCCGCCGCCATTACCCTTATTGAATCCCAGGCTAAGGGGATAGCCGAGCGAACTCACGCGAAAAGCACCGTTATGAAACCAATCGTCGCCCTTCCAGCCATCGACCATCGGACTTTGAGCGATCACCGCTTTCAAGGCCGGGTGCGGATCGATCAATGTCATCAATGCGGTAAAGCCTAAGTAGCTCGAACCGATCACTCCGACGTTGCCATTTGCCTCGGGAGTGTTCTTGACGAGCCAATCTATCGTATCGTAGGCATCGGTCGATTCGTCGATGCCGGTCTTGTTCAGCGGACCGCCGACCGGTCGGTTGAGTATCCATTCGCCCTCGGATCTGTACATACCGCGAATGTCCTGATACACGCGGATGTATCCATCATTGACGAACTCGGCATCCATTACCTCTAGGACATCAACAAGCCGCTGGCTATTCACGCGGCCCGTCGAAGCGCTGGCATTGTAAGGCGTGCGCGAAAGCAGAATCGGCGCTTTGGTCACACCCTTCTTCATCATCACGACCGTAAAGAGTTTGACACCGTCCCGCATTGGTATCATGACCTCGCGCCGAACATAGTCCGCCGACGGAAAGATCTGATCGTACTTTGTAACGACGTCGGGTGTCATCGGCGTTACACGCGTTGGAGTTTGGGCAAAAAGTGGTGCAATGCAGAGCGAAAAGACAGCAAGGATCAAAGGGAAGCAGCGAGCGAAGGACTTTTTCATGGCGCTAGCTTATATGATGCGCACAGCACGTGCAATCACGTTCCGCGGTCCGTCAACACGGAATTGGATGTCTTCGGTGGCGATCTTGCAGTCTGGCCTCGGCCCGTCACGGATGAAGAATGAAGGCCGCCATGTAATGGTATATTGAAGAGAATGAGCGGGAAGGTTCTTACAACGTTATTTCGCTATCTTTTATTGCGGGAATTCCTTGAAAGGCTTTTAAAATTGTTCTTTTCATTTATTCCTTTACTACTTCTCTACATTGAGCATAAAGCTTTCCAATGAGACCCTGCAACGATCAAGCACTTGTCGGTGCCGGCGCATAACGCCTCAGACATTGTCGAAGCTGCCAAACTCGGTCGCTTCTGCTTCAAAGATTGCTTCGCAGTCTGGAGATAAACCCCGCTGCTCATAGCTGCTTATTTAGATCAGTTTTTCTTTTGCTCAAACAGCCAGTCACGCACGGTTTTCAGTTTGTAGGCATAGTCGAATGAATACATATGTTCGGGGGCGCCTTGTTGCGTGGAGCCTTCGGGGACGACGGTTCCTTTTGTAAACTGCACAAAGTTGATCTTGTGTCCCTGCTTTATCAGATCCTCGACCTTTTGTTCCTGTTCGGCCTGCGGCAGTTTGGCGGAGAACTCGGTCGAGCCGTATTTTATGCCTTTTTCGGTGAGCATACTCCCGACCTGCTGCATTCCGCTTGACGCTTTTTCGTCTCCGGCCGAAACGATGTAGAAGAATGTTGCGTTGGCCAACGGCTGTAATTTACTGATATCCCATTGGCTCCCGACAAAGACCGAGGCGGCAAACAGGTCTGGGTGCGTTGCATTGAAATGGAACGAGATCATACCGCCCATTGATTGGCCCGTGGTGTAAAGCCTGTTTTTGTCGATGCTGTATCTTGCGACGACATCGTTTAGCAAACGATAGGCGATATCCACTTCTTCGCTTGTTTCCCATTTATCGTTCACCGCCCAGTCCGGTCCGGCAAAAGACGGGACCAAAACAAAACTCGGGTTTTCCGCCTGGCTTTCATCGGTTGCCCAAATGATGCCGCCATATCCTTGCTTTAGCGGCGCAGCGGCGCCTTTCCCAACCGTACTTGCATCCGCAATAAAGTGAACTAAAGGATAACTTTTGTTCTTGTCATAATCCTTCGGAATAAACAAGTTGTATGTCATCGTCCGACCGGTGACGGCATCCTTGAATTCAAACGTCTGAAATTTAGGAGCGATCGCTTCCCTCATCTTTAGCAGCTCTGTGTCATACGCTTTGTCGGCACCGCCATACGAATCGTCCCAAACCGCCCGTTGCACCGTAGCAGTGTTCTTGTTCGTGCTGTTATTCGATGTGTTTCCCGACTGACAAGAGATCATCGCCGTCAACATGACGCTTAGCACCAATACTTTTTTCATTCCGATCATTTACTCCTTTCCTGTATTTCTATCTCGAGCCTAAGGCTTTCCAAAAAGGATCTGCATAGTTCAGGGACTCGTCCGTGCCGGCGCTCAGACATTGTCGAAGCTGCCAAACTCGCTAGCTTCTACGTCAAAGATTGCTTCGCAGATTGGCGATGTGTTTTCGAGGAGGTGAGCCGAAGTGTTTTTTGTATTCGCGGTTGAAATAGGACGGGTCATCGTATCCCACTCGCACGCCGGCGCTGGCAGCGTCAAGGTCCTCACCGAGCATCAGTCGACGGGCCTCCTGCAGACGCAGCTGTTTTTGGAATTGGATAGGACTCATCGAGGTAACGCTCTTGAACTGATGATGAAAACCGGAAACGCTCATGCCCAGGCGACGGGCGATGTCTTCTATGTTCAGCGGCTGACTGATATTTTCTCGAACTTCTTTGATTGCCCTTGAGATCCGTCGCGAATGATCTTGTTCCGCCGCCAGGTGGCGCAGTCGGGCTCCTTGGCCTTCGAGCAGCAAGCGAAAGATTATCTCTTTGACGACCAAAGGCATGAGCGCTTTGACGTCGTTTGGCCGATCGAGCAGACGGACCATTCTGACGACCGCATCCAATAGACTGTTCTCGATCGGTTTGACATTCATCGCCCTCGCGGTCGAATCACCTTTGCGTGTTTCGATACCGGATTCGAGCGTAAAGGACGTGACGAGCGTGGGGTCGAGGTAAAGCCGGAGGCCGAGATACGGTCGATCCTTTGATGCCTCCACGATCCGTCCAACGGTAGGCAGACCGACAGTCGTGATCAGATAGTGGCCCGGGTCATAACGCAAAACTTCGCCGCCAACCTGGATCTCCTTACTGCCTTGGGCGATAACGCAAAATGCTGGCTCCATCACCGAGAATACCGTTTTGTCGGCAATTGAGGAGCGAAAGAGTACAAGCCCCGGCAAGGCCTCGACATAGCCGTCCTGCGGAAGCGCCCGAGATATCCGTTCGACAAGTTCTTGCTTGCTGAGCGGGGCGCTTTGTTTTTCAAATGTCACCGCTTGACTGTCCATGAACACAACTTAGCCCGTCGTGGGGGCCGCAATCAAGACCTTATTTCGGATTTTGCAGTATAGTCCAATATTCTTCGAGAATCCTCATAGTCACGGAAATCGAATACTAAGATTCGACCGTTCCCGAAGCGGTGCTGTATTGCGGCGGGAGTGTAGTTCGAAGGTTCGCGATATCGTGCTGCGGCGGAGCCCCGAAAAGCCTTTTGTAGTCCCGGCTGAAATACGACGCGTCCTCGTAGCCGACACTGAAGCCGGCCGTTGCTGCATCCATATCTTCGACGAGCATCACGCGACGAGCTTCCTGAAGCCGCATCTGCTTTTGGAATTGCAAGGGACTCAATGAGGTGACCGATTTGAAGTGATGGTGGAATCCGGAAACGCTCATTCCGAACTCACGAGCAATTGCCTCTATCTTCAGCGGCTCTCTAAAACGCGCCCGCAGATACCCAACGGCCTCTGATATACGATGGCTCTCCCCCACAGAAGTGATCATATGACCCAGACGTGATGCCTGGCCGTTCGCAAGAAGTCGATATATGATCTCGCGCGTTACAAGGGGTGCAAGAAGTCTTTGCTCATCCGGAGAGTCGGCCAGCCGCACCAGCCTAACCACTGCGTCCAGCAAATCGGCGTCGATCGCTTGGACATCGATCGCCTTCACATTCGCCTCGCTTTTAGACGGATCGGGGACCGACTCCAGCAAGACCGCAGCAACTACGGCCGGATCAAGATTCAGCCGAATCCCAAAATAAGGCTCGTCCTCTGACGCTTTGTCCACGTGGAAAACCACCGGCAGGTCGACGGTGAAGACAAGATAATGGCCTGGATCGTAGTTGTAAACCTCATTGCCCAGGAGTGCGCGTTTGCTGCCCTGGACGACAAAGCATAGACAAGGTTGGTATATGGGCTGGGTGGATTCTGTAGGCTTCGTCAGTCGGGAAAGAAAGAACCCCGGCGAGAATTCGACGATCGCATCCTGAGGCAAAAGGTACGACATCCGAGCGAGAAGCTCTTCGTTTCGATCTTGTATTTTCAGTCTCTCGATCTTTCCGTTCATTCCACCATCTGAGTCTCCATTCTAGACCTTCTGTTGCACAAAGCAACCAGACCGATTGATCCATTTTGCAGAATTGTTCAAGGATTCGACACTTTTGTCATACCTGATATCAAGCGGGAGTCCATAGAATCAAAGTCACACGAAAGACTGGCGAAGAAGGAAATCTGAAAGATCGGTAAAGAGGAGTTTCAGAAATGAGCAATCAAGGAATTAACGAATCTGAATCAAGGGAAAGTGGCGTAAGCCGCCGTAATTTTATCGGCAAGACGATCCTTGCGGGTGCGGGTATTACGGCGGGTTCGATGATTTTGGGAACGACGCAAAATCAAGCGAACGCTCAAACAAAGGATTCTAAACCAACAAATTCGGCGAGTAAAAATGTTCGCAAACTCGGCACGCTGGAGGTTTCATCGATCGGTTTGGGGTGTATGAGCGGGAGCGCGTTCTTTTATCCGCTGCCAGGCAAGGCACGGATGATATCGGTGATCCGCGAGGCCTATGACCGCGGGGTCACCTTGTTCGATACCGCAGAACTCTATGGTCCCTTCACCAACGAGGAACTGGTCGGCGAAGCCATTGCGCCGTTCCGGAAAAACATTGTGCTTGCCACCAAATTCGGCTTCAACTACGAGGGCGGGAACAGCACAGGACCTGACAGTCGCCCCGCTTCGATCAGGCGCGCGGTTGAGGGCTCGTTGCGCCGACTGCGGACCGATTACGTTGACCTTCTCTACCAGCATCGCGTCGATCCCAAAGTGCCGATCGAAGACGTTGCCGGCACCGTCAAAGATCTGATCAGCGAAGGAAAAGTGCGGAACTTCGGCATGTCCGAACCGGGACTGGATACCCTGCGTCGTGCCCATGCCGTGCAGCCGATCGCGGCCTTGCAGAACGAGTATTCGGTGCTGGAACGTGGAGTCGAACAAGGCACGCTGGCGCTGTGCCGCGATCTTGGTATCGGTTTTGTGCCTTGGGCGCCGCTGGCACGCGGCTTTACTACGGGTCGCTTTGGCGAAGGCACAGCATTCCTGGCGGGAGACTATCGCGGCGGCTTGCCCCGCATGTTCCCGGAGGCAATGAAACGCAACCTGCTGCTGATCGAACTGCTCGATCGCTGGGGAAAGGCCAAAGGTGCAACGCCAGCACAAATTTCATTGGCATGGCTGCTGGCGCAAGGCCCCAACGTCGTGCCAATTCCGGGCAGCACCGACCCTTGGCACATGAGGGAGAACTTAGGAGCAGCCGACATCCGCTTTTCCGCTGACGAGTTGGCTCGATTTCGCCGCGAGCTGGAAGCCATTCCTGTCATCGGTGTGAGGGGATCGCCCGGGAGCGTGGCACAGAACGGCGTGGAAGCGCCAGTGAAGAATTGACGTAGAGCAAAGGTGGACACGGAATGTCGCCGCTACGGGCAAAAACAGTAAAGGCATAACCGCGAGTGTGAACGAGCGTGTCAAATTGGAGGGAAAAAAGGTGAAAAATAGTGAAGAGATCAAATCAAAAGATAGCGTAAGCCGCCGTAATTTTATCGGCAAGACGATGCTTGCGGGTGCGGGCATCGCGGCGAGTTCGGTGATTTTGGGAACGATGCAAAATCAGGCGGACGCTCAAACAAAAAGTTCTAAACCAATAAATGCGGCGAACAAAGATTTTCGTAAACTTGGCTCGCTGGAAGTTTCGCCGATCGGGTTGGGTTGTATGAGTATGGTCGCGGGTTTTTATAATCCTGCTCCACCTAAATCGGAGATGATTCGGCAGATTCGCACGGCGGTTGAACGCGGCGTAACATTTTTCGATACGGCGGAAGTCTATGGGCCTTTCACCAGCGAGGAAGTTGTCGGCGAAGCTCTCGAACCTTTCAAGGGAAAGGTCGTCATCGCATCCAAGTTCGGATTCAATTTTGAAAACGGCAGAACAACCGGCAGAAACAGCCGTCCCGAAAATATCAGACGAGCCGTCGAAGGTTCACTCAAACGGCTCAGAGTCGAAGCGATAGACCTTTATTACCAGCATCGAGCCGACCCAAATGTTCCCGTCGAAGACGTGGCGGGAACGGTCAAGGAATTGATCCAAGCCGGAAAGATCAAACATTTCGGGCTTTCGGAAATGAGTCCCGAAACGATTCGCAAGGCTCACGCCGTTCAAAAGGTAACGGCGGTGCAGTCGGAGTATTCTTTGCTGGAACGAGTGTTGGAAAACGGCGTGATCCCGGTCTGCGAAGAACTCGGCATCGGCTTCGTTCCGTGGGGACCGACGGCGAGAGCGTTTCTCGCTGACCGTTTTAACGAGTTCAGCCGCTTTGCACAGGATGACCGTCGTGCAAGCGTTTCGTATTTTACGCCCGAAGCCTTCAAAGCGAATTTGCCTCTGATCGCACTGGTCCGCGAGTGGGCGTTGCGAAAAGATGTTACGCCCGTTCAATTTTCGCTCGGCTGGTTGTTAGCACAAAAGCCGTTTATCGTCCCGATTCCGGGAACGACCAACCTATATCATCTGAAAGAAAATCTCGGTGCGGTTGATGTTAAATTCACTGCCGACGAACTGAAAGAGATCCGCGCGTCGTTGGCACAGATCAAACTGCAAGGCGTGAGATCGCCCGAATCGGTTTTGCAGAATCAGTGAGCAATATGTTGATAAATAACAAACTAACTTCGGCGATTCTTGGTGTATTAACCGTCGCGTGTATCGGCCTGACCCACGTGGATGCTCAGGCTCAGACGGCCCCGAGCCGGAGCCAGCAGGTCACGCCTTATCCGGGCGGCAAATGGGAGCCCGGCCCCGCCAAGTATGGTGTCGAGGTCGTTAATGATGTGTCGGTCAAGATGGACGACGGCGTGGTCTTGAACGCTAACATCGCTTATCCAACCGATCTGAAAACGGGCAAGCGCGCTTCAGGTCGGTTCCCGGTGGTGATCGAACACATTCCTTATGTGCAATTCGCTGCCCCCGTGAACGTGCATACTTACTTCGCCGAACACGGCTATATCTCCGTATTGGTTCGAGCGCGTGGACTCGGCAAGTCGGGCGGAGAAGTCCAGTTCCTTTCGCCCCGCGAGGGACAGGACGGCAAGAACATTGTCGATTGGGCCGCGAAGGGAATCGAAGGTTCGGACGGACGGGTCGCCATCATCGGCTGCTCGTGGCCCGGCGCGATCGCGCTCACGGACGCCGCTTACGTCGGCAAAAATTCGCCGCTCAAAGCTGTAGTCGCCGCATGCTCGGGTCTCGAGAATATGCCGCGCCAGTCGTGGATGAGCGGCGGAATGCCGACCATGAGCTTTTGGAGCTTCGACGTGCGTGGTGCGGAACTTACCGGCAATTCCGCCGCCGGTGAACGCTTCTTTCGCGGCCTGACGAAGTCGATCCTGGAAGGCGGCGACGCGGCTTACAATCGCAAATACTGGAGCGAACGCGGGCGCATCAGTTTCGCCGAGAAGATCGTCGAGAACAATGTGCCGGTGCTGCTCTACGCAGGTTGGGGCGACATCGTTGAAACCGGAACCGTCCACGCATACACCGCCCTGCAGAACGCTTTCGCGAAACGTCCGGTTTACGGCACGATGGTGCCGAATCAGCGGACGACTCCTCGTTACCAGCTCGTTATGGGCGGTTGGGAACACGCTCAGGGTTTGGATCTGGGCCTGTATCTGCAGTGGATCGAGACGTGGCTTAAAGGCGTGGACACGGGCATTCAGAAAACGAGCACACCGATGCACGTTTTCGAGAAAGGAACGGAGCGATGGCTCAACTTGAAGGGATTTCCGCAAGTGGCAACTGATACGCAATGGCGTTTGGGTCCGGGCGGCTCGCTCGACGCGACGTCGCAAAGATCCGGGAGCGATACTCTGAAGTTTGCCCAGCCGAATGTGGAAGACGGAAAACTCAGCTTCACGACGCCTCCTTTCGCCGAGGGTGCAACGCTTTCGGGACCGATCAGCGCGACGATCTACGCAAAGTCGAGCAACACGAATATGGTGCTGATCGCCCGGCTGTTCGACGTAGCTCCTGATGGCACGTCGAAACTCCTAAGCCGCGGAGCGTTGGCCGGAAGTCTGCGGGAACTCGACACGTCGAAGTCGTGGAAGGATGAGAAAGGGACGATCATTCGGCCCTGGCACAAGTTTGAGCGTGACGACTATCTGACACCTGGGAAGGTGTACCGTTTCGATCTCGCACTTGCTCCGCGCCAATGGGGATTGAATCCGGGTCACCGTGTGCGCCTCGAGATCACGACACAGACGCCGGTGGAGTTATGTCCGCCGACCGGAGCTCCGCCAAGCAACGATACAGATCCTTGCCGCCTTACCGGACCGCAGCAAAAGACTGTGCCCGGCGGTGTTTATACAGTGCTGTACGGCGCGGAAACGCCGTCAACGCTGAACCTGCCGCAATTGCCATTCAAGACTTTTCCTGAAGTGCGCGCCGGGCTGCTGACTGCCCCATGGAGCGAAGGCGGACGTCGCCTTCTGGATCCGAAGTCTAAGGACAATGTCTTTACGATCCCATTGGACTGGGGGGAAGCGATAAACGTAGATCAGGGAAACGTATTAGTTAACGATCAACCTGAAAATAAAAATATGAAAGAAATCGAAGATAAATTGGCACTTAAAGAACTCGTTGATACGTTTTCAAATTTGGCTGATACCAAAGAAATACAAAAGCAAACTCTGCTTTTTACCGAAGACGCAACGGTCGAAAGCTACTCCGATGGTAAGCAAACATCTTCATTGACGGGACGAAAGCAGATCGGCGAAGGGTTTGCGAATTTTCTGAACAATTTTGAGACCGTCTATCACATCAACGGACAGCAAACCGTAACTATCAGCGGTGACAAAGCAACCGGAGTTTCTTATTGTCTGGTCACGCTGATCGGAGACGAAAACGGCAAGAAAATGAAAACGACAATGGGCGTAATCTACAACGACGAATACGTCCGTCAAAACGGAAACTGGTTAATTGCCAAAAGAAGATCAAACTTCGCCTGGCGGGAAAAACAGGAACTCGGACAGTAATTGTGACGGAACGCGGACACTCTTGTCCGCATCGCCGGAAACGGCGAAATTTGTCTGAGCCAAAGACTCGTGAATGCAAACAGTGCTTTCGTGCTTGGCGTCCATGTGGTCCAGAGTGTTCGACTTCCAGCTTCGAGAGAAAATTATGAAAGTCAGACTATTGTCGATCATTTTACTGCTCGGTTTTGCTTCTTGTAATGCACAAACCAACAGACAAAACGAAGCGGTCAAACCGCCGGACAAACAAAATATCTTAATCGTTTATCTTTCCCGCACGGGCAATACCGAAGCGGTTGCCAAGATGATTCAAAAAGAGGTTGGCGGCGATCTGGTGGCGTTGGAGTTGGAAAAGCCCTATCCCAAAGACTACAGAGCGATCGTTGACCAGGTAGCAAAGGAAAACGAATCAGGATTTTTGCCGCCTTTGAAAACGAAGATCGACAACATCGAAAAATACAACACGATCTTTATCGGCTTTCCGACTTGGGGAATGCAGCTTCCGCCGCCGATGAAAAGCTTTTTGAGTCAGTATGATTTGAGCGGACGAACGATTATTCCATTCAACACAAACGCAGGCTACGGCGTGGGAAGCGGTTTCCGCCAAGTCAAAGGACTAGCACCTCGAGCTACGGTCTTGGAAGGTTTTGAGATCAAAGGCGGCATTGAAAGAGACGGCGTTTTGTTCGTGATGGAAGGCGAAAAAGAGCACGAAGTCCGCACAAGCATTAATGCGTGGCTGCTAAATATCGGGCAAATGAAGCAGGCGCAAAACAAACTAGGAAAGTGGAGAGATTATGCAAAAAGTTACATTAAATAACGGAGTGGAAATGCCGATCTTAGGTTTCGGCGTTTATCAGGTTCCGGACTTGGACGAATGTGAAAGAAGTGTTTCGCAAGCGATTGAAGCGGGTTATCGCTTGATCGATACTGCCGCCATATATATGAACGAAGAGGCGGTCGGCAATGCCGTCAAAAAGAGCGGCGTTCCCCGTGAGGAAATTTTCGTTACCACTAAACTCTGGATCTCTGACGCGGGTTACGAACGCACGAAGAAGGCTTTTGAAAAGTCTTTGCGGAAATTACAGCTTGATTATTTGGATCTGTATTTGATCCATCAGCCCTTCGGCGACGTTTACGGCGCGTGGCGGGCGATGGAAGAGCTGTACCGCGAAGGCGTGATCAAAGCTATTGGCATCAGCAATTTTCCGCCCGACCGCGTAATGGACCTGATCATCCACAACGAGATCGTTCCGGCGGTCAACCAGATCGAAACACATCCGTTTCATCAGCAGATCGAAACGCAGAAATTCCTGCGCGAAAACAATGTGCAAATCGAGTCGTGGGGACCGTTTGCCGAAGGCAGGAACAACATCTTTCAAAATGAAACTTTGCGTTCGATCGGAGATAAATACGGCAAATCGATCGCCCAAGTGATCTTGCGATGGTTCGTGCAAAGAGAGGTCGTTGTCATCCCGAAATCGGTTCGCAAGGAAAGGATCGCAGAGAATTTTAACATCTTCGATTTTGAGCTAACAGCTGGCGATATGGACGAGATCAAGACACTTGATACGAAAGAAACTCTTTTCTTCGACCATCGTGATCCCGAAATGGTGAAGTCGCTGGGCACCTTCAAACTTGAAGATTAAGTTCAATGTCGGCTCGATTAACTGGAGCATAAAGGAAATTAATGACAGGAAAAGTAAGAGGCTGACTATGAAAGAAAATAACGAAGCAATTAAATCCGAGGTTCAAGAAAACGAGGGCGTTAGTCGTCGGGGTTTTATCGCTAAAACGCTCGTTGCCGCTGGTTCGCTCGCGGTTGCGGCTTCGCAGGTTGATGCTCAAACCGGAAAGCGAAAGGCTGATGCAAAGACTAACGCTGATCCGGCGATCGGACGAAGAAAGTTAGGCAAATTGGAGGTGTCGGCGATTGGCATTGGCGTCCAGAACATGCATCGAAAGTACGACACGACAGTGCCGCATCGTCCCGAAATGATCGCGATCTTACGTGCGGCTTATGACCGCGGCATAACGTTCTTCGACTGTGCCGAGGCGTATGGGCCGTGGGAGAACGAGCGCATCTTGGGCGAAGCAATACAGCCATTTAGAAACAAGGTTAGGATCACCACGAAATACGGCTGGAACATAGATCAGGAAACGGGCCGACGACTGCCGGGATTGAACAGCAAGCCGGATCACATCAAGCGAGTCGTGGAAAACTCGCTTAAGCGGCTGCGGACGGACCGCATCGATCTGCTTTATCAGCATCGCGTCGATCCCGAAGTTCCTATCGAAGATGTCGCTGGTGCGATCAAAGACCTGATGGATCAAGGCAAGGTGCTGCATTGGGGACTTTCGGAACCTGGGATCCAGACGATCCGGCGAGCCCATGCAACGCTGCCGCTGACGGCCATTCAGAACGAGTACTCGATGGCGACGCGTGATCCGGAGAAAGAAGTGATACCGCTTTGCGAAGAGTTGGGCATCGGGTTTGTCTGCTGGTGGCCGCTCGACTGTCAATTGCTGACCGGCTGGATCGATACAGAAACGCGGTTTTCGCCCGGCGATCTTCGTGCGATGACGCCAAGATTTTCACCCGAGAGCGTTGCGGCCAACATGAAGCTCATCGATCTGATAAAGGCATGGGCCGAGCGTAAACAAGCAGCACCCGCGCAGATCGCGCTCGCTTGGCTGATGGCGCAAAAGCCGTGGATCGTGCCCATTCCCGGAACGACCGTAATGGCCCACATGATCGAGAACAGCGATTCAGGCAGCGTGAAATTCACATCCGCCGAGATCGCCGAGCTGAACACCGCGGTCCGGGCGATCGACATAAAAGGACAACGCCTGCCATCAGGCGTGCTGACATTTTCAGGAGTAGAAGCGCCGCCGAAAAAATAGGAGGAGAATAATGCAAACGCGAAAATTAGGAAAGTTGGAGGTTTCGGCTCTCGGTTTGGGCTGTATGGGAATGAGCTTCGGCCTTGGGCCGGCGGCGGATAAAACTGAGATGATCTCGCTGATCCGTTCGGCGGTTGAGAAGGGCGTTACTTTTTTTGATACGGCGGAAGTTTATGGACCTTTTACGAATGAAAAATTGGTCGGCGAAGCTCTTGCTCCGGTGCGTGAAAATGTTGTCATCGCCACAAAATTCGGCTTCAATATCGATGCCGACGGAACGCAGCTTTCCGAACCGCCGCTCAACAGCCGGCCCGAGCATGTCAAACAAGCCGTCGAAGGATCTTTGAAAAGACTGCAGACCGATCACATCGACCTGCTCTATCAACACCGCGTAGATCCGAATGTCCCGATCGAAGACGTAGCAGGTGCGGTCAAGGAATTGATCGACGCGGGAAAAGTCAGACATTTCGGGCTTTCCGAAGCCGGAGTCGAGGTAATTCGCAAGGCACACGCCGTTCAACCCGTAACGGCCCTGCAAAGCGAATATTCTCTTTGGTGGCGTGAACCGGAAGCGGAAATTTTGCCGACGCTCGAAGAATTGGGCATCGGTTTCGTGCCGTTCAGCCCTTTGGGCAAAGGTTTTCTCACGGGGAAGATCGATGCAAATACGGCGTTCGATAGTACGGATTTCCGCAATTCCGTGCCGCGTTTTTCGGAAGAGAACCGAAAAGCAAATCAAGCATTGGTCGATCTGATCGCAAAGTTTGCCGCCGAAAAGAATGCGACTTCGGCACAAATTGCCCTCGCTTGGGTGCTCGCTCAGAAATCTTCGATCGTGCCGATTCCCGGAACAACAAAACTGCATCGTCTCGAAGAAAATCTCGGTGCGGTCGATGTCGAATTGTCGGCCGAAGATCTGCGCGAACTGGACCGGCTAACATCACAGGTCAAGGTCATGGGAGCAAGATACGGCGAAGGTTCGCAGCGGTTGGTCAATAGGTAGAAAGAACAGATCAACTAGTAACGAGCGATAGCTGGCTGCCGCTCGCTGCCGGTACATTCGATCCGTAGGAGAAGAACAAATGAAGCATTTCGCTTTAGCAACATTGTGGACACTATTCAGTTTTGGGGTTGCTGAATCGCAAACGCCCTCTACGCCCCGCAAGGAGACGCCAATATCTCAAGAGCTTAGCGCAAAACAGAAGAGTATCGTTGCGATCGCGGGCTTAACGGCGAAAGGCGATCTTGCGAAACTCAAGGACTCGCTCAACAAGGGTCTCGACGCCGGATTGACGATCAACGAAGCGAAGGAAGTGCTGGTGCATCTTTATGCGTACACGGGATTTCCGAGAAGCCTGAACGGGATCAACACGCTGATCGCGGTTGTCGAAGATCGAAAGAAGCGAAGCATCAAGGACAACGTAGGTCGCGAAGCGTCGCCCATCAAGAATGTCGGTGACAAATACGAACGCGGAAAAAAGGTGCTGGAAACATTGACCGGCCGAAAGGAAACAGGGCCAAAGACCGGATTCGCGGCCTTTAGCCCGGAGATCGACCGTTTCCTCAAGGAACATCTCTTCGCCGATATTTTCGAACGAGATGTTCTTAAATATTCGGATCGTGAGATCGTTACGATCTCCGCACTGACGAGTCTCGGCGGTGTCGAACCGCAATTAAAGAGTCACCTCGGGATCGGTTTGAACGTCGGGCTGACGGCATCGCAGCTCGGCCAGTTGTTTTCGGTGCTCGAAGAGAACGTCGGGAAACCTGAGGCTGATGCAGGCCGAAAGGTCCTGGCCGAAGTCGCGCGAGAAGGCGGCAATAAAACGGTGGTTGAAATGAAAAATGAAAATAGCGATATGGTATTGAGCAAGCCAGGTTCACAGGCCGCCTCACTAGGGCCGGAACAATATTTCACGGGACGCGTAACGGTTGAGCCTGCGTTCTCGGGCGGCGAACCATCTAGGGTCGGAGCAGGCCGTGTCACGTTCGAGGCCGGCGCACGCTCCGCCTGGCATACGCATCCTCTCGGCCAGACGCTCGTAGTCACAAACGGGGTCGGGTGGACGCAAGTCGAAGGCGGGCCAAAGGTCGAGATACGCGCAGGCGATGTTGTCTGGTGCCCGTCCAACACGCGGCACTGGCACGGCGCGACCGCGACGAGTTCAATGACCCACATTGCGATCACCGAGTCGCTCGACGGACGAGTGGTAGATTGGATGGAAAAGGTGAGCGACGATATCTATATGGTTCCTATCAAATAACAACAGACCGGTTGATTCGCCGAGCGGATCCTGTTGGCGTATCTTTGATCTTCAACTTATGAAAGCGGCGTGGTATGAGAAGCAAGGGGCGGCGGGCGATGTTTTGGTCTTTGGTGAGATGGAAGAACCTCGGCCGCTCGCCGGCGAAGTTCGGATCCGCGTCGCCGCATCGGGCATCAATCCGGGCGATGTGAAAAAGCGGCAGAATGCGTTCGGGGTCGGGATGCCTTTCCCTCGTATCATTCCGCACAGCGACGGGGCGGGAACGATCGATCTGGTGGGTGACGGCATATCCGAAGAATGGGTCGGGCGGCGTGTGTGGTGTTACGGAGCCCAATCCTATCGCCCGTTCGGCACCGCGGCCGAATACACGGTCGTTCCTTTGGAGCAAGCGGTTCCGCTCCCGGAAAGCGTTTCGTTCGAACAGGGCGCGTGTCTCGGCATTCCCGGGGTAACCGCGCACAGGGCGATTCACGTCGCCGGTCCGGTCGAAGGAAAAACCGTTCTTGTGCAAGGCGGGGCGGGAGCGGTCGGGGCATGTGCCGTTCAACTCGCACATCATGGCGGAGCGCGGACCATCGCTACCGTTCGATCCGAGGGCGATAAGGCGACGGCCTTTCAAGCGGGTGCAGATGCGGTCTTGTTGGTCGATGAAAATTTGGTCGGGCGCATAAAAGAATTGGCTCCCGACGGCGTTCATCACATCGTCGAAGTGGCCTTCGCCGGGAACATTGCAACCGATGTTGAGGTGTTGGCACAAGGCGGCTCGATCGCCGCATACGCAACGAATATCTCGACGCCGGAGATTCCATTCTGGCAGCTCGCGTTCACAAACGCCCGCGCTTTCTTTATCGGCAGCGACGATGTACCGACCGACGCAAAAGCCGAAGCCGCCCGAGTCATCAACCAAGCGTTTGAAGCAGGATGGAAAGGATTCGAGATCGCCTCAACATTCCCGTTAGATCAAATCGCACATGCACACGAACTTGTCGAAAACCCGACAAGATCGGGCCGAGTGTTACTTGTGATCTGAATTACTTGACCATCTCAGTTAGCAGAAAATACTATAGCGGTAACTGCGTGGATCTTATGCACAAAAACGAATACGGGAGTTTGCATATCAAAAACCTTACATCACATTTCCTTAGGACGATCATGAGTAATTTATTTCTTCTTGTTCCATTGGTTGGCTGCGTCAGTATCAGTTCGGCTCAGCAAAGTTCCTTGAACTTAATGCCGGTGCCTTCCAACATCGAGGTGCAGCAAGGGAGATTTGTTCTTACATCGGCCTTTGATGTTTCGGTCCGCGCCGATAAGAATGATGCGGTGTTGTATCGGGCCGTAAACCGCACGTATCAAACGCTGAACAGGCGAACTTCCTCATTTTTTAAAACGCAGTATATTACGCCGTCGGCCGAAACAAGCCCTGCGCAATTGACCATAACCGTACGCAGCAAAACTTCGGGAGAAATAGGTGTAGATGAAAGCTACAGCTTGAAGGTTACGGAGCAAAACATTGTGCTTGACGCAGCCACTACGCAAGGTGCGCTACACGGGCTCCAAACCATTTTACAGCTCGTTTATAAAGAGGACGGTAAGTTCTATTTTCCGCTGGTCACCATTAATGATAAGCCGCGTTTCAAATGGCGTGGGCTAATGATAGATGTGGCCCGCCATTTTATTTCGCTCGACGAAATGAAACGCAATATTGATGCGATGGCCGTGGTGAAAATGAATGTGCTTCACTGGCACCTGACGGATGATGAGGGTTTCAGAGTTGAGTCAAAGCAATTTCCATTGCTGCATGAACGCGGCTCTAACGGTGATTATTATACGCAAGCGCAACTAAAAGAACTGGTGAAATATGCCGCTGACCGGGGCATTGTGATCGTGCCCGAGTTTGACATGCCCGGCCACTCTCAAAGTTGGTTTGCCGGATACCCGGAACTCGCCAGCCTGCCAGGGCCTTATCGGCCAGGGCCGAGAACGCAATGGCAAAATGATCACCCCGACCCAAGCCGGCCGCCAACTAGATCAATAGCTGACCTAATAAAGAATATGGTGTCGCCGACATTCGACCCGACGAAAAAAGAAGTATATAAGTTCCTGGATAAGTTCATCGGCGAGATGACAACGATATTTCCTTCGGGCTATATCCACATTGGCGCCGATGAAAACAATGGCATGGCGTGGAAATTAAACCCGGAAATAGTGGCTTGGATGAAGGATCACCAAATGCAGACGACCGATGAACTGCAGCGGCATTTTGTTAAGAGAGTTCACGATATTCTCAAAAAGCATGACCGCCGCATGATAGGTTGGGAGGAAATATACAACGATAAACTGCCAAAAGAAGCGGTGGTGCACAAATGGATACCGGAAGGTAATGGCCTTACAAAATCCTACGGTACCGCGAACGATTTTGCTTCAAAGGGCTACAACACCCTGGTGTCTGAAGGCTTCTATATAGACATTTTTATGCCCGCCTATATCTATTACAACAACAAGTCCCTTGACAGCTTAAATCAAACCAATGTTCTTGGCGGCGAAGCTGCGCAGTGGACAGAGTTGGCTGACAACGAAAATTTAGCGGGAAGGATCTGGCCAAGAGCTGCCGCCGTAGCAGAACGACTATGGTCGCCCGCAAATGTGACTGATGTAGATGAAATGTATCGCCGGTTATTCCAATTGAGCATCCAATTGGATGAGCAAGGGTTACAGCATCTCAGCAATTACGAACGGGCATTGCGCAGGTTAACCAACAATGCCCCAACGGATAATTTGAAAACACTCACTGATGTGCTTACGCCTGCTAAGGGTTATAAGAAATTATTTGCAAAAATGACCAAGCCAACAAATGAAACACAGCAAACGGCTCCGCTTGCCGACGTGTCAGACATAGTATTTTGCGATTCGGAAACTAAGTGGGCGTTTCGTAGAGGTGTTGGCGAATACCTGAAAAAGAACGATCCCGTTCTGGAAAATTTGCTAAAGAATCAATTGATAATATGGCGTGATAATGATGCCGCTCTTCAGCCTTATTTTCAGCAGTCCACGCGGTTGGCCGTGATTAAGCAGCACTCGGCTAACCTGCACGATGCGGCAGTGATCGGGATTGCCGCTCTCGAAAACATAAGATCGGGAAACCAACCTGATGCGTCATGGCAGCAAGAACAGTTGAAAAAATTAGCTGAATACAAAAAGAGCTTCGGAGAGACAGAATTAGAAATAGTAAGTGAAATAGAGGCGCTAGTGAACCGAAAGCTTTCGCCTTTACCAGCCAGCTTCCCGGTTTTTTAACTTAAAACCGATGGCGGCCCGCAGCCACCGACGCTGGATAAAATTGAGGGAAATGAAGGAGACTTGTTAGTCTAGCTTTCTCGACTAACTCAATGAATATGAGCAGATCAACAATTATTTATACGGCCGGAATATGCCTGTCTCTGCTGCTATATGGTTGCGGTGGCAGCGGCGAACAACGAAGCGGCGGATCATCCAATCCGGCTGCCATTAACATCGATCTTAAAGAAATGAAACATATAGGAACAGTAAGCGACCGTTATCAATCTTATAATGTTGAAATGGTGGAAGTCGTAGGCGGAAAGTTTTGGAAGCCGTATAAATTAATGGACAGCCTGCCATCTGCTGAATCAGCGTCGGGCTACGATATTTCTCAGAATAATGATGAGATGTATCGCAAAGTTCCTGAGATCAACTTGGCGGATAAGCGGCTGCTCAATCTGGCGAAAGGGCTGTCACCGGCGTATGTGCGGGTGAGCGGCACTTGGGCAAATGCGACTTATTTTCAGGACAACGATAAACCTGCCGCAAAACCGCCCGCGGGCTATGTAAATGTATTGACAAGAAATCAATGGAAGGGCGTTGTTGACTTTATCAAAGCCACCGACTCTGAGTTGGTCACTTCATTTGCCGTATCAAATGGAGTGCGTGATGAACAAGGCGTTTGGACACCTGTTAATGCTCAAAAACTTGTCAACTACACAAAATCTCTCGGCGGTTCGGTTGCCGCCGCAGAATTATTCAACGAACCCAATATACCGGCGGCGGGCGGAGAGATGAATAAAGATTACAGCCTCGCCAATTTTGCCAAAGACCAGGAGGCGTTTAGAAACTGGGCTAAGAAAGAAGTGCCGAATATGCTTACGGTTGGTCCGGGCGGCATCGGAGAAGGATTGCCGGGCGTGTCAATTGAAGGTTTTGCGAATGGCGTGACGTTCTTTTCAACCGAAGGAATGTTAATGACAGAACCAAAGCCGACATTTGAGGTGTTTTCCTATCATTACTACGGAGCCGCTTCGATGCGAATGATGCAGAGCGGTCCTTTTTCCATCAAAGCGGAGAATGCGTTGGCTCCTGAGTGGCTGACAAAAACAGACAAGGTTGCCGAGTTTTATAGAGGTTTGAGGGATAAACACCAACCGGGCAAGCCGATGTGGATCACCGAAACCGCCGAAGCTGCCGCCGGTGGCGATCCGTTTGCGGCCACCTATTTGGATTGCTTCCGATATTTGTATCAGTTGGGTTCGTTGGCAAAAAGAGATGTGAAGGTTGTGATGCACAACACGCTTGCCGCCAGCGAATACAGCCTTATTGACCAGGACACGCATCTGCCCAAACCCAATTATTGGGCGGCATTTTTCTGGGCAAAATTGATGGGGACGGAAGTATATGAAGCCGGCGAAAGCAAACCCGGCGTCTATCTGTTTGCACACAACACAAAAGGCAAAGAAGGCGGCATCACTTTGCTTGTGATCAACACAAACGAAAAAGAAACCGACGTTCACATTCCTGCCGACGCACAACAATATACGCTTACGTCAACGGAAATTCAGGGAACCGAAGTGCAGCTTAACGGTAAAGTTCTGAAACTTACTGAGACTGACGAACTGCCCGCAGTCAGCGGACAACCGATTAAAGCGGGAGATGCGAAACTCCCCGCCTTGAGCATCAGCTTTATTACGTTTGAAAATGTTGCAAAGAAGTGAGTTGTAATAGTCAAACTCTAAGCTGAATCGCTTGGAACCGGATCCTCGACATCGCACATGCAGGACCTTTTCATTGAGTACAATCTGCTGGTAGTCATCATTCTGGCGCTGGTTATGCTGGCGAACTGGTTGAGGCTGGCGTATCCGATCGTGCTGGTTTTGGGCGGGCTTGCTCTTGGCTTTACGGGACTGTTTTCGAACATCGGCATCGACCCTGAGCTGGTGTTCTTTATTTTTCTTCCGCCGCTGCTTTACGAGGCCGCGTGGCAGGTCTCGTGGAAGGAGTTTTGGAAATGGCGTCGCGCCATCGCCGCGTTCGCGTTTCCGGTAGTGGTCATCAACGCGACGGTCGTCGCTCTCATCTCGAGCTGGCTTATTCCCGGTTTTTCATTGGCTCTCGGATTCCTGCTCGGAGGGATCGTCTCGCCGCCCGATGCAGTTTCCGCAACCACCATAATGCGCCGCGTTAAGGTGCCGAAGGTGATCGTCAGCATCACCGAGGGCGAAAGTCTGCTCAACGACGCTTCGTCGCTTATCATATTTCGATTTGCATTGGCGGCGATCGTCACCGGACAGTTCTATTTCAGCGAAGCCGCCGTCAGCTTTGTGCTCGCCGTCGTGATGGGAACGCTCATCGGTCTTCTGGTCGCTTTGGTTTTCTACGCGATCCACCGATGGCTCCCCACCACAACCGGTATTGATGTTGTTCTGACATTCATCACACCTTACTTCATGTATTACTTTGCCGAACACTTTCACTTTTCCGGAGTGTTGGCGGTTGTCAGCGGCGGGCTTCTTCTGTCCGGCCGACGCGACACGATGCTCAACTACCGGACTCGAATTGAGGGCGTCAATGTTTGGAACAATTTGATCTTTGTCCTCAACGGATTCGTCTTCATGCTGATTGGGCTGCAATTGCCAGCCATCGTCGCCGGGCTCGGCCAGATCAGTTTGTTCACGGCTGCCTGGTACGCGGTCCTTATCTCATTTGTGCTGATCGTTACGCGTCTTGTTTGTACATTAGGTGGTTCTGTTTTGACAACCTTTATGAGTCGCTTTATACAGGTTGCCGAAGCGCATCCGGGATGGCGAAATCCCGTCATTACGGGATGGGCCGGGATGCGTGGCGTGATCTCACTTGCGATGGCTCTCTCAATTCCTTTGGTGATCAATGAAGGTCAGCCGTTCCCATACCGTGAACTGATCTTGTTCATCACCTTCGTCGTGATCCTGGTAACACTCGTCTTTCAGGGCCTGACATTGCCCTGGGTGATCCGCAAGGTCAAGCCCGAGGACATATACGTAGCGATCCCGGAACGAACGCAGGAAGTCATAATGCAGAAGAAAGTTGCACATGCTTCGCTGGAATTTCTGAATGATAACTATGCCGATGAGAGATCCGGGAACAAGCATCTCGAGAACCTTTATGACCGGCTGCAGATCGATCTAAACTACTTTTTACAAGAATGCACGAGGGAAAGTGACCCGCGAGACGTTTCATTGGACAGGTTTTACACTATTTATCTCGAGATGCTCGATCGGCAGCGAAGGCAGCTTAACGAAATGAATCACCTGCACGAGTTCAACGAGGAACTGATCCGGAAGTATCAGGCGTTGATCGATATAGAGGAATACAAGGTCCACGAAAAACAGTTACCGGCGGAGGCCATCGAATAAACCCGTTGACGGAAAGCGACGGCCAACATGATAGTAACTATTTCAAATAGGCAGTTATAATTTGGTGCGGACGAGAAGAATCGAACTTCCACTCTGTAACCAGAACAGGCTTCTGAGACCTGCGCGTCTACCAGTTCCGCCACGTCCGCACACTCGTTTACGGGCGAAGATTTGAGGATACAGGATTCGCGGCTTTTGGACAATTCGGGAAAGTGTTGGTAACGGTAAACGGATCCGCAGAGCCGCGAATGACCCCTGAAGAAGATGACTTTCTCCGCGTCTGGTATATTGAGAGTGTGGTGCTCGCGGGAGAATAGCTGAGATGCGCGGCCCCCCCGGCTGGCGTTAGTATCGAATCGAGTATGCTCTCTTTGACCGTTTATCCGATCGTATTTTTGGTGATCTGGATCGCATTTGCGGTCATTGCATCGCTCTTGATACTGCGTCTTGTGCTCACCTACGCGGATCCGAATCCTTTCGGCAAGGTCGGAAAATTCGCATTTTGGATTCGCCGACGCACGGAGAAATGGGTCTATCCTGCAGCGCGTATGCTTGCGACGTACGGCGTTAACACGCGTTATGGACCGCTTATAACGCTGCTGGTCGCATTGATCCTCGCATACTTTCTGACGCAGGTCATCGCAAATACATTTTTCGTGATCGACGGCCTTATCCTGGGAGTCGCGAGAGGAAGCGCGAGCACCGTGATCGGGTTCGTCCTTTACGGCATACTCAGCATTCTGGTTCTCTTGATCTTTGTCAGATTTATCGCCTCCTGGTTCGTCTTTTCGCGGGCCGGATTTATGAACTTCATTCGACGTGTAACCGACCCGATACTCGTGCCCTTTCAGCGTCTGATCCCGCCGGTCGGAATGTTCGACCTCTCGGCGATGATCGTTTTGCTGATCATCTGGGTGCTGCAGTCGGTCGTGCTGCGTGTGTTCGTACGATAGAAGATGCTCGATATTAGAACTACTGCGGACGGAGTTGAATTCAAAGTTCGCGTTATTCCGAGAGCGTCAAAGACGGAGATCGTTGCAACGACCGACGGTATCTTGAAAGTGCGTGTGGCATCGCCGCCGGTCGAAGGAGCGGCCAATGCGGAATTGATAAAGTTCTTCGCTAAGTTGCTGGGCATTGCGAAAAGCAACGTCGAGATCGTTTCTGGGCAAACTGCAAGAACCAAACGGCTACGTATTGCCGAATTGACCGCCGCCGAACTTGAGAATGCCCTCGGCCGGAGCGGCAATGACCGTTTGTCGGCGATAAAATCGCCGTGATATATTCTCACTTTCGACATAGGCAGGCAGGGTGGCTTTCGGAAGTGACGATGCAGTAGTAGAACGAACTATTGAGACTTACCCTTAGACGCCCTTGCGACCTCTGCGTCTGCCTTTGCGGTCTTTGCGTTTACCTTCCGTTTTTAACGCAAAGTCGCCAAGCGAAGACGCGAAGTTCGCAACGAGCTACTCGACGACATCGCATATCTATCAATACAGCTCAAAAAGGACGATTCGTAAATGTCAGGACATTCCAAGTGGCACACAATTAAACATAAGAAGGGCGCGCTCGACGCAAAACGCGGCAAGATCTTCACAAAGCTGATCAAAGAGATCACCGTCGCGGCTCGCACCGGCGGCAGCGGCGATATCGATTCGAACGCACGTCTGCGCAAGGTCGTCAACGACGCGAAAGGCCAGAATATGCCGAACGACACGATCGACCGCGCCATCAAACGCGGCACGGGCGAGCTCGAAGGCGTATCTTATGACGAGGTGATGTACGAAGGCTACGGCCCGAACGGCGTCGCCGTGATGGTCGAGGGCCTGACCGATAACCGCAACCGCACCGTCGCCGAAATTCGCCACATCTTCTCGAAGAACGGCGGGAATATGGGCGAATCCGGCTCGGTCGCTTGGATGTTCGACAAGAAGGGCTATATCGTCGTCGATAAGGCCGCAAAGAGCGAGGAGGAGCTTTTTGAGATCGCGATCGAAGCCGGCGCCGACGATATGCAGGACGAAGGCGATGTCTTCGAGATCTACACGGCACCGGACGCCTTCGACACCGTCCTCGAAGCAATCAAGGCCGCCGGCATCGAACCCCAAGCCGCCGAGATCTCGCAAATTCCCCAGAACTACATCAAACTCGAAGGCGGCGACGCCAAGACAATGCTCAAACTCTACGACGCCCTCGACGACAACGACGACGTCCAAAAGGTTTACGCCAACTTCGACATCGACGAAAGCGAGATGGAGTAACGCGAAGTCAAAAGGTAAAAGGAAAAAATCGGATTCGTGACTTTTGCCTTTTTTTACGTTGAAATCATAACATCAGTTTTCTTGCTCATTGCTTTCGGGCAGATAGTCGCCGATAAATTTACGTTCCATCCCGTTGCCCCAACCGCAACCGTGGTCGGATGTAATCATCGTCTTTTGATTTTCGCCGACATATTGCCCCTCAAACGACAACAGATGCAAAATCGAGCCGGGACGCAAATGTTCGCTTGCCCAAAAGATCGGCGAATTGCCATGTGCGTCACGGGCAGTTTTGTCTGCACCGTTTTCAAGCAGATATGAAATGATCGCTTCGTCGGCATATGCGGCGGCACGATGCAGCGGTGTTTCGCCCTTTGTCCTGACGTCCCGCATAAATGCTCCGGTTTCGGCACCGGGCGTTGTCCTTGCGTTGACATCAGCTCCGTTTTCGACCAGCAATTTAACTACATAGAGATAATACGGCCGTCCGGCCTTTGAAAGGGCATTGTGCAGGGGCGTCTCATTTGTGTCGGGTTTAGTGTGAGTAACGTCGGCTCCGTGTTTTATTAGGAAATCGACTACCTTCCAATGGCCAAAAAACGATGCGTGTCCTAGCTCTTCATTAACGTCGATGCTGCTCAGGTCGCCGCCCGCATTTAGCACCGCCTTTAAGGCGGTCGTGTCGTTGTAATAGACAAACCACTGCAACGGCTTGATCTGGCCTTCGTGCAAGGCCTGTTGCCAGTCCGACAGGGCCAGAAGGTCGAATACGAGGTCGGTCCTTCCGCGAACGATATGATCAAGCAGAGCTTCTTTGTTCATATGGTATTCACAAATCGGATTGCGGCTCGGACTTTTGCTTTGGCGGCTTCTGTCTCGCGGTCGCGGGGTGCGGCGGTGGTGATGAGCGAATTGAGCATTTCCTGTGCGGCGGCCGCGACGCGTTCGACAGCAAGATCGAAGGCCTCTTCATTCGCCTTCGAAGGCTTGTTCATACCCGATAGCTTTCGCACGAACTGCAGTGCCGATGCGTTCACCTCGCTGCTCGTCGCCGGCGGATCGAAATTATATAGCGTCTTGATATTCCTGCACATAAACCGGACCTCTCACTGCTGTCTTGGGTACCACTCGCGTTGGATCAAGCCGTCGGTGACCTCATAGATCACCGTTCCGAAGAACTCAATGGGTTTGCCGTCCGCGGTGCCGCTGATCTTTTCCTTATCGATGACGAATTTGCCGTCAACGATGCGGCTGACGATCTCGACCTTGAGTTTCATATTCGGTTCGAGTACGCGTGCGAACTTCTTTCTGATCGCATCGTGTCCTTTTAGAATGACCTCGCCGCTCGGCAACGCGTATGCGGTCGACTCAGGACTGTATGCCTTTAAGATTCCTTCGATGTCGCGGGCGTTGTAAGCATCGACGAGGCTCTGGACAACCTGCTCGGGCGTCTTCTGGATGGTCTGCGCAGTCTGCGCGGTCTGCCCGGAGACGGCAATTCCCGTAAATAGCAAAAATGCGGCGAACACCGCGAGCCGTGTCATTGATCTCATTCGTTTTTCAACTCTCCTCATATCTTGTTCGATGTTATCCAATCCCTCGTTGTGCGTGCCATCTCGGTGAAGACATCTTCGTCGGAGACACGCGTCCTCTTCAGGACCTTGTAACTGTGATCGGCGGTGTCGATCGTGTGAAGCGTGGCGTGGCCGCCGAGTTTTTGGATCACGGGGCGGAACAGATCGAGATCATTCAGCGCGTCGCGCGTGCCCGAAAGAAATAGCATCGGGATCTTTATCGCGGCCAAATGCGCTGCTCGCGTGTCGTCGGGCCGATTCGGCGCGTGCAGCGGAAACGAGAAGAGAACGAGTCCTTTTACGCCGTCGAGCGGCTCTTGCGACTGCGCCGTCGTCGTCATACGGCCTCCGAATGAATGTCCGCCGGCGAGCAGCATGAGCTTCGGTTCGAGCCTTCTTGCCTCTGCGACCGCCGAACGCACCGTCGCCGTCGCGACCTTTGGCGAATCGACACCGCCGCGTCCGCTCTCTTTGAAAGGAAAGTTGTAGCGGAACGTCGCGATCCGTTGTTCGGCAAGAGCCTCGGCGATCTTCTGCATCGACGCGTGCCGCATGTCCGCACCCGCTCCGTGCCCGAGCACAAGCAAATGCGTCGCCCCTTTCGGCATTAATAAAATCGCCGAAACCGCGCCCTTCTCGGGCGTAGCGGTGAATTTTAATTCTAGGGATCTATCCAACATCGCTGGCTAGGAAAGCTCGCAGAATTACTTTCTGCGTAACGGCAGAATTCGGAGCCGAGACTTTGTACCGTCGATCGTGATGAGAGCTCCGGTCGTCAGCTCGGCTTCGTATTTCTGTACAACAGCGATCAGTTTCGTTGTCATATCCTCCGACAAAACATCCTGGGTGCGCATTTGAATGACACTCGGACTTTCCGCCTGTGTGGAGGCGAGCATAGCGCTAAAATCGAGATCGTGCGTGAACACGATCAAGCCATTCTCACGCGCGAATTCCATTATTTCCGAATCCTTGGCGTTGGGTGCTCCGACGGACGACCAGTGAACCGATTCAATATCGCGTGAAGCAAATCTCGCCACCCAATCAGGCGACAAATTCATGTCAATAAGAATCTTCATGCGGCCAACGGCGCTTCGGTTTCCTCAACACGCCAGGCAGCGTAAGACAGGGCTTCGGAAATGTCGTCCGGCTCCAAATACGGATAGAAGCTTAATATTTCATCGCTCGACCGTCCGGCCGCAATAAGCCCGACAACAGTGCCAACCGTCACCCGCATCCCGCGAATACACGGCTTTCCGCCCATTACGGCAGGATCAAATGTAATTCTAGTAAGCGTATTCATTGCAGGATTCTATCATAGGAACAAAAGCCGACGTGCCTATAATTGAACGCCGGAAAATGTGTCGCCTTTTTCCGGCGTTGCTTGGAATTTTGGTTCTACCGATCTATTCGACATAGCCCGTAAATCATTCTTATATGGCTACTTCTCAATCGTCACATTGTCGGTGATAAAAAAGTAAGAAGCCACTAACTCGCGAAACGCCGGGAGCGATGCATCGTGATCCTTTTTCGAGCGAGCTGTAAGAACTACGATTACAACAACTTTGGACTCATTGATGTAGGCCACGGATTCATAACTGCCATAAGCGTCGTTAGAGAACGTTTTGACCACCGCGCTCTTTTCATGTTTTAGAGGCAAGGTTCCGCCTTCCCCGACTTTTAGATCAGGCGAAGTCTGCTTAAATCGCTGAATGTCTTCGGATATGACGCCTTGAAGACTCTGTTCTTCGTTCGTTTTTGCAAGGACGTTCGTGTACATGACAACGGAGCCCTTGGCCCACGATGAGCCCTTTGGATAGAACACAGCGTAAAGTTCCTGTGAAACACCGCTTTGATTGTCCATAACCCACCCTTTCGGTGCCGTGAGCATGTAAGAGTGGTATCGTCCATAGATGATTCCTGAACCAATGTTCTTTGAATCATCGGGTTGTGTCTGGGCACAGACCGAGGCGGTCAGCAAGGCGAGTAAAAGAAGGAATATGGCGAGGCATTTCTTCATCGCAGTAACCTACCGTAAACTTGTTCCAATAACAACTACCATCAGGCTAAATCAGCTCGGTTCCGCGTGCAGTTTGAGACCGAGGGCGGCGATGACCTTTAAGATCGTGTCAAAGCTCGGCGTACGCTCTCCGGACAAAGCTTTGTAGAGACTCTCGCGGGAAAGTCCGGCATCGCGAGCGACCTGCGACATACCCTTTGCACGGGCGATGTTGCCAAGCGCCTTTGCAACGAAAGCCGCATCACCACCCGATTCCTCTATGCACGCCTCGAGATAGGCAGCCATCTCTTCGGGAGTTCGAAGATACTCGGCAACGTCGTATCTAGTTGTTGTTATCTTTGCCATTAGTGAAACTCCGTTGCGATACCTTTGGCCCGTTTAATATCTTTCGCCTGCGAACCCTTGTCTCCACCCGCGAGCAGAATGACAAGAGTCGAACCGCGCTGCATAAAATATAGCCTGTATCCCGGGCCATAATCGATCCGTATTTCAGAGACGCCTTCGCCCACTGGCTTCACGTCACCGGGATTTCCCATCTCAAGTCGGTCTATTCTTGCGTAAATACGAGCTCGAGCCTTTGCGTCGCGGAGGCCAAGCAGCCATTTCACAAAGATATCTGTCTGCCTAACCTCTATCATAGACCATTGTAGCCGATGGGCTACATGTATTTCAATGGTTTTCTACGAGCAAAGCCAGCTCGGCTCACAAGGAGAGGCTGCCTTTCGCGGTCACCTATTTTCTAAGCGGCGGCCTCGGCTTTCTTGAGTGTCGCGTCGAGCGTGATCTCGGCGGCGGCGAGCACCTTTGAGACCGGGCAATTTGCCTTTGCGGTTTCGGCGATCGTTTGGAACTCTTCGTTCGAGATGTTAGGCACGTCAGCCACGGTGACAAGTTCGATCTTCGGGATCGCAAAGCCTTCGCCTTGCTGTTCGATATAGACGCTCGCCTTTGTCTCGATGCTTTTCGGCGTAAAACCGGATTTGCCGAGGATCAGCGAGAACGCCATTGAAAAACAGCCGGCGTGTGCCGCCGCGATCAATTCCTCAGGGTTCGTCGCCTTCGTGTCGTCGCCAAAACGCGAGTTGAAAGAATACGGCCCCGCGAATGCACCGCTGCCGAGCTTGACCTCGCCGCTGCCCTCCGTAACGCTGTCGTTCCATTTTGCTTCTGATGTTCGTTTGATAGACATATGCTTTTACTCCTATGTCTCTAGGATACTCCTCGAACGGGCAGTTGGTAAGCGGACCGATCCCGGCTGCGGATAAGATCAGGCCCGTTTCAAGTGTTTTTATTTGTGAAAATTCTTCTTGAGTCCTTGCCAGACCTCGCTGTATTCGTGTTGGAGCTTCGACGTTTCCATTGCAAAGCGCGTTGGGCGGATGATGTATCGTGATTCGAACATGAATGCCATCGTGCCTTCGAGTTTTTGCGGTTTAAGGTCGGCGTTCGAAGCTTTTTCGAACGCGTCCAGATCGGGGCCGTGAGCCGACATTTGATTGTGGAGCGAGCCGCCGCCCGCGACGAAGCCTTCTTCTTTAGCGTCGTATTGACCGTAAACGAGGCCCATATATTCGCTCATCGTGTTGCGGTGATACCACGGCGGGCGAAACGTGTCTTCGCCTACGAGCCAGCGGTCGGGAAAGATCGCAAAGTCGCAATTCGCAACGCCCGGTTCGCCCGAGGGAGAAGTAAGTACGGTGAAAATAGACGGGTCGGGGTGATCGTAAGAGATCGAGCCGATCGTGTTGAAGCGCCGAAGGTCGTAGCGATACGGCACGTTGTTGCCGTGCCATGCGACGACATCGAGCGGAGAATGTCCGCTCGTACACGACCACAGTTGACCGCCGAATTTCGCAACGATCTCGCACTCACCTTCCTTGTCCTCGAACCACGCGACGGGCGTTTCAAAATCGCGTGCGTTCGCGAGACAGTTCGCACCGATCGGCCCAAGTTCGGGCAGGCGGAAATGCGACCCGTAATTCTCGCAGATATAACCACGAGCAGCTAAGCTCCCCTCCTTACGAAGGAGGGGTGCCGACCTTTCGTCGGCGGGGTGGTTCTCTTGTGCGATCTCGACCGCAAACCGCAATCCTCTCGGTATCACTGCGATGTCGCCCGGCGTAACTTCCAGAACACCGAGCTCAGTGCGGATCGTCAACGCCGCCATCTCCGGCACGATCAACATCTCGCCGTCAGCGTTATAGAAGTATCGGTCATCCATGCTCTTGTTAAATGCATAGATGTGAACGCCGATGCCTGCCTGGCCAAAGAGGTCGCCGTTGCCCGCGATAGTGGTGATGCCATCAACAAAATCTGTCGGCTCCGTCGGAAGCGGAATAGGATCCCAGCGAAGCTGATTCGGCGTAGTCACAACCTCGTCAAAGGGCGTTGAGCGGAACAACGCAGCTTTCGCCTCGCCGTGAACCTCTGAATACGGCACGAACGGCTTGTGCAGAACGCTCGGCCTTATTCGATACTTCCACGTACGCCGATTCTGCGCACGCGGAACGGTAAACGCCGTCCCCGAAAACTGCTCGGCATAAAGCCCGAGCGGTGCCTTCTGCGGCGAATTTCGCCCGATCGGTAGAGCTCCTTCAACAGCCTCTGTCGCAAACTCATTGCCAAACCCTGTTTGATATTTCAGATGCATATGTGTCTGTGCAAAAGATAGCACAGGTCAGCCAAAGATCGCGTGTTACGGGTGCTTGGAAGCCACAATTTACGGGTTGTGTTTGCCGCGAACTTAACGTATTCTCCTTGCGTTATACGCAAGGTACCACCTGCCCAGAAAACCTTGTTAGGAGAAAAATGCATGGATGCAACCCTTACGGCCGATGAACGGCGCGTTGAGAAAGGAAAGCTCTTAAAGGTCTTAGGTGTCGGCTTTGGTGTTGCGATCTGCATCGGCGGTACGATCGGCGTCGGCATCCTACGTTCACCCGGGCCGGTCGCCGAACTGCTTTCTTCCCCTTGGATGATAATGCTCGTATGGACGCTCGGCGGCGTTTACGCATTGCTAAATGCCAATTATGTCGCAGAACTCGCGTCAATGGTCCCGCGAGCGGGCGGAATGTATGCCTATGCTCAGCGTGCATACGGCGGATACGGCGGCTTTGTCGTAGGATGGTGTGATTGGCTGAATAATACCTTGGCGGTCGCTTTTATTTCGGTGGTTTTCGGCGAATACGCATCAGGGCTCATTGCTCCGAATATGTACGGCGGGCGGATATTTTTCAGCCTCGCCGTCCTGCTGACAATGTCAGTATTGAATGTGATCGGCGTAAGGACTGGAAGCGACACTCAAAAGATATTTTCCGCCCTTAAAGCTTTGGCATTGATCGCGTTTGTTGTGATGTGCTTCGTTATAGGCGGGCAAGGCGGCGTAGCGGAACAAGGCCAGAATGACACCGGTTCGATCGTTTCGACAGGATTATGGCCGTCCGTTGTAGCATTCATTCTTGCATTCCAGCTTGTACTTTCGACCTACGACGGCTGGTATGCACCGATCTATTTTTCGGAAGAGGATACTGACCCGACGCGGCACTTGCCGCGTTCACTATTTGGCGGAACTTTGCTGATCATTGCGATCTATTTGCTAGTGAATTTGGCGTTTCTGTATGTACTGCCATTGTCGCAATTTGGCGGCTCAAAATTTGCCGGAGCAGATGCATTGAGAGTTCTGCTCGGCGAGCGGGGCGGCCAGGTCGTGACGATCCTGGCTCTTGTCTCACTGATCGGTATAATCAACGCGATCCTGATGATGGCGCCGAGGATACTTTTCGCTCTCGGCCGCGAGGGCTTGTTCTTTCACGGAGCGACAAAGGTAAACAGAGGCGGCACGCCGATAGTTGCATTGATCCTAACGGCAGCATGCGCCGTCATCCTGACCACGATCGGGACGTTCGAACTGCTTCTTGCAGTTGGTCAGTTCTTCATCCTCGTAGCGATGATCCTGATAAACGTCTCGCTTTACGTTCTCCGCCGCCGCGAACCCGACACGCCGCGCCCGTTCCGAACGATCGGTTACCCGTATGTGCCGCTGTTGATGCTCCTATTCGCTGTGCTGCTCTTAATCGGCTATACCGTAAGCAACCCATTCCCGAGCGCGTGCGCCATAGTTGTACTGATCATCAGCTACCCGATCTTTCGCATGATCCGATCAGGATCGGTTAGCGGCGAGCTTCAGGCTGACGGCTAAGCTGGAGGTTAAGCCGGATCAGAGATTGCCGCGGCGTCGCTGTTCTTCTTCTATAGAGACGAATAGCGCCTTAAAGTTGCCTTTGCCAAAGCCTTTGCAGCCTTTTCGCTGGAGGATCTCGAAAAAAACCGTCGGGCGGTCTTCGACCGGCTTTGTGAATATCTGAAGCAGGTAGCCTTCGTCATCGCGATCGACCAAGATGCCGAGACGTTTCAGGTCCTCAATGCTTTCGTCGATCTCGCCGACGCGTTCGGGGATCTCTTCATAGTATTCATCGGGAACGCGAAGGAACTCGATGCCGTTCTCCTGCAGTTTGCCGACGGTATGAAGAATGTCGCGGCAAAGAAGCGCGATGTGCTGTGCGCCGGCCGAGCGGTAAAAATCGATGTATTCCTGGATCTGCGATTTACCGCCCTTTCCTTCTGCAGGTTCGTTGATCGGGAATTTGATGTTGTGCTGGCCGTCGCTCATCACGATCGACATCAGGGCCGAATACTCGGTCGAGATATCCTTGTCATCGAACGTGATGTAGCGGTGAAAGCCCATCACATCGCGATAAAAATCGCACCATTCGTTCATCTTCCCCAATTCGACGTTGCCGACGATATGATCAACGAGCATTATGCCGGTCGCATCGCCTTCGACATTTTGTTCAGTAAAACCGGGAAGGAACGGACCGGAATAATTGTGTCCGTTGTTCGTGTTGTAGGAAATAAGTGAATGGATCGTGTCGCCATACGTGCCGATCGCCGCGTGGCGGACAGAGCCGTTATCGTCTGCAAGATCGTGCGGTTCGACGACCGGTCGAGCTCCGCGTTTCACCGCCTCATTAAAGGCGTGGTCGGCATCTTCGACGTAGAACGCAATGTCCTTCACACCGTCGCCGTGCTGCTTGATGTGTTCGGCAGCCGGATGCTCAGGCCCCATCGGCGTCGTCAGCACGAAATTGATATTCGTCTGGCGCATCAAATAACTTGTCGTCTCGCGGTTGCCCGTCTCGAGTCCCGAATACGCCGCACGCGAAAAACCAAATGCCTTGCGATAATAAAACTCCGCCTGCTTCGCATTGCCAACGTAAAACTCAACGTGATGTATCTTCTTTAGCCCAAGCGGATTCTTAACCGCTACATCGTTATCTACTACTGTTTGCGTTTCTGTGATCATTACAATTCCTATTTCATTGGGAGTTCAACTGCCCGTATTTACTTTTCGCCGTAATAGCTCCCCGCCAAAGTTTCCTTAAAATCCGCAAGGAACTTCGCCTTGCCGGGTTTTGCCTTTGGCCAGACCAGGTCGAAATATTGCCAGGCGAGGTCTTCGTGGCCGGTGAAGGCGAGGTCGATCATCTCGCTCCAAAATGCATCTTCGAAATCCATCGACGGCTCCGTGTAGGGATCGTTCGAGATCTTCTTGCTTGCGGCCGCGGCCTTTCGTTTTAGAACTGCCATGCTCGGGGCGGGCTTTTTCATCAGGGCAAAATTCGGTTTTGCGACCCCGTCTTTGAATTCGAGGATAACGGAAGGCATCGGCGACCCCGCGAACGACATATTCCAGTATGCCCACGCATTGTCCGCCGTTTCAAAACGCAATCCGCCCGACGCAGCCTTTGAGATCGGTATCATTCCGGCGTTACCGGTATCGACCTCGCGGATCGCAACCGGACCGCTTTTGGGAAGTTCAATAAAGTAGTATGTGGTGCAGCAGTGTGCGCCGCCCGAATAATATTCGAGCATCACGTCCGGGTTGCCGTCGCCCGTCTTGTCGGGCGTGTTGTTTATGAGAGCCGCGGCACGCTTCTCGGAAGCAGGTGCATTCTTTTCCACCAACCCCGAGAACGAGTAGCCCATTATCGGCGAGCTGAAATCGCTGTGAAGGAGGTTCTTTATAACACCGCCTTTCTTTACGATGACAAACGAATCCCCGGGCGTGTCGTCTGTGTCGGCGACGTCAACAAGTTGGACATCATAGCCTGCAAGTTTTCGCGATGCCTTCACTTTTCCGCCCTTTGGGATCGTAAAATCATTCTTGTACGTCAGCGTTCCGGACTGCGTTTTTTTATCCTCTGCTTTTGGGTCGATGTAGAGCCGGATCGAATAGACGCCTTGCTTCGGCGCGACGAAATACGCGGCCTTGACCCAGCCCGAATCACCTTTCTGCAGCGACTTTCCGGCGCTGTCCGCTATTTCGTAGAGGAAGCTGCTGTCTTCACCCGCCGCCCATGCGAACTGGGCGAAACCGTCGGCCGTGAGATCGACGCTGAAGGTTGCCGACCTGTCAGCATCGACGGTAAATGGAACCGTAGTCCCCGGAGCGAGCAGCGGGTCGGCCTCCTGCCCGAACATCGGCGACGCAAAGACGGCTCCCAATATCCCAACAAAGACCAATATAAAAAGTTTCTTCAACATCTCTTTTCTACAACTTAACTGCCAACTCCAGCTTCCCGCCGAGGCCCGTCTCAACGATCTTGCGCAAGGTGGATATCCGCACGTCCTTGATGTCGTTCTCAACGCGCGAGATATAGGCCTTGTTCGTCCCGGCCTTCTCGGCAAGCTCCTGCTGCGTTAGGCCTTTCTTCTTTCGAGCTTCCTGGATCAAATAGCCGAGTTTGAACTCTTCGAAGCCCCGCTCGTATTCCGTGCGGGTGGCGGTTCCACGCTTTCCAAATTTCTCGTCTAGTACTTCATCCAACGTTCTAATGTTTTTGCTTCTCGCCATAGTATTCATCCCTTATTCTTAATGCCCGGTCTATCTCATTTCTTGGCGTCCGCTGGCTTTTCTTTTGAAAGCCGTTCGTCAGCACAACTAAGTTGCCTTCATCAAAGAAACACAACACCCGAAAAATATCACCGCCAAATTCGACCCGAATCTCGAACAGCCGGTCTGCATCCGCTAACTTCTTCAAATACGTTTCGGGAACAACGTTCAAACGCCTTACCAGATCAATCGTCCAGTAGATCTTCTTCGCGGTTTTGATCGGAAGAGTCTCCAGGAAATCCGTCAAATGATTCTTGTAAAAGACAACTTCTCGCAAAATTTTCACTTCTTAACAACATAACATAAGTTGTCCAATAAGACAACCGCCCTAGAGGCTTTCAATATATTTCCTCGTCACCTCCTTCAGCTCCGCATACGACGGAATGACGTAAAGGATCGGCTGCATATCGCTGTAGTTGTACGGCGTGTTGATGACCTTTTCGAGGTCAAATGGACGTCGCTCTACGTTGTCGGAGAACGCGTTCTCGAGCTCGCCAAAGGACGAAAGCAGGCCGGCGCCATAGGCTTTGATTCCGCCTTCGTGTTCGACCAGGCCAAACTCGACCGTAAACCAATAAAGCCGTCCAAGCTCTTCGATCTGTTTGTCCGTCGCTCTTTGCGCTCCTTCGCCTATCGATTGCGAGAATTGGGCAAAGTTCGGATTAGTGAACATCGGAATGTGGCCGATAGACTCGTGTACCACGTCCGGTTCGGGCGTGTAATCCGGCCGCGAATGATGGCGTATGTATTGTGTCGAGAGCATCACACGATAGCCGAGCCACGATAGAAAACCTCGCGTTTCGACAAGCCCTTCGATCGGCGCAAGCCGAAAGCCGGTCAGTTCCTTCAAGCGGCGGTTCATCTCCGTCAACTGCGGTATCCGTTCGTTCGTGATACCAAGGTCGCGTTTTGCCTTTAAGTAGAACGGTGACGCGTGTTTCTCATGCAGTTCTTCTAAGCGCTTTGCTACGTATTGCCAGATGCCCTGCTCCCGCTCCGTGTAATCCACGTCCGTAACCTCGCCCGTTTCGCGAAAGCGTTTAGCAAGCGACGCAATGTAGTCGCGGCGTTCGCGGTATTCGGGATCGTTCGCACCGGGGTGATCGAGATGAAGCTCGTTGATGTTCTCAAATTTAAGGTCGCGAAATTCCGGGAGTTGTGTTGCTGTTGTCGCGGCGGCTGTCGAAGCAAAGTCGGCATCCGTGGGCGTTGCGGCTGATTCGGTTAGGGCCATGGTCATTAGATTCCTCCCCGTGAGTTTGTGCCGCCCAAAACGATCAAAGCGGCGTTGTTTGTCCTAAATAATCTATTTTAATTGACCCCATCTGAAATTTGAATGGGAATTGTGAGGGATAGAGCCGGTTCTAACACATATTATTAGTAAATGAGTGGCGATTACCTTAGAATAGAAAGCGATGCTCGATGAGATCGACCAAAAGGTGCTTCACATCCTTCAAGAAGATGCCCGCACGAGCTATGCCGAACTTGGGCGGCAGGTCGGCCTTACCACGCCTTCGGTGATCGAGCGCGTCCGCAAACTTGAGGATTCAAAGATAATCACAGGCTACCGTGCCGAGATCGATACTTCACGTGTCGGTTTGCCGATCTTGGCGTTCGTGAGGATGAGCATCACGGGCGTTGATTACAGCCACATCATCGAGGTCGCTGAAAGTTCGAACGAGGTTCTCGAGTGCCATCGCGGCACCGGCGAGGATTCCTTCATCATGAAGATCGCCGTCTCTTCGGTCGAACACCTCCAGGACGTCATCGACCTCCTCACGCCCTACGGCATCACCACGACGACCATCGTGCTTTCATCGCCGGTAAAACGCCGTACGGTGGCGGTCGAAATCGGCGATTAGAAATTCTTGTGTTCACTATCGTGTTATAAGTGTAGAACTGAGAGTAATACTTATGTCTCGAACAACCACTCCGATTCGATTATTCTGCGTTCTAGCGACGATTCTTCTTCTCGGTACGCAAGCTTTCTCGTACGAAGAGGACACGCATTTTCTGATGACCTACGTCATTTGCCGCTCTGCCGGTTTCGCCGACAAAGACGCATTGATCGTCGCGGCCGTCGATCAGGGAATGGACGATTCCGATGAGACAAACGCGCATGACGGCCCGCGACCTCAGATAACGGAAGAATGGCTCTGGCATGCCCTGGATAAGAATGGTGAAATGCACGCGATCGGCATCGTCGCACGCCGCAATGCCCTCTTTCAGGCGGCGATGGATGAAAAGGACCCGCGCAATCGTCTTATCCGGCTAGGGATCTTCTTTCATTACCAGCAGGACACTTGGGCGCACCGGCACCACGAAACGGACGATCATCTATCGCAAAATGACTATACGACGTTCGACACGCCTGTCGGCCACGCGGCCTATGGCCCACAGCCTGACCGTCCACCGCTCGACCCTGTCGCTGCCTTGATGTGCCTCGAGGACGGGATCGTTCATGCATCCGATTTTCTCAATTCAGTTCCCGGAAGCAAGCCGAATATTTTCTTTAAGGGCTACACGCCCGAGGGCGGTAAGGTGGACGCCGCTTGGAAGGACAAGCGGAATGGAAAGTTCTTTAATGAGATCGATCTTGACGGCCTCGCCCGCGGTTCGGCACGCCTGTTCCTCGCAAGCCTTATCTACGCTCAGATCGACGTCTATCAACGCAGCCGAAGTCCGAACATCCTTTTCGAGGGAAAGCAAACCGCCGACAAGGCCGATCTCGACAAAGTGCGTGTCGCCCTCCAAAATGTGTGCACGACATTCAAGCGATCTGTCGGCACTTTCCAACTCCCGACCGAGACCGACAAGGTTTCTCAGGGTTTCACGAATATGACAACACAACAGTTGTTGACCTTGACCCACGGCAGTCTTTAGTAATTTTGGAACCTGTCATTATTCATTCCACGCGACCTTGCTGCGGAGGCGCATCAGCGTGCGTTCGAGGCCGATGGTCTCGAAGACCGAGAGCATAGATGGCCCGACCGCGACGCCGGTGAGGAGCGTTCGTGCACCGTTCATAATTACGCCGAGTTTGGTGCCCTTTTCTTCCGTGAACGCCTTTACGACCGTCTCGATATTGGACTCGAAGAACCGGTCGGAGCAGCACGCGTCGGTGAGCGGCAGCCTGTCCGCAGAAAGATCTTCGCCGCCAGCTACGCCGAGTTCACCCAATTCCGCCTCGAAACGGGCGGCAAGCTCCGGCAGCCATTCCTGCAGCTCAGGGAATTTCGCAAGGTTCTTGGCGACAGCCGCCGGATCGAAATCAAAATCCTCGCTAAAATACGCGCGGCCTTGCGTCGAAAAATCTTTGAGCGTGAAGAATCTTGTGCGAATCAGATCGACCGTCTGCACGAACCAATCATGCGAGCCGTGACGCGGCCGGTCGATGGCGATCGATTCGGGCCGGTCGCTGATCTCGGTCGCTGACTCGAAGGCCTGTGCGCTGGTCGAAGAGATCGACGTCACAAGTGCGCGCCCGTCCGGCTCGTATTCCTCTCGCCAGAGCTTATTCGCCTTGAGCTCCGTCTTCACGAGCGGCAGGAGTTCGCTCAAAGGCATCGTGCGGATGTATTCGGCATTCATCCAGATGGCCTTATCGTCGGTCCAGCGTTTCGGGTCGCCCTCGTGAAAGTTGAAAACGGCGTTCGAGCGATGAATTCCCTCGAGCGAAAATTTCTTTGTCAGTTCGTCGAGTGAATAGATCTCTTTCTCCTCGCTCGCAGACCAGCCAAGTAAAGCTAGAAAGTTGCGAAACGCGGCGGCAACAAAACCCGCGTCGCGATACGTTGTCATCGAAACGACCTCGCCGTGCTTGCGCTTCGAGAGCTTGCCCTTGTTCGGCGCCATTATCAGCGGCAAGTGGGCAAAACGCGGTGGTTCGACGCCAAGAGCCTTATAGATGAGCAGCTGTTTGTGGGTATTCGTAAGGTGATCCTGCCCGCGGATGACATCCGTGATCTGCATCTCGATGTCGTCGCAAACAACAGCGAGATTGTAGAGCGGATGGCCGTCCGAACGCAGAAGAACTAGGTCCTCGGTCTCGGCGTAGTCGCGTTCCTGCAGGCCGTAAACCTGATCTTCAAAGCTGGTCTTTCCAGTAGGCGAAGCCCAGTCGCTATCGCTCCCGGTTCTGACGTCGGGGACTTTCAGGCGGATCGCGAATGGCTCGCCTGCCGCAGCACGCGCTTCAGACTCTTCGCCCGAAAGTTCGCGATACGGATTATCGCGGAAATTCTTATCTGCGCCCTGCTGACGCGCGCGCTCCTTTATCGCTTCTTTGACGTCTCCATCCGTTGGTTCGGCCTTCGGCGTAAAGTCGCGATACGCCTTGCCTTCCGCAAGCAAGCGACGCGCTGCCTCGCGATGTTTGTCGGCGTTGTTCGACTGAAAGACGATCTCTTCGTCGGGCGCAAAACCGAGCCATTTCAAGCCATCGAGGATCGAACGCGTCGATTCTTCGGTCGAGCGTGCAAGATCCGTGTCCTCGATCCTTAAAAGGAATCTGCCGCCCGTGTGCCGCGCGTAAAGGTAGTTGAAAAGGGCGGTTCTTGCCGAACCGATATGCAGATAACCCGTCGGCGACGGGGCGAATCTCACTCTAACAGTCATAAACAATTAGTTTCGCCGAACACCCCGCCGAACGCAACGTGCCCCAAAACCAACCTTGGAGGCGGCTTGCCGCCGACAATGGCCATCTTTTGTCCCGGCCAAGACGCTCGTGGGACAACTCTGGGACAGCTCTTGGGACAAATAAGTGACGTGTTATCAATCGCTTACGCGATTTGCCCCACAATTTCGCGAAAAAAAATTCAACCCGCATTTTCCATTCTCAATTCTCCGTTTCAGTTCTCCTAGAGGCGGCTTGGCCGGCGACAAATCCCTGTCGCGTGCTCCGCACGCTCCGATGTGGTTTGGGCACGGTAACCCAGGGTTGCGGCCGCGACGGCCTTACCCTGGGCTATATTCTTACGTCCCCTACGGGGACTAAAGCATTGCCGCCGACAAGACTGAGAAGATCTTCTGGGCTATGCCCAAAGACCGATGACCGATGACCGATGACCGATGGCCAATGAACAACGAACAATGAACAACGAACCACGAACACCTTTGTCAAAGACCGAACGGCCGGCTCGACCGTGTTGACATCATAGCGAACTGACGCGCCTCGTTGAAGCACAAACCGCACAAAACGTATCAAACCGCACAAAATGTATCAAAGTGCACGATTTGCACGATTTGCACGATTTGCACAGACGAAACCGTCTGAGTGGGTGGACGATGTCGCATAGCCACGTGCTTCGGGCACGGGGCTACGATCGCGTCATCGAATCGACGATCTTCTGGATGCGGCGGATGCGGGTTTCGGGCTGCTTGGCGGACTCGACCGATCGCGCGTGTTCTTTTTGGGTGGTGTAGGAGAGTTTCTCCCAAGTTTTGAGGCCGCCGGGAATCGTTTTGATGGCTTTTGCGAGGTCCTTCGGTATTTCGACCGTTCTTTTCTCAAGATCCTGCCACAATGTAATTACAATGAGCTCACCCGGCACGATCCCCGCTCGCATCCGGTACTCTTTTGGCGTACCTATCAAGTATCGACCGCCCATATGGGCGATCGTGGTGCGATATTGCTCACCGTTTATTTCGATAACGACCGGCACACGGCGTTTGCCGAACACCTCTTCGACATCGAACGGGATCGTTATTCCCGCGGCATCCATTTTGGGATGTTTTTCGAGCACGGCCTCGAATGTTTGTTTGTCGGCCATAATTCTCCTAAAATCGATTGTTCGTTTCTCGAAACTTAGCAGAAGTGGTTATGGCAAACAAAATTCGAAAGGCCGTTTTTCCGGCCGCGGGCCTCGGCACAAGATTCTTACCGGCGACAAAAGCCTCGCCGAAGGAGATGCTGCCGCTTGTCGATAAGCCGCTTATCCAATATTCGGTCGAGGAAGCGGTCGCCGCGGGCGTCGAATCACTTCTGATAATCACGGGCCGCGACAAGACGGCCATCGAGAACCATTTCGACATCTCGTTCGAACTCGAAGAACTCCTAAAGGATAAGAACAAGGACGATCTTTTTGATCAGGTACGTGCGATCTCGGACATTGCCCGCATCAGCTACACGCGGCAAAAACAGGCGTTGGGCCTAGGCCATGCGATCTACCAGGCGAAGGATTTCGTGGGCGACGAACCTTTCGCCGCATTGCTTGCCGACGACGTTATCGACGCAGAGCGTCCGGCCCTGGCGCAGATGATCGACGTGTACGAGAAGTTCGACGCGCCTGTGATAGCGACGATGCAGGTCGAGGGCGAGGCCATTTCGCGCTTCGGCGTGATCGACGCCGACGAGGTCGAACCCGGCGTCTTTCGCATCAAAGGCATGGTCGAAAAACCCGCGTTTGAAGATGCACCGAGCGACCTTGCGATCGTCGGTCGATATATCTTCACGCCGGATATATTTGAGGCGATCGAGCAGACCAAGCCGGGGGCGGGCGGCGAGATCCAGATCACCGACGCAATGGTGCGATTGCTCGAAAAGCGTCCGTTCTACGCGGTCCGCCTTGAAGGAACGCGACACGATGCGGGCGACAAGCTTGGCTTCCTCATCGCAACGGTCGAATACGCCCTAAAGCGTGACGACCTCGGCGACGATTTCAGAAAGTATCTTAGGTCACTCGAACTCTAAAAGGATCGAATTTTCACGACAGACGCCGAGTCAGAACCGGGAGCGATAGCGGCCTCGGTTCTTGCATTTACACATTCGCGAGATGGCTGTTGGTTCCGAAATAAGTCATAAGGGCTAAGGGGAAAGTAATAGGTCAGAGCCTCTTTCACGAACTTTGCATTTTCTAGAAACTTTATAACTCCGGCAACTCCGTAACTTCGGTAACTCACCAACTTCCGCTTGTATGATATTCTAAGGGCATTTTACGGTTCGGGTCTGTCCGGTGCTATAGCCCATTTTCAATGCAGTTTCGCGATATTTTGACAATAGCAACCCTGCGCAATCTCGTTGATATTGCGCTCGTTTTTGCCATTGTCTATGTCGTCATCAAACTCCTTCGCGGCACGCGTGCTGTCCCGACCGTCATCGGCCTTGTTTTCCTTGCGATCCTTTACTGGGTCGCGGTCGATCAAGATCTTTTCACGCTTGAGTTCGTGCTGCGGTACGCGGTCGTCTATATCGGGTTTGCGATCATCGTCCTTTTCCAATCCGAGATTCGCCAAGCACTGATGTATTTCGCAAGCCGTCTGCGGCTGCCGCTCAAGAAGCAACGCGGACAGTTCGGCGGCAGCGTTTATGACGAGATAATCCTTGCCCTCACAACACTTGCGAGCGAAAAGACCGGAGCCTTGATCGTGATCGAAAGGAACGTCGGGCTGCGGAATTTCGTCGATGCCGGCCTTCAGCTTGACGCGAGAGTGAGCTATGACCTTCTGGTCTCGATCTTCAACCCGACGACGCCGCTGCACGACGGGGCCGTCGTCATACAGCACGAGCGAATAGCGGCCGCGGCCGTTTTTCTGCCGCTTACAAAGAACCCCGAGATCTCGCGTGAGCTTGGAACTCGCCATCGAGCGGCGATCGGAATTACTGAGGGCTCGGACGCGATCTCGCTCGTTGTTTCGGAAGAGACCGGCCTGATCACATACGTCGAATCGGGCAAGATCCTTCGGAATCTCGATCCGAAGCAGATGAAGAAACTTTTGTTCGAGGCGATGGACATTCCGATACCTGAACCTCGCCGCGAGACCGTAACGCTCTCAGAGACCGATACGGACGCGACCGTAGGATAGCAATGGAGACCGACACGAAACGAAAACCCGATCCGTCGGTAGCCTTCGCGAAAAAGATCTTGCGAAAGCTCTTCGTCGAGGACTGGCATCTGAAGCTGCTCGCCCTCGCGATCACGCTTGCATTGTGGTTCGCCGTCACCGGCTTGAGCAAGCCGATGACGGCAAGGTTCAGCAATGTGCGTCTGTCGATGCGAAGTTCTGACAACACGATCACGGATTCGGAGATCAACACGATCGATCTCGTCTTGAGCGGCGACGCACGAAAGATCAACCAGATCGATTCGCTGGCTGCGTCGGTCGATCTTAGCGGCCTCGAGCCGGGCGAGCGTACGGTCACACTCACACCGGCAAACGTCTTTGTCCCGCTGCCGGCGGGTGTAAAGATCGACGACATCTGGCCGAACCGCGTGCAGGTCAAGCTCGAACGCGTCGAGGAAAAGGAAGTTCCGGTCAAGATCGAAACGACCGGCGACCTCGCATCGAATCTCGAAGTATATTCACGCACCGCGACACCATCACGAATAATGGTTCGCGGCCCGGAGAGCGTTTTGGATAAACTCGAGGCGATCTCGACCGAGAAGGTCGATCTGAAAGGGCGGACCGGTGATTTCACCCTCATCCAGCCGCTTGCCGTTACCGACTCAAAAGCGACGATCCAACGCGGGGATGTCACCGTTACGTTTCGTGTCGGCGAAAAGCGTATCGAAAAGACGTTCGTTGTTCCGACGACTCACGGCAAGAGCGTACGCATTACGCTCTACGGCCCGACGAGCTTGCTGCAAAAACGCAAGCCCGAAGATTTCAAGATCACGTTCGAAGCTGATGACACACCTCAGGTGACTCTGCCCGCCGAAATGGTGAATTCCGTCGTCGTGAAATCCGCAAAAGTTCTCTAGATCCCTTGCCGATGTCGTCCTTTATCGCGAAATTTGACCGCCTTGCCGGACTCGATACGGAAAGCGGATCGTCATTGTGGCTTGGCCGAACCGCATTCGTGTTTCTCGCGTTGATGGTTGCTGCGGCACCGCATTCGATCGCCGCAACGCAGATCGCCTGGGGCTGCGGAACGCTCGCGACGGTCGCGCGTTTTGTGGTGGCAAAACAGCGGCCGAAAATTCGCCTGCTAGATGTCGCGTTCTTTTCGTATTTCGGCTGGTCGGTGATCAGCGGCATCTTCTCTTACGAACCCGCGATCTCGCTCGATCAACTGCGCGGCGTCGCGCTATTTTTGGTCTTCTATTTCGCTATCTGGAATCTGCGGAATGTTCGTGCGGCATATTTTTTCGCGGTGCTGATGGTCGTCTCGTGTTCGGTGAATCTCGTTTGGACGCCCGTCGAACGCTATCTCGGCCGCGGTGTCGAGGTGCAAGGGCTTGCGCCTGACGGGCCGCTTGCAAAGGCTTTGCTCTACGACGGCGACACGCTTCTTCGTGCCGACGGCAAGAAGCTGCACACGCCGCAAGATCTTCTTGACGCACTCCGGCAGCATTCAAGCGTCCGCGTGTTGTTTTACCGGCCGGATTTTGAATTTACGGTAACGGTCGATAGCGCGGATCTTCTGCCCGGCGCATCAGCCGAGCAGCAGCTTGGTTTCACAAGCTGGGAAAAGAGTCATAACTGGCGGTCGCAAGGTTTCTATAACCATTACGCAACTTATGCCGAAATGCTTCAGCTCGTTGCGGCTTTGATCTTCGGCCTGATCGTCGCGAATATCGGCCGTCGCCGCGAAGAAGAGCAGACGGTTCGGCGATCTACATTCGCGCGGTTCGGACGCCTTTTCTCATCAACGCCTTTCCTTGCCGCCACACTTGCGCTCGCCTGCCTCGCCTTGCTCTTTACGGTAACGCGGGCATCGCAGCTTGGCTTTATGGTCGCGGCACTCGTGATCGTTCTGTTGTCGGCAAAGAAAAAACTTCTGATCGCCGCGTTCGTCGTCGCGATTCCGGTCGTTTTCGGCGGGCTCTTGTTCCTGCACGAGTCGCGCGATGTCGGCTTCTTTGACTCAAAGGACGATTCGACAAAATACCGCGAGATGATGTGGCGCGATGGCTATCGCTTGCTGATGGAGTCACCGAGGCATCTTCTGGTCGGCGTCGGGATGAACTCGTTCCAAAAGCATTGGCAGGAATGGGGAATGTTCGACAAAGGCTGGCAGCCGATGGGGCATTTCCATTCGACGCCGGTGCAGCTCGCCGTCGAACGCGGCTTTCCTGAGCTCATATTGTGGCTGTGCGTGCTGTTCTGCCTAGCTCGGATCTTTTTGCGTGGACTGCGCGACGCTCGCGGCAAAGACGCTCATCGCTTCGGCGTACTGCTTGGCGCTTCCGGCGCGCTCGTCGGGTTCACGACAAGCGGGCTTGTCCACTGGAATCTTGGCGACAGCGAGGTAGCGATGGTCTTCTTTCTGATAATGGCCTTTGGCGTTGCCGCCGCACGGCCCTCTGTTGCGGAGAAGAGCACTCTCGCTGAAAACACCGCTGACTAGAGCACTTGATCAAGCCAATCCTGCGGCTTGATCTCCTTATGCGGGACGAAGGTGCGCCAGAGTTTGAACTGCTTCTTCTCTTGCGCAGACAGTTCGCCCTTGCGAAGCGTGATGAGCGGTATCAGCCTCGAAAGTTTTTTATAGAGCTTGAGTTTAAGGGAGCGATATTTCGCGGCCTCGTTCGCGTCTTCAAGGAACTGCGCCCAGCCGATCGAGCCGACAAATCCGCAGGCCCCGAAGTTCGGCGAAAGCAGAACGTGCTCCATCATCACGCGCACGCCGCCGTCGAACTCATGCAGAACGTCGTGCATCGCAACAATGCCCTTATCGACAAGATGCGGGCCAAATCCTTCGATGTCGAGACGCGTGCCTTCGTAAGTGTGGTCGCCGTCTATCCACAGAAGCCGCAAAGGTTTGTCCCATGTTTTTGCAAGCTCGTAAGAAAAAGTCTGGTGAAGTTCGACGCGGTCTGAAACGCCCATCGTCTCGATGTTCCGCCGAAAGTCAGAAAGCGAATCTTTCGCACCTCTGAGGTCGGGATCGGTCTCGGAAGGTGCCGTCATCGGATCGACCGCATGAATCGTCTCACCGTCGGCGAGGGCGGCCGCACGCGCCAGGATGCTTGTTGACCTGCCCTTGAACGAACCGATCTCAAGGATCCCGCCTTCTGCGGTCGGTACGGCCGCCAGCAAAGCCAGAAAGCGCATTTCTCTGGGCGTTAGATGCCCCTCGACCGATTCGGCCTCGGTCAGAACTTGTTCGACAAATGTTTCGAAGCCTGCGGGCAATCGTTTTTCGTTCATCTTCGCGTCAAATGATCTGAGCCTAGATACTAATACTTTTGGCCTAAAACGTGTATTCGGCCTGCCTGCCTCACGCTCTATGATGATATGCTAAGAGGTTACTGCAAGATGGATAAAACCTGAACTTCTTGTGCTTTTAGGGCGTAACGTTTATTTCGGTCCGGCTTTAGGGCCTCCTTAAAATTCTATGCAAAAAAGATCCGCTTCCCTTGTTCTATTTGTTCTCTTTTCTCTCTTTTTAACTTCGCTGCCGCAGTCTGCCATCGGCCAGACGGCAGCATCTGCACCGCAGAGTGACGAAGCGGCCGCGCTCGCGAAGATCGAGAAAGCGATCAATGAGCGCCGCGAAGCGTTGGGTATCCCCGGTGCTGCGCTCGCGATCGTGAAGGACGGGAAGATCATATTCGCGAAAGGCCTTGGCTATAAAGATCTTGAAAAGAAGATACCTGCGACCGCCGACACGCAATTTGCGATCGGTTCGGCAACAAAAGCATTTACGGCCCTTTCGATCTTGATCGCACAGGATCAAGGTAAACTCTCGTTGGATGATTCTCCAAAAAAGTATCTTCCGTACTTCCAGATCAATGATCCCGAAACCGACAAAAAGATCGTGATTCGCGACCTTCTCGATCATTCTTCGGGGCTTTCGCGTACGGATCTTGCGATGCTGACGGGCGAACTGTCGCGAAAGGAACTTATCGAGGTCACGGGTCTTGCAAAGCCGACCGCAAAGCTTCGCGAGAAGTTTCAGTATCAGAATATTATGTTTGCTGCGGCGGGCGAGATCGCCGCATCGGTCGAAAAAAGCACGTGGGACAACGTCATCAAGTCGGAGATCTTCAAGCCGCTTGGAATGACGAACAGCACGACGACCATCGCCGAAATGACGAAGGCAAAGGACTATTCCTTCGGCTACGACTACAACTTCGATACGAAGGCGACGCGGCGTCTTCCGTTTCGCGAGATCGCGGCACCGGCACCGGCGGGAGCCATAAATTCTAGTGTTCGCGATATGTCGAAGTGGCTCGAGTTCATCTTGAACGGCGGTGAAGCTGCCGGTAAGGCGATCGTATCCGAGAAAGGTTTTGAAGAGTGGACCAAGCCGCAGATGCCGATCGCCGGTAAAGTTTCGTATGGCCTCGGCTGGTTCATCGAGGATTGGAACGGCCACAAGGTCCTTCAGCATGGCGGCAACATCGACGGATTCAACGCGATGGTCGCGGTAATGCCTGAGAAGAAGCTCGGTTTCGTTTTGCTTACGAACGTCTCCGGCTCGCCGCTCACGGACGAGGCAAAGAACATCATCTGGAGCGCTCTTTTGCCGGGATCGGTCCCGCAAAAGTCCGCTGAAACTGCCCCGACGCCGTCTTACGCCAAAGTGAGTGCCGACCAACTTATCGGTTCTTGGGCGACGGCCAAGGGCACGCTAAAGACCGAGATCCGAAAGGACGGCGACAAAGTAACGCTAAATGTTCCGGGCCAACAGCCTTATCCGCTGGTCGCAAAACCGGACGGCAGCTTTTCGCTCTCGCCTCTTCCGGACAGCTTTTCGCTTTCCGCGAAGGTCGATGCCGCGGGCAAGGTAACGGCGATCTCGCTTGTACAGCCGCAGGGAACGGTCGATCTGCTCCCGACAACGCCTGTAGAAAAGCCTGCGATCACCGTCGATGAGCTTCACAAGAAGGTCATCGCTGCCCTCGGCGGCGAGGAAAATCTGCGGAAGGTCAAATCGCGCGTCGTTGATGCGGACATCGATTTTGTGAATCAGGGCGTTACCGGAACCGCTCGCAGCTATACCGAGGCGCCGAACAGATCTGCGACCGCGACATCGTTCTCGGCGCTCGGCAAGGTGATCGGAAAGGGCTATGAGTATTTTGACGGGACAAAGGGCGATGAGACGACCTCGTTCTCACCGACCGAAGAGTGGGCCGGCCTCAAGCTGGATAACGCACACATTTCCGCTGACTTCTACTCTGTGCTCAACTGGGACAAGAACTTCGCATCGATCGAGATCCTCTCAAAGACCAAGGTCGGCGACAAAGAGGCCTACGCCGTAAAGTTCACGCCAAAGAAAGGCACGCCGTTCACCATTTACTATGCGGCTGACACCTTTTTGCCGATAAAGCAGGATGCGTTCAGCGTCTCAAGCACAAGTCAGCAGCAGCTGCCATACTCGGAAGAATATTCCGACTATCGAACGATAGACGGTGTGGCCGTCCCGTACTCTGTAACAACGCATTCACTTGGGATGGGAAAGATCGTCGTAACCGTAAAGGAAATCAAGCAGAACGGGCCTATTGATGCCAATGTCTTTACCCACCACGATGTTTCGCTAAAAGCGGTAAAGGCAAAGTCAAGAAAGGCCGGCAGCGCTCATTAGATCAGGTTTGTAGGTCGATTCCGCGTGGTCGAAAATGTCGTCGAGCTCTTTTTCGACCGAACCGTGACCGGGCGGGATCGCCTTGATCGCGGGCTCGAAATTCTGAAAGTCGTAAAGCTCCGAATCGAGCAGATGCGAAGCCGTAACCTGCGAGAGCGCCGTCATCATCGTCGCGCGTATGTACGGCGTCTCTTTTGCAAGCTCGCTGACGAGACGCTTGACGCGGGCCCGCTTCATATTCGGCTGCGAACCGCAGAGATTGCACGGGATGATCGGAAACTTTTGCTCATCAGCATATTCGACGATCTCCTTTTCGTGCACGTAGGCAAGCGGCCTGATGATCGTATTCCGGCCGTCGTCCGAACGCAGGATCGGCGGCATCGCCTTTAGCTGTCCGACGTAAAAGAGATTCATCAAGAACGTCGCAATTATGTCGTCCGCGTGATGGCCGAGCGCGATCTTTGTGCATTTTTCCTCGACGGCGGTCGTGTAGAGTATCCCGCGGCGAAGCCTCGAGCAAAGCGAACAGTACGTCTTACCTTCAGGGATATGGGCGGTAACGATCGAATAAGTATCTTCCTCGACGATGCGATAGTCCACACCGCGTTCCTCGAGATATTCGGGGAGTACGTGTTCGGGAAAATCAGGCTGTTTTTGATCGAGATTGACCGCCAGAATATCGAATTTCACCGGCGCCCGGCGTCTTACGTCGAGCAGGAGGTCAAGCAGCGTATAGCTGTCCTTGCCGCCCGAAAGACACACCATCACTTTGTCGCCGTCCTCGATCATCGAAAAATCGGCGATGGCCTTGCCCATCTTCTTCAAAAGTCTCGTTTTTGCCGGTGTCTCTGCTTTCAACTCTACAAACCTCGTTCTTGCTAAACCGCCGCCATCGGCAGAAACTTTATATGTTCCCACGATATTTTAGATAGTTCAACCCCCGAAAATTGTGTGGACATCGTTGAACAAAGCAATTATTATTACTACTTAACACAATTTGAGGCTCGAGATAGGCTTGAGAACGGCTGTTTTTGCCTAGTTTCCCCGTAAAACGGCATTTAGTTGATCGAAGGTTTGGAGAACAAAAGGCCTTTTTGTTCATCTAAGAACTTCGTGTTTTACGTAAAACGAAAATCCACGAGAGGTGCAATGTAATGATCAGAATGGGTCGAAATTCGAAACCCGAAACCGGCGGGACTTACGGTGAGAGCAGCTCTGTCGAGCCCGACGCACCGTACCGCTATCAGACCGAAACGCCACAGGCCGCTGTCCGCGGCGGGGCGATCACCGACAGCGATGCAATGGCAAGAGATATCAAGGAAGGGCGCCTTAGCGGTTTCGTAGGGCACGGCACGACGCTTACCGGCGAGACGGAGTTCCAGGCGATGCTTCGTGTTGACGGACATCTTATCGGAACGGTAACGTCCGAAGCCGGCACGCTTATCGTCGGCACGAACGGCGTCGTCGATGCGAACGTCTCTGTCGCGGCGGCGATGATCAACGGTGTCGTTAACGGCGATGTTATTGCCCACGAGAAGCTCCAGCTTGGCCGCACGGCGCAGGTCATCGGCAATATTCAGGCTCCGCGGCTCGTTGTCGAAGAAGGCGCCGTCATCGAGGGCAAATGCAGCATGGTGCGTGCCCGCGAAGACAGTGAAAAGCAGGTTGCGGCTGAGGTCGAGAATACATACGCCGTACAATCGTCGTATTCCGAACCGGCCATCACCGATGAAGAACGGCTTACGGCAGCTCTCTTTGACGAAACTTCCGACGAAGAAGAAGAGACCGCCGAGGCCGCTGGCGTCTGATCCGAGGGGACATTGTATTTCATCCCGTAATACTTTTTGGGGTAGGCTTGAGGTCTGCCCTTTATTTGTTTAGTTCAATATTGGAGAAGAAGATCAGATATGCTTAGCGAATTCAAACAATTCATTGCGCGCGGAAATGTTATCGACCTCGCGATCGCCGTCATCATCGGCGCAGCCTTTGGCGCCATCGTCAAGACATTCACGGACGGCATCGTAATGCCGGTTGTCGGTTTACTGACCGGCGGCATCGATTTTAAGAGCAAGGTGTTCAATCTCGGTTCGATGCCCGTAGATACACCGGAACATATCGCGGCCGCGACCGCCGCAAAACAGCCGCTGATCCTTTACGGCCAGTTGATAAATGACATCATCGTATTCCTGATCGTCGCGTTCGTGATGTTCCTGTTGGCGAAATATGTAGTTAAGCTCGTCAAAGGCCTGGAAGCCGAACCGGCACCGCCGACGGCAGAGGAAACCTTACTCGGTGAGATCCGCGACATCCTGAAAGCAAAAGGCTAATTTGACCAGTCGTTGAGTTCTTTGACGGATGTCTCGGGGCGAAAAACGGCATCAGGCGTGATAATGATATCAAGCGGTACGTCCCCTTCGTGAGTTTCGATGGGCGCGTCGAGCGGCGGCCAAGGACAAAGCCCAATCTTTAGGCAGTCGAGCCGCGTCTGCCTTAAGAATCGGTCGTAAAAGCCCTTGCCGTAGCCGATGCGATGGCCGAGATGGTCAAATCCGAGCATCGGAACAAGTACAAGATCGACCTCGGAGGGCGAGACGCTCTCTCCCTCGGCAGGCTCGCGAATCCCCCAGCGGCCTTCGACGAGTTGTGTATGCTCGTCGAACCTGACGCTCTCCATCCTGCCGGTCTCGTGATCGATCCGCGGCGCAAATGTAGCGATCTGCGGACGGTCCCGCCAAAGGCGCATATAGATCATCGAAGTGTCGATCTCGTTGAATTTCGCTATGCGGATGAACGTGTGCAGACGGACGACCGCCGCAAGATCGACCTCCGCAAAGAACCGCTCAGCGACCTTTTGACTGATCGCCGCAACCTCACCCGCCCGCAACTCCCCACGGCGGGCAAGAAGCTGTTTTCTAAGTTCAGACTTGGTCATTCCGATGCGAATATTACTTCGATAGCAACCTAAGTGTTGATGACGTAATCTCGAATTCGTTCTTGTAAGTCTCTATCCGTACTGATCTGCCCTTTAAGTCGCCCAGAGTCTGCGAAATATCGAAATGTTCTGGAAACGCATAATTTCCCCTATGTAAAATGACTTGGTTGCCGATGAAGTCCAAATCTTTCCCGTCATCATATTCGGACCCAATGATACAGCCTTTAAGAACTTGCCCATTGTCCGTAAGGATCGAAAGGCGCGCCTCATCGGTGTCCTGATCGAATGCGTAGTCCTGAATCGTCCCCTTCAAGGTTGAGATCAACTCTGCGTCCTTCCTTTTGGGTTCGCTAAAATAACGGTGAGTGGCTTTCGACCGAAGCCAGGTGAGAGGCACGGCTGTAGTGTCACCGCCCTCGAAACTATATGTTCGATTTCGTTCATCACGAAAACTAAACAGATACCGACGCGCACGAGTTGGTTCAGTCCAAATAGGTACGAGCTTCCCGTCCTTATACTCGAAAAACTTGCCTACAAAATAGAGTCCGCAACCGCGCTTTGGATCCAGAACGCATGAGCTCCTCCAATACGTGATAAGAAATCTCATCCGGCCACTGGTCCGGTCTACCGTAAGTGTTTGCCGTGGACCAAACCCCTCGACAAGAAACTTGACCCGGCCATTCTTAGATGGTGGGCCGGAATCAGCAAGAATGTTCAGGTCCCAACGGGCTACACCCATTCCATTGGTTATCGTTCTAAGCGACGCGACGACGACCTCCTTCGTACCATCCTTATCAAGATCGTATCGGTACGCAAAAAATTCTGAAGTTGGTATGGAATCAGTTCCGTGTGCAATTCGCAGTATCTCAACGTCTGAACGATATATAATGGTGTACCTGGAGTAGTCTTCTGCTATCGCACCACACACTTTGTAATTGCCCGACAGTTCCGAGCAGTATGCTTCTGTAAATCCTTTAAGTTGTTCTTTAACGGGCGTGGTTCCCATCCCAAGATCGTTAGATATCCGTCCGACAGCTATCGAAGGCACTATTAAAATGAAGATCAGTAATAGAAGCAGCCGCATAGATCAAAGTTTAGCCAACTCAATTCGCAACAAAGTTACAGGTTAGATTTCTATTAGGTTTCTCTCTCGATCCAGCCGCCGCCGAGGACCTCTTCGGCGGTCTCGATGTCGTAGAAGATCGCGGCTTGGCCGGGCGTTATGGCCTTTTGCGGCTCATCAAAGCGAACGCACGCCCTCGCATCCGCGAGTGGAATGACGGTCGCCGCAACGGGTTCGTGCCGATAACGCACCTTTACGCGGGCACGCACCTCGCCGGTCGGTGGCTCGGATGCGGTCCAGTTCACGCCGCGAACGGTGAATTCCCGCCGCTCAAGTTCATCCTCGCCGCCGACTATGACGCGGTTCTTCGCACGCTCGATCTGTGTAACATAGAGCGGCTTTTCGCTCGAGATGCCGAGTCCCCGACGCTGCCCGACCGTATATCGGTGAATGCCCGTGTGATGGCCGAGAACATGTCCCGAAGTATCGACGATCTCGCCGCCCGTCGGGAGTTCGCTCGTACGGCCTTCGTGCGTGAGAAAACGGTCGATGAACTCAGAGTACTTGCCGTCGGGAACAAAGCATATCTCCTGCGACTCGGCCTTCTCGGCCGTATAAAGCTCAGAAGAACGTGCAACATCGCGAGCTTCCGTCTTATCCATCTCGCCGAGCGGGAACAGCGCCCGCGAGAGCTGCTCCTGCGTGAGTTCCCAGAGGAAATAGCTTTGATCCTTGTTGCGGTCGCGTCCGCGAAGAAGCTTGTACCGGCCTGCCTTTTCGTCGTACTCGACGCGAGCGTAATGGCCGGTCGCGACCTTTTCGCAGCCGACGGACAACGCCATCCGATCGAGCGATGCGAACTTCAGCCGTGAATTGCACGCAACGCACGGTATCGGCGTCTCGCCCGAAAGATACGAGGCGATAAAAGGCTCGACCACGTCGCGGTCAAAGTCCTTTTCAAGATTAAGGACGTAGAAAGGAAATCCGAGCTTTTCCGCCACTCGGCGAGCATCGTAAACATCATCGAGCGAGCAGCAACGCGAGGGCAGCGGGTCGCCGTTCTCATCCACGTTGATCAGCCGCCGCTGATCCCAAAGCTGCATCGTGAAGCCGACGAGTTCGTGCCCCTGCTCCCTTAATATCGCGGCCGCCGCCGAACTATCGACGCCGCCGCTCATTGCCACCGCGATCTTCATAACTATCTTCGCGTAGGTCGCGAAACCCTATATTATAAGCCGTCCGTCAAGCTAATTAGTAATTAATAATTAGTAATTAGTAATTAAAACGGGAAATACGGCACTGGACGGAACTCGCCGAGAGCCCTTGGAAAAACAGTTTTGCCGATTTCCATTTTCCGCGTCGAATGCTATAGTCTCTCCTGCTATGAAGATCGCTGTCCGCTAATTACCTCCCGTACAACTTTGGCGAAAAGGCATTTCGTGCGCGTGAAATTCGCTCGTCAAATGCAATACGCTTTTCTTGTGGCTTGCCGCAAAGCCCGGATGCTTCTGCATTCTATGGCAGCGTGGCTTTCTCGTAGTGAATACGACTTTTAGTTTTTATGTCCACGAATGAATTTGGCACGGAAGTGTCTAACGGGTCAGTTTTTTCGATCGTAAAAGAGGCGATCGCGGGTTCGGATCGCGATTTTACGAAGGCTCCGCTGGGAACGGCGATCTTCCTTCTTGCGGTTCCTATGATCGTCGAGATGTTCGCCGAGAGCTTGTTCGCGATCGTCGATATCTTCTTTGTCGCGCATATCGGCGCAGATGCGATCGCCGTGGTCGGGATCACGGAATCGATGATGTTCCTCATATACTCGGTGGCGATCGGCATCGCGATCGGCGCCACGGCGACAGTCGCCCGCCGCGTCGGTGAGGGCGATGCGGACGGTGCATCACGAACCGCAACGCACGCGATCTATCTTGGTTTTGCGGCCTCGGCGATCCTCGGCGTGATCGGATTTGTGTTCGCGGCGGATTTTCTGAGGCTGATGGGCGCCGAAGAATCGGTCGTTGCGACCGGCACGACGTTCACGCGCATCATGCTCGGCGGCAATATTGTCGTGCTCGCTCTTTTCCTGCTTAACGCGATCTTTCGCGGTGCCGGAGATGCTGCGATCGCCATGCGCGTGCTTTGGTTCGCGAACATCCTGAATATCATCCTTGGACCGTGCTTCATTCTCGGTATCGGATTTTTTCCGGAACTCGGTGTTACCGGTGCCGCGGTGGGTACGACGATCGGCCGAGCTTGCGGAGCGTTGTATGCGGCATACTGCCTATTCTTCGGGAATCGACGCATCACGATCAGGGCCGAGCACTGGCGTCTCGAACCGGAGCGGCTGTTGAAGCTCGTAAAGGTCTCGGCCCCTGCAGTGCTTCAGTTCTTCGTTCAGACGGCAAGCTGGATCGGGCTCGTGCGCGTCGTAACGGGGTTCGGAACGGCGGCGGTCGCGGGCTATCAGATCGGGATCAGAATGGTGATGTTCGCCCTTCTGCCTTCGATCGGCCTTGCGAACGCAGCCGCGACCCTCGTCGGCCAGAACCTCGGAGCAGGAAAACCGGAACGTGCCGAGCAGGCCGTCTGGAAGGCCGTTCGCTACAACGCTCTTGTGCAGACCTCGATCGGGATCGTGTTCGTGATCTTTGCCGCACAGATCGCCGCAGTGTTCTCGACCGAGCCCGAAGTTCACGCCTACGCGACGGATGCACTTCGAGTCATTGCGTACGGCTTCTTCTTCTACGCGGTCGGAATGGTGCTCGAAACCGCATTCAACGGTGCGGGAGACACGATCACGCCGACGTACATCGCGCTTGGAGTCTTCTGGCTCTTCGAGATACCGCTCGCCTACTTTCTTGCGTATCACTTGGGGTTAGGTGCGCACGGCGCGTTCTGGTCGATCACGATAGCATTCTCGGTGCTCGCGGTCGTCTCGGCGGTCATTTTCCGGCGAGGCAAATGGAAGCTGAAAGAGGTGTAGGAATATTGACCGCGGATGAACGCGGAAAGGCGAATTTTCCGCGTCATCCGCGTTGATCGGCGGCCAATACTCCGCTTTTGTCATTTTTCTGTGGTAAAACTTTTCTATGCTGCGAGAGACATTCCCCGATCCGCTCGATTACGATTTTCGGACATGGGTCGAGATCGGCGAGCATCTATATCGGTCGGAAGATGTCGTTGCGTACGGCACGCCGCTGACTCTTGAGAATGTCCGCGAGGCATATTCGAAAGGCATATTCCCGTGGAGCACGCCCGGCCTTCCGCTGCCGTGGCATTCGCCGGACCCGCGTGCCGTGCTCTTTTTTGATGAGCTAAAAATACCGCGAAGTCTTGCAAAAGCTCGTCGCCAAAGTGAATTCACCTTCACGATCGACCGCGATTTTCGCGGCGTGATCGAAGCTTGTGCCGCAAGCGATCGTCCCGACCAGCCGGGCACCTGGATCACACGCGAATTCATCGATGTATTTACGGAAGCTCACGAGGCCGGTTTCGTGCACTGCGTCGAGGCCTGGAATGCGAGCGGCGAACTCGTCGGCGGGCTTTACGGCGTCGATTCCGGCGGCGTTTTTAGCGGCGAATCGATGTTCCACCGCGAACCGAACGCCTCAAAGCTCGCGCTCCTTTTCCTCATCGATCATCTGCGCTCCCGAGGCTCGACCTGGCTCGATATCCAAGTGATGACCCCGCACCTCAAAGCCCTCGGCGCAAAAGAGATCGCACGCAAAGATTTCTTACTTGACCTGGCCCGGACTCAGGCAATAAGCCGGCCACTCTTCTAGTACCTTCGGGTCATTTTATCGGAGGCTCAAAAACCGGCGGGCTTCGGTTACAGAAAAGGCAGGATCGAACTTACACTGATATAGCAATGAGCACTTCGCAGATCATTATTTATACAACAGAGAGCGGCGAGACGAAGCTGGATGTGCGGCTCGAAAACGAGACCGTCTGGCTTACGCAAGCACTAATGGCCAAACTCTTTCAGACCACGAAGCAGAATATCGGTCAACATTTGCGAAATATTTTTGAAGAAGGCGAATTAGACGAGAATTTAGTTGTAAAGAAATTCTTTACAACTGCCGCAGACGGCAAGAATTACCAAACGGCCTTCTACAACCTCGACGCCATTATTTCGGTGGGCTACCGAATTAGATCTTTGGTGGCGACACGTTTTCGCCAGTGGGCGACATTTCATATTCGCGAGTATATAGTTAAGGGATTTATGCTCGACGACGAGCGTCTGAAGAACCCAGATCTGCCTTTTGATTATTTTGAAGAACTCCTCAGACGCATTCAGGACATTCGGACGTCCGAACGCCGTTTCTATCAAAAGATAACCGATATTTACGCCACCAGCGTTGATTACGATCCGACCGATGAACGCAGCATCCTGTTCTTTCAGACGGTTCAGAACAAGATGCACTGGGCGATCACGGGGAAAACAGCGGCTGAGATAATTCACAGTCGGGCAAACGGTAAGAAAAACAATATGGGACTGACAAACTGGCGCGGAGCACGTCCGAGAAAACAGGACATCGGCATAGCCAAGAACTATCTTGCTGAGGAAGAGCTTCTGGCCCTGAATAACTTGGTCGAACAGTATCTTGTTTTTGCTGAAGGCCAGGCAATGCGCCGTTTGCCGATGTATATGAAGGACTGGATCGACAAACTCCATGGCTTTCTAAAGTTAAATGATCGAAACGTCCTGGAACATGCCGGAAAGGTCTCACACGAGTTGGCGATCAAAAAGGCCGAAAAGGAATTTGAGGCCTTCAATTTGAAACAGGCGACGAATACCGAGGGTGATTTTGACCGCTTTATAAAACAACTGCCGTCGAAACGGAGATCCTCCAAGAACAAAAAATCGATGAAACTCGACGCTCGCGATCCGGGTGAAGGCAGCGAGGCTTAGATGTCGAATTTTCTTATCTACGGAGCGAATGGCTACACGGGCGAGTTGATCACGCGGTACGCGGTTGAGCGTGGGTTAAAGCCGATCTTGGCGGGGCGGAATTCGAACGCGATCGAAGCTCTCGCGGCCAAGCATCATCTCGAACACCGCGTATTCGCGCTTGATGAGACTTCGCGGCTGGATGCGGCTCTCGAAGAGGTCGATGCGGTGCTGCATTGTGCCGGGCCGTTCTCGATCACGAGTAAGCCGATGGTCGAGGCGTGTCTTCGCACCCGAACGCACTACACGGACATAACCGGCGAGATCGAGGTTTTCGAGGCCTGCGCTCAGATGGACGCAAGAGCGAGCGAGGCCGGCGTGATGCTGATGCCCGGCGTTGGTTTTGATGTAGTGCCGTCCGATTGTCTCGCGCTTCATCTAAAAAGCCGCCTGCCGACGGCGACGCATCTGACGCTTGCGTTCCGAAACGTCGGCCGCCTTTCGCATGGTACGAAGGCAACGATGTTGATGAACATCGGCCGCGGCGGGGCTGTTCGGATCGGCGGAGAGATAACGTCCGTGCCCGCCGGTTGGAAGACCCGCAAGATCGATCTGGGCGAAGGCGAAGAAACCACCGTCACGATTCCCTGGGGCGACGTTGCGACGGCATATCATTCGACCAGCATCCCGAATATCGAGGTTTACACTGCCGTTCCTACGTCACAGCTCAGGATGCTCAAACTCAGCCGGCATATCGGCTGGTTGCTTTCTAAAAAGTTTCTTCAGAAAGTTCTGCAGAAGAATGTCCCGAGCGGCGGCCCGTCGGACGAACAGCGCGCACGCGGCAAAACTTTGATGTGGGGCGAAGCGTGCGATGCGGACGGCAGCCGCGTCGAGGCCCGACAACAATGCCCCGAGGCGTACACGCTAACCGCGATCACGTCACTAAACATCATCGAGAAGATACTGGATGGCGATTTCACCACCGGCTACCAAACACCCGCAAAAGCCTACGGCCCCGACCTTATCCTCGAAATCAACGGCGTCTCCCGCGTCGATATCAACTAATAGCGTCAGGAGGTTTGCCGGTATTTTCTACGGTTTTCCTTGTATCACCTTGACGAGGGCGATGGTAAAGACCACGGCAAAGATGAGGTCGAGCATTCCGCCGAGGAAGAATCCGCCGACGGCCATTCGTCCTGTCAGGTAAAGGATCAGGCACGGAATACCGAAGCTCACCTTTTCGAATATCGCGATCGGGATCAGCAGCCGGAACGAGCTAGGGTCGAACGCGATCAGGAAGAAGATGAATTGAAAGACGGTCGCAAGTCCGAGGAACCCGTAATAGAATTCGGGATGCGTGATCGCGGGCGGCATATCAACACCGACCTTTGCCTCAAGGAAGAATTGTGGGAGCAGGACGAGCAGCCCCGCAATTCCTGCAAATAAAAAGGAATAGCGAGCAAATTTCATTTATTTTCAATAACTCAAGTGGGCTAGAGCTTCCCGGCTTGCCCTCGTATTTCAACTAAACATCGAGGTTCTTGACGTCCAGGGCGTTGGTTTCGATAAAGCGGCGTCGCGGTTCGACGGCGTCGCCCATCAGGACGGTGAAAAGCTGGTCGGTCTCGATGCCGTCCTCGATCTGCACCTGCAGCATCGTGCGCTTTTCGGGATCCATCGTCGTTTCCCAAAGCTGTTCGGGGTTCATCTCGCCGAGGCCTTTGTAACGCTGAATCGAAAGATCCTTTTTGGCCATCGCCATTATCTTTTCGAGCAGTTCGCTCCGCGATTCCACGGCTTCGCTCTTACCGTTCTCTCCGAGGACGAAAGGTGCGGGAAAATCCGCTTCGAGATCGCGTTTTAGCTCGACGGCCTTTTGGAATTCGATGCGGCTCGCAAGATCCCAATCGATGATCTGCGTCGTACCGTTCGGGTAAGTCACCTCGATCTCCCAAAGGCTGTGCTCTTCGTCTTGGTTGAGCGAAGTATTGAATCCGGCCGCGTCGAGCTTTGCCTCGACCGAGGCGAGCATTTCCTGTTCGCTGAAAACTTTCTTCAAGCGAATGCCGCCCGGAGCGAGCACGCCGTCGCGTCCGCCGAAAGCATCGATCAATGCGGCGGTCAACGCAGTGTCGCCGCCTAAGCGGCGGGCAAGCCGTTCCGAGAACGTGCCGAAGTCCGTCGTCTTCTCGAGGGCCGAGCTAAGCGAACGGCCTTCGACTACGCGGTCGCCCGCAGTTACCTTGACGTCGCTCGTCGCCTGACGCATCAGGTAGCGGAACATCGCCTTTTCGTCCTTGATATATTCTTCCTTCTTGCCCTTTTTCACTTTATAAAGCGGCGGCTGAGCGATGTAAACAAAACCGTTCTCGAGCAGATCGGGCATCTGACGATAAAAGAATGTGAGAAGAAGCGTGCGGATGTGGCTGCCGTCAACGTCAGCGTCCGTCATCAGGCAGATCTTGTGATAACGAAGTTTCGAGATATCGAAATCATCCTTGCCGATGCCGGTGCCGAGTGCCGTGATCAACGCCTTGATCTCGCCATGGCCGAGCATCTTATCGAAGCGTGCCTTTTCGACGTTCAGGATCTTGCCCTTCAGCGGCAGAACGGCTTGATTCTTGCGGTCACGTCCCTGCTTTGCGGAGCCGCCTGCGGAATCGCCCTCGACGATGTAGATCTCGCTCAGTGCCGGATCCTTTTCCTGACAATCTGCTAGCTTGCCCGGCAGCGTAGAAGAACCAAGCGCCGATTTACGCACGATCTCGCGAGCCTTGCGCGCGGCCTCGCGTGCACGAGCGGCATCGACCGCCTTGCCGACGACCTTTTTCGCGACCGCAGGGTTCTGCTCAAAAAATTCACCGAGCTTTTCGTTCAGGAACGATTCGACCGGGCCTTTTACGGGCGAGTTGAGCTTGCCCTTTGTCTGCCCTTCGAACTGCGGCTGAGGTATCTTGACCGAAACGACGGCAACAAGTCCTTCGCGAACGTCATCGCCCGAGAGCGTGACCTTCGCGTTCTTGGTCATTCCGGAACTTTCCGCATACGCGTTGATCGTACGCGTCAGAGCGCCGCGGAAGCCCGACAGGTGCGTTCCGCCATCGACAGTGTTGATGTTGTTCGCAAAAGAGAAGATCTTCTCGTCGTAGCTGTCGTTGTACTGCATCGACACCTCGATCGAGAGTTCGTCCGAAGTGTGCTCGAAATAGATCGGTTCCTCGTGCAGCGGCGACTTGTTGCGGTTCAGATGCTTTACGAATTCGGCGATGCCGCCCTTGTAATAGAATTCGTGTTTTTTCTCCTCTTCTTCGCGCTCGTCGCGGATGATGATGCGAATTCCCTTGTTCAGGAATGCCTTTTCACGCAGCCGCTCAGAGAGTTTGTCAAAGCTGTAAACCGTCGCTTCGAAGATCTCGGCGTCAGGCTTGAAGGTCACTTTCGTTCCGCGTTTGTTGGTCGTGCCGGTTTCAGCAAGCGGCGCGACCGGAATGCCGACGTTGAATTCCATTTCGTGCGTTTTTCCGTCACGCCAAATTTCAAGCTTCAGCCACTCCGAAAGAAAATTCACGCACGAGACACCGACGCCGTGCAGTCCGCCCGAAACCTTGTAGGAATTCGAATCGAACTTGCCGCCGGCGTGCAGGACGGTCATCACGACCTCGGCCGCCGAACGTCCTTCCTGTTTGTGCATCCCGACGGGAATTCCGCGTCCGTTATCAACGACGGTGATCGAGTTATCCATATGGATCGTCACCTCGATCGTGTCGCAAAACCCGGCAAGGGCCTCGTCAACCGAGTTGTCAACGACCTCGTAAACCAAGTGATGCAGTCCCAGATCACCGGTCGAACCGATGTACATCGCGGGGCGTTTGCGGACCGCGTCGCGGCCCTCAAGCACAGTTATCGAATCTGCAGTATATTCTGTCTTTGCCTTTGCCAATGAATTAACCTCTAAAGCGAGCTCTAAATAGTGAATCTAAACAAGTTATGCGTGTCTTTGCCGTGAGCGGGCGGTACATCGAAAGGGATGAGAAACACATGCTGCTTTCAAGTCATTATTTTACCACTTTTTGGCCATAAAACACAGCCCGAAGCAAGCGTGAAACATCGAATTTATCGAGCTTCGGCCGCTCCGTGAAGGACGCCAAAAACCCTCGCTCCGGCCCCAAAACGCTCGACAAAACTCTCCTTCGACGTCGTAACGAAAGTTTGTGTCTTGCCGGCGAGAAAATCGAGCAGATTTGCGATCCGTTGATAGTCGAGTTCGGCATCGATGTCGTCGATCAGGAAGAGCGGAAATTCGCCGCGCGTCGCCTCAAAGACCGTGACCTCGGCAAGCAGCAGGATCAGAAGAGCGCTTCGCTGCTGGCCGGCCGAGCCGAACTTTCGCAGGTCGTGTCCGTCAAAAGTGATCTCAAGATCGTCGCGATGCGTTCCTATAAGCGCGTGTCCTGCGACAAGCTCGGCCTGCACGCGAAGCTTGAGCCTCTCTTTTATCAGTTCGCCGTACGCCGAAAGATCGCCTTTCCCTTCGAGCGAAGATGCATAGCGGATCGCGACCTCTTCGCGGCCAAAGAGCCTGCGTTCGAGCACCTCGTTCAGCCGCTCGACAAAACGCACGCGGGCTCGGTGAATATGGGTTGCGAGCCGCGAAAGCTGCTCATTCCACGGCTCAAGAAGCTCGCCGGTCTTTTCGACCGTCCAGCCCTCGTCGCGAGCCGTCTGCAGCAGCGAATTCTTCTGCCGAATGACACGCGCGTAGTCCGCAGCGACCTGTACAAATGGCGGGTGAAGCCCCGTGATCCCGGCGTCAAGGAAGCGGCGGCGTGCCTCCGGCGTACCGCGGACGATCTCGAGTTCATCGGCGGTGAATCTGACAGCGAAAAGATGGCCGAGATACCGCGACGCGGCCTCTTTTTTGTCGTTTATCGTCAGTATTTTGGTATTACCGTCGATCGCGACCTGCAGCTTTCGCGTAACTTCCGGCGAATCCGCGACCTGACCCGAAACTATCGCCAAACGCTCCCCGAAAGCGACCGTCTCAGTTAGCTTCGAAGTGCGAAAAGATCGTGTCGTCGCAAGAAGATCGATCGCCTCGATCCAATTTGTCTTGCCCTCGCCATTGGCACCAAAAAAGACATTGAGGCCGTCGTCAAAGACGATCTCACCTTTTAAGTTCCTAAAATTTGAGGCGCTAATGGACTTGAGCTGCATTGCAAAGCAAAGGATAAAGTTTAGCACGCCGCAGATGCGCAGCATTGCTTGCCTGCTGTTCGATCGTGAGTTTAGAGCCAAGTTCCGCATACGATTTCGGGAGTCGGTCTTCACCGCCGACTTCCACCGTTCGCTATCTTAACGAACTGCCTCTGCCCTTAACAGCACAAACCGCACAGATCGACACAAACCGCACAAAATGACACAAACCGCACAAAACGAACAAAATGGACAAAACGCCTGAACGGCCCATTTTGAAGGACGCGCGGAAGGCAAAGCGAAAAATCTGGAGAATTTGCAGCGTTAAAACTTTTTTAATAATATGGGGCGCGAGCCCCGAATGTCTCGCGAAGAGACGCTCACCCCCGATCTTGAACGAAAATGCGTAACGTCCTCATCTTTCTGGCAATTCTTGCAGCTCTATGTCTGCCTGCTGTCGCGCAGAACCGCTTGCAGGTCGGCGAGCGTGCGCCTGCCTTTGCGACAGAATCGATCGACGGGAACCAGTTCGATCTCGCACAGGCTCAAGGCAAGGTCGTGCTCGTCACGTTCTGGTCAACGAGGTGCGCGATCTGCCAGAGCGAGATCCCAAAGCTGAACGAAATGAGCGCTCGGCTTAAGGGCAAGAACGTCGAACTCATCGCGCTTTCCATGGAGCCCGCGAGCCGAATCAACCTATTTCTCAAAAAGCATCCATTTGATTTTCGCGTGATCTCTGACAGCTTTGAGGTCGTCCTTAAATACGCCGACCGCGACAAGGAAGGCAACCTCGATATGGGCTTTCCGGCCTACTTTTTGATCGATTCGCGGGGCAATATCGCATTCAAAGACAGCGGCTGGGACCACACGCAGCAGCTCGAAACAAAGATCAATTCGCTCCTCGCAAATTGAACTAAGAACCGTGGTCAGGGGTCAGTTGCCGCAAGCCCGCACGTTAGTAAGGGCACTCCTGTCAGAACCGCCTGCGTCAGCGGGCAGTCAGTTCTGTCAGAACCGTGAGCGACGACTTAACACTTGGGGATCTGTGACCCCAGAACCGACTGGGTTCTTTTGTTAGTCAGTTCCGAAATAAGTAAAAAGTAATAGGTGCTAAGTGCAAGGTCTGAGCCTCGGCTCTGCGAACTTTGCGTCTTCGTTCCTTTGCGAACTTTGCGTTTTTCTCTTCCATTTAAACGCAAAGACCGCAAAGAAGCCGCAAAGCACGCAAGGATCCCGTTCATGGCGAATTGGCTAGTTTTTTCGCGTCCGATGCGATATATTCTTAAGTTCCTCAGCCAATGCGGAGAGGTAGCCTAATTGGTAAGGCAGTAGTCTTGAAAACTACCGCGGGTGACCGCTTGCAGGTTCGAGTCCTGTCCTCTCCGCCATCACTGACCCACTAGTACAAATGGAATTTAGCCCAAACGCCATTAAAGATCGTCGGCGAGGTTACCGATTGGGCACAACAAACTCCCGAGAACATCAACGAGTGGCGCGAAAAACTCGCAAAAGGCGATGGCGAGATCATTAATTAGAGCATGGTAGGCGGAATAAACTTCGACTGCAAATCGTTGTTCAGCTTTTGTTCGGTTTGACAGGCAATGGAGTTACTAACGACGATATAGCCGAACGGCAAATCGTATTGGGAATAGTTTGGCTGACAGTTAATAGGCTTAACATTTGTAATCCAATTGGGCGTTTGTGTAAATGTTTGGCTGACGTTTTTCAAATGCCCACCATCGTCAAGACGTAAAACGTAAGGCACAATTTTACATGAACGAGACTGATAGATTTTTCGACGAGCTACAAAGTAGATTAGATATCTTATTAACAAATCCTGGCGATGACAATGAAGCCACAAGGCATGACCAGCTAATTTACCCCATGCTAACCAGTCCATTAATCCTTGACTGGCATTCCAGTGATATTTGTTCGCAAAAAACTATTCTTGTACCTCGTGAGTTAGCACATGAGTACACCTTTACAGGCGGTATTCCAAAAGTAAAAAGACCTGATTTGGTCATAAAACCTTTTGGTGTCGGTAATGCTACAGTAGTTGAAGAAAAAGCAAAACAAATTGACACAAACAGACTCAAGCAATTTAATAAGCAATTAGTTGACTATATGGGGCTATTCAACTGCACATTTGGGATCCTAACTGACGGTGAGAAATGGATAATTAAAAGAGGTTTTGCAGACCACTTTGTTTTTGAAAATCTCAGCGAACTGAAGAAGAATTTAAATGATTTTAAGGGGTTATTAAGTAGGTCCGAGATGATAAATAGATACAAAAGAACAGGGAGTTTTGATTTAATCTATTTTAGGCCACACACAAATTTAATCTCGAATTATGCCTACAAATTAATTGAAAGTAGTCTTGACAACTATGAACTCAAAGAAATAATCCAAGAAATTTCATTGCTTTTTTTAGCATTTCTTGATAATGAATATACATTTGAATATAAACTACCAAATGTGAAGAGTGGCACTTGGTCGCATTCATTTGATTGGAAAGGCAAGTTAAATCATATCATAGAAATCACAACAATCTTATCGAAATCAGAAAAGTGTAAACTAATTAATTTGACAAGATATACAGCAGAACGAAATAGGAAAATGTCAAAATTGTGGAGTAAACGACTAGGAAGAGCTTTTGACGAAAGCGAAGTATTTGACGAAACCATTCGAGGCTCATATTTACATAATGAAGAGTTTGGATACCGACCATCATTTGATTATCTGATGAACGCTTATGAAAACGAAGTGAAATTATTTGTTTGCACGGGAGCATAGAGAAACTTTGCCTAACATCGGTTTGTACAAGTGGGGCTGATGGAATAAATTTAACTTTTGTTATTCTATTCAGCTTTTCTACGAAATATGAGCTTGTAAACCTCCCGTCATGAGGAGTGAGGGGGCAGCCTCCTAGTGAGTCATGCGGATGGCAGTTGTTTATAAAACTCGATAGAGTCCGCCGTCATTTTCTGACCTGATCGAACCCGTTTTGCATCGGGCGTCCTTGCTTGAAGAACTCGAGTTCGACCTAGTTTGCTTCCGCCCACTCTCAACCGCTTTCAGTATCCCCAAAACCTGCCTCTCACTGAACTTCGACCGCTTCATTCGCAGCCTACCCTCAAATCTTATCTCAAAGACCGAAAACTCCACTTCCCACCGGTACCACGCTACGGGATGCTTACAACCCCGTGCGATGGATCTTTCCTTGCCCTAGATCACATCATAGCCTAAACTCTTGTATGAATGAGGATTCATTCATAGACACAAAAGAGAGAATATGGCGAGAGCGGCGAAGCAGGCGAAGAATGGAGTTGCGGATAAACGCGAGGCGATATTGCGCGCAGGCGTAAAGGTTTTTGCGGCGAAGGGCTTTTTCAACTCGAAGGTGGCCGACGTCGCGGCCGAGGCGGGCGTCGCCGACGGAACCGTCTATCTGTATTTCAAGGGTAAGGACGACATCCTGCATTCGATCTTCGACCGTGCGATGGCCGAGTTCATCGCCGAAGGCCGCCGCGAGCTTGAGAAAGTGGACGACCCCGCACGTCAGATCGAGAAGATCGCCGAGCTCCACCTTTCGCGCCTCGGTGCGGATCGCTCGTTGGCAGTCGTCTTTCAGATCGAGCTTCGCGGTTCGACAAAATTTATGGAGGCCTTCTCGGCCGCGGCCTTCGCTGAATACCTCGAGATCATTCGCAAGACGATCGAGCGAGGCCAAAAAGGCGGTGTATTCCGCACCGACGTAAAACCGATCATAGCCGCCAAAGTGTTCTACGGCGCGCTCGACGAGATGGTCACGAACTGGATCCTCTCGAAGAAGCCGTATCCGCTCGAACCGCTCGCGGGTGAGGTCGTCAAGGTCTTTCTCGGAGGGCTGAACGCATAATGGCAGGGCATCGGCACAGTTACGAGATAACAAAAGCGGCCTCCTCGCTGCGGGGCGAACCGCTTTTCGAAAACGAGCCGCCGACCATTCCCGCTCTCTTCATCTACGCCGCCGAGAAATTCGACCGTTCCGACGCCCTCAACTACAAGCGTGACGGCGTATGGAATCGTATTTCATCGTTCGAGGTCGTGCGGCGGGCGGAGAATATCGCCCTCGGGCTGCGAAGCCTTGGCATCGCAAAAGGCGACCGCGTTGCGATTTTCGCAGCAAATTCGCCTGAATGGACGCTGAGCGATGCCGGATGCCAGTTTGCGGGTGTGATCGACGTTCCGATCTACACGACGCTTTCTTCCGATCAGGTCAAATACATACTTAACGATTCTTCATCAAGGGTGCTGTTCGTGGACACGCTCGCTGCTTTTGAACGCGTAAAGGACGCGGTGGCCGAATGCAGTTCTGTCGAGCATATCGTCTTCTTCGACGCCCCGGACAATGTTCCGTCGAACGCGATCTCGCTCGCTGATCTGGAAGCTCGCGGCAGAGAACTCCGCGGGCGCGAACCCGATCTGATCGCCGCACTCGCAAACGCCGTCGAACCTGAAGACATCGCTACGCTGATCTACACGAGCGGAACGACCGGCGAACCAAAGGGCGTGATGCTCTCGCACACGAATCTCATCTCGAACGCGATAGATGCGAGCAATCAACTCGCATTTTCACCGACAGATGTCTGCCTTTCGGTCCTGCCGCTATCACACGTCTTTGAACGCACGGGAATGTACCTCTATTTCGTGAACGGAATGGCGGTCTATTATGCCGAATCTGTCGAGAAGGTTCCCGACAATCTCAAGGAAGTTCGCCCGACGATCATATTGGGCGTTCCGCGGATCTTCGAAAAGGTCTTTGAGAAGGCGAGGCTGAAGGCGGCACGATCGAGCGCGTTAAAGGAGCGGATCTTTGATTTCGCGATCGACGCCGCAAAACGGTTCGCGCGTGCGAATGAAGAAGGCAAGGTATCGCTCGGCCTTAAGGTCCGACACGCGCTTGCCGAGAAACTCGTTTTGAGCAAATTTCGCGAATTCTTCGGCGGGCGTCTTCGCTACTGCATAACGGGCGGCGCCGCATTGGCCGACGAGATCTATCTGATCTTCACCGGCGCGAACATCGCGATAATGCAAGGCTACGGAATGACCGAAGCGTCACCTGTGATCTCGGCAAACAGCCCCGGATCTAAACGTATCGGAACGGTCGGCGTGCCGATCCGGAATGTTCGGGTGCGGATAGCCGACGATGGCGAGATCGAGGTAAATTCACCAGGCGTAATGAAGGGATATTTCAACAAGCCCGACGCCACAAAAGAGGCATTCACACCTGACGGTTGGCTGCGGACCGGCGACATCGGACGCATCGACGAAGACGGCTTTCTCATTATCACCGACCGCAAAAAAGAGCTTTTCAAAACTTCGGGCGGCAAGTACATCGCGCCTTCGCCGATCGAACAGATGATCCGTTCGTCGAAGTTCGTCAACCAGGTCGTGCTCGTCGGCAACGAACGAAAGTTCCCCGCGGCCCTCATCGTGCCGAATTTCGAGATGCTCGCTTCCTACGCGGAATTGAAAGGCCTTGATCTTGAAACGCCGCAAGACTTTTGTTCGAACGAAAAGATACTTGACCTCTTCGAGCGCCAAGTTGCCGAAGCGACACAGAACCTTTCGCAATACGAAAAGGTCAAGAAGATCGCTCTTATCGAGAACGAGCTGACGGTCGAGAACGGCGAACTCACCCCAACGTTGAAAGTGAAAAGACGCGTCGTCGATGAACTCTATCATTCAACGATCGACGCGCTGTATCACGAGTAACTGCACGCCGCTTGCATAGATCAAATTCACCTGTGTTAGACAGCGTGTGTAAGGCCCTATTCGTGCATTCGTGGCCACAAAAGTGCCGCCACGAATTCACGAATGAAAGAATTGCGGGTTTGCCAGGTTAATAAAGCACGCGTGTGCCGAGGCCGTTGCCGACGCTTGAGAGGGCCGTGCGGCTGGCTCCTGTCACGATATCGAGGATCGTCTGTGCGATGCTTTTCTTGCTCTTATCGACCTCGACGATGTCATACGGTTCGAGCATAACGTCCTTCTGCTCGCCCTTTTTTATCAGATCGTAATTCGCAGAAATGATCTCGCGGTCCTTTGAGCCTTTTTTGAGACGATAGATCTTTATGTCTTTCGTTTTTGCTTCGCGTCGGACGCCGCCGATCTTCGCGATCGCCTCGGTGAGCGAAAGTCCGCCTTCCTTTAGGAAAACACCTTGCGGCTGAACGACCTCGCCGGTGATATAGACGGGCGGTGCCTTCTGGACGACGATCACGTCGCCCGGATAGATGATCGGATTCGCTTCATCAAGGCCTTGCTTGATCTCGTTCAGGCTGAATACGCGCGACGGAACATCGCCGGGGTCGCCCGTCAAACTCTTCCAATTCGCATCTTCGTCGCGGGCCTTATCGCACAGCGGCGGCTGTGTACGAAAGACCTGCACGGTTCCGCCGGCCTGCTCTGTAACATCACCTGAGAATGCGATCAGCTCGAGAAGCGTAGCCTTTCGCATCAGAACGACCTGCTGCGGTGTTCGTACTTCGCCGTAGATAGTTGCCGGCGGACGGCTCTTGCGTTCCGTAACACGAAGGCTAAGCTGCGGATTGCGGAGGTACTTCGCGAGTACATCATTGACCTCTTTTCGAAGGCCGCGTTCGGACTGGCATTTTGCGACGACCGGCGCATCCGAGAAAGGCACTTGTATCTGTCCGTTCTCATCGACGGTCGCAACAAAATCGAATTGCGGTTCGCCGAGCACCTTTCCGGTGATCTCGTCGCCGGGGCCGATCAGATAGCCTTCTGAATCGACCTGCGGCTTCGGCGTCTGTGAAAAGGCCGCGAACGTCATTATGGCGATGGTAAAAATGGCGAATATTGCTTTCATTTTCTTATTAACGCGAGAAACGTAACTACCTAAACGCGGCAATTTTTGAGCATAACGCAAGATGGCCCAAATAAACAATGCTTTTCGTGCCACGAAGCACGGCGTGATAGCCTATTGACACGGCATTTTTTGCAGGGTAACTTCCTAGACATCGGGCATTTTACGGGACTTTTCTGAGATAAACGTCCACAGACAAGCGGTAAATGAAGCAAATAGAGGAACCTGAGAGCAGCAAATTTTGGTTTCTGAGACGTCCGTTTCAGTTTTTGGCGGATGTGCTTGTTCTATCTGCTGCATTTTTTATTGCCTATTTGCCGGCGATCAATATGCGGCTCGGCGAATTCTATGTCGATACCGCGTTGCGTCAATTGCCGCTTGTCGTCCTGGTCCAATTGTCCGCCCTTTTCCTCGTCGGTGCATATTCGCTCATCTGGCGATACGTCAGCATTGAAGACATAAAGGTCTTCATCAAGGCCGCTGCGATCTCGCTCGTTGTCCTGCTGCTGCTGAGGTTCCTGCTCATTTTCGCGGACTTCGACCTTTGGCAGATCCCGGTCTCCGTTATTCTCATCGATACGATGATGGCATTCGGCGGTTTGTTGGCTCTAAGGATCCTGCGGCGATTCTTTTATGAGCTTGATGAGAAGAATCGCCTTACCGCCGGACGCAAACGCGGAATGCGAAAACCGACGCTTATCGTCGGTGCAGGCCGCATGGGCGCAACTCTCGTCAAAGAGATCCAAGGACGTGCGGATTCGGATTTCGACGTGCGGGGCTTTGTTGACGACGATGCTCGAAAGGTCGGCGGCAGCGTCAATCGCGTAAAGGTGATCGGCGGAACGGACCGTCTGCCGAAGCTCGTTCACGAACTCGACATCAAGCAGGTCGTCCTCGCGATAGATCACGCGAACGGCAAGGACATTCGCCGGATCATGGATATCTGTTCGTCGATCCCCGTCAAGGCGCAGATCGTGCCGAGCCTTGACGAGATCGCTCACGGCCGCGTGAATGTTACGCGCCTTCGCGATGTTGAGATCGAGGATCTTCTTGGACGCGAACCCGTCGAGCTTGACGATAAGAATCTGCACGATTTTCTTTCCGGAAGAACGGTAATGGTCACAGGCGCAGGCGGCTCGATCGGTTCAGAGCTCGTCCGTCAGATCAGTAATTATCAGCCAAAGAAAGTGCTGCTCGTCGAGCGTTCCGAGTATATGCTCTTTGAGATCGGCCGCGAGGTCGCGAAAGTTTTCGACGATCTCGAATACGTCCCGCTCATCGCTGATATCTCTGACGAACCGCGGATGCGAACGATATTCGCAGACTATCGGCCGGAAGTGATCTTTCACGCGGCGGCACATAAGCACGTCCCGCTGATGGAGCAAAATCCTGTCGAGGCGATCAAGAACAACGTCCTTGCAACGCGGCTTGTCGGGAGTCTCGCCGGCGAATTCGGTGCAAAAGGCTTTGTGATGATCTCGACCGACAAGGCCGTGAACCCAACGTCCGTCATGGGCGCTTCGAAGCGCATTGCCGAGATCGTCGTCCAGGATCTCAACCAAACCTATCCGACGAAATTTGTTGCGGTCAGATTCGGCAACGTGCTTGGGAGCGCAGGCTCGGTCGTGCCGATCTTCCGCGAGCAGATAGAGAAAGGCGAGCCGATCACCGTTACGCATCCCGAAATGACGCGTTACTTTATGACGATCCCCGAGGCGTCGCAGCTCGTGCTTCAGGCCGGAGCGCTTGCTCTTGACGGCGGCGAGATCTTTATTCTCGATATGGGGCGGCCGGTCAAGATCCTCGATCTCGCCGAAGATATGATCCGTCTCTCGGGCCTCGTTCCATACGAAGATATCGACATTCAGTTTACGGGGATCCGCGACGGCGAAAAGCTTTTCGAAGAGCTCGAGATCACGGGCGAGCATCTGCTAAAAACGCGGCATCCGAAGATATTCATCGGCAAGATCGCCGAGTTCTCGCGTATGCAGGTAAAGGCCATCGTTGATGAATTCACCGCTGCGGTCAGTGAGAACAGCGAGTCGCGGATACGTTCGGCATTCAACGAATTCCTGCCGGAAGCGACAGTCCTTCAGACGGATACGCCGGCCGGCCAACGACAGGCCGAGATCGCTGATCCCTCTGGCTCGCCCGCGAACCTGAAGCTGGCGGAAAAACCAACTTAAGATCCCAATATGGCAATACTCGTCACCGGCGGTGCCGGATATATCGGCAGCGTAACGGTCGAGCTTCTCGAAGCCGAGGACTTCGAGGTCGTCATCGTCGATAACCTGAGTCGAGGGCACCGCGAAGCTGTTCCGGATAATCTGCCGTTCTATCTCGGTAACATCGGCGACCGCGACCTTATTCGACGGATCTTGAACGAGCATCCGATCACGGCGTGTATGCACTTTTCGGCGTTCGCATACGTCGGCGAATCCGTCGAGAAGCCGCAGATGTATTTCGAGAATAATTTTGTCCAGACCGCCGCATTGCTCGACGAATTGATCGCCGCCGGAGTTAAGCAATTCGTGTTCTCATCGACATGCGCAACATACGGCGAACCGCACACGATACCGATCGACGAAAAGCATCCGCAGAACCCGACGAATCCTTACGGCTGGTCGAAGCTTTTCGTTGAGCGAATGTTGTCGGCCTACGACGCGGCTTACGATCTGCGGTTCGTCGCCCTGAGATATTTCAACGCAGCAGGGGCGACCGCCGCGTGCAAAGAGAAACACGATCCGGAAACGCATCTCATACCGCTTGCTATCGCTTCCGCAAACGGCGAAATTCCCGAGCTTTCAGTTTTTGGCGATGATTACCCGACGCCTGACGGCACCGCGATTCGCGACTACATTCACGTAAGCGACCTCGCAAAGGCGCATATCCTCGCCGTCTCGTATCTTGCGGACGGCGGAAAGAGTGAATTCATAAACCTTGGCAACGGCGACGGCTACTCCGTCCGTGAGGTCGTCGATGTCGTCTCGCGCGTTGTTGGTCGCGAAGTGCCCGTCCGCATCGCCCCAAGACGAGCCGGCGATCCTTCACAACTAATTGCCAACGCGTCGTATGCGAAAGAGATTCTCGGCTGGCAGCCCAAATTCCCCGACCTCGACGCCATCGTCCGCTCGGCGTGGGAAACTGAGAACTGAGAACTCCGTTGCAGAAGGCCGCACGAAGTAAGGCCACTCACCGAAGTTGCAGAAGGCCGCACGAAGTAAGGCCACTCTCAATTATCCACCGCGCAGAATATATACTGTCGCTCGCTATCGCTATGACTGCCAAACACGAAAAGCTCGACGAATACGGCTTCGAGATATGGGAAGAGAACACGCTCCCGCTCGCTTACCTCATCACATTCCGCACTTTCGGGACATGGCTGCCCGGGGACGAACGCGGATCGATAAAGCGCGACGGTTGGAACCGATATGGCCACCCAAAATACCGTCCAAATCCCGAGCTCGAGCGCTCGATTCGGAATGAGATGCGCCAGCCCGCCGTAGTTCTTACAAAGCAGATGCGGGTGATCGTGCACGACTCGATCCGAAGCCTCTGCATCAGACGTGAGTTAATCCTAAAGGCTGTAAATATTCGCACAAACCATGGCCATATTGTTTTGAGCGCCTCTCAAAAGCCGGAACGAATCGCGGATGCTCTAAAAGCAAACGCGACCAAGGCTCTGCGAGAGGCGGGTCTCGTCGGGCCGAACGAACGCGTTTGGGCACGTGGGCGCAGCCGACGATATCTTTGGAAGCCTCGACACGTTGAGGCTGCGATCGAGTACACGCTATACGGCCAAGGAGACTTCGTGCTCCCGCAATAATGTTCGGCGACTCTGGTAACTCCGTAACTTTACAATGACCGCGAGCGGCCTTACTCCGTGCGGCCTTCTGCAACACTCCGCCTTGCGGAACGCCTGTAGTCTTAGCGTTGCCTGGATTCGCCTAGCCTGAATAGTGACCACGGGTGCCCTTACTCCGTGCGGGCTTCCGCAACACTCCGCCGCGCCGGTAGTGTGAGCGTTGCCTGGATTCGCCCAACTTGAATAATGACCGCGAGTGGCCTTACTTCGTGCGGCCTTCTGCAACGCCGGAACCATGGACTCCGTAACTCTGCAACTTGTGCAACTCTGCAACTTCTCCAACTCTGCTAAACTACCCTTATGCCTGAGCCGACACATTCACGCCAACGCATCTCTCGAAAAGCTGCATCGTTCACTGAGTCCGTCATACGCGAGATCAGCCGCGAGGCGATGAAATACGGCGCCGTGAATCTTGGCCAGGGCTTCCCCGATTGGGAGACGCCGGCCGACATCAAGCAGGCGGCGATCGACGCCATTCTCGCCGATCATAATCAGTACGCCGTAACGTGGGGCGTGAAAGAATTTCGCGAGGCGATCGCCAAAAAAACGATGACGTATCTCGGGCTCGACATCGATCCTGACTCGGAGATCACCGTAACTTGCGGCTCGACCGAAGGGATGATCGCCGCGATGATGGCGACGGTCGATGCAGGCGACGAGGTCGTTGTTTTCGAGCCGTTCTATGAGAATTACGCGCCGGACGCCATTCTCTCGGATGCGACGGCGCGATACGTGCCGCTTTATCGCACCGAGAACGGCTTTGTTTTTGACCGCGAGGAACTCGCCGCCGCATTCAACCCGCGAACGCGTGCGATCGTTCTCTGTCATCCGAATAACCCAACGGGCAAGGTTTTCACGCCCGAAGAGCTCGAATTCATCGCAGACCTCTGCCGAAACAACAATGCGTATTGCTTCACGGACGAGATCTATGAGCACATCATCTACGGCGTTGATGGGGCTGAACCCGCACCGCACGTTTCGATCGCGACCTTGCCGGGAATGCGTGAGCGGACCGTGATCGTGAATTCGCTCTCGAAAACTTACTCGGTTACGGGCTGGCGTGTCGGCTACTGCATCGCGCCGGAAGACCTCACGTCGGCGATCCGCAAGGTGCACGACTTCCTGACAGTCGGAGCTGCGAATCCGCTCCAGCGTGCCGGCGCTTACGCGATGAGCTTGCCGCCGGAATATTACACTTCGCTCGAAAAGGAATATCGCCGCAAGCGCGATCTCCTCGTCCCCGTGCTAAAAGAAGCCGGTTTCCGCTGCGATTATCCGGAAGGCGCGTATTACGTGATGGCCGATATTTCCGAGTTCGGCTTTGCGAACGACGTCGCCTTCACCGCACACTTGGTACGCGAGATCGGCGTTGCCGCCGTGCCCGGATCGTCATTCTACAGCGACGAATCGCGTGGCTCACAGCTTGTCCGCTTCTGCTTCTGCAAACGCGACGAAACCCTCCACGCCGCCGCCGAACGCCTCGCGAAGTTACGCGGGTCAGTCTAAAAATGTCTTGCGAAAGGGACAACCTTTTGCCAGTCAGCACGCAACAAACCTATTTGGGCTTACGTACCAAATAATGGTGCCGCGTCTTCGATGAAAATTTCGGACGCGGTCGGTCTCTCATTTTTATAACCTAGTGGAGGTCTAATCTTATGTCTTTTCGAATATTTTTGCTATCAGCTACAGTTCTTACGCTTGCGGCAGCTGCACTCGGGCAGACCCCCGAAACAAAAACAAAGAAGGCAGACGGCGCACCAAAAAGTATTGAGCGCACGTTTGCCTTTACGATAAATACGGATGATGGCGGTTATTTAGGCGTCGAGACGATAAACGTCAACAAGGAAAATAGTTCAAAGTACGGCCTTTCGAGCGTTCGCGGCGTCGCCGTCAAGAGCGTTGTTGATGATTCGCCTGCCGCAAAAGCCGGCATCATTGCGGGCGACGTTATCGTAAGTGTCGGCGGCGAGGAAGTTACGAGCGTCCGTAAACTCTCGCGTCTCGTCTCTGAGATCGCGCCCGACCATGAAGTTAAGATCGGCATCCTTCGAAGCGGCAGCGAGATGAACCTGACAGCAACGATCGGCAAGCGTCCCGGCCCTGCATTCCAGAACGGAAACTTTCGAATGGCCGCACCGATGGCCATGCCCGGTGAAATGCCCGATTTGAAGGTCCTCAAGGGTCTCGAAACGCTAAACGTGCCTGGAAATATGGAAGAGCGTGTGTTCACCTTCCCGGATGGGAAACGCGAAGTTCTCCGCTGGAATATGCGTTCTGACCGCGAGATCGGAGTCGGCATTATGCCGCTTACAAAACAGCTTGCCGACAGCTATAGCGTCACGGGCGGCCTGCTCGTAATGAACGTTGCTGAGGATTCGCCTGCGGCCAAAGCCGGCATAAAGGCCGGCGATATTCTTACCGAAGTAAATGGCAAGCCTATCAAGGAAGGCGCCGATCTCATCCGCGAATTGAACGACACCAAAGGTGATCTTCGCATCACTTTCGAGCGAAAGGGTGCGAGAAAGACCGTTACCGTCACTCCTGAAAAAGCGAAAGACAGCGGAATACAGTTTGACCGCGAAATTCTGCGGCCGATGCCGGAACCGAAGATGCCGGCGATGCCGCGTGTGATGCTGGATGGATCTTCGTTTCCGGGCAGAGTTATCTGACCCGCAACGGCAATGAAATTGAGGCGTGATCTTCGCAAGCAGATCGCGCTTTAATTTTGCTCTCTGATGGCGACTTCTTTTGCGAGCTCATTTCCACGATGGCTGTAATCGCGAGCGCGCTCCATCGTTTCGAGATATTTGTCGCTAAGGTCCTTGAAATCGACCTTTACCTTGTCTCGTTTTGCAGTGTCCTTCGGATCGAAATTTTCGTTGAGGATCTTTGCGGCCTGCCGATAGTAGTCAAAAGCCTCCGCTTCGAGCTTTAGGCTTTGCTCCTTCAGCCGCAGGTATTCGCGATAATCGTCGTTGATCTCCATCTCCTGGGCCTTTTGGAGTTTGTCGATCGCGTCGTTGGCGGATGTCGCACCGTCGTTGATGAGCTTTTCGACCTCGTTTGCGATCCGCTTGGCGGCCTCAGTGTCATTCGCCTCCATCGCCTTTTTTATCTCGATGCGCTTTCCCTCGTTGTCTTCGTAAAGCACCTTGATCTTTTGAAGGTCTTGATTTGCCTGAACGACAAGCTCGGCCGCCTGTTCAGTTTGGTCCGCGGGCCCGAAGATGCCGGATCCCGGCGAGTTCGCCGAGCTTTTGCAGGACGCAAGAAGACATGCGGCCGCGAAAGCCGTGATAAGAAATGTAGTTTTCAGTCTCTCGTCCATCTAAAAAAGCCTGAAATCAGGATTATTCTTTCGCCGCCAAATAAAACCGTCGAGCACGTAATGCGTCAATTGCGGAACGGCGAGCAGCGGCACGACGAAGGTGCGTATGTTCCACGTCCAATCCCAATCCGAGCCGAAAAGCCATTGCTTCTCGTGCCAAACGCCGCGATGCCAGAACAGTTCTTCGATATACGCGATCGCCCAGAGCGTTGCAAGAAAAAATACCCAATTCGACGAAAGCGTTTTATAAACCCGTCCGCTCGTCTCGCGTCTGAACTTCGCATAAAAGTATATCAACGCAAAATACGGCACGCCGTGAATGACGACATTCGTCACCGTGAACGCATAGTCAGAATTGAAATAGACGATGCCGACGTACCAGCAAACGGCGGTCGTCGCGATGATAATGTCCTTGCCGATGTTCAGGAAGCCGTCAGCAAAATATTGATAGACGGATTTTGCGAAATACGCCGTAAGCGCCGCGACGTAGAGCACGAAGAAGATCCGCTCGAGAACGACGGGAAACGCCTCGAAATCACCGGGTACGAACCATTCGAAATTCCTTGGCAAACTCGTGCACCAATAGACGATCGGATAGACGCTCGCTAAGTAAACGGCCGCGGCGTCGATCCACCACGTTACGCGTCCGGTTTCGCCGAGCTTCCTTCGGTAGAGATTGACCCAACCGAACTGCTGCCGAACGAAATGAAATACGGCGACCGCCGCAAGCACCTTCCAAAAGAGAAGCTCGCCCTCGGAATAGAGCGCAACTCCGATCGCGTAACCGCCTATGGGCACAAGCGTGTAGAGCCAGATCCGGCGCTTCACCTCTGCGATATCGAAATAGACACGGAACGATGTTGACCAGACGTGAGCAACATCGATGAGCAGAACGGCGGAAATCCACGTCCAATCCGGCGTCTCCGCGTTCAAGATACCTAACTGCCATCCGACCGCAAGCAGCAGCAAGGACGCGACCGCGCTTCCGAGGAAAACAGACAGGTCAAGATTCCTTGAAAATAGCCAAGGATCTGACTTTCTTGAAATAGCAAATTCAGCCTGCATTAATGATCGTTTGTGCCGCTGCTCTTCGTTGATTCCAAAGGGACATGAACAATTCAAAGCCCTTCTTGTCTTCTTCGCGAGAAATATTCTTCGGCCACGCAGTATAGAAGAAATTGTGCACCTCGTCCGCGAAATCGCAAACAGACCGAGTCCAATCGAGAAGTTGAGTGCAAACCTCCTTATCCGTCGAAATTCGATGCATTAAGAGTCGACCCTCATGGCGGATATCCCAATCAATGCCATTGCTACAGTTTGGAATGTATAGTCCGTCAGGCGCCGATTCGATTGGCCACATATTGAACCCGCAACAAGGAATGAGGGATTCTACATTTTCGCCAGCACGGTGATCGTGAAAAACGGTTCTTAAGAGATTGAAGGCAGCAGTACTTACCGTCCACTCCACATCTCCAGAAGAAATAACATATTCACCGAGTCGTAAAAATACGCCCCCATGAACGCAACAATCACCGTGAGGATTCCCTTCCAAAAGCCAATGTAAGTTGGATGCTTTTAGCTCAAGATCTAGCATTGTTTTGAACTATAGCGTCAGCCGCACGCAGTCCGTGGTAGAACGCCTCTTCGAAAAGTGCGACGCCGCCGAGATCGGTGTGAGCGAAATGAATGTTGCGGTACGGCTGCATCGCCTTTTGCCGCACGCCGCTCCAAATAAAATTCGGCCGCGGGCTGATCATCGCGTGTCCCCAACGCATCACGTCGAGCCGCGTCGCGAGTTCGCGAATATCTTTGTGGGCACGCTCCATATCGCTCAGACAGACTTCCGCGATCTGATCGCGATCGTAATCGAAGAGCGTCGTACGGGCATTCTGCTCGGCACACATTGGATAATAATACGTCAGCGTCGTAGGTCCGTAATCCATACCCTTCTGATGTGTTGCTGTAACGTATCCAAGAGACGGGCTTTCGTATAGAACATTGTCCCATGCGAGCGGAAAATCACTCGTGAATCTTACTTTTGGACGCTCATTCAAGTGGAGGTTCGCGACGAACCATGCGTTATGCTGAAACTCGCTCGCATCAAACGGAGGGTTTTCGCGAAAGCCGCGTATCGCATATGCGGCCGTAAACATCGGCCCCGCAAAGATCACTTTCTCTGCCTTGATGCCGCGAAGCGTGCCGTCAACAAGACACGTTATCTCGACGCCGCTCTCTTTCGGCTCGATCGAGACGGCCATCCAATTCTTCCGCACTTTATCGCCCACTTTTGAGACGAAATGGTTGACGAACTGGCCGTTGCCTTCCGGTACAGTGATGAAAGGCTGTGATTCGTCGCCGCTCTTTTTGACACGCGAGCAGAAATAGAAGAGTCCCGCCCACGCGGAGGTCTCTTCGAGTTTTAAGCCATAGTCATCGCGGCAGGCATAATCGCAATACCATCGCAGCCGCTCGGAATCGAACCCGTTCTGCGTGAGCCAATCTGCAAAAGTGAGTTTATCGAGAGCCGTCGCGTCCGCGTCGTCCGAGCAATGCTCAACAGGAAGGACGAATGCTCTTCGACCTTTTCCGTCGCGAAAGTTTATCCATTTATTCACCTCGGCATAGAACGCATCGAATTGCCGCTTGTCTTCTTGGCTTGCTCCGGCGTTCAGGTAGAGGCCTTCGTACCAACGGCCTTTGTAAAAAACGCGTTCTTCCGGCTCTCGGCAGAGGAACTCTTCCTTTGCGTGGATCTCTCCATTCGGACCGCGAGGTTCGAGCAAGGACATTTCGTCAAGCAGCGTAACAAGATCGGCGTTCTCAGCGAATGGAACGGGAAGATAGTGAGCTCCCCAAGGATAGTTGACCGGTTTCCCGACACCGCTCCGCGAAGTGCCGCCCGGTTCCTTCTCGAGTTCTATGATCGCGACATCGTCGAAGCCCTTTCCCTTCAAACGCCAGGCAGCCGAGAGTCCCGCGATGCCGGCGCCGACGATCACAACCCTTTTCGTTTCCCAGTTCGTCGGCGGAACCTCGAATGTCCTTCCTTCACGGAGTATGTGACCGATGTTCGCGGATTGCCCGACGATCTCACCCTCAGGCAATCTTTTCGCACTCGTATCCCGACACGCCGCGAACGCGAACGGCGCCCCCAAAAAAAGTGTCAGTAACTCGCGTCGGGATAAGGGCATTGTTCAAAAGGTCCGAAATAAGTGATAAGGGAAAAGTAATAAGTTAAAGTTTTTTTAGAGATGAGATGAGCATCTTTTGAAGTTCCTCACAATCAAAAATGATCGATTCGAATTGTTCTAAAGTCAGGAATCCGCTTTGGTTCAACAGCCTCAGCATAAAATTTGTCTTGAAGGCTTCTTTGTTCGCAAGCGAATATTTGTGTCGGAAATCCGCACGGTCCTCACCCTGTCTTGCTTCTTCGATGAACAATCCAATGTTCACTCCCGAATCCAGTACCTTTGTGGAAAGGGTCATCTCTCGTTTCTCTTTCTGTAAATATTCCGCGAGGTTAGTTATACGCAGTGCGAAAGCGAACGACTTTTCCTTCAACGGATCTCTCATCACTTATCCCTTATTACCTATAACTTATTTCGGAACCTACTGCTCGAATCGCCGCCATTCGGATTCGTAGTAACGCACGAGCGCCTGATTATCGAGGCGGTTCACTTCGACCGGCTCATCAGGACGTGACGTGTCTTTTGGGAATTCGAACATCGAGGGCATCATCTCGGCGTTTATGAATTTCGTGTCGATACCGTCGCGCACTTTAGACGGCGCGTCAAAAGGCGAAAGGCTCGCAAGCGCGTAACCCCAAACACCGAAGCTCGGGACCGTCGTGTAATACGGCTTTACGTCGTATCCCGCGGCTTCGAGCGTCGCCGCGATACACCAGAACGACATACGCGCCATCAGCGGCGATGTTGTTTGAACGACGATCGCCGAATCAGGCCGTATCTTCTTTTTTAGAAGGTTGTAGAAGCGCGTCGTGTAGAGCTTACCGAGGGCGAAATTGTTCGGATCCGGAAAGTCGATCACTACGATATCGAATGGATCGCTTTCGACCGTGTCGAGCCAAACGAAAGCATCTGCGTTCGTTACGTGCACTCGCGGGTCATGGAAAGAATGATGATTCAGTTCGCCCAATGCCGGGACCGCGTTCGAGACGTTCGTCATATCCGGATCGAGATCGACGAGTTGGATGTATTCGACCGAAGGATATTTCTCTATCTCCCGAAGCGCAAGTCCGTCGCCGCCGCCGAGAACAAGGACGCGTTTCGGTTCGCCGCGAAATGTTGAGAAAACTGGATGTACGAGAGCTTCGTGATACCGATATTCATCGAACGAGCTGAACTGCAGATTGCCGTTCAGGAACAATGCGTAACCCGTCTTTCCCTTTGTGACGATGATGCGCTGGTAATGCGAACTTTTCGAATAGATGATGTTATCAACGTAGAGCGAATCTTCAGCAAGCGTCGTCAACTTGTCGGATTTTATGAACGCGATCGCAAGCAGAATTATGATGACCGCACCTTTAACACGCAGGAGCGTGATGTGCTTCTTGAGAAGCGGTTCGAGCAGCCATGTGCCCCAGATCGCGACCGCTGCATTCAACATCCCAAATAGCAGCGAAGTTCTGTTGAGCCCTAGACGCGGAACAAAGAATATCGGAAATAGAAGAGATGCAACGAGCGCACCGATGTAATCGAACGCGAGAACGCGGGAGACGAGATCTTTGAAATCAAGCTCGTCCTTCAGGATACGCATCAAGAGCGGTATCTCGAGCCCGACGAGCATTCCGATGATAAAGACGATGCCATAGAGGACGATGGCAAAGTACGAAAGGTTGGCGAATGTTAGAAAAAGGAGCGGTGCAGAAAATCCGCCCACGACCGCGACCGCAAGCTCGACCTCGACGAAGCGGTTCGCGATATTCTTATCAACAAAACGTGAGAGATATGAGCCGACACCCATCGCAAAGAGATAGGTGCCGATGATGATCGAGAATTGAGTTACCGAATCGCCGAGGACATACGAAGAAAGCGTGCCCGCAAGCAGCTCATAGATAAGCCCGCAGATCGCGATGATAAAGACATTGAGAAAAAGCAGTGGTGCGCGTTTCACTTAACCAAAAACCCTACTTCCACTTGTGAAATTCGCATCACGTGCATTAACCCTGAATAGCTGCGGAGATTATCATCGCGACGCCGATTATGATGGCGCCGATAATTATCGCAAGCGAAACGTTTTGATCTTCTTCGATCTCTTTCTTGACCGAGAATGGCGAAACCAGAACAACGATGCCGAACGCGATCGCAAAAACGATCAAACCGAGAAGAACGAAGATCACCGTTCCTTCGAGCGTATTCCAGAGTTCTTCAAGTTTAACGACGCCGAGCACCCGCGCCAATGCAAGCAGATTCAACATTTATTTTCCTCCACGGAAGCCGGAATATATGAACGGAACACCGAGCCGCGAATGGCTGCCGGAGTTTGCGATCTCCCAGCCGAACCATCCCGATGCGCCGTACAGCAGAACAACACCCATGCCTACGACCATGTAAAGTTTCTTGAACATAATAAAAAAGAGATCAATGCGGATCGAACTCGCAGATCATTCGTCATCATCAGAGCTTCCGGCACTCGCGCTGAACATACTGTCCTTCCAGCGGCTTGCCTCAAAACTAAATTTCCTGAACAGGCCGAATACTGGTGCGAAGAATAAGAGCACGAGCGCGCAGCAGAAGTTCACGCCGCGGTTGACGTTCTGTTCGACCTTCACTTGCACCGGCATCGGCTGCTGCCATTTCTCCCAAGTGCCGGCAACGCGCAGCGTGTATTGGCCGCCGGGCAGGGACGAGACCGTCGCGTCCTGCGATTGGCCGCCTTCGCTCCAGGATTCGCCGCCATCGACGCCCGAATAAAACTCGATCGGGATGTTCACGGATTCAAGTTCCTGATTCTTGTCATCGACAAGGTCAACATCAAGGTCGGCCCAGGAATTATTTACAGGAGCTTGGGCCGTGATCCGCACGTTGCTGTTCGCCTTAAGCGTAAAAGGCTTGCTGAACATTTGCTGCTGCTGTTGCGAGTTCTGCATCGGAGGCAGGTCGATCTGTTCGCTGTAAACCGTTCGCGAGATTCCCCAAAGCGGTAAGCCGACAATACCGACAAACAGCAGTACGAGCAGCGGCAGAGCGGCCCACGTGTACCAAAAGCGGCCGGTAAACGGCTGATTCGGCGCAACTGCCCACGGCTTCGGCAGGTCGGTAACGCCGAAGATCTTTTCGACCTCAGCGACCGGCATATAAGTTCCGACCGACCAATTCACTTCGTCGCGCGTCGCCTCACGCGAGAGCATTCGCGGCGGGCAGACAAAGTCGGTCGCCTGAACAGATTCACCCTGTTCGACGCGCCAATAGAATTCGCCCTTTACATATTCAACGACCGCCGTCGCGTCCTGAAAGATCTTGTATTTCTCGCCGTTGTAGGTCGCCGTGCATCCGGAATAATTTCCTGTCGACTCAACATCGGCCGTGTTTACGGACTCGACGAAATTCCAATGATTGTCCGAATGAACGAGCCAGCGGAAACCGATCATCGGATTGTAGAGAAGATACTCCTGCCAGAAATATCTCTCGCCGTCGATCGTTACGCTGCGCACCATCGCGCCGATGATCTTGAACTTTACGTCACCCGGAAAATTTCCTTCGGCGCCAACGGGAAGAACAAATGCGTTCTCTACGGGCGAGGGTTCGAGCGCGCGGAAGAAACTTAAGTTACCCTGATTTACATCAAGCAGTGAACGGCAGTTCGGGCAGGTAACGCGCTCGGATTTGTCCGGGGCTGCAAGGGCAAGCGGCCCGCCGCATTTCGGACAACGCATCACCTCGGACGAAACACGCGGAGCATCTCGTTCGTGCGGCTTTGCGTCGCCGAGCCCGATCTCAGGGAGCGACACCTGCTTACCCAAAAAGACCCACGGCGGCGCAATGCTGTAATCTATGGTCGCAAACGCGTCGTTCTTGCCGGCAAGATCTGCGTACTGAAAGACCTCACCAGGCGTCAACTTGTATGGGATCTCGCCTTCTGCTGCGGCGTAGGTTGCCGTACCGCGTTCCTGGACGATGAGGGGAACCTGCGACGGGATCTGCGAGACGGGTTGGCCAAGTTCGAGTGCCTCGAACGTCGGCAGGACCGCACCTTCCGGCGTCGGTTGGTAGAACGTCAAATAAAATCGGCCCTGCGCTTCGGCAAGCCAGCCGACCCAGCCGTTCGAGAACGTTGCGTACCATTCATCCCAACTCCCGCCCATTTCGTGCCGCATCTGCGCGCGGCCGGTGAGCGTAAACCTTTGTCCGTTAAAGAGGCCTTTTAGCCCGACCTTAAGAGGAGATTGTGACTGAGCGATCTCGGCGATCTTGCCGAGATCTTCGACGCCGCGATCAGTTCGGGCAACCGCCGAGCGGCAGTAAGGGCAGATGACAACGATCGTGGAGCCGGCCGTGAATTCGATCGGGCCGGCACAAGAAGGACAGGTTGTTTTCAAGACGCTCACCTGCCGCCTCCTGCCGCATCCGTTTGATCGCGGCCGCGTTCTATTCTTGTAACGCGAACTTCGGCGGCATCAAGTGTCTTTTTGAGGTTCGCATCCCAAGTCCATTCGGGACGTGTGCGGCAGCAATATAGGTTGAAGGTCGCAGTACCGTGTTCGGGATACGTGTGGCAGGCAAGGTGAGATTCGGTCAACGCAACGAGGCCCGTAACACCGCCTTCGCCCGGGAATTTATGCCAGACAGAGCCGATCGAGTTCAGCCCTAGGTCATTGATCACGCGCACAAATATTTCGCGCACGACGGCCTCGTCCCGAAGTATCTCCGGGTCGCAGCCTGAAGCTTCGATCAGCCATTCAGTGCCAACGATCATCGCGTCAAAAGAAGAAGATTGCTTATTTGTCGGGTGAACGAAAAGTGCGGTTCTGTCCCGCGCCGAAACCTTGTAAAACTTTATACACCGAAATCAATACGAGAACGAATATACCGAAGTTCCGGCGGTTTGTCATTCTTTGCTCTTCGCAAATTCCGAAAAAAGGACGGGCCTCGTCCAAGAAGACAAAGCCCATCCCTCACTCGTCGTTGAAAAAGCGCCGAAGCTATTTCACGACCGTGAACTTTTCGCTGTTCTTGATCTCCTGGCCGGAGACGCGATCCTTTATGTCGATCTTCAGCTCATAAGTTCCAAGCGGAAGGCCTGCACCGGGAAGGATCCGAGCCAGCGTCAAACGTTGTCCGGAATCGCTCAGACCGCTCCAGTCTTCCGGTTGTTTAAGAAGCTCTTTTCCATCCTTTACCAATGTATATGTAACATCGACGGCAGGACGCAGCGTGGTCTGATCGATCTGTGCATTATAGACCTGCATATAGAAGCCGACGTCCTGGCCTTGCGTGAACACACCGCTCATATTCGGGATCACCTTTGCACTACCGATAATGAACGATCCGCCGATATCGCGATCGGTCGTCGTGCGAAGCTTCGAAGCAAGGATCATTGTCGATGTCGAAAGCTTCTTCGAGTCGTACTTCGGAACCGTGAATCCGATCTCGCGAACGCCTTTCGTTCCCGTGTTGACATCACGAACTATCACCTGCACCTTGTAGATGCCGGGTGAGAGGGCGATGGCCTTTTGATAAACCGACTTGCGGTCACGCATATCCGCAAGCTCGTCAACCGTCGCATTCGTCGATACCGAATCTTCAAATGTGCCCGAGCGACGCTGCGAAACGCTCGTGATTCGCCCGAAGATATTCATCTCGGCGGTTTCGAGGCCGCCTTTGGGCATAAATTTCAGCTCTTTGTTGTCAGCCTGGACGGTAAATGTCGTCATCACCTGGCTCTCCGACTGTCGGAAATAGTCGATGCGAATATCGAAGTCTATCGGGTTCGAGTCGATGACAGGCGAGTCGGTCGCGAGAGTTGCGAGGTCGCTGAACTTATTGTTTTTTGGCGAAAAGAGTCCGTTCTGGATCTCTAGCCTGCGGAACGGGTTGTCCTGCTCGCGGATATACGAATTGTTGCCGTAGTAAACGCCGTCGCGCATCGCTTTGGTCGTGTTGCCCATCAACTCGCTCGCGGTCATGCCTCCGCCGGGCACCATCGCCATCGCGTCCTTTTCGTAAGCATCGCGTGCAAGACGATATTCGCCAGTTCCGGTCGGGTCGACGAACTCGATCTCGAGGCCATCGCCAATACCGTCAAGATGGCGGTAATACCACGTCTCGTATGCGTAGGTGGTCGTCGATCCGCCGCCTTCATAATTCGGACGATCGTAAACTTCACCGGTCGGATGCGATTCGACCGAATCCGGCTTGCCCCACGCGATGTAAACGCGGCCGCGGTCGGTTCGCCATCCGGGGATTCCCGATGCGAAATGTTCGTTCGCGTATGCGATCCGCTCATAATACTCCTCGCGGAATTCATTCTCCTCAGTATCAGGATTCGGGTCGCGGCGGCGCCAGAAATTTTCGATGAAGTTCTCACGTTCTTCGTCCGTCGCAAGCGCCTTGAAGGCACGCTTTTCTTCCGGCGTGATGATGTAAGGCACATCCCGCTCAAGCCATTTTTTATAGGCTTCCTTCAACTCAGGCTTAACGTTTCGCGCGTTCGTGCTCGGGTCGCGATCAGGCGTCGGTTTTGCCTTCTGGGCGACCGCCGGTATCGCTGCAAGCGTCAAAAATGCTGCAGAAAGCGTCAATTTTCGAATTATTTCAAACTTCATAACTCAACTCTTTGGTGAGGTCTATCGTCTTCACGAGATTCTAATGCGTACACCACAACAATTCAAGATGCGAAAACCCCTTAAATGGTTGTATTTTCTTGGGCTTCGGCATCCGTTCGGCGTCGTTTGCCAAAGAACCAGGCAACAAAGATCGACACCACATAAAGTGCCATCATCGGCGTAGCGAACAACATCATATTGGGGATGTCGCCCGTAGGTGAGACCACGGCAGCAACGATCATTATTATCACGAGCGAAATTTTCCAGTGCTTTATCAGCAGTTTTGGCGTTACGATGCCGATCCTCGCAAGAACGTAAGTGATCGCGGGCATCTGAAAAATGCCGCCCATCGCGAGCATTATGATCGTAATAAAATCAAGGTAATCGCTCGCCTTTAGGAGCAGCTGAAAATCGCTCCCTAACCCCAATAAATACCTTGCTGCCGGCGGAAAGAGTATGTAATACGCAAATGCCGCCCCGACGACGAACGAGATAGACGAAAGTGCGATGAACGGCGTTACGTATGACCTTTCGTGCTTATAAAGAGCGGGCGAGATAAAGCCCCATATCTGAAAAAGCAGGAACGGAACCGATACCGCGATGGCCGCATACAAAGCTACCGTCGCATAGAGCGTAAAGGGCTCGACCGTTGTTGTCACGGTCATCCGCTCGTCGGAATTCGGCGTGCCGATCGCGGTCTGGTCAAATTCGATCGGAAGACGAACACCCGCCGAGATGATCGCGTTATTCGTTATCAGCGGCTCCGTCGTAAAGAGCCCGATCTTGCCGGCCTCATCGCGTGCCACGGTCGCAGCAACGCTCGCACCCGCCGAAACAACGGTCGCTCCAACCTTTGTCGCGCGGTCAAAGATATACCGGCCGCTGTCGCCTTCTTTAATATTTGAAAGGGCAAGGACCGTCTCCGAACCCGTGCGGCCTTCGACAGGCAGCTGCCGCCGCGAGGCCTCCGAAAGAGCCTCGCGTATCGGGACTGAAAGGAAATTGTAGATCTTGTCCGAAAATATCCAGCAAACACCAAAAGCGATAACTATGACGATCACCGAGCGGACAAGGCGCTTTCGCAGCTCATCCAAATGCTCCAAAAAGGACATTTGGCTGCCGGGCTGTTCTTCGATCTCTGCTGTTGGATCTGCCATTCGTTGGGAAGGTTGAGGAGGATCTAGAGCCAATTCCTTTTATCGTTCGGGTCGGTGGAACGTGTATGTGACGACGCCGGCACAGCTTCTTGTTCTTGGATCGCTGCCGGGATCTCGTCGGCGCCAAGTTCTCTTATCTCCGGTTCAACGGGCGCCAAAAGATGTTCGTTCGCCTTTTGCCGTTCGACAACCTCGTTCTCGATCTCGTCGAACCGCAGAGCTTTCGTTTCTTCCTCGAAATTCACCTCGCGCTCCCAGGTCTCCTTAAACTCGTTCGTCGTTGCACGGAAATCCGCCATCATCTTGCCGGCCTTGCGTGCAAACTCAGGCAGCCGACGCGGCCCGAGGAAGATGAGAGCCGCAAGGCCGATCATCATAAGCTCGGGCGTCCCGATAGATTCGAATATGAGAAGTACCACTTGTTTCCTCTCGTCAACTGACCTCGATCATCGTGCCTTCCTCAACACGAGACTTCACTCGGCCGATGACGCGTGCCGTCTCGACACTCTTTAGTATATTCTCCGCCGCGTCAGATGTCGTGCTGATAAGAAGTCCGCCGGCTGTCTGAGGGTCAAAAAGCGCGCTCTGCATTACGCCGCCCACCGATGGCGCGAACTTCACAGTGTCGCCCGTGTAAACCCTATTGTTCTTGTCGCCTCTGGTAAGCATTCCCTGCCCAATAAGCTCAAGCGTATCAATAATTAGCGGGACATCTACGCTGTCGATCTCAAACGTCACACCGCTTGCTTTCGCCATCTCGAACGCGTGCCCAAGCAGCCCGAATCCGGTCACATCCGTACACGCGTTCGCTCCCGACAAGCTCATTGCATTTGACGCTTCTCGGGCGGAGGTCGTCATTGTTTTTGTTACGGCGTCGATCGTTGCCTGCGAAGCGACTCCGCGCTTGATCGCAGTGTTGATCGCGCCTGTGCCGATCGGTTTCGTGAGAATGAGTATATCCCCGGGTCTTGCGCCGGCGTTCGTAAATACGCGATCCGGATGAATAGTTCCCGTGACGGCATACCCGAACTTCATTTCCTGGTCATCGACCGAATGCCCGCCGAGAATTACAACGCCTTCGGAATTCATCTGCGTTTGGCCGCCGAGCAGGATCTCACTCAAAATATCCCAATCGCCTTTTTGCGGATAGCAAACGATCGAAAGGGCCGATAGCGGCCTTCCGCCCATCGCATAAACATCATTTAAAGCATTGACCGCCGCAACCTGTCCGTAAACAAATGGATCATCCGAAACCGGAGTAAAGAAATCGACAGTCTGAACTAACGCCGTCTCGTCATTTAGGCGCATTACACCCGCATCGTCAGAAGTTTCAAATCCGACGATCACGTTCTCGCTAGGCTGTGGAGGCAGTTTGCTCAAAACTTGAGCAAGATCGCTTGGTGCGAGTTTTGCCACTCAACCGGCGCAGTTGACCATTTCGGTCAGACGCATATCGTGTCCTTACTCTCCTTTCTTATGTGTCAGCATCTCGTAAATTCGATTGAGATCGTCGATGCCGTAATACTCGATCTCGATCTTGCCGCCCGTGCCTTTCTTGGATGGGACGATCTTCACGTTCGTACTCAGATGCCGCATCATACGCGTTTCGGCGACCTTTACGTTCGGATCGGCGACGCGAGCTTGTGGTTCAGCCTTTTCCTTTGGCGTGCGCTTCGCCGATTTGATTCGGCGTTCGGCCTCGCGGACGGAAAGCCCTTGCGCGACGATGTCATCAGCGACATAACGTTGCATAGCCGCATCATCGCTCATCAACAATGCCCGACCGTGACTCAAACTCAGTTTGCCGGCGATCAAGTGCTTTTGGACCGCTTCCGGCAACTTCAAAAGCCGCATCGTCGTTGTGATCAACGTACGCTCTTTTCCGACACGTTCTGCAACCTCTTCTTGTGTAAGTCCAATGGAATCAATGAGTTTCCGGAATGCATTTGCTTCTTCGATCGGGTTCAGCTGCTGCCGCTGAATGTTCTCGATCAGCGCGATCTCGAGCAATTTCTCATCCGAAACTTCCCTCACCGAAACCGGCACTTTCCGTAGGCCGGCTTTCTGGGCCGCACGCCAGCGGCGTTCACCGGCAACGATCTGGTATCGATTCTCACCCTTCGGACGGACGACGATCGGCTGAACGATGCCGTTAGCTCGGATCGACGCGGCAAGTTCCTCGAGTTCATTGTCGGCAAAATTCACCCGCGGCTGCTCAGGGTTTGGTTCGATAAGATCAATGTCTAGTTCATTTACGCGAGTCGGAAGAGCGGCAGCATCGCGGATCGTAGATTCCTTTGCGGCCGGCTTTTCGTCACCGAGCAGAGCCGACAGGCCTCGGCCAAGAGATTGTCTAGGCATGGGTTAATATCTCCTTTGCAAGTCGCTGATATGCCTCGGCACCCTTTGACTTCGGGTCGTAAACAAAGATCGGTTGGCCAAAACTCGGCGCCTCGGCAAGCCGCACGTTTCGCGGAATTACCGTCTCAAGAACCTGAGTCCCATAGAAATCGCGAAGATCCTTCGCAACTGCCGTCGAGAGATTGGTTCTCTCGTCGAACATTGTAAGCAGTAGCCCTTCGATAGCCAATTCAGGGTTCAATTCGCGGCGCAGCCGTGCGAGCGTATCAAAAAGCTCGGTCACGCCTTCGAGCGCGTAATATTCACATTGGATCGGCACAAGGAGCGAATCCGCCGCAGTCAGGCCGTTCAGTGTCAGCAGTCCTAGTGAAGGCGGGCAGTCGATCAAGATGTAATGAAAATAGTCGCGGATCGGGTCGATGATCTTCTTTAACGCTCTGGCACGATCCTCGCGCTCGACAAGTTCGACCTCCGCACCCGCAAGATTTTTGTCCGAAGGCACTACCCAAAACTTCTGGATCGCGGTCGGAAGCACCATTTCGCGGATCGATTCCCCGCGAATAAGTGCGTCATACAGCGTTTTCTTGATGTTTGCCCGAGCGATTCCCGATCCGGATGTCGCATTTCCTTGAGGATCACCATCGATCAGCAAGACCTTGCAGTTTTCGGCAGCAAGGCCTGCGGCTAAATTTACGGCAGTCGTTGTTTTGCCGACGCCGCCCTTTTGATTTGCTATCGCAATAACTTTTCCCATGAAATTCCGAACAAAGAAGCGAGAATATTTAAGTTACCATAGCAAGGCCGACAAGCGCGAAGTGACACCGGGCGGGAATGTGGTACGTACCACATTTGTTCAGGGTTTTTATCCGGAATGTGGTACGTACCACAATTTCACGTCCTTGCGTGCTGGAGAGCCGTTAAATGCACCAAAACCGTCGATAGCGCCGCGTGTGTCAACCCAGGCACCGTCCGCACCTGCGCGAACGTTCGCGGACCCGCACGTTCGAGCCGTTCGATCATTTCGTTCGAAAGACCGCCGATCTCCCGGAAATCGAGACTTTCGGGGACTCGCAGCAAATCATGATGATTCACGCGCTCTGCGGCCACGGCCTGCTTCGCGATATATCCCGAATACATCGAGTCAGCCAACGCCGTCTCGATATCGCCCATCTTTGCATTCTCGATCGGCAAAAGGCGGGCGATAAACTCCGCATTGATGCCCTGCCGCATCGCAAGATGCGAAAGTAGAAAAGAATCTCCAAGATCAGTGCCGAGCAGCTGGGCGGCCGCTGCATACTGCGGGCTTGAGCGTCGGAATCGGGTCTGATCGATAGCATTGCGGATCTCAGCGATGCGATCGCGCTTTGCATTGAACCGCTGCCAGTCAACGTCATCGATCAATCCAAGCACTCGACCCTTCGGCAAAAGCCGCTCGTCGGCGTTGTCGTGCCGCAACCTCAAACGAGCTTCGGCCCGCGAGGTAAACAACCTATATGGCTCATCGACTCCGTGGCGTATCAGGTCATCGGCAAGCACGCCAATATACGCTTCATCTCGGCCAAGCGTGAACACAGGACGGCTAAGTACTTTGTTTGCAGCATTTACGCCTGCAAGAAACCCTTGACAGGCTGCCTCTTCATAGCCTGTGGTGCCATTGATCTGCCCGGCAAGGAAAAGCCCGTCGAACCGCGTCGTCTCCATCGTGGGCCGCAGTTCACGCGGATCCACGAAATCATATTCAATCGCATACCCCGGCCGAATGATGCTCACCTCGCCAAAACCCTCGATCATCCGCAGCAATTCCTGCTGCAGACCGGCGGGCAGCGAGGTCGAAAATCCGTTCAGATAGACCTCGTTGGTGTTGTGGCCTTCGGGTTCGAGGAAAAGCTGATGCCTATCCTTCCCCGCGAATTTCACGACCTTGTCCTCGATCGAGGGACAATATCGCGGTCCGATCCCTTTGATCTTCCCTGAATAGAGCGGCGATTGGTTCAAATTCCCGCGAATCGCATCGTGCACGGCGCTCGTCGTGTAACCGATGAAGCAATCGACCTGCGGCTGCTCGATCTTGTCCGTCGAGAAGGAGAAAGCGACGGGTTTTTCGTCTGGTGCCTGCCGCTCGAAGGCGTCCCAATCAATTGTGCGGCCATCAAGCCTCGGCGGTGTACCGGTTTTCAAGCGTCCGACCGGAAAGCCGAGCTCCTTAAGATTCTCCGCCAATTCGATCGAAGCCGGTTCGCCTGAACGACCAGCAGAGAACGTCCGTCGCCCGGTGTGTATCGTTCCGTTCAAGAACGTGCCCGTCGCGATGACGACCGCTTTCGCCGAAAAGCGCCGCGTATCCTCGAGCTCTACGCCGATAACTTGCCTATTCTCAACAATTAGCGAGACGACGGCACCTTGCTTTAGCGTGAGATTCGGCGTCGCTTCGAGTACACGCCGCATCTCGGTCCGGTAAAGCGAACGGTCGGCCTGTGCACGCGGCGACTGCACCGCCGGCCCGCGCGAACTGTTCAAAAGACGGAACTGAATTCCGGTTCGATCTATCACTCGGCCCATGATTCCGCCGAGCGCATCGATCTCGCGAACAACGTGGCCCTTTGCGATCCCGCCGATCGCGGGATTGCACGACATCTGTCCGATGAGATCGAGATTGAGCGTGACGAGCGCCGTCTCGGCGCCCATGCGCGCCGAGGCAGACGCGGCCTCGCAGCCGGCGTGCCCCGCTCCTATCACGATCACATCAAAATTCTCGTCAAAACTCATCAGTCACCAATACCGATAAGAGGTATCCTTTTCCGCCCGTGCCGTCGATAGACCTCAAAATCCCTGTCAAAGGTAAAGATCGGTGCATCTAAGACCTCGCTCATCCTTACAAGGCAGGCGTCCGCTAGCGACATCGGCACCGAGCGATATTTTTGCATAAGCGCGGCGATATTATCTATATGCTCGCTTATCGAAAAGTCGATGGTCAAGGCATTTGAACTTATCAGATCGAGTACGATCCTTTCGCCGTTGTGCGTATTCCGCAGCAGGAAACAGCATTCGGTGATAGCAGATTCGCAGGTCAGCAGGGTCGCATCCAGCGTCTCGAAGATATCGAGGGCTCGTGTTCTCCACTGATCATTCTTACTTAACAGGGCAACGATCGCTCCTGTATCAACGATGACCGCCTTCATTTGCTGCCGAACCCTTCGAGATACTTCTTCGTGTTCGAGGCGAGATCGGAAGGAAGTCCGTCAACCGCACCGGCAAACCGTCTGAATACCGCAGCTCTCTTTACTGTCACGTCTCCGCTGTCCGGCTTTGGACGACCGGCCTTTCGGCCTTCAAGTGTCTTTAGGTCGCTTTCCCTGATGGCAAAGCTATTTCCCACACGCTCCGCCGGCAGCCTTCCCGCGGCGATCAAAGCCTGAACGCGCCGCACACTGAGCTTTAGCCTTTCCGCCGCCTCCATTGTCCCGATCAAACCATTCATACAGACGAATAGTAACACAACTATTCGCAGAAGTGAATAATTAGAAACGAAATGCCGCCTCCGCTACTTCCCTATACAGAAGGTTGAGAAGATGCGTGTGAGCATATCTTCGGTAGTGGTTTCGCCGGTAATCTCGCCAAGGTAGCGGAGTGCGTTGTGGAGGCCGAGAAGGACGATCTCTTCACTTTGGTTCTGGCTGAGCGCTTCGACCGACTCTCCGATCTCTGCGTGAGTACGCATCAAAAGGTCATAATGCCGAGCATCCGTTACAAGAAAAGAGTTGGCAGATAGATCGTGTGTTGTAAAGGGTTGAATGATTGCTTCACGCAGATCATCGAGGCCTTCACCTGTTTTCGCAGAGACCGGGACCATCCTTTCGCGGAATTTCGAAAGCGCAGGATCACCCGCCGAAGCGAGCCGGTCGATATCTCGCGACGGGAGTTTGTCGATCTTGTTCAGTGCGATGATAAAGTTCTGCTTCTCTGCCGAGCGGACGATCTCGCGATCCTCTTCAGTCAAGCTCTCGTGCGCGTCAAGCACAACAATCACAAGGTCTGCGTCCGCCATTGCACCGCGTGCACGCTCGACTCCGATCTTCTCAACAGTATCTTCCGTTTCTCGCAGCCCGGCCGTATCAACAAGATGGATCGGAATGTCGCCGACGGTAAAACGTTCGTTCAGTTGGTCGCGGGTCGTGCCGGCGATGTCGGTTACGATCGCGCGCTCCGTTCCCAAGAGACGATTGAAAAGGCTCGATTTTCCGACATTCGGCCGTCCAACAATTGTTGCACTCAGGCCGTCGCGGATAAGGTGTCCCGCTTTGTATGTATCGGCGAACTCAAGCGTCTTCGCGGCGATTTCCTGCAGCGAACGCGAGACCTCTTCGCTTTGCGATTCGGGCAGATCGTCCTCGACGAACTCGAGTGCGGATTCGAGAACGACGATGATATTGAGCAACTCATCCTTCAAAGGCTGGAGCGATCGCGACATTTCGCCGCCAAGCTGTCTCACAGCCTGACGCGCGGCAGTAGTCGTCTGCGCATCGATCAGGTCGCGGATCGCCTCGGCTTCCGCGAGATCGAGCTGCCCGTGTGCGAGCGCACGCAAAGTGAATTCTCCAGGTTCCGCCGCACGGCATCCGAAGCTGAGACAAAGGTCGATCACCTGCCGAAGCAGCACGGGCGAGCCGTGGCAACTGATCTCAACGACATCCTCGCCCGTAAAAGAATGCGGCGCCTTAAAATAGGTAACGAGAGCCTTGTCGATCGCCGCGTTGTCTCGCGGGTCGCGCAGTTCGACAAGCGTCGCCTTTCTAGGTGCGAAGAAGTCGCGATCGCGGCGCGTCAATTTAACCGCCGCGTCCAAAGCGCCGTCGCCGCTCAAGCGAACGATGCCGATCCCGCTCCTGCCCGCAGGCGTCGCCAATGCAACGATGGTCTTTCCCGAAACATCCAAAACAAATAAATCCTACAACGGAGCACCTTCACTTTGCGAACCACAAGCTTGATCATCATTTTCCTTCTGACGCTGACCTTCGCCACGGCCGCTCAAAAGAAAGACGTTCAACCAGCACCTGAGCGCCTCACCCACAATCTCGACAACGATAAGGTGCCGCTTTTCGTATTTACGTTCAAGTCGCCGTGGAACTCGGTCTATGGCTCGGACGATCCCGAATTCGTGCTCTACTCGGACGGCACGGTGATCTTTCGACAATGTCAGGAGAAGGACAACCCATATAGCTGTTACTTCAAGATGGCGGATCTATCTCCGGAAGAGGTAACGGCGTTAATGCAGTCGCTCCATTCTGATGAATTTAACGCTTACGGCGATAGATACAATATCGATCCGAAGATGGCTGTTTCCGATCTTCCGCTTCGCCTTTTTGTGATGCGCAACGCCGACGGGCGCTACAAAAAAATAACTATATACGGCTTTTTGAGCGGGCCGAACAAGGACTACGTAGCTTTGGACGTACCCGCGGGACTAAAGGCTATTGAACAATTCGTCCAAGAGTACACCCACGCCAATATGCGGGACCTTGATTTCGAGTACTTTGAAGTGTTGTTGATTCCTTACAACGGCAATTCGAAGAAGAATATAAAATGGCCTAAGGGGTTTCCCGAACTTGGCGAAGTAAAAACGATCAAACATAAAAAGTACGGGCGCTATTCGCTCTTTCTCCACCGTTCTCTCTTCGCACGCTACCGTGACGTAACCAGAAAGCAAGGGCGCTCAAAGAAAGCGGTGCTCATCGACGGTCAGCGTTTCAAGCTCGCAACACGCTACCCATTCCCGTCCGAATCGGTCTGGCTCGACGATTTTCGGTAATCGCGGCGGTTTGGGTTCCTAGACGCATACGGGCAGAATAAGAAAAGCAATGAATAAAAAGAGCGCGACTATAGCAGCGGGAAAGTGGTCTCTTTCGAACCGCCGTTCGTCCAATGAAAACTGAAACATTACCTATTCCAGTTGCTATTGTGTTCTTCCTTCTCTTTGCCGGGGTCTGCTTCTACTTCGGAATCCGCTGGTGGCGAGATCCCGACGACTACGCTTCCCAATGCGCCAACTTAATTAAGTCGGTCATCGGAGAGGAACGCTTCAACAAGGAGAAGAAGGGCTGGTTGAGAATCTTGCGGAGGCGTGGCCGAATGCAAGGGCTCATAGGTATTGCGCCGGCCTTTTGATTCTCCTACTTTTGGTCGTAATTCTCGCCAGATATGTAGCCGGACAGTGAATAACGCGCTCCGGCTTTTTACTTATTACTTTTCACCTATCCGTTATTTCGGAACCGGCAGCCGGGTCACGAATGCGAACTATGGGATGCAAGAACCGAAGCCGCTATCGCTCCGAGGTTTTGACAAGATGCGGACGGGGGCGTCCGCGTTCCGTCTCGGCGGTTCGTATTGCGTGAATGATAACGAGACGCCTTACTGGCGGGCGGCGTTCCTCAACGCGGGTAGATCAAAAACGAAAACCCAAAAGCCGCAAAATGAAGCCCTGCAAAGGCCGCAAAGAAAGGCTCGGCCTTATTACTTCTCCCTTGTCCCTTATGACTTATTTCGGAACCGGCAGCCGGGTCACGAACGAGGAATATGGAACCTAAGAACCGAAGTCGCTATCGCTCCGAGGTTCTGACAAGATGCGGACGAGGGCGTCCGCGTTCCGCATGAGTCTATTGCAGGCGGACTTGGAGGCGGCGGTCGCGGCCGTCGCCGACCGATTCGGTGAGGAGGTCGTCCTCTTTTTGGAGTGTCGTGTGAATGATGCGGCGTTCTGTTGAATTGAGAACACCGAAGGTGAACGAGCGGCCGGTCTTACGAACTTGCTCGGCGGCAAAGCGTGCCATTGCGTGAAGCTCGTTCTTACGGGTTTGCCGAAAGCCGTCGGCATCGACGATGAAGCGGTGTTCGCGGTCGAGTTCGCGTCCCATCGCCTGGAAAAGCACTACTTCGAAGGCATCGAGCAGCTCGCCTTTTTCCGCGAGTGCGTAATGCGTATCTTCGCCGGTGAGATTCAGAACACAGCCTTCGTCGGTCCATTCCGATTCGACGCTGAGATCAAACCCGGCGTCGCTCAGGATGCCGCTCAGGAGTTCTTTGGCGTTCTCGCAAGTTTGATTCATAGTCGTTCTCTTTCCTCTTTTATGTCGTTGAAAGCTTTTGCTTTACGGGTTTCGCATTCTTGGGAACTTCGTTGACGACGGTCGTTCCCGGCGGCGTATTCGGCTTATTCATCCGATTGATGATCATCTGCTGGCCGAAGCTCACGAGGTTGCCGAAGAACCAGTATAACAGCAGTCCGCTCGGAGCCGACCACATCACCCAAAGCATCATGACCGGCATAAAGTAGGTCATGATCTTTTGCTGCATCTGCTGTTCGGGCGAGACGGTCGCGGCCTGCGGCGTGAACTTCATCGACAGGATCATCGAGATCGCGAAGGCGAATTCGAGTATGTGATACGGATCTGCCGCTGAAAGGTCTGGCAGCCACATAAAGTGCGCTTGCCGGATATCGAGCGAGACCGTTACCGCCGTGTAAAATGCTAAGAGCAGCGGGAACTGCAGGATCATCGGAAGACAACCGCCCAAGGGCAGTGCATCCTTCGTCATCTTGAGCTGCTCCATCTGCAGGGCACGCATTTTCGGGTCGTCCATCGGGACGCCTTTCTTCTGCAGATCCTTGATCTTGTCCTGCACCTCCTTCATCTTCGGCGCATTTCCCGACGCCTTCTTGAACGAACGCGTCTGCGTCCAACGCAGCGGGAAAAGCAGCATATAGAAGAGGAACGTGAAGATGATGATTGCAACGCCGTAATTCTGCGTGATCTGATCAAAGAACGATAGAGCGTAAAGGACGAGAATGCCGATCGGCTTCGTGAAGGCACGCAGGATCCGCCAGTTGCTAAAGTTTATCGTATCGACAAGATCGATAGGACGCCCGACATCCTGCGTCAAGCTCTTGTTATAGAGCCCTGCGAACGCAAAATAATCCTTCGGCCCGGTGTAAACCTTTGTCACCGTGCCGTCTGCCGCAACCGGAACCGCCGCCGTGATCAGGTGCCGCGTCTCGCTGTTCTTCGGCTTGCGTGTTACCCACGATATAACGCCGTCGTAATAATCCGGGAGCGGATATTCGTATTTCGATGCGATGTATTCAAGGCCTTCCGTCTGCGAAGCCGGAATTGCAGCCTGCGCGAAATATGCATCGGCAACGCCGGCCCAATCGACGGGTCCGGCCGCCGGCAGCGATGCGTTGTTATTCGTATCGAAGGTGAATCCCGTGCCGGGTTGCCGGAAGATCGCGTCGCCAACGTAGGCGACCGCTTCAGGTTCGATGTGATAGTAGCTGTGGTGAGTGATCGCCTGATCGCCCAGGCTTGCACCGATCAGGAGTTTTACGCTCGGGACAGGCTGGCCGCCGCGGGTCAACTTCACTGAAACGTCGCTTACGAACGAGTCGCCGCGAAAGAGAAATGTCTTTGTCGCCTCAACGCCGTCTGCTGTCGTGAACTTATATTCGATCTGCTTGGTCTCGCCGTCCTTCAGCGTGACTTCGCCTTCAGCAGCGGTCGAGAACTCGGTCGTGTTCAGCGTCTTGTCGAGCCCGGCATCGCCGGTCGCAAGACGGAAAGGCAATTCACGCGGCTCCCTCGAAAGTGCGGTCTCGGAAATGAGCTGGAGCGGCTTTTCGTTCTGCGGCGTCGAACCATCGGCAAAGATCGGCTGCTCGCCGTGCGCCGAAATATTCTTCAAGATCACCCAACTCGTTGCTACCGCACCTTTTGAATCAAGAGTCACCTCATAGAGCGGCGTCTTGATCGTGACCTTTCGATTTGGGGCCGCCGGTGCCGCGGCTGCTACTTCAGGAGCAGGCGTCTGAGCAGGTGTTTCGGTCGGTACGGGCGTCGGACTTGCGGGCGTCGAGACCGCCGTATTCGAATTCGTCGCTTGATTGGAATTGCCGCCGGCAGGTTCTTTCGGTGGGAAAACGTATCGCCAGCCAAAAAGGATGAGTACGCAGAGAACTGCGGCAATTAAAAAACGTTTTTGGCTGTCGGTATTATTGTTATTTTCCATTGATCGAAGCGACGGGGTCGTAGCCGCCTTTTGAGAATGGCTGGCATCTTAAGATACGTTTTGCACCGAGCCAGGTTCCGCGTACCGCGCCGTATTTGATGATCGCCTGCCGGGCGTACTCGGAGCATGTCGGCTCAAATCGACAGGCCGGCCCCAAATACGGCGAGATCGCCGCCTTATAGAACCAAATAATGCCGAGAGCGATGTGCTTCATTGCCAAAACCTTTATTTTGCCACTCTCGCGACTAGGACACGAAACTCGGCAAGCGGTTTATCGAGTTTGGCGTAAACGATGCTCCGCCTAGCATTGAGCACCCAATCGAAAGGCTCGTTGATCTCGGCAAGTTCTGCCGCCGAGAGCCGAAAGCATTCACGAAGCAGTCTTTTTGCACGATTTCGATCGTGCGCCTTGCCGATCGCCTTTTTTGTCGCCGTGACCCCGACGCGATGCCGCCCTGTCTTTGAGGGCAAAATAAAGACCGTCATAAAACGGCCCTCGATGCGTCGTCCCTGTTCGTAAACACGCAGAAACTCGGCGCGCGTCCGCAGCCGAGCTTCCTTAGGTAAGACAAAACTTAATAGTGCTGAACCGTTAATCGCTTGCGTCCCTTCGCTCGACGGCGTTTTAGAACGGCGCGGCCGTTCTTTGTCGCCATGCGTGCACGAAAGCCGTGCTTCTTGGCGCGGCGGCGGTTGTTCGGTTGAAAAGTTCTCTTCGGCATACTTGTCCCTCACTGGTCGATCACTTGCGAGAAGTGAAAACCTAGAGTTTACGCGAACGGAAATGCAGTTGTCAAAGGAAATAAGGCAGAAACACGACCGGTAGGGAGTGTGCCGGGGATTTTGGATTTTCCGATTACCGTCGTTCTGACTTTTAAATCCTAGTCTCTCAGGCCTGCTTGGTTGCCCGCGCATCCATAGCGAGTTTTTTGAGAGCGTTGATGTAAAGTTGATGCTCTTCTGCAAGGATCCTTTGCGTGAGTGTTTCGACGGTGTCGTCCTTTAGCCGTTCGACCTCCTTTTGCAAGATCACAGGGCCGTGATCGAGGAGTTCATCGACATAGTGGACGGTGCAGCCTGTGACCGCAACGCCGGCATCGAAAGCCTGTTTTTGTGCGTCAAGGCCTGGAAATGCGGGCAAAAGACTCGGGTGAATGTTCACGATCCTGCCTGCAAAACGCCTTACAAATTCGGGCGAGAGAAGCCGCATATAGCCCGCAAGGCACACCAGCTCGATGCCGCGTTTTTCTAATTCATCTGCGATCTCGGCATCGTGTTCGGCACGCGTTCTTCCGCGTCGCTCTACTACGAGCGTCTCCACGCCGCGCTCGGCCGCCTTTGCCAAACCGCCCGCGTCAGCCTTGTCGCTGATAACGACCGCAACGCTCGAATTCGGGATCTCGCCGCTCTTTACAGCATCGACGATCGCCGCCATATTCGATCCGCGGCCAGAAATGAGAATGCCTATTTTCATTGACCAGTTGGAGACCTATTTACTAAATGATCACCGATAAATGGAGTCAAAACTGACTACTGCCCCAGAGCGTTTAGCCTTGCGAGGATCTTGGTCGCGAGCTCGTGTCCCGGCGACAGCTTTAGCGCCTTTTCTAAATCAGGGCGCGCGAGCGAATATTGTTTTAAGTCAAAGCGGATCGCGCCTCGCAGCAGATATGGAGCGACATAATTCGGGTCGAGGGATATCGCTTGGTTCAAAGACGCTATCGCGAGATCGATATCCTTTTTCCGCGAATATATACTGCCGCGGTCATAGTGGTATTTCGCACTGTTGGACTGAAGTTTTAACGCCTGAGAGTTGTCAGAAAGGGCACGTTCGTAGTCAGCGGATCGTGAGAAGATCAACGCCCGCCCGTTCCACGCCTCGGCGTTCGTAGGATCTAGTGAAATGACCTTATTAAGATCGGCCAGGGCCTCGGCATTCTTCTTTTGCTTGAAGTATATCGCCCCGCGATTGTGGTATGGCTTTGAGTAAGTGGGCGAGAGCCGTATAGCCTCCGTGTAATCTGCGATCGCTACCGCATCGAAGCCTCTGTCAGAATTTGCGATCCCGCGGTTGTACCAGATCGTTGCGTCCGTCGGCGCCAACCCGATCGCAGTCGTATAGTCCGCGACCGCGCCGACATGGTCTTTCAATTTGTTCTTCGCAAGGCCGCGCTGGAAATACGCATCCGTGTACCTTGCATTCAGACGGATCGCCTCCGAATAATCACTGACCGCCGCCGAATAGCTCCCCAAAAAGTAGTAACACTGGCCGCGGTTGAACCACGTCGCATACGATGAAGGCATCAGCCGAAGGGCACTTGTATAGCTTGCGATCGCAAGCGTGTAATTCTTCTGCTTATAGTGCCCGTTCCCTGCCGCGAAATACTGATCTGCGGTCTGCGCAAACATCGCACCAGAGAAAACAACAACCAGAAAAAGCGTTAGGGATATTCGGGATTTCATATCGAATGAATATAGAGGAAATGCTGACTTTTGAAAAGTGTGCTCGACTCTTGACACCGGTTTCTTCGGCTCTGCAATATGATATCCTTCGGGAATCAGCCGATAGCAAAGAATTCGAGCCCGTGTGGGCCATTTAGTAGAGATCCTGTTATGAGTTTGTTTGGAGAAAGTGAACCAATTTCAGCGAACGTCAACGGAAAGCCGTTGTGCTGTCAGGTTTGCGGAAACGACGCGTTTTGGCGCCGGGAGGCCCAGTTGAATACGGCGGTTGCCACTTTCTTTGACTTCGACTGGGCGAACGCGAGTGGTATCTGCTTGGTCTGCGACAGTTGCGGATACATCCACTGGTTCCTGCCCCGCGATTAGCCTTCTGTCCGTACGGGCCACTCTATCAAGTGAAGGTCCACGCATCCTCGAGATCAAAGGTCTAACGACAGGGTCGAGTTGACGGACAAAAGCGCAGAAAAAAATTGGTGATCGGAACCATGTTCTACATCCATCTTGCGGAATGTTTTTGATTGGCCGAGGGTCTTGTAGGTATATTCCTTCCATTTCGCATCGGGAAAGTATCCGCCAATGTCCGGTTCTCCGGTTGAAAATGTTTGTTTATTTTTCGGTTTTTGTCACCGTAAACCCTGCTGCTGCAACATTTATCTGTCCACTATGGGGTGGTGGACGATGGACAGTGGACAAGAGGCAAAACCACCGGTATGAGATAACGGCGAAAGGCGGAAACGCGGGCTCTCGCTCCACTGCATCACATCTACGATCGCCGCCATATTCGACCCGCGACCAGAAATAAGAATCCCTAATTTCATTGATTATTCAATGTGCAACTGAGTCCGCAACGGCGCGCGACGCGTATCTTGTAATCTATCATAGCGGGAGTAAAATCAGCGGCAAGCAAGGTTTTTTAACAGCCCGCAGGGCTCCCACAGACTATCGTTACTGGGCCGTAGTACTCCTTATCGTCCGGGACCACAAGTCCCATTTGCTGAGCATCCAGTCTCTACTCAAGGAAGAAAAATTGAATGGCTAGGGATATTGAACCTGTGGATGCGGGGAAATCCTCCGTCTCAGGGCGCCTGTGTAACTTTCCAACCGGCAGTCCATTCCTCTCACCCACACACAAAATATGGCTCGATGAAATGGTGATCCCCGCTCTTCACAGCTCGCCAAACCCTTGGATCGACATCTTCGGCTACGCCAGCCGACTCGGTGACTATGAATTCAATAAGCAACTGTCATACCAGCGTTGTGAAGCAGTCGTCCGATACGTACGCGCTGCGGTTCCAAATGTCCCGTTCCCTCAGGAATTTGGATTCGGCGAAAGCAAAAGCGATGGTGCAGGAGTTGCTGAAAACGACGGTTTTTGGCGCGCCGTTGAACTCTATGTCTATGCCAACGGTAAACCGCCAAAACGCAAACTGCCGCCGCCCGAGCCAAGAATCGTTGACGAATGGTTTGTAACTAAATTTTCCGGAAAAAGCGAATCGGCGATAGTTGTCCTTGGTTACTCGGCGATGATGGGACAGATTACTTTCCAACGTGCTGATGGAACTAAATACTCTGGTGCGATCGGACTATTCGGACTTAGCGCAGGACTATCCTTAGATATTGGAAAGCTGCCAGGCATGTCCACGGCTCTCAAACGATTTCCGGCATTGCTTAAATGGCTCGGCGGCGGCGGCGCGAGCGAAGCGAATGAACTCCTAAAGTGGGTGATAAAACCGGGCACCTTGCAGTATATTATTAACCGCACACCTGGCGGTATGGCACTCTACAATCTGCTGCTTCAGATCCTTGGCGGAGGCAGCGTTTCTCCAAGTTGGGCTCCATCGACCGCCATTGGACTTGTCTTTCCGTTCCATCCGCCGCTCAGCACGCTTTCATTCTATGGAGACTGTCTGTGTTACGGCCTTAGCGGAACCGTGGCAGTCGGTACTGCCGGGACATACATCCTCTTCTTTGGATACAGGGGAAATATGTATTCTCCTTCGTTCTCTTTAGATAATTTTAGAGGGTGTGCGATCATCTCCGCTGCGGGCTCTTCGCTTCAGATTCCGGGACTGTCGGCGGCGGGCACAATTTACGTTGGAGAGATCACCTAACAGCGAAACGGATCGCAGAAAAATTGGAAAAGAATGTTCGTTTTATCGGCGAGACGGTCTTTCTTCGCCTCAGGCATCAACGATATGCACATCTTTTCGCCCGCCGATTGCTCGTCCCAACTGCACCGACCTCGGAATTGCCTCCAAAATAACGGCGGAATCTTCGGGCGAGCAGATGATGATCATTCCGATGCCCATGTTGAAGGTTCGGAACATTTCGCTGTCGGCGACGTTGCCGAGCCGCTGCATCAGGCCGAATATCGGCGGTTCGCTCCACGATCCGCGGTTGATCTCGACCGAGACGCCTTTGGGGAGAATGCGTGGAATATTCTCGAGAAAGCCGCCGCCGGTGATGTGTGCGAGGCCTTTGATGACTGCGGACGAGGGCGTCCGCGTTCCGTCGGGTGTCCGCGTTCCGTCAAGCAGCGGGCCGATCTCGGGCAGAAAACTCGAGTGTGTCGCAAGCAGAGCATCGCCGACGCTCGTGCCGAGTTCGTCGATATAAGAATCGACCTTGTAGCCGCCGATCTCGAAAAAGAGCTTGCGTGCCAAGGAATAACCGTTCGTCTGCAAGCCCGTCGAAGGCAGTCCGAGCACAACATCGCCGGGCACGATCGACTTGCCGTCGATGACCTTCGCCTTATCGACGACGCCGACGATAAAGCCCGCAAGGTCGTATTCGCCCGGCGGGTAAAAGTCGGGCATTTCGGCGGTTTCGCCGCCGAGCAGGACGCAGCCGTTCTCGCGGCAGGCTCGTGCCATTCCCTCGACGACCGAAGCCGTTACGTCCGGTTCGAGTCTGCCGGTCGCGAAATAATCAAGAAAGAAAAGCGGCCGTGCTCCCTGCACGAGAATGTCGTTGACGCAGTGATTGACGAGGTCGGCGCCCACGGTCGAGTGTATTCCCGTCTCGAAGGCGATCTTCAGCTTCGTGCCGACGCCGTCAGCCGAAGCGACGAGTATCGGCTCGGCCATATCGGGGAAAGCACCGGCGAACATCCCGCCAAAGCTCCCGATCTCGGTCAGCGTCCGCTCATTGAATGTCGAACGGGCATACTCGCGGATCTTCGCCACCGCCTGGTTCGCCTTGTCTATTGAAACGCCCGCATCGGCGTATGAAATTGAATCGGTCATTTTTTCCGGGCGTTCGGCTTCGGAGGAGGTGATCTCACAAGGTCGGAATCAAACTCAAGTATGATCTTGTTTCCTTCTTTCCGATGCGTCACCGTTTGACCCGGCTTCAACGCCAGGGCCTTCCTGATCGCCGCAGGAATTGTAACTGTTCCTTTCTTGGAGTGTGACCAAATAAGTCATGTAAAGCTATTCTAGCTTACTAGTCGCCACCGCACGAATTGGCGGTTCGATAATGTAACTTTTCAAGCAGTACGCGACCAAACATTTCTTCACTTGTTATGGTTTCTTCTACCTTGCCTTTATCGGTAGTCACTATAAACTTTTCGTCCGTCAGCGTTTTTCTGCCTTTTTCGGTCATCAAAGAACAGAGTCTTCCTTTGGTGAAATGCGATTCGGGCGAATACTGCTGAAAGTCGCACATCTCGGCGAATTCTGCGAGGTCTCGTGCCCTAGAGGTGAAAAGATACTCATTTTTCCACTCATCTCCGGCCAGCTTTTTGACGACGAAAGCAGCGCTGTCAGCCGTCTCGATCTTAAATGTGCCGTTCGCATCTTGTTGTTCTTCGCCGACGACAAACCGCAGCGGCTCGGCGCTAAAGTCTCCGAATCCAACGTCTGTTAGAAACTCTTCGCCGTCTATCGACACGATGATCGCCGCATGGTCGAATTCAGCCCCAAACGTTCCATCCGGACGGCCGACCCGGGCCGAGATCAACCGCGAGGTGAATCCAAGTGAAATTAGAAGTTCATTGAACAGGCCGTTCAGTTCGTAGCAAAATCCTCCTCGATGTTCGATGACCACTTTCTGGTAAAAGCGTTCGATGTCGAGGATGATCGGCCTCTTCCAATGAATGTCGAGATTCTCGAACGGAACACTGAGCAGATGCCTGCGCTGAAGTAAACGCAGGGTTTCGACGTTGAGTGAGTCCGGGCCGAGTTCGGCTCCGATCCGTTCGAGATATTTTGTTGAATTCATAACAAAAAGAAAGCAAGATTATATTCCTGACCGAAAGCCGTTGACTAATTCACACCTTCGCGTTTAGCATTTTTCTGAACAGAACTATCGGAGCCGCCGATAGCGTACAATCGAAACATATGAGCTTCACGCTTCTCGACATGAGTTCTGAGAACTTCGAGTTCTTTGCGAACGTATGGCATTGGAAAGCAGGCCTCGAGATCATTCGCAGCCTGGACGTTCTCAGCGAAGGAACACTCCGGCAGATGGGGTATAACGCTACCGGCGTCAAAATTTCTCGCGATGAGGCTCAAGAGATCGGCTCAAGGATCAGAGATGAGATCTTGCCGAAGGTGCCGGCGGGAAGCCGCATCTTTGCCGACCTGACGATAACGAACGCGCCAGACGATATGACGCTTCATCGCGACGAGGACGATCAGTGGAAGAACTACAGCGTCGGAAATGATTGGCTCACGGAGTTTTCTGGTTTTTGCCTGCGTTCAAAAGGCTTCCAGGTCTTTTAATGAGCAGTGTTCCTTTTCGCCGGCCGCATTCGGCGATATCTTTTTGACGGTGCTTGATGGAAACCTTTACGAACATCCATGACCTCGCCGCACCGCTCCTCAAAAACATCTGGCTCCAAATGGGGCTTCTTGTTGCGTTCGCGACGGTGCACGGTTACCTCGGAGCTTGGTTGGCGGTAAGAATGCTGTTCCGCCCGCGACGGCCGGTGAAGATCTTTGGGCTGACCGTCTTTCCACAAGGAATGATCCCGCGGAACCGCGACCGTCTCGCGGCAGCGATCGGTAAGGCCGTCGGCGAAGAACTCGTTACGAGCGACACGATCCAAGAGCATTTGATCGGACGCGATTTTCTCAAACGAAAGCTGGACATCGTCGTCGGTGAATACACGACGGCTCTTCTTGAAACGAACTACCCATCGCTGATCGAGGCCTTACCAGCGTCCGTGCGAACGCCTGTACTTGATGCTATCTCAAGCCTTCAGGTAAGGCTTGCCAGCCACATCCGCGTCGTTCTCGGGAGTGAAGACGCTCGCATTCGCATTCATCAATTAGCTACATCCAGAATAGACGACATCCTCAGCAACCGTGTTTCCGAGGTGTTGGATACGGAAACATCGGCACGCGTCATTGACTTTTTGACCGAACGGATCCGCGCCGGGCTCGAACAGCCTGCCTTTGAAAAGAGCATCGGCGATTTTGTTAGAAAAAAACTCGAGGACCTATTGAATTCTCCTTCGCCGGTCGGCGAAATGTTCACGCCCGAAGCTGTAGAATTCCTAAAGGAAAAAGCACGCGAGCAGGTCGAGCCCGCCGTCAAGCAGATCGCCGAGTTCGCCGCGACCGACAATACGCGCAGCCAGATCAGCTCTCTCGTAAAGCGCGAGGTCCATGATTATTACGAAAACCTTTCATTCTTTAAGAAGATCTTTGTCTCGCGGGACAACCTCCTCGACGAAGTTGACGATCTTGTCAATGAAAGCTTTCCTCGGCGGCTTGAAGAAACCCTTAACGATGCATCGTTTGCCGAGGAGGCTCGGAACTTTATCTCCAGCGGCATCGACACCGCTCTATCGCGGCCTGTCAAAGATATAGTCGGACGCATCGACCCCGAACGCCTCGACGATCTCAAAGATCAGATCACAAGGTCGGTCTTTTCCCTTCTTAAAAGCGAAGAAACGATCCGAGGCATTCGCCGGTTCTTGAGCGAGACGATCGCGAAACTTCGTCCGCACAGCATCGATGCCGTACTTCAGATCGTGCATCCGGAGGCTGAAGAACGCTTAAAGACAACGGTCGCAGACGGCGTCGTAAATGTCCTTTCAAGCGACGCGACCGCAAATCTGCTTAATGAGTTTCTGTCAACGCGCATCGAAGATCTTCTTGCGACGCCGATCGGCCGGCTTGGGGACCACCTTGCCTCAGAGAAAGTTGCACGAACTTCTGCAACGCTTACAGACACTGTGATCGATGCTATAAACGCAAAGCTGCCCGATGCGATACGCGAGTTCGATATCGGTGGTGTTGTCAGGGAAAAGATCCGGGCTTATCCTGCCGAGAAGCTTGAATCGCTCGTAATGAGCGTCGCAAAGGAACACCTGCGGACTATCGAGCTATTTGGAGCCTTGTTCGGATTTCTTATCGGAATAGTGCAGGCGATCCAATTCTACTTCTACGCAAAATAAAGCTCCAAATTCTCCGAACTTCAACCTCTAACGTTTCGTTATCTCCTATAACCTCGCAAAAGTCACGGGGAAGAAACATTATTCGGAGAGTAGTTTTATGAAAAAGATCGGCTTCCTTTTATTTCTTACGGCATTGGTCATCGGTATTTCTATCTCGGGTGCATTTTCGTTCGGGCCGGCGACTAAAGACCTCTTCCGTTTCGGTTCCATATTCCAGGGCGAGGTCGGCTCCGGTAATGTTGTTACGGCTGAGCGCGATGTTGCAGCCTTTGACAAGCTCGAGGTCAGCGGGGTTTTTGTTGTCGAAGTGACGCGTGGCGATGTCTTTAGTGTGAAGGTAACGGCCGACGACAACCTTATGCCGTTTATCAGAACCGAGGTCGACGGCGATACGTTGTCCATCTACACCGATAAGCGCATCTCAAAGACCTCGGAGCTAAAAGTCGTTATTACGGCCCCTATCATAAACGAAGCGTCCTCTTCGGGTGTCGCGAAGGTCACGCTTAAGGATATCAATAACGAACGACTCGCCCTTGACGCGAGCGGAGCCTCAAGGATCACGGTTTCAGGAAAGACGAATGGTCTCGACGTTGAAGCAAGCGGCGCTAGCAAAATACTCGCTGCCGAACTTGTAAGCAAGCAGGCATCGATCGAAACAAGCGGTGCGAGCAATGCCGAGTTGAATGTTGCTGAAGTGCTTAAGGCGACAGCTTCGGGCGCAAGCCATGTCCGATACAGCGGTTCGCCAACTGTCGATGCAGACAGGTCCGGCGCCGCCACCATCTCACAGTTGGCCGCAAACTAAAGAACGCTGTCTCGAACCTCTCGATCGATCCGGCTTTTGGAAAGAACTGCCGCCGCTTCTCGTTGGTCCAGTTGGATTCGCGAGAGGCGGCGTTCGATATTCGGCATTCGCATACACTGCGCGATATAATCGTCGAGTACACGAAAAATTTTTTGATATTTTCCCTTTTTTTGATCGAAAGATCGGTCGAATCGCTGTCAAATATCGAGTTCAAAATGCTCCCAAATATATGACAAAAAAGGAAGTTAAATCGACGTTAAAGGAAAAATTTCTGCCTGTGGATTTCGGTTTGCAAGGGTAGGTTTTTCGTGTTAGTCTGATATCCATTTCCGGGTTCCATGTGCTTGTAACTTGTTGAAAGTAAATAGCTTAATGTTGTGAGTTAGGTTTTAAACAACTTCGCTTCCGACTTGTGGAAATCCTGTGAAAAAGACGGTAACGCTTTGTTAACAAAGAACCTCCTGGGATTCGATATTACATTTCGTCAAGGGTAAAAAGAGCCGTCTTAAACAGAACCTCGAAATTTAGAATTCAATTGGTCACCGAACGATATTTTTCTATCAAAACCGTCCGGTGAGAACTTAGATTAACTTGCACCTCGCTTTAGATAAAAACACGATCTGGGACGATGCTCTCGTACAACTCCGCGAAGAGTTGAGCCCTCAGGTCCTTGCCACTTGGTTCCTTCCGATCAAGTTCATTAAGACCGACGATCATCAAAAGGAGATCGTGTTGGCGGCCGGCATCGTTGCACAAGATTGGATCAACCGATATTACGCGGATAAGCTCAGCGGAATATTTTCACACCTCGGCTGCGGCGACCATAAGATCGTTTGGCAGGACATAGAAGAAGACTCCTCCAACGACGAAGCGACCGACGGCGACCTTCTGTTTTCACCCTCTGCTCGGGTCGAACTTTCTACTGAACCCGCGGCTCGTCCTTTTGTTGAGTCGGTCGAAACGACTTCGCTCAACCCAAAGTACACGTTCGATAAATTTGTCGTCGGCACGGGAAACGAATTTGCGAATGCGGCAGCAAAAAGTGTCGCGGAAACTCCAGGCTCTGCATACAATCCGCTTTTCCTGTACGGAGGTGTCGGGTTAGGCAAGACACATCTGATGCACGCCATCGGACATTCGATCAAACAGCGGTCGCCTTCCTCTCGTGTCGCGTACATAACGAGTGAGTTGTTCATGAACGAACTCATCCACGCGATCCGCTTCGACAAGACCCCGGCCTTTCGTGATAAGTATCGATCTATCGACGTCCTGCTTCTTGACGACGTCCAATTTATGGCCGGCAAAGAACGAACGCAGGAAGAATTTTTTCATACGTTCAACACGCTCTATAACGATCAGAAGCAGATCGTTATATCGAGCGATTGTCCGCCACGCGAGATCCCGACTTTGGAAGAACGTCTGCACTCGCGATTTGAATGGGGGTTGATCGCGGACATCGAACCGCCGGATCTTGAAACAAAGGTCGCTATCCTAAAAAGAAAGGCTGACCTCGATGGTATTGATCTGCCGAATGATATCGCCATCTACATCGCAGGCCGTGTAAAGAGCAATGTACGCGAACTCGAGGGTTCGCTTGTAAGGCTTGTCGCTATCTCTTCGCTCAAGCGCGTACCGTTTTCGAGAGCGATCGCCGATGAGGCCATAAAGAACATCATAGACAGCGAGCATCCTGCTGGTCTAACGCTCGATCGGATCATTCGGGCCGTGGCCGCCCAATATAAAATGTCCGTTGACGAACTGAAGGCAAAGAGCAACTCTAGGGCCGTCGCTCTGCCGCGTCAGGTCGCTATGTATCTGTGCAAAAGGTTGACGCGTCACAGCTTCCCGGAGATCGGAAAAGAATTCGGCGGCAAGCATCATACGACCGTTATGCACTCGGTTGACAAGATAGAGAAGATGAATCGCGAAGATCGTGTTTTCCACAAGGCATTGAACGAGCTAATTGATAATCTTTGCAACAGTTAGCAAGATTTATCCGATGGACCGGAATCACAGGTTTTCCACCGGTTTTCCGAGCAGAATGAATCGGTAAGTTGTTGAAAAATAAAATGCTTAACCAAAAGCAGCCAGATTTCGCACAGGTCGCCGGATCCAACGCCTACGGAAAATTGAGGAAAACTCACCTAAAGATGGTTTTCCACACTATGAAGATTTTTTCCACAAGTTTTCCACAGGTTATTGTGGATAAAAAAGGTTAGATTTTATAAGGAGTTATCCGTTTTTCACACAAATCCACAGGCCCTATTACTACTACTATTTCTTTCTCTTATTTTTAGAAGTTAATTAGTAGTAAAAGGCATCCAACAAGAAACGAGAGGTAAAGAGGTAAGTATGGAATTCACGATCAAGCAGTCAACGTTGAAAGATGAACTAGGTTTTATTCAGGGCGTCGTCGAACGCAAAACGACGATTCCCGTCCTTGCGAACATACTTATCGAATCCCTAGGCGATAACGAGATCCGCATCGTCGGAACCGACCTCGACGTTACGATCCGCTGTGATGCGGAAGCTGTGGTCGAGCAACAAGGTTCAATTTGTATCTCGGCACGCAAGCTTTTTGACATCGTCCGAACTCTTGACGCAGACGATGTGCACTTCAAGAAGGACGACAACGAGTGGGTAACGATGAAATGCGGCCGTGCGAAGTTTCGCCTCGCCGGCGTTAACCGCGAACAGTTCCCGGAGATACCGGCGTTCAAAAGTACGCCGCTAAGCCTGCCGGCCGCGACGTTCAACTATTTCATCCAGAACACGGCGTTCGCCATTACGAACGAAGTTTCGCGCTTCACCCTTTCCGGTGCGAAGTTCATACTTTCGGACGGCATTGCACGAATGGTTACGACCGACGGCCACCGTCTCGCCTTTATCGAGCAGAAGCTTCCAAGCGATGCAGAAACTTCGGCGATCGATACGCTCATTCCGCGCAAGGCGCTTCTTGAGCTCGCAAAGATCGCACGCGACACGAACGGCAACATCTCTTTCGGTGAAGACCAGAAACACCTTTTCTTCGAGATCGAAGGACGTCTCTTGATCAGCCGGACGCTGACCGGAACTTTCCCGAACTACGAACTTGTAATGCCGAAGGACAATAATCTCGCAGCGATCTTTGATCTCGAAGAGATGCGTGCTGCCGTTCGCCGAGTCAGTCTCATGGCGGACGACCGTACTCGATCGATCCGTCTGACGGTTCGCACGGGCGAGATCGAACTGAATGCACAATCAAGCGAAGAAGGCGAAGGCCGCGAGGTCGTACCCGCAGAATACACCGGCCCTGAGACGCCGATCGGTTTCAACTGTCAATATCTGCTCGAATTTCTGAATAACGCAGGCTCGATCGCAACTGCTGCAAAAGCAGAAGGCGAGAAAGAACCCGACGGAGACGGTACGGTTCGCGTCCGCGACGGCAATGCCGCAACGCGCATCTCCTTCGAGTTCAAGGATTCGAACGCCTCGACGCAAATGCGTATCGTTGACAATTCCGAATACGATTACAAATACATCGTAATGCCGCTCAGGATCTGATACCGGCGTTTCATCGTTAGGTTTACGCGAAGGCCCGCATGCTGGAAACGGTTTGCGGGCCGTCCTATTCTAATTATTCTGAGGCTTTTCGGCGATCGTCTTTAGTTGGCTCAAGCCTCTTTCGAAGTCGGCGCCGATCGCTTTGTCCATATCGACAAAGAGAGCAAAAGCCTTCGACATAAAATTGTGTTTACCGTTCATCGTCCATTCTACATCGGAGTTTGCTCCCGCCGGTGTGATCTTAAGGTCGATGGTGGATGAGGAGTCAAAGGGTTTGATGAAGTGCAGATCGATCTTAACAAGGCTCGGCGGCGTACTTTCGACGATCGTCATTCTGCCTTCGCCAACCTCTTGGTCGCCTGTCCAAAAATAGACGGCACCTTTTCCGCTTTCCGGCCCGGAGATCTCGGTCTTCATATTCGGGTCAAGTTTTGCCCAGGGCGACCAGGCATCCCATTTATGGAAATCATTGACCTCTGAAAAGATGCTCTCGGGAGCGGCAGCGATCGTGATCTTTCGCGTGATCGTAAATTCGTCCGGCTGCATAACAATGAATATGCCGAGCAAAGTAAAGGTCAAAAGGAGAGCAATGACGACCGAAATAAGAGCTTTCTTTACCATACAAACACCTCAGACGGGAGACTTTTGCGTGAAAGAATACTACACAAAACCACTTTCGCCCAATAAAGTGAAAGGGTGCGGACTTTTTGGAAAGCCGCACCCGGTAGGTAAACATTTGGTAGGTATTATTGAAGGGTTATAAAAACGCTCATTTACGGTCGAGCGGTCACCGAAGGGGGATAGTAGAAACTCCCCGATGTCGTAAGATCCTTTGTATCAAACTTCTTTCTTGCTCCACAGGAAAGGCAGGCACGATAGCTTACTTTTCCGTTTGTGAATGGCCGGCTAATATCTCGATGCCGGCAGCCAAATAATCTAACAAAAATTCCGATTCTTTTGCCGAAACCATCGGCTTCTTGACCATGTACACGCCCGATGGCGGATGTTTGTTCCAAAATATGCTGCATAAAACTTACTTCGAGCTCCTTTCCCCTGTTAAACACCCAATTTCGGTGGTCTTACAAAAAAGAACGCAACCGCGTCGAAGTTTTTGCATTACTTTGATGTACAAAACGACAAAAAAGTTTGCATTTTTGAAAACCGACAGACTAACCTTTTTCACGGCAATTTTCAAACCGAGACGCGATATTAGATAATACTTCGCTGGCACAACATTGTATGGGTCGGCCGGAAAGCCGTAGATAATTGGGGTTAAAAATGAAGAAAGCAGCAGTTTTTATTGGATTGATCGCCATTGGGGTCTTTGTATTTTCAACACAGGCACGCGCCTGGGACGACGTCGGCCATAAGCTTACCGCTTACATCGCATGGCAGAATATGACGCCTGCAGCGAGGTCTCGCGTGATAGAAATCCTGCGGGCCGCTCCAGAAGATGCACAGCTTTCGACGTTCTATATGAGCTATGGTTCGCAGAGCAAGGCCGAACGCGAGCGTGAATTCTTCGTGATGATCGCAAGTTGGGCCGATTTTATTAAAGACAAAGGATTTCCGGTCCGCTATAAGACGTATTCGAACTCAAACTGGCATTATTCCGACACATTTTGGCATTTCGAGAACGGAAAGGCCGTTATGGATACAGATGTCGAAAAGAACGGCCTTGCAATGGATAAGCTCGAAGAATTCAGCAAACTGATCACGAGTTCGGCATCAGACAAAGAAAAGGCGATCGCCGTCGCTTGGCTAATTCATATAATTGGCGATCTACATCAACCGCTCCATGTTTCGGCAAAGACGACCAAGAGCTATCCAAAAGGCGATCAAGGAGGAAACCTTTTCTTCCTTACGCCTAAAGGGACACCGAGAGATCAGCAGCGGAATCTGCACGGCTTTTGGGACTCGATAATCGACCAGACACAACCGAACACAAAAGACGAGTGCGACGCCGCATACCTCGATCCTATAGGCGACAAGATCATGGCCGCATATCCGTACGACAAGGAGAAGAAAACGCTCGAACCGGGCGAGTTCTCAAAATGGAAAGACGAGAGCCTTGAGATAGCCACAAACTTTGCGTACAACAACATCGAGTTCTTCAAGAAACCGTCGGACGACTATCAGCAAAAGGCGTTTCGCATCTCCGAGAAGCAGATCGCTCTTGCAGGCTATCGTATAGCAGATATGTTCAACACAGCATTTGGAACGACTGCCGTCAAAGAAGCCGAGGGTAAGATTCCAAACTAAATGAGCGAAGGGCTTTTGGAATATTTCATGTCGCGGCAGGACGCGTTGGTCGGCGAGATAAATGAACTTGTCGCCATCGAAACGCCTTCTCACTACCTTGAGGGAAGTTTGCGTATAGTTAAGCTGCTAGCGAGCAAATTCCGTGAAGTGGCCGATAGCGTCGAGATCGAAAGAGCAGATGGTGCAGGCAGCCATATTATCGCTCGAGCCGGTATCGATCTCGACACGAGTCCGACGCTGATACTCGGCCATACAGATACCGTTCATCCGCTTGGAACGATCGACCGCAACCCGATCCGCATAGAGGACTCCAGGCTTTTCGGCCCCGGCGTTTTTGATATGAAGGGCAATATTCCCCTTGTTCTTGAGGCTCTGCGTTATCTTTCGGCAGTGAAGATCGAGCGGCCGATAACGGTTCTGCTGTCATGCGACGAGGAGACCGGAAGTGCGACAGGACGCGATCTGGTCGAACGCGAAGCCGCAAGGTCCGCCCGATGTCTTGTGCTCGAACCGTCGGCTGCTGGAGCGGTCAAGACGTCCAGGAAAGGTACGGGCGTATTTTGCCTTGAGGCCACCGGCATTCCCGCACACGCCGGCCTCGAGCCCGAACGAGGAGCGAACGCGGTTGCGGAACTTGCCCGGCAGGTCGATCCGATCCACGCAATCGCCGATCGCGATGCGGGGACGACGGTCAATGTGACGACATTCTCTGGCGGCACGACAACCAACGTCATACCGGCCTTTGCGGCTTGCGAGATAGATGTGCGGTTTTCCAATGCGGCGGAGGGAGATCGTGTGGAAGCCGAGTTGGCAGCACTTTCGGCAAAAGACCCACGAGTTAAGCTCGAACTAAAGGGCCGCATCAACCGCCCGCCGCTTGAGGAAACCGACGATGTAATGGCTCTCTACGAAAGGGCGAGAGCAGCAGCCTTGGACCTTGGTTTTGAACTTGGTCACACGCAGGTTGGCGGTGCATCGGATGGTAATTTCGTAGCCGCTCTTGGCATACCAGTTCTTGATGGTTTGGGAATAACGGGCGACGGAGCTCATACTCTTGATGAGTACATTGAGATCGAAGATATTCCGAGGCGTGCGGCATTGTTGACGAAGCTGCTGATCGAGGAATAGTCTTTCTCAGATCATTATTACAATAAGACGGAGGCGAAACCTGTCCGGTGATGGGCGCGGTCTTCAAAATCGTCTGCGAGTTCGCCAAACGCGGGCTTGGGTGGGTTCGACTCCCACACGCCTCCGCCAAACCGGAATTTTCGATTTTGGATTTTTGATTTTGGATTACAACTTGAATTAAGGGTTATGACTGAATCTGAATTTAAGGAGCGAAGAAAGGGAATCGCACTTAGAATTATCAAGTTAGTTCAGTCGTTGCCTAAAAATTGGATCGCGGAGACGATCGGTAAACAGCTTCTACGGTCGGGAACGTCGATCGGAGCGAATTATCGAGCCGCGTGTCGAGCAAAATCGACCGCAGACATAATCAATAAGCTTGCGATCGTTGAAGAAGAGGCTGATGAAAGCATGTTTTGGATCGACCTGCTAATCGAGTCAGAGATCGTGCCGCAGACCAAGCTGGAGAAACTCTACAACGATATCAACGAAATTGTTGCTATGACGGTCTCATCAATCAGAACATTGAAAAGCAAGAATCCAAAATCTAAAATCCCAGATCCAAAATCAAGATGATGATCGCTTGGATCGCCTTGAATATGACGCCCGGCATTGGGCCGCGTGCCGCGACGGTTCTGCTCGAACGTTTTGGTTCGGCCGAGGCGGTGTTTCACGCGTCGCGGTCGCAGCTCGAATCTTTAAGGATGGATGCCCAGACGGTCGATGCGATCCTTGCGAAGAGTTTCGATGAGCGTGCGAAACGCGAGTTCGACGAGGTAAAGAAACTCGGAGGCGACATTCTCGTGCTCGATGACGGCAGCTATCCGGACATCCTTCGCGAGATCGCCGACCCGCCGCCGGTGCTTTATGTAAAAGGTGATTGGCAGGCGTGTTTCGATCAGCCGAGCATCGGTGTCGTCGGGTCGCGTTCGTGCTCGACGTATGGCGAGAATGCGTCCGAGATGCTCGCACGTGATCTTGCTTCGCGAGGTATCACGATCACGTCCGGGCTCGCACGCGGAATTGATACGGCGGCTCATCGCGGAGCGATGCGTGCAGACGGCAGAACGATCGCCGTAATGGGCACTGGACTTGATTCCGTATATCCGCGTGAGAATAACGGAACGGTTCGCGAGATACTCGCAAAAGGCGGCTGTCTCGTAACGCAGTTTCCGCTCGGAACGCCGCCCTTGAAGGAGAATTTTCCTTATCGTAATCGCATCATCAGCGGCCTGAGCCTCGGACTCCTGGTCGTTGAGGCGTCGGAGCGGAGCGGTTCGCTCATCACAGCTCGCCTTGCGGTCGAACAGGACCGCGAAGTGATGGCCGTGCCGGGCAATATCACGAGCGGCAATTCTTTCGGCACGAATTACCTTATAAAGAGCGGCGCAAAGCTTGTGCAGCAATGGCAGGATATCGTCGCCGAGATGCCTGCCGAGATCGGAGCGAGGATCTTGCCGCCGAAGACTGACGATCGCAAACAACGCGAAAAGTCTCAAAACGAGAACTATATCCCGCAAGACCTTTCGCCGAACGAGACGACGGTGTACAAAGCTCTTTCGCTCGACGACGCAACGCATATCGACATCCTTGTCGAAAGCTGCGGCCTGAGCTTCGGCGACCTGAACTCGGCTCTCGTCTCGCTCGATATCAAAGACCTCATCCGCGTCCTCCCCGGCAAATGCTACGCAAGGAAAGCATGAGGCGTTGCGGAAGCTCGAACGTTGGTGGTGGGTGATGAGTGGTGAGTGATGAGTGATGAGTAGTGAGCATTCACAATTCACCACTCATCACTCACCACTCACCATTCACAATTCCCCGATGTTTGTCCCGTCCCGCCGTGAATGGACAAGTGGGACAAAGTGGGACAAAAATCGGCGTTTTTCGAGGCAGCGGTTACAATTTGTGTCACTACTGTCAAAGATCAGGGTGTAAAACATATGTTTACACCATCTCTACAAGTATATCATATATGTCAAGAGGTGTTTTTATTCTTCCTTGAACTGCCCCGGTCTTTAGACCGGGGCTCATGGCTCACGGAGGCGGCTTTAGCCGCCGAAAAGAGTCTTTGCCAGGATATCCTCGTTGTGTTACCCAGGGGTGTGGCGGCCGAAGCGGCCTTACCCTGGGCTACATTCATCTCTCCCTTACGGGGACAAAACCGGCGCCGCGTGCGCGGCAGCCTGAGCGGTAGCCGTGGGTGCAACCCACGGATCATAGTGCCAAATACCGTAGCGTCGCGTCAGCGACGGTTGAGATCCTTGTTGCTCCCCTTTCGGGGAGCGGGATGTTGTTGGTGCGGGGAAACGTAGGGTTTCACCCTACGCTATAATATCTGTCCCTTTCAGGGACGAGGGCGTCCGCCTCTCCGGAGAAGGCAGGGCGAGCGAGGCGTCCGCCGGGCGTTACTTATTATCCCAACAGATATTTTGCCAGACTCCAGAGTGCAAAAAGAAAGACTATCAGGCTGACACAAATACAAAGCAGTCCTTGCATGCGATACCTTCTTCGCAGAACCCTCAACCAACGATCCCTTTCCTTCCCGGACGGCTTCGCTCCGAAGACCGACTCAAAGAGGTTCGCGTATTGCGAAACGAAGTATTCAGGGCTTCGCCACATCCAGATCCCCCATATAGAAGAAGCCGCCGACAACGAGAAGTCCAAGCGTAATGCCAACTGGAATAGACACCGTTTCAGTTCTCATAGCGGTCGGTGCGACTAATATACGATGCTAAATGCGCTGACCTCCCAACTATTGGGGGTTCTTCGGTCGGTCCAAATCGACAGTTCCTCCTCAGCCGATGCATCCCCGGAAGCATGCTGATAGGTAAGCTTCACTTTCCCGCTTTCATATGTACGGTCAATTAGGTGCCATGTCCGAATAGGATACTTCTTTTGCAGCTCACAAATATAACGTGATCTTTCAGCGGAAAATCCGGCTGTTACGTCGGAACACTTCCCCGCCCTCAAATTCTCGAGAAAAATCTCACTAACGATCTCCGGCCCTCTATCGCGGAAGGGATTCAGTATGAGCACGATGGGGGTATTTCGGATCGAGTTGAGATTCGGAAGCCTGAGCAAGGTCGCTGTCTGTTCCATCCTAGCGACAACAACAACCGATACCAGCACAACTGCCAGCATTAGACAGATCAATATCACCTTTGTCCTTCTGTTGCCACTCGTCCTTTTGATCTTCTTAAACATAATTGCCGAGAGCACTCCGTAAAATGTTACCACTTAGAATGGAGTCGTCGACCCATAGTTGTATTTCAGAAGGAGGCTCGGGGCGGCGGAACAATTACTTGTTCGCCGCCATTGAAGTTAATGTTTCATCAGACGCTCCGGAATTATTGGCATTTCTCCGGCGGAATACTGAAAGGCTTCGTTAATGCCATCGCCGTCTTGATCTGTGTGACACTAGAAGTCGCAGGATCATAAGAAGTGGTCGCTCGCTAATTTTTTAACCCCCACTGATCGCGTCCGTCTGCTCCGCTTTTGACAGAGCGAAAAATTAAGAGTAGAAGTCTAAAGGTGTCAGGCGCTAAAGGTTGCGTCTGGCATTATTTTTTCAAGGCGGGTAAGAATTTGGTAGTTGTAGATCCAACCACAACAGCGATAGAAAGAGAGCATCTGGCTTTGAGTGTCTAGTAAGGACAATGCCCGAACATCTTAGGAGCGTTCGTCATTCAATACATCGCAAGAACCTTATTAAATACCAAAACTGAACTATGTCGAAGAATTTGTTAATTGTTGAAAGCCCTGCAAAAGCAAAGACCATCGAGAAGATCCTTGGGAAGGATTTTCAGGTGAACAGCTGCTTTGGCCACATCCGCGATCTGGAAAAGGCCGGAATGGGCATCGACATCGAGAATGATTTTGAACCGCGCTATATCGTGCCGGACGAAAAGAAGAAAGTCGTCAGCGAGTTGAAGTCCTTGGCAAAAAGGTCGGACGAAGTTTGGCTCGCAACGGACGAAGATCGTGAGGGAGAGGCAATAAGCTGGCATCTGTGTGAGGTGCTCGGCCTTGATCCGATAACAACTAAGCGAATCGTTTTTCACGAGATCACAAAGCCGGCGATCGAAGCCGCGGTAAAGAATCCACGCACGGTCAATATGGATCTCGTGATGGCGCAGCAGGCGCGCCGCGTGCTCGACCGCATCGTTGGGTTCGAATTAAGCCCTGTTCTATGGCGGAAGATCAGCACGAGCAAAAACAGCCTTAGCGCCGGCCGAGTGCAGAGCGTCGCAGTGCGCCTTATCGCTGAACGCGAGCGCGAGATAAATGCCTTTGAACCGGTAAGCCATTTCAAGATCGAAGGCCTATTCATCGCCGATGATATAACGGGAAAGTCGGTCACCTTCAAAGCCGAGGGACGGAGCCAGGACAGTGCAGAAGACGCCGAGAGCTTTCTGAAGAGCTGTGTTTCCGCCGACTATACAGTAACGGATATAAAGGTAAAGCCGGGCAAACGCACTCCCGCACCGCCATTTACCACGTCAACGCTCCAACAAGAAGCTTCAAGAAAGCTTGGCTACGGTGTCGCAAGGACGATGCAGATCGCTCAGAAGCTTTACGAAAACGGGCACATCACTTACATGCGTACCGACAGCGTTTCCTTGAGTGCAACGGCGCTTAGCGACATTGCGCAGACAGTGAGCAGCCTTTATGGCGAACGGTATCACCAGGCACGCAGCTTCAAAAATAAGAACGAATCCGCTCAGGAGGCTCACGAGGCAATTCGCCCAACCTACACAAAGGCCGCCACGATCAAGGAAGAAGAATGGCAAAAGCTTTACGAACTGATCTGGAAGCGGACGATGGCTTCGCAGATGGCCGATGCCGAGCTGGAAAAGACGACGGTCAAGATAGAGATATCCACTAATAAGGAAGAGCTGACGGCGTCGGGCGAAGTGTTGAAATTCGACGGCTTTTTGAAAGTTTATCGCGAAGGAAAGGACGAAGATGAACCCGAAGACGCGTCCGAAGGCCTGCTTCCGCCAATGACCGTCGGACAATTGCTGCCGCTTTCCGAGCTTAGAGCAACGGAGCGTTTCAGCCGCCCGCAGCCAAGGTACACAGAGGCATCGCTTGTAAAGAAGCTGGAAGAACTCGGCATCGGCCGCCCGTCCACTTATGCACCGACGATCTCTACGATCCAGAAAAGAGAGTATGTAGAAAAGCGGGATAAGGAAGGCACACAAAGGCCTTATCGGGTGTTGATCCTAAAGGACGATGCGATAAGTAAAAGGAAAGAATCTGAGAACACAGGGGCGGAAAAAGCAAAGTTGTTCCCGACGGACCTCGGCCTTTTGGTAACGGATTTTCTGAAACAGCATTTCGAGGCCATCATGGACTACGGATTCACCGCAAAGATCGAGGAAGAGTTCGATGAGGTGGCGGACGGTCAATTGCAATGGAACGAGATGCTCGAAGAGTTCTATGGCCCGTTCAAAAAGGATGTCGATAACACCATCGAAAAGGCGGAACGCGTTAAAGGGGAAAGGCTGCTCGGCAACGACCCCGAAACCGGCAAACCCGTCGTCGCCCGAATTGCGCGTTATGGCCCGATAATCCAGATAGGAAGCGCGACGGAAGAGGAAAAGCCGAAGTTCGCTAAGATCCCGCCCGGACAAAGCATCGAGACGATCACCTTCGACGAAGCTCTTGCCCTTTTTAAGCTGCAGAGCGCGATGGGGACTTATGACGGCAAGGAATTGTCCGTGAGCATCGGGCGTTTTGGGCCGTATGTGAAATGGGGTGACGAATTCGTCTCGATTCCACGCGGCACGGATCTGGCAACGGTGGACACGGAACGAGCGATCGAATTCATCAAGGCAAAGCAGGTCGCGGACGCTCCCGTTGGCGAGTTCGACAATAAGCCGATCACAAAGGGCACGGGACGTTTTGGGCCATTTATAAAATGGGACGGCTTGTTCATCAACGTGCCTCGTCGATATGACTTTCAGAATCTGACCCAAGCTGAGATGAACGAGCTTATCGAAGCAAAGGTCAGCAAGGAAGCCAACCGTTATATTCATCGCTGGGAAGATGAAAAGATATCTGTCGAGAACGCCCGCTGGGGCCCCGTAATTAAGTTTGGTAAAAAGATCATCTCTCTTCCGCGAAGAGCCGACGGTACGCGCGAAACGGCCGAAGGCGCCGCCGGCCTGACGCTTGAACAAGTGAAGAAGTTGATCGAAGCAGAAGTGCCGGGCGCATTTGCCCCTAAGAAGCCGCGTGCTTCGGCTAAGAAAGCAGGTTCGAAGAAGCGGGCGAAGAAAGCCTAGCGGACATTAACGGGCATTTACGCAAAATTCGAGACATCATGCGGTATTGCCAAATAGAAGACGGTGATTATAAAATGGCTCTCGATACCGCCGACACGGGTACTAGATCAATAGGCGAACCTGCCGCTCGTGCTTAAGCATTCCCAAGGCAAGATGAACGAAAATATACAGTTTTTGCGAGCATTTTTGAAGAATCCGCTAAAAGTTGGGGCGATCGCACCGAGTTCGCCTGAACTGGCAGCCCAAATGCTCAAGGGGTTGGAGCCGGACGAGAACAACATTATTCTCGAACTTGGCGTTGGAACCGGGGCAATTACAAAATTCTTACATAATGTGATTCCTAACCCTGAATCCTATCTCGGCCTCGAACTCGACCAAAAGCTCGTAAATTCGATCACAACAAAACTTCCCACGATGAACATCCTTTGCGGGAACGCGGCAGAGGCTTACAAGATCCACGCAGATTCCGGCCTTGGCAAAGTTCGCTATCTTGTTTGCTGTCTCCCGTTCGTATCGCTGCCGAAAGAAGTCAGCGAAGCCGTGCTGGCAGAGATCGAGAAGTTTATGGCGGAAGGCTGCGAACTACGTCTTTTCCAATATGCCCACGGCTACTATTTGCCACCTGCGATCCGTCTGCGCGAGTTCCTGCGCACACGCTACGGCCGCACACGCCGCAGCCCGCTCGTCCTCAAGAACGTTCCACCTGCGTACACGCTTACCTGGTCAACGGTCTAGGTCATGCCTCAATAAATCTTGAAACTTCCGTGCATCTTGCGCGGTATTAAGATATTGTAGTTCTTGAACTGATCCACATTTTTAGACCACTTTAGGAGAAATAGGGACAATGTTACGACGAAAGATCGTCGGAGCAGCGATCATTTACGCATTTCTGCTCCCGACAACTTTGCTTGCACAGGCGCCAGTCTATACAGCGCCGAAAGCTGACATCGACAAGATCAAGGAAGAAGGCCTCAAACACTCGCAGATAATGAACACGCTCAACTATCTGACGAACGTGATCGGTCAGCGGCTCACGGCTTCCAGGAATCTGAAACACGCGAACGAATGGACGCGCGATACTCTGACGAAATTTGGACTGGAGAATTCCCACCTCGAAGCTTGGGGGCCTTTTGGCCGCGGCTGGGAACTTGAACGTTTCTCGGCCCAGGTCACGTCTCCGTACAGCTTTCCGGTGATCGCTTATCCGAAGGCATGGTCGCCGGGTTTCGGCAGCCAAGTAGTGATGCCTGTGGAACAGACGGGAAAAGGTAAGAAGAGCAAGGCGCCAGCAGCGACCGCCGCACCTTCAACAACGATCACAGGTGACGTTGTTTATCTCGACGCACACGATGAAGCAGGCCTTGCAAAATACAAAGGTCAGCTTAAGGGCAAGATCGTTTTTATGTCAGGCACTCGTGAGCTGAAGGCTGATTTCGAGGGGATGGCGCATCGCTTTACGGCGCAGGAACTGCTCGATATGGCGAATTCACCCGATCCGGACTCGGCAGTTCGGGCGGCGGCACCGGCTCCGAATCAGGCCAACATGCAAGACCGGCTGAAGCGTTTTGTTGACGGTCTCAAGCGTGCGAAATTCGTCATCGACGAAGGCGCCGCGATGGTCGTTGACAACAGCTCCAGAGGCTCCGGCGGAACGGTCTTTGTTCAGTCTGCATCGGTTGCGGCCGATATACCGGCAAACCCGATGGACTTCTTTACGCAGAAACGCCTATCACCCTGGGATAAAGAGGCTGAAGCCAAAATGGTCCCGCAAATGACGATGGCGACCGAAGATTACAATCGCATCGTTCGGATGGTAGAGGCGGGTGAAAAGGTTCAAATGACGATCGACCTCAAGGTCAAGTATCTTGATGACGATCCGATGGTCTATAACACGATCGCCGAGATCCCGGGAAGCGATCCGGCATTGAAGGATCAGGTCGTGATGCTCGGCGGCCACATGGACTCGTGGCATTCAGGGACAGGTGCTACTGATAACGCGGCCGGTGTCTCGGTCGCGATGGAAGCTGTTCGAATACTTAAGGCTGCGGGCCTTAAGCCGCGACGCACCATACGTATTGCCCTGTGGACCGGTGAAGAACAAGGCCTTATCGGTTCGCGTGAGTATGTTACAAAACATCTCGGCGAAATGAAGGGCGGAAGGAATATTTTCGGCATTCCGCAGAGCGGCCCGCAGCAAAAACCTGAGCTCATCAAGGGAGCCGAATACGAGAACATCTCGGCTTATTACAACCTTGATAACGGAACGGGCAAGATCCGCGGTGTCTATATGCAGGGCAACGAAGCGGCACGGCCGTATTTCCGTGCGTGGCTGACACCTTTCCTTGATATGGATGCGACGACCTTGACGCTTTCCAACACGGGCGGCACCGATCATCTCTCGTTCGACCGTATCGGCATCCCGGGCTTCCAGTTCATTCAGGACGAAGTTGAATACGATCAACGTACTCATCACTCAAATCAGGATGTTTACGACCGAATTCAGGCTGGAGATATGATGCAGGCGGCAACGATCATGGCCGCTTTCGTCTATCAAACGGCGATGATGGATGAGCGTTTTCCGCGTAAGCCAATGGCGCAATAAACCAAGGCGCGTCAGAAAAAATAAAATAGCTGTTGGCTGAGGTATTGCTGACAGCTATTTTTCCTTTTGCAGATAGCAGCTTTTGGTTTACACTTTTTCAAATTCCGATTTTTTTAAGCGCAAGACAAGTCATTCACAGCCCAAAAATGGAACATATCCAATTTCAAAGAAGCGCGATCGATGCGAGCAGTGCATTCAGTTCTGCCTGGGAACAAGTTAAAGGTAGTTATGGTACCTATCTCGGTACTTCGCTCGTCGCGATGATATTGATCAGCTGTCTTTCGTGCATCAGTTGGTTCTTGGTGGGGCCGACGCTCGGCGGAATCTATTACGTTGCGGCGCGAGGTCACCGCGGCCAACCTGTCGAGTTCGGAATGATGTTCGAAGGTTTTAAGAAGTTCGTGCCGCTGATGGCGGTCGGATTGATCCAAGCCATACCAACTATCATCGTCACGGTCCTGAACACAGGCCTCAATTTTGGCCGTTTGGGCATAATGCTTAGCAATCCTGAGGCAATGCGTCAGGCGCAGAGAACCGGCGAATTGAGTGCGGCCGAAGCCGGTTTCACGATGGCGATCTTTGCGTTCTATTTGGTATTTATCGTGGTCACGATCATTTGGGCGCTGGTAACTTACTTTGCTATTCCGCTCGTGATGGAATTCGATCTCAGCCCGATCGACGCGGTAAAGCTCAGCGCTAAGGCCGCATTTGCCAACATCGGCGGAATCATTTCGGTCGGCCTCTACGGCATCCTTGTCGCGTTGATCGGTCTCCTACTGCTTTGTATCGGAGTCTATTTGGTATCGATGCCGGTCATCTTCGTCGCGAACGCGATCGTCTTTCTCCAGGTCTTTCCGAGACAGGATCGAGGTGAGCAATTCTTTACGCCGCCGCCGCCCGGAACCTACGGCTTCGGCAACGTATAGGACCCGCACAAAATCGAAAACCCCTGCGGTTTCGGTCACAATGACCGACTGCCGAGAATATATTTGCCCGCTTTAGCCAAAACTGTGCGAATTGTGCTTGACAGACGGAAGAGTTGGGCATAAATTTGTTCAGCTTTTTAATTTTCATAACTGCGTCCCCAATTTGTTTCTCCGTATGCTCGGCATCATTTTTTCGCTGTTCGATGGGCGTAAATATGCGGCGTTTCCGTTTTCGGATCCGCCATTTTTCGGCAACTTTCAGCACATTATCTGAGGAGGATAAGCATTGTGAAAAAGCTTTTAGTGGTCTTGGCCGTCGTCGTTTCGACATTGATCACGGTCGGGATCGTTTCAAAACACGCAGAGGCGAATAAGGCGGTCTTTACGACCGGTTCGCAGGACGAGTTGGCCCTTGCGAAACAGAAGAGCCTCGAAATTCTTCGCGACCAGGCAACACGCCGGGTCATCGGCAACCCCGATGATTTCGAGGTTCAAAAGGTCGAGATCGACAGCCTCGGCATGGCACACACCCGTGTTCGGCAGACGGTCGGCGGCGTGCCTGTTTGGGAAGGCGAGGCTATCGTCCACCTAAATCGCGACGGTTCGCTCGCGACAATCACCGATGACCTAAAAGAAGGCGTCGCGATAAACACGTCACCCAATCTCGCACGCGAAGACGCCGTTCGCGATGCGAACCAAATGTATTCAGGCACGGCTAAGATCAGCGACAAGCCGCGCGTCGATATGTACATCTTCCGTGGTGAAGATCGCGATCATCTCGTATATCGAGTTGAAACACCGCACATCGACGGCTCGGACGCGTCAGACGTTCCCGTTATCTTCGTCGATGCACAGACCGGCGAGAAGGTCTTTGAATACAACAATCTCCAGACGGGCACAGGTTCTTCGCTCTACAGCGGCACGATCTCGATCAGCACAAGCCAGTCCGGTTCGACCTACTATATGGAAGATCTCACGCGTAAGCAGGGAACCTTCAATATGAACTCGACCGGCAACGAAAATACGGGTGCCGGCGGTACGCAATCGCGTTTCACCGACACGGACGACAACTGGAATTCGACGATCCAGCGCGCCGGTGTTGATGCTCATCACGGGGCTGCAACGACGTACGATTTCTACCTTAACGTTCTTGGCCGCAATGGCATCGATGGTTCAGGCGGTCCGGGCGTTACGACCGCTGCCGCAAACGGCTCGGTCTCGCTGATCACTTCGCGTGTGCATTTTGGTTCGAGCGGCGCTTACAACAACGCCTTCTGGTACAACAATATGATGTCGTACGGCGATGGTGACGGCTCGACCTTCACACCGCTGACGACGATCGACATTTGCGGCCACGAAATGACGCACGGCGTTACGGAAAGGACGGCAAACCTCACGTATTCGAAAGAATCCGGAGCTCTTAACGAATCTTGGTCGGACATCATGGGATCGATGGTCGAGCTCTATGCCGACGGCGGCGTGGTCTCCGGCGATACATGGAAGATCGGTGAGGACGCCTATACGCCGGGAACGTCAGGTGACGCCCTGCGCCGAATGGACAACCCGAATGCGGTCGGTGATCCTGACCACTATTCGCTCCGTCTCTATCCCGGCAGCTGCACGCCATCGACATTCAACGATAACTGCGGCGTCCACACGAACTCCAGCATCTCGAATCATGCCTATTATCTGATCGCGAACGGCGGGACGAATCGCGTGAGCGGTATTTCCGCTCCGGGTATCGGCGAAACTGCAGCTGAGAAGATCTTCTACCGAGCGCTCGTGACCTATATGACGTCGAGCACGAACTTCGCAGGTGCTAGGACCGCGACGCTGAATGCGGCAACCGATCTTTATGGCTCCGGCAGCTCGCAATACAACGGTGTTGCGACCGGATGGTGCGCAGTTGGTGTCGGTACATGCCCGAGCGGCACGCCGACTCCGACGCCGACAGCTACTCCGACTGCAACACCGACGCCAACGCCGACCGTAACCCCAACACCGACCCCGACCCCAACTCCGACACCAACACCGGGCGGCGAAGTGATCGTCAACGGCGGTTTTGAAGGTACGTTCAGCCCGTGGACGGCGACCGGTACCGGCTCGTATTGGGTCGATCCCGGCAACTATCCGCACGGCGGTTCCGGCTACGCATATTTCGGCGAGAGCAACAGCGTCTCCGGCAGCGGCTACCAAACGGTCACGATCCCGTCGTCCGCAACCGGCACACTCAGCTTCTGGCTGAATGTGACCTCGAGCGAAACGACGACATCGCGACAGTACGACAAGCTGTATGTCGAGATACGAAGCACCTCCGGCAGCCTGAAGAAGAGACTTGCAACTTACAGCAACCTCAACAAAGGCACGGCCGGTGCGTATTCTAAGAAGTCGTTCAGCGTATCGGCCTATAAGGGCCAGACAGTGCGGATACAGTTCCGTGTGACGACCGATTCGTCGCTAGGGACGACGTTCCGCGTGGACGACGTGTCGCTGCAATAGGGCGGTAAACCGCATTTAGCCAAGGAGCTGTCGGGAAGCTAGAGTTGGTTCCCGGCAGCTTCTTTTTGGGCGAATGTTATGCTTAAGAATCGAGAAGACGATGTCATTTGTCCTCAAATCCTTGGCCCGTGTATGGAAACTCCTACCGCGAGACGGCCGCATTTTCTTTGCAAGGCTCCCTCAAAAGAAATTCACGGCTTCAGTTGCCGGCGTCGTCCGCGACGACAATGGCCGCGTGCTTGTCCTGGATCACGTTCTGCGGCCGGCTTCGGGCTGGGGTCTGCCGGGCGGTTTTATGAAGCATTTTGAGCAGCCGGTCGAGGCGCTAAGGCGCGAGATCCGTGAAGAAACCGGTATTGAGCTAAGCGAGATCGAACTTTATCGCACACGAACGCTTAAGCGGCATATCGAGTTCATTTTTACGGCACGAGCCAACGGCCGCGGGGAGGTAAAAAGCCGCGAGATCACGGCCGTTGAGTGGTTCGATCCCGCAAAGCTCCCACCCGAGATGAATGTCGATCAGCAGTTCCTGATCCGAAAGGTTTTTGGGCTCGATCTTTGAAAATCTAACGTCGAGTCGTAGAATTAGAGTTTCCGACTTTATCTTGTCAGGGGAGTTTATTAGAAAATGGTCAATCTTATTCCGCCACCAGAAGATGTAATGCAGATCTTGGTCGAGACCGGTGCGTATCGCCGCGGCCACTTTATTTATCCGAACGGAAAGCACGCCTCGCATTATTTTCAGATGCCGCTCGCTTTTCGCTATTACGATAATGCGCGCATTTTGTCCGTCGCGCTCAGCCGGCTTTTCCGAATGGAAAAAGCGATCGCGAGCCAACTGCCGAAGGTATCGGTCATCAGCCCAAGCCCTGGCGGTATTATGGTCGCCTTTGGTGTACGCGAAGCTCTCGGAGCGCAGCAGATCTATTGGGCAGAAATGGAGAACGGTACGCGGCAGTTCCGCCAATTCCTGTCGGAATATGAGGTTTATCCCGCGATCATCGTTGACGACATCAACCGCTCGGGCAAGGCTATCACTGAGACCATCGCACTGGTGAAAGAGCTTGGTACGAAGGTCATCGGCATCGGTACGATCGCAAAGTTCGATGATGCGCCGACCGAGTATGACGGTATCCCGGCAAAATCACTCCTGAGCTTCGATGTGAACTTCTACGATTCAGAGGAAGAGTGGAAGAATTCCCGAAGCGCCTCGAACGCCGAGGAAGAAAAGGTGCGGTATTAGTAAATCGTAAATGGTAAATCGTGAATAGTGGGTGGTTTGACGCGACATCGACGTCACTATTCACTATTAACCATTTACTATTAACCATTCACAATTCTCTATATCTCATGCCGGTTGGTCAGGGCCTTGTCCATCGTTACCTCATCGACGAACTCCAGGTCAGAGCCGACCGGCATTCCCATCGCGATCCGCGTGACGCGAACTCCCAGTGGTTTCAAAAGCCTCGCAATGTAATTCGCCGTCGCCTCGCCCTCGGTCGTTGGGTTGGTCGCGACGATTATCTCCTTTACCTCGACACCGTCATTACTCTCTGGCCGCAGCCTCGGCAGCAGGTTGTTGAGCATAAGCTCGTCCGGCCCGATGCCGCGAATCGGCGACAGCGAGCCGTGCAGAATGTGATAAAGCCCTTTGTAGGAACGCGTCTTTTCAACGGCAACGAGATTGTACGGCTCTTCCACGATGCAGATCTGTGAACGGTCGCGCTTTGGATTTGCGCAGTAAAGACAAGGATCGACATCCGTCAAATTGTTGCAAACCGAACAGAAAACGATCCTTTCTTTTACCTCAAGCAATGAACGCGCAAAGGCGGCAACGTCTGCCTCCGGTTGCCTCAAGACATAAAACGCAAGGCGCTGCGCAGACTTCCCGCCGATGCCCGGCAGGCGTTTGAATTCGTCGATCAGTTTTGCGACCGGCTCAGAGTAATCAAGCATATTTCGAATGCGGAGTGCGGAACGCGGAATGCGGAATGCGGAATCATCGCTTTTTGCCTCGTGCAGTATTAATAGACGATACACAGATCGCAGTTAGCTGGCTGCCTTCATCCAGCAGATCGGCAACCAAAGCTTGTTTTATCTGATTCGTTTCGACAAGCATTTCGATCCAGAAAACAGATTCGTCCGCTTCCTCTTCCACAATCCCCATTTTTGCGATGAAATCCGCATTAGACCGAGACCGGCATGCGGCACGATAGTTTGCTGCAACCGACGTCCCACATCTAAGAAGCTGCTTTCCCATCGTTCCTGCCGTTACCGACCTTGGCAAGCTTTCAACCAACTTTACGATGCGAATAGCATAACTCTTTGTACGCAGTTTCAGATCGGCGTTCTTCGATACGGGCACCCTTCCAGTGCTCTCGAGCCTTGAATCATCCATAATCGCTAAGCCGCACAATTCCGCCTTCCGCGTTCCGCGTTCCGCATTCAAACAAGTCCCGGCGGGAGCATTCCGCCGAGTTGGCCTTTGAGCGATTCTTCGACCTTGCGGCGAGCCTCGTTGAGAGCCGCGACCGTAAGATCCTGGATCATCTCTACATCGCCGTCCTTGACCAGATCGGGCGAGATCGTGACCGCAAGGACCTCAAAATCACCACGCATTTTCACCGTTACGACACCGCCGCCGGCCGCCGCCTCGACGATCAGATTCTTCATCTCGCGGCTCATCTGCTCCTGCATCTGCTGGGCCTGCCGCATCATCGAACCGAGATCCATTCCACCTGGTAACTTCATAACAATTTCGTACTCCTTTTTGCGAAAAGGCGCGCTTCCCGCGTGTGCAGTAAGTTTAGCATTTACGGCCGCCGCTTAACGAAAGACCCGTGGGTCTCTTTCTACAACGCCGGATTCGAGCAAATTGGTACAGAGAACACATAGAGAAGCTCACATCCGCAGGATTTTGTCTGCCTTTACTTCTGTGCAGCTCTGCGGGAATCGCATTCTTTTATCTCCCGCTCTTATCTCCCGCAGAGTCGCAGAGACGCAGAGAATGCAGTTTCAGCTTGCCTTTATCTCGGTGCCCTCCGTGTGCTCGGTGGTTAGTTCGGTCTCTACATAACCTTTGACGGGCGGATCCGCAGGAAGATCTGCCAGCCGCCGTGCCGAGTTCCGCCGTAAACCGGAATTAGCGATGCCGGATTCGAGTTTGCCGTAAGCATTCCGCCTAAGCCTACGTCGATACCTTTTTGGCTATAGATGTCGCGCACATAGCCGACCGAATACGCGCCGACCCAATACATCGGGCCGTGATATGAATGATCGAGCACGAGTTCGTGAGCGGATTTCTCAACGCGTTCGAGTCGGCCAAAAACCGCATTCTTCGCGAAATCAAAGTTGCTCTCGAAAAGAAAGGCGTTCGAGCGTTCGCCGTTACCGTAGTTCTGTCCCCAGACGAATGTGCTCGCCCAGTTCTTGTCTTTCCCGAAAGGGCGGTTGTAGATCGCCGAGGCGGTCGTCTTGCGCAGGATCTTGAGGTCAGGTTCGAGCGGCTCGGGGTTTCGCAGATAGCCGTGCGAGACCTGGAACGACAGGTCGCGTGTCGGGTTCCACGAAAGTCGTCCGCTGAATGAATTCAAACGCGGTCTGTCGAAAGCCCAGCGGTTCTCGTCCGGTTCGGTCCCGTTGAAAGCGCTCGCCTCGAATTTGACCTTGCCGAACGAAACTCCTGCCGTGATGACGCCCCAAGTGATATGCGTTGCGTCCTGCCAGTGGTGCGAGATCGGTGCGTCCGGATTGTTCGCTCCCGAAGTTCGGTGCATGAACATCGCGGGGCCAAGAGCAGGTTCGCCCGGCAGCCCTGCATAAACGAACACCGAGCGCTTGTCGTCAAACTTATACGAATAGGTGAACGCAAGCTCCGAGACTAGATCGTGCGGATGCTGCCGGTCGTGTACAGGCTGTCCGTGGAACTGCTCACCCGATTGATAGAGAAGCGGATAGCCGTAACCACGCTGCGTCAGAGCGTCGAGGCTGAACATCGTGCGAATGCCGATCTGGCCGTTCTTTCCGGCTGGCCGCGAATACATCGCCATCAGCATATGCGGGGCATCAAAACGCGAACGCGAGCCCTTGCCCGCGACCGAAACGTCGCGCGACGAACCGATAGCCGTGTAGCGAACGAAGGCTGAGCCCATCAGCATGAACATTCCGCCGTCCTTGAAGTGCTTCATATAGGCGTACATCGGTGTTGAGTCAGGGACCCAGGCAGTGCCGGAACTCTCGCGGCTCATCGGATCGCCGATGTTCACCGTCGAGGACATCTGCATATCGCCGTGCTTGCCGCCATCCGTTCCGGGCATATTGTGGCCGCTGTGATCCTGCTCGGCTGACGGTGTCGGTGTCGGCGTTGGCGCAGAGGTCGTCTTTTCGTTTCCCATCATCTTGTGATGATCGTGGCCTGCAGGCATCGATTCGGCTGCTGGCACTTTCTCCGTTGCCGCACCGACGTTTATGGTTCCCCACATTCCGCCTTTTGCGTGGCCTGTGACACTGCAAAAGTATTTGAAGCTGCCTGCTTCATTCGCCTGAATAACGAGTTCTTGTGCATGCCACGTCTTGCCGCTCCCCGCCGGTTCGAGCTTTACAGAACCCGCGGTCATCGCAGGCGTCGGGTCGGCCGCAAATTCGCCCATCACGTGTCCGATCCGCAGATCGTGCCACATATCGCTGTCCTTGTTAACGATAAGGATCTTGAGGCGTGCTCCTTCCGGCACAACCAGGGTCGGGTTTCGCTTTCCCTGAATGCGGTATGAAAGCATATCGCTCTCGGGGCCGGTCGCGACCACGAGGCGTATCTCATTCTTTGAGAACGTAAGCGTTCCCTCTCCTTTTACGCCGAGGTCGCGCGTCTTCTCTGCCGCAACAAGTTCATCAAAGGTAATTGTCTTCGCTGCACTCGAAACCAGCGTGAAAGGCTGGTGCTGCGCGAACGCGGCCGTAACAAATACGGTCGTGATCACCGCAAGTAATATGATCTTTTTCACTTCTTAAAAACTCCCTTTCCCTAGACGGGAAATATAAGGCCCGCCGAACGCTCAGGTCGCTCGACATCAGACGCGCCGCGGTTTTCGACCTTGAGCCGGATCTGGCACGCGCGCTTGAAAATTGAAACTTGGTGTTACTGATCTAAGCCAATTGCGGCGGGCCGCGAGGGAGTTTGGGTTCGGGTTCGAAATAATCTGCAGCTATCTTTTGCGAGCGTTCGACCTTTGGGAAGGTTTGCCTATCGGTAAGACTCTCGATCGGAACAATCGGCCTTTCAACGAGGGCCTCAGCATCTTTGACGGTTTTCTCCGGCGTGGACTTATCCGCGATCGACGGCCTTTCTGCGAAAATGCAGATGCAGTTGCTTTCGGCGGCAAGGCTTTCAAGAGCTTCGGAATTCTCACTTTCCGGTTCGTGGCAGGAAGGTGCCGACGCAACGGTCTTCTCTTCGTGATGGGCGCAAAGACAGGTCGGCGCCGAAAGCGCGAGCAGCGACAGCACCGCGAGCAACGCGGGCAAGATCACATTTAACCTGTATTCGTGCCTCATCATCGAAACCTTTGGATTATATCAACCTGAAAGGCGAAGAATAAAGAGAAAAGGCCCCAGGCCTCCTTTGCCTGCCCATAAAAAACATCGAACCGTGATAAAATTTTACGAGTTCGAATCATCTTCAGGAAGCCCGATCTTATGAAACACTGCCCAAATTGCGACGCGACATATGACGAGGAAGTGATCCGTTTTTGTACGAAAGACGGAACGCCGCTGATCGAGGATGTCGAGCCGCAGTTCTCGGCACTGCCAAGCGAGAGTTTGCCGCGGCCATCGACGCCGCTCGATCCGCTCCCGACCGAAGATGACGACGCAGGTGAGGTGACCGTGATCCGCCAGGCGGCCAGTGTGCCCGCGGTTCCGCCGCCGCCTTCTATAGAAGAATTGAATGCGGCCGTTCCGCCGCCGCGTTCCGGCGATAGGATCGTGATCTCAACCGCGCCTGAACCTCAGCAGCAATACCAACAGCAGGTTCGCCCGATCCAGCAGCGTCCGCCACAGGGATACTACGCTCCGCCGCCACCGCCGAATACGATGAAGACGGTCGTCTTGACCGTGATCGGCACCTTGTTGGTCGTAGCCGCAGGTGCACTTCTCTATTCTTTCATACGTCCGGGTGCACCAACCGCGAACACCAACGCGAACTCGATCTTTGCAAATCAGAATGCGAACCTGAACTCGAATGTCGGTTTTGATTCAAACTTCAACTTCAACGCGATGCCGCCAATGCCGTCGCCGAATTTGAATGTGAATACGAATGCGAACGTAAAAACGCCGACACCGACGCCAAAGCCTTCGCCGAGCCCGACCGAGACGCCTGATGAAGAGCCGACGCCGACACGATCGCCGACACCAAGACCGTCCGCGACGCCGAAGCCGTCACCTTCGCCGACGCCGCGACAAGGACCGCGTCCGACACCGAATCCGGATAACGACGACTAAACTTTCCTTATATTATTCTTTGTTTGCGGCTGCAACGGCTGCCTCGACCGCTTTTCGCGCATCGATGACGCCCCAGCCTTGCCGATCGACCTCATAAAGCGGCAGGCGCTCGGCGGTTGCGATGAGAATGCCTTTGACCTCTGAGGGCGCGAGTCGCGGATTTGCTTCGATCATCTGTGCGGCGACCGACGAGACGATCGGTGCGGCAAAGCTCGTTCCGTCCACATATTTGTAATGCGCCGTAATGACGTTCTCGCGGCGGATCTTTAGCAGGATGATTTGGCGAATGCTGTGCGGTTCACGGTCTGCGGCGGCGTCGAGTTCGGGGTCAATGCCGGGATACTTTTCAATGATGTCGTAAAGCTCTTCGTCGGGAGCATTGTCCAGGAGACTCAGCAATTCTGCTTGCGCAGCGGTCGGCGTGTTCGGCAAGATCGGCGCCGGGACCCAGATCGACGACGCGATCACTTCCGGCTTCTGCAAGCCGTCAATCGTCGGCCCGTAGGACGAACGATACATACCGCGCCGGGCACGATTGAGCGAATTGTGATCGTCGAGGCCGCCGACAGCAATGCAAGACGGAGCGCTTGCCGGCGGTACGACGGGATGGCCCGGAACATGGCCGGCGTTTCCGACGGCACAAACGACAAGTATGCCTTCGCGTGAACATTCTTCGACAGCCTGCGAGACCGGATCGTGCAGATAGCTCGCAACGCCGTCGCCTCCAGCGGAGATATTTACAATGCGAATGTCGTATTCTTTGCGGTGTTCGAGGACCCAGTTGAGCCCATCGAGGATATTTTGATCGGAGATCCTGCCCGTGCGCGCTAACTTGACCAGGACAACGTCCGAATCGCACGCGATGCCGCGATAGAAGCCGTTCGAAAGCGAACCGTTCCCGGCGGCAACGACCGAGGTCATCATTCCGTGCCAGCTCGCAACGTCAGGTTCGAAGAGCGTCGTCAGGTCGCCGTCCTCGTCCAGTAAGTTGCGATAGGCGATGATGCGGTTCTCGGGCGTCGTGAGATCGACGTGCGGATAGAAACCGGAATCCAGGAAGGCGATCGTTACGCCCTTGCCTGTGTATTGCGTGTCGGCGTCGAGCCGAAGAGGCGTTGAGAGGACGTGCGAACCGTCTTTCTGGACGGCAGCGTCCTTGATGATCTCGTCCTTTGCGCGCGTAAAAAGGTCTGCGCAACGCGTGCAGACGGCTGAAAAGTCGCCAACGTCAGGCGCGTTCGCACGGATCAGCTTGGCGATGTCCTCCGGCAGGTTTGCGAGCGAAGTCCACTCGCCGCGAGCATCGCGTGAGCAAACCGGGCATGCGGTTGTCGGCCGTAGAGTATCTATTTTTGTCTTATCGCGGCTTGCGGCCGCAGGTTCGATGGCGGGCATCGGTTTTTAGCGTTTCAAGTTTTCCACAATCGTTGGGTAAAATCAACGAACAGAAGAACTTAATATAAAGTGCAGGGGAACATATGCTGACTCATATCGTTTGTTGGAAATATCGGCCGGAAGTTCCGGACGAAGAAAGAGAAGCCCACGTGGCGAGCCTGAACGCGCTTGTCGGTGTGGTTCCTGAGATCGAGACCTTTGCGGCCGGGCGTGACATGATCGGCCTTGAACGCTCGTTCGATACCGGCTTGGTCGCAACATTTGCCGACCGCGACGCCCTTGATCGATATACCGCGCATCCCGAACACCAAAAGGTCGCTGACCTTGGCAAAAAGCTCGCTGAACGGGCTGTTTCTGTTGATTTTGTTTCATAAGTGAAGCTCGCCAAACGCATTCTGATCGTTCTCGCTGTGCTTGCGGTACTGTCGCAGGTGCCTTTTGCGTATCGGCGTTATGTTTTCGGCGAAACGGCCGACAAGATCGCGTCGGACAACGCGGCGAGGCGGCATGTCGAGGATGCAAGGTTTGACGAGTACACCGGCATTATTCACGCACATTCAGCGATCGGCGGCCACAGCAAAGCAACCTTCGATGAACTGATCGCCGGTGCGAACGCCGCGGGACTGAATTTCGTTGTAATGACCGAGCATTGGTCGGATGCATTTGATACGTCGGCGATGACGCTTAGCGGTTTTCACGGAAACACGCTGTTTGTCGCGGGCAATGAGATCGATACGGCCGACGACGACCGTATGCTGATGGTGCCGGGAAGTGCTGACGCTGCCGGATTGAGACGCCTTTCGACGCGCGATGTTGTAAAGAAACTGCACGACGAGCAGCGACTTGCTCTCGTCACCTATCCCGAAAGATTTCATTCGTGGCGCGCCGATATCGACGGCGTCGAGGTCTTTAATCTGCACACTGCGGCAAAAAGCATTAACCGGTTTACCGCTCTTTTTGATCTCATTTGGTCGGGTTCGAGCTATCCAGAGCTTGTTTTTGCACGCTCTTTCACGCGGCCGGATGAGAATCTAGCGAAATTTGACTCATACGCCACAGAAGACAAAACGACCTTGTTCGCGGGCACGGATGCCCATTCGAATATCGGTTTCTATCTGCTTGGAGATGAAACGGGACACAGGTTCTTTGGCGTAAAGCTCGATCCCTATGAGCGGATGTTCCGCATAATGCGTGTGCACGCCCTTATTCCGAAGGGAACTCCGCTCACGCAGGAAAACCTGCTTGCCGCAATAGCCGACGGCCGCGTATTTGTTGGCATTGATGCACTTGGCGATTCCTCCGGGTTTAGGTTCCGTTTTGGCGACAGAACAATGGGAGAGCGTGCCTCTATCTCAGAATCAGGAACGCTGACGGTCGATATTCCTCTCAAAAGCCGTGTGATCCTTTACAAAAATGGTCAAAAGGCGGCGGAAGGCTCAGGGAACGACCATTTTGAGTTCAAGCCGGACGGACCAGGCGTTTACCGCGTTGAAGTCTATCGCGAGGGCCTTGGAATGGCATATCAGGCGATGCCGTGGATAATGTCGAATCCGATCTATATCGCACCTGCGTCTTAAACTTTAGGGCGGGCAAACGAAATCGAACTTAAAATCATCTTAAACAACGCAACATTAGAAAGCGATATTTTGCGGTTTAACACGAAAATGCAAAGGTTTATAAGATGTCTGTCCGCGATCGCAGCGGCAATGGTCGTGGGAAGCGTCCCGGTAGTGGCCCAAAGCGTAAAGCACACGCCGTTTGACGTTACGAGCTATAAGATGACGGTTCAACTCGAGCCGAATTCGCGCCATCTTGCAGCGACCGTCGATGTCGGATTTACGCCGCTTGATAATACGCGTTCGGTTGTTTTTGAGCTGAACGGCTCGTTAAAGGTCGAATCGATCACGCGAGTTGACGCACCCATTGCGGCAGCTGAACCAACCCCACGGCCAAAAAGACCGGTAAAAGGACAAGTCCCGACACCGACGCCAGTTCCCGTCGGCGCGATAACTTTTGTTCAGGATCAAGCCGGGGTTTCCGACCTCGGCCCAAGCGTGCGAATCGATCTGGGGCAGGAGATCGCAAGCGGGACACCGGTAACGCTGCGATTCAAATATGCCGGCGTGCTCGATACACCTGCGGGCGGCCCGCTTCTCAACAAGCGGCTTGCCTTCGTCGGCGACAAACTCGGTTATCTGATGTATGCCGCACGCTGGTTCCCGTTTCACGATTATGCCGCTGATCCTGCGACCGCCGACATAAGCGTTTCTCTGCCGGCTGGCTATCAAGTAGTTGGCTATGACGACACTGCTGCGGGGCCGACCAACGCAAATGGAACATTTCATTTCGTTCAGTCGCAGCCGGGACTCATCGGTAATATCGCGTATGGAAAATACGTTGTTCGCGATCTTAAATACGGCGGAACGAACATTAGATTCCTAACGCAGCCCGGCCACGATGACCGCGTCGAACCTTACGCCGAGACGCTTGGCAATGCCCTCGCCGCATACGCAAAACGCTTCGGGCAGGCCTCGTTCGGAAACACCTACACGGTCGTCGAGATCGATGACGAGAGCCTTGATTTCTACTCGGCGATCGGGATGCTGTTCGTCGCAGGCCGCAATTTCGAAGGCGACCGTGAAGCCGCTCTCGACCGGCTGCAGCGTGAGGCCGCGTACCAATGGTGGGGCTTGACCGTCGGGCTTAAGTCGTTTGATGACGCGTGGCTTTCGCAAGGGTTGGCAGAATACAGTGCGTATTCGCTCCGCGAAGCAAAGCTCGATGGCCCGAAACTCGAAGAGCTTCATCGCCAACAGCTTGAAAAGGCCTTGACCTTTGAACCAACAGCCTCGCTCCTGCGTGCGCCCGCGGCTCTTGACGATCAGTCTTCGGCCTACAAATACATAATGTACGGCAAAGGGCCGCTCGTTTTTCGGCTGCTTCGCGAAACGGTTGGAAAGGATAAGTTTGAGAAGATTCTGCGCGACTTCCTCGCACAATATCGCGGTAAACGAGCTTCGATCTACGACTTTGAGACGCTAGCTTCAAAAGACGCGGGCGAGAACCTGCGCTACTTCTTTGCACGCTGGGTCGAGGGAACGGGCGTGCCGGAGTTCGAGGCGGATTATCAGATCTTGCGCACACGCGGCGGCAAGTTCATTACCCGTGGGACCGTAAAGCAGAATTACGATAACCTTCGCTTGCCTGTCGATGTAGAACTCCAAAGCGAAGGCAGTTCGGGTGACAAGATCCAGACGATCGAGGTCGAGGACGCGAGCGCGGATTTCAGCATCCAATCAGAAGGTAAGCCGCTGAAGGTCGTTATCGATCCGCATTTCAAATTGCTGCGCATCTCGTCCGACCTTCGCGTTTCAGCGATCGCACGCCGCGGTATCGAACAGTTCAAGGAAGGAAACTACGCCGAAGCTCAGACGCAATTCGAAGCGGCCCTTAAGCTCGACCGTTCGAACGCGTGGGTCTATTACAACCTCGGCCTGCTCTATCTAGAACAACGGAACTACGATGTTGCGATCGATAATTTCAAGGCCGCCCTTGCCTCCGGCAATATCGATCCGTCGTGGCTTTCGGTCTGGGCGAACATCAAGATGGGAAATGCCTACGATGCGAAAGGTGACCGCACGCGTGCCGTTGCCGCATACAAACGCGCCGAGTCCGACCCGAGCAATTACGACAACGCTCAGGACTCCGTAAAACTTTATCTCGGAACACCATACGACCCGCGGGTGCAGAAGAATACGGCGACGAAATAGTCGTATCGACCTATGGGTAAATTTCTGTCTTCCGCTCATTTTCAAGCAAAGAAAAGGCTGTCAATTTCTGACAGCCTTTCCCACCTTATGTGATCGTCCGATCAGAAGGTGAAGCGAAATGCGAACTGCACCTGTCTGTTTGAACCAAGTCCGACCGTGCGGCCAACGGTCGATCGCAGCAATCCGAACGTTGAACCTGCCGAGCCTTGCGAGAAAGCTTGGCCGGGCTGCACAACATTTGATGTCGTTGCAGAATAGCTTGCGCATACGCCGCCAGAAACCGCACACGACAAGTTCGGCAAGGCGTTGTTGAGCGTAGTTGACGGATTCGCAAAGTTGGTCGTATTCAGGACGTTGAATATCTCAGTACGGAACTGAAAGCTCATCGTCTCCGATATCCGGAATCGCTTTGCGAATGTCAGATCGATCTGTCTGAAGCTCGGGCCCGAAAGTTCATTTCGCGGAAAGTTGCCCCACGTTCCCGGTTCTGGGATCGCGAACGCCGCCGGATTGATGAAGTTGCGATCGTTCCCGAGATATGGGTTTACTCCCGGGACCAGATTCGGTCTGCGGACATTGCGTGAGTTGCCTCCGCCGGGTGTGTTGATCACCGCAACAAAACCGACTGGGAGTGACGGAAAGCCGCTTCCGAAGGAGGGCAGATTCGCAGTAAATCCATTGGCAAAGAAGCCACCCGCACCATTCGGGCATCCAGCCGCAAGCTGACATTGAACAACAATATCGGGACGCACCACCAGAACCTCGACCGGTACGCCGCTGCGAGCGTTTATGATACCTCCAACTTCCCAACCGCCTAGGAACATATTTCCGGCTCGGCCGAGGTCGAATCGGCGGCCTTTGCCTATCGGCAGTTCGTAGAGAGCCGATAGATTGAATGTGTGTCGAACATCGAAGTTGTTGCGTCCGCGGTCCGCTTCGAAATTATCGAGCTGAGCGCTTGTGCGGGCCTCGTTCGAACCTGCGGTATTTCCTTCACTTTTCGCAAAGGTATATTGCATGTTCATGGTCAGTCCGGTGCGGAAGCTTCGCTGGAGCGAAACCTGCAGAGCGTTGTAACGATCATCGCCGCCGGAGGTCTTGTAATCGACCTCTGCATACGGATTTGACACCGATGTGCCATTTACGATGCTAAAGTCTCTAACTGTCGTGACGCCGACGACCTGGCCGGCCGCGTTCGTCCGATTGACAACACCAACTCCCGTCGGAATGTTCGTGCCGTTAAGTATCGTTGCCGACCCCGGAAGGATCTGATTCGCGACGCTGCGAAGGAACAGATTCCGTCCGGTGCTTCCGACATATGCGACCGTCGAGGTCAGGTTATATGGCAGCTGCTGCTGCCAAGAGACACTGTACTGATAGATCTGCTCAGGAACCTTGTAGTTCGAAGAGTACGCCCTAGGTTGGTAACTTCGGTTGTTCGGATTTGTGTTGAAATTGTTGATGATCCCCTGAATGTTGGCCGGGAATGCCAGCAGCGAACCAGACGTAATTGTCGAGCTGATACGATCGCTTTCGATCGGCTGTATCTGGTCCTCCGTTTGTCCGGGGCCGTAATAGATTCCAAAACCGCTGCGAATGACCGTGCGTCCGCCGGCAAAAAAGCCGGAGCCGGTCTGGTTCGGAGTCCACGTCAATGCCACACGCGGGCCAAAATTCGATGCAGAAGATCTGAAAGCCTTTTCGGTCGCCGGTCTGAGCATGCCGCTCTCGATATCAAACAGTACCTGCAAATTTCGGGCTTCGCGAAGAGGAGTGTAATATTCATACCGCAAGCCGTAGCTAAAGGTCAGTCCATGCGGCAGTCTCCATTCGTCCTGCCCGTAGGCGATGTAGTATTCCTGCTTGGCAAGACGCTGTCCTGCGGCACCGCCGTTGAACGGACTTGGTGAGCTTACATCTCCAAGGTACTGAACCGATGTCGGCGAATTTGCCAGGAATGCGGCTAGGTTCGAGAAAGTGTAGGTAGTACCGCCAAGGCGATCGGTGTACATCCGTATCAACCGAACCTCGCCGCCGAATTTGAAGTTGTGATCGCCCTTTACCCAATTTAGATTGTCAATGAACCCGATCGAGTAGGGCGTGTAAGGTTGGCCTCGCCCGTTGGTCGCCGAGTTCGCCCGAACAAGGCCGCCTGGGATCGAGATACCCGATGCCGTGCCTTGCCCTGCGATACCTGTGTTTGCAACGCTGCCGGAGATATTGAGCGTTATGTTCGAGAAATCGATGCCGCCGACTGTAGGTGCCTGGCCATAGATCCGAGTTCGTGCCCCGTTGTATCCGATCTTGAACTCATTTATGAGCGAGCCGTCACGCTTCAAGATCGATTGGAACCCGACGACACCGTTTTGAGGAACCGCCTCGATCTTGACGACCCGGCCCGACACACCTTCGGGGGCAACGTCGTTACCGGAACTGCGGAAGAAGCGGACATAAAGTTTGTTCAGGTCATTCATTTGCCAATCGACGCGTGCGGCAAACGCCTTCTCGTCGGTCTTCTGCATGTCCTGAAGCTGCAAGATGTCAAACCCTTGGACGGCCGAGCCTCCGGGAACCGTAACGGCCTTCGGCGACCTGAATGCAGCGATGAATGGCTGGATCAGCGGATTTACCGGTGTTGTAGTGCCGGGGATGAGGGCTCCAGGTGCCGCAAGCGAAAGACTTGGTGCTGCTTCAACAAAGTTCAATCCGAATCGGCCCCGATATTGCTCATAACTGCCGAAAAAGAAAAGCTTGTTCTTGATGATCGGCCCACCGACCGAACCGCCGAACTGATCGAGCTGAAGTTTGCTTTTTTGAACGCCCGGAGTCGCGTTCTCGAAAAAGTTGCGGGCATCCAAACCGTCTCGGCGAATATATTCAAATAGCGAGCCGTGGAATTGATTGCCGCCAGATTTTGTAACGACGCTGACCTGTCCGCCGGTGCCTGTACCGAACTCGGCGGGAAAATTATTCGAATCAACTCGGAACTCCTGAACATTCTCGAGTGACGACTGAAGACGGAACGGAGAAGGAACCTCACCATTCAAATTGCCTGGCGATGCATCAATGATCGCGGTACCTTCGACACCGTCGTAACGTATTACGTTCTGCTGATTCGCACGTCCCGAAAACCGGATATCCGAGAACGTTCCCGTGCCGCTGTTAACACCGCCGGGTGCCTGCAGATAGAGTTGGGATAGTTGACGACCGTTCACAGGTAGGCCCTCGACCTCGCGTCGGTTCACATTCGCGCTCATGGACGAGGAAGCTGTGTTTACGATCACTTCTTCGCCGGCCATAACATCGACCGAGGCCGTAACACCGAGAGTGCTGAGAGAAAGATCTACTATCTTCTGCTCGCCTACAGGCAACATTACACCTTTCTTTGTTTGTGTCTCAAAATTGCTGGCCGCCGCTGAGACGGTGTAAAGGCTTGGCTTAAGCGCGACCACGCGATACATACCGTCATCGGCTGTTATGACAGTTCGGACCTCACCGGTCTGTTCGTTGGTGACCGTAACGGTCGCTCCGACGATGACCGCACCGTTGGTGTCCGTAATCGTGCCTGCGACTCGCGCTTGGTCGGCCTGTGCAAATGCAGACGCCGAAATGCAGAATAATGCAACGAGTATTGCTGTTAAACTTCGTGTAACTTTCACGAGATTCATCTTTTTGCTCCTTTAGAGAACCTTAAATTCAGGTCAGGCATCGGCTGTGGCCTGTTCGGACCGCAACCGGTGCTCTTAGAAAACTTTGAAATTCGAGTTAGCAAAGGAAAGACTATGCGCCGGAAGTTAACGCAAAGTGACAGTAGTGTTAAATGGGTGTTAATTCTGGAGGCGTGGGTAGGCGGCGACCGACGGAGCGGTCATTGCTTCTCAAAGCCGCTTTTGAGATCCGCTCCTACTAGGCGGATGTCGCCGGTGTGCGGCGGACCTTCGTAGCCACGCATTACTTCTACGGCGATGATAGCGACACGATCTTCGAACGGGCTGCTTATGACGCCGATGAGGCCCGCGTCGAGCATGAACCAGTAATCGTCCTTCGTGTGATCCTCGGAAGTGAAGACCTTTTTGGTACCTAATTTTGGTGCCGATAGCGAGATCGTGTAAAGATTGACGCGGTCCTCGTAACCATCCGCGTTCGGACCCCGCTTTTTCATCGCGCTCGCGGTAAAACGGCGGCCGCCGGACGAAAAGGTTTTGCCGAGCATCACCGAACGCGAGGCGACGATGCCGTTCTCGGCAAGCTTCTCCGAAAAGAGCTTTTGGTTCTTCTTCCACAGCGAACGAATGTCGCCGGGGCCGGTCATCTTGTCACCAACGTATGAATCATCCTGGCTGTATTTGAATTTCCAAACCTCCTTGTCCGTTCGCATGTCCTGTATGACAAGCATGGCAAAGTAACAACCGCACGCCTCGTCGACAGGCTCAACGTAGTATGCGAATTTGCCGTCCCTCGACCATCCGATGGGATAGAAGTTCTCAGGGATAAGCTGTGGGTACCTCTGGCGTTTTCCGAAATAGCTTGGGAAGGTTCGGCGGACAAGGCTCTCGATCTTTAGCTCATGCGGTTCGGCATACTGTTTTGTCTGCGCACAGAGACCGAGGCTGAATGCCGCAATGAGAAGTGTGATCGTGAGTATCTTGGCCATACTTTACTTGATCAGAGCATCGGCGGCGGATTCGCCCGTCTCGATCGCGCCTTCCATGAAGCCCTGCCAGTCGGCGATATGCTCGCCGGCGAAGAGCACCTTGCCGTGCGGCCGTGCGATGATCGGCCGCAATCCGAACCATTGTCCGGGACGATAAAGCGCATACGCTCCGTGCGTGAATTCATCACGCTGCCACGCGTACGAGGCGATCGACCGTGCCAGTCGCGGTGCCCTAGGTTCGAGATCGAGGAGGTCGCGTGCGACCACCTTCATCCGCCGCTCATTATCCTGCGAAGCGAGCAGATCGGCCTTCTCACCGATGGCATACGAGCAGAGAATGCCGCTCTTGCCGGGTTGGTTCTGCGTACTGTGAAAATAATAGTGAGACGCGGTGTCCGAAACGAGGGAGAAATCCTCGGCCTTCCAGAAACGCTCGTCGAAAAGAACGGAATTCTTGACGATGCGTGCGTAGGTCAATTTTTCAAGTGCGTCGGCTTGAGAACTCGGCAGCGGCGGATCGAATTTGATCTTCTTGACACTCGCGACCGGAGCCGTGCATACGCAGGCGTCGGCGTTGAACTCACCTTTGTCGGTCGTGACCGTCACCTTTCCTTTACGCTGTTTTACTTCGATGACGCGCGTTGCGAGTTTGATATTCTCCGTACCGACACGCTTTGCGAACTCGTTGACGAGCCGCGAATTTCCGCCGGTCATCTTGTAATCCATCTCGTTATGCGGACTCGATTCTGCATACTCGGCCAACGCGGCAAATGCCGAGACGTGGCGTATCGATTCGCCGAAATCCGTGCTGTCCATCAGGTCGCGAATGATGAGGTCGGGCTGCGTAAAGCCTTTGTTTTCAAGAAATGTCCACCAATCGAGCTTATCGAGCGAGGTCTTTTGGGCGAGGGTGAGTTTGTCGTAATTCTTTATGAGTTTCTCGAACGCCGACTTTGCCTGCGGCGAAAAACTCCATTCACCCGGCTGCGAAACACGTCCATTCTGCATCAGCCGATCTTCGAACTGATGCCGCTGAAGCGGTATCTTAAAGTCGCTGCAAAGAGCCTTGAGGCGCTCGTGGCTCTCGCCGACCCATTCAGCTCCGAGTTCGGAAATGAGATTCGGCTCTTCCTTGAATGAATGTGAGAAGACGCGGCCGCCGACGCGATTTCTCGCCTCTAGGATAGTGACATTCCAGCCCGCGTTCTTCAGCTTGTAAGCCGCCGCCAGGCCCGAAAGCCCCGAACCTATCACGACGCACGAATGCTTTCGCCGCTGCGAGAAGACGTTCGGCGCAAGCAATACGCCTGCCGTTGCAGCTCCCAGCCCCACTAAGAATTGTCGCCTGTTCGTTTGTTCGTCCATAGTAAAGCGAGGTCGCTACGGAAAGAGAATTTTGCGAAATTCAGCCACCTGGTTGAAAGGCCTTGCGATCTGCAGAGCGCTCATCACATCGTCTATCGATCGGGCCTTAAGCAAGGCGATCTCGCAATCCAAAAATTGCTGTACGATCGCTTCGCGTGCTCCGGGTTTCGCCAAGCGTGCGGGCTGATCCCCAATGAAACCAACTCCTGCGTAAGCGTTCAATATCGAACGTTTTGATGTTTTGCCGCGTTCGAAAAGATCGCGTACGAATGCGCACGCGGCACGCACAGCCTGATAATCGTTCAGAGTTCCCAATAATTTCCTGCCATTTCGTTTAGGAAGGCCTTCGATAGCATAACCCTTCTGCTTGGCGAAATCACCGGTCGAAGATGCCGCATCGAAACGCCAAAATTCCGCCGGTTCCGTCTGGCCGAACCCGACCGCGCTTCCTGACTCGGCCTGACCGATATTGTTGAAAAGAGTCTCTTCCCAAAAGATGGGAATCATTGTAAATGACGTAAGGGGAGTTGGCTGAATGACAGAAACATTCTGATTCAGAAGGCCTATCATATAGGCGTATGACCGGCCCGGTAGTGTGTTTGCCACTGTAACGTTCCTCCGTACAAATTGAACTTACCTTCAATCCACTTGACGGAATCTTACCCCAGTTTTGCGATAGGCAAAAAGGAATAGCTGTGAACGCGGATGTCCGAGTGCTGAGATTACAGTGTGTCGCCTCCGAGGATCACCTTCAAAAGATCAGTTTTTAGATCACGGTCGTTATGATCTCGCGGATGCTTCGCCGCGTTCGCGGCATCAGCCGGTGCGAACCGGGCGGCGGGGAGTGCAGAAATATCGTAGCGGATTCTTATTCGTGCCAAGGTGTGACGCATACTCTTGATAGTTCCGGTAAATCCCTTGAAGTTGGCGGAATTATCTTCGTCTCCGAACATGTACTTTCTATCGATTTTCCAATGCTCAGGAATTTGCGGTTCGATAATGTAATCGCCCGGAGCGAGACCATACACCTCAAAAAATCCATTTTTATCAGTTGTCAGTGTATAGCTATTCCTTTTGCCGGTAATCCTGACGAGTAAACCTTCTACATCAGGGTTATCGCTACTAGCAGTTGTGAAATAGCCTGATAGCCTTGTCTTCCCCGCTACTTCTGCCATCCTATCAAGATACGCCAGATCGTCGAACGCTGAAGCCAGCTTATTCGAGCCATTGCACGTTGACGCTTCGTAGAACGAGTCTTTCGGCGGCTTTCCCAAATAGAGTAGATACCGTCCTCCAATCTCTTCCGATTCAAAACCTCGGACACAGTCCGTAAACACACCTTGACGAAACCTGAGAGCTACGCCGCTGCGGAGTTTGCCTTTGTAGACACGATCAACAACTAGAGTCGCCTCAGTCTCGCCGACCGAAGCTACCCGCGCAACAACTACAGACTTCGAATTCTCGAACCGGTCCAACACCGGACCTGGGTCACGACACCAGCATCCGAAGCCAGTCACGCTGGCAGAGAGAACAATGGCCAGGCAAAGGAGCAACTTGCGGAACTTCTCGCTATCAACCATGAGATCGCCGGTTAGATGCACGTATACGTTTTCCGAGTTTGCTAATCGTTATTTTTCAACCCCTCAAGCATGTACGTCGGCATTGTATCTCAGCGCACATTCATTTTCCTTGCAGTTCGCTTCGAAGCTGCATCCAGATCTCGTTGTATTTCCACTCCGGCGGCGGGTTCGCTTCGCCGTGATGATCGGGTTTTAGAACCAAGTCTCCCGTTGCCAGCAGGATGCGTTTGACCTCAGGGTTTTGTTCGAGCTTTGCACGCATCGCGGCAACGATCAAACGGTAATGTTCGCCGGGCGTTTGCGAACGATATGGAAACCGCTTTCCGTTGTATGTCACCCAATCTATGCCGAGTATTTTCATGTTCTCCTCGGCGAGCGTTCCTGCCTGTTTCGCCTCGAACGCCGTCATCTGCGCGACCTGATCGCGTGTGTATTTCCAGGTCACACGTTTGTCTTTCGCCCGCTCGTCCGTTCCGCTTTCGGGATAAAGCATCATCTGCCAAAAACCCTCGACGCTCGCGTAACCCTTCCCATCGATCTCAAACGGCGTCGCCGCAAAATTCGACAAAATGCCAAGCTCATTCCGCTTCGACAAAATAACCTCACCCGGCTTTGCCTCCTGCGGCAGAATCTCCCACGCGGGTTTATTGGGATCGTCGATAAGAGCGAACCAAACTTTCGGATATTGATTTGATTGCGCGCTGCAACCAACGACTAGAACTGTCAAAAACGAAATGGCGGCGATTAATCTCATCGATTCGGAATCTTTTCTTTGGTGAAGTTAATCATTTCGATAAGTTCTGGAGTTTTTGGAATAAATGTCACCTGTGAGTCCGAATCACGAATTTCTAAATAGTCTTCGTATTCGCGATAGCTCGTGTAAAAGTCCCATGGAACTTCTCTCTCGGCTTCGACTTTTGCGTAGGTTTTTACGAAGGTATCGTCGAGAGTTGCATCAAATTCCCATCCTTCCGTCTTTTTTTCGAGGTCATAGTGCCAACGAATATATTCAAACAGAGTTATACCGAGCCAGATTATTCCTAGTACCGCTGCATGACGAGGAATAAGATCGCGCTCTTCCCAAAAAGCATCTGCCATCGCAATCAATAGCCCGACCACGACAAGCCTTACAGCGTAGTAATAGGCATACGTATTGAATGCGCTGAAACGAAGCGCCCGACGATAGGCTTTGACTGCAAGTTGTTTTTCAATTTTGATATGACCGCTGAGCTTCATTACTGATCGGCCTCTGAATTATTCAACTCCGCAAGCATCTCGCCGAGCTTCTCCATTTTATCCGCCGTGATGTCGCGGGTCGTTTCGGCGAAGGATTTGGCGGACGGGTCGCGTTTGAGCGTGCAGCGGAGTTTCGCTCTAACTTTTCCTCCCTAGTCGCGTGACAGACTTATTGACTTTCAAATCCGGAATGCTCCCGCCCCCCGCCAAATGAACACGTTTGATAATTTCGGTAGTGGCTCGAAATCGATCCCTATGACTTCGTTCTTGCCAAAACTGCACGCGTTTTAGCCGTTCGTCCTCATCGTCTTCTTCAATTTGACCCAACTTGCTTTGCACGGCTTCTTCGATGTAGTGCTCTTTCTGTTCTGCGATGGTTCTTTTCATAACTCAAATAATAGTCGTCACGATCTCGCGGATCGAGCGCTGCAGGTCGCGGTCGTCAGTTATTGGTGCCGAGAGTGCGACTTCGGCGGCATCGACGGGTGCGATGCCTTTTGCGACGAGTTGGGCGGCGTAGATGAGAAGGCGCGTTGAGACGCCTTCCTCGAGGCCGTGGCCGCGAAGGTTTCGCACCTTTTCGCCGATCTTTACGAGATCCGCGGCAAGGGCAAGTTCAACGCCGCCTTCTTTTGCAACGATCTGCGTCTCTGACTCAGCATCAGGATAATCGAATTCCATTGCGACGAAACGCTGCCGCGTTGATTGCTTCAGGTCTTTTAGGATCGACTGATAGCCTGGGTTGTAAGAGACGACGAGCATGAATTCGGGCGGAGCGTCGAGCACCGTGCCGCGCTTCTCGATGGGCAGGCGGCGGCGGTCATCCGTCAACGGGTGAATGATGACGACGGTATCCTTTCGAGCTTCGACGACCTCATCGAGGTAGCAGATCGCACCGGCTCGCACCGCTGCAGTGAGCGGCCCGTCGTGCCAGACGGTCTCATTGCCTTCAAGCAGGAACCTTCCCACCAGGTCGGTCGAGGAAAGGTCCTCGTGACAGGCGACCGTGATGAGCGGACGCTTCATCCGATGGGCCATATATTCGACAAAACGCGTCTTGCCGCAGCCCGTCGGGCCTTTAAGCATTACAGGGAGTTTTGCCGCATACGACGCCTCAAAAAGCTCGACCTCTTTACCGACGGGCAGATAGAACGGCTCGTCCTTGACCTTATATTTTTCAACCGCAAGTTCCATTACTACTTAAGTTTATAACATTTGACCCAAGGAGAGCGTCTTGTCCTTGCTACAATCGTCAAATGACTGAATTTGTTGATGCCGAAGCCAATGGATCCATAGAAGATGCACGCACGATCTTTCGCGAGTATGAAAAATGGCTCGGCCTCGATCTATGCTTTCAGGGGTTTGAAGAAGAAATGCGTTCGCTTCCCGGACGCTATGCCAAGCCTGATGGAAGGTTGATCCTTGCCTATAAGGACGGCGAGCTTGCCGGCGGTATCGCGCTCCGCAAGATCGGTGACGGCATTTGCGAAATGAAACGCCTATATTTACGCGAAAATTCACGCGGCAGCGGCATTGGGCGGGAATTGATCGAAAAGCTCATTGAGGAAGCTCGCAAGATCGGCTACAAGAAGATGAGGCTCGACACATTCCCGCCGAAGATGGGAAAGGCCGTGCAACTCTACGAGTCCCACGGCTTTTACGAGATCCCGGCATATTACGAAAATCCATACGACGGCGTTCTCTACATGGAAAGGGTGCTTTAGGTTGTGGAGCGGTGCCAAGTAATCGTGTATCCGGCGTCCGCAAAAGCGGCAGGTGCTAAATCTCACGCAAGCAAGTTATAATCAGAACCTCGATGACAGTTGACGAACAGATCTCATATTTGAAGAAGGGCGTGGTCGATCTAATTCGCGAGGAAGACCTGCGAAAGAAGCTCGAACGCGCCGAAAAGACCGGCAAACGCTTGCGTGTAAAGCTCGGCCTTGACCCGACCGCTCCCGACATACACCTCGGCCACACGGTCGTCATCCGCAAGTTGAAAGCCTTTCAGGACCTTGGCCATACGGTGATATTCCTAATCGGCGATTTTACGGGAATGATCGGCGATCCTTCTGGAAAGAATGTTACGCGACCGCCTTTGACACGAGAAGAGGTCAATCAGAATGCCGAAACTTACAAACGGCAGATGTTCAAGCTGCTCGATCCCGAAAAAACGGAATTGCGTTTCAACGGCGAGTGGATGGATAAGTTCGACGCGGCGGATTTTGTAAAACTTTGTGCGCGCACGACCGTCAAACAAATACTCGAACGCGACGATTTCACCAAACGCCTCGCAGAAGAAAAGCCGATCTCGCTCCATGAACTTCTCTACCCGCTCATACAAGGTTACGATTCCGTTGCTTTGGACGCAGACGTCGAGCTTGGCGGAACAGATCAGAAATTCAACCTGCTGATGGGCAGGAATCTCCAACGTGAAGCGGGCCTCGAACCGCAGGTGATCCTGACGACGCCGCTACTTGAGGGCCTCGACGGTGTCAACAAGATGTCGAAATCGCTCAATAACTACATCGGCATCGATGAGACGGCGGATTCGATGTTCGGCAAGGTGATGTCGATCTCGGACGAGCTGATGTGGAAGTATTATGAGCTTCTTACCGATCTTTCGCCGGCCGAGATCTCGACGCTCAAGACAAAGATCGCGGAAGGAGAAAATCCGAGAAATTTGAAGGTCGATCTCGCTAAGCTCATCATCACGGATTTTCATTCTCAGGCAGCCGCTAACGAAGCAGAGGATGCATTCACGCGGCAGTTCGTGCAGAAGGAGATCCCGGACGAGATCGACGAAACACGGATCGCTTCGGGAAGCCATCAGCTCGCACAATTGCTCGCAGATACAGGGCTTGCCGCCTCAAAGGGCGAGGCTCGCAGACTTATCGACCAAGGCGGTGTGAAGCTAAACGGCGAGAAAGTGTCGGCGAATAATGACGTCGAAGTTAACAGCGAAGGCGTTTTGATCCAGGTGGGAAAGCGCAAATTTCTGCGCGTTTTGCCGGGCTAAAGCGTATAAGAGGTAAGGTGAGCACCACGGGAACAAAACGCACAAAGCTAAGCGTACGGATCAGCTCGTATGTTGCGTCCGACAAGCCGCTGCGCAAGCTCGCGGGTGATCTTTCGAAACGCGCGCAAAGTGCGCTGAATGAAGCTAATACGCTTACACTCGAACGTATCGAGATCACTCTAGAACGTCTGCCGAAAAAACTCGACGGCTTGAAATGCGTGCATCTCTCGGATATTCACCACAGTCCGCTCACAGACCTTAAGCACATCGAGCGTGCAGTAAAATTCGCGAATCGTCTGAAGCCCGACATTGTCCTGCTGACCGGCGATTACGTTTCGCACGACAGTGATTACATTGCGCCTGTCGCGGAGACGCTCGCAAAACTCCGTTCGCCGATGGGAACGTTCGCCTGTCTCGGCAATCACGATCATTGGACGGACGCTGGGCTCGTGACCGAACTTTTCCGCGGTGAAGGCATAACGATGCTCGTGAATGAAGGCCTTCGATTGGGCAATGCTGACGGTTCGTCGTTCTGGCTCGGCGGTGTTGATGACCACATGGTGGGACAAACGGACGTTGCCGCAGCACTTAAAGGCTCATATCCGGACGAAGTAAAGATCTTGCTTGCGCACAATCCCGTGATCTTCCGCCAGGCGGTCAAGCAACGTGTCGATCTTACGCTTAGCGGCCACACGCACGGCGGACAGGTAAAACTCCGCGACAAAGAAAAGCGTATCATTCGACGGCGCAAACTTTCGAGCGGACTTCACGAACGCAAGTCGGCGCAGATCTATATCACACGCGGCATTGGCACGGTCGTCCTTCCTGTCAGGTATCAATGTCCTCCTGAAATATCGCTGCTTACGCTTCGCACCGCATGAAGATGCCTGATACGACGAACACAAATTCCACACGTATTCTGACCGTCGCAAATCTGCTGACGTTCCTGCGTATGGCGTTGATACCGATCTTTGCAATGCTGATGATCTACGGGTATGAAGGCTGGGCATTGATCGTGTTCGCAAGTGCGGGGCTTTCGGACGGCATCGACGGCTTTCTCGCGAGGACATTAAGACAAGAGAGCGAACTGGGTACGATCATCGACCCGATCGCCGACAAACTCCTGATGACGACGGCGTTCATCATACTCTCGATCCCTGCGGTCTTCGGCGCTCATCCACCGCGGCATCTTCCTGTCGAACCGTATGTGACGATCACCGTGATCGGACGCGATATACTTATCATCGCCGTCGCGGGAACGATCAGTCTGATGACGGGTTTTCGCGGTTTTCGCCCTTCGTGGTTAGGCAAGGCAAGCACATTCGTGCAGGTCTTCGGAGTGATCGCGATCCTGATCGCGGCGGTCTATCCGCAACTCCGCGGCTTTTACCTGCCGACGGTCTATATAACCATCACATTCTTCGCGGTCGTCTCGGGTATTCACTACATTTTTCAGGTCGCGTCGTTGATGAAGGCCGATGCGAATAAGAGAACCGCCGCCGAAACAGACAGATCCTAAAATATATCCGCACAACGTTAAAGTTTTGCGAGCTTTGCGTCGATCTCCGGGATGACAGGTTCGTCGAGCGTTTCGAGTTTTCCTTCGGCTTTTAATGAATTGAAGATATCGCGAGCAAGGCGGAGGTTGTCGGCGATCTTTGCCTTGTCTCCGTTGCTTGCTTCGAGAGCATCGGCTAGATATCTGTAATTGTGGCCGGACATCCGGCGGGCATAAGTGGTTGGGTTTGCAGCGAGCACCGCCTTAAAATCATCGCGTGCCTTTTCGTAGGTCTTTATTGCATCGGGAAAGTTCTTCAAAGCCGCATATGTCATTCCGAGTGAAAAGGTCGTGTTTGCGACGTCGTAGCGTGCCTCAGCATTATTCGGATCATTCTTGCTCAACTCGTTGAAAGCGGCAAGAGCATTCCGGATCGACGCCAGCGAATCTACCAGCTTACCGGCACCTTCCTGGCATTGACCAAGTTTCTTATATGCCATAGCGACATCTCGCCTTGCCGTGTGATTTGTCGGGTCAGCCTCTGATATTGTCTTTGCTATGGCAAGGCCGTTCGAATAAGCCTCGATGCCAAGGTCAAACTTTTCCATATCTTCGTAAACAATGCCTAGCTTTGTATACGAAAGATGCAATGTGCGTTGTAACGCCTGATCTGCCGGATTGCGTTCCGCTATTTCCTTTAGCGGCGCCAAGCCTTTCAAAGTACTTTCGAGCGCCGCGTCAAATTTGCCCTCCCAGTCGAGAGCTTCGCCTATTGAAACGTACAGATAATAATAGTTGGCAGCAACATCGTCATTCTCCGGTTGTTCTTTCAAAAGTTCACCGAATATACCCTGTGCCCGCCGATAGTATTCGAGTGCGGTCTTGTTGTCGCCGTCATAGAACGGGATAAGGCCGCGAGAGCTAATGGTCGATGCGTACTTGTTCCGAAATTCAAAATTATTCGGGTCAGCTTCGAGCACTTTTTCTCGCATCTCAAGTGAGCGATCGAGGAGTGGAGTAGCTTTCGCATAGTCTCCGCCGAAAGATTCGAGCGTACCCAGCATTTGGTAATCATCCGCGATGCCGGATAAAAGCTTGACGTCATCCGGCGAATCTTTCTGAACCCTGAGCCGAATATCGAGGGCTTTTTGATAGCTTGAGATCGCACCCTTTATGTCTCCGATATTAGGGCCGAACGGATTGCCCTGCACGTCGCCTACTTTGTGATAGGCACCTGCAATCTCACGAAGCAGCTCATGGTCGGATTCGGAATCAGTAGCGAGCTTGTTCAGGTATTCTAGTGCACGCGTAACGAGCTTTACCTTTGCGGGCGTCGAACCCGGAAGACGCTCGATGTCCGGCGTGATCTCAAAAAGAAATGAATTCGCAAGAGCACGAACGTCATTGAAGCGAGCCTCGGCCCTCGCGCGTTCGGTTTGTGCGACGCGTGCCTGCCAGAGCGTTCCGACGATACCGGCAATGATAGCGATCAGGATTATGGCGCCCGCGATGACCAGCACTCTATTTCGTCGAAAGAACTTCTCGGCTCGGTATGCAAAAGTGCTTGGCCTTGCAAGCACGGGGCGTCCTTCGCGGAGTCTAGTAAGGTCGTCGCTGAATGCGTCAACAGATAAGTACCGGCGGTCGGGTTCCTTGCGCAAAGCCTTGAGGACGACGCGGTCAAGGTCGCCGCGAATCTCCTGCGGCCTGAGGGCGGTTAGCTGCCTGCGAGAGGTTTTACTTTCCGGCTCGGTCTTGACCGTGGAAGAATTAGCGATTGTCCGCGCTTCCGAATCACTTTCGCTCGAGATCAGCAGGCGTTTTGCGTCAATCTCTCCTGTCGTTGCGGCCACCGAGGGTGCCGGAGGATCTTCTTCTGCAACGGCAAGCATGATTCGCGGAAGATCACCTTCTTTGTCGGCAAAAGGCCGCCGGCCGGAAAGCAGTTCGAAGAGTATGACGCCGAGGCTGTAAATGTCGGAAGACGTTGTGACGCTTTGGCCGTTAAGCTGTTCGGGTGATGCGTAGCTCGGGGTCATTGCGCCGATACGTGTTATGGTGGCCGTCGCATCTGCTCCCGCACCTTCGTCGCTCAGGATCTTCGAAATACCAAAATCCAGCAGCTTTGGCGTTCCGTCGTGGGTGACGAGAATGTTCGACGGCTTTAGGTCGCGGTGCACGACCAGGCTTCTGTGAGCTGCAGAAACGGCTGAGCAGACCTTCTGAAAAAGGTCGAGTCGCTCGTCACGCCCGCATTTGGTCTTTGAACAAAATTCGTCGATCGGAACGCCGTCAACGTATTCCATTGCAAAGAAAGGAGTGCCGTCATCGGCCGCACCAAAATCGACGAGACTTGAGATGTTCGGATGACTAAGAGTTGCCAGGATCTCGCGTTCGCGAATGAACCGCTGCCTAAGCAGACTCGAGTTCATATCACGATTCAATAGCTTTAACGCAACTCGCTGTTCTTTCTCACCAACCTTTCTCGCGGCTAGGTAAACCGTGCCCATTCCACCGTGGCCGATCTCTTTTAGGATCGTGAAGGAACCGACCGTCTTACCGTTAAGAGAAGACGAAGCTTCCCCTAAGAAAGAGTCTTTAAAGAATGAGACAGCAGGGACATCTAGCATCGCTTCCGCGCCCGGTGCCACGGCGAGGAGTGATCTCGCCTCAAGTATTTGTCGATCGTCGAGGCCTGATGCCAACAAGAATCGCTCTCGTTCGCCGGGATCGAGCGCGAGTGCGTCTGCGACAACGTCGTTGATTTTTTCCCAATGCTCGGTCATCAGAAGCTGCATCAATCCGGAAGAAACTTGCTTGCTGAATATATATGCGAAAAGAACGGGCGAAGAACGACAACGCGCGTCAACTTAAGAATTTGTCAACTCGCGATAGAGCCACAACTTTGCGACCGACCAAGAGCGCACCACGGTTCGTTCAGAGATATCAAGGGCCTCGGCGATCTCTAAGTTGCTCAAGCCACCGAAAAATCGCATTTCGACGATCTTTGCCTGCCGCTCGTCGAGTTTCGCCAGCCGTTCAAGAGCGTCATCGAGCGCAAGAATCGACGATGCACGCGTTTCAAGCGATACCGATACATCATCCAATGAAAGATGTATTTGCGCATCGCCGCGTTTAACGGCACCGTGCTGGCGGGCGTGGTCGATCAGTATCTGCCGCATCAAACGAGATGCGATGCCGTAGAAATGGCTTCTATTCTGCCAATCAACGCCGCCTTGCTTCGCAAGCCTCAGAAAGGCCTCGTGAACGAGGGCCGTCGGCTGCAGCGTGTGGTTCACGCGCTCACGCGACATAAGCCGACGCGCCTGCCGCTTTAGTTCGTCATAGACGTACGGCAAGAGGCGTTCGTGCGCGCCTTCATCTCCGCTGTTCCAATCATGCAGTATCTGCGTGATCTCAGATTGAGAACTCTCGTCCATAGCGTCACATTTTGATCCAAGTTCGGGATTCCGCAGATATTACCATAATTGCTGCCCGCATCGATGTGTTTTTAACTGCCTGAAGGTCAAGCAAATTAGCCTTCTTGCCGAATCTTGTGTTACTCAATTTGAGGTATTCTCCTGCTCTTTGACAGTGCGTAGATTATCTTTCGCAATACTGCAAGCCCGGGAGAGGGCCTCTGCCTCCGCGAGCTTGTTCACTTTTCGTTTTAGCTCTATTCCGGCGCATTTTTGGTCGATTATCGGCTCATCGTTCTCGGCAAAATGCTGCCTCAAGAGACCCATCATTTCATCGTAAAGTTGGTCGGCGGCCTGAAGTCTGTCATTGGGTGCGGGCTGCGGAACGTGCCGCAGATACATCGCACGCTGTGTTGAATATTTCTCGTCTGTCAGGTTGTGAAAATAGTCTTCGAGCATATACGGCAGATTTAGATTCTGCGGATTGGTAGATCGCATCATCACGATCGCGTCCGAGAGCATTTGGACCGATTCATCGGTGGGCCGGGGTGCCGACCAATAAAGGTAAGCCAGGTCCTTCGCAACGAGTTCGTGCCAATAGCCGTAGTATGAGTGCCGCAGTTCGATCGCTCGCTGGAAGTGATGTCTTGCCTTTTCGCTGCCGCCGGGATCTCCTCGTGTCATATAGACCTCACCCAGTTGATGATGAAGCTCAGCGAGAACGTCCGGTTGGTTGGCAAATTCCGTATCGATCTTCGACCCAATGTCGTTGAGAGCATCGATAACGCGCGTCTCGCCGCCGTAGCGATTCCCGTTCGCATACCAACTTGGGTTAGCGTAGGAGATCATCCTCATCATAAATTCGCTTACCTTTTCGGCCTTTTCCTGCTCTATCCTTGCGTTCTCGGCCGCGGCGATCGCGGCTGCGGCGTTCGCATCGGCAACGCTTGCCTGCCACACGGCGGCCGCGATGCCCACAACGAGCGCGAGAATGACCAGAAGGCAGGAGATGACCAAGATCTTGTTCCGCTTAAAGAATTTGCTCAATCGATAGGTTCGCGTTGCCGGGCGAGCCTCTACCGGGCGGTTATCGATGAATCGCCAGATATCTGCAGAGAATTGTTCGACCGTCTCATAGCGTCTTTCAGGTTCTTTTGATAATGCCTTGAGAATGATGTTGTCGAGGTCGCTTTTAAAGTGTTTGCGGCCTGGGATCTGACCTCGTCGGTCGTTGGTGCCCGCGATCGATGGAGCGGTCGGTTCGTCCTCGGCGATCGATCTTAGAAGCTCGCCGCTAGTCTTGCCTTTACGGTCGAACGGAAGCGAGCCGGTCAGGACCTTGAAGAGTACGATACCGAGGCTGTAGATATCGCTCGCGGTCGAGACGCTCTCGCCTCTGATCTGTTCGGGGGCGGCGTATTCAGGCGTCATTGCACCGAAAGCAGTCATCTGCGCCTTTTCTTCGGCATCCAACAGCTTTGAAATGCCAAAATCGAGCAATTTCGGCTCGCCGCTCGCATTGACGAGAATGTTCGAGGGCTTCAGGTCGCGGTGTATGATCAGATTGCTGTGTGCGAACTGCACCGCATCGCAGATCTTGTTGAAGAGCTTTAGGCGCTCCTGCAGCGACAGGTTCTCCCGCTTGCAGAATTCGTCGACCGGGAAGCCTTCAACATACTCCATTACAAGGAACGGCACGCCGTCGTCGGTCGATCCGGCATCGAGGAGTCGAGCGATGTTCGGATGTTCGAGCTTCGAAAGGATATCCTTTTCCCGGTCGAAAGTTTCCCGGAGCGCGCCGATATTGAATTCACGCTTGAGCATTTTCAGCGCGACCTTTTGCTCGAATTTCCCGTCCGCGCGTTCCGCAAGATAGACGGCTCCCATTCCGCCCATCCCAAGTTCGCCTGTTATTTCGTAGTTACCGACCCTTTGCCCGAGAAGAGCGGGCAGAGGGTCATCGTCCGCAACTAGATCTTTCGAGAATTCGGTGAGCGAGACCGACATAAAGTCACGGCTTGCGTCGTCAAGGCCGAGCAAGGATTCAACCTCAGCTCGTATCTCGGGGCTGATCTCAAAAGTGTCAAAAAACGCCGAGCGTTCGGCAGGGTCCAACCGGCTGACCCTATCGAGGATCTCTTTGACCTGTTCCCAATTCTTCGGGTTCATTTCGATGACGAGACTGGAGAGTCTTCCGTTCAACATAGTTAGCGTATTCGAGCAGCGAACCATGCCAATTATCCAGTTTCGTTCAGTTCGCGAAAGAGCCAAAGCCTTGCCGAATGCCATTCGCGGACAACCGTCCGCACGGAAATATCGAGGGCTTCGGCGATCTCCGCATTCGTCATTCCGCCGAAATAACGCATTTCGACGACCTTTACCTGCTTTGGGTCCAATTTCGCAAGGCGGCTTAGAGCCTCATCCAATCTGATTATCGAATCGGCGCGTTCTTCGACGGGAAGGTCAAGATCCTCGGTTGAGAAGTGTATTGCGCCTGATCCGCGTTTTGCCGCCGCGTGCTTTCGGGCATGATCGACAAGGATCTGCCGCATCAGGCGAGAGGCGACCGCGTAGAAATGGCCGCGATCCTGCCAGTCGATGCCAGCCTGCTTTACGAGCCGCAAAAACGTTTCGTGGACAAGAGCTGTCGGCTGCAGCGTGTGGTTTACGCGCTCGCGGGACATAAGGCGGCGCGCCTGCCGCTTTAGTTCGTCATAGACGTACGGCAAGAGTCTCTCTTGAGCACCTGCGTCACCACTATTCCAATCCTGAAGAATCTGTGTGATCTCAGACGGGGAGTCAGCCATAACTTACATTTTGTTGCGAAAGCCAGACCTAAAATTGTAACTCACTTTACTGTGTTCCGATAGAACTTTTGCCCCTGAAAGCAAAGTCCAAAGGCCGCCGGATGTACAACTCCGACGCTTCTCTTTCCTATTCCCGAGCAAATTTCGTTGGCGTCGTGTCGCAGTTTCGCAGTGTTTTCCGCATATATGGTCAAAAGGAGAGAACCTGACATCACGATGAATCAGGCTACAGAAAAAGTTATGGCAATATTCGCTCGCATATTAGTTAAGGACGAAGGACAAGGTGGTAAACGGGCAATTTTGGACCTTACGCGAAAAGGTGCAAAGACCAAACGGCTAACGATAATCAGCGGCCAAAATCTTGTTCTTGACTTCGGTGACCGCCTCAAGGCCGTACATGGGACAGCAGTCGTGATGATGAACCCCGGGACGCGAGCCGGCACATTTATCCTTACGCCGCACGTCCCATTAAATGCAGATTGGAAATGTCGGACCGAACTCGAAATAGACGAGGAATCAACACGGTTGATCCTTAGAGGCGAGATCTATGTTAGGCAAGACATCGGCACTACTGCACGCGCGACGAGCAACACGACGAGATAACCAGGCGGGTTAATGAAGTAATAAATAAAATGAACAAGCAACACACTCTCACCACGACAAGGATCGCGATCCTTGTGTTTTCTGCATTCCTGCTTGCGACCAATGCGTTTGGACTTCCATCGACGGCTTTGGTCGTTACAACAAGTACGGCAAGCCGACAATCCATAACCTTCAGCGATCCGGTCGGGAATCCGACAGGCCAGACCTTGATGACGGGTTTGCCCGCGGATGCGAATCCCGAGGCCATCACTTTCTTCGGCAACGATGCCGCCTTGGTCGTCGATGCAGGGAACTCACGGGTCTTTGTCGTTCAGCCCTCGACCGGAACGCTTCTTTCAACGATCGTGCTTCCATTCAGCTGCAGCGGCGTGAGTCCGTTCTATGAAGCACCGCTCGTCGTCTCGCCTCAAGGCGGTTACGCGGTCATTGCCTCCGGAACAAAACTCTGTGCGATTCAGGCACCGTTCAACTCGAGTTCAACAGTTACGACAATGACGTTGTCAGGCACAGCGCCTGCCTTGGTTCGCGCCGCCGCAATGGACAGCAACGGCCGTTTGTTCGTAAGGACGACTGCTGGAACCTCCGTGCTGGACTCGCCTTACACCGCTGAAACATTCAACATCCCATACTCGCTCAGTTTTTTCGGATCCATCGATATCACTCCGGATGGCAACACGCTGATCGTAACTCACCAACTGTCGGTGGGTTCACGGTTCCTGATCTATACCGCACCTTTCAGCGCGACATCGACACCCGTGGAAAAGACAGGTAATACGGGCCTCGTTGCCGCGGCGATCGCTCCGGACGGGCAAAAGCTCATTTATGTTGTCAACACGCCCTTTGATCATATCGTCCGCACGCTGTACGCACCGTTCGACGCGACTTCCACAGGAGAGACGCTCCAGATGCCTGCAAACTACACCGGCTGCGCCGACATAGGCTTTTCTGCTGATAGCTCGATGGCGATACTCTCAGAGTGCGCAGCCTCAACCAAGAACGTGCTGATCAGGGCGCCATTTACGAACGCAGGTGCACAATCCTCATTCTTGTCCGTCGCCGCACAGCCTGATAATGGCGGCAGTGGTTCTGCAAGGTTCCTGCCCGCACAATACTCGACGCCGTCGGCACCGGCTGAGACCGCATTCGATTTCGACGGCGATGGGAAGGCGGACACTAGCGTATTCCGGCCTTCGAACGGTATGTGGTATTTGAACCGCTCGACCGCCGGCAACGCCGCCGCACAATGGGGAATCTCGACAGACAAACTCGCACCGGCCGACTACGATGGTGACGGCACGACGGATATTGCCGTCTGGCGTGAATCGGAAGCCAATTTCTACATCCTCAACAGCTCGGACGGCACGATGAAGATCGACAACTTCGGCCTTGCAGGTGACAAGTTGACGGTCGGCGATTGGGACGGTGACGGAAAAGCAGAGCCGGCCGTTTATCGCGACGGTGCACAGAGCCATTTCTACTATCGCGGCTCCTTGAATAATCCGAACGGCGACATTACATATGTGCCTTTTGGAACCAGCGGAGACAAGCCTATACGAGGTGATTTCGACGGCGACGGAGAGGCTGATGCGGCCGTTTTCCGTCCGTCCAATGCAACTTGGTACATACTGCAGTCTTCGGACGGCCAGGTTCGATACGACAATTGGGGCCTTGCGAGCGATACCTTCGTGTCTGCGGACTATGACGGTGATGCAAAGGCCGATCTTGCGGTATTCCGTAGCGGGACGTGGTACATCAAGCGATCCTCCAACGGACAGGCCCAGTATGTGAGCTTCGGTCTCGCATCTGACACGCCCGTTCCGGCAGATTATGACGGCGACGGTAAAGCGGACACGGCCGTTTACCGGGGCGGCGTTTGGTACCTCAACCAAACAACTAGCGGGTTTGCCGTCGCAAACTTCGGCCTTGCCGCCGACCGACCAATCCCAAATGCATACATACTTCCGTAGCCTTTCCCTCCGAGAGCTACCTTTGAAGCCGTCGAGTTTTCAGGAAGCTCGGCGGCTTTTTTGTAATCGAAATTAAACTTGACAACAACACACTCAACCTTTATCATCTATAAATGCTCAAGTTATAGAGTTTTCTTAGCGAGCAGGCACTTATATTGTTGGGAGATAAAGAATATGGGCAAAATAATCGGTATTGACCTTGGAACGACGAACTCGGTCGTTGCGGTCATGGAGGGCGGCGAACCCGTCGTTATCACTAACAGCGAAGGCGGGCGTACAACACCTTCTGTCGTCGCATTTACAAAGGACGGCAACCGTCTTGTCGGCCAGGTCGCGAAGCGGCAGGCAGTTACGAACCCTGAGAATACGCTTTATTCGATCAAGCGTTTTATGGGCCGCAAGTTCGACGAGGTTTCGGACGAGATCAAGCAGGTTCCCTATAAGGTCGAAAAGGCCGGCAACGGCGACGTTCGCATCACGGCCGAGGGCAAGCAGTACAGCCCGCCGGAAGTCGCAGCGATGATTCTGCAGAAATTGAAGCAGTCGGCGGAAGACTATCTTGGATCGAAGGTCGAACAGGCCGTCATCACGGTTCCAGCGTATTTTAACGACGCGCAGCGTCAGGCCACCAAGGACGCGGGCAAGATCGCGGGCCTTGAGGTCCTGCGTATTGTCAACGAGCCGACGGCCGCGGCGTTGGCCTACGGACTTGATAAGAAGAAGGACGAGACGATCGCCGTGTTCGACTTTGGCGGTGGTACGTTCGACATCTCGATCCTCGAGGTCGGCGAAGGCGTCGTTGAGGTCAAATCGACGAATGGCGACACGCACCTTGGCGGTGACGACGTTGACGAAGTGCTCGTCGGCTGGATCATCGACGAATTCAAGAAGGATCAAGGAATCGACCTCCATAATGACAAGATGGCCCTTCAGCGTCTTAAAGAGGCGGCTGAGAAGGCGAAGGTCGAACTATCGTCTGCAATGGAGACGGAGATCAACCTTCCGTTCATCACTGCCGATGCAAGCGGTCCGAAGCATCTCGTGATGAAGCTCACACGTGCGAAGTTCGAGGCGTTGGCAGAGCCGGTTCTTAAGAAGCTTATGCCGCCCGTTGAACAGGCGATCAAGGACGCGGGGCTTTCCGCAAAAGACATTCAAGAGGTCGTTCTCGTCGGCGGTTCGACGCGTATTCCGAAGGTCCAGGAGATGGTCAAGGAATACTTCGGCAAGGATTCGAACAAATCGGTGAACCCGGATGAAGTTGTGGCCCTTGGCGCCGCGGTTCAGGCCGGTGTGCTTGGCGGCGAGAAGACTGACATTCTGCTTCTCGACGTTACGCCGCTTTCGCTCGGCATCGAGACCCTCGGCGGCGTTGCGACACCGATGATCCAGAAGAATACGACGATCCCGACGCGAAAATCAGAGGTCTTCTCTACGGCCTCGGACAACCAGACTTCGGTCGAAGTTCACGTTCTTCAGGGCGAAAGGCCGATGGCGTCGGACAACAAGACGCTGGGTAAATTCCACCTTGTCGGTATTCCGCCGGCACCGCGTGGCGTACCGCAGGTCGAAGTCACCTTCGATATTGACGCGAACGGTATCGTGAATGTTTCCGCAAAGGACATCGGCACAGGCCGTGAGCAAAAGATCACGATCACTGCGTCGTCCGGCCTCTCGAAGGAAGAGATCGACAAGATGATGAAGGATGCCGAATCACACTCCGCAGAGGACGAGAAGAAGAAGGCTTCTATCGAAGCACGCAATCGCCTCGATGGACTCGTTTACAGCGTCGAGAAAACGCTCGGCGAGAACAAGGACAAGCTCGATGCTTCGGCGGCGTCTGATATCGAATCTGCGATCGCTGAGGCAAAGACGGCACTTTCAGGCGATGATGTGGACGCGATGAACAATGCGTTCGAGAAACTGCAAACTTCGTCGCACAAGCTCGCTGAGGTTCTTTACAGTCAGCAAGGTGCGGCGGGCGGTGACGACGCTGCCTCCGGCGAACAGGCATCGTCCGCATCGGCTTCGGGTGATGGCAGTTCCGCTACCGGCTCAGATGAAGGCGATGTCATCGACGCGGAATACGTCGATGTCGAAGACGAGAACAAGAACTAACAAGATGGCTTGAGGTCGGTGAGCGGCGGACAGTCGGGCTTCCTCGCTCACTGTCCGCCGTTTTTCGTTGCTCGCGATAAGCCTTACACTTGATTGCGGCGAAGAGTTACGGCTTGGGATTCGATCAACCTAAATGGCGAAAAAGGATTATTACCAAATACTAGGGGTTAAAAAGAGCGCGAGCGCTGACGAGATCAAGAAGGCGTATCGCCGCTTGGCGCGCAAATATCACCCGGACGTGAATCCGAACGACAAGTCTGCCGAGGACAAGTTCAAGGACATTCAGGAAGCCAACGACGTCCTATCGGACGCGAAGAAGCGAAAGGTCTTTGACCGCTTTGGCTACTATGCGGACAATCTCGATCCCGACTCGCCGTTCGCGACGGCAGGTGGGGCGAGCCAGGGAGCTCCAGCGGGCGGATTCGATTTCTCAGGATTTGATTTCTCCGGCGGCGGAACGAGCAGCGGGTCTGGCAGCTTTCGCGATATCTTCTCAGATCTATTCGGCGGCGGTCCGTCGAGAGCGCAGCCGGAGCCTCCGCGTGCCGTCCCCAAGCGCGGACGCGATATCGAGATACCGCTCGCGCTGAGTTTTGACGAGGCTTTTACCGGCCTTACGACGAACATTACGGTAAACCGCTCCGAGCAATGTTCGCGTTGCCAGGGTGCTGGCGATACAGGCGGTCCCGTCGTCACTTGCCCAACGTGCAAGGGTGCGGGCCAAGTGATGCGTACCGGCGGCCGGCTGCAATTCTCACAAGCTTGCCCTGATTGCGAAGGCACGGGGCGTCGTCGCGAGCCTTGTTCGCTCTGCCATGGCAAAGGAACGACGCCGAAGAGCGAACAGGTAAAAGTGAAGATCCCGGCGGGTGTCGATACAGGTTCGCGCGTCCGCGTGCCGAAAAAGGGCCATGGCGGGCGGCTAGGTGCTGAACCGGGCGATCTTTTTATCGTGACGAATGTCGGCAAGCACAAATTCCTTGACCGCAAGGGTGAGAACATCTATGTGACGGTTCCGATCACGGTACCGGAGGCAGCTCTCGGAACGCGCATCGAAGTGCCGACCGCCGAAGGCAAGGCGTCGCTGAAGATCCCGCCGGGAACTGAGTCGGGCCAGAAATTCAGGCTGCGTGAACGCGGATTCCCGAGCCTTCGCAACCCGAAACTTCGCGGCGATCAGTTCATTGAGGTAAAGATAACGCTCCCGAGGGTCATCTCGGAAGAGACGAAAGATATATTACGGCAGTTCGAGAAGGCGAATCCGGAGAATCCAAGGAAGACGATCGGGCTGGAATGAGAGTTACAGAAGTTACAGAAGTTACAGAAGTTACAGAGTTACAGAGTTACAGAGTTACAGAGTTACAGAGTTACAGAGTTAGAGTAGTTGCAGAGTTGCAGAGTTTTGGAAGAAGAGTCGAATGGCCAAGTTCAATAGTTTTGAAGAAATAAAGGCATGGCAAAAAGCCTACGATGTAACCCTAAGTGTCTATAGGGCAACGTCTGCCGGAAATTTTTCGAAAGATTTTGGGCTTAGAGACCAAATTCGCCGTGCGTCGGTTTCCGTGATGGCAAACATTGCTGAAGGTCACGGTAGAAGGACGAACTCCGAGTTTGCGAATTTCCTTAATTTAGCGCGAGGGTCTGCGGCAGAGGTTCAATCACATCTCCATATCGCCAAGGGACTAAAGTATATTGAGGAATCGGTTTTTGAAGAGTTATACGGTTCTCTAACGGAAATATCCCGAATGACCTTGGCGTTGTCACGATATCTACGCGAGGAGCGAAGCTAAGCGATCGACGTAACTCCGGCACTCCGAAACTCTGCAACTCTGCAACTCATTTTGGTATGAAGAAGCGCGTAAAGACATATACGATCAGTGCGGTCGCGGAGCAGTATGAGATACATCCGCAGACGCTAAGGCTGTATGAACGCGAGGGGCTTTTGAAGCCGTCGCGTTCAGACGGCAATACGCGCCTCTACTCGGATTCCGATCTGGAACAGCTTGAAGTCATCCTATCTCTCACCCGCGATCTCGGCGTGAACCTCGCGGGAGTCGAGATCATTCTTAATATGCGGTCGAAGATGGACGAGATGCAGCGGGAATTTGAACGCTTCTTTGAGTATCTGCGTACGCACGCGGGTGAGTTCGTGCGGAAAGATGAAAGCGAAAAAAGCTCTAGCGCATTGATCACCGTTTCGCGTCATCGACGGACGGACTTCCACGGATGATTCCGCCAGATCTCGAAGAGCCTTCCGCTTGGTTTTTGGTCTGAGCGGCGTCCGAATGTTGCGCTAAGCTTAATTCGCTCTGATTTCTTTGATTTTGGACCTCTTTTCCGCTAGCATTACACAATCCATTTTATCCCAAAGGTTCTAGGAGATTTTGTTTAATGCATAGCAGATTTGCGGTTTACGGCCTGCTCACAGCGGCGCTCGTTTTGATGTTGTCGGTCTTTACGCTCGGTCAGGATCTTGACCACGTGGCAGTTTCAGGTGTAGTTACTGACCCGAACGGCCTCGCCGTGGTCGGTGCGACCGTTACGATCAAAGAGACAACCAACGGCAAGGAATTAACGGCTACCACGAACAATGATGGTCGCTATCAGTTCATTGCGCTCGATCCGGGCAAGTACAAGCTTACGGCGACGGCCTCCGGTTTTGGTGTGACGGAGACTCCTGAACTCGCGATGATCGCCGGCAAGCGCGTTCAGCAGGACTTCAAGCTCGCTCTCGCCGGTGTCGCGGTCGAAACGACCGTGACCGCCGACCCCGAGTCGGTCCTCGACGTCGATACTTCGCGTACGGTCGTCGGCAGCACGCTGACCGAACGCGAGATCGAAGAACTTCCGAATAATTCGCGAAATCCGCTCGATCTCGTCCTCGCCGTCGGCGGAACCGCCGAAGAAGCTCTCTCAACCAGCGACCTTGCCGAAGACCGCAATTCAAATCCACGCAGCACGCCCCTTGAACAAGGTAATTTCACGATCTCCGGCGGTGCGTCGTATTCGAACAACATCACGATCGACGGTTTTGACAATAACGACGACCGTTCGGCCCGCGACCGTTTTCAGCCGTCTCTAGACGCGATCAGCGAAGTCCAGGTGATCCGCAATCAGTTTTCTGCCGAATATGGACGTGCTTCCGGCGGACGCGTGAATATGACCACACGCGGCGGAACGAACAGATACCGCGGCCGTGCATATATGACCTTCAAAGACGCACGCCTCAACGCGAACTCGTGGTACAACAACAGCCGCGGCTACGATCGCCTTCCTTTCTCGCAATACAATCCCGGTCTTACGTTTGGCGGCCCGCTATCGATCCCAAAAGTTTATAACGGCAAAAATCGGACATTCTTCTTTGTTTCCTACGAGTATCAGAATTTTCAGGACACGACGTTCATTGACACGTTTTTGCCCGTTATTCCGAATCCGCATTTCACGCTGCCATCGCCGACCGGCTCCGGTCAATATTGCGATACATCCGGTTCACCTGCACCGCCATGTCCTGCGAACGTTGGGGCCGTGCAGGGATTCAGCCTTCTGGTCCCGACACCAAATCTCGGGCACATTGTGACGGCGCGCTTCGATCATAAGCTAACAAAAGACAACGACCTGACCTTCGGCTGGCAGTTCGGACGCAAGACGAATCGAAGGACTTCGGGCGCATCAACGACGCGTCTCGAAGATTCGCTTCAGGCGAAGAACATCAATACCGACGCGTATAACGTTCGCGATATTCACCGCTTCGGTGCCCATACCGTCAACGATTTTGGCTTCCAATGGTCAAAATACTCCCCGAATTATCAGACCGACAATCCGACTGCTCCCGTTGTTCTTGTCAGCTATCGCAATCCGATCGAGAACCGCGTTCAGACGCTGATTGCGGGAAACTCGACATCGAGCAGCAACCTCTATTTTTCGGATGCGAGGAATGAAACGCGTTATCAGATAAAAGATTCGGTCACCCATATGTGGGGGCCGCACCTTTTCAAATTCGGTTTTGATGCTCAGCATGTGAACTCAAAGGTAACGGATCTTGGCGACACTACCGGAACCTTTAACTTCTCGAATGTGAACAACTACTCGAACAATGTTATGTCGCGTTATCGCCAAAATTTTGGAACGGCGTCGGACGTTAAGAACACCTATTGGGCCTTGTTCTTTAACGACGAAGTTCGGCTGCGCGATAACCTGACGATGAGCTACGGCGTTCGCTATGAACGCGAAACTGCGGTCAAGGACAACAATAATTTCGGTCCGCGTTTCGGCCTTGCATGGTCGCCTTTCAAAGACCGAAAGGGTGTCATTCGCTTTGGTGCGGCGCTTGTTTATAACCGTGTGCTATTGCGAACGGTAGGCGACTTTATCCAGAACTCGGGAGGCAGTCTTGTTCAGTTCGATTCGAACACCATCCCGACGACCGGCAACGCGAGGAACAATATTCTTGCGAGCATCGCGCAGGATTTCCCGACGAGCTATTCGAGCGTAGCGTCGCTAAAGGCTGCGATCTCACGCGCGATGTGCGGCGGCAGTGCCTGCTCATCCGATCTTGGATTTTTGGTCAACGGCGGAAGTTCCGGCAATCCGCTTCGCTCGGTCGATCCGAATTTGAAGATACCTGAGAGCTATCAGTTCAATATCGGTTTCGAGCGTGAGGTCGCAAAAGGCTGGGTCTTTGAAGCGAACTACACCTGGAACCGCACGGCTCGACTCTGGCGTGAATACAACATCAACGCTCCGGTTGCTCCGACAGGTTACGCGGACCTCGCGGCATGGCTTGTCGCGAATCCGTTCAGTTTCACGAACGCGAACGGCACGACTCGCAATTACGTCTTTTATCTTGGAAGCCATACCGATCCGACCGGCGTCTCGACCTCGATGTCGTCGCAGGCCACCTGCGGTACGACGGTTAACGTCACGTGTTACGTCAATTTGAATACGACCAGCACCTCGACAACGACTCCGAACACGAACGCCAGCAACGGCGTTTCGTCGAACTCGATCGGCGGCCCTGTCGGCATCGCTCTTGAAGCGGTCCGCTCGCTGCGTGCCAATCCGAATTTCGATGAAATGGAACGCGTCTCGTCGATGGGTAAGTCATTCTATCAGGGTCTCGTCCTTGAGCTTCGCGGCCGTTACCGCAAACTCGGTTATGGTTTTAACGGTTCGATGCGCGTCGCCTATACGCTCTCGCGTTTGATGGATGACGGTCTCAACAATACGACAAATGCTCAGGTGAACGGTGATTTTGCCGGCGATTGGTCACGAGCGCGACAGGACCGGCTCCATCGCATCACCGTCTCGGGCACGCTTCAGGCTCCCTCGTGGTTCGGCAAGCTGCGCTTCTCGCCGATCTTCCGATTTGGCACGTCGGCGCCATTCGACCTCGGAACAGGCGTTGACCGCAACCTGAATGACGTCAGCACAGATCGTCCGGATTTCAACGGCAGTCTTGGCGATGTCCGCTGGCGTGAACCCGGAACGCCGTATCCCGCATCGCTTGTGTCACAGTTCTCGCTCCCGACGATCGGTTCACGCGGAGGCAATTTAGGAAGAAATGCCGGCACAGGCCCGCTTCTCTATATTTTCGACCTTTCGGTCTCACGTGAGTGGAAGTTCAACGAGCGGTTCCGTCTCCGGCCGGCGATCGAGTTCGGAAATATCTTCAATATGGCCGTATTCAGCTACGGTTCTGAATATATTGACTTTGATCAGAATCCGTCGGCAACTGAGCAGGCGACGTTCCTCGTCCCGAGCCGCACCTACCGCGCTCGCGATATTCGCTTGACGGTTCGATTTGATTTTTAGTGGCATATCTGATCTCTAGCACCGGCGGCCGGGTTTTCCCGGCCGCTTTTTTCTTCTTTCTGTGCGAACATAGAACCCTCCTTTAAGTGCCGAACAAAAATAGATCAAAGAAATTTTCTTGCGCGCATTGCTACGGGTCTATGCTAGACTTGTTATGTTGAACATCTTTGTGCACCTGCCAGTTCTGTCCTGAGAGACGCCAAATGACCCAGTACGTTGCAGACCCCGCCACGCCTTTTACAGAGACCACGATCGAATCGGTGCTTCTTGACGCCGATCTTTTCGTCAAATACAGTTCGCCGGAGCGTGCGTTCGACCTGCTTCGTGACGCAATTGACCGCAGCCCGCGTTCGATCGGTCTTCGTGAAAAGATGCGTGACATCTGCGTACGGCAAAAGAATCTGAACGAGGCGGCACGCCAATGCCTCGCCCTTGTGAGCCTTTATATTGGCCGCGAGGACTTTGATCTGGCGTACGACCGCCTGCAGGAGGCGAAGCTTCTCGATCCGCGGATCTCGGTCGCTCCGGGTCTCGAAGCGATACGCCGTGCACGCCGCCCGGAATTTGGCGCCGCACCGAAGACGTCGCAGGTAGTTCGCACGGATCTCACGTTTGCCGGAAATCTCGCATATGTCTCGATATTCGATGCCGTTCAGGTCATCGAGAGCTCGAAAATGACCGGCCTTCTCGTCGTAAAGAGCGACCTGCACCTTGCAAATGTGTCGTTCAACGAAGGCCGGATCGTCGATGCGGAATGCAATGGGCATAACGGTGTTGCGGCCTTTCGTATGATCGTCGAGATCGGCAACGGCACGTTCGAATTCTCCACCTCCGATCACGAATTCCCCGTTGTCATCAATGTGCCGAACAACACTAATTTTCTTCTTGACGTCCTTACCGAGCTCGATCACGAGCGAGCCGAAAAACACGGCCTTCGCGATGTTTCCGGCGAGCTTCAATAGGTTGACTTTTTCGCCCCAAAACTACAAAATATAGTGCTCACATAGCTACCAGAGCACTATAGGATGTTTAGACTTCAGCGGCTTGAAATAAGCGGTTTCAAATCATTTGCCGACTACACGGAGATAGTCTTCACCGGCAGCGGCATAACTGCCGTCGTCGGGCCGAACGGTTGCGGAAAGTCGAACGTCTCTGACGCCATATCGTGGGTCCTAGGCGAGCAGCGCGCAAAATCGCTTCGCGGCGGCGAGATGAAGGACGTCGTCTTTGCGGGCACGCGCGACCGCAAACCCGGCGGAATGGCGGAGGTCGTTCTGCACCTCGTCCGCGACGACTCCGTCGCAATCTCGGACGAACCCGAACTCGAAGATATTGATGAAGCTCTGACAGGGATCGATGAGGCCGCCGTCGATATGGACCTGATCGAGGGCGTGACCGCGGAAGATTCTGCTGAAGATTCTGTTGAAGATGCCGTCTCTGAGGAGATCGCTCCGGTTGACGGCGAAGAGCCTGCGGTCGGCGATGTCGAGACCGTCAAGGCCGCACAGGTCGGATCTGCGCAGGTCGTCGAAACCCGCGTAAAGACGAAACGCCACTGGCGTCCGCGTTCTTTTGCGCTCGACTTTGCGCCGGGCGAAGCGGTCTCGGTCACGCGCCGCCTCTACCTTTCGGGCGAGAGCGAATACCTTTTAAACGGTAAAGCATGCCGGCTTCGTGATATTTCGGACCTTTTCGCGGGTACGGGACTTTCGGGTTCGCATTACGCGATCATCGAGCAGGGCCGCATCGGCCAGATCCTTTCGGCAAAGCCGACCGACCGCCGCAACCTCATCGAAGAGGCCGCCGGCATCTCAAAATTCCGCACAAGGCAGCGCGCGGCCGAGACGCGGCTCGATTCTGCAAAGTCGAACCTCTCGCGTATCACCGACATCGTGAGCGAGGTCGATACGCGTGTCAATTCGCTTCGACGGCAGGCTGCGAAAACGCGGCGATTCAAGATCCTGCAGGAAGAGTTTCGCGTACTACTCCGGCAGCTTTATGCCGCTGAAGGCAAGCATTTTACTGAACTTTCCACGACGCTTGAGGCACAACACGCGCAGGCGGTCGAAGAAGAGAACGCGCTTCGTACGCAATTAACAAAGGGCGAGGAAGGCGCCCGCGAAGCGACGCAGGCCGCACGCCGGGCCGAAGAGTCGCTCGCCGAACTTCGCAAGATCCACTCGGACAACGCTCTTTCACGCGACCGGGCCGAACGCGAACACGTCTATAAGAGCGAACAGGTCGTGGCCTTAAACGACCGCATCGCGTCGCTCAACGGCGAGATCGAAGCGGGCACGATAAGGCTCGAATCGATCGCGGCGGATTTTGAGCGGCTTACTGCGGAAGATCGCGAGCAGCTTGCCGAACTCGAGGCCGCCGAGGGCGAGCTTCGAACAGCGGACGAGGCCCATCGCGGTGTGCTTTCGGCCGTTACGCGGATCGAGGCGGAGATCGAGAGCAGCCGTGCGGAGCTGATACAGCACACATCTGCGGCCGAAAGGTTCGACGAGATCGGCAGACAGCTCGAGATCAACCTTGAAAAGGTTCGGAACCGCCTCTCGGGGCTCGAAGTCGAAGCGGGCCGTGCCGATCAGAACCTTAAGGATCACGAAACGAAGGTCGCCGAGCTTTCTGCAAATCTGGCCGCCGAGAGGGCGAAACTCGAAAGCCTTACGAACGAGAAGAACGATCTTCTCAAGGAGACGGGCGATGCCCGTGAGCATCTTCGCGAGGCTGAATCATCGCACCGCGGACTCGCGGATGAGTTTGCGGCGAAGAAACACCGTCTCGATACGCTAAGCGAGCTTGAGGAAAAGCGTGCGGTCTATGCTCCGCAAGTGCAGAAGCTGTTTGCAGCGTCGGAAGAGATCGGCGTCGAATTCAAGGGCGTTCTTGCCGACCATTTGAAGGTGGATGAAACGGCCGAGAAGGCCGTCGAGGCCCTCTTTGGCAACTTCCTTGAGTCGGTCGTCGTTTCATCGCTCGCAGATGCGAAACGAGTCTCCGGATGGCTCCGGGCGAATAACGCCGGCCGTACCGCGTTGCTCATCAACAGTGGCGACGCTCACGCGACGGTCGATAGCCCCGCACAGAATTCCATCGAATCTTACTTGGGTGTGTCGCCCGAATTTGCCGCGGTCCTTCGTTCAGCGTTCCCGAACGAGATGTCGGCGATCGTGGTGGATGATCTGGCCGGAGCCGCATCGTTTCCGGGCTCGATGGCGGTCAGCTTCGCAGGCGATATTCTCATCGGCGGCCGTGTGCTGATCGGCGGAGGAACGCAGGAAGAAGGTGCGAATCAGTCGCTGCTCGCGTTCAAACGCGAACTGACGATCCTTGCCTCGGAGGTTGCAGAGCTTTCGTCCGGCATCGATGCGGCCATTGCGGCCGTCGATTCCGCACGCGAAAACCTCGTACAACTCGAGGGCAAGACGGTCGATCTGCAGTCGCTGCTCATTAAGGTCGATCGCGGCATCCACGGGCTCGAGATACAGCTTCACGCTGCAAAAGAAGAGATAGACCGCGCGACACGCCATAGAAAGGTCGTCGGTGAAGAGAGCGAGCAATCAACGTTAGAGATCGCTGATCTCGAAGAACGGATCGCGGACGCCGCAGACAACCGCACGTCTGCCGAGAATGCACGCAAAGAGTCGGCTGCTTCGCTCGAGACCGTCGCCGCAACGCTCCTTGCCGAACGCTCGGCGCTTGAAGCGGCGAATTTGGTCCTGAATGAGAAGCGTACCGCCGCAGCGACGTCCGGTGAGCGTCGGCGTTCGGTAAAGGCGGCACTCGGACGGGTCGAGGCACAGCGGACGGATTTTGAATCGCGCATCACGAATCAACGGACGGAAGTTATTGAAGCAGAAGAAAAGCTTCGCGCGCTGCACGCTTCCATAACGGAGATCACGGATAAGATCGCTGCCGCTCCCGACGCCGTCGCGGCTGAGACCACCGACCTGAATGCTGCGATAGACGCCCTTGCGCTTGCACGTGCTGATGCCGACAGGTCGAGCGAGGATCTTGCGGAGATAAATCGGCGAACGGCCGATGCGATGAACCATCGTGCGGAGATCGAGGTGCGGCAGGCCGAGGCTGTTACGGAGCTTAAGAATGCGGGCGAAAACTGCCAACAGGAACTGAACATCGCCTTGCCGGACCTTGTTGCCTCGACCGAGATCGCGGAAGATTTTGTCCTTGAAACGGCCCGCAGTGACGCAGAATCTCTTCGCGAACGCCTTGATGGCTTCGGTGCGTTGAACATGCTTGCTCTCGAAGAGCTCGCTGAGGCAGAGGAACGCCAGATCTTTCTTACAACGCAGCGTGACGACATCGTCCAGAGCATTGCCGCGACCGAAGAAGCTCTTAAGGAGATCAAACATCGTTCGCGAGAGCGTTTTCGTCAGGCATTCGAGGCGATCAATGAGAATTTCCAGGAATTCTTCCGCGAGCTTTTCGGCGGCGGCCAAGGACAAATGACGCTGCTCGAATCGGACGATATACTTGAGGCCGGCATCGAGGTCGTCGCACAACCGCCGGGCAAACGTCTGCAGAACATCCTGCTGCTTTCAGGCGGTGAAAAAGCGATGACGGCCATCGCTCTCGTGATGGCGATCTTCAAGTATCGCCCGTCGCCTTTCTGTTTGCTTGATGAGGTCGATGCGCCGCTCGACGAGGCAAATGTTGGCCGGTTCGTGAACAAGATCGCCGGTATGGCAGAAAAGACACAGTTCATCGTCATCACGCACAATAAACGCACGATGGAGGCGGCGCGTGCCCTTTACGGTGTTACGATGCAGGAACCGGGCGTTTCGAAGATCGTCTCGGTCAAGTTCGAGTAGCCGATCCCGCGACCCGTTGCCAACCGAACTGCCGACAATGGGCATCAAACTCAATCGATGAGGATCAAAATATGCATTTTCCTGATCTTGCTGTGCGTTGCTGCCGCGACTCCCGCATTCGGACAAAAAAAGCGATCAAGGACAAAGCGGCCCGTCAAGAAGCCGCCCACGGCCGTGGTTGCGGCACCAAAACCAACCCCCGAACCCTCGGCCGATCCACCGAAACTAAATAGCCGTCCCGACTCTGAACCGAACAAAGTAAATTCCGCACCGAAGGTGGCCGCATTTACTCATATCTACGTCTTTGAACGGCCGGGCTTTACATATCCGCGAGTTGAGATCCGGCATGATGACGCCGGCAAGGGCGTGATCATATTCGAGAAGATCGATCTCGACGAGCCAATGGACGACCCGATCGAGCTATCGCCTGCTACCCTAAACACCTTAAATGGAGCATTTACACGGCTCAATTTTGTTGACTCGACAGAAGACTACGAAGCAAAAAAGGTGAACGTCGCTACGGGAACGATCTCCATCACGCTCAAGCAGAACGGCCGTTCGCGGACCGCAACATTCCGTTGGTCGGACAATCCGGACGCAAAACTCCTGATGGACGAATACCGACGGATCTCGAACGAAGCTATCTGGAAATTTGAGATGCAGGTCGCCCGCGAGAACCAACCTCTCGAAACGCCGCGTTTGATGGCGCGTCTTTCATCGCTCTATGAAAGCAACGAACTGCCCGATCCGCCGCATTTGCTGCCGCTTCTTAAACAGCTTGCCAATGACGAGATCCTTCCGCTGATCGCCCGTAACGATGCAGAGCGGGTTGCCAAAGCGATCGAAAAGTCCGAGGCAAAACGGATCAAAAAAGAAGAGAAAGGAAAAAACTAGCAGCCGCAGCTAAAACTCGATCCATTCGGTCGGAGTTTGCGGCTGCGAGACGCTGATCTTTGTCTCGACGCGAAAGAGAGGTGCACGCATTGCGAGTGCTGTCTCGGCGGAAAGGCGCGCCAAGTGCGGCTCGTTCGCCCGTTGTGAAAGATGTGCAAGCACGATGTTGCGTGCTCGGCCGTCAAAATCGCGATTGAGCCAATCGGCCAGATCGTCATTTGAGAGATGGCCCGTGCGTGACATGATCCGCTGCTTCAGATCCCATGAATAGACGTGGCAAACACGCAGCATATCGCGATCGTGATTCGATTCGACGACGATCGCATCGCAATCGCGAAGTTTTTCCCGAATCAGATCATTGATATGGCCGAAGTCCATCAAGGTCGCGACCTTAACGCCGTCACAAACGGCCGAGAATCCAAAATTATCCACCGCATCATGAGGAACGCTGAATGGTTCGAAATCAATGTCGCCGATACGGAAAAATCGGTTCGAATTGATCTCGACAGTGCGGCCTTCGAGTGCGTTCTTGCGCTTTGAACCCTCACTCTCGCCATTTTCGCGGCCCGCACGCGTTCGGTAATACGACTCTTCGGTCTCTCCCGAAATATAGACCGGGCATTTTATCGAACGGAGCAGAACACGCAGTCCTGCAACGTGGTCGCTGTGTTCGTGGGTTACGAGAACGGCATCGATGTCTTCAGCCGCAACGCCCATTTCGTTCATACGTCGAACGATCTCGCGGGCGCTCATTCCCGCATCGACAAGCACACGTGTCTTGCCGCTTGATATGAGCACCGCATTTCCGGTTGAACCGCTGCCGAGAACCGTAAATTTCATTCTTCCGTCTTTTGGTATCTGCTTCTCAGTGCCTTGCCCACGGCCCGCGTGGTGATCCTGTGGGGAACGTGCCGCCCCAGAAGAGCTCCGATGAGGTTTGTCATTCCGGAGACAGCGACCGTCTTGCCGCTCTTGAGCGCCTTCAAGGCGGTCTCGACCACCTGTTTGCTCGTCTGTTGGCCTTTCACCTTGATCGGCCGTTCGATCTCAGAAGCTGCAAAGAAGTTCGTCTCTGTCGAACCCGGACAAAGCGTGAGCACGCGTATCCCGAAGCTGCGATTCTCCTCGGCGATCGCTTCCGAAAATGACGAAACGAAGGCTTTGGTCGCCGCATAGGTCGCCATAAAAGGGATCGGCTGAAATGCGGCTGCACTCGAAACGTTAATTATCGTGCCGTGTTTTCTTTCCCGCATCGGGCCGAGAAATTTGTGCGTAAGCGCGACAAGCGAGCGTATGTTCAGATCGATCATCGCCAGCTCGCGGTCTTCATCAAGGTTCGCAAAGTCACCTGCTGACCCGATGCCCGCATTGTTAATTAGCCAATCGACCTCAAAATCGTGTCGCTCGGTCTCAAGAAGGATCTTGTTTGCGGCTTCCTCGTCGGCAAGATCGGCGACGATGTAGTGCGCCATGATCTTGTGCTTGAGCATTAGTTCGTCGCAAAGTTCGTGAAGGTTCGTTTCACGGCGTGCGACGAGCACGAGATCGTGGCCATCGGATGCCAACTGGCGAGCAAAAGCCTCACCGATCCCACTCGAAGCCCCTGTTATGAGAGTTACTTTCATCTGACGTACGCGGCCACGAATAATAGATCGAACCCGCCAAGGCGGCAAGGATCACGACCGTTCCAAAAAAGCGAATGACGCCGGCGACCTTATCAGTCGAATTTAACAGACCGAGCGTGTCAAGCAAATAGTTCCAATCGTGAAACCCGCCTTCGCTGCCTGTCAGCCCGCTTGTCAGCACTAACTGCATCTTGACGGCGTCTCCGGCATAGACCCACACGTTCAATAGGCTCTGCCCTACCCAAAAGAGCACCATCGATGCCGAGTAAAGGCTGCCTTGATAAACAAAATAGCCGACGAATATCCCGGGAAGGATCACTTGAAAGAGCGAACCGCCCGCGATGCCCATGAATTCGCCGAGAATGCGGAAAATCAAATGCCCTGTTTCGTGGATCGGCAGATCGACGATGTCCAGTAGGCTTCCCTGGATCGGGTCGTACGCGATCGAAAGGAAATAGAGCCCGGCAAGGCCTGCGAAAATGAGTTTTGGATAACTCGGCTTCATTGAATTCTAAGGCTTGTTATCAAGTCCGCGTTTCAGCTCGCGAAATTCTTCACGCGAGACCGCGTAGAAGACCGTCTCTTGGCCGTAATGTTCCTCGGTCCGCTCGTACTGCATTCCGCATTTTTCCATTATCCGCCGCGAACCTTTGTTGTCCGGATGAGCGACGGCGACGATGCGTTCGAGGCCGTGATGCTCAAACCCATGGTCGAGCCAGGCGAATGCACATTCAAAGCCGATGCCCTGGCCCCAATATTTTTCAATGATCGAATACCCGACCTCGACCTCGCCCGTGTCTTCGAGCGGTTGAATTCCGGCTGTGCCGATCATCTCACCGGTCTCTTTCAACATCATGCCGCAGACACCGAAATCGAACTTGTGCCAGCACTCGATGTAGAACGCCATTCGCTTGCGGAGAGCTTCAGGATTCTGCCATCGTGTGCCGCCCATATATCTTGAGACGGCCTCGGCCGTTCGCATCTCGATCAGCCAAGGAAGATCATCCATCGTGAACGGACGCATCAGGAGCCGCGGTGTTTCGAGTATGGTCGTCATAGCATCTCGTACGATCCAAGAGTCAAGGAGCGAGCCGAGAGATCTGCCAACTTCCCGGGCCATCCGGCGAGTAAACGATCCGGTCGTGAAGGCGGCTCTTGCGCCCTTGCCAAAACTCAAAGCGGTCGGGCGTCATTGTCAGGCCGCCCCAAAAATCCGGCAGCGGCACATCTTCGCCGAATTTCTCTTTATAGAATTCGACACGTTCTTCGAGCGCTTTGCGTGAGGCGATCTCTGAGCTTTGTTCCGACGCCCAAGCGCCTATGCGGCTTTCAATTGGGCGAGAGAGAAAATACTCCTCAGACAGTTCACGCGGCGCTTTCTCTACGCGCCCCGAGATCGAGACCTGACGTTCGAGGTCGGGCCAAAAGAAATGGAACTCTGCAAAAGGATGGCGATCGAGTTCGCGGCCTTTCCTGCTACCGTAATTCGTAAAGAAAGTGAATCCTTTCGCGTCGAAATATTTGAGCAGAACGACGCGAGCAGAAGGCCGGCCGTCATCCCCGACGGTCGAAACGGTCATCGCGTTTGCGTCCCTTATCCCCGCATTCATCGCCGCGTCGAGCCAGAGACGAAACTGTTCGACAGGATCCGCATTAAGATCCGTTTCGCTCAAGCCGTCGCGGTCAAAATCATGACGAAGGGCTGCAAGTTCAGTGTTCTCAACCATTTAAAGAGGATTCACGATAAATCCGTCGCGAAGTTTCGGTTCAAACCAGGTGGACTTTGGCGGCATGATCTCGTCCGCATCGGAAACGGCCAATAGGTCATCCATTGTCGTCGCAAAGAGCGAAAATGCGACGGCGGCCTCGCCGCTGTCAACCAACCGCTCAAGCTCCTTGATGCCTCTTTGGCCGCCGACGAATTGGATCCGCTTATCAGTTCGCGGATCATTTATGCCAAGGATCGGAGCGAGTATCTCATTCTGAAGGATGCTCACATCGAGCCGATCGACCGGATCGTTCGGTTCCGCGGCACCGTTCCTACGTGTAAGCTTATACCATTTTCCGCCGGTGTACATCGCGATCCCGCCATGTCGAGCCGGTGTCGTTTCTTCGGTCTCATCAACGCCGAAGTTCTCCGCTAGTTTTGCGAGAAGTTCGGATCCCGTTAAGCCGTTAAGATCTTCGACGGCGCGATTGTACGCAAGTATCGTTAGGTCCTCGGCCGGAAAAAGACCGGCCAGAACGTGATCAAACTGCGCTTCTTTTGCGTTCGGGTCTTCGGCCCTGAGGATATCACGCGCTTTCAGCGCGCTTTCAAGTCTGTGATGGCCGTCGGCGATGTAGATCGTCGGCACTTCCTCGAAGGCCCTGATCCAGTCATCAGTGTTCGTGCATTTCCAGATCGTGTGCGTAACGTCGGTATCACATCCGAGGTCATAGGTCGGTTGCGATAGGACCGCCTTTCTTAGCAATTCCCGGATCCTTTCGGTGCCGCGGAAAGCGAGAAATATCAGGCCCGTCTGAGCACCCAGATGAACTATGTGTTGTGTGCGGTCAGCGACCTTATCCGGCTGCGTCTTCTCATGCCGCTTGATCTTGCCTGCTTCATATTCGTCGAGCGAGCAGCCCGCGATAACGCCGGTCTGACAACGGCCGTTGCCCTCAAGACGATAAACATAGAACGCGGGTTCAGGATCGCGGATCAATATGCCGCCGTGTATCAAGCGATCGAGGTTGTCTTTTGCGCGAGCTAGGACGTCGTCGCGGGTCGGTTTTGCATCGTCGGGAAAGTCATTCTCCGACCGCGTTACGCGCAAAAAACTGTTCGGGTTCCCGGCGATGATCTCGTGAACCTCCGAGCCGTAAAAGACGTCGAACGGCAGGCAAGTTACCTCGCCTTCGCGTCCCGTTGCGGGCCTGTATGGTGTTAAGGGTTTGATCTCTGACACAAAGAATTTCTTAAAGAAGTTTTTAGGGCTGCACGTTCGAGTTGCTCAGCTGATCGAAGATCTTGTCCTGATCGTCAACATCCTTGATGATGTCCTGAGCACTCGCGGCGATGTCGAGCTTCCAGACGCCGTCTTCACGAACGAAATGTATCGTCTCCCAAGAGCCGAACGAATTCTGCAATTCGATCGATGCCTTGTCGCCTTCGATCTTTTCGTTGCGATACTTTACGGTCGTTTGGCCGTCAGCGACCAGCGAACCGCGCTTGATGATCTCGTCAACGGTCGTATTTTGTGCTTTTGCCTCCTGCTCGTGCATTTTGATGGTCGCGGCAGAAAGCAAGATCTTCGCTGAGGTATAATCTTTCTTCTTAAGAGCTTTGACGTAAGTCTCAAAGGTCTCAACGGGCGAAGCAGCCGGTTTTGATGAGCCGCACGCAAGAAGCATTACGGACAAAATCGCCGCAAACAGGATCTTAATAGCAAATGTAAAACGTTTTGAAGCCATTTTAGAAGGTCAAAACTCAAGATTATACCGAAAATATGGGAGAGTCGCATTCGCAATGGAAAGACGTGTACTGAAAGAAGATGAGCTGGCTGCTGGGCTTGGCTCTCTGACCGGCTGGTCGGTCGATGGGAAGGAGCTTGTTCGGCACTATAAATTCGACAATTTCGGCGATGCCTTGGCGTTTGTGAATAAGGTCGGTGAGGTCGCCGAGGCCGCCGATCACCATCCGGACATCAAGTTCGGTTGGGGTTTTGCCGAAATTCGCCTTACAACGCACGATCGCGGCGGCATAACTGATGTGGACATTGCGGCCGCCAAAGCGATCGACGAGCTTTAATTTACTTTACGTCGCACGGCCGTGCGATCTCGTGTTCGATAGTGAAGGTCGAGGCGCCGTATGATCTCAGCATCGGGTCATAAGGTTGGGTGATCTCAGCCGTACCGAAGTAACAACCGCCGTCGCGGTCGTAGATAAAAACGGCATTCATCTTCCGCTTTTCCATCACGCGCATCGGCTGATCGCTGAATTCGAGCCAATCATCCGCCGCAAAATAGAGCCGGCTTGGAACGATGCCCGAATCACGAAGCGTAGCGGTTAGGCGGGCCCGAATTCCCGCGTCATCGAACGAACCTTCTTTTGGGAGCGTATCTGCGGCGTTGCCCCGGATAACGTCCTTTTTGTATTCACCGAACATCTTTTCGTAAAGCGGATTGCCTTTCGAGCGGTCGGTAACGATCGTGATTCGCGCAAGGTCGTCGGTCGAAGAGCGCGGAAAACCGAACATACTTGTGAGGCTGAGATCATTGGCGGCGATCTTCTTTTCGGGATCGGCAACGCTGCGCAGAAAGATCGGCAGTGAATTGTTCCTTCCCCAAATACCGCTCGTCAGTGCGACCTTTATCTCTTTCTTCGTAAGCTCAGGCTCTGTGAATGAGAGAATGTAGTGCATTGCCGTGCCCATGATGCCGGGTTTTCCGATCTCAAGAGCGAGCAGATATCGGTCGCCGCCTTCACCATGTGTGCGGAAAACATATTTGCCCAATTCATCTTTGAAACGAATATAGAGCCAAAGCGGATCACCGTCCGCCGCATTTTTAACGGCAAGCGGCTGTGCTTGGGCGAATGAGGCAACATCCTTCTTCGCAAGCACCATCGTTACGTCAACGTTGGTCTTCGGGCGAAAAACGGGTTTCTGGGGAGCGTTGGGGTCTTGCGAGGCTTGCTGCATCCGCTCGCGGGCTCTTTGCGTCTGTGGAAACTGGGCATTCACCGCAGTCACAAAAACTGCCGCAAAAACACTCGCAAGGAAGATGGTTCTTAGAAAGAAACTCATACGGGACAAGTGATTATGATGCCGAGTCCGCCAGGCGCGCTGGCTGCAAAATCGGGCATCGTTACTAAATATTATCAACAATGCTGTTCAGCGTCGCCGAAGGCCGCATAGCCGCGTAAGCTTTCGCAGGATCCGGATGGTAATAACCGCCGACATCCTGGGGCGTTCCCTGGGCAGCAATAAGTTCTTCGCTGATCTGCGCTTCATTCTCTTTCATTGCCTTGGCCACCAGAGCAAAGATCTCCGCGATCGCAGCGTCTGATGACTGAGACGCAAGGCTTTCTGCCCAATACATCGCTAAATAGAAATGAGAACCGCGGTTGTCGATCCCGCCGACCTTCCGTGCCGGTGACTTATCATTCGCCAGGAACTTTGCATTTGCTTCGTCCAGCGCATCGGCAAGTATCTGGGCCTTCGGATTGTTCTGAGTTTGTGCCAGGTGCTCAAAGCTCGCCTGCAACGCCAAGAACTCGCCTAGCGAATCCCAACGCAGATAGCCTTCGTGCAGAAACTGCTCAATGTGTTTCGGTGCGCTGCCGCCGGCACCGGTCTCGAACAGGCCGCCTCCGTTCATGAGCGGAACGATCGAGAGCATTTTGGCGGAGGTGCCAAGCTCGAGGATCGGGAAAAGATCTGTCAAATAATCCCGCAACACATTACCTGAGACCGAGATGGTGTCCTTGCCTTCGCGTGCGCGTTTCAAGGTCTCGGCCATCGCGTCTTTCACATCCATTATTCTGATGTCGAGCCCCGTAAGGTCATGGTCCTTTAGGTACGTTTCGACCTTGCTGATTGTCTGCCGATCGTGCGCTCGACCCTTGTCTAGCCAGAAAATGGCCGGTGTATTCGAAAGCCTTGCGCGATTGACCGCTAGCTTTACCCAATCGCGGATGGGAGCATCTTTCGTTTGGCACATACGGAAAATGTCGCCGTCCTTTACCTGCTGTTCAAGTAGAACATTGCCGTTTCCGTCCTCGACCTTGACCGTTCCTTTTCCGGAAATCTGGAATGTCTTGTCATGCGAGCCGTATTCCTCTGCCTTCTGGGCCATCAGCCCGACGTTCGGAACCGAGCCGAACGTCGTCGGATCGATCGCTCCATTCCGCTTCATATCCTGAATGATCGAATCGTAAAAGCCCGCATACGTGCGGTCGGGGATCATACAAATGACGTCTTCTTCTTTTCCGTCCTTGTTCCACATCTTGCCGCCGCCGCGAACAAGCGCCGCCATCGACGCATCGATGATAACGTCCGATGAGACGTGAAAATTCGTGATGCCTTTATCGGAATTCACCATTGCGATCCGCGGGCCATTTGCTATCGCCTTTTCGATGTCGGCCTTGATCTCGCTTTCCTGCGGGTGGCCGGATATTTTTTCGAATAGCGTCGCAAGTCCAAAGTTCGGGTTGATATCAAGCTGCTTGAAAGTATCAGCGTATTTCTCGAAAACAGGCTTGAAATATGTTGCGACGATCGCCCCGAAAATGATCGGGTCGGACACCTTCATCATCGTTGCTTTCAAGTGGGCTGAAAGCAGCATATTCTCCGCCCTGGCTTCGTTCAATACTTCTTCGACAAAGGCCTTCAGCGCATCGATGTGCATAACCGAAGAATCAATGACCTCGCCGGCCAGCAGCGGAGCAGCGTTTTTCAAGACCTTCTCGGTGCCGTCGTCCCCAGAGAAAACGATCCTGAATGTTCCGTCCGAGGCCACGGTGGTCGAACTTTCTGTTCCGTAAAAATCACCGTCGCTCATATGCGCGACCGATGTTTTGGAGTCTGTACTCCAGGCGCCCATACGGTGCGGATTCGCCTTTGCATAATTCTTTACAGCCTTCGGAGCACGACGATCAGAATTGCCTTCTCTAAGGACGGGATTTACTGCACTTCCCAACACTTTCGCATATTTCTGATTTATCGCCTTTTCGGCATCCGTCTTCGGTTCGGCCGGGTAATCCGGCACGGAGTAACCTTGCCGTTGCAGTTCAGCGATCGCTTCTTCAAGCTGTGGGACCGAAGCCGAGATGTTCGGCAGCTTGATGATGTTGGCCTCAGGCCTTTTCGCCAATTCGCCGAGGGCGGCAAGGGCATCGACGGTTTTCTGTCCATCTTCCAGATCGTCCGAAAAGGCCGCCAAAATTCTTCCCGCAAGCGAAATGTCCGGCACTTCGATCTCGATATCCGCAGCTCTTGTAAAGGCCTTTATGATCGGTAAAAAAGAATGCGTCGCCAACATCGGCGCCTCGTCCGTCAAGGTATAATAGATCTTTGATTTTTCTGTCATTTCCAACCGCTCGCGACAATTTTGTAGAAGATCGCGTCAAGGTCTGCAAAAGCCTCGACATCGAGTATTCAACGCTATTTTAGGTCGCCGCCGGGCAAAGGTAAATTTAGCCGGAGCGAAAAGTTGCCGCCCGCCAACCCGCGGCGGATTGTGCTACTCTAGCGAAAAGTATCGAATCTATGAGAGCACTATCAACATTCCTGTTGTTGTTCATTGTATTCACCTCTTTCGCCGCCGCTCAGGGCGACATCGCAAACTGGCGAAAGGACTTGCTCGCCGACCCGCTCCTCGCTAGGGTCGAACAAAAGGCTCAGCTCAAAAGATATGACCTCGGGTCTCTTTGGATTGCGGACGATAACAGCACTGTCTTCGGCTTTATCGGAAAGAACCATCAGCGGATCCGCGTAAAGTTGATCTCGGCTGAGACATCCCGGGCCAACTCATTCGTTTACAACGTCGCCGGCGCCTCGCTCGTCGGCGAGACGTTCCGGACGTTCAAGGGAACCATATCCGTCGCCTCGGTGCGTTTTTATAGGTCGATCGAGCCGGAGCTTGCGGCAGAGCAACATGTAAAGAAGCGGGGCATACTGTTAGCGGACTATCGCTTCGTCGAGGAAGGCGCCGACCCGCATACAGGTGTGTTCACGGGGACACTTTTTACCGCATTTTATATAGACGATGCTGCGAAGATCCGCTACGACGATATCGAGGACGGCGCTGACGCATTTAGGAACAACCAGTTCGCAGGACGTTGGCGGTCGCTGGACGGCAAGATGGACCTTGAGTGCAACTGGGGCGATTCGCGTATTCCGCTCTCGGGTGATCTCGACATAGGAGACGGCGAATTTTCCCCGAATCCGAAATATTTCAAGAACGGCTGGCAGGGTTTCCACGATGCGTACATCAACCAGGACGCTGAAGCCATTAAACAGGAACAGCGGGTTTGGTGGGCGAACGCCGTTCCAAAGCAATGATCAAAAGGGGAGAAAATACATGAAAAAGCTTGCGTTGTTTCTCATAATTGGCGTTCTGACGGTTTTGGCTCCCGCAGCATCCGCTCAGAAGCTGAACGTTCTTTACACGAATGATCTTCATTCGCACCTTGAACCCCTGATCGTTCCGTGGGTGAGTACGACGCGAAAGGTCGGCGGCTTTGCGAATATCGCGACGCTCGTAAAGCAGGAAAAGAAGGCGAACCCGAATACGGTCTATTTCGACGCCGGTGATTTTTTCGCGGGGCCGTATTTAAGCTTGCTCACGAAGGGCGAAGCTATAATCGACGCTGCCAACTATCTTGGGCTTGATGCCGCCTGTGTGGGCAATCACGAATACGACTACGGTTGGGAGAACGCCTACAAGCAGTTCGAGCGTGCAAAGTTCCCGCTTCTGAACGGCAATATCTTCGTCAAAGGCACCGACAAACTCCATTGGCCACACCCCTACATTATCAAGGAAGTGAACGGCATTCGGCTCGGCATCATCGGCCTGCACGAGAAGTTCGCGTTCGAAGATACGGTCGCACCGGTGATGATAAAAGGCGTCGAAGCCCGAGATGAAAAGGTCTATTTGCGAAAGTACATCAAAGAACTTCAGCCGAAGACCGATCTCATAATTCTGCTCATTCACATCGGCATTCCCGGCACGCAATCGACCACGGGCGAGGCCGATGTGATCCGAAATCATCAGCACGACATCGACCTTGCGAAGGCCGTTCCCGGCGTCGATCTGATGATCACGGGCCATCCGCACAGCGGAACGCCAAAACCGATCGTGGCCAACGGCACGATCATCGTCTCGACCGATGCCTACACGATCGAACTCGGCAAACTTGAGATCACGTACGACAAAAAGCTCGACAAGATCGTCGATTTTAAGAACCACTACAACTATCTTTTCGATGACGAGGTCGAGGACGACCCAACGATGGTCGCCGTCATCAATAAGTGGAAGAACAAGCTCAAGGCGATAACGGACGAAAAGGTGACGACCGTAACGGCACCGATGACACGTTCCTATGGTAGTAGTTCCGGAATGGGAAACATGGTCGCGGACGCGATGCTTGCGGCCTATCCGGAATATGACTTCGCCGTGACCAACAGCGGCGGATTGCGTGAGGACATCGATCCGGGCGTGGTTACCGTCGGCAAACTGATCTCGGTATTTCCTTTCCCGAACACGATCGTCCAGCTGGAGATAAAGGGGCGTTACCTTCGAGAGGCGTTCGAGCATGGAGCGGGTTTGACGAATGGTGTACTACAGGTCTCGAAGGGCGTCGAGATCGAGTACGAGGAGACCGAACCGGTCGGCCAACGGATAGTGGATTGCACGATCAAAGGCGAACCGATCGACGACAATAAGACGTATAAGGTGTTGACATCCAACTACTTAGCGGATGGCGGCGATGGTTTTTTTGCATTTGGTAAAGCTGACTCATACAAGGCCTCCGGCGTCGATATGCTCGATGCGATGGTCAAATACTTGAAGACATTCAAAACCTACACGCCGAATGTCGAGGAACGTGTGGTCAAGGTCCGAACAATGATGCCGCAGTGATCTGCTTTTTTCCGGGTGGTAGAACGGCCGGCTACGGATTACCAGCTGCGCTGAACGATCGCTTCTACTGAGCAGCTTCAACAACGACGGCTCCGTTCGATGGAAAAAGCTTTTCGAATTCCGGCTCGCCTTGCAGCTTTGCAAGGTCGGGATCCTGCCGTATCCACGCCGGGTTCCGATATCCGGCGTCCCACGCCTTCTTTAGCGTACTCATTGCATCGTTCGGCTTATCCATTTCGCATAACGTACAAGCGACGTTGTAAAGGATCATCGTATCGTCGGGTCGAAGAACAAGTGCGAGGTCGATCTCGCGTTGTGCGTCGTCAAAGCGCTTTTGATGTGCGTAGCCGCCCGCCAAAAGGACGCGCACGCGTGCATCTTCCGGCGTCTTTCTCAACTGCGTTTCGAACAACGCGATCTCGCGGTAAGTATAGTTGTTCAACGCGTCTTTCTTTCCCATCGCGCCGAGCGCATTGTGGATCGGGATCGTGTTGTTATAATTTTCACCCGCATGCGCGAGGATATCTTCCATTATATCGACGACCTCTTGATAACGGCCCGCTTCGAATAGTGCACGTCCAAGCAAATTGTAGCCGCCGTCGATGTCGGGATCACGCGAAAGCGCCGAGCGGCATTTGGCTATGGCCTCCTCGTAACGTCCTTGAGCGAAATCCAACCAGGCCTCGGCGCATCTGATCTCAGGTTCGTCACGGCCGGTCGAGATCGCCCGTTTGGTTGCGGCATTGACGCGATCTATCCACTCCTGCTTACGCTCAAAATAGTAGTAGAACTGCGCACACACGTTCGCAACCGCGGCATGCGCGACCGCAAATCCGGGATCGAGCGAGACGGCGTTCTCGTACATTTGCAATGCAAAGAGCATATCCTGCCGACCAACACGCCGGGCAAAATTTCGCCCGCGGAGATACAGGTCGTACGCATGAAGGTTCTCAGTCGGTTTTGCAGCAAGCGCTTCCTGCTCTTGGGGTGATAGCGTGATCCTCAAGGCCTCCGCGATCTTCGAAGCGATCTCGTCCTGAACCGCGAAAACGTCCTCCATCTCGCGGTCATAACGCTCGCTCCAGACGGGAAAATCCGTTGCGGCATCGACGAGTTGAGCGTTTATTCTCAGTCGATTGCCTGCTCTGCGAAGGCTGCCCGTCAGCACGTACGACGCTCCGAGATCGCGTCCGACTTGCCCGGCCGTTACCTGTCGATCTCGATAGGACATCACGACCGCTCTCGAGAACGTCTTCAAGCGGCGAATCTTGGACAATTCCGTCGTAATGTCTTCAGTAATGCCGTCGCGCAGGTATTCGTCCTCTTTCATTCCGCTCAGATTCTCGAAATAGAGAACGGCGATCGAGTGTTCATAGACGGCCTGAGGTGCACGAGTGCTGTGAATGGCGCTTGCTTCGCCCGAATGGCGGCCCGAATCGAGATCACGTTTTAGACGCTTCAGGCCGGTTTTAAGGTCGGTCGCGTTCTGATATCGCAGATCGCGGTCTTTCTCAAGGGCTTGGGCGACGATCCGGCTCAATTCAGCGGGTAGCGATGGATTTGACTGCTCGATAGGAACAGGGTCTCTGTTCAAGATCGAATCGAAGACCACGGCCGACGTGTCACCCTGAAAAGGAAGCACGCCGGTCGCCATCTGATAGAGTATCGTGCCGAATGAAAAGAGATCCGTTCGTGCGTCGGTCACCTCGCCGCGGGCTTGCTCGGGCGACATATATGCGACCGTGCCCATCGTCGCACCTGCCGATGTCAGGCCGTCGGCGATGGCGGTCGGGACGTTCGAGGCCGCTCCGGGTCTCTGTTGATCGATCTTCGCGAGGCCGAAATCAAGGATCTTTGCCTGCCCGCGGGAGGTTACAAATATATTCGCAGGTTTGAGATCGCGGTGCACGATTCCTTTCGAATGTGCCGATTCCAACGCATCCACGATCTGCACACCCAAATTAAGTATCGAATCGATATCCAGCCGGCTACTGTGGATCCTGTCGCCAAGCGACTGGCCGTCTAGCAGTTCCATTACGATGAAATGCTCCGAGTCGAATTCCTCGATGCCGTGGATCGTGCAGATATTCGGGTGATTGAGGGCGGACGCGGCACGTGCCTCACGTTGGAATCGCTGCAAGAGAATATCGTCGGCGGCAAGGCTTGGCGTCAGGAATTTCAGGGCGACGTGGCGCCCCAGATTTGTATCTTCCGCCTCGTAAACCACGCCCATGCCGCCCTCACCCAGCTGTGAAGTGATCTGATAATGCGAGATGACCCTGCCAATCACGATTTCGCCTCCATTTAAAGCGAGCTACAAATTTTGATTAAGGAGAGATGTAGTATATTCCCTATTTTATAAAACGCAATCCGGCGGACGTTCGGGGCACCCTAAGTATTATTTTTCTACAAAGATGGGTAGTGTAGTAAGATGTCCGAATACAGGAACTTGCGGTATGAGCATCAGTCAATATTCGATGGACGGTGCAAACGATACGGTCGGGGTCTATTTCTCTGAGGTATTGGCCGGGAAACCTGAGGCTGTCCGGCAGCGGCTCGTCGATGCGATGGAGTCGCTCGGTTTCGACATTCTTGAGGTTGAACCGAACGTCATCGGGCGCCGCCCGGCTCGCGGCTGGGGATCATACGGGTCAACGAACGTGCTCGATTTTCCCGCTACGCTCGTCATTCGGATCTGGTCGGTCGGCGAAAATTCCACGCAAACTACGTTCGATTATCAGGTCAGACACGGCCGGCTCAACGATGGGGATAAGAACATAGTCGCACAAGAGGCGAGAACCATTGCTGCATTGGCGCGTGTGCCGTCGATCGCGAAGTTGTGTCCCGGCTGCGGGTTGGATTCGGCCGGCGATTCGCGCTTTTGCCGTCGGTGCGGCACACCGCTTACCTCCGAAAGGTTGGAGATGGAGGTCCTGCGGCTGATGGCGGAAACGCGTGCGGCAAAGATTTCGGTCGTTGCCGCCGCAATCACTGCAATTCCCGCTGCAGCAGGATTCACATTGGCATTCATTTCGAGTCTCACGGGTCTGCTTGCCGCGAAACCGACGATGCTGCTTTTTATCGCGTCTAGCTTGATGATGCTGATCGCAATGATGTCATCATTCTTCGGCTGGAACCGCCTAAAACGTGCGCTGACTAAACAACCTACAGAGGAAAGGCCCCGCGTTCCGCTGTCAAGCACCGTCGGCGTTTCGAACCAGCACGAGTTGGACGAAGCACGCCCTTACCTTTCCGTCACCGAGGGCACAACGAATCTGCTTGACCCGAACTTCGAACGACAAAATGAACAAGAGGTTCTTGTTCCGCGAAGGAAGAACACCGGCGAATTCGATCGGTGAATCCTGCCGAATGATGAATAGGTGGAAGTTTGTCCGAAATATATAGACAAATGTCCCTATACACGATATCATCGTAATTGATGACGACCGAAGAAAAATTGAACAAAGAGATCGCGATCATCTTCGCGGGACGTGATTCAAAGAAGCGCGGGAAGCCTCCGACATATCACGAATTCCTTTCGGACAAGATGCTGATGATTTCCGTTATCCGGGCCGGAGTTCCGTATTCGCTATTTGCTTTGATAAAAGGCGTAACGCCTTTTAGCGATAGCGACTGGACGACTCTGCTTGATATCTCCAGCAAATCTCTACAGCGTCATAAGCAAACTGCAAAAAGCTTCAAGCCGATACATTCCGAAAAGATCATCGAGATGGCCGAGGTGACCGACTTCGGCAGAGAGGTCTTCGGCGATCCTGAGAAATTCAAGCTTTGGCTGAATACGCCGAGCTTCGCACTCGGGAACGTAAAGCCGGTCGAGCTCTTGCGAGATTCGTACGGCAAAGAATTGGTCATGGGTGAACTTAACAGGATCGAGCATGGAATCTTTGTCTGATGCAGGTTTTCAGACTGATCCGCGAACAATATGTTTCTGACCCGCTCTCGGGTCGAGGCGCCGCGAACTTCGGAGCTCGATGGAATTCGATAGGTGTCGAACTTGTTTATACGGCCGCCAACCGTTCGTTGGCAATGGCCGAAGTCGCGGTTCATTTGCCGATCGTAATGCTGCCTGACGATTATCTTATGGTCGTGGTCGAACTTCCCGCTGACATTTCCATCAAAACGCTGGAAGTAGGCGAGCTGCCGCAACGTTGGAGCGATTTCCCATATCTGGCGGCGTCTCAAAGGATCGGCGATAAGTTTGCTGCCGACGCTGAATATTGTATCCTGCAAGTGCCGTCTGTGGTTACTAGCGGTGATTTTAACTACCTTATTAACCCTCATCACCCGGATTTTACAAGCATTAGAATATTGAGCTTTGAGGCGTTTAAATTTGACAAAAGATTGGTGAAATAACCAATGAGAGTTGCTGGTAAGAGATCACAGATCAAAAGACCGCTAGTCTCGATCATCATGGGCAGTAAGAGCGACTGGCCGACGATGGAGCAGGCTGCGTTCGTGCTCGAGGAATTCGGCGTGCCGTTCGAGAGCAAGATCGTCTCGGCGCATCGTACGCCCGACCTGCTCTTTGATTTCGCAAAATCAGCGGAATCCCGAGGCATCGAGGTGATCATCGCGGGTGCGGGCGGAGCGGCACATTTGCCGGGAATGTGTGCTTCGCAGACCGTTTTGCCTGTGCTCGGCGTCCCTGTCGAATCAAAAGCTCTAAAGGGAATGGATTCACTTCTTTCGATCGTGCAGATGCCCGCAGGGATCCCTGTCGGCACGCTCGCTATCGGTCAGTCGGGCGCAAAGAACGCCGCACTTCTCGCCGTCGCCATTCTCGCGAACTCACGACCCGAACTTCGCAAGAAGCTTCATAAATTCCGATCCAAACAAACTAAGACCGTTCTCAAAACAACCCTCAAATAGCGGCGTGAGACTCAGGTCGTTACGTCTGCTTCGTCTGCTTCGTCGAAACGACTACGGCGAATTGTATGGGTTTTCTCCGCCTTTCAGACGACCGGTAGATCGCAAAAAACCCTTGACAAGCATGATATACTCGTACATAGACATCGAAACAGATGTTGTACCTTGCTCTTTGAAATTTTTTTTGATTTCTCTTTCGAAAATGCCTCTAACTGATGACACCACTAGACTTATTTGTCCCACAAGGGGCGTGGGACACTTGTGGGACAAAATGGCTCGTTTTCCGGTATTTACGTTCTCAATTTTCAGTTCTTCGGTTCGAAAAAGCCTAGGCCGCAGGGAATCTCTGCACCATATCGAAGCTGTTTATCGGGCCGCGATACGGGCTTGAGCCGAGGAATTGGATCATGCCGTCGGGATTAAAGTCAAAGACCTCGAATTCCCAATTCCCGATCGGGGAGTATAGGCGTTCATTGCCGGCTAGTGTCCCTTCCTCTGTCTGAGCACGGCAAGCGGCACGGACGGTGCATCCCGAATAGACCGCGAGGTCGAGACAGAATCGGAGTCCGTCGCCTTCAAACTCAGGGCGAAAATATGCTAACGGATCGTCCTGGATCGCTTCTTCCCGCTGTGTGAATCGGCCGCCGTAATGCGGCAGTGCCGTGCGAGCCATTTGCCATTCGGGGCTTCCGAAGGTTGTTCTGCCGTTTGAATCGGTCTTGCCGACGCTCATAAGCCGCATACCTTTATTGTATTCGCGGGTGCGGAGGAGTCGGAGCGCACCGTGATAATCGTCACGATATCCTTCGATGCGATTCTTAGGGGCTCTATACACATCGCCGTCGCCTTCTTGGGATGCAACAAGGCACGCGAGCACTTCGATCAAACCGCCCGGCAATAGGGCGGCCTTTAGCTCCGACCCAAATCCCTTGACGTTGTGGTTCGTAACGGCACGATCTCCGCCTAGGTGGATCGTGCCGGGTCCGCCGTGACAGTGGATCTCCAACCGATGCTTTTTTCCGTACTTGGCGGCAAGTGCGCTTAGTTCCGTCAGTGCTGTCTGCAGGCCGTTCGGGCGGGAAACTTTGACGAGAAACTGATTCTCGGGCCCATGCTCGATCTTTTGTCCGACGTTGATGGAATTGTAGCTATCCCAAAGGTAATATGCGTTCATTTTGTTATTTCGGCTCCGTATGCGGTTCTCAACCTATAATGCGTAGGATTCACCTAGAATATGCCATCTCCGTAACTAAAATTTTCGCTTAATAGCACCTGTGCTAATCTAGGGGTTCTTTTTCGAGTTGTGACCAGAGTTATACTTCCAAATTCGACGATCGGTATCTTCGGCAGCGGCCAGCTCGGGCGGATGACGGCGATCGAGGCCCGCAAAATGGGCTATCGGGTGCACACGTTCTCGCCGGGACGCGACACGCCTACGGGACAGGTCGCGGATGTCGAAACTGCTGCCCCGTATGACGATCTTTTCGAGGTGCGTACGTTCGCTCAAAGCGTGGACGTCGTCACTTTCGAGTTCGAGAACGTCCCGTCGGCAACGATCGCAGCTGCGGCCGAGTTCGTACCCGTTCATCCGCGTGGCGAGATCCTGCATACGACGCAGAACCGCCTTCGGGAAAAGACGTTCCTTTCCTCGAACGGATTCCCGATAGCGGGCTTTCGGCGCGTCCGCACGATCGAAGATCTTTTCAAGGGCGTCGAGGAACTTGGCCTGCCGGCTGTGCTTAAGACGGCGGGTTTCGGCTATGACGGTAAGGGCCAGACGAGGATAAATGCGCACAGCGAGATCGAGGCCGCATTTGATGCCTTGAACGGGCAGGAAGCTGTACTCGAGCAGTTCATCTCGTTCGAAAAGGAAGTATCCGTCGTTTGTGCTCGTGGGCAAGAAGGTGAGTTCGCACACTACGGCGTTATCGAGAACGATCACGCAGATCACATTCTTGATGTTTCCTTCGCTCCGGCCGACATTACCAATGCAACTGCAAAGCGGGCTGTGGAGATCGCCAGCTCCATCGCCGAGGCTTTCGACTATGTCGGCACGTTCTGCGTGGAGTTTTTCCTTGAAAGCAGCGGCGAACTGCGCGTGAATGAGATTGCTCCGAGGCCGCACAATTCCGGACACCTTACGTTCGATGCCTGTGTAACGTCGCAATTCGAGCAGCAAGTGCGGGCGGTCTGCGGCCTTCCCCTTGGTTCGACGGAATACTATCGGCCGGCGGCGATGGCAAACCTGCTTGGCGACATCTGGGCCGACGGTGAACCGAATTGGCAGGCTGCCTTGAAAGATCCGGCCGTCAAACTTCACCTTTATGGCAAAAGCGATCCCCGTCCGGGCCGGAAAATGGGACACCTGACTGCCGCCGCGGACTCACCCCAAGAAGCCGTCGAGATCGTACAGGCCGCCCGCGAACGTCTATTGGTTTCATAGAAATCTCACCTTTGCTTTTGGAGTTTTCCTACACGAAAAGGCTAGACTGTCCTGTTATGGCTGAAACGCTATCTGTTTCACAAACGGCCGACCGCGCCGCCGCATACAGCGAGATCGCGCCTCAGATCGCAGCGTTGATAGAAAGTGAACGGGATGTTACGGCGAATTTGGCCAATATTGCAGCGGCGATCAAGCAAACTTTCGGCTTCTTTTGGGTCGGATTTTACATTGCGAAGGGCGGCGAGCTTGTTGTTGGGCCGTTTCAGGGGCCGATCGCGTGTTCGCGCATCGCGTTTGGAAAAGGCGTTTGCGGCACGGCTTTTTCTACCGGTGAAACGCAGATAGTTCCGGATGTCGATAAGTTTCCGGGCCACATCGCCTGCGCGAGCGAGTCGCGATCGGAGATCGTTGTGCCGATCTTCTCGTCGATGGATGAAGTCTGGGGCGTGCTGGACGTTGACAGCAACAAGCTCGACGACTTTGATGAGACTGATGCCGTCGGCCTGCGGTCGATCGTGAAAATTTTAGAGGAAAAACTTTCGGAGGAACCTTTTTGACACCTGTAGAACATCCTTATTGGGTTTGGGGGCTTTTTTTTGGCGTAGTTTTCGTAGCTCTTTTTGTCGATATCGTCATCGTCAATCGAAAGCCGCATGCGCCGACGAAAAAAGAGACCGTTGTTTGGAGTATCATTTGGGTCTCACTCGCGCTCACGTTCAACGCGTTCATCTACTGGCAGGTCGGGAATCATACCGGTGATTGGACCCTCGCGTTCACACAGGCAAAACTCTTTCTCACAGGCTACCTGATCGAATTATCTCTATCGGTCGATAATCTCTTTGTATTCCTGCTGATCTTCACCTTCTTCAAAGTTCCGAAGAAGTTTCAGCATCGTGTGCTTTTTTGGGGCATCATGGGAGCGCTCGTGCTCAGAATGGTGATGATCTTTGCCGGCGCCGAACTCGTTGAGCGTTTTCATTGGATCATTTACATTTTTGGAGCATTCCTCGTTTATACGGGAATCAGTATGTTCAAGACGTCCGATGACAATTTCGAACCGCACGAAAGTGCGATCGTAAAGTTCGCGACGAAATACATACGCATCTCGAAGCATTACGACGGCGATAAATTCTTCGTCATCCAAGATGGGGCCCGAGTTGGGACGCTGCTTCTCCTGGTGCTCATAACTGTTGAGTTTACAGACCTTGTCTTTGCTGTGGATTCGATCCCGGCGATCTTTGGCATTACGACCGACAAATTTCTTGTATATACGTCGAACATTTTTGCGATACTAGGATTGAGGACGTTCTACTTCCTGCTTGCCGGACTTGCAGAGCGTTTTCACCTATTGAAGTACGGCCTTGCGGTCGTTCTGACCTTTATCGGCATAAAGATGCTCTTGCCACTTTTTGCCCAAGGGCTGATAATGTTGTACGGCGCCGATGGCGGTCCGGAGGTCCTGCGTAATTTCGTCGCGGGCAAATATGACAGCCAGGTCGTCGATATCTCACTTATTGTCGTGATCGCAACGATAGCGGCGTCAGTTGTCCTTTCATTGATCTTCCCGCCTCGCCACGGCAGTAAACCGGCAGATGGAGAATAACAAGTACCGAAAATTCTACGTCGAATGGTGGAACATAAGGCGGAGCACCATCTACGGCGCAATGGCGATAATTTTGCTCGCCGCGACGCTGGTCTTTGGCGGCTGGTGGGCGTCGAAGAATAATTGGTTCGCTGCCGGAGAGGCCGAGACCTATCCGATGGATTCGGCGAAGATCATCTCGTTTGAAGGCGAGGTCCGCATTACGCGTGCTGCGACTCGGGAAACGATCCTCGTTACCAAGCAAACATACGTCGCTGCCGGCGATACCGTTCAAACACAGGCAGACGGACGAGCGATCATCCAAATGATCGATGGCTCTGTGTATTCAGTTCGGCCGAACAGTACGGTGGTCGTTCGAGATACAACATCTCTTTTTGGCGGCAAGAATGTTCGTGTTCGTCTGAACGATGGACAATTGAACGTACGCACGGACGAACAACCCGATAACGTAAAAAATATCGTCGAAGTCGCCGAATCGGAGAACCAGCTTGGTCCGCAGACGGATGCGAGTTTTGATACCGACGGCGAGAACGGCGGTGAGATCCGCGTAAGCCGCGGCGGAGTTGAAACCACCCTCGGAGGCGAAACGTCCAAGATCGGGCCCGATCAATACGCGGCTGTCAATAACGGACAGCTTTCCGCACGTGAAAAGATACTTGCACCGCCTGTACCTGTCGCGCCCGGGAACTCGTCCCAGGTTATAGACGCGGGCGGCGGCGTCAGTGTTGGGTTTAACTGGCAGCCGCCTGACCAGCCCGTCCAAAGCTACTATCTTCAGGTAGCAAAATCCCCTTGGTTCTCGCCGGATGCGATCCTTGTCGATCGTACCGGTTTGGGCTCGAATGACTTTCATCTAACAGGCTTGACCCCGGGAACATATTATTGGCGGGTTCGAGCGTTATCGCGTTCGGGGCAAACTACAAATTGGAACGATGCATGGAAGTTTACGGTCGTAAGACGCGAGAGCAACATTCGCATCGAACTTACCGATCTTAAGGTCGAGAGCGTTGGCGGCGGTATCTTTATTATCACCGGCAAGACCCAACCCGGAATGGCCGTGCGCTCGCAGGGACGTGATACGTTTGCGGTCTCGGACGGCAGCTTTAGGCTGCAGGTTTCGTCGCAGTCGGCCGAAACATCTATCGAGATCGGCGACGACCGTGGCAATCGTGCGGGCTTTGTCGTCTCGCTCCGAACCGGCCGCCTTATGAAACGTTATTAGACGAATGGCCGAACAGGGACACACGCACGATCACGGGCCTTCGACTCGATCTGCTTCAAGCATACGCAAGCTAAAGATCGCCCTTGCACTCACCTTCGGGTATATGCTCGCAGAGGCGGTCGGCGGTTGGCTTTCGAATTCGCTCGCCTTGATGGCAGATTCCGTCCATATGCTGACGGATGTTGCCGCACTCAGTCTGACCCTTGCATCGTTTTGGTTCGCGACGCGCCCGGCAACCGCTGCAAAGACGTTTGGCTTTTATCGAGCCGAGATCCTGGCGGCCTTTGTGAACGGCATTGCTCTTGTTGTGCTTTCGATCTGGGTCGTCTATGAGGCTGCGATGCGTTGGCTTGCACCGCCCGAAATTCACGGGAATACCTTAACCATAGTCGCCGCTGGCGGCCTCGTTGTAAACATCATCGTCCTAAAGATGCTCCACGGCGGCCACGAACACGACTTAAATATGCGTGGTGCCTGGCTGCACGTTGCGGGCGACCTTCTTGGCTCGCTTGCCGCATTGCTTTCGGGCATTCTGATCGTCACCTTCGGTTGGTTTTGGGCCGATGCTGTGACGAGTATTCTTATCAGCGTGATCATTATCTTCGGAGCTTGGAGGCTTGTTTCCGAGTCGGTCAACATTCTGCTCGAAGGCACGCCATCGCACATCGACATCGCAAGGGTCAAGACCGCAATTCTTGCGATCGAAGGGGTTACTGGAGTACATGACCTGCATGTATGGACCATTTCTTCGGGCCTTGAGGCGCTGACCGCTCACATCAATCATGACGATTCTGTAGAACATTCGGACCTCTTGGCAATCGTGAGAGCGAAGCTCCACGATGAGTTCGAGATCGATCATTTGACGATCCAAATGGAGACCACCGGCAAAGAGGCAGAGGCGGTTTACGTCTGCGAATCAGGCACGAACTGCTTTGAACCCGCGTCATTGACGCGTTGAATCCATGGCGACGATCGACCTCAAATATGGCCACGGCGTCGTGCCGTTCGAGTACGCTGAAGAGCGCTTCTCAGTCCTTGCTGCCGCGAATGACAGCGCACCGCTCGACGACCGCACGATCAACGAAAGGCTTGACCAACCGATCGGCGCAGAGCCATTTGAGGAAACGATCTCGCCCGGCGAGACCGTCCTGATCGTCGTTCCTGACGCTACACGGGCGTCCGGGAGCGCGCAGGTCGTTAATTTGGTCGTACGCCGTCTCATCGCAAACGGAACACGGCCGCACGAGATCGCGATCATTTTTGCGACCGGAATACATCGTCAGGTCACAAATGAAGAAAAGGCCGAGATCTTAACACCTTTCATCACCCAACGCATCCGCACTATCGACCATCGAGCGAGCGGCATCGCGAATCTTGCCGTTGTCGGCGAAACAAGCGGCGGGATCAGCGTTAGCTTGAACGGAGCTTTGCTCGACAGCGACCACGTGATCACGATCGGCGCGGTTTCGTTCCACTATTTTGCGGGTTTCACCGGCGGTAGGAAGCTCATTTGTCCGGGCCTTGCCTCAGAGCGAACGGTCGAGGCGACCCACAAACTCGCTTTCGACTGCGAAACGCTTCGGCGACGTGAAGGCGTCGGCACCGGCCTGCTGGAAGGAAATGCTGTGCATGAAGCATTTCTCGAAGCCGCAAAGTTCGTCAAGAACGTCTTTTCCATATCGACCGTAGTGAACGATTCAGGTGAGGTCGTTGATCTTTTTTGCGGCGATCTTGTAACGTCGCACAGAGCGGCCTGCGATGCAGTTGCGGTAAAACAGACGCTTCGGATCGAAGCAAAACGTGATCTTGTTATCGTCTCCTGCGGCGGCAGCCCGTTCGATATAAATCTGATCCAAGCTCATAAAGCTCTTGATACGGCGGCCAAAGCGTGTACGGCGGGCGGCAGGATAATATTGCTTGCAGAGTGTTCTGAAGGCACCGGAAGAACGGACTTCCTCGATTGGTTCGACGCGGAGTCCAGTATTGCTCTTGCACGGAAACTTTGCACCGGCTATCAGGTGAATGGCCAGACAGCGTGGAATTTCTTGTCGATCTGCGAGCGTTTTAACGTAGAGATGCTGACGACTCTTGACCACAAGATACTAGAGAAACTCAGGGTCAAAAAAGCCGATCTCCGAGATCTATCGGGGACCGGCTACATCTTGCCGAATGGTGCGAAGGTGAATATTATCGCGTCGGGTTAACGCTATTTGCTTTTCGTCGAAAAGGTCCTTGCGATCGAATCCATTTGATTCTGGATAGAGTTAAGACTGTCCTTTCGCCCTTCGAATCGGAGGACATAAGCGACATCACCATCACGCAGGAAGTAAAACCGGCCGACCATTGGACGCCCGCCTTTGACGAATTCGAAATTATAGATCGCACCGCGCAGCTTACCCGAAAAATTCTCCTGCTTACCCGGTGCGTAGCCCATCAAAAATTGCAGCTTCTGGTCTTCGTCGCGAACGATGTCGGCAAGGAGACGGCTCTGCGGTGCATCTAATTTGCGCACCTCTAAACGTCCGAAGACGCGGTCGCCGTAAACATATTCGACATTCGGGTTCGTTGCCGAAGGCGTCACTGTCTTTCGCCATTTTGGTTCGGGCAGCACAAATGAATAATCAACGTTCGGATCGCTGAAGGTTTCGGTCTGTGCGGCGGCAGATGTTGAGAACATCACAGCTGCGGCAAAGAGCATCAGAAGGGAAAGCAGCGTCTTTTTCATAATTACTTTTGGACCGAAAACGTCCTTGAAACACAATTCTAGCCGAAATCGGTCAGTTTCGCGCAAACCATTTGATGCCGAATATGCGCCGGGCTGTTGTCTTTGACCAGGAATCGGCCGAATCGGCCGTTGGCGTGCGGTTCGCGACTTTTTCGGCTAAACGCCGCCGGAGCGCGTCTAATTCCGCAGAGAAAGCTGAAAGAAGGCTTCAAAGTATTTCATCTCGCATTTATCGGAGTTTTGTATGATCCAGTATTTTGAGACAGTTAAGAAACTGACGGTAATTCTTGTGCTTGCAGCATTTACCTTTCCGACCTTTGCCCTTGGCGGCACTGACGGCAAGCCGAAGAATTCATTGACCGAGGACCAAATGATCCTCCATGTCCTGAATCGGCTTGGGTTCGGTGCTCGTCCCGGGGATCTTGAAAAGGTCAGGGCGATCGGTATCAAGAAATATATTGAGCAGCAACTCGATCCGTCGTCGTTAGATGATTCCGCGGCCGAAGCAAAGCTGGACAAACTCGCGGTGCCTAAGCTTTCTACCGAGGAACTCTTTGCACAATATCCCAATCCTGCGGCTCTCCTTCGTTCGCTTGAGGGCGGCAAAAAGGCCCGGCAAGATGCCCAGACGCCGAATCCTGACGCCGCCCCTTCGACAAATACGACCGCGATGCCGGGCGAAAAGGCTGAGGAAGCGGCGGCCGCACTCAAAAAAGAACGCGCACAAGAACTGCAGCAGATCTATCGGCAATACAACCTGAAGCCTGCGGGTCAGATCGTTCCCCAAATGGTTGCGGAACGTGTTATGCGTGCCGTGTATTCCGAGCGACAGCTTCAAGAGGTAATGGTCGATTTTTGGCAGAATCATTTCAACGTTTTTTCCGGTAAGGCTGCGGTTCGCTGGTACATTCCAAGCTATGAGCGTGACGTTCTAAGAAAGAACGCGCTCGGAAATTTCAAAGACCTTTTGATCGGAACCGCACAGTCGCCTGCGATGCTGTTCTATCTCGACAACTTTGAATCGATGTCGCCGAATGCTCAGCTTGCCGCCCGTCCGAAGCAGCTGCAGCCGAGATTCGAACGGCGGCCGCGGTTCAACGACCGACGTATCAATGATCGGCTCGACGGCCGTATTTCGCCGATGCAGCGTGAACGTCAATTGGAGCGATATGGAACCAACGCTGACCGCGATCTTCGCCAACTCGAGAAGCTGAACGTTCAAAAGAAGCAGCAGCCGAAGCAGCGAAATCGAGGTATTAACGAAAACTATGCCCGTGAATTGATGGAGCTGCACACACTCGGCGTCGATGGCGGCTACACGCAGCAGGACATTATCGAGGTTGCCAAATGCTTTACGGGTTGGACCATCGCCGACCCACGCGGTTATCGTCAGATCGCAACGTCTATGATCAAGGGAAATGAAGATCAGCGGCTTGCGCGGATCCAGCGGGCGGCGGGCGTGCCCGATGACGCTGAGAGCGGTCAATTTTATTTCAACTCGAATTGGCACGAAAAAGGTCCCAAGACCGTGCTTGGCCAGACGATCGACGAAGGCGGAATGAAGGACGGGCTCAGGGTGCTCGACATTCTCGTCAACAGCGATGCGACCGCGAAATTCATTGCGAAAAAACTCGCGATCAAGTTCGTGAGCGACACACCGAGTGATGCCTTTGTCGGCCGTATTGCAGCTGCATTTCACAAGTCGCACGGGGACATAAAGACAACGCTGCGTGCGATTTTTACCGACCCAGAATTTTACGCACCGGAGAACTACCGTTCGAAGATCAAGTCGCCCTTTGAGCTCGCAGTAAGTTCGATTCGAGCTCTTGACGGCAACACGAACGGCGGCCGCGGGATGTACGCGATGCTGCGAAAGCTCGGCGAAGTGCCTTATGGATATCAGGCGCCGACGGGCTACCCCGACCTCGCGGAAGATTGGGTAAATACGGGAGCGTTGCTCGAAAGGCTGAACTTTGCGGTCGCACTTTCCAGCAATCGAGTTCCCGGAACGCGTGTCGATCTGAGGGATTTTGCCGCTCCGACCAGGCAGGAAATGCTTGATAAGGCCATCGACAAGATCCTGGATGGCGAGATCCGGCCAACAACAAAGGCGAGCCTTGCGAAGCAGTTAAGTCAGCCTTTACCGGAAGTTAAGGCGCCTGAAGCCGACCCGGAGGACGCTGCCGGACCGCCGATGGCGAATGACGCTGTCGGTAAACAAGGCAGACGCAATGCGAACAGAAACAGCGTTCTACTACTTCCTGCGTCGGGCGACCCTGAGATCTTTAAGGTCGTGAGTTTAGTGCTCGGTTCACCGGAGTTTCAGAGGCAGTAGCGAGCGGTCTCTCCTCGCTACCGTATCTGTTGATATAGACGCACCAAGTTGCCGAGATGTGCGTCAATGCTGAAGTTTGCCGCTGCGTGCGACCTTGCTCTGGATGCAAGATCGTCCGCAGCCTTTTTTTCTTTGAGCAGGCCGATCACGGCATCGGCAAGCGTACGATGATCTTTCGTCGGAAAGATGCGAGCGAACTCGCCATCGTTGGTGGCTTCAAGATGCGGGCCGATATCAGAGACGACCATTGGCACGCCGGCGAGCATCGCTTCGGAGATAGCAACAGGCAGGCCTTCATGCAGTGAAGAGAAAATAAAGACATCAAGTCCCGCAAGAATGTCCGGAATGTCAGTTCGCCCGCCTAAAAAATGCACACGGTCTGCGATGCCGCGATAGCGTACGAATTCCTGACACGCATCAAACTTCTTCTCCGCACCGTCTTCAACCTTTCCAGCGAAAACGCAGTGCACATCACCGACATGCTCAAAAATGCTGCCGAGAGCTTTCACGACCGTCATTTGGTCCTTTCGGGCATCGCGGTAAAAGTTTCCGACCATTCCGACGAGCTTCGCATCGCCGGCGATGGCGAGTTCTGCTCTTATCGAGTGCCCGGTCGGGCGCAGGCGTTCGGGGTCGGCTCCGTTATAGATCACATGTGTACTTTCACCGAACTTAAGGCCGCGTTCTGCCGCGAGCCAATCTTTCAGCCAGCGGCTTACGACGATGTTCGCATCGACCCGCGGCAAGAGAAGCTTTGCGACCAGGCGGTTCTTCGCGTCCTGCACAAAGCCTTGGAAACTTAGCACTTCGCGGACGTTCTTCATTCCGCGAGCGGCGAGATGCAGATGCAGGCCGTCAACCGATTGGTAGCCATGAACGACGTCGATCTGTCGGTCCTTTACGATGCTCCGGAGATCGCCGACAAGTTTTGGATCGACGGGAAACCTACGCTCAAGACGTACGATCTCGATGCCCGCCGCTTCGAATTCGGGTTCGAGTGTACCTCCCCGTGTCGCGAGCGTCACGTCAAGCCCGAACCGGGCCGCGTTCCGGCAGATATCGAGCACCTGCATCTCCGCGCCGCCGCGGTTCAATGTATCGAGATATTTTAGAACCTTCACTTTTGTTGAGGTTTTGTAACAAACCTGAAAATAAAATGACTTTCCGAATCAAATGTGTTTACATTCATTTTCGGATCGAGAAGCATGCAAACGCCAAGTGACAACTCGGTATTCGTCGCCGTTCCATCATACAATCACGCGCCGTTCGTCGAAGAATGCTTAACATCGATCTTTCGGCAAACGCTACCGCCCGCAAAGCTTCTCGTGATCGACGACGGCTCGCGTGACGGCTCTGCCGAGGTGATCGAAAAGGTCCTCGCTGACGCTCCTTTTGCGGCGGAGTTCATTGCACGCGAGAATCGCGGCCTTGCGGCTACGTTGAATGAAGCGATCGCACACGCCGACCGGAAGTATTTTGCATATCTCGGGTCGGATGATCTTTGGCTGCCCAACTTTCTAGAAGAACAAGTGAAACTTCTCGCGGCGAGAGAGAATGCCGCACTCGCTTTCTCGCACGTCTTTGTCATCGACGAGAACGGAGATATTTTCGACAGAACGGACAATTGGACGCCATTCGCGGACGGCGATATGCTGCCGACGCTTATGACGGGCGGCATCTTCTCGAGTCCGGGCGTCGTCTATCGACGTGAGTTTCTTGGCGAGAGGCCGTGGAACGAAAATTCAAAGCTTGAGGATTACGAACTTTATCTACGGCTCGCAGCGCGTTACGAATTTGCTAGGAATGAGCAGGTCCTTGCCGCGTGGCGTCAGCACGGCCGAAATACGAGCGATGATTTCGCGTTGATGGTCGATGAATGGCTCGCCGCTCAGGAAAGACTCCGCGATGAACTTCCGTATTCCGACGAAGAGATCGTGGGGTTCCAGACAAAATTACGCTACGCGGCCGCACGTCATTTCAACCGAACGGGGAACCGCGGTCGGGCCGCGAGGACGATGTGGGCGAACCGAAAAGGAGCCAATTCGCTCAAGGAACAAGCTCTCGATGCCGTTCGTATCGCCGCTCCGCGTCGGAGCTTTGATGCCCGAAGGGCGAGGATACGGAAAGCCGCAAAAAGCCGTTACGGCAATATACGCGAACTCTTGTAAAATCTAGCAGATGGCCGCAACCGACATCACTCAGATCACGCCTGCCGGATCGCGTTTGCGCCTTGGCGCCGCCGAGATCTGGCGTCAGCGCGAACTGCTGTATTTCCTGACGCTTCGTGACGTCAAGATCCGTTATAAGCAGACGCTCATCGGCATCGCCTGGGCGGTTCTGCAGCCTGTTCTTACGACTGTCATCTTCACGGCTATCTTTAGCGGCTGGGCTAGATTCGACACGAATGACATCGCGTACCCGCTGTTTGCGATGACAGGATTGACGCTTTGGCTTTTCGTACAGAACGCCGTCTCGATGGCGAGCAACAGTTTTGTCAACAACACAAATCTGGTTACGAAGGTATATTTCCCGCGGCTGATCGTTCCGCTTGCCGCAACGCTTGCGGCGCTTTTCGATCTGGTTTTTAGTATCGCGGTGCTTGCGGTATTGATGGTCTACTACCGCGCCGTACCCTCTGCCGAGATCTTGCTCGTACCTGTATTTATGGTCCTCGCGTTCATGCTTGCCGCCGCGGTCGGCACACTGCTCTCGGCTCTTAATGTTAGATTTCGCGATGTGAAGTTCGCCGTGCCGTTCTTTTTGCAGGTTTGGATGATCGCTTCGCCTGTTTTTTATCCGGCATCAATGATCTCGGAAAAATGGCGGCTTGTCTTTGCTATCAATCCGATGACCGGCATTCTCGAAGGATTTCGCTCGGCGGTTTTCGGCAAGCCGTTCGACTGGCCGTTGATCGGCGTTTCTACGGCTTCGCTGCTTGTGATCGCAGCGGTGTCGCTCGTGGTCTTTCGGTCGATGGAGGACGATTTCGCCGACGTTATCTAGATGATCGAAGCCCGCGGACTCACAAAGATCTACCGCCTCGGCGCAAGCAACAGCCGCTCGCTCCGCGATGCCGTGACTTCGATCTTCACTCGAAAGAACAGCTCTCGCGAGACGTTGACGGCACTCGATGATGTTTCGTTCACGATCAAAGAGGGCGAATCGGTCGGTATCATCGGCCGCAACGGTGCGGGCAAATCAACGCTCCTCAAGATCCTTTCCCGCATCACGCCGCCGACGCGCGGAACAGCGTCGATCGCCGGACGTGTAGGTTCGCTTCTTGAGGTCGGCACGGGCTTTCACAACGAACTCACAGGCCGTGAGAATATTTATTTGAACGGTGCGATCCTTGGTATGCGGCGGCACGAGATCGATGCCCGATTTGACGAGATCGTTGCGTTCTCCGAACTTGAAAAATTCCTCGACACACCCGTAAAACACTACTCAAGCGGTATGTATATGCGGCTTGCGTTCTCGGTCGCGGCACATCTTGAACCGGAAGTGCTGATAGTTGACGAGGTTCTCGCGGTCGGCGACCTTGCTTTCCAGAAGAAGTCGTTGGGCAAGATGAAGGACCTTGGCGAATCGGGCCGCACAGTTCTTTTCGTCTCACATGATATGAACTCGATCTCGCGGCTCTGTACGCGGGCGATATGGCTTCGCGACGGCAAGATCGCTGTTGATAGCTCAGCCGTCGAAACCGTCGCGGCATATCTTCACGAACAAACGCTCACAGGTGCGGAACACATCTGGGATGAGGTGAGGTCGACGCCCGGGAACGACGTTGCACGCATCGTGAGCCTTCGCGTCGTGAACAAGGAAGGCGAGACAACTCCGTCGCCTGACATTCGCGAAAGCATCGGCGTCGAGATGGTTTTTGATGCTCTTGCGGGAGACAAGGTGCTGATCCCGAACCTGCACTTCTTTGACGAGCGAGGTGCCTGTATTTTTATTTCGCACGATTGGAACAGCGGCTGGCGTGAAAGCCCGAGGCCTGCGGGCCGGCACAAGGCGACCGCCTGGATACCTGGCAACTTTCTTGCCGAGGGCACGATCTCGGTTACGGCCGCGGTCTCGACCTATAAGCCGCTGATGGTGCATTTCATCGCAACGGACGCCGTTTCGTTTACGGTCGTTGACACCCTCGAGGGCGACTCGGCACGGGGAGATTATGCAGGTCTTTTGCCGGGCATCGTCCGGCCAATGCTTGAATGGACCAACGAGTAATTACGCTTTCTCGAGATAGAAGCACGCCTGATCGCCGCGTTGTTCTTTGTTGAGGTCTTTTGCTGCTGCATCCCATTCGCGGAGCTTCTCAGGCGGAAAAACGGTGCCTTCGCGGCCATGATCGTGCGAACGCGGATCGTTGAGCGGGATATCGCGACGATATTGCTCGCTGCCCCAGAATTGCATCGCCGTCGAATCGTAAATTACGTCCGTTACGGCGAATCCGGCTGACTTAGCAAGATCGACAAATGTTTTTTCGCGAAAGATGAAAAGATGCCGCGGCGGATCGAGCTGCACCCAATGCGTGCCGTATTCTTCCCATGCGAAGGACGCAATGGGCATACGTATCAAAGCTGTACCGCCGGAAGCGAGAAGCCGGTGAATTTCGCAGAGTGCGGCTTTCGGGTCCGGAAGATGCTCGAAAACGTGGTGCAGCATCACGAGGTCGTATTCACCTTCGATCTCAGCAAGACCTTGCGGTTTGATCCTGATCCCGCTAGGTGTCGTGATCTCGCGGGAGACGAAGGCATCCGCACCCGACAACTTGCGAAAGCCGAAGTAGTGCAGCGTTTCGAGCAGGCGGCCTGTCCCGCAGCCGACATCGAGAATGCGGGACTTCGCGCTGAGCTTGATCGGCCGCAGAGATGGAGGGTAATGATCCGCGACCCACGGCTTTAGGGCGAGCACGGTCTTGCCGATCAGGCAATGTTCACCTCGAAGATATCGGCCTGCGAACCTCGCTGCGATCCTTCGCGATGTCGTGGCCGCGATGTCGATATCGTCGATCCTGCCCATTGAAAGGTACTCTGGCGGATAGTATGCGCCGAGTTCGGGGACATTCAACAGTTGGATCGTCCCGCAGCTTGCACATTCGAGATAAGAGAATTCTTCCCTTCGGCCGAACATCATTTCGCGGGCCGTAATGATACGATTATGCTCGGCGTTCTGGCAGATCAGGCATGCAGCGTTCATCTCGTCTCTCTTTCTAAAAAGATTAAGCGAAACGCGCGCAATTTGTGAAACGACAACTGACGACATTCTTTTCAGACCGAGGAGGCTTGGCCCGCGTATTGCGAAGCGTGCCGTGGAGCGTCTGGTACGTGCTACTTGTGATCGCGGCGGCTCTGATCGTCATCAGCCACCGGCCTGATGCCGTTACAAATCCCCAGTTCTGGGCCGAAGACGGCCGCGTTTGGTATGCCCAAGCCTACAATCTCGACCCGCTCGGAGCCTTTCTGCTGCCCGAAGCCGGATATTATCAGACAGTTTCCAGAGCCGTAGCGGCCTTCTCGCTGCTGTTTCCGTTGGTGTGGGCACCGCTTGTCCTAAATCTATTTGCGATCGCCGTGCAGGCCTTTAACGCGTTCTTTATCGCATCTGACCGAATGTCGCACGCGATGCCGAGCCGTCTGTTTCGATTCGCGGCGGCCTTTATCTATCTTGCCCTTCCGAATTCCTACGAGACCTCAGCGAATCTAACTAACACGCAATGGCATCTCGGCTTGCTTGTCCTATTGATAATCCTGGCAAAGCCTGCAAAAGATGTCGCATGGAAGATCTTTGATCATGCGGCGGTCGCATTGTCCGCATTCAGCGGCCCGCTGTGTCTGCTTTTGGTGCCGATCGCCGCGATCAAATACTTCTACCGCCGAGAGAAGCGGCTAGTCATACTAGGTTCGATCTTGATGATCGGAGCCGCCGTACAGATGTCGGCACTTTTCGTTTACGAAAGGCCGTCGAGCCAGCCACTCGGGGCGAGTTTTTTCGGAGCAGTTCGGATTATCGCCGGGCAATGGTTTATCAGTCCGCTTGTCGGCGCGAAGAATTACGGCCTTTTGCACCGTACGCAGTGGTGGACGGACGCTACTGCCTCGGCCATCTTTGCCGGCGGCCTCGCCGTTCTCGTTCTTGCCTTCATATGGGGAAAGCAGGAATTGCGTTTGCTGATGATCTTTGCGGTTCTTGTGTGTACGACGGCACTTGTAAATCCGGCCATCACAAGGCTTGAGCCGCAATGGATACCAATGGAAACGCCGCTCACGGGATCGCGTTACTGGCTTTTCCCGGGACTTACGCTTTTAGTTTGTTTGGTCTTTCTCGCGACGCATCTTCGAGTCGGCAAACTTCGCTATCTCTTTATTTTGCCCGCCCTTTTGATGATCTGGGGATTCGTTGCGGACTGGAAACAGCCGAGATTCAAGGACCTCGATTTCCCTGCACATGCACGTGAATTCAACAATGCGAAGCACGACGAGATCGTAACGATCCCGATCAACCCGGAAGGCTGGGAGATGCACCTCCAAAAAAGATGAGCAACGGCGGGGAAAAATTCGGACGAATAGCTGCCGCTTTCCGAAAGACCGGTGTGGCCGGATTTGCCGCCATTCTCCGAGCCTTTGCGCGCAAAAAGAGGAATGCGGGAGCCTACGAACGATTTGTTGCAGGCGAATTTTTGAACGATGCAGAGCGCAAGAAAATGCGGGATGAGATCGAGGCATTTGAGCAAAAACCGAAGATCTCCGTGATTCTGCCCGTTTACAATATAGACGAGATCTGGCTCGAAAGATGTGTCGATTCGGTTCGGCGACAGATCTATCCGAATTGGGAACTCTGCGTCGCCGACGACGCATCGACAAAGCCGCACGTTCGCTCCTTTCTCGAAAAGCTCGCAGCCGCCGAACCTCGCATAAAGGTCGTTTTCCGCGAAGAGAACGGCCACATTTCCGCTGCTTCGAATTCTGCACTTGAGTTGGCGACGGGAGAGTTTTGCGTTCTGCTCGATCACGACGACGAACTCGCCGAGGACGCACTCTATTTCGTAGCTGCCGAACTGAACAAGTTTCCCGATGCAAGGATGATCTTCAGCGACGAAGATGTCATCGACACGCAAGGAAACCGCACGGACCCGAAGTTCAAGCCCGACTTTTCGTACGATCTGATGCTTTCGCTCAATATGGTAACGCATCTTTCGTGCTATAGAACGGAGCTTTTGCGGGAGATCGGCGGATTTCGTATCGGGCTTGAGGGAAGTCAGGACTACGATCTTGCTTTGCGTGTGATCGAGCGGATCTCGCCGCAAGAGATACGACACATTCCACGGATCCTTTATCACTGGCGCGCTGTCGAGACGAGCGTTGCGGCGAGCCGAGGGGCAAAACCGTACGCATTTGAGAAAGCACGCGTTGCGATCGCAGACCATCTAAAGCGCAAAGGCGTTGAAGCGGACGTAATTGAAGCGGCGGATGGACTCAATCGGGTTCGATATCCACATACGCGGGCAGAAACTTCGCTTATCGCCGTTGGCGAGGAAGCGCATTTCGATATCGAAAGCTGCGAAACTATCTATGTTGCAGGCTCGACCCAACTTGCAAAGGATCTGAACTCCGCCTGTGAACGCGCGACGGGCGATGTCATCATCTTTGTCGATCACCACCTCGCACCGCATACGAATGATTGGCTTGCGGAATTAGCTTCATTTGCTTTACAGAAAGAGATCGGTGCCGTCGGGTGTAAGATCTTGCGCAAGGACGGAGCGCTCGACGAAACCGGCCTGATCCTCGGCGGCGACGGCGTCGTACGCCAGGCACATCACGGCTATCCGGAAGACGCGAACGGCTATTTTTTTCGTGCCGGATTGATCGGTAACTATTCGGCGGTCTCGTGGCGTGCTCTCGCCATTCGAAAAGAGGTGTTCGAGAGCCTTGGCGGCTTTCGTGCGGACGAGTTTCCAAACGATCTCTTTGATGTTGATATGTGCTTACGACTTTGGCAGAAAGGCCTGCGTGTGGCTTATACGCCGTATGTCGTTATGCAGAATACGCGGGAGTGGCGACGAGAGATCTCGTCTCGCGAGGCCGCACAACTGCAAAAGATGTGGCCGTTGGAAACTGCACACGACCCGTTCTACAATCGAAATCTTTCGATGGATGACGCCGCCTTCGACATCGAAGGTTAACGGCTTCTGCCGAGAGCAAAAAGATGAACGGTCGCCGCACCCGCGACAAAGCCGCCGATGTGTGCGGCATAAGCGACGCCGCCCGTCCCGGGGTCGGTAAAATAGCCTGAAACAAGCTGATAGACGATCCAGATGCCGATCGCAACAAATGCCGGTACGGTCGTCAGGAAATTGAAGATGATCGCGCGTACTTGCCGCTTCGGGAAAAGCAGGACATAGCCGCCAAGTACGCCCGATATCGCACCCGAAGCTCCAAGCATCGGAATGAGCGAATCAGGTCCCATAAGGATCTGGCCGAACGCCGCCGCGACCCCGCAAAGAAGGTAGAAGGCGGCATAGCGGACGTGCCCGAGCAGATTCTCAAGGTTGTCGCCGAAGATCCAAAGGAACAACATGTTTCCCGCGATGTGCATTATGCTGCCGTGCATGAACATCGACGAGATAACGTTGAAATACACTCCTAACGGAGCCGCATAATTCTGTATCTCGCCGACGGCCTTCCCGGCAGGGCCGATGATTGGAATGCTCGCGATGATGTCCTGCCCTGTCGTTATCTCGCGCGGAACGAGCGTAAAGGCATACGTAAAATGCTCGTTAGAACCAAGCTGCTGAAAAGCAAGGAAGACGAGGATATTCAGCCCAATGAACGCGTAGTTCACAAAGGGCGTGATAGTTCGGTCGGAATTGTCGTCGCCAATCGGAAACATACTCTCTGTTAACCGATGCCTCCGGATTCGCTCGTCTGCAGAAGTTCGTAACCCTCGCTGCGTGCGACGTAGGTGGCGGCTGTCAGATCGCCGACAACATTCAGCGTAGTTCGGCACATATCAAGAATACGATCCACGCCGATGATGATCGCGATCAACGCGGGATCGATACCGATCATAAAGAGAATTCCGATGATAAACGGAATCGAACCGGACGGAACACCGGCCGTACCGATGCCGCCCAAGATCGCAAGGTAAACGACCGAGAGCTGCAAGCCCAACGTAAGATCGACGCCCGCAAGCTGCGCGAGGAATAGCACCGTTACACCCTCGTAAAGTGCTGTGCCGTTTTGGTTTGCCGTCGCACCTACGGTGAGAACGAAGTTGTTTATCTCCTTCGGCACGCCGAGGTTTTCATTCGACACACGCAATGCCGTCGGCAGCGTTGCGTTCGAAGAAGAGGTCGAGAACGCCGTCAATATCACGGTCTGGATACGGCGGAAGAAGTCGATCGGATTGATCTTCGAAAGAAAATAGATCGCCGCCGAATACACTCCGAAGAAATGTATCGCGAGCCCCAATAGCACGGTTGCGACGAACCAGCCGAGCGATGCGAGCAGCTCAAGCCCGAACTGCGCGATGTTGTTAAATAGCAGACACGCGACCGCATACGGCGCAAGCTTCATCACGATGTCGATGATCTTTGCGGTGATCGCGAACAACGCCTCATTGAATTTTACGAAAGGCTCCGAGACCGGCGCCGGCAGGAGCGTGATCGCTATACCGCAGATCAGAGCGAAGAACATTATGTGGAGCATATTCGGGCTCGTTCCGGAGAGCGAGTTGAATATGTTGCTCGGCACGACGGTCTTTACCGCCTGCATCATCGGCGAGTCCGACTTTGCCGTCTCGGCAGCTTTCTTTTGAGCGTCGGTCGCGGCCGATGCACCGCTCGAGAATTCGGCCTTGAGAACCGCCGCCGTCTGCTCGCTAATGCGTTTGCCCGGTTGTATAGTGTTTGCGAGCGTCAATCCGATGACGACCGAGATAGCCGATATCACGAGCGTATAGGCGAATGATTTCGCGCCGATACGGCCAAGCTTTCGGATATCGCCGATCCCTGCGACGCCGACGACGAGGGAGGAAAAGACGAGCGGGACGACGATCATCAACAGCAGATTCAAAAAAAGCGTGCCGATCGGTTTCGTGAAATTATCGACCGTCCAAACGAGCCACGGGTCTTTGCCGCCGACCGCGTAATTTGCGATCAGGCCGCCAAAGACGCCAACTCCGAGCCCGATGAAGATCTTTGTATGCAGCGCCATGCCTTTCGGCTTGTCCGGCGTTTCGTCGTCGAGATCGGTCGTCAATTCACGTTCGTAATTATCGGGCGGAAGTTCTTCGTTCTCTGCCATAGCTTACGGTTACCTTTTACCTGGAATGAATTTAAGAAGTCGGTGCGAAGAGTGTAGCAGAAATGCGATCGATTTGCCGAAAAAGAGAGGGGGGACGGGTGCCTTGCATCTAGCCGCAGGTGTGCTAGAATCGCCCTCATCTGATATCGACCCCATCTTAGGACCTCAATGTTTCCATCGCCCTATGCCTAAACTCCTCGCTGCCATAGTCCTGTGTTTGTCAATTTTTGTCTCTGCCGCCATTGCTCAGAAGCAGGAGCGGGATCCGACTCTGGAGGCACCGATCCTTGAGAAGCTCAAGGCGGCTGCTCCCGGATCCGCCGAAACATTCGTCGCTGCAACAAAGGCGCTGGATGCCGACAAATTCGCAGAAGCGGAGCAGCTCTATTCGCAGGTTCTCGAAAAGGCGCCCGATTTTGACCCTGCATTGCGGCGCAAGGCGTACGCTCTTGCCGGACTCGGGAAACGCGTTGACGCTCTTGCGCTTACCGAAAAGGCCCTTTAGCACGAACGATCGGTTGATAACCTAGTGGGGCGCGTTTCAGTCCTATTCAATACAGCAGATCCGTCCCAAATGCCTTCTTCCGGTGAGAGCTCAGAGGCACTCGCCCTTTCGCGTGAGGCATGGTCTAAGAGTAATGAGGCGGACGAAGGCGCCGGGACATATCTTGTCGAATCTTTGCTTGCGGCGGAAAAGTACGACGAATTCACTATTTTCGCCAAAAAGTTTCGAGAAAAGTTCCCAAACAGCATGGCTGCGGTCTATTACAATGCCGTCGCCCTTGCAAACACGGGCGAATACAACGCTGCAGAGGCCGAGCTCGATCGGTTGACGGAAATGGGGGCGCCTCCTGAGTCGACAACCGCGGTCAGAACGGCGATGAACGAAGCCCGCGACGCAGAATTCTTCGGCCTTGGACGCTACCGCACGATCGGATATGTGATCGCCGGCTTGATTTTGTTGTGGGCTGTCGGCTTGCTCGTTCTCTTTGTCGGTGGCCGTACGCTATCGGCAAAGACGCTGAAAGCGATCGAGACGTCCGATCCGAACGATATCGCAGGGGCCGAGCACAGCAGCTTGAAGAAACTTTACCGACGGATCATCTCCATCGCCGGGTTCTATTACTATATCTCGCAGCCTTTCGTGATACTCCTCGTAATCGCCATCGCGGGCGGTATCATTCTTGGGTTCCTTTGGGTCGGCACCATTCCAATAAAACTCGTAGGGATCATTGGATTCGTTGCCGTTGGGACGGTCTTCTATATGATCAAGTCCCTTTTTACACGACTAAAGCCGGAAGACCCGGGGCGTGTACTCACCGAGACGGAAGCGCCGGGGCTCTGGCAGCTGACACGGGACGTGGCTTCGATGGTCGGAACACGGCCGGTCAATGAGATCAGGATCACGCAGGGGACTGACCTTGCAGTTTACGAACGCGGAAATTTCCGAGCGAAGATGGCGGATAAAGCAGAGCGAATTTTGATCCTCGGAACTGCCGTGCTTAACGGGTTCGATTTGAATGCTTTCAGAGCTGTCCTTGCTCATGAATATGGCCACTTTTCCAATCGGGATACGGCGGGCGGCGATATTGCATTCCGCGTGAACATTGATATCCTCCGAACCGCCGACGCGATGCTCAATGCGGGAACTGCGACGTTCTATAATTTCGGTTTCCAGTTCCTGCGACTGTTCCATTTTATTTTCCGGCGGATCACACTCGGGGCGTCAAGGCTGCAAGAGGTGCTTGCCGACCGCGTTGCCGCATACTTTTTTGGTTCTGAGGCTTTCAAGAACGGCCTGGATCACGTGATCCGCAGTGAGATCGAGTTCAACCATATTGCGAACAAGGAGATCTCTGCCGCCCTCGGCGCGAGCCGTCCGTTACAGAACCTTTACGAAATGACGGTGCAGGAAGATGCCGCTGTCGAGGCGATCGACGAACAGTTCTCGTCTGCGATCGATCGTGATACGACGGATGACGATTCGCACCCAAGTCCGCGAGATCGCTATAGGTTTATCGAGAGGATACGGACGGCAAACGTCGAGACGCTTTCGGGAGACGTGTGGAGCCTTTTCGCTGACCCTTCGGCGATAAAAGCAGAAATGAACACGTTGATCGAAGGCCTCGTCCGCGGACGCAGGGGAACGAACGAAGACAGCATTCTACACCTCGGTTAATGCCCTCAAAAATTCGCGGCAGAAACCTGCGGACACGAACTCAGAATTGAGCCTCCCTAAAGGGAAACACTTTGAGAACCGCCGATACAGTCATTCGTGAATTCGTGGCAAAATGGAGTTAGTCTCATCAAACGATGTTCGAATCGATCCATTTTCATTCTGAGGGGCGGAAGACGACGAGCGCTTCAAAGCCGGAGGTTCTCGCCAAGCTGCGCGAGATCGTGGGCGATGAGAATGTCGTCGTCGATACCGAGCGCGTCGAACCTTACGGTGTCGATGCCGTTAAGGAAAAGTTCCCGCCCGAGGCGGTCGTCTTTCCCGCTACCACGCAAGAGATGGCCGCGATCATCAAGCTTGCGAACGAATATCTCTTTCCCGTCACAGCACGCGGTGGCGGCGTCGGTTACACGGGCGGTGCGGTACCTGTTGACGGCGGCATCGTGGTCGGAACCGACCGTATGAAGACGATCATCGAACTTAATGTCGATGATCTCTACATGACATGTCAGCCGGGCCTTACGACCTACGACGTGCAGCAGGCGGCCGCAGAGGTCGGGCTGCTCTTTGCGCCCGATCCCGCGAGTTACAAAGACTCTTACATCGGCGGCAACATCGCCGAAAACGCCGGCGGTATGCGCACGCCGAAATACGGCGTTACAAAACATCACGTTCTCGGCCTCGAGGTCGTGACCGGGACCGGCGAAATTATTCGAACCGGCGGACGGACGGTGAAGAACGTCGTCGGGTTCGACCTCACGGGCTTGATGTGCGGTTCGGAAGGAATGCTCGGCATCATCACTGAGGCGACGCTGAAACTCCTCCCGATGCCGGAAGCAACTTCGACCGTACGTGCGAACTTCACTTCGATGGCGGCGGCCTGCAAGGTGTTGACGAAATTCACACCGCACGGCCTTCTTCCGATGGCGATGGAGGCGATCGATAAATTCTGCATCGCTGCGGTCGAAGAGAATTTCGCGTTCGGCCTTTCGCGTGATGCGGAGGCGATCTTGCTTGTGGCGGTTGATGGCTCGCGCGAAGAGGTCGAGAAGAACGCTCGGCTCATCGAGCAGATCATCGGCGAAAACGGCGGCTTCGACGTTATCCGCGCACGCTCGAAAGAAGAAGAGGACAAACTCTGGGATGTGCGGCGTGCGATAAGCCCAAGCTTGATGAAATACGGCACCTTGAAGATCAACGAGGACGTCGTTGTGCCGCGTTCACGCGTCCCCGAACTCGTCGCGGGCGTCGAAGCGATCGGCAAACGCAACGACACGTTCGTTGCGAATTTCGGTCATGCGGGCGACGGCAACATTCACGTGAATTTTGTTGTCGATCGCGATGACGCCGACGCCGTTGCGCGTGCGCGAAAGTGCGTCAGCGAGACCTTCAAACTCTCGGTAGAACTTGGCGGTACGATCTCCGGCGAACACGGCATCGGCTACGTCAAAGCCCCGTATTTAAGCTACGCCGTCGATGACGCAACCCTCGCCGTAATGAAAGGCATCAAACATACCTTCGACCCGAACGGCATCCTAAACCCCGGCAAAATGTTTGTTTGACGCAATGGTATGAGCGATAAGGAAGCTGTAGAGCAAGAACTCCTAAAGCTCGGTGCGGATTGGGCGGAGGCGATGGTGGCGAATGACGCGGACCGGATCGGCGCTTTTATGGCCGACGAATGGGTGATCGTGTCGGAACGCGGCATTGCGACGAAAGAACACTTTCTCGGATTCGTCCGTTCGGGTGCCTTGACGCACAGTTCGTTCGAGATGGTCGGCGATGCACGGGTCAAGATCTACGGCAAGACAGCCGTCTTGACGGGCCGAGTCGTGAACACGGCGCATTTTGGCGGAGAGACATTTGATGCCGACGAATGGTCAACGGATGTTTTCATCGAACGCGATGGCCGTTGGCTGTGCGTACTCAGCCATATAACGCCCGCAGATAAAAATTGGGAGGCAAATAGAAAATGAATATTCCGAATGGCCATCAGGCCGTGATGCCGTATCTGATGATGGAAGATGCTGCCGGCTTTATTGAGTTTATTAAGAGCGTTTTCAACGCTGAGATGACGCATCAGGATATGCGCGGCGAGATCATCGGCCATTGCGAGGCGAATATCAACGGCAGCACTATAATGTTTTCGCAGAGTCGCGACGAATGGAAACCTGCGACCGCTAATCTTTTCGTATATGTTGACGACGCGGACGCCGTTTACAAAAAAGCTCTTGACGCAGGCGGCAAAAGCATAACCGAAATGGCCGACCAGGACTATGGCCGCAGCGGCGGGGTCGAAGATCCCAGCGGCAATGTTTGGTGGATCACTTCGGTAAGCTGATAGCGGCGAACTTCGGCGGTCTTTATCGCTATTTCTTGTCGGGTTTATCCGAGCGTGCGAAATAGCCTTGTCGATGCGTTAGTTTCACTTTATCGTTCTTGAGCTGCGGATTGACGATCTCGATCTCGATCTTTCGGAACGACCCGTCGCGATTCTGATTGCTTGGCTCGTATGCGATCAGATACTGCGAACGCATCTCTTCCTGGATCTGATCAAAAGCTTGACGGAGCTCATTTTCGTCACTTGGAAAGAATGCACGGCCGCCTGTTCGTTCTGAGACCTTGTTAAGCGTACCTTTATCAACGCCGCCATAATATCGATCACCGATGCCGATCGAATAGATGATCGCTTCGGATCGAACCGCGGCATCCACGGCATCGTCAAGGCGTTTTTGGCCTGAGGTGTTCTGTCCGTCGGTCAGCAGGATAATGGCACGACGCGTTCGCTCAGGAGCTTGGCCCAGGACTTCCCGCGAAGTTACCCAGATCGCATCCCAAATAGCGGTCGAACCCTGAATTCCCTGGTTTCGACCTGAAATCGGCGGAGTGCCGGGCACAGATCCCCCAACAACGACGCCGCCGCCGATATAGCCGGAAGGCGGTACGAATTTGACATTCTCGACCGCTCGTCTTAGACGCGTGAGGTTGCTCGTCATATCCTGTTCGAGCGTAGTTTCGCCGGTGAAACTAAGAACGGCGACTTCGTCCTTTGACGGCCTGACGACCGATTCGAGGAACGAGATCGCAGCGTCCTTCTCGTCAGGAAGCGTACGCTGCTGCGAAACGCTCACGTCTATCAGGATCGAAAGGCTTAGGGGCAGATCGACCTGACGAGTAAATGTCGAGAGTTCTTGCGGGACGCCGTCCTCAAGCAGCTTGATGTCGTTTTGCGTAAGGTTGGTTAGAAGGCGACGGTTGCGGTCCTGCGCGGTGAATAGCACATTCACAACCTCCGTATCGATCTTCAAAACCTCGTCATCAATGATCGGCGGCGGTGTCTGCGATGGCGTAGGTGTCGGCGTAACCGACTTCGACTGTGCGAACACATTCTCGGCATCGCCGGTAAAGAAAAAGCCTGCACAGAGCACTCCGAACGCTAATACCAAACCTAACTTGCGAAGCATCACAAAAACCTCTTTATCCCTTATCTCAAGCTGTCCCTAACGGCGCGATAGCTTGTCTTTGTCCTGATCTTGTAGTCTTTCGCCTTCTTCGGGTCGGTGAATCGCACCTCGACCTTTCGCACACGTCCGTTGAGGCTCTGATCCGAAGGCTTATAGGTGATTATGTACTGCGATCGAAGTTCTTTCGAGATCTTCGTGAATGAGCGTTCGAGTTCGAGCATATCGCCCGTATAAAAGACATCGCCCCCCGTATCTTCGCAAAGTTTGTTGAGAGCTTTATCTCCAGAGTCGCGATCCATTCCCATTTCGACGCCGGGAACGGTGCCGAGAAAGCCCGCCTTTGTAGAGATCGCGAAGATCGTCGTCTCTGTACGTTGAGCAATATCTATCGCGTCTGCAAGGACCGCCCGGCTGTATGTATCGTCGCCGTCGGTGATGATGACAAGCACGCGCCGGCCGGGAACGTTCCGCATCTTTTCATCGCAAAACTCCCAGATCGCATCATAAAGAGCCGTTTGTGAACCCGTTTTGTTGACCTTATCGACGGCCGTATCGAGCATATCGAGCTTATCGGTAAAATCCTGCAGCAGTTTGATCTCATGGTCGAAGGTCATGAATGCTGCTTTGTCCTTCCTAAGCCGAGTTACGGTATAGATAAAGTTTCGGGCCGCTTCTTTCTCGAACTTCAATTTGCCGGCGGTTGAAGGCGACGTATCCATCAACACTCCGACGTAAACAGGCGGATTCGTCTTCTCGTCGGAGAAATACGTGATCTCCTGCCGCACGCCATCCTCGAAAACCGCAAAATCACCACGCGTCATTCCGCTGACGAGCTCTTTTTTGCCCATCGTCACTGTCACCGGCAGCCTGACCTCGAAAACCTTCGACGTGCCGAGATCGTCTGACGGGGCAGGCGTTGGGGTCGGTTCCGGTGTTTGGCCAAATGCCGTCGCAGCTAGAACGGCGAGGCAAACAAAGATAGGGGCAAAAATTGGACGAACAGAGTGCATAGAGAAATAGCTGACGCGCTTTTGTTACAAGGGTTTCGATGCGTTTACACGAGCCGGCGGTTGCCTTTTAGTGTCTTCGGGACAGTATATCAAAGACTTGGCCGCGTTGAACGTCCCGTGTTGATTCGCGCGCGATATTCGGCCAAACTATTGAAAGCGTGATCGATAAGAACATATTTCGAGAATATGACATCCGCGGCATCGTTGGCGAGCACTTGAACGAGGACGTCGTTCGCGAGCTGTCGCGGGCGATCGGGACCTTCTTCGCCCAGAATGGCTCACGAAAAATAGCTCTTGGCTATGATGCCCGCCAAAGCTCGCCAATTTTTGCAAAGATCCTTGCGGACGGACTCAACGCATCGGGAATCGACGTCATTTCGGTCGGACAGGTGCCGACGCCCGTGCTTTATCACACAGTTTTTACGCGCGAAGTTGACGGCGGAGTGATGATAACGGGATCGCACAATCCGCCTGATCATAACGGCTTCAAGATCTGCCTCGGTCACGCGGCCCTTTTCGGCAGCCAGATACAGGAGATACGTGCGATCGCTGAAAAAGGCGAGTTTGCTGCGGGCAGCGGGACGTTCGAAGAGATCTTTGTTCTTGATAAATACTGCGACGACCTTGCACGGCGAATTTCGATGGGCGCCAGGCCGGTAAAGGCTGTCATCGATGCGGGCAACGGAATGGCGGGCATTACGGCCGTGCCTGTGTTCGATCTGCTTGGCGTCGAAATGGTTGAACTGTTCATCGAGCCCGATTCGAATTTTCCCAATCATCATCCTGACCCGACCGTCGTTGAGAATTTGTCGGACACCATCCGTGCCGTCCGTGAGAATAAAGCCGACATCGGGATCGCGTTCGACGGCGACGGCGACCGGATCGGCGTTGTGGACGAAACCGGCCGCATACTTTGGGGCGACGAACTGATGGTGCTTCTTTCCCGTGCTGTACTTGCAGAAAGGGAAGGGGCGACCATCATCGGCGAAGTTAAATGCTCCGAAACGCTCTTTGACGACATTCGTGCTCATGGCGGCAATGCCGTGATGTGGAAGGCCGGACATTCGCTTATCAAGGCAAAAATGAAGGAGACCGACGCTGCTCTTGCCGGCGAGATGAGCGGCCATATCTTCTTTGCTGACAGATTTTACGGGTTTGACGATGCGACCTACGCGGGCGCAAGAGTGTTGGAAATTCTTTCAAAGGCGGACGAGCCGCTTTCGGGAATGCTTGCCGATCTTCCGAAGACTTTTTCAACGCCGGAGATCCGAGTTGATTGCCCCGACGATGCGAAATTCGATGTCGTTGAACGAATAACCGAACGTTTTGCCGCGGATCACGAAGTCAACACGATCGACGGCGCCAGGATCAGGTTTCCGCATGGTTGGGGATTGGTTAGGGCCTCGAATACGCAGGCGATCCTTGTTCTTCGCTGCGAGGCTGATTCGCAGGAGCACCTAGACGAGATCGAAGCAACCATACGCGGAGCGGTCGAAAGCCTCATCAAGGCATGATCCCCTTTGGCTTAGGTCACATCGTAAATAAAAGATCCTGCAAGACTTAGCGTCTCGCAGGATCTTATTGTCTCGAACAAAATGTCCGGTTTGCGGTTTAGTAGCGCGTATAGACGATCGTCTGACCGTCGGTATCCGAGACGGTACGGAATCCGTTGCCCTGGCGATAGACACGCGAAGAGTATGGACCCATTCGCAATGTTCCCCCGTTCATCTTGCCGTAAGACGGAGCACCATTGCCCATAACGACGGTTACGTTGCCTTCGCGTGTAACGGTCATAGTTATGCGCGAACCATCCTGCGGACTGTTGGCATAGAACGTACCGACCGCCCAAGACGGAGGCCGAGAGCCGTTGTTCCAATCGTCATTACCGCCATCCGTCCAGCCTTGTTTGCTATAGCTGATCGTCTCGCGATTCAGAGTGCTAACAGTGTCAACACCATTACGTGTTCGTACAAGCGTCGCTGAATTCTGTCCAAAGGTGAGCAATCCGCGATAGTAGCGGCCATAGCTGATCGGCGAGCCGTCAACGCTCGACGTTGCGCGGCCGTTAGCCTGGATCGCAAGCGTGATCCTTTCGCCACGCGGGCCGACACCGTAGTATGTGCCAACTGCCCAGCTCGGCGGACGCGACATCTGCCAATTGTCATCCCAGCCGCCGCCTGGATTGCCCGGATAACCCGGGTTGCCGGGATAGCCGCCATTCCAACCGCCGCCTTCAAGACCGGGAAGGTCATAGGTATCGGCAACTGTATTCAGATCATTGCGCAACTGTCGCCACTGTCGTTCAATGTCGCGTTGGAAGGGTAAGCGGTTGATGATGTTGTTCACCGGCTGGCCGTTTCGCACTACATCCGAGACGTCATTGCGAACTTCCCACCAATTTCTTGAGCGGTCAAAACTGCTGCGAAGTCGATCGAGGGAATTCTCGAAATCACGGACATATCCGTTGTATTCATCTTCTCGCGGCGTATTGTTAATTGGGCTTCGATCGAGAGCGCGGTCAAAATCACGCCGAAACGTGTTGCTGCTGTTCTCAAGACGCTTGATAATGTTGCTTACATCTCGCTTTGAATAGCGGCTCTGGTTACGAAGCTGTGCGTTCGCGATGGTCGGCAAAACGACCGCGGCGCAGATCGCAAGAGCAAATAATGAAAATATTTTTCCTAGTTTGGTCATCGGTTAGATCCTCCTAAAAATAAGATCAGAACGTCCGGCACCCGTGGGGCCAATTTCGGAGAGATAAAGCGATCTCTCACGTATTTCGATTCGCAAAGATGCAATTTCAGTTGCAATCAAAGCACCGGAACGAAAAAGGTTGAATCGCGTAAATTATAGTAAAATCCTGTATTTGTATCAACATTTTTATGCGTCTTGACGACTTTGACTTCCAACTGCCTCCCGAACAGATCGCGCAGTCTCCATTGGCCAGCCGCTCGGCATCGCGAATGCTGGTGGTCGATCGCAGAACGGGTGAGTTCCAAGACGCAAAATTCACCGGTCTGGTTGGTCAACTTGGCCCGGCGGACGTTCTTGTGTTGAACAACACAAAGGTCTTTCCTGCGAGGCTGCTCGGAAAGCTTGAGACCGGAGCGTCCATCGAGATCTTACTTATCGAAGAGGTCGAACCTCGCGTTTGGGAAGCTGTGGCGCGGCCCGGCAAACGCCTTGCGCCGGGAAAGCGAGTCGAGTTTGACGAAAGGATGTCAGCTGTTGTGCTCGAAAAGCTTGAGAGCGGGCGGGTGCGATTTCGCTTTGAGACCGACGGTGATCTTGACCGAGAAATAGACCGCCTTGGGCGAACTCCGCTGCCGCCATACATCACACCGAAAGAGGAAAAGCGCGAGTACGACCGCGAACGTTATCAAACCGTCTTTGCCGCCGAACGTGGAGCCATCGCTGCTCCGACGGCAGGGCTGCATTTTACTGACGAGATACTTGGTAGGATGCGTGAGAACGGCACCGAGATCATCGAATTGACGCTTCACGTCGGGTATGGAACGTTCGAGCCTGTTCGGGTCGAGGAGTTATCCGAGCATCGTGTTCTTCCCGAGAGGTTCTCTATCAGCAACGATTCTGCGGCTAGACTCAATAGCGCTCTCGATACCGGAAAACGGATCGTCGCCGTCGGCACAACAACAACGCGTGCGCTTGAATCCGCGATCCGCAGAACAGGCAGATTTTCCGCCGGCGCTTCGCTTGCCGACCTGACCATAACGCCGGGGTATGAATTCAAGGCGGTCTCGGCACTCGTTACGAACTTTCATCTACCGAAAAGCTCGCTGCTCATTCTCGTTTCCACATTCGGCGGACACGAACTTATAATGAGGGCGTACAGGCACGCCGTTCGTGAGGGCTATCGGTTCTACAGCTACGGCGACTGTATGTTCGTGAAGTAATGCAGCTTATAGACTCGATAAAGAACCTGTTCGGGCCAACCGCACGCCCCTTGGTGCCAAAGGTTAAAGTAGCCCCAGCCGGTGAATACGTCATCCGGCCGCTGACAAAGCGGCATCTTCGCGATGTAACGCTGCTGAATGCTGCTTGTTTTCCGAACGGAGACAGCTATACGCGGCACACCCTCGATTTTCTATTGAGCCAACCGACGACGCTCTCCTACCGGATCGTGACCGAAGATAACGAGACGGTCGGCTTCGCATTTGTGATGGTCAACGAAGGCGGAACGGCGCATCTGACAACGATCGGTATCGCACCCGAGCACCGCCGCCGCGGCCTAGCAAAACGCCTTCTGCTGCATGTCGAGAACGCTTTGCGCGCCCGGTCGATAAACACGCTCGTTCTCGAGGTTCGCGTCAAGAACACGTCCGCTCAGGATCTTTATCGCCAAAAGGGCTTTTATGTCGTTCAGCGGCTGAACAAGTACTACACCGACGGTGAAGACTGTTTTTTGATGGTGAAAGCCCTCTATTAGAACCCGGAGCATTTTGCAAGGGGATTGACGCCGTGCCCCACATAAGTTGACACAAGACGATTCCTTAGATTCTACGCCAGGAGAATCCCATGATACATTTCTTTCCATAAGGAGACAGCCTATGAAGAAAGCCTTAATTCTCACCTTCGCGATCATTGGACTTGCTGCGACCGCGTTCGCACAGCAGGCCAAGAAGGCTGACCTGCTAAAGGAAACCGATCTCTTTACGCCTGACGCAAAGGTCATGGTTACCGAGGAGGACCCAATGTTTGTTCGCTTACGTAAGCAAGCACCACAAGTGCGCCTGCCGACGTTCACGCCGGAGAAGTTTATCGCTGGAACAAAGAACGGCGTGCGTTACAAATATTGGCTTTCCGACGGAAGCGCGGAGTTTGAGAGCTCCGACCACAAATTTACGGCCCCTTTTAGCAACTGGCGAGTCGGTTGCAAAAATGACCCAATCGACGATACAACCTTTTGCTGGATGTCGTTTAAGGATCTGATGATCTTTAAGCGGGCCTTTCATGAAGGTATTGGGATTGGCCATGACCATTATCCGGGGAGCGGGGTTGCCATACGTGTCGACGGCGAAAAACCATTCCGCGGCGGTGCGACCATCCCGGACCGTCAAGCCTCTCTTATAATCCTAAGGTTGCTTACCGGCAAAACCGTAGCTACACGCTACACTAAATGGCCTGAGAACGTTTACGTCGATAGCACCTTCGACCTCTATGGCTTTAATGAAGCTCACGACTATATGGGTTGGCTGTTCGGGAAGGTCTACAAAAAGCCAAATAGATGAAGAAGGTATAGTCTGGGTGAATGAAACTCCAACTCCCAAAGATCTATCCAATAACAGATACCGCGATTTCGGGACTTTCCCACGCCGAACAGGTCAAAAGACTCATCGCGGGCGGTGCGACGCTCATCCAGCTGCGTGAGAAGCAAAAAGCCGCAGGAGATTGGTTTCCGGACGCCCTTGAGGCCGCCAGACTGTGTCGGGAAAGCGGCGTCACTTGCATCGTGAACGACCGCGTCGATATCGCCTTGGCGATCGACGCCGACGGTGTCCATCTCGGGCAGGACGATATGCCGGCCGCGATGGCAAGGCAGTTGCTTGGGCCGGGCAAGATCATCGGGCTTTCGACGCACTCTATCGACCAGCTTGAGGCCGCGCTTCGCGAAGAGATCGATTACGCCGCGATAGGTCCGATATTCGCGACTTCGACGAAATCCGACCACGACCCTACCATTGGCATAGAAATGCTTTCAAAGGCCGCCCAAACGGCTGGAATGATGCCTCTGGTCGCTATCGGCGGCATCAAAGCCGGCAACCTTGCCTCGATCATATCCGCCGGTGCCGCGTCAGCAGCGATCATTGGCGCACTCTTGTCAGATCCGGACAAGATATCAGAAAGGTTCCGCGAATACAGCCAATTTACCTCATAATGTTAAACAAATACTAAAATTGTCTTGCATTCAGCTCTGACATTGGTCATAATGATCAAGCGGCGCAAATCCCGCGGGCATTTCTGCCTTTGCGATGCGGCCGTCCTTACGTTCCCTGATCCCTCCGAATACTTTAGCCAACATAGGGGAGCTGCGTTTCCACAATGAGTTTGTTAGACATTGCACCGATCATCGAGCAGATGCTGCTCGTATCCGACAACATTAGCGACCTCAACTTCTCTGCGAATCAGAAGCCGCAGGTTGAGATCAACGGCAGACTGCATCCGGCCTCGCCGCTCGGCCTCGGACGGTTGACCGCGTATCAGACCGAAACGATCGCGATGTCACTGGTCCGCGACAATCCGGACGCGGCAATGCAGCTCGCAAAGTATCGGACGGCCGATCTGAGCTATGCGCTTCCGGGCAAATGCCGTTTTCGCGTAAATATCTTTCAGCAGCGAAACTCCTGGTCGATCGTAATGCGTCTTATTCCGCATAAGATCCCGAGTTTTGATGATCTGCGGCTGCCGCCGACCCTTCAAGAGATAGCGGATATACGCAACGGCATCGTTCTGCTCACCGGGCCGACAGGTTCGGGCAAAAGCTCGACCCTTGCTGCGATCATTGACCGAATAAACGAAACAAAGGCCTATCACATCGTTACGATCGAGGACCCGATCGAATTCCTGCATAACCACAAGATGTCCACGATCAACCAGAGAGAGGTCGGTGCCGACACCCGTGATTTTGCGACCGCACTGCGTGCGGCTCTTCGCCAGGCCCCGAAAGTCATTCTCGTTGGCGAAATGCGTGACCTTGAAACGGCCGAGATCGCTCTCGAAGCAGCTGAAACGGGCCACCTTGTGCTTTCAACTCTGCATACGATCGACGCATCAAAAACTATCGACCGCATCATTGGGCTATATCCGAAGAACGAAGAGCGGATCATTCGAACGCGGCTTGCGCAAACGTTCCGTTACATAGTTTCGCAGCGTCTTATTCCGAAGGGCGACGGCTCGGGCCGTATCGCGGCGGTTGAGGTGATGCGCTCCAACCCAAGAACTCGTGAGTACATCGAGAAAGGCGAGACCGAAGGCAAGACGCTGCTTGACGCGATCCGTGACGGCGAACTTGACGGAATGCAGGACTTCGACACCGTGATCCGCAAACTCGTTGAAAGCGGCGAGATCAGCATGGAAGACGGCCTCTCGTTCGCGACAAATCAGAACAACCTGTTGCTTCAGCTCAAGGGCCTCGCTTCGACCGAAGATTATGTGAATCAGCATCGGGGTTCGGGCATCAGTGCGACGGTCGCACCGCCGACCTCCGAATCGAATCCTGATTCGGTTCTTAGCATGATCGAGTAGGAGAAAGAGATCTTTATGATGATACGCTGCGATAACTGTTCCGTCGTTTTGCAATTGGACGAATCGAAAGTGCCCGCCGGGAACTTTACGGTTAGATGTCCGCGTTGCCAGAATATGCTTCGCGTCCAAAAGGACACCTCGGGAAAGGGCTCGTCAACCGTGCAGCAGCTTGCCGACAACAAACCGGCGCCGGCGACCGGCAATAATCAAGAGGAGTTCGCACACAAAGAATCGGAGATGCAGATCAACAGCGCGCTGCGTTCGCTGCTCGAGGCATTGAAGAAAGACAACACTCAGATGGACGCGAGTGATGACGATCTCGAGAAACCGCGTCGAATTTTGCTTTGTCTAGGAGCAAAGCTAGAGCAGGCCGCAAAGCTGCTCTCCGACGCTGGCTACAAGGTCTATGTCGCTCAAACACCGGCGCAGGCGAACGAAAGGCTTCGCGAGGGCAAGGTCGAGATCTTGATGTTTTCGCAGGATTTTGCACCTGAGCACAGCGGCGCGGCCGTCATACAGCAGAGAGTGAACGCGATGTATTCTGCTGAGCGTAGGCGGCTTTACTTCATTTCGCTCGAAGAGTCCGGTGCGACGATGAACGCGAACGAAGCATTTTTGCGAAACCTGAACTTGATCGTAAACTACGCAGATCTCCCGCAGCTGCCGCTCATTTTGAACCGCACGCTGGCCGATTACAACAGCCTGTATATGCACTTTAATCGGGCGTCGAGCTTGGCCGCGATCTAGCGGAGCTCTTCAACCCGAGAAGCGATCTCGGACACAAGCATTTCTAATTGTTTTCGGGGGCCGTCAGTGCCCCCTTTTGACGTCTTGATCGCAAGGTCAGTTTCTGCGATTCGTTTGACCGCATATTGGATCTGAGCGGTATCTGTCCGCCGTGCGGCGGCAAAATACGCATCGTGCTGGTCGTATTTGACGCCCAGACCCCGCGTGATCACCCCACGGTCAACACCGCGTTCCGTCTGGCTTTTTACGATCGCGAGCTTTCGAAAATAGAAACCGAGTGAACCAAGAATAACTACGGGCTCAGCCCCGTCTGCGAGTATTTTCCGGAGAGCCTTGAGAGCCTCCTGCGGACGGTTGCGATTGAGTTCATTTGTGAGGACAAAGTTATCAAGTTCTCGATGATCCGTGACCAACTCTTCGACAAGTTCGAGCGTAACTACCTTGTCTGGCAAAGCCGCCGTCATTAGCTTTTCGGCTTCGTTCTCAAGCCGAGCGACGTTGCCGCCGCAAAGAGACGCAAGCAGGGCGATGGCCGGCTTATCGATCGCGATGCCGTGCCGCTTAAATATCCTTTCTGCCCATGAGCGAAGCCCGGCTTCACCAAGCTGGTCGAACTTGACGACAGCCGCAAACTTCTCAAGCAGCTTCATCATTTTGCGGTTGCGGTTAAGATCGTCGGCAATGAAGATCACTACGCTCGTTGGCGACGGCTTCTTAAAATATGCGGTGAGCAGCGGCTCATGGTCCTCCTTCAACGTGTCGCGTGCGGCAGTTGCTCCGACCGTGACATCCGTGATTCGAATAAGCCGTCTTTCCGACATCAGCGGCAGTTGTTCAGCCGCCTCGAGAGCACGTCTCAAGTTCTCATGCGTTGCAAGGCTGAATTCCGTCTCGTTAAAATCGCGAGCGTCAGCTTCGGAAAAGCAATGTTGGGAGATCGCCTTTACTGCCTGTTGGCGAAGGTAAGTTTCCTCACCGTAAAGAACATAGACGGGCGCGAATTCGTGCCGCTGCACCTGATCCCAAAGTTGTTCGCGGGTAAGGAGCATTCCAAAAACTCACTACTTCTTTTCTTCTCTTACGCCGAGGCCGTTGACGACCGCAGAGACGACAGATTCGGCGAAGGCTCGTGCCATTCGCTCGACCGCAGGATCTTCCTCGTTAAAGAATGAACGCGGATCTTCGGAGAATTCGAATGAATCGCGAAAGACAAAGTTCTGATTGTCGTAGAGTATCTTATCGCGTCGCAGATCGCGGATCGTCACCGCGCCGACGATAGTCACTTCATAGACGCGCGCACGGCCTTCTTTATCGAGCAGGACGCCGGTGAAAAAGAAATCACGAATCGTGCCTTCGACAACAGCGTCGGCACCGCTGCGTGAACCTTGGACAACGAGGCCGTTGCCGCGGCGGATGATCTCGCGAGAGACGGCCTCGGTAAAGCGTGACTCGACCTTGTAATGCAGCCCCTTCGCCTCGGTCTGAAAGACCGGGACCGCGACGATCTTGATGTCCTTCGGAAGGCCGGAGTTCGTTACCGGTTTATAGCACTCGGTAAAGCCGCTCGCCAAGAGAAAGACGAGGCAAATAAATACTATTGTTCGTGCTTTCGTTCTCATCGTTTCTTCAAAAACCTCCGGCCGAGCCAAACGAACAAGAGTGCGCCAAGGAAAGCAAAAACAGCTCCGAACAAGATGTCGAGCCAGCTGAGGCTTGAGGGCTCCGGCCCGGGTGGAATATCGAATAGAAAAAGCAGCAGAAACATAAGATCTTGTTATTCCAGTAAGCCTAAGGCCTGAGCGGCCGCAAGTGCCTGGCGCGTCTCGAGGACATCGTGAACTCGAATGATCTTTGCGCCATTCCTTACGGCGGCGATCGCGGCGGCAAGGCTCCCGCCAACGCGTTTTCCCGCGTCGGGCTCATTGCAGAGCTTTCCAATGAACGATTTTCTCGATGCGCCCACGAGCATCGGAAACTCTTCGAACTTTTCGATGATTCTAGCAAGATTTGCGATCAGGGATAAGTTCTGCTCGACGGTTTTGCCAAAACCGATGCCGACATCGAGAACGATCTTGTCGAGTACAACCCCACGGGAGACGGCATTCTGAATACTCTCACGAAGGCCATTCTCAACCTCGGCGAAGATATCAGCGACGGGAGCCTGAGAGTGCATTTCGCTGAATTCACCGCGCGAATGCATCAAGACGAGTCCCGCACCCTTGTCCGCCGCAACATCCGCTACCGTCGGATCGAACCTTAAGCCGGAAATATCGTTCACGATCTCTGCTCCGCTTTCGAGTGCGGCCTTTGCGACCGCGGCCTTGCTCGTATCTACCGAGATCGGAACCTCACATCCTGACGCGATTAGCCTTTCGATGACAGGTAAGATTCGGGCAATTTCTTCGGCCTCGGAAACACGTTCGCTGCCCGGCCTTGTCGATTCGCCGCCGATGTCGATGATATCGGCACCTTCCGCGATAACGCGTTCTGCCCGTCCAATAGCGTCGTCAAAGGCAAAGGCTTGGCCGCCGTCCGAGAAGCTGTCGGGCGTAGTGTTCACGATGCCCATTATGAGCACGCGGGATAGGTCGAGTTCCCTTTTTGAAGTGCGCCAGATCACGTATAGAAGAATGTTCAGAAAGATTGTAAAGCAAAAAGGGATGAAGCGTCTTGCCTCATCCCTCGTATTTCGATCGGAACTGGTCAGGCTCCTATGCGGTCGCCGGATTGTTGCCCGTGATCGGCGGCAGGATCGGCTTCTTGAACGGCTTATCGGTCGAGCCTTCGTTCTCTGGTGAGCCGTCGTCGTCATCGCTTGAAGCTGGTTCTGCATCAAGCGGAAGACCGGCGACGACGCGTCGGATCTGAATGCTGTCAAGCGTTTCGAACTCAAGCAGAGCCTCGGCTAGACGGACCATTGCGTCGCGATTCTCGCGGATGATCTTCTCGGCGCGTTCGTATTGTTCGGCGACGATCCGTTTGACCTCAGCATCGATCTTGATCGCCGTGTCTTCCGAATAATCACGATGCTGCGCGATCTCGCGGCCAAGGAATATCTGCTCTTCCTTCTTACCAAAGGTCAGAGGCCCAAGAGCGCTCATTCCGTATTCGCAGACCATCGCACGCGCAACTTCTGTTGCCTTCTCAATGTCGTTCGAAGCACCGGTAGTTATCGAGCCGATGAAAATATCTTCGGCAATACGGCCGCCCATTGCCATTGCGATCTGGCCGAGAAGATATTCCTTCGAAGCCGAAAGACGATCTTTTTCGGGAAGATACATCGTAAGCCCAAGCGCCATTCCACGCGGAATGATCGTCACCTTGTGGACGGGGTCGATATTCGGCACCTTGAGGCCGACGAGCGTATGGCCGGCTTCGTGATAGGCCGTAATGCGTTTCTCTTCGTCCGAGATGACCATCGACTTACGCTCGGCGCCCATCATCACTTTGTCTTTGGCGATCTCGAAATCCGCCATCGTCACAACCTTCTTATTAAAGCGGGCCGCATTCAGGGCAGCTTCGTTGACGATGTTCGCAAGATCGGCACCGGTAAATCCTGGCGTTCCACGGGCGATGACGCTGATATCGACGCCTTCGTCGAGCGGGATCTTACGGGTGTGTACCTTCAGGATGCCCTCGCGGCCGCGAACGTCCGGTCGGCCGACGACAACGCGTCGGTCAAAGCGTCCGGGACGCAGAAGTGCGGGGTCGAGGACGTCCGGCCGGTTCGTCGAAGCCATCAGAATGACGCCGTCATTAGACTCGAAGCCGTCCATTTCGACGAGAAGCTGGTTGAGCGTCTGTTCACGTTCGTCGTGCCCACCGCCGAGGCCTGCACCGCGATGGCGTCCGACAGCGTCGATCTCATCGATGAAGATGATGCACGGTGCATTCTTTTTGCCCTGCTCGAAAAGATCGCGCACGCGGCTCGCGCCGACACCAACGAACATTTCGACGAAATCCGAGCCTGAGATCGAGAAGAACGGTACGTTCGCCTCACCTGCGACAGCTTTTGCGAGCAAGGTCTTGCCGGTTCCCGGAGGTCCGACCATCAGAACGCCCTTCGGTATCTTTCCGCCGAGTTTTTGGAACTTTTGCGGATCCTTTAGAAATTCGATGATCTCCTGAAGCTCTTCTTTTGCTTCGTCAACGCCGGAGACATCCTTGAAAGTCACACGCTTCTGCTGATTATTGAGAAGCTTTGCTTTCGATTTACCGAAGCTAAGGGCTTTATTGCCTCCCGCCTGCATTTGGCGAAGCGTAAAGGCGAGGACACCGAGAATAAGCAAGATCGGCAGGAATTGTATCAAGAGGATCCAACCCCAGCCTTCACTCTTCTGTTCGTCGCGGTCAACGATCTGCGTGCTTGTGCCGGCATTCTGTTCGTTAAAGGCGGCGATCTTTTCCTTCAAAAGCTTGATCGTCGCATCGCTGCCGATATTCGTGACGTACTTTGCGTTGTTTACGTCGGTGAACTCGACTTGCGACTGCCTGAACAGAGCTTCCTTGAACTCTTTGTTGTTGATATGGGTGATCGCGGCATCAATGCTGAGATCCTGGGCCGGCTTGTTCTGTTTGGTCTGCAGAAACCAAACAAAGACGAGCGCACCCGTGATGATGATCATCCAAAGAAGAATTTGTCGTGCCTTCGAACTCAAAATAAAAAGCCTCCGCCTGAACCTTCGTTTCTTGCCACCAAAATGACAGGCCAAAAAGGGCAGTCATCTTAGGATGAAAGTCGGCTATTGGCGCGTTGTTCCCGAAAAATAAGGGACAAACAGCGCCAACCCTTAATTTTAGGCGCGCCAGCCGTCTTTTTCAACCTTATTTAGTACGGTAAGCGAGCCAGCCGCCGCTTCTTTCGACAACTCCGCCGCCGGGAAGTTCCGCGATCCGACCGCTTTTCGGGCTTTTTGCAAGGTCGCTGACGGCCTTTATGTGTGCGGCTGTCAACTTGCGGGCGTGGCCGCGGTTGGCGATGAGCCAGTTGCGGATAAGCGTTAGGCGTTCGATTTCCTCAAGCCCGACGAGGTCGGATGACCGGAGTTTCTCCGCAGACGGACCGCCTGACGAATCCTGTGAAAAAAATCCGGCAGTCCGGGCCAAGGTCTCTACAATGCGAGGATTTAGCTCGGAAAGCAGCGGGATCACTTCACGGCGGATCTTCACGCGGGAAAAGCGAAGGTCTTCGTTCATCGGGTCCGAGCGGAAATCGACACCAAGATTGCCGCAATATTCGACCGTATCCTCGCGAGAAGCGATGCGCAGCAGCGGCCGTACGAGCTGAGCCTGACAGCCTTCCAGAGGCCGTGCGGAAGGCATTGCAGCAAGGCCCGACGGGCCGCTTCCGCGAATCAGGTTCAACAGAAACGTCTCAGCCTGATCGTTGATCGTGTGGCCGGTCAGCACAGCATAAGCATCAAATTTCTCTGCAGTTTTGGCGAGAAATTCATAGCGGGCGAGGCGTGCATTTTCCTCGAGATTGCCGCGTTTTGCGATCGGGAAATTCCCAAGAACGAACGTGATATCGCGTTCTTCGCAAAGTTTGCGGACAAACTCCGCATCTTTGCCGCTGTCTTTTCGCAACGCATGGTCAAAATGCGCCGCTATCAGCCGGTGGCCAAGCTTTTTTCTGTCTGCCAAAACTTTCAATGCCAGGAGCAGAGCGGTCGAATCTGCGCCGCCCGAGCAGCCGACAACGACGGTTTCGCCGTCCGTTCGCAGCGAGAGCCTTCGCCATTCCGTGATCAATTTTCGTTCGAATCGATGCACTAGCCGATCGCTCCCGGTTCCGATCTGCGGCCATTCTGTTGTCTGCGCGAATACGTCATAAAACCCCTCGACCAACAAGAATTCTACTCACGTTTTCGCCCGCCGGATAGCACAAACCGCACAAAACGTATCAAACCGCACAAAATGTATCAAAGTGCACGAAATGCACGATTTGCACGATTTGCACAAAAGGTCAGAATCGCCGGCGTTGGCGGTGATCCTGTCAGCTCTGTTGATATGCGGCCCTTTTTTGGTTAAGGATAGTGATCCGCGATGTTGAGATAAGCTTTCCGCGGCGGTCCGTGATCTCGATCTTCCAAATGCTGATCGTTTTGCCAGAATGGACCGGCTCAGCAACGGCCGTTATGAGCCCTTTTGAGACGGCGCGTACGTGGTTTGCGTTGATCTCGATGCCGACCGGCGTTACCTTTTCGAGATCCGCCCCGACGACCGCCCCGACGGACGCCGCACTTTCTGCCAAAAGCACCGAGACGCCGCCATTCATAACGCCCGTGTATTGATGCACCTTTGGCGTAACTTCCATCGTAAGAACGACGCGTTCCGGCTTCGCCTCGATGATCTCGATCCCGAGAAAGACGAAAAGTTCGTTGTTTGCAGTGTCCCTAAGTAGGCGTTCTCGATCGATCATCTTTCAAGTTTTGCTTTTGCAGCAGCAAGCGCTTCGCGTAAGCGTTCCGGTGATGTGCCGCCGACCGTCGAGCGTGCTTTTAACGAGGCCTCAATACTCAGGCGATCAAACACGTCTTCTTCGATCAGGTCAGAAAATTGCCTGAGATCGCCAAGAGCGAGTTCGTTCAGCTCGCAGCCTTTTTTGATCGCGAAAAGAACTGCCTTGCCGACAGCCTCATGAGCGGAGCGGAATGGCATTCCTTTTTCGACGAGATAGTCGGCGAGGTCTGTTGCGTTGAGATATCCGGTCGCAGCCGCTTTCATCGCGGCTTCTTCATTCAAAGACGCGTTGTCTAGTATTACCGCGGCCGCCCGGAGCGAAATGCCGACTGTGTCGATCGTGTCAAAAACTGCCTCCTTGTCTTCCTGCATATCCTTGTTGTAGGCGATTGGAAGGCCCTTTAGCATTGTGAGCAGCGAGAAATTGTTGCCGAAAACGCGGCCGGCTTTGCCTCGCAGGAGTTCGAGCGCGTCCGGGTTCTTCTTTTGCGGCATCAGACTCGACCCGCTCGAAACCGCATCGCTCAGCGTGATGAAACCGAATTCCGTCGAAGCATAAAGGATCATATCCTCGGCGAGCCTAGAGAGATGCACCATCAAAAGTGAGGCCGCCGAGCAAATATCGACAGTAAAATCACGATCTGAGACACCGTCAAGACTGTTCGCAGTGACCTTGTCGAAACCCAACTCTCTCGCTACCACGTCGCGGTCGATCGGGAAGCCGGTTCCGGCGACAGCGCCTGAACCAAGCGGCATCACGTTGAGCCTCTTTCTCGCCTGCTCAAAACGCTCAAGATCACGCTCCAACATTTCAAAATACGCAAGGCACCAATGTGCAAAAAGAACCGGCTGGGCACGCTGAAGATGCGTGTAAGCGGGAATTACAGCATCCTCGTGGCGTGCCGCAAGGTCGACGAGCGAACGCTCAACACGCCGTATCAGCACGACCGCGGCATCAACTTCGTCTCGGCACCAAAGGCGGAAAGCCGTTGCGACCTGGTCGTTGCGGCTGCGGCCTGTGTGGAGTTTTCGGCCGGTGTCGCTGATCTTCTCTATCAGCTTTGCCTCGATGAATGAGTGCACGTCCTCGGCCTTTGCTGTCGCGAAATAGTCGGCGCGTTTGTCCGCTTCATCCAATAGGGCTTTCAGGCCGGTTACGATGCTGTCAGCCTCCTCAGACGAGATAATTCCGGCGCGTTGAAGCCCATTCGCGTGGGCGACGCTCGCCGCTACGTCCGCTGCGAAAAGCCGCTGATCGAATCGGAAGGAATCGTTGAATTCGGCAAATGTTTCGTCCGGCGGAGCCGTGAATCGCCCGCCCCAAAGTTGTTTCTTGTCGTCGGCCATAGAGAATCGAGAGTTTTACGGTATTCTACTTCTTTTGGCGGACATACGGCATTTCCAGGCCGAGAAACTGCAGATTTTTTGTGATGAGAAAAGATATTAAGAAACTCGTTTTGGCGTATTCGGGCGGATTGGACACGTCCGCAATGCTGCTTTGGATCAAGGAAACCTACGGCTGCGAGGTCATCTGCTACACGGCGGATGTCGGCCAAGGCGATGAACTCGACGGCCTCGAGGAGAAGGCTCTCAAAACCGGAGCCTCGAAGCTCTATGTCGAGGATCTGCGTGAGGAATTCGTAAAGGATTTCGTGTGGACTGCCGTCAAGGCGAATGCTCTTTACGAAGGCACATATCTGCTCGGCACAAGCCTTGCTCGCCCAGTGATCGCAAAGCGTCAGATCGAGATCGCTCAAATGGAAGGTGCCGATGCCGTCGCTCACGGTGCAACCGGCAAAGGCAACGATCAGGTGCGTTTCGAGCTTACGTATTACGCTCTAAAGCCGGACATCAAGGTCGTCGCGCCGTGGCGGCACTGGGATTTCAAAGGACGTGCGGACCTGATCGCATACTGCGAAAAACACGGCATTCCTGTTACCGCAACCACACAAAAGCCGTATTCGATGGACCGCAATCTGATGCACGTCTCTTACGAAGGCGGCATCCTCGAGGACCCTTGGGCAGCACCGCCCGAAGACATCTTCCTGATGACGAGTTCGCCAAAAGACGCGCCCGACAGCCCGACCGAGATAACTCTCACTTTCGAGAAAGGTGAGCCCGTTGCGATCGACGGTGAAAGATACGGCGCCGTCGATATGCTCGCAAAGCTGAATCATCTTGCCGGCGAGAACGGCATCGGCCGTATCGACATCGTCGAAAATCGTTTTGTCGGGATGAAGTCCCGCGGTGTTTACGAAACGCCGGGTGTGACGATCCTGCAGACGGCGCACCGCGCTCTCGAATCCATCACGATGGATCGCGAAGTTATGCGTCTGCGTGACAGTTTGGGGACAAAATTCGCGGAATCCGTTTATTACGGATTTTGGTTCGCTCCCGAGTTCGAGATCCTCAGGAAGATGATCGACGAGACGCAAGAGACCGTGAACGGCGATGTTCGCCTCAAACTCTACAAAGGCAACGTCATCGTAACCGGCCGTAAATCGCCGAACTCGCTCTATCGCGAACGCGTCGTAACCTTCGAGGACGACGCCGGCGCCTACGACCAACAAGACGCCGAAGGGTTTATCAAACTCCAGGCCCTTCGCTTGCGCTTGAGAAATATGGAATAGAAACAATGTCGGAATGATCGAAAAAGTAGAGATCAATCAAAATCTTGTATTCTAAAGATTTTTCCTTATAATTAATGGTTATGAGTGAAACAGCGACGTTATCAACAATAATCGACGCTCGTGTAAAGGATGCGGTGACGGAATTTTGCAAACGTCGAGGTATAAAAATGCGATTCCTGATCGAACAGGCGTTGATCGAGCGGCTTGAGGATGAGATCGATCTCGAAGCATATCGAAAGCGTCGCAATGAAGAGACTTTCACGCTTGAAGAGGTTCTGGCAGGCCTTCGCAAAACGAAATGATGGCGACATACGCGATCGAGTTCGTTAAAAGCGCGAGGAAAGATTTTGAGAAACTGCCTGCCCGGATTCGTGAAAGAATCGTCGAAGCGCTGACCGTCCTTTCACTAAACCCGTACTCCGAACTTCTAAAGGTAAAGAAGCTAAAAGGTGCGGAGTTGTTTAGGATTCGTCTTGGCGACTATCGCGTCGTCTATGAAGTTCGAAAAAAGCAACTGGTCGTCGTAGTCATCAAGGTTGGGCACCGGAGCGAGGTCTATCGAAAATAGAACCCGGAAAGCAGGCAAAACTTAGCCGCGAACGCACGAATATTTAATGCTCTATTCGTGGATTCGCGGCCGTTTTGTGTCTAGCGTAAGCTCTTGGAGGAGTACCTGCATTAGGACACAAATCCTTTGAATTTAGATGAGCTTGCGGCGTAGCCTGGGAAGATTTTTGTGAGATCTTTCGCTCCGAGGTGTTTTGCGGCCGCTTCGCCAAAGACATCGCGAAAGTCTGTCGTTACGGCGAGGTCTCGGCCTTCGTTCAGTTGGTCGTTCTTTAGGCCTTTCCAGTCGCCATAGACCTTGCCCCCGCGTACGGAATTGCCAAGTGCGAACATCGTGTTGCCATGGCCATGATCGGTCCCGCGATTGCCGTTCTCGCGTGCGGTGCGTCCGAATTCGCTCATCGTGAGCACAACGACGTCATCCATACCTTTGCCGAGATCGGTCGCGAACGCAGCGATCGAGAGGGCAAAGGTGCGCAGGAAGTTTGCGAGCTGGCCGCGTGAATTGCCTTCGTTTACGTGCGTATCCCAGCGAACATCATTGCCCGTATCGGTAAAAGCGACCTCGAGGCCGACGCCTGCTTTTATTAGCTGCGCGATCTGTTTTAGCGAACGTCCAAGGTCGGTATTCGGATAAATTGCGCCGTTCGCAGGCTGATATTTTTGCGGATCGGCACGCTTCAGAAAGTCCATCGCCTCGAAGGTCTCTTTGCCGGTCTTATTGAGCGTGTCTTTTACATTCTGGTCGTAAATACCTTCAAAACCGCCCTTGAGCTCGGTCGTATATAGCCCGGCCTGGATCGAAAAATCTGAAAGGTTCGCCATCGCGACCGACGGAGCTTTGCCATAGAGGGAACGCGGCAAAGTTTGGGTCATCGAGACGGCACGGAAAGGTGACGCGGCTTTTTCAGGTGCAGCCTGGAGAACGCGGTTCAGCCAGCCGTCAGGCGTTGATTTTACGCCCGGCGTGCCCGATTCCATATAATCCTGTGCATCGAAATGCGAACGCGTATTGTCGGGCGAACCGACGCTCGTGATCGCCGCGAGTTGTTTGCTCTTAAAGAACGGAGCAAGCGGCGCAAGGCTTGGGTGCAGGCCGAAATGGCCGTCGAGATCGACCGCTCCGTCCGTCTTGCCCGGTGCGGGAATGGCGATGGTCGGGCGAAGGTCGTAATACTCGCTGTCGCCGTAGGGCACGAGCATGTTCAGCCCGTCAACCGCCCCGCGTTGGAAGATAGTAACGAGGACTTTGCGGCCTTTCATACCGCCTTTCGCCTGAGCCGCCGCGAACTGATGTAGGAAATTCGGAGCCGCGGCCATCAGACCGAAGCTCGCCAAACCAAACCCGCCCGCCTTCAAAAAATAACGTCTGTCCATACAAAACCTCACCAACCGAGAAGTTAGACGCTCTTAGCGGGGAAAAAGTCTGTAAGTCTGGCGGCTTCGTGAAGAATTACAGGGAGGCTCATGCGACCTTGCGTAAACGTTCACGCACATCGCCCCAAGGCAGTGCTTTGTCAGGATGTTCGCGGAGATCGGCAAGGCGCCGATCGATCTCGCTCCTCTGCTCCTGACTCAAACTGAAGCCGTCTGAACCCGACACAATGCTGTCATAGAGGTCATCCGCGAGCTTTCTCCGCTCGGGCATCGGGAGCCTTAGAGCCTGTTCGAGTATTGTATTCATAGCGGCTTCAGAATATATTATCCGTAACTGTGAAGTAAAGGTTTTCGTCGCTTACAGGTCGATCCTCAAAAGACCAAGTCAGCCACGAATTCACGAATCGGTAGGTTTCCATTCGTGAATTCGTGGCTAGTGCCCTAACGAATGATGATCTCATCGACGAAGATGTACGCGTCGTAGCCTGCACCGGGATGCCAGGCGGGAATCTTGCCTAAATTCTTCGCGTGGACGCGGACGTATCGGGCCGTGACGGGTGTGATCTTCGTTACGTAATCGCGTACGGTCGGCGTCATATCCTCTGGCGAGAGATCGGTTACGATCTCGGCAACTTTGCGGAAATTCACATTGTCGCTTGAGACCTCAAATTCTATTTTGGTAGGCATCCAGATCCAAGAGCGTGCGACCTGCAGGAATCCGCCGCCGAGTTCGCTAAGCCTTGTCGAACGCTGCAGGTCTATCGTCGCTTCGAAATCCTGGCCTTGGTAGCCCTGCCACTCGCCGCTCGCAAAATTCACCGTCCCGCGAATGCCGTCGATCAGCCCTTCATCACCTCCGCCGTCGTACTGTCGGCTGTATTTCGAAGCGATCGAGACCGTCCAGTCATTCGGTTTTTTGATGAACTTCGCGGTCACGGTTTTGCTCTGCACTTTTCCATTTTTGACGTATGCCGTGATGGTCGAGGTCGCGTCAATCTTGATCGGTTTTGTGTATAGCGTTTCGGCCGAAACGATGCCGTTCTGGGTCTCTATCGTGGAGAAGATCTCAGCCTTCGGGTCGATGCCGTGGAGCGTGATCTCTGCGGTTTTCTCAAAGGTCTTTGGGCCGTCAAAATACGGCACCGCCTCGAATGCCGTCTCGACCTTGGTGCTCGAAAATTCCGTGAACCAATCCTTCACCGGTACGGCCGACATCTCGAATTCGAGCGTGCCTCCGGCGGCGATATCGCCGTGTGTGATGAACGTCTTGCGGTAAGGCTTGCCGTTGAGTTTGACCGAGGCCACGTAGATATTCTTTGACGAGACGTTCGGCGCGTTTACAGTGAATGTCTTGCCGTTCTCGAGGTGATATTTCATCTCCTTGAAGATCGGCGTGCCGAGGTCGTATTTCGCATTGCCCGGTGCCGTCGGATAAAAGCCGCTTGCGCTCAGGATGTACCACGCGGACATCTGCCCGCAGTCTTCGTTGCCGATCAGGCCGTCGGGCGTAGGCTTGTAGAATTCGTCGAGGATCTGCCGCACGAGTTTCTGAGTTTTCCACGGCTCACCTGCGTAATCGTATAGGTACGCGATGTGGTGCGAAGGCTCGTTGCCGTGGGCGTATTGGCCGATCAGGCCGGTGATGTCGGGCTGGACGCGGCCGGTCAGCTTATCGCTCGTTGTGAAGAGCTCGTCAAGTTTTGCGGCGAACTTCGTCCGTCCGCCCATCAACTCTTCGAGCCGATCGACAAACTGCGGGACGAAGAACGTATAGACCCAGCTGTTGCCTTCCGTAAAGTGGAACGTTACTTCGTTCGGCGAGAAAGGCGAGACAAAGCCGCCGTTCCGCTTTGGCCGCATAAAACCGGTCGAGGGGTCGAAAAGATTCTCGAACGAACGTGCACGTTGGTCGTATTCATATGCGTCTAAGAGATTCACGAAACCCGTGGCTCTGTCTTTGAATATCGTTACGCCGGCCTTAGGTTTGGGAAGGGCGGCAGACTTCGTCTTAGAGATGATTCTAGCCATCTGTGCGATGCACCAATCATCGTATGCGTACTCCAGCGTTTTGGAGACCGATTCGTTCTCGTCTTCCATCGAAATATAACCGCGCTTCTTGTATGCGGCGAGGCCGAAATGGTCGAGCTCGGCGGAGTGTATTGCGGCTTCGTAGGCTTTTTCGTAATCAAAGCCTTTAATGCCTTTTGCCATCGCGTCGGCAATCACCGGAACGGCGTGGTAGCCGATCATCGTGTCGGTCTCCTCGCCCCAAAGCTCCCAAACGGGCAGCCGCCCGCCCTGTTCATACATCCGGATAAAGCTGTTGATGAAATCAGCGGTGCGTTTCTCGTCAATGATCGTATAGAGCGGATGCGCCGCCCGAAAGGTATCCCATAGCGAGAATACAGTGTATTGCTCCGACGGAACGCGGACGCCTTCGTCCGCAATCGCCGGTTCCTCCGGCGAACCTGACTTCCGCTTCCTCGACTTTTCGGCAAGGTGAGTATCTTTCGGACCGAAGCGGCCCTCATTGCGGACGAGGGCGTCCGCGTTCCGCAGTTGATGAACCTTCCCGTCGTGGCCGCGATACTTACCGTCAACATCGTTGAATACATTCGGCTGGATCGCCGTGTGATAGAGAGCCGTGTAGAAGTTCGTCGTCTGCTCAGGCGTGCCGCCCGAAACCTCGATCTTTGAAAGTTCCTTGTTCCACGCCGCTTTTGCGTCGCGTCGTACCTTGTCAAAATCCCAACCGGGAAGTTCGGCGGCGAGATTCTTACGTGCACCTTCGATCGAGACGTACGAGATCGCGACTTTTACTATTAGGGCTCCACCTTTCTCCAAAGTGAAATGATAAGTATCGGCAAAATGACCGCCGTGACTAGTCCCGTGTGCAGAAGATCCATTGATCGGCTGTGAAAACTCGGCGATAAAATAGACCGTTTGATCTTTAGCCCATGAAGATGAACGTCGGAACCCTTCAACCCTACGATCTCCGACAAAATTAGTCTCTGCGTCAAGCTTTTTATCGCGCCAGGCTAGATCAAGATAAATATAAGCATCACCCGAACGCGGAAATGTATAACGTTGAAGTCCAACTCTTGCGGTTGAGGTCAACTCAGTACGAATTCCATTAGCCAGTTTTACGGAGTAATATCCGGGAGTTGCAATTTCATTTGCATGCGAGAACTTAGATGCGTAGCCTTTAGCCAACCTTTCATCCAGTCCAATAAAGATTTGTCCTTCAGTTAGCATCGGCATCAGCAAAATATCGCAGCCGTCGGGAATACCTGTGCCGGAGAGGTGCGTCATCGAGAAGCCGTAGATGATGTCATCCGAGTAGTGATAGCCGGAAGAGCCGTCCCAGTTGTCGATGCGCGTGTCCGGCGAGAGCTGCACCATTCCAAAAGGCACGGTGGCCCCGGGAAACGTGTGCCCGTGGCCGCCCGTGCCGATGAACGGGTTGACGTAGCGCGCATAGTCTTTCGTCTGAGCGTTGACTGTGAGCTGAGAGCAGAGAGCGGTGAGCAGAACAAAAACGCCGAGACGGAAGGAAGCGGAGATGAAAGGTTTACTTTTCATAGATTTGCCCAAGATAGTGTTGCCCACGAAACACACGAAAAAAACGAAAAAGAAATATTGCCCGCGAATCACGCGAATGAACGCTAATTTAATAGAAGCTGGCTTCATTCGCATTGGAGAACGCACTCGAAGCAACGAGCTTACATTCCCTTTGCGGAAATTCGCGTTATTCGCGGGCAAATACTACCGCCTTGAATACGATCTGCTTGTAATCATCGCGTTCATAAAGGACGCCGATCGTCTTACTGTCGAGCAAGACGATGTCTGAATACGCAGTCACATCGCGTCCTTTTGAATCACTCACACCTTCGACGAGAAAGCTCTTCTTCCACGTCGAGCCATTGTCGTTGCTGATACGCAGCGTCAGGTTGTCTCGATCCTTTTGATCGGCGTCGTTTGCGAATGCGAGGATCTTGCCTTTGACCTGTAAGAGGCTGCCCTGACAGACGGGATCTGGCAAGTTCTCATCAAAGCCTACGTCTTTCCATGTTTCGCCGCCGTCGCTGCTGCGTGCAGTGATACGAAATCTTTGATCGCCGCGTTGGTTGCGTGCATTAAATAGAATATCGCCGTTTGAAGTTTCGGCGGCGGTCGCCTCGTTGCTCCCCGCGATGCCGATGTCGCCGGCGATGTGGAACGTCTTGCCGTGATCATCGGAGTAAAAACCGGCCGCCATATAGTCCGAAAAATCCCGCTGCGGTTCGCCCTTAGAATAATTAACAGGAACGAAGATGCGGCCGCGATATTTGCCTCGTGCTAGCTGAATCGCGTGGCCCGGCGTGTTTGCGTATGCACGCCAGTCGCTGCGTTTCACTTGCAAAGTGATATTCACGGCCTCAGACCACGTTCGGCCTTCGTCGATCGACGTTTTGTACCACACCTCGCGGGTGCCTTTGCCTTCGCGAACTTCCCGCTCCGTTTTATCGCCCGTGTTGTAAAAGAGGAAGATCCGGCCTTTGGGATAACGCGGATCGAGCGTATCGACGACCGGAGCGGAATTGCTCGCCTGCAGCGTGCCGTTGTCAACGACCACTATCTGCTCGGACCAAGTCTTCCCCTTATCGCTGCTCGTCTTAAGGACGATGTCGTTATCGCCGAAATCACCCGAACCCTTGCGTCTTGCTTCGGCAAAGGCGAGCAGCTTTCCTGACCTCAGCTTTATGATCGCCGGTATTCGATAACTCGCCGCCCCTTCCTTGCCGCTCTCAAAAACAACCGTCTCCTGAGCGGCGGTGAATGCCGTCAACAGGAACGTAAGAAGGAAACTGACGAAGAACTTTGGCATACATTCCCTCTTTTTAGCGGTCGCTCAGTTGCCGTAAAGGATCTGTGGGCTCGCGCTTACAGTGCGATTCCCTTTGTTCTCAAGGTCGAGAATGACGATCGAATTCTTGCCTTTCTTGAGCCAGCCGACGGGCAGATAGAGCGACTGCTGCGGCCCAATACGCCAAAAACGCCCGAGGTGATGGCCGTTCACCCAGACGTGGCCTTTGCCCCAATTTCGCATATCGAGGAACGTGTCACCAACCTCTTTCAGAGTGAACGACCCGCGAAAGAACGCGGCGTTCGGCACTTCTTTCTTTGTGAACTTCAAGAGTGAAAGGTTATCGAACGGCAGAGAGACGATTTCCCAGTTCTTCAACTCCGCGTTGTCGAGCAGAACTTCTTCCGTGATGCCTTTCCGGTCGAAGATGAAGTCGTTACCGTAATTCAGACGTCCCATATTCTCGACCAGAACTTCGAGGACGTCGCTCTTCTTCGCGTCGATCGCGATCGACTGTTCTTTATGTCCGCGATCGAGTTTGCCGATGAATCTGTGATTCAGAAAGACGTGTGAGTAGTCGTGCTGCTCTTTGAACTCAAGCGTACCTTTTGTGTCCGCGGCAAACCGATGCCGATAAAGGACGAATCCGTAGTTCTGCCCGATATCTTCCATCGGAAGGACGTCGCGCGACCTGTGGATCTTGCCTAGTATCTGAGCAGCATCGAACAAGCCGGCGGCCTCGTTGAGGTCGAACGATGGTATCGTGATGAACTTCGGTTCGTCCTTGATCTCAGGAAACGTTTCGTTCGGAAAATACTTTTTGATCACGTCGCGAAGGACGCGATATTTTTCGGTCGGCCGTCCCGCGGCATCGAGTACGCCGTCGTAATCGTAATCCGAGGTGTCGGGCTGGTACGGAACGGTGTTCGAATAGTTCGCACCAGCCATATAGCCGAACGACCACCCGCCGTGCCACATATAGAAGTTGAACGAGATACCGTTCGCGAGCATATAGTCGATGCCTTTTGCGACAGACTCGGTATCGACGGTGTGGTGTTTCTCGCCCCAGTGATCGAACCAGCCCGTGTAATACTCGCCGACCATTCTCGGAATGCCGGCGCGGAATTTTGCGAGCGTCTCGAATTGTTTCGCCGGGTCTTGCCCCCAGCCAAAGTTGATGACCGGAAGCACGTCAGGCAATGTGCCGCCCTTCAGCATCTGATCGCTCGGGCCGTCAGAGGTGAAGAATGGAACGGTAAATCCCGCATCGATCAGGCTCTTTTTTACTGCATTCAAGTATTCCTTGTCGGTGCCGAAAGAGCCGTATTCGTTCTCGACCTGAGACATTATGATGTTGCCGCCGTTCTGAATCTGGAGCGGAGCGAGGCGTTTTCCCACCTGTTTCATATACCGGTCGGCGGCGGCAAGAAACGCCGGGTCGTTCGCACGGACCTTCATATTCCGATCACGAAGCAGCCATGCCGGAAGGCCGCCGAAGTCCCACTCCGTGCAAACATACGGGCCGGGGCGAATGATCAGCCAAAGGCCTTCTTCTTGAGCGAGTTTTGCAAAGTGTGCGATATCCTTGCCCCCCGCAAAATCGAATTTGCCGGGCTGCGGCTCGTGCTCATTCCAGAAGATGTATGTCGTGATCGTGTTTAGGCCCATCGCTTTGGCCTTGCGGAAACGATCGCGCCAATGTTCGGGCGGAATACGCGGATAATGCATCTCGCCGGAGCGAATGATGAAAGGCTTTCCGTCGAGTACAAAATGCTCGCCTTCGATCGTGAACGAATGCTTTTGTGCGGACACGATCGAACAGCAAAACAATACGGCCACAAAGATCAGTATCTTCTTCATACCATATTCTCCCGTTTCTGCTGCCAACCGCCGCGTGTGAAATCCGGGATCTTGACGGGCATCGAACCGCGTGTGACGGAAAGCGCGCTCAAGGGAAAAGGCGCGGAGATCGCTGCTCCGTCATAAACGTCCATATCGTACGAGAGGCCTTCGCGAAAACACTGCACGAGCCGCCACGCCATGATGAAGTCCATGCCGCCGTGTCCGTGTCCGCGGGCCTTCTCGCCCAATTCTTTCCAGAGCCGATGCGTGTATTTTTCTTTGTATTTGTCGATCGTCGCGAACCTATGTCCGCCTTCCTGCCCGTCCACGAAAATGCGCGGCGGATAGTCCCGAAATACGCCTTTTGTACCTTGAACAAGGTTGATGCGGTCGTATGGATGCGGTGTTACTACATCGTGCTGCACCTTGATCGAAAGGCCTTTCGCGGTCTTGATCAGCGTGGTGTTCATATCGCCGCAGATATATTTCTCGCGCCACTTCGGACTTCCTTTCGGAACCGTTTTTTCGCGATAGACATCGAGCGAACGAGAAGGCGACGACATCGAGACGAGGTAGTCGAACCGATCACCGCGATTGATGTTCATATAGTTCGCCACGGGCCCGAGGCCGTGCGTCGGATAAAGATTTCCGTTCAAACGCGTGTGCCAAGCGCGCCGCCAAAGGCCTTCGCTGTCGTTCTCGTTCATTATTTCGCGGAGGTCGTGAATGTACGCGCCTTCGCCATGCGTGATCTCGCCAAAGAGGCCGTCACGCACCATATTGAGCACCATCGTCTCGTTAAAATCGTAATTGCAGTTCTCCATCATAATGCAGTGCTTTCGCGTGCGTTCTGATGTATCTACGAGAGCCCAAATATCCTTCATCGTCGTCGCCATCGGGACCTCGACGCCGACATGCTTGCCGTTGTTCATCGCGGCAAGAGCGACGCGCGCGTGCCATTCCCAAGGCGTCGGAGAAAAGACAAAATCGATGTCGTCGCGTTGGCAGAGTTTCTCGAAAGCGTAGTCGCCGTCAGTGTACATCGCGGGCGACGGCCGGCCTGCTTTTTCGATCTGCGCTTTGCCCTTTTCCGCATTGGCTTTCACATTGTCGCAAAGCGCTACGATGTCCAGGTTATCGACGCCGAGAAAATCGTTGATCATCGATTGCCCGCGTCTTCCGACGCCGACGACGCCGAGCCGTACGCGGTCTCGCCGTTCAAAAGGCACACCGATCATCGACTTTGCCGGCGCCGCGTTTACGGTCTCTGTGCCGACCAATGCGCTTGCGATCGTCGCCGCAACTCCGGTTTTCAAAAGATCTCGTCTTGTGATGTCGCTCATCGTCTTTCCTCCAATATTCTCTTTAGTGAACAAACTCGCCGCCGTACGCACGGCCCAAACCTTGACCTTTTAATCCCCAAAGCACACGGAACATCGCATCGCCGCCGCGATGGTTATAGCGAAGCGATATCTTGTGATAGCCGGCCTTAAGCGGGATGGTCGCCGAACGCAATTTGCGGTCATTTGTACCTGCATCGTCAATTGGCCGCTCATTATCGACCAAAACAGTTACGTCCCATGTCGCATCGACCTGGAGTTCGTAAATGCCATCGACCGGAGCTTTCAGATAGCCGTCAAACGAGACGCCGAAGTTTTGCTTCAGGTCGTACGTTTTTGCGAACTGTTCGAGCATTATCGATTTCGTTTCACCTTTGACCGGATCCTTTTCCGGTAAATAGAATTCAAAACCGACGCCGGGTCGCTTCTGCTCGGGCTCTACGGCGGGCAGCGGTTCGCGGTTGACGTATGTCGCGGCGTACACCGAACTCTTCCTGCCGGACGGCGTTACGACGATAGTCTTTACGGTCTTCACCTCATCTTTTGCCACCTCGAACGTGACCGGTTGTGTGTAAAGTGTTGAGGTCACGTCGGGCGTCGAGCCGTCGACCGTGTAATAGATCTTGTAGGCTGCAACAAGCGGCTTTATATCGAGCGTTGCCTTGCCATCCGGGCTTACTATTGTGTTCTTAAGGCCTTCCGGCTCCGGAATGCGGAAATTTACATTCTCGGCCTCGAGACGCTCGAGATCGGCGCCAAGGCGTCGTTTGAAATCTGCGTAATTTTTATTCGCAGGCAGTGTCCACAGCACCTCGGACAAGGCGAGCATTCGCGGGAACGCCATGTATTCGACATTCTCAGGCTTTTTCAAATACTCGGTCCAGATGTTCGCCTGGCCGCCGAGAATATATTTAACTTCGTCCGGCGCAAGTTCCTTCGGCACAGGATCCCAGCCGTAAACTTTTTCGAGCGGAATATAGCCGCCGATGGTCAGCGGTTCATAAGCCGGATCGCCTTGCCCGTAATCGAAATATACGTATGTATTCGGCGTCATTATCACGTCGTGGTGAGCGTTGGCGGCCTCGATTCCGCCTTTCTCGCCACGCCAACTCATAATGGTCGCGTTCGGTGCGACGCCGCCCTCGAGGATCTCGTCCCAACCGATTATCTTCTTGCCTTTCGAATTGATGAATTTTTCGATGCGGCGAATGAAGTAGCTCTGTACTTCGTGCTCGTCCTTGAGGTTCTCGCGTTTTTTTAGTTCCTGAACGTATGCCGAATCCTTCCAAAAGTCTTTCAGAACTTCATCGCCGCCAATGTGGATGTACGGCGAATCCGGGAAAAGTTTGATCGTCTCGTCGAGAACGTCTTCGAGGAATTTGAACGTTTCCTCGGTCGGGCAGAACACTTCTTTGAAGATGCCCCAAGTCTTTTTCACCTCGAACTTGTAATCGGGTGCAGCACAGCCTTTCCCCAGTTCCGGATATGCCGCGAGTGCGGCAGAGGCGTGACCGGGCAGCTCGATCTCGGGGATGATCGTGATGTAGCGAGCCTTCGCGTAAGCGATGACATCTTTGATCTGCTGCTGCGTGTAGAAACCCTCGACCGGCACACCGTCGCCCTTGAAGGTCGGCGAATACCGCCCAAGCAGGGATTCGCTCCGCTTCGAACCGATCTCGGTCAATTTCGGGTACTTCTTGATCTCGATCCGCCAGCCCTGATCATCCGTCAAATGCCAATGAAAAGTATTGAACTTATACTGCGACATCAGATCGATGTACTTCTTGACGAACTCGACCGGCATAAAATGCCGACTCACATCAAGATGCATCCCGCGATACTTGAACCGCGGCGAATCTTCGATCGTAACCGCCGGAAGCCTGATAGTATCGCCCTTCGCGGTGGGAAATAGCTGTACGAGGGATCGAACGGCATTCATCACCCCATTTCCCCAGCCTTCGATCTGAATGCGATCCTCGTTGATCATGAGTCGATACGACCCAATATCCTTTACCCAGTCACCTTTTTGGGGCGGCAGCGGCGGACCAAACAGAGCAATTGCATTTTGCCGCTGCACCTCACTCGTCACCCGAAGTCTAAACCCGTATGCTCTGTAGATCTCATCATTTAGAACTTCGGATGCGGGCTTCATCATATCGCCCGTCACGACCAATTTAGTGTTACGGTCCAACTTGAAAGTTCCAATTGCGGGTTTCACGGACTCCGGCTTCGGAATGATATTTATCTCGTTCGTCTGCCCAAAGGCGACTCCTGAAAACACCACCGCGACGAACAAAACAACTACTGATAAACTTTTCATAGTAGATTCAACAAACGGACTGGAACGCACGCGTCCCGCGTGCAACGCGTCCCCGCAAAGACGCTCAAATCACGCCGAGACGCGTAAGTGCAAACTGGCCGCCACTTCCGGCATCACTTGAAATACGCACTGCTGTAAGGCCACTCGCATGGCAACTTACATAATTTTGCTTTTACAGGATTATTCTCTATGTAAGCGAGTGTATTTGCAAAATGGCGCTGGTCGCGAATGTATCTATCAAAATACTCTTTAGCCCAGAAGCGGCCCTTTCGTTTCAGAAGATCGTTGGCGAAATGGGCCGTAAAGGATTTTATCGAGTGCATTATGTCTGATACTCGGTGTCCTTCGAACGGAGAGAGCAAGATGTGTCCGTGATTCGGCATTATCACCCATGCGATCAGGCGATACCTTTCGCCGTCCCATTTTAGCAGCGTTTCCTGCAGGATGTTCGCGATCTCAGGGACCCTTAACCAACTCTCGCAATAATTCTGATCGAGATAATATTCGATGCGCCTACGAACACCGGCATCGCTTATTTCACCTGACTTCAATTCAATATGCCATCTATCTAGTACGAGCTGCGGCACGGAATCAGCAAGGCGAAAGGTTACGAACTGCGTAAATCCATCCTGATCGAAGTGTGGGAGGTATCCGCGACTGTGCCAATATCGCGGGTCTTTGTTGTCCATTGACTTGATTGTAGCCCAAGTTGATGCAGGCGAGGGCGCCTGCGTTCCCGGCTATAGAAGTTCTAGAAATCCAGCAAGCTCAGGGGGCAGCGGTTGGTCGAATCGCAGGTATTTTCCCGTCTTTGGATGATCGAACGCTAGCCGTGCCGAATGGAGAAAGAAGCGTCCGAGGTGCTGGACGGCCTTTCTGATCTCGTCATTTGCGATCGAATTGTCGCGGCCTTCGTTGTAGGTCGCATCGCCGACGACGGGGTGGTTGATCGATGCGAGATGCACACGGATCTGATGGGTGCGGCCGGTTTTGATCTCAACATCAAGAAGGGCGAATTTCTCGTACCGCTCACGGATCTTCCAGATGGTGAGAGCGTGCCGGCCATTCGCGGCAACGGTCATTTTCGTCCGATGCCAGCGGTCGCGAGTGATCGGGCGATCTATCGTTCCGGAATCTTCTCGCGGACTGCCGTGCACAAGAGCTATGTAGGATTTTTGCACGTTGCGATCGCGGAATACAGCGGATAAGGCTTCCTGAGTCTCAATATTCTTTGCGACAACGATCAGCCCCGAAGTGTCTTTATCAAGACGGTGTACGATGCCGACCCTTTCAGAACCGCCTGCGTCAGCAGCCGGTAATTTGCCTGAGTCCGTTCCAACACTCTGACCCTCCGCTAACGCAGAGGGTTCCGACTTGAAATGCCACGCGATTGCATTCGCCAGTGTGCCGCTAGAAATACCCGCTCCGGGATGCACGACCATACCGGCAGGCTTGTTTATGACAGCGAGATCGCCGTCCTCAAACACTATGTCGAGCGGAATGTTCTCAGGTTCGAATCTTGCGGTATTGCCTTCGGTCAGTTCGATGTCAACAACATCACCTTCCCGTATTTTGTACGAAGAGCGAGCCGGCCTGTTATTTACAAGCACATCTTCGCTGTCGATCAGCTTTTGCAGCTGCGAGCGCGACCAGCCGTCGATCTTCTCAGCAAGGAACGCATCGAGTCGCTGTCCGACATCCTCGTCCGTAGCTGTTAGTTGAATGATCTCTTCTTGCTCTGACAATTCTTTTTCTACGTTCTTGCCAGACTAATTACTAATTATGAATTTACTAATTACTAATTATCTGCGGCGGAAAGCGATGTGATCCTTCACCCGGCCTGCGCTTTTGCAGAGCGAAGCCGAATGGCCATAAAAATGATCGAAACTAAGGCTACCAGCAGGCTCACCAACTGAGAAGTTGAAAGGCCGGTCAATGTCGTCAAGCCGAAAAGGTCTCCTCGCGGATCGTCCCGAATGAATTCGATAAGAAAGCGAAAGATCGAGTAAATGATTCCGTAGGCGACGAGCACCTGACCATCAAATTTCTTACGCTTGTGCAGCCAAAAGAGGAACGCAAAGACTGCGAACATCGTTAATGATTCGATCAGCTGCGTAGGGTAGAGGAAAAGGTCGGTGTGTCCGGGGCCATAAATGGGAACGCCGGTGTACTCGTGGCCGAGCTCGGTAAAATGGACGCCGAGGAAGGAGTTCGTCTCCTTTCCCCAGCAGCAGCCGGCGGCAAAACAGCCTTGTCGTCCAAAGGCCTGGCCAAGAGCGACCGCAGGTGCAAAAGCGTCCGTAACCTTCCAGAACGGTAGTTTGTAGTAGAGCATCAGCCCGACGACGGTCAAGAAGCCGCCGATCAGGCCGCCGTAAAAGACGCCGCCGGAACGTAAGAAGTCGAGCGTGAAGATCTGCACGTCCGGTTCGACAAGGATCATCAGGACCTTCGACCCGACAAGGCCGCCGACCAGTGTCCAAAGCCCGAGGTCGTAAATTCGATCCTTTGAAATACCGTCTCTTGCTGCGAGTCTCGATGCTGCGAAAAGGGCGAGCAGCATTCCGACCGTAAGCCAGATGCCGTATGTCGTTATCGGGAAATTCCCTATGCGGAAGAGTTCTGGGTACATCGTGTGTTAAGAAGCCAGAAGCCAGAAGCTAGAAGCCAGAAGCCGGAGAGCGGGATACATCTGAATCCCTAACGGTCGCGCCTGATGGCAGACATATAACTGCCAAGCATTCTACCTACCTCATCGAGCAGAGGTCGCAGAGTGCTTGTGTCGTAGTAGCCAAGATCACGGATCAATATCAAATAATAGCGACATTCTTCCAAAGAACCTTGCGAGATGCCGTAAAAGCGTAGTTTATCCGGTTTTGTCGCTTTTACGAAGCCTTCCGCAAAATTTGCCGGTATCGAGACAGCGGCTCGCCTCAGCTGAGATGTCAGTCCGTACAGTTCGTGCTTGGGAAAACTCTCTGTGATCCGATATACCTCCAGAACGAAGGTGTGTGCCTTTTGCCACACTCCAACATCCTCGAAACTTCTTGCGTACATAGGCTCAGGCGTCAACGTTTTCTCCACTCACTTTTGGCTTCTTACTTCTGGCTTCGGGCTTCTCGTTTCGCTTCGAGAGGATCATATCCAACATCAGCAGGCCGGCGCCGATCACGATCGCCATATCGGCGACGTTGAAGGTCGGATAGTGCCAATTCCCGAACTGGACGTCGATAAAATCAATAACAAACCCTAGCCTTAGACGATCAGTAACGTTTCCTACGATGCCCGCAAGAAGCAATGCAAGAGCACCGAGTATGCGATCGTCCGTTCTGGGCGTGCGCCAGAAGAAGTAGAGCACGAGGACGGCCGCGACCATCGCAACCGCAGAAAGGCCCCAGCGGCCGGTGCTGCCGTGATCGTCGAGCATTGAGAAGGCGACACCGGTGTTATGTGTGTACGCAAAGTTCAAGAAACCGCTGATGATCGGCCTATCACCGCCGAACCGCAAAACCCTTGCCGCCCAAGCCTTGGTCGTCTGGTCGATCATAAAGACGCCGCCTGTGACGCCTAGATATGCGACCTTCCATAGAATGCTGCGTGCGTTCATTTACTACCTTTTGGCTCTGCGTAATAGGATTTGTTCACGATCTTCCATTCGCCGTCGATCTTAAGGAGCGTCATATAATCGGTGAACTTCACGGTTGGGTAATCAAGCACGATCTTGGCTATCGCCGCATTTCCGGCGATGTCGATCGATTCGATTTTCCGATGATCCTTACGCTGTGCCTCGTCCGCCGCCGGCTTGCCGGTGAACGCTCTCGTGATGAAATGATCGAAGCTCTCGATCGAGTATTTCCCGTCTTTGACCCAGATCATATTTCCGACGGAATTGAACGCCTTTCGAGCGTACGCGGGATCACCCGTTGCGTGTGCCTTCAGATAGTTCTCAAGCGGAACGCGAACGGCGGCCTTCTCCGACTCCTGAGAAAAAGCTGAAGATGCGAAAACAACAAAAGCGATAACAAAGAATGTGTATTTCATCTGATCGTTACAAACGTCTATTCAACATACGGGAAGATGGCCTTTGGTGCTCGGTATTGTTCCGGCCACGGCAGATAGCAAACGTCCGTGCACCCGATCTGGTAGGTAACAACCTTCCATTTATTTGAGCTTCTTTTAAGAAGCGCAAAATAGTTGTTATCGAACGCACCGGCCTCCATAGCCTCGCTGTATTGCGTGTTTGAGAAATCAGGAGCGTTGCCGTCCGCTCCCTGGAGACTTCCGCTTACGAACGCCCAAGTGCCTGATACGTTAAATGTATCCGCAACGAAGACGATCTGTTGTTTCAGTTCGCGTTCTATCGGTACGCGAAGCGTATCCAAGATCGCTTTCCGCTCCGGCGTTCCTTTCTCCGGCGTATGCACGGATTGCGCCGGAGCAGACATCACCGCAAGTGTCATTGCAAAAACAAGGATCGCGAGTTTCATACGTTTCTCCTTTTAAGATTAAGAGGCGTGTGCTCCCAATTGCGGGACGATATCGTCCAAGGCAGCAGCACATCGTTCGCAAACGGTCGGATAGCTGGCAAACTCGCCGACTCTGGTCGAATAGTTCCAACATCGCTCACACTTATGTCCATCGGCAAGCTCGATCTTCACGGTAATGCCATCGCCCTCGTGCACCTCGACCTGCGAGACGATAAAAATGTACCGCAGCTCGGTGAAATGATCGAGCAGAAATCTCGTCGTTTCTTTGTCTGCAGTGAGTACGACCTTCGCTTCGAGCGACGAACCGATCTTCTTCTCCGTACGAGCTGTTTCGAGCGCTTTCAGCACCTCATCGCGGATGGTAAAAATGCGTTCCCAAGTTTCAAAAAGCGAACTTTCCGTGCTTTCGCTAACTGTCGGAAACTCAGCCAGGTGCACAGATGCTAATTTACTCGAAGGCAAGGCTTCCCAGGCTTCATCCGCCGTAAAAGCCATCAGCGGCGCGAACAAACGGATCAGTGAATCGGCGATCTTGAATAACGCGGTCTGTGCAGAACGCCGCTCGACCGACCTCGGGGCAAGGATGTAAAGGCGATCTTTGATGATGTCAAAATATCGGGCCGAAAGCGTAACGGTGCAAAATTGATAAAGCGCGTTATACGCAGCCTGAAAATCATACGCCTGATACCCGGCGATCGTCTTTGCGGTGACGCGATCGAGTTCAGCAAGTGCCCAGCGATCGAGCTCCAACATCGATGCCGGTTCGACGGAATCATTTTCCGGATCAAACCCTGCAATATTTCCGAGCGCATAACGAAGCGTATTTCGCATCTTGCGATACGCATCGACAACACGCGAAAGGATCTCGTCCGAGCAGCGAACGTCTTCCGTATAATCGACGGCGGCGGCCCAGAGCCGCAGAACGTCTGCGCCGGAGCGGTCGATTATTTCCTTCGGGGCCGTCACGTTGCCGAGCGATTTTGATTGCTTGCGGCCTTCGCCATCGACGACCCAGCCGTGAGTGACGATCTGTTTGTACGGCGACGAATTATGTGCGGCGATGCCGCAGCTTAAGGACGAATTGAACCAGCCGCGATATTGATCGCCGCCTTCAAGATAGACGTCAGCCGGAAATCGCAGCTCGTCGCGCGTCTCGAGCACGGCTACGCAACTCGATCCGGAATCGAACCAGACATCGAGGATGTCTGTCTCTTTTCTAAGATCTTTTCCGCCGCACTTCGGACATTCAAAACCAGCCGGAAGAAGATCGCTTGCCTCGCGAGCGTACCAAGCGTCAGCCGTCTCGACCGCGAAAACATCTGCGACGTGATCGACAACATTCTTGTCCGCGATCGCTTCGTCACAAGATCCGCAATAAAAGACCGGGATCGGAACGCCCCAGGAACGCTGACGCGAAACGCACCAGTCGGGCCGTCCCTTGAACATATTGGCCATGCGGCCTTCGCCCCAAGACGGATGCCATTTCACGTCCTTGACCTCGGCAAGAGCCCGGCCGCGCAGCGTTTCGCTCGTGCCTACAGCTACTTCGTCCATCGCGATGAACCATTGCGGCGTCGCACGGAAGATGACCGCGTTCTTACAACGCCAGCAATGCGGATAACGGTGCGAATAGTTCTCCGAATGGAGCAATGCACCGCTCTCACGCAAAAACTCGACGATCTTTGGATTCGCCTCCGTTACGGTCATCCCGGCAAATCTTTCGACATCGCTTGTAAATCTTCCGGCCGCATCGACCGGTGCATAGATGTCGAGGCCGTATTCTTTGGCGATATGAAAGTCGTCGCCGCCGTGGCCGGGAGCCGTGTGAACGCAGCCGGTACCTGATTTTGCCGCGGTCTTGCTTTCGAACCGTACATCGAGCTCGACCTCGGCGTCCGCTTCGCCAAGCGTTACGTGTTCGCCGTTCATCAAGAGCGACGGCCGGTCGAGCCACGCGTGACGAGCCTGCATCCGATCCAGCTTCTTTCCTTTGAAACGTGCAAGTTCGGTGATCGCGCCAACTTCACAGGTTTCTGCAAAACTCTTGGCGAGCTCGCTTGCAACGATGTAAACCTCGCCATTTGTCTCGATGGCGGAATAATCAAAATCCGGATGGACGGTGATACCAAGGTTTGCCGGCAGTGTCCACGGTGTCGTCGTCCAGATGACAACAAACACATTCTTCCCTGCAAGGGCATGATCGATCTCGGCCGGATCCGTCAGCATTGGAAACTTGACATAGACGGATGGCGATGTGTGGTCGTGATACTCGACCTCGGCCTCGGCAAGCGCCGTCTGGTCATGAATGCACCAATAGACGGGACGCAGTCCTTTGGCAACCCAGCCGCGTTCGAGGAACTTGCCAAAAAGCCGAGCGGTCGCCGATTCGTATTCCGGTGACATTGTCAGGTAAGGATCCTGCCATTCGCCGAGTACGCCGAGCCGTTCAAAATCCCGCGTCTGGTTGTTCATTGCCGTCGAAGCATGTTCGCGGCAAAGGCGGCGGAATGTTGCCACGGGAAGATCGCTCTTGCTCTTCCCTTTTGCAGCAAGCTTTTTTTCGACGAGCGTCTCGATCGGCAGGCCGTGACAGTCGTAACCGGGAACGAACGGCGCCTCGAAACCCATCATCGAACGGGACTTTACGACGAAGTCTTTTAGGATCTTGTTGAGTGCTGTTCCAATGTGAATGTCCGCGTTCGCATACGGCGGGCCGTCGTGGAGAATGAATTTCGCACTGCCCTTTCGCGCTTCAAGAACCTTTTTATAAAGGCCTGCTTCCTGCCATTTCTTCAATCGGGCAGGTTCCATTTGCCCAAGATTCGCTTTCTGAGAGAAGTCTGTCTTGGGCAGGTTGACGGTTTTCTTAAGATCAAGTTCCTCGGACATAAAAGGAAAATTTTAGCATTTGCAGCACTAAAATGTCGTCAAAACCGCGACGATTCTTGTGTGGGCGGCCGCCTGAAGACACCCCTTTTTGCGCTTTTTCCATTCGGAGTTTACGGCGATGCGGCCTCGACCGTTGCTTTGCGTTCGAGTTTGCCCCAACCGACGACCACGCCCTTGATCGCCATATACACGGACTTCACCATCACCCAGTACATCACTTGCCGATAGCCGAACCTCTGTACGGCGAGCCACCACAGGAGCTTCTTTTGCTCCTTTTTTTCCATCAGGAACGCGGCCAGTGCGCCGAGCCAGTCCACGGCAAGAAATAGGGCGTAATAGAAGAGAATGTTGTTTAGATTCGAGGAACTGTGCGCGTATTCCTGCTGATGCTCGAAGTGGTTCATTACGGCGGCAACGAGCGACCAAATGAACATTAGATCCATCAGCGGCGAGATAAGCGGGAACAGCACCTGAAAGATCCAGACGTTCGGCATCGCGATGAAGCCGAGCGTTCCAAAGCGCGGATTCAAGAGAGCGTTCTTATGCTTCCACATACATTGAAGCGTTCCGAAAGACCATCGAAAACGCTGCTTGGCGAGCTCGCGAAGCGTGGCCGGAGCTTCCGTGTATCCGATCGCATTCTCTTCGTATCCGATCAGGAATCCGAGTTTGCGCACCTGGATCGTCAGGTCCTGGTCTTCGGCAAGCGTATCGGAAGAAAACCCGCCGGTCCCTTCCAAAGCACTGCGGCGCCAGGCTCCGACCGAACCGGGAACCACCGTGATGCAGTTGAGCGAGGCAAATGCACGCCGATCGAAATTCTGCGAAGTAACGTATTCGAGAGCCTGCCATTTTGTCACAAGGTTAAGCCGGTTGCCGACCTTTGCGTTTCCAGCGACGGCGCCGATCCTTTCGTCCTTAAAGCGATGAGCAAGCTCGGAAACCGTCGTCGGAGTAAACAACGTATCGGCATCGAGTGCGATGATTATCTCGCCTTTTGCCTGCCTCCAGCCAAGATTTAGAGCGGCCGCCTTACCGCCATTCTCTTTTGTGATGATCCGCAGACGCGGTTCGTCAGGAAACGCGTCGGTCGCAACCTTGAAGGTCGCGTCGGTCGAGCCGTCGTCAACGACGATGATCTCCAACGCAGGGTAATCTGATTCGAGAAGGCTCGAGATCGTTTGGCAAACGACCTTCTCTTCGTTGTACGCAGGAACTATCACGGACACAAAGGGTTCGTAACCAACGCCGAACCTCTCGTGTTCGCGGCGCCGCGAACGCAAGAATTGGGCGAACGCCAGAACTCCGATTATGACCATTCGCCCGATGCCGAGGATGATGCCGATCAGGAATATCCATTTCATCAGCCACGCCGCGACGGCGATCGAATAAAAGACATACGAATCGGCTTTGGCATAAGCCGATTGATCTTGCTGTACCGGCGGCATTACCTGGTCTTCCGAGAGTCCTGCAAGGTCGGCTACGGTGGTGAATTTGTATCCTTTGGCGCGCAGCCCTTCGATGATTCCCGGAAGTGCGGCCACGGTCGCCGAACGGTCGCCGCCTGCATCGTGCAGTAGGACGATCGAACCTCTCTCCTCCGGAGTCGTTATCGCGGCGGCGGCAAAAACCTGATCGGTGATCTCTTCGGCCGTGTGTGGCGTGCCGTCGTCATTGATCAGTTTCCAGTCATCGGGGTCAAGGTGTAGGCCGACGGAAATATAGCCAAGATCCTGCGCGCGGGCCGTGGGCTCCATTTCGTCGGGTGTGCGCGGTTCTGCGTCGCCGAAATATGGAGCTCGGAAAAGCCTTGTCGATCTGCCGGTGAGCGACTCGATCAGACGCTGCGTCGTATTCAATTCGAGCAAGGCGACGCGGTTCGGCACCTCGGCCAGATTTGCGTGAGTGAACGAGTGATTGCCGATCGTATGTCCTTCGGCGACTATTCGCTTCAGGATCTCCGGATTCTCTTCGCCGTTCTCTCCGACGATGAAAAATGTCGCCTTTACGCCTTCCTTCTTTAGGACATCAAGTATCTTCGGGGTCCAAACAGGATCGGGGCCGTCATCGAAAGTGAGGGCGATCTCGCCGGGCTTGTCTCCTGTTCGGCGGATCACGTAGGAACTCGGTATTTGCTTATAGGTTTCGGAGGAGATGAGTCCGTCCGCCGCTTCGAACTTCAGGTCGCGGGCGCCGTCCTGCGGTTCGGCCTTTACCTGCAATATCTCGCCCGTTCCCTCGAACGTAACCTCGTAGCCGTACTTGATCGCATCGAGCTGCGACGGCGAAACCTCGTCGATCTTTGATCCGAATACGGTCCAGAGCGACGGGTCTTCACTGCCAAGTCGCCAAAGTGCGAGGCCGGCAACATTGTAGGGCCTCGCGGCCTTTATTTCGTTGTAAGCCGTTACGGCATCTAGAAACCAAACGCTGTGAAAGACGCCGTCGTCTTCTGTATAGGTGAAGTACGGATTCTTTGAGTCTGGGTCGAACTTTATTTCAGACGGGCTGTCGAGCGAATCTTTTGCGGCAAGGAGGGCTTCCTGGACAGAGACGGTCTCGGCCTCTTTGCCTTTTGCTCCCCAATTGTAGCCGTAGTTGCCGAAGCAAACGATCGTCTTCTCCGGTGGGAGTTCTGCCATTCGGCGTTTTAGGCTGTCGGCGAACCAATCCTGTCCCGCGACCGGCCCGGCCTCGCCTGTCGACCAATGCTGATCATAGGCCATCAGCATCACGTAGTCCGTAACCGCGGCATACGATCTGTAATTCCAATCAGGATTATCGAACGGCACGGCTTGCGCAAGTACAAGATGCTTTACCTGAAAGGCCGTGTGCAGTTCGCTTACAAAAAGGAACAATGCCGGCTGAAGGTCTTTTGGGACCTCCTCGATATCCACCGTGATGCCGCCAAAATGGAATCGGTCGATCGTTGAGAGAAGTGATGCGATCAACTTTTGCCGCGAATCCTCGGTCGCGATCGTCTTTCGCAGCAGATCACTGTTCCACTGTTCGTTCTTATAGTTCTGAAGCAGCGGCAAGACCGGCATATCGGGTTTTTCGCTTTGAATGAAGTCGAGGGCTTTGTCGTCAATATCAAGGGCGAGTGGGTTATCCGCATCACCGGAAAGCCGTATCCATTCCGGTACGACCCAATCGAGCGAATCGATGTTCTGCTTTAAGGACGCAAAGCTCGAATCGTCCCAATTTACGTAAAAGCCGACAGAGAGCGGTTTCCCGGGTACCGTCGGGCCCGCAGCGGCAGCAGGCCGCGCCGCCTTTTCCATCTCTTTTGCCGCAACTCTTTCTCGTTTTCGTTCGAGGCGATCTTTCTTCGCCTGTTTGACCTTCTCGGTCTCGCGTCGCAGGACGGGATCGCGCGGCGCTGCAGGTTTGTCGGGAATCGCAAGGGCCGTATCCTGGCGTTCGGGCAGGACGCTGAGCGGTTTTAGCTTTATTTGCGGAAGGAATGGATTTACAAGGACGCTGACAACAAAGAACGCAAAAAGAACGGTCGTTACTATTGCGATTGGAATGCCGATAACACCGAAAACCTTTCGGCGCCGGCCCTTTTCGTCAAAAAAGACCGAGGGACGGTCGGGGGTTGGTTCAGAAGAACTCATATAAATTGTTGGCGGCCGGCAACTGAAGGCCGGCGCTCGGACAGGTTCACGAAAATAGATCGAAAAAGGTTTTCAAGATCATCCAAAAACGCATTGATGCCGGCTGACCGCTCTCGGTTGTCGGGCAAGTTGCAAAGCTCATTCTTCTTCGATCGTACAGAGCAAAGGAAATTCTCTCGAGCGGGCAAGGTTCGTGGTCTTGTCGGCCTTCATTGTCGCGATCTCGTACGGATAGATGCCGGCGACCCCGGCGCCCTCGTTGTGGACCTTCAGCATTATTGTGATCGCTTCAGCCTCTGTACGCACAAATACGTGGGACAAGATAAAGACGACGAAGTCCATCGTCGTGAAGTCGTCATTGTGCAGAAGCACCTTGTAGAGCTTCGGCTTTTTGAGCTTTGAGACGGTCTCGGATAAAACCTCCGCGTCGTCGGCTCTTTCAGGAAAGTCGGGCATAGCTTGGATTTAACCACAAATGCCGGCCCTGTCGGTAAAGAAAACACGTGCTTCTGCCGATATTTTCCAGCGGACGCGAAAACAAAAGTAGTGGACGGCGCGGGCTTTATTTGTTAGATTGCAAGTGCGCTGTTGTTTACTAAGTATTCACTATTTTGCAGTTGGCCGTAAATTCGGCCCAGTTTCGTTGTCCCCGACGAGAATCCGACAATGAAGAAAGCAAAGACCGAGGCCGGCTCAACGCCGGAATTGACGGCCGTTTCCCTGACAGGCGAAATGATCGGACGCAAGAGCGCGCCTGTCGCCGGTAAGAAGGTGATCGACGGGCTATTCTCTTCGATCGGCCGACATTTGCGCGACGGACGGTCTTCCGAGGCAGAAGCCTTGATCCGCAAAACGTCGCCCGCGTACCGATTTACACCCGACGTATATGCGAATCTTCTGCGTCTCCTGGCATTTACGCTTGAAACGGTCGGCAAATACAAGGAATCTCTCGAGGCCGTGCGGCCTTACGATGATATTCAAAACCTCGCGAATCTCTCTAGTGAATCACAGGTCCGGGTGGTCACACAGCTTGCGATCTCGTTCAGCAATCGCGGCGAATACCCGAAAGCGGTCACGCTTCTCAAGGAGGTGTTGGAGAAGGCAAGGGCCGATTCTCACACACATCTTCTCGGTACCATCGATATCGCACTTTCCCGCGTTTATCGGAAACTCAACGAATTCCCGATCAGCCGCGATTTTGCTGAGAAAGCTCTGGATCATTACCGCTTGACCGGCAACTGGCTTGGGATGGCGGAGGCATATCGTGAGATCGCGAATATTCATAACCAGGAAGGCAACAGCGAAAAGGCGATCGAGAACTTCCAACTCGGGATCAAGATCATCGGATCAAATTCCGCGCCGTTCATGCTCGGCAAATTCTATACGGATATGTCGGGAGCTTATTGGTTCCTGCGCAAACCGAACGACGGCATCGCGTGTCTCGAAAAGTCAATCGAGTACTTTGACCAGACCGAGCATGCTCTCAATATGCTCATCGCCTATAACAATCTAGGCATCAATTTGACGCTGCTTGGGCAATGGCAGCGTGCGGAGGAAATGATCCGCCGGGCTCTCGAACTCGGGCTGCGCGAAAATTACAGCCACGTCGCCGGGATCTATGATTCACTGGCCGAGCTCTACATTCTGCGTGGAGATCTCGATGAAGCTGAAAGGCTGCTGCAGAAAGCTGTCGAGATCGCTGAGAAGAGGAACAACCGGTGGTACAAGCTTCAGGCCTTGCGCAATATCGCGAGATGTCATCTGCTCAAAGGCGACACCGCTGCCGCGATCACGACCGCCGAGGCGACCATAGAGCAGGCACACGAAGCAGGCGACCGCCACTATGCCAACATGGCCGGCATCGTTCTCGCGGAAGCCTTGATGCTCGAAGGCGATACGGAAGAGAGCGAGAACGCCTTGCGCGAGATCGAGGCTAACGAGCCGAGATCTGATTACTTCGTGCTTGGCAACATTCAGCGAATTCGCGGCTGTATCGCCCTTGCAAATGACGAGCGCGAGATCGCCATCCATTACTTCAGCCGTGCATTGACGACCTTCGAGGCGGGATTGGATCCGTTCCATCAGGCGAAGATGCACATGCTCCTTGCCGAAAACTTGGGGAGCGACAATATCGTCCGAGCAAGACGCCACCTTGCGGCAGCGAGTGAGACGTATAAGCAGCTTGGCCTGGAAAAAGATCTTCGATCGGCGGCAGAACTGGGCCATAAGCTTGATGCGGCTTCAAGGTCGCTTCCCGAAAGGCCGAAGGGCGAACGGCGTAAGAACGCGGTAATATCACAGCTCTTAACAGTTCGGCTTGCAGAAGCGACAGCTTCGAGAGAGCTTTTGTTCCGCGAACTCGTCGCCGTGCTTCAACAGGAGAGCAACGCGGAAAAGATAGTTGTTGCGGAATTCAGCGACACAAAAACGCTGGCTCCATTCATCACGCACGGCTACTCGAACAATGAAAGTTTCGAACTCGTCGGGAAACTCGACGCGGCGGTTCGGCGCCAGGATCTAAAGTCTTTTATGCAAAGCAAAGATGTTGAGGTGATCGAGCTAAGACCGACGGCCGGTCGGCCCGCCTATGTTTTGCTGAGCCCGCGATCCGGAGCTTCTTTAGCGGACGGCTCGTCGCTCAAACCCCTGTTTAGCGTGACGGAGCTTGGGATCGACGTCATAGCTCTTCGTGAACGCGATAGCTCGCAGCCGCACGATCAGCCTGCTGGCGTATATGCTTCAAACGATCTTATGCCGGGCTTTATTCATTCGTCGCCCGGAATGACGACGCTCGTCGAAGAGATCTACCGGATCCGAAATTCAGACGTAACGGTCCTTGTGACCGGCGAATCCGGAACGGGCAAAGAGCTTGTCTCAAAAGCGATCCACGCGCTCTCGAATCGCAAGGATCGGGATTTTGTCCCGTTCAACTGCACCACGCTTCCAAAGGATCTTGCCGAGGGAATGCTCTTTGGTTATAAAAAGGGTGCGTTCACCGGCGCGATGAACGATTCGCCGGGCGTGATCAGATCGGCCGACCACGGCACACTCTTCCTGGACGAGATCGGCGATCTGCCGCTCGACGTTCAGCCGAAACTTTTGCGCTTCCTGCAGGAAGGCGAGGTGCAGCCGCTCGGTGAAAAGAAGCCCATCAAGGTCGATGTACGGATCATCGCGGCGACGAATATGCCGCTTGAAGAGAAGGTTGCGGACGGCACATTTCGCGAAGACCTGTATTTTCGCTTGAACGTGATACGGCTGCGCGTTCCGCCGCTTCGCGATCGCCGAGCCGAGATCCCGTCGATCGTGAACTATCACATAACGAAGTACTCAGAGCGTTTCAACAAGTCCGGGATTACCTTCACGCCGCAAGCGATCGATATGCTGATGGTCTCGGATTGGGAAGGCAACGTTCGCGAACTCTGCAACGAGGTTCAAAGGATCGTTGCGCGCGCCGAGTCGAACGAGACGATCACGCCGGAACATCTCTCGCCCAACCTAAAGCGTTCTGCACGGCCGCTGATACCCTTCGGCGGCAAGCTGCAAGGCCCCCGTCCGATCGCGTCCTACAACTCAACGATCGCCCCATTTGCAAACCTCGAACCCGGAACGACGCTCGAAGATGCCGTCTCGGATCTCGAAATGTCGCTGATCCGCGATGCCCTCGCAAGAAATAATTGGAATATCTCACGCGTCGCCGCCGAACTCGGCCTCACCCGACGCGGCCTCTACCTAAAACTCGCCCGCTACGGCATCGAAAAAGCCGCATGATCCTGAACGCCGACGTGCAAATCGTGCAAATCGTGCAGTTTGATACATTTTGTGCGGAATGTGCTTCAAACGCGCGCGACGTTTGGCTATGATGAGAACACGGTCGAGACCGCCGTTCGTTCTTTGAAAAAAATGTGAATGGTGAATGGTGAATGGCGGAGCTAAAGCTCCCCTCATTACGAAGGAAGGGTGGCAGCCGCTTCGGCTGGCGGGGTGGTTCTCTTTTTCGAAAATTGCTTCCTTCACGGCTACACCAAAGAGAAAGCGCAAAGGCCGCAAAGCAAAACCCCGCAAAGGCCGCAAAGGTTTGCATCTCGAATTTTATTTCAGTCTGAGATTGATCAGGTCGTCCCCGTAGGGGACGCGAGATAATAGCCCAGGGTAAGGCCGCCTCGGCCGCAACCCTGGGTTACCGTGCCCAAATAATGCTGGAGCGTGCGGAGCACGCGACAGAGACATGTCGGCGGCCAAGCCGCCTCCGGGAATTCATTATCCGTCCTAAACCACGCCGTAAACGACGTGGCTATGCGAGGCCATTGTCGGTGGCAAGCCGTTTCCAAGAGAACTGAAAACGGAGAATTGAGAATGGAAAATGTAGTTTGATCTTTTTTTTGCGAAATTCTGGGACAAATCGCGTAAGCTGTTGATAACACGTCATTTATTTGTCCCAGGAGCTGTCCCAGAGTTGTCCCACGAGCGTCTTGGCTGGGACAAAAGACGGCCGCGTCGTCGGCAAGCCGCCTCCATGATCCGCTTTGTGAGACCTCCGGTCGGGCACGGTTGCTTTTTTTTGCAACACGTGGGGATCTATGACCCACGAACCCCGACCGCACTGCGAGAGGGCATAGCCCCGAAGCCGCCCGCTGACGCAGGTGGTTCTGACTGCGGTTCACACGGGCGGTTTTGACGTTTAGGCTCCGACCACTGCGTCGGATCGGAGTGCACGGACGACCTCTTTGACCTGGCCGATTACGGTGTCGATGTCTTCGTCGGTGGTGTGTCGGCCGAGCGAGAATCTGATCGATCCCATTGCATAGGAGAATGGAACTTGCATCGCCTCCAATACGGAGCTTGCGGCCTGGCCCTTCGTGTGGCAGGCCGAACCGGTAGAGACCAATGTCCCCAACTCGTCGAGGCGGTGCATTATCATCTCGCCATTCGTATGTTCGAAGGAGATGTTCGTTGTATTCGGCACGCGCCGTCCGGGATCACGCGAGCCATTTACGCACGTCGAAGGCAGTTCGAGTATAGCAGTCTCAAGACGGTCGCGAAGCTCGGCGGTGCGTTCGAGTCCATCGAGGCTGCGTGCGATCTCCGCCGCAACACCGAGGCCAACGATCTGATGCGTCGGCACAGTTCCGGCACGACGTCCGCCTTCCTGGCCGCCGCCGATCATCGATGGCGGGAGCTTTACGCCTTCGCGGATGAAAAGTGCCCCGATGCCCTTCGGCCCGTAAAGCTTATGGGCGGAAATCGAGAGAAGATCGATCGCCGAACCCTTTAGCGAAAACGGCAGTTTACCGATCGCGTTCACGGCATCGACGTGAAAGATCGCGTCGCTATTCTCCTTCACGATGCGGGCTGCTTCGATCACAGGGAAGATCACGCCCGTCTCGTTATTTGCAAGCATCATCGAGACCAAGGCGGTGTCGGGCGTGAGGCGTGCTCGGAGTTCGTCGAGATCTATGGCACCTTCTGTATCAACACTTAACCGCGAAACGCTGACCTTGTCTTCAGCCTCGAGGTTTGCGCACAGCCGAGCGACATTCGCATGTTCGACCGGCGTCGTGATGATGCGGCGTTTACCTCCGGACTTCGCGAGAGTGCCGAGGATCGACCAATTATTTCCTTCGGTACCGCCCGAAGTAAACACGATCTCGCCCGCTGAGTCTGCGCCCAGGAACGCCGCGACCGACTCACGAGCATCCTCGATCGCGGCCGCTGCACGCTGCCCTGCGGAGTGCGCAGAGGTCGAGTTGGCAAATTCTTCGCTCAAAAATGGCAGCATTGCCGCCAAAACTTCGGGGTCAACGGGCGTCGTTGCGTTATAATCGAGGTATATCATAGTTAGCAGGTACGGACCGGAGGGGAGCGAACTCTCAATTTATCATTCGGGCCTGTAGGTTTACAATCATCAAACGCCTTGAACGCAATACTTACCATTACTGAACCGAACGGCCGTGAATTCGAGTACGGCATCGTGCCAAAGCGCCAATTCACGATCGGCCGGGCAAAAGAGAACGACATTGTCCTTAACGACAGGCGCGTGTCGCGTCGGCATGCGTATATAGATTCTGAGACGGGTTATCGGCTGATAGACGGATATATCGAGGACGGCCGTCTTATCCGCAGCGTGAATCACGTATTTGTGAACGGAGCCGCCGCCGTCGAAACTCAACTTACCGACGGGGACGAGATAACGATCGGTGAATCAAAGCTGCGTTTTCGCTTCGTCGGCCTCGAACGCAAGACACCATCGAGCGAGTTGCCGACCTCGGTGCCTCAGCCATCGCAGCACTTTTCGTCTCAGCCGACGCCGGCCGCATTTGCGTCGGATGCGACGCAGGCCGTTCCCGCACCGGTCGGGATCCGTTATGAAGATGCTCCGCTCGGCCACACGATGATGGAGATCTCAGCACGCGAGATCATCGGCAGGCAATCGCACCTTTCTGTCGAAACAACGCCTGCGACCGCCGAGGAGATAAAGGCCCTTCGCCGAAAGGCACGCAATCTCGAACTGCTCTACGAAATGAGCAAGACGCTCGGGCGTGTTTTCGACCTCGAAGAGATCTTTGACAAGGCGACCGAGCTCATCTTTCGCGGAACGCCCGCGGATCGCGTGGTCGCATTGCTTGCGGACGAAACGCCCGACGGCAAGATCCTCGAATACAGCCTCGTTCAGGTCGGCGCAAAAGTGCGTGATACTTCGGTCGCCCAATCGAGCGACAAACTTCCTGTGAGCCGCACGATCACGAATAAGGTGATGCATGAGAAAGTGGCGTTGCTCTCACAGGATGCGCGAACGGATGAGATGTTTCGAGGTGCCGAATCGATCGTCTCGCAAGGCGTCCGTTCGACAATATGCGCACCGCTGATCACCGAAGCGAATGTTCACGGTGTTCTTTACGCCGACCGGCTCGATCCATTTGCGGCCTTCTCGCCCGATCATCTCGAACTGATCAGTGCCGTTGCAGCTCAGACCGCTGTGACGGTCGAGACCGTGAAATCGCACAAGCGTCTTGCCCGCGAAGAGGTCGCGCGTGCGAATTACGGCCGCTTTATGCCGGAATATGTCGTGCGTCAGCTCTTGAACGACCCGCAAAGCTTCAGACTCGGCGGCGTGAATCAGTTGGTGACCGTTCTGTTTGCGGATATTCGCGGGTTCACGGCACTTTCCGAACGCGAGAAACCGGAACGGATCGTCAATCTGCTGAACCGCTATTTTTCCGCGATGTCGGAGGTGATCTTTGCCCACGGCGGAACGCTCGATAAATATATCGGCGATGGGTTGATGGCGCTTTTCGGGGCACCGACGGCGACACCTGTCGATGCCGTCAACGCGGTAAAGGCTGCGGTCGCGATGCAGAAGCGAACCCTTCAACTGAATTCCGAAAATCAGGCCGACGGATTCCCGTCGATATCCATCGGGATCGGCCTGCACACCGGCGAGGCCACGGTCGGCTACATCGGCTCGGAAAAACGTTCGGAATACACGGCGATCGGCGACACTGTGAACCTGGCGGCAAGGCTCGAATCAAATGCCGTCGGCGGCCAGATCCTCCTAAGCCGGGCGTCAGCGGCGGCGGCCGGCGGCGTATTTCCGGTCGTTGCCAAAGAGCCTTTGGTCGTAAGAAATCGCGTCCAACCCGTGGAATTATTTGAGCTTCGATGGAGCTAAATTTTTCTGTTAACTATCGGCCAAAGATATTATAATTGAGCTACCAGGATTAAAATTCAAAAGAAATTCAGCAGTACCTTTATGCTTTCGTCACTAAAAAAGCTCGTTACCGATTCGATGGCCATCGACCTCGGAACCGCGAACAGCCTGATCGCCGTCAAAGGCCGCGGTGTCGTTCTCGATGAACCGTCGCTCGTCGCCATCAACGAAAGGACCGAAGAGATCGTTGCCTATGGGCAGGAAGCCGCCGACATGAGCGGCCGCGAAGGGCGTGATATCACCGTCATCGCTCCGCTCACGGGCGGAGTGGTCGGCGACTTTGAGCGCACGAAGAAGATGCTCGCCCATTTTGTGAAGAAGGCAAAAACGGGCGGCTCAAACATCTCGATCTCGGCGATAATGAGCATGGTCTCGGACGTTACGCAGGTCGAGCAGCGTGCTCTTCACAATGCGGCGGACGACGCCGGCATCGGCAAGGTCTTTATGGTCGAAGAAGGACTCGCAGCGGCCTTCGGCGCAGGAGTTTTGCCGACCGACAAGCGGGCCTCGGCTATCGTCGATTTCGGAGCCGGCACGACGACCATCGCCGTGGTCGCAAAAGGCTCCGTCGTTCATTCAAGCTCGGAGCGTTTCGGCAGCAACTCGATCACCGAGGGCATCGCTACGCATCTGCGTCGCCATCGCGGCCTTCAGGTGGGCGTCGAGACGACGGAAATGCTGAAGACCACATTTGTCTCGACCTATCTGCCGGATGATATCTCCCAAACGACCGAGGTCCGCGGACGCGACATCCAGACCGGCAGCCCCGCGGCCGTCGAAGTGACGACCGGCGAACTTTATCCGGTTGTCGAAGGCATCGTCCGCCGCGCGGCTCAGCTTGTGAAGGACACGCTGACCGAGCTTCGTCCGGAAGTCGCTGCCGACATCTATGATCGCGGAGTCATCCTTACCGGCGGCGGTGCTCTGCTCGCCGGTATCGAGCCCTATATGCGGAATTACATCAATCTCGCCGTCACGATCGCCGACGAACCGCGCCTCGCCGTCGTTAACGGCCTTGTAAAGATGTTCGACGACGAAAAACTCCTCGAACGTGTCGCACGCAACGATCTGAACTTTCTCCAAAACGCCGAAGTAACGTTCGAGGTGTAGGTTATGGGTCGTCGAATTGTATCTGTATTCGAGAAGCTAAGAAGAAATTGTAAGGATTGGTGCCGGAGGTCGGACTCGAACCGACATGGGCGTTAAGCCCGCCAGATTTTGAGTCTGGTGCGTATACCAATTTCGCCACTCCGGCTTGGGTGTGCTCGCCGGCCTTAGAGCGAGGCGGGCAAGGGCGAATTAAAATAATAGACTTGGCTGTTCGGGATGGTCAACTTGCGCATCTGAAGAATCTACGTCGCGATCGTCGCCTTTGCCGCTCTTCAAAGAGGTTGCCGACGGTTCTGCTACCTCTTTTGCGTGAGTAAGTTCGTTCGGCAGCGGCTGCATTAGCGGCTTTAGGTCTTCGAGCGGCGTTGTCGGGTCGAGCCAGCGCTCGTAATCTTTTTCACGAATGACGACGGCCTGACGTTGTTTCGTATTGTGTATCTCGCGGAAGATATCGTTCGGCGTGGTCGTCAATATCGCGGTCGCACGACGCGTTTCGCCCTTGATTCCGCAGTCGCGTGCGATACCCGCAAGTGCAAATAGCGGCGTGTCGAACGATATTTCGTAGCGTGCCTTTACGCCCGAGGCGCGATGCTGCCATTCATAGATCGCACTCGCGGGAATCAATACACGGTCGTGTCTGAACGCATCGCGGAACATCGCGACCTTCGCCACGGTCTCGCTGCGTGCGTTGATGGCGCTCTTTATCTTCCCGTCGAACGTCCGATCGCGGATCGTCCACCAAAGATCTTCCGGAACGTGGTATTTGTTGATTGCAAGGATCGGTTCGCCCGGGAAAACCTCGCGGTCGAACCTGTATCCGTGCTCGTCAAAATACTCAAGTCCGTCGACAAGCTCAAAATGCTGTATGATTTCGGCACTCAGTGCCTTTAACAAATAGCGTCCACACACAATGTTCCGTCTAACTTTCGCTCACCTTCAATACGGCGAGGAAGGCCTCCTGCGGGATCTCGACGCGGCCGACCTTTTTCATTCGGCGGTTGCCTCTCTTTTTGTTTTTCGAGGAGCTTGCGTTTACGCGAGATGTCGGCAATTGGCTTTTTTTGTTCCGTACACGTCAGGAGGATATTCCCTAAGCGGAGCATCTTTTTGTCTGCTCAAATTTATCTTCCTCAGCAGGTTCTACATTTGGAACTTTGCTTAGGGCACGCCGAAACTTTTCCCGGCTTCCGCGTTTCGCTCGCTCTTTCAAGTAATCAAGACCGTCTAAAGCTGATACCTTCTCCGCGATCGCCGACGCGACGAATTGATCTGCAGTAATACCTTGACGTTTTGCGAGTTCGCTAACATATTGCATCAAGGAGTCGGGTACGCTTACACCTTTAAGAGTATTCATCTTATTTCTCCGATAATTCTCAAAAAGTCGATCGGTCGGATGGCTCAAATGCCAAATCTATCCGTTGCAAGGAAGTCTTTTGTGTTAAAGGTAATAATGTAGTCGCAATTGCTTTCCACCGCCAATTCTAATAGGAAATCGTCATTTGGATCACTCAACGCTGCTCTACAAAGGAAGTGTATCCGCCTCAAATTAGAAGTTTCGCACAAAAAGTCGAGTACGTCATCAATTTCTTGATGACTCATTGTCAGGTCATGCTCCGGACGTTTTAGGATGGCTTCGTATTCCAGCACCAAAGGAACGGAAAGATTGGTCTCGAAGCGCGGATCTCCGATCAAGCTAAGTAATCGAAATGAGGTGCCGGCCGTCGAACGTGCGGCGGCCAGAAGAACATTGGTGTCAAGAATTATTTGTATAGCCTCAACCTTCACTTACCTTCAGCACGGCGAGGAAGGCTTCTTGCGGGATCTCGACGCGGCCGACCTTTTTCATTCGACGTTTGCCTTCTTTTTGCTTTTCGAGAAGCTTTCGTTTACGCGAGATATCGCCGCCATAGCATTTCGCGATGACGTTCTTGCCCATCGATTTGACGGTTTCGCGGGCGATGACCTTGTTGCCGATGGCGGCCTGGATCGGCACCTCGAAAAGCTGGCGAGGAATAAGTTCCTTCATTTTTGCTGCGAGAAGGCGGCCTTTCGCGGCGGCGGTCTCACTGTGCATTATGAGCGAAAGGGCATCGACCGGTTCGCCCGCGACGAGAATGTCGAGTTTGACGAGTTTGCTCTCTTTGTAGCCTGAAAGGTGATAATCAAGCGACGCATAGCCGCGCGAAACGCTCTTCAGACGGTCGTAGAAATCGAGCACGATCTCGTTAAGCGGCAGTTCGTAAACGAGCATCACGCGGTCTTTCGTAACATACTCGAACTTCTTCTGAACGCCGCGTTTCTCGTCCAAGAGCGGGAGAATACCGCCGAGAAACGTATCGTTCGTCAGGATCGTTGCCTCGATTACGGGTTCTTCGATCTTGGTCGTGCGTCCGGGGTCCGGCATCTGCGACGGCGAATCGATCTCGTGAACTGTTCCGTCGGTCGTCGTAACTCGATAGCGTACGCCCGGAGCCGTTGTGATCAGATCGAGGTTGAATTCCCGTTCGAGCCTCTCCTGGATAATCTCCATATGCAGCAGCCCGAGGAATCCGCAGCGGAATCCGAAGCCGAGTGCCGTTGAGCTTTCAGGCTCATAGAAGAACGAAGCGTCGTTGAGCCGCAGCTTGTCCATCGCATCGCGAAGGTCTTCGTATTGGGCCGAATCCGTCGGATAAAGCCCGGCAAAGACCATCGGTTTTACTTCCTGAAAGCCGGGAAACGGCTCTTTTGTAGGCTTTGCCGCGTCCGTGATCGTATCGCCGATCTGCACGTCGGCAACCGTCTTGATCGAGGCGGTAAGGAATCCGACCTCGCCCGGCCCGAGTTCAGCTATCGGGGTCGGTCGCGGGCGGTTAACTCCAATGGTCTCAACAAGATACTCACGGCCCGTATTAAAAAAGCGGATCTTCGTACCCTTCTTTATCGTTCCGTCAATTATCCGGAACAGCACGATGACGCCTCGATATGAGTCGTACCAGCTGTCAAAGATCAGGGCCTTGAGCGGAGCTGACGCGTCGCCCTTCGGCGGCGGAATGTCGCGTACGATCTCTTCGAGAATGTCATCGACGCCGACACCCGTTTTTGCCGAAGCGAGCACCGTATGCGATGTATCGAGTCCGATGATCGTCTCGATCTGCTCCTTTATCCGTTCTGGTTCGGCCGACGGCAGGTCGATCTTGTTCAGTACCGGCACCAACTCAAGGTCGTTCTCGATCGCAAGATACGTGTTTGCAAGGGTTTGAGCCTCGACGCCCTGAGAGGCGTCCACGACGAGCAGTGCTCCCTCGCAGGCCGAAAGCGAACGCGAAACTTCGTAGGTGAAATCCACGTGGCCAGGCGTGTCGATCAGGTTCAGGACGTATTCTTTGCCGTCCTTTGCCTTGTAATCGAGCCGAACGGCGTGTGCCTTGATCGTGATGCCGCGTTCGCGTTCGAGATCCATATTGTCAAGCAATTGGTCCTCCATTTCGCGCTCGGCGACCGCGCCGGTCAACTGCAGGATGCGGTCGGCGAGCGTTGATTTGCCATGATCGATATGGGCAATGATCGAAAAGTTACGAATACGCGATAAGTCCATCAAAAACACTCAAAGACAAACGAGCATTGTAGCAAATCACCCTAAGAACGCTCGTCCAAATCGTCGGTGTTCGGCCCGAAAAAAATAAAAATTGCCCTAAAACTTTTGTTTTTGTTATAGTTATGGTCAAAGATACTTTTAATAGGCAGTGCCCGGCGGATCTACCGCCGGAGACGAGGAGAAACGATGAGACGAGAATACGACAGCGAAGGCACAAGCGCTTCGACAAAGTTGACCTTTCTTTTGGTAGGCGGAGCTATCGGGGCCGTTGTTGCCCTGCTTTTTGCCCCAAAATCAGGCGAGGAGCTTCGCGGCGACATTGCCGATGCTACGCGTAAAGGCATTGAAAAGAGCAAGGAAGCGGCCACGCAACTTCAGGCAAAGGCCGGTGAGTATTACGAGACCGCGTCGGAGAAAGCTGGCGAACTCTATCACACCGCACAAGAAAAGGCCGGCGAACTCGGCGATAAGGCAAAGGCCGCAGCGGCACGCACGGCGAACCCTTTTACGGCTGCGATCGAAGCGGGCAAGGACGCTTACACCGCTGAAAAACGCCGCGGCGAGGCCAACGCCATTACTGAGGGCCGGGCGAGCTATCCGGTTGATAAAAAGGACGAAAAGTAAGAGATGAATCCGGCCGAACCTCAATTCTGGATGATGGTGGCATCGATCGTCATCGCGATCTGCTTTATCGTGATGGCGATCGCGCTGCTCTGGATAGCGACGATCGTTCGCAAGGTCGTCGGCACCGTGCGACGTGTCGAGGAAAAGGTCGAGCCGCTCATCACGAAGGTCGATGCGATCGGTGCACAGGGCAAAGAGATATCGGTGCATTTTAACGATATTTCCGCCAATCTTTCCGTTGCCACGCGCCACCTCGCAGAATCGACCGAGCTGATCAAGGAAGAGGTCGCCGAGCTGAAATCGCTCGTTAGCGACACCGCTCTGACAGCGAAGGATAAAGTTGCCCTTGTCAGCCGAACGATCGACGACACTCAGCTTAAGGTTGTCGATACGACCGAATTCGTACAGCAGAAGATCGTAGTTCCGGCCCGCGAGATCGCCGCGATAATGGCCGGCGTACGGAAAGGCCTAGAGGTTCTTTTTGCTCCGGCGCCGAAGCAGATAGATCGAGTTTATCTGGAAGACGAGATGTTCATCGGCTAGTTGCGGCCCGATATAAAAATTGTAAGAAAGGCCGTCAAACATCAGGTCTGACGGCCTTTTCGATCAATTGAAGTTGATGGCGGAGACGACAGGATTCGAACCTGTGGTACCCTTTTGGAGTACAACGATTTAGCAAACCGCCGCTTTCAGCCACTCAGCCACGTCTCCTGATGAGTGCTAAAGACAGTATCCAATTCTAGCGACGAGGCAAACTTTGTCAAGGTTGAGGGCATCAAATGCACATTGAGATGCCTATTTGGCAGCTTGACAGGCTTTTTACAAGCGAACACAATACCTGATTGCGTGGGAAGTTTTGTCTTTTATGATAAATCTTCGACAATCCGTTAAACTCTCGCTCTCATTGCTGGCCTTTTTAGGTGCATTGGCGATGTCGGGTTTTGGCGCGCCTTCAGACAAGGCTGCGACAAGCCCCGAACAGGCGGAGTTCAACGGAGCGGGAACGCTTGCAACGATTCGCGGCGTGGTCAAGGACGAGTTCGGAAGCCCGATCGCCGATGCGACCGTCGCGATCTTCAAGCTCGGCACGAACAAGCTGCTGAAGCAGGTCGATACAACGGCGAACGGAGCCTACGTGCTGAAGATGCTGCCCGGCACATACACGATCCTTGCGGTCGCCGAAGGCTTTAATCCTGAAACGCTCGACAGCGTAAAGGTAAATTCATCCGCCGATATCAACTTCGGTTTCAAGCTCGTAAAATCCGGCGCAGGAAATACGCTGCCCGAGAAACGTGTCGATCACAACAGCTCTAAATGGCGGATCCGCGCCGCTGCGATCGGGCGTTCGATCTATCAGAATCAAGAGGGCAAAGCACCTGTCGAGCAAAAAACAGAGACCGCAGAAATGGCCGAGGCCGACCCGAAGACAGCGGCTCGTCCGACGGGCGTTGTGGAAACTTACTTTGCCTCGGATAAACGCGGTGCATATTCGGGCATTAACTTTGCAACACTGCTGCCGGTTAATTCCCGTACGGACGTCGTGGTAGCGGGACAATTCGCTCCGGGCTCGCGAACCGCAAAGCGCATCGAATCGATCCTTAGGTTCAGGGCGAACAGCCGCCATCAATTTTCAGTCAAAGGTTCGGCCGCCTCGCTTGGACACGTTCAGCTTAACGGCCGTGAGCGAACGCTTGGCCAATATTCGATCTCGGGCTTTGACGAATGGAAGGTTCGCGACGGGGTTATTCTAGTTCTTGGGTTCGATTATTCGACCTTTGCGGGAGCCGGCAGCGACTCATCGCTTATGCCGCGTGTCGGTGTTCAACTCGATGTCGATTCAAAGACACGCTTCCGTGCAGGATTCACCTCTTCGAACGATCAGCGTGCATGGTCTAATGTCGCTCAGTTCGAGGGTTTTTCGGTTCCTTTTACAGAGCCTGTTTCGGTCGAAGACATAGTCGTCGAGGACAACAAGCCGCGTATGAACCGCTCGGCACGGCTCGAATTCGGCATCGAACGCGTGCTTGATAACGCATCGAGCATTGAGGCGACAGTGTTCGGGGACACGTCGTTCTCACGGGGAGTCGGGCTTGCAAGACTTCCATTTGCGACGCTCGAGGATGACGGCTTTGACGGCTTTGTCTCTAATCAAAGAGGCCAGGCGGCGGGCGTGCGGGTCGTGTATTCGCGACGGCTTTCTTCGAAGCTGCAGGCTTCGACCGGATATTCATTCGGCACTGGTCAAAAGCTTTCGCCGCGTGCGATAACGGATCCTTCAAGGGTCTTTGACAATGGATTGTTCCAGACACTGTTCGCAGAATTGACCGCGGATCTTTCGACCGGAACGCGTGTACAGGCGATCTACCGCCTCTCACCCGATGCGACGATCTTTGCGATCGATCCGTTCAAAGGCCGGCTTGCCATCTACGATCCGGGCCTTAGCATTTTGTTGACCCAGCCTCTGCCGCGGTTCGGCCTGCCGGTTCATGCAAAGGCGATCATCGATGCGCGAAACATTTTTGATTCCCAAACTTCGCTTGCGACAGGCGAAGGCCGTCTTCTCCTCGATGGCCAAGGCAGGCTCATTCGAGGCGGTATTATGGTGAGGTTCTAGATCAGTGAACCAAGTCGCAAGAGCCGTAAAGTAAAGCAAATGGTAGGTCGGCCGCAGGTTTGCAGGCCGACTTTTTTGTCCGAAATTTTGGATTTTTCGCCCATTTTCTTAGATTTTTGAATGTTTGAGCCTTACGGGATAGGCCTCTGCAAAAGCAGAACGGCGATATTCCAAGCCTTCTGCGCAGATCGTGCGCAGTGGGGCCTTCGGAACGCCTTTTGCGTTTGAAATATCCTCGGTGAGGTGTATCGATCGCCAATGAAGGGCAAGTTTTTGACGAGTTGGAGCTTAATGTGGCTAGTCGCCGCAGTTCTGCTTGTGTCGGGAACGGCCCTTAACCTTTCTCAGCGGGCCTTCCATAAATTACCTCCGACCGACGGGGTTCAATGGGTGCACCGGGCCGACGGTATTTACGCAGAACGCATTCTTCCAAATTTTGCCGGTGCCCGAGCGGGCATTGCTCCCGGCGACAAACTCATCGGCGTCAGCCTGAACGGCGGAGACAATACGGAGGAGGTCACGTCCCTTGCGGATGTTCAGATCTATCTCGATGCCGCCGGAGTCGACGGCTCTCTAACCTACCTCTATCAGCGGCCAAGCTACACATTTGCAGACAACTATTACTACGCCGACCTGAGCCATATTGACAGCGTGCAGCGTTGGACGCCGTCGATAATCTTTCTCTCGATCGTCGGCCTTGTTTGGCTTGCGGTCGGCGGATTTGTCTTGTTCAAACAGGGAAGTTCGTCGCCGTTCGTGATGCATTTTGCATGGGTCTGCCTCGTCGCATTCGTGTTCCACACATACCGGTCAGTGGGCACCGGTCAGGATCTTGACCTTGCTATCCAATTGCTGGACAGCATCGCGTTCGCCTTTTTTGCTCCGCTATTTCTACATTTTTGTACACGATATCCGGTTAGGGTCAGGGTGCTTGATGAGCATCGATGGCCAACTTACCTGCTTTATCTACCGGCTGCTATCTTGTCGATCGTTCTCGTCACGATCTCAGTTGTACCGGCGCTTGTGCCGCAATCAGGATTTGCCGCATCTATCGGTCGGATCGATGATTCGATCAGCCTCTTTTCTTTGCTTGACACGGTCCTCTTGTTCCACTTCATCGCCGGTGTTTCGGGCGGTGCACTATTCCTGATCTGGCGGTTTGTCAAGAATCATCAGACGATCGTTCGGCAACGTCTCAAATGGGCGATCTGGGGCACGGTGGCGGCTGTTGCTCCGATATTGCTGATCGAGATAGCCGTTCGCTTCGGGATGTCGATCGGGCCGGACGATATATCAGCAAGCGCGGTTCGGACCCTGCCGCTCGCACTTATTCCGCTAAGTTTTGGCCACTCGGTCGTTCGCTATCGTTTGATGGATGTCGATGTGGTCGTCAGGCGAGCCTTGGTATATGCCCTTACGACGCTTGCCATCGCGATGATGATCGGTGCCGTCGCTCTCGGACTCGTTTTTCTTGCGGTCGGAGAAAACCTCTCGACAACGGAGATCACGCTGCGTGCGGTTATCGCGATAGTTGCAATGGCCGCGATCGTCCTCGTTAGCGAACCGCTCAAAAAATTCCTTCAGGAGCGTGCCGACAGATTTTTCTATGGCGAGCGCTACGACATGCGTCAAGGCCTCGTCGATTTTGGTAAAACGATCTCCGCCACAACGAGCCTCGACCCGTTGCTGAATTCGCTCGTTGACCGCCTAAAACAGGTCCTGAACGTCGAGAAGGTCGCGATCTTTCTTGAAGATGCGACCTCCGTTTCGCACTATCGCATCGCGCGTTCAGCGGGCCTTTCCGCAAAGTACCGTATTCCTGCCGATTTCCGGACAATGATCCGACAGCGTGCGGCGGGACGCGGCATCGTACGCGCGGACGAGATCGAGTCACCTGAAGCTGAGAACGTTGCGCTGGCGCAGATCGATGGAGCTCGTAAGGAGTTACATTATTTCGTCCCGTGCGTAGCACGCGGCAAGATGGTCTCGGTGATCGGATTGGGACGTGCGAATGACGGCTCGCTGCTTTCAAGCGAAGACCTCGAGATCTTGAAGACGGTGTCCGGCTACGTCGCGGTTGCCGTCGAAAACAGCCGCCTTTACGAAGAGCAGCAGCGGCATACCGAAGAGCTTGCGATCCTCAAGGAATTCAACGAATCGATCGTCGAGTCGGTTAACGTCGGGCTTCTTGCCGTAGATGAAGAGGGCCGCATCATTCGCTGCAATTCGCCATTTGAGACGATGATGGGGCTCGATCGGGATTCTGTTGTCGGAAACACCATCGATCAGGTCTTTGACGAAAGCTTTGCCCGCAACCTCGACAGTATTTTGGGCAAATCGCGTTGGCATCTCACCGAAGTTCGCAATGCTTACAAGATGCACGCGTTCGATTCCGCTGGGCGTTCGCTGATGCTGAATATCGCGGTCGCACCGCTGCGATCGGTTTCAAATCTGCAAACAGGCGCGATCCTTGTCCTTGAGAATGTGACGGGCCGAGTCAAGCTCGAAGAAACGCTTCAACAGAGCGAGAAGCTGTCAAGCATCGGCCTGCTCGCTGCAGGTGTCGCTCATGAGGTCAATACGCCTTTAACGGGTGTTTCGAGCTATACGCAGATGCTCCTCGGGATGATCCCTGAGACTGACCCGAAACACGCCCTGCTTGAAAAAATGCAGCGGCAGACCGAGCGTGCAACGAACATCGTCGGCAATTTGCTTAACTTTTCACGAACCGGCAATTCGACCGATTTTTTGGACATCGATCTGAACAAACTTCTGAACGACACGCTGCAGCTTCTCGAACCGCAGCTTCGCAAATCGAATGTTTCGATCGTCAAGGAATACACCGAGCCGCTCGCTGCCGTTCACGCCAACAGCGGCAAGCTTCAACAGGTCTTTACGAACCTGATTCTCAACGCCCGCGATGCCATGCAGATGGGCGGCACGATAAAGCTACGCACGCTTGTATTTGATGACGATCAGGTCGTTGTCGAAGTTTCGGATACGGGTGAAGGAATTCCGGCGGAGAATCTGACGAAGATATTTGACCCGTTCTTTACGACGAAAGGCGTCGGCAACGGCACGGGCCTTGGGCTTGCTGTCACGTACGGCATCGTCCAAGAGCACAGCGGCTCGATCGAAGCGTTAAGCAAGAATGGCGACGGCACTACATTTCGGCTCGTTCTTCCTGCAGCCCACGCGATACGCCGCCGTGCGGTCAGTTAGGCGATCACCTCATCACCCCTTCGGATCAAATAGTAAACAGCGGCAAAGAATGCCGCGATCATTATCGCCGAAGCGGTCCAGAACGTACGCTGCAGCGTCGAATCATCAACCTGTCCAAGAGCATTATTCAATAAAAATCCGGCCGCGACCGGCGCGATCGCCCTCGCGAGGCTCGCACCGGACTGCATTATACCCAAAGCTTTACCTTGCTCGTGATCAGGAGCGTTCTTTGACGCGAGACTCGTAAGGGCGGGCGACGCGATCGAGTTGCCGACCGAAAAGAAGACGATGCCGACAAGCAGGCCTATAAGTCCGCCCGTCGCGGGGCCGACGAATGGAACGGCAAAGAGGCTTACGGCCAGAAGAACCGTGCCCGTGACGGCGAGTTTCGATTCGCCAAAGGTCTTGGCTAGCCGTGCGAAAACGCCGCCCTGAAGGCCGACGGCCAACGCACCAATGAACAAGAAGAGCCAGCCGTTCGCGTGTGCATCGTACCCGAAACGCTCCTGCGTGTAGAGCACAAAGGCGGTCGTCATGATGGTAAACCCGACCGTGATCAAGAAGTAGATTATCGTGATGCCGCGAAAGCTAATGTCCTTTAGCGAATGAAATATCACCGCGAACCGATTGAGTTCACGCGGCTGACTGCGAGCCTTCGAAACGTCTAGTGATTCGGGCAGGAAGATATAGACCGCGATCGCGTTAAGGACGGCCATTCCGGCGGCAAAAAGGAAAGGCACATGAGGCCCGAAAGTCGAAAGGATTCCGCCAAGGGCCGGCCCAAGCACGAAGCCGATACCAAACGCCGCACCGATCAATCCCATCCCGCGCGCACGATTCTCGCGGGAAGTGACATCGGCGATGTAGGCTTGGGCCGTCGAAATGTTGCCGCCCGTGATGCCGTCAAGGATGCGCCCTGCATAAACCATCCAAAGGGCGGTCGCAAGGCCCACGACGACAAAGCCGACCGCTGTTCCCAACAGGCTTACGAACAATATCATTCGCCGCCCATACCGATCGGAGACGGCCCCGAAGATCGGTGCGAAAATGAACTGCATTATCGAGTAGGAGGCGACGATCAGGCCGTAATCGAGCGGCGTTCCCTTAAAAAGGTCGCCATCGACATAATATGGAAGCACGGGGATCACGATCCCGAAACCGATAAGGTCGATAACGACCGTTAGGAAGATGATCAGGATCGGCTTCGTGAGGAATTTTTCGGACTCGGCCTTTTCCGTTTGCGCCCGCGGGTCTTGTGTCATTTGAAGAAGTTCTTTCGCCCTTCGCCTGCAAAACCTTGTCGCGGCAAGCTGACCATCTCGGGCTGTTTATTGTAAACTACACAGACTACATTAGCACCCAAAATGGATCTTCGAAGAATCATGGCGCAAAAATTCAGAAACGCGACTCTCGCGATCGTCGCTCTCTCGTTAGCAATTCTCTTTATGCAGCACGATGTAACCGCACAAAATAAGCGGAAGAAACAAAAGGAAAAACCTACGGCAACGGCTTTGGCGGCCGCTCCTCCGGAAATAGCCTTTACGGTCGGAATGTCAAAACCCTGGACGCATTTGCTCGAGGTCCAGGTGAGCGTCAAATGGGACCAAATGCCCGAAGCTCTCGACCTCAAGATGCCTGTTTGGACGCCGGGAAGCTATTTGATCCGCGAATATGCGAGGCACGTTCAGGATTTTGATGTAAAGAGCAGCGCCGGCGGAGACCTCGCATGGCAGAAGACATCGAAGAATACATGGACGGTCAAGACCAACGGTGCAAAGGAGATCAAGGCGACATATCGCGTCTATGCGAACGAGCTTACGGTTCGCACGAACGAGGTCAACAGCGAGCATGCGTTCTGGAATAACGCAGCAACGCTGATGTTCGTCAAGGGCCAGCTTGCGGCTCCATCGACGATCACCGTGAATCCTTATGGCGACTGGAAGATAGCGACCGGACTGCCGCAGGCCGCAGGGTCGAAAAACACGTTCAAGGCGCCGAATTTCGACGTTCTATTCGATTCGCCGTTCGAGGTGAGCAACTTCACGGAGTTCGATTTCACGGTCGAAGGCAAGCCGCACAGGCTTGTTTTCAGCGGTGAAGGAAATTACGACGGCCCGGAGATCGCGGCCGAAGTTACGAAGATCGTCGAGCAGGCTTATAAGATCTTTGGCGAACTTCCGTACGATAATTACACGTTCATCGTGAATCTGCGTGGCGGCGGCGGACTCGAACACCTGAACTCGACCGCTTTGCAGTTCAACCGCTGGGGCTTTAAGCCGCAGGCAAGGCTTACAGGTTTTCTCGGCCTCGTGGCGCACGAATATTTCCACGCGTTCAATGTCAAACGGATCCGTCCGGATGCTCTAGGGCCGTTCGACTACGAGAATGAAAATTACACACGGCTGCTTTGGGTCGCCGAAGGCGGGACGGAATATTATTCAGGCCTTCTTTTGTTGAGAGCCGGCCTTATTTCGCCGCAGGAATATCTGGCCGGAAAGGCAGATTCGATCCGCCGTCTTGAGGCAATTCCGGGACGTTTCGAACAGAGCCTCGAATACTCGAGCTTTGATGCGTGGATCAAATATTATCGCCAGGACGAGAACTCGATGAACAATCAGATCTCGTACTACGATAAGGGCGAGCTCGTCAATATGATGCTCGATCTTAAGATCCGCGAGGCGAGCAATGGCACAAAGTCGCTAGATGATGTGATGCGCGCCCTCTACAACGATTTTTATAAGAAGGGTAAGAATTACACTCCGGCCGACTATCAGCATATGGCCGAGGTTGCGGCCGGTGTTTCGCTAGACGACTTTTTCTCGAAATATGTTCGCGGGACCGCAGAAGTAGATTGGAATTCTTTCTTGAACGGCATCGGACTGGAGATCAAGAAGAGCGGCGGCGGCAAACCGTATCTTGGTGCTCAGTTGACCGAGGCGAACGGCAGCCTGACCGTGAGGGCGATCCCGGCCGGTTCGCCTGCATACGAACAGGGCCTGAATACGGGCGACCAGATCGTTGCCGTGGACGGTTATCGAGCAACGAACTCGTTCCTCTCGACCAGGATGGCGAATAAGAAGGTCGGTGACAAGATCAAGCTTACGATCTTCCGGTTCGATAAACTGCGCGACATCGAAATAACGCTCGGTGCTGATCCGCAGAAGATGTACAGCATTTCTCAGCTGGCTAATCCGACTGCCGAGCAGCAAACGCTCGAAAAGCAATACCTAAATGCGGCTCAGTAATTGTTGGGTGATAAAGACTAAGCCGCTCGCTGCTTTGGCAGCCCTTTCGGCGATCTTTGCAGCGTGCGGCGGACCTGCCGCAAAGAATGGTACGACCGTATCCCCGATCGCGGACCTTCCTGCTGTAAGGCTCAATTATCGCTACGAAGCCGATGTCCCGGCTCCGCAGCTTCCTGTTAGCGCCGCGGAAGAGAAGAACGCAGCGGTTCAGGCAGATTTTGATCAGAACCGCCCGGGCGAATCGCTCGATCGCACGATCACGTCGCCCGACAAGAAGCACGTTCTGGCAGTCTATCGGGCCGCCGCCGATCAAGCATCAGAGTATCGGCTGGATGTTTACGCACCGGACGGCAAACTCGAGAGGAAGATATCGTCAGATTCGATGGCGGTGCATTTTCCCGACGCGATCTCATGGTCGCCGAACTCGGCAAAGGCCGCATTCGTTGCGATGACGCGGCGTGCGGCGCCGACACCTTCGCCTTCTCCGGGGGCTTCGCCAAGCACGGCAAAGTCGCCACATCCGGAAGCTTCGCCGAGCGCCGCATTTGAACCGACGATCGAGACAACTCCGACGCCGGAGACACAACCTGCTGCAGGCGCTACACCCGAAGCCCCGAAAGGCATTCTCACCTTCGGCACCGAGCAGATATACGTTTGCGAGGCCGACGGAACCGGCGTAAAGCCGATCACGCAGACCGAAGGCTTGATCTATTTTTACTACGATTGGGCTCCCGACAGCTCGATGGTTGCGGCTCTTGCCATCACATCGCGAGAATGGGAATATTTCGACGGCCTCGCGGCGATGAAAGGCGAATCATGGACGCCTGTCGGAAGGCTTCGCGTTGTTGAGACAAATGGCCGCGAACGTCGGCTCGATGACAATCTTACGGCCGTCCGGCCCGTCTTCTCGCCGGATTCGACCAAGGTCGTAACAGCGTTCGACACGCAGATACGGATCTATGATGTGGTCGGCACGACGCCGACCCAAGCGGCAATACCGCTCCGGAATCAGCTCCTTCTGTCTTCACAGGCGTTCGACCGTGAACAGCAATTAAAGCTCCAGGGACAGGACGCAAATGCGAACGCGAATGCGGCCCCAACGCCAACACCCGATCTATCCGCAACCACCCTGCCTGACCCGAAAACACTGGTCTCATTTAACCCGATCGTCCAAGTGGAATGGCCGCAGCCCGACCTTATTTACTTTCGAACGGCGTTCATAAAGCGTATGCAGAACGACGCGGACAGCGTTACGAGCTTTGCCAGATGGCACCGCCTCATACTTTCCGGCCAGCCCACAGCCGCACAGCAAAAATAGCTATGCAATTCGACTCCATCGCGGATATCTACGCAACAGCCGATGCCGTGCGAAAAGACACGACGGAATTCGCAGATTCGATCACGGCAGAAGAATCCGCCGTGCTTGCCGAAGGCGAGACCTGGACGCTACAAAGCGTTTTCGAGCATATGTCGCTCGTCGATGATCAGATCTTGTGGGTCGTTGAGAAGCTTGTGGCAAAGGCAGAGAAGGCTGCGAATGGCGATGCATTGCCGCCGGTGGCGATCTCAAGCGGCTTTGTTGCGACTCTCAACGAGTTTGCATCATCAAAGCTAACGGCGCCGGATCGAGTTCAGCCTTCGGGCGAGGTCTCGATACCTGACAGCGTTCGGCGGCTCGAAGACTCGCTTTTGGGCCTGATCGCCCTGCGGGAAAGTATCGAGAAAACCGATCTTTCCCAACATCACATTCCTCATCCATATTTGGGAAATCTAACCGCCCCGGAATGGATGGTTCTCCGCAACGGGCACGAAATGCGGCACGTTGCCCAAGCTCGGGCAATTCTCGGAAAGATCCGCTAAAAATAAAAGAGCCGGCGGGTAAGGAGGGCAACCCGCCGGCGTGAGTGGTTCGGGCGATACAGGGTCAAAAGCTAACCACACTCTAGACCTTACCTGAACCTGATATTTGGATGATTCGCACCGACGGCGAGTTTGATGTAATTACAATTGATCTTTACTCCCAATCAGATCGCCCGCCTCGAAAAAAGCGGTCACTTTTGATAACTTATTTTGCTGATACGTATAAGAATACCTTAGAGTTTACGGAATGGATAAATTTTTGATCAAGGGCGGCACTCCGCTCCGAGGAAAGATCGAGATCAGCGGGGCGAAGAATTCCGCGTTGCCGTGTTTGGCGGCGACTTTGCTGACCGCTGAAACGGTAACTCTCCACAATGTTCCCTACGTCAAAGACCTTATAACGCAGCGGCGCCTGCTCGAAGACCTTGGTGCGACGGTGCTTACGCCCGAACTTCGCACCCACAAGGTCAATGCCGCGAACGTTGATATTTTCGAAGCTCCATACGAGCTTGTAAAGACGATGCGCGCGAGCGTGCTGGCACTTGGGCCGCTGCTTGCCCGATTCGGGCGTGCGAAGGTGAGTTTGCCGGGCGGCTGTGCGATCGGCACGCGCCCGATCGACCTGCATCTGAAGGCGTTTGAGCAATTGGGAGCCCACGTTTCTCTCGAATCCGGCGACGTTGTCGCGACCGCTCCTCAAGGCCGCCTAACGGGCGCCGAGATCGACTTTGAAAAAGTGACCGTAACGGGCACCGAGAACGTTATGATGGCGGCTTCGCTTGCTGAAGGGCGAACGTTCATAAAGAATGCGGCTCGCGAACCGGAGATCGAAGATCTTGCCGACCTTCTCAACAAAATGGGAGCTAGGATCCGTGGTGCGGGAACAAGCGAGATAGAGATCGACGGCGTCGAGACGTTGAATGGTGCGGAACATACGATCATTGCCGACCGCATCGAGACCGGCACTTTCATTGTCGCGGCAGCGATCACGAATGGCGAGATCGAGATCCGAGGCTGCCGGCCGGATCATCTTGTCGCGGTTATCGATAAACTGCGCGAAGCCGGCGTCGAGATCGAGGAGATAAATCCGACCACGCTTCGAGTTCGCCGCTCCGGCACGGGCCTTCGTGCGGTCGATGTCCGAACCGAACCGCATCCAGATTTTCCGACCGATATGCAGGCGCAGGTCATGGCATTGATGACTCAGGCCGATGGTGATTCCGAGATCGTTGAGACGATCTTCGAGAATCGGTTTATGCACGCCTCGGAGCTTATTCGGATGGGTGCGGACATCTCGATTACGGGGCATACGGCTGTCGTTCACGGGCCGAGAAAGCTGATGGGTGCAAAGATACTTGCCTCTGACCTGCGGGCAAGTGCGTCGCTTGTCCTGGCGGCCTTGTGTGCAGAGGGCGAAACCGTCATTGACCGCGTCTATCACATTGACCGCGGCTATGAGACGATCGTGCGAAAACTGAGCTCGTTGGGAGCGGATATCAAGCGGATCTCGGGGTCGTCGGCCGATGCGGAATCTGCGTGAGTCTCAGAAATTTTTTTCGAGGCTACGGAATTTCCTCATTTGAGCATCAAACAAGGAGTTTTTGATGGACTGTCTATTTTGCAAGATTATTGCCGGTGAGATTCCCGCAGCCAAGCTCTATGAGGACGATGATTGCGTGATAATTCGCGACATCGAACCACAGGCGCCGACGCACGTGCTCGTTCTGCCTCGGACGCATCTGGATTCTCTCGATAAGGCCTCTGCTGCTCAAGATCAGCAGCTTGGAAGGCTCTTGATAGCGGCGGCGGATTTTGCAAGAAAGCAAGGTTTTGCCGATGCCGGCTATCGAACGGTGATAAACACGAACGCGGACGGCGGACAAACGGTCTTTCACCTGCACGTGCATTTGCTTGCCGGCCGGCCGTTCATTTTTCCGCCTGGTTAGTTTATGAGAAGAGTTTTTGGATTCTTAACTATATTTGCTCTTTCGCTTTTGATCTTGGGCTGCAGCGGCAAGCCCGGGGCCGATGGCGCCAATGCGAATTCCAATGCCGCGCAGCTGCGTTCTTTCGCCGACGTCACGGATCCTGCGGCAGCTCTGGCCGAGGGGAATAAACTCCTTGATGAGAACGATACCGAGAACGCTATTGAAGCCTTCAAGCGTGCTGTCGAGCTCGATCCGAATCTTGGCGAGGCATACTTCAAAATGGGCGTTGCATATTCGCTCCTCGAGGTCGAAGCGCGGCATAGCGGGACAAGCGAACGGCTCCCGGGTGACCCGATCCCAAAAGAAGAGGCAAAAGAGAAGACAAATTCCGTGAAGATGTTCGAGAAGGCCGTCGAGGTCTTCAAGAAGCAGGTCGCGGCTTCGCCGGACGATGCGGCGGCCTATTTCACTCTCGGGCGAGCTTACAACAAGCTGAACAAGGACACCGAGAGCGAAGATGCTTTAGAAAAGGCCGTAAAACTCAAGCCCGATGACAGCGACTACCAGACGGAGCTCGGTGCGATCCGCATAAAGCTCGCAAAATACCACGAGGCGATCGCGGCGTTGAAGAAGGCGGTCGAGCTGGATGCAGACAACGTCGAGGCGGCAGAACTTCTTGAAGATGCACAAGCGGGTGCCAAGCGTGTTGATTACGTTTCAAAACCGACCAATAGCAATGCGAACGCCAACGCAAATGCGAACGTTGATGGTGCGAACGCAAATTCTTCGATGCCGACAAATTCGAAGGCCTCTCAATCGAACACAAAAACCTCCGGTCCGGGTGACCGGCCGCGCGTCGTAAAGGATGAGAAAACTTCATCGCCGCCTGCGTCGAAACGGCACGAATGAGCCAATACAACACAGATCCCTAGCTTCGTAGTGTGTCAACTTGACATTTTGCGGCTCGGCGCCAAACTAGGACTGGGCAGGATCTTTCCATCCCTCCCGAGCCGAAAAAAGGCTTGTTGCTTCCGAAAATGGCCGAAGGAGTCGAACCGCAAACCCTCAGCAGCGAACGCCGCAGCAAAATGCTCGGTGCCCGCGACGGCATCATCGAGCGACTTTCACACGACCTTCCGACAAAGATCGATCTTGAGCGATTTCTGAATGTAGTGGTTTCTGAGATCGGCCGTATGACCGACGCGGATCGCTGCGATCTGATCCAACTCAACAGCGATAAGCAATTGACCATCGGCCACGAATGGCGACGCGATCCGCTCGTGCCGCGGAGCGAAGGTTTGACGCTTCCGATCGATGCGGCGAAGCTTGCCGAACGCATAGACATCCGAAAGCCCATACGCATAAACGACACGTCGAAGGTGAAGGACCCAGGCGTAAAGATGCTCGCATCGGCACTGAATACGCGTTCGCTGTTGATCATTCCGGTGATACGCGGCGAAGAGGTTCTCGGCCTGCTCGGACTGCACGATACAAGGAATCCGCGTGTGTGGCTTGATGACGAGGTCGAGCTGATCGAATCGATCGCACGTCAGCTGGCGATCGGATATCAATACACGAGTCTTTTTGCCGCACAGGAAAAAGAAGCTCACCGCACGACCTCGCTTCTTGAGATCGCGAATACTTTGAATCGTCATTCAGATTTCAAGGAAGTCGCTGCCGACGTTCTTGAAAGGGCGATCGGGCTTGTCGGTGCCGATTACGGAGCACTTGGCGTGTTGGATGCCTCGGAAACCCGCATTTCGCTCGCATCTTTCAAATCAGCTCAGGGCATTAAGCTCGGCAAGGTCATGAAGATGATCGAGCAGCATGACAAATCTCTGAGCGTAGAGAGTTTCAGGGCGATAGGCGACATCATCCGCGATGGGAAGACAGTAAAGCTTGTCGATTCTCAGATGCCGTTTGCGATCAGACTCTTCTTTAACAAGCAGCTTCACGGCAAGGCCGCCCTTGTTACACCGGTTCGGGTCGGCGGCCGCGTCTTTGGCCTTTTGGGCTTTGTGTGGAGTGCCGGAAGCGCCTTCGCGGCCCACGATATCGCGTTGATCGAAGGCATCGCCGACCAGATCGGCACAGCGCTCGAGCGCGACCAACTATCGGCAGAGGTGCTTCGGTTAAAGAGCGAGCTTCACCAAAAGCACGGCGAGATCATCGGCCAAGCGGCAGGAATTCGGCGTGCGATCGAGCTGGCATTGAGCGTTGCGGACGCTTCGACAACGGTCCTGATCAGCGGCGAATCGGGTACGGGAAAGGAATTGATCGCAAACCTCATCCATTTCAGCTCGGGCCGCGAAGATAAGTCCTTTGTAAAGATCAATTGCGGTGCGATCCCAGAAACCCTGCTCGAAAGCGAATTGTTCGGCCACGAGAAAGGTGCGTTCACGGACGCAAGGTCGCAGCGCATCGGCCGGTTTGAAGAAGCTGACGGCGGAACGCTTTTCCTGGATGAGATCGGAGAAATGTCGCCGCAGGCTCAAGTGCGTCTATTGCGTGTTTTGCAGGATGGTGAGTTTACGAGAGTCGGCGGGCGGCGAACGGTTAAGACCGATGTCCGAGTCATTGCTGCAACCAACGTCGATCTTGAAAAGGCGGTTGCTGACAGAGCTTTCCGACGCGACCTCTTCTTTCGCCTATCGGTGTTTCCGATCCAGCTCCCGACGCTTCGCGAACGCCGGGAAGACATTCCGCTGCTCGTGACGCATTTCATCGAAACATACAAGAAAAAGAGCGGCAGATATATTTCCGGGATCTCGCGGGCGGCGCTCGCGGCGATCTCCGAACACACATGGCCGGGCAACATTCGCGAACTTGAGAACGCGATCGAGCGCGCTGTGATCATCGCGTCAGGCCGCCGGATCGAGGTCGAAGACCTTCCGCCGTCGATAGGTGCAGCGGCTGCGGCCGCGTCGGACAGGGCAAGCGAGGGTTCTCGTATCTCGTTCGTGCTTCCCGCGACGCTGCCGGATGTTGAACGCGAACTTATCGAGGCGACGCTCGAGATGACCGCCGGCGATAAGTCCGCAGCGGCCCGCCTTCTCGATATCGGCCGAAAGACACTCTATCGCAGGCTCGAAGAATACGAACAAGAAGCTGCATCCTAAATGAGCGTTGTCATTGGAACCGCAGGTCATATCGACCACGGAAAAACAACACTTGTGAGAGCGTTGACGGGAGTTGACACCGACCGTCTGCCGGACGAAAAGCGCCGCGGCATCACGATCGATATCGGGTTCGCGAAGTTGCGTGCGGGAGACGAAAGTGTATCGTTCGTCGATGTTCCCGGCCACGAGCGCTTCGTGCGGAATATGCTCGCAGGCGCATCCGGCATCGATGTCGTTATGCTCATCGTCGCGGCCGATGACGGCGTTATGCCGCAGACACGCGAGCATTTCGAGATATGCCGTCTTTTGGGGTCGCGGGCAGGCGTGATCGTTATCACAAAGGCGTCGCTCGTTGAGAACGCCATGATAGATCTTGTTCGCGACGAGGTAAAAGAACTCGTTGCGGGATCGTTCCTTGGAAATGCGAGTGTCTTTGTGACCGATGCGCAGACGATGCGCGGTATCGACGACCTTCGCAAGCATCTGCTCAAGTTTTCGTGTGACCGAACGGCGGCTCTGCATAAAGCCTTTCGCCTTCCGATCGACAGGGTTTTTAGCCAAAAGGGTTTCGGCACGATCGTTACCGGCACCGTCGCCGCAGGCCGCATTCGCGAAGGTGACGAGGTTGAGCTATATCCGCTCGATAAAAAGGCGCGTGTTCGCGGACTTCAAAATCACGACCGAAAGATCGAAGAAGCGTCGCCCGGGATGCGTCTTGCCGTTAATCTCGCTGGTGTTGAACGGAGCGATCTTGCGCGCGGTATGGTCGTTGGTGCGGTCGCTGCTTTTGAAACGGCGAACGTCTTCGCTGCGTCGGTCGAAGTTTGTCGTGGAGCAAGGCCATTGAAAGAGCGGCAACGGGTTCGCATTCATATCGGCACGAAAGAATTGATGGCTCGTGTTTCGCTGTTTGGATCGCAAAAGGAGATTCCGGCGGGCGGACGAGCTTTTGCAAGATTCAGGCTTGAGGGCGAGACAGTGCTGCTTGCAGGCGAGCGATTTATCGTGCGGTCATATTCTCCGGTTAGCACGATCGCGGGCGGAACGGTGCTTGACCCTCAAACTTCGCGGCGACGCTTGAACGAGCCGATCGAGTTCTTGACGGCCATTGAGAACGCTCTTTCTGATACTCCGCGTCGGATGCGGACGCTCGTCGCTTCGACAGACGCACGCGGTGCGGCGATTAGGGAACTCGCGGCATTTTCGGGCGATCTTCTTTCCGAGATCCGGGCCGAAATGGACAAGCTTACGTCGGGCGAGGTCGTTAGATGCGGTGAGGTGTTTGCAAGTACAGCGGTCGTCGAGAGCATCGAATCGAAGATACTGGCTCGTCTGGCAGAGCGGCATGCCGCAGAACCGCTTGCAAGTGGCTTTCGGCAGGAAGACCTGGGCAAACTCGGCGACCGCACTGCACCCTCGATCGTGCACGAAGCCATCTCGCGGCTCGAGGAAAGAGGAAAGATCGCTGTCGAGGCCGAGCTCATTCGCCTTGCCTCAATGGGCGTCTCGCTTTCCGCATCTGAACAGCGATTTAAGGATGCGTTTTTGCACAGGCTTGAGGCAGCCGGTCTCGAAGTGCCCCGTTACGCTGATCTTTTGTCCGAGTTGACCGCAAAAGAAGGTGTTTCAGCCATTACGGCGGAAAAGCTTGTGCGGCTTCTGATATCCGACGCGCGAGTCGCAAAGGTTTCGAACGAGTTCTATTTTTCGCGGAAGGTTATCGACGCTCTCGCTGCGAGATTGCAAACCTTGCAGACACGTGAGATAGATGTTTCAAAGTTCAAAGAGATCGCGGGTGTTTCGAGGAAGTATGCCATCCCGCTTCTTGAGTATTTTGATCGTGAGAAAGTAACGGCGCGCAAAAAGGACGGCACTCGCGTCGTGATCTGATCGGCGCAGCACGTTATGAAAAGATTCCTGACAGCAGAGTGGCGCGACCTCATTATGGCGAATTATGAGGTCGAGCCGACGTTGCTCGAACCGCTCGTTCCGGATGGCTGCGAACTCGATCTTCATGACGGGAAGTGCTTTGTGAGCCTTGTCGGTTTTATGTTTCTGAACACGCGAGTGCTTGGAATTCCTGTACCGTTTTACGTTAATTTTGAGGAAGTTAATCTGCGTTTCTATGTCCGGCACGAAACGCAAGGTGAAGTTCGCCGCGGTGTGGTCTTTGTGAAGGAGATCGTGCCGCGTTGGGCCATAGCCTTTGTTGCGAGGACGCTGTACGGCGAGCCTTACGAAGCTTGGAAGATGGCCCATATCCGCAACGGACATGAAGTTGGCTACTCGTGGTCGAAAGATGATCGAACGAATTCTGTCCGTGTCGAGGTCGGTGAGAATCTCGGCGTTCCTCCGGCCGGAAGCGAAGGCGAGTTCATCATCGAACATTATTGGGGCTACACTCGCCGCGGAGACGGGCGAACCGACGAATACAAGGTCGAGCACCCGAAGTGGGAGCTGTCTGCAACCCGAAACGAGGCGATAGATGTCGATTTTGGATATACCTACGGCGAGGAGTTCGCCATTCTGAATAAGAGAGCGCCGCATTCCGTGCTGCTTGCGAAAGGCTCGGAGATCTCGGTCTTTAAGGGGGAAAATATCTCGATATGATCATCGGCATCGTGGCAGTTGCGCGAAACGGGGCGATCGGCAGGGACAACAAACTGCCGTGGCATTACAGCTCCGACCTAAAATTCTTTAAGCGGACGACGATGGGAAATGCCGTCGTGATGGGTTCGCGAACGTGGGAGTCCATCGGCCGGCCGCTGCCCGACAGGCTGAACATTGTCCTGAGCCGGACGGGCGATATCGAACTGCCGCCGGAAGTTAGACTCATCCGCAGCAAGGATGAGCTGGTGGAACTTGCGGCAGTGCTCGATGCGGATGTTTTTGTGATAGGCGGCGCGAGCGTCTTTTCGAGCCTCAAAGACGTGATCGAGAAATGGATCGTCACCTACATTCCAGAGAATGTGGACGACGCCGACACATTTCTGCCCGACGGACTTTTTGACGGCTTTGCAGCGACCGATGAGTTGGAACTCGGTGACGACGTTCTGGTCCGCGTACTGGAGAGGACGGTCTGAATTTGCTCACGAACGATGGTGTTCTCTGTATCGGTTCTGTGGTATAACGAGAGTATCAGGAGACAAAGATCTTATGATGGGCGGCCGAAGCTGGGACGACTGGATCGAGGAATATCAGAAGGCGCACGAGCATCCCGTAAACCGTCTGACCCACACTTTCGGCATTCCGATGATCGCAGTCGCGATCATCCTGCTGCCCGTCGGCTTCTTTGTGAATCATGTTTGGCTTGCTGCGGCCATACTCTTTGTCCTCGGCTGGATCCTTCAGTTCGTCGGACACTATTACGAAGGCAAACCGCCCGAGTTCATGCGCGACTATCGCTTTCTTTTAGTCGGCCTTCGCTGGTGGCTCAAAAAGACCTTCGGCTAGAATTTTCCCTTGCAAACCGACGAGAATCCATTGATCTTGGCCATCGACAACGGTTCATCGAGCGTGCGCGCCGGGCTGTTTGACGGCGATGGTCGGCCCGTTGGCGAGGTCGTTAAGCTCAAACGTACTTTTCAGAAGGGAGCGGACGGCGAATCCGAGCTAAACCCAACAGCTGCAATAGTTCAGACGCGAAATGCGGTCGACCGCGTGCTCTCCGCTCACCCAGGTATTTTTGTGCGGTTTGTGTCATTTTGTGCGTTTTGGCACAGTTTGTGCGGTTTGGACTCGAACAATGAACCGACAACGCCGATACTTGGATGGGCGGACACGAGAGCCCGCGAGTATTCGACGATGTTGAAGCAGAAGTTTGACGAAATTCAGGTCCACGAGCGTACGGGAGCACATTTTCACTCAAGTTTCTGGCCGGCGAAAATGCTTTGGATCCGCGAAGAGCGGCCAGACATTTGGAAGCGGACGGCGCGTTGGCTGTCGTTCTCGGACAGTTGCCAGCTAAAGCTTTTCGGCGACGCGCGTACGAGCGTTTCGATGGCGTCGGCGACGGGAATATTCGATCAGGCGAGATGCACCTGGGACGAAGAGTTGCTCAGGTTCATCGGCATCGACGAGAGCCTAATGCCGGAGATCGTGACGCGCGAGGGCGTCATTCGCCCTTCGAGAGAAGCGATCGCGCGTTGGCCGCAGCTCGCAAATGCCAGGATACTTCCTGCGATCGGCGACGGTGCCGCCGACACGCTCGGTGCTGGCTGCACGAAACTAGGCGAGGCAGTCTTGATGATCGGGACCTCGGCGAGCATGCGGATGATGTACGAGGGCGAGCCGCCGCAACATCTCCCCGATGGCCTCTGGTCCTATCGCCTCGATGAGCGACGCATCGTTATAGGCGGAGCGCTATCGGACGGCGGAAACCTGATCACGCTGCTTCGACGCAAGTATGGAATCAATGGCGATATCAATCGGGAACTCGCTCACAGAAAGCGTGATGAGAGCCTTCGTGTCGAGCCGTTCTTTTTTGGCGAAAGGTGCACAGGCTATCGCGAAGATGCAAAGGGCGAGATCCTTGGTTTTGACGATCGGCATGACGGGATCGACGTTATTCTAGTTGCGATGCACGCGATCGCGGACAGGCTTGCAGATATCGCCGAAAGGCTTGAGCGTTTCGCACCCGTAGAGTCCATAAAGGCTTCCGGCGGGACGCTGCGTGAGTATCCCGTTTGGCGTGAGATCATCGAGGCAAAACTCAGAAAGACGATCACGCCTTCGAACACACGCGAGTCGTCTCTCAGAGGCACGGTTTTGCTTGCGCTCGAAAGACTTGGCAAAATGGAGTTATAAACAACCGGACATTCGATCTTTTCACTGAAAACTTTTATTGAGAAATGGCTAACAAGAACCCAAAAAATCTCGACGAACTTTGCATAAACACTATTAGAATGCTGTCGCTTGATGCGATTCAGAAGGCGAATTCCGGACATCCCGGCCTTCCGCTCGGAATGGCTCCTTCGGCATATGTGATCTGGACAAAATTCCTGCGGCATAACCCGAAGAACCCGAAGTGGTTCGGCCGTGACCGGTTTCTGCTCTCGGCCGGGCACGGGTCGATGCTGCTTTACAGCCTGCTTCATCTGACGGGTTACGACCTCTCGCTCGATGACATCAAGCAATTTCGCCAGCTTCATTCAAAGACGCCGGGACACCCTGAGAACACGCGGACCCCTGGCGTCGAGATCACGACCGGACCGCTCGGACAGGGTTTTGCGAACGGCGTCGGAATGGGAATCGCTGAACGACATTTGGCAGCAACGTACAACAAACGCGGCTTTCCGGTGGTCGATAATTGGATCTACTGCATCTGCTCGGACGGCGATCTGATGGAGGGCGTTTCTTATGAGGCAGCCTCGCTCGCGGGACATCTGCAGCTCTCGAACCTGATCTATCTCTACGACGATAACCAGATAACGATCGACGGTTCGACCGACCTCGCGTTCACCGAGGATCGAACGAAGCGTTTCGAGGCGTTGGGCTGGTATGTCGATGAGGTTCAAGACGGCAACGACATAAAGGCGATCGAGCAGGCGATCCGCCGGGCACAAAAAGTAAAGGACAAGCCGAAACTCATACGTGTACACACGATCATCGGGTTCGGGATGCCGGCCGAAGGCACGAACAAGGCTCACTCGGACGCGCCGGGCGATGCTGCCGTTCGCGAGACGAAGCGAAATCTCGGCTGGCCGGAGAAGAAGAATTTCTTCATCCCGAAAGAGGCTCTCGCTCATTTCCGAAAGGCCGTAAAAGCCGGCGCCAAGCACGAGAAGGATTGGAATGCGCTCGTCAAACGTTACGAAAAAGCTCATCCGGGCCTCGGCGGGGACTTTCGCGATATTCGCGCGAGCACGCTTCCAGACGGTTGGGAAAGTTCGCTGCCGTCGTTCGCCGACGTTGAATCAAAAGCGACGCGCGCCTATTCCGGCGAGGTCATCAACGCGATCGCCGGCGCGGTTCCGGCGATGCTCGGCGGTTCGGGCGATCTGACGCCGTCGAACAACACATACATCAAGTCGTCGAAGAATTTTGAGCCCGGAAGCTTTACGAACCGCAACATTCATTACGGCATACGCGAACACGGAATGGCGGCCGTGATGAACGGAATGGCTCTTTTCGGCAGTACGATCCCGTTCGGGGGCACATTTCAGACGTTCTCGGATTATATGCGGCCGGCCGTGCGGCTCGCGGCCCTTTCGGATATACACACGATCTTTGTCTATACGCACGATTCGATCGGCCTTGGCGAGGACGGCCCGACGCATCAATCTGTCGAGCATCTCGCCGCATTACGTGCGATACCGAATCTTAATTTGATCCGCCCGGCGGACGCTCATGAGGTCCGCGAAGCGTGGCGCGCCGCGATCAAGCACTCGACGGGTCCGACCGCTTTTGCACTTTCACGGCAGAAGGTCGCCGTCATCGACCGCAAGAAATTTGCGGATGCGCGCGGGCTGCATAAGGGCGCATACGTTCTTGCAGAAGCCGCGACCAAAGCCGGAAAGGACACGACACCGAAACTCATCCTGATCGCGACCGGCAGCGAGGTCGGCCTCGCTTTGGAAGCCCGCGAAAAGCTCCAGGCGGACGGCATCGCAACTCGCGTCGTGTCGATGCCTTGCTGGGAGTTCTTTGAAACGCAATCGGCTAAGTACAAAGAGAGCGTTTTCCCCGCAAAGGTGACGGCGCGCTTGTCGATCGAGGCCGGCGTTTCGCTCGGCTGGGCAAAATACACGGGCGACAAAGGCGCGAACCTCGCCGTGGATCGCTTCGGCGAATCCGCCCCTGCAGAAGATGTCTTCCGCGACTACGGCTTCACGGTCGATAATGCGGTCAAGCTTGCGAAAGGCCTGCTGTAAACGGTGGATTTAGTTACAGCTCTTAGCTATCAGCATTCAGCTGTCAGTCGGGCAAAACGGAGCTGACAGCTATCTGCTGATAGCTGATTGCTGTACATTAAATGCATCATCTCAACAAAGTCCTTAATCCTCGAGCTTGGTTAGGGCGGAGCCCTTGTGGGCAGCGATGTGGTCAGTTTTGTCGCTTTTGATCTCGTATTGCGGGTGGTCGGGGTCGGCGCGGTGAGTGTGGCCTTTGTAGTCGAAATCGGCGGTGTGCACTTTGATGATGCGGCCTGTCACATAGCCCGCCTCTGAATTCCAACGTACGTGGTCGCCGATCTTGAATCTCTCTTCCGACATAGCTCTATTCTCACACAGCTCGCTGTAACGCACGGTATCGCCGACAACTTTCGCAGCGGATGTGAACGGATGTTCTTTTACGCTCGTTTCACTGAGGATGTGCAGGACGCGAATGCCTTTCGCCTTTAGAAGATCTGATACGAGTGCGCGATGACAGCGCCACCACACGGCCTCAGCACACATGATCGCGGTGCGTTGTTTTGCGGCGAGAGCAAGAAGCGTGTCGATCCCTTCAGCAAAATCCACTGTCTCCATATAGTCGGCGTAACCGCGAAACGAGAGATTTCGCCAGACGGTGTTATGCGAATCGGGACGGACCTTGCGGCGGCCGCCGAGTTTCTCGATCTGCCGATATTCGATGCCGGCCGCGGTGAGCGATGCTCCGAGCGGCTCGGGGTTGAACTGAGGAAATTTTCTCGAACCGGAATGGCGGCGAATATCTGCGAGCAGTTCTATACCGTTCGCCTTTAGAAGCGCGACGAATTCCTCGATGGAACGCGTCGAGTGGCCGATCGTCCAGATGGTTAGGCTCATTTTTTCCGCGGTCATCGGAAGTTCAGGTATCATTTTGGCCGGCGAGTCCTAGCGGCCCCCGGGTAGAACGATCAATTGGCAAAGAGTTTTCGCACGCCTTTCCTAAGCCTTGAGACGACGTCATTTTCGGGCGGAGTGCCTTCAGGATAGATGATGTTGGTGTTGAAGACGATTACCGCGGCCTTGCGCTGGTCGGGGTCGAAGTCGATGTAGCTGATAAAGCCGTTTTGATCACCGCCGTGGCCGAGGTGACGCCGCCCGAGTGTTTTATCAACGAAAAAGATCAATCCAATATCCGTCGTAAACCCGGTATTGCCGTTCGCATCCACGGTCGTCGGAAGTTCGGGCCGCCACATCTCTTCAAGCGACGTGCGCGCTAAAACTCCGTTGTAGGCATCACGCTGGGCCGGATCTCCAAGGAGAAATTTCAAATACTTGACCATGTCCGCTAGCGGTGCGTTAAGTCCGCCGTTTGAGACGGTGATGCCGGTGTTCGCATCGAAGCGAGCCTGCGTGAGTTTTCCGTTCTCGATGTAATAGCTGTGCGGCCGGTGCTTGAGCAAGTACGGCGGCGTCGCATCAAAATATGTGTGATACATCTCGAGCGGCCTTAGGATGTTCTTGTCAATATAGACTTCGTAGTCTTCGCCCGAGAGATTCTCAATGATACGGCCGAGAAATATGATACCGAGGTTCGAATAGCTGAATTTCGATCCGGGTTTGAACAGTATTTCGGTATATGGGAACATCGCCACTAGCTGTGAATATTCGGTAGGTTCGAACGGCTCCCATGTCTCACCCTTATCCCACGGCCACGTCGGATTCCGAAATCCTGCCGAATGCGTCATCAGCATGCGGATCGTTATGGCGTCCATCGAACCGAAGCGGTTATGCACAGCACGCAGCTCGGGCAGATATTTCGTTACGGGGTCGTCGAGTTTCAGAAGGCCGCGGTCGCGAAGCTGCATTATCGCGATGCCCGTAAAGGGCTTTGTGTTTGACGCCCAATGATAGATCGTATCGTCAGAGACAGGTTCAGTTTTGCCTTTCTCCATCGTGCCGAAATGCCTCTCTGCGGCGATGCGGCCCCTATCTATCAAGAGGAAACTAGCCCCAACGACGCCCGAATCTCGGCATTCCTTTTGAAAAAGATCACCGAACGATGCGAGTTCGGCGGTGGACCTTGGGTCTTGCGCGAAAACATCGACAGACAGAACGATCAACAACACGGCGATGGCAGCTTTGAGTATCATTATAACGCCGAATCTAGCACAGTCTCGACAGTTTAAAAAAGTGGAAAGCCTCACGCTAACACTCACGTTTGCGGCTGTAATACAATAGAAATTTTATGGCCGCTTACGAAGACCTTTCAGAAACTCAGCAATTTGCCTGCCGCGTGATCGCCGACCACGCGAGGGCGACGGCTTTTGCGATCGCCGACGGCATACTTCCCGGCAACGAAGGCCGAAATTACGTGCTTCGCAAGATAATGCGGCGTGCGATCTACCACGGCCGCGAGCATCTTGGGCAGACCGACGCATTTTTCTACAAAGTTTGCGATGCCGTCGTCGATAAGATGCACGGCGCATTCCCCGAGCTCGAAACCCAAAGGGATTTCATCGCTAAGATGGTCAAGCTCGAAGAGCAGCGTTTTGGGACGACGATGGTCGTTGGCCTTGCGAAACTGAACGAACTCGGTGTGACGGTGGCGACGGCAAAGAACGACGAACTGTTTGCTTCGATCGCAAAGCTTTACGATACGTTCGGTACTCCGCGTGATCTGATCCGAGTTTTTCTAGAAGAAAAAGGCATCGAGTTCGAAGAAGAAACTTTTAACGAGCGTTTTGACCAGGCACTTCAAGAATTGCAAAAGCAGTCGGGCATCGGGAAGACCGAGCGAAAGAGCGAGGTCTCACCGGTTTATGCGGAGGTTCTCGAAAAGACGGGCAAGAACGTCTTTCACGGCTACGAGACGACCGAGTTCGCGGATGCAAAGGTCGTTGCGATACTTGACGGCGACAAGCGGCTCGATGGATTGACGGCTGGCGAACAAGGCAGCGTCATTCTCGACAGCACGCCGTTCTATGCCGAATCGGGCGGACAGGTGGGAGATGTCGGTGTAATCGTTGGCGGGAGTGAGATGCCGCGAGAGAACCACCCCGCGGCTGAAGCCGCACCCCTCCTTCGTAAGGAGGGGAGCTTGAAAGCGAGCGTCTCAGATACCTATTCGCCGGTCGCTGGGCTGATCGTTCACAAGGTGAAGGTCGAAAAGGGTTCGATCAAGATCGGCGACCGCGTGTCCGCATTTGTCGATGTCGCAAAACGCGATGCCGCGAGGCGAAATCACACGGCAACGCACCTCCTGCACGCGGCCTTGAAAGAGGTTTTGGGTTCGCATGTGAAGCAGGCCGGCTCGGTCGTTGCGCCGAATTATCTGCGGTTCGATTTTGCACATTATCAGCCGATGACCGCGGACGAGATCGCCGAGACGGAAGATCTCGTGAACCGCTATATCCTTCAGAATGAACCGGTTACGACGGACCTAATGAAGATCGAGGACGCGATGCGTTCCGGTGCGGTCGCGATGTTCGGCGAGAAATACGGCGCTGAGGTGCGCGTCCTGAGCGTCGGCAACGGCGAGTTCTCGCGGGAGCTTTGCGGCGGAACACACGTACGGGCGACGGGCGATATCGGCTCATTCAAGATCATTTCGGACGAAGCAATCGCGTCCGGCGTGCGACGTATCAGGGCGATCACGGGCTTTGACGCCTTCAACCGTTTCCGCGAGGACGAGCGCCTCATCGATGCATCGCTCGGCGTGCTGAAGACGCAGCGTGATAACCTCGCGCATGCGATCGAACGTCTGCAGGATGACCTCAAGAAATCGCGCAAGGAGATCGACGACCTTCGTCTGAAGATCGCGACCGGAGCAGGCTCGGCAGGCGAGGGAAACGACGAGGCCCGCGATGTCGCCGGCATCAAGGTACTTGCAAAGATTGTCGAGGACATCGACGCGAACGGCACGCGTCAGCTTTCTGACACGCTGCTTGCCCGGTTGAAGAGCGGTGTGGTCATCATCGGCCGACGCGATGAATCAAAGGCCGGCTTGATTGTTCGCGTTTCGAGCGATCTGACGAACAAAGTGAAGGCAGGCGATATCATTCGCGAGATCGCTCCGATCCTTGGCGGCAAAGGCGGCGGCAAACCCGATATGGCAGAAGGCGGCGGCCCCGAAGTCGCCAAACTGCAAGAAGCGCTCGATGCCGCTTATGCAGTCATCGAACGCTCCGTTGGAAAGTAGAAGTTAAGGCGATAGCTGTCAGCTAGTTTCTTTACGCGGATGCGGCTTGAGCACATTCGTGCTGCGGGGCGAACACCATCGGCGGAGTTTCTGTAACAGGTTCCTCGATATTTGGATCGTCCGATTTCTCCTTTGACGTTATCAATGCCACAGAGCCCACGACGATCGCGGCACCGACAAGCATCGTCGGCGTAAGGCTTTCGCCCGCGATGAACCAGCCGAGAAGGACTGCGATCATCGGGTTCACATAGGCGTAGGTTGCGACCATTTCGGGTTTCGTGTTCTTCAATAGCCAGCTGTACGCCGTGTAGCCGATGATCGCACCGAATACGATCAGATATGCAAGGCCCCAGAGCGATGCCGACGAGACCTGCGAAGGATCGAACGTCGTCGCCTCGCCGCGAAGTGTTCCGACCACGCCGAGGACCGTTCCGCCGGCAAGCATTTGCATTCCTGCCGTCAGGATCGCAGACTTCGGAACCGGCGCTTTCAATCCATAAAGCGAACCGACCGCCCATGAGAGCGTCGCGATCAGGAGAAGCACCATCGCAAGTATGCCTGTCGAAGAGCCGTCACCCGAGAGCGAATGAAGATTTCCGCCGATGAGAAGAGCGACGCCGAAAAATCCGACGATCAGGCCAAGCGTCATACGCAACGTCGGACGCGCATTCTTTAGCCAGAGCCAACTGAGGAGCACGACCCAGAAAGGTTCGGACGCCACGAGCAGCGCAGCCACGCTCGACGAAACATATTTTTCGGCAAGCACAACGCCGCCGTTGCCGCCCAATAGAAGAAGTGTGCCGACGATCAGGCTCGTGCGCCAATGTTTTGCGGTCGGGCGTTCGTAATCGCGGCTAAAGCGTGCGATGGCAAAGAGGATCGCGCCGGAAACAAGGAATCGCGCGCTCGCCATGAGTAGCGGCGGCAGCGTCTCGATCGCATAACGAATTGCGAGATAGGTCGAACCCCAGAGGATATAAACGGCAGCAAAGGCCGCAACGAGATACACCATCTGCCGCGTGCTGAATATTTTTTTGATCTTCTCGGTCATTTCCCTTTCTTTGCCGCCTTTGCGCTCTTGCCTTTCGCCGGCGCGTCGGATGAGATGCGCACGGATGAAGTTTCCTTTATCGTTTCGAGCACGACCGTAGTCCGTGTCGAGAGAACCGTCTGAACGGCCTTGATCTTTTCGCGAAGAAGCTTCGCGAGGCCCTCGGGACTGTCGGCACGTACCTTCAGGAGAAACGAATCCTCACCAGCTACATCGTGTATCTCGAGGACCTCCGGGATCTTCGCAAGCTCGATGTCGGTTCCGTCGCCGCATTCGCGGCTCTTCACAAAAACAAAAGCGAGCATCCCGAGGCCGAACTGACGGTGGTCAATACGGGTCTCAAAGCCCTGGATGATGCCGCGTTCTTCAAGCTTTCGTACGCGTTCAAGAACGGCGGACGGAGCGAGGCCGACCTTCCGCGCGATATCTGCATTTGAAATGCGGGCATCTTCCTGAATAATACTCACGATCTGCCTGTCAATTACGTCAATCATTCGGTCATTGCCTCGAAATACAGAATAATCAATGGCAACGACGCTGTCAACAAGAATCTTTCACTATCAGCGGAAAGTGTGAAACAATACGGTCAATGACGGATAAATTGACATCGTTCGACCCGGCAACGGGCGAAGAGATCGGGACGTTAGAAGTAACGGGTCCGGCGGATGTGGCGGCGACGGTGGAACGCGGGCGTACGGCATTTGCGGTTTGGAAAACAACATCGTTTGCCGAGCGGAAACGCCTCGTAATGGCCGCAAGAGAAGTCCTCCTTGCTGAAATGGAGTCGGTCGCGAACCTCATCTCGCGCGAATCGGGCAAGCCGGTCGCCGAAGCTCTGTCGATGGAGATCGCACCGGTGCTCGACCTTATGCAGCATTTTGCCCGCAATGCCGAAAAGCTTCTTGCTCCGCGGAAGATCAGCATCGGGCTTTACGCGCTGCTTGGCCGCTCGTCGAAGGTCGTCTATCATCCGCTCGGCGTTGTCGGGATCATCCCTGCGTGGAACTATCCTTTCTCGATCCCGCTCGGCGAGGCCGTGATGGCATTGATGGCGGGAAATACAGTCGTCATAAAACCCTCGGAACTGACGCCTTTTATCGGGCTGAAGATCGTCGAGATCTTTGAGAAGGCGGGCTTTCCGAAGGATACGGTTCAGGCCGTGACCGGCGGCGGCGAGACAGGTGCCGCACTCGTTGAGGCCGCACCGGACAAGATAATGTTCACCGGTTCGGTCGCCACCGGAAGAAAGATCGCAGCGGCCGCGGCAAAGAATCTGACATCCGTCGTGCTGGAACTCGGCGGCAAAGACCCGATGGTCGTCTTTGCTGACGCGGATCTTCCTCTGGCGGCAAAGGCCGCCGTGTGGGGTGCTTTCTGCAACGCGGGACAATCTTGCTCGTCGGTCGAACGCTTGTATGTGGAGGCTGCGGCGGCAGAGAAGCTAACAAAACTGATCGTCGATGAAACGATGACGCTAAGGCAAGGCGTCGGCGTGGATGAGGAAGTTTCGGTCGGTGCGATGTCGTCCGAACGCCAAATAAAGATCGTCGAAGACCACGTGGAAGATTTTCGGCGTGCGGGAGCGAAGATCGAGACGGGCGGCCGACGCAAAGACGAAACGCTCTTCTACGAACCGACGGTCATCACCGGAGCGACGAACGAGATGCTCGGGATGAGCGAAGAGACGTTCGGCCCGACGCTGCCGATCGCAACATTCGAGACCGAGGCTGAGGCAACCGAGCTTGCGAATGACAGCGAGTTCGGGCTGACGGCGAGCGTCTGGAGCGGCGATCGACGAAAGGCGAGGCGTGTCGCCGAAAGGATCGAGGCAGGAACGGTAACGATCAACGAGGTACTCTATACACACGGCATCGGGCAGACTCCGTGGGGCGGCTTCAAGAATTCGGGCCGAGGACGAACGCACGGCGCTGAAGGCTTAATGGAACTCGTCCAACCGCAGCACATTCACGAGAATCTCCTGCCGATATTGCCTGATGCGTGGTGGATGCCGTATTCGGCCAACGCCGTCAAGACATTCCGCGGTTTTGCCACAAAATTTGCAAGCGGGTCGATCCTAAAGACAGCTACGCTTGCGCCGCAACTGCTTAAGCGAATATTCGAGTTAAGGAAAAAGAACTGACAGCGTTCAAGCTTCTTCTGCTTGGACAACGAGCGGTTCGGCCGCGGTCTCGGCACGGTAGGTCTTGAGCCAAAGGATGTGGATCGTCACGCCGATGGCAACAGCGAGTAAAATGAGCGTCACCCAAAATCTTCCGCCGACGAACCAGATGCTGACGCTGATCGACGCCCATAGCGTCAAGAGCGTCGTACATTTCTGGCGAGCCGTGATGCCGAGGCCTGATTTGTACGTCGTGATGTATTTGCCGAGCCAGCGGTTATTCAGAAGCCATGTGTGGAACCGCTCGGAGCTTTTCGAATAGCAGTAGGCTGCAAGCAGCAGGAAGACCGTCGTCGGCATCAGCGGCAGGAACATTCCAAGCACACCAAGCCCAACGCAGACTGTGCCCAAGAAGATCAACAATGCCTTTCGTACATCCATAATACCGCCGTCAAACCTATATTCTACGGGCGCACGAGCGGAAATGTCCAATTTCAGGTCAGATCATAAATTCTGCGATGACGGGAGCGTGGTCGGAGGGATGTTCCCAACCGCGAGGTTCGCGGTCGATCCAGCAATCGGTGCACAATTCGGCTAGCGGCTCCGAAGCCCAGATGTGATCTAGGCGAAGGCCGCGATTCTTCGGGAAAGAAGATTCGCGGAACGTATCCCACCAGGTATATTCGCCGGGTTGATCGTTGACCTGACGAAAGACATCGACGAAGCCCCAGCGTTTCAGGTCGAGAAAGACGTCGCGTTCCTCGCGGGTAAAGTGCATGCGCGTCGCCCAATAACGGACGTTCCAGAGATCCATTTCGTGCGGCGTGATGTTCGTATCTCCGCAGAGGAGAACGAGGTCTTGCCGTTCGTGCAGCTCGTCGAAATATTTGCGGAGGTGCGCGACCCAATCGAGCTTGAATCGGAACTTGTCGCTTCCGATCTTCGTCCCATGCGGGAAGTATGAGCAGACGATCGCAACGCCGTTCGCACGCGCCTCGATCAGACGTGTCGGAGCGTCGGCCTTGTCCTTCGGAAAGCCTTTGCGGATGTCGGTAAGCGGAATCTTCGAGAGGATCGCGACGCCGTTGTAAGACTTCTCGCCGTAAAATTCGATGTATTCGTAACCGGCGGCCTGAAGTTTGGACACAGGGAATTTCGCGTCAACGCATTTTGTTTCCTGCAGACAAAGAATATCCGGACGGACGGCAAGCGACCACTTGACGACGTGCTCAAGCCGCGAGTTAATGCCGTTGATGTTCCAAGTCGCGATCTTCACAAGCTATTCATGAGAAGGCCGATATCGGTATGGCGATCTCGGGAAAAGAGGCGAGCAGTTTCTTGTCTGACGTTACGAGTGGCACGCCGAGGCGTTCTGCGAGAGCGATGAATTCACAGTCGTACGCCGTGCAGCCTGAGGCGTTGGCTAGCTCCAGAATACGGCCGGAATCGACCGAATACTCGTTCTCGGCGACGAGCAGTTCCGCACGCTGCATCACGCGTTTCGCATCGGCCGTCGTCATTTCAGAACGGCGCAAATAGAGCGAAAGCACATTTCGCATTTCCGATCGCCAAAGAAGCGGCGCCGCCCATTCCGGATCGAAGACAAAGACGCGTTCAGCGAACGGCGTATCGTCGCCGACGATCAGCAAATAGGCGATTATGTTCGTATCAACGACGATCAATTGCGGTGGCGCTTACCTTCGGTGAGCAGTTTTTCGGTCAGACGGACGCCCATTTTAGCGAGCTTATTGCGATCCTTGCGAATATTCGCGAGCATTTCTTCTTTCGATTCTCGCACGGGCAGGTCGAGCGAGCGTTCAAGACGAAAGATCGCCTCGCCATTGATGCTCCGCCGATTGCGTTTTGCCGTTTCGCTCAATGTTGCGTAGACCTCATCCGGTAGGTTTTTGATCGTTAGGGTCGCCATTTTACAAAAAGAATGCGATCTGCATCCATAATGGAAGCATACTGCAGTTATTGGGACAATTCAAGCGTTGAATTCCGCAATGACCGGAGCGTGGTCGCTGGGTTTTTCGAGCTTGCGCGTCGAGCGGTCGATGACGCAGGAAGTGCCGCGGGCGGTGAGTTTTCGCGAGGTCCAAATATGATCGATCCGCAGGCCGTGGTTGTGCTGAAAGGCTCCGGCGCGATAATCCCACCAGGAGTATTCTCGGACATCGCCGTTCAGTTCGCGAAAAAGGTCGGAAAAGCCCCATTGTTTTACAAAGGTGATTGCGGCGCGTTCGGGTTTTGAGAAATGAAGTTTGCCTTCCCAAGCGGCGGGATTCCAGACGTCGATAGGTTCCGGAGCGACGTTGAAATCGCCACAGAGCAGAACATCATCATCGGGCGAGCAGGTCGCGTCAAAGTACCGGCGAAGACGCACGAGCCAATCGAGCTTGAAAGCGAACTTGTCCGAGCCGATCTCTGTGCCGTTCGGTATGTATGTGTTGACGATGCGGATGCCGCCGATGGTCGCTGCGATCAGACGCTTTGGAGCCTCAGCACCGTCGTCCGGAAAGTTCAGCTGAACATTGTCGATCGGGAGACGAGAAAGGATCGCAACGCCGTTATACGATTTCTCTCCTATGAAAGCCGCATCGTAGCCCGCCGCTTTTAGCTCGAACTCCGGAAAGTTGGCATCGACCGACTTTGTTTCCTGCAGGCAGACAACATCCGGCTTTGCCCTCTCAAGCCATTCGAGAAGCTGCGGCATACGGACGTTGATCGAATTTACATTCCAGGTGGCGATCTTCATCGTGTTGCTGACGCGAGCCTAGTTCTTTTTCTCTGTGAGATCGATCATTCGCCGAAGAGCGACATTCGCCCATTGTTTTGTCTCGGGTTCGACTACGATCTCGTTAACGACATTACCTGCGGCTAGATTCTCTAGAGCCCATGCGAGGTTTTGCGGCGCGATGCGGAACATCGTCGCACACATACAGAGATCCGGTGCGAGAAGACGAATATGCTTATCGGGAAATCGCTTTTCGAGGCGGTTGACGAGGTTCACTTCGGTGCCGATCGCCCAGGCAGAACCGGCCGGCGATTCTTCGACCGTCTTTATAATAAAGCTCGTCGAACCGTCGAGATCGCTCTTTGCGACGACCTCACGCGGGCATTCGGGATGGACGAGGATCTTCATTCCCGGATGCTCTTCTCGGATCTTATCGACCTGCCAATCCTTGAAACGGCCGTGAACCGAACAGTGTCCGCGCCAAACGATGAGTTTTGCGTCGAGAAGTTCTTCCTCGGTATTGCCACCGAGCTCCTTGTGCGGGTCCCAGAGGACGATCTTCTCCATCGGAATGCCGAACTTTGCACCTGTGTTTCGGCCTAGATGCTGGTCGGGGAAAAAGAACATCTTGTCAAAATTCTTCAGATAGATATCAAAAAGCGGTATCGCGTTCGACGACGTGCAGACGACGCCTTCGTGGCGGCCGCAGAATGCCTTGATGGCCGCACTCGAATTCATATAGGTGATCGGTGCGACCTTTTGTTCGAGCACGCCGATCTCTTCGAGCTGCTCCCACGCGTCCTCGACTTGATCGATCGACGCCATGTCCGCCATCGAACAGCCTGCGCCCATGTCCGGCAGGATCACGCGCTGTGTCTCACGCCCGAGGATATCGGCGGATTCCGCCATAAAATGAACTCCGCAAAAGACGATGAATTCGGCCTCGGCCTTTGAGGCCATTACGGAAAGCTGGTAAGAATCGCCCGTGAGGTCAGCGTGCGAGACGACATCGTCACGCTGGTAATGATGGCCGAGGATGACGACCCGAGGGCCTAGCTCCCTGCGTGCGGCCTCAATGCGTTCGGATAGCTCCGTCTCCGGCATTGCAAGGTAATTATCGAGTGGGATGACTTCTTCGAGAACGGCCGGCATTGCAAAACTCTCCTTTAGATCGGGTGCAAAAAAAGACAGCCGACCAAAGAAAAATCATTACACTTTCGACGAGTGGAAGCAAGGTTCGGAGCCGACGAGAGCGACGCCCGAGGACTCCGAACTTTCTAAATGACGCCCAACATTTTCTCGATCAGCAGCAGCAAACCATAAGAGGCCGTTGCGATCGCCCCGGCGGCAGGGATCGTCAGAACCCAGGCCCAGACAATGCGGCCAGCAACGCCCCATTTTACGGCCGAAAGCCTTTTTGCGGATCCAACGCCGACGATCGCTCCTGTGATCGTGTGCGTGGTTGAGACCGGGATACCTGTATGGGTAGCGAAAAAGAGGGTCGCAGCACCCGCCGCCTCTGCACAGAACCCGCCGACCGGCTGAAGCTTGACGATCTTTGTTCCCATCGTTTTGACGATCCGCCATCCGCCCGAAAGCGTTCCAAGCCCGATGGCGGTGTGTGCCGCGAGAACCACCCATAGCGGTACGTCAGGCAGTTTTCCATCCGCCGTCATTGAGAGGAATCCGCCCGCGACCAGAGCTATGGTGATGACGCCCATCGTTTTCTGTGCGTCGTTTCCTCCGTGGCCAAGGCTAAATGCGGCTGCCGAGAAGAGTTGGCCGATGCGAAACACCTTGTCTACACGATGGACCGCAACACGATGAAATATCCAATACACGATCACCATCAAGGTGAAGCCGAGGGCGAGTCCGATCAGCGGTGAAAGAATGATAAAACTTATCGTCTTTATCCACCCGGCCGCCACGAGAACGGCGCTCGGATCCTTGAAGCCGAAGTGCCAAAAATATGAGGCGATCGCCGATCCTGCGTAAGCGCCTACGAGAGCGTGTGAACTCGATGTAGGAAGGCCAAGCCACCAGGTCAGCAGATTCCAGGCCGTGGCCCCGATCACTGCGGCAAGAAGGACATATAACCGATCATCAGGAGGAATGATCGCTATGTTGACCATATCTCCACCGATGGTCTTTGCGACCGCGGTGCCGAAAACAAGGAATGCGATGAAGTTGAAAAAAGCCGCCCATGCCACTGCGACACCGGGCGATAGGACGCGGGTCGCTACGACGGTCGCAATGGAATTCGCTGCATCGTGGAATCCGTTGACATAATCGAACGCCAACGCCACGATGATAATGATCACGACAAGGCCGAGTGCTGCAGAGTTTCCGTCCATGATCTTTTATCTTTTAATTGTGCTTTAGGACGATGCTCTCAATAATGTTGCCGACATATTCGCATTTATCGGTTGCGGCCTCGAGCATTTCGTAGAATTCCTTCCACTTGACGATGTTCACAGGGTTCGTCGAGTTCTTGAAAAGGTCGGCCATTGCGCCGAAATAGACATCGTCCGCTTCGTTCTCGAGACGCTGGATCTCAAGCAAATGCGGGCCAAGTCCTTTACCTTTTTCCAGCAGGTCAACGGCAGCTTTTACTTCATTGCTCTGTCTTCTGATAACGCTCGCAAGCTTATTGGCGTTCTCATGGATCTCGTGAATGTCGTACATTACCACCGCTCTTGCTGAGCCATCAATATAGTCGCAAACGTCGTCGAGAGCCACGCAAAGTGTATATATATCCTCGCGATCGAACGGGGTGATAAAGGAGCTGTTCAGCCGCGTCGTTACCGTGTGCGTCAGCTCGTCGCATTCGTGTTCAATGCTCTTGATCCTCTTCGCAAAAGAATCGAATTGTGTATCCGGCCCTGCAAGCATCTCCTCCAATGCTCCGGCCGCCTCCTGCAGCTTTCCGCTCATCCGCGAAAACAATGCAAAATACTGATCTTCCTTCGGCAATAAACTAAAGCCCATTCTTGATATCTCCAATTAAAAAAATACGAACGATCCCCAAAAAAATGCCGAACTGCTTTGCCGGCTTCATAGGTCACCGCGGACTATGTTTTATAAATACCGCTTCGGTCAGATATACGTTGAGTTCACAAATGTCCTTCACATAATCGCCGATGCGTTCAAGATGTTTTGCCACAAAGAGCAATCTTGCAGCACCGCCCGATGCTGCCGGCTTTTCGACCATTCGGGCGAGAAGGTGATCAAAGACACGTGCGTATCGCGTGTCGAGTTCGGCATCGCGTGCGATGATGCGTCGAGATTCATCCGCATTCTCAGATGTGAAAGCATCGAGCGCCTCACGAAGCATTCCGGATGCGATCTCAGCCATCTGCGAGAAGTCGAAATAGTTATCTATCTCCGGTTCGTTATTGAGGGCGATCGCGGCTTCGGCGATGCTGGTCGCATGATCGGCTATACGTTCGAGAATCGGCGTGATCTTGGAAACAGACACGACCATGCGAAGGTCGTGCGGCGCTAATTTTTGTTTTGCCAGGATCTCGACGCTCAGTTGATCGATCTCGAGTTCCATCTGATCGATGAGCCTATCCGCCTCGCAGACACGTAGCGCAAGCTCGCTATCTCGACTTGTAAGTGAACGGATAGCACGACTTACAGCTTCTTCTGTCTTACCGCCGAGCAGGAGTACGCGGTCACGAATAGCGTCGATCTCGGCTGAGGCTGTCGGATGCACGGTCATATTTTCAGTGCATTTGGGCTTCCATATGCGCTCCGCAATACAGAAGTCTTCCTGCGATTTCTGGTAAGATTATACTTCTCTTCCCGACCAAGAAAGGGTTATCGTAAGATTCGCGTAACATCTTTGTAACACAATAAGGGCGAACCAACGAAACCGGCAAAAGAATTTTGGGTCAACCCGAAATGTGTTTGGCTCATCGCAAAAACGCGGACATTGACATCTCGACAAGAAGAATTTATGCAACGAACGATAAAAAAACATTTAGCAGCGTATTTGGCTATCTTTGCGATCGCCGCGGCGCCGTTTACGGCATTTGCACAAACGCGGATCGAGCGGCCGAAGAATAAATACAAGGTCTCGGACGATGTAAAGCTCGGCGATGACAACGCGCGTAAGATCGAGCAGCAGTTTCCGATCTTGAATGACCGCGAAGCTACCAGATATGTTTCGCAGGTTGGCGAAAGGCTTGTCGCGGCGATCCCGCAGCAGTTTCGCGAGCCGGCGTTCGATTATCGATTTGAGATAGTAAACGCGAGCGATATTAACGCATTCGCCCTGCCGGGCGGCCCGATGTTCGTAAACCGCGGGATGATCGAGGCGGCAAAGAATGAAGGTGAGATGGCGGGCGTTATGGCGCATGAGATCTCGCACGTTGCGCTACGCCACGCAACCGCACAGGCGACCAAGCAAGGCAGCATCGGCAATCAACTCGGCGTGATCGGCCTTATCCTTGGAGGTGCGATCTTAGGTGGCGAGGCCGGTGCCCAACTCGGCGCTCTTGGGGCGACGGCTTGGATGACGAAATACAGTCGTGAATACGAGACGCAGGCGGACACGCTCGGTGCACAGATAATGGCCCAAGCGGGCTACGATCCGCGTGATCTTGCGAATATGTTCCGAACCATTCAGGCGCAGAGCAAAGGCGGTGCGCCCGAATGGCTCTCAAGCCATCCCGATCCGGGAAACCGGTACGAGAAGATAATGCGCGAGGCTGAGATGTTGAACGTGAATCCGCGCCCATCGAACGATCGTGAATTTCGACGCGTACAGGAACGACTCCGTGCCCTACCGCCCGCTAGGACAATGGCTGAGATCGAAAAGGGAGCTCAGGGCGGCGCAGGTGCAAACCCGACGGCCGGAGGCGTGTATTCGAGTCGCGTGCCATATCCCTCGAGAACAAGCCGCAGATACAGCGGCCTTGCGGAGGTTAGCATTCCGTCGAATTGGAAGGCTTTTGAAAGCAACGGCTCCGTTCAGTTCGCTCCCGAAGGTGCCTACGGCAAGGACGGCATTACGCGTGGGGCGATGATCGGTGTTTTTCGCGGCAATGGCGATCTTTCGCGTGATGCTCAAGCGTATATCAACCAGGTCCTTGACAGTAACAATTATCTTAGACAGCAGACGCGTTTCCGAGATGCCTATCTCGGAAACTATCGCGGATACGTTACGACGCTTTCCGGACAGTCACCGATAACGAGAGCGACCGAGTCTGTCGCGGTCTATACGGCGTACGACGATAACAACAACTTTGTCTATCTCGTTACGGTCGTTCCGTCGAGCGAAGCGTCGCGATATTCGGCTGCGTTCAACAGGATGTTAAGCACTTTCCAAACCGGCAGGTAGTTCCGGGATGCTGCGGATGAATTGTGTCGCCTGTGACCGCTCGCGGGCGACAGGACATATTAAATCGCAAAACATTGTTTATCGGCCGAATACAGAAAAACGTTTACAACATCGTTTCATTGTGTTAGGTTTCGGTAAAAGGCTTGAGAGAAGGATATGCGTATCCAGGAGATGCGGTCAGGTCTCGCTCATTTCCCAAAGCGGGTTGACGAGATCGACATCGATGAAATTTTCAGGAGGGTTATGGCCGAACCGGGACAACCTGAGCTCGCGGCCCTCTCGGACCTCGAAGAAGCTCGCTGGTCGGTCGTCTCCTTTTCGGGGCTCGAGGCCGGCGGGCTGACTTACAAGCAAGCAACGGCGCTCATTGACGAGCTCGAAAAACACGATATCTCCGGCCTTTGCATCGTTACTGACGAAGCCGCACAACGCGGAACGAATTAAAATTCGATCACTACCTTTCCAAAACTCTTATTTGACGCAAGATACCCGTAGGCCTCGCTCGCGTCCTCGAGCTTGAAGGCTCGATCGAGGTGCGGCCTCACTTTTCCTGAATCGAGCAATGGAATGACCTCGCGAATAAACTTCTCGTTCGCAGCCGCCTTTTCCTCAGAAGGCCGTGCACGTAAGGTCGTCCCGCGGATGGTTGCCCGTTTCCTTAAGATCGAGCCGAGATCGATCTCCGCCTTTGTGCCGCTCGTTAAGCCGACCATGCTCAAGCGGCCTTTTTGTGCGAGAGATGCGATATTTTCCTTAAAGTATTCCGCGCCGACGAGGTCCAAGATCACATCGGCCCCCTTCCCATTTGTGATGTCGAGGACCTTCTCCGCAAATTTGCTGTCCGTAGCGAGGATGCCGTGCTCAAGCCCGAGATCAGCAAGTCTTTCTATCTTGTCGGCCGTTCGAGATGTACCGATAACCTTGGCCCCTGCGGCCTTAGCCAGGTCAAGTGCTGCCAGGCCGACGCCGGATGCGGCAGCGTGAATGAGCAGGGTCTCGCCTTCCTTAAGGCAGTTCTGTGTAAAGACAGCATCGTGCGCGGTGATATAGACTTCAGGAATGCCGCCCGCTTCGGTATAAGAAAGATTGTCGGGAATAGCTGCGAGAAGCGAAGGATGCGAGACGACAAACTCGGACTGCGCATGGCCGACGGTGATTCCAAAGACACGGTCACCAACTGCAAATCCGCTTACTTCCGCGCCAAGTTCGACGATCTCACCGGCGAATTCCATCCCCGGCATATTCGGCGAATAGTTCTCAGGCGGCGGATATCGCCCCGTTGCCTGAAGCAGGTCCGCGCGGTTTAGGCCGGCTGCTCGAACACTGATCAGAGCCTCGTTGACGCCGGGCATCGGAGCATCGACCTCATTGATTCCGATGCCGTCAACGCCGATGAATTCGCTTATCCAAACTGTCTTCATTTCAGCGGTGTGATGCCATGAGCCTTTAGCGCATTGCCGGTCGCGCGTTCAAGATCGACGATCGCTTTGTTCAGGTCGGTTCGTGCCTTAAGCTCCGTGCTTTTTGCGGCGATGAGAGCCGTTTGCCGTTCGAGGACGCGGTAGATATCCGATTGGCCCTCGTCGAGCTTTCGCTGTTCTGACGCATACTGCTTTTCGGAATTCTCGCGAGCGATGGCAGCCGCTCTAAGCCTGGCTTCACCGCTTCTTACGGCCTGCATTGCATTACGAACCTCGACCTGGATCCCTTGCTCGATCTGCTCGCGTTGGGTTTCGAGACGTGCAGCGTCGACCTTCGCTTTTCCAAGCAACGCCCCATCGGTCTTGTCGCCAAAGAGCGGCACGTTGAAGTTCAGGCCAACCTTGTATGTCGGGTAACGGTTGGTAAAAATACCGCGGAACGGATTGCCCGTCAGCAGAGCGAGATTTGCCTGCTGCTGTGCGCACGCCGGGCCTGTCGGGTCGACGTTGCAGGCCGTAGGGAACGAGGTGCTGAAATTCGGATTCTGGCTCCCGCCAACGCCGGAGGTGCCGTAGCTCGCAACGAGATCGATCTGCGGTTTCTTGAGCTCCTTATAGTAGAGCTGATCGATCTTGTTAATGGCCATCTGCGTGTTGCTTACCTCAAGCTCGGGGCGATTCTTCATCGCGGAATCCAGAGCGTCGCTGAGTGTTGTAGCAGGAACCGTCTGCTCGACCGAGTCAATAGGCACGATCGCCTGTTCCCAGATCGCATCGGTGCGGGTCGGGGCAATAAGATTCTTCAGCAAATTCTCCGAAGTGTTGACCGCGTTAAGTGCGTCGTAAACCGCCTGCTCAAACGTCGCCACCTGTGTCTCGGCTGCGACTATATCGATCGGCGCAAGTTGGCCTTCGTTTACGAGGCGTTTGTTGTGTTCAAGCTGCGCTTTTGCGATCGTGACGCCATCGCGTTGAACTTGCAGATTCCGGAGAGCGAAGATCAGATCCCAGTATGCCTTCTCAACGTTCGCTACGGTATCGATCGTGTGTGAGAGGAATTGAGTATCTGTGAGCTCGAGGTTGCGCTTCGCGATCTCGATGCCGCGGCGCTGGGCATCGAATCTGCGGCCGCGAAGAAGCGGCTGCGTAACGCTAAAGCTCAAGCTCGAAAGATATTGCGGGCTCAGTATGCTGATCGGGTTGTCGGTCGTAACGCGCGAATTATTAAAGGTGCCGGTCAAGATCGTGCCGAACTTCGGGATATAGCCTGTTAGGCCGGCGTTCGCGACCACCGTGCCCTGAGTGGTCTTTGGGTTATTGCTGAAAATGCTTACGTTGGGAGCAGTTGCACGTTCGTAGTATGTTTGGCCCGAAAGTTTGGGTTCATACACGCCGCGGGCTGCCTTTAGATCGAACTCGGCCATTGAGGACGTCTTGCGGGCGACCTCGATGTCCTTGTTATTGTCGAGGGCCATCCGCAGGGCTTCTCCAAGTGTCAACGGGCGTTCCTTGGTGGTATCCACTCCGACACGTCCAAGATCGGGAAGGTTCAGATCGTGGCTCTTATAGTCCGGCGCCACATCGGGAACATTCTTTAGATCGTCCGGAAGGACTACCTGCTTGGAATCGTCAGGCGTAGGTGTCGGAGACGGAGTCTGGCCAATGGCCGCGCAACCGCACGCCGACGTTATTAAAAGCAAGAGTAAAAGCCGCCTCATAAAATAATTTCGTAAGAGTGCATTAAAATTTGCTTATGATCGAGCTGGCTGCAGTTGAGAATTTGCGTTTAGCCCCGCCAAAAAGCCTTGCTGCAAAGCGATTTATCCGGCTAAAGATCTTAAACTCGGAAATATCGTCAAATATCGAATAGAATACCGGCACCGCTAGCAGCGTCAGCAAGAGACACAGCGATTGGCCGCCAACAACAAGGACGCCGATCGAACGGTTCGTGCCCGATCCAGGGCCGGAGCTTACGACGAGCGGAAGCATACCGGCAACAAGTGCGATCGTCGTCATTAAGATCGGGCGAAGCCTGTCGCGATTCGCTTGAATGATCGCGTCATAACGCGACATCCCCTGCGAGCGCAGATGATTTGTATGATCGATCTGCAAGATAGCGTTCTTCTTTACGACACCGAAAAGCAGCAACAGGCCAAGCCCCGAAAAGATGTTTACGGTCTGACCCGTTATCAGGAGGCTGAAGATGCCGAAAGGTATCGAGAGCGGCAGCGTCAGAAGGATCGTGATCGGATGGATGAACGATTCGAACTGAGCCGCAAGCACGATGTACATAAAGACGAACGACAGCATGAATGCGAGTATGAAGTAGAAACCTGCTTTGCCCATTTCTTTGGACTGCCCGACATATCCGGTAGAGTAGCCGGACGGCATATCAAGTGTCTTCACGTAGCTATCGATCGCCGCAGTGATGTTCGCCGCAGAGCCACCGGGCTTTGTATTAGCAAGTAGGGTTACTTGCCGTTGGCGATTTGTTCTGTCGATGGAGCTCGGGCCTGTTCCCGGGACGATCTTTACAACTCTATCGAGCGTGACAAGTCCGATCTTTGAAGACGGAACAACGACGCGCTTCAAGCCCTCGACGCTCGTCCTAAAAGGATTTATCGCACGAACGCGTACTTCGTATTGATCGGTGCCTTCATTAAAAGAGGTCGCCTCTTGGCCTGCGATCAAAGTGTTGAGCGCCTGTGAAACGTCGCCAACACGCACGCCGAGTTCGGCCGCGACATCCCGATCGACCTCGAGTTGAACTTCGGGCTTGCCCGCGATGAGCGTCGAATCCACATCGACAGCGTCCGGGATCGACTTCATTTTCTCGAGGATCTTCGATGAGTATTCCTCCAGTTTCTTCATATCCGGGCCGGCGATCAGGAACTGGACGTTCGCATTTCGGAAGCCGCCGCCGGAGAACGCCTGAACAGGCTGGACACCGAAGCGTAAGTTCGGCGGGAACTTACTCGTTATCATGGCCCGCGTCTCCTCCATCAGTTCCTCTTGACCCTTAGGGCGTTCAGATATCGGCGAGAGTTTTACGTAGATCGTTCCTGCATTTACAACCTGCTGTGTGCCGCCGCCGACGGTTGCGAGCGTATCGGTTACGCCAGGCATTTTTCGGATCTCCGCTGCGATCCTTTCGAACTCGAGCGACGACGCTGAAAGACTAGTGCCTTCAGGTACGCGCAGCGTAACCTCGAATTGCGACTGATCATCGACCGGTAAAAAGTTCTTACCGACGAACATAAAGAGCGGGATGATGCTCAAAAACACGAGAATAACGAGTCCGATGATCACCCACCGATGAGCCATCGAGAATCGAAGCATCGACGCGTAGATGGCATCGACATAACGGAACCAGCCTGTGTGCTTAGTATCGTGAGACGCCGGTGTTTCGATCATGCCGTCGCCTTTCAACTCCTCCATGATCTTCTCGCTGCTCTCAGGTTTTCGCTTGATGAGACGTGCGGCGAGCATCGGTGTAAGCGTAAACGAAACGATCAGCGAAACGAGTACCGCGAACGAGGCGGTCAGGCCGAACGACGACATAAACCTACCCACGATGCCTTGCATAAACCCGATAGGTACGAATACCGCCATCAAGCTCAATGATGTTGCGAGAACCGCAAGGCCGATCTCACGCGTCCCTTCTATAGCCGCCTGGAACGGATTCATTCCCTTCTCTTCGACAAAGCGATAGATATTTTCGAGCACAACGATCGCGTCGTCGATCACGATACCGACCATTAAGGTCAGAGAGAGCATCGTAATGACGTTGAGCGTATAGCCCATGGCATACATCAATGCAAAGGTCGAGATGATAGACGTCGGAATCGCGAGACCCGCGATGAGGGTTGATCTGAAACTCCAGAGGAAAAGGAATACGACGATCGCTGCGAGGATCGAACCGACTATCAAGTGTTCTTCGATAGAATTAAGAGAACTTTCGATAAAGATCGAGTTATCGCCGATGATCCGAACTGTATAGTCCTTTGGAAGCGTCGGCATGATCTCGGCGAGCTTTGCCTTTACGCCCTCGGCCGTCGCGACGGTATTCTGGCCCGATTGCTTTGCGACGATGAGCGTAACGGCCGGTTGTCCGTTCAGGCGGGCCTCACTTCGGAGTTCCTCTGCACCGTCCTCGACGTATCCGAGATCGCGGATCTTGACGGGGTAGCCGCCGCGGGTCGCTACAACGACGTTCTCGAATTGCTCGGGCTTTTGGACTTTGCCGATAGTGCGGACGCTTGTTTCCTTCTGACCCTCATCTAGACGGCCCGAAGGGAACTCCATATTCTGTATCCTAAGCCCGGCAGAGATCTCGGCCGGCGTTACGCCATACGAGCGCATCTTATCCGGATCGACCCAGACGTTGATCTGCCTTTCCTGGCCGCCGATCATCGTGATCTGGCCTACGCCACTCACGGATTCCATCGGCTCTTTGATCTTTTTCTTCGCAAGCTCAGTAACTTCACGAAGCGGTTTCGGCGCCGAGATCGTTACGCGCAAAACGGGGGCCGCGTCCGTATCGAGCTTTTGCACGGTCGGCTGCTCAGCTGTGTCAGGCAGGTCGGGAATGACGGTCTGGACACGATTTTCGACCTCTTGGGCGGCAACGTTCACGTCTTTCTCAAGAACAAATTGAACGAAGACCTGCGAAATACCTTCGATCGAGGTTGAACGAAGCTCGTCGATACCGCTGATCGTATTTACGGATTCCTCGATCTTGTCGGTGATCTCTGTCTCGATCTCCTGCGGCGAAGCGCCGGGATTCACGACCGTGACCGTGATCGTCGGAAAGTCGATCTTCGGAAAAAGATCGACGCCAAGACTGAAGAACGAAAAGGCGCCCACGACCACGAGCGACATTATCAACATCGTCGCAAAAACCGGCCGCTTAACACATATTTCTGCTAACCACTGCATAAAAAACTAGTTCAAGGTTCGAAGTTCAAGGTTCAAAGTCTAAAGCAGCTATTGAAACTTGCTGCCTCGAAGTTCTGATTGCCTCAAATACCTCATCATTCCGCTGATAAGGCGGCTCGTTGTCAAGAGCCTCTCGTAAATACGATCAAACACCGCTTGGTCAACATAGTTCTGGTCGAGGGCGACATATAGCTGAGCTCTTACCTCACCACACGAGCCTTTTGCGACTGCAAGAAACTGCAAGAATTCCTTGTTCCCGTCTCGTTCAAAACCTTCTGCAATATTCGACGGGATCGAGATCGCTGCTCGACGGATCTGATCACATAATGCAAAGTCACGCCTGAATTTCTCACTGTTGGTTGCCTCGTAAACGAGATTCACCGCCTCTCTCGCCACCTTCCAACTTTCAATGTCTTCAAACCTCTCAATTCTCGCCATCGGAAACCTTGAACATTGAACTTCGAACCTTGAACCTATTGCCTTACGGCGATGCCGTCATAAAGGGCGGCAAGATTGTTGGTTGCAATTACGTCGTTCTCAGCTAAGCCGCTCTTGACCTGGATCAGGTCATTCTCAAGCAGGCCGAGCTGGACGAGAACTTCACGGGCAACACCGTCCTTGACGAGGAAAACCCTACTTACATCGCCGTCGGTCTTGACCGCTGTTGCCGGTATCATCACCGCATTCTCAGGTGTTGATTTCGTGATGCGAACCGTCGCAAATTGTCCGGGTTTAAGCGCGCCGTCAGGATTCGGAACATCGGCTTCGACGGTCAACGTGCGAGCGGTTGCGTTCAGACTCGGCGAGATGCGCGTCACTCTACCCGTGAAATTTCGTTCGGGATAGGCGCTTGTCTGTAACGAGATCGATTGCCCTTGCTTTACAAGCTCGATCGACTGTTCCGGCACCTCGATCTTCATTCGCAAGGTCGATGTCCGCATTATGGTCGCGATCTTCGAATTTGGGACACTCGGGCTTACATATTCCCCCGGGTCTGCAGTCCGCTCGGAAACGAAGCCGCTTATCGGTGCGAGGATCGCCGTGTCGTTAACGGCCTTTTTCGCTTGATCTACCTGAGCTTCTGCAGACGCAACAGCCGCCTTTGCCGCCGACTCTTGAGCCTGAGCCGACGAGATGGCCTTTTCCGCCACTTGCGCGTTAGCTCGCGCGTCTGCAAGTTGGCCTGCGAGTGAATCGCGAGTTGCTCGCCGCTGATCGAGGATCGAGCGCGAGATGTCGCCCGTCTTGAATAGGTTCTCGGCACGCGTCAGCTCCTTTTCCGCGAGCAGAAGATTCGCCTTCAGACTCCGCACCTGCGGGAATTCATCGATCGAAAAATGTGATCCTACCGGCACACCGAGTTTTGCCTGAGCCTGACGGACGGCCGCAGTAGCGGAATCGACCGCCTTTCGAGCTTGCTCGGCGCCGGCCTGAGCCTGTTCCAGTCGAAGTCTCGCATCGCGAGCATCTAGGCGGACAAGCACGCTGCCTTTCGCCACGTAGGAACCAACATCGAAATTCACTTCGATGACCTTACCAGCGATCGTCGGAGCAACGTCCGTCGATTCATCGCTCGCAAGGCTGCCTGTAGCTTCAAAATAGGACGGGATCTGATGAATGACCGCCCGAGCGGTCGTTACGTCGATAGCCTGCGACTGCGAGTTCGCATTTGCATTTGCGTTCGCCGAAGATCGTCCGCAGGCCGCGGCAAAGAACATCACCGAGAACACTCCGCAAAACAATAATGCAGGCACAATACGCCGGTTTGTTAAGAACATTTCTAAAAAATTAAGCCCGTTCGGCCTCTAACCCTTTAAGCAAAATGTCGGCAAATCCTTTTGCCGCCTCTTCATTCGAGATCTTGAGCAGGTACTTACTCTTGTCCCATAGAACGTTGTTCAGCGAGTGGTGAAGGAGCATCCCAAGAAAAGCTCGTACCGCGAGCCTAGGTTCCATTTTTCTGAATACTCCATCCTTTTGTCTTTCCTGGATGTAGCCGCCGATGAAAACATATACGCGCTCGATGAACTCGTGAAAGAATTTCTCTGCAAGCTCGTGATCTTCGAGCGCCGAGTATAAGAGAAGGCGTACGAACGGTACGTTCGACTGCTGCTTCTCAAGAACCGTCAATCCGAGTCGGTAAAAGACGGCCTCATCGTCCTTTGCGTCGAGCGCACTTTTAAGGTCGTCATCGTCCTCCCAGGCAAATTTCGTTGCGCTCTCGCGGCAGCCCTTTGTTTCAATGATCGCCTGATAGAGAGCATCCTTATTCTCAAAATGCCGGAAAAGCATGGCCTCCGACACACCCGAAGCCTTGGCGATCTCCTTCGTCGTTGCGCCCTTGAATCCGTGCTGAGAGAAGAGCTCAACTGCCGCTCGTAGGATCACGCCGCGGCGCTCATCACCCGACATTCGGGCGTTCGGGTCACAATTAAAAAAACTTTCTATCAACTCATCCTCGCCTAAGTAAGTGCTTACTTACCGAATAAGTTTGCATTTTCCGAGTTAGGTTGTCAACCTTGAATCAAGACTCGGATCAGATCATTCACGGAACAAATTTCGGCCGAATTTCGTTACAACCCTTATAGGCCGTTTGGAATCTGATGCGAGCGGTCGGGAAGATTTACGACCAGAGAGTTCAAGGGGTTCGATATTTTTTTGGAGGAATGGTCATACGATGTCGGAATTTGAAAATGAAGTAAAAAAGGCGGAAAAGGAGCTTGAACAGGGCCTGATCACGCTTGAAAATGAAGAGAAGTACACAGAGCATCAGAGCGACGAGTTTTTAGGAGAAATCAAGATGCAGGCACAGGAATACGGAAAAAAGGTTCAGGACGCAGCGGGCAAAGCCTATGATTATGCAAAAGAAAATCTTGGGCAGGCCGGCGACAAGTTCAAAGAGCTGACCTCTAAAGATCCGAAGGAACTTATCGAGGATGCCAAAGAATTCGCACGGCAGAAACCCGGTCAGACGATCTTGATCTCGGCAGCCATCGGCGTCGTTCTTGGCCTTCTCATTCGCGGCGGCCGAAGATAGCGGTTTTTGCGGTTTTCTATTGTTTTGTCTCCAATTTTGTGGCGATCTGCAGGTGCGGATCGCCCATTTTTATTGGTTCGAACGCGTCGGTCGGCTTTTGGATGCGGGTTTCGCTGGCGTCTTAAGAAATGAATAGATCGCGAGGCTGCCCGCCGCTGCTACGAGAAGAATTACAAGCACGACGATCAAGCGGATCGCCATCTTTGCAGATTTTTTGAGCAGCCGAAAGGCGAGATACGCAACCACGCACAATGCAAGGAAAAAGGCCGCGGCCACCGCGACACCTCCGGCCTCGAACATGCTGATCGAAAAAAATGGAGTCATTCGTCTGTCTTTTCGAGCGCAGCCTCGATCCTTGCAACGTCTTCGGAAGTCAGATTCGCCGGGTCGGCAGGGACGGCATAATCACCATCCGCCCATGCGCCGAAATCCAAGAGTTTGCACCGCTCCGAGCAGAAAGGGCGAAATTCATTTCCCGAAAACTCTGTTTCCTTCCCGCATTGCGGGCACTTCACCTTGGGCATAAGTTCTTCTCTTGAAGATTCTAGCATCTAACAATGCGAACATTCGATGCGGCAAAAACGTATTCGAGACAGGGGAAATTGTGGTAAAACTAGCTGTATGAGTGAAGGAAAGGACATCTTTGAGCGTTGGCAGAAAAAGGCTACCGAGACATTGGACGGCATCGATGAGAAGCTCGGCCTAAAGGACAAGATCGAGAGCGGTGCACGCGTTGTCGTTGACACGGCCCAGAAAGGTGCCGCTGCAGTAAAGACGCAGGCTGAGAAGTCCGACATCGGACGAAAGGCCGTGAAAGTCGTCGAAGATGCCGCTTCGACCGCGGGAGATGCCGCAAAGACCGCTTGGAATGTGAGCGAGCCGCTCCGAGATGCTGCTGTCGATGTCGGCACAAAGGCCGGCGAGGCGGTCGCAGACATTGCGGGCAAGGCAAGCGAAACGCTCGGCGATACGGCCTCATCGATCGGCACGAACGCCAAACGTGTAACAAAGGTCGTGGGATTCGGTGCTTCGCTTACATCAACGACCAATACGATATTGAACGCCTTGAAAAATGCGGCGGCGTCCGCAAAAGAAGACCCGGCGAAGGCCGCAGTTACAGGAGCTTCGATGATGGTCGGAGCCGGTTTGGGCGTTGTTTTTACGGGTATTAACTCGCATTGGCTTTTGAATTCGGCGATTCCGACGTGGTCGGTCAAGAAACTCGCCGAAAGCTTTGATGGCTACTTGAAGCGACGTGAGGCGTTGATCGAGAAAGGAAAGCTAAACGACGCTGAACGGGAGCGGATCGAGTTCGAACGCGACATCGCAAAACGCGTCGGGGCACCGATGCTTGGAGCGTTTGCCTTCGCTTCGGGTGCTGTGATGATGACGAAGGTCTTTAACCCGACGGAGGTTACAGGCTTTCCGATCGGCACGATCCTCGGTGGGAATCCGCTGCTCGAGGGCGTGTGGTTTTTCGGGAACGGTGTCGTTTGTTTTAAGACGAGCTACGACTTTTTTATGATCGCGCTTGAAGGCAACGATGAGGCCGAACGTGTCGTGAATGAGATAAAAGGGCTTCTTCCGAATATTGCCTCGTAACTTCAAACAAGCTTCACAGGAAAAGGCAGGAAGGTAAGAATAAAGATGAGCAGGGTCAGAATGGCCACTGCTTTTCTTTTTGGATCGAGAGGCGTTTGATCGTATGGCCGCGGGTGGCCGACCTTTAGCATGAAACCCAAGATCACCGCGATCAAGAAGCCGCTCGGGCTGCTGTAAAAATACGCGCCTAGCACCGATATGACCGCCATCACGGGAAACGCGATCCTGCCCGTCCAATAATGCACGCGTTCGCCCAACGCTGCGTAAACGGCGTGTCCGCCATCCAACTGCCCTGAGGGGATCAGGTTTATTGCGGTCACGAGGGCTCCGATCCAGGCCGCGTAGCGGAAAGGATTGCCGACACCGAATGCAAGATCTTTGCCGAAAGCGAGACCGACCAACTGCATTATCAGCGGGTCGCCAAAGACGAGCTGTCCGCCGGTCGAAACTGGTTGGCTCGCTGTCATCTCCATTTGAGAGATCCCGATGATCGCGATCGGCAGCATCATCACAAAACCTGCGATCGGCCCTGCTACGCCAATGTCAAAAACGGCTTTTCGAGAAGGCATCGGAGACTTGATGCGGATGAACGCACCGAACGTACCCGCAGGACCGATCATCGGCGGAGTTGGAATAAAGAACGGCAGTGTTGCTTCAACTTTATAAATGCGGCATGCGATGTAATGTCCCATTTCGTGCGAAACGAGGATCAGAAGCAGAGACAACGAGAATTCCAGCCCGTAGGTAAGCACGTACGAATTCGTGAACAAAAGTTCGATCGCGTGGCCGATGACACCGATGTATTTCTCCGGGAGGCTGAGGAAGAACGCGACCGTTTCATCGAAGGTCTGCGGGTCGCTTCCGACCACAAAATCGTTTACCGGGCCGAAAGGATAAAGAGTACCCGCGATCGTCGTTGTGCAGAACGTGAGGGCAAGCAAAAGGATGTGCCGGGCACAAATAATGGCTGATGGCCGAGGCAGATCCTGGCCATAAAAAAAATCTTGATTTACCGGTTCGACCTCTTGCACCTGATTCTGAAGCGGAAACAAAGAGGATCGCAGGTTCCGCGTAAGTACTGCATTTGATTCGCGGAAGCGTGCGACCCTTTTTCTATTCTAGAACGAACTTATCTTACGGTTAAACAGACTTTGCAGAAAGCTCCTTGCCGGGCTTGAATCGAATGGTCTTGCCCGCCGGGATTGGCACCTCCGTACCAGTTCGCGGATTGCGTCCGACGCCGCGTTTGCGTGCCTTTACGACAAAAACACCAAAACCGCGAAGCTCGATCCTTTTACCTTTTGCAAGAGCTTCTTTCATCGCTTCAAAAAGCGAGTCGACGACCTGCTCGGCCTTCTGTTTTGGCACTCCCGTCCTGTCGGCAACGAGGTTGACGATGTCCAATTTGATCATTTTTCCTCCAAGTGATCTGGAAACGAAGGAGATTCAAGGCGAAACGGTAATGCCCAGAAAGAATACCTAAGAAATACCGCGTCTGTCAAGCCTTTTGCGAAGCTAACTTATGCAAGCAATAGCTTTGCGGGAGTAGATCGATCCTTCTTTTTGTATTGGTGCGGCAACAAAAAGAGATTCAGTTTTTCTGATTTTCCTGTTAGGCTCTAGAATCAAAACATTATGCGTTGGCAAGATCTAAGAAGAAGTTCGAACGTCGAGGATAGGCGTGGAATCTCAGGGCGCGGCATCGCTATCGGCGGCGGAGGGTTGGGCGTGATCGTAATCGCGCTGGCTGTTTTGCTTTGCGGCGGCGACCCAAGCTCGCTCCTGCAAACGGGCGGTCCGATCGACGGTCAGCAGGTGCAGGCTCCCGCAGCGAACGCCGCGAATCCCGCGCAGACGGATGCGAACAAGCAATTTGCGAGCGCGATCATGGGCAGTCTCGAGGATGCATGGCGGCAGATACTGCCGAAGCAGACCCGCGTTCGTTATCAGGATCCGAAGCTTGTCCTTTACTCGGGACAGGTTCGTTCCGCCTGCGGGCTTGGAGATGCCGCGATGGGTCCTTTCTATTGCCCGGGCGATATGAATTTGTATTTGGATTTTGCGTTCTTTGACGAACTCAAACGTGAATTTCGCGCGCCCGGTGATTTTGCACAGGCTTATGTGATCGCTCACGAATTCGGCCACCATATCCAAAACCTGATGGGGACGATGGATCGCCTTCAGGCCTCAGGAGCAGGCAATCGAGGTTCGGTCGCGCTTGAACTTCAGGCGGATTGCTATGCTGGCATCTGGGCAAACTACGCTGCGGCCCAAGGACGTCTTGATGCGGGTGATCCTGAAGAAGCGATCCGTGCCGCAAGTGCCGTCGGCGACGATATGATCCAAAAGCGGACACAAGGCTACGTCGTACCTGATTCATTCACCCACGGCAGTTCGCAGCAGCGTGTCGAGTGGTTCGGACGCGGAATGAAATCGGGGAGTATGGCGAACTGCCAAACCTTCCGCTAGGGTTCAAACGGATTTCCGTACAGTTCCTGATAGACCCATCCAAGCAGACGAGCTTCGGCCGTGCAGAGCAGTTCGAGCCAGCAGCTCGATAGATACAGTCGTTTTTCGAGGTTGCTTGGCAGCTTCTCCGCTTTTGTGAGAGCGAATGCCTCCGCGTCGGAATCGAGATCGTAGGCCGTGGTCATCTCAGTCTTTGTTTCGCGTGCTCGCCCAAGGGCCTCGACGATATCCGTAATCCAGAACTTCAATCCTTCTTCATTCTTGTTTTCTGCGACCGCATGTATGACGCCGATAGCGAATCGAGCCTCAGCATTCTCGAATGGATAGATCGCAACGCCGTTAGCGGTATCGTCTTCTTGTTTCCATCGAAAGAGTTCGTCTGCAAAAGGATGCCGGATCCTTCCGACCCGTTCATCGTACGTGATGAACCATTCGACAAGGTCGGCAAGCGAAGCGGTTTCCGGTACGCCATTGGCGATCTTTAGTGCGGGCGGTGAATTGCTTTGTGCTGGTTCTGCCATAAGGGTCGAAGGAAAGATTATTCCACGCGGCGGCAAACTTTTACAATCTATGAACGATTTGGAATATAATTCGTAGATGTTGGGTAACAGCGGTCAAGGAGGCCTCTTTTCAAAGCTATGCAGACACAATACGTAACCTGTCCTAATTGTCATTCTCAGAATGTTGCAAGCGGAGGCCTTTGTTCGAGCTGCGGTGCAATGCTGCCGGCTTACAACGCCGGCCCGATGCAGCCGCAGAATCGGCCTGCGGTTCCCGGAGCCGATAAAAAGGTTCTCGCCGGAGTCCTCGGCATAGTTCTCGGCGGCCTCGGAATTCATAAATTCATACTCGGCTACAACACCGAGGGCATCATTATGCTCGCTGTCTGGGCGGTCGGCGTGCTTTTTTTGTGCGGCATCCCATCGCTTGTCATGGCCGTGATAGGGGTCATTGAGGGCATTATGTACCTGACGAAATCGGACGAAGAGTTCGTGCATACCTACATCGTCAACAAGAAAGGTTGGTTTTAGTCATTAACAAATTAACGTGTTCACAGGACTGATCGAAGAACTCGGCGTGATCGAGAGCATTGAACGACGCGAGGCCGGAGCGGTCTTTCGTCTCGGCGCGTCGGTGATCGCGTCGGACCTCGCGGACGGAGATTCGATCGCGGTGAATGGGGTTTGCCTAACGGCGCTCAATATAGACAAGAACGGATTCTCAGCAGACGTTTCGCCGGAAACTCTCGACCGAACGACGCTCGCTCAGCTTGAGATCGGTTCGCGAGTGAATCTCGAACGCGCTCTGCTTGCGACACAGCGGCTTGGCGGCCACATCGTCCAGGGGCACGTCGATTCGACGGGTGAGTTTCTTGTCGCGAGAGACGAAGGCGATTTTCACACGGTAACGATCGGTTTCGATCCTGAATTTGCTAAATATCTGGTCTTTAAGGGTTCCGTTGCGGTCGAGGGCATCTCACTGACCGTCGCAGCTTTGCGGGAATCGGAGTTCGATATTGCCGTTATTCCAAAGACGTGGGAAATGACGAACCTTTCAACACTTTCGCCCGGAGAAAGCGTCAATCTCGAGGCCGACGTCATAGCAAAGTATGTCGAGCGGATGCTCTTGGCACGTAATTTCGAGTAATATTGGTTTTTGAATCGATATGCTCGCTGCCCTCATAGTGCTCGCGGTCTTTCTTTTTGGCGGGCTTTGTTTTACTTATCTGTTCTTTGATGACGAGCAGCTTTTGTGGCGGCTTGCGGCGGGCAATATCGTTTCGTGCGCGATATCGGGCGTTGTAGGGTTTGTCATCACGCTGTTCTTTGGATTGGATCCGACGACGGCGGCTCTTTCGATTCTCACGGCTCTTCTGCCCGCAGCGATCTTGCTGAAGGCAGATATTCGAACCAAGCTCGCGAGAGATTGGCAGCGTGCGCGTTCCAACCTCCAGCACGGGAACAAGCGCATCGGCGGCCTCATTTTTTACACATTCTTTTTTGTTCTATTTTGCCTATTCTTTTCCCAGGCGATCTATCAGACGCCAGAAGGTATCTTTACGGGCGGATCGCAGAATCTCGGCGACCTGCCGTTCCATCTCGGCGCGATCTTCAGCTTTACGGATGGAGCGAACTTCCCGCCTGTGAATCCGTCGTTCGCGGGCGTGAAGTTCGCCTATCCTTTTGTCGCAGATCTGCTTACGGCGTTGACGATAAAGCTTGGCGGATCGGTGCGTTCGGCGATGGTCGTTGAGGATATCACTTGGGCGTTTTCCCTGCTCATTCTTCTCGAACGCTTCACGGTTCGCGTGACTTTGAGCAAGCTTGCCGGCCGCATCGCTCCATTTTTGCTCTTCTTTAGCGGCGGCCTCGGCTTCTTGTTTTTTGCCCGGGATTTTTGGCAGCAGCAGAAAGGATTCTTCGATTTTCTTGCCGCTTTGCCGAGCGATTATACGATCACGAATCTCTTCCGCTGGGGCAACTCGATGGTCGTGCTCTTTATCACGCAGCGCAGCCTGCTTCTCGGGATGCCGCTTGCGATCATGGCGATCGATCGGCTATGGGCGACGTTCTCAGGGCAAGACGGGGAAGAAGGCCGCCCGCAATTCGTGCCGCCTTTTGTTCTCGGCACGCTCGTCGGAACGCTGCCGCTCGTTCACCTGCATAGCCTCTTGGTCGTCTTCATCGTGGCCGCAGTTTGCCTGCTCTTGTATATGCGGCGATGGAAGGAATGGTTCACATTCGCTGTCGGAGTGTCGATCGTTGCCGTGCCGATCCTCGCATGGCTGACGACAGGCGAGGCGTCGGATGCGTCGAAGTTCATTGGCTGGAATTTTGGCTGGGACAAGGGCGACAAGAATTTCCTCTACTTCTGGCTCTTGAACACCGGCCTTGTGATCCCGCTGATCGCCGCAGGCGTTTATCTCGCGTGGACAAAAGGGTCAAAGGAAGAGCACAAGCACCTTCGATGCGCGGCACTATTCTACATTCCGTTCGCACTGATCTTTGTGATCGCGAATGTCGTCAAGCTCGCCCCGTGGGAATGGGACAATATCAAGATCCTGATCTATTGGTTCGCGGGTTCGATACCGTTCATCGCCCTTGCGATCGTTTGGGCTTGGGAGAAGAAGGCCGTTTGGCTCAAAGCGACGGCCGCCCTCGTCTTTCTCTCCCTGATCGCCTCCGGAGCTTTGGATGTTTATCGCACAGCGAGCGGGCAGAATGTGGTAAAGGTCTTTGATGCTGACGGCGTGAAGATCGCCGACGCGATCAAGCAGAAGACCGCGCCGAACGCTTTGATCCTGAACGCGCCAACGTATAATTCTGCGGTCGTGCTTTCAGGCCGTCAGTCGCTGATGCGCTACACGGGACATTTGTCATCGCACGGTATCGATTTTGAAGGCCGCGAAAGGGACGTTAAGGCGATCTACCTCGGCGGCGGTGTCGCTGATATTCTACTCAAGAAATATGGGATAGATTACGTTCTGGTTTCGCCGGCCGAGCGGAATGATCTAAAAGCGAACGATGGATACTTTGGGAAATTCCCGCTCGTTGCAGAAAGCGGACAGTATCGTCTTTATAAAGTAAAATAGTCGTGCGAAGCGCCTGTTGATGACCGAAACAAAGATCACTGAACAAGAGCAAGGACGGACAAGGCCTGACATAGTTTGGCTCTGCTGTTCTGCGGCCATTACGGCGATCGCGTTCGCTTTTCGATTCTACGACCTCACGCTCAAGCCGCTTCATCACGATGAAGGCGTCAACGGATTCTTTCTTACGACGCTCTATCGTACCGGCGTTTACAAATACGATCCGGCGAACTATCACGGCCCGACGCTGTATTACATTTCACTCTTTTTCTCGAAGATCTTCGGGCTGAATACGATTGCCGTGAGGGCGAGTGTGGCGGTCTTCGGCGTACTGACGGTCGTCCTTGCCCTTTATTTATGGCGTTATCTGGGACGTATCGGGAGTCTTTCTGCCGCACTGTTTCTAGCGCTCTCACCGGGAATGGTCTATATCTCGCGGTACTTCATTCACGAGACGTTCTTTACATTCTGCACGCTCGCGATCGTCGTCTCCATAGTGCTTTTCATCGAGCGAAAGGCGGCCGGCCCTCTCGCGAAGGTATGGCTCGCGATATTGCTTGCCGCATGCTTTATTCCCTCTGGGCTGAATGTTGCGACCTATTTCTCAGACGGCAACGCAACCGCCCTGTGGGCGTTCCGGATAGCCGTCGTTATCGTCGAACTTGCGCTCATCTATTTCGTCTTAAAGAGCCTTCTCGAATGGCGTGAAGGACGGCCGATCTATTTGATACTTGCTGCGGCCTCTGCGGCGTTGCTCTTTGCTACAAAAGAGACAGCATTCATCTCGATCGGTACGATGGTCATCGCGACCGTTGCGACGCGCATTTGGCAAAGGAATGTCGCTGTTGGTCCGACACGCTCGAAATGGTACTCGCTCGGATTCGCGCATTTCGCAGCTCTTGCCGCGGCCGTTTTCTTCTATGGTTACACGATCGTCGCACTGAAGTGGGTACACACATATTTCCTCGGTGAGAATAGCGTGAAGGAACCGTTCGCGTTCTACACGCTTTGCGCGCTTTCGGTCGCGGTCATCGCGGCGTGGGCGATGTTTCTCACTGCATACCAAAAAGGCAAACTTACCGCGTACTCAGAACCGGAACTTACTTACAACGGCTTCTTTACCGCATTTGGGTCGAGTGCCGACAGGCTTCTATTGATCTCGGCAGCGGCAGTTGCTTTCGTATTTGTTCTCGCCGTCTTTTTCTCGTCTTATTTTTCCTTTCCCGAGGGCCTGTCGCGTGCTGTCGAAGCGTACATGCTCTGGACGAAGACCGGCACAAAGGACCATACGCAGAACGGCGTTCTCGCCTATGTGAAATGGGGAATGAAGGTCGAATCACCGCTGCTCCTGCTCTCAGCTCTTGGCGGTGCGATCGCATTCCTGCGGCCAAAGAACCGCTTTGCTGTCTTTTCGGCATTCTGGGCGTTCGGAATGTTCGCGGCCTACACGATCATTCCTTATAAAACGCCGTGGCTCGCATTGAGTTTCTTTCTTCCGATGTGTCTGATCGCGGGTTACGGCATAAACGAGATCCTTTCGTCCAAATTTCTCGCAACGCGCCTTTCCGGCGGCCTCACTCTGATCCTTGCCGCAGCTTTGCTCACCTATCAGGCATACGACCTGAACTTCGTGCGGTATGACGATGAGGAAATGGGCTATGTTTACGCGCACACGAAACGCGGGATGCTCGACCTTGTCAAACAGATCGAGCATTACGCAGAGAAAAGTTCGAAGGGCAAAGACGCGACCATCGAGATCGTCTCGCCGGATTATTGGCCGCTGACCTGGTACGTGAACGATTACCCGCACGCGAATTTCTACGGCAGCCTCGTCGACGCCAACACGGCCGAAATGATCGTTGCAAAGAAGAACGACCAAGACACGCAGGTCGTCGAGAAATATTCCGCACACTATAAATTCGTTGGCGTTTATCCGCTTCGTCCCGGCGTTGACCTAATGCTGCTGGTCCGCCGTGACCTCGCAGAACCGCAGGATCAAGATCTCTACAAGATCTTCGAGTATGAATCGAAATAGCGGTAACTTTTCGTAAACAAAACGCCCGCCCTCATCGTAAAACAGCCAAACGAATCTCGAGGAGCTTTTTGAAATGAGATATATCTATACCCTTTCGGTAACGATGCTGCTGGCCGCTTCTGCTTTTGCCGTTGATATCAGGAACGGAACAGACCTTATTACGGCGATGAACGCAAAGTACGCAGGCAAGTGGTACAAAACGCTCACCTTTGAGCAAAAGACGACGAACTATTCGGCTGATGGAAAGGCTGATGTTGGTACGTGGTACGAAGCGATGAAGGTGCCGGGCTACCTCCGAATAGACTTCGCCCCGGCTGAGAAGGGCGACGGTATCTTATTTGCTGCCGGCAAGGCTTTCTCGTTCAAAGAAGGTAAGACAAAGGGCGGCCGCGACTTTGTACATCCGCTGATGGTCGTGGGGTTTGATGTCTATGCACAATCTGTTGAAACCACGATCGCCGAAGTAAAGAAGATGGGCATCGACCTTTCGGTCATCCATACAGAAAAATGGCAGGGCCGCGATGTCTATGTTGTGGGTGCCGAGAAAGGTGACCTGAAGTCGCCTCAGCTTTGGGTCGATAAGAAGCGCCTTGTTTTCGTCCGGTTGATACAGCTGACCGGTAAGGATAAGAAAAGCGTCAGCGAAACGCAGTTCAATAAGTACGTAAAAGCAAAGGGCGGCTGGGTCGCAGCGGAAGTTCTTTTTTATGTTGACGGCCGGCACACGACCAGCGAGGAATACACACGAATTAAGGCCGATGTGAAGTTGACCGACGACCTTTGGGATCCAGAAAAATGGATGAATGTGGATAAGAACTATTGGAAATAAGAGCCAAAAGCTTACTTGCTCGCACTAACAGATAGAGCCGTTCCGCCTATGAAGCGGAACGGCCTTTTTGTCATATTGCGAAACGCGGCGATCAGTTCTGCTGATGTGCTTCGACGAACCAGAGAAGTTTGTCGATATTTCGGGAAACACCCGTAAAAAGATCGGCGGTGTCCTTATCTCCAAGTTCGTCAGTGCGGTCGATGTCGGCCCGAACCCGGCGGCCGAAGTCCGCAAGGGCGGTCGATAGTGCGTCAACATGATCAGAGCCGTCGCTGATCTCGAGCGGATATTCGGATAGTTCTGAGTTTTGCGCCGCGACCCTAACAGTTCCAAGCGCGGTTCCGCCGAGAGAAGTGATCCGTTCGGCGATGTCGTCCGCCATCGGGTCGACTTCCGTCGCCACGCGGTCGAATAGCTCATGAAGAGCTATGAAACTCATTCCCTTTACGTTCCAGTGTGCCTGTTTTGCTTGTGATTTTAGGTCTGCGGCGTCCGCGAGCCGCTGATTAAGTATTGCGATAAGCTTTTCACGAGCATCCTTGGGGATATCGATCTTTGTGTTATGCATATTCACTCCTCCTTTAGAGTTAGAATAATTCTAAATCAGACAGCCCTGATTGTCAAATTGTCCCGAAACTGACATTGCACCATTTTACTTCACGGCATTCCATGCGGAATTTGCTGCATTTCCCATTTGCCGCCCGGGCTGTACGCTAACGCCGGTGCCGCGAAAGAGCGGTGTAAATATCCACTTTGAATGATTTTCAAGTCCGTAATAGGCGACGATAGACTTGCCGCGATCTTGGCTAGCAACGCCTATAAATGGCGTGTTCTCCGTCTGGATCTCGATATCTTCGCTGATCGGTGCCGTCTTGTCCTCTTCCGTCTCAGTATTCAAAGAATTGACGATAACGACGGCCCAGCGATCGAAGACCTGGCTCGGACTCGATGGAAGCAGGCCGCCGTTGTATGCCTGCACACTCTTTGCGAATGGAGCCAAAGACTTGCCGTCCGCGGGAATGAGCCGCCATTTACCGTCCTTGCTTAGCGGATCGATGGCGGCCGAAGGACGCAGGATCTGTCGTGTCTTTGTTCCTTCAGGAAGGCCTTCGAGGAGATCATCCATTGACTGAGGGAGCTTTGCGCCGCGGTAGAATTCCACATACTGACGGATCGCTTCCGCGACCTCTTCACCGCGAGCTATTGCTTCGAGTTCACGCTCACGCTGAACTTCGGTCGCAACCATCGGTGCGACAGCGAGCAGAGCGACAGCGAAGATCGCCATTATCGCCATCACGGCGATCAGCGTCATCCCGCTTTCCCGTCGGCGATCACTGGTCGTTGTCGTCCACATCTTCCTTGGAGCCTTTCTCTCCGTTTTGCGGGTTCACGTTCTGCGGTACTCCCGGCGTTCTTTGAGGCCGAATATTGTTGCAAGGGATGCCGGGAGGGCAGGCATTCGGATCGATCTGCTGCTGTTGCGGTTGATAGTTCGGATACGGCTGGCCCATCTGCGGAAATCCTCCCCGACGCGGCTGCCCCATCGGCAAGCTTTGCGCTGGAACCTCAGCGGCCTGAGCGATCGGGATTCGATGTTTGAAGCCAAGCGAAGTGTCCTCGAACATCGCTTCGCCCGGCGTAAGCTTCACAAGCCTGAAACGCCCGCCGGTCACGTCATTTATTCGCAATCCGAACGGTTTTGCGTCGGACTTTACGCCGTCGATGAAGTATCCGGTGTCGTTGTTAAACCGCTTGCGTCCGATCATACCGAGATAGGTGAATGTCGGCTTCGGCGGCGTCTGGACGGTGAGCATGAACTGCGTCGAATACTTCTTTCCGTCCGGCGATTGGACGATGACCTGCCGTGAACCTTCGGTCGTGATCAAATTTGCAGGAATGTTCGCAACAAGCTTCTGCGGGCTGATGAATTGCGTCGGGAATTCCGTCTGATTGAAATAGATGTGCGCGTTGGGTTCGAAACGATCGCCCGTGACTTCGAGCCGAATTCCGTCGGTGCCTGCGTAGACCGATGATGGGCTGATCGAGCTCATTTCATATGCCGGCGTGGGTGTCGGCGATGGCGGCGGCGGAGTAACGATAACGAAAGGTGTCGGGCTGTATGGCGTCGGTTTTGGCGGTTCGTAGAACGCAAAGATATTTCGGCCCGGGTCGGGAGCGGGAATATTCGCCGGCATCACAACGGGCGTCGTCGTGTCGGTGAAATTCTGTTCGTCAGCCGTCGGCAGAGTAAACGCTCCGGGGGCCGCAGGCGACGGCTTCGGTGTCGGCGTCGTCTTTGTCGTTGAGCTTGTCGAAGGGGTGCTTGCGAACAATCCGCGCCCGAACGCATAGAACAGAGCAACGGCAGCAAGCACCGCGAGCACGATTGCCGCGATCAGCTTCTTCCGTTCGTTCGGGTCAGTTACAGCACGAGCCACCATTATTCCGTCGCTCCTTCATTCGCAAGCGGCGGAGCAAAATTCGCTCGCCGGAAATACACTGCCATCTCGATGCGCAGCGAAACGATCTCGCCGTGCGTCTTTCCCTTTGGTTTGTCCGGCCGGGCCTTTTCGTTTGGATCTTGGGCGATCGGAAAGCCTCTCTGATCGACGGCTGTCGGAGCATCGGGCCCTTGGACAGGCTGCTTGGCCGTATCAGCCTTTTGCTGAGTGTCGGACGGAGCAAGTTCGATCGCGCTGATGACGGCAAATTCTCCGCCGGTCTCGATATCGCGAATGAATCGACGCAGATCTTGATAGGAACCCTCGACCGTTGTTGTCACGTAAACGCCGGGAAACAGGCTGCGAAAACGTTCGCGGCCGCGTTCCTCCTGCGACTGGTTGTTCGACGCGGCCTCCGTGATCGGCTCAAGCGGCTGATAGTCCGGGCCGGCCGTGTTGACCAGGCCATATGCGGCGATCAGGCCGTTCAGCCTCTGATAAAGAGCACTGCGGCCGTTGTCGGCCGCGGGCAGGTAACGGAGTTCGAAATTGTCCGCGCTGTCGAGCAGTTTTGCGACCTGGCCTTCGGTCGTCGTGATCTCGCCGTATTTCGATTGAGCAGTGATCTTCTCGGCTTCGAGCCGGTCAGCCTCGGCGCGGTTTTTTACGACCGAATTGTCCGACGGCACAATGAAGAACGTGTACGCCAAGATCGCCGCAAGCAGAAAGAAACCACTGACCGCGACGGCACCGATCTCCAGCGGGCCCCACATTCCGGCATAGACCTTTCGCGGACGACGCGAATAAAGTGTCGGGTCCTGCGTTGCCGGTTCGGGTGCGGTCTGTTCGGCCTGAACTTCGATCTCGGCCATTATTCGCCACCTCCCGAATTATTTTGTGCGATGTCGGGTGTCTGCGAAGCTGTGTAGGAATAGCCCGGCGAATACACGACGCGCAGCGTGTATTCCGTGTAAACGGAGAGATCCGTCTTCTGCAGATCCTGGCCGCGCAATTCTGCGAGAAAAAGGCCCGAATTCTGCATATTTTGGATCATCTGCTGGACGCCTGCGTAATCGCGGCTTATAACGCCAAGCTCGAGTTCGGCACGTACTTTCGCACTGTCAGTGTAGATATGCTGCACCGAGATCCTCGAAGCGGACACGCTTCCCGGCATTACGGCTTCGAGGTCGGCGAATAGCTTCGACCACCCGAAGGCCTTGTTCGCAACAAGGCGATGAGCCGCGCTCAAGACCATTCGCTGTTCAGGCGTCAATTGCTGACGCACTTTTTCGCCTTCGCCTTTAAGTCGTGATATGTCCGTATTTGCGGCATCAATGCGTGCCGCAAGGATCTTGTTCGTATCCGAATTTTGCTTAAGCTTTACAAGGCAGACGATCCCGAGCAGGCCCGCAGCGAGCAAAAGTGCGGCGGCCGCCAAATATGGCAGAACGCGATTACGGAACGGCTTTGACGCCAGATTTAGATCGGAAATGCGAGACAACCTTGTACCCTTTTCTGCAAACTTTCGCCCGTACATTTTACAAAACTTGTCGAGGCCGGGCGAAGCGTGCAGTTTAGCACGAAAAACCGGGCAATGTCTTTCACGCGTGGTTGAGGCAAGTTGTTGCGAAAACTTTCCTTATGCCTCGGGAGTTACGGAGTTTTCGGTTCGATCAGCAGAACGTTGCGCTTTGCCTGGACGATGAGGCCCGGACGTTTCGACGTTACCTCGATATGCCTTTCGGCGATGCCGTGTTCCGCTGTTACGGGCATCTTCGGTACGTATGTGACCACATAGGACGAGTCGATCATCTGCCCGACAAGCCCTGTCTTATCTTCCAATTCATCCGGCGACATCGAGCCGATAAACTCACCATTTGTGTCTTCCGTGAGTTTTTCGAGCTGCCTTTCTGAGGCGATAAGGTCGCTCTCACGGTCCTTCAATTTTCGCAGGAACGGGCGATCGACGACGAACACCCTTGCCTTTGGCGCCGTTGCTGTATCGCGTCCTCCGTTGGGCATATCTTTGGCGATCTGGTCAGGCATCGCTTTTGGCGGCGGCGTTTTGCTTATCCCCTTTGTCCGCGGCTCGATGTCGGCCGCTTCCATTGCCGCATAGCTCAAGACGTGGACGGTGATATTCGCGGCTCGCAGCCTGTCAAACGCCGCGAGTTTTTGAGCCGGCGTCGCCGAACTGTCCGTTCCGTCTGTGATGAGAACAAGCTGATTATTGTCGCTCTCGGTGCGGTTGAACGTCGCGGCCGCCAGATCAAGAGCCGCAACGAACGTGGACCGGGTGCCGAAATTCGAACTGTTTACTGCGGCGCGGCTGACTGCTCGATCCAGCGTCCAGCTTGAGAGCATCACAGGCTTGTCCGCGTAGGCGATGACAGCGACCTTGTCTTCAGGGCGAAGACCGCCGATCAGGGCAAGGGCGATCTTTCGTGTTCTGTCGAGCGTTTTGACGACACGCATCTCGCCGCCCGTATCCATTACGATCAGGACATTTGCGGGAATGTATCTGACACTTGCGGCCTGATGCAGGATGTTGTCCTCGCGGATCACAAGATCGTCTGTCGTAACGCCCTTGAAGAAGCCGCCGCGTTCGTCAAATGCGAGCACGTTGAGCTTGATCTCCTGCGTCGAGATCTTGAGTTCGGGTTCTGGCGTCGGCGTCGGTACAGGAGTCGGCAGTACGCGTGCCGATTGCCCAAATGCCGCCGCCGCGAGGAGCAAAATTACCGGCAAAACACCAAGAAAGACGATCTTCGGGTCGATGAAACGCATAATCTCGAAATGGTTGGATGCACCTTGGAAACTTTTCTTTGCACGATCTCTCATTACGCACACATATTGCCGCGTCGTTTGGCGGCCATCTCTGGGCAAGGCCTGACCGTTACGAGCGTATGTTTTGATTTTGTGCAGATCGTGCAAATCGTGCAAATCGTGCACTTTGATACATTTTGTGCGGTTTGATACGTTTTGTGCGGTTTGTGCTATCCCGACCTCGAAAACCCGCGTAAACTTTTATCTGTGTCGCGTGCTTGGACCGCTACGAGAGCGAGACCGGATTTTCAGGAGTTGACAATCTCACACTCATATTTTATTATCGTAGTTGGCTAAGTGATTAGTCGAGTATTTTCAAGGATTTAGGAGGTAATACATAAATGTTCATTGCAAAATACGACCCTTTCCGCGATATGCGCGGCCTGCAGAGTGAGATGAATCGGATGTTTTCGGATCGTTTTCACGGTGAGGAAGCATTCGGTACGGCGTGGAACCCGAAGATCGACATCTTCGAGAACGCTGATTCGATGGTGCTCGAAGCAGAGCTTCCGGGAATGAAGAGCGAGGACTTTGACCTTTCGTTCGAGAACAATGTGTTGACGCTCAAGGGTGAGCGTAGATTCGAAAAGCACGACGACGGCGACAATTATCACCGCGTTGAGCGTGCTTACGGCGAATTCTCGCGTTCGTTCACGCTGCCGCACACGGTTACCGTCGAGAATGCAAAGGCTGAATTCGAGAACGGGATGCTGACCGTCACGCTCCGGAAGCGCGAAGAGACCAAGGCACGCAAGATCGAGATCACAGGTACCGATGCGGCTCCGAAGACGATCGATGCGACGAAGTCTGCAGGTGCGTAATGGAAGGTCGGACCATACGGCCGATCATTATTCAGCTTAATTCATAAGACACGCAGCGTGCGGCAACACGCATACAGCACAGGAAACTGTATGCCTCCGCACCTGCGTTTTTCGCCCTAGTGGTAAAATACCCATTGCTATGAGATTCGAGAAGTTCACGATACGCGGCCAGGAGGCCGTTCAACAGGCGATCGGCATCGCCGAAAAGAATCAGAATCAGCAGATCGAGCCGGAGCACATTCTTGCTTCGATGCTCGAGCAGAAGGAGACCGTCGTCACTCCGATTCTAGGCAAGATCGGCGCGAATGCGCAGACCGTGTTGACGGACGTGACCGCTGCGATCGCAAAATTCCCGCAGGTCTCGGGCGGCCAGCCTTTCTTCAGTTCGCGGACGAATACTCTTTTCCAAAAGGCTCAGAAGATCGCCGAGTCGATGCAGGACGAATATGTCTCGACCGAGCATCTTTTGATGGGCATCGCCGAAGAGAAGGAAGGCGATGCGGGCCGAATACTGCGCTCGAACGGCGTAACGCGTGAGGATCTTGAGAAGGTCGTTACGGATATGCGCGGCGGTTCGCGAATCACGGACCCGAACGCAGAGGAGAATTTCCAAGCCCTCGAAAAATACGCAATGGATCTGACCGAGCGTGCCCGCAAAGGAAAGCTCGATCCGGTGATAGGGCGAGACGACGAGATTCGTCGGACCATTCAAATTCTCTCGCGCAGAACGAAGAACAATCCCGTTCTCATCGGCGAACCCGGTGTTGGTAAGACGGCGATCGTCGAAGGTCTTGCGCAAAGGATCGTATCGGGCGACGTGCCCGAAACTTTGAAGAACAAGCGGCTCGTTTCGCTCGATCTCGGCGCGATGCTCGCCGGGGCGAAATACCGCGGTGAATTCGAGGACCGGCTGAAGGCGGTTCTCAAAGAGATCGAGAACGCCGAAGGGCGCATCATTCTATTCATCGACGAGCTGCACACATTGGTCGGCGCCGGTGCGAGCGAAGGTGCTATCGACGCGTCGAATATGCTCAAGCCCGCACTTGCACGCGGTACGCTGCGGGCGGTCGGAGCGACGACGCTTGCCGAATATCAGAAATACATCGAGAAGGACAAGGCTCTCGAACGCCGTTTTCAGCAGGTCTATATCGGCGAACCGACGGTCGAAGACACGATCGCGATCCTTCGCGGCTTGAAGGAGCGTTACGAGGTGCATCATGGCGTCCGCATAAAAGATGCCGCCATTGTCGCTGCCGCAACACTCTCGAATCGTTACATAACCGACCGGTTTTTGCCGGACAAAGCGATCGATCTGATTGACGAGGCAGCTTCGCGTATCCGCATCGAGATCGACTCGCTGCCGCAGGAGATCGACGTTCTCGAACGCGAGATCCTGCAGCTTGAGATCGAACGCCAGGCCCTTGGACGCGAGACCGATGAGAAGTCGAAGGCGCGTCTTGACGACATCGAAAAGCGGATCGCTGACCTTAAAGAACGCTCCTCGGGAATGAAGGCGAAATGGCAATCCGAAAAGGAAGAGATCGAGAAAATGCGGTCGGCAAAAGAAGAGCTTGAGGAAGCAAAACTTGAGCTTGAGCGGGCGCGTCAGGCAGGCGATCTAAATCTTGCGGCCGAGCTGCAGTACGGCAAGATCCCTGACATCCAGAAGCGTCTCGATGCCGACCAAACTCGTCTCGAAGCCATTCAAAGTGACGGCGTTTTCCTGAAAGAAGAGGTTGACGAAGAAGACGTTGCAGAGGTGGTCGCTAGGTGGACGGGCGTCCCGGTCTCGAAGATGCTCGAAGGCGAGATGCAGAAACTCGTGCAGATGGAATCGAACCTCGGAAAACGGGTGATCGGCCAGGACGAGGCATTGAGCGCTGTTGCGAACGCCGTCAGGCGTGCACGCGCAGGTTTGCAGGATCCGAATCGGCCTGTCGGCTCGTTCATTTTCCTTGGACCGACGGGCGTCGGCAAGACCGAGACGGCTCGTGCACTCGCGGAGTTTCTATTCGACGACGAGCGGGCGATGGTGCGGCTCGATATGTCCGAATATATGGAGAAGCACGCGGTCGCACGAATGATCGGCGCTCCTCCGGGATACGTAGGTTACGAAGAAGGCGGCCAGTTGACCGAGGCAGTTCGCCGGAGGCCGTATTCCGTCGTTCTTTTTGACGAGATCGAGAAGGCGCATCCTGACGTTTTCAACGTCCTGCTTCAGATACTCGATGACGGACGCCTTACGGATTCCAAGGGCCGCGTGGTCGATTTTAAGAACACAGTGCTGATAATGACGTCGAATCTCGGCTCGCGTGAGATACAGGCGGCGGAAGGAGATGCGAAACAGGCCCGCGAGGCGGTCGTGCAGATCCTGCGCGATCATTTCAAGCCGGAGTTTCTGAATCGCATCGACGACATCGTCGTGTTCGATCAGCTTAGCAAAGAGCAGATCGCGACCATCATCGACGTTCAGCTTGAGAAGCTCCGCACGATGCTCGATGAACGCGGCATCACGCTCGCTCTGGACGATTCTGCGAGAGATCTTCTTATCGAACAGGGCTATGACCCCGTCTATGGTGCAAGGCCGCTAAAGCGTGCGATACAATCGCTTATACAGAATCCGCTCGCGATCAAGCTTTTGAACGGCGAGATCGCATCAGGCAGCGTGGTGAATGTCTCTGCCGAGAATGGCGAGATGAAGTTTTCGTCGCCGGACACCAAGAGTGCGGCAACAGGCCCGAAGGCATAGATACAAGGACCTTTGATACGAAATGACGCAAGAAAAAGTGGAAGAATTCGATGAGTTCGACGGGAAGATACCTGTCATGGATAAACGCAGATTCAATGCCGACGGTTCCCGTACGGCCGAAGGCGAGGCTGCGGCGGCAAAACCGGCTGAGGCCGTAAAGTCTGCCGCAGAGACCGCGCTTGAGCTGCAGCTCAAGGCGGAGATCGAGCGGCGTGAGGCGGCCGAGGCGAAGCTCATCGGCGTACAGGCAAAATTTGACGAGGCGAAAGCGGCGATCGAGAAGGAAACGCAGGAAATGCGCGACCGTATGAAGCGTTCGCTAGAAGATCGTGCAACGCAGGCGCAGTTCAATTTTCTGACGACGCTGCTTCCGGTGCTCGATACTTTGAACCTTGCCGTTACGGCCGGCGAAACCGATCCGTCCGTTGAGCATCTAAGAGATGGCGTTGTCGGCACTGCACGCTTATTCGAACAGGCGTTAGGATCGGTCGGCGTCGAACCAATTCCTGCGGTCGGGGAAGTCTTCGACCCGGAACTGCACGAGGCGGTAGATATGATCCCGGTCGGCCCGGAGGACGTCGGAAAAGTGATTCAGGAGTATGGACGCGGCTATAAACTCAACGGCAAACTCCTGCGTCCGGCCCGCGTGCAGGTCGGTAAGGGAGAGTAACACGAGTAAAGGGAGGCTGACGGGGCGATTTTTCCTTTCGGGGAGCAGACGTAAGTGTTATGATTTAGAATCAGACCGGGTCTGAAGCCTTGCCGGTTTCTCCTTCCTTGGATTTTGCGGTTTTCATGGGGTCCTATGGCAGATATTGATTCATATAAAGACAAATTCAGCGACAGCGGCCGCCGTGTGCTTGAGAGTGCACTGGCCGAGTCTCGCAAACGCGATCAGAATTACGTCGCGGTAGAACACATTCTTCACGCAGTTGCATTCGAGGAAGAAGATCTCTTCTCGACGACGATGCGCGACCTTTCGGTCGATCCGCGTTCGGTCAGGCTTTTGATCGAAAAGCGTATGGAATCCGGCCGTCAGCATACAGGCAAAGGTTTCCGCATCGCTCCCGAGACCACAGAACTTTTCAAGCGGGCAATGGACCGCGCGCGTTCCCAAGGCAGACGCGTGATCGATGCTGCCGATATTTTCTACGTACTTTCTAACGACGAACGCAGTGTTCTCAACGATGTGCTGCAAAATCTGGGAGTGCCGTCCGATGAGGTCGCGCAGATCGCGCGAACCCGCATTCGCAAGCGCGAAAAAGAGGAGGAAAGAGTAAGGCAAAAGTACGAACTGCCGTCTTTCCTCCGCCATTTTGGCATTTCGATGAACAAACTCGCACGGCAGGACAAGATCCCGCCGACGATCGGCCGCGAAAGCGAGATCCGCCAGATGATGGAGATCTTGTCGCATCGCGAAAGGTCAAATTCTCCGATGCTCGTCGGTGAGCCCGGCGTTGGTAAAACGGCGGTCGTCGAAGGCTTGGCACGGCTCATCGAACTCGAACCCGAAAAGGTTCCGGCGCGCCTGCGAGATTCGCACATCGTGCAGCTTCAGATGGGTGGACTCGTTGCCGGCACGATGCTTCGCGGAATGTTCGAAGAGCGTATCAAGGGCATCATCGACGAGGTCAAGGAAAAAGACAACATCATTCTCTTCATCGACGAAGCTCACACGATCATCGGTGCCGGTGCGGCGATGGGCACGACGTCGGACGCGGCGAATATGTTCAAGTCCGCGTTGGCTCGCGGCGAACTTCGCATCATCGGCGCAACGACGATGACCGAATATAAAGAGTATATCGGCGAAGACGAAGCCCTTTCACGACGCTTTCGGTTGGTGAGGGTCGATGAACCTTCGATCGACGAGACGAAGCAGATACTGTTGGGCTTAAGGCCGCGTCTTGAGAAGAATTATTCCGTTACGATCTCTGATGAAGCGATCAACACCGCCCTTGAGATGTCGCCGAAGTACATACGAAATCTCCATTTGCCGGACAAGGCGATCGGCTGGCTCGATACGGCTTCCGTGAAGGTCGAGATCAACGAACCTTCGTCGCTCATCGTTCGCCCGGAGCACATTATCGACGTCATTTCGCAGGAATCGCGCATTCCGAAGGATATGATCTACCGCGATACGGCCGACCGCTTCTCGCAGATGGAGATCGATCTCGGCGAGCGTGTCATTGGGCAAAAGGACGCCGTTAGGGCCGTTGCAGAACGTCTGCGGCTAAACAAAGGCCCGCTCAAAGAGAATCATTACGCGCCGGACGGCGTACTGCTCTTCCTTGGGCCGACAGGCGTCGGAAAGACGGAGCTCGCAAAGGCCGTCGCGGAATTTATGTTCGGCGACGAGTCGAAGATGGTCCGCATCGATATGAGCGAATACGGCGACGGGACTGTCGGCATCGAAAAGCTTATTGGTATGCCGCGTGGGATCGTCGGCAGCGAACGTGGCGGCATTTTGACCGAACAGCTTCGCGATAATCCTTATACCGTGCTGCTGCTCGACGAAGTTGAAAAGGCCTCGCCGTACTTGATGAACATCTTCCTTCAGGGTTTTGATGAGGGATGGCTGACGGACGGTCGCGGCAAGAAGGTCTATCTCTCGGATGCGATCGTCATTATGACCTCGAATCTCGGTTCGGAGAACTTCAAGAAATACGAGAAGCCGCTCGGTTTCGGCACGAAATCGCTCGGCGACGTCAATGCCATCAAAGGTGACGTGATGAAGGCCGCCGAGACACGCTTCACGCCTGAATTTCGTAATCGCATTGACGAGATCATCGTGTTCTCGCCGCTGACGATGGATGAGGTTCGTGAGATAGCCCGCCTTTACCTCGCTAAGCTAAAGGCGAGCATGGAGCGTAAGGGAAAGATCGTCGAGATCACCGAAGCGGCTCTTGACGCGCTGACCGAGAAAGGCTTTAGCCCGGCTTACGGAGCCCGTTTCTTAAAGCGGCATATCGACCAGACCGTCAAACTTCCGATCACGAATCAATGGAAGACGGCGATGAACTTTGTGGTCGATGTAGAGAACGGTTCGGTCGTTGTAAAAACCGCCGAAACTTTCAGCCTGAACTAGCCGAAACGAAATTCAACTTTCGTGCATCAAAGGCTTCGGTGATATATTTCACGCGAAGCCTTTCTTATTCGGATGAAAAGAACCTGCCTACTTATTTTCTCGATGTTGGTGCTCTTTGGCGCGTTTGCGCGGGCACAAGACTCTGCACTTGAGATAACGAAGAGGCCGATGCCAGAGACTCCCAAAACGGCCGTTAGCGACAGCAGCGTCCAGGTGGTGCTGCGCGTTGAGTTTCTCGATACGGGAAGGATCGGCGATGTGACCGTGCTTTCGGCGCCGACGCGTGAGCTAGGGAAATTGGCAGTTGCTGCAGCCCAGAACATCGAGTTCACGCCGGAGAAAAAGGCCGGCCGGGCCGTTTCCGTGACGCATACGATCTTCTATGCTTTTTACAACGGTTGGATCGCAGGCGATGGCGATCTCAACAATGCAGTCGAACCAAAGACCTCTTCGAATCCCGACGCGGAAAAAGCAAGCTCGATCATCTCGAAGGCCGTTGAGACTCTCGGCGGCGATCGTTATCTCGCTGTAAAGACGCAGATCGGGCGGGGGAAATTCAGCGTGATGCGCGAGAATCAGCTCGCGGCGTTCCAATCTTTTCTTGACGTGATCCGATTCCCGGATATGGAACGAACCGAGTTCAAGCAGAACGGAATGCGGACCGTACAGGCGAATTCAGGAAGCACGGGCTGGGTCTATGACGGCGATCAGGAGATATTGCAGGATCAATCAGAAGAACAGGTCGCGGCCTTTAAGCAGGGCTTGCGCGTGAGCCTCGACAATCTGCTTCGCGGATACTGGAAGGGAGAGGCCGAACTGTCGTACGTCGGCAAGCGCCCTGCAACGCTCGGCCGCCGTAACGAAGTCGTAAAGCTCACCTACAAGGACGGCTTCAGCGTCGAGTTCGAATTCTCGGCCGACGACCATCTGCCGCAAAAGGCGATCTACACGCGCAAGGCCGTGTCAGGCGACGAGATGAAGGAAGAAGACCATTACGCTCAATTCGTCGAGTTCAGCGGAATAAAGGTGCCGCTCGTGATCGACCGATTCGAGAACGGCGATCACGCCTCACGCATAAACTACGAATCTATCGAATTCAACAAAAATATCCCCGACTCGATCTTCGCTAAACCGCAGAACCCCAAAGAGTTGAAAAAGGAACTGAAACTCTAGTTCGCATTGGACGGCGTTAACGATCAAAGCCCTCACAGCTCGTGCTGCGAGGGCTTTGGTTCATGCAGGTTTACGCCGTCTAACGCTAAACGAACGCAAAGTCGAATTGCGCTTGGTGTACGGTCTTGTCGGACGAGAGATCGACGTTGCCGAGGTGTGCTTCGATCTCCTCCATCACTTGACGTTCGGAATTGCGAAGTGCCGTCGCGACGTCGGGATGTACGCGAAGCGTCGTATGGCGAATGTCATCGACCGTGCGTGCGAGACGGCGCGCCTCGCCGAGTATCTCGTAACAGACGGTCTGCGGGGATTTCACCCAACCGGCGCCTTCGCAGTATTCGCAAGGAGCGCACATCGTGCGTTCAAGCGACTGCTTCACTCGTTTGCGGGTCATAATGATGAGCCCGAAATCGTTGAATGAGAGCACCTTCGTCGGCGATTTATCATGCGAGAGAGCTTCCTGCAGGGCCTGCGAGACCTTGTGCCGGTTGCGTCGGTCTTCCATATCGATCAGGTCGAGCACGATGATCCCGCCGAGGTCGCGAAGGCGTATCTGGCGTGCGATCTCATCGACCGCCTCGAGGTTCGTCTTCGTGATCGTATCTTCGAGGCGGGCGTTGCCCTTGCCGACGAACTTGCCGGTGTTCACGTCGATGGCGACGAGAGCTTCGGTCTGGTTGATGACGAGATATCCGCCGGATTTGAGCCAAACGCGGGGCTTAAGTGCCTTCTCGATCTCTTCCTGAACGCCGTATGCATCGAGGATGGGTTCATCGCGTGTGTAGAGCTTTACGCGATTGACCATACGCGGCGCCATTCGGTTCATAAACTCGACCGTGCGTAAGTATTCTTCTTCGCTGTCGACACGAATCGCCGTGAAATCATCCGAGAGCTGATCTCTGAGCAGACGCTGCACGAGATCGAGATCCTGGTGGATGAGCGCCGGCGATTTCTTCTTCTCGGAAGCCTTCTTTGCATCCTGCCAGGTCCGTGCAAGGTAGATCGCGTCGTTGCGAAGGTCTTCCTCAGAGATTCCGATCCCGGCCGTGCGTACGATAAAGCCGCCCTGGCGGATCGCATCGTCCTGCCGGATCTTCTGGATCAGCGTTCGCAGACGGCCGCGTTCGCTCGAAGATTCGATCTTTCGCGAGACTCCGAGATGCTCGATAGTCGGCATATAAACGAGATAGCGGCCGGGAAGAGCGATGTGCGATGTGATACGCGCACCCTTCTTCGCGATAGGTTCCTTTGCGATCTGGACTAAGATCTCCTGTCCTTCGCGCAGAAGGTCGCTGATCGTCGGCTGCGGACCGCGATCACGCCCGCTGCGGCCTCCACGGTCATTCCGATCTTTACGGTCGCCCCGATCTTTCTTCTCAGGTTTTTCAGGTCGCTCTGCCTTTTCGGTCTCTTCCGCTTCTTCCTTTTCGTCGCGGTTTCGCCCGCCGCGTCCGCGACGGCCCCGACGTTCACGGCCTTGTGTCTTCTCGGCCGGCTTTTCATTGTCGTCCTCGGCGGCGGCTTCAGAATGTGTCTCTTCAGCGGGCTCGACCGAAACTTCCGCGTCGGCGACGAACTCGGCCGCATCGGACTCGTGAATTTCACCATCCTCCGAGTTCTCCGCCCCGTTATCGCTATCGTGCGAATCTTCACCGGAGTTCTTTTTTCTGTTGCCTCCTCGACGGCGTCCGCGTCCGCCACGGCGGACGGCCATCTGAGCCGTATCATCCGAAACTCGTTCGAATGCCTCTGCATCGGCAAGCGGTTCTTCTACTGAAGCCTCAGCGGATTCCGCTTCAGCGACGGCTTTTTTCTTGCCGCGAGTCGAGGCCTTCTTAGGCGCCTTTTCTTTCTTTGGAGCCTTTTCTTTGGCCGGCTTCTTCTCGGCAGCGGCTTTTTTCCCACGGCCTTTCTTCGGCTTCTCTTCGGTTGCGTCCTCCTCGTCCGCAATGCGTTCGAAGTTGCCGGTGTTCGAGACATCGGCAAGCAGAGACCCAACCTCGGCAACGCTTGCGCTATCGCCTTCGTCGAACTCGACCGCACGAACGCGTGCGACGATCGCGTGCTGGCGATATGCGTCCTTGAACGCATCGCCGGTATCGCCCTCTTCGTCATCCGCGATACGTTCGAAGCCGTTCGAATCGAACTCGATCTCGATCGGTTCGGCGACGGAACTGACTTCCTCTTTGCGTTCCTTTTCCTTGCGCCCGCGTGAACGCTTCGACCTGTCGGAGCGTCCTGACGGCTTTTCGGCGGCGGGCTCATCGGCCGAGGTTCCGATGCTTTCGGCAAGCGGTTCGCTCAACTCCTGAGCAGATTCCATCTGCTTCTCACGTTCGATGCGGCTGCGGTCGATGCGCTCGTTCGCCTCGCGTTTTGCATCTTCGTGTGAACCCTTTTTGCCTTTTTCGAGCACGACCTTCTCGATCTCTTCTTCTTCATCGAAGAAGTCCGAGACATAAAGGAACGCATCGCGTTCGAGGCCGATATCGACGAATGCGGACTGCATTCCCGGGAGGACACGCATAACGCGGCCCTTGTAAACATTCCCGACGACGCCTTCGTTTTCCTGGCCGCGTTCGATGTAGAACTCGGTTACCTTGCCGTTATCGAGAATTGCAATTTTCTTTTCGCGTCCATTGACGCTGACGATCATTTCTTTTGACATAGAGATCGGGTAAATTACCCGCAAACATTCTAAATTGAGGCTTGATCCCGGTTCGCTTTGGAATTGAAGATGCGGCAGGACGGTCGGTTTATTCAGAAATGCCTGCCGAAACCTTTCGGTCGGCACACGTTTCTTTTAGATCACATCAAATGATCGCTTTTTTCGATGAGCAGGCGAGAATTAACAGGATAAAGAGAGGTAGAGGCAGATTCCGAATATTCAAAATACAAGTGTATTTATTCTATGAGGGAAATTCCTTCATCTTGCGGCCGACAAAATTCATTACGAGCCGCTTCTCAAACCAGGGAGCACATACCTTCAAATATCGATCGTGCTCGAAACCCGGCAAATCCGTTCTTCGCTGTCACTCAGCGTTAAAGATCCTTTTCAACCGTTTGCCTTACTCTCCCGTTTCCTAACGGGGCAAACCTGTTAGTAAGTATATCGGAAGGATTTCGAGAATGTAAACCTTTCATCGAACAAAGGCTGATATTTTTTGCCGGTTTTGAGCCGCTTCCGCGCAGCAGATACAATGAGGAACGGCCGATCTATGGAACTTTATTTTCAACTCGTGAGCGATGCGGAATCGCTCGCAAAAGCCTGTTCGGAACTCGGCAGCGAGGAATTCATCGGATTCGACGTCGAGACGACCGACCTCGATCCGTACAAGGGCGAACTGAGGCTCGTGCAGCTTTCGAACGGCCGCGAGACCAAGGTCATCGATGTGCGTGCGTTCGGCAGCGGCAAAGAACTTAAAACTTCGGAGGCACTAAAACCGCTTCGCGACCTGCTTTCGTCAAAGAAGCAGACGAAGATCGCTCACAATGCAAAGTTCGATACGAAATGGGTTCGCCATCACCTCGGCTGCGATACGGAGAATATCTACGACACGTACTTAGCGAGCGTGCTGATCGGTTCTGCGGACGGCGAACGGCGGCATGGCCTTGCGGACGTCGTACAGTTCTTCTTGGGGCGAACGCTCGATAAGACCGAACAGGTAAGCGATTGGGGCGCCGCAGAACTGACCGCATCACAGATCGAATATGCGGCAAAAGATGCCGTCATAATGCGAGAGGTCTGCGACCGGCTGCATGAGCGGATCATCGTCGACGGCCTTGAACACGTACTGAAACTCGAAAATGAATGTGTGCTCCCGATCGCCCAGATGGAGCTGAACGGCATTTATCTCGATGAGACGCGTTGGCGTGAGCAGCTTGCCGTCGTCTCAAAGAAGCAGGCCGCGGCGGCCGAGGAACTTCAGGGAATGCTTGCCGCCGGCGTCGCACAGGCATCGCTCTTCGGGCGGCCCGAGATCAACCTCGATTCGATCGATCAGGTGACGAGCGCTTTACAGAATCTTGGCGTGCCCGTCGAAGGCACGACGCGGGCCGGTGCTCTCCTTCCGCTCGCGGATGACTATCCCGTTGTCGCAAAACTGCTCGAATATAGGCAGATGGCGAAGGCGACGCAGAGTTTTGGCGAGAATATCCTCGGATTCATCGAACCTACGACGGGCCGCATCCACGCAGATTTTCGGCAGATCGGTGCTCCGACGGGGCGCTTTTCCTGTTCGAATCCGAACCTGCAGCAGATACCGCACGAAGCCGAATATCGGCGATGCTTCGTGGCCCCGAAGGGAAGGAAACTCGTCGTTGCCGATTATTCGCAGATCGAGCTGCGAATTTTGGCCGACATTTCAAAGGACAAGGCGTTCATCGACGCTTTCAGATCAGGGGCTGATTTCCATGCGGCAACCGCCGCGCAGATCTTTGGTATCAGTGCGGATGCCGTTACGCCGGATCAACGCTCATTCGCAAAACGGTTGAATTTTGGAGTCGTCTATGGGATCGGCGTGCAGCGGTTCGCAAAAATGACGGGCCTTTCAGAATCGCAGGCCGAAGATACTCTGCGACGATATTTTGCGACATATCCGCGTATGGATGATTGGCTCCGGACACAGGCGAAGGCGGCATTGGCCGAGCGTACGGCACGCACGTTGACGGGACGCATCGCTCGGTTGAGGTTCAACGAGAACGACCGTGCGGAGGTCGGAGCGGCACAGCGTTACGCGAAGAACATGCCGATTCAGGGCACATCTGCCGACATTTTGAAGCGTGCGTTAAGATTGCTTCACGATGACATTCAAGGCACTTCCGCAATCCTCGTGAATATTGTTCACGATGAGATCATTGTCGAGACGGATGCTTCGGAAGCAGAAGAAACGGCCCGCAAGCTCGAAGATTCGATGCTCAAAGCGGGCCGTGAATTCCTAAAAGATGTGCCGGTGAAGGTCGATCTCTCCATCTCCGATGAATGGAGCAAATGAACCTCATGCCGCCGCTTCGCTGCTTGCCGGGCGGAGAAAGAGAATGCGGGAGCAATTCTCGCAAGTGATGATCTCGTTCCCGCGTCTTACTTCGACCTGGACCTGTGGCCGCAACGAGATATGGCATGCGTTGCACGAGCCGTTGATGACCTCGGCGACCGCAATGCCGTCGCGGCTGCGTTGGGCGAGCCGGTCATAGACTGCGGCGAGCCGTTCCGGAAGCGTAGCGAAAGCGGCAGCTCGATGCGTCGTTTGCGTTGCAAATTCCTGCTTGTCGGCCGCAAGCGCCGTGTCGAATTCGCTCAATGCGGTGTCACGGCGGCCGTCTAGGCTTGAGATCTCGTCGGCGCGGTCAGCAAGCTCTTTTTCGACGGTCTCGCTTTCCTCAAGAAGCTCTACGATGGAAGTCTCCGCCAGGCCGATCGCCTTTTGAAGCGCGTCCATTTCACGCATTGCCGTCTCGTATTCTTTTTGGTTCTGCGCGTGCTTTAGATTTCGTTCCGCGCGTTCGAGATAGGTTTTGCTGTCGGCGATCTCACGCTCGTGCCCAGTGCGCTTTTCGGTTATGGAATCTCGGCGGTTCTGAATTTCGCGTATAGAAAAGGCGTGCTGTTCAAACTCTTGTTCGATCTCTGCACGCCTGGCTTCTGCGGTCTCTATTGTTTTCTTCAGTCGACGAAGGTTTGTGTCCGTCTCCTGTAATTCTATTAACTTATCCAACTCTTCGATCACGGCTCGTTCGTCTCCTAAATTCAAGTCAAACAAGAATGATACCGCACTACCGGCTTCGGACGCAAAGTGTTCGCTAGACCGCAATGACCTCGATCTCAGGGTCGATGTCTTCGCGGAGCATATTTTCGATGGCTGCGAGAGTTCCGCTGATAGAACTCGGACAGCTGCCGCAGGAGCCTTGATAACGGATCTTTAGCTCGCTGCCATTGAGTTCAAGGATCTCAAGCCAGCCTCCGTCGCCGGCAAGGTAAGGCAGTATCTTTTCGTCAAGAAGGGCTTGTATCTCTCGCAGTTTCGGATCGTCGTCCGAACCCGCCGCGGCGATCGCTCCGCCGACCTTTCCTGCCGCATGGCCGTTTCCATTTCCGTTCGTCGGCCTTACTGCGACGGCCTCGGCCGCACGGATCGGCACGGCCATTTCCGGAAGCACCTCGTCCCATTCGGCATCGTCGGTCTTCTCGACAGTTACCATCTTGTCCATATAAAAAACGGACACGACGTTGCCGACGTCGAAGATCGCCTTTGCAAATTCATCGTCAACCGCAGATTCAGCGTTCGGGAACGAATGCGACGTCCCATAGCTTATGGGTTCGCGCAAGATGAACTTTACGGCGTTCGGGTTCGGGGTTTCCTGTATGTCTGAGATCTTCGGCATTCCTTGTAATAAACGGCTTCTCGTCTTCAAAAGCTCAACTTCAAGTATGTTGAAACATTACATTTTTGTCAACATTCCAGGCATGATAAAGACCCGGAGAACGGGGCAACGAACATCCCGCTTCGCCGGGCTCCAAAAGGATCAGAGACTTCCGAACAAAGAACAAGGCAACGAGCTAAAACCCGTCAAGCCTACTCCGTGATGTGGATATCATCGGTCTTATTCATACGGCCTGACATGAACATCGCCGCAAAAGCCAAAAACGCGATGATAGCGATCACTCCGATAACGATCCAGAGTTTGTTATCGGCGCTGGCCATGTATTTATAGATCGAGAAAGCACCCACTATCGCGGCAAGGACTGCCAAAATGCCGTTAAGAGAACCCATTAACAACTCACCTCCGAAAAATTTATTAGTCAGTGGTGAACAGACCGGACGCTTCCGGCGTGACCATCGAACCAGATGGCACGATGCGCTAAATGAGATTTCAACGCAACTGTCTCAAAACACCCTCATCTTACTCTCAACAAATACTGAAAGCAAGGTTTTGACGCATCTTAAAGCCGAAAAGCCCGTAAAACGCGCGGTATGGACTGAAGATCGGTGAAAAGCCGCACATCGAACCACTTTTCAGGGGAGAGAAGCGTCCGTACACTTTCCGATTGGCAATGACCGATCTCCATAAATAGAACACCGCCGGCCGCGAGTTTGTGGTAGGAATCTTCAACGATCTTTCGTATTACGACGAGGCCGTCCGCGCCGTCGGTGAGTGCTATTTTTGGCTCGAAATCGCGTACTTCGCTGTCCAGGCCGGCGATCTCATCAAGCGAGATATACGGCGGGTTAGAAACGACGGCGTCAAGAGAGTCTTCTGCCACCGAATCAAATACATCCGAGAGCCTTAGGTCTAGGCGATCGAGCACGTTGTGCCGTTCGGCATTTCGGCGTGCGATATCCAATGCATCGGGCGAGAGATCGACGGCGATCACGGCCGCGGCCGGCAGTTCGCTGAGCATCGCAATGCTTATGCAGCCGGAGCCGACGCCGACTTCGCAAATTCGAGGTGCGGCCTTGCCACGCAGTTGATCAACGGCGTTTTCGACCAGGATCTCGGTTTCCGGCCGCGGTATCAGAACGGCGGGCGAGACGGTGAATTCCAGGCCGTAGAATTCGGTCCGGCCGGTGATGTACTGCACGGGTTCGTGGGATTCGCGGCGACGAACGGCATCGTCGAACGAGTTTTTCTCCGCCTCCGATAGCTCATATTCGGGATGAGCGAAGAGGAATTCTTTGGGCCGTCCAACGGCAAACGATAAGAGCAGCCTCGCATCCTTTTGCGCTTCCTTTAGGCCAGCCGCGGCCAGCCGTAGAACAGCATCTTTCAAAACCTCAGCGATTGTCATCGGGCACCGTCGCCTCGCAGAACTGCCGGGATCGTGAGCGCGAGGATCTTCGCATCAAGCAGCAGCGACCAATTCTCGATGTAGTAAAGATCGACGCGGACCATTTCCTCGAAGGTCAAACGGCTGCGGCCCGAGACCTGCCAAAGGCCGGTCATTCCGGGCTTCATATCGAGCCGCTTTCGCTGCCAAACCTCGTAAGCCTCGACCTCGTAGGGAATTGGCGGACGCGGTCCGACTATGCTCATTTCGCCGCGAAGAACATTCAAGAGCTGAGGCAGTTCGTCGATGCTCGTGCGGCGTAGAAAACGGCCTGTGCGCGTGATCCGCGGGTCGTCTTTCACCTTGCCGAAGACGGGCTTGTCTTCATCCCCGGAATTTGCGGCGTTCGCTCCCGCGATATTCTGCTCGTAAGCGGCACGATGCACGCTTTGGTCGGCGTCCGACCGCATCGTGCGAAATTTGTAGCACAGAAAGACGCGGCCATCCATTCCGACGCGCTCCTGGCGAAACATTATTGTTCCGGGAGTGTCGAACTTTACCGCAAGGGCGGCAGCGATCCAGATCGGTGCGGTCGCGACGGTCGCAGCGAACGCGATGACAAGATCCGAAACGCGTTTTACGAAACGCTGTCCATCGGAGAGCGGCGAGCGGAAGAGGCGGACCATCGGGAGAACGCCGATGCGGTCAACGCTGGTCTTTTGCGGCAGAAGATCGAACAAGGTCGGTGCAAAACGAAACTCGACACGACGTTTTCGTCCCAACGCCATCATCGCCTCGAAAAGCTTTTCACCGGCAAGCGAATCGTCCGTGATGATCACTTCCTTGATGTCATAGCGGCGGATCACATCGGTAAGTTCGCCGATCTCGCCAAGCCTTTCGGCATTTGCTGATTCGTTCTCGACATCAGCGACATAACCGACGACGCGATAGCCCAGATGACGGCGTGATCCGAGTTCCGCCATCGTTTGCTCGGACTCGGAATTGCTCCCGACGATGATCGTCGGTATCAGATTGATGCCTCGGCCGCGGGCCGCCGATTGTACTGCACGGACCGCGAGGTGGAATGTGCAGAGAAGCACAAGCGTGCAGACAAGATCGAGCGCGAACACGCCGCGGGAATATGAAAAATCGCGATACAAATACCCGCCGCGGAACATAAATGCCCACGCAATGATCAATAGCGAGGAAATGACGGTCGCACCGGAAACACGCGCGAGTTCGCGTGAGTATTCAAAAGCTCCGTCAAACCTGTAAACTCTTGCAATGCCGAGCGTTATGACGCGACAGGGAACGGCGAACGCCAGGATGCCGACGTATGGCAGAAAGCCCTCGCTCCAAATTGCCGGACCGGCCGCGAACGCGCCTTTGCCTTCACGAAGCCAAAAGGCAAAAATAAAGCCGGCGCCAGCGAGGATCGCATCCGCGCTTATGACGCAAAAGCGGACGAGCGGCATTACCCAACGCGGCATAGTTGCGAGGTTTGTCGGCGGCAATGTTCGCTTAGCGGTCGCGGTCTCGATTCCCATTTTTTACATTTGCCTTTGCGGCAACGATACATTCCACTCGATTGTAAGATGAAAGTGCTTATTACCGCACCAAGCCTAAAGGAAAAAGACAACGTGAGCGGCATTTCGACCCTCGTTGCGAATATCATCAGGCTGTCGAGCAACGAGTATGTTCACTTTCGTGCGGGCCGCCGTGACGGCGCAGGAAAGGGAGCGAAATGGATCGCGTCGCAGCCGCGAATGGTGCGTGACTTCCGAAAGACGATCGATCGCGAACGCCCCGACATCATTCATCTGAATACATCGTTCTCCCGTCTTGCGATGCTGCGCGACGCGGTGCTTGTTCGCGCAGCAGCGGGAAAGGGCGTGCCGATCGTGCTCCATATTCACGGCGGGCCGTTCTTTTTGAAGGACGAGCCCGGACCGGTGCTTAGGCGTTGTGTCGCAGCGATGGTCAAGTATTCTGCCGAGATGATCGTTTTGAGCGAGCAGGAACGCGATGTGCTTGCAAGACGTCATCAACGCGTTGGTGCGAACGTGCTCGCGAATGCAGTGCCGATGAATGAAGCGGTCGAGCGGCCGGCGGAAAAAAGTCCGCGTTCGATCATATATTTTGGAAGGCTCAATCGAGAGAAAGGCCTTGACCGAATAGTAGAAGCTTGCCGCGCCCTCGTCGAACGCGAGATCCCTTTCAGATTCAACGCCTACGGTGCAGGGCCGGATGCCGAGAGCTTCTTGCGTGAGATGCGCGCCGTCTGCGGCGAAAGGTTTGAATTCTGCGGCGTGGCGGACGGGCAAAGCAAATGGCAGGCACTTGCCGAAAACGACATCTTTCTGCTGCCGTCCGATCACGAAGGCCTTCCGATAGCACTTCTGGAAGCGATGGCCGCCGGCTGCGTGCCTGTTGTTCGGCGAAATGACGCGATCGCCGCCGCTGTCGAGCAAGGCGTCGCCGGCTTCGTCGTCGATATCAATGATAAGAATGAGATCGTCGAGCGGCTTGCCTATTTGCTCGACGAAGGCCGTGACCTCTCTACGATGCGGAACGCGGCACGCAAAACTATCGCTGAGCGATATTCATTCGAAAATTATCTCGCACGGCTCGACGAGATCTATAGGAAGGCGCTGAACGGATGAGCGAAATGGCGGATAAAGTGCGTGTTGTGAGCCTTGATGTCGATGTCGTCGAATTCCGGCGTCTTATCGAACGAATTGACGCACTGCGTGCCGATGGCGGCGGATACGTATGCTTTTCGACGGTGCATATGGTGATGGAATCGTTCGATGCTCCCGAATACGCCGAAAAGGTGAATTCCGCAAATATCATCGTGCCCGACGGAATGCCGCTCGTTTGGATGCAGAAGATCGAAGGGCGACGCGATGCAAAACGGGTCCGTGCGAACGACCTGATGATCGGCCTTTGTCGGTTTGCTGAAGAAAAAGGCCTTTCGGTCGGCTTTTATGGAGCTTCGGAAGCGGTGATCGAAGGCATAAAGGAACGTGCGGCACGCGATTTCCCGGACCTTAAGGTCGCGTATGCGTATTCGCCGCCGTTCAGGCCGCTGACGGATGAAGAAGACGCCGAAATCACGGCTGAGATCGTAGAAAATGCGCCGGACTTTCTGTTCGTCGGACTCGGCTGCCCAAAACAAGAGCGTTGGATGAACGAGCATCGCCCAAAACTCAATACGGTAATGCTCGGCGTCGGTGCGTCTTTCGATTTTTTTGCCGGAAATGTCGCCGAATGTCCGCCATGGATCGGCCGGTTGGGGTTGGAATGGCTTTTCCGGCTCGTACAGGAGCCGAGAAGGCTTTGGAAACGATATCTGATACTCAACCCACGGTTCGCATATCGGGCCGCATTACAGGCCATCGCGGGGCGAAAGTAGGCCGTGCGATTGCCGTTTGCGGCGAAAGGCTACATAATTATTCGTTTAGGCTGCGGATTCTCGTTTTACGATGAAGTTCTTCTCGGATATCAGGCTGCTTTTGCTTGCTGTGTGGTTCGGCGGAGCCGTATTTTTCATTGGCGTTGCACAGACCGCATTCTCTGTCGTGCCCGATCGTGAACTCGCCGGAGCGGTCGTGGGACGCTCGCTTGCGATCTTGAATTACGCCGGAGCGGCCATCGCTCTTCTGCTGATAGCGACGTCTTTCATCGTTCGGCGAGCTAACGCACTTTGGCTCTGGATCGAGCGGCTTTTGCTTCTTGTGATCGCGGCGGCAAGCCTCGGCGGGCAATTCGTGATCAGCAGTTGGATGGCGACGATACGCAGCCAAGCGGGCGGGCCGATCGATGCGCTTGCCGCAGATAACCCTTTGAGGATGCAGTTCGACATACTGCATCATTGGTCCGAATGGACGCTTATGGCGGCAATGATCGCCGCTCTGCTGGCATTTTTTATCATCGCGAATCGCCGCTTTTCTTCGGCAAAGACGGACGACCTCGCAAGTTTCGATATCGACAAGGAATTCAAATTCTAAGTTATGGACGTCATTGAAGATAAATGGGATTGGGAGAAGCGTTTTGGTGCTTGGGTAAAAGAAGATGACGGTTTTGGGCGTTATCCGTGGGTCGTGAATGTTCACTCGCCTTTTACGCCTGCCCGCAGAGCTCTCCCGATGCTGAACTTGGCTCTCATCTCGACGGCCGGAGCCTATATCGATGGTACGGAGCCCTTTGATATTTCATCTAAGGATGGCGATATGGAGTTTCGCGAGATCCCGATCGAGGTCGAAGCCGGTGATCTGAAATATGCCGCAAAGGGCTACGATCCTGCGAGCGTCATTTCTGACCGAAATTGCCAGATACCGATCGACCGTCTGCTCGAATATCAACAGAATACCGTTATCGGCTCCCTCAACAGCGTTTGGTGGTCGCTCTCAAGCCACATCCCGAACGCGGGCCGCATCGCCGATGAGACGGCTCCTAAGCTCGCTGAAAGGCTGGCTCGATATGACGTGCAGGCCGCGCTCATCATCCCGGCCTCAAAGCTCTGCCATCAGACGGCCGGCGTGATCGCGAGAGGCATCGAGAAGGCCGGCATCCCGACGATGACGATTGCGGTGGATATGGAGGTAATCGACAAGGTGCGTCCGCCGCGAACCGCGTATTATGACGGCAAACTTGGTTCGGTCGCAGGCACCGCGGACCATAGCGAATACCAACTCCGCATCCTCGACGCGGCACTTCGTTGGATCGAGCCCTTCGACCAGCCCGGAGCACGGAAGCTCGCAGTCGATCTCCAAACTGAGGTCGAGATCGCTCGCGGGGAACGTTAAGTTACGAAGTTGCAGAGTTACAGAGTTGCAGAGTTACGAAGTTACAGAGTTACGAAGTTACAGAGTTACGAAGTTACAGAGTTACGAAGTTACAGAGTTACAGAGTTACGGAGTTACCGAGTTACCGAGTCTCCGAGCGTGCCCTTACTTCGTGCGGGCTTCTGCAACTTCGTAACTCTGCAACTCTGCAACTCTGCAACTTCATCCCCCCATCTGCCAATGTTTTACGGCGTCGATCGGGTAGAGAAGCATTAGAATATTGATCAGGAGGCTGTCGTGGATCGTAAGGATCAGGACGGCCTCTGTTGCAATGAAGAGAGCAAGCGAGCGCCAAAAACGCAGCTTCGACGCGACCACGAAACCGGTCGCACAGAACACGATGTCCGACATCGAGTTCAGTATCGAATCGCCGAAGTAGTCGAGCGAGATCGTCGCCGCACGGTATCTCTCGATGACGAACGATGAGTTCTCTGCGATCTCCCAACAGGCTTCGATCCCGATCGCGATCAGCAGACGCCACCTGACCGGCACGTTTCCAAAGAGGACGAATAAGATCCAAAATTCCGCGACGCCGTGCAGCATGTGCGTGAACGAGTACGGATCGAGCAAATGCTGCGAATTGTGCGTTGACCAGATGTCGAACGACCACGGCACGTAGTCGCCCGCCTGGCACCAAAGTACACGTCCCTGAGTTGCGAGAATGATCGCGGCAAGTACGGCGATACAGATCGCGCAGACGAGTGTTTTGCGTGAAAAAAGTGGGCCGTCTTTCTGATCCATCTTCGTCATATTAGCTTGAATAAGCGCCTTCGCCCAAGCCGTTCACAGCACACCGAATCAGAACCGCCTGCGTGAGAGCCAATGGGCAGTGGTCAGTGAGCCGTCAGCAGTGGGCAGTCAGTACCACCTGCGTCAGCGGGTGGTCCGTTCCGCCGAACACCTTCTGGCTCCAGAGGAGCCGCATGTTTGTAGCACACCGAACGGCCATTGGGCTATGCCCTCTGGCAGTGCGGTCGGGCTTGCCCGACCGTCCCTAGCCAACTCAGACTCCCGGAGGCGGCTTGCCGCCGACAATTTCCGTCTTTTGTCCCGGCCAAGACACCTCTGGGACAGCCTCTAGGACAAATAAGTGACGTGTTATCAATAGCTTACGAGATTTATCCCAGAATTTCGCAAAAAAATATCAGACCATATTTTCCATTCTCAATTCTCCGGTTTCAATTCTCTTTGGAGGCGGCTTGCCGCCGACATGTCTCTGTCGCGTGCTAAGCACGCTCCGAGAATATCTGGTCGCGGTAACCCAGGGTTGCGGCCGAGGCGGCCTTACCCTGGGCTATATTCTCGCGTCCCCTACGGGGACTAAAGCATTGCCGCCGACAAAACCTCGATGTTTGTCCCGTCCCGCCGCGAATGGACAAGCGGGACAAAGTGGGACAAGAATCGGCGTTCCGGCGACTTGCGGTTGTCACTATTGTCAAAGATCAAGGTGCACAACGTATGTTCGCACCGTCTCTACGAGTGTATCATACGTGTCAAGCGTTATTTTTTGAGAGTCTCTTCGAATTGCCCCAGTCCTCTGGCCTCCAACAGTTCCGAAATAGGTGATAAGTGAGAAGTCAGAAGTCAGAAGTCAGAAGTCTTCCTTTGCGAGTTTTGCGTTTCCAAACAAGTTCGTAAACCCGACGCGCCCGTTTGAAGCACGATCTGCACGATTTGTCAGAACCGGGAGCGATAGCGACTGGGTTTTCAACGGGGAATCGAGATCTGAAATTTGAGATCTGAGGCCACGAATGCACGGATGTAAAAGATGGGCGTCCGCCCAACAGGTTGGATTTTCGCCGGTTGCGGTGAATTGCTACTGCGTTTAGGGCTTTTTTCTGCGGCCGATCTTGTCGAAAGGTATGTCGTAGATCGCGTAATCCTGCCAATCCTTATAGTCGAAATGCCACCATTCGTTTGGATTGACGGTGAAGCCTTCGGCTTCCATCAGTTTACGAAGTTTGTCTCGATTCGCACGTTCTTCGTCGGTGCCGCCGGTGTAATCGGGCGACGCACGCTCCGTGAATTCATCAAAATCTGAAGGCATCGGAATAAGGCTGCCGGTCTTTAGGTCGTAAATGCTCAGATCCACCGCGCATCCGCGATTGTGCTTCGAACCCTTTGCAGGGTCAGCGACGTATTTTCGCTCGTCGAGCTTTACAACGTCCCAGAAGAGCTTCGTGATCCGCCAGGGGCGATAGCCGTCAAAGATGACCAGCCCGAGGCCGTCCTTCTTGAGTTTCTTGTGTACGCGGAGGAGAGCCTTGGCAGCGTCCCTTTGGAGGAACGCGCGAGCTTCCGGATACACGGCCTGACCGGTGAAATTATCGGTTCTGGCGTAACGAATATCGAGCTTGATGGTCTTGTTTAGTTTTGTGAGTTCTACCAGATCGGCCTCTCGCTTTTTCTCTTCGTGCGGCGGGCCGTCTTGGGCAAGCACGCCGCAAAATAGAATAAGGCAGAAAAGGGCCGCCGTAAATCCCGTTTTGAATTTATGACGTTGAGCAACGATCATCGAATAGGTATCTTAAACCTAAGCGATGCAAAAAGATAAAAGCAAAATGTCATGCCCGGCCCGAAAGTGGACAAAGCGTCTTGGAATCGCCGGCTTCCTCTTCTTTTTATTCAAAGGCCTTATATGGCTCGGCGTATTTGCGGCCGGGGCCTATTTCGCCACAAAATAGCCTTATTGAGGCACTGCATCTTCCTTTAGGTCATCCTCGCGAATGACGACATCGGTTCCGAACTTCTGATACTCCTTGAACAGGATGATGTTCCGCGTATCGAAAAGCTTGCCGTTACTTCGTGAGGTGAGCCGGACATCGGAACGCGCGGGCAGCAAATATTTCTCGTTGTCGATCGTCACCCAACCGTAGTCTATTATTCGTCGTGCCGCAGTGACGATGAAGCCGGGCGGAATGTCCGTCGCTTCGCTCTCTATGCGCAGGACGCGAGCCGTCTCGCGGTCGATCCACACCTTGCCGTGCATCCCGGTAATGACCTGATCTGCCGGAAGGTCGCCGACGCTCACGCGTTGACGTGCCTTGTCCTGAGCGACCGCAAACTCATATACGACCGCTTTGCGCATATCGATCTGATCGGTATCAAGCATGCGGAACGTTGCTTCGTTCTCGGGCTTGAAGATAGTCGAAAGGACGGTGACGAATTCGCCGGTCGAGCTTGTGCCGCCAGCTTGAGAGTATGAACCTTGCGGCTTCGGGTCTGTCTGCCGTACGCCGTTTATGGAAAGTAAGCGGTAATCTTCCTCGCCGGTGGAACGGTAGCTTACGCCTACGACGAGTCGGTCAAGCGTGCGGTAAGTATTGGTACCTGAGAACGCCATTCCACGCTGAATGAGCTGCTTTACGACGAAATCGGGCATATCACCGACCGCGGCCATGGTGTTTTGCCGCGTCTTTTCGAGGAGCTCGGCAGATTCTTTCGCTGAAGGAAGCTGCGAGCCGGTGGGGTCGAGCCGCCGCCGGCCGGCCTCGTCAAGGGCCCGCCGCAACTCTTCGTCAGTGCCGGCCTTTGTTTTTGTCAGGTTGCGGATGCCGTCGGTCACCTCGAACGCGATGCCGCGTTTGCGCAATGCATCAACTATCCGATCACGTTCGGCCGGATCCTTCTGCAAGGTGTAGAGCATCTTGACATATTCGGCCTGAGTAAGCGGCGCCTCTTGCGCGAACGACGCAGAAACGGCAAAGAGCAGGATGGCGAAGACGATGAAAACTCTCATTCTGAGTAATGATGCCAAATCTACGGTCAAAAGTTGGCTTCACAAAAAGTATGCGGCAGAAAGCGAAAAAGCGGAAAGATCAAAATGACCTTTCCGCTCCTATTTATGATAACGAAAAAGAAAAGCTAATTAACCCACTCCTCTTCGTAATTAAGTTGCCAATGCCGCGTCACCCAAGCCTGAGCCTCAGACAGCGCCGTTTCTTTCCATTTCTTCAAATTCTCAAGAACCGAAAGAGCGGCCATTGGTTTGCTGGGATCGCGTTCGACACGAATCACTTCGGTCTTGACATCGATGATCGGTTTATCGTCACCGAGGATCTTCAACCGAACCTTGCTTCCAACCGGCGGAAGAACCTCGAGATTGACGAGCGCACTCGCCTCTCCGACATTTTCCGTCAAGCCTTCAACCCTGATCGTGCGTCCACTTTCCGCGTCAACCCAAGTTGCCCTTACAGGCATGCTTGCCGTGATGCGATGGTGCAATGGCGTTCTGTATGATGAAGTAGCGTAATCTACGTCTGCCATTATTTCCCCCTATAAAAACACAGTTCGTAAGTAATTGGTGGTCAAAGATCGATCGAACCGCGCCGAACAATCTTATCCATTATTACAAAAAAGTCAAGTATCCTTTACTGGCACCTTGTTCTTATCAAATTGTCAAGCAACCTACCCAATTACGAGTATGTTTGTAACACGGATGATTACAGAAGTCAATAGCCTATTTTTACCGTTTTTCTGAGATAATTTTGCGGACGAAAAAAAATCCTGCAATCAGCTTGAAAATTAACTCGTTTGGTTCTACATTTGTCGGTATTCAGGTTGCATAAGTGTTACAAAAACAGGCATTGCGCCTTGTTCTGCAACGAATGCTGAACGTAATGTAGAACCTTCAGCTTCCGGGCCGGCTCACAAAAGCGGCTTAAATGCTGATAAACGTAAGTTCCATGTGTGCGGATACGTGATCTTTGGCAAGGCTGAGCTAACGTGCTGATATCCAAAAATCAAAAGAAGTATCCATAATTTCGTTCCTTGTCCTCCGAGTTTTTAGACGGCGGAAGGCGAGTGTGCTATCTAGATCAGATCATACCTTCACTGAGGTAAATTAAAATGTCCAAACTTTTATTTAACAAGCTGCTTGCTATGACAGTGCTCGCAGTGCTTTCGTTTGCGGGGATGGCATTTGCCCAATCGCAGGCTAGCACCGGCCAGATCACTGGCACAGTGTCAGATCCGAATGGCGCGGTCATTCCGAACGCGACCGTTACTTTGACGAGCAAGGCCACCAATCAAACACAGACCGCAACGACGGGTTCGGACGGAGTTTATAAATTCGTCCTTTTGCAGCCCGGCGTTTATGAATTAAAAACGGCCGCAACCGGATTCGGTGAAACGAAGACCGAAGTTACGGCTGTTGTCGGCCGGACGGTTGACGCGAATATCAAGATGGCCGCCGGCGAAGTTTCTGCGACCGTCACAGTTTCGGATGACGCTGTGCAGACCACGACGAGTAATTTCGACGCGGTCCAAAGCGGACAAGCGATCCAGAATCTGCCGATCAATGGCCGACGCTTTCAGGATTTCGTAACCTTGACGCCGACGGCTCAGGTCGATCCTTCACGCGGCCAGATCTCGTTGAGCGGCCAACGCGGTATCAACTCGAATATCAACGTTGACGGTGTTGACTACAACCAGCCGTTCTTCGGTGGTATCCGCGGCGGCGAGCGTTCGAATTCGGCGTTCACGCTGCCGCAGGAAGCGATCCAGGAGTTTCAGGTGGTCGCAGCAGGATATTCCGCTGAGTTCGGCCGCAGCTCCGGCGGCATCGTCAACGCGGTAACGAAGTCGGGAACGAACCAACTGCACGGTTCGGCCTTCTACTTGATCAGGCCGAAACAGCTTGCCCGAGCGAATGATTTTGCAAAAGCTCTTGCTGAGCAGCGGCTGAATGCTCTCGGTCTTGAGGCAACGCTTGCACCGACCCAGCATCAGTTTGGCGGCTCCGTAGGCGGGCCGATCATCAAAGACAAGCTCTTCTATTTTGCGAGCTACGAACAGCAGCGTTTCCGCGCACCGCGTCAGGTCTTGTATCAGAACTTGATCAGCCTTGCATCTGTCACGCCTTCGCAGCAGGAAGCTTTTGATTTTTACCGCGGCAACGAGGTGCAGTTCCAACAAACCAACGACGCTTACGCGGTTTTGGGCAAGATCGACTGGAACATCAATCAGGCGAATCGCTTCAACATTCGCTACAACTTTGCGACCAATAAAGCGTTGAACGCAGTTTCGACCGGTGAGACGGCCCTTGACCCGACGACGGGAAATTCGCTCTCGACCAACGGTACTGAAAACGATAGGAACCACATTGTGGTCGCGCAGCTTATTTCGACCCTTAGTTCGAACTGGATTAACGAATTTCGCGGACAGTGGGCGTATGAGGAAAGGCCGCGAATTCCTAACGAGCTTGTCGCCGGGGTTAATACCACGATCGGCAACTATGGAACTCGCAACTTCTTGCCAACAACGCAGTTCGACAAGCGACTTCAATTTGCAGACAGCCTCACCTATCTAAAGGGTGCTCACACGTTTAAGTTCGGCGGTGAATTCAGCCGCATCCGAGCCGAGCAAACCTTTGGATTCAACCAAATGGGTGTCTTTACGTTCTCCGGGCTTAGCTCGACGACCGCGATATTGGATGCTCTCGGCGTTACACGTACCGCGACCTTCCGCGGAAGGTTCGATACGACGACGGCCCGCTACAACCATCAGGTCGGGAACCTCGCGGCCGGTTTTGGCGTCACGGAAGTTGCCGCTTTCGCGCAGGATTCATGGCGTGTGAACAACAAACTCACACTCAACCTCGGCCTGCGTTTCGAGAAGCAGTTCAATCCGGAGGCGGAAGCCAATAACGACCCGATCCTTACCTTGATCCGCAATACATCGTTCCCGATGCTTGGCGGAAAGGGTATCGATCCGGCGCACATCCCGGACAGTCAGAACGAATGGGGACCGCGTGTCGGTTTTGCATACGACCCATGGGGTAACGGCAGAACGGTGATTCGCGGCTTTGCAGGCCGTTATTTTGCACGCACGCCGCTTATCGTTCTTGCGGCACCGTTCAATAACTTCCGCAATCCCGCGGGCGACCTTTCGGTGACCCTCGGATCGCCTGCATTTAGTGCTACCGGCTTTAACCAGGCTGCCTTTGATGCCGCGAACCCACAGTACGTTTCGATCATGGGCGGCACGGGCTTTACACCGAATACGGTTTATCGCCAGTTCGCGATCTTGGGAATCGATCTGAATACGTCTTCGCTCAGCTCGATGCCGATCATCAGCCCGACTCAGATGGCGGCGATCCAAACGGCCATTCTGGCCGCGACGACAAACCCGCCAACAAACCTCGGCATCTTCCAGGGAGCCAATTTTATTGGTATCGCTCCTAACTTCAAGAATCCGGAATCTTTCCAGTTCGGCTTTGGAGTCGAGCATCAGTTCAACCGGAACTTGACCCTTGGTCTGGATTACTCTCAGGTGAACACGATCCACCTGCAGCGTAATCGTGATATCAACCTCCCGGCCCCGACGGGTTTCGATCCCGTAACAGGGCGTGTCCTTGTCAACAGGAACAATCGGCCGCTTCGAGGAATTGGTACGCTTCAGATGCGTGATTCGTCAGCGCGTTCGCTCTATCGGGCTCTTACGTTCCGCGCCAATTACAAGCAGAAATGGATGAGGGTCAATCTTTATTACACCTTCTCCCGTTCGCTTTCTGACGACGATAACGAACGTGATTCGGGTGGTGTGCTCTACTCGAATCCCTATGACCTGAGGGGCGAATATTTTAATTCGCGTCTTGACCGTCGGCATCAGTTCGTTGCGAATCCGATCTTCTTCCTGCCGTGGGACTTCGAGGTTTCGAGTGCTATCAGGCTGCGTTCCGGTACGCCGATCGATGCCCGCGTCGGTTCGGACCTGAACGGAGACGGCAACTCGACCGAACGTCCGATGGTCGCTCAGGGCGTAGAAATGAGGAGGAACTACTACACGAATCGTCCGATCTACGATGTCGATATGCGTGTGCAGAAGAGCTTCAAGTTCGGCGAAACCCGTCGACTTGCCCTCTCAGCGGAGTTCTTCAATATTCTTAATCTGTCGAATCTTCAGTTCGGTGGGTCGGCAACGACGAACTTCTGTTCATCGTCGACCTCGACATGCGGTTTCGGCGGCCCGACGAATATTAACTTCATGCAGATCCTGCAGCAGAGCAATTCGTCATCGAACTACGGAAAACTGAACCTCTCGGGCCTCAACCCCGGCAGCCAGGTCTTCCAGATGCAGCTCGGAGCTCGGCTCTACTTCTAGACAAAGGCTTTGCGGGCGAACTGCCTGCAGATCCATTCTTCATCCACGCTGCTCGGATCGCATCATCAGTGCTCCGGGCAGCGTCTTTTTGTCCGTTCTTGCAGGCTTGCTATACTTCTTTGTCTCTCGATATGCGGATCCTGCAAATTACATCTGCAAAGAATTTCGGCGGGGGCGAGCGGCATTTTCGCGACCTCGCGTTCGGCCTGAAGGAGCGGGGCCACGACGTGTTCGTGGCGATCCGACCAACGAATCAGTGGCGTGATCGGCTGGATTTCGTGGCAGACGAGAATACGCTCTTAGTTTCGATACGGAATTCGTTCGGTATGTTCAGCGCAAAGCGTATGGCGAGCTTCATTCAGAAGAACGATATCGACATCGTGCACGCCCACGTCGCACGTGATTACCTTGCGGCATCCGTAGCTGCTCGCGTCGCAAAAAGGGCAAAGCTTGTTATAACCCGGCACGTTCTCTTTCCGTTGAAGCCATTCCACAAGATCGCATTAAAGAATGTAGATGCGGCTGTCGCCGTCTCTCCGGCGGTCGCGACCGAGCTTGAAAAGATCTTTCCGCGTAGTAAGATCCACACGATCTCTAACGGCCTGGACGTTACCTTGCCCGAGAATTTTACCGAGATCGGCCGCGAGTTCCGAATGTTTCACAAGATCCCGCTCAATTCGCCGCTCGTGCTTGCGGTCGGTGAGCTAAAGCCGCTCAAAGGCCAGATAGATCTCGTGTTGGCCGCCGGCGAGGTCATCAAAAGGATCCCTGACGCGCACTTTTGCATCACCGGTGTGGATAATTCGAGCGGCAACCGTTTTCGCCGAGAGCTGCGAAGGCTTTCTCGGACGCTCGGCATAGCACGCCATTTCACTTGGCTCGACTGGGTCGAAGATACCCGTCCTGCCTTTGCGGCCGCCGACCTTTTTGTCTCGCCTTCGCACTCCGAAAGTTTTGGCCTTGCGATGCTAGAGGCAATGGCCTCGCAAAAGACCGTAATTGCGACGCGAACCGAAGGTGCAAAGACGCTGATCGACGACCCAAAGCTCCTTGTTCCCGTCAACGAACCGGTCGCCTTGGCAATGGCTATCTCCGAAATGCTCGCAAACACAGACGCGCGGGAGCAAGCCGGAATCAGGTTGCGACACCGTGCGGAGAAGGAATTTTCTCTTGAACGGTTCATTGACGGGCATCAAAGCCTTTATGATGAACTGCTCAATACCCGCTCAGAGGGCGTTGGGCGAGATTGAAACTGGACCTTTCGGTCATACCTTGAAAACCCTATGAGGAACGCGATTCTTTTATCCCTGATCGCACTTTTTGTGTCAACTAACATTGCTGCCCAAACACCACAGGAACTTGCCGATGCATGGGACACCACGCACATTACGGACAAGGAACCATCGGACGTTCGGCATTCTGACCTGAAACTTTACCTTGAAAAGCTTCGCTCTCAGGGCGTAAAGATGGCCGAGGTTGGCCGAAGCAATGCAGGCCGCGAGATCTACCAGATGGAGTTCGGCAGCGGGCCGTTAAAAGTGTTTCTATGGTCGCAGATGCATGGTGACGAGCCGACGGCAACGTCTGCGCTCGTTGATATTTTTTCGTATCTTGCGACACATGGCGACAAGCCCTGGGTCAAAGAATTTGCTGAGAAGTTGACGATCAGGGCCGTCCCGATGTTGAATCCTGACGGAGCCGAACTCTACACACGCCGGAACCTGCAAGGGATCGACATCAATCGAGACGCACTAAATCTTGCAACGCCTGAAGCCCGCCTTCTAAAGGAGCTCCAGAACCAATGGCATCCGAATATCGGTTTTAATCTTCACAACCAGCAGGAATTGACGGCGGTCGGTCAGACGGGCAAGCAGGCTTCGATCTCATTCCTTGTGGTTTATGGCGATGAAGCAAAGACCGAGACGGACGGAATGCGGCGAAATAAGCGTGTCGCTTCTGCGATGATAAAGGCGATCGAGCCCTTCATCCAAGGCCACATCGCCCGTTACGGCGATGAGTGGACACCGACCGCTTTCGGCGACAATTTCTCGGCTTGGGGTTCACCTGTGATTCTGATCGAGACAGGTGCTCTCATCGGGCAAAAGGAACTGTATTTGGCGAAGATCAATTTTATCGCGATAATGACAGCGTTCTCATCGCTTGCTACAGGTTCACAGGCAACAGGCTCGACTGCTCCGTACGAAAATCTGCCGCATAATGGATCGGGAACCTTGGTAAACTACATGTTTAGGAATGCTCAGTTACCTCCTATCGGAAGACCGCGATCTGCGACCGTAGATGTCGCTGCCGTTGCGGCACGAAGGCGTGCGAGCTTTACGAGTTCGATCCGAATTTCGCGTGTCGGCAAGATCTATGGCATTCGCGGGTTGGAGGAATTTGATGCGAACGGATTCTACGTTGTGCAAAAATTCGGCAATTTGGCACCCGGCAAACTCGCTGAGTTGGCGTTTTACAAGATCGACCGATCGATCGATTGGAAGGCGGACGATCTTTTGGAGAAGTTTAAACCGGACGCGATCTTCTCGGGAGGCATTTGGATAACAGGTGAGGGCTTGCTGCCGAAGATAAAGTATTAGCTGTGCTGCGTTTGCTCAAGATCAATAATATCGCTTTGATCGACGACCTCGAGATCGAGTTCGGCGACGGGCTGAATCTACTGACAGGCGAGACCGGCTCGGGAAAATCGATAATTATAGACGGCCTTGGAGCCCTTTCGGGCGAACGCATCTCTGCAGATCTCATAAAGCAAGGGGAAACCACCGCCCGCATCGAAGGCGTCTTCTCAATGGCGCTCACACCGGATTCGGCCGGGATCTTCGACGAGGCCGGAGTCGATATCGAAGATGAAGAGATCATCGTGCGGCGAGAGCTGTCGGCATCGGGCAAGAACCGCGTCTTTATCAACGATCGGCTTGTTACGCAAAGTTTTTTAAAGCGCATCGGACATCTTTTTGCGGACATAAGCGGCCAAGGCGAACAAGCGATGCTCTACGACGCTCGCAACCATCTTGGCATGCTTGATGCCGCGGCGGGTGTTGAAAATGAATTGGCCGCGACTGCGGAAGCCTTTCATAAGTGGGCGGCCATTCGTCGTGAATTGGATGAGCTGAACGAGGATGAATCTGCAAAGCTTCGTTCGCTCGATATCTTGCGTTTTGAGATCGATGAGATCGAACGAGCCGGCCTTCAGGCCGGCGAGGAAGAAGAACTCGAAGGAGAGAAGCTTCGCGCTGTAAATTCGGAAAAGCTCGCCATAGCGAGCGATGAGCTTGCTAATGTTCTATACGACTCGGATCTATCTACGGTCACGACGCTGGATCGAGCAGCTCGTCGCCTGCATGAGCTTGCCGAGTTTGATGGTGAGTTCAAGGACTTCGAAGAAGGCGTGGCGACGGCAAGAGCTGTTATCGAAGAGCTTGCGGCAACGGCAAGACACTTTCGTTCGACCCTTGAGGTCGCTCCCGGGCGCCTTGATGAGATCGAAACGCGACTTGCCGAACTTTCAAGGTTAAAACGAAAATACGGCAACAGCATCGAGCTGGTTCTCGAACATCTAAATGCCTCGCGCGCAAAGCTGGATTCGATCGAGATGGTCGGTCAACGAGAAAAAGAGTTGGTCGAGAGGTTGGCCGCTGCCGAGATCGAATATCAAAAGCACGCGGAGAAACTTTCAAAGAAACGCGCCGCCGGGGCCGTAAGATTTACGTCGGCGGTGGTGCAGGAACTTGCCTTTGTTGCACTTGAAAAAGCTGCATTTGAAGTTCGCTTTATTGACCGAGACGGATTTTCGGCAGATGGAAATGAGTATGCTGAGTTCTATTTTTCTGCAAATCCGGGCGAAGCCGTGCGGCCGCTCGCAAAAGTTGCATCGGGCGGCGAGGTTTCACGTTTGATGCTCGTGCTAAGAACGCTTAGCGGCGGGAAAGAAACTCAGCGAACGGCAGTTTTTGACGAGATCGATATAGGGATCGGCGGCCGTGTGGCCGAGGCTGTTGGACGGCGTCTGCAGAAGCTTGCCGCCCGGCAACAGGTGTTGTGCGTAACTCACCAACCTCAGATCGCATCGCTTGCTGACCATCATTTTGTTGTCGAGAAAACGACAACGTCCGACAGAACAAGGCTCGCTGTCCGCGAACTAGGCAATGCCGAGCGAATAGACGAGGTCGCCAGGATGCTCGCCGGACGAGATATCACAGACGCTGCTCGCGAGAATGCGAAGGCAATGCTCGCCGCCGCAAAATAGACGAAAGATGAACTCTAAAATTCTCGCAAATGTTTACCGCGGCGAAAATGTTGAATCCGTGCATACCGGCCACGTGGCGGTGATCGATGGAACGGGCGAGGTTGTGCTCTCGATCGGCGATCCTTCGATTTCGACATATTTTCGTTCCGCAGCAAAGCCTTTCCAATTCATACCGAATCTGACGAGCGGTGCGGCAGACGCATTCGGTTATGACGAGCAGGAGATCGCCCTCGCGGTTGCTTCGCATTCTGGCGAAGACAGACATGTTGAGATCGCTGCATCGATGCTCACGAAAGCAGGATTCGTGGAAAGCGATCTTCGCTGCGGCACACATTTCCCGTTCGATTCTGCAACTACTTCGCGTATGAAAAGGGCGGGCGAGGAGCCGACGCAGCTTCACAACAATTGCTCGGGGAAGCATTCCGCAATGCTTGCTTTCGCAAAGCATATCGGTTCGGGGACCGAGGACTACGAATCGCCTGACAACCGCATTCAAGGGCGCATCATTCGGTGCGTGAAAGATTTCGGCGAAACTGAGGAGATCTCGCTCGGGACGGACGGATGCGCCGCTCCGAACTTCTGCCTTCCCATCGCGGCCATGGCAAAGTGCTATGCAAATCTCGTTAACCCGACACGCTTTCCGGAGATCACACAAGCCGCCTGCCGACGCATCGTTGCCGCAATGACCGAGTACCCGGAGCTCGTCGGCGGTTCGACGAGGCTTGATACTACGTTGATGCGTGCGGGAAACGGTTCCCTTGTATCAAAGATCGGTGCCGACGGTGTTTGGTCTTGCGGCATCCTGCCTTCGGAGAAATATTCGAGCGGGCTCGGCATCGCTCTCAAGATCGCGGACGGAGACGATCTGCGTGCGCGGCCGGTCGTGGCGGTCGCGATCCTCAAGAAACTTGGCATCCTCGAAGGCGACGCAATGCCGGACCTTTCGCCGATGCCGATCAAGAATCGACGCGGCGACGTTGTCGGGCGGGTCGAAGCGGTCGAGCTTTAATGGACGAGGGCTTACAGGCACGACAATTCCGGCTCGATGAACTGGACGCATTGCTTGCCTTCCTGAGTCGAGTGTATGCCAACGATCTGCGTCGAAGCGATCGCGAATTTTGGGAATGGCATTACCTAAAAAATCCTTACACTGATACGAACAACCTTCCGATCTGGATCGCCCTGGACGGTGAAAAGATCGTTGGCCATTTGGCTGCGATCGAGACCGAGATCAAAGTCGGCGATGAGACGCATAAGACGATCTGGATACTCGATCTGATCATTGACGAGAACTACCGCCGTCGCGGCATCGCGAAACAGCTTGTCGGCCTCGCCGAAGAATTTCGCCCGATACGGCTCGGCATAAATACGCACGAACAGAAATCACCGGAGTTGCTCGAGGCTCGCGGCTGGAAGATCGTCGCGTCGATTCCAAGATATACACGCGTTCTTTTCCCCGGCAATGCATTCCTTTCGGGCTCCGGGCTGAAGACGTTGGTTAGGAAGGCCGCGAACGCGCTGTATTCATTTCGGCGACAGGGTGCCGCGAACCTCTGGCCTTCGGCAGGTGAGATACGACGAATTGAGCGTTTCGATGATACGGCCGATCGACTTTGGGAGAATGCGTCCGCCACACGAAGGTGTATCGCTGTTCGCCGTTCAGAGTTCTTGAATTGGCAGTATTTTGAACAGCCGAATAAGAAATTCGAGGTGCTCGGCCTCTTCTCGGACGGTCAGTTTCGCGGCTACGTCGTTCTCTATTTTCGTGCCGCCGACGAGCAAGGTGTGATCGAGAAAGCGGCGATCAGCGACATTCTCTTTACCGATGAAACGGCAGCTGACGCCCTTATCAAGGCGGCCGTGGAACTCGCGATCGAAAAACGCGCCGGACGCATCGTCACTGATCTTCTAAACAAGTCCGCAGAAGATGTCTTGCTGCCTAACGGATTTTTCAAGACAAAGAGCCCGCTGCTCTTGATGGTGAAATCCGGTGTCGCGGAGAACATCGTCCTTGATCCTAACGAATGGTTCGTCACTCGAGGTGATTCCGACACGACGATCTTTGAGACGCCTAACCTCTATACTTGAGGGTGTCCAAGTCGGACGGGTAAAGCAAGTCTTTGATATTGTCGTAGCTGATGCCGTCCTTTAGTTTCAGATCGAACGGCTCAACCACAAACCGCCCATCCCGCGGCTGCTTCTCTTCAACGACTTTCGTGCGGCTCTCATTGTCGGCCGATGCATCGTCATCTTGGGTTTGTCTGATTCGCATATGCTGGCTTTACCGGATCTGTTGTGAGAGAGCCTTAAACTCTTCTCGTCCGAACGCTTTGTCGAGCCAGAGGTTTGTCAGCTTCTCCTGAATGCTGTTGGCCTTTAGACGTTCATTCAAGTTCTTGAAATCAACAAAATCTAGGGCCTGATCCTGATTGAAGCAAGAGAATACGAAGAATTCCTCGCCCGTGTGCGGGTTAACGTGCCGCTGCAGGCATTGAGCGCAGACCTCTTTCATCATGCACTGCATCGGCGAGTTGATCGATCCGATCGCAACGTGGTCGGGCTTGAGATAAGGCTTGAGCGTTGTATGGCGAGCTTCGCGTACGCCGTTCATCATTCGGTCTGAACCGATCGCGATGATGCGGTCAACTTCGCTCAACTCCACCGACCGTTCGCCGAGCTTTCCTTCGCCGTAGGCGATCATTGCCTGCACGATATTTCCGCGGAAATGAGCGTCTTGCGGACGAGTCGGCACTATCGCATCGCCAAAATCCGTCGCCCAGATGATCTGGTCGGTCGATGCCTCGATCTCTTCGCGTTTGAATAGATCGCTGCCGTTCTTGTAGCCGGCAAAGTAGATGACCTTGTTGCCGTTGTCGCGTATCGCCTTTGCGATCGAGAACAGCACGGCATTGCCGAGCCCGCCGCCCGCAAGAAGCACGTTCTCGCCGGTCGGGATCTCGGTCGGCGTTCCGGTCGGTCCCATAACGAGGACCTCTTCGCCTTCTTTAAGAAGTGAACAGAGGCGCGATGACGTGCCCATTTCGAGCACGATCATCGAGAGCAGCCCTTTGCCGACATCGACCCACGCACCGGTCAACGCAAGGCCTTCCATCAGGAATTTTGAACCATCGACAACGGGTGCTGTCGTCTCGAAATTCTGCAGACGGTAGAACTGGCCCGGCTCGAATTTGCGTGCCTGCACGGGTGCTTTGACTATGATCTCGACGATCGTCGGCGTAAGGCGTTCGACCTTTACGACGAAGGCTCGAAGCTGCTCGTCGAGCGTCGCTTCCAGGCGGTCAAAAACGGAATCGCGTTCGACCTGCGGCAGTTCACCGCGTTGCTGCAATTCGGTTTGGAAAAGACGCGCAACGTGTTCGTACCCGTGCTTTGCGGATGCCATTGCGCGGACGACGTTCCCGGCATATTTCGGGTGGTTATCACCGTAGTAGCTGATGAACTTGCCGTCGTGATGGTAGGAAGTGAAAAAACCCGTCTCGCCTTTCGGGGCCTCAACAAGTTCGAACTTGCCTTTGTCGTTCTCGATCGCGTTGAACGGCTTAAAGAACTGCCGCCACTCGTCCATCTGGAAAGTTCCCGGCTTCTCCTTTTCGTAGATCACATTCGGCGAGGTGCCGGCGGCGACACAGACAGTGCGTGCCGGGAATTCACGAATGTCGCCGGTCGGTTTGAACTTCCCGGTCTCTTCGTCGTGTTCGAGCCGCTCGAACTTGATCGCTTTCACGGCATTGAATTCATCGGGAACGGCCTCGGTCGGATTCATGCATTCGACGAACTCGATGCCTTCTTCGAGCGCCTTTTGAACCTCTTCATGATTGAGCCGATAAGCGGGCGAATCCTGAAGGCGTTTGCGATAAACAAGCGAGACGCCGCCCCAAGATCTGACTAGCGGTACAAAATTCGGCTCCTCACCGGCCTCTTTTGCACGCTTACGCTCTGCGCGAATCTCACGCCCGTGATCTAGAAATTCCTGAAGTGTGCCGCGTTCCTCGTCGTCGAAGATCGCGATAGCTGCCTCTTCGCCGAACTCCGCTGCGACCTCTTCATAGCGGTCGAGCATCTTCTCGCACTGGATCGGATAGTATGCGAAGAGCTCGGTCGCGGTATCGATCCCGGTCAAACCGCCGCCGATGACGACCGCAGGCATCCTTACCTGCAGATTCGAGAGCGTATCTTTCTTGAACGCACCGGTAAGCTGCAATGCCATCAAGAAGTCCGAGGCCTGGCGAATGCCGCGAATGAGATTGTTCTTCATCGGGACGATCGTCGGGCGGCCCGCACCGGTCGCGATCGCGATGTGGTCGAAGCCGTAATTCCAAGCGTCTTCAATGGTTACGGTTCCGCCAAACCGAATGCCGCCGTAGGCACGAAAGCGCTTCCGGCGCGAAAGCATAAGCTGGACTATCGTCAGGAAGTTCTTGTCCCAGCGGACGGTGATGCCGTATTCCGATACTCCGCCGAAGCCCGACAGGATCCGCTCGTCGAGCGGCTGCGTTATCTCTTCGATGTCCTGGATCGGCTTTGGACATTCGCGGCCAAGCTTGCCGGTCCAAACATCGGGAAGCGGCTCGATCTTCAGTCCATCGATGCCGACGACGCCGAAACCTTCGTTCAAGAGGTAATGCGCAAGTGTGTAGCCCGCGGGCCCAAGGCCGACGACGAGCACATTCTTGCCCGAGTATGGAAGCTGATACGGCCTGCGTGCGTTGAGCGGATTCCAACGGGTGAGAAGGTTGTAGATCTCGAACCCGTAGGGAAGTTTTAGTACGTCCGTCAGAACAGATGTCTCCGCAAGCGGAATGTTCACCGGATCCTGCTTCTGGAAGATGCAGCCCTTCATACAATCATTGCAGATACGGTGGCCCGTGCCCGCACACATCGGGTTGTCGATCGCGACAAGTGCAAGTGCACCGATCGAATCGCCCTGCTTCTTGACAAGGTGCATCTCGGAGATGCGTTCATCGAGCGGACAGCCTTCGGTCGAGATGCCGAGAGGATTGCGTTTGAGCGTCCCATCCGCTTCGTGAAGCCCGGTCGAGCAGCTGTCTTTGCCGCGTTCGTGGCAGATAAGGCAATAATCGATCTCGAACAATGCATCGCGCATCGTGCCGCGATCGTCGGTCAGCTTAAATCCGTCGCGACGACGTAGTTCGTCTTCCGAGCCTTGGATCACGTTCTGGAAGTCCGGCATCGGATGGATCAGATGCACAAGGTTCTGATAATTGAGGGCGTGCGGGACCTTGAAGCTGTACCATTTCCGACTTTTTGCGGCGAATGCAGCTGCCGTCCACGCTTCAATTACGGAAAGAGCGGCTTTGACGGCAAGCAGGTCGCCGGTCGCATCTTCTCCGATAACGAAGCTTGCATACGCCTTGCCGAAAGCCGAATCCTTGTGTGCCTCGTATGCCTTGCTTACGCGTGCGATCGTGTCGCTGACCGACGAAGACGTCTCCTCGTGCTCCTTTTTCAAAAACTCTTCTGCGTCAAGCAGACGGCACGTTATCTCAGAAATTGAAAGCTCTTCGTCATGGACGAGCGTTTCGTCGAACGCCGTGTTTCGCAATTCTGTAACCGCACGCCACAATTCGGCCTCGTTGAGTTCGGCAACTTGCTCCGGTTTGAATTTCTTTACAGCGCGACGCTGGACAAAGAACTTGTATCGCCAAACCGGATTTTGAACCGTGATATCGTGCGAAAGGTCTTCGCGGTCAGGCCCGATCTTGAATAGGCGCGCTATGAATTCTGAGAGGAACGGAGCCGCATCGGTGAGGATCTTTGACTCGACCTTTCGTTCGAACCCTTGCCCGCGTGCTGCGATGTATTTCTGCAGGGCTTCGCCGATCACAGGTTCCTTTTCGACCACGTCAGCGTAGAAAAGGTCGGCAAGTTCCTTGAGCTTATAGGCGTTAAAAAGGTCGGCGAAAGTGAACCCGGCAATACCAAGCTCAAGATCGTTTTCAGTTACAAAAGCGTCAGACATATTAGCAAACACAACGGTTTATTTCCGTTGCCTCTATGAAACCTAATAGTCTAACACTCGGCTTCGCGGGGCATCAAAGCGAGCTGAGGCGGTCAAGCGTCAATAGATCGGCGATTCTCCGGGCGGCCGCGTTTTCCAACGTTTGTGCGTCCAGATCCATTGGTCGGGAGCGAATCGAATAAACGCTTCCATTTCGGCGGTCATTTCGGCGGTAAGACGGTAAATTTCGGCGTTTCGGTCCGTGATCCCCGTCGCCGCGGGTTCGATCACCGAACCGTAACGGACAACATATTTACTTTTCTCATCATTCCAGACGCAGCACATCGGCATTATCAGCGCATTTGTCCGTATCGCGAGCATCGCAAGGCCCCGCGTCGTACACGCTTCTACGCCGAAGAACGGCACAAAAATGCCGTCCTTCGGATGCATATTTACGTCGGGCAATGCACCGAGGATCCCGCCGGAGCGAAGTATCTCGAAGGCAGCGGAGACCGAATTCGTTTTGTTTATGGACCGATTTCCAAAACGCGATCGCAGACGGGCGACAAACTCCTCTATCTTTGGATTATCGAGCGGACGCGCTAGATAAGTGAGCGGTTCGCGCGCGGCTGAGTAAGCAAAGACGCCGATCTCCCAATTGCCTAAATGCGGCCCAACGAGGATCATTCCGCGTCCCTTTTCGCGTTCCGCGTCAATGTGTTTTCGCTCGGGCGAATTGACGAATTCCGGACTTTCGAACTCGAACTCAACGAGTTCATCGAGCTGCAAGCGTGTCATTTTATCGAACTGGCTGAAGTCGCCGAGAACCCGGCCGAGGTTTGCAAATGATGCTTTTAGCAGAGCGAGGCGTTGACCTTCGTCTTTCTCCGGAAAGGCGATCGCTAGGTTTTTCAATGCAATGTCTTTCCGGCCGCCTGTCAGGAAATAAAACGTCTTGGCGAGTGCGACGCCCGTGCCGACAGCGAGCTTTCGCGGCAGGATCGAGAGAATTCCCAAGATCGCCCGCACGGGTAAATATTCGGCCCAAACTTGAAAGGTCGTTTTCTTCGCCATCTGCGAATAAAGTGTAACCTCTTAGCCGTCAAATCTGCGAAAAGCTAGTACGGCATTGAGGCCGCCGAAAGCAAAGGAGTTCGAGAGTGCTGCATCGACAGCCTGCGGTCTCGACTGATTTGGGATGACATCGAGATCACATTCCGGATCAGGCACGTTGAAGTTTGCGGTCGGCGGCAAAATTTCGTTCTTGATCGCAAGGATCGTTGCCGCTGCCTCGATTGCACCGGCTGCTCCGAGCGAATGTCCGGTCATCGATTTTGTAGAGCTGACGGCAAGCTTGTCTGCGTGCGGGCCGAACGTATCGCGGATAGCACGACATTCATTCGAATCATTTGCCTGCGTTGCCGTTCCGTGGGCGTTTATATAGCCGATCTGTTCCGGTGCTAGGTTCGCATCTTCGAGCGCGAGCCGCATCGCCTTTGAAGCTCCGGCCGATGCGGGCATCGTCAAATGGTGAGCATCGGCAGACATCCCGAAACCAACTATCTCCGCGTAGATCTTCGCTCCGCGTGTCTTTGCCGCCTCCAATTCCTCAAAGACGAACATCGCACCGCCTTCACCGAGGATCATTCCGCTGCGGTCTTTTGAGAACGGCCGACAAGTGTCAGCGGAAACGACACGCATCGTTTCCCATGCGTGCAGGCTGCCGGTGCAGATCGGCGCTTCGCTTGCGCCCGCGAATGCTGCGTCGAGCGTGCCCTGACGTATGAGCCAGAAGGCCTGTCCCATCGCGTGATTCGCAGAAGCGCATGCGGTAGAGGTCGTAAAGGTCGCGCCCGTTAGGCCGAACTCCATCGAAACCTGGCTTGCGACCGCGTTGCTCATCGCCTTCGGGATAGCAACAGGCGGCTGCCGCCGAATTCCTTCGGCATAGAGCTTCTTGTAGAGTTCGTCTTCGGTAATCTTCCCGCCTAGACATGAGCCGGTGATGACGCCCGTGCGGTCTTTCACCGCATCGGTAAGTTCGAGGCCGCTGTCGGCAAGGGCTTGCCTTGCAGCGGCCACGCCGTACTGTGCGAAGGGGTCGAGCCAGAAAAGCAGCTTTTCGTCGAAAATGGCGGTCGGATCGAAATTGCGGACCTCGGCGGCGTTCTTAAAGCGAAGGTACGAAACATCAACCTTCTCGATCGGGCCGATGCCGGAACGACCCGCTTGAAGCGAACTCCAAAAGGCATCTACATCATTTCCGATGGGCGAGATGACGCCCATTCCGGTAATTACAACTCTACGCATTTGGTTAGGAGGCCGCGTCCTTTTCGTCCTTCTGCTTTGCCTGCTGGGCGGCAAATTCTTCCGCGGCGGCGGCTACGGGATCGATGCCCTTTGCCTTCATATCAAGCAGCGTTTCGATGCCCTCGACGGCCTGCCGAACGCTCTTCATTTCCTGAACCTTATTGTCAGGGACGACAAGGTCAAATTCCTCTTCAAGCTCAAAGATGAGGTTCAATCCGTCGAGCGAATCGAGCCCAAGCTCCTCGAAGGTCGTATCCATCGTGATCTCTTCACGAGGCACTTTCTTAAAGTCCGCAAAAACTTTTATTACACGGTCTGCAACGGTTCCTTCTGACACGGCATCGATCCTCTCAAAATGAGTTTAGTTTAAGAAACACGCAAGGTGCGGGCATTAATGGCCGTCCTTATGGCGTCGAACAAAAAGGATACATTTTGTCGCGGGCAAATGCCAGAATTGACTCTTTTGAGCGGCATTGGCAGCCATCGCCGGAAGACTTACAAAACTCTTACAAACTATTGCCCTTCAAGATGTTACGCTTGAAAAGGTCGAAAAAGCCTTGGTCTGTTTGGGCCAACATTATATACACAAAGGACTAGATCTGATTAACGTGGAAAATATTATTGATTTCGAACCGGTCGATCGCAAGAAATGGCATTGGAACACGATGTTCTTTGTCGCTCTGTTTCACATCTTTGCGATCTGGGCGGTCTTTACTTTCTCGTGGGCGAATCTTGTCGCATTGCTTGCAACGTGGTGGATAGCGGGCAGTTGGGGCATTGGCCTTGGCTACCATCGCCTTTACACGCACCGCGGATTCAAGTCGCCGCGTTGGCTCGAGCATTTTATGGCCGTCTGCGGAACTCTTGCGCTGCAGTCGGGTCCGATCTCATGGGTTACGACACACCGCCTGCATCACGCGTTCACGGAGACCGACCGCGATCCGCATAGTCCTTTCAATGGCATTTTTTGGGCGCATATGGGCTGGATCTTCCGCGGTACGGCACAGGTTCAGCCGCAGAGTGTCCGCGAACGATATTCGCCCGATCTGCTTCGCGACCCGTTCCTCGTCTTTATCGATAAGTACTATTACGTGACGGCGATCCTTGTCGGCGGAGTTCTTTTTGCGATCGGCGGGTGGTCGATGGTTTTGGCGGGCATCTTTTTACGCACGGTCATCGGATGGCATTCGACTTGGCTTGTGAATTCCGCAACACACCTTTGGGGCAGCCGAAGGTTCGATACGCGCGACACCTCGCGAAACAATGCGTTGATCGCGGCGATCACATTCGGAGAAGGCTGGCACAATAACCATCACGCGATCCCGCGTTCAGCACGTCACGGCCTCACGGCCGCCGAAGTTGACGTGAATTGGATACAGCTGAAGGCCCTTGAAAAGGTCGGGCTTGTGAAAGAGCTGTATGGTTATGACATTAAGGCCGAGGCCGCGAAGGACGCGATGAAGAAGGCGGCCTAATAGGCGGTCTTGCTTGCGAACATCAAAAATGCCGCGGCAGCACTGGCTCCGCGGCATTTCACTTTTGGACTCGCGTGGTTTTCTACTAACATTTAGCAATGCGGCGACGGCGGACGACCATTTTCTTCTTGATCCTTGGCATCTGTTTGCTCGTCATCACTGTCGCGTTGAATGTCGGGTGGATCCTGCTGAACGTCCGCGAGGTCGCGTTGCTGATCTTCGGCATCATCTTTTTTGCCCTGATCATCACGGGTTTGACGCTGAACACGATCTTTCTGCTTCGTGAGATCCGACGCAACGAACAGCACGACGCCTTCTTGAACGCCGTAACGCACGAGCTTAAAACGCCAATTGCATCGATCAAACTCTACCTCGACACGCTCCTCTCCCGTGATATAGAGCCGGAAAAGCGGCGGGAATTCTACGAGATAATGAGCGCTGACAACGATCGGCTCTTGTTGACGGTGCAGCAGGTTCTGCAGGCAAGCCGGACGCGTGAAAAAGGAAGACGGCTCGATCTTGATGAACTCGATCTCGGCGAAGTGCTCTTTGAGGCCACGGGTATTCTCAGGTCGCGGCACCATCTGGATGAAACGGCCGTACGCTTGTCGCTGCCAAAAGAGCATATCCATATTATGGGCGATGCTCGCGAGCTCCAGACGGCGTTCTTGAACCTCTTCGATAACGCGGTCAAATATTCGCCGGATGAAGTTCGTATCAGTATTCGCCTGACCGCAAGTTCGACAAAATATGCCGAAGTCTTCATTAAGGATAACGGCATCGGTATTGCGCGTGCGGATCTAAAACGTGTCTTCAAGCGGTTCTATCGGTCGTCGAATACGCGTTCGGCACCGGCGGTGAAGGGCACTGGCCTGGGCTTGTCGATAGTACGAGCGATCGTCGAAAAACATGGCGGCCGCGTATCCGCATCGAGTCGTGGTGAGGGACGCGGTTCGACATTCTGTGTGAGACTGCCAAGATTATGAAAGCACGTATCCTGATCGTCGAAGACGAAGAGCACATTGCGACCGGCTTGAGATTTAACCTCGAAGCGGAGGGCTATGACGTAGTTTGCGCAGCCGATGGCGAGCAGGCGATCGCAGAATTCACCGCTGGTGATTTTGATGCCGCGGTCCTCGATGTAATGCTGCCGGGAATTGACGGTTTCGAGGTTGCAAAACGCCTTCGCGAGAAGAACGATTATACGCCGATCCTGATGCTGACCGCCCTTGGCCAGGCTGAGGACGTCCTGAAAGGTTTTGAGGCCGGTGCGGATGACTACCTTCCAAAACCCTTTGACCTGAATATCTTTTTTGCCCGCGTCAATGGCTTGATCCGCCGCAGGGATTGGCTTGTCGAGAAAAAGGCCGAAAGCTCCAGCGTTATTTCGGTCAATGGCCGAATGGTCGATCTCGGCGAGCTGAAGGTCGAGTTCGAGGGTGAAACAACGGCCATCACGATACTTGAGGCTAAGCTTCTGCGATATTTCAACGACCACCCGGAACGAGCCGTGTCCCGTACCGAGATACTTACAAAGGTTTGGGATCTTGCTGAAGATACCGACACGCGGGCGATCGATAATTTTGTAGTACGGCTTCGGCGGATCATCGGCGACACGGGCGAAAAACCACAGCTTCTGCAGACGGTTCGCGGAGTCGGCTACAGATTTTCGCCCAAGGGCGAATAGCAGATCCGCGAGACGACCTTGATCTCACGCCGCCATTCTTCGTGCAGCTCGAAACGCCATATCTCGATATCGGGCGAGATCGTGCGTGCGAAGAACTCAAATTCCTGATGAAAGCTCCATGCGGGAGCCGCAAGGTAGATGATCGCAGGCCTGTCAGCGATCTTCTGCTCGCCGAACAGTTTTGCTTCCGAAAGAGCGCCGCTCCGGCGTCTGATCTCCACGTTCCGCCAGTATTCTAAGGCCTGAAAGATCATATTGCGGTCTGGTTTCGCCTTTAGCTCGATGACCACGAGACGTCCGTCATTCCGGATAGCAAGAAGATCGATCTTCTCGCTACGGCCGGAACGAAATTGGTGATAAAGAGGCGAGAGCCGTAAGTTCGCATCGAGCTTTGTGATGTCGCGGCGGAGGATCGATTCGAGCCAGGATTCCGTGTCGCTGCGGTAAAATGCGTGGCGCTTATTTACCGTGTCATGGCTGCGAAATGCGTCGAGGCTGCGGACAAGATTTTCCATTTTGTCCCAACTCGCATCGGTCAGCGGATGTTTCTCCGAGCGTCCGGTGCCGAACCACGCGGCCTCTGATCTCTGGAGTGTTCTGACACGGGCGAAAGGCATCCCAAGGAAGCGCAGGGTGTCTCCTTTTGCAACGTGGAGTGCATCGATCTTGTCGGGAGCAAGTGAACGGATCGCATTTGCCGTTCTCGAGTGGATCTGTGTCTGCGGAAGCACAAAGAGCTTCGGCTTTTCGCGCCAAAGCTCGGTCATCCTAAATCCGTCGTGAAACTTCAAGATCGGGATCTCTTCGCGGCGGTCAATGCTCGCGATCGAAAGGCGCGACCTCCAATGATCGTTCAGCATCGCGTGAAGACGACGGAGCGGCGTCAAACGCCGCTTCTCGCACATTATCAACAGGTCGTGGATGGGCCGTTTGCGCCGTCCGAGCTTTTCACTCCAGAGGATCGAGCTCGCCAAAAGGTCCGAGTGCGTAACGGTATTGGTAACGTCTGCGATCGCCGCGATCTCTGCCTTCGTCGGTGTCGCAAGAATGATGTGTGCGAGGCGGCCGCCTTTCTCACCAAGGGAGACGCGCAAGATCTTTGTATTTGGAAAACTTCGAGCGGCCAATTCCGCTGCGTCTTGGGCAGCGGCGAGGCGAGCGGCCTCGATCTCGGCGGCAAGCTGAGACGCCGGAGTTCTTGGCACAAGACGCAAGGTCTGCTGTTCTCGTCCGAACGGCCCGGCAACGTCGATGGCTATCTCTTCACCGTCAAACTCAACTCCATTCAGTCGCCAGCGATGCTTTCCGGTATCGTCAAAAAAGCTGATAAAGACGGCCTTTTCGTCAATCTCCAGCTCGATCTCGCCGCTCGCGATGGGAAAGCCCTTGCCGCGACGACCGACGAGAAGCCATTCGCTAAAGATCGCGAGTTTTGTTTTGAGGCGGTCTATTTCCAAAGTTTATGGTCGGCTGAAAAATATTCGATCATCGCCCGTGCCCAACGGTCATAACCTTCCTCGGACGGGTGAATTCCGTCGGCGAAAAAATTCTCCGAATCTATTGTTTTGGGCTGCGGATAGTATGTGATCCGTTCAAGGCCGCGGCTGAATTCCCGAATGTTTCGGTCGTGCATTTGCGAGAGCTGCCAAAGGAGCGTCTTGATCGGCTCTGGCAATGCCGGAGATTCGACGATCATCGGACAGTTCGTGATAAATATATCGGATGCATCGTTCCGGTTGCGGAGGAGAGCAAGGAGCTCGAGCATATCGCGGCGCCATTTCCGCGGGCTCGAGAGTTTAAGAACGTCGTTGCCGCCGATACCGAGGAGCACGAAGTCGAATTTTTGTTCAGGCAGGAGCGGCATCAGATCCTCGATCGTCCGTCGCGCGGTCACTCCGTTCTTTCCAACGACCCGCCATTCAACGGGCCGTCCGATGGCTTGGCTGAGATAGTGGGCAAATCGTCCGGCGAGTGCGTGTTCGTGGTCCCGGGCACCGAGGCCTGCAACCGTCGATTCGCCAAGCACGAGCAGACTCGCGGAAGTCTCGTTCTGGCCGCCCGTCCTACCTTCGGTCTTGCCGGCCGCACCGGGAAGTACGCCGATCTTCCAGCGAGTGATCTGTCCCTGAACGTATAAGAAGGGCGAAACGGGCAGCAAAACACACGCTCCTGCGACGAAGCGGCGTTGGAGGTGTCGCAATATTGGGCTGTCGTTCTCCATAGTGAGCGATATGTTAAACTTCAAATACTAGAGTTTGTTTGTCAAACCCGCCGCTTTTTTCGGGCGGCGTAATTTTTTCGTTTTTATGGACAATGAGGCACCAATGCCGATCGAGGAGCTGTTCGAACGGGCACGAACGGTCCTTTCAGAACTGCCGTTCGCGAAATTGATGGGGATGAAGCTCATCGATATGAAGCTCGACGAGGCAACGTTCGAGCTCGATATGCGGGATGACCTTCGGCAGCCGAGTGGAATTTTGCACGGCGGAGTGACCGCAACCTTGATCGATACCGCGATGGCGTTCGCAGTTCGTACGCGGATCGCGCCCGAGACGGCAACTGCGACGATCGATCTTACCGTTCACTATCTAAGGCCGCACATAGAAGGCCCGCTTACTTGTACGGCAAAGATCGTGCGTGCCGGCCGACGAATATTCAGCGTATCCGCAGACGTCTTTTCGCAGGAGAATGGCAAACTCATCGCGACCGGACTTTCGACCTATACGATCATCTGATCTACGAATGACACCGCTCAAGAAATTTTGGCGTTACGTAAAGCCCTATCGCGGCACGATCCTGATCGGGGTCGGCTGTATTCTTGTGTCGATGTCGTTCGGGCTCTTGATCCCGTATCTCGTCGGCCAAGCAGTTGACGATCTTACGGGCGGCATCACGTGGAACAAGGTGCTTTTCTATCCGCTTGTCATTCTCGGCATAAACGGAGCCAGCGGCATTTTTCTCTTCCTGCAACGAAGACTGCTTATCAACACATCGCGGCATATCGAGTTCGATATGCGGGAGGATTTTTATGCTGCGTTGGTCGATCAGCCGCTCGAATATTTTCAGGAGAATCGCGTCGGCGACCTGATGGCGCGTGCGACGAATGACCTCGCGGCTATTCGGCAGATACTCGGGCCGATGATCCTCTACACGTTTCAGGCGATATTTGCCCTCGCCATATCGCTGCCGATAATGCTGCATATTTCGGTCAAACTCACGCTGATAATGCTGATCCCGCTGCCGCTCGTGTCGATCACGGTCAAGTATCTCGGCGGGCAGATACACAAGCGTTTCGAGAAGATCCAAGAATTTTTCGCCGATATTACCGCACGTGCGCAGGAGAATCTGACCGGTGTTCGCGTGGTGCGTGCATACGCACAGGAAAAGGCGGAGATCGACCGCTTTCAGGTGCTCAATTTCGAATACGCCGAGCAGAACCTGCGGCTCGTGAAGTTCGCTGCCGGAATGCGTCCGCTGCTTTCGTTCTTTATCGGGCTTGGATTTGTGATAATCGTTGCTGTCGGCGTACCGATGGCCGCCCGAGGCGAGATCACGGCGGGCGATTTTACGGCGTTTATCCTTTATCTGCAGCGGATGATCTGGTATCTGATCGCGCTCGGCTATGTCGTGAACCTGTGGCAGCGGGGCACGGCATCGCTGAAGCGTTTCAACACAGTGCTCGAAGCCGAACCGGCGATCAAGGATCTTCCGGAAACCAAGGAACAGCCGGCGATCGAAGGCGGCATCGAGTTTCGCGGCCTGACGTTCTCATATAACGGCAAGCCTGTCCTTGCGGATATCGATATCACGATCCCGAAGGGTGAGACATACGCTTTTGTCGGGAAGACCGGCAGCGGCAAATCCACGCTCGTAAGTCTTGTTCCGCGGCTGCTTGATGCTCCGGAAGGTACTGTATTGATCGACGGCCGTTCAGTTCGCGATTACCCGCTCAAACAGCTTCGAGAGGCGATCGGGTTCGTTCCGCAGGAAACATTCCTTTTCTCGGACACGCTTGCAGAGAATATCGCCTTCGGGGTCAAAGAGATAAAACGCAGCGGCGATGCGAACCTTAACGGTTCGATGACCGTCGAACACGCAGCGGATATCGCTGCATTGACCGAAGATATTGCCGAGTTTCCGAACGGCTTTGAACAACTCGTCGGCGAACGCGGCATCACACTCTCCGGCGGCCAAAAACAGCGTACCGCGATCGCACGTGCAGTAATGCGCGAGCCGCGCATTCTGATCCTTGACGATTCGCTCTCTGCGGTCGACACACAGACCGAGGACAAGATATTGAGCAATTTGCGCAATGTTCGCGAAGGCCGTACCACGCTGATCGTGTCGCATCGGATCTCGACGATAAAGGACGCAGACCTGATATGCGTGCTCGACCACGGACGCATCATCGAACGCGGTACGCACGAGGAACTTCTCGCGCTCGACGGCGAATACGCCGATCTTTACGAACGTCAGCGGCTCGAGGAGGAACTGGACGCAACAAGCTGAGAAGAATATGGCAGAAGAAAAGAAGGTCAATGAGCTGTATCGTACGATGTTCGTTGTTTGGGGCGGGCTTTTGCTTTCGCAGTTTCTTTTTCTGGTTATCGGGTATACGTCGAAACCTGACCTGCTCTATGTCGATGTCTCCAAGCCCGTTCTCGGCAGCGAACCTACCGCGATAATCGTAATGGCGGTGATAGCGGTATCGGTGATCGTCACTTCTTTTGTCGTTCGCAACTCGATGATCTCTGCCGCGATCATTGCCCGCGATCCTCAAAAACTCCAATCGGCCTACGTAACCGGGATGGCTATGGCAGACGGCGTCTCCTTGCTCGGCCTGGTCGCAGCCTTCGTTTTCGATTATCAATACTTCCTTGTTTTTGTTGTGCTTGGGGCATTGACGATCTTCCTTCACCGCCCGAAGATGTCGAACATCGTCGCCGCAACATTCGAGGATAAGATCTAGATCTGTCCCGCCCCGGCTCTGCATTCATTCAGAATCTGCAAAACCCTTACCTCAGTACAAATTATTTTTTCGGCCGAGGTAACCTTTTTGCCTTCTGCCGACTCTAAGAGGTAAAAGCCTCGACTCTCCCGTACGAGCAAGATCAGTTTTAGGAAGGAAGATTATGCAGAAGTTTGTATTACTGCTAGGGCTCTTAGTGTGCCTTAGCGTCGCCGCAGCCGCTCAAACCCCGACTCAGGGAAGTCTATACGCCACGAACACGACCGGGGAAGATCTCGGTCCTTGCCCGCTGAAGGGTACGTCCGTTACCGCCGACATTAGCGGGTTCATCGCCCGCGTCAACGTGCGGCAGGAATTTGTGAACACGTATTCGGAGCCGATAGAGGCTGTCTATGTCTTTCCGCTCGCGGCACGAGGGGCGGTAGATAGAATGACGATGACCATTGGCGAACGAGTGATCCGCGGGAAAATAATGAAACGCGAAGAAGCACGAGCCGCGTACGATGCCGCCCGCAATGAGGGCAAACGCGCCGCGTTGCTCGATCAGGAACGTGCGAACATATTTACGCAGTCCGTTGCGAACATTCTGCCGGGTGAGACGGTCGTCGTTGAGATCTCGTACGTCGAGACCATTGCCTACGAGGACGGCGAATATCAGTTCGTCTTTCCGATGACGATCGGCCCCCGATACAATCCAGCAGGTGTCGCGGACGCCGCAAAGATCACGCCTCCGGCCGTATCGCGTCCTGGGCACGATATCTCGATCAGCGTGAATATAGATGCCGGTGTCCCGATCGAGACGATCCGTTCAAACTCTCACGACATAGACCAAACGAACTTCTCTCCCGCGAAAGCGCGCATCTCGCTTCGCGATCAGGCCGTGATACCGAACAAGGACTTTGTCTTGCGGTACGATGTGACGGGAAAGCGCATCGAGGACGCGGTTCTTGCAAATCGAACCGAGAAAGGAGGCTTTTTCAGTCTGATACTCCAGCCGCCGGATAGGCTCGGCTCAGAAGATCGCACCCCGAAGGAGATCGTTTTCGTGCTCGATACATCGGGATCTATGAACGGTTTTCCGATCGAAAAGGCCAAGGAAGCGATAGCACTTTCGCTCGAAGGCCTTTACCCGGAGGACACATTCAATCTCATCACATTCGCCGGCGATACGGCGATCCTGTTCAAGGAGCCGGTTCCCGCAACGCGTGCAAATCTCGACGCCGCCCAGAAGTTCCTGGCCGGGCGGTCGGGTTCCGGCGGTACGGAAATGATGAAAGCGGTAAAGGCATCGCTAGACCCTTCGGACGCTCAGGATCATTTGCGTATCGTGTGCTTTATGACCGATGGTGAGATCGGCAACGACGACGAGATCGTCGCTGAGATCCAGCGTCATCCGAGGGCCCGCGTCTTTACGTTCGGAATAGGAAGTTCTGTCAACCGCTCTCTTCTTGATCGGATGGCCAGCGAAGGCAAAGGCGAGGCGGAATACGTTTCGCTCGAAGATGATGGCTCGGCAGCCGCACGACGTTTCTACGAACGCGTAAGGACGCCCATACTGACCGATCTGTCGATAGATTGGAACGGCCTTCCTGTTTCAGATGTTTATCCGACGCGGCTGACCGACCTTTTTGCGGCAAAACCGGTCATCGTCTTCGGAAGGTACGCTTCTGCTGCAACAGGAACCATTAAACTCCGCGGCAAGATCGGAGGCCAGCCTTACGAGCGTGAAATAAAGGTGAATTTGCCGGAAAACGATGCTGCGAACGACTCGCTTGCCGCAATGTGGGCAAGAACGCGGATCGACGAACTCAGCAACACCGCCCTGAAGGCCGAAGGGTCGAAAGCAGACGAGATCAACAGCGAGATCCGCGATCTCGGTCTCAAATTCGGCTTAGTGACCAACTTCACCTCTTTCGTCGCGATCGAGGATCGGCTGGCGAATCCTTCCGGCACGTCAACTTCCGTGGCCGTACCCGTTGCCGCTCCGGAAGGGACGACAGGGGCAGCAGGCGGCGCAGGCGTTACTGATGTGTATGTGACCGGCGGGGACGGTGTCACCATCGACCCGACGGAAAGCAAGCTCCAAACGAATCTGACGTCTAAGCTCATAAATAACCTCCCGAAGGGTACGTCATTTACGTCGCTCTTGAAGGTCTCTCCGCGCGTAAGACCGGAAGGTCTGTCAGGCGGATTTCAGATCGACGGTGCAAGCGGATCCGAGACCGTATGGGTCATTGACGGGCAGGAGGTTTCAACTTACAGGGACAAGAAAGTTGATCTCGCCGATCTCGTTAGCAAGCTTATCCTTCCGGATCGGCCGAAAGCTCCGAACGGAACTGTCGGGGTCGCGGAGGCAAAGGTTGCAATCTTGGTCGATATTCACGGACGTGTCGTGAGTGCGTCAGCCGTCGGTACGGGCGGAGACACCGCCTTTTCCGAAAACTCCGTTCGTGCGGCTCTTGCAACAAAGTTCCTTCCCGTCGCCTCAAGGAATAAACCGTCTCGAATCACCGCGACGCTTTACTATTCGGCCAACAAGGACAACACGGTAAGCGCAAAGATCGGCGACATCAAGATGATCCCCGCGACGCCGGAAGAGCTGCGGCTTCTTAGCATTACAATGAAGCTGCATAATTGGCTCGCGGATCTTCTGGAGCGGAGGAAAAAGGGCATCAGCACAACTAACGAGCTCGACGCCTTGTATGTCCACGGATCGAGTGCCGACGTTACCGTGATCGTCGATCCGGCCGATGCAAGCACGTTGGAGAGGCTAAAGGCTGCAGGACTCGAGGTCGTATCCGTATCCGGTGACAAGGTTCAGGCGCGGATCGCCGTTGATAAGATCGAGGCTCTCGCACAGCTCGATGCGGTCAAGCTAATCTTGCCCAGATACTAGGTACGGGAGCAAGAAAAGGGCCGCACAGAGGATCTGATCCCATGTGCGGCCTTTTGCTGTGTATCGGAAAAGATCTACTTGAGAATTGAGATCTGAACGTTGCGTCGTCCGAATCTGCGAGCTTCCGAGCAACTCGCCACCCAAATATCGATCTCCTTACCCTTGATGCCGCCGCCTGTGTCGGAAACCAGGTAGGTTCCGCTCCACGGACCGGCTTCGATAACGACGGTCGATCCAAGCGGAAGGACTCGCGGGTCGGCCGCAATAAGTCCACGGCGAACGCTGTGTCCCATTGCTGTACGACCTGAAAGACAATAGGCAGTTGCCGAGAACGATCCGCGGCTGGTCGCCACGGCCTTGACCGAGGCCGTCTTCTTAACAAGTTTCTTGCCCTGGTCGCCCGAGTTGGCGGCTACTTCCTCTTCGTTTGTTTCAGTAGCCTGTTCGTTATTGTCTGCTGCGACTTTTGTCTTACCGGCCGCATCTTTTGTTCTAACCTTCTTTACTGCTTTAGTTTTATTTGTATTACTTGCTGTTAAATTATTTTGTATTTCTGACTGCGAATCTATCGCTGCGGATGACGGCGTCTCTTTCCGGGTTTGCGCGTAGATAAAGACCACGAACAAACTCGTTAACAAGAGAAGCAAGCCTCCTCGAACGAGATTTCTCATTATTCAAACTCCAAAATCAAACTTCGAACCTGAACAAGACCTATAAGCGGCCAAGTTCGGCAATGCATCCCTTCAAAACGCGAAGCGATACAAGCACAGCAGTATCGAAGTTGGTTTCGGCGGCCAATTCCGCCTGTTTCACGACCGACCGCGGCGCGCGAACATTTCAAAAGGCTAGCATCATCAAAATAGGGGTGGCAAGGCTCGAAAAGGCCCCAAATCGGCAAATTTTGTTCAATTCTTGCGAATAAAAGCACTTAGCAGGGCGAAAAATATGCATATTTCTGGACAATCGAGGGTGTTTTCGAGTATATTTTGCATCGAAACCGGCTCCCTCGCAGCCCACGTTTGCGGCCGGCCAAGAGCAGATCATGCAGGATAAACGCCACGGTTCTCGATACATTATCTCTTTCCCGATCCGCGTAAAATGGCGCGACGAGAGCGGCAAGGAAGTCATCCAGGACGGCCTGACCGAGAACGTCGGGCCCGAGGGTACACTTGTTTATTTGCCGCGTTCACTGCCGAGCGTCGGGAGCAAGGTGCAGCTCACCGTTACGGAAAATCCCGGAGACGAGGTCTCTGTCACGGCATCGGTCATTCGGCTTGAGCGAAATGCTGCTCACCCGCAGGCCGCACTTCAGCTTGAGGCCGGAGTCCGTCTTTGGAAGAAAAAGGTCTGGGAAGCTGCAGGAGCGGTTATCGCTGCCGAGACGCCCGAAGATTCGGACGATTGGTAAAGGACACGCAAAAGTTCATATCCTGAAATCATTATGAAGATACTCGTTCTCGGTGCCGGCCGAATGGGGCATGGTGCCGTTTTTGATCTCGTGCGGAATTCGCCCGGAGTTGATGGCGTAACGGTCGCCGACGCCGATCTTGCAAAGGCAAAGACCATTGCCGAGGGCTTTACGGGAAAACCCGTTGCCGCAGTCGCGTTCGAAGCAGCGAACGAAACCGCGGCGGTGGAATTGATGCGGGGGCATGACTCCGTTATTTCGTGTGTGAACTATTGGTACAACGTTCCGCTTTCGCGGGCCGCGATCGCCGCCGGCTCAAACTTCTGCGATCTTGGCGGCAACAACACGATCGTAGATCAGCAACTTGCACTCGACGCCGAGGCTCGCGATGCGGGCATCAGCATCATCCCGGACTGCGGCCTTGCTCCGGGGATGGTATCGATCCTTGCGATGCATGGCACGGCGCAGTTCGACGAGGTCGAGGAGATACACATCCGTGTCGGCGGCCTTCCGCAGAAGCCCGAACCGCCGCTCGACTATCAGCTTGTCTTTAGCGTCGAAGGCTTGATAAATGAATACATCGAACCCGCTCGCGTCATACGCGGCGGAAAGATCGTCGAGGTCGAATCGATGACAGAGATCGAGGAAATTGCATTCGAAGGCTTTCCGCCGCTCGAAGCTTTTCAAACATCAGGCGGCACATCGACGCTGCCGGAGACGTTCCGGGACAGCCTTCGAGAGCTTGATTACAAGACGATCCGATATGCCGGGCACTGTGCGAAGTTCAAAGCGATGATCGACCTCGGCCTCTGTTCGAGCGAGGAGGTTGCAACGTCGGACGGGAGTTTTGTTCCGCGCAAAGCCTTCGGAAAACTGCTCGAATTGAACCTTCCGGCCGATGGACCGGACTATGTGCTCGTTCGCGTCGATGTCGTCGGCGACGGCGGAAAACGCTTTCGAATGGACATCGTTGATCGTCAGGACGAAGCGAACGGCGTTTCGGCAATGATGCGCACGACTGCCTTTCCGGCTTCGATCATCGCTCAAATGATGGCTAAAGGTGAGGTCCTTGCCCGTGGGGCAACGCCTCAAGAAAAGGCCGTCGATCCAAAGAAATTCCTCGCCGAGCTGCAGCGGCGAGGCATCGTTGTCGAGGAATCTGCACATAGTTCATAGATTGACCTTGACAAGGTTGAGAATTTTCCTGTAATGTCGAATGAACGCTTAGGAGCGGAGCTTCTGAGTGTTGTTGAAAAATCAAGCGTGGCGATTTAAGGCAACTTGCTCCACGATAAAAACTGCTAAAGAGCTGTCTGCGATATCTTAAAAAGGGATCCTGGCACTCTTCGAGGGTGTCGGATCCTTTTTTTCATTTTGGGTTTCGACCTTCCGCCCTTACAAATACGCAATTTTCATTGAGGTCTGAGCAATTCTTCTGCTAGAAACGGCGCCACGCGAGGCCGAAATAGAGGAGTTTTGCAAATGCCATTGAATTCGTATGTACCAGACGACGCGCAGATCGAGACCGCTGCGCTCCATTCGGGAACTGAACCCGATCCAACGACCGGCGCGATCCTGACGCCGATATATCAAACGACGACCTATCGCCAGAATGCCGTCGGCAGTGATAAAGGCTACACATATAGCCGTGCGGGCAACCCGACGGTCAAGGCCCTTGAAGACCGCATTGCAACGCTCGAAAAGGCCGAGTATGCGACGTGTTTTTCTTCTGGGCTTGCCGCAACTAACGCGCTCTTCCTGACGCTGCTAAAAGCAGGCGACCGCGTCGTCGTCTCGGATGTGTGTTACGGCGGTACGGTTCGGCTGCTCGAACAGATTCTCACGAAATTCGGTGTTGAGGCGGACTTTGTCGATACGTCGGACGAAGCAAAACTAACCGAGAGCCTTCAAAAACCCGCTGCTCTCGTCTTTATCGAAACGCCTGCGAATCCGACCCTGAAGCTCACCGACATCGCGCTCGCTGCCCGGCTTGCACACGACGCAGGTGCATTGCTTGCCGTCGATAATACGCTGCTTTCTCCGGCACTTCAGCGACCCATCGAGCTTGGTGCGGACATCGTTCTTGAATCGACAACAAAATTCTTTGACGGCCATAATGCAACGATCGGCGGTGCTCTTGCGACCTCGAACGCAGAGCTCGACGAAGCGTTCAAGTTCACGCGAAAGACGATCGGTTCGATACAGGCCCCGTTCGACGCGTGGCTGACGCTGCAGGGGTCGAAGACGCTGCCGCTGCGTGTTTGGCAGCAATCGGAGAACGCACTCGCGGTCGCGGCATTTCTAAAGGATCATCCGCGTGTAAAGAATCTGAACTATCCGGGCCTTCCTGATTTTCCCCAATATGAGCTTGCACGCAGGCAGCAGACCGCCGGCGGCGCTCTTCTTTCGTTCGAACTTCACGGCGGCATCGATTCCGGCATCGCTCTAATGAACAACGTCAAGCTTTGCTCGCTCGCCGAAAATCTCGGTTCAGCGGAAACCCTGATAACGCATCCGGCGTCGATGACCCATGGTTCGGTCGCACCTGAGGCCCGCGAGAAAGCAGGCATCACCGACGGACTTGTCCGGCTCTCGATCGGTCTTGAAAATCCGGAAGATATCATCGCCGATCTCGATCGAGCACTCTCACAAAAACTTGTTAAAGGAGTCTAGCCGCAATGTCCGACAAACGAACGATCGTATTGAAATTTGGAGGCTCCGTCCTTCGCGGCGAGGCTGACCTGCCGCTCGCCGTGCATGAGATCTATCGGCATTGGCGGCAAGGTTATCGCGTGCTCGCAGTTGTTTCCGCATTTGAGGGTACGACGGATGAGCTTCTCTCTCGCACCGAAAAGTACGGCCCGGACGGGAATGACCACGCCGTCGCGACCTTGCTCGCGACCGGCGAGGCCGTATCGGCCGCGTTGCTTTCTTCGGCCTTAAAGCGTTCTGGGATCCACTCAAAGATACTCGCTCCTCATCAGGTCGGGATCCTCACTGAAGGTGAGCCTCTCGATGGCGAGATCAAGGGTGCGAACATAGAGACAGTCGATCGAGCGCTAGACGATTCGATCGTGATCGCTTCCGGATTTGTCGGTGTGAATGCCGACGGCGATACGACGCTTCTTGGCCGTGGCGGCACCGACCTCACGGCTCTCTATCTTGCGAACGAGCTTTCCGCCCGATGTGTCCTAGTAAAAGATGTCGATGGCCTTTTTGAGTCGAACCCGGCAGAATCAACGACGCGTCCGCGACGCTTCTCGACCGTTAGCTATAAGACCACGCTTGAACGCGGCGGCGAACTCGTCCAGCCGAAGGCGGTCGAATTTGCCGCAAAAGCCGGGCTCGATTTCGAGATCGCATCGCTCGGTTCGGGCGTTGCGACTTTCGTCGGCGGTTATGAAGACGCGTTCGCAAGCGATATTACCGAAGACCTTCGCCGTCCGCTGAAGGTCGCTCTGCTCGGCTGCGGAGTTGTCGGCTTCGGCGTGTATGAAAGGCTGCGTGCGATGCCGCAAAAGTTCGAGATCACCGGGGTGGTTAATTTGCGGCGGGAGCGTGCGATCGAACGCGGTGTCGAGCCGAGCCTGATCCGAAGCAATGCTGTCGAATTAATAGAAGACGATTGCGACGTCGTCGTCGAACTCATCGGCGGCAAGGATGCGGCGGACAGATTCATACGCCATGCACTCACTAACGGCAAGGCTGTTGTCTCGGCAAACAAGGCACTCATCTCTGAGAACGATACCGCTCTGCACAAGCTCGCCGATTCGGCGGATGTGTCGCTGCGTTATAGTGCGGCTGTCGGCGGCGTCGTTCCGGCGCTCGAAACCGCTCGCCGGCTTGCAAAAACATCTCGTCCTACCGCCATTCGCGGCATCATAAACGGTACGTCCAACTTTATTTGCGGAAGACTCGAAGATGGCGAGGGTTTTGATAATTCGATAAAAGCGGCTCAGGATGCCGGGTTTGCCGAAGCCGATCCGACTCTCGATATCGACGGTTCGGATGCCGCCCAAAAGCTCGTGCTTCTTGCACGGACGGCCTTCGGTTCTGACATTACTTTCGATGACATCGCACGCCGAGGCCTCGAAGCAGCGAGCGAAAAAGATGCGTTGGCAGCGAGGAATGCAGGCCGTTCGTTCCGCGTTGTCGCAGAGTTTCGCGCCGACGGCGGCGAGGTCAAAGCGAACGTCTCAACTGTTTCGCTTGACACGTCGGACCCGCTCGCAAACATTCACGGTGCGGAAAATCTGCTTGAATTCGAGACCGAGGGTGGAACACGCCACGTGGTCCGCGGACGCGGTGCAGGCCGATATGCGACCGCCGAGGCCGTGCTCGGCGACATCTTTGACATCTATTACGAGACGCTTGAAAGGAACCGTCCCGTTTTGGCGACTCTGCCAAGCGACACCTATCGGGTGCAAGGAGCAGCGATATGAAGAACGCGACACGATGCGTTAGCCTAACAGAAGAAGAAAGATTCGGAGCTGTCTCAACGCCCATCTACCAGACCGCGACCTTCCGCCAGCCGACCGCCGTTGAATTCGGTGAATACGACTATTCCCGTTCGGGGAACCCGACGCGGAGCGAACTCGAAAAAAAGCTCGCCGAACTCGAACGTGCTGAATATGCATTCGCTTTTTCGAGCGGTATGTCGGCTCTTTCAGCGATCATCAAACTCCTGACCACCGGCGACGAGATCCTCGCAGGCAGCAATCTTTACGGCGGCAGCATTCGTCTGCTCGAACGCCTTCCGCGTCTCGGAATAAACGTTCGATACGTTGACACCACTGACGCGCAGAACGTTTCCAATGCGCTCACAAGTCGTACGAAGATGCTGCTGATCGAAACGCCGACCAATCCTTTCCAGCGAGTTTCCGACATTGCTGCTCTTGCCGAGTTGACGCGAGCGAACGACGCGCTGCTCGTCGTCGATAACACGATGCTGTCGCCGTGCCTTCAAAATCCGATCACACACGGTGCGGACATCGTCTATCATTCCGGAACGAAATTCCTTTCAGGACACAGCGATGTGACCGCGGGTGCGGTCATTGTAAAGGACGAGGCGGTCGCAAAGGAGATCGCGTTTGTTCAGAACGCTGAAGGGACGGCACTTGCACCGTTCGATTCGTGGCTGCTTCTTCGCGGCATCAAGACGCTTGATCTGCGCGTCGAAAAGCAGTGTTCGAACGCGCTGAAGGTCGCCGAATTTCTATCGACTCATCCCGCGGTTACCGAGATATATCATCCGGCGTTCGCGTCCGCCGAAGCTCGCCGCAAACACGAGAGCCAGGCGTCGGGCGGCGGCTCCGTTATCGCATTCACGACCGGCGACGCCGAATTTTCCCGCCGCATCGTCGAATCGACAAAGCTGTGCTCTATCGCCGTAAGTTTCGGCTCGGTCAACAGCACGATCAGCCTGCCGTGCTATATGTCGCACGCGAGCATTCCCGCCGGCCTTCGGGATGAACTTGCTCCGCCTCGCGATCTCATCCGTCTCTCGATCGGCATCGAAAGCGTCGAAGACGTGATCGAAGACCTTCGCGAAGCGATACGCTTTGCGTCCGGCTCGAATGTCATCGCGATCAGCAAAGCCGTCGGTGAGTGATCTTTGCGATTACGCTCTATGCGGCCCGGTCTTGTAGAATAGAGACAAATGCTCTCTGTTCATCGATCATCGTGCATCGATCTTGCCGAACAGGAACTTGAAGGCAAGATCAGCGAGAGTTAGATTGTTCCACCTGCCCGTGAAAAGTTTGGTTGGCTCAACCACGAAAACGCCGCCAGGCTCGTATATATCGGGATGTATTACGCACGACTGTGAGGAGTTAGCTGCGGCTCAACAGCACGACATCGCGCATTTCGCGCCCACGCGTCAGAACGAGGCGTTTGCCGTCGCGGGACCAGACGTATTGGTAGATCTTTTCTTCCGGCAGGTTTTCGATTCGCTGCGGTTGGCCGCCATCGACCGACTGCTGCCAAAGCCCGTAAGTCCAATCACGATAACAGATAAAGCGTCCATCAGGCGTCCAGCGAATGCCGCCAAGATCGAAATTGAACGTCTGCGGAACCGAAAACTGCTTTAGCTGTTCGCCGGTCGAGGCCGAAATGACTACTACCGAAGGTTGGCCGCCAACCCTACGGCCGCAGGCGACAAATTCGCCATTCGGTGAGATGCGCGGACTGGTGCAGCCTTTCGGGTCAAGTATTGAAGCAACCTTTCCATTTAGCGACAACCGCTGCAGACTCGTTCCATTTGCATCGCCATGTTTGTAAACGATGGTCTCGCCATTTGGTAAGAAACTCGGATTTGTGTTCTCGCCGTCAAATGTGAGTTGTTCGATATCTTTGCCGTTGGTACGGATACGCCAGATCTCGGAACTGCCTGAGCGATTAGAATCAAAAACAACGAATTCACCATCCGCCGAAAATGTCGGGTTAAAATCGAGAGCGTCGGCGGGCGTTAGTTGCCTCGTATCGCGGCCGTCGGCATCCATCAGCCAAAGGGCAACATTCGCGCCGGTCTTTGCGGTGTACAATATCCGTCCGTCGTTAGAAATATCGAGGCCGAACCATCCGTCCTGTCTGCTGAGCCCGCCAAATGTGAGCTGTGTCAGATCGGCCGAGGGCGACAGCGATGTCCAAATATTGCTCTCGGAACTTACCTCGACTGCCACCGCAGACCGGGCATCTTCGGACAGGCTCAGAGCGCTCGCATATTGCCGGTGATCTCTCGTGATCTCAGACAAAGTTCCGTCGGGATAATTGATATGCCAGAGAGCTCCCCAAGCACGGTTGACCGAACTCGTTATCGCGATAAGGCCTGTTCGATCGGCCAGCCAGCCAAGCCGAAAGATCTTTCCGATCTTGCTGTCGGTCAGCTGCTGCACATTGCCCGCCGCCGTATCCGCAACAAAGACCTCTGAGGTGTCTTCATTTTCTCGTCGAGAGCAAAAGGCGATCAGCGACGCATCTTTTGACCAAGCAAGACTCAGAGCACGGATCGGAGTTTCCAGCGGACGTGTTACGAGAGCTTGTTCGTTCGATCCGTCAAGGTTTATCAGAGCGAGTGTCGAGGTCTTGTTTTTGCTGTCGGTCCTTACTACGGCGAGCTTCTTTTCGTCCGGAGAAATTGCCGGGTATATATTTATGCCTGACAAAACTCTCTGCGAAACACCACCAAGAGCCGGCACCCTGATGAGAGTTCCATTTTCAGACTGACGCTGCCCATGTTCCACGTAGTACACAAATTGACCGTCGCTTGAGAAAGACACGAGTTCGAATTGCTCCGCACCTGCAGGAACGACTTCAACATCGCTCGAACCGTTCGTCTGGCCGACCCTGATCGAACTATGCTCACGCGGCACGTCGATGACCGAATAGGCGAACATCTTGCCGTCGGGCGAAATAGCGGCGATATTCACGCGGCCCGATGTTGTCAGTTTTCGTTCGGAAAATGATGAGGGCTCAAAGGCATTTGGCCTCGAAAACTGCCGCCAGACCATCGCGGCAGTAAACGCGATAGCAACCAACACGCCAACGAATGCGAGTTTTGGCAGGAAATTTCGGCGCGGCCTGGGCGGCGAAAGCTGTCGTAAACCGGCGTTGGCATCGTCCTGTTCGATCGTTATCCGCTCATACGTTCGTTGTTCGATGATGAGGTCGTCATTGCTCTCGACAGGAGCAACGAAAGAATACCCTTTTCCGGGCACGGTCGCGATGTACTGGGTACCGTTCCCATTCCCCAGCAGTTTTCTAAGCGCCGACACCTGAACAGAGAGATTGTTTTCCTCGACGAACTGATCCGGCCACACACGTGCCAGCAGGTCGTCTTTGCTGACGACGCTGCCGGACGAGCGGATCAATTCGACAAGCAGATCAAACGCCTTGGGATTGAGGCTCAGGGTTTCGCCGTTTCGTGAAATGCGGCGTCGCGCTTCGTCAAGCATGAATTCACCGAACCGATATTCTCCTGCGTTAACGCCGTCCATACACGTTTTAGGAATTTTTCAGAAAATTTAAGCCGTATTTTAAGGACTTTTACAAACAAGCGGCCGCAAACTGATACCTGTTCAAAGTAAAAAATATCATCTCAAACGATATCGGAATAATAGCAGAGAGCAATGCTCACGAACAACAAAAATTCGTAAAGCCTACTATGCAAAACAGTAAACCAAATCGCACACGGATCACCGTCGAACGCATCAGCGTCACAAGCATTCGAACCCGAGACCGTTCGCAGAAAGTGTACTGCGACAACTGTAAGGCAGAACTTGTGCCGGGCGATCTCGCTCCGCCGCGGCAGCTAACGGGAGCGCAGTGCAAAACAATTGTCGCCGATCACAATGCGGTGGCCAAGAAATAGTTGAGGGAAACGGGCGTCAATATGCGCCCATCAATCGCAAAATTGTTGGAGAAAAATCATGAATCGTAAAAGAGTTTCGTCACTAATTTATCTATTTATACTTACCTTGGGCCTAGTTGTTCTAAATGGGCGTGGGTCAGCTATCGATATTCTCAGCGAAGATAGCAAAGCTTCGGTTTCAGGAACCGAGTGTTTATCGCGAATTACTGACCAGATCGTCTTTATACACGGGCCAGTACTAGACCTTTGGAAGATGAATTCCGATGGCACCGAACAGGTCCAGTTAACGACATACGAGGTGTCAGACCAACGGGTTAGTTATGACGGGGAGAAGATATTGTTCTTCACCAAGAGTCCAAATTCAGACGTTGACCATCCTCGATTTGACCTTAAAGTAATTAATGCCGATGGCAGCGGTGTCACGACGCTGGTCGTTGATATCGAGTTTGCCTCCGGGGCGGACTTCAGTCCGGATGGCACAAAGATCATTTTCTCCGGCCGGTACGAAGTCGCACCTGATCCGCTGCGTTTCGGGCTGTTTGAAATGAACATTGATGGGACCAATAAGCACAGAGTACCTCTACCGAACGAATTTGCGCCAGAGGATCCCGTTTTCAGTCCCGATGGGACAAAGATCGCTTTCGTGGACGTCGGCCATAACGGCAGCAATGAGCGAGAAATATATACGACAAACGCTGACGGCACGGGCTTGACCAATTTGACGGCCAGCTACGATCACTGGGCGGTTTCCCCAGAATTCAGTCCAGATAGCTCGCAGATAGTCTTTGCTTGTAGTGAAAGTATTTGTGTCATGAACGCTGATGGCTCCAACCTCCATATGATCGCAGGCGATGGTTTCCATGTGAGCGGTAGTCCTTCGTTTAGTCCTGACGGGGCAAGTGTCGCCTTCGTAACTGACCTCGAAGAAGGATACCGAATACTGATGGCGAATGCCGATGGGACGGGCAACCCGACCCAGCTAACCACTTTCTCTTCAACAAACCCGACTTTCGGGCATCGGCTCGATCGCGACCATGATTGTGTGGATGACAGTTCAGACAACTGTCCGCTACACTACAACCCCGACCAACTCGACACCGATAACGATGGTCAGGGCAATGCCTGCGACGCTGACGATGATAATGACGGAATTACCGATGGTTCGGACAATTGTCCGGTCACGGCTAACCAATATCGGGTTGCGTTTTCATCTAGTCGGGCCGGCGGCAATCCGGAGATATATACGATGAATGCAGACGGCTCGGATGTCGTGCGGCTCACGAACAATACCTTCACAGACCAGCACCCGAGATTTTCACCGGATGGACGGCGGATAATTTTCAGCTCCAACAGAAACAACTCGCGTTACGAGATCTACGCCATGGATGCCGACGGCTCAAACGTCGTACGGATAACAAACATTGCCGGCGACAACCTGCAGCCCTCGTACAGTGCGGACGGGACGAGGATCACATTCGTTTCGAAACGAATAAGCGCCCGTGAAAACATTTTCATCATGAACTCTGACGGCTCGAATCAGGTTCAGCTCACTAATGTCTTCCCACGGCAGGCATTCAATCCAAGCTTTGACCCGACGGGATCGCGGATCGCTTTTGATAAGAGCTATACGATTTCGGGAATTACGTATCGCGATGTCTTTACGATGAATACTGATGGGACCGATGTAGTGCAATTGACGCAAGACACCGGCGGTTCAAATTTCTTTCCGGCTTACAGCCCGGACGGTACAAAGATCGCGTTCATGTCCGGACGTGTCGGCGGCGTCCAGCACATTTTCACAATGAACTCGGATGGATCGCTCGAGCAGCGGCTGACGGCCTCAAGTGATCAGGAAACAACCCCGGTCTATAGCCGTGACGGAGCAAGGATCGCGTTTACGAACATAACTGCCGGCAGTTTGTCGGTCGTCAAAACCGACGGTACAGGTTTGGCCCAAATTCCCGGTACGGTCGCAACAGATACATATCCGGCATTTGGCACACAACTTGATAGTGACGGTGACGGAGTCGGCGATGTCTGTGACAACTGTGCCGCCGCAAATCCCGGACAGGCCGACACCGATGGCGACGGTCTTGGCGATGCCTGTGACAATTGCTCGACCGTCTCAAACCCAAATCAGGCAAATAACGACGGCGACGCTCTCGGGGATGCGTGCGATCCAGACGACGACAACGACGGTGTTTTAGATATCAACGATAATTGTCCGTTCACGGCCAACGCGAACCAGGCAAATAATGATGGCGATTCGATGGGCGATGTCTGCGACCCCGACGATGACAACGACGGCATTTTGGATGGCTCCGACAATTGCGCACTCGTGTCAAATCCCGATCAGTTAGACTCGGATGGGGACGGTATCGGCGACAGCTGCGACAGTTCGTTCGATCGGTCCACACCTACCGGCAGCAATGTCGCTGTCCAAGGCCCTCTAACATCAGCGGTGACGTTCGCCGGCGTAACGCAGCCTGGCACGACCTCGTTCACGAATATCACGCTTAACGAGGGCGACATGCCCACGGGGTTCCAGCTCTGCGAACAATGTGCGGCATTCGATATTACGACGACAGCCGTCTACACTCCGCCGGTTACCGTGTGTCTCGATGTACCGCCGGTCATTCCCAATTGGCTGTTTGTCTCGCTGCGGTTGATGCACGGCGAAGGCGGCGTGTTCGTCGATCGTACGACCAACCGAACCGATGATGGCCAGGGTCACCGCAGTGTGTGCGGCACGGTTGATTCCCTCTCGCCATTTGCACTTGCGAGCCTCAACCCGACCGCGGCGCATGTCTCGGTCGCAGGACGCGTGACGTCGGCCAGCGGCTACGGCATTCGAAACGCCAAAATCGTCCTTACAGGTCCTGACGGCGTGACAAAGTTAGCGGTCACCAGTTCGTTTGGATATTATCGATTTGACGATATCGCTGCTGGCGAAAACTATGTGGTCAGAGTCGCTTCGAAGCGATATGTTTTTGCTAACCCGACGCGCGTGATTGCGGTGAATGACGACCTTACCGAAGTTGATTTCGTCGCCGAACCTTAGCTCAGTATCTACCGCCGATTTGTCAAAGGAAATGGCGGCACAAGCGGAACGAACATGCGGCGGAATTGAAGTTAAAGATGCTTTATTTGGAACCAAGTTTGGGGGTAAAAGAAATGAGGATCGCTTGTTTGGTGTTTGTAGTTTTTTCGATGGCGACACAACAACACGTACTTTTTATGACACGCTCGGCTTCCTTGACAGGACAAGGAAAAACCTTAGCGAGCGGTGCTGAAGGATCTGCTGATGATCTCTTTCTTTCGCGGCAGAAGCTGGTCGCAAACAATGGGGCAGCCGAAGATAATTTCGGCAACAGCGTAGCTATTTCCGGTGATACCGCGGTCATCGGCTCACCTTACGAAGACCTCGGAGCAGCTAATGATCAAGGTGCAGCATACGTTTATATTCGTGACGGCTCAGGCTGGCAATTTCAGGCGAAACTAACAGCGGCTGACGGAGCAGCCGGAGATGCGCTGGGGACGAGTGTAGCCATCTCAGCCGAAACGATCATCGTTGGTGCGCAAGGCGATAATATCAGCGTAAACGCCGATCAAGGCTCTGCGTACGTCTTTACCCGAAGCGGTACATCATGGTCGCAGCAAGCAAAGATCGTAGCTAACGACGGAGAGGAAAATGACAATTTCGGTCAGAGTGCCGCCATTACTGGTGACTATGCCATTATCGGAGCACGCTTCGATGGGAACGGTGCAAATTTACAGCAAGGTTCGGCTTACATCTATCTGCGTAACGGCACGACGTGGACACGGCAGGACAAGTTGATCGCAAGTGACGGAGCGTCTGACGACTTTTTCGGCGGCGCCGTCGCAATAGTGGGAACTAGTGTCATCATCGGAGCCGCCGGCGATGATATCGGCGCGAATACAAATCAGGGCTCGGCATACGTCTTTACGCGAAGCGGCACGACTTGGACCCAACAGGCAAAGCTCACCGCTGACGACGGCGAACAGAACGAATATTTTGGCACCAGTGTTGACATCGTGAGCACGCTTTCGAATCCGATCGCAGTGGTCGGTGCCTGGCGCGATCGGATCGGACAAAATTTCGGCCAGGGTTCGGCGTATGTTTTCACCCGAACACAGAATGTTTGGTCGCTTTCGCAAAAATTGACGGCAATCGACGGCGCCAACAATGATGGCTTTGGAGTTAGTGTTTCGATCCTTTCAGTAACCGGCAACATAATACTGGTCGGAGCGAGATTCGCCGGAAATCGCGGCTCGGGATACATTTTCAGACGCGTGAATTCGGCTTGGACCGAGCAGCAAAAGCTTGTCGCCGGGGACGCCGGAACGGGAGATAATTTTGGCAGTTGTGTAGTCATAAGTGGCGAGACCGCGATCATTGGGGCCTTTGGCGACGACGTTGGTTCGAATCCTGATCAAGGCTCGGCGTATATCTTTGAAGTCGGCAATGCTGTGCCGTTCGATTTTGATGGTGACAACAAATCCGACATCTCGATCTTTCGTCCATCGAACGGCCAGTGGTGGATCAATCGCAGCTCGAACGCCACGACCTTTGCAACAACGTTTGGACAAACTACCGACAAAATAATGCCCGCAGATTTCACCGGCGACGGTAGATCGGACATCGCATTTTTCAGGCCATCGACCGGTAGTTGGTTCGTGCTCAGGAGCGAAGACTTCTCGTTCTTCTCATTCCCGTTCGGTGTCTCTACCGATACGCCGACGGTCGGGGATTTTGACGGCGATGGAAAGGCGGATGCCGCCGTTTTTCGTCCGTCGAACTCAACCTGGTACATTTCAAAGTCGTCCGGCGGAACGACGATCCAGCAATTCGGCGCCGCCGGCGATGTTCCCGCAGTTGCCGATTACGACGGAGATGGACGTTCGGATATCGCCATTTTCCGGGCAAACGGCGGATCCGGCGCCGAATGGTGGCGGCAAAACAGCTCGAACAATTTGGTCGCAGCATTTCAATTCGGAGCGCCGACCGATAAGGCCGTGCCCGGCGATTTCACCGGTGACGGCAAAGCCGACATCGCATTTTGGCGTCCCGCGAACGGTAGCTGGTATGTACTTCGCAGCGAAGACCTGTCGTTCTTTGCTTTTCCATTTGGAGGCACAAACGACATTCCGGTACCGGGCGATTACGATGGCGACGGAAAGTTTGACGCCGCAGTTTTCCGTCCGTCAAACGTTACGTGGTATGTCCAACGATCATCGGCCGGAACGTTGATCCAGCAATTCGGCTCAAGCGGCGATCAGCCTTTGCCGAGTGCGTTCATTCCGGTAGTGGACTAAACCTGTGGTGTTGGTCTATTCCGCTGGAATAGCTGTCTTCGCGATCAGCAAGGCCGTCGGAGAATAGACACTTACGGGGCTTTGACGTCTCTCGAGTCTTTGCGGCTTCGCCTTCCGTCGAGCCGTACCGTCCGCTCCCGCAGGCTGCAAATTACGCGCTTCGGAAGAGGTCTTGTAGAATAGAGACAAATGGTCTCTGTTTCGCGGTCCCGGTGCATCGATCTCGCCGAGTCCGAACGTCTCGAGTGGCTCGAGACGAACGGGATCGGCGGCTACGCCTCCGGAACAGTTTCGGGAATCCGCTCACGTCGTTATCACGGGCTGCTTGTCGCGGCGACAAGGCCGCCGTTGGGACGAGCCGTCCTTCTTTCGGGCTTCGAGGAAACGGTAAGCATCGGCGGCAAAAAGTTCGCGCTCTCGACCGCGCGTTACGAGAAGGCCGTCTCGCCCGAAGGCTACAAATTCCTAAAAGATTTCCGTCTCGACCCGTATCCCATCTGGACCTTCTCCATTGACGGCATCGAGATAGAACGCCGTATCTTTATGCCGCACGGCGAGAACACTGCCGTAATGAGCTGGGCGGTTCTGAACGCGAATACCGATGCGAGCCTCGAACTCATTCCGATGCTCGCCTATCGCGATCATCATCATCTACGGCACGAAACCGCAAACTTTCCATACGACTATCAGGTCGATATCGGAACGGTCAGATTTGCCGGTTTTGACGGCTTCCCGGCGTTGAATCTTGCGTGCAATGCCGCCAAGATCGACGAACTCGGCGTATGGTATCGCGACTTTGCATATACGATCGAGAAAGAACGCGGCTTTGATTTTACCGAGGATGTCTTTGCGCCTTGTACGTTCGGTTTTGATCTTGCAAAGCCCGCCGTCGTCATTGCTTCGACCGAGAAGCACACTTTTGAAGACGCTGCCGAACTTGAACAGAATGAGCTGAAGCGTCGAAAGCAGGTTCTCGCTCTCTCAGAACCAAAAGATGAAACGGACGAACTTATTGCGGCCGCCGCAGATCAGGTTATCGTCGCCCGCGGGAAGGGCAAGACCGTGATCGCCGGCTATCATTGGTTCGATGACTGGGGCCGTGACACGATGATCGCGTTGCCCGGGCTCACGATCGCGAACGGCCGGCCGGAGATCGCAAGGGAAATAATCCTCGAATATTTCAATTACATCTCTCAAGGGATGCTGCCCAACCGCTTTACGAGCGGAAACGAAACGCCGGATTACAACACGGTTGATGGAACGCTCTGGTTCTTCGAGGCGATACGCGCTTACACGCAAGCGACGGGCGATCTCGACCTCATCAAAGGCGATCTTTTCCTAAAGCTCGTCAACGTCATCAGATGGCATCTTGAAGGCACGCGATACGGCATTCGTGTCGATGACGACGGGCTGCTTGCCGCCGGTGTTCCGGGCGAGAATCTCACGTGGATGGACGCGAAGATCGGCGATAAGGTGATTACGCCGCGGCTCGGCAAAGCTGTCGAGATCCAGGCACTTTGGTACAACGCACTCCGCGTGATGGAATCTTTCGCGGAGCGCTTTGATGAAGATCGAACGAGAACAAGATTTTCGGATCTCGCCTCTCGTGCGAAGGAAAGCTTCGAAGAAAAATTCTGGAACGCGGAACTTGGCTGTCTTTACGATGTGATCAACGGCGAGACGAAAGATGCGTCTGTTCGCCCGAATCAGATCTTTGCCGTTAGCCTGTTTTATCCGATCTTAAAAGGCGAACGCGCGTGCGCAGTCGTTGATAGGGTCGAAAAGGATCTTCTCACTCCAAAGGGCCTTAGGACACTTGCGCCGTACGACCCGAAATACATCGGAAAGTATGTCGGCGGCCCGGTCGAACGGGATTCAGCGTATCATCAAGGCACGGTCTGGGCGTGGCTGATCGGCCCGTTCATCGACGCGTATCTGCGTGTCCATGGCGATGAAGGTGACGTTATCGAAAGCGCGCGAAAAATGCTGACGGGCCTTGAAGAGCATCTGCAAGACACTATGCTCGGTTCGTTGTCCGAGATCTTTGACGGTGACGCTCCGCACGCAGCAAAAGGCGCCGCTGCACAAGCTTGGAGCATTGGCGAATTCAATCGAGTGCGGCGGAAACTACGCTCTCGGTGAGACTTCCTACTCGACGGGGACACGAGATCGCCTAGCATAGCCACTTATCTTGGAGGCGGCTTGCCGCATTGCAGTGCGGTCGGGCTTGCCCGACCGTCCCGGGCTAAAAATGAATGATGGAGCCTGCGAGGCAGGCGACAGGACTTGTCGGCGGCACGCCGCCTCCATTGTTAATATTCGATGCGACACGGTCGGGCGAGCCCGACCGCACTGCCAAAGGGCGAGCCCAAGACGGTCGCTCGATGCCCCGACGGATCGGGGCCGAGCGGCCGGCGTTCAACCAACGGCTGATTCAAGGAAAGTGAGGCTTGCCGCGTCGGCATCAAGCTCAGTCTTTATGCCGTAAGGCAGTGTCATGTTGTCGGCGATGTGTCCGAACGAAAGGCCGTAAACGACAGGCACGCCAAGATCTCCCAGCCGATCGCGAAACACATCGAGCAGCGGTTCGGCATCTTTTGCCGCATTCGCACCGTCATCAAAAACACCGAGCGCAATGCCCGCAAGCGATCGCAGGTCGAGGCTCTGTCTTAGCTGCGTCAGCATCCGATCGACGCGATACGGCGGCTCGTTTATGTCCTCGATAAAAAGTATCTTGCCGGCGATGTCTTTCAGCGCGTAAGGCGTGCCGCATAGCGCCGCAAGAAGCGAAAGGTTTCCGCCCGTAAGTTTGCCTGTCGCACGTCCGCCCTTTATCGTCGCCGGGTGAAATAGCGTGGCTTCCTTCTTTAGATTTTCGGGCGACGGTTCAACAACGATCGGAGGCTTCGCAGAACCGGTTAGAAGTTCCATCACACGGCCGCGTGTGTAGTCGGTGTATTGCGAAGTCCCGACCGGCCCATGAAATGTCACGAGCCCGGTTCGCTGGCTGATCGCGACGTGCAGAGCCGTGATGTCCGAAAATCCGATGAAGACCTTCGGATTTTTCTTTATCAGCTCAAAGTCGAGCAACGGCAGCAATCTTGGGCTGCCTCCTCCGCCGCGGACGCACCAAACGGCCTTGACGTCTTTGTCCGCAAACGCTGCGTGAAGATCGGCGAGACGCTCGGCATCTGTTCCCGAAAGAAAACCCTTTCGTCCGCGGGCGTGCTCTCCGGCCTTCGGCCTGAAGCCGAGCTCGGTCAGGCTCGCCAACGCCCGGTCGAAAGATTCCGGTGCAACGCCGCTCGCAGGTGCGATCACGGCGACCTGATCGCCTTGTTTCAACGCTTTTGGTTTGATCATTCGCGGTTTCATGCGACGTGACCGATCTTGAGGATCGCGTCCCTGTCCCGCACTCATTGTACCTGCCGCGAACGCGATCGCTCCGGCAGCCTTCAAAATTTCCCTTCGATCCATAGATTCTTCTGCCGAATGACTGAGCTTCTAAAACATTCTCTTGCAGGTAATTATCTAGCTGATAGCTGTCAGCCGATAGCTGTTAGCGATATTTCCGATCTGCAGAACAAGCCAATTTGCGGCCTCACGATCATCTTTCGAGCACCGCCTCAAGTTTCTTCTCGATCTGTGAAATGTCGAGCCCATACGCAAGTTCTTCGGCGCGTGTAAAGAGCTGTTCGAGCGTTGGGAATGGCCGTGCATCCGCCATCGCCTCTGCCCACTGCGCCGAACCGCTGCACTCCGTGAAGACATAGACCGCCTCTTCACGCGGAAGTTCGTTCAGCCACGCAAGCTTGTTGTAGATCCTCTTGCCCACCTTTCACTTCTTGCTGACGTGCGGATTATACACTTGGATCCGGCAAAAATGGAATATGCCGCACAAGACGACATTTCGCACGAAGTTCGCTAGGATAACCTTATGGATCAGAAGCCCAACGCTCCCTCCGAAGGTGTTCTCGAGAGCGAGGAACGCCGAGCGGTCTCGTTCGCAACGCTGCTCGCCATTGCGGCCTTTTTCGTCTATTCGATCTGGGCTCTTCTTCAGGCAGATCACTATTATTTTCTCGGCGGCGGAGCAAATTACCTCTCGCCGCTCTTTGCTCCGGAACTTGTGGGCGATTCGCCGCAAGGGTTCTTTGGCGGCCGCGGGACGTGGATGCCGTGGTGGCTGCCCGGCTCGCCGGCTCTCGTTCTTCTTTGGCTGATCGCTTTCACGTCCGCAAGGCGTGCGATAAAAGAATGTGATTGCTTCATCCTGCTGATCGTCGAGCGGCTTCTTGCGTTCGCGGGCACTGTCTATTTCGCGGCACTCTTGTATGACGCATACAGCTCGATGTGGTTCCTGTCGAACTTAGGCGTGAACTCGTTCGGCATTCGCGGCGGGACGATTCTGCTCTTGGCAAACTGCCTTGCTGTCCTCATCTGCTTGACGGCACTCTTTTCCGGGCCGACCGGCCGCTTCGGACGGCTCTCCCGAAATCGAAGCCGCGTTATCGCGATAACACTCATCATCCTCGCCGCCGCCGATCTTTACATCCGTCTTTGCTCGATGGGCCGCCTCCTCGATGTCCACCTTGTCTGATGTCGTTTTCCGTTTTCAACTCTCACCCCTCAAATCTCGGATCTCGGAACTCAGTTCGCCGTCTTTCGTTCTCCATTCTCAGCTCTCCGTTCAAGTTGTGCATTTTGTGCGGAATGTCTAATCTCAAATTTCAAATTTCAAATTTAGTATCTCGGTTTCCTGTTCAAGGACCCGGTCGCTATCGCTCCCGGTTCTGACTTTTTGTGCAAATCGTGCAAATCGTGCACTTTGATACATTTTGTGCGGTATGTGTCGTTTTGTGCGGAATGTGCTATCCCGAACACTCAAACCTGCGTAAAATTTTATCTGTGGATGGACGGTGGTGAAACAACGGTTTTTGCGTATGATGCATCTGGAGTATTGATAGAGACGCTTTAAGAAAAGAGAGATGATCGGCAATTTTTTAAAAGCGACTGTTTTGGTGTGTCTATTTGCTGCGTATGGGCACGGGCAGCTCACGGATTTTCCGAAACCGCCGGACGCTATTTATGGAACCGAGGATAGATGTTTTGGGTCGGTGCTGCCTAAGCAGGAATTTCACTTTGCTCTCGGGAAGACCGACACATTTAAACAGAAGTTGACCGCGGACAACGGCAGAGTCTTCGAACTTTTGCTCGAACGTGGTGTTTCCGATTTTTTGGATCTTCCGGTCTGGAGCTTCGAGTTGATAGACACGACTCCGGAAGAGCCTTGGATTAACCTTCTTGAGTCTTACGCATTTGGTTATGCTGGAAAGATCTGTCCGGAGCTCAGGCCACGAGTGATCGATGGCAACGACAAGCCCTTGTGGTGTGAAGGGCGTGGATATCCGTTCGTAAAGACGGTCCGCAATATTCACATCGATGATTTCGTCGTGACGATCGCGGTCACGGATATTAGGTGGAAGGACCGAGAGAAAGACAAGGTTTCAGAGGTCGATGCGACCGTCAGCTTCGAGCCTTGGAGAGACCGAACGGACAAAGGTAAGTTCCCGGCCCAACGCTGCACACGAAAACCATGGGAACTCTAGGCTCGGGATGTCTGCAGTCTAAGGCGAGCCGGAGTGTGCGAAGCGCACGACAATTTCGTTAGCTACTGGTGGAGCGAAGCGGAACCTGTAGAATCTCGGCAACAACCGATCTCTGGAGCGTGCGAAGCACGCGACAGAGACATGTCGGCGGCAAGCCGCCTCCGAGGTTGGTTTTGGGGCACGGTTCCACGGCATAAATGCCGTGGCAATTCGGCGGGAAGCTGCGTTGAATGTTACGCCCTTACTCACGTTCGGGCTTCTGCAATGCTGACCGCCCGCTCACGCAGGCGGTTCTGACCGATTCGCGTGACGCCCTTACTAACGTGCGGGCGTCTGCAATGCTGGAGTGCGGGCTTCTGCAATGCTGGTCGCTCACTCATGCATGCGGTTTTCGGCTTCACTTTTTTGAAATATGAGATAGAATAATTGACACATTGTTGAGCCTTGATAAAGCGGTCGCTCTTCCCCACAATGTATTGTGTTTGAAGAACTTATAAGAATAAGGAGAACTTATGGCAGGCAAATTTGAACTTGCGAAATCGAGTAACGATAAATACTTTTTTCGTCTGAAAGCCGGTAACGGCGAGAAGATCTTGGGAAGCGAGATGTATGAAACGAAGGCCGCCGCCGAAAACGGCATCGCCTCTGTAAAGAAGAACGCCGCGGACGACGCTCGTTATGAGAAAAAGACCTCGGCAAAGGGCGATTTTTTCTTCAACCTGAAGGCCGGCAATGGCCAGATCATCGGCAGCAGCGAAATGTATAAGAGCGAATCGGGCCGCGACAACGGCATCGAATCCGTCAAGAAGAACGCTCCCGAAGCAGAAACGAGCGACCTCACCTAGACCGGTTCGAGGAAACGATTGATCACACGCAACGTAAAGTCAATTTATTTACCGGCTGATGCCCGATGCTCTGTCCCAGAGTCTCGGGCATCTTCTATTTTTCGAGATCGACACTATTTGGTTTTTTCTATTTTATGCAGCGAACAATTCTTGGTATCGAAACTCTCACGGGAAGTCTGCTTGAGATGATCGAGGCACGACGTGTCGCCCTCGTCTGCAATCAGGCGTCCGTCTTGCCCGAAACCTTCCGCCACGCGGCCGATGTCTTTTACGAACATCCTGATATTGAACTGACCGCTCTTTTCGGCCCGCAGCACGGAATTCGCGGCGACGTTCAATACAATATGATCGAGACGCCGCACGTCCGAGACAAGCACACGGGCTTGATGGTCTATTCGCTGTACAGCGACGTTCGCGAACCGCGAGAGGAAATGCTCGTGGATGTTGACGACATCGTCATCGATCTGCAGGACGTCGGCTGCCGCATCTACACGTTCGTTTATACGATGGCGAACTGTATGCGCGCAGCGAAGAAATACGGCAAGCGCGTCATCGTTTGCGACCGCCCGAATCCCATCAACGGTATCGCGGTCGAAGGCAATGTCACGGAACCGGAATTCACGTCGTTCGTCGGACAATTTCCGATCGCAACGCGCCACGGGATGACCATCGGCGAACTCGCCATGATGTTCAATGAGCATTTCGGCATTGGCTGCGAGCTCGAAGTCGTTAAGATGCAGAATTGGAGCCGCGAACTGTGGGGCGACGAAACAGGTCTGCCGTGGATCCTGCCTTCGCCGAATATTCCGGACGTCGATACTTGCAGCGTTTTTCCCGCGACGGTGCATCTCGAAGGCACCGAATTGAGCGAAGGCCGCGGCACGACACTGCCGTTCTTCCTGAACGGCGCACCCTACATCAAACCTTACGAATGGGCCGCGCGCCTGCGCGAGTTCGAGATTCCGGGCGTCGCCTTTCGCGAGAGCTACTTCCGCCCGACGTTCTGCGAATTTGCAGGCCAAACCTGCGGCGGCGTCCAGATACACATCACTGACCGCGATGCGTTCACGCCCGTTCTTCTCGGCATCGCTATGACGCAGTCTGCATACGAGATGTATCGCGAGAAATTTGAGTGGCGGCAGAACGCTTACGAATACGAATTCGACAAGAATCCTTTCGACGTGATCTGCGGCACCGACAAGATCCGCAAAGCCATCGAGAACGGCACCGCTTTGACCGAGATCGAAGCCGCCTGGCAACCCGCCCTCGACGAATTCCGCGAAGCACGAAAGAAGTATTTGTTGTATTGATACGTGGCGGAAAAACGACCGGCAGGAGTGTGCATCGATCTCGGGTCTCGGCAGTCTCTTAAAGTGTGCGTTAGCACACGATAACTTTGATAGCTACACATGAAGCCGCTAGCGGAATGTGTAGGAAACGGCAATTAACCAATAGGAGCGTGTGAAACACGCGACACAATATCGAAATGTCCCACACGCATTTTCTCTACCACATAGTCTTTGGCACAAAAGATCGTTGCGTTCGATGAGCGATACCTTTTGGATTGATGTTGCGTGTTTTACACGCTCCGATGGGTTTGGGGGCGCCGGCTTTCTACACATTTCGCCTATCGGCTCCATGTGTAGCAAGCGAACTTGCCGCGTGCTCCGCACGCTCAAAGGAATCCGCGATCCCAAAAAGATCCTTGCACCCGGCCTCGAAAAGTCTTACTCTTACCGGTAGGAGTATTACTTTTATGAGAGTTACATCTAAAGGCCAGGTGACGATCCCGATCGCGATACGGAATAAAGTCGGCATCTTTCCGGACACCGAGGTCGAATTCGGATTGCGTGGTGATACCGTGACGATCAAGAAGGCCAAGAAAGGCCGTCGGCCGACGAGAGGCGAAAAGATCGTCGCCCGTGCAATGGCAAAAAGAGGCACGGCAAATCCCGATCTAACTACGGACCAGATAATGGCTTGGACGCGTGGGTGGGGCGAAGATGATTTTGATCGATAGCAATGTGCTGCTTGACCTTTATGATGTTAGGTCGGAGTGGCATCAATGGTCGGTCGAAACATTGGCAGCGGCGGCTGACACCGCACCGCTGATAATCGATCCGATAATATATGCTGAGGTTTCGATCAAATTCAAGACGCCCGCAGAGTTTGATGAAGCATTCCCATCGGAAGATTTTCTCCGGAAAGATCTTCCTTTCGCGGCCGCATTTATCGCGGGAAAAGCGCATATGGAGTATCGACGCCGCGGCGGAGTGCGAGCAGCAACATTACCGGACTTTTTTATTGGGGCTCACGCCTTGGTGGCCGGCTATCGGATCCTTACAAGGGATCCGCGTCGGTTTCGCCGCTACTTCCCGACCGTCGAGGTCATCGCCCCCTAAAACCAGCTTCCTTTCTTTTTTCCGCCGCCGAAAATGCCGCCGAGGACGCCGCGTACGATGGAATTTCCGATCTGCCGCCCGATGGATGAGCTTGCGGAGCGCGCGGCGGATTTGCCGATCGACTCCCACATCGTGTCGGGGGCACGGGCGGCGGCGCGTTCGGCCTTTTCTTGTTCTTTAGCGGCCTTTGCGGCGTCAACTTCCGCCTGTGCGGCGGCCTGTGCCTGAGCTTTTGCCTCGGCCTTTGCGGTGAGCATCTCGAAGGCGGATTCACGATCGACCGGCGTGTCATAAACTCCCGCTACAAGTGAACTTGTCATCAGCTGCTGACGCTGTTCGGCGGTGATCGGCCCGATGTGGCCTTCGGGCGGGACAACGAACGCGCGGTCTACCACGGTAGGAATTCCTTTCTCATCGAGCGTTGAGATCAGAACCTCGCCGACGCCGAGTTCCGTGATGGTCTTTTCCGTATCGATCTTCGGATTCTCGCGGAACGAGGTCGCGGCGGCCTTCACGCCCTTCTGCTCCTGCGGCGTGTATGCCCGAAGCGCGTGCTGGACGCGATTGCCGAGCTGCGCGAGCACTTTCTCGGGAATGTCCGCCGGATTTTGCGTTACGAAATAGACGCCGACGCCTTTCGAACGGATGAGACGCACGACCTGTTCGACCTTTTCGATAAGAGCGGGCGGAGCGTCCGAGAACAGAAGGTGAGCCTCGTCGAAGAAGAAGACGAGCTTCGGCTTGTCGAGATCGCCAGCCTCGGGTAGCGATTCAAAAAGCTCGCTCAGGAGCCAAAGCAGGAACGTCGAATAGAGCTTCGGCGCGTTTATAAGCTGATCGGCGGCGAGCAGATTCAATACACCTTTGCCCGAGACCGTCTGGATAAAATCGTCGAGCTTTACGGCCGGTTCGCCAAAAAAGATGGCGCCGCCTTGTTCCTCGAGCTGCAGCAGCCCGCGTTGGATCGCGCCGACCGACGCCGCCGACACATTCCCGTACTGCGTCGTCAATTCCGCCGCATTTTCGCCGACCCAACGCATCAGCGATTGCAGGTCCTTGAGGTCAAGCAGCAGCATTCCGTTGTCGTCTGCGTACTTGAACGCGATCGCGAGCACGCCTTCCTGCGTGTCGTTCAGATCGAGGAGACGCGCAAGCAGGATCGGGCCCATTTCCGAAACGGTCGCACGAAGCGGGCTGCCTTGTTTGCCGAAAACGTCCCACAGCGTCGCCGTAAAGCCTTGAAATGCCGGCGTCACGCCTAGCAGCGTGTTCCTTTCGTCTATCTTCGGATTGCCGCCGCCGGCTTGCGTAACGCCGGTCAGGTCGCCTTTGATGTCGGCCATAAAGACGGGCACGCCGAGTTTGCTAAAGCCTTCGGCCATTCGCTGCAAGGTTACGGTCTTTCCGGTTCCGGTCGCTCCGGTGATCACTCCGTGGCGGTTCGCCATCTGCGGAAGAAGGAAATATTCGTTCTCTTTGGTCTTTGCAACTAAGATCGGATCGCTCATAGGTTCTTTTTGGAAGTTCGGTTAATTTTTATTGTGCTTGCGGCGCATCAACTCGCCGGTTTCGTCCTTGTGCTGACAGTTCAGATCGCCGTATGTGATATTTTGTTGAGTATAACAAAAACGCCAAATTGACGAGAGCATTCTCGCCTATGGATGAAAAAATAAGGAGTATTTTTGCCTGATGCACAGTTCGTTCAAGTTCGCGATCCTTTTTGCCCTGATCTTCATTGCAAGCGTCGGCATTGCTGTGGCGCAGAATAAGTTCGAAGGTTATTCCTTCACGCTCGAGGCCGATATCAGCGGCACTTGCCCGATCACGTATCTTCCTAGCACGGGAGCAAAGAACGCGATCGAGGTCTATATCGCCGGCACGGATCTGCGGCAGAAGGCGCCGAATATCTCGCCCTGCGACGGCAGCGACGTCCGCGACGGCAAGACATACACGAACGGCATCGGCCGCTGGTGTTTTCAGGGGCCTGAGCCGATGTACGAAGTAAAGCTCACGAACGGTGCAAGCTATCTTTGGTATCCGACGAACGAGAACACAGGTTTTTACAACTTGAAAGATTTCCGCCCCGTGCGTCGAACGCAGCTCGGCAAGTACGAATTTCAAGAGCCGAAGGACTACACCTCGACATTCCGCAACGCGATCCAATACATTTCGTCGCGGCAGGGCGGAACCTTGCGTGTGCCGGACGGCGATTATGTTGTCGGAACGCTCGACGGCGTGCGTCGCGACCCGAACTATCAGGCGATCACGCTTACTTCGGGATTGAATATTATCGGTGCGGGCTCGAACGCATCGGTCGCGAATTCGAACTTGCCGTGGCGTTTTAGCCCGACGCGCATTCGCCTGCGTTACCCGAACCAGACGATATTCCGCATCGGCGGCTGTACGAATCAGGTTACGGTCAAGGACCTCGAACTGATGGGCAATTCGTCGCTCATGGCCGAGGCAAAACGCGATTCGACCGGGACGTACGGCGTCGAGGCTCTCGGCAAATGGGCGAAGAATTCGCGTACCGGACAAGAATCGCCGAACTCGAGCCAGGTCTTCAAATTCGAGAACATCACCTTCCAGGATTTCGACAAGGGGATCTACGTCCACAACGCCAACGACGAGAACTGCAAGGCGAACGAGCAGGTCTGCAAGTCGTGGCATTTCGATTACATAAAGGTCGATCACGGATTCTTCGTGAACAACAAGACGGGCATCTGGATCGACACGTACAACACGGATTGGACGATCGCGAACACCGTCTTTTCCTATATCGCGACGAACGGCCCCGGCGACGGCATTCGCGTCAAAGCCGCAGGTTCGATGCTTGTGCAACAGACCTTCGGCGGCGGCTACGATTACGCTTCGGCGATCGGCGGAACCTTCCTGAACGTGGACACGATCGGTTCCTTGACCGTCATCAATTCCGGTTCCGAACGTGGCAAACGCACGCTCTATACAAATCCCGCAGGAATGATCACGAACGTGAATCTCATCATGATCGGCAGCGTCTTCGGCGACCCGATCGAACTGCACGGTTCGGCGAATTTCATCTCGACCGGCAACTGGTTCGGCGCCGACACGATCAAGGCCGACCCCGGCGTTTCGATCACATCGACGGGCGACCGCTTCTGCTACGATTCGCGCATCTTCGCCTGCAAGGACACGTCCGGGCAAATCGTCCGACGGCCGAATTTCCAAGGCGGCAGAATGATGTTCCAGACCGGCCGCATGCCGGAAGGCTCGGGCGATACGCGCATCGACGGCAAGCCGAACCGCTTCGGCTATAACGTCGAACTCACAGACGGACTCTTTCAATACGACCCGAATATCACGTTCAGCGATATTCAAAAATGGGCCCGCGGCGGCGACGGACGCCCGCCCGTCTCGGACGGCGCCTTCGTCTATTGCAAAGACTGCCGACGCGGCGGCGAATGTTCCCAAGGACGCGCGGGCTCCGACGGCGCCTTCGCCAAACGCATCAACAACCGCTGGATGTGTGATTGAGCAGTGGTCAGTGAGCCGTAAGCAGTAAGCCGTAAGCAGTAAGCCGTAAGCAGTCAGTTCGTTGCAGAACACCGCACGCGAGTAAGGCGTCCCGTTGTCATCCACTCGAGATCAACCGCCGGGACGCAGAGACGCCGAGTCAGAACCGGGAGCGGTAGCGACTGGGTTCTTCTCTTCTGTCGCCGGCACAGCCCGGCGGCTCCGCTGCTCTAGTGTCCCTGAAAGGGACAAATACAATAGCGTAGGGAAAGGCCGAAGGCCGCATCCCTACGAATGGGACGACGAGCAAAAATGCTCCCTGTAAGGGAGCAACGAACGCTTTTATTGTTTGTCCCTTTCAGGGACAGATCCAATTCGGCGTAAGAACGTAGGGTTCCACCCTACGCTATTTTGTTCGTCACCTTCGGCGACAATCTGCCTCCGATACGACCATCGTTACGCTTGTGGTGTCCGGAAGCGCGATCCGACACGGCTTCACGCTATCGAGGTTTACTTACTTCCCCTTTCGCTTTCTTGGTGGGCCGGTAACGACGACGGTTTCGGTAAGTTTTAGGAACATTCGGCCTGCGGAATCGATATCCGGAGTAACGAATCGGAGCGTTTCCTGCGGCTTGATCCGGAAGTGCTTGCAGAACGGATTCGCGTAGATCCTGCGTCCGCCCGTCGAAGCGCCGTCCTCCTTCAGCCGAAACGCGACATTCGACATAGTGGTTTGTGTCGGCTCGACCAGGATCATATCTTTTTCACGGCTGTAATACAGATGCGCGCACACGGGCTTGCCCATCATGAGATGCGCCTTCCTGTTCAAAAAGATCGAACCATTCGGGCTTATCGTTACATGGACGCGGTCGGCATACGCCTTCGTCGGCCCGCCTATGAATTTCTCAAAATCTCTATCGACTATTCCCATAACATTTGTTCGCGTCAACGCAACATTTAACGCTGTCTCATAGATAGCACATCGTTGCATCCAATGTCAAGAGACTGAAGTTGCAGAGTTACAGAGTTACAGAGTTACAGAGCTACAGAGTAACCGTTGCGGAAGCCCGCACGCAGTATGGGCACGCGTCATCATCAATTCGCCATTCTTCTTAGTATTGCCGCTGCCCTCCGCTTTGAATTGCCCTGGTCTTAAGACCGGGGCACGGCTCTCAAAATCGATCTCGGAGGCGGCTGTGCCGCCGACAAAGGCTCTGTCGCGTGCTCCGCGCTCTCCGGAGGATCATTGATACCGAGCGAACCCAGGACGGCGGCCGAGGCGGCCTTACCCTGGGCTATTTTCTCAAGTCCCCTAAAGGGACGATTCGCGTGTCGGCCACCCTTCGGCGAATTTATGGCGATCGTGTTTTTCCTGCGGCGTTTGCGGCAATCGCGGCGGCCGGCAAGTTCGGCACTGTGGCGGACCCCGGCGACAGAGCGGCGATATTCCTCAAGACGGGAAAAAATGCGAAAAAACCGTGCGGGATTTACACGTATTGTGCGGATCCATGTGCAAAAATACGCCTATTTTTGAAGGTGCCGTCAAGAAATGACGTGAAAATCACCGTAACCGTGCTAAAAGCGATGAAATGCGATAGGTACTATAAGTTGCAGTAATTTAGCGTGACAAGCGACAGCCTTAACGAGGCTTTTGGGACCTCTTCGTGAACTAGCGGCCGCTTCTCATTCGATCTCGAACTTACGAATCGCGATCGGGTGGTTCTTTCCCTGATCTACACTCGACGAGAGAACCACCCCGTCAGCGGAAACCGCTGCCACCCCTCCTTCGTAAGGAGGGGAGCTTTTTTCCGCTCTGGTTTCCATGAACCATACGAATTTGGCCAGTCGGGCGAAAGTTACGTCTTTGCGGATCGCACCGGCGGAACGGGACTTCCTTGTGGTGCTATACGACGGCTTCTTTGCCGATCTCAATTCTCAATTCGCGTTCGGAGCCATTCGGCGAGGTCGTCCTCGGAGATGCGTCCTTCGGCAAGCGAGAGGAAGGTGATGTATTTATCGACAGGATCGGCACGCAGTTCGAAGCCGTTTCGGATAAGAAACGTCTCCATCACCACATAACCAGTTCGTTTATTGCCATCGATGAAAGGGTGATTCTTTACGATGCCAAACGCAAGGGAGGCAGCAAGGCGCGCAATATCGGCGTCAGGCTCGTAAGCCTCGATGTTCTGCGGCCGTGCCAAAGCCGATTCCAAAAGGCCACGGTCGCGCACGCCCGCCTCGCCGCCGTGTTCGGCGATCTGGCGCGAATGGATCGCGAGTACTCGGTCGATCTTTAGCCAACGCATTATTCGGCGAGCTTCCTCAGCAAGTCTCGGTTCTCGCGCATCACGCGTTCGGCAACCGCCATATCTTCGGCGAACTCCTCATCGAACGCCCGCAGTTCAATGCCGTCAGGCGTTTCCGTCGCGTATAGAGAATCGCCTTTTGTAACACGCATTCGCTCGAGCAATTCTTTCGGGAGGACGATGCCGGCCGAATTTCCTACTGTTGTAATTTTGAGCTTCGTATTCATAGCTGTATTATAACGTGCGTTATAATACTGCGTCAATGATTTTCATCTGGATCGGCCTGGAATGCAGGCCTCCCCGCCTGCACCCTCAGTCGTTTAGATGAATATACCTACGGGCAGGCGGAATTAACTTGCGCGATCAGCCGGTCGGACAATCCCCGCGTCCGCTTGAGATACGCGGTGTAATCATCGAGCAGTGATCGTTGGTAATCTTTTAGCGGCCACTTACTTTTTCAGATCCTTAACCTTTCGTTCAAAATCACTCTCGAAGGCTTTATCTTGAATCACGCGAAACTTGTCGTATTCTTTCTCAGCCAAAGCTTTTGCGACCTCGTGTTTCACTCTGCCCGCATCAGTTAGAACCTCATACTCATTGAACTTGAGAAAGGCATCGAGTTTGCTGACCCAGTCCGTCATTTTCATCGGAACCTGACGGGCAGCTTGATCCTCGGCGTAGTCGAGAAACATCGAGACAATGCGTTCAAGACCTTTTATCTCTTTTTCGGTTAGATAATTCTTCGCTGTCGCAACGTCAGACTTTACTATCTTTCCTTTAGGAGAGTTTTTCCAGTTGGTAAGTCCCATTGACGGCCTTTCCGCATCTGCACGATCCGCTATGATCTCGGCAGCTGTCATGCCGGTTATCGCCCAGTGGAGTTTGTTTTGGGCCGTTTTGAAGAATAGCTGCGTGATCTCGGCCGAACCGTCGTAATCGATACTGCATTGTTCATAAATGTCGGTGATCTTTAAGTAGAATCTACGTTCGCTTGCACGTATTTCGCGAATGCGTTCGAGCAGTTCGTCAAAATAGTCCGGGCCGAACCGCTTGTTGAGCTTTAACCGTTCATCGTCAAGAACAAATCCCTTAGTAATGAACTCCCTTAGGGTTTGAGTTGCCCAGATACGAAACTGTGTTGCCTGTACGCTGTTGACGCGGTATCCGACCGAAATTATTGCGTCCAGATCGTAAAAATCGATCTCACGGGCAACGTCTCGATTTCCCTCGCGTTGAACTATCCGGATTTTCCGGATAGTTGCTTCAGGCTTTAATTCGCCCGATGCGTAAATGTTCTTAAGATGTTCGTTGACCGTACGTACGTCCACCCCGAACAGATCGGCAATTTTCCGTTGAGGGAGCCAGAAAGATTCATCTTCGTAGGTAACTTCGATCCGAAGCGAACTTTCGCTTGACCGATACAAGATGATCTCGCCGCTTTTCGGTTGTTCGAGTGTCATAAATATCTTAAAACCACGTTGCCAGCTCGTATGGCAACTGGTGAAACGTGATGCCAAGTTTCGAGAGTTTTGTTCTATCAAAACGCGAACGGGCGGCATAGATGACCCATTCGCCATCGAAGCCGGCGGGCACGAGGCCGTTGATGTATTCCAGGAAGCGGCCCGGGCCGCTTCGAAGGATTATACAACAGAACTGAGAGCTGACCGGCCTATCTAGTGCGGCGCGTCTGCAACGACGGATCATTTGGCCTCGGCACATTTCTTGCACGTCAAATTGCGATTTTTGCTCGATTATTCGATAATTATTGGTTTTGAGAATCGCGTCGTTGAGCGGCGTAAGAACATCGATATAAAAGAGAAGAAGATCCGGTTACGCATTGCGTAAAATTGAGCGGTGCGCAACGAAAGCGAAGTTCGCCCGCTGCGGTTTTGAGGGCGGCAAGACGCCGATCTTTTAAGAGCATACTATGAATGAGAACGTAATCTATTTGGTGCCGGCATTCGGTATTTTGGGCCTGATCGTGATGGCGTATAAGTCGGCTTGGGTCGGCAAGCAGGACGCGGGCGACGACAAGATGCGCGAGCTTGCGGGTTACATCGCCGACGGCGCGATGGCATTCCTGCGAGCCGAGTGGAAAGTGCTGAGCATCTTTGTGCTCTTCACCGCCGCACTGCTCGCATTTTCAGGCACGGTCCACGAAGTGAACGGCCGTCAGATCCATTCGAGCTGGGTCATTTGCATAGCGTTCGTGATCGGTGCCGTCTTTTCTGCGACGGCAGGCTACATCGGGATGCGTGTTGCGACAAAAGCGAACGTCCGCACGACACAGGCCGCCCGAACCAGCCTAAAACAGGCTCTTAAAGTCTCATTCACAGGCGGCACGGTCATGGGCCTCGGCGTCGCCGGTCTCGCGGTTCTCGGGCTCGGCGGCCTTTTCATCGCGTTCTTGGCGATGTTCGCTCATCTCGAATCCAATCAGGTGAGAACGGCGATCGAGGTCCTCACCGGCTTCTCGCTCGGTGCAGAATCCATCGCACTTTTTTCACGCGTCGGCGGAGGAATTTACACAAAGGCCGCTGACGTCGGCGCCGATCTCGTCGGCAAGGTCGAGGCCGGAATTCCCGAGGATGACGTCCGCAACCCCGCGACGATCGCTGATAACGTCGGCGATAATGTCGGTGATGTTGCCGGTATGGGCGCCGACCTTTTCGGCTCTTATGTTGCGACGATACTTGCTACTATGGTCCTCGGACAAGAGGTCATAGTTCGTGACGCGATGGGCGGAATGTCGCCCATTCTGCTGCCGATGATCATTTGCGGCCTCGGCATCGTCTTCTCGATCGTCGGCACTTTCTTTGTGAAGATCAAGGACGAGAACGCGAGCGTCCAGAACGCACTGAACCTCGGCAATTGGCTCTCGATGATCCTGACGGTCATAGCGTCGTACTTTGTCGTCAACTGGATGCTCCCCGAGGGCACGCTTGCCCTTCGCTCGGTCACGTTCACCCGCGAAGGCGTTTTCGGAGCGATCGTCGTCGGCACGGTCGTCGGCGCGATAATGAGTTTTGTAACGGAATATTACACGGCGATGGGCAAGGCTCCCGTGAACTCGATCATCCAGCAATCTTCGACCGGCCACGCGACCAACATCATCGGCGGCCTTTCCGTTGGTATGAAATCGACCGTCGTCCCGATCCTGACGCTGGCGGGCGGGATCATGGCCTCGTATTACTTCGCAGGCCTCTATGGCGTCGCTATTGCGGCCGCGGGAATGATGGCGACGACCGCGATGCAGCTTGCGATCGACGCTTTTGGCCCGATCGCTGACAACGCCGGCGGCATCGCCGAAATGAGCCAGCTTCCGCCGGAGGTTCGCGAACGCACCGACAATCTCGATGCGGTCGGCAATACGACCGCCGCGACCGGAAAGGGCTTCGCAATCGCAAGTGCTGCCTTGACCTCGCTTGCGCTATTCGCAGCTTTTGTCGGCATCGCAGGTATCGATCGCATCGACATTTATAAAGCGAACGTGCTCGCCGGCCTCTTCGTCGGCGGTATGATCCCATTCATTTTCTCGGCCCTTTGCATACAGGCTGTCGGCAAGGCGGCGATGGATATGGTGCAGGAAGTTCGCCGTCAATTCCGCGAAATTCCGGGCATCATGGAATACAAGGCAAAGCCCGAATACGAAAAGTGTGTCGCGATCTCAACGCAGGCTTCGATACGCGAAATGATCCTTCCAGGCGCTATCGCTCTTGTAACACCGGTCGTGGTCGGGTTCATCTTCGGACCCGAGGTACTCGGCGGCCTTCTCGCCGGCGTGACCGTCTCGGGCGTGCTGATGGGCATCTTCCAATCGAACGCGGGCGGCGCGTGGGACAACGCCAAGAAGTCGTTCGAAAAGGGCGTCGAGATCAACGGCGAAACGGTTTATAAAGGCTCTGAGCCGCACAAGGCGTCCGTAACAGGCGACACGGTCGGCGATCCGTTCAAGGACACGTCGGGCCCGTCGATGAACATCCTCATCAAGCTGATGTCCATCGTCTCGCTCATCATCGCCCCGTACATCTTCGGCATCGGGCAGTAGAGTCAGAACCGCCTGCGTGAGCGGGTGATCAGAATCATTGCACCGCCGAGACTTCGGGACGCGAAAGCGGGGATCGTCTGGCTCCGTAGGCCGTTTTGTCGCTCGATGCCCCGATGAATCGGGGCCGAGCTCCAGGATCGTTTTCGCGACGTGTTCCCAGGGTGGGGCTTGACAGCCTCACCCTAGGCTACATTCTGTCGTCCCCAACGGGGACACCGCCTTGCTGCAACGCTCTGACATTGGAATTTGGACTCACATTGGTATGCCGGTGAGCCACGACGCGAAGTTGAGCCAAACGGTCGTCGTCGAGAGAGGGAACCGCAGCCAGTGCAATGCGATCATAAAAGCTGCTCCGGCAAGGAACGCGGGATTGACCTTCTTATTCTGCCAGGCGTCGAACGCGACAAAGCCTATCGCCATGAGGTCGGGCGTTCCGAAATACCAAAGCGGCCCGAAAGCATCAGAAAGTCCGAAAGGAAAGCGAGCTAACGCCGGCGGTAAGAGGCTCAATATCGTAAGAACGATCAGCCGTTTGTGATCCGCAGCCTTCTTTCTATAATAGACGGCGGCGGCAAAAAGCACCGCAAATGTAAGTAGGTCGCCGAGCGGTATTACGAGGGATGAAAGCACCTGGACGTTCGGGTCGCGAATTTCACGCTGTGCTTCCTCGATCCCGGTCATTGTCCCGACGACAACGATCAATGCTGCGAGAGCGACCGACGCCAGGCCAAGTTTCTGGTGGATGCGAATCATTTTTGACGAGATCAGATAGACCTGCGCGATAAAAAGCAAGACCCAGCTTGTCATCAACGCGCCGTGAATGTGCAGCAAACGGCTCGGAAGCGGCGGTTTTGGGAAGAATTCTTTAACGTAATAGGTCGGCCCGAAGCCAATGAAGACGGTTATTGGGAAGAATATCGCGACCGCGAGAAAGAACCTTCGTTCGAATGTGCGGCGTTCAAGAGCGTTGTTGATCGCCATCTGCAAGCCTCCAAAAAAATCGACTCCACGCATTCCCCGCGGAGCAAGAAACGTGGAAGAGGCCAGCTTCACCCAACCCCCAGGCCGAGCTAACATTTCGAGAACAATAGCACCAAATCCCTGTTCTGCAAAGCGAAATATCCGGCACCGCAACCGAGGCCTCAAATTCCGAAATTCCGCATTCCTTTTTTTGGCTCTTGAATTCTGAAGTTTGACTTTCGTCCCTGGCTTGCCCCTTGCCAGCGAGGTTGGGCGATCAGAAATGAGAATTGAGAACGGCGTTGTCACAAGGTCAGAACCGGGAGCGATTGCGCCCAAGTTCTTAACTGTCCTCGCAAATTAATCATAAAATCTTGACTAAGCTCACTCGAGTGATCTTATATCTGCATTGACACCAATAACTAGTTTGTTTTCACCTAGTTACAAGCTTCTGATTCAGGCAGAATGCTCAACGCCCGCCGTTCGTGTCCAACAGTGCTACGAACCGTTCGAACAGATATTCAGAATCGTGCGGGCCGGGAGCGGATTCCGGGTGATACTGCACGGAGAAGATCGGCAGTGTCTTATGGCGAAGGCCAGCGACCGTGTGGTCGTTCAGGTTGATGTGCGTAACCTCGATATCGGCTGGGAGGGAATCGGCATCGACAGCGAATCCGTGATTGTGCGACGCGATCTCGATCCTGCCGGTCGTTAGGTCCTTGATCGGCTGGTTTCCGCCGCGGTGGCCGAACTTGAGTTTGTATGTCTTGCCGCCAAAGGCCTCGCCGAGAAGTTGATGTCCGAGGCAGATGCCGAAGATCGGCGTCTTACTTTCCGTGAGTTTGCGTATCTCCGCGATCGTCTCGGTCATCGAAGATGGGTCGCCCGGACCGTTTGAGAGGAAAATGCCGTCGGGTTTTAGTGCGAGAACTTCCGCCGCAGATGTTTCGGCAGGGACGACCGTAATTCGGCATCCGAATTTTGCGAACTCGCGTAACGAATTTGTCTTGACCCCGAAGTCATAAGCGACAACGTGGTACTTCAGTTCTGTCTTAGAAGACACACTCCCTACCGGTCGTATTTCCGCCTCAGAGGATATGCTCTCATATGCGAATACGGCATCGACCGTAACGGAGCTTGCGAGTTCGCGGTTCCGCATCTCGGGCTGGTCGAGGATCTTTTTCAGCAGGCTTTCGCGGTCGGTATCGACGGACGAAATACCGGCGCGCATGGCTCCCTTGTCGCGAATGTGGCGGACCAGTGCACGTGTGTCGATATGCTCGATCCCGACGATGTTGTTCGCCTTGAGGTAGTCGTCCAGCGACATTGTCGATCGAAAATTCGAGACAATTCGGCTCGATTCACGGACGACAAAGCCTTCTGCCCACGTCTTTCGACTCTCGACATCCTCCGAATTGACTCCGTAGTTGCCGATCAAGGGATACGTCATCGTAACGATCTGCCCGGCGTAGGAAGGATCGGTCAAGATCTCCTGATAGCCGGACATCGAGGTATTGAACACGATCTCGCCGAATGTCTCGCCGACCGCTCCGAACGAAACTCCCTCAAAAACACGTCCGTCCTCTAGGACGAGAATCGCTTTTACACTCTGCTCCTGCATTTGAATTCGATTTTACCTGACTTTGGTGATTCTTTGCGAAGCTGAGGTTTAGAATTTGCGAAAGCTATCGACTTAGCTCGTCGTCATCCACCGGTGAAGCCGGCGTTGGGGAAGGAATTGGGTTCGGGTACTCGCCGTGTTCCAGAAAGCCCATATTTGCAGGCTTCCAGTAGCGGAAAAATGCCTTACCGTAGATATATTTCTCCGGCACAAGGCCCCAAGAGCGGGAATCGAGCGAATTATCGCGATTGTCGCCGAGCACAAAATAATGATGTTTTTCGACGATTCGCGGCGAAAGGTTCGGGAACGAACTGTTGTGCGCCGCATCCAGATAGTCTTCATTCAACGTATTTCCGTTGATGATCACCTTTCCGGAACGTATCTCGACCGTTTCGCCCGGCAGTCCGATCACGCGTTTGACGAAACTCTTGTCAGGGTCGTTCGGATACCAAAAAACCACGATGTCTCCGCGTTCGATATGGCCCCAACTGTAACCCTGGATCTTGTAGTAAACGAGCTTATTGACGAGCAGTCGCTCGCCGTCGTGCAGTTCGGGGAGCATCGAAGTGCCCTCAACGACCACAGGCTGGACAAAAAATACTCCAAATAAAATGAAAACGACGATGATCAGGAAGATGTCGCGAGCGAGCTTAAAGCCTTCCGAAAGGAGGCCCTGCCGCGATTCGCGCTTTAGTGACGTAACGGCGATATCGGGGTCATCTTGCGGATGGACCTCGCCGAACGCGATCTGTTTATTCTTTCCCGAATCGAACATGCCAAGCTTTGGACGGTAGAAGCGCGCGAAAAAGTTGCACTCGTCTAGGCTCCCCGCTATCGAGATAGCCTCACAAGTATTTATAATCAAGGTAGAGGATACGGGTTGTCAAAGGAAATCTTTGACAAAACCAGCAGCCAAACGCATTAGACCGAGGAGCCGAACCAAAAAATGAATCCCACGATCAGATCCCAATTCGCCGCGACAGAGACCTTTGCATACCTGAACAGTGCCGCCGTCGCACCTCCGCCAAGGGCCGCGATCGACGCGATCCTATCACAGCTTGAGGATGCGGCAGTTTACGCCGGCCTTCGCTTCGGAGCTTGGGTGGACACGAAGAAACGCTGCCGAACGTTGATGGCCGACATCCTTGGTGTCAAAGACGAGCAGGTCGCTTTTATGCGAAATACGTCGGACGGATTTTCAACCATCGCTAACGGTCTTAAATGGAAGGCCGGCGACAACATCGTCAGTTTCGCCGATGAGTTCCCGGCAAATTTCTATGCTTGGCGCGACGTTCGCGAGCGTCACGGCGTTGAAATGCGGCTCGCCCCAGAGCGCGATGGGCGTATCGACCTCGACGAACTCATCTCCCTGATAGACTCGAACACCCGCCTCGTCACTATTAGTTCCGTTCAGTTCGCCTCCGGTTTCCGCAGCGACCTTGCGCGGATCGCTGAGGCAGCTCACAAGGCGGACGCTCTCTTTTGTGTCGATCTGATACAGGGGCTCGGCGCTCATGGCTATGATCTACCGGCATTGGGCGTCGATGCGGCGTGCGGAGCATCGCATAAGTGGCTCTGCGCACCGGAAGGTATCGGCTACATCTACCTTTCCGACCGGGCGCGCGAACTCATTTCGCCGACACTCGTCGGTTGGATCAGTGTCGAGGATGCGTGGGATTTCGCCGATCGGGAGCAGAATTACAAACCGAACGCCCTTGCTTGGGAGACCGGAACGGGTCCGTCAGCCCTGTTCTACGGCCTTGAGGCGAGTTTGAAGCTCCTGATCGACGCAGATCTAAGGAAGGTCGAAGCCTATCTTGACGAACTTTCGGAGTATCTTTGTGAGAGGATCGCTTCGAAGGATTACGAGATCTTGAGTTCGCGAAAAGAAGGTGAACGTTCAGCGATCGTTTGCGTTCGCCACAAAGGCGGCCTTTCACCGAATGAGATCGCGGCCCAGTTGGAAAAAGAGAGAGTGGTCGTCAGCCCGAGGCTCGACCGCATACGCATCGCGCCGCATTTCTTCAATAACAAGGAAGATATCGACCGGCTGATCGACGCTTTGATCTAACTTATTCTTCGCCGGCGATCTCCGGTGTGAGGCCGTCGAGGTTGAGCCGGATCATTCCGCCCGCGTCGGAGAATGTGGGCATTCGGGCTCGCTCGCGCTCCCGATAGCGAAAGTAAAGCAGCCCGCAGAAAAGTCCGAAAACAGCTGCAAACAGGATCCCGAGCAAGATCGCATAAAATGTTGAGAGGAAGACGCCGGCCGTCGTGATCGTGAATTCGCGTTCGGCGGCCGTCGGAAGGTCAGGAGCCTCGCCTAACCACTGCACATATTTTTGATATTTGACCTGATCTAGCAAGGCGTTCGCGGCCGCGTTGTCACTCGGGTCCAGGACGAACACGCTGTAATTGCCGATTCGGCGATAGGCGGTTGCACTTCCGGAAGCGAGTGCTTCGGTGATCTTTTGATCCTCAAAGACCGAAACTTGCGGCGTCGGAAACTCAACGATCACGAGCCTTCCCGCCGGATACATCGCCGTTGCCGCCTCAACACCGTTCGTAAAATCTATCACGGCGAGCTCGGGCCTTTCGCCGGTCGCTTTCGTGAGTTCGGCCGCATTGCGGGCATAGACCGCCGAGTTTCGAACAGTGTCCCATTCAGGAAGGTGCAGCAGAACGGCCGGAGTCTTTTCTTCGGCGGGTTCAGCAGGCTTCTTTGCTTCCTGTGCGTGCGCGTGTATGCCCGCAAACAGTAGGAGCAGAAGGGAAAATATAAGATCTGGTCGGTAAAACTTCTTCACGGCTTTTCGAACGAACCGTTTCGTGTCGGCGGTGTCCAATTAATATGCAGATTCTAGCATTTACACGCGAATTAGCGAGCCTCGCCGCCGAATTTGACCCGAATGCACCATTTCGTGCAAGTTTCGTCGAATTCGCTCGTTCAATAGACAGCCGAAACTGATATTTGATGCGCGGCGAATACAAAAAATATGCCTAAAAAGTTGAACAAATCAGGCAAAACGGCGTGTTTAAGTGAATTGACGGCAAGAATGCTCGGTTTGGCACGGCAATTGTTTACGGAATAGGTCAGGAGGGGAGAGCAATGACAACAGAAGCATTAAACTTTCCGGTTTTTCATAGTCACAACGGCGTAAGCGCGGACAATGTGGTGTTTGACACGGCACCGGCCGCGAGTCTCAAGAAAGCGAAGGATTTTGACCTCGCGCAGGAAGCGGCCGAGGGCGGCATGCCGGCCTTCGAAGAGCTTTATAACCGCCACCATCGCAGAGTGTATGCGATCTGCTTGCGGATGCTCCAGAACGCTTCCGAGGCCGAAGACCTTACGCAGGACGTCTTTATTCAGCTTTATCGTAAGATCGGCAGTTTCCGCGGTGATTCCGCCTTCACGACTTGGCTGCATCGTATGACCGTTAACCAGGTCCTGATGCACTTTAGAAAGCGAACCGTGAAGTTCGAAAAGGTCACCGAAGAAGGCGAAACGCCCGATCAGATCGTCATGGGCACATCGAACCCGATGAAGATGCAGGTCGTTGACAAGATCGCCCTCGAGGCCGCGATCGAACAGCTTCCGGATGGATACAAGAGCGTATTCGTGCTGCACGATGTCGAAGGCTTCGAGCACGAAGAGGTCGCACAGATCCTTGGCTGCTCGGTCGGCACGTCGAAATCACAGCTGCACAAGGCGAGGCTAAAACTGCAGCGTCTTTTGAAGAAAAGGGCGAATCCACGCCTCGTCGCCTTTAGCTAACCGTCAAACATCTCCTGTTGAAACGTCTCTTTAAAGCTGCCGGTGAAACACTCGCCGGCAGCCTTTATTTTATCTACCGAAAGCGAATTATGCGCGAATATGCACGTCTGCACTCCCTGATCTACCGGCCTCGAAGAAATTCCTCAATCTTCAACAACTACTTATAGGCTTCTCGCCTAGGTCTTGAGATCAAAACCCAACCGATTCCTTCCCCGACAGGCTTGATACTAAGCAAATAGACCCGAGACAACCCTGTGTAGTCGTATGACAATGAAATGTCATCTTTTTCAAAAGGACGGTTATCGATTCCAATAATCCAAGACGCGTTCAAGTCGTTAGCGGTAAGTCCCTTGAAAGACATTTCATTGCCTTTGAGTGTAACTCTCAAACCGAATTCGTCCTGTTGGACAACGTTCATGGGCACAACGAGGACACCATTTTCCACTCTAGCCTTGAATTGACGACTGCCTACAACGAACCAGACCTTAGGCTTCGCAGCTATTCTAGTTCCGTCGATTTCAAATGCAAGAGGAATCCTTAGATCTGTCTCATTCCGGGCCGAGGCGTTCGGAATTTCTAGCGGTTCGGGTTGCGCACAGCCATCGTTAGACGTTATCGTAAGCCGGATCAATATTCCGCGCTCAACATCTTTCTCGATTCGTTTCGATAGCGTGAATGCGAACCTAAGGGGCATCATGTCGTGAGCGTGTACACTGAGCACGTACTTGCCAGGTCGAACCGCTGGGAAAGAAAACCTCCCGCTGGCGTCGCTACGGACCTTTAAGATCGCCTTTGTAGTACCGCTTTCCCGAAGCAGATCGAGTTCTGCGTCCGCAACGATCAAGTTTCTATACATAACTCGTCCGGCGATCCGATTTATAGGAAAGTCCTTCCAAATGCATCCTTGGCTGTAACCGGTCGCGCAAAGTAAAAGTAAAAATGTAACCAGCGCTGCACCTCTTCGCATAATTAATATTTCGGAGTTTCTTTCTTCAGTATTCTTGCCGCCGTCAAAGTCCCTGAAAAGCTCGGTGCCGTGCCGCAGTTCTTCGGCAAGGTCGCTGTATTCGCCTCGTCGAATTTCCGATTGCCATATCGGTCGAACGTAAACGCCTGCTTAGAAGATTGCAATACCGTCCCATGATTACAATTCAATCTGTCAGATTCGTACTCGACGTTCAAGACCAAGGGAAATCGCTACTCATTACTAGGTCGAGCTGAAAGGCGTTGTCTTTAGTAAAACCGACCATCTATTTGATCTCGGGTTCTATGGCCTCCATGCTGTCGCGATCATGAGTGATTGCCGCGGAACAAGAGGCTTCCAATTTCTTGAGAACTTTTTGCTTTGCAATGACGGGCGAGGTCTCAAAACATAACAAGCTTTCGTGGATATTGACGCGGCTCCCGTCCTTTAAATGTATGTGAATTGCATTTTCCGGTTCACCATCGATGTAAAGGATCTCGCTATAAGTCCTTGGGATGGCTCTCCCCAACCAATTCACTTCAACAAAAGCTTCGTCGTAGAACGTTATCCTAATTGTACGCACGACGCTATAAAGATATGCTACAGCCATCAAAGAGAAGACCGTGCCGCAAATAAGATATATCCAACTCATCGACTCGCCGAATCCTCCGATGATCAGGTACAGCCCGATAGCAAGAGCAAATGCACTTCCGAGCAAGCCAAAAAATACTGCGGCCGGATTTAACCTTAATACTAGGTTGCCATTTGATGGACTGTTTGTGATCTGCATGCAACTAGCAATCTCCGCATCAGAACCATTTACTCGAGCCTCTTTCCCTGTAGGGCTCCTGCATTCTATGGATCTATTCACAACACAGACGTCTGGCTGAAACTCGTCCGATTCCCAAAACGATCATACCCGAACTGCTGCGCAACGTTACCTCGATTGGTTTCGGTCAAAGCCTTTGTTTAAATCGCTTCCTGAGGGCGTACGGCAGGTCATTTGAATAGAAATAAACGTGATGAACGGGTGCATCCGGCATTACGTATCCGTTGTCATCAATTTCCCAGTCATAATTGAAAGCCGTAAAAACCAGCATGCTCTCGCCCAGAAAAATGCGTGGGACGCTAAAGACAAAAGAATTGCCGGGTAGAACCCATAGAGCCCGATGGCCGCGTCTTTTTTTAGTCCACTTACAGCTGTAGGATGACGGGTATTGCTTTGGAACTTCGATGGCGTCGAACGCTTCTACCGTGATTTGCGGTTGAGCCTCCGCCTCGTAGCAAACCTCTACTGTCGCATTGTCCGGCAGCGCCGAGCCTAATACCCCACCTTTCAAGCGAAATGACGTTAACTTGACGTCAGCAACCAAAAAATTTGCATCAACAGCTAAGGGTCGATCAAAATTATTGTGGAATCGCAGCGTGATTCGGTCGGCATCAGAGTACATATCCGGAAAGTTCGGACGTTTTCCACCCGCGCTCTCAAACGTCAAGTAGACCGATGGCTTCGACCTATCAGATTGGAACACAGAAACTCTATCTGCCTGGCCATCTTGGGCGAGAACAACACTTCTAATTAACACTATTATGAAAACTACAGAAAGTTTCACCATCGACGTTCTTATTTCCAACCTCCCTCAGGCGATGACGGCGCCGGTTGCGTCGGTGTTAATTCGCGGGCTACCGAGGTGATCCGCCGGCAGATAACTCACTTTTGCGTATTGTGCCGCCGCAATGTTCGTAGAATATTCTGCCACCAGTCTACCAGATGCGTCGTACACGAAAACGGTTGTTTCCCTGGATCAAGGACGTGTTCTAACCACAGTCTACGATAACTGACCGCAGAAGTTTCTCGGCGACGGAGGCTTGTTCCGGAGTCGAGTAAAGGACGAGGAATGACATATTTCGGCTTTGCAGTCTACAGTTAAACGCGAGTTCCATCGCAAAATGTTTGTCGGGATCTTGGAAGTTGGTGCGATCGGACACGAAAGTGTAGCTTGCGAGGAGGCTTTTCTCGCCAATGCTCTCAACGACCATTCGTTTGACATCGGTTACATCCTTTCCGGTCAACCGTCTATCCAGTTCCGCAAAGCCAGTTTCGGCTTCTATTGTGAGAGACATATTTGCGTCCGAATATCTTTGATAGAAAGTATCGATGCCCGTAACATCTTCTTTTAGAAGGGTTGCGGGGATGGAAAGCCGAAAACCGACCTCGCTGACTTCAACCCAACCATCTGGAAGTGCACCCGGTTTCGGCGATGACGGCACAGCACAGCCGACTGATTGAAATATCAATAGGAAACTAAGAACGATCGGTCTCATAGTATCCGGAACGGTCCAACGTCGAGCCCAACAGAAAGCATTGTTGGTCAAAGTGGTCCTGTGAGATCTATCGTAACCAATTGTAAAGATCAGGGATATTATGGAGCCACCCGTCGGATTTGAACCGACGACCTTTCGATTACGAAAGAGTTGCCCTAACTCACAACTGCGCCCGAAAACATTGATCGGAAGCTCGCCCAAGTCCCATAAACATTAGCGTCTACTTAAATCACAGGTTTGCATCAATTCTCCTCGCATGGCATACTTTTTCCCACTAGGACTTAGTGGCGAGTCCTAATTTGAGTCCTAATTTTTTTCAAAGAGGAATTATGGAAATCAAGCATTCTATCTTCCGACGTGGGAAGAAGGGAGCCGACGACGCCGGATCATACAAGAACCGTTGGACGCTACGTTTTACCTTTTCGGACGAACACGGTAACACCCGACGCAAGACCTACCAATTCGCCACAAGAAACGACGCGCTTGATGCCAGGCCGAGACTCGAAGGCAAACTTTCCAAGACGCAAGGGCAGAGTGTCGTTGGCGACAAAATGACATTCAGTGATCTAGCGGCGTATGCCAAGCGAACTTTCTACCGTCCGGCAGAGATCGCAGAAGGGCGAAAGGTTGCTGGCATTCGATCAACTAAGCCGGTTTATACAGCTATGGACACGCTGGAAGAATACTTCGGCAAGAAACGCTTGGCGAGTATCACGCGCAACGATCTTAACGGTTTCAAGACCTGGCGGTTGAAGCAGGGCGATAGACGCGGAAAGGCAGGCGAGTTGAAGCCGAGCGAGCGAAAGCGTGTATCACTTTCGACCGTCAACCGGACGCTTGCGATCTTCAAACACCTGATCAAATTCGCATACGCGGAAGGCTGGATAAGCCGAGACATAACGCTTGGCTCGAAGGCGATCGACCCCGATGCGGAAAAGGCCCGGACGCGAACTCTCACCGAGAGCGAAGAAACGCTTCTTTTAGCGTCCTGCGAGGGAATGCGAGCGGTTACATACCTTCGACGCGGAAAGCCCGTTACAGCGGCGATAAACGTCAACAATCCGCATCTAAAGGCCGCGATATTGCTTGGGCTTGATGCAGGCTTGCGGCGCAATGAAGTGTTGACGCTCGAATGGCAGAACGTCGATTTCGACCGGAACTTCATACACGTTCAAAGCCTTCATACAAAGACGCAGCGAGGCCGCAATGTTCCGCTCCGGGACAGGCTCAAAGCTGAGCTTCTGGCATTGCCGAACTTCGGCGAGAAAGGGCGGATATTCCCGTTCAATGACTTCAAGCGGAGTTGGGCGACGGCCTTGCGGCTTGCAGGGATCGAAGGGCTGACCTTTCACGACCTGCGGCGAACCTTCGTAACTCGATTGAGTGTCAAGGGCGTGCCGCTTGCGGTTGCCGGAAAGCTCGCGGGCCATAGCACCCTTGCGACGACGCAGAAGCATTACGTTTCGACCGACGACCTTGCGATCATCGACGAAGTGAGAGAAAGGCTCGATACACCGACCAGAGCGGTCGATACAGACGGAGAGTTCGTGAATTAAGAGCGGCTTGAGCAGCATTACTCATGCCTACTTACAACAGGATTACTCGGAAACTTGCTGAATCTGCTTGCAGGTTTGACGAGAACCTGCAACAGGAGCTCCAGAATATGACGAAAAAAGCACGCAAGAGGGGCCTTGGAAACGGCGACAAGGCAACGGTGCCTTCAAAGGGGGCGTCGTCAGATTCCAATAAGCCAAGGCGGTCGCAAAAAAAGGAACTGACAAATGGAACTCAAGTAAACCTTGCTGAATTGAATGGGACTGATCTTGGCAAATTCAAGAAGGTACTTGATCGAATTCTGCTCATGCCCGACGACACGCCCCTAAATGTCGGCACCAAGGCAATTGGACGAGCAGATATTATTGTTGAGTCAGTGATTGCGCAGCTGGATTCTGATCAATCAGGCAAGCTGTCTCCGGTTAACTTGTTTCACAGCATGAACGTGGTTCTCTCTCTGAGCAACTTCGATGAAACGGCTTCGAACGTGGTTTGGGAGCGCCTGTATGCACACCTAGAGCCTCGATCTGAACAGGGTGTAGCTTCGCTGCTTGAACAGAAGTTCCTTAACGTACTCTTGCGGAACACGATTGCACGTATTGGACTTGCACTTGGAAAAAAATTCACGAGCCTTCCACTGGTCGACCAGATCGCAGAGCTTAAAAGAAGAAAGGTCTATACACAACCAGGGGGCGGACTTTTTTATAGAGCACACGAAAAACTCATTTTGGGATTAGAGAAAGAGATGGCCCCAGAAAACGCTATGGGCAAAGTTACGTCAATGGCCGCCCCGAAATTCAAACGTAAGGAGGTAATGGCCTTGCTTACCGCATTCATCCCCCAATTCCGAGAAGCCGATAATACCGTCAAGGCTGAGTTCATTGTACGGCTTACGCCCCATACTGGTGGAAAGAACATCGCACAGGAGTTCAGTCATTTGAGGATGTCCGAGTACGAAGGGCTCGTGGAGTACTGGAAGCAGAGGTTTATGAAAAGCGGTCGAGGGCGCAAGAAAAGTTGTACCTAGTACAAATTCGGGTAAGAATTCGGAAATAGTATTCAATTAGCACCATGGCTCAGGTTGCCATGGTGTTTTTTTTGCATTCCATATCACGATAGAAATACGGAACATTGCACTATGACAACCAAATACGAAGAGAAGTGGAGTCAGAAATGCACAAGAAAAAGACACGAGGTTGACACGGACAGCAACACAAAACTTACACGAAAATGAACACGAAACGAACACGCACATACCGAGGATTTCACGTTGTTTCACGGCAAAATGTGCAGGATTACGCAAGGAAGTAAAAGGAAAAAGGAATTATGAGATCAACGAAGCTGACTGACTACATACGCGAGATCGATGTTCTGCAAGAATGGCCGATGAGCAAGGCAACTTTGATAAGGGCTAGGAAGAAGGGCTTGCCGTTCGTACGGCTGGGAGCGTATGTCTGCTACAAGCCGGAAGACCTTGAGGCATTCTTTAGCAAGCCTCGGTCATGGAAAGCTCCGGCTGAACCAAACAAAAGGGAGGGCAGGGATCGATGAGACGAAATAGAAAAGCCGATGCTGGACACATCGGCTCAAAACCAAACTTGAAGTGGAATTCAAATGATAGGTTTTCTGTTGGTCATTATACGCCGGAAGCCTTCCCGATTCAATGCCGAAAATGCCGGTCCGATTATATGCGGTTCGCCTTCGACGGCTACTGCCAGAGATGCCAACAGCGTGTTGAATATATTAGGCGTGAGCGGCTCCTGGAACGCAGGAGGGCAGCATGACCTACGAGGTGTCGAACCGGTTTCAGATCGATGAGGACGCCATTCGGGCCGATGCCGAAGCGATGCTTGCGCGGCCCGGCCCTGAAAGCGATCCCGAACCGGACGGCTTCAAAAGCCTATTCAAGATACAGACGGCGGGCCAATGGATCGCGGACGCGCAGAAGCGGCCTGCGCCGAAGATGCTGTTCGGCGAGTTTTGGTTCGAGGGCGAGATTTGCATCTTATTCGCGGATACGAACGTAGGCAAATCGATCCTTGCGGTTCAGATCGCAGACGCTATATCGATCGGCCGTTCTATATTAGAGCTGACACTCGAAGCCGAACCGCAAAAGGTTATCTACTTCGACTTCGAGCTTTCCGACAAGCAATTCGAGGCAAGGTATTCGGAGAAGCAGCTCAATGCGGCTTACTTCGATAACCCTTTCGCGTTTCACCCGAATCTACTACGGGCCGAGATCGATCCTGAAGGCGAGATAGATCACGGTTTCGAGGGCTTCGAGGCTTATCTGAACTATTCACTTGAGAGAGAGATCACTTCGAGCGGTGCGAAGGTTCTAGTTATCGACAACCTGACCTATCTCAAGAATGAGACCGAACGGGCGAAAGATGCATTGCCTTTGATGAAATTCTTAAAGAGCCTAAAGCAGAAATACGGCCTTTCGATCCTTGCCTTAGCTCATACGCCAAAACGCGATCACGCAAAGCCGATAAGCCGGAATGACCTGCAAGGCTCGAAGATGCTGATCAATTTCTGCGATTCGAGCTTTGCGATAGGTGAGAGCTGCAAAGAGCAGGGCCTTCGCTATTTGAAGCAGATCAAAGTCCGCAATGCGGAAATGCGCTTCGATTCGGACAACGTTCTGCTTTGCCAGATAGCAAAGCCAAGTAACTTCCTTCATTTCGAGTTTGTCGGCTACGGAAGGGAACGCGAACACTTGCGCGAGCTTTCAGACGGCGACCGCGAAGGGCTGATCGCGAAAGCGAGAGAACTTTCGGCGGAAGGAAGATCACAACGAGAGATCGCGTTTGAACTTGGCGTAGCACTTGGAACGGTCAACAAGTATCTGCGTTCATAGCGTTCATAGCGTTCATAGCGTTCATAGCGTTCATAGCGTTCATAGCGTTCATAGCGTTCATAGCGTTCACACCGTGAACACCGTGAACATCGTGAACACCGTGAACATCGTGAACATCGTGAACACCGTGAACACCGAATAGAAATGTTCTCACTCGAAAGATACGGCGGAAAGGGATCACGGCATAGTTGCCCGGCTTGTGGAGCGAACAAGCGGTTCACACGGTATGTCAACACCGAGACGGGCGAGTATCTCGCCGAAGATGTCGGACGCTGCGACCGGGAATCATCTTGCGGCTATCATCGAAAGCCGAGCGAATACTTCGCTGAGAATCACGCCTTTAAGCCTTCATTTCGATCAAAGGCATACAGAGAAGCGAAGCGGCCTTCCGATGCCGTAAACGCCAAGCAAACGCCAAAGACAAGCTATCTGGAGCGGCATCTCTTGATCGAGACGCTTCGAGATTACGACCGAAACGCCTTTGTGCAATTCCTTCTCGGACTCTTTCCTTTCGATCCTGAAGCCGTTCTCGCGGCGGTGAGTGAATACAAGATCGGCACGGGCCGCAACGGTGAAGCGATCTTTTGGCAGATAGACAGACGGCAACACATACGCACGGGAAAGCTGATCGCCTACGATTCGAAGACGGGGAAGCGGCGAAAGGATAGATCGCCGAATTGGATACATTCGACCTTGAGGCAGGCCGGAAAGCTTCCGGGATCCTTCGAGCTGAAACAATGCTTTTTCGGCGAACACCTTCTCCGCGACCGGCCCGGCTTACCCGTTGCTATTGTCGAAAGCGAAAAGTCCGCCGTCATTGCGTCCATCTGCAATGAAGTTTTTCCTGATCTCGTATGGCTTGCCACTGGCGGCAAAAGCAACCTGAACATCGAAAGGCTCAGAACACTCGGATACCTACGCAAGATCATTCTTTATCCCGACGCGGACGGCTTTGGGCGTTGGAAGGATATTCGAGACACGGCAAGGCGGGACGGCCTTGATATCTCGATCTCAACCCTGATCGAACGCTACGCGAACAATGCCGACAAGCGAGAAGGCTGCGACCTCGCCGACTTCTTGATCGCCCGGCAACGAGAACTCAACGATCCCGCGAATCCGGACGATCTCCGCGACCTGATCGAAGAACGACTCGCCATCATCATCTTCGACGGCCGCCTCACCGAACAAGAAGCTAACGCCGCCATCATCCTGCCAAGCGGTTGAAGGTTTGGGGATTGGCAGACTTTCCTGAGGCGAGCAACGGATCAACTGCTGTGAAGCGGCCGTAGGTGTTGGCGTACATACGGGCCTCGGCGAAGTCGAGCGAGGTCTCGACGTCCTTCTGATAGCCCGTGAAGCGTTGGCGCACGCCGTCCTGACCGGTTTGCGAATACTTGCCCGCGACGCTGCGGTGCACGCCATCCGCATAAAGCTCCTCACCGAACGGCAAAAAATCTCTCCTCGAAACAACATTCCCGAACGAATCCGTCAACACCCTCGGACTCCCAAGCATATCCGTCGCCGTGTAGTTCGTCGTCGGATTCGCCGATGGTGCAGCGGTCGAGTATTCGGCAACGAGCTTGCCGCTCGAATACACAAACACGGTCGTCTCGCCGGTCGCGATGACTTCCTTTTTGACACGCTTTCCCTTTAGAACCATTATCCTGGCACATGGCGAGCCAAGTCGGTTATACCGCTAGGAACACGGTTCACATAAGTCTTATAAACGATTTGAGAGTCGCGAATGCGCTGAAGCACGAACGAACGCTGCTCGTCTGTCGCAGACGGTTTGAAATTGATAGCAACTCCTTCGAATCCGTCAATTTCTACCCGAACAACACTCATCATTCCGGGCAGGGATTCGAACCCAGTGCCCGTTTCATCTGGTGTCCCAATCACGCTTGTTTGAAAGTCGAGGATTTCTTTCCAAGTAGCTTCCTTCTTAAAAAATACGACAAGGTTGGCTTTAACGTCCGGCCCCATTTTTATGCGATAGTCGTCGGGCGGCTTCGATTCCTGGGAGCGGCATCCAACCGTGAAGATCATCAGCGATACTAAAACGAATAGTAGTTTTTTCATACAAAAGGGGCTCCCTAATTGATCCTCCGCATCGGCTTTACAAGGTCGGATGGTTTGGTTTCGTCGTAGCGAAATAGCAGAACAGTTTTAACGGTACCGTCTGACATCCCAATATAAGCCCAGCCAGTCGCCGATGGAAATGGTCTTGCTCGTGCTCTAGCTGTAACCGAAGTCTTATCACCGCTACCCGTAAGCTTCACGCGAGCTTGAACATCGATAGTTCCTTTCGGTACCTGTGCCTCAGCAATCTTCACCGCGGCTGCTGGTACGCCTCCAATAGCCTCCGCAGCCCTAGAAAGGCCGCTTCCGACCGCGCTCTCAGCGGTAGCTTGCGCACCATTCTTTCCATTTCTTAGACCAACGTCGAGAATGGTCTCGGTGGTTCGCCCATTACCAAAACCCGCCGTTCCTTTGGCGGCTGTTGTATAGCCACCAATCTTTATTTCACCGGTTGACTCTCCAGTGGGGACGGGAACCAATGTTGTCACCGTGCCAGGAATCGACACAGTGCTGTTTGTTATCAGGCTTTCGGTCACCTCACGATGGATATTGTCAGCAGTTGCGGTGAGAATGAAGGACACTCTCATTCGAGCGGAGGCATCTGAATCTGAACTGTGTGTCCGTCCGTCACCATTACCGATTCCATTGATTTTTTTCGCAGCGATAAACGCTTCTATGCAAATCCCAACTTGGCCTGGGCTAAGCGCTGGCTTAGGACATTTTCCGTCTCGATCGACGTATCTCGTTGGATTATTTACCACATAGAGATACCGGTTGAAGGTTTGGGGATTGGCGGATTTGCCGGAGGCGAGGAGTGGGTCGACGGCGGTGAATCTTCCAAGCCCATTCGAGTACATTCGCGCTTCGGCGAAATCCAGTTGTGTTTCTTCGTCCCTTTGGTAGCCTGTGAATTTCTGTCTGATGCCGTCGCCGAAATTGTAGTTGAGGCTCGATGTTCGATGACTTCCATCCGGTGAAATTTCCTCTCCGAATGGCAGAAAATCGCGTCTCGAAACGACATTCCCGAGACTATCCGTCAACACCCTCGGACTCCCAAGCATATCCGTCTCGGTGTAGTTCGTCGTCGGATTCGCAGGCGCCGCAGCGGTCGAATACTCAGCCGCAAGCTTCCCGTTCGAGTAAACATAGACGATCGTCTCGGTCTGCGTCACCTTCTTGACCCGATGCCCTCCTGGGACTCACCCACTACATACATCATCGATCTCATATTTGATGAACTTCGCGCACGCAAGAAAAATGTCAGTTTCAGCGTATCGCAGGCTCGGCCGATCCTCGGTATGAGGAAAATAGCCCACTTCAAAACCGCCCGCAAGCTGACGCCGAAAGAACCAACCTGAGTCTGTTCGTTTGTTATCCGACCAGGCGAGCCAGTTTTCTACATTTTCCGGATGTTCGCTAAGCGCATTCGCGAGCATCTCTACAGAAACACGTTCGGAAGAACCACAGTAAGTGCTGTTCAAAATTAGGTCGCGGAAAGATACGCTCTCGTGATACTCCGTGTACAACACTTTTGGTATTTGAACTACCGCTTTGGCGATTTTATTCGTTTCCATAATTATTTGATCAACTCTTTACCATCCTCGCTTAATTTATAGCCCTTACTGATTAGGTAATCTATCTCTTTTCGCAGGCTTCCGGTGACCTTTGACAGATCCGAAATTGGATCAGAGAGTAGAATTTGATCACCGCGGGCTATCGCTCGATCAAGAAACTTCCGATTGGCAGCCCATTGTTCTACAGCGCTCATGCCTTTCCATATTTTGCCAGGTATATTAAATCGATTGGCGCCAAGTTCAGAAGCAACTTCAAGATATTTCGGGAACTTTCCCAGCACCGTCGTTCCGGCTTTTGTAACTGCCTTACCCGTACCACCTGTAAAAAGCGTCGTACCTAGATCGAAACCAAACAGGCCCATTTCCTTAACCACACCGGCATTGTCGCCCTTTACCCCGTTCATCTGGGCGTTCACTAAATTGTTCATCAATGGAATCTTCTGAATTACATGTGTATTCAAATCATCCATTGCTTTATTTCCCGCCTTAATAGCATCTCCAACTGGCTGGCCCGGCTGGATGAATTCCCCTATCGGGCCATGAGAGGTAAATCGCTCTCGGTACCTGGTACCCTCCGGTAGTTGATCTAGCTCGAAAGCTCCGTCTTTATAGTTCAAATAGTTATTAATTGTCCGTACCCAGATCACGATTACGGCGACTACTTCTTCAGCGCAACCGGTGCCAGGTACACCTGGGGGACAACCTGCCTGTAGACCTTTAGCGTCCGTTAGTACAAGCGGTCGGTTCATGGTATACACGTACCGATTAAAAGTCTGTGGGTTGGCGGATTTGCCGGACGCCAACAATGGGTCAACGGCAGTGAATCTCGCGTGTTGGTTGCTATAGTATCTGGCTTCCGCAAAATCGAGATTGGTTTCCTCGTCACGCTGGTAGCCCGTGAATTTCTGTCTGATGCCATCAACGAAATCGTAGTTAAGGCTCGATGTTCGATGACTTCCATCCGGTGAAATTTCCTCGCCAAAGGGCAGAAAATCGCGTCTCGAAACAACATTCCCGAGACTATCCGTCAGCACCCTCGGACTCCCAAGCATATCCGTCGCGGTGTAGTTCGTCGTCGGATTCGCCGATGGTGCAGCAGTTGAGTATTCGGCAATGAGCTTTCCTGAGGAATAAACAAAAATAGTGGTTTCCTGCAAGACGCCATTGGGGTCGTAAACGAGTTTCTTCACTCTGCGGCCTTCGCCATCGTAGAAATACTCTCCGATCTTGTTGCCATTCGCATCCTTCACGACCGATTGCTTGTTATCACCATTAAATGTAAATTGGCGGCCTTCCTGATCCTGCACGAGATTTCCATTAAGATCGTATTGGAACGTCGTCCCCGCAGTGACAAAACGGTTGGTCAAAGGATCGACCGCCGGTGTCGTGTTGTTTGCGATCCCTGAAATATTCTGTGCCGTCGAAACGCGATTGCCATATCGGTCGTATCCGAACTGCTGTGTCCAGGTCTGTGTTCCGTTCTGGGTCTCGGTCGCTTCGGTCAAACGGAACAGGGAATCGTATCTGTAAGACTGGACAAATGGCTGCGGGAGGCCGTTAAAGCTGACGGCTTGACGCGCGATGTTACCCGTATTCTTCACCGTATCGACCGTCCCGTCGGTTCGCAATTCACCGTATTCGTAGCCAAGCTTCCACAGATCGCCGTCAAGCCCGTGTCCGAGATTCAGCTCCGTCACCTGTCGGCGGCTGTTGAATACCGCCTTTTCCCACAGACCGTTCCCAAGCCTGAGACTCTCTATCCTGCCGTCCGTCGTGTAACTGAACGAGTTCGCATACGTCCGTTCCGGAGCAGCGACCGCCGCATTCCCATAGATCCGTGCAAGATCGCCATCGGATTCGAAGTCGTTCTTGACGACGCGGCCTGAAGGGTAAGTTTCCTGCACCAAGGCACCGGAGAGGTTGTATGTGTAGGTGATCGGGTGGGCGTCGTCGCCGTAAACGACGCCGTCGGTGATCTGCCGCGAACGCGTCAGACGCCCGAAATTGTCGAACGTCATATATTCGGTCGCGGATATCCCGTTCTCGACCCTCGTGAGCTTGCCTTTTGCGAAATTCGGCGACTGCGGCTGGGCGAGGCCTTTGCCGTCGTAGTAAAAATGAACCGGAGGCGTCGTTACGCCCTGAGGCTCGTTCGAATACGTGCGCGAAGTGACGCGGTTGGCCTTGTCATAGGTGTTCGTGATCGTAACGTTCTTTGCGTCCGTCGCTGTCAAAACGTTGCCCATAACGTCGTACGTAAACCCGGCCGTCCACTGCCCCGAAGTATTATACGCGTCCGTCATGTTCAAGGATGCGTTCACCTCCTGCTCCGGCTGCCGCACGCGGATCATACGTCCAAGCGAGTCGTACTTGAAGTAACGATGCTGATCGCCCTGAATGGCCTCGACCATATGGCCCTTAACGTCGTATTTGTAGTACGTCGCGTAGGAAGGGAAGCTGCCGCCGGCAAAGCTGCCTTGACAGTTTTCGGGGATGACGCATTGGCCTGTCCCGCCTCCACCGCCAGGCGAAGGTTGAGGCTGTGGAGTCGATGTCGGCAACGGAACGGCGTGCCCGTCGCTGTCGGGTTCTTCGACAACTATGAGCTGGCCGAGCGCGTTGGTGACGCTTAAGGACTCACGCCCCGACGCATCGGTCGTTTTTACCGCAACCCCAAAATATCCCGGCGCTGACGAAATATCATACGAAGTCACGCCGAGGCTTTGTGCATTGGCAAGACCGGACAATTCCGTTGGCGCGAACGTCTCGACGGCTCGGCCGAGATCGTCGAAGCGGGTCTTCGACCAAAGGGGCGTATCCGTAGAGCGATACGGGCTTGTTACCCGGTCTGCACGCCCAAGATGATCGTAATGCGTCTCAACAAAAACATCGCCCTGGCTGTCTTTTGCCTGCGTCTTAATGGGGCGCCCAAAAACGTCGAAAAACGTCGTCGCCTCGTCCCAATTATTGGCGTCAAGCTGCTTGCGCACCTTTACGGTGCGGGCGTTGTCGTCGTAGATCGTCTGGCTTTCCGGCGCAGTGAAATTCTGCCCGTAAACACGCGTCGGCCGAAGCAGCGGATCGTTGTATTCCGTCGCCGTTATCTGCCCGAAATCGTCCTTGACGGTGACAGGCAAGCCCGTATTAGGATCATACGTTGTTTCGACCGAGGATGTCTGATCCGTGCCCGTAGTATTCGTAGGATCGGGCGCAGATGTGGTTACCTTGGTAGGATACGCATAGTTGTAGGTAGCCGCGAACTCGGTCGTAACTTCATTACCTACGGCATTCCTTACCTTTACTGCATTGCCGAAAATGTCGTAGTTCGTATGCGTTTCGATCCACGTGCTGTTGTCGCTGTCCCAAACCCGCGTCGTCGTAGGATGCCCGCGATATTTGGTATCCGGGTCTTCCCAACAGGGTGTTGTTGGGTTGCAGTTATAGCTCGTTGCGAGGTCGTATTTTTGGCTCAGATACGTAAAGGGATAGCTAGCGTGATGGGGTTCATTATCGTAAACGGTTTGTACCTTCGCCAACACGTTGCCGGTAGCAGGATCGATCGACCGTGTCTCCAAGGGCAGAGCATTGATGCCGCGGGCATGATAGTCGTCGTCGTAAAGGTAGTCGGTTTCTTCCTTCGTAGCCACCGTCGCTGAGCTAAAATACGCCGCGATCTGGTCGATCGTCCCCGTCTCGGCCAACGATACCGGAATCGTGCGGAAGTGATGTGTCTTGACGGATTTGACGTTGAGTTGAGCGAAGTAGTCGGCACCGGACGGCGCTCCGGCCTGTCCCGGCACCGCGTACTCGTTCTCCTTCATCGTCGCAAGAGCCTGGCCATTCTCGATCGAGATCGTAATCGTCCGTTTAACGCGTGCATCGGACTTTCGACCGTCGACCTCTTTTGCGAACCAATCGGTAAGCGTGCGGGAACGGAGCGTGCCGTTGGCACCCTCGGAAAATACGCGTTCGTCGTATGCTTTGCCTTGTAACGGATCATGATAGCCGAAGTTATCGTTGATCCAAGCCGAGATGAGACGCCGCTCGGTCTTGATTCCATGGCCATCGGCCTCAGATCCGGTTGGTGCGATAGTGGTGACTGTATAGGCGTTCGATACAGGATCAATGCCCGCAGAGTACCTCCAAACCTGTTCGGGAGTCGATCCCTCGGACGCGTAAACTCGGCGTTCGATCACGCCCCGGTTCGTCTGTGCATACGCCATCTCATCGGCACCGTCGATGGGCGCGATGTAACCATAATCGAACTCCTCTACCTTGCCAGTCGGGTAGAGGATCTTCGTGATCTCTCCATAACGGTTGTACTTGAATTCGTAGGATTTGCCGTTCGGAAGCGTCACCTTCGAGAGCACGACCGGATTGAAACGGCTCGGCGCGACCAGTGCACGGCCGTCCCCGTCGAGCATAATGTTTCCATCCGCATCATAAACGCCCGCATGACCAGTTACTGAAGCAAGCCCGAATAATCCGTTGTTCGGAAAGAGTACTTCGTTGGCCGGGTCATTGATATTACCGGGATTGGTTAACAGATCGACATACGTAGAGCCGTTAACCCTCTTGTATCTACCAGGGTAAAACAACTTTTGGGTTTGATCCTCAAGGGCACCATCGCCCCCGCCACACGTTCCGGTCGTGTCGGTTTCGCAATCGAATGGTTTTAGGTTCTTCCACGTTACTTCATAATGCTGCTTCGCCGACCCGATGCCGTCAAGATCCATTATTTCAGTTCCAGCCGAGTGCCGCTGCATGCTGGTATTGAGCGGCATGACATCGTGAACCTGTCGCCCAAAGGTATCGGTAACAGTCGCAGTCGTTACACTCGATACTGTGTCGTTGGTAGTCGAATACGTGGTTACGTTGCCATCCGCATCAACATACTTGCTCGGAAGGTTTCCTGCAAGATTGTTTGTAGGCGTTGCGGGAAAGACATACTTGCCGCCGTCCGGCATGTAGATCGTTGATCCCCCCGCGTCTCTCTCTAACCTTGTTCCAGAGTCGTCCACCGAGAGATAAGTCCCATAACCATCACCCGTTTCAGGGCATCCGTTCTGGCTCCCACACTGTGTCGGTCCGGTGGTCGATCGGAACTCATGCTGCGAACCGTCAGGCAGGTAGGCAGTATATCGTCGCACGTAGTAGAGGGCGGGCGTAGGCGATCCACCTCCGGGTGGTGGTGGACCGGGAGGTTCCGGTGGGGGTGGGTTCTCAGGAAATGGAAAGACTCCTGGGTTTGGTATCCAATTGTAACAGTTACAGTTTATCTGGTGGTTCGCATCCGGCGCATGACAAATATAAAGCGTGCAACAAAAGCCACCAGCCGTACATAATAGCTGAGCAAAGTTTGGGGTGATGGTTGTCAAAGATTCGATGAAATTATTCCATTGCTGATCGCGGTACAAACCGTCGATCGGCGAAGTGTACGAACTTCCGTCTTGATCGTAGATTTCGTATTTGTATTCTATTCGTGGAGGTGCAAGACTCGTCGTCCAGCCTCCGGCTGTATTTTCTCCGAATATCGGAGAAAGGTCAGTTATGTAAACTTTGTGAGAGTTGACCCATCGCCACCACGGTTCTCCGGGACTCATCCGCCATACCTTCGAAGAATAAGAGTAGGAGATCGACGAGCCGTTGCCTGCACGTCCCGGATACGAGAGGATCGGCAGCTCAAGCTCCATCGCGAGTGTATTTGGATTCACGCGCGAGATGCTCTTATTGTTCTGATCGGCCCTTCCACTCGTTTCATGGCCACTCTGGGGCGAGTCAGCGCCGGTCGGTTGAGCATTTACCGCGAGGGCGAAGGACACGAAAAGTAGTGCGGCGATCAAGATCCTTTCTGCGATGTGAATGATACGTGAGTTCATCATTTATCTCCAATCAAGAAGAAGCCGACTTATGTCGGGAAACTACCTTCTCCAGTTTGCGGGGACGGGGGTGTCGCCGGTGGTGCCCCATTGGACGGTGCGGGTTGTGGCGTTTGACGACTGGCGAATGTACCAGGTGCCGTTTGAGTCACGCCAGACGGCAATGTCGCAGATGCCGTCACCGTCGTAGTCGTTCTGAACGGGCTTGTCAGAGGCCTGATCGCCGGAAGGCGTGTTGGCGGTGACAGATGAGAGCGAGCCGTTTGCGATCAGCCAGGAGGCACCGTTGCGGATGGCGTCATTCGCCTTTCCGTCACCGTCGTAGTCACCCGAAACCGGAACGTCTCCCGAGGCGTATGTGTAGCCCGCGAGAGCCATATTCATCGACTGCGTTGTGTTATCGGAACTGCGAGCCGTGTAGAAGGTCGAGTTGCTGAGGCGCCAAACCGTCGGATCCGCCTTGCCGTCGCCGTCGAAGTCGGCAGGAGCAGGCTCATCACCGGAGGTGCCATAAGCAAGGTAGACCGTCTGCGAATCGGAGCTTTGCAAGATGTACCAGGTGTTGTTCGAAAAACGATAGACCGCCCAATCCGTCCTTCCATCACCGTCGTAGTCGGCCGGAACCGCCTTGTCTGTCTTAAGGCCAAAGCTGCCGCCGGTCGAGGCTCCGCTGCTCGAATTGATCACGTACCAGTCGAGCGAACTCGCTCCCGGCCTTACGACCGCAAAGTCCGTCTTGCCATCGCCGTCGTAATCGCCCGCAACCGGAATGTCGCCCTGCATTCCCCAGCCTTGTACGACTTGAGGAGAACCATTTCCGGCCATGATCCACCACACACCGGAAGACGGTCTCCAGACAGCGAGATCTGTAGGCGGCGCGGCATTGGCATTTGCATCCTCGACCGCCAATAGCCGCGAACCCGCGTAAATGTATTCTTTCGCAAGCTGCGGTGTCGGCGTCGGCAGAGGAGCGGCGAACGGGTTCCAGGTGCTGCCCGCGTTCTTTGGCAGTTCCTTGCCGAACCATCCGAACTTCTTACCCGTTAGGCCGTCCGTGTGAGGCAAGAGTCCGTTGCGGCCCATGGCACCGAGCGTGAC
>JAFDVK010000011.1 GCA_018269005.1 Acidobacteriota bacterium | reverse complement strand
TCACGAAGTCCACCGGCGCACTGGTATCCACGAGGATGCGTTCACCACTCATCGCGCAGTTGCCGTTGGACCTTCAGCGTTGGTCCGGCCAGTTCCGGGAATGCCCCGAACCACTTCATCGCATCGAACAACTTTTGTGGCGGTGCTGCGTGCTTGCCCCGCTTTGCCCGTGATGCCGCAACCTTCTTGATCGCTCGCGCTTTGCGCTTGGGTGCAGGTCGCACACGCGCGGTTCCTGCGTTCACTGGCTTGTTCTTCTTGGGCATGGTGATACGAAGATACTTCAGGCCGCGTCCTTCATCCCATCATGCACTCCATCTGCTCAGGCCGCTTTGCCCGAAGCCAAAGGGATCCCGGCCAGCTCCTTGCTTTTGCCCAGCAGTTCTTCCTCCAGGTCGAAGCCTTTGATGATGTACTCCTTCAGTGTGTTGGTGGCCCAGATCCTGAACTTGGTGGCGCGGGCGCTGTTGAGCCGGTAGCCCACCGCGATGATGGCGTCCAGGTTGTAGTACAGTAGGTCGTAGGTCTTGCCGTTGGTGGCAACTGTTCGGAAATTCCGAACAGTTGAGGTCTCCTCCAATTCCCTCTCACTGAACACGTTGCTGATGTGCTCACTGATCTTGCTCTTCACCCTGCCGAAGAGCTGCTGCCACGCGCGGCCGAGGCGTGCCGTGGTAGTGTTTACTTATTCTTTGCCCACAGAGCTGCTGCCACCAGCCACACGCCCAGCACCACATCCACCACATTCCAAATGGTACGGCCCAGAGCGATCTTGATGAAGGGCTGAAAGAGGAGGGCGAGGCACAGATAAACCCAAGGCAGCATGACCTGCCCCTCCTGTTTGGCATTATACGCCAGCCAGCCAAAGCCCACCATGGCCGCGAAGCGCACGAACGCATAGTAGCCGTATGGCATAGGGGCCAGGCAGAGGAAAAAGAGGGCGGCGAGGAGGAGACGGATGAGGGTGGTCATCTTACCGCCTCGATCGCATTGTCGAGGGCATTCTTCGCATCCATGGAATTGCTGGATTTCTCCAACGTCAGATGATCAGTTTGCACCCCCATCCTGTTAAACCAGTCCGTCCATAAATACTCCAGCATGGAATAGATGTACGGGTTATTCGGATGAGTGGGTTGCATGCCGAGCACGATCACTTCCAGGTCAGACAACTTGGCCTTGGCACCTCTGGGGTCGATCAGCCCAAGACCAGCGTTCTTCATGGATTGGATCGAAGCTGCTTCATTGCCCTTTACATAAGGGCGCAGTTGCACGGAGGTCAGATTGGCGGTACGGTTACCATCTTTTTCCCCACGTCGATTCTCTGCATACAGTTCGCCATCTGTCAAGATCACCAAAATGTTCCGATACCCTGGTGTGATGTACCGGTCCACGTCCTTCATGAATCCGTATAGGTCGGAACCCGGCCACTCGGTTTTGCTGCCCTGTTGAATCGCGCTTCCGTATGCACTGCTCAGGCACTGGCTCCAGCTTTCGGACATGTGGGACCATAGTGCCCTGCGGTCGCCAGGCTGGCTGAACTTGGAAAAGTCCGTTTCCGTCTTGCTTATGCATGAGTTCATTACTGCATTCGGTGGTTCTACGCGAAGGCGCATACAACCCTTGGCACAGAAGGTCCCGCGACTTTCAGCATCCTTCTTGAACAATTCAACAAGGTGCATGACCAGTGCCGTGTCTTTCTGCCATTGGGGGCCATAGCCATGGTCCTTGATGATCCTGTCGGAAAGATCCAAGAAGACCGTGATGTTGAGTTGCTTTCCCTTTCCCATGCCGGCACAGGGGTCCGCTTGTCCTTTTGGGACAGTACTTGGACCAGCAGTTGCATCACCGCCGCCAGTGGATCCCGTTCGGGGTCCATCTCCCGCACAGGATACGAGCATAACAGCCAGTAGGCATATCAACTGTTTCATTCGATCATGTTTTCTGCGGCGTCCTCACCGAAGTTGACCTGGATGAATCCCTGGACCACTTCATTGGCCTTATCCATGTCCCCCATGGGCAACCCTCTTCCCCTCATCCATGCCATCCATCCTTGAGTGAACTGGTAAATGCATTGCTTGAAGTCCTTGTTGAACACAAACCCGTGTTCGATGAACTCTCTCAGTTTCGCCGCCTCCCTCCTGTGCAAAGCAATTTGCTCCTCCTTCCTCAGCTGTTCTCCCTCCAGCTTGGTGATCTCACTTTCCGTATCGGTGATCTTCGATCGGCGCTCACGGATCGCCACGGCTACAGCGTCCAATTGTCGATGGGCTTCCATGACGATGTCGAAGACAAAGCCCCAGATCAAATACACTACAAATCCCGCGAAAATAATTATCCAAAACTGCACATTCTCCATGGCCATGTGCACCGTGTAGTCCGGTACGGCTGTGAATCCACTTTGACCTTTGATCTCGTAGATCTTGGATGTGATCTCATATGCAAGCAACGTATCGAAGAAGAATGTCACAAGTACAAGCAGAAAGACCTTTAGATATTTCTCCCATTTCGAAGCCGCTTGGACCTTGTGGATCAAATAACCAAGTCCGAGGAACACGAACGGAATGGTAAGGATCAACACGAGTTCCGTGATCCCGTCGGCAATGGCTTTTGTGATCGCATGTGGATCGAAGATGGAGTTCGCCACGCCAATGTTCGTAATCTCGAATGTCTTGAAGAAGGCCGAATAGGAGGCGGAGGAGTAGAACACGAAAAGATACACGGTGAGGAACAAGAGGATAATAAGGCCGATGATGAACCCCGCCTTTCCGGATTCATGACCTATATGGGCCTTGGGATCCTGACGGATATCCGATATTTCTTTTTTGAGCGTTTCAATCCGCTCCTTCAAATTGGGAATCCGGCGGTCCTTAATGGAGACGACCTCATCATGCAACTGACCTGCATCATGTTCATGGTTTTGAAGCTTCTCCCGGTATGGGCGCATCAGCACATCCTGGTGGGCTCTATTCTCCCGGGCTGCTTGCCTGTGGTCGTGATGAATGCGCGCAAGGCACACCCTCAATCCTGCAACGCTTCCTTCCAATCGACCGGCCTGCCTGAACCCATTGTCTTGATAGTTCTCCGGGTTGGCGGCAGGCTCTTGATGGGAATCATTCGCCCCGTTTGTTGTGGCCGGGTCAACCTTACGGAGCGAGAATAACTTGCCCAGGTCAGCTTTCGACATCTTGTACGGTCTAAGAGTTATGCTCAACTATCTGCTTTACATCTGCAGGAGAAACACCCTGACCACATTGCTCCGCGAAGAACCTGATCACCCCGGGGATGTTCTCCTCAAGAAAGCCGAAGCGAATACAGAATTGGGTCAGGAGATTTTCCTCTTCCTTCGTAATTCGTCCATCGGCCCAGGCCATCCGCACCAGGTCATAGAGGTACTCTACCTTGTCGGAAACTGATTCAGGCACATGCACCCCGACCTCGTCGGGTCGAACAATCACCCGGTCGATCTCCTCTGGCGCCAATCCCTTCTCCACACCAATTCGGTAAAGCAGTTCCAATTCTTTTACGTCCACGCCCATGTCTGTAAGCGCGAGGTGGTACAAGTTGAGAAAGTGTCGCTTCTGTTGGTCAGTTATGGGGTTAGGGCCAGGCATGGTTGGATTTTTAGGTATGCTAGACCAATGCGGTCTGAGGTGGTCTACCCGAACAGGACAGGTCTTGGTCAAATGTATGTGTTGTTGTTTTGGTTGCGCAGGGTCTCGGGGCGAATTCCCTGCGATAGTCAAAATGATGAATCAGAACGTTCGTATCAACCAGCAACGGCTTAGCGGTCATCGCGTACGTGCATCAGGTACTCCTTCATTCGCTTTGAAATACCGGGAAGCATGCCCGAAGACCGCTTGGCATCGTGCCCCTCTTTATTGGCCGGTTTCGACGTTGGCTTCCGCCGCACCTTGGGGGTATAAGCTGCCCCCGGTTCACTCACCTGATCGACTTTTTGTTGCGCGTCGTGATCTGCAGGTACGCTTCGCTTGGCGGGCTTGCTCATGATCCGAAGATAGATCAAGCCGCGGAAGACACCCCACCACCCCTTTCACCCGCCAAAGCCTAAGCGACAACGGACTCCATCGCCCGCTTCGCCTCCCCGATGTTCTTCACCGCCGCCACGGTGATCTTCAGTTTGCCGCTTTTCTCGTACACCTTGTAGCGCTTGGGTTGCGCCTGTACCGCGCGCAGCACCGCTTGGAAGCCGTCGCTGGAGAAGAAGGGGTGCTGCTGGTCCGCGATGAAGGTGCCGCGCAGGTCACCATTCTTCAGCACCATTTTCTCCAGCCCCATGCGTTGTCCCAACCAGCGTAATCGGATCCCCTCCATCAGTTCCCCCACCTCGTGGGGGATGGGACCGAAGCGGTCCTGCACTTCGGTGGCGAAGGCTTGCAGTTCTGTTTCGTCCTTGATGTCGTCCAGGCGGCGGTAGAGCGTGAGGCGTTCGGCGGTCTCGCTCACGTAGCTGTTGGGGATCAGCATGGTGAGGTCCGTCTCGATGATGCAATCGTAGCTCTGGTCGCGGCGGGAGCCACGGGCCAGGGCGCTGCCGCCTTGCGCATCGGCGAAGAGTTCCTTGAAGTGTTCGTCCTTCAGTTCGCGCACGGCCTCTTCGAGGATC
>JAFDVK010000010.1 GCA_018269005.1 Acidobacteriota bacterium | reverse complement strand
TGTTCACGGCAGTTGTCACACTTGGCCGAACCAAGGAGCGGTAGTCTCTTCATCCGAAGGAAAAAGGCCCATCCATCCTCCGTCTTTCCGCCTGCATGGATCGATCATGCCAGGGCCGGGACCACCAGGTGCGCACGGGTGAGGAACGGCAACTTCAGGGCGCTGTTCGAGGCAATCGAACGGGAACAGAAGAACAAGGGGAACGCTGTGATTCCTGATTGATCAGGATACCAAAAGCCGACTGAAAGCAAGCACCCGGATCATCCGCTACAGCGCCCTCGACTTTTCCGCTTTGGCTCCGACCGCGGAGGCTGTGTCTACGTTGCAGCTTCCTTGCTTCGGCCGCACCAGCGCATCGCCATCGGTCGGCTGATGCAACCGCACCTCACGCTACCATTCGAAAGGCAGCTCATCCATCCATGGGCCATGATCTTCGGTCTCCCCTTGGCCCTGTTGGATAAGTCCTTCGGGGTCCAATTGAATGCGACCAGCTGCGATCGCAGCGTCGATCACACGCTCAATCCGTTTCGGCGTGGCCGAACATCGCTGTGCGATATGTTCTGCCAACCTGCTTCGATGCTGTCCAACGAATTGCCGCAGCACGCTCGCCCGCATCAGGCTGCCTGGCACACCCGCCGGTGGATCCGGGATCCTATCATACGACCGCCCGGCAAGACCAACAAAACCTCCCGGCAGGAACACGAATCGGCCGGATGCTTCCATCTGAAGATTGAGCTTGACACTTCCGAGATAGGTTCCGGGACGGAACTTCTGTACATCCTCAACAAGGTCCTCAAGGTGAAGGGGGTCCGAGCTCGCCTGAAGCAGCCCTTCGACGATATCTCGTATGGTGCCCGACTTCAGGTCATGCCGCTCATTTTCCCATCGGCGTAAACCGTATGTGCTCTCCCTGCCGATGGAAAAGAAGAGGCTCTTGTTCCGGACAACCACGTTGCGGATGCCCTCTACAGTGATCGGGCGGCCCGGGAACCGGGTGCTCCATACCTCTTGGATCCGTGTAACATGGCTTGGCTCGCCCAGACCAGCAAGTACCTCCTCCAGCATGTCCTCCTGGCTGCGTTTTGCGTTGGCAGGCAAGCAGATGCAGCCATCCTCGATGAGCATCTCTGGATAGCGCAAGGGAAGGATCGTGCAGAGAAGCGACACGATCTCGTGGGATGGGGCTTTATCCCCAACGACCAAGATCTCAGCCAATGGTCGGCGCTCCGGAGTGCTGCGCCTAGCTTCTATGACCTGTATCGCTTGACCGGCAGCGCTCTTAAGTTCTTCGACCCACTCGCGTTCCATGAGAAACGGATGAGTATGGTCCAGCTCCTTGGAGAGCGTGGTCCGGTCGAACAACTCGGTCCATTTGACCAGTTGTAGCCTTGGGTGGTTCAGTAACACGGCGATGTACGCGACGAGTACCGGGGAGCAAAATGTACCCTCTCCGGCATTCAGGGTACGCACGATCCCAAGGTCCACGATCATGCAACGATCAGCATTCACCAGCACCGGGTAATGCTCATGCACTCCAGGCAGGTCTGATACGAAACTGAGCTGCGCCAAGACGGTATGGTCCATGTTGACCATCAATTGCCTCACACGTTCCCGGGTCAGGCCGACCTTTGCAGCGATCGTCTCCAATGTCAGCGCGGAACCATGGTTCAGCAATTGGGTACGATAAACATTGAGCTTGCTTCCATTCCATGCCATACCGATGTACCGCTCCAGAAAACGGAAAAGGGAATAGCGGCCATCGGAATGCTGCAAATACGGTAGTATGTCCGGATCGACTTGATGGATCAAGGCCCACCTGAGCAGCTCCGCCCGTGGGTCACTGTCGTCCGGCCATTCCACCGATCGATCCGTCAAGGCCGTCATCGTGTTCTCGCGCATCGCACGAAGCTCCCGCATGACCTTGCTCCCGGCACCCGGTAGCTTCGGCATCTTTCTGCCCTGCCGCATGAAGAATCGAATGATGGCATCGGCAGTGGGATGACCAATCTGTCCCTGTAGCACATTCCTGGCTTGTGTGCTCAGTTTCAGATACTGCGCACTGCAGATGGCCTCCATCCTGTCAGGGCTCGCGGCGCCATCCGGATGGGCAGTCCTATCTGGGGCATAACCCGTTGCAGCTGACCTGACCAGCAGATCGCTCAGCTCCATCTGCGTCTTGGCCCCGCAATTCCTGAGCATTTTGAAACCACCGTGCTCCAACGCGAAGTCCCGTATCTGTGACAAGGTGTACAAGCCGGCGTTCTCGCATACATTGAAAGCTCGTACAGACAAGCCGAATAGAACCGTCAGTTGCTCGAGTCCAGGGTTTTCGGCAACAGGAAGCACAGTAGCCGTTGACAAAGCCGTTGGCAGTATTGCACGATGCATATCGGCCCCGTCCACAACCTGATGAATGGTTGCATCGGCCTGATGCGGTTCTGCCTTCAGATCACCCCGAAGGCGCTCAAAAGTCAACAGGTCAAGCAACTTGTCCTCAATGAGCGCAGTGCAGCCGGGAAGCGTGGTGAACGTCCCATGGTTGACGTAATGCGTATCCAAGGCGAGCATGTCGATCAGTCCGTTCGCGGTGCAGAAGGAAACGACCGCCTCGGATAGCTGATGCACCTCGATGAGCTCTTCAAGATCCATGACCTATAGGGTCTGTTCAACTGTTCTTTTCCAACCGCTCCTTCCACCTTCGCCAGTCAGGCATCACTTGTACCAGCAGTGCGAAGAGCTCCTTCCCTTGATGGTGATATACAAGGTGACAGAGTTCGTGCAGGACGACATACCGGATGCATAGCACCGGTGCTTGGATCAGGTCCGGGTTCAGGACCAGTGTTCCGGATGCCGTACAACTGCCCCAACGACGCGCCATTGTGCGATAGCTCAACTTGGGGGTGCGCACCGGGTGGCGCACGCGCATGGTCTCCAGAGCCATAAGAACCACATCGGAGAACCGTTCGAGCGACTGGGCGTGGTACCAGGCCGTGAGCAGCCGTTTCACGTGCGCGCGATCGCCTGGATCCGGCAAGTGGACGACCAATGTACCGCGCGTGAGCTTCACGGAGGGCTGCGCCACTTTATGCAGGCGCAGCATGTGCCGACGGCCAAGGTAGAACCAGGTCTCATCCGCGATCCCTTCCCGCACAGTACGGCTGGGCAGAAAGCGGTCGAAGTACCGCTGCTGACGTGTGATCCACGTGCCCCGTCGCATCACGCACTGACGGATCAGATCCGGATGGATACCCGTCGGCGCAAGGACCACTACACTACGGTCCGGATGCACTTCAATGCCCAGCGTGCGACGTACACGGTACTGCACCATGTATGGAATCAGCGTGGTGCCGTATTGCGCGATGCCCGTCATCAGTAGTTGGCGCGGGCCACCTGCATGCAGCGCAGGAGCACCGCATCCAGCTTACCGTAATCCACCGTGCTCTGCGTGCCGCTGGTGGTCTCCCACATGATCGTCATCCGCGTGGGTTCCGCATCCTGTAGATAGGGTTGCACCCCAATGGTCTGCGCCATGGAAGCTACCGCTACCAGTAAAATGCAAGGAGTGGTAATAAAGCGCATGTGCCGGTGGATCGAACGAAAATA